>NZ_RCWL01000009.1 GCF_003991195.1 Gynurincola endophyticus | reverse complement strand
GTACAATTATGCCTTTGATAATCCGATTAGGTTTACTGATCCGGATGGGATGAGACCTGATGATATTCATGTGAGATTGAATCGTGTTAAAAATAAAGACGGTTCAATAACTATTAATGCCTCTGTAACAATAAATTTAACAATCGTTGATTCCAAAGGCACTTTTGGAAATGCACATAGAATTGACTTACAGCAAAAAGTGAGTGAAGCATTTAGCGGTAGTTTTACTTCAAAAAATAGGGATAATATGAGTATAATGACAAATGTTGATGTACAGCTGAATGCTACTGTTGTAAATGATGTTGATAAAGCAAAAAGCACTGATTACATTATATCCTTAGTAGATAATATTCCTGCACAAAATACCACAGAAGGATTCATTAATCCAGTAGGGATAGCAAAAGACGATGTTGGTGCTGTAGAAAGATTACATTCAGGTACATATATAAATAATGTTGCTACTCATGAGCTAGGGCATATTTTAGGACTAAGTCATACTCCTGGAACTATTATGGATAAGAATACTGATAAAGATCCTAAAAAAGTAAATATAAATACTAATAGCAGCCAGAAGAAAGAATTATGGGGATGGTTTGAAAATCTTACTGATGGATTTCATAAAAACCGAATGGGAACTCAAGAAGATAGTAGAGAAGAAATGAAAAAATTAAAAAAATCAAGCACTAACTAAGAATAGAAATGAAAGAGATAAAAAAAGTATTGTTTTTTTGCTTAATATTAAGCTCATGTAAAAATATAAAAACTATTGATTATACCTTAGGAGGATTAGTTTTTTCTTGTCCTGATAACCTTATGTTTATAAAGGGCGAGGGTATAGATAGTGATGTTGTTTTTTTAACAGATAACAGAGATACCTTTCATCTGGAGTATGGTAAAAGAAATATAGTTTACAAGTTTTATGAAATAGGACCGGCAATTTTTCATTTCAATCAAAAAGATGCAATTATTAATCAGATGGGTAAAGAGCCTTCATCAGATGATGTGATTTTCTCAGAATTTCCAGAAGAAGATGAAGCACAGAAAATATTTGATGAAAATTACTTTATGTACGATACAATTAATGATATAGTAGTTAAAATAGTTCATCCTAAGAGAATCGGAAAAGGAATTACTGGATTATATATACCTGCATTAAGAGATGGTAATGCTTTTAGTATTTATGGAGTCAATCTGGATTCTAGTATGAATGCGACACTTCTTAATTTATTTCAGACGATTCGATATCAATAGGCTTTTCTTCTGCCTCCCCTCGCGCCGGATTGTATCCGGTGTAAATAAAATAATACTTTTTAGTTTAAAATATCTGATTGTTAATAACGACAGGCTTGAAAGCCTGTCGTTATTTTTTTTCGAGAGGATAAATGGTATCGTTGATATAGTATGACCGATTTTGATTTTTCAATATTTTTATTGTACCTTATTAGAATGGGCTAACCCCACCGAAAGAATCACAGTGAAATCAATACCAAATAAAAACTTATATTAGTTCTTCCAAGACACTATTATCCATTTGGATTGGTGATGCAGGGCATCAGTAGCAAGGCTTTAGGGTTTGGAGATCCTGGGAACAAGTTCAAGTATAACGGCAAAGAAGAACAGCGTAACGAGTTCAGCAATGGCAGTGGATTAGAGTGGTTAGATTTTGGTGCCCGAATGTATGATGCACAGATCGGCAGGTGGGGCGTGGTAGATCCGTTAGCGGATCAGATGCGGAGGCATAGCCCATACAATTATGCCTTTGATAATCCGATTAGCTTTATTGATCCGGATGGTAATAAACCTTACGCGTTTGAAGATGAAATGGCACCACCTGATGATTATCAACTAAAAAGAGATGGAAGCATAGAACTAATCAGAAAAACTAGTGATAAAACAGACCGGCTAATTGCGTCAAACATAGACGGCAGTGAGAATACTGAAAAAACAATGACTTTTGAAAAAAAGATTCTTGACAGGGCTGCTAGAGGATCGATATTAGGCCCGGCTAAAACTTCATTTCAACCTATGTCAGATAGGAATCGAGCGAAAGACATTTTTGAATTTGTAGCAAGTAATTCTGATGTAGAGTGGTTATCTGTAACTACAGGTCAAGAGGGTAGTAGCGAAACACAAACAAAAGTGTCTACGAATCATCGTGAAACATCTGTTTGGTCATTTCGAGAGATGGGTGACTTAGTTGATTTAGCATCAAAATCGAGCCTTAAAATACTTGAAATATCGCATAGCCACCCTATAAAACAGGCTAACTTTCCCTCAGGATTTTATCCAAGTGGACAGATTGATTCAAATATTCTAAGAGGCGGTGATAGAGGGGCTGCTGAAATGGTGGAAAATAGTTATGGAAAGAATATAGTTAATTTTAATATTTATGTTGGACCTACTGGTGAAAGGATATATTATAATTCACAAAAAATTCATAAGTAATAATGAAAAGTTATATTTCAATATTATTATTATTTATTTCATCGTGTAAAAATATAAATAAAGAAAGGCAATTTGATGTCCCCGATTTAAAAGAACATATAAATAAATTTATTGAGGCGAAGAAATGTTTTAATAAACCAACAAAACTTTTGTTAGTAAATTTAAACGTTAGAAATGATTCTTTACAAGTTGAGATTGCCGACACTTACCCAAACATCATGATTGAAAAATTTAGATTCGATACAATAATTAGTGAAGTTCGGCTGATTTTTACGGGCGAAAAGATAAAAGGATTTTCTCAAAATATAGCAAAATTAGATTATCCGAGAGACATTCTTAAAACTTTAGACATGGACCCGGATTTAATGTATGAGGAGTTTACATTGTGGGTCTATTTGTACAAAAATGGAAAGTTAGTTTATAAAGAAGAGCCTTGTTCAGAAATCAAATAAGCCCCCTCGCGCCGGATTGTATCCGGTGTGAATAGAATAATACTTTTTAAGTGAAAAGATTTATCTGATCTGTTAATTTACTTTATAACGACAGAACTTACAGCCTGTCGTTTTTTGTGGCACCTGAACCGGTTGATTGATTTGTAATAAAATATGTATAAGTGAATATGATATTCGTTTAGCAATAAAACATTTCGTATCTTATTAGATAGGAGTTACTTTATCATTCTAAGATCTTTCAATAAAAAACTTAATTGTTATTAAACAGATTAGTCAGGAATCCCGCCATTTGTTCATCCGACCATTTTGGCGATGATACCGATAAATGATAAGCATAAGAATTTTTAGTACCGTATAACAGAACCGAGTAAATATTCGTTTCCGGATCTAATGCCATCCATATAACATAACCTTTTTCACTTTGGTTCTTATAAATTCTGGTAGCCATTCCCTGCAATCGCCAGTAAGTTAAATCCCACTTGATATATTCGGTAACAAACTCCTTTGAAGAAAAATTCTTATCATAAAAAGGATATCTGCTGATCGGGTTTTTGGCTATTCCGATATTGGTAGAATCATCATTTCTGAAAAAATGCTGATGCAGCGTAGGTTGATAGTAAAATTGCGTCCATTCTCCGGGAATATTAATATTTCCATAGGGCATAATCTTCAGTACCGTTTGTTCATTGGTACTGTCAATTACAAAATAAAATTTTACAGTAGGATCAGGTGTATAGTTTAGAATGGCTTTTTTTGAATCAATACACCCTGCCATTAATAAGATGCCGGCAATGCAGCACCAATGATAAACTATTTTCAACATGGCCGATTTGTTTATAGTTTAATAAAGGAGCTGAGAAGGATAGTTCTAATGTAGAATATCTTTTGAAAGACGAATGAGGTGAATTGAGCTTGTAAGGCTGTAAATCAAAGATTTTGTGTAGATCTACCAAGCGTATTTTGACTCAAAGTAATTAAACAAAAATATCCCTGCGCCAGATTTGTTTTGTAATATTTTGATTATCAGCCTTTTGTGTGCTGGTTTTTGGCTAATTAAGTTATACGCAAGACTTCATCCGGTACGCTGATGTAGAATTGTTGTGGTAACATCTTTTCAAAGTTGCAATATTCAGGCTCACACCCTTACCAAACTCATCTAATATTTAATATATTTATCAGCTTGAAACGAACTATACTCCAACCAAAACCTTATTCATGTTCGCTAATCTTCAAAAAAGGATTGATACCATTGATATAGTGAGAGGAATCGTAATGATTATCATGGCACTCGATCATACAAGAGAGCTGATCCACATAGATTTTCCTAAAAATGACCCGCTGGATTATAATACCACCACACCTATACTTTTCTTTACCAGATGGATCACACATTTATGCGCGCCGGTTTTTGTTTTTCTGTCGGGCGTATCAGCTTATCTTAGTATTCTCAAGGAAAATAACCTGGCTAAAAGCCGTAACTTTTTAATTAAACGCGGACTCTGGTTGATATTTCTGGAATTCACCCTCATCTGTTTTGGAATATTTAATGATATTCATTTCAACACATTCTTGTTTCAGGTAATCGGAACTATTGGTTTCGGATTTGTTATACTTGGACTATTACTGTCTCTCAATGCAAAAACAATTGCGGGCATAGGTATTGCCATTATAGCATTACACAATTTGTTGGATTTTGCCCCGGATTCAATAAAAGCGATGGCCCGTATCACTGTTTTGCCGGGAGCCATTCCATTAGGTGGCAGCAGAATACTGATTATCGGTTATCCCCCTGTGCCCTGGTTAGGACTTATGTTGACCGGTTTCGGTTGTGGTATTTTGTTTTTAAAAGAAAGAAGTGTTCGTAAAAAAATATTTATTCAGATAGGATGTTTTGCATTAGTGATTTTTGCATTACTTCGACTGTCAAACATATATGGAAATCCTACACCCTGGGAAACGAAACAAAATACTGTATTTACTATACTTTCTTTCTTTGATCTTAGTAAATATCCGCCTTCATTACTGTTTGACCTTTTGTTTATAGGAATGATGTTTTTGTTACTAACACTATTCGATAAAGAAAAAACATCAAGAGTAGATAACCTATTGAAAGTGTATGGCTCTGTACCACTATTTTATTATATTATTCATTGGTTTGTGATACATACTATTAAATATGTAATTTTATATACACAGGGTTATACCTACAAAGACCTTGCATTCGGATTTGATTTAGGCAGGGCCAGGGGGGTAAACGGATTGCCATTATGGGGCGTGTACATTGTTTGGCTGATAGTGATAATCATCATGTATCTTCTTTGTAAAAAGTATCGTGATTACAAAGTGCGGAATAAACAGAATGCCTGGTTAAAGTATTTATAACGCCTTCATTACTCATTTATAAATAAACAATCAAGATGAATATTGATCAGATCAGACAGCATACGGCAGGGTGTAATGATAAAATTTTTCTGAATAGTGCAGGAGCCTCTTTGATGCCAAAGGAGGTTACAACAACGATGATTGATTATTTACAGCAGGAAGAATTGATCGGAGGATACAAGTTGGAGGCATTTAGCAGTGCACTTATCCGGGAGTTTTATACAGAAGCGGCAAAATTATTAAATACAAAAGAAAACAATATAGCTTTTACCTATAATGCAACGGATGCATATGCAAAAGCTCTTTCGGCTATTCCGTTTCAATCAGGTGATTATCTGTTAACCACCAACAATGACTACATATCGAATCAGATTGCTTTCCTTTCATTAAAAAAACGGTTCAATATCAATATTGTGCGGGTCGATAATAATCAGGAAAATGATATTGATACCAGTCATTTTGAAGAATTGATAAAAAAGTATCAACCCAGGTTAGTGGCTGTCACGCATATTCCGACCAACTCCGGCCTCATTCAGCAAGTAGAAGCAATCGGAACTTTATGTGAAAAGTATGATGTTCTGTATCTGGTAGATGCCTGTCAGTCTGTTGGACAGTTAACGGTTGATGTACAAAAAATTAAGTGTGATTTTTTAAGTGCAACGGGGAGAAAGTTCTTACGTGGCCCAAGAGGTACCGGTTTACTGTACGTATCGGATAAAGTACTTCAACGAAAACTGGAACCGCTGTTGCTCGACATGCGTGGTGCAGACTGGATAGACGCGGATAAATATACCGTACAAATGACGGCTAAAAGATTTGAATTATGGGAAACATCTTATGTTTCATTACTGGGATTAAAAGAAGCTATTAAGTACGCCAATCATGTTGGCCTGGAGAATATTCATGAATACAACAGATTACTGTCACAAAGACTTAGGAACCTGCTACGGGAGAATGATTCCATACAGGTTCTTGATAAAGGAACTAACCTGAGTAGTATTATTACATTTAATACGGCTAAAAGAAATCTGACTGATATAGAAGGTTTTTTGCAACAGCATAATATTTATTACTCGGTAAGTTATAAGCGCGCAGCTTTGATAGATTTTGAAAAGAAAGGAGTGGAGTGGGCTATCCGTTTTTCACCACACTACTTTAATACTACAGAAGAAATAGATACGGTAGCGAAGATTGTAAATGAAAACATTTAATAGTAGCTACAGGTGTAATAAGTTAATGATATAAAGGGTATCATTTTATTAAAAGTAATTGCCGGGGTAACCTGCAATTACTTTTTTGTTTTAATAATTTGACTCATTTGTATTTTCTGAGTTAATAACTTGCATTTTTAGATAAATAGTAGGGCTGTGAAGTTTAATTTATCCGCTAACTTTCTATTGATCTCATCAAAATAAATTTCACTTTGATTAAAATCAATGCCTATTGTACGTTCTTAATATGGTAGTAAGTAACATTGGGCAATTGATTACAGATATCTTGCAACAATATCATCCAACCAATGTTCAGGATAGCTAAATGTTCATTTTTTCTGATTTCGTAAGTATGTGTATGATTTTTTTATATCATTGTTAATCAGTTTCTTATAAAAGAAGATTCTTTTATGCTTAAACGCGGGTATTCATAACTGAGTGATATATAACTAATAGTGATGTATATGCGATTTTTATTTCAATTAATTCACTTGTTTACATTGCATACAAATTCAACCGGATTTCATACAAATCAAATCTGAATTCGTAACCAACGAATATTAACCTCTTCTTAAACTTGCATTCAGATAAGAATAGCGCAAGTGTTATTAATTATCTGTGACACACCATACATGCAGGATGATAAAACAATTGTTTTACATCACGTAAATCCTTCTCCGGATCCATTTTTCTGACAAACTGATGACGTTGTGCTGTTATTATAAATAAGCACATTGTTCAGTAAACATTTACTACCGACAGTTAGTTGATGGGTTACATGATGATATCATATAGCCGTGGTATGTGTTTGCAAAAACGTTTGCAGGCCGGAATAAGGTGCCGACTCGAACAATTTAGACAATGATATGAAGCAGATCAACCTTTCCTTCTCTTACTCCGTGTCAGTATTTATACGGAGTATATTATTCACAGGTTTAATCGGACTGATTTCCTGTGAAAAAGAAAACCTTCCACCGGATGATACCGGTGACGACCAGCAAACTGCAGTTGCTTATTACAAATTGCAGCGGGTTGAAAACTTGAATGCAATAACGGACGACAACAATCCAACGGTTGAAAAAGCTGAAATACTGTTCAGCCTAAAATACAAAAAAGAACAACCGTCCAACTATGCAAAAACTGTTCGATGGGATATTTCGTTCAGTGGTTTATACAATAGTTTCATTGGAGGTAATAGTAAAACCGACCGGAGTAATACCGGTTATGAAGGACCGGGTATAGGCGGTGTACTGATTGTAGAAAAGGCTTTTGAGGAGGTTACAGATATACCAGCCGACAATTCTTTTAAAACAGCAAAGGGTGTAGTAGGTACCGATGATGCCGGCGCTTTCGGACAAGGAGTAGGGTGGTACTTGTATGATTTTGGAGGAACCATTGTTGGCGATGGCAGTTATGATAAAATGCATGTAGCGTATGCAATTGGGGATTCATTGAAGTTAAAAAACAATACGTTATTAAAACCCAGAACAATAGTGGTGAAAACGGCTACAGGTGATTATGCCAAAATAAAAATGATCAGTTGTTACAAAGATGTTTTTACCCCTGAAAAATGGTTTAGAAATACGCCGCATATGTTCTTTTCATTTGAATACGTAATCGTACCGGCTGGAAGTAAAAAATTTGAAATCCGTTAAAAGTATAGTAATGTATAACAAGAAGATAAATGTATTTGTATTGATCATGTTCGTTTTTGCAGTAATCGCCTGTACCAAAACCGAAGCTTATGAACCGGAACCGAATAACAGAATACTGGAATTTAAAATTACCAATTTGTCTGATACCGTATTGTTTGGAGCTATAGATAATATTGATAATACTATTACTGTATACATTCCATTTTACTACGGAATGTCAGTAATTGATCCTGAAATAAAATTAGAAAACGGAGCCGTTCTGAAAGGAGAAATATTACCTGTTTCAGTAAAAGATACCACACATACGTATACTGTTATTTCTTCGGAAGGATTGAGCAGAACCTATAAACTGGTAATGCTTCAGAAAAGTGACATGGCGATGAATTTATTTATTTCAACCACCAATATTTATCCGGAAAGCCTTTTGACTATCATGGGTGACTTTATGAGTACCAGTACGGAAACGTTAGAGATGTTTTTTGTTAACAAAGTCACCAAAGATACCTCATATATTGATCTGAATAAACCGGTATCCATTGAATTGAATACCACTATCAGAGACCTTCCCCATTCTTATCTGTTGAGAACCTATCTAAGGGTAGAGATGGATAGTGGTCAATATGATATACATCTGACTCATTTAGGGCGTACTGAAGTGGTGAAAGATCCTTTAAGAATACAATACAGGCCCCCGACGATAGCTTCTGTTTGGAGCCCGATTACCGTAAAGCCCGGTGGTGAAATCGGGTTTAATCCGGGTTCAGGCCGCTTGTTAATTGATCCGAGATCGGTACAGATGACTCTAAATGGTAATACATATGATTTAACCATATTGCCGAAATCAAACCGTAAAATGATTTATGTGCAGTTGCCGGCGGATGTTCCGGCCGGTAATTACACCAATGTTCCGTTTGTGTTTAAGTTCGGCGAATGGAATCCTGTTAACGCCAATTTTTCGATTATTATCAGCGCTGAATAATAATGACCGATTATTAATCATTAAACCCCACTGCCTATGGTCTGATTTAATAGTAAACTACAATGGATACGGGTATGATATGCATTTTCCGGTTTTATGGAAACATTTTTTATTACCTAAAATTTTATCTATGAAGTTTAATTTAAATACTAAGAGTGGTATGACTATGCTGTTCTTAGCAAGTATAATCAGTATTGTTTCTTGTAAAAAAAGTAATGAAGTTGAATCATCACTTTCTTTGAATAATGAGGTAGCGGCAGTAGTTATTAACTATTCCGATACCGTTGTGGGAAATTATGCAAATCCTGCATCCGGACCGGGAGCTTATGATACAGTATATTTCAATGCGATCAACGGAACCAGCTCCTCTACCTTACCTTTTACCCACCATATTATCTTCTACGGATATAATAATGGAGTAATATATAAGGCAAATGCAGGTGATGACTTCAGGTATTTAAATACTGATGATCCTATTACATCAATGACTCCTACAGATTTCAGTAATGCTACTGCTGTACCAACAGGTTTCAGTGAAAATACAGCCACTGATGATGATAATGATCCTCCCGCTGCTAATGGCTGGTGGAATTATAACAGAACACTTCGTCAGGTAGTTGCTACGAAAAATGTAATTTTCTTTTACAGAGCAGCAGCACCCGGAAGTTCTATTTACGCATTCAGAGTTGTTCAAGCCTATGGATTAGGTACGGCAACATGGAACAATGGTAATTACTGGATCGAAGGTGGAGGCCCTGTAACTCCATAGTTTTTTATCAACCGGTGTAAGTAATTGCTTGCACCGGTTGAATTTATATTATTAACAAAGTTTATCCTTACCAACATCATTTTAATTTTTTGTGAAGATGAATCGTTATTACGTTTTAAATATATTTTTTTCTATCATTATCTTAGGTTTTGTTTTCGTTGCCTGTAAAAAAGAAACAGAAAAATTACCCTATAACTTAATTGAACAGTTTATTGTTACTGATAATGAAGGTAGCCAGGTAAAAGCTGTAGTAGGAGTTGATGGAACAATATTGATTTACTGGCCCACTTTTCAACATATTCCTGATAGTATCATTCCTTCTATTACCGTTTCGAAAAATGCTACCGTTCAACCAGCTTCAGGCGTGCCAATTGTATTCTCCGACGGTTTTAAATACCGCGTTACTGCTGAAAATGGAAACATAACTGAATACACACTTAAAACAGTTGTCAATAATCCAATGCCCGAGTTTTCTTTATCCGATACTGTTTTCCTTGCTTTTGATAAAAAAATGGTTTTAAGAGGCAAGTTTTTTATTCCTGACACCAGCCAGACAAAATTATTTCTCGTAAATGCAGAAAATAATGAAACTGCACAGGTTTATCCTTTTGACAGAATTTATTCGACCACCATTGAAACTTCGTTGCCAGATAATTTGCCTGAATCTCAATATTTTGTTAAGCTTGTTAGTGGTTTTAATACCATCGTTAAAGGCCCCTACAGAATTCGTACGTATGACAATGCGTTTGCCAATCAGACTTCTTATAATTTTACATTTACAGAACAGGGGCAAACGCTTACTAACGGACAAATCATTAACTTTAACTTCACTACTTCCGGCGGCCCTATTGCAGACTATTTTATAAAACTTCAACAACTAACGGTTTATTCAACGGGTAATAATTATGCGAAAGGATTTGATGCAGAGCGTATATCTCTTACCGACCATTCTGTGAGCTACAAAATTCCGAATGATGTACCTGCCGGAAATGTAATTCTGATTATTTGGGTAGAGAGTGGAAGCGGGGCTGACGGACAAGCCAATCTTTTTGTATTCAATGGTGATCCGGGTACCTCTATCGTACTACCGTAATGTGAAATATATTTTTATCATATTATTTATGGGGATATATGCCTGCCGAAAGGAATCCGCTGCACCGGATATTCCTGCAGAAGGCACACGTATGCAATTAAGTCTTGATTCATTGTTTTTATATGCCCGTGAAACTTACTTATGGCATCATTCATTGCCTGGGTATCAGCAATTCAATCCAAGACAATATGATCAAACCAACAACGGATTCAATGACATGCAGATGGCTTTAAAAGGAATTGCTGCCTATTCTTATGACAGGCCGGGAGGAATCGTGCGAGAGTTTAGAAATGGGAATGCTCACCCATTATATTCATACATTACTAAAAAGTCAGCAGTAAATAATCAAGAAACTGCAACGGGTTTGCAACAGATTAGTTATGGTTTGGGTTTGGGCTGGATGATGGTAAATGAAGAAAATGTTTATGTGAGTTATGTAGAAAAGAATTCACCGGCTTATACTGCCGGCGTGCGTAAGGGAATGCAGTTAACATCCATCAATGGACAGCCCGTAAAACATATCTCCGATCTAAATCATTACATCAATATGACTTCTATTAATGGTGATTTCAAAAAAGAAGACGGTTCATTAAGGAGTATTAATATTATTGCACAAACTTATTCATCTGATCCGGTTCTGCAGTATGAGACCTGGCGCATTAAAAATAAATCAATCGGGTATCTGGCTTTTTCAGCTTTTAATAAGCTGGATGGCAGTAAAATTCGTATAGATGAGGTTTTTAATCATTTTAGTACAAAAGAAATAGAAGCATTGATTATAGATCTTCGGTATAACACAGGCGGCTATGTTAAAACAGTAGCCTATATAGCTAATCAGATTGCGCCTGCTTCACTAACCGGAAAAGTAATGTATTCAGAGCATTTTAATGAATTATTGCAGAATCGTAATGCGCCTATTCTTAAATCTATTCCTTATCTGGATGAAAGCGGACAACAAGTGTATTTGAACGGCCGCGCAGCTACCTTTGCAGATATTGACTTTTCAATAAATGGAAACACCTCTAAATTTAATAGTGCTTCTAAGCTGAACCGGTTAAGCACTATTATTTTTATTGTAAATGCTACTACGGCATCAGCCAGTGAATTACTCATCAATAGTTTTAAACCTTACCTGAATGTGAAACTGGTAGGTGAAAAAACTTATGGCAAACCCGTCGGTTTTTTTGGAATAAACATTGATCAGTTTACTGTTTATCTGGCACAATTCAATATTAAGAATGCGTTGGGCCAGGGTGATTATTTCGATGGTATACCGGTAGATATACCGGCGCAGGAAGAGCCCGGTAAAGAGCTTGGCGACACTACAGAGAACAACCTGGCAAAAGCGATTGAATACATCACTACCGGGAATGTTTCTTCATCAGTTTCTCAACGAAGAGTTTTAAAGCTAGAACCGGTACTGATTAACAAATTTGTAGGAATGATAAAAGAATTATAAAACCTTCTGAACCTCTTAATGGCTCCTATGTTTGACAGATGAACTTTTGCCGCTGATAAGCGATTGTAAAGCTTAAATGTAATTCAGCGCAGTGCTCGTTTGGATTGGAATGATGATTTGAGCGTAATCTGCGGGATAATACAGCATCGTATGGTTTGATATATGCAGAGTAAATGATTCAATTAAGGTTTAGCTTTCTGGCCGATATTTTTTTTAAGGTGCTAACAACATCATGGTATATTGAATAAAAAGCCTGTTTCTGATAGAAACAAGCTTTGCTGAACTTACAAAAATACATCTATTGAGTAAAGAGAATTTTATGAAACAGTAAAACCACCGTCTAAAGCAATTGATTGTCCGTGAACTAAAGATGCACGGTCTGATAATAACCACGCCACAGCTTCGCCGATTTCTTCTGTAGTACCTAAACGGCCGATTGGTTGAATAGCATTCCAATCAGCTTCAGAACCTACTTTTCCACTCTTAATAAGTCCGTCTAACATCGGTGTTCTGATTACACCCGGACAAACTGCGTTCACACGAACACCGTGTTTACCATATTCCAATGCTGCATTTTTAGTTAAACCGGATACACCGTGTTTGGAGGCAATATAGGCGGAAATACCAGGTTTACCTACGAGCGCACCTACACTCGCAGTATTTACAATCGACCCTTTACCGGGTTGACTTAACATTACTTTGATCTGTGCTTTTAAGCTCCACCAGATAGATTTTAAATTAGTATCGATGACCTTATCGAAAGCATCATCCGGGTACTCGGCAATTTCAGCGGTAGCGCCCGAAATACCGGCATTATTGAAAGCACCGTCTAATGAACCTAATACATCTACAGCTGTTTTCACCATGTTTTCAATATCTTCCTTTTTAGAAACATCCACTTTCAAGGTTGGGTATTTACCTCCAAATGATTCAATAAGTGACATGGTTTCTTGCAGAGATGCTTCATTGATATCACATAAAAGTAAGTTGGCGCCTTCTTTAGCCAATACTTTAGCCGTTCCTTGTCCGATTCCGGTAGCAGCACCGGTAATCAGTATATTTTTGCCTTTCAATAACATAATTAATAACTTTTGTGCTAAGTTACTGTATGGTAATGGGCAGAACCAGAACATAAATCAATACAAATACTTGATTTATGTCAAGTGAATATGTGAGTAAGGAGTAACATCTATATTGAAAGGATGATTTTATACATTTCCACCTTTATTATTCATTCGGGAACGTTTAATACGGGAATAAGTTTCTGCGCTGAAGCCCAGAAACGAAGCAATGATATTAGATGGTACCCGGTTTGTTAGTGAAGGATAAATATTTTCAAAAAAAGTAACCCGTTGTTCGGCTGTGTAACCTGGATGATTCATCGTTTGCAGGCGTTTCATCGCGTTGTTAAACTTTTCTTCTGCATGCAGACGACTGAAATTAACCAATGCGGGTATTTGTTGATGCAGGTATTGGATGTCGTCGTGGTGAAGCATAAAAACTTCTGCATCTTCCAGTGCTTCAATAGAAACAGAAGCGGATTTGCGTTCATACAGTGCTTCCAGATCTGCCAGCCAGGTATCTTCAATAGCCAGATCTATCGTGCGTTCAATACCATCAGCTTCGGTACTAAACATACGTAAGAGTCCTTTGTTAACATAAACAACATATTGAGGAATACTGCCAGCATTGAATAAAGTTCTTCTTTTCTTAATCTTTTTAGCCTGCAGGCGGTTGCATATCATATCCAGTTCAGCTGGTGAAAAATCAGCCTTGCTCAGAAAATTAGTACGAATCTGAGTGTGGTCATAGGCCCATGATCCCTGATAAAATCCCTGTGAAAGATTGGGTTCCATAGTATAAAATTACATATAAATGATCAGATTTGTATCTATCAAATCATATTTAACACCATGGAAATCAAATAATGATACGTTAATAATCAAGTTTTGCTCTATAATGCTTCTTCAGACTAACTGATAAGGCTATGCCAAATCTTCTCCCGCTCAAAAATGATCTTTATGCGCGTATCGGTTTATCATTAAAAATACTCATAAAAGTAAAAAATGTATTGTTGAATACTTTCGCCTGCTTTGATCATAACAGCTTTTGTGAATATAAAATACATATTGTAATTTTGCTGTATCCAACCTTGGCTCGTAATGTTCCCCATGCATTCGTTACAAAATGCCATTGTTACTTCTTCAATTGCCCGTACATGGGTGAAAATAATATTTTATGAATGTTGAGAAAGCATATAATGAGTGGTCTGCACAATATGACACCAATCTGAATAAGACACGTGATCTTGAAGCTGTTTCATTAAGAGAAACACTGGGTGATACAGCCTTTAGAAATTGTCTGGAAATTGGTTGTGGAACCGGTAAAAATACAGAATGGCTAATCACCAAAGGTGATGAAATACTGGCGGTTGATTTGTCAGAAGAAATGCTGGCAATAGCCAGAAGAAAAGTAATAAGTGATCAGGTAGCGTTCAGGAAATTTGATATTACAACTCCGTGGAGTTTTAAGGCAGATAGTTTTGACCTGGCAGTTTGCAGTCTGGTACTGGAACATATTGAAAATTTGAATGATATTTTTGAAAAGTTATCAAAAGTGCTTCAGAACAATGCTATACTGTATATTGGAGAGCTACATCCATTTAAGCAATATTCCGGTTCAAAAGCAAGATACCGGCAAGGAGAGGAGGAGGTAATTGTTAATTGTTACATACATAACATTTCAGACTTTACCGGAGCGGCGCAAGCTTTTGGCTTTCAAGTAATTGAAATTAAAGAGTATTTCGACGATAACAATCGTTCGGAAATACCGCGTATCCTGACTTTAAAGTTTCTTTTACAAAAATAATGGATGATTTGAGCAGTTTGGTATAATCTTTAGATTGATTGTACTAAAACCTTATAGTGAACAGAATTCTAATACTTTATATTCTTATTCTATGTTATTCCTGTAGTGGGAACCACTCTTTCAATCAGGAAGGTACTTCATTTGAAAACCTTCAGTTACAGAAATATTCACAAGACCAGTTGACCGCAGATTTTGACCTGATGGTGAATAGTCTGAAAGAAGCCCACACAGGCCTTTACTGGTACTCTTCAGAAGCTCAGTTTGACAGTGTGGTGGCTGTTCAGAGAAAATTAATAAAAGACAGTTTAAACGGGTTGCAATTTTACAATATTGCGGCCCCTATTGTTGCTTACTCAAAAGAGGATCACTGCGACATCTATTTATCAGATGATATCAACAGGCGATTGAACAGAAGTGGCCTGTTCCTTCCGCTTTCAGTCATACATTTGAATAACAAAACATATCTGCTGAATAGTCCTGTCAGCACAGAAAATATTAAAGGGTTTGAACTGGTGGCGATCAACGGTTTGCCACTAACTCAACTCTACGAACGTTTGTTTAATACTTTCGCTGCTGATGGATACATACTTAGTTCTAAATACAGATCACTTGATTTCAGGGGACTCTCCAGAGAGTATGCTAAAGTTATTTGTCAACGGAATGAAAATACTATTACTGTAGTAGATCCATTGTCTAAAAAAGAAAAAACATTCACTGTTGCTTCGGTTTTATCACAAGGGCTGACAAATATACACCGGCAGGTGAGTCGCGAAAATACTATCAGAAGGGAGATTACCTCTCCGGCCGAGTTAAAGTTTCTTGACGACCAAACGGCAATGATCAGCTTCAGAACTTTTTCAAATAAGAATTTTGAAAAAAGTAATATGAGGTTCAAGTCATTTGTTGATTCATCTTTTAAAAAGATTCTATCCGGAAAAGTAAAAGCATTGATTATTGACATCAGAGATAATGGTGGTGGTTCTGAAGGTAATGAAGACTTTCTTTTTTCTTATCTCACCAGTAAACCATATCAAAAGTATCGTTATGTAGAAGTGTCGAAACTGAGCTTTAGCTTTTTTGATCATACGGATTATTCTTCAAAGGAAGATCGTGAAGCACTGGAAGTAGAGTTAAAATTTGATAATGAGCAGCACTCGGATGGAAAATACTATCGTAAGCCGGGCAGATATGCTGCAGAACCGGTAAAAGCCAATGCATTTAAAGGAAGTTTATTTGTATTGACCAGCGGCTGGACTTATTCCGGTGGTGCCGAATTTGCGAGTCTGGTGAAAGAACATACCAATGCTGTTTTTATCGGCGAAGAAGCGGGAGGAGGTTTTAATGGTAATACCAGTGGTACATCACTGGAGTTAACTTTACCGAGTACGAAATTAAAAATAGATATACCAATATTGAGGTTTGTACTGGATGTAAAAAAAGGTGAATTTGGGCGTGGAGTGATTCCTGACTATTCAATACAACCAACATTTGAACAGTTTATAAAAGGCGAAGATGTAGAGTTACAATTAGCGCAGAAGTTAATCAGATCTGGTATACATAACATCAGTCAATTAATCACTTTTTAATACAATTCACTTGTAAAAAAGAGGATTTTTTATTATATTAATTTACACGATAATATCGTGTTTAAACGTGTTTTTTTCGAATGGAATAAAGACGACATAAGTTTCAACTTATGTACGTCTTTAAGGCATAATTAAAGCACTATGCCATTCCACCATTTATCCCTATATTCTGAGCGTTTATCCATTTGGCACTATCACTTGCCAGAAATACGATCACCGAAGCAATATCATCCGGTTCACCGATACGGTTAAAAGGGTTGAGTGAAGCCAGTCTGTCAACCAATTCTTTTGATTTTCCATTCATAAACAGTTCCGTATTTACCGGGCCTGGCGAAACAGTGTTTACATTAATGCCACGTCCGATTTCTTTGGAGAAAACGCGGGTCAGCTGCTCTACTGCCGATTTAGTAGCTACATAGGTACCATAACCAGGTAGCATTAATCTATTGACGGAAGTTGAAAAATTAATAATACTACCATTTTCTGCCAATTTATCTGCAGCCTCACGAAGCGTGTTGAAAACGCCTTTTACGTTGATATCGAATTGACGGTCAAAGTCCTCATCAGAAGTTTCTTTAATCGGTTTAGTAATCATAATACCGGCATTATTTACCAGCACATCTATCTTACCGAAATGAGTAATAGCGGTATCAAAAAGTTTTTTTACTTCCGGCGTTTTACTGACATCTGCCTGTACGGTAATTGCTTCGCCACCGGCACTGATAATATGTTGTACTACTTCGTCAGCAGCCTGTTTACTGCCGGAATAATTCACAATAACTTTTGCACCGGCTTCAGCCATTCGTTTTGCTACAACCGCACCAATACCTTTTGATGCACCTGTAATCAGTACTACTTTATTATGTAAGGTTTTCATGCTTTGATGTTTTTTGTAAGTTCAAAATTAAGAAAGCATACAAATTTGTATGTTGCGAATTTCACAGCAATGGTTGTAAAAATCACATACTAACGTTTATGTATTGTTAAGTTTTTGTTTGCGATACTGAATAGGAGATATATGGGTATGCTTCTTAAAATAATTACTGAAATGGGCTGTTTCGGCAAAACCTAAGCGGAAAGCAATCTCCTTAACCGGAGTCAGCGTATTTTTCAAAAGATTTTTTGATTCAGTAATGGTTTTTTCACTAATCCACACAGAAATAGGTTTGCCGGTTTTGGTTTTAACAACATTACTTAAGTAAGTCGGATGCAGATTTTGATCAGCTGCATAATGATGAATTCTCAACAAAGTATCCGTTTTACCCGAACGTAAGTCTCTGAAGTTTTTCTCCAGTAGTTGCTTGAATTTTTTTACGATCTGGGAACTTCTTTTTCCTTCGTTGATAGGATTATAATTTAAGAAGAAAGTATTTCTTATTTTATACAATAAGACTGATAGTAAATGGCCAATAATAACGTGTTGGTCATTGTTTGTCATCTTATACTCTTCCTCAATAAGAAGATAAATGTTTTCCAGTTCTTTATACTGCTCGTCGCTAACTACTCTTGGCTCAACCGTTTCTGTTAATAAAAATGGAAAGAGGGTAAAAATGTCTTTATGCACATATTCTTTGAGAAAAGATTCATCAAAAGTGATGAGATATATTTCAGTGATTTTTTTCCAGCTAAATGTTCTGTAATTACTCGGATTTGTAAAGTAAACTGTGTTTGGATTGACTTCAAAAGTGTAATCATCAATGGCATATTTTCCGCTTCCGTCTTTAACAAATAAGAAGGAGAAATAATCAGGTTTGAAAGAAGGGGACTGGTAGGGAAGTTTGAAGCCGGTGTGTTTCAGGTTATGAATGGTAAACCCTTTAGATGCCTGCAACACATCTAAAGGCAGTTCTAAATATTGATACAAGTCATACAATGACTTTGTTTTCCGGTTATTCATATGATTCTATAAATATTCACTTGTTGATTATTATAAATGTACGTAGAAAGCGGAATATTTGTAAAAACTAAATGATTGATTACAGTTACGGTAATATGGCTGGCAAGGTGTTCCCGTATCATTCTATTGGCCTGTGCGTGTGTATAAGGCTTGTTATAGGTGGTAGCAGTAATTACAATCACAATTTTTAAGTATGCAAGTATTGTTTCTATTAACGGATGAGATTTTAATTATTGATGATGCCTGGTTAGTATGCCAGTGATCTGCATTTTCGCTGGAAGATTGGAGAATATCAAGAAAAATGAACTAATAATCAACAGAATGTAATTAAGCTCCGGCAGTGAATAGTTTGCTATTATTTAGATTCCTATATGTTTACGATGTGTTAGCCGAGTGTCAATGAAGACAAACAGCGCAAATCATACTTTAGTAGAAAATATAAATGATCTTTTTCTACTGCCCGTAACATTAAATTCCACCAACCACCTTTATAATGTTACCTATCGATACCCTTTATACTGTTTTATTTATCAACCGCTCTGCTCAATAAATCCCTCTGAGCGATATTTAACGAGCAATCCGATAAACCCCAGTTCAATACTTAAGTGTTAAAACACCCATAGTATCTGTAAATAGACCTGCATGCATTCGGTACTACATATATTTACGTAACTGTAATTCAAATGGATGATAGGTATGGCTTTTATGTGATTCTTTTTTATAAGCCAACGGAGTCATTACCATAGCATCTTTAAAACAACGTATAAAATGGCTTTGGTCAGAAAAACTACACTCATAAGCAATGGTATAACCGGCAGGCTTAATATTATAATGTGCATTCTGCCAGTTACGAAACAATAATGAACCGGCTGTGCAGTTATAGGTAGATTTTCTATTGCCTTCTGAAACCAGGCCTTCCTGTATAAAAGTAAAATAGCACAATTCACGATAATGCCAATCAACATATCCGTGTGTGTATTCAGTATCGGTAAGGATTAAACCGTTCAGATTTATTAAATGATTCGTGTTTCCAAAAAAAAGTCCGGTGGATAGGTATTCCATTTATTATTTAATCTGTTTAAATATTCAGAAACTGTCTGTTAGCTTTAATTGAGTTTAAAAATGATAATTTTTTATAAATAACATTCCGGTAACGCATTAACCCATTTAACATTTTTTTAACTACACCTCAGAAGTTCGTAAACGAAGGTTTGTGTACGTTTGATGTAGAATGATTAAATGGCTACTTAGAACAGTTTTATTACTGAGCGTTTACTTTTTGGCTGGTTTCAGTCAGCAATTATATGCCAATGCATATAATATCAGTGCTGAACATGTGCAAAATATTACCTGTCAGTCAAAAATAAAATCCTCTCTTTTTGCTTCAGCCGAATCTACTATCATTCCTGCTCAATTTGTTTCTTCTAACACAACTCACGATAGTAACCGGATACTCGCTATAGGAGTTGACAATAAAGATGAGAAAATTAAATATCTCAACTTTAAGAAAAAAACATCCTCCTCAAATTACTTCATCGATGTTTATTTTGCTCCTTTAGAAGATACTCCTTATCATACCGACTATAGTCTCCCTGTTTGTAATTATTTAGCTTATTATTTATCCCACTCTTATCTCAGGTTCTGCGTATTCAGAATTTGATTTTCTTCCGGCATATCAACATATGCTTTCTTCTTGCGGCTTGCCATATACTACGATTTTTCACGATTGAGTACTCATTCGTCTTGTTTCAAGACTATGAATACTGCTATTGTGTTATACCTACCTTAAAATAATTTTCCAAAAGCCGATTGCTTTAAAAGCAAATTTTTTTATGAAGAAATTTTTCATGCTCATCATGGGCGGGTGTGCCCTTGTTTGTTATTCAAGTTGCAATTCAGAACACGAAGAAAAAACTGAAGAAACTCAGTTTCTTGTAACCAGTCCTCTGAAAAAAGACACTTCCATTACCAAAGATTATGTTTGTCAGATCCGCTCTGTTCATCACATTGAGTTGCGGGCACAGGCAAAAGGTTATTTGCAAAAAATTTATGTTGACGAGGGACAGTTTGTTCGCAAAGGACAATTACTCTTTCAGATTATGCCAATGCTCTATGAAGCTGAATTTCAAAAAGCACAGGCAGAAGTAAACTTTACAGAAATCGAATACCAGAATACGAAAAAACTTGCTGATAGTAATATTGTGGCTCCTAATGAACTGGCAATGGCGAAGGCAAAACTAGACAAAGCCAAAGCCGAATTATTATTAGCAGGTACTCATTTGGCTTTTACCGAAATCAGGGCACCTTTTGATGGTATCATCGATAGATTTTTAGTTCGTCCGGGTAGCCTGGTAGATGAAGGTGAATTGCTCAGCAGTTTATCTGATAATAGTAAAATGTGGGTTTATTATAACGTTTCCGAAGCCGAATATCTCGATTATAGCACTGCACAAAAAGCAAACGAGCCGATCAAAGTAAATCTGTTGATGGCAAACAACAAGCTCTTTGATTATCCCGGACTTGTTGAAACTATCGAAGCTGACTTCAACAACGAAACCGGTAATATCGCTTTCAGGGCAACATTTCCTAATCCCAAAGGACTGCTTCGTCATGGTGAAACCGGCAATATAAAAATGACAGAACCTTTCAAAGATGCTTTGATTATACCTCAAAAAGCAACTTTTGAAATGTTGGATAGAAAATACGTATATGTAGTAGATAAGGATAATATCGTACATCTCAAACAAATCAAAATCGGTGCGGAAATGCCTGATTTATACATCATCAATGAAGGTATTGAAGCGGATGATAAAATCTTACTGGAAGGTTTGCGTAAAGTGAAAGACAATGATAAAGTAACCTTCCGTTATGAAGACCCCGCTGCTGTAATGGCTCATTTAAAACTTCCTACAGAATAATACAGTATATCAACTAAAAGCAAAAAGATGTTTAATCTATTTATCAAAAGACCGGTCTTTGCAATAGTGATATCACTTGTCATTATTTTCATGGGCCTGCTGGCAATTAATACATTGCCTATTTCACAGTTTCCTTCTATCGCTCCGCCACGTGTAATGGTCAGTATCGCTTATCCGGGCGCCAGCGCAGACGTATTGGTACAATCGGTATTGATCCCATTAGAAAAATCAATTAACGGAGTACCCGGGATGCGTTATATGACTTCTGACGCTACCAGTGCCGGTGAAGCAAATATCCAGGTAGTTTTTGATATCGGTGTAGATCCGAATCAGGCTGTTGTTAACGTAAAAAACAGAATTGAACAGGTTACCAACCGGCTTCCCGAGTTGGTACAACGTGAAGGTTTGATTGTTAATATCGTTCAGCCTAACATGCTGATGTATGTAAACGTATACAGTAAAGACCCTAACGCTAACGAAAAGTTCCTGTTCAACTTTGCAGATGTTAATATATTACGGGAAGTACAGAGGATCAGTGGGGTCGGACAAGCCACCATTCTCGGTAGCCGGCAATATGCCATGCGCGTATGGTTGAAACCCGATCGTATGCGAGCCTATAATGTTTCTACCGATGAAGTGATGGAAGCATTAAGTACTCAAAGTATTATCGGGTCTCCAGGTAGAATAGGCAGAAGCGACGGTAAACGTTCAGCCGCACTTGAATATGTATTAACTTATCAGGGGCGATTCAATGAACCTGAACAATACCAGAATGTCATTATCCGTGCCAATGCAAACGGTGAGGTATTACACCTGAAAGATATAGCTGATGTAGAACTGGGAAGTGAATTTTATGATATCTATTCTAACTTAAACGGATATCCTTCTGCAGCAATTGTTCTGAAGCAAAACTACGGCAGTAATGCCAGTGATGTGATCAAAAGCGTAAAAGCAAAGCTCGATGAAATTAAAGCAACCTCCTTTCCGCCCGGAATGGACTATGAAATCAGTTACGATGTATCCAGCTTCTTAAATGCTTCAATCGATAAAGTCGTACATACCCTCGGTGAAGCGTTTATTCTGGTAGCATTAGTAGTATTTCTGTTTTTAGGAGACTGGCGCTCTACATTAATACCCACCCTTGCTGTTCCGGTATCATTGATCGGTGCTTTTATATTCATGCAGTTTTTCGGCCTTACCATTAACCTCATAACGCTGTTTGCATTAGTGTTGGCAATTGGTGTGGTTGTGGATGATGCCATTGTGGTGGTGGAGGCCGTGCACGCCAAAATGGAAGAAGAACACATATCACCTTACCGGGCAGTGAAAAAAGTTTTACATGAAATCAGTGGTGCTGTTATCGCTATTACTTTATTGATGACTGCTGTGTTTGTGCCGGTAGCATTTATGACGGGGCCGGTAGGTATTTTTTACAGACAGTTTGCTATTACAATGGCCTGCTCTATTGTAATTTCAGGAATTGTTGCATTAACACTAACACCGGTTTTGTGTGCTATGATTTTAAAGAATACACATGGAAAACCTCGAAGAAAAACATTCATGACCCGTTTCATGGATCAGTTTAACCAACTCTTCGAAAAACTCACCGGCCGATATGTAGGCCTTTTAAAGCATATTGTTAACAGACGCGTAGTTACGTTCGCAGTCTTATTGATATTCGGTGTTGGTATCCTGGGTGTTGGCAGAATGTTGCCTTCCGGGTTTATTCCTAATGAAGACCAGGGAATGATTTACGCCATCATTCAAACACCTCCGGGTTCTACACTCGAAAGAACCAATGATATCGCCAAACAATTGCAGGAAGTAGCTGAACAGGTCGACGGTATTCAATCAGTGTCGGCATTAGCAGGATATGAGGTACTCACGGAAGGACGTGGATCTAATGCCGGTACCTGTTTGATTAATCTGAAAGACTGGTCTGCACGTAAACATTCGGTAAATGAAATTATCGAAGAACTGGAAGAAAAAGCTAAAGAAATTCCCGGCGCAACGATCGAGTTCTTCGGGCCACCTGCCGTACCGGGTTATGGTGCTGCCGGAGGTTTTGCATTACGCCTGCTCGACAAAACCAATAGTGATAATTATAAAGATCTGGAGCAGATTAACGATGAATTCATGGCTGCACTCGAAAAACGTAAAGAGTTGAAAGGCTTGTTTACTTTCTTCAGTGCCAATTATCCTCAGTATGAACTGGAAATCGATAACAAAGCCGCCATGCAGAAAGGTGTATCAATCGGAAAAGCAATGGATAACCTCTCTATTCTCATCGGTAGTTCATATGAACAAGGATTTATCCGTTTCGGAAATTTCTATAAAGTATTCGTACAGGCAGCTCCGGAATACAGAAAACTTCCGGATGATCTGATGCAGTTATATGTAAAAAGTAACCATGATGAAATGGTTCCTTATTCAGCTTTTATGAAAATAAAAAAATCACAGGGCCTGAATGAAATTACACGTTATAACATGTATAACTCATCTGCCATCAGAGGAGAACCTGCATCAGGCTATAGCAGCGGAGAAGCTATTAAAGCGATCGAAGAAGAAGCTGCTAAAGTATTACCCAGAGGGTATGCTATTGATTGGGAAGGACTTTCTAAAGATGAAGTAGGAAGAGGTAATGAGTCTTTATACATCTTTCTGGTAGTATTAGGCTTTGTGTACCTCGTATTGGCTGCTCAATATGAAAGCTTTATTATTCCGTTATCGGTTATCTGCTCTCTGCCGGTGGGTGTATTCGGCTCATTCCTTTTATTGAAAAGTATGGGACTGGCTAATGATATCTATGCGCAGGTGGGACTGGTAATGCTGGTAGGTTTATTAGGAAAGAATGCAGTATTGATCGTTGAGTTTGCAGTACAAAAACACCAGCAGGGATTTTCTATTTATGAAGCAGCGATTGAGGGAGCGAAAGTTCGTTTCCGCCCGATTCTGATGACTTCATTCGCCTTTATTGCAGGGTTGATTCCACTTGTATTTGCGCATGGCCCTGGTGCAATCGGTAACCAGACCATTGGTGCCTCTGCAGCCGGAGGAATGCTGTTCGGAACTGTGTTCGGAGTAATTATTGTACCCGGACTGTATTACATTTTCGCAAAACTGGCAGATAACCGTAAACTCATCAGAGATGAAGATGAAAGTCCATTAACAGAAGAAATCGATCACCATGCTTAAAAAAAATCAAATTCAATCTGTAAGTATTCTTAGTGTTTTTCTAGTGTTGACTGCTTGTAAAATACCGGCTATCACTGAAAAAAATGAGAATAAAAAAATACCTGCGGGTTATTCTTACTCGTATGACACTACCAATAGTGCTCAGCTTAACTGGAAGGAATATTTCAATGACAGTTATCTGAACAATTTAATTGATACAGCTTTAAAGAATAATCAGGAACTAAATATTGTATTGCAGGAAATTGATATTGCCCGCAATGAAATCAGTATCAGAAAAGGAGAGTACCTGCCATTTGTCGGGCTCAAAGCCGGCGGTGGAGTTGATAAAGCAGCAAGATATACCAGTCGTGGTGCGAGTGAAGCTAATATTGATATAAAACCCGGCAAAGAAACACCTGAGCCGTTAGGCGATATGTTAATAGGAGCTTATGCAAACTGGGAAATAGATATCTGGAAAAAACTACGGAATGCGAAAAAGGCGTCCGTTAACAGGTACCTGGCTACGATCGAAGGTAAAAATTTCGTAATCACGAATCTTATAGCCGAAATAGCCAACGCATACTATGAGTTGCTGGCACTGGATAATCAACTTGAAATTGTTCAAAAGAATATCGATATTCAGAATAATGCTTTGAAAATTGTTCGTGTGCAGAAAGAATCCGCAAAGGTTACCGAACTCGCAGTGAAAAGATTTGAAGCAGAAGTATTGAATACACAAAGTATTCAATATAATATTCAACAACAGATTGTAGAAACTGAAAATAAAATCAACTTTTTACTGGCCCGGTACCCACAGCCGATTCCACGTCAGCATCAGGATTTTGAACATTCTGTTCCACAGATTATTTATGCTGGTATTCCTGCTCAACTATTAGATAAAAGACCAGATATCAGACAGGCTGAACAATCATTGATGGCAGCTAAGCTGGATGTTAAAGTGGCTAAAGCAAGGTTTTATCCTTCCTTAGGTATTTCTGCGGCTATCGGTTATCAGGCATTCAACCCGGCACATTTTTTCAAAACACCTGAATCGTTGCTGTATTCACTGGCCGGAGATATTACTGCTCCCTTAATTAACAGAAATGCCATTAAAGCAGATTACTATAATGCCAACGCAAAACAAATACAGGCAGTATATGAGTATGAACGTACTTTACTAAACGCTTATCTGGAAGTAGTTAATCAGATGAGTAAAATAAATAATCTCGAAAAAAGCTATGGATTTAAATCCCGTCAGGTAGAAGCCCTGACACAATCAATTACCATTTCCGGTAATTTATTTGCCTCTGCGAGAGCTGACTATATGGAAGTACTACTTACACAAAGAGATGCATTAGAGTCAAAATTCGATCTGATAGAAACAAAATTACAACAGATGAATGCAATGGTAAACATTTACCGTGCTTTAGGAGGAGGATGGGAATAGAATGGCAGTTGGTGTTAGTCTCTATTGTCTCAGTAAAGAAAGAAGGCGCACACTCGTGCGCTTTTCTTTTTAAAGGAAACAAAGCCCCTTCTTAAAAGATAAGAAAAAAAACGGATATTTCCAAAAATGAGGTGATTATACCCGACAATTGATAATGCCCTGAATGCTTATACTAAAGGTGTATTTTTTATCGTCGGTCGATGATCGGTTCTTTTTTAACTTGTTTCAACTATCGTTCTGAAAGTGAGGTTTACACGTTCTTTGTGATTTTTTTTGGTAGGAGGTAATCTATGTAACCAATGTGTTTGCGTATTTCCTTTCATTACTAATAAACTACCGTGTTCCAGAATCAATTCTACTTTTTCACCGGTCGCTTTATGTTTGAATGCAAATTTTCTTTCGGCACCCAGGCTGATGGAAGCAATTGCTCCGTTCTTTTTCAGTGCAGTTTCTCCGTCGCTATGCCATGCCATGCCTTCTTCTCCGTTATGATAAAGGTTTAACAGGCAGGAATTATATGTTTCTCCGGTTTTTGCTTCGGCAATCGATTTCAGCAGGCGTAAATCATCTGTCCATGCAAGCGCATGTTTTGTGGTATTAGAATAGGTATAAGAAAAACCTTTGTCGCCATACCAGGCTACTTTCCTTTTGGTAATAATTCGTTTGCCAAACATCACGGCTTCATCATTCTTCCATTCAATATCATGTAACAAACGGTGTAACAAGGCATCCGCAGCTGAGCGCTGCATTATTTTGCCGTAATAATGAACAATACCGTCTTTCGGTAACCAGTTATGTGTTTCGTCGGGGGTCTGAGTGAATAAATCCATTTTTTATTTTCTATGACTGCAATTTAAAAATAAAATTCAGTAGGGTTATATTGATCAGATTTCTTCTATGATGGATTGGCCTTCTGAAAAATCACCTGATGTCCATACCCAGTTTTCATGTAGCCTGATTTTTCCGTCGGGCAATATTTCTGGTACAGAGCGGCAGATACCGGTCATGATTTCTTCTTTGTCATTAATCTGATGATAACGCATATCGATTTTACCCTCGTCATCAACGAGTCCAATTAAATGCCCGTACACAATTTTGCCACCATAATATTCTGCGGTTAACAAATTACCGGTTTGCTTATAATGAAAGGTTGTTTCTCCTGAGGTTTCACCGTTAGCGGTATTGGTAACCGGTTTAAATGTTTTGTTATTGTAGTTCATTATCAGTTCATTTTTAGCGAAATAGAACGCTTATTAAGAATTTAATCGTATTCTGATCAATTGTACCTCCTCAGCTTGAGATGAATCAATATTCATTGTTTTACTGTGGCGGCGCAACATTTGATGCAATTAGCATACGCACTGCGAGTGAGTAAAAATTACCTCCACCCGAACCGAAATTATTGCAAGAATCTTTCCGAAAACTAAAAAAATTATACTATGGCAAAAAAGATAGCGGATCAATTAGTGGAAACGATAGAAAAAGCCGGAATTAAACGAATTTATTCGGTTACTGGAGATAGTCTGAATGAGGTAAACGACGCTGTACGTCGAAATGGTAATATTGACTGGATACATGTTCGTCACGAAGAAACGGGTGCTTTTGCAGCCGCAGCCGAGGCTGAACTGAACGGCATTGCCTGTTGTGCCGGCAGTAGCGGCCCGGGGCACGTACATTTAATTAACGGGCTCTATGAAGCACAACGCAGTAATGCTGCCGTATTGGCTATTGCTTCAACCTGTGCAACCGATGAGTTCGGGGTGGGGTATTTTCAGGAAACAAATACCATTAAACTATTCGACGATTGCAGCGGTTATAATCAGATTGCCACAACTGCTAAACAATTTCCACGTATGTTACAGGCCGCCCTGCAGCATGCATATACCCATAGTGAAGTGGCAGTACTCGGGTTGCCGGGTGATCTTACAAAAGAAGATGCCGTAGAAAGTAGCTCTGCCGAATTGTTATTGCCAATGGAAACCGTTTTCCGTCCCAATGATACATCTATCCAACTACTGGCTGATAAACTGAATAACTGTGAGAAAATTACCATTTTCTGCGGTTGGGGCGCAGGAGAAGCACATCACGAAGTGGTTCAGCTGTCGGGGTTGTTACGTGCACCTGTTGCCTATTCTTTCAGAGCAAAAATGTTGATTCAACATGATAATCCGAATGAAGTAGGTATGACTGGTTTGCTGGGATTGTCATCGGCATTTTATGCCATGCATGATGCAGAACTGTTATTATTATTGGGTACGGATTTCCCATATAAAGATTTTATGCCCGATCATCTGGAAATTATTCAGGTAGATAAACGCCCCGAACGATTGGGAAGGAAAGCAAAAGTAGATATAGGTTTGGCCGGTGATATCAAAGATACCTTACATGCACTCATTCCGCTGATCCAGGCAAAGTCATCCAATACATTCTTAAAAGAACAACTTGAAAAATACGATGATGTAAAGGATAAATTAAAAACTTACGTAGATGACCGCGGTACGGAGAATGCTATTTCACCCGAATATGTAACGGATATGATCAATACCTACGCCAGTCAGGATGCTATTTTTACCGTTGATACCGGAATGTGTTGTGTTTGGGGGGCAAGGTATCTGCATGCCAGCGGACAAAGACGTATGCTTGGTTCCTTTACACACGGATCAATGGCCAATGCATTACCTCAGGCTATTGGTGCAGCACTGGCCCGTCCGGGTCAGCAGGTAGTGGCTTTATGTGGTGATGGTGGCTTATCTATGATGATGGGTGATCTTGCTACTATCGTACAATATAAACTGCCCATTAAAATAATTGTATACAATAATAGAAGTCTGGGTATGGTACGCCTCGAAATGCAGGTAGAAGGATTGCAGGATTGGCAAACCGATATGTATAATCCTGACTTTGCAAAAGTTGCTGAGGCAATGGGTATGAAAAGTTTTACTATTGAAAAACCTGAACAGGTATCTGCTACCATTCAACAGGCATTGCAAATGCAGGAGCCGGTACTGGTAAACGTGTTTACCAATCCAAACTCGTTGGCAATGCCACCGAAATTAGAGTTTTCACAAATTAAGGGAATGACAAAATCAATGGGTAAAATGATGCTGAATGGTAACTTCAAAGAAATGATGGATATTGTAAAAAGCAACTATAAGCATTTAAAGGATTTAATTTAATATGTTCAGCTCTTACAAAACCTGTATTTTTCACATTTACATTGCAGTTTTTTAAGATAGATGAAAAAGAATATAAAAAGATTTTATTTGTTTTACACCTGGTAGTTAACATTAAATAGAGAGATATGCGATTATTGGTGTCATTGATTTTGTTAATCGGTACAACGCTGTCTGTTACAGCACAAAACAAACAGGCAATAGTGGGAATATGGTTTAATCAGGAGAAAGACGGAAAAATTCAGATATATGAGCTGAACGGAAAATATTTCGGTAAACTTATCTGGCTGAAAGATGCTTATGAAGCAGACGGAACGACTCCCAGAAAAGACAGTAAAAATAAAGATGCCAAACTGAGAAATCGTTCTTTAGTAAATACCATTCTTTTAACCGATTTTGAGTTTGATAAAAACAAATGGACAAACGGTCAGATTTATGATCCGAAAAGTGGTAATACATACAAGTGCGAAATGAAACTGGATGGAGCCAGGCTGGATGTAAGAGGATATGTAGGAGCACCGATGTTTGGAAGAACGACTGTCTTTACAAGGGCAGAGTAATCTTTTTAAAACAACTGATAAGAATAATATCCGGAACTAAAGTTCCGGATTATTTATTGTTGAGTATGGCTCCTTCTTTAAGCTGATGGCCTTGTATCCCACCTTCAAACTCAATAGAGGTAGAAATGAGTGTGGCGCCGGCTTTCGGTATTAAAATATTCAGATGCAAATGCGCGATATTCGTATAACCGGTCATACCGCTCAGGCCAATTGGTTGTTTTTTTGAGCACACTATCTCCAACTTTCACCAATGCACCATTTTGTTTCAGATGTACATACTGACTAAATATGCCTGAATGCGGATGATAAACCGTTATAAAATTACTACGGTCATTATCCCGCCATTGTGAACCGGTTGCTCCATTCTGTAATCTTTAATCACACCTGACACATCACCGTCTTCAATACTACAAATGGTATCACTTATTTAAAGATTGCAGTCAATAGCAGAACGACTATAATTATTCGTATTTGAACAGGCTGCCAATAAGAAAGGTAAGATGTTTGAGACATTCATATTATAAATAAGGTTTTGTCGATGTTGGCAAAAAACTTTTCGCAAAATAAATAATCTTTAGTCTTGTTTTTCAGAAAAATACCCGGTTTGTAGTATGCGCTGCAACCCCATTTTTTAAATAATGAAGCAATCAACAGATTCTTCGGAGAACAGTGTGCATAAATATCAGTACCGGATGAACGAAGTTGTAAAAAAATATAATTGATTAATAAATAGGGGAATAGAAATTCTAAATAAAATTATACTTTAAAAATGAATTTTTAAAATAGGGAAACAGCAAAAGTTAACATTGGGGTAATATTTAAAAAGCCAAATTTGTAGCAGTAACACCATTTTCTCTATGAAGTATCATGAGATTTCCGATATGGATTTATGGCAATATTGCAAGCAGGATGATCTGAAAGCCTATAAAGAGCTTTTCAGAAGGTTTTCTCCTAAACTATATAAACAGGCCGTAGTATATATTAAGGATAGAATGATTGCAGAAGAATTAGTCTTAGACCTGCTGTTTTCTATCTGGCAGAAGCGCCATGAACCCATTATGCAAGGTGAAATTGCTCCTTATTTATTCCGTTGTATGCGTAATGCCGTACTGAAGTATCTCCGGAAAAATATTCCACCGACTTTATCTTTTCAAAACTTATCTGAAGACAGTTTTGTTGAAGAAAAAAGAGCAGACTATAATCTGATAGTAGCAGAAAATCAAAAAATTTACGAAAGTAGTCTTTCTGATTTAAGTCCGCAAAGGAGAGAGGTATTCCGGTTAAGCAGAGAAGAAAACTTATCCTATGCTGAAATAGCCATTGAAATGAATCTTTCTGTTAATACTGTTGAAAATTACATGGTAGCAGCCCTCAAATCACTACGAAAAAAAAATATCATTTAATATCCGGATTGTATCCCTATTAAAAGAATACCTGAGATGAAATCATCCCGGGTATTTTTTTTGGGTTATAGCTGTTTCCTGCCCGGTAAAGAGTTCTACATAATTTCCCTTTTCCTTATAACATTACCAAATTGTTATCTTGATTTTGTTAATTTATTGATTTATAGCAAGATGTGAAATAGGATCAACTTCTATCAAAAAAATGATAGGTGGTCTGATACATATTTTCGGATGATTATAATAGAAGCAACTAATTAACATGAACAACGAGGATAAGCAATTACTCAATAACTATCTAAAAAACACATGCACACGCGAAGAGCTGGAGCGTGTTGGCCGTTTACTCGATTTACCGGGTACCGAAGAATATCTCCATACATTGATGATGGAAAGAGAAAGCCAGTCAGAATTGTTGGTGGAAGAGAATGTAGCTGAAGCGAAAATACAGCAATGGGAAAATCAGTTATTCTCCAGAATACAGGCAGAGAAAGAAAACGACAGTATAAAAACGAAACATTTTACGATGTTTCATAAAGTAACATATGCTGCTGCCAGTATTGCATTATTGGTATTAGGCGTGTACTATATATACAAATCAGCTAATCCGGCAGTGAATGTAGAAGATAGTTATGCATTGGTAGAAAAGTGGAATGAAGAAAGCTTACCGGTACAATATCTTTTGCCTGATCAGTCCTCTGTTTTTCTGGGAGCCGGAGCAATGATCCGCCATCCCAGACAATTTAATCAACAGAGTAGGGAAGTTACACTTTCAGGTGAAGCATTTTTTGATGTGATACCAGATAAGGAGCGTCCTTTTATAGTGCATACCAGAACAATGCTCACAAAAGTGTTAGGTACTTCCTTTAAAATTGAGGCATTTGATAACTATCCGCTTACAGTGAGTGTGGCAACAGGAAAAGTTTCAGTAAGTACGGTTGCAAATGAGAAGATAAATAAAGAATTGGCTGTATTAACACCGGGGTATAAAGTCACTTATGACGAAGCCTCCGGAACACATCAGAAGGGTAATGCAAGTACGGAAGATTTATTGCAATGGACGGAGGGTGACCTGATTTTTGATCAGCAAACATTAGAACTGGTAGCTTTAAAATTAGAAAAGCGTTATGGCGTGCAGATTACTTTTGAAAAACGCGACATTAGTCGTTACAAAATAAGCGGATCTTTTAAACGTGAAGAAGATATTCAGACAATTCTGAAAATACTTTCTGTGATCGGAAAGTTCGATTATAAATTCAATCACCAACAATCAATAAATATTTACTAAAGGTATGTTGTAAGCAGTAAAAAAGCGCTCTGCTTGCCGGCAGAACGCTTTTAAAAAGATACCAGGCCGCCCATTTTTCACCACAAACGGCTTGATAGCAAAGATTCCCGGAAACCGGGACGAATAGATTATTAAAATAAATAACCCATTCATTTAACAAAGTTATGCAAAAAACAGTACACAGGCTTCCTTTACGAGGGATAAAAGCGTATGTCTATACCTTCTCATCCCTAAGAAGACCGATGCTGATGATACTGATCATCCTTCTCAGTTTACAGGCTTACAGCCAACAGGTTCTATCAAAAAAACTCTCTATTTCCATTCAAAATGTTACTCCCCGAAAAGCACTGGAAGAAATTCAGAAAGCAGGTGGTATCAGAATTCTTTTCGGAGAAGATATTAACCGGTTTTCTTCGAATAAAGTTTCAATCAACCAAAAAGATATTACCATTCAACAGGCGTTGACAATAACATTGAAAAAAACAACGCTTACTTATGAATTGATGGACAATTATATATTGATCAAAGAAACAAAATCCGCAACTGCACCTAAAGCTACATTAGCGGCCGTTAAACAGGCAGGTTCTATAAGTGGTAAAATTATCGATAGCAGAGGCAATCCATTAGTAGGCGCTTCACTACAGGTAATGCAAAAAGGGGGCAATGCTCAAAGCAGTGTTGACGGTTCATATCAAATTACACTCACGCCTGGGCAATATACCATAGAAGTCACTTATGTAGGATTTCAAACAAAAAGAATTACAGACATTAAGATAAGTGAAAAAGAAAATACCCCACTGAATATTGTAATGGCCGACGATGCACAAAACCTGCAAACGGTAGTCGTAACCAGTTCTTATCAGAAAGCATCGGTGGAAGGTTTGTATGCGCGTCAGAAAAGCAGTGCTTCCACAACAGATGGTATTACTGCCGAACAAATAGCTCGAACTCCTGATAACAATGTAGCTCAGGTATTAGGCAGGGTAAGCGGATTAAATATTCAGGACGGAAAACACGTAACGGTAAGAGGGTTGAGCGACCGGTATAATAATGTATTATTAAACGGATCACAATTACCCAGTACTGAACCCAATAAAAGAAATTTTGCCTTCGATATTATTCCTTCATCGATGATTGATAATGTGATTGTTCACAAAACCGCTACCGCTAATTTAAGTGGTGAGTTCTCAGGTGGGATTGTAGAGGTGGAAACAAGATCGATTCCCACTGAAAACTTTTTCAGCATAAAACTCGGAACCGGTATTAATACGGCAGCCACAGGAAAAGATTTTTATCAGCCACAAAGAGGTAAATATGATTTTCTGGCGATTGATGACAATCGCAAAATTGGCAAAGGATTTAATAACAACGAATATGCCACCTTAACTTTTGCTAACAATGCTGCAGACAATGAAAAACGAAATGAAATGATGGCCCTTTTCCCGAATCGTTTCAAAATGTATAATTACAAAGGCGCACCGCTGCAGGATTACGGTATTAATGCCGGAAAAGTAGTCAGCTTTGACAATGGAAACAGGCTAGGTGTAGTAGCAGGTATTACTTACCGGAATCAACAAACTGCTACTGAATATACCGATCAGCTCGAGCTCGCCAGGTTCTTCCGGTTTGAAGGAAAAGAATATGAATTTTCAACGAACTGGAGTGCAATGCTGAATGCAGGTTATTCTTTTGGTAATCATAAAATAGGAATTAAAAATATTTACAGCAGAAGGCTGACCGAGCAATCTTACTTATACCGCGGAAAAGACTTGTACAATGGATTTTTTGTAGATGGAATAGCGAATACCCCGTTAATCAATTCCATTATGCAAAACCGTATTGAAGGAGAACATAAGATCGGAACAAAAGGGCCCATTCTGAAATGGCATGCCAGTGCATCACGCACGCAACGTGATGAACCGGATAACAAAAACCATGTAGGTTATTCAGAAGACAGTGTTCTTTACCGATATGTATGGGTACAGGATGCACTTACTTTTTCAAGCAATTTCTTCTCTACATTTCGTGAAAACCGGTATACCTGGGCCGCAGAGACCGATATTCCACTTCGCTTCTGGAATAGAAAGCAACTGATTAAAACCGGTTATCAGGGCAGTTATCGTGATGCCTCATTCGAAGCTGAAATTTATGCGATTAAAGGAAACAACACACATTTTGCAGGTTTACCTTACTATGAAGCCTTTGCCAGGGAAAATTTTAAAGCGAATCAATTGTATTATGTGCCTTACCTCACCAATCCGGCATTAGGTGTTGGAAAAACAAATGGTTATGACGGTTTCCAACGATTGAATGCAGGTTATATTATGTTCGATGGAAAACCAATGGCTGCTTTAAGAGTAATTGCAGGGTTAAGAATGGAACACAACATTACAGCCAATCGATCATCTGCCGTTTCTTATGTAGGAGACAATCCTGTCAGAACAGACTCGCTGGTACAGATAGATAAAATAGACTGGCTTCCTTCAGCTACTTTAATCTATTCATTATCACCTAAAACAAATATACGTGCTTCATACTTTGCATCGGTTGCACGTCCTGATCTTCGTGAACTTTCTTTCTTCACTTACTTTGAAGCACAACGAAGAACGTATGTAACGGGTAAAGATTTAAAACCTACCAGTATACACAATGCTGATATCCGTTTTGAGCATTATCCATCGCCGGGAGAAATCATTTCGGTATCCGGGTTCTATAAACATTTTATCAATCCGATTGAATTACAGATGCGTGATTTAAGCGGTGGTGGTGCGCAGGTAGCCGAAATGTATTATATGAATCTTGACCAGGCAACTAATATCGGTTTTGAAGTAAACTTCAGAAAATCGCTGGCTATGTTTAACGAAACGTCTTCCTTACTCAATAACCTTTTTGTGTCGGGGAATTTCACCTGGATGCATTCCAAACTTACGTTGGAAGGAAAAGAAGACATCTACCAAAACCTGGAGGGCGGTAAAAAATTGCTTATCCCTGCACAACAGAGCCGGCCGTTGTGGGGTCAGGCACCATACTTAATTAATGGAGGCTTATTATACACGGGTGAACATCTCGGAATTAATTTGAGTTACACAAGAGTGGGTGAACGAATCATCTACGGAGCGCAATCCGCACATTTTAATGAATGGGAAAAAGCAAGAGACGTATTGGATCTTCAATTCAGTTATCGCTTCGGAACGAATAACCGTGCAGAAATAAAACTGAATATAGCAGATCTGCTGAATCAGGCAGTCATAAGATACTTTAACGATACCAAACATTATTATGCGATCATCGGTACATTACCCGGTGAGGCAGTTGAACCGGATAGAGAAGGCATTATCCGTATGCCTGAAAACAGCAGAAAGTACAATGAGAAGGATGATGAATTGCGCCGGAAATTTAAATACGGCAGAAATATAAGTCTGAGCCTGACTTATAACTTTTAACTCGTTCCTAATTATTACACAAATAAAGTTGTTATGTTCACAAAAAAATCAACATTGTTAATCGCTGTCGCACTGATGGCATTCGCAGCTTGTAAAAAATCAGGCGGAGAAGAAGTAGAAGGTGCAAATTTTAACCGTTCTACTTCTGCAGCAGCAGATCTTCGTACCTGGCCTTCATTGACATCAACTATTCCTTCAACGATCAATGGCGGTACTTTCGTTTTAACAAACGACAGAGTATGGATCTTAGACGGACCTACTTACGTTGGTAGCACCGGTGTATTACAAATTGAACCAAACACATTGATCAAAGGTAATTCAAGCTCATCCAGAGGTACTTCTTACTTAGTAGTTACACGTGGCGGTAGAATTGAAGCGGATGGTGTTTCTGCCAGCACTTCAATCGTATTTACTTCTGATAAACCAGCCGGTCAACGTGTTCCGGGAGACTGGGGTGGCATTATCGTATTAGGTAACGCGCCGGTAAACCAAAGTCCGTTACCTCAAATCGAAGGTATTATCAGCACTGAAATTCCTGCCGGTTACTCTATCAATTACGGTGGAAGCGACACTGCACATAACGGTGGTATTTTAAGATACGTTCGTATTGAATTTGCCGGACGTGATTTAGGTAATAATAACGAGATTAACGGTTTGACTTTAGGCGGTGTTGGTAATACTACGGTATTGGAAAACATCCAGGTTTCTTACGGTCAAGACGATGCTTTCGAATTTTTCGGAGGTACCGTGAATGCTAAAAACCTGATTGCTTTAGGTAATACTGATGATGATTTCGATTTCGATTTCGGTTATGTAGGTAAAATTCAGTTCGCCGTTGCACTTCGTGACCCTGCCGTTCACAGCGTATTGAGTAGCGATCCAAACGGTATTGAAAGCGATAACGATGGTGCGTCTTCAGTATTAACTCCAAGAACAGCTCCTATCTTATCAAACTTCACCATCTTAGGTTATAGCGGTAACCCAAGTGGTTTATTAAATGGTGTACGTTTCAGAAGAAGCAGCCAGTTCAGAATGCATAACTCAATCATTGCCGGTTGGAACAATAGCGGTGCTTTCTTTGACGGTCCTCAGGTAATTGCAGACATTACTTCAGGGGTTGCTCAATTCAGAAACAATGCCGTTCAATCACAACTGGATGATTTCAATCCAAACCCGGGTGCCTGGGCAGGATTCAGCAACAACATCCCTAGTTTAATCGGAGGTTCTCCGGTTGCTTTCGTAAGATTAGTAAGCCCATTCACTATTGCTAACCCTGACTTCAGATATGTAGCTGGTTCTCCGGCAGCATCTAACTTTGATTACACCACTTTACCAACTCCGTTCTTCAATACTTCATTGAATTACCGTGGTGCATTCGGAGCAGCAGGTTCTGCAAGATGGGATGCAGTTTGGGCTTCATACCAACCTCAAACTAACCCTTACTAGTCAAAAAATTCAAACATCGTAATAATTAGGAATTATTTCCCCTATGGCACCTGCCATAGGGGTTATTTAAAAAGATACAAATGAAACAAGTATTTTCTCTCTTACTCGTTGTTACCGTTTTCTTCTCCTGTACTAAAGAGAACAACTTTTTAGAAAAACCAACTTTTACTTCTCTGTCAATCAATACCACCGCATCTGTTAAAAAATTCGATGTATGGTTAGATGAAGAACTATTGAAAGACAGTATCAGTAGTTCTGTAGCATTAAGCAACGTAACAATTGTAGCAGGTGAGCACAGGCTCAGAATTTCGCAGGCAGGATTAAAAGATTTCTTTATTGATACTGTACTTCATTTTGACTGGCAGGCAAAGTCTCCTGCTTATACATTTTCATTAATTGAATTGGATAGTGAGTCTGATCCGTTATTCTTTACAGGATTTTCTAATGAAATTCCTGCGCACGAAAACGGTTATGTAACAATAGGATTTTTAAATATAGATCCAACACCTATAAGTTTTAATAAAGACATTGACCTGATTATTTATGATGCATCCGGAATGGATCCGGATAAAATAATCGCTGAATTCAATGATATTCCTTATAATAAAATATCATCTTATCATAAAATTCCGGTAGACGTTTTCAATAATGGAGGAATGATGGTTATTCGTGATGCAGAGAGTAAAGAAATATTATTTGATGGGAGAGAGCTGTTCGGATTTCTTTTTTTGGGTAGCTACTGGCCAGGCGCACCGAACACTTATTTGTTGAAATTCTATAATGTTGGTGATGAGCTCTATCCTTACTATCTGGCAGAAACAATTTTTTCGGCGTTAAGATAAAAAAAGCCACTCTATCATACCATAGAGTGGCTAAGTTGTTATGCTCTTTTAAAATTACTTTAAAAAGGCATACAAACTTAGCAAAAAAATATGATTTCATGTTATCATTATGTTTTGCCGGTCAAAAAAAATTGTTATTTTCTATAAAGAGCTTCTATTCAACATAGCTATTTGCCTTAACAACACAATATCAATTGAATATAATTTAAGTAATATGTTTCGCGGTAGTAAACTCAACTATATTATTCTGCTGGTGCTGGTCGCAACTGCCTGTAAAAAGGAAAGAAGTACAGTTGTGTTATCAGACCTCAATCAATGGATAATGGATAGTATGAAAGTATATTACTACTGGAATGAAAAGATTCCCACCGATGCTGTTGACCAAAATACGCCAACTGCTTTTTTTAACACATTATTAAGCAAGGAAGACCGTTTTTCCTATATCTATGATCCGGATCAATTAAATACAGAATATTCTTCTTTTGCCTGGTATGGATTTGAATATGAGTTATTGGAGATGCCATATCAATCAGGTGGTTTAACCGGTATTATTACATTGGTGGTGCCGGGTGGTCCGGCTGATTTAAAAGGGTTGAAACGAGGCGATTATTTTCTTTTCGTTAACAACATACCGCTAACGTTTTCGAATATCGAGACGGTTGTTCATTCTATCAGAAGCGGTAATACGCTTCTTTTAACTACAGGTATCTGGCAAAACAATGAGTGGCTAACAGATAAGAATATTGAAATCAATTCGCATCGTTTTTCAGAGCCTGCTGTATATATCAGTAATGTCTTTGAAAATGGGTATACAAAAGCCGGTTATCTTTTCTATAATACGTTCAATGCATCGGCTGATCAGCAATTACTGAGTGTGATTTCATTGCTGAAACAACAGAATGTGAATGAGCTGATATTGGATATGCGTTATAATCCGGGAGGGGATGTTTCATCAGCAGCTAAACTTGCTGCTATACTCTGTAACGTAGAAGGAAATGATTTGTTTGTAATATACAGGGCCAATAAAAACGGAGGAGAGAGGCGAAGTTCGTTTGAACAGACCATCCGTGAAAATAACAATTCCACTGCATCTTTTTCATCATTATTACCTTATCGGTTACATCTGAAAAGAGTAATTATATTGGTATCTGAAAGAACAGCCTCAGCGGCAGAATTACTCATTAATAACATGAAGCCTTACATTGATGTAATCGTAATTGGCAATTCTACTATGGGAAAAGATATGGCTTCATTTGCCATCAATGACCAACGAATTCCTCAGCAATATTTTGTAGTGATGCATCCGCTGGTTTTTAAACTCTATAATGCCAGTTATCAGGGAGATTATTCACGGGGAATATACCCTGATTATTCTATAGATGAAATAACAGATCTCCCTTTAAAACAATTTGGAAATACGGATGATGTGTTGCTCAAAAAAGCCCTGGAAATAACCGGAGTAGTTACAATTAATCAAAAACACCCATTGAGGAAAAATATTGAGCTTCAAAAAACTTCTTCAGTATATATACAGGAATTACAAAAACATTCAAGACGGAAAGTAGTTCCGGTAGCAGTTAAAACAATTATTCCATAAGTGTGATTTAAACTTGATTATTTATTAAACAAACAATAAATGCGACCTATCAGCAATAAAAAACACCTGGCATTAGTTACGGCATTGGATGTTTTATGCCGGCAGTCAGAAGGAGAAATCGATGTGGTTTCGGTAGGTGAGAAAACAAAAGAACTGGTCGATATTTATCAACAATATGAAAAATTATTAAATGAATTATCAGGTTGCATTCATAAATATGAATCACTCCATCATACACTTAAAACTGATGTATTAGGCTCTTTGTTGAAAGAGGCTAAGAAAAGAGGGGAGACTGTGTCTGACCAATACCTGGCTGCCATTGAGTATATAAAAGTATCCCGTTTCGGTTAGTATATAGTTGATTCGTACCCTATTAATGCGATTTGCTGATATCAATTTTTTTTTGTATCTTATCAGATAGTGTCTGTGTCATAAAAAAGCTGTTTCTCGAAAGAAACAGCTTTTCAGATGAAACCCGTTTGAATTTCAAACGGCTATTATTAACCATTGTATTCGCCTATTAATATGACAGGTTTTATGGTTCTTCCGTGTTCGGAATCATCAATTGCCTGATTAATGTCTTCGAACTTATACTTCTTAATTAATTTATCGAAGGGAAACTGTCCATTCATATACATTTTCACCATTGCAGGTATAAACTCACCAGGAACACTATCACCTTCCACAATTCCTTTTAGTTGAATACCCCGGGCAACATACCCATTCATTTCTATTTCAAGTGGTTTTTCCGCTACTCCAACAATGCCCATTTCACCGGCAGACTTCAAAACAGCTAATGAATTATTAATCACATCATTCCGGCCTGTTGTATCAAAGCCAAAATCAAATCCTTTTGGTTCAATTTTTTGAAGGGCTTCAATCACATTTTCTTTTTTGCTGTTTACTACATGCGTAGCACCCAGTTCTAATGCGAAATTTAAACGCTCTTCATTAATATCTACCGCAACGATTGTTGTTGCAGAACAGGCTTTGGCAGCCAGCAGGGCAGCTAATCCCACGGCTCCTGATCCTGAAATTACTACTGAACTCCCGGCTTTTACTTTTAATGAATTAATGATGGCACCTGCGCCTGTTTGTATGCCGCATCCCAAAGGTCCCAATATTTCCAGGGGAGCTTCTTTGGGAACTTTTATAACATTATTCTGATCACCGATTGCATATGTTGCAAAAGATGATTGTGAAAAGAAATTATCTTTTATGCCGTTATTATCATGATCGTGATGACTATGCGAACCATCTAAACGACACCCGCCAAAGTTCAAAGGCATAAACTTTTCACAATAGGCCGGTTTTCCTGATTTACAGTTTACGCAATGTCCGCAAAAACCAAAAGTCATTACCACATGGTCGCCAACTGCTAATCCGGTTACGGCAGCGCCCACTTTTTCAACAATCCCGGCGCCTTCATGTCCTAATACAATAGGAAAGAAGTCAGATGAACCTAAAAAATTATCTCTGGCAGCCATGTCCGTATGACAGGTTCCTGTAGCAACAATCCTTACTAATACTTCATTGGGTCTTGGTTCTTCCAACTTTAACTTTTGAAGGTTGAATGAACCTCCTTTTTCTTTTACAACTGCTGCGGTTATTTCCATATATGATGATTTAAATTCAATAATCTTATATACAACTTCTGAACCATACATCCGGTTCTACTGATTACGTTAGTCAATTGTTATCGGTACTAAAAACTTCTGTCGTTTTTAAGCAGAACGGGCCTTTGCCTGCTAATTACCAAATTACCGGCACCATAAACCACAGAACAAAAATCTGAACAGGCTGACTGTAAAAAAACACTCTCCGCTTTTATCTGAACCAGATCGCTGATAATCGTTTCTGAAAACCTGGTATCTCTTTGAAAATCAGATTTTTTAACAGATGTTAGTATTTGAAATAATCAGGGTTTTGTCAATCTTTAGTTTCTTTCTGACTTTAGTCAATTGCTTAATGTAGAAATCACTACACAGCTCTTTACAGGTATCTAAACGTTTCGGTAATATTTGTTCATTCGTAATAATATGAAATATGAACGGTGTAGTGGTTATTCAGATAATACCTCTTCTTTTAATCTATTTTCACTGAGAGCATATTCAATGAACCTGCTATCAGTTCATCATTGTAAAAGGTTGTTTGTTCATTCTTTTCCTGTAAAGCCAGTGTATATAACAATGGAAGGTAGTGTTCGGGTGTTGGAATTGCCAATTGAAACTCACGGCCCTGTTTATTAAAATGAATGAGCGACTGATGATCTTTTTCGGTAATCATCTTTTTCATTTTTTCATTCGCTGTAATTGCCCAGTCATATCCATAACCGGGTGTTGTCATTTTATCCCATGCGGCCATCCTCAGATTATGAACAGAATTTCCGCTTCCTATAATCAATACGCCTTTTCTACGCAAAGCGGCCAGTTCTTTAGCCAGCGCATAGTGATATGCCGGCGGCTGGGTATAGTCAATGCTTAATTGTATGACGGGTATATCAGCGTTCGGATAAAGGAACTTTACAACCGTCCAGCAACCGTGATCCAGGCCCCAGTCATGGTCTAAACCTACCTGTGTTGACTGGATTATTTTCTGTGTTTCATTTGCAAGATCCGGGCTACCTGGTGCGGGATACTGTACATCAAACAAGGCCTGTGGAAATCCTCCAAAATCGTGAATGGTTTTAGGTTTTTCCATAGCAGTGACAAAAGTACCACGGGTTTCCCAATGAGCAGAAATACAAAGAATTGCTTTGGGTTTTGGAATGGATTTTCCGATATTTTCAAACCCATGCGTGAAAGTGTTATTTTCGATCGCATTCATCGGATTACCATGACCAAGAAAAAGAACGGGCATTTTCTCCGTTGCTTCAAAGTTTTGCGTTGCATTGTGTAATGCATTCAGTTTGTATGCCGCTGCACCTATAGGTAGTATTGCCATTGTCTTTACAAAGTCTTTTCGATTCATTATCAATAGAAGCTGTTTAAAAAATCATGTCTGTCTGGTATACAGATTACTTACAAAGGTATTTTAAGTTTATTCGGCGTGGTAACACTAATCGGAAGAAAAGTTGTGTTTTTAGGAAGAGGTACCTTGTTTGAAGCTTTTATGAGTTAAGGTGTCTGTTCTTTCAAAAAATCAATAAAAATTTGTGAAGCCAAATAGTTGCGCTATATTTCCTACCGGATGATTATGTATTCCATCATTAAAAACGAAAAATGAGTACCAATCTATTATTTGACTTCTCTGTCAACAAAGAAAATAACACGGTAAACATCAAACGGGCATTTAATGCAGACATTGAATTAGTATGGGAAGCATGGACAAATGCCGAAGTGCTTGATCAATGGTGGGCACCAAAACCGTTGCAATCCAAAACAAAAATTATGGATTGCACAGTTGGCGGACGCAGATTTTATGCTATGGTAAATTCTGAAGGACAGGAGCATTGGGGCATTCAGCAATTCACGTTGATAAACCCCACAACCCATTTGAATTGGTTGTCTTCATTTGCTGATAAAGACGAAAATATTAACACAGCACTTCCAACTTCACAATGGGAATTGAACCTCATTGAACAAAACGAAACAACAATAGCGGATATCACTATAAGGCATCAAACATTTGCCAATATTGAAATGCTCCTTCAAATGGGATTCAAAGACGGATTTACAATGACATTGAATGAACTTGATACACTATTGTCAGCACTAAAAAAATAAGTATTAAAAGTATATGGATTATAATTTTACACTTGCTTTAGCTTCTTTTTTATCAGCAACTATGGAAGCAGTTTATTCATTTCCTCTCTGAATTCTTTCGGCGTCATACCTGTTTTTTTCTTAAAGGCATGAGTGAAATAAGTTTTTTCTTTAAACCCCAGATCAAAACCAATTGCTGAAATAGTTTTATCAGTAGTAATCAATAAGTTTTTTGCTTCAGTGAGTTTTCTGGTTTCAATTATTTCTGAAACACTTTGATGGAGTATAGTCTGACAGGTAAGATTCAGGTTTCTTACCGTCATAAAGAGTTTTTCAGCATAAAAATTTACATCTCTTGGTTCTTTATAATGTTCATCGAGAAGGCGTAGAAAATTTTTAAAAGTAGCACTTTGTATTTTTTTTGATTCTTCGCTATTCAGATTGAGTTTGCGTCTGTCAGATTCAATAATAGTAAATAAAGTACTTAATAATTGTCTGATCACGGCGAGATCAGCTGCTTCCTGTTGGTATTCCTGATAAATAAGTTCACAAAGAGTAATCAGCCGTTCAAAACAACTATTATGTTCAAAACTGATATTGGCATTATCATGAAAAGAGGAATAGAGCTGAAATGTAGTTTCGGCAATGAATTCACTTTTAAAACGAATAACCCATAAGTCGCATTTGCCATCTTTTACTATGGGTTGAACGCGGTGTAATTTGCCCTGCGTTACAAAGCTAACAAAAGGAGCATTTATTAATTTAGACCGGAAGTCTATAAAATGCTCTAGTTGACCTTCTCTACCGATAATCAGTTCTTCAAAGTCGTGATGGTGCGGGTCATTTACTGACTGTTGAATTTTATGCGCCGCTGTGGCGTCTACCCTGAATATTTTAAAAATTTCGTTCATACCATTTCACTGAGTATTGAATTAATGTGATCATAAGTTACCTCTAAAGCAACATTTAAGATCATCAATTTGTTGCGGAAAGGTTATTTATTTGCACATTGACTCATACAAACCTAAGATGGCTTAACTGAAAAATAAACCAATTCAGGAATAAATTTATTTTACTTTCAGAAAAATACCCTCAATTGTGGCATTATGGCCAAACTGACCGGTACAATAGCCATTTGTATAATATATATAGGCGAAATCTTTATAAAGTTTTACTCCGAAACCACATTTCCCGCTATGCGGAATTTCATAAGTAAAGTTGTTTGTTGGCAAGTTAATGGTATCCTTTTTTACATCAGCCAGGTTAAGTCCTCTGTCTTCACTGGTGACAGCTGAAATTTCAAACTCAGCTTTCATCTCATCAATTTTGTTTAAAGTAAAATAACCTTTATATCCTTTTTTACCATATTCATAGGCATACTTACCGAAGGCTGTATTACGGTCTGCTTTTATTTCTGCCGTTGCAACTAAATTGGTATCAACAGCGAAAAGTTCTACCGGTAGTTCTTTCATGGTAACCGGCGACATCCAGGTACCGGTTAGTTTACCGGAAGTTGAATTCACATTGATCACTCCTGATATATTACCGGTTTTTTCAAACTCCTGAAAACGGTAATTATTGTCGTCCTGAATCAATCCGATCAGTTTGATAGGTTCCTGTTGTTTGGTACTGAGATAGGTAATTTCGCCCATCATCAGATTGCTGTCTGTCTGGTAATGAATAACCACCGGAATCTTATGATCTATAGTTCCTTTCCATGTCGTTACTTTTGCAGGGGTGGGAGGTAACGGCTGTAAGTTCATCGAGTCTCTGTCCTTCGTGGTATCTCTTCGATCTACGGACGATGCCTTTTCTTTACAGGAAATCAAAGTAGCTATAACTAAGAACAAAACAACAATATATTTCATATTTCTATAGTTTTAGATGATAGAGTATATTTATAGTAGTACAAAGTTTGTTTAGCGATTGAATATTTTTGATAATATCCCTTTTCTTCTTTCAATACCCCATAAAGTATTAGATCCGTTGCGAATCGTTTTTTGTATGGAAGGGCCAAACTTGCCCCATGCAAAACCAGATTTATTTGGCTTATTTCTCAGATCGGCAATCACATAATTATTTTCGAGGCGGGAAGCAAACTCCTTCAACACCAGATCGTCAGATTGACGTGCATGTTCAAGGCTTATTAAACCGTCTTTTTGTTCCCATATATCAAATACCGTTTTTTCACGGATTTTATCCAGGTTAGATAGTTTTTTATCTTTGCCAAATTCATGGATATGTTGAATGAATTGTGATAAATTTTCTGAGTGTTTCACTATCACCGCCGGATCATGACTGATAAAAAAAACATTCCCCCAGTTTCCCTGTAGATCAACGTCAACAATCCATACATTAGTAAAAATATCTGTAGTCAGTTTAACAGAATAAGGAAAAAACTCCTCCATATCGAAGAGGCTGATTCCATCAAAAGTGATTTCTTTAAAAGGAGGGAATTTAAAACCCGAAGAAAATCTTAATAATTCATGAATTTCGGCAGGAAGTTGCCGGGTGGGAAGTTGTTGTGCCAGCAGATGAATTTCATCATCTGACAAGCCTTCTTTGAGCTCTATTTTAAATTCACCATTTTCTTCCGAGCTGTAAGTTTCGTTCAGGATAGATTGCAATTGAGCTAATGCGGTCATTGTATTCATAGTAAACGTGTTAATTCTACAATATTTTTATATTGGTAAATTCAACCGTACTAATTGATTACTAAAACAATGCCTGTTGCTGGATAAGTCCTTCTAATTGTAGTAACTTGTGTTTCACCGCCGTTCCGCCGGCATATCCTGTTAACTCTCCGTTGCTGCCGATAATCCGATGACAGGGTACCAGAATAGAAATAGCGTTTGCACCGTTCGCCGAAGCTACTGCACGAATGGCCTTTTCGTCGCCTAATCTGCGACTCAGTTCCAGATAAGAAATACTTTTTCCGAAAGGAACTTTGAGTAATTCATTCCATACTTTCTGTTGAAAAGCTGTACCCGCAAATATCAATGGCAAATTAAATTCTGTACGTTTACGATCGGCATATTCTTTTAACTGATCTATTGCTTTTTGATGCAAAGGCGTAAGTTGTTCAACATACTCCGCCTTAAAAAAACTTTTGAGCCGATCATCTACCTGCTGACGTTTTGAACGGTAATTCCAGTCTACGAGGCAAAGCTGCTCTTCATATTCACCGAGTAACAGTTCGCCAAAAGTACTTTTATAAATAGTGGTATAGATCGTATTCATCTTGATTGTTCTTAAAGGATTATTGCATTTGAATTGATTGTAGCTGATCTTTTTCTACAGATAAAACACCATTTACTTTCTTGAAATATTTAATGGCATCATTTATTGATTTATTTTCAGGAACAGCAACCGCAATGCCATATAAGTTTGTATAATCATAAAGTAACTTTGCACCATATTGATTTACTGCTTCCAGCAAACCTTCTTTACCCACTTTAGCATCATAGAAAATGATCAGATTTCTTAATTCAGGTTGTGACGTACTATTTGTTACAGGTACTTCCTTTGGCTGAAATAACCTGCAACCTGTAGTTAATACTGCTACAATAGCTGCCACCCCAAATACAATAAATTTCATTTTCATATTATCTCATTTCTGTTAAAGAATGCGGATATAAAAGTATTGAAAAAACAGTAAGCTTCATGTGGTGCTCCTGTTAATATTTTATAAGACTTGTAATACTCATTTACGAAGCTGGTATATTCAGAATTAAATCTGCCGGAACTCTGATCAGCTCTTTTTCAAAATTTAAATCAGTGCGTACTTTATTGAACAAAGCTGCTGCAGCTTTTGCTTTTTCATGATGAATAATGATAGTATCCGGGTATTTATAAGCTTCAAAATAACTGGAAAATTTAGCATTAAAATCCTCCTTTGATAACAATATTACTTCCTTAATAGTTTTGAAAAAACGTTTATATTTTCGTGCCAGTACATAATAATCTGTAACCGGCAATACATTCGGAAAATGTTCTGTCCAGATAGATAAGGTAACTGGTGTGCCACCATCTGATTTTTTGAAGAAGAATGCCTTTGAAACGAAATATTCTGCTCCCAATTCATATTGCATCCGTTTTACATTATAATTATGTACCCAGATGGCATTAGTCAGATCTGGCGGCAGATAAACTGATTGTTCATTATTGAATTGACTGCAAGCATATAGATTAGCTTTATTCCAGGTTTGAAAGAGTTCTGTTTTACCGGGCTTATGAGGAGCAGCTTTACTGGTTTGAGGGTTTATTACATAAAGATCAAGATCGTTTACGAAGTATGTTACAAAATCGAAAGCTTCTAACCCAAAGAACTCTGGCCTGGCATAATTCAGATTAAAAACAAATCCGGTATTTTCAAATCCTTCATAAAATTCTCCTGCAGGGTCGTTTTTTTCAAAAAAATAATAAACTTCTGTACGGTCGTTCTCAAAGAACCATTGATATTCGTCCTCATTAGGAGACGTTAGTTTTCGGGTTAAATAATTGCTGATATCATCGCAAGTTATATTGCTGTTTTTCCTTTTATAAAAGAATAAATCGAAACTCATAAATGGTGAAATTGTAGTAAATCTGATCTGCCAGGTAAAGATAGTTTATTAATTTTTTTATTTTTTTCAGATTAGTAGCATGAGGAATACTTTTCGCAATTAGTGTTGATTTTGTACTAAGTAACATTTCTGGCAAAGAGCCTGAATAAAAAAGATAAAAAATCACTACTAAATTCGTAACTTACTTTGTTGCTTCAGGAATGATTCTTTTCTATATAATAGAATCATCTTACATTTGAAATAACCAGCTAACAGCCAACATGAAAATGAGAAAAGTGCTTATCAGCATAATGCTGCTAACGATAATTTGTGTGCGAAGTATCGCAGGAAGTGATGAACTCATGCATCAATTGAACGGCGTCATGCAAAATGCGGCGAAATATGAAGCTGATAAAATAAAACAAATCGAAAGCTACCGCGCTGCCTTACAAGTCTCTGATCAATCCCCGTCCACTATTTTCAGGCATTATGAAAAATTATACGAGGCTTTTAAAGTCTATAATTATGATTCTGCTTATACCTATGCACATCGCTTAATTGAAATAGCTAATAGCCTGAACGATGTTAATTACCAGGCTTCCGCAAAAATCAGACTCAGTTTTATACTGTTATCCGGAGGATTATTCAAAGAAACCTATGATTCTTTATCTACCTTACAAAAGCACCTGGTTCCTGATAGTTTAAAAGGTACTTACTATTCACTTTGGGCAAGGTATTATTATGATCTGGCAGGTTATGTAAGTGATTACAATTATTCTTTTAAGTATGATGAATTGGGTAATACTTATATCGATTCAGCTTTGCATTATTTTGTTCCTGAATCATTTGAATATAAGTATTATGCCGGATTAAAAGCTCTTAAAACCAATAAATTGGACGAAGGGCTCATCCAGTTAGAACAGTTACTCAACTGGCCTGAATTATCAAAACATCAACTGGCTATTACTGCCTCCACCTTAAGTACCGTATATCTTCAGCGGGCGGATACAGCTAAGGCAATAGAATTACTGGTTCGTGCTTCTATTGCAGATATACAATCTACTACCAAAGAAACTGTTGCTATTTTTCACCTGGCCGTTCTTTTGTATCAGACGGGCGACTTACGGCATGCATCTATGTGTATTGAAGGAGCAATCGCCAACGCAAAATATTATGGTGCCCGTCAACGCCAACTTCAGGTAAGCACGATTCTGCCTTTGATAGAAGGGGAAAGAATCGCTGCAATGGAGGCTCAAAAAGCTATATTAATAAAGTATGCAGTGGTTGTCACGATTCTGGTATTAGCATTAATTGCATTATCCTGGATCATCTCTCGTCAGATTAGAAAACTGAAACACGCTAAATCAGCATTAAGCTTAGCCAACGCTGCGCAGAAAACAGCCATTGAACAATTACAGGAATCAAACCGCCGTTTGGAAGAACTGAACGATAAATTAGAAGAAGTTAATAAAATTAAAGAAGAGTATATCGGGTATTTCTTCAACGCTGATTCTGAATTTTATAGTAAACTAGACAAAATTAAAAGCACCATTGAGCAAAAAATCAAAGAACGCAGATACGAAGACATTACTTATTATCTCAATAAAATAGATACACGGAAGGAAAAAGAAGAACTGTTACTCAGTTTTGACCGCATTTTTCTTAAACTTTTCCCCAACTTTGTACAGGAAATGAATGCACTACTTCACCCTGAAGAACAAATTGTTCTGCGTGAAGGCGAACTCTTAAATACTGATTTACGTATCTACGCGTTAACTCGTCTCGGGGTAACTGATCCGGAGAAAATAGCCGGCATACTCGGCTATTCAGTTAAAACAATTTATAGCTATAAGTCCCGGATCCGAAATAAATCACGCATTCCGGTAGAAACATTTGAAGACGAGGTGATGAAAATCAAAACCATTTAAACAGCTAAAACTCTTTAAGATTATCTTCCCCCATGATTATCTGTGTTTAAACGTAGATGATCAATATTTTCATACACTACACGATTTTCTATTGCAGAACCCTTCATGTACGTTCATTATTCTGACTTTTCAAGTCTTTAATCTTTCTATAATATTTATATTTAATATGTTTTTATTTGTATGATTTTCAATATTATACAAAATTTACTTAACACTATTTTTCGTCAAATATTTCCATTGGTGTTTTAAAAGTTGTTCAACGTGAACGCATGTCGTTTTTTTAGGTTGTTCATTTTATTAAAACCCGATTGCAAAAAGCTGCTGATGAAAAAACTGTTATTCACCCAATTCCATGAATCAGGCGTATTCCAAACTCCTGCTATATTCAATAACCATCCAGGTATTACTATCCAAAAAGTAAGTACAGACCGTGACATATCCCGTCATGACATTCACCAAAGATATTTTGAACCATCCCGGAAAGCCGGATTCGTTTAACCAGAAAGTATACCGGCTCTTCAGCTCTTGCAAAAGCTTTCATCGAACTCTTTACACAGCCACCAAAATTAATCTGTTCATTCACACAACTTGTCAATATGAAATTGTTTAGTCATTTTAAAGTGTTTTTGTTGTTTTTCAGTTGCATTTTTATCCTGCAGACTGTTAGTGCACAAAACACAATAACGGTTACAGGAGTTATTAAAAATGAGAAAGGAGAACCATTACCGTTGGTATCGGTAAAAATCGCAGGAACAGCAACCGGAACACTATCCGATATATCCGGAAACTTTAAAATAGAAGTTCCGGTAAATAGTAAATTATCGATTTCTTATGTTGGCTATCATACAAAAGAGATAACAGCTCAGCCTGATTTAATGATTACATTGGAACCGGAAGAAGATTTATTGGCTGATGTGGTAGTGATTGGTTACGGTTCTGTACAAAGAAAGGAAGTAACCGGAGCAATTTCAACAGTTACTTCTAAAGATTTTCAGCAGGGGGCTATTACTACTCCCGAACAGCTTATCGCCGGTAAAGTACCCGGCGTATCTGTTACCAGTAACGGTGGTTCTCCGGGTGCCGGAAGTACTATCCGTATTCGCGGGGGTGTTTCTTTAAATGCCAGTAATGATCCATTAATCGTTGTAGATGGTGTTCCGCTCAGTGGAAATGGTATATATGGTGCTTCAAATCCGTTAAGCCTGATTAACCCCGCTGATATTACTTCTTTTACTGTTTTAAAAGATGCAGCGGCAACCGCTATTTACGGATCACGCGCATCTAACGGAGTTATTCTTATTTCTACCAGAAAAGGAAGTGCAGGTTCACCTGTTATTAACTTCACCACTCAGGTGTCTGCAGCCACAATGACAAAAAAAATGGATGTACTGTCTGCTGATCAGTTCCGCCATTTGGTAGATTCATTAGGCGGAGGAACTTATGATAATATCAATACTTATAAATCTTTGATGGGTGCAACCTCTACTGACTGGCAGAATCAGATTTTTCAAACCGCTATCAGTACAGATAATAATTTAAGCATTGCCGGGTCGCTAAACAATATTCCTTACAGGGTTTCTGTCGGATATCTGAATCAGGAAGGACTTCTGAGAACCGATCGTCTGCAACGCTATTCCGGAGGAATTGTTCTAAGTCCGCGCTTCTTCGATGACCATCTTAAAGTAGATATTAACCTTAAAGGGGCCTATAATAATACACGCTTTGCAAATAATGCCGCCATTAGTTCGGCAGTATACTTTGATCCTACCCAACCGGTTTATAGTTCATCACCTTATGGTAATTATTATGAATGGGCCTCAATAGATCCTTTAAGCGGTGAACACACGCTGAATAAACTGGCACCCAAAAATCCGGTTTCACTGTTGGATTTATATAGAAACATGAGCAATGTTTACAGAAGTTACGGAAGTGCGCAGTTCGATTACAAATTCCATTTCTTGCCGGAGTTACACGCCAACTTAAACCTTGGTTATGATGTAGCGAAAGGAGAGGGTACCGTAAACGTTCCGGAGTATGCTGCGCAAAACTTTTTGGAAAGAGGCCAGCGTAATCAGTATTCTAACAAACTGAATAATACTGTGATGGAATTTTATCTGAGTTACAATAAACAGTTTCCTTCACTAAAAAGTCAGTTGAACGCCACGGCCGGATACGGTTATTATAACAATCAGACCACAAATTTCAACTTTCCTGCTATTACCGAAAAGGGAGACACTTTACCGGGAAGTATTCCGAAGTTTCCATATGACAAACCACAAAATACCTTAATTTCTTACTACGGAAGAGTCATTTATACCGTAGATGATAAATATACATTGGCAGCTTCTTTAAGAACAGACGGTTCTTCGCGTTTTGCACCTGATGTTCGTTGGGGAACGTTTCCTTCACTGGCATTTACCTGGCAGCTTAATAAAGAAAACTTCTTAAATAATGTGAATGCCTTAAACGATTTAAAACTCCGGCTGAGTTATGGTGTTACGGGTAATCAGGATGGCATCTATGAATATCCTTATCAGTCTGTTTATTCACTCAGCGGCAGTGGATCTTTGGTTAGGTTCGGTAATAACTGGTATAGCATGGGAACACCATCTCCCTATGATGCCGGCATCAAATGGGAACAAACAGCCGCGTATAATGCAGGAGTTGATTTTGCATTTCTGAACAACCGTATTTACGGTGCAATCGATGTGTACTTCAAAAAAACAAAAGACCTCCTGAATGAAATTCCTATTCCGGCCGGATCAAACTTCGGGTCAAGAATCCTTACCAACGTAGGAAATGTTGAAAATAAAGGCATCGAACTTTCATTAACGACTGTACCCATTCGTAATGAAAGAACAACATTAGAAGTTTCTTTTAATGCAGCTTACAATAAAAATACCATTACCAATTTAACAGCCACACAAGATTCAACTTATGCAGGTACTTTAACAGGTAATGGTGTTATTCAGATTAATTCAGTAGGATATTCTCCGAATTCTTTTTATGTATATCAACAACTATACACGAATGGAAAACCTATTGAAGGAGTATACGCAGACCGTAATGGTGACGGTACTATTAATGAAAAAGACCTTTACCGGTATCAGGCTCCTTTTCCTAAATATATTTTCGGCTTTTCTTCACAACTGACACATAAAAAATGGACATTCAATACAGTTATCCGTGCAAATGTTGGCAACTATTTATATAATGAAATTGCAACAGGTGCAGTAGTGGCAAATATGTTGAATCCGTTACAATACCTCGCCAATACAAACAGTGATATTTTAAATACAGGATTTATTAACGGCCAGAAACAATCAGACTATTACATTCAGAACGCATCTTTTCTGAGAATGGATAACCTTGGAGTTATCTACAATTTCGGACGTATTATGAATGATAAAGCATCACTTCGATTTACCGCTAATTGTCAGAATGTATTTGTTGCTACAAAATATACCGGTTTAGATCCTGAAATCTATGGTGGTATTGACAATGTGATTTATCCACGTCCGCGCACATTTGTAGTAGGCGCAAGTATTCAATTTTAAGGGATTCAAAAATTCAGTTTATGAAAAAATATTTCAACATACATATAATTGCCGTAGCTGTATTGATGGTAACAGCAACAGCTTGTCATAAGAAACTTGATTTACAACCGGAAAATGCCAATACATCAGAAAAACAGTTCAGTACCTTAACAGGTTATAAAGAAGTTTTGGCAAAGGTTTACGGAGCTTATTCGTTGGTGAGTAGCACAGGAGTAGGGGTATCTGATGTAAATATTGCAGGAATTACTGATGCAGGTACCACCGACTTCCTGCGCGCCTGGTGGAACTTACAGGAATTGCCGACCGATGAAGCCATCTGTGCCTGGAATGATGCTTTCCTGGTGAACTTTCATAATATTAACTGGACTTCCTCCAATATTTTTGTACATGCTGCTTATGCCAGAAGCCTTTTTCAAATTACCGTTGCCAACGAGCTGATCAGGGAAGCCAGTGAAGAAAAAATAACAGCCAGGGGATATACCGGCCAGGAAGCAGATGAAATCAGAAGGTTTAAAGCAGAGGCGCGCTTTTTAAGAGCTTTCCAATATTGGGTATTGATGGATTTATTTGGAAATCCTCCGTTTGTAACAGAAGAACATCCTATTGGTAAATATATACCTGAACAAATTTCAAGAGCTGATTTATTCGATTTTGTAGAATCAGAGCTAATTGCCATTGAAAATGATCTGGCTGCCCCGCGCCAGAATGAATATGCACGTGCTGACCAGGGTGCCGCATGGGCTTTATTGGCACGGCTTTATCTGAACGCCGCAATATATACAGGTAACGACAGGTTTACGGATGCCATTACTTATTCTAAAAAAGTAATTGACGCCGGTTACGCCTTGAAAACGAACTACAAAACACTTTTCATGAGCGATAATGATATAAATAATCCGGAGATTATTTTACCCATCGCGTATGACGCCGTTGAATCACAAAATTACGGGGGCACTACTTTTCTGATCTGTGCTGCACATGGAAATAACGCTGAGGATAATGCGAATTACGGAATTCCTAACGGTGGTTGGTTAGGAAACAGAAGTACTAAAAACCTTCCATTGATTTTTGGAGACTATAGCGGAAATGCTGATAAAAGAGCCATGTTCAGCGGTACAAACCTGGAAGTAAATGATGTATTCACGTTTAATGATGGTTTGAGTGTACACAAATTTAATAACAAAACCTCTGCGGGTGTTACGCCGCCTTCACCAAATGGCGTTTTGTGTAGTGTCGATTTTCCCTTATTCAGATTAGCAGAAATGCACCTGATTTATGCCGAAGCTGTATTACGTGGCGGAACCGGTGGTTCTACGGCAGATGCATTGAATTATATTAACCAGTTACGGGAAAGAGCCTATGAAAATACCAGCGGAAACGTCAGTGCCATCACGTTAAATGAAATATTAAATGAACGTATGCGTGAATTATATTGGGAAGGATTTCGCAGAACTGACCTGATCAGATACGGACTGTTTACAAGCAGTTCTTATTTATGGCCGTGGAAAGGTGGCGTGAAAGACGGAACAGGGGTGGCACCTCACTTCGCCTTGTATCCGATTCCTGCTGCAGAAATTCTTGCAAATACCAATCTGGATCAAAACAATAATTACTAGATTCTAAACGGATCTGTGAATGAATAAATTTTTTTCTATGCGAATCAAAATATCTTTTTTATCTGTTTTTTTCACGCTGATGACATTCATAGCATGTAAAAAAGAAGGTGACCTGCCGGTTTTAAGTGCCGGCACATTCGATTCAAGCGCTTTGACTACCTCTGCCACCACATTGGTATTGAATGAGAGCATGAATAATGATACTGTTTTAACCTACAGTTGGAAAGCTGCTTCTTTCGGGGCTAATGTTGTAGTTTCTTACACTCTTCAGTTTAGTGCTGTCAATGATACTTCCAATAATTGGGCTACTGCCACACGAATTAATATCGAAAACCGCGTTTTAACGCACGGCTTTACAGCACTTGAACTCAATAATCTTCTTACCCAGCTAAATTTAACGCCGGGTGTGGCTGCTGAAATTGCAGTAAGAATCATTGCCAATGTGAATCAATTTGATGGAAAAACATCTGTAATACCACCTGTATATTCAAATACATTGATACAAACAATTACACCTTACGGTATTGATTTGTTTGTTCCGGGTGAGTATCAGGGCTGGGATCCGTCCACAGCACCACGGCTGGCACCTGTTGCCGCTTTAACCGGCTTATATGACGGATTTGTTTATATGCCCGGACAAGGCCCTTTATATTTCAAATACACCAGCACACCGGATTGGAATCACACGAACTATGGTGACGGCGGAAACGGTACATTAGATACCGACGGCCTGGCAGCAGGTTTATCTGTTCCTGTCGGTGGATATTATTATCTTACAGCCAATCTTCAGCAAAATACATGGACGGCTACTAAAACCACCTGGGGCATTATTGGAGCTGCCACGCCGGGAGGTTGGGATGCAGATACGGAATTGAACTATGACGAATCTCAACAGGTTTGGACAGTTACCACTCACCTGATTGCAAACGGTTCATTTAAATTCCGCGCTAATAAAGCATGGAGTATGGACCTTGCGCTGGATAATGAAGGTAAACTACAGTATGCAAATCATCCTTTATTACCTTACAATGAAAACCTACAGGAGTTTTCTGTAGCAGAAGACGGTGTATACAAAATAACACTCGATCTTCAGCACGCCGGTAATTATAGTTATTCTATCGTAAAACAATAATTGATTAATAATTCATCTGAGAAAGAATGAAAACTACCCTTTATACTTTATTGTTCTGGCTGCTGTTAAGTAGTTGTGGCAAAAAAACAAATTCCCCCGACAATCAGCCACCTGATGATCCTTCTCCTGAGCAATATGGAACTCCTTTCACGGGCGTTCCTGATCCGGAAGATGTTGTTCTTTACCAGGTGAATATTCGCGCATTCAGCAACCAGGGCAATTTAAAGGGGGTTACGGCCCGATTAGATGAAATTAAATCACTGGGAGCTAATGTTGTTTATCTGATGCCGATTCATCCGGTAGGACAATTGAACGCTTTTAATTCTCCCTATTGCATAAAAGACTATAATGCTGTTAGTGATGAATTCGGAACACTAAACGACCTACGTGAACTGGTGGATGCAGCACATAGTAAAGGATTAGCCGTTATACTCGATTGGGTTGCCAATCATACTTCATGGGATCATACCTGGATCAGTGAACACAAAAACTGGTATCAACAGAACTCCGCCGGGCAAATTATTAGTCCGCTCGAATGGAGAGACGTTGCCCAACTTAATTTTTCGAATCAGGACCTGCGTAAAGAAATGATCCGGTCAATGAAATCATGGATATACAAAGCTAATGTAGATGGTTTTAGATGCGATTATGCTGACGGGCCGCCGCTGGACTTCTGGAAGCAGGCCAATGACAGTTTACGATCAATCAAAACACATAAATTATTATTGATGGCAGAAGGTAGCCGTAATAATAATTTTCTTACCGGATTTGATTACAACTTCGGTTTTAATTTTTATGGAACCCTGAAATCAGTTCTCATGAACAATGCATCAGTCAATACCTTGTTTACAACTCATCAGGCAGAATATGTAAATGCAGCTGCCGGTAAACGGGTGGTACGTTATACTACTAATCACGATGTAAACGGGTCGGATGGTTCTCCGGTAAATTTGTTTAATGGAAATGATGGAGCAATGGCGGCTTTTGTAACAGCGGCAACCATCAATAGTGTACCCATGATTTATAATGGACAGGAAATTGGAATGCAGCAAAATATACCATTTCCCTTCACTTCTGTAAAAATAAACTGGTCAAACGAAAATACAACTGTAAAAGCGGCTTATAAAACATTTATCTCGTTTCGAAACCATAGTACTCCACTCAAAAGAGGATCACTACAGCCATACAGCAACAACGATATAGTTGTGTTCACAAGAACACACGAATCAGAAACCGTACTGGTTATAATAAACATGCGCAACAATAATCAGTCACTGGAAGTTCCGGCAGCAATTCGGGGAAACTGGAAGAATGGATTAAACAACAACGAATCATTGGTATTGAATGAGCAACTCTCTCTATTACCCTACCAGTATTTGATTTTACAAAAAACTTCATCTTAGGTTTTCAGCACGAACATTAAAAAACGACACATATGAAAAAAGTGTTACACACGATTGCTCTTAAAAAGAGTGATAAGGGACTTTATTGTCTCATACTCATCCTGTTTTTAGGTTTATTTACAGCCTGGTCAATTCCCCTACAGGCACAGGATCCCCCACAATACGGAACTCCATTTAATAATGTTCCCGATGCCCGTGATGTCAATATGTATCAGGTACATTTGCGGCCTTTTAGTGCTGCCGGTAATTTTGCCGGTGTCACAGCCCGCCTGGATTCTATCCGCGCATTAGGAATTAATGTATTATATCTGATGCCCTTTTATCCGGTAGGTCAGGATAACAGAAGTTCCAATTCACCCTATTGTGTAAAAGATTTTACAGGCATTGCGCCTGAATATGGTACATTAACTGACCTGCGTGCATTGGTAGATGGTGCTCATAGCAGAGGAATGGCAGTAATGATTGATTGGATTGCAAACCAGACTTCATGGGATCATGACTGGATCACCCAATATCCCGAAAGATATGTCAGAGATGGGAACGGTGTTGTACAACCGCTGAATCCATTTCCGGATGTTGCTGCTCTGAATTTTGCCAATAGCGGAATGCGCACGGCCATGATTAACGCCATGAGGTATTGGGTATTTGCAGCAAACATAGATGGGTTTCGTTGCGATTTTGCGAATAATGCACCATTAGACTTCTGGCAACAGGCAATTACAAATCTCAGAGGTATTTCCGGAAGAAATTTATTATTTTTTGCAGAAGGAGACCGTTTAGAAAACTTCCAGGTTGGATTTGATCTCAACTTTGGAGATAAATGGTATTATGATGCCATTATGCCTATTGCAAACGGTGGTAATGTAAGTCAGATTCAACAAACCACTAATGTTGAATATACTTATGCAGCCGCTCATCAGCAGGTAGTTCGTTATACTGCCAATCATGATACCGAAAACGGAACTACTGCTTTGAATGTTTTTGGTGGCCACAACGGAGTGGTGGTGAATTTTATGGTATCAGCTTACATGCGTGGCGTACCTTTTCTGACCAGCGGACAAGAAGTGGATTTCAATCAAACCATTCCCTGGCCATACACTACTGTAAAAATTAACTGGAATGCGAATCAGTCTGCTTCAGCCGACTTCAAAAAAATATTGAACTTCAGAACAGCCAGTACCGCTATCAGAAGGGGATCAATGACCAATTACTCTAATACAGATATCTGTGCATTTACAAAAGTACAGGGAACTGAAAAAGTAGTAGTGATAGCCAATATGCGTAATCAGTCAAGAACCTATCAGATTCCATCTGCACTGGCCGGTACTTATGTGAATGTTTTCAATAATAATTCATCCACTACATTAACAGCAACAAATACGATCACACTCGGTGCTTTTCAGTATCTGGTATTAACCAATGCAAATGTTCCGAATGTTCCGGTAACAGGTGTAACGGTAAATCCAACCACCCTTACTTTACAGCAAGGGTTAACGTCTGCCATATCAGCTACAATAGTGCCATCCAATGCCACTAATCAAACTGTTAACTGGACGAGCAGCAATAATGCCATTGCTACCGTAGACGCTACAGGCAAAGTTACAGCTGTAGCAATTGGTACGGCAACAATTACAGCTACTACAGTTGATCAGAACAGAACTGCAACTACTACCGTAACCGTACAGGCTCCCACCAGCTTTACAGTTCATTTCAATAAACCAGTGAGTTGGGGAAGTACCGTGCGTATTTACTGGTGGAGTGCACAGCCCGGCGGTATTCTGACAGATGGATCATGGCCCGGTGTTACAATGACCTCAGATGGAAATGGCTGGTATAGTTATACATTTACCAATATCACTGCTACTAATCTGATATTTAACGACGGTACCGCACAAACAGCTAATCTAAACAGAGATAAAGACGGCTGGTACATGAACGGCACATGGTATGATTCATTTCCGGGAAACCCTGCACCAGTATATTATCATATAGAAAACCGCTGGCAGGCAGGGCGCTTTCTATATGACAATGGAAATGGTACAGTACAGTATGGTACCAATCCTGGTAATAACACTGCTTATCAATGGATACAGGAAGATGCCGGTAATGGTTATGTGTTATTAAAAAATCGAAATACCGGCAGGTATATGCATCTTGAAAATCAAAATGGGAGCGTACAGTGTGGCAATATTAATACATCGTGGTATAGTGCTCAATGGACGATTGCTTCAGCCGGTAGCGGATGGAACTACCTGCAAAACCGCTGGAACGGCTCACAATGGATTAACATTGAAAACCTCACTGGTAATGCTCAGTATACAGGATCACAAGCCGGTTGGCACAGTGCTATGTGGCGATTTGTAGCGGTGTCATCGTCACAACGAACCGCAACCACTACTTTACAAAATGAGCTCATTCAGAAAGAAATTATCGAACAAGCGAGAATATATCCGAACCCATCCACGGATGGACAATTTTATGTTGAATTACCTTCTGCATTGAAAGGAACAAAATCTACCCTTACTATATACGACGGCAGCGGGCGTTTGTTTCATCAACAAGAGTTAACAAGTTCTTCAAGAATCAACCATTCCCTTAAACCTGGGTGGTACATGATTACCATTCGTTACGGCAATTATCAGGAAACACAAAAACTTTTGATACGCTAGAATAGAAGATGATGGAAACTAAGCAGAGGTTGTCTCGTAAACGGGACAGCCTTTTTTTATAACATCATTTTTTTCCACTCTTTATTACCGGATTCCTTTCCACCATTCCTGAAATACCTGTGTGCTGTCATTCAGCTTTACAACTTCTCCGATCATTGGCGTTGCCAGTCGATAAGTATTTGCAGCTGCCAGCTCTTTCGCACGAATCAAAGGTTCATCCCATGGATGACGGGCTAATGTAAATTTGGAGTGGTGTACCGTCAATAGATTTTTGGTGTTCAGATCCAGCGCTGCCTGGGCAACTTCTTCCGGTAAATTATGTACGCTTTGCCAGGCTTTATTATATTGCCCGTTTTCAATAATCGCCCAGTCAACGTCACCCAATGTACTTTGTAAATTTTTAAACCTATCGTCATAACCACCATCGCCACTGATATAAATTTTTAATCGAGGTGTTTGCAGGAGAAACGATAACCATAAACTTTGTGCACGTTTGAAAGCTCTTCCCGAATCATGTTGTGCAGAAGAAGCATGAAGTGTAAGCGAATCACTCACTTTTAACGCCTCATACCAATCCATTTCGATAATTTTCGAAGGAGCGTATCCCCAGTGCTCAAAATGAGCACCAACACCTAAACCACAAACCACATTCTTAACTTTATCTTCTAACGCAAGAATAGTCGGATAATCAAGGTGGTCATAATGGTCGTGTGAGATCAGAAGATAGTCGATCTCAGGCATATCGTCTGCTGAATAAATATTTGTACCCTTATACGCTTTCGGACCCCATGGAATAGGGGAGGCACGCTCACTAAAAACAGGGTCTATGAGAATACGTTTACCTTCAATCTGAATATAAACAGAAGAATGTCCGAACCAAACTAAAACATTTTCATTGATATCAAGTTGTTTCAGATTAGTTTTTATAGTTGGTAATGAATCAACGGGAGCAGTTCTTGGAAATTTCTTAAAGAGCATCTTATATATTTCACCTGCCATAGAATAACCTTCAGTAATAGTGGGTTTTTCTATCAGATTTCTGAACTTACCGTTTTTATAATTCGGTGATTGTTCTACTTTTGTTAATCTTTCGCCTGCCGGTGCTCTTCCGAATTGAGGTTGTTGCATATACATTAAGGTTACAATAAATATTACAGCTAAACACATTAACAAAACAAAAAAAATGCGTTTGATGTATTTAAAAAATCTTTTCATTCAGTTTAAGTTAGCTTTGACCACTTCTATTAAGAACAGTTTTTAATAACAATTGGTTGAAAAATTGTCAGTATTGTCAGATAATTTTTGACGGTATAAAAGTATGGTCTAATTTTATTCCTGACAACTATAGAGTATACTCAATAGTTTACACTTTAACTTTTTATAAACATTCCCGTTTTATGCTGATTAACACTCTATCAAAGAAAACAGGCGTTTCTATTCATACTCTGCGCTACTACGAAAGTCGCGGGTTGATTAAAGGACAATGCAGGGAAGGGGTTACTACTAATAATTATAAAACATATCCTGAAGATGCTATTGAAGTAATTGAATTCATCAATGAAGCAAAGGAGGTCGGTTTTACATTAAGTGAAATTAAGAATTTGTTAGACAGCTGGACAAATAACCGGTTATCACCCGAGAAGAAAAAAGCTGTTATTGCAGCTAAAATAGAAGAAGTAGAATTAAAAATAAAACAGCTGAAACTGGTAAAGAAAAAATTACAAGTGGTTTTGAAAGAAGTAGAAGAGGGATACTGCTAACAATCATCAATATCCCTGTATTAAAATTAGTTTTTTTTGCGGTCAACATTAAAAATATCACCGCTGTTGTATTTTTCCTGTAATTCTTCTTTGGTTAAAATAAATACATCTTCCGAAAATGGCTCAGATTCTAATGTATGTAATTTGCCGGATTTATTAATTTCATACTGATTGAACTGAATGAAAACAGAATCCTCTCTTACATCTGCTATTCTTAGAAGTGTATAGTGGCCGGTAGAGGTTCTTATTTTCATAATATCCCCGGCTTGTGGTGCAGCGATGTATTTTTTGGTAAGTGCAGTTTTTTTATTACTGATAAAGACCAGTGAACTTACTAACACTATCAATAAAAATGTACCGCTAAAAATCCATAACGGCGTTCTGCTTTCCGATTTAAGTTTTTCATACCTTGACTTCAATGAAGCCGGCATTTGTTTGCTTCTCAACACCTGTTTACAATGGCTGCATTCACTTACACCCACTTTTCTCAAAGGAAACATAGGTATCCAGAATACGTGTGCATATTTTTGATAGATATATAATGAAACACTGGCTTTACTGTTGCAGTAAGTACAATCTTCATAATTCGGTTCATGTACAACATATTTAGAGTTATGCCCGAAAATTATCATTGGTGGTTGAGTTTAGAGAATAAATGAATATGATCGGACAATGTACAAACTAATGGTGAAAATCAAAACGGAAGGAAACTTTCTCTCAGAATATTTTCGTATAATTTTTATACTGCAGCAGATTGGTTTATTAATTATTAATCTCTTAAAACTTTAATAAAATAAGCTTTTCATTTTATTTTAAATCATTGAAAATCAATATTAGTTACCGGTAGGTGCGTGTCGAACTGTTTCGTAAGCTCTTGTTTTTAAGTAGGTTAGGATATATTTTTGACTTACTAAAAGTTAGTAAAGAACTATTTTAAACTTATAATAATTTAAAAATACTAATATGAAAATAGCCATTATAGGAGCTACCGGATTTGTGGGAAAAGCTTTAGTAAATGAAGCACTTGAAAGAGGTTTACAGGTTTTAGCCGTTGCCAGAGATACTTCAAAGCTAACTATTGCCAATGATCATCTCATAAAAGAAAATGTTGATGTAAATGATATAGATACACTGGCAAAAGTACTTACGGGTTCTGACGTTGTAATCAGTTCATTTAATGCCGGTTGGACAAATCCGAATATTTACGAGGATAATTCCAAAGGGCTGGATTCAATTGAAGCAGCGGTAGTACAATCCGGTGTTAAGCATTATATTGTAATCGGCGGAGCCGGTACTTTACAAATAGACGGTAAACAATTAGTAGACGGACCCGACTTTCCTGCTGAGATTAAACCAGGTGCCACTTCAGTAAGAGATTATTATAACAGGCTCAAAGAAAATAAAGTGCTTGATTGGACATTTTTTAGCCCTGCAATAGAAATGCATCCAGGTATCACCACCGGTAGAACCGGAAAATACCGTACAGGAACTACTTCACCTGTATTTAATGCAGCCGGAAGAAGCGTACTTTCTGTAGAAGATCTATCGATCGCATTGATTGATGAAGCACAAAACCCACAATTTATTAAACAACAGTTTACAGCTGCTTATTAATAAAACGAAATAACAAGAAGCCCCCTGTAATATGTTTATCACATAGACAGGGGTCTTTTATAATGAAGAATATTCACACCTGAATCTAATCGTATTTGTTGATCTATCTTTAGTTGTAAAGGAGCTGACAACAAAGCCTGCTCAAAAAGCCTTTTACCTTTACCGGAAATAAGCGGTTGTATCAAAAAGATATATTCGTCTATCACTGCTGATTGACTCAGTGTTGTTATAACGGCCGGGCTTCCTAGTATAAGTATAGAAGTTTTACTAGTTTGCTGAATACCCGAAATTGTTTCAGGATCGAGATTTTTGATAAATCTGGTATTTTTCCAATCAGAATTACTCAAAAAAGAAGACACCACCCACTTTTGTTTATTAGTGAGCAATGTTCCTGTCTGGCGCATATGCTGTGGTAATGAATCATCGTTTAAAGCTTTTGGCCAGAAATTTTCGAACAACTGAAACGTTACCCTACCTAGTAAAATGATATCAGCTTGTTCAATAAGCTGGTTATTGAACTCATGGTGGCGGTTATCTGCGATCACATCCATGTGATTACAAAACCCGTCTAAGGATACATTAATTACAGAAATAATCATCACTGATATTACTTAGTTTATAAACGATGTGTTTCTCTTGATTGGAGAATGTTTAATCTGTTTTCATTTGCCCATTTGACCAGATTTTGAATATGCGGCAAAAGACTCATACCGCGTGGCGTTAATTCATAATCTACACGTGGGGGTATTTGTGGATATACCGTTCTTTTCACCAATCCGTCTTCCTCCAGGGTTTTTAACGACACTGTCAGCATTTTCTGAGAAATACCCGGAATCATTTTATAAATCTCATTAAAACGCAATACAGAACTTTCACCGAGCAATAAAAGTATCAGGGTAGACCATTTGTCTCCAAATCTGTCGAGTATTCCCCGAACAGGACAGTTTTCATCTACATCTATTTTAACAGATTTGCTTTTCTCCATCACCAAAGTTACTTATTACTTACCAAAAGTAAGTAATGAATGTATGTTAAAGTATTTTTGGAAATATCAGCTTTTTTTTGTATCTTTTAAGATAGGGCTCTTCGTATTTACCTGTTTCTTATTCGGCCAATCCAAGAAATGTAAATGGTTTACTTTCTACAAAAGAAGCATTTGTTTTTCCGTTATAAGTAGCATTGTTTCCCAGATCCAGCATCATCACTTTTCCTTTGGGGGATAGGTCAAAATCTTTCAGGTTTACCCAAAATGTATTCGGAGTAAATACTGTTTCAAAATAATACACAAGGTTTTTGTGATCAGATACAGAGCGCCATCTGGTAGAAGAGATATTGGGTTCCTGTTCAGAAGAGATGCCAAATGGTACTGAGCAGTTGCGGATAACACTGAATACACTTGCAATTGCCACGCGGGTATTATCAGTTTGAGGAATCGCATTAATATAGTAGGATGCTCTCACAAATCGGTCTGCAGCACGGTTTGTTCCGGGTAGCATGACTGTTCCGGGAATATTTTTCCAATAACTATTTAACGCCAGTTGCTGATCAAAAACCGGTGAATTGGTCATTACTACATAAGAAGGGTCGTGGTGAATAATTAATTTTCCTTTTACGTATTCAAATATTGCATTATCTCCGTTCGCATCGGATATGGATAGATGTAAAGTAGTAAAACGTTCCGTACCGGGGATATAATCACTGACTACAACAAAAGGCTCTGACTTCAGTTGATTAACCGCTTCTTTTACTGTTGCAAAATTATCTAATACATATTGTGCCCATAGTGAAATAGCCAATCCCTTTTTCTTTCCTTTTGGGTCGAATTGCGTATATGCCGACTCAGCGAGCCACAATACATTTGCCACCAGTCCTTTTTCATTCATCCCGTCGGCAGTTGCTATATCCCATGCAGTACTGATAATACTACCATATTTAGATGTCCATTTTACAGATAACGGGCCAACACCGCCATTACGTTCCATACCGCGGGGAAACACCCATAAGTTCGCAGCAATTTCATCTTTCCAGTCCATTGAACGGGCTGTAATAACAGTACCATTCGGCCCTTTGTATACTACACGCGTACAGGCTATAAGTGGTGAATAAACAAGTGATGAAATCAGTAAAATCAATAATGCAGGAAGTAGTAGTTTTTTCATAAAAGCAAGTTTATTGGTAATATATTGAGATGAAACAATATGAGAAGTTGTTATAGAAAGAGAGCGGGTTCTGAAATTACCTATATATTCATAAATTCTATGCCATCAGTAAATACAACTATTTTGCAATCATTTACTGGTAATGTGGCATGCATACACAAAAAAGCCTGCTGCTTGCAGGCTTTTTTGTAAAAGGAATGCGTGATTTATCTCCACATTTTTAAATCATAGGCAGCCTGCCAGAAATTATATTCGAGCAAGGTAGAAGCAACAAATGCCTCTGTCATTTTATCTCTTATCACCGATGTAGTTTTAGCAGCAACCTCATCGCAACTCATGATAGCCTGTTGAACTGCTACGCCAAATTCTTCTCCACTATATGTATTAATCCATTTTTGATAGGGATTGTTTTCAGCTTTACTGTTTTTATAAATATGATCACCTACCCGCTGATAGATCCAGAAGCAGGGGAGTACAGCAGCCATTCCTACTTCTACTGCATCCAACGCTGTAGTGCTTTTTAAAAAATGCACATAATGATGACAGGCAGGTTCAATTTTACCTTTATCCGTTACTCCAAAATCTACAAAATAAGACTCATGTAAAGCATTTTCAACAACGATGGCATTAGCAGCAAATCCCATAAACGACAGGGCGTCTTTAATATCATGTGCGCGTGCACCTACTAATGCGAGTGCTCTTCCAAAATGTTCCAGATAAATAGAATCCTGTGCCATATAAAACTGAAACTTATTTTTGGGTAAGCTTCCGTCTGCCAGTTCTGTAATAAAAGGCATTTTTAGTATCGATTGATAGTCTTTTTCAATTCTACTCCAAACCTGTTCAGACCATTTCATATTTTACTAATTTTTGTGGGTTAAAGAAGTGATTCAGGGGCCCGTTTCCTTTTCCTGTTTGTACATCCTTTCCTGCCTTGATGGCTTCAAAAACATATTCCTGACCGAGGTTTACAGCCTCTTCTAACGATTTTCCTAATGCCAGACAGGCGGCAATGGCAGAGGATAATGTACATCCCGAACCGTGTGTATTATTGGTATTAAATTTTTCAGTTTCGAAAGTTTTGTAACTGCCGTCTTTTTCAAAAAAGAAAGAAGTAATACGTGCTGTTTCCTGATGCCCACCCTTTAGCAATAAATTTTTACAGCCCAGCTCTAGAATACGTTTTCCTGCTACAAGCATATCATCAGGAGTCGTTACTTGCATCTTTGCCAGAATAGCTGCTTCGTCCATATTCGGAGTAATGATTGCTGTAAGTGGAAGCAGTTGATCGATAATGGAGCTGATCGTTTCTTCTTCAATTAAACGATGTCCGCTGGTAGCGACCATTACCGGATCAAATACTACCGGAACCTTTTTATATTTCTTTAAGCTATTGGCTATTGTTTCTACTAATGCAGGTGTATGTACCATTCCTATTTTGATGGCATTAGGAAAAATATCTTCCATGATGGCATCTATCTGATCTGCTACAGCTTCAACAGGAATCGGATATATTTTACGTACTCCCTGCGTATTTTGCACGGGCAATGCGGTTAATACGGAAGTGGCGTAGCAACCTAATGCAGAAAAAGTTTTGATATCTGCTTGTATACCGGCGCCTCCGCTGCCGTCAAACCCGGCAATGGTTAACACCGATGGATAGGTAAATTTTTTCATTTTAATATTTCATTTTTTAATTCGCTGGCAGCCTGTTGCGGACAATCAGCTGCACAGATTGCCGAAACAACGGCAATACAATCTGCACCCGCATCTATTACCGAACGAATATTTTTCAAATGCATATTTCCGATCGCTACCAGTGGCTTAACGGTCATTTCGCGAATTGTACGAATACCATCCAGTCCCCATTCTGTTACCGTATCAGTTTTAGTAGCGGTACTAAACACCGGGCTTACACCCAGATAATCTGCTACAGCAGTCTGGATATTGGTTAACTGCTCAATGTATTCGATCGAATAACCAATCATTTTATTTTCAAAAGCCTGATTTTTTCTTAGCAGAACCGGAGGGGTATCACTATTGCCTACATGAATGCCAAATGCATCCACTTTTTCTGCAACGGTAATATTATCATTAATGATCAACGGTACGTTATACTTATCAGTTATCTGCTTTAGTTCAACAGCTCTTTTCAGGAATACGTCAGTAGAAAGATCTTTTTCACGAAGTTGAATGATATCTACACCACCAAGAATGGCAGCTTCTGCCACCTGTAAAAAGTTTCTTCCCCGGCAATCGGCTTCCGAAATAACCAGGTACAATTGATAAGGAAACTGCAAATGGTTACTCATTAATGAGTTATTTTAACGTGTGCGAGAAACTCTTCTTCAGTAATGTTATACAGTTTATCGAGCAGGTGCATTTGTAAACTACCGGGGCCGTTACTTTTTTGTTCGGCCAGTTCACCTGCTACAGACAATAATGCCATAGCAGCAGCAACCGCTTCGGTTTTATTGGGAATGATACCGATAAATGCACCGATGAGCGCAGAAGCAGAGCAGCCAAGTCCGGTAACTTTAGTCATTAACGGATGTCCGTTATTAATCATCACTGCCCTTTCTTCATCAATAATAATATCGGTTTCGCCCGAAATGCAAACAATACAACCATATTGGTTATGGATGTTTCTGGCAGCATCAATCGCTTCATTACTGGCAGCCGTACTATCCACGCCTTTCGTAGCAGTTTTGTTAGCTTTTGCCAGTGCTATGATCTCAGAAGCATTGCCTCTGACCACGGTAGGACTATAAGTAAGCAATACGCTCAGTACCTGGTCGCGGAAGGGAGTAGCTCCGGCGCCCACCGGATCTAAGACCCAGGGAGTTTTATTAGATTTAGCTTCTTTAGCAGCAATGAGCATAGACTCCGTCCAATATTCATCCAGGGTACCGATATTAATAACCAGCGCATGTGCCAGTTGAACCATATCGTGTATTTCTGATTTGGCATGTGCCATGATAGGGGAAGCTCCGGCAGCGAGTAGTGCATTTGCCGTGTTATTCATTACCACATAATTGGTAATGTTATGTACTAAAGGAGATTGTTGCTTAACGTGTAAGATGTGCTTCCAAAGATTCTTTTCCATAGTCATTCATTAAATTTAAAATGGCTTTAGGAAAATATCCGGAGCAGAAAAGGATAAGACGCAACATTGTCTTATTGCTTTTCCCTACGTCGGTGTTAGCCGTATCAGGTTCAAAGGGACTCTCTCAATTCTTTTTCAGAATACCCCTAAAGCGGTTATAAAGTTACGAAAATATTAAAACATATGATCAATGAAAAAACATGAAAAAAATAAAGAAAGTTATGATGTCTTCATTTTCTTCATGTTTGATCTTTTTAATCAACAGAAAAGAATTTCACGAAGAAATAATTCCTGTTATTTTATTACTGGCTCAGGAAAAATTATTCCAGTTCTTTAGCCATGATATATTTTTTGCCTTCTGCATCAGCCCAGGTGGGTCCGGCTACGGTTACACTATCATTCAATTCTTTTTTCTTATAAGTACCACCATACTTATTTAGATTTACCACACTGATCGTAGCAATATATTCCTGACCATCTGCCGCTTTAATAGTAGCCATATAACCATCTTTTCCGTTTTCTATACTGGTTACTATCCCTGAAATTCTGATGGTTTGTTCTTCTTCAGGTTGTTTTACCTCTTCTACAGGAGCAACATCTTCAGGAGCAGGTTGTTGTTGCATAGAATCGCAGGAATACAGCGTTAAGGTTAACACAGACACTACGAGCGGAAAAGTAATTTTTGTAAGTTTCATAATACGAATGTTAGAAATAGAATATATCAATTGTTATGCCACTATGGTTCATTAATGACCATGCGGTAAAGGGATAGCAGTTTGACTTTCATAGCGAACTTCAATTACCGGATCAGCCTTTTCATTCTTCAATATCATTATCGGTGCACCATAATATGCCGAGTAAGAGAGTTTTGCAATCGTATCGATAACCTTATTATCTTCTACTTTTACAAATGCCAGCCATTGTTTAGACAGATTGCCTATGATATGTCCGGTATAGGCTATTTCCAGCCCCAGGTTTGAAGCATCGTACGAATAGGTTCCTTTTAATGGAGTATTTTCAGTGTTATTATTCACCGGTAAATTCATCGTGAATATTTTTCCGTCATCGATGGTAATAAACTCCTGGTCACCGTATTTAACAGACACTTCCCGCCACGTAACAATTTCTTGCTTTTCAGAAGTGTCTACTTCTTTTTTACTGCAGGAAAGTATCAACAGAAAGGATGAAAGTAGTATAACAGGTATGAAAGTTCTGGTCATAAAATGTACTTTAATAGTGTGTGACATTTTATGTTGCATTTTCGTTGCATTAATTTGTAAAAGAAGAATAAAAGCCGGGAAGTAAATATCACAGGAAGAAAACAACCGCTTGTTCATTTTCCGTATCATACACAATTACACCCTCCTCATGATCATTGAGCTGAGCTAGCAGGGTACCCTTTTTATTCCAGACGCCTGATTGTCCGACACTAAAAAAATTATCACAAAATCCAATACTATTAGACATTAAAACCGGGAGGGAATACTTTTGTGAAATGGTACTGTAATGTTTAAAGGCATTGCAGACACCTTTTTCAGAATCTGCAACACAGGCAACATAAATAGAAGCCCCTAAAGAAACAGCGTTTTCCAAATGTTTGATCTGCATGCTCTCATAGCAGATAGCAGGTGCTAAACGATGATTGCCTCTGTTCAGAATCAGTTGCTCATGTCCGTTTGCAAAATAAGGTAATTCATCCGAGTGAAGTAATTGTTTGGAATAATATTGAGGTGGCCGCTGTGGTTCAAATATCATCATAGTGATGTAGATGCCCGCAGCAGTACGGGTAGGAAAGCCCAATGCAATAGTTAGTTTGAAGCTCACTTGCTGTTTGAAAAACCGACAGACGAGGATCGTTAACAGACAATACGATTTCACGAGCCAAAGCAGATTCATAACCGGTTAAAGACAATTCCGGAAAAAATACGGCATCAGCCTCTGCTTTTGAAGCCAGGTCAATCAATTTTAGGTGAGATTGAATACTTGCGTTTAAATCTCCTTTTATTGTTTTTAGCTGCGCAACTGCTATTTTCATTGATGTGATTTTTCCGAAGTAAAAATTCACACAAATTTTAATATTTTATTTCATCAAAAAAATGAAATAAATGAACGCAGTATTTTAACAGCACCAATATGTTTGGAACGATTAGAGTTGAAAAATTGAAACGAATATTAAATTAAACCGATGGTGAAGAGGGTAATCAAAGTAAAGAGTAAGATTTTATTCATGGTATAGGTTTTTAGGATTTAGATTTACATAAAAATAGAATACCTGATTCAAAAAAACAATAAGTGTAAATACTAAATTTTCATCAGACATCCCACTTATTACAGCAAAAACGAGGTGGATTTATTAAATAGTATAAGCTTATCGTAAAGATGAGTTATAGATATTTACAGCGTTTCTGGCTTTTCGCTTGAATCCGTTTCCAATAGGAAAAGAAATGATAGCTAATCCTGCACCAACTCCTCCGATAGTCCAGTTTGCCTCGCCACCAGAGATGGCTGTACCAATCGTCCAACCGATCATAAAGCCACCGGCAAACCCCAATATCTGACCGAACGTATTAGAGCTCTTTGCTGATTTAAATTCTTTTAAAGCTTCTTCATTCACTTTTAGTATATCCTGTACCTGCTTCATCTTCAATTGTTGAGTACCCTGAAAAAATTGATAGCCTGCACCAACTTTTCTTAGCTCCAACGTATCACCTAAAGCAGTATTGGATTGTTGAGCAGTCAGTGTGATCACAAAAAAGGAGAGGAGCGTAAATAATAACAGACGGGGCATAGGTTGAAGGTTTGGGTATTTATAAGAAAACGATCGTTTCATAAAAATAAGTAACTGTATGATTAGAACATCAAAAGGGTAGAAATATTCTGGAAAAGGAGCAAAGTTCTGTTAACAAAGTGATTGAGTGTACCATTGATCAACAACTATTTTATAACTGTTTTTTGGTAAAATAAAAAAAGAAGCCTATCTTGCAACCAATCAGTTGCATTTTGAAAGATAGCCTGGTATTGTTTTTATTCAATAAAATAGCTCACTTAACCTTACTATGAAAAAAGAAAAAATAATTTATTGGGTCAGTACTATTCTCTTCTTTTTATTTGAAGGAGTAATGCCTGCATTTACGTCACAGACCGAACTGGCAAAAGAAGGAATCCGCCATCTGGGTTATCCTGAGTACTTTGGAAATGCATTAGTCGTTTTTAAAGTGTTGGGGGCGCTGGTGTTGATTCTTCCAAAACTGCCGGTTAAACTTAAAGAATGGGCCTATGCCGGATTTACCTTTACATTACTATTTGCCTGCATCAGTCATGCGGCGGTCGACGGTATCGATTTTCAGACTTTCATGCCACTTATAATTTTAGGAGTACTGGTCGTTTCTTATTACTATTATCACAAACTACGTTTCACATCAAAAGCTTAGCATATGTCGTTTCAAGCATATATAGATAACATTCATTCAAAAACGGGAAAGACACCTGAAGATTTCAAAAAATTAGCTGTTAAAAAAGGCTTTCTGGTAAAAGGTGAAATTCCTAAAACAGTAAAAGCAACGCAAATAACCGACTGGCTCAAAGAAGAGTTTGATTTAGGTCACGGTCATGCCATGGCCATTTATGCCACATTTAAAGGGAAGACTTCATAAGGCTCAAAAAAATTGCCCTCCAAAGAATTGGAGGGCTTCCCATATATGACAAGTAGTATAACAAAACACTACTTACTAAACAATTACACTTTCATTTTTTTTCTTAATCTGGCATAAATACCGGCCCGTACACTAAGGTTGGCATCTAAGAAGGGGTTACCGGCTACCCAGCCTTTTGTTTTTCCTTCCACTGTAGTATAAATCTTCCATTGGTCATTCATTGAATAGGCTGTTTTAACCCGAAGTAATCCTCCGGCGTTGCCTTTGGATGCATAAAAATCGTCTGGCTGCATCCAAAACATCACAGACGGTTGTATTGACCAGCGATTATTGTTTTTTGATTGCCTGATTTCTACCGGTGCCCATTCCATTTCAATACCCGGCAAAAAAAGATTTTTACTGCTATAACCATGTAGAGAGAGCAAAAACTGTTTACCCTTATGATCAACAAAAAAATCGGTGGTTAAATCATAACCGAAAGAGTTGAGGTAATGCCTTACAGCAAAATTAAAAGTTGTGTTTTTACCAATTGGAATACGATTAATACCAATCATAAAGGGCGAAATATAGTTGAGGTACTGCATTCTTCCCATCTTTTTCAGGTAATCAAGCTCTTCTCTGTTCAGATCAGTTGTTTTGATCGCTCTGTTGATACCGTTACCACCTGGGTGTATACCGCGGGCATCATATGCTTCATTGGGACGATGCAGGTCATATACCCACGGAGTAAAATCCCAACCAACATAATCTCGGTCGGCTATACTGGTACCGTATTTATTCATGCTGTCTATACTGGCATTATAATCACTATTTCTGAACTGGTTTACATATCCGATTGCATGGTTTGTTAATAAGATATTGAGCAGAATATTCGGATACTTTGATTTTTCAAAGAAGTTATCGCGTTGTAAACCTCTTAGGAGCAAGAATTCACTTTCAATGCCGGCTGCAAAACTTCTGACCATTTTCTGAGGTGCTTCTCTTTTTAAACGGATAAGATCTTCATCTTTTACTTTACTAACAGATCCGTTTGCATAACCACCGGTAAATCTGTTATAAGTTTCATCATAAGAAGAAATACCCATTAGAGTTAAATCGCTTCTGTGAAACTCTTCATGCATCCATTGAATAGAAAAAGCTACAAAGTAGTAAGTGTAAGCGTAATCAATTATTCCGGCAGAAACATTTGCTGCAATTCTATTGAACACTTTCTTTTTTTTGTTCGTTGGTTGAATGATATTATACCATAACCGGTTATTATAATGATAGTTCAGGCGATGTATATTTTGCGTAACTGCAAGAGATTGTTCCATGGAAAAGTTATCTCCTAATACACCAGTTTTTGATGCTTTCCACATAAACGGCAGATCAAATACCGGTAAATCAATTTGTAAGGGATTAATAACGGAAGAATCTTTTTCCTGAGCATTAGTATTGATATATGTGAAAACAAAAAAAATCAACAACAGATATATCCTTATACCAGGGCGCGTGCTTGTATTGAATAAAATAGTATCCATGAAAATTTCCGTAAGCCAATTTTAAGAGTGAATTTTTTTTGATTGAAAAGCAAAAATATTCATCAGTATTACTCATTCTGCTTCTTTTCGACCAATACGTGAATATGAAATATCAACAACAACAGAAGCAGACAAAAATATTTTCAGGCAATTGAGCTTACTGTTTGCATGGGTACAATAATGAACATGTAAAGATGGTGTGAATTTATCTTCCTAAACATACATTGGTCGATGCTAAATGTAACTCATCTAAATCCTCTCTGACGGCTTTAAAAGCAGTCTAACTTGCCATAAATATTTAATACAAACCTGCAAATTTTATGAAAAGAGGTTATGATGTGTTACGTCTGGTAACAATAAGTATGACAGGAATATTATTCCTTCTTTCTTGTCATCGCAATAACGACAAAAACGACAGTCCGTTTTCTGAAGAAACCCGTATTCTCAGAACAGAAAAAGCAGCAGCTGCCGGCGCATTATTAACAAAAGTGATTGGGCCGGAGGGTGGTACATTCTCTTTCAATGGCGATGTGATACTAGAAGTTCCGGCCGGAGCTGTAGACGTTCCTACCACTTTCAGTATTCAACCGGTTCAAAGCCGCATTCAACCCAAGGCCGGTAAAGTAAATTATGAATTGTTACCCCACAATGTCACTTTCAACAAGCCGGTTAAAATAACTTTTTCATATGATCCTGAGTGGTTTGGCAGTTCTGAAGATGCAATACAGGTAGCCTACCGTAAAGAAACAGGAACATGGCATAGCTTACCTACTGAAGTCAATAAAGACAACCACACGATTACAGTTAGTAAGGAAAGCTTCAGTGAATTCGAATTCTTCGAAAAATTTATTTTACATGCAAACAAAAGCAGTATCGGCAGTGGTGAAAAAACAGATTTGTATATCGGTATAATCTACGAAGATTATGACGGCTTATTGGCTCCGTTACACCCTCACTTTTTGAATGATTTCTCCTGTTATTTTGTATTAGATCAACGGATGGCCAATCTGGTTTCGGGTTGGAGTGTGGTAGAACAATCCGGAACAGTCAATGCCAAAAACAGCTTCAAATCGATTGCTACTTATACAGCCCCCAATACATTATCACACCCGGAAGCTACTGTTCAGGTAAGAGTTGAGGGTATCAAGAGTAGGTTCTCTCAGAATAGTACTTTAATTCTCAGAAAAAAGATCCACCTTACCAATGGATGGGTCAGATTGACTATGGACGGAACTACACATCTGCTTACGCATAACCTGAATGCCACACAATTGGGTCAATACAGTTTTGGTATAGCAGGTACCAATGAAAACAGTTCGTTAGATTTTAGTCTGGCAATTGTTATAAAAGGAGGAGAAGCAAAAGCGGGTATTTATAATTTCGGTTTTCTGGAGGCAGGTACTGCTACTGCAGTATTATTTAACAACAGCAATGACTGGATGAGCAGTTATTATGATTGTAGTGTGAATCGGGGATTAAGTACAGAGGGAACGGTAAATATTCTAAGATGGAGTCATACGGAAGGAGATATAACAAGTGGTAATTTTAGTGCAAAGCTATACAATATGACCGGTGAATGTGATAATGTAAGTAAAACAATCAGCGTAGCATTTGAAATACCAAGATCTGCATAAAAATTTGGTTTTGAATTAGACAGACAATGGCAATTGTTACGAGGCGAAGATTAAATTAAACCTCGTAACATTGCCTCTTTCACTAAACCAGCTGTATTCTTAATATCGAGTTTCTGGTTAATACTATTTCGATGGGTTTCTACTGTGCGGATACTTAAAAATAGTTTATCTGCTATTTCCTGATTGGAATGTTCGTTGGCAATTAATGCCAGAATTTCGGTTTCTCTTTTTGTCAGTTTCACTTGAAAAGAGCTCTTCTTTCCAGAAATTGTTTGTTGCAGGATGGCTTTCTCCACCTGACTATCTAAAAACTGTTTGCCTTCACTCACTGCAATAATAGCCGACATCAGGTTGTCTTTATCGGTTCCTTTTAATAAATAACCACTGGCGCCACCACGAATCATTTTTCTCACCCACATCGTTTCATCATGATTCGTTAAAGCAATGACTTTTATGGAAGAATATTTTTTTATCACCTCTTTACATAAGTCGGTTCCGTTAGCATCCGGTAGTTCAATATCCAATAGCAAAATATCAGGAACAGTATTCAACAGTTGTTGCCATAATACAGCGCCACTGTTCGCCATAAAAATTACCCGGCAAACCTGCTGATCATTTAACATGCGTTCCAATCCGTTTAAGATCAGCGCGTGATCGTCTACAATTCCGATTTTTATCATTCTATAAAAGGTTATAAATTCAAAATCATTCATTATCTCCGGGTTACGAATAGCTTACATCGAGTGTATTGATTGGCTGTTCGTGCAACGGCTGAAATTCAAACTCCATAAAAATAGACGTACCCTTGTCTGCTGCCGATTGTATTTCATACTTTCCGTTCAGCAATTGCACCCGTGAAGCGAGGCTACGTAAACCGATTCCTGCAGATCCAGGTAAATGGTTCATGTCAAAACCTTTTCCGTTATCTTCAATGGTGATTATTAATTTATTTTCTTCAGCCTGTAATTGTACAATCGCTTCAGATGCTTCAGCATGTTTGGCAATATTGGTAACCGCTTCCTGAATAATCCGGTATATCAATAACTGATCATTCTTTTTAATTTCAGGAATATTGCCGATTTTATAATATTCTATATGTAGTTTTTCATTCGATACACGATTGCAAAATTCGCTTACGGCATAACTTAACCCGTCACTTAATACTACTTCAGCTGCCAGATTGTGAGAGATGTTTCTAACTTCCTGTAACGCTAGTTCAATCAGCTCCTGTAAATGATGACCATTAGCGTCTTTATGCAAAGAGTTTTTCTCTCCTGAAATATTCAATTGCAGTTTTGCTGCCGATAATACACTGGCAACGCCATCGTGCAGCTCTCTGGCAGTTCGTGATCGTTCTTCTTCTTCGCCACTTAGTTGTGCTTCGAGTAATTTATTTTTGTGATTTGCAGCAGTTGCACGTTGTTTCTGTAAGTTAACTTTATAATTAAAGATCAATAATGTAACCAATAGTAAAGTGACCAGTGAAGTAGCAATGATCCATTGCATTCTACGGTTTAACTGGTTTTGCTGCACAGCAATTTTCATTTCATTCTCTGCGATCGAAGCTTCCTTTTTGGCTGTCTGGTATTGAATTTCCAACTCATGGATAGTTCTTTGATTATTCTGGCTCCACAAAGTGTCTTTCAATATTTGAAACTCCTTCCTGAGTTCTGATGCGGCTTTATAATTACCTACAGCTTCTTTTATATCAGCTCCGGACAATAACAATTGTGAAAGTTCGGTTTGCGGAAAAAGTTCTTTTGCTAAAGGAAAAGCTTTATCGAAATAAAAATCCGCTTCTTTAAACTTACCCAGGTGTTTATAAGCCGATGCCAATCCCTGTAAAACATAGGGTTCATATTCCGGTGGGCTATCCTTGAATAACGGTACGGCTTTCTTAAACATCGCTAAACCTTCTTCATAATGATGCATTCGTAAATGAAGGTCTCCGAGATTACAGTATGCAGTAAGGATCAGGTCTATATTTTTATATTTCTCACCAATCAGCAATACAATATTCGCATACTCCATTGCTTTCTCAAGATTACCGCTATAAGTTTCTGCTACTAACAGATTTACCAGGCTTCTGCCGATGACCATTGAGTCATTCATTTTAACTGCCAGTTCATAGCTTCTGCCTGCATATAGTAATCCCCTTTTATAGTCTTTCATATCTATAAAAAGGGATCCAAGGTTTGTATTACATTTGTGTTCGTTTACAATATCATTGAGCGATACTGCAATATCCAGTGCTTCTAACAGGCTTGTAGCTGCTTCCCGTCTGTTTCCCATCGCCTGGTATTGTACAGCCATATTATTTAATGCATTACCCCTTTTTTTTACATTTCCATTCCTTGTTGCAACGTCATATTGAACTTTTGAAATATCCAAAGCATCCTGATAGCGCGACTGACGATATAAAAACAATGTATACTTTGCAGTATATTCAAAGAATCCGTTGTAAAATTTCAAATTATCGGCCAATTCGCCGGCTTTTTGGTAGTAGCTTTCGGCAGAATCCGGCTGGTTAGCGGTATTCTTTTCATCGCCCAGTGCAAGTAACCGGTAAACTTCAGCCGTGTCACTGGCGGTATTTTGCGACGTTACGGGTACCCAAAACAGTAATAAAGAACCTGAAAGGAAGAATAATTTATTGAAAAAACCGGTATTCATTCAACTGAAATTTTATTTGATTAGTCAGAATAAATTGTGTGCTATAAAAATACACGGTTGCTTGATTGTTCTAATAATTTAATCACTTATTTTTTATATTTTTTTTGATAAGTTTATCTTGACTTACTGAATAGTAACATATCTGCTGAATTACCTATTATCTGGCTTTAAAAGTTGTTGTGATGGTATGTATATTATTTGCGCTTTTATATTGGGTAATCAGCACAATACGGTTAGCGTTAGCTTCTTTAACTGTATATTCTATTGATTTTCTGCTTTCATCTTTTTTAACGGTCATTTTTTTTGTTTTAGCATCATATAGCCAGGTACCGGTTTCTTCTTCTTCTTCGTATTCATCGCAAAGTACTTTACCTCTGTGAGTTATGATGATGCCGTCTTCTCTGAACAAATCCGCATCATCTTTTTCGCAAACCTCCCTGATGACTAATAAATCGGTATCAGGTTTTCCATCCATGTTTACATCAAGTGCGGGCTGAATAGTGCTTGACTCGATCAACCAGTATTTATTGCCGAAAGGTGATAAGGAACTGTATATATTAAACGCTGACAATATGCTTATCATAAATGCGGAGAATAGTACGCTTTTAATTAAATCAGAAAATTGCATAATGTATTTATTTATGATTTATACTGTATTACCCGGATCATCGTCATTTATTTCATATGCTTTTGCGATGTCGTAAAAGAACGATTTATCAGAGCCTCCACCTTTATTTTTGAACAGTACGATAAGGGTTTGGGTTGCATCAAAGTAAACTGCATTCGTTTCATATCCAACCGAGGAGCCGTTATGGCCTACACCTGTAAGGCCATTCACATTCCATATTTCCAATCCTAAACCGTAACGACAATCATCTGTTTCACACCCTGGTAACTGCGACTTTTTCATATGTTCCAGCATTTGAGGCGAAATCAGCCTGCCTCTGAAGAGCGCTGTCATAAAAATTGATATTTCTTCTGTAGTACTAACAATACCGCCTGAAGCTTTACCATCACTATCGGCTTTATCATATGCGCTGACTTCCATCAGGTCAGTATTATGTTGAACGGTTGCATAACCTTTTGAAACATATTCATCATTACGGCTATCCAGATAAGTGTTTTTCAGATTCAAACGGTCAAAAAAAGTAGTTTTTAAAAGATCCGGCAGATTGTTATTCATTGTTTTCTCAGCAATCAATTGCAATAACCAGTATCCTGTATTAGAATATTGATACTGTGTACCGGGTGCAAAATGCAAACTGTTTCCGTACACATAACGATCTAAAAGCTCATAGATACTAAGTTTTCTAAAAGTAACCGGATCGCTGATAAGATCATAAGTATATAAGCTACTTTCATTGGATGGGTCAACTATACCCGACATATGAGAGAGCAATTGTTTTACGGTTATCTCTGCGCTTCCGGGTATCATTTCTGCTACTTCCGGTAGTAGTTCGGAAAGCTGATCGTTTAAATTAAGTTTACGCTGTTCTATCAGATGCAGAATATAAGCCGCTACATAAACTTTGGTAATACTGCCAGTTCTGAACCTGGTAGTATTGGTCATATCTATTTCCAGATCCATATCATAAACACCTCTGGAACCGATCCAAACCGATTGTCCTAATCTTGACACCAACATGATTGCACCCGGCGCCTGCGTGTTCTGATAATACCGGTTCAACATGGTACTATACATTGAATTATAAGGGTGCAGGTCGTAATTATCCCGAACAGGTTCATCACCTGTTTGTGAGTCTTTTGAGCAAGACACCACAGCAACACATAATAGTGTTATAAAAAGTGATTTAATTTTTTTCATGGCTATAGTGATAAAGTAAAATGGTTAATGAAGAACAAAACTAATGTCTGTTGCAGATCAGTTTATACGTGCCGGAACTGAATATTTTTTTTACGTAGTAATACGGATATACACCACGCTTTACAACTTATCAAGAAATAAATTTTAAGTAGTACTACGTAAAATTTTAACTGCCAACAACTACGCTTAATCAGCAATGAAGTGCTATTTACTTTTGTAGTGATCTTATGAATGAATTCACTTAAATACAAAACCATATTATGACAGAATCATTAACCATTCAAACAGTTCAGGACACTAACTTTTCTCCTACATTATTTGTATCAACCGGTACCTGCTTTAAAAAAGTGGCAGTAACAGATATTGTATACCTGAAAGCGGCTAAAGACTATACCCTTATCTATACGGCAACAGAGAAATATTTAAGTTCCTGGGGAATCGGTTATCTGGAAGACAAACTCAATCCACAACTATTTAAAAGAGTACACCGTTCTTTTATCGTTAATTTGAATCATGTGAATGAACTGCATCGTGAATTTGGAAAAACTTATCTGGTAATGAAAGGAGGAGTGGAGTTGAATGTAGGCAGATGCTATGGTGAAAACCTGAAGCAATTGTTGATTTGATTTGCGATTCAAACTTTATAACATGCTCAAATGATTATACCTTTCAGAACACAGGTAGCTGATTAAGATGTATGGCAATTCCATTTACTTTTTTGGGTAAAGGAGAGATTTTTCATCACTTAAAAGTAGCCTCTTGCTTTTAAGATTGTTTGTTGTTTAAGCTTAAATAGATCCTTTACATAATTACCGTAAAGAGGAATTGCCTTATTTGCTTTGAAAGCATAATACTTTGAAGGATATCTGAAATAAATAGATTTTTTATTCATTTTTCCGGTGGCATACCAGGCATCTTTTTCAAAAGAGATTTTCTCAGGCTTCACCGTTATACTGTCTTTGTAAGGGTGATTATATTCTGAAGAATGATAAGGGCTGGCCCATTTACCGTTTGTAGTTTTATATAAATCGAAGTATTGATACTTTTCATGATATAGCTTCCCGTTCTCGTTGGCTACGAATAAGAGCACATTTTCATATTCCGAGAACGCAGGAACTCCATAATGGTCAAATACAGTAAATTCAATAGTGTCTCTTTCATAAGAGCCATGAATCAACTCGAGTATTTCATAAGTAGCACGATATCTGGCATCCATTGGTAAAACAACAGATGTTGTATAAACAATACCTTCGGCAGTTGTAGCGGTATCGGTAATTGTTTTCACCGGCTCTTCGGGCCATTCCTTTACCTCAATCTTCTTACCAACAAATACAATCAGGCTGTCACTCTTCTGTTGTGCAATAGCAGCAGTCATTAATAACAATGTGAACACCAAAAGATATATTTTTTTCATAGCTTCTATTCTATGTATCTCTGATAAATATAGATTTTTTTTATAAACATTTTGCACCATCGCTAAGGCTGACGTAACATTTAATTGATGTGAGTGATGAAGAAAATAAAATAATATTGATTTACAATCATTTAAACGATTAGAGAGAACTAATGAATAAACAGTTATTAGCTACATTTAGATTTTTATTCGGCATATTACTAAAATGTCTATTTTGTACAATCGGGTAACCTTACTAAAAATAATTTTACTCAAAATTGAAGTACACATGAACAATAAAGTTATTGCAGGAATTTTGGTATCACAATACAAAGCTGCCTTGTATATGTTTCGACAGGCAATTGAAAAAGTACCGGCAGACGAATGGAATACGAATGAGTATAAAAACCCTCATTGGCAAATTGCGTATCATACAATCTGGACAACTAAATTTTATTTAGGCCCAAATCCTGAAAGCTTAATGCCATGGCCAGGGAGTATTGCCGGTGCTGAACATCTGGGCGGAAAAGAAGAATGGGAAAATCCGGAACCAGGTGTAGTAGTGGCAGGGTATCAGTCAAAAGAAGAAATTATCTCATTTATTGAGAATACAGAGGCTATCCTGAATCAATCTGTAGAAGCACTTCCTTTTGAAGAATATACTGGTTTCGACTGGTATCCGTATACCCGTTTTGAGTTTCACATTAACAATATCCGCCACATACAGCATCATGCAGGTCAGATAATAGAGCGTTTAAAAGCAAAAGGATTTAGCGGTTTTCACTGGGCTGCAGATGGAACAACACCAAAGAAGTGATAAAGTCTTAGAAAAAATTAAAAGCAATGTTTTCAGCTTAATTGCTGTAGAAAGCTTGCTCTTTTTTTAGTATCTTAATAGAAGGGGCTGTTCTGTTTCAGACAGCCCCATTTTTCTTATCAAAGGTGGATGGTTAATCAACTTTTTTCATTTCTTTCCAGTTCTGATCTAAAAACACTGAAGCGGGATTGAAGTTCGGATTGTTCGTCATGATAAAATTGTTACCATCGCCACGGCTCCAGGCATGATTATATCCTGAAGCCAATTCTACTTTCCCATTCACATCCCGGTAATTCTCCACCTCACGGATCGTTTTTATAAAGTCATTATGAATCTTGTCATTGGTACTTTGACGTGCTTCCCAGGTACGCATTTGATTATCCATAGCAGCCAGTCGCTGATTACCGTTCTGAATAGCTCTGTCAGCGATCTGTTTTGTTTGTTCATCCATTAATCTGATTTTACCGATGTGTTCGATATTCTTCTTTTCACGTACACTACGCCAATAATCATCAGAAGCCTGTTTCCATTCAGGATTGGTTCTGAAACTTGCCAAAACCACTGTCATTACGAGCTCTGAATTATCTTTTTCTGTTTCCGGAAAAGAATAAATCATTCTTGTAGCCGAACTTACATAAGACACACTGGTAGTTCCATTATACATGTTCGGAATATAATTAGCAATATTGGTTACTTTACAAAAGAGAAAACCTGATTTACCATTCGGCCATTTCACTTTTGCAGTTACCGCTGTATGTCTGAATTCAACACCTGCACTACCATAACGCATCAATTCAGCCCTGTGTTTCGAATCTTCTTTTCCCATGGTGGCGATGGCATCCTGATTGATCTTTATATCTGAAACAGTAGCATTGCCCAATTCTTTCGCCCATACATTCTGTAAAAACTGAGTGGCATCCAACGGTTCGCCCACTGTACAAAACTGCCCGCTCGCATGTTGGCGATTAAACGCATTCATTTGCTGATCTGAGCTCCATGACCAGGTCAGGTTCGGTAATATTACAAAGTCGGAACTTCCATTGGCAGACTGTGCATTAAAATACATGTTTGTACCTGAACAAGCCTGACCGGGAGCAGTCCATATTACTTCACCCTGACCCGTCCAGCCTTTAGGAATTAAAATACTCACAGCCTCAGCCGGCCGGTCAAACCCCTGTTTATCGAGCACTTTCACTCTGGTAAATTCCATATAATCTTTGCCTGATTTATAACTAGAGGCAGTTTTTGTTGGTTCCATCTGGCTGTCTTTATGATTAGTATTTTTTTGACCGTTTGTAGGTTGGCAGGCCTGTAAGAAGATGAAGACTACCAGGCCGAACTTTATAGATCGTTTTTTCATAACTGAGTGATTATTTATTTATATATCGCCGGTAATGAAAAAGGTCATCAAACAGAAAAACTGTATATTTTAACCTCCAACAACGAAAAAAAAACACTGAAGATTTCTTGTTAAAAACATACCGTACTCATAATGAATAATATACAAGATAAGATTCATTATATAATTCTTCTATTCAACTTCTTTTTTGTATATTTTTGAATGTTATCGATTGCAAGCCGGGTATCAATATTTATCTAACTAAAATGCATTTATGAAAAAAGGATTTTTGTGGGGGGCTGTAATGCTATTATCTTATACGTCTTTTGCTCAAACAAGAGAAGCTCAATTACTGGATAGCATTCTTACATCGGAATACAACAAAAAGCAATTTAACGGTAATGTGCTGGTAGCTGACAAAGGCAAGGTAATTTTTGAAAAGAGTTATGGACTGGCCAATGTTGAAACGCAGGAAAAATTAAACACAAATTCAATTTTCGAACTGGCGTCTGTTTCAAAACAATTTACAGCAATGGCAATTGTTTTACTACAAAAACAGGGAAAACTTCAATACGACGAACCAATATCCAAATACATTCCTGAATTAATTTTTTATCCGGTCATTACTATAAGAAACCTGGTGGTTCATACCAGCGGATTACCTGATTATATGGAGTTATTTGACCAAAAATGGGATAAAACAAAGTTTGCTACTAATCAGGATATTGTAAATGAATTCGCAAAGTATAAGCCTGCACTGGAATTTATGCCTGGTGAAAAATTCGAATATAGTAATACGGGTTATGCATTTCTGGCAACGATTATAGAAAGAACCTCTAAGCAGTCTTTTGGAGAATATCTGCACGCAAATATTTTCAAACCGCTTCAGATGAAAAACACTTTCATCTACCGCAGCAGATATGAACCGAAGAAAGTTAATAATTATGCTTACGGATATGTAATGGATAGCATGGCCAATATGGTATTGACAAATACATTCGGGAAAGAATACTATACTTATTTTCTGGATGGTATTGTAGGAGACGGAATGGTCAACTCTACCATACATGATTTATTGATATGGGATCGGGCACTCTATGGCAATAACCTGGTAAATGAGAAAGATAAGGAACTGATTTTCGGCGCATCCAAAACAACCGACGGAAAAGAAAATAAATATGGTTTTGGCTGGATAGTAAATACGCAGGAAAAGTATGGTAAAACTGCCAGTCACTCAGGTGGTTGGGCAGGATATGTTACCTACATTGAGCGCCATCTGGATAATGATAAAACAATTATCGTTTTACAAAATCATTCAGGCCCACTTACCAAAATTCCTTCAAAAAGTATCAGACAGGTTTTATATAGCGAACCTTTTGATAAAGTGATTGATTCATCGATTGCCGCAACACCGGAAGAATTAGTAAAATATGGAGGTGTATATGCCAGTGATAGTTTTCCAATGAAAATCACTGTTTTTCCGAAAGGTAATATTTTATACGCAAGAGCTACCGGACAAAATCCTTTTCCATTATCTGCTTATCCGAAAAATGTTTTCAGATTTGCACCGGCAAGAATTGAGCTGACTTTTATTCCTGAAGAAAATGTGATGATTTACATCCAGGGAAAAAACAATGTGAGATTTAAAAAAGAGTAATACACCAATTAATTTTAATAGAATAGAAAATCTCTCTGTTATGGGGAGAGTTTTTTCATATAGGCAACGCCCAAAGGAGCTATTTCATAACCTACTTCATGACTGGCAGTGAGACCAATATTCTTTAGCTTTCGAATATTTATTTTAAGCCACTCTTTTTCAAAACCTGTTATGACTGATAAGTCTATAGCACGCATACGGGGATGCTGTTGAATCGCCTGTAATACTGTGGTTGTCCAGGAGCCCTGCTTGCTCAACACATCTAACCTTTCCAATTTTCTATTGATATAGAGAAATTCTTCATGAGTGATATACTTTTGTTCCCGTAAAGCAATTCTGGGATCTTCGGAATGGTATTTAACTTTTATTTTATATAATTCGGCGTTTTCATTATTTCTGAAAGATTCTATTAGCTGTTCTTTGGTAAGGAAACCTGCACTGATGGCATCTTTTTTTGTAATTTTCTCTTCTGCGATGAGGGTAATATTTACAATTTCAATGAGCCCGACAGATGTTTTTAAAAGCGTTCCTTTTTTCACAGAAGCTTTTTCCCACTTTCTAAAAGCAAGTGTAACGTTTCCCGATTTTATTTCGTTCAGAATTTTTTGTTTAAACAACATAATAAAAAAGGAGAGGAGATGAATGGTATTAAGTATTCATTTTTGAAAGAACAGCAATATCTTTTACTTCTATAACAGTTTTAGGATAACCTTTCATTGTTACATTGATCATTGCTTTTGCAACTTCTTCCAGTGTTAAAAAATAAGTGGGACTAATACTTCTGAAAACAGGGTACAGGAAATCAATAACTTTATAAAATCCTTTTATGTTTTTTGCACCTTTAGCAGGACGCATAAAACCAGGCCTGAAGTTATAAACAGCTTTAAAAGGCAGTTTAGTGAGATCGTTCTCTGTTTTACCTTTTACTCTGGCCCACATCAGTTTTCCTTTTTCTGAGCTATCGGTACCGGCACCTGAAACATAACAAAAAGTCATCTTATCATTTACAGCAGTTAATTGTCTGGCAAAATCGATAGTGAGTTTATAAGTCACTTCATAGTAGGTATCTTCTTTTACACCAAGTGATGAAATACCCAGACAAAAATAGCAGGCATCATAACCTCGTAGTTCATCGAGTATAGCTGAAAGGTCGTTAAAATGCTGATGTATAATTTCCTGCACTTTTGAATGAACCACACCGGTTGGTTTTCTATTAATCAGCAATATCTTTTCAATCATGGGATTGGCTATACATTCCTGTAAAACACCTTCTCCTACCATTCCGGTAGCGCCGGTTATAATCACTTTCAGAGACATTGGATCATGTTTGTATTGTTAAAGAATAATTGCATTTACGTCAAACCCCCAACCTATTTCTTTGTTTTGCCTTTACCTTCTTTCGTCATAGCAAAACTTTCCTGCCGGTTCATATTTTTAATGTATTGAACTTTTCTGAATCGTAGTGCACTCCAGTCTTCATCGATTGAAACGGCCCGTACTGTTTCGTAGCCGGCATTTCCTGGTGATTCCCAACCATTATCCCGGTTTATTTCCACCTTATACTTTCCGGAAATTCCTTTAGGGTAGGCAAACCACAAAATACCGTCACCTTCTATCTTATGAATCAGCTCTTTTACGGTGTTCTCTATGGCTGTGCTTGTTTTTACAAAAATTAATACAAATTCAATTCTACTCAAGTTTCTGACAGACGTAATGACTGTAGTTACTTTTTGCATTTCTTTCAATTCAGGCTCAAATTCTTCCGGATGTTGTAGGATCAAAATTTGTTTTTGATCTTTAAAGTTCATTTTTTCAGTAAAGGAGTCATTGGGTTAATTATTACTACAGATTGATCAATTGCTATCGAATATATAAAGGTTTTTGAAATAAACCGATCGTTTTGCGGATATTCATTGCTGCATTATCTAATAATGATAAATTTTGCTGCCATAGGTACACGTCGGTATGCCTCCAATATTATTGGCTGTTTTCAATAAATTGATAGGTTACTTTTAGTATCCTCATCTTTTATTGACCGGTAACACCAAATTCCACCAACCACCTTTATAGTGCTACCTCATCGTTACCCTTTATACTGCAAATTTGTATCCCGCCTGCTCACGTCAATCCCACTCAGCGGTTTTTAACGAGCAATTACGACAAACCCCAGTCGGATACATTCAAAGTAGAAACATTCAAATGAATCCATTCATTATACACGCATGCATTCGGTACACTATTATATACGTGTATTCAAGCTATTTAGATGATATACCTTTTATTTAGATGCTATTTTTTCTTCTTCCAGGTCTATCCGGTGTAAAAATCTTCTGATGATTTCTTCATCAATACGTGCTTCTTTCTTATTCTTTTCGAGCAACAATTGACGTTGTTGTTCCAGAATTCTGAGGTATACAAGCTTTACCTCTTTCGTTAACAATTCTTCTTCAGGCGCTTGTTGCTGAGTTTCCCATATTTTTTCCAGGTGCCGGAGATAAAAATTATTATCGAGCGCCATTTTGTGGTGTTGCTGTAAGTAATTTAATGAAACTTTTGTCAGCTCATGCCTGATCATTTTTTCAGTTTCCTCTTCAGGCAGATGGTCATCAAATTCAGGCAGACCTACTTTTTTAATCAGAGTGGGGAGTGTTAATCCCTGTACTATGAGCGTTAACAGAATTACAATAAATGTGATGTATAATATCAAGTTACGTTGAGGAAAAGGATCGCCGTTGATCGCTACCGGAATAGACAATGCCGCAGCCAGTGAAACCACGCCACGCATACCCGTCCAGCCCATTATCAGTGGCGCTTTCATGCCCGGACTGGCATCTGCCACTGTAATAAAATTACTCGCAATTCTGGTTATTATTAATGCTCCATAAGCTGCCAGCATTCTGCCGCCAATCAATACCAGTGTTATCAGTATTCCGTAACCCGTTGCTTCATAAATACCAGTACCTTCAGCTTTTAAACCCGACATTATTTCAGGCAGATCGAGACCAATCAGCATAAAAACTAAACCGTTCAATAGAAAAACAAAACTCTGCCATACATTTTCTCCTCTTAACCTCGAGGAACTGCTCAAAAAGCGATGCCGGTGATAAGAAAGAAAGAGTCCGCCACTCACTACTGCCAATACACCGGATGCATGTACTTCTTCTGCAGCGATATACATTACATAGGGTGTTACCAATGTCAGAATAGTATCCATATTCACATCAGTCGGGAGCCATTTATGTGCTTTAAGAAAAAGTAAACCAATCAGCAAACCGGCACCGACTCCACCTATCACCATCCAGAGAAAACTCAATGCGGCCTGATGCCAAACAAATTGTCCGGTAGCCACCGCTACCAGAGCGAAGCGGAATATTATCAGGGAGGAAGCATCATTCAACAGGCTTTCGCCTTCCAGTATAGAAGACATTCTTTTCGGAACTTTTACAAATCTGATAATAGCACCCGCACTTACTGCGTCAGGAGGAGACACGATACCTCCTAATAAAAAGCCTAAGGCCAGTGAAAATCCGGGAATAAACGTATTCGCTACAATAGCTACGGAAATAGCCGTTAAAAAAACCACCACAAAGGCAAAGCTGCTAATGATTCTGCGCCAATGCCATAACTCTTTCCACGAATTCGCCCAGGCAGCTTCATACAATAATGGAGGCAGAAAAATTATAAAAATGAGTTCCGGATCTATTTTCAGTACGGGCGTACCCGGAATAAAACAAATAAGTAATCCTGCCAGTACCAATAAAACAGGATAAGCTATTTTAATCTTATTCGCCAGCATGATCAGTAATACGATCAGAACAATTACTCCTAAATAAAAAGGGAAGTGCTCCAGCATATATTAATTCTTGTTAGGTAAACTATAATTATAATACAATGTTGTTTTGAGGTAAAACCGGATCAGGGAGAGGATTTTCATTTAACATGTCGCGCATATCAATCTCAATCATTCTGCTGATTTGTGTAACAGGAACATCGTTTGCACCACCTTCAAAAGGATTTACTGAACTTTCACCAATCGTATCCAATACGTGAAATGCCCAGGTAATAATTGCCGACATAGGAATATTTAACCATATAGAATACCCTTGCAAAAAAGTACCGTCACCCAATTTTTCATATTCCTTTAATAAACCAAATGGCATTAACAGAATAAAAATGAATAACAGGTAAGAAGTGATTGATGCAAAGTTTCTTGGATAAGGAAAGTTTTTTATTCTTTCTGCCTTGCCCTGATCATCTGTTAATTTCATGATGATATCCTGTAATTCTTTCCATTGAAAATTATTTATTGTATCGCTTTTTCTTAATTCGTCTAACATCTTCGATTGAAGCGCGATCAGTTGTGTGGCTTTGTTTTTCTTTGAGAGGATATAAGAATATTCATCATCAGACAGGTATTGTCTGATTTCAGTTTCCAGTTTAGTATTCCATTCAGATACGATGTATCTTCCTTTCAGAAAATCTTTATTACTGTGTTTTTGCATGTTTTCCCAACTACGCGGTTCACGTAACTGAAAGCGTAAAGCAGTAAGCCAGGCATAGTGACGATTATATATCAACTTTACTTTATTCATATGTTCAGGCCCCAATGCATCCCTGAGCGTGTAAGCAAAACTTCTGCTGTTGTTGATGACAGCACCATAAATTTGACGGGCTTCCCACAATCTACCGTAACTGGCGTTATTCTTAAAGCCTACAATGAAGGCTAAAGCTGTTCCCAGTATAGCAATCGGTTGCCAGGGAATCGCAATAAATCTCCAACCGGCAACATATAAAAGAGTAGGAACGGTTGCAATCAGCAGTAACCAGAGAGTGTCTCTTAATGTCCATTTAAAAAACTCGATAGGCGAGTACCGTCTTCCCGTATGCATGGCAGCTATTTAGTTTTGATTCAATTATTATTACGAATTACATACCAGCCCGGTTATTGTTAAAAGAAACGGTCCGATGGCCGGTAAAATAGTGCTATTAGAGTTTTTTACTGAAAAATGAAGGATGATTTAAAACGACAATAAAGTCCAATTAATTGCATATCAAATAATTAAGTTCAACAAAAAATATAAATACTAATAAGATCCCTTACTTCTACTTCATTTGCCATCACTCCATACTTTTTAATGCACTTTAATGTTACTTAGCTCTATCTTTGCACCATTCTATCCGCAAATAGCGGAAATAATTTAACCAAGATAATGATGATACTCAATTCTTACCGTAAAGTAGCTCTGATAGAAGGTGTTTCGTACCTGATTTTGTTATTTATAGCTATGCCGCTTAAATATATTTTCGATATTCCTGAACCGGTAAAATATTTTGGTTGGATACATGGCGTTTTATTCATAGCGTTTATTGCTTTGTTGTTGTTAGCGGCAATTAAGTATAAATGGACACTTAAACGAATGATTATTTATTTTATAGCTTCTGTAATTCCGTTCGTTCCGTTTTATCTGGAGAAGGAACTTAAAAAAGAATACGGTGCATTATCCGATAATAAATTATCTGTAGAAAAATCTTAATGCTGATAAAGCTCCATCATATTAATACAAAACCCTGCGATTACGCAGGGTTTTGTATTAATAACCATTTCAGCAATCAATGCTTTATTGAACAGACTCAGCTGTTAGTAATGCAATATCTCTGGCCAGTTGCGTAGGTGAAAAACAATCACAATTACTCAGGCCTATGACATAAATATCTTTTTTGGGTAAATACACACCCATTGTTTTAAATCCGAATATGCTTCCCCCATGTTCTCTCACCGGCTGTCCTTCCATTTCTCTCAAATGCCATCCATATCCATAAGTAAAAGTATCCCCATTGTTTAATTTGTATTGGCTAAAAACACTCTCAGTACTTTTGGGGTTGATCAGTATATGATTGTTGAGCGCATTTTGCCATTTAAGCATGTCGCCGGCAGTAGACATTAATGATCCGGATGCAAACGGAACACTAAAGTTGATCTGCGTTTTATTTACATATCCATACTCTTTTTTATGGTAACCGTAAGCTCTTTTCAGAACGATCAGACGATCGGTTGCATAACGTGAATCCCACATTCCTGCTTTTTCAAACAGATGTTTTTGAATAAAGTTTTCATATGTTTCTCCTGATACTAATTCAATCAGATATCCTAGTAATACATATCCTGAATTATTGTACTCAAACTTTTCACCAGGTATAAAGTCTACCGGTTCGTTTTTAAAGAAATCTACCATCATCTTTGGAGTCATGTTCTTTTGTGCTATTTCCCCTAATGATTTCATTTTGGTAAAGTCTTTTATTCCGGATGTATGTGTCAGCAGTTGGTGTATCGTAATCTTGTTTCCACCCGGATAATCAGGAATATATTTTGATACCGGGTCTTTTACTGATAGTTTACCTTGCTCCTGTAATATTACAATGGCAATGGCCGTGAACTGTTTGGTAATAGAACCTAATTGAAATACGTTTTGCGGGTTCATGGCCACCCCGGATTCTATATTTGCTTTACCAAACCCTTTCTCATAAATAACTTTTCCATTATGTGCTACCAAAAATACAGCTCCCGGGCCGGTAGTATCCCCCAGTTCGGTGTACACCAGTCGATCAATTTTATCATTCAATGTTTGTGCATACAAAAAAAGCTGTGGCATAACAATCGCCATCAATAACAGTATTATTGGCTGTTTTAAATATCTGAACATATTATCAATAACATTTACGCGATGAATAACTACAAGGGATAATTAATAAGTAGGCGAGAAGAAAAATTTATTACACGCGTAATAAAAAAATAAGAAAAGGTCCTTCTTATAAGATACTATTTCTTTATGGAAATTCAAAATTATCAATGTTATTTATCCTTTAAAAAACTGAACGCGTGAAATACTTCGTTAGAACACCTTATAAATCTTTGTTTCTCAGAAATATAAAATAGTAACACCGATAATATTTGGCATTTTTTACTATTTTATTCCTCTTTTCTCTTTTATTATTGCGGATTGAAACCAACATTTATCCTACATGAAATTCGAAAACATTAAAAAAATCAGGGGAATATTTACGCTTGTATTATTGGTTGCTATGATGGCTTGTTCTAAAAAAGGCGATCAGGGTCCTCCGGGTGAAGATGGTAATGCCAACGTTGTACAGTATAATTTCGGGGCATTTAATCATTCAGGAGCAGAAGTTCAACAAAACTTTGCTTTGTCAAAAAATGATTTTGAACAGAGCATGGTGTACGTGTTTGTGCAATACAACAATTTCTGGTATCCTTTACCCGGAACTATTGGTTCAACTTACAGTTATCGTGTGTTTTATAGACCTATGGAAAACTCTACAGACCTGTTTATCAACCGATTGGCAGGTAGCGGCTCACAGCCATTTTCTGCGATGAGAGTAATAGCAGTGCGGGTGAACAGTACAATAACCGTTGGTGGCAATTTTAGAAATGGAGCAGATAAAACTGATTTAATCGTAAAAGGAGCCAATAATGAATTGTATACAACCAATCAACTAAATGTGATGGATTATAAAACATTCTGCTCGTCTTTGGGTATTGCAGAATAAGTTGTTAAACCTTACCTCTTGAATTTTCACAGTAAAAAGGCTTTGATAAAATCAAAGCCTTTTTATATTTTAAGTTTCTACACTTGCAGCGAAGCACGAAAACCTCTGACGCCATAATAAGAAGAAGCGCCGTTGTGATAAACAAAAACATGTCCGTAACGACGATCACAGAAAAGCGCACCATCGAGGTTTCTGATATCAGCAGGCGTCAATACCCAACTGGATGTTTTCAGATCGAAATTTCCCAATTCCTGTAAAGCACGGTACTCTTCTTCACTTAACAGTTCAACACCCATTTCCTTTGCCATATTCATTGCACTGTCTGCAGGCTTGTGTTCTTTACGCGATTCCAGTGCTTGATGATCATAACAAATACTTCTACGGCCTTTGGGTGTTTCAGGTGAACAATCGTAAAAAGTGTAAATATCTGTTTTTTTATTATAACCTATTACATCAGGTTCACCACCGCTCTGCTCCATTTGATTCAATGACCATAAACCGGTGGCATTGCCTTCCAGTTTTTCCTGTACGTTTTCCCACTTTAAGCCTTTATGGCGATTCATATTTTTCTCGAAGCGGGTTTTCAATATTTTCAATAAGGTGTCGCGCTCTTCAGCGGATAATTTCTTTTTAGTAGCAAAACTTTTACTCATAGGTGGCAATTATCTGAATTTTCAAATCAGTAATAAAATGATGTTGCTATAAAAGTAGATCAAAACGTGTAAAAAATATAATCGAACAGTAGGAAAGTTGCTGATCAAAGTTTTAGTACAGATAAATTAGCATATCTTGCAATCACACCAAACAGGCTGATAAGTAGCAACTTACAACCAAAAGCGAATGTAATTCATGAGCAAAAGCAGAAAATGTAAATCAGCCAGGCAAAAAATTTTCATGATAAGCAACATTTTATTTGCAATTGGTGTCAGAGTATTAATATTAATTCAAATATAGCCCTACAATTATGAGAAAAAGATCACTGGCACTCATGTTTGCTGCAGCAACCTGTTTTGTATTTGTTTCGTGCAAAAAAGAAAAAAATATCAATATCGATCACCTGATCGGTAGTTGGAGCATTTATAACGACGACCCTTTGATTGTAATGGAAGGCTCTGTACATTACACTTTCCAGGCAGATAAAAACTGTCAGATTAGTATATACAATGCCTTATCAAATCATGATACTACACTTTACCGGACTTACATTATAAGCAATGACCACAAATTATTGACCATTTATGATGGACAGTATTATTCTGAACAATACAATATTGTAAAATTAAACCACCGGGAAATGCAATGGACAAATGCCAGCCCGCACGATGGTAACACAGATAAAAAGCTGATTAAAATTGATGATAACCTCTATTAAATAATAAAAGCCTTCACCAAAAGTGAAGGCTTTTATCTATCATTTAGTTTGAATCATTTTAATACATATTCTCAAACATCGCATTATTTTTTAAATAAGCTGCTCCAAAACTGATCGGCAAACCATAGTTGCCGGCAGTTATATTAGCATCAATATATTCTATGATACCTTTTAAAGGTGAGTTCGGATCAAACACATAATCTTCATTCCCAAACTGAATTACTCTGAACGTAGAATTTGCTAATATAGCCTGATGTTTATCAGAAAGTGCCGTTCCGTCCAATGCATTTCTTACTGCCTGTTTCAATTCATTCGAAATAATATTTGATTCTACTACTACAATTACTCTTCTTCCGAAAGAAAGGGTATTTACATAAATGAGGTCATCCAGCTGATGTTTTGCTAATTCAACCTCGTCAGTCTGATAGCTGCCACTTTCAGGCAAATCCATTTCTACAGTAAAAGCAATTTTTGATATATCAATAGCTATTAAAGATTTTGCCTGGTGCTTCGTATCAGCCACATTCAACCATTCTTTCAGGTCAATATGCTGTCCGAGCAATAATTCCAATTGTTTATACGAATCCAGGTCTCTAATAGAAAAACCAAAAGAAGTATTACCCGGATTACTGCTGGCATTTAATGCTTCGCCGATTGCTGTATTCATTGCATCACGGTTAGGAAAAATGCTCTTACTACTGATACCCAGTGTGCCGAAAGTAATCGTAATATCCTGATTAATGATATTGAAAGTAGAATGTGTGCTTGTATTCAGGCTATTTTTATCTAATACACTACCAATAAAAAGTAAGTCGGGAGATTTTGCTGTAATTACCGACGACCTTTGTTGCGCATTCAACAAACCCGGTAACATTGCTCCGCAGCAGAATGTAAGTATAAAAAGAAAATTTCTCATGTCTTTGATTTTAATAAATTGTTTAGTGGTACACTGCTTCAATTTTCAACCAAACTAAGCTTGATTGAGTTTCATCCGCCGCCATCAACTCATCATGATTATCCAGCGCATATTCATTTCCGAGCACAACATAATTACGTGATATACCAGTTACCCGCTTACTATAAAAAGCAAATTTCATATGAAATGAAGTGGTATTTGTTTTCTCACCGATGAATGTCCATGAATTATCACCCTCGTTCAGAATGTACAACTGATTATCATTTTCCCATTTTGCCTGATATCCTTCCTGCAGGTCATTTTCTTTCAGAAGAATAAGAGAATCTTTTTTTATGATTATTTCTGTAGGAATAAACAATGCCACCCGATTTCCAAAATGTGTCTCCAATTCACTTTCGTTCAAATCGGAGCTATTACCCGATGAAATGACTTGAAAAGCAACAACATTTTTCGTATCGAATTTCAAATGAACAGGGTCTTCATTAGTGGGTACCGGAATAGTGTCTTCATCCTTGTCTTTACAAGAAACAGCCACTGCCATTATAAATACAGCTTGTAAAGCCATCAAACGTTTTACCATTTGTAGTGTGTTTTTATTATAAAAAATGCTGCTAAATTCAAAACATAGTAAATACTTCTTACTGAAACAGGCAGGAAGTACGAATGCATTTAAATGAGGAAATGCAATCAATAGATAAGGAGTTCAAAGTTAGCAAAAACTCACTATGTATTAGTTTTTTTTAGCATAAAAACAACACTAACCAATCATTTACTACTCAAAAGAGTAGTTCTCACTCACTTTTTTATTATAAAACCTTATTTTCTATTGTTAGTTTTGAAAGCTAATAACTTCACTTATTCTTACACTTTGTTGTCGTCTGTTGGCAACCCATTCTTCTGGTTCAAGGTTTGAACACCATAAATTACAGCTGCGTATTATTTTTCCCGGCGGCATATTTTTTGTCTGTACATCAATAATATTCCCCTTATAAAAGCACTACATTCCTGAACCGTACCAATACACTTAAAAGTATAATGTATGAGAGCACTATGGAAAGGAAGTATTAGCTTCGGGCTGGTTAACATACCAATTAAATTATACAGCGGTACCAATCCGCATGCGATCGACCTCGATATGGTTCGCAAAAAAGATCATTGCCCGATACAGTTTGTTCGTATATGCAAGAAAGATGGAAAAGAAGTTCCGTGGAATGACATTGCCAAGGGCTATAAAAAACAAAATGGTGACTATGTTATCATAGACGATTCTGATTTTGAAAAAGCTGCTCCCGAAAAAACACAAACTATCGACATTTTCGAATTCATCAAAGAAGAAGAAATTCCTTCTAAATATCTCGAAAAACCTTATATCGTTGAACCTGCTAAGGAAGCTAAAAAAAGCTACGCTTTATTGAGAGCAGCTTTAGCAAAGTCGGGTAAGGTAGGGCTTTGCAAGTTTATCATGCGCACCGCAGAACACCTTGGCATATTGAAGGTAGAAGAAGATGCGATTCTCTTAATACAAATACGTTTCAATGATGAATTACGGGAGCCACCAGCAACGGCTGCGCCAAAAGATGTAAAAATCACTAAAAAGGAGTTAGATATGGCACTTTCCATTATCGAACAACTCACTGAAACATTCGATCCGGAGAAATACAAAAATACCTACAAAGCTGCTTTGATGAAAGTGATTAAAAAGAAATCAAGTGCTAAAACCACTTCAAAAGCTGCAAAAAACGGAACCTCCACCGGTAAAACCACCAAGAGAGCTACAGCAAAAGATGACCTGATTGAACAATTAAAAGCGAGTCTTGAAATCATTAAAAACTAAACGATATGAAGCTCACGGAATATAATAAGAAGAGAGATTTTACAAAAACGGATGAGCCTAAGGGAAAAATAAAGACGTCTGCCAAAGAATTACATTTCGTTATTCAAAAACACCAGGCTTCACGTTTACATTATGACTTTCGTTTAGAAATTGAAGGCGTTTTGGCAAGTTGGGCAGTACCTAAAGGTCCTTCTACCGATACTTCCGTAAAGCGATTAGCAATGCAGGTGGAAGATCATCCGCTCGATTACATGAATTTTGAAGGCATTATTCCCAAAGGGGAATATGGCGGCGGTACCGTTATGGTTTGGGACACGGGTACTTTTCTGGCCGAAGGTTATGATACTGTTGCAGAAAGTAAAAAAGTTATAAAAAAACAATTGACCGAAGGAAATATCAAAATTGTAATGTATGGCAAAAAAATGAAAGGAACATGGCATCTTGTACGCATGAAAGGGAAAGAGAAAGAATGGTTGCTGTTAAAAGGAAAAGACAGCTTCGCTAATAAGAAAAGAGCTTTTAATGAAAACTCAGTACTTACCGGCCGTAACTTAACTAGAATTGAAAAAGATGCCAATGCTGTATGGAGTAGCCATAAAGTTGAAAAAAAGACAGCTCCTAAAAAACAGCGTTCAACAGTAACAAGCCCTTCAGTATTTACGGCTGAAGAATTATCTGCAGCTAAACGAATAAAATTTTTTCCCGCAAAATGGCGTCCTCAGCTGGCTACGCTTACTGATGAAGTATTTGATAATGATGAATGGCTTTTTGAAGATAAGTATGACGGTTACCGTGCTTTACTCCAGATTAACAAAGGCAAAGTGAACCTTGTTTCCCGTAACGGATTATCTTTCAATGAAAAGTACCCGGCTATAGCAGAGGCACTGAGTATTATTCAGGAAGATGTAATACTCGATGGTGAAATAGTAGTCGAAGATAAAAAAGGTAACAGTCATTTTCAATGGCTACAATACTATCACGAAAACCCTGACCAGGGATCTTTAAAATGTTATGTATTCGACATACTTTATTTTAATGGATTTGATCTCACTTCTTTACAGAATATTCAACGAAAAAAAATACTGGAAGCTGTTCTGCCCGAGTCAGCTACGATTGTTTATTCTAAACATATTTCTGGTAAAGGAAAACAAGCGTTAAAGAAAGCTGATAAGAAAGGAATTGAAGGCATTATCGCTAAAAGAAAAGAAGCTCCATATCTTACCAATAAGCGATCTAAAGATTGGCTTAAAATTAAAATCAACAAAGAACAGGAAATGGTAATCGGCGGTTATACCGAACCTACCGGTAAAAGAATTGGCTTCGGAGCAATACTGGTGGGATATTATGAGGGAAAAGAATTCAGGTATGCCGGTAAAGTTGGAACGGGATTTAATGATGAAAAGCTACAGGAATTTTTTGCGACGTTTAAAAAGTTAGAACGAAAAACTAATCCTTTCAATACTACACCACTGGAAAAAAACGTACACTGGCTTAAACCTGAACTGGTAGCACAGATCAAATACAGTGAATGGACTGAAAACGGAAGTTTACGGCACCCGGTATTTATAGCACTCAGAACAGACAAAAAACCTACAGCAGTAAAAAGGGAGGTATCAATGATTACTGAAAAAATTGTAGACGATCAACCGGTTAAAAATAAGTCACATGCTACTGCACCAAAGTCAACAGCTGCCAGCAAAAAGACAGTAAAAAAAACCGGGGACGCTAACGATAAAGTAAATATTACTAATCCGGATAAACTTTACTGGCCTCAGGAAAAAATAACCAAAGGAGATGTAATCAATTATTATAACGAAATGGCAGATTATGTGATGCCATATGTAATAGACCGGCCACAATCTTTGAGAAGAAATCCTGATGGCATAAAAAACACCGGATTCTTTCAAAAGAATGTAGCCGGGCAGGTTCCTGATTGGATCAAAACACAAAAGATAAAATCAAAGTCCACCGAAGAGTCCATTGAGTATATGCTATGCCAGAATAAAGACACTTTATTATTCATGGCCAACTGGGGATGCATTGAAATTAATCCTTGGAGTAGCAGGGTGGGAACTATCAACCATCCCGATTATATCATCTTTGACCTCGATCCGAACGAAGCATCTTTAAAAAACCTGATTACTACGGCCAAAAAAGTGAAAGAAATATTGGATCAGTTAGGTATCAATGCCTATTTAAAAACATCGGGCGGTAAAGGCCTTCATATTTACATACCGGTTAAACCGGTTTACACCTATACGCAAACGCGCAATTTTTCGCAAACCATCAGCGAAGCAGTGCATGCCGCTTTACCTGATATCACCAGCTTAGAAAGAAGCCCTGATAAAAGAAAAGGAAAAATATACCTTGACTATTTGCAAAATGGAAAAGGCAAAACAATGGCCTCTCCGTATTCTTTACGTCCCCGGGAAAGTGCAACCGTAAGTACACCATTGAACTGGAAAGAATTAAATGCACGACTTGATCCGAAAAAATTTACTATTAAAACAATTCCCATACGCGTTAAAAAGAAAGGGGACTTATGGAAAAACTTCTTTAATGATGCTATAGATCTGAATGAGGTATTGAAAAAAATAAAGTAAAAGGATGCTATCAATTATTATTTTTCTTAACTGCTCCTGCAGCGTTTTCAATGAGCTCAGTAGGAGTATATCCAAAAAACTTTTTGAAGGCATAAGAGAAATGAGAAAGATTTTCAAAGCCGACTTCATAACATACCTCTACCGGTCTTTTTTTCTTTTCAACAAACTCATAATGCGCCAACTCCAGTCGTTTTTGAGTAAGCCAACGCTGTGGAGTTGTATGAAAAATACGTTTAAAATCTCTTTTGAAAGTAGTTAAGCTTCTTCCTGTCAGGTAACTGAATTTTTCCAGCGGAAGATTAAACACAAAATTCTTTTCCATATAGCCGGCCAGATCAATCTTACCCGGCTCTTCAAAATTTGTGAGCACACTGTCAATACTTTTATCAATCGTACGAAGAATCGTAATTGCTTCCGTAATTTTCAAAGAAGCTATACTTTCCGGTAATTCATTCATATCAAAATAGGGAATGAGCGACGCCAGACAACTTTCTAATAACGGATGATTGTTGTAAACATATATTTTCTTACCACTCTGAAGGTTTGTCTGGCATTCTACTGATTCATAATATTTCTTTAGTACCTCAGTTGTCAGATGCATCACCACTGTTTTATGTGGTAATCCGTTTGTCGGGTAATTAATAATCGTTGCCAACTGGTTTTTGGGAATCAGAAATATATCTCCTTTTTTAAAAAAATAAGTGGCGTCTGCTTGTATTATTTTTGTTTCTCCTGAAATAAACCATACCAGCATATGCTGATCGAACATAATGTCCGATTTAAAAAACTTGTCTTCATACGAAGACAATTTAATATCATCCGTAATATATTTAGCCTGATATTCCATATAGTAATACATTTCCTGTTCTATCTGTAAGATCAAAAACCAGCATCATTAATGGCCGCTTAAAAACTTTATACCGGTTAGCTTTTCACTCAGACTCCATAAACTTCTGGCATTGTTTTCATCGAGCGAGTAAGCTGCAACGCCATGATTGGAGGCCGCGTCTGACACTGGGGCAATATTTACATCCTCGCAATAAACACCTCCATATTCATTCAGTATATCATTCGTAGCACACCACAAGGTTGTAGCTGCTCCTTGTGCAATTGTTTTTAAAGATAGCGCAACCTCTGGTAAGATATTACCCTTCGCATCAAAAATGCCAAGTTTTTGAAACATTTCAACAGAAGCCTCTCTGGCCAGTTCAGTTCCATTAATACTTCCCGGATGTAACGAATATGCCTGCACTTTATACTTCTTTGCGCGATTGTCTAATTCTACCGAAAACAGGTTCAACGCAGTTTTAGACTGACCATAAGCTTGTAAGGTTTCGTAAGTTCGATGTTCAAAATTCGGATCTTCAAAATCAAATGGGGCAAAATGGTGTCCGGCTGAAGAAACATTTACAACACGCGCACCTTTGGCTTTTACCAGCGCCGGCCATAAGCGGGCGGTCAACTGAAAGTTTGCCAGGTAATTGGTAGCCAGCTGTGATTCAATACCTCTGTTATCTTTGCGGAAAGGTACCCACATGATACCGGCATTATTGATTAACAGATGCAACGGACGGCCTGATGATAAAAATTGCCCGGCAAACGCATCAATCGATACCGGATCCATCAGGTTCATTGCAACAATTTCTATATTATCGATCCCCTCGAGATTCTTTCTCGCTTTTTCAACATCTCTTGCCGGTACAATAACAATAGAACCTGCATTGGCTAATGTTTTAGCGGTTTCTAAACCGATTCCTGTATTTCCTCCGGTTACAATGGCAATTTTACCGGTTAAGTCTATACCTTTGAGCACTTCAGTACTGGTAGATTTCGCTGTAAATCCCGAATGAATGGGGCTTTGTAAAGCTCCCTGATAATTGTTTTGTTTCATTTGACTTGTATTTAATAAAACAAAATTACCAGGCAGCAACGAATCGAACTTTGTTCAAAAGTCCGATTTTACTTTGTTTAAAAGTCCGGCCCATCATTCCCTTTTTTAAGCAAAAAACTACACTTTTTTCCCGTAAATCAGTATCCGCTTAAATGCATAAATAGCGGGTAGTTTTGTAAATCTTTTAGCAATACGTGCTTTATATTCTTTAATAAATAGCTCTTTCTCTTTTCCTTCCAGGCGCTCCAGATAAGGAACCAGTGAAGTTCCGGAAATGAATTTATATAAGGCTTCATGATCATCGGCAATAATCGGATATACTTTTTGAAACAGTTGCATATCTTTTATACCGTTGTCGAATAAGAGCTGAGCATAATCATCCAGTGATAAAACCGGAGATAAGCGCTTCCAGTTATTCAGGTAGGAGGCAAAAGGTTGCTCGTCAATCAGCTCCATCAGCAACTGATTTAATACATTATCATTTTGTACGGGCATCTGTATCGCCAGCTGTCCGTTTTTATTGAGGGCGTTGATAAGTTTCGGAAAAAGTGTTTCATGCGCATCAATCCATTGTAAAGCGGCGTTGCTGAAAATCAAATCCCAACTTTCTCCTGAATCAGCCACCGCTTCCACAGTTTTTTGTTCAAAATGCAATCGATCGTTTTCGAAACGTTTCGATTGCTCCAGCATTTCGGCAGAAGAATCAATTCCTACAAAGCTTGCTACCTCAAATTGTTCTGTGAGAATAGATGTTTGTTCACCTGTTCCACAACCGAGGTCAATGGCTTTCATGTTTTTTTCAGGCCTGATCATGGCTGCCAAATCATAAAAAGGCAGGTAACGAACATCTTTAAAACTATCATATAATTCCGGATTCCAGGGCATATCGTTTCAATTTTATTTAACAAATAATGCATAGAATGAATACTTCCTGCGATTCTTATGCCTGCAATCTGTCAGGCAGTATTATAACATTTGAAACATCAGCTATACTCATCAAAAATAATAAAATTGTACCTGTACTCGTATTGATAAATTACAGACATTTGCAGCCTTAGAGAAAGTTCATGCAAGAACCCTCCTGAACAAGAAAACTTTGCTTGCCCATACCATCGAAGAAAAACTGACTTTACATGAAAAATGAATTATCAAGAGCTTATTTAGCCCTGGCCGTGATTTGCATTGTGTGGGGAACCACTTATTTCTTCATGAGGATTGGTGTAAGCACTTTTCCACCTTTTCTGTTTTCAGGTATCCGTCAAACAACCGCCGGATTCATTTTACTCGGTATACTGAAAATGACCGGTAAACTCAGCGTTTTAAATAAGTCTAACCTGATCAGACAATCCATTCCCGGCGTTTTAATGATTGCACTGGGTAATGGAGTGGTGGGATGGAGTGAACAATACATTCCAAGTGGTCTGGCGGCATTGATTGTTTCGATCATGCCTGTTTACATTGTATTAATTGCATTCGTCAGCGGAGCCGACAGAAAAAGCCCCAACAGGTTTATACTGTTCGGATTGCTACTAGGGAGTTTAGGAATTGTGCTGATGTTCCGTGATAACTTATCCGATTTGGTAAATCCGCAATATTTTACCGGTATGGTGGTCGCATTTTTTGCAGCGCTTTGTTGGGCCGCCGGTAGTGTATTTTCTAAATATAAAACTGCAGGTACCAATGCCCTGACCAGTGCTGCCATTCAGATGTTATCGGGCGGACTTTTCCTCTTATTAGCCAGTTTATTCCTTGATAATTACGATGCACTGGATCAGATTTCGAATGACAGTATCTGGTCGTTGGTTTACCTGATTATCTTCGGATCATTGCTGACCTATCCGTGTTTTGTATATGCATTGGAAAAGTTACCCGTAGGACTGGCTTCTATATATGCATATATTAACCCGTTCATAGCACTATTGCTGGGCTTTTTCTTTTTGCAGGAAAGATTGACCTGGTTAACCGGTGTAGCACTGATCGCAGCTGCAGGAAGTATCTACTTTATTAACAGAGGCTACAAAACAAAATAAGTTGATAGAAATGAACTGTTACAAATGCCTTTACCATTCGCATTAAATGGTAAAGGCATTTCTATTTAATCACTTAGCTTATTCGAAAATATATCTGCTAAATCGATTTATTTCACTATAGATTCAAAAAAATCCGGCAAGAATAGTATATTTTAGAGGTATAACTTATTGACGGTACAATGAAATCCATTTTACTCTTCCTTATTCTAAGTGTCTCAGCAAACCTTTATGCACAAAATGCATTGAAAAATGGCGTGGCTACTGACCTTCAGTGCGAACACCTCATAAATCCGATAGGTATCGATCAGCCATTACCACGACTTACCTGGAGAATAAACGATCAAAGGCAAGGAGCAAAACAAACCGCTTATCAGGTAATTGTTGCTACTGATTCAATCGACGTTGTAAATAACAACGGCAAAAATTGGAATACTGGTAAAGTGTTACAGGATGATATACAAATCCGTTATGCAGGAGAAAAACTATATCCCTTCACTAAATATTTCTGGAAAGTAATTACCTGGGATAAAGACGGACAAGCACTTACTTCAGCTATCAGTAGTTTTGAAACCGGCGTAATGGAAATAACCAACTGGAAAGGTACCTGGATCAGCGATTACAACAACATTCATCATAAAGCAGCACCCTATTTCCGCAAGGAGTTTCGCATTACTAAACCCATACAATCTGCAAGAGCTTACATCGCCGTTGCCGGATTGTATGAACTATCTCTGAACGGAAACAAGACGGGAGATCACTTTTTAGATCCGATGTATACACGTTTCGACAGGCGAACTCTTTATGTAACACACGATGTTACACATCAGCTTCAACAGGGACAGAATGCAATTGGTGTAATATTAGGAAACGGTTGGTATAACCATCAATCGCTGGCAGTATGGGATTTTCACAACGCACCCTGGCGGGCAAGGCCGGCATTTTGCCTCGACCTTCGTATTGTTTACAAAGACGGAACTACAGAAACAATTGTTTCTGAGCGTGATTGGAAAACATCATCAGGCCCCATTATCAGTAACAGCATTTATACCGGTGAACACTATGATGCCCGACTTGAACAGGAAGGATGGAACAAAGCAGGTTTCAATGATTCCACCTGGAAAAGTATCCGCTATAGAAGTGCGCCTTCCATCAATATCGTATCACAACAACTTCAACCTATCCGGTTAGTAAAAAAGTTCAAACCGCAATCAGTAAAAAAGATAGATGATACAACCTACCTGTTTGATATGGCACAGAATATGGCCGGTGTCACCGAACTAAAAGTGAAAGGAAAAGAAGGTACCGTGCTTAAAATAAAACATGGAGAACGGCTTGATTCGAATGGACGCCTTGATCTCTCTAACATCGATGTATACTATCGGGGCGATAAAGAAGCAGATCCTTTTCAAACGGATATTATGATTTTAAGCGGTAAAAAAGAAGACTACTTTATGCCTAAATTCAATTATAAAGGATTCAGGTATGTAGAGATCAGCAGCACCGAATCAATTCAGTTAAATGAATCCTCTATCACTGCCTACTTTATACATAGTGATGTTAAGCCGGTTGGATCAGTCAATACCTCATATCAGCTCATCAATAACTTATGGAAAGTTACTAATAATGCCTACCTGTCTAACCTGGTTGGATATCCTACAGATTGCCCGCAACGTGAAAAAAACGGCTGGACAGGAGATGGGCATCTGGCTATTGAAACAGGTCTATACAATTTTGACGGAATTTCCATTTACGAAAAATGGATAGCCGACCACCGTGATGAACAACAACCTAATGGCGTTTTACCAGACATTGTTCCTACCGGAGGATGGGGCTACACCACAGCAAACGGGCTCGACTGGACGAGCACCATCGCAATTATTCCCTGGCAGATTTACCTGTTTTATGGTGATAACAAACTGCTGCACGACACTTACGAAAATATTAAACGATATGTAGATTATGTTGACCGCATCAGTCCTTCAGGACTTACTACTTTCGGTCGGGGAGACTGGGTGCCGGTGAAATCTACCTCTAACCTTGAATTAACCTCATCGGTTTATTTTTATACAGACACCCGGATATTGGCTGCCGCTGCAAAAATGTTCGGATATGAACAAGACTTTGAAAAGTATACAAAACTTAGTGAAAAAATAAAACAGGCTATCAATACCAGATACCTGAACCGTTCAACAGGAATATACGCAACCGGAACACAAACAGAATTAAGTGTTCCGTTGTATTGGGGAGTTGTTCCTGAAGACATGAAATCAAGTGTTGCAGCAAATCTCAATAAAAAAGTGGAAGCTACCAATTATCACCTGGACGTAGGTGTATTGGGCGCAAAAGCATTACTAAATGCATTAACCGAAAACGGTTATGGTGAAACCGCCTTCAAAGTAGCAGTTCAGGATACTTATCCTTCCTGGGGATGGTGGGTTGTAAACGGAGCTACCACATTACTCGAAAACTGGGACCTGGATGCCAAAAGAGATATTTCTGATAACCATATGATGTTCGGTGAAATCGGTGCGTGGTTTTTTAAATCAGTGGGAGGTATATTACCGGATGAAAATTACCCCGGATTCAAACACATACGGTTACGTCCGGTGTTTCCCGAAACACTCGATCATTCAGAGGTAAAGTATCGCTCACCTTATGGAGAAATTACCTCAAGCTGGAAAAAAACGAAGAAAAATATTACATATGAAGTAATGATTCCGGCGAATTCTACGGCAACATTTTACCCTCCGGAAAATGTATTAAACAATGAAATAATATCGCTGCAGGCGGGAAAACATATTCTAAAACTGAAACTTAAATAAAAATGGCAGCAGGATAATAAAAATACACCCGCCATGATCATTCTATCAGATCAGAGAATCATTATTTTTTAAATTTCCCGAAATTATCTTCGAGAAACTTTCTTCTGAAATCAAAAATAGCAGCCAGTTGTTTTCTGATAAATAAACGATTCGCAATAGCACCGATAAAACCAAAGGGTGGAGCATAAGTAACGATATCGGTCATTAAAACACCTCCGTCAACCTCTTCAATGTGGTGTTGGTGATGCCAGAATTTATAAGGTCCGATTCTTTGTTCATCGATAAAATATTTTCCGGGTTTTACCTGAGTTATTTCTGTCATCCAGTTTAGCTTTATTCTTAACAAAGGCCTGATCGTATAAGTGATGACCATTCCGGGATACATATTTTCTCCACCTGAATTACCAGTTACTTTGAAATCCATATAAGCAGGTGTTATCCTGGCAAGATTGTCGGGATTCGAGATAAAGTTCCACACTTCATTGATATCTGCCGGTATAGGCTGTATTCTGGTAAATTGATAAAAAGGCATTATAACGTATGTTAGTAGTATATCAATAATTTAATATTAAAATTCAAAAATGAATCCAACTGCCGGAACAATGGTAGCTGTTGTGTCATTGATAATAAAAATATTTGCACATTTAAGCAAGGCATTACCTATCTAATCAACAGTTTTATCCTTCATTAAACCACTTTCATTAAATATTTTGTACGAAAATATACTATTTTTGTAATTAAGATATGATTTATGTATTAAAATGTACTGAAATATCAAAAAAATAGTATAATTATGAACAGTTTTGCTTTGCTCGAGCAACTCATTGGTAAGTTGGAGGCTTATGAAAATGCGGCAGAGGATAAAAACAATTTATCCATGGAGGGGTTTTATCAATCTATCAGCGGTGAAGTAAACTTAACAGCGCTTAAAAATTCGTTTATCGGAGAAGTGCCAGAAACAGATGCTGCTGATCGAAAACATTTTATTGAAACAAATATTGAAAGAGTCATTTCTCAAAACTTTCTTTTTCTATACAGATATATTAAATACTACTCAAAAATTGCACTTAAAGAAAGTGTCATTAATAGTATTGAAGAGTTTGGAATGGCAATGACGGTATTGCAATATCAATCCATCTCCAAAACCGATCTGATCAAAAAAAATGTAATTGAAAAAAGTAGTGGCGTTGAAATTATTAATCGATTGATTAAGATTGGTTTATTGACCCAAACTGATAATCCGGATGATCATCGCAGCCAATTGATTGGTTTGTCAGATCAGGGAAAATTCGAGTTGTTTAAAACATTCGAAAATATGAATACACTAGGCTTGATTGCTACAGGCACTTTGAATACAAGTGAAAAGGTACAGCTGGCGATGATTTTAAAGAAATTAGACCAGTTTCATTTTAATAATTACAATAATAAGAGTCTTAATAATCTAGAGGATTTCCTTCCATAAAACCTCATCGTTCAAATTTTTCATATTTAAAATAGTATTTTATTACTCTATTTTTTTCAAATTTTCATATAAATAACAATATTTGGTATATTTAAATACTTTTATGGCACAATAATAGTATATTATTAAACTAAATTTCCATGTAATTATTCATTCAAAATTTAGTAAAATGAAAACTCGATTTGCGTGCTTGAAATTAAGTGGATGGTTATTATCAACCACTTTGGTAGCTACATTATTGTCTTCATGCAATAAAGACGATGATAAAGACATGACTGACAAGACTATCAGCGGTGTAGTTACTACCAATACCAATTTCAGTATGTTGGCTACAGCTGTACAAAAAGCCGGCTTAACCGCCACACTTAATGGTAATGGTCCATTTACTGTTTTTGCTCCTAACAATGATGCTTTTATCGCATCAGGAGTAACCAATGCAACCATCAGTGGTTTACCTGCTTCTACGCTTGAAAACATTCTGTTGTACCATACGCTGGCAATGAATGTAATGGCATCAGCAGTTCCCCCTGGGCCTAACGCAGTTGTTGAAGCCATGAATGGTGATAAACTGTATGTTACACGGAATAGTAGTGGCGTATATATTAATGGCGTGAAAGTAGTTCAGGCTGATATTGCAGCTAAAAACGGAACCATTCACACTATTGAACGTGTATTGATGCCTCCTATGGGAAACCTCGTGGAAACTGCCGTAATGGATACGAGTTTTACTTACCTGGTTGCCGCAGTTTTAAGAGCCAGTGAAGGAAGTACAAATGTTGCGCAGGTATTATCGGGAAGTGAACCCTTTACTGTTTTTGCTCCTACTAACCAGGCATTCAGGAATGCCGGCTTTGCTACCATTGCATCTATACAGTCAGCGAACTCAAACACTTTGGCAGGTATACTGACTTATCACGTTTTGTCAGGACGTGTTTTTTCATCTGACCTGACCAACGGGGCAATGCCTGCAACATTAAATGGAGCTACTGTAACAATCGGCGTAAGTACAGGTGCTACTGTTAAGGGAATGGGTAACAGCAGTGCTTCCAATGTAATAAAAGCCAATATAGTTGCAGATAATGGAGTGGTGCATGTGATTGATCAGGTATTAATGCCATCAATGAACTAAGTTTTACAAAACTTTTTATTGCAATATTTTAGTGTGCCTGAAAGAAAACCCCGGGCAATGAGCAGGATTGGGGCAGATCCGTTATCCGGAACCTGAACTACTGTTGCTACCTGGCAGCAATGAAAATCAGGAGCCCGAAAGTAATAAGATAACATTTCCGTTCGTCCGGAAAGCTATCGCCGATACCTGATCCTGCTCATTTCAAAAATGCCTGGTTTTATGTAATTTCACTAAACTAAACACTTCTTTACTTTCATACTTATGCATTAAATTTTATATCATGAACTATGATCTCATTAAAAATGTGTTAGACCTTGTGGAAGATTTTGAATCGGCTGTAAAACGAGAAAAACTATACACCAATGATGCAAATGGATTCAGGAATTGGATATCAGATAATTTTACAACTGAAATAGAAAAATCCGAACCTGGTTGGGAGGGAAAAGACAAAGGCAGAACAGCAGAAAGTGTGATTAGCACATTAATCGTACACCTGAACAGATACGCAAAAACTTATGCTAAGTCTGCTATATACGATTCAGGTTTCTCTACGCAGGAAGAATTTGTTTACCTGATTAATTTAAAAGCATTCGGTGTTATGACGAAAATTGAACTGATTAAAAAAAATATTCAGGATAAACCTACCGGAATGCAAATTATCAACAGGCTAATTAAACATGGCTGGGTAGAACAAAACGAATCTGAGGTTGATAAACGCAGCAAAATGATCAACATAACCGAAAAAGGACTCACAGTTTTAGATCAGCAAATGATTAAGATACGGCAGGCAACTCAGATTGTTGCCGGTAATTTAACTCACCAGGAAAAAATGTCGCTGATTAGAATCCTCAATAAATTAAACGATTTTCACTACCCGATTTTTACCGATAACGTCGATACGCCTGAACTGCTGGATAGTGTGATAAAAAAATATTCACTGACTAGTAACTAATTAGTAGATGTTATCAATTGCTGAATACTATTTAAACATGCGTGTAAACTACATCAATTTCAACATTGAGTTTATTACTGAATTCATTCAAAAATTCTCGTTTGAATGAAGGCCAGTTCCAGAAAGTAAATCCTAAATCACTAAAGCCCCATTGAGGGAAAAACGAGAAACTGTGAATATCCGAGCGTATGCTACATGCAGGACAGGTTATTTCATCACTTAGCACACTGTACCATTCGCCCAAAAAGTCCCAACTTTCATTTACAATATCTGTTTTACAGCAAGGGCAGATCAGACAATCCATTGCATACTCTCCTGTATGAAACACATTCCTTTGCGTAATGATTTCTAATCCACAAGTATCAATATTAAATGGTAAATACTGTGATTCTTCCACTACTAATTTTGCTCCCTCCGCCACTGCAAAGCCATCCTCACGGCCTAATAAACAATGAGTGGGAATACTGTTCACTACATTAAGAGAAATCAACCATTTCACAATTTCACCGGCCTTCTTTTCTTTATCCGGAAAAACAGATATTCTGGGTACAATTGATATAGATCGGTCACTCATACTAGATACTTGATATCATAAAATTGAAGCAAAATATAAAGATATAAATACTTTTTAAGCTAAGAATAACCTGTTGAAACATTTTAAGTTTTTCGAAGTCTTTTATATAAAAGAGTATTGTTTTGCTATTTCCCCAAAGTAATCTATCGCATCTTTATGAATATTCCATCCATAAAAAAGTTTTGTACAATAATTGGTATAATTCTTTTAAACAATCAGTCTTATGGTCAAAGCCAGATTGATACCATTGTCAAAAATGCCGTACAACAATATATAACACTAAATAGTATGGCCGGAATATCGGTAGGCGTACTATTACAGGATAAAAAATATACTTACAATTTTGGAATAGCAACATCTGCCACAGAAAAACCACCCACGGAAAATTCTATTTACAGCATGGGTTCTATCTCTAAAACATTTATAACTATGTTGCTGGCGCGCGCAGTAATAGATAATAAAGTCAGTTTGCAGGATGATATCAGAAAATATTTACCTGATTCAGCAGATTTTACAAACCTTGAATATAATGGCAGTGCCATAAAAATTCTACACCTTAGCAATCATACTTCCGGCATTCCATCACAATTGGCCACACTGCCCGTTCAATGGAATCAGTATTCAGTACAGGAAAAATATTTATTCAAAAAAAAGTATACAATAGACTTTTTTTTAGACGATCTTAAAAAAATCAGGTTAGATACGACTCCGGGTATTCGATATGAATACTCCAATGCAGGGTTTAAATTACTAAGCCTCCTATTAGAAAGAATTTATAAAATGCCTTATGAAAAATTGGTGCAAAAATTTATTACCAATGATTTTAAAATGCCCGCCACTCAGGTATTTCTAAACGAAAAAAAATGGAAAAGATTTGCAGCAGGAACGCAGAATCCCGAAATACTTAAAACAACAAAAGATATAGATGATTTTACCAGTGGCCCTTCACTGACCTCTTCCGTAAACGACATGTTGAAATATTTAGCCATCAACATCACCCAGAAAAATAAGGCGGTTTTACTTACTCATAAAACCACCTTTATTAATGACGACAACATTGAGATCGGAATGGCATGGAGAATAACCCACACACAAAACGGAGACCGCTATTACTATCATTCGGGTTCTGGTTGGGGCTGTAATAGTATCATTTTGTTTTCTGCAGAAAAACGGGTTGGAGTAATCATCTTTGTAAATGAAAACACTGATCAGGCCCGGATAATTGCTACCGGAATAAACCTGCTGAGTCAATTAATCACCTTAAAAACACAAGAGAATAAATAAAAGTGAATACAATCCGATTACATTTTAGTAGTAAGCAGTAAGAAAAGCGCCTGAAAGTTATGTCATTTAAAACAATCACACGATCTTGAGCGCTTTAAACTTACATCATGAAAAAGATTTACATTGCTTTGCTATTCATCGTCGGATTGGTGCTGGTGGCAGTTTTTTCCACTGCAGCCTATCTGAAATTTTACTTACCAGACATTGCAAAATCACCCGAAATAACTGTTGAACAAACTATTGAAAGAGTTGAACGCGGACGTTATTTAGCTAATCATATTACCGTATGTATGGATTGCCATAGTACCAGAGACTGGTCTAAATTTGCCGGCCCGTTAGCAGGAAACTTTGGAGGTGGAGGGGAAAGATTTGATCAGGAGATGGGATTTCCCGGTACCATTTACTCACCTAATATTACGCCGTATAATTTAGCAGACTGGACAGACGGCGAACTTTATCGCACTATTACTACCGGCGTTAACAGAGAAGGAAAAGCACTATTTCCAGTAATGCCTTATCATGATTATGGAAAAATGGATAAAGAAGATATTTATAGTATCATTGCTTATATAAGAACATTGGAAAGTGTTGAAACAACTAATCCCGAAAGAGAATTGGATTTTCCGGTAAGTTTACTGGTGAATACAATGCCGGTGGAAGCTGAACACAGAACAAAGCCTGCCGAAAGTGACCGTTTGAATTACGGACAATATCTGGTAAGTGCTTCGGGTTGTGTGCACTGCCATAGCCAAAGAGATAAAGGAGCAACTGTACCGGGAACAGAATTTGGTGGAGGAATGGAATTTGGACAGCCGGCAGGTATACTTCGCACACCGAATATTACCCCACACGAAAAAACCGGCATCGGCAGCTGGTCGCAGGAAGCTTTCGTAAGCAGATTTAAATTGTATGCAGACAGTACTTATGAAGCCCCAACGGTTACACTTGCAGATTTCAATACACCAATGCCATGGGGTATGTATGCAGGAATGAAAGAATCAGATCTCGAAGCAATGTATATCTACTTAAAGAGCCTGAAGCCGATTGATCATGCAATAGAACGTTTTCAGAAAAATTAGCTTCAGCATTAAAGAATTAAAAAACTCCTGCCGCTTCGCTTTGGCTTATTCTATCTTATGATTGCAATTTAAACATGAAGCGAATGAAGTTGAAAAGCGAATGATGTGCTGTTTTCCGCGTTGCTTTACCTTCATACCTTCATACCTTCATTTTCTTCATGTTTCCCATTACAATTTAAACATAGGAGAAATGAAGTACTTTATTTTCAAATAGTAGAACCGGCTTCTTCTTAATTCCTTAATTTCTAAATGGTTCATGACTATTAACGTCCGATAACTTCTTTCCGGTGAGCTAATCCCCAGTTCCACAATTCAAATAATACATTCCTCAGCGACATTCCATGCTCAGTCATGCTATATTCAATAGTTTGAGAAAATGAATCATTCACTTCTCTTTTAATCAGCTTATTCTCTTGTAATACTTTCAGCTCTTTTGACAATGTTTTATCAGTAATACCAGTTACCTCTCGCGAAAGCTCTCTAAATCGTTTAGGGCCACTGCACAAAGCATATAAGATAAGCAGCTTCCATTTTCCTTCCACCGCCTCCAACGCATCCTTAATAGAGCGCATCGCTTTTGAACAATCCTTTTCCGGCAACATATTCTTAATGTTTAACTTTCAATATTCGGAATATACTTTCCCGCAGGAAAGCACTATCTTTTGGATAGTAAAGATAGTTATTTTTGTAGCTACAACCGATTTCGGTATAAATGAGCTTTCTTTTATCTAAATAGTGTACTAATGAAGTGTGTAGAAATATTTAAAACAAATGTATCAACCTCAGAAGAAGCTGACCAGGTTATAAATGCAGTAAAAAAAGTATTACCACAGGCACAGATCAATTTTGATCTAGATGATTGCGATAAAATACTTCGGGTAGAAGGTATTTCAACCCCATCCGGTATGGTTGTCAGTACCGTAATGGAACTTGGTTATTATTGTGAAGCAATACCTGATAAAGTTTGTACAGACAGTGACACATCATTAAAGGATTCGGAAAACTCATGGAACCATAGCTTTAACGAAAACAAAGCCATATGGGGTTTTGAACCTTCCGGCTCAGCAGTTTTAGCTAAAGAATTATTTCTTCAGCACGGAGTTAAAGAGATTCTCATACCAGGTTTCGGATATGGTAGAAATGCTGCCCTCTTTATAAAAAACAATATAGAAGTAACGGGTATCGAGTTATCCGGCAGTGCCATTGAACTCGCTAAAGAATATTATGGAAATGATGTAAAAGTTTTTCACGGATCAGTAACCAGCATGCCCTTTGAGAAAAAGACTTACGATGGCATTTTCTGTTATGGACTACTTTACTTATTAAATGCAGAACAAAGACTTAAATTCATCAAAGATTGTTATAACCAATTAAAACCTGGTGGTTGGATGGTATTTTCCGTCGTTTCAAAAAAATCAGTCAACTATGGAAAGGGTAGAAGTGTAGGTAAAGATACTTTCGAAGCAGCAAAAGGAATAGAAGTTTTCTTTTATGATGTTGAGAAAATAAAAGAAGATTTTGAACATTACGGTCTTTACAATTACTTCGAAATAGAAGAACCGGCTAATCCAACTACAACTTTTAGTTTTTTATGGATCAGCTGCAACAAAAAACAAATCACTTAACATATTTTCTACTCCACAATAAAATTATCAGATACCGGAACAGTCTCTCATTTCTTTTCTTAATAAAAAATAAGAAAAGAAATTCCGGTTCAGGATATTCTTTTACCTCTAATTGCTGCTCGAACTTACGATTTACCAAAATACAATCCTAAAAAATAACAGCATATAAATAGTACTCACAATTATTTTTGAGAGGTAAACGAATGATACTTTGTGGATCTTGTGGTACAAAATACAGTTAATAACAGAGGTGTAAAAATTGCGTGAAATGATTGTATTACTTTATAAAGTTTACACTTCTTAAAAGTATAAATAATTGCTTTTCAGTTTTAAATGCAAAAATATTGATTTTATGCTATTACAATCATTACTTCAGGAGTTTGAACACGAAGTGAATAGTACCCGTAAATTACTACAGGCCATTCCCGAAAAAGACCTGGGTTACAAACCCTCTGAAATTTCCTGGACAATGGGCGAGCTGGCTCAACACATTGCCACCATTTATTATTGGTATGTGGGTACACTGACGCAAGACGTTTATGATATAGCTGCTGATCAGTTGGAAAGAGGTGATGTCAATGATATAGGGGCTACAATTGAATTATTTGAAAGCAATGTAGCGAAAGCCAGAAAAGCACTGGAATCAATCAGCGAAGAAAACCTGCAGGAACACTGGAAAATGAAATCAGGTGAACATCTGTTAATAGGTCCTCTGCCAAGAGGTATTGTAGCGCGTGAGTTTTTGTTTAATCATATATATCACCACCGGGGAGAAATGATAGTGTATCTGCGTGCAACAGGAAATAAAGTTCCGGGATTATATGGTCCTACATACGAAGAAAGCAGAAAAGCATAAACTCCCGGATACTTAAATACATTATTTCCAGATGATATGGCCGCTGGCGGTTTCTATTCTGTCTTTATTGTTCCAGATAACAGGTAATACCCCGGGAGAATTTTCCTGATTGGGGTCTACATTATATTGTTTTCCGTCATTGGGAATAATTTTCAGATCCCAGGAATGCCCCATCGGGCCGGTTACACGGTAATGTGTACCTACTAACAGATAATTTCCGTCAGGTGAAAAAACAGGTCTTGCTTCAACAAAATTACTGGTAGTAATCTGCGTAACATTTTCACCATTCATATCCATAGTATGAATATGATTACCAATTTTCACGGCCAGCTGAGTGCCTTGATGATTCACCGTCAGATCACTCCAATCTGCATATTGCATGGTGCGCACTAAAGTACCGCTGGTATAGGGAGGATCCACACGAATGATATTATTACCATGTGTCAGTAACAACGCATTGCCGGGCAACCAGAATTGTACATCATGCATTGAAAAAGGAACCCCATCGATACCGTCAAGTCTGACTACAAAATCACCATTTGTTTTTAAAATAGTAATGCCATCCTCTTCTGTATCGTTTGATTGAACCAGAATCATGGTATTGTCGGGAGATAAAAAACCGTCACAGTAACTATTACCGGCCGGACTGGTATAGTTAAATTGTTCAACAATTGCATTGTCAGAAAGGTTACTCAATGTGAACTGTACGGGGTAGTTTCCTATTGTACTTGCATTGTGCGCAGTAAGTTTGAATTTACCATCTCTTGAAACATCAAAATTATTCAGCTTGGAATCGTCCATAAAAGCTCCACCTTCGCCACCGGGAAAACTCATTTTCAAAATTCCCTGAGTTGCCCATTTGTAATAAATGGTACCCCTCAAAGAAGAAGGATAGTGATTGTTTCCATTTTCATTATCATTTTTGCTACAGGAGGTAGTCAGTAATAAAAAAAATACGCAATACTGAAATATTTTCAATTGCTTCATCTGGTCTGATTTAAAGTGAATAATAAAATGGTAAATCCTTTCTGCCACAGCGTATAACAAAAACTAATCCAAACAGCACAAACTGCGACTAACTAAATTCAGAGGACTGTTGTTTTTCCAAAACTTTTTGCTACATTTACTATTATGAAGTCTTCAACATATACAACAATTATCAACATGGCTAAGCCTTGGATTTATTAAATACCGGAACAATCCGGTAATCTTTCCTTTAAAAGAAGACAATCATTGATTGCTCTTCACAATTTTGTTGTACAATTATTTCATTAAATTTTTATGGAAAATAATAAATGGTTCCGAACCTATTTATTTATATGGAGCGGACAATTCATATCAATGCTCAGCAGCTATGCCGTTCATTTTGCGGTAATAATCTGGCTAAGTTTAGAGCATCAATCGGCTGAAGTACTGGCTTATGCCGGTATCGCAGCACTCTTGCCACAGGCGTTAATCGGCCCTTTTGCTGGCGTGTTTATTGACCGTTGGAACAGAAAAAGAGTTATGATTTTTTCAGACGCATTCATTGCTTTCTGTACCCTGATCATGGTCTTTATATTGAGGAATGACAATCCAGACCTGTTTTGGATTTATGTTTTACTGGGATGCCGTTCTGTTGGAAATGCATTTCATTCACCCGCCATGCAGGCAATAGCGCCATTGATTGTTCCTGAAAACGAACTGCTTCGTGTATCAGGTATTAATCAGATGTTACAATCTGTTAGTACCATTATAGGCCCGGCAGTAGGAACATTGGCAATTACATACTTTTCAATTTCCAATGTGCTTTATCTGGATATTATAGGCGCTGTTGCTGCCATAACTTCACTTTTATTTGTAAGTATTCCACATTTGAAAAGAGAAGATACATCATCTGTTTCAGCAGTTTTTACAGAATTGAAAGAAGGTCTTCAGGCTATTCATCAGAATAAAGGGTTGAAATATCTTTTTATTTATGCAATGCTGGTAACATTTTGTGTAATGCCTGCAGCAATTATGTTTCCATTATTAACCACTGGCCATTATGGAGGAGGTAAATGGGAGATGAGTTTGATAGAAATCGTTTGGGGAATCGGAATGTTGGTAGGAGGCTCTGTATTGGGAGTTTTTCGTATCAAAACAGCCAAAGTGATACTGATAAATACCATGCATATTATACTCGGATTGTCTTTTGTATTGTGCGGAGGATTTCCTGCGTCGTGGTTCGTCGGTTTTGTATTGGCAACAACAATAGCAGGAGTAGCAATGTCTATTTTCTCGGCCGCCTTTATGACCATTATTCAGGAAGAAGTAGTACCGCATATGCTTGGGCGCGTATTTTCGCTCTATTTTAGTATGGCTATTTTACCGAGCATTATAGGACTATTATTTACCGGCCTGATTGCTGAACGGATAGGAGTTGCCAACTCACTTATTATATCGGGAGCGTTAGTAGTAATAATTGGTATTATCTCCTTTGTTACCCCCGCTTTGATGCGGTTGGCAAAAAAAGAGCGGCGTCAGACAGCTTCCTCAACCTGATTTTTTCAAAAAAAGCTGAATCATAATTGCAACGTGTATATTAATGATTTTGCCTGTACACCGTCCGGCCAATCAATGTTTTCAGCATGTGAATATTTAAACCCAAAATATTGATTGGCTGCGCGGGACACAGTATTTCCCTCTCTGTGAGAAACTGTGATACTTTGACATTTTTGTTGCCTTGCCCAGTCTATTCTTGCCTGATAAAACAACCTCGACAATCCTTTACCGCGATAAGCAGGCCTGATGAAAGAGGCAATGAAAATAGCATTTGAAGCATTTTCTTTGTTTAATACCACCCCGGTTAAACCAATCAACTGTTGCTCATTGTACAAACCAAAAATTGCCCGTGACTTATTTTCTAATAAAGATATCCAATGTTGCTGATCATATTGTTCTTCTTGCAAATAGTTACTACCAAACATTCCGGGGTCGGTTCGTAATGCCTCCAACCTGATTTTTTATATTCTTCCCATTGACCAGGCAAAAATTTCATTAAACTATAATTATCAGCATCTTTTATTTCATAAATGTAAAATATTATTGTAATAGAGCCATCAATAATAAAATCACTGCAATGCTTTCAATAAGCATGTTATTGCATCTTATTAAATTATCTTAATGGCACCAGTTTTGAGATAGAAGGCAGAAACAGTATCATTCATCTCTAATAAAGATAATATTTATGTCGAGTAGTATTAAATATAGTTTTGTGATGGCAACTTTAGTATTGTTGTCGTGTGGTAAATCGGATAGTAGCGGAAACAAAAACTGGCCGAACTTACCTGTAAAATCAGATTTATATATTTATAGTACCGGCAACATTCAAAAATTAAACTTATCAAATGGAGAGCTGCATACAATAGGTGGGTCGGAAGACAAACCTGATCAAAGCCGCGCAGTGGATGTTTCAAGAGACGGCTCTGAAATAGCTTTCATTTTCTATGATTATTCTTTACAAAATGGTACGGTGAGAGAAATACGTATAATGAATAATGCAGGTGAACGAATTGAAACAATTCCTTTAACTAATCAATACAACTCAATAAAAATATCACCCGATAAGAGCAAATTTGTTTGCAAAAGATTGACAGAAAATACGATTGTTGTTATTCAGCGGAATGGTGAAATAATAGGTGGGTTTACAAATGTTATCAGTGCTGCATGGACACCAGATGGCAGATTAGTATTTTCTAATGAAAGAGGTGAAATATATGTATCTAACAATGATTTTTCGTCGGCAAACATTATTGCAACGCTGGGCTCTCCTGTAAAAGAAGTAGATGTTAGTAATGATGGTCAGAAAATAGCTTTTTACCGTTCAGGTAATGTATGGGCGTTAGACATAGACGGTAACAATCTTCAACAGATTACCAATTCTTCATTAGAGTGCTTTATGCCTTCGTGGAGTAAAGATGGTAATCATCTGGCTGTACTTTGGGGTGCCAGTCAGGAGCAAAGCCATTTGAGTTTTCCAAAAGTTTACCTCGTACCGGCTAATAAAGGAATAATTCAGTTATCGGAAAACAGTACGGATGCAATCATGTTATATGAAAAATGGCCCCGGAACGACAACGACAGGGAATATACAGAATTATCAAGTAAAGCACAGCCAATGTTACGTTAAAGCTAATTTAAATTAAAACAGTATATTTAAATAAAATCTAAAATTATCGACAACAAAATCACTCTTTTCCGACATTTCGAAAAATATATTAAACTAAGTAATGAGCTAAAATCAGTTTTAGACGAAAGGATAACATTTGTTTCTTTTAAAAAGGGTGATATCGTGCAGGATGCTGATAAAGTATGCACAAAATCATACTTTATTCAGAAAGGGCTTTTTAGGGCCTACTTTTTAAAAGACGGGAAAGAAATAAGTGATTTCTTCCCGTCAGAAAATGAATGGTGCAACTCGCCAAAAAGTTTTATAACACGTCAAAAAGACATTTACTACATAGACGCCATCGAAAACACCGATACGTTTTGTCTTAATGTAAACGACCTTGTCTTTTTATTTGACAACTTCCCTGAAATGGAACGTTATTCAAGACTTTCAATGGGTACTGTTTTCGGCCATCTGATGGAACGCATAGTTTCTCTCCGGTTTACAACAGCAAAAGAAAAATACGATCATTTTGTTAAAACCTATCACGATATACATCACCGCATACCATTGGGAATGATTGCATCTTATTTAGGAATTACACAGGAAACATTAAGCCGGATAAGAGGCGATAAATAACTTTTTGATACAGATCAAAAAATTATACATTCCAATTCATCATCTTTACAAAAAAAATGAAACTGTTAACAAAAAAACAGCTATTAACTGCTCTCCTTCTTAGTTTTATAACAAGCGTTGGATTTGCTCAGCATATATTACCTGCTGCTAATGTTGAGGCGATTTTGTATACCGGAAATACTGAAAATCAACCTTTAGTTGTAGGCTTAGGTGGTTCGGAAGGTGGAAATGCATGGGCTGGAGATCACTGGAAAAAAGTAAGAGACGGTTTTTTAGAGCGAGGTTATGCGTTTTTAGCTATCGGATATTTTGGGTGTAAAGAAACACCTGAACTCCTGGATAAAATTGCTATCGAGGATGTCTACAGAGCCGTCGGAATAGCTAAAAAATATGAAAAAATAGACAGTAGCAAAATTATTATTATAGGAGGCTCCCGAGGGGCCGATCTGGCTTTATTGATAGGAAGTTATTATAAAGATATTTCTGCGGTTATAGGAATGTCTGCCAGCCATGCCGTCTTTCCTGGTCATACACAAGAATTTAATACTTCCTGCTGGACTTTCGGTGGAGAAGAATTACCTTTTATTCCTGTAAATGAAGAAGCTATTCCCTTTTTAATGAACAGAGATTTGCGTGGCGCTTTTGAGGCAATGCTGAAAGATACCCTCGCTGAACAAAAAGCAATTATAAAAATAGAAAAGATAAACGGTTCTATTCTTTTACTTTCAGCTATTGAAGATGAAATTATTCCAGCCGTAACAATGGGTGAAAAAATGATACTTCGTTTAAAGAATAATCATTTTAAACACCTGTATAAGCATATCATTTACAAAGGTAATCATGCAGAACCTACTAAACATTTTGATATAATATTTGATTTTCTTGAATCTATCCGTTAAAGTTTCAGAATTATGTCAGCATTTTATTTGTCACATATTTCTAACTTTGACTAGAAATACATCAATTGCCATTGAGCTTATGCAAGAAAAAATCTCCTACAAACTTTTATTAAAACAACATTGTGAACAAATCATTCTTGAACGGATTGCAGTAACACAACGCGCGATGAATGATGCGCAGGCTGCTGCCAATGAAGAGAGTAAAAGCTCGGTCGGAGATAAGTACGAAACCGCTCGCGCGATGAGCCAACTCGAAAAAGATATGCATGCCCGCCAGCTGGCCGCACATCAACAAGACTTACAGGCTATACGCGCCATCAATGTTCAAACCATTTATTTCTTGCCAGTGGCTGGTGCATTCGTGAAAGCAAGCACAGTCAGTTTTTTCATCGGGGCCGGACTTGGAAAACAAACAGTCAATGAAGAAGATATTATTTTTCTATCACCGGTTTCTCCACTTGCAAAACAACTGATGCAGAAAAAGACGGGAGATGAATTTGAGTTTAAAGGAAAGAATAATATTCTGGAAATATACTAACTCAAAGAGGCTATCTCATTTTTTTGAGACAGCCTCTTTTTATAAGAACTTAAAGATATTATTTTAAAGGGTTATTGTACACGAATACCACCACGCTGATGGAAAATCAGTTGGTCAGGTTGAGGTCTGACAGCTGAAATAGCAGATACAGTTCTGCCTTTTGGAGCTACCGCCATTACATATTTCCACCAGATGTCAGCACCTTTCTTCAGTTCGGCTACATCATAATAACGACTTTCACCTTTCAATTGATTGGTTCCGGTATACTTTGCACCTAATGAATAAGGATCATAGATATCAATCCATAGCTTGCCGTCTACTTCTTTGTAACCTCTCCCTAAAATAAAATGCCCCCAATCAGCCGCATTTGTTCGGTAAAACTTATTAACTCTTTTAGCTGAATCAGGTTCGGCCGCTACGTAATACATATCAAGACAAAAGATAACCGCATATCCATTATCCATAATTGCCTTTATTCTTTTCGCATAGCCTTCATCAGAAAGTGTATCAGGCATTCCAAAATAACCGGTACTGATATTATATGAATTCAGGTAGTTGGCAATATTATTAGTATACCACCATCCGCCTTCAGGCAGAATAGCCTCACGTGCGTCTAATGGTGTTAATGAAAAAGCAGGATCACTCCATTTAATGGCCATGGTAGCTACAGTAGGACCGCAATTGATAAACTGATACGCACCGGTACCACCCTGATCGAAGTAAAAATTAGAAGAGGCAGGAAGGCTGGTGGCACTTGTAAGCCATTTTCCCAATCCATAATTCTCCAATGCAGAAGTGTGTTCTATTTTCCAGGTTGTAGATTGTGTTCCATCAGGTGATTTAACCTCTATTTCTACCTGTTTGCTTAAGTCAAGTGTACTGGTTCCGCTGATCAGTGCTTCATTCTTGAAAAAAACCTGACCTGATGCTGATAAATCAAAGTTTACCTTAAGTGCTGACCAGTCTTCAAGGTTTCCGAGCTTTACGCTGACTGTTTTTGCATTACGGTTAATAACGGTTGCCTGCGTTTCTGATTCAATAGAGAAATTCACAAAAGCGGGTAACTCAGAAAGTGAAGGGTCTATTACATCGTCTTTTTTACAACCGGTTAATACCAATGTAAAAAATGTAACAGTAAACAACAAAATTCGAGGCACAGAATAGTTTTTAATCAACATAGGTAGAGTGTGTTTTTAGAAAACCTGCATCAGATTGATTGTTATCAAATAAAAACATTGACATATATCAACACTATAGACTTGTTCTCATAAATTTTAAAATCAAATAAGCTATAACGTGTTGATTAAAAAAATATTATACAGAAGTTTTGCACGGAAAATACACAGCTTTAAATAAAATCTAATCTTCTTCCAGAATTTCTGCCACTCTTCCGATTTGCCCATCAGTTAACCTGACCTTAATACCACGGCTATGGTAAGCTGCGGAAGTAAGAATAGTTCTCACAATACCTTCGGTAAGATCTCCGGAGCGTTGATCTTTCTTTAAAATAATATTTACCAACATTCCGGGTTTGATATTCGCTCTGTAATTCGGATCACTCATATTCTTTGAATTTATATATCAAAGGTAAGCAAAACTAATCAGCCTCAATGTTTCATCCGTCTTCTCCTGAGGTACAGGAACAAATGTTTTAAATCAAAATAGAGGCATATGATAAAACGTAAAACTGTAACTTAGTGTATACAATAACAATATCTGCATATGAGACGAACCTATTTATACGCTTTACTTTTTAGTGTAATCTCCATTTATTCGGCACAAGCGCAAGAAAAACAGGTCTTATTAGAAAATGTAAGAATACTGGATCATAAAACGCAGTCGCTTACTGCCGCCTGTAATGTACTGATAACCGGTAATGTAATTCAAAAAATCAGTACCTCAACCATTACTTTAAACAATAAAGAAGTCATAAGAATCAATGGGGGAGGCAAAACCTTAATGCCCGGCTTAATCGACGTTCATGTACATATGGTATTCGGATCGCTTACAATGGCTCAGATGATGACCAGTGATCTGACTGAAGAATTTCTGTTTAAAAGTATCGGACAATCTGCTCACAATATGCTCATGCGCGGTTTTACCAGTGTTCGTGATGTTGGCGGACCAATATTTCCGTTAAAAGCAGCAGTGGATGCAGGAAAAATTACCGGACCAAGAATCTGGCCTTCGGGTGCTACCGTTAGTCAGACTGCCGGTCATGGCGACTTCAGAACACCTAATGAAAAATCACGCCGCTTCTTTGGCGAGGCATCACGTGCCGAGAAATACGGCGCTACTTTCATTGCAGACGGACGTGACGAAGTATTAACAGCAGTAAGAGAAAATCTGCGTTTTGGCGCAAGCCAGATCAAACTCATGGCAGGAGGTGGAACATCTTCAGCTTATGACCCGGTAGACGTAACACAATATACATTAGATGAAATGAAAGCTGCGGTGGAAGCTGCAGAAGACTGGGGAACCTATGTAACTGTACACGCATACACACCCAGGGCCATCAGAAGAGCTATAGAAGCGGGAGTAAAATGTATTGAGCACGGTCAACTACTCGACGAAGAAACCCTCCAACTGATCGCAGAAAAAGATATCTGGCTAAGTCTTCAAAATCTGGTAGAAAGTACACCAGATATGGACCCACTACGGGTTGAAAAACGTAAACCGGTTATTGAAGGACAGGAAAAAGTATGGCCGCTGGCAAAGAAACACAAAGTAAAACTTGCCTGGGGTACAGATTTCCTTTTTGAACCGGAGCTTAATGAAAAGCAAAACGAATTCATTCTGCGTTTACAAAAATGGTTCACTAATGCCGAAATCATAAAGATGATTACCCACGATAATGCTGCACTATTACAACTTTCAGGATTAAGAAGTCCTTACCAGGGCAAACTCGGTGTAGTAGAAGAGGGGGCATTAGCAGATCTGTTATTAGTGGATGGTAATCCTTTAAAAGATTTAAAACTACTGGCAGATCCCACCAAAAATTTTGTAGTAATTATGAAAGATGGTAAGATTTATAAAAATACGTTGAAAAAATAAACATATAAGTAGTACTAACATAAGTTTATAATAAAAAGCTTCACATTTTTGTGAGGCTTTTTATTTGCAGCGTATTTATTGATAGAATTATTTTAACGGTTAATTTTTTACTTAATTTCAACTGCTGATAGCAGGTGCTTTTTTTATGTAAGTATTGTCTTTTACCTGACTTAAAATGAAATCTGCCATATCAGCACGTGAAGTTGTAAAACCAATAATACCTTGTCCTAAATATCCTGATTTCACATGACTGCTTTTAGGTTTGTTTGTCAAACCTGCAACTCTTACTAAAATCCAGTCTAAATCCGACATCCTTACAATTTCGGCTATTTTACGAAGTTCAGAAACAGCATTGCGGTATTGTGAATTAAATAAGCCCAAAAACTTCAACGCTATTCTCGTAACAGTAAGTAACCGGTTAAATTTTTTGTCAGGTAAATCATTCTTATCTTTTGCATTCGTAGTTGAGACGACTATAAGTCTTTTAACATTAAATTTTTTCATAGCCTGAATAATAAGTTTTGTTCCTTCGCTTACACAACCAACTGTTTCTATAACAGCATCACTTTCTTTTACAGCTTCTTCAATTGCGGCACGGTCAAGCATGGTTCCTTTTTTTAGAATTAAATCAGGGTGTTGGATGCTCATTTTAGAAGGTGTTCGGGCATAACCTATTACTTTAAATCCTTCGTCAAGGGCCTGTTGTATCAGTAAATGTTGCATACGTCCTGTGGCTCCAAAAATTGTAATTATCATATAATTGTATTATGTTGTATGCAAAGCTCTGAATTATTTAGTGTAATTTTGTAATGGGTTACCTTTTGGTAACTAATTAACAAAAGGTAACTATATTGATTATGAAGGTTAAACCACGAAAAAACGTATCGCCGGATCAATGCAATGAAGCAATGCTGGCATTAAGAGACAGTATTGAAATCTGGGGAGGAAAATGGAAGTTGATGATTTTACTTTACCTGACTATAAGAGTCAATGAAAAAAACTACTTTATGGAAATGGTAAGAGGAATCTCCGGTATTTCTGGTAAAATGTTGTCTAAAGAATTAAAAGATCTCGAAATGAATAAACTGGTAAGAAGAATAGTTCACGACACGAAACCTGTTACAGTGGAATATACTATTACAGCGTATGGGAAGTCATTTATTCCGGTGGCAGAGCAACTATTACAATGGGGATTGGCGCACCGCAAAACAATTAAGGCAAAACTTCGTTCCAAGGTTTAGATTAAATATTCCTTTCCAAATTTTCCATTCCCAGATACCAACATTCTACATCCTAACAATCTGAACAAAGCAATATAATAACCTTATTAATCGCAGCACCTCCCACATAGCTGATGGAATAAAATCACCAATAACTCCGACGTGTCAACAAGAATATTAAAAAACACAATATCATCCTGACACAAGGCTGTCATACACCTACTTTAAGTTTGCATCAATGAATGATTTAACACATGAAAAGCAGGATCTCTATTCACTGGTTAAACTTCGGGCTACTGGTTTTGGAAGAACAGTGAAGTTTTTGGATGAGAGTTCTTTCAATGAACCGGTTTTAATACGGATAGTCAATCTCCGGTAGATTCACTACCATTGCAGCATATCCTAAACAGTACAACTAAAACCTATTCTTTTTCATCATTGAAATGTCTAAAAAGGAAACAGCAACATATTATCCGAAGAGCCGGTCACACTGGCGAAAGTGGTTAGAAAAAAATCATCAGTTAAAAGAAGCTGTCTGGCTGGTTTATTACAGATCATCCACAAAAATCCCCTCCATTACCTGGAGTGAAGCAGTGGATGAAGCACTTTGTTTTGGGTGGATAGACAGTACTAAAAAAACTGTTGACGAGAAAAGCTATATACAATATTTCAGCAAAAGAAAACCCAATAGTACCTGGTCAAAAGTGAACAAAACAAAAATAGAAAAGCTCATTGAAAACAACCTGATGACAAAAGCGGGTTTTGAAAGCATAGAAACCGCTAAACAAAATGGTACCTGGTTCTTAATGGACGATATTGAAGAATTGATTATACCGGAAGATTTAAATTCGGTATTGAATAAAAGTAAAAAAGCAGTTATTTTTTTTGAGAGTCAGTCAAAATCAATAAAAAAGATATTGCTGCATTGGGTGGTAACTGCTAAAAGACCTGAAACAAGAAAAAAGCGAATTGATGAAATAGCCCGATTGGCTGCAAAAGGAATGAGACCGAAGCAGTTTGGGTAAAAGGAGAAAGAAATATTATGTTTATTTTTCGCTGAAAAAATGCATAGGTAACCTATGAAGCTTAAAATTTCAATAACATCCGGCCTATAACCGAAACAGAAAACAACGAATAATAATTTTAAATATGAGAATTTTTGTACCATTAATGGCCATGATTTGTTTTTTAGCCTGTAATAATTTTGAAAAAGAGCAAACCGTGTATCCTGTAAACGAAACATTGCCAACATCTCTGCGCTGGAATTGGGCCGATTCCCTTGATGCAATAGTTGTGGCCCCTGAAAGCCACAATATTGTTTATGAAGACAGTACTGTAAGAATTCTAAAAGTTATTTGTCTGCCCGGAGTCGAAGAACCCATACATACTCATAAATATAAAAGTGTAATGTGGTTTACACAAAGTGCCCACTTTATCTATTACAATTATATACTTGACTCCAACAATCAACTGGTTAAAAATGACAGTACTGAAATCAAAGGATTTCCGGCAGAAATATTAGATAAAGGACAGATGGTTGAGCCCGAACATCCACATTCAATTAAAAATATTGGTGTAGATACATTCTTGGCTTACCGGACAGAATATAAGGTAGAGTTAAAATAAATATAAGCATCGTTATTCTAAAATATATCCAAAGCACTGACCTGATAATGTAAATCGTTATAAAGTAAAATATTCATATGAAACGCTCTTCACAAGCAGAAAATATCCTGGCTCAAATCAATACCGAAACTAAGTTGGGAGACCTGCGAAAGATTGCGGGTGAAATTAAAAAGAACCATGAACTGGCTTTGGAGCTTTGGTCAACGGAACAGTTTTTACCGCGCCAACTGGCAATTTTGATAATGGATAAAAAACAATTGTCGCAAAAAGTCATTGACAATTTTGATACCGACATTCAAAAACATCATGAAGATGAAAAACTTCAACTCATTGATTGGTTAATGGCAAACCAATTATCCAAAGACAAAAACACAATTGCATTAATCGAAACCTGGGAAAACAGCCAATCTTCACTACAAAGGAGAACTTATTGGTATTATCAGGCCCGGTTGCGCTGGGTCGGACAAACACCACCGCCCAACACAGAAGTATTACTTTCTAAAATTGAAACACAAATAGAAAAAGAAGTGCCGGAAGTACAATGGGCAATGAATTTTACTGCCGCTCAAATAGGTATTTTTGAAGAAAAATATCGAGCGAGATGTATTGCACTGGGGGAACGTACAGGGTTGTACAAAGATGAAATAGTTGCTAAAAACTGTACCCCTAACTATTTACCACAATTTATAGCGATACAGGTAGGTAAACAGAAAAAGTAAACTAACTGTAAAATAAAAGACCCCAGCAAATACTGAGGTCTTTGTGAACCCGTTGGTACAAAACTCGAACTTTTTATTGACTGATTTGAAGCTAACAATAGACATTATGGCGGATTAAGTATATGATAATCAATATATTAAATTATAACATCCCGGTTTGCAGGGCATAATCTAAAAGCTCCTTGCACTTCTGAATAGGGAATCCATAAATAATTTTGGTTCCAGTGTGTACTGCGCAGGCCAGCGCAACAATCCTACATTCGCTGTCCAAAATTGGTGCGCCACTGCACCCCTCATAGTCCTGACTATCGGAAATTATCTGTGGAGCCAGGAACATATAAAATTCTCCTTTAATACGATAAAACTGTAAGCTATGCTTCAAGGTCGGGGTCATTGTCAATTGCTTCCCATTATAACTCGGTCTGACCTTTCCGTAAAAGCCATATCGTTCTTCCTTCGTTGGTATGACAGCATCCTCCATAAACAAAGGTAATTTCGGGGAAGCTTCCACCTTGAAAGCTTTAAAATCTATTTCAGGCTGTAACAGTTCTACGTCATGTTTAATTTCGGCAAAAGCAATGTCTAACCGTTTGCCCTTTTGCAATACTGATTCAAAATCCTCCAATGACATATCTTCAGTAACCTTTATCTGGTCAAAGTAGCAAATACCTCCAATGGGCTGTATAATAGGCCCCCGCTCGTCAAAGGGTTGATTTGTTTCCAAAAAGGTGGTATATCCTTCCGCATCTGTAACATGGGAAACCGAAACAAAAAATCTCCGATCCTGGTAAATAATCACACAGCAAGAGCCAAAGCCTTCAGGTTTGGGGTGGTCTGCCTTTGCCAAAAAAACCTGAATGGATGATCTCACCATTAATTCTGCGTCTGTCATTGAGTTATATTTTACGGGGCATTGGGTAATCTGATGGGATGCTCAGTAATTCCGGAACAAGTTGATCAATTACTAAATCAGTCGGAAACTGTGCAAAGGGGTTGTGACGAAAGGCATGACCTACAGTTGTCCCCAGGTTCGCAGTATTGGCGTTGGTTATATACACTCCAGATACCCTTGTAAACTTTGGGTTGCTTTTTGAGCCAAAAAAACCATTTCCTGAAAGTTCTAACCTTTCATCACGGTTAGCTGGATTATCGCTCCATGAAACCACCAATGAGCCGTATAGTGCCTCCTGCACTTCAATAATATCAAGAGAAACACTCTGTTTATTCAGGCAAATGATATAGGGTGCATTGAACGTTCCGTAGCGGGTAGCTTTTGATTCCAGAGCTGTAATAATATTGTCACTATCATTTCCAATTTGGGTTACCGTAGGATGAGTACCTATGGAACGGGAATTGGTTCCCCTATGCAATGGTGACTTCGGCAAAAGCTGCAATTGTATTTTTACCTTATCATCATCGTATGTAATTTTAGGCAGTCCCTGAAATCCTCTTTGAGTTAAAAGATCAGTGTACATATCAGGATCATGAGATGAAATGACTTCGTTAAAGTATCGAGTGATCATTTTCCCACTTGGCTGACTGTTATCTTTGAAAATTATTTCATCCAATTTTAGCAGGAAATTAGATGCGTCAATTTTATCTAAGGAATCGAGAAGTGTATTCTTTCTTCGCTCCAGTGACTGCTCATCCTGAGATAGCATTGTCATGTGTTTAACTTCGATGTAAAGAAGCTTACCATCTTTTGTTGCCAAATAATCCGGACGTTTTGATGTGCCGGGTATTTCAGGATGTATAGTTAATGAAAATCCGAGTTTCGTGAATAAGGTATAAATATATAACTCATAGAAAGCAGCATTAAATGAAGCTTTAAATCGGGACTTTATATCTTGTTTCTCATCGTCGGGATATTGAGCAAACCACTTTTCCAGTAATTGCCTTACTACATCTACATCCTCCCTGGAGCTGTCATTATAATACTGGTATATATCCGTATTATATTTAGCAGGGCCTTCCAATGTTCTCTCCTTAACTTCAAAAAGTAACAATTCGCTCATCAAATATTCTTTACAGGTTTTGCAATAGTTTATTTTAATAATTGATTGCCCATTACATGTAGAAACTATATTTCAACTGCATTGAATCCGAAGGCTGCAAATACTTCAGTATTTCTCCTACATTTCTTGCGCACTCTATAGTAATAGGATACTTTCTGTCAAATTGGGTATTGTTCCAATTCATTTTTGTTAGAGCAATAATTTCATCACATATCAGATTGGGTGATTCATCATAATAAGCTAACTTAATCTCAACAGGGCTTGGAATGTATTTGCCCGGATAAGTTTCATAATATGGAACGGAACCTCTTGTGTATAATACATGATGCTTTTCCGTAAGACTGAATTGAGTGCCCCTCATGGGAGGATAATTGCCCTGCCTGTATAAACGTATATCAGAGTGTTGAATAGAAACCAAATCAATCTGGTTTATATGTAGTTGCCTGGCAGCTTGCGTAAATCCATAAACCTCATCTTCGCTAAAACTGGATGTTTTATGAAGTACTAAACGCTTGGGAAATATTTTTACCGCGTCATAATATTCCTTCAAAGAGAGCGTCAGCAAGTTGAATGCTTGCTCTTCGGTCAGTCGTGGAACTCTATCATTCTTTTTTAATGTAATTTCTTCTCCACGAAGAATCACGCCTTTCCCCAATTCATTAAATATCTGGGCTATACTTGTTTGAGTAGTAGATCTGTCTCTGCTTTTAAAAAAACTAATTCCCGCATAGCAAGTAGTTTCCGCAACATCTTTTCGGATTAAGGCCCAGGGAGTTCCCGAAGCTTTGTAATACAATGCTGTAAAAAAGTTCCAGGCAATTGTCGCCTCATCCTGCATATCCGCAGTAGGCTTAGCAATCCTATCCCTTACTATCTGAATAGGTATATTATATTGCATTGCCTTAGCCTTTAAATATCTTCTGAAATTCTGCTCTTTTTCTGAAACTTCCTCTGCATCAAGATCTGTTTCTTCAGCACTCTTTTCTTTTTCATCCTCTTCATCCTCTGTTGCTTCTGTTTCTTTTTCCTGAATATAAGTAATGAAGTTTTCACTAAGCGCACAGAGAATAACATCAGGTTTTTTATTCTTGGAAAGAAATTTTATTTCAGTTAAATAAAGCTCAGCTATGTCATTGATACGTTCTTCAAGATTATCTTTCTTCTTAATGATAGCGTCAAATTCTGAATTGTTTATTTTCCTTATGTACGTGTCATCATAGACAATATCACTTTGAAATCCAACATCCTTGTTGAATCCACAGAAGTTCAGAAATAGATTTGGATGCGGATTTTTACTTTGTTTCCCATCAATATGCTTTTTACACGTTTCAATCCAGCCTAAAATCTTATCTACACTTTCACCCTTGCCTATAATACCAATGGTAATCCTTTCTGGTCTTACCTGGTTTATATCAAATGGGCTATAATTATAGATGCCATATTTGGGACAAATGTGTTGTTCGTGACCAAACTGCAAAGAGGGTTCTTCTATATATCTAACTTTCATAAAATTAAAACAAAGTATTGTCTACTAATTCAGTATCCGCTTTAATGTCAATATCAATATCTGTGGCCTTTTTGTCCGTTAACTTTACCGGCTTCCACGCTTTTTCTTCTAACTTAGGGGTTATGCTTAGTTCTTCTGCTGCATGTATTTCCAGGTAAGGATATGCAGGGGTAAACAGATCTTTGTAGGAAAAGAAGTAACTGAAAAATCTGAAATAGTTGTACACCGACCCATTAGATTCCAGCCTTTTAATTCCTGCCATATATGCTGGCTCAAATCGGCTTTGGTGATAGCCTCCTGGATTTGTGAAACTCCATGTTGGGTTTAACACCAAATACCAGGACTTATCTATGTTGATAAAAGAAGATTTAAAGGCAAGGCTTCTAAAGCAAACTATATGGCCTTCCTTCTTATTGTGCATTTCAAAAATTACAGTCTTAGTTGCCTCTTTCTTCCCTTTCCATTTTATGCGTTTTTGATTGGGAACAATCTGGCTGTTTGCGAATCTGAAAAGTTCCCTTTGACCAAACCATTCAATTTCCTTTAATTTGCATAATTCAATTAAAGTATTGCGCAGCAGGTGCTTAAAAACTCTCAAACGATTTTCATCGCCCTCGTAAAACTCTCCGCATTCAAGCCTTGTAATTGTTCCGATGTCTACAATCTTTCTAAAAGGCTCTTTATTATCATCAAGATTTCTAAAAGTATAAATGTACTTTTCATGCAATACCCATTCTCCGGATCTTATATTAATAGCTCTTAATGCCTTCTTTACAAGATTGCCAGGTTTGAGTTTTTTTACTGGTTTTTTATTGATGGATACCAAATATGCATTAAGATTATCAACTACTGATTTTTCATCAATATTCAGTTCTGCCTGATAAAGATGTTGAGGAAAAGAGATTTCTAATAAATTAGGACAAATCCCCTCACTTTCCGTGTTAAGAAATCCATTAACATAGGATTTCTCTCTCATCTGAATTTGAAAATCGGAGAACTCATGTCCGTAGATTTTCGCAATAGCTTCTATCTTCGGAGTGGAACTTAAAGCGGAAATCTTCTGAAGAATATCATCTTTGTCAATTACATTATCTGTGGCAGAGAAAACAAAATCCGCGGGTATAAACGGCTTTAGCTTCTCCTCATTGTACTTGTCTTTTTTATGAGTAATGATATAGATGTAAAGCACATCGAACGCCTCATTTAGCTTATGCTCCTTAAACTTCTCTAAGGTAGATTTTATCTTCTCCAGATCACTCGTTGCAGTTACCTGAAAGGCTACCCTATTAGCGAAATCAGCAAGGTCAACTGCCGGATAATTTTTTTTCTGAGAACTATTCAAATTTTCTAACCGAATACCAAATACTTCATTTAACACAGGGATTAAAAAGCTCTCAGCATGTATATTTATATCATACAAGCTTGAAGCATTAAACCCTTCCACCTCTAACACGAATCTCGCCGCATACGTGTTTATTTTATTTATGTACCCAATCCGATTCATACGCTTATTTTAATTTACATCCACAGTAAATGGCTTTTAGGTTTATTGTTACACCTCAAATTTCTTTTTTAAGTTTCTTCAAACTTATAGTTAATGCCTCCTGAGTATAGTCTTCATTTTTGATTAGGTCATTCACTTTTGCCGATAACCACAAAACAAGCAACTCCTTTTCTTCAGCTCCTATTATCTCTGCTATGCGTATCACCTGTTCTTTTTTAATAGACCGTTCTCCACGCTCTACCTTACTCAATAAAGCGGTATCAATATCCAGTTCAGCCGCTACTTGCCTTAATAACAGCCCTTTCTTTTCTCTCAATTCACGAATGGTTGCTCCAAATTCTTTCACTTTACATTTTTTGACTTGACAGATTATGACAAATATACTGAATATATGCTAAATTAATTAGTTGATATAAAGCCGTATATAATGTAGATTTGAAACAGACAGAAACTAAATTCTGTAATTAATATGCTATCACCAGATCAACAGGATTTTTATAACAGGTGGCTGGAGAAGGCCGATAATATAGTGGATGGGGATGTTGCCAGCCTTATTGACAAATATGTAACGTTGTTTATCAACTACAATTTTCTGTACAATATCGTACCGCTTAAAAAAGCACAGGAAACCGGTAACGCAAGGGAGCAAGTTGGTGATAGAGCGGGAGCTACTACGTTTACAATTAATTTTGTTGGAGCTGGTGCCATTGCCCAGTATTTGACGCAACAGGGACTTGACGATCAAATTCAGGCATTATATCAGGCAATGCCCCTTTTTAATATTGACCTGAACAGAGGAACGCCACAGCCTAACCGCGACCGACAACTTATTAATGGATTACAATCAGCAGATCCTGCCAGAAAGATCCTTGCGCTAATGAAAACACTCTATTCAATACGGTGCAATATCGTTCATGGAGAGAAAGGACTGCATCAATACCAGGAAATGCTCTTACTGCCCGCAATCCAATTATTGAGAGCGGTGGTTGTGTTTGTACATGCCAGGGTGAATACATAATCCTCGTCAGGATGTCACCTCGTTAATTACTGCTTCTTCAGGCGTTAGTCCCAATTCATCAGCATATAAATAAGAAACTCCATCACTCATTTCAACGGATACCCGCAATTGAGGTGTGTCTGTATGGATTTCTTTTAAGATGCAAGGAATCGCTTTGTGACTGCCAAAAGACACAAAATAGTTCCCTCCAATTTCGAGTTTTGGGGCTGTGCGTAGCTTGTAATGAATTGGCTTGACCGATTTGTCAACTTTCACTGAACCTGATTGCTTCATAGTACGTAATTTGATTCTCAATGTAAGAAAATATTGAGAATTTTACGCACGAAACCATTACCTTTTTTTATCTAAACCACCATCCCCAGGCACTCCAGATGATCAGAACAGTAGCTGCCCATTTTAATACCCACTCCATGAATAATATAATTAACCCGGCGAAATAATTATTGAAATGCTGTAATCCACCCAGCCCCCTGCGATTGAATTGTCGCATGCCAATGATCAATCTTATGCCTAACCCGATAAAAAATATCGCGGAACAAGATAACCCATAAAATATTTTCACAAGCGTTTCCATAATTCTGTCATTTTTTAATAAAGGCAGGCGGTATTACCCGCCCGCCCTTCGGTTCTCAATTAAGTAAAAGTGAATCTGTACCATCATGTACAAACTGGCCACAAAGCTCAAATGCACGTTGTGTCTTCATTTGTGCAGTGCCACCCATAACAATAGATTGAAGCTTGCTTTCATCATCCTTATAGTTGCGTACATTCTGAAAATACCCTGTTACGGCATTGTAAGCACCGAATACAGTTCCTTTTGTGGTTTCCATTTGCTGTGTATCGGAAATCATAGCGTATGAAAAAGCATCCTCTACAGAGTTCTTAAACATAGTAGACAGTTCATCTTCTGCGCCTTTTTTTAGCGCTTCCAATGTTTCCTTATTCGGACAAAGTGCCAATTGAATAAGTTTTTTTACCTCTATATCGCTTATACGCACCTTTGCCCACTGGTTAAACAATCCTTCAAGGCGGGGGCTCAATGCGTTGGCAAGTCCCATTACTTTATGCGCATTTTCCAAACGTTGTTTGGCCCCTGATGTGTGACGGATGCGCACAACGTTGGACATATTACCCAATGCGGCATTAAGGGTGTTTTGACAAACGATACGTATGGGTGTAAATGCAGCGGTAATGCTACCGGTTCCATCGTGTGAGGTAGTAAGGATTATATGCTTGATTGACAAGAAAATAAAGGGCATAAAAAAAGGGACAAATCTTTCTGTTTTAGACTTGTCCCAAGAAGTGATCCCGCTGGGATTTCCTTCACGGTTTTCCGCTAGACGGAAAACTACATAACATTACACTAACTATATGATTTTCAATATTCTATAACTCTGTTGAGCTTTTCTGTAAACTATCTTTATAGAGGCCGACAGCATTTTTATAGAGTAAATTATAGAGTAACTATGCTTCCAATCAAACCTGTATGTAAAAAGAAATTTGTACGCCGGGACGGAACAAGCGTAATTTTTATCCAGTACTGCCATTCCATTGATAAGCGAACCCTTTTAAATTCAAGCATCGCCATTCCCCCGGCCTATTGGAACCTAAAACGCTTGCGTATAGACGACAGCCTTCCCGAAGCTTCGATGCTTTACAGGTAATCAATTTTAAGGCTTTAGACATATCATCGGGGTCTTTGCCGAATAAATGCATTAACTGCTCCCCATACTGACGGTTTGTCCCTGAAATCGATAACCCACTGGCATTAGCGAGAGCGAAATAAACGACCGCCGCCGCGAAATTGGACATTTGCGCCTGCTGGCACTTTTTAAGGTGCTGTAACTGTCTACTTTCATAATTTTCCATTATGGTATCCAGCTTGGGAAGGAAATCGAAGTAAAAGTGCTGGCCGTAGGGGCCTAAGATTAAGACTGGCAGACTAATCAATCCTGCCAACAACACGCCGGGTATAATGCAAATTGGTTAAAATTGGTACAGAATGGTAAGGCAATGAGCATCGCTACCAGATAAAAAGCACCAAAATGAGTTAAAACGTGTTTAATCCAGTAGTCAGCAATGACTTTTTTCCGGGTAGCGTTTAGGCTCCGGCCGGGGTAGTCTTTGCGGTAAGACTTATGGGTGGTTACAAATGCCGTCTGAATGTAAGTGTTTCTAAGGGGAAGATCGAAGGTAGTAAAGGACTCCAACCGCATCAAAATCTTTTTCATACACAATGCCTTTTTTTCTTAATTTACGACTAATTTTATAACTTATAGACAAAAATAACCCTAACCTAATTTACCTTCTTTGAATCCACAGCAATGAGTACAATTATCGACATTGGCGTCGAAAGGGATCATATAGAGTCCCTAACTAAAGCGAACGGTATTACTGCGTTATCAGAGCTCATTTGGAACAGCTTAGATGCTGATGCAACTCAAATTGATATAAATTACAAAAATAACGGCTTAAATGGGTTTGAATATATTAATATTAATGATAATGGACACGGTTTAGCTTACTCGAAAGCTAAGGAGGTTTTTTCAAAGCTGGGTGGTTCCGAAAAGAAACTGAATAGCCAAAGTCCTAAGGGCAGATACAAGAGCTTGGCCTTAGGCGATTTAATAGAATTTAGAAGCAGATACCAGTCTAATGGGTCATTGTCTGAGTTCAGCATAAAAATTGATCGTAACCAATTATCTGGAACAGAAATAGGGAATATCACAGAGGTTAAAGGAGAAGGCATAACTCCTGGGTTCACCGTTCAAATACAGAATGTAGATTTTAAGAATGCAGAAACAGCCTTTAAGCTAGAAAGCAGAAGGGAGTTGGAGGAGAAGTTTGCATCATACTGGATAAGCTACCCAGATTTTGCAATTTTCTTTAATGGCTCTAAGCTAGAATTTAGTTCGTTAATTAAAAATACAGATCAAAAGGAGCATAAGGTTGAAGTTGGTAAACTTACTTATAGTTTTACAATCAAAATAATTGAATGGTCCTTTGAAAACAAAAAAAGAACATACTTGTGTAATACTAAAGGTATTCCTTTTCTTGAGACCAATTTGGGGATTAGGTCTAGTCTGCCAATATCAATATTTATTCAATCTGTATATATAGAAAAACTTCACCGGGATAATACTTTATCAATAAATGAGTTTGATGAATTCCTTACCGATGTATATAAGGCGGCAAAAGCTTTTGCAAGAGATTACGTACGGAACCAATTACATAAGCATTCCAAAGAATTTATTGACGGATTAAAAGAAAAAGGTATTTATCCATACTTACAGCCTGCTGAAAATATAATAGAGGAATCCAAAAGGCATGTTTTTGATATCGTTGCCTTACAGATTAATGAGCATTTGCCGAATTTTAATGAGCAAGATGACCAAACGAAAAAGTTAACTTTAGCTCTAATTAGTGAAGCACTTGAAAATGATGCTCAAAACCTAGGTAAGATACTAACGGAGATTATTGAACTTCCCAGAGAGAAACGGGACGAATTAGCTGAATTATTGGGAGATACTTCTCTTTCATGTATAATTGATACAATGACCGAAATTAGGAATAGACTAATTTTTCTTAATGGTCTTGAACAAATAATATATCAAAGTGATTTAAATAAAACATTTAAGGAGAGAAAGCATCTACACAAAATTATTGTTCGCGAAACTTGGATTTTTGGCGATGAATATACATATGGAGTGGACGATATTTCTCTAAAGAATGTTTTAAAAGCATACTTGAAGGATTCACTTAAAAGAGAAGATTTTGAAGAGATAGTAAATTCCGCTGATAACTCTGCCCTTCAAACAATACCCGACGTTTGCTTATGGCAACAATACAGCTTGGGTAACGCAGGTAAAGAAAATCTTGTTATTGAACTTAAAAAACCCAGAGTTGATGCGGGTTTTGATGAAAAAAGCCAAATTGAATCTTACGCCTCCAAAGTTTCTAATGATCCCAGATTTCCGAAAGACAAAACTCGGTGGAAGTTCATTTTGATTACTAAAGACGTAAAACCAGAAATTGAACCACTTTTGAGGCAAAAGCACCGTAGGTATGGGTATGTATCGGAGGGTGATAATTTCGATGTTTACATTTTGACGTGGGGAGAGATAATTACTCATGCAAAAATTAGGCACGAGTTTATAAAAGAAAAACTAAGTATAAATTTGCTAGACAATGAACAAGGGTTGAATTATTTGAGAGCCAAATATAAAGAGTATCTGCCAAATGACTTTTAAATGTATTGTAACAAATGGGCTTCATAGGACGAAAATAGGAAGTCTGGTGTGAAAGTGATTTCAGACAACTCAATCGCCCCTTATGATATGTTTCTCAAATAGGTTATAAAAGAGTTGAAGCAACTGATAATGTAGTCTTTCTTTTTGACAATACTTATATAATATATAATATTAACACCTATACTAACTATGAACTTCAATCACAAAAACCTCTTGGAATTCTTTGATAGTTCTCAAAAGACATTTATAATTCCTGTATATCAAAGGGCATATGCTTGGGAGCAAAAAGAATGGAAAACTTTCTTAGAAGACATTGTAGAACAAGTAGAGGGGGATAATAATTATTTTTTTGGAAACATTCTACTAGAAACAATCAAGAAAGGTATTCAGTATGAAATAATTGACGGCCAGCAACGATTGACAACACTAACGATTTTTATGCGCTCTCTTTTTATAGTTTTGTCGGAAAGAGTAAAAGAAGGTGAGCATTTAAGTTTTTCAATAGAAGAAAAAGAAAGGATTTTTTTAAAAGATGGCGGCAATAAAAAGCTACGCCCCGTAACGTATGACATGGCTTGTTATGACACCCTTATTATGGATGGGAAGTCAAATTTTGAAACATCTTCTGCTTCTCAAAAACGCATTAAAGCAGCACGGACATTTTTTATAAAGGAACTACAGGAAAGGCCAACTTCTCTGTTGATTAGTATTTTGGAAAAATTGGAGGCTACTGAAATCACAAGTATTGAATTGGTTGGCAAGAAGGATGCAGCGTTGATGTTTGAATTGCAAAATAACAGAGGTAAAGACTTGACCAATATGGAAAGGCTGAAGTCATACTTCATGTATCAGATGTATGTTTTTAGTAAGCCAGAGGAAACAGAGACTAACATTGAGCATGTATCCGATATTTTCACACACATCTATGCTATAATAAATGATATAAGGAGGTTAAATGAAGATAGTATTCTCATTTATCACTGTAATGCTTATATAAAAGGGTATGCCTATCGTACAATTGATGACATAAAAGAAGTTTTCAAAAAATCGAAGAATAAGGTTGAGTGGATAATGGAGTTTATAGAAGAACTCCACACTTCATTTTCAAACATGAAGAAAATGGAAGGTAGCAGCGATAAGCATTTAAAAAATCTTCACAAGGTAAAAATACCTGTTTTTGTTTATGCATTTCTGATTAAAGGATATAAATACTTGGGCGATAATGAAGCTAAACTATCAAGACTGTTTCACCTAATGGAAATACTTGTCTTTAGATATAATCTTATGAATAGCAGAGCAGATATAATTGCACGACTGAATGAAATACTATTAAGTTTTAATGGAGATATAGAGGCGTTGAAGATATCACTCAAGAACAAATTGAATGAAACTTGGTATTGGGGGGATACTCGAACTAAAAACACACTAGATGAATGGATGTATGAAAATTCTGTTTTAAATTACCTTCTGTGGCGATACGAAGCACAAATACAAAAAAAAGGATATGTTGTCGGTACAATGAAATTGGAAGAGGAACAAATAGAACACATATCACCGCAAGTACCCCCTAACGGCGAAGCAATTGCTTCTGGATACGAAGTTGATGCAAATAATAATTATACTGATGAATTTAAAAGAGATTATTTAAACTCATTAGGCAATTTGATGCTTATATCTGGTTCCCATAATGCTTCGATTGGTAACAGACCTTTTAAAAAAAAATTGAGTTCGTATAGAGAAAACCCCTTATTAAACCAACAAGCAGAAATTAAAAACTTTGCAAGTGGTACTTTGGATAATCCAATATGGGATACCAAGGCAATTGATAAAAGGCATGAAGCAATAGTGATGTTTGCAGTAAATGAATGGAGTTTTGACAATGTCTGAAACATTTTAGCTGAGGGTTGCAATTTCTAAAAAGTTTAAAAAATTCAGATGATAGCAAAATTTATTGACGCTGAACAAAATATTTTAGAGGTAGAGAAAAATCAAGATTCCTTTTCATTTTTCATTTACCCAGCCGAAGAAGAACAATTAGGGAGATCAATAACTTTGTAAACAGAAGAAGTACAACAACTATTGAAGTTCTTCAATCTGTACAATTTGCATCAGTAAGCAATCACGATTTTTGGGGGAAGCCTGGCGCTTTGATTAAATTCGCCCAGATACTTTGCGTTTTAGCTACTCGAGCTGTAAAAATCTACTTTAGCTTTTAGATAAAGAATGATATAGCAATGAATAATAGACCCAAATACCTAAGTGACAATATTAGATTCTATTCTGAATTTCCACAAGGTTATGATATGGACGTTGATTATGCTCATCTCCCTCCATTGTTAAGTTTTGACTTCCATACCCTGAACGGAATTTTGCCCCTAACAACTTCCAGATTCGATTTCATCGGAGAAAATGGTGTAGTTGACGGAAGGAGAACTACAGTTGTTGAAGTTAATCCATTACCAGAAGAATATAAGTATTTCGAGAGCATTGGTGTAACAGAATTCCAGGCGATTTCCTTAGTTATTAATTTTTATGCTCTTGAAGAATCAGCCCCAAAAGTCTTAAAAGGACTACCCTATTGTGTTTCGCTTCTTCCGATGACCAAGGATAATAAAATTGATACTTGGAATATTGAATTATTAAAGCAGTTCGATTTGCGCGAATTATGCCAGGAAGGGGGAGCCGTTTTTACAGAATTTAGCCCATTTAAGCCTTGGGAGAAAGGTTATGGGGCACATTATTCTCTATTTTCAAATATTACAACAAATGAACATTCCGATAGTATAGGCTTTGAGTGGGGGATGTATTTTTTAACGCCAGTATTCAATAGTAAAGAGATAGTTATTCCTGAAAATACAACCTACAGTAAAGCTATCAATGCAAAATACAAAAAGTATAAAGCTAACAGATACTTCAAACCATTCACGGATACAAAACCTAGACAAATTTGGGGCTGTGATTCACCAATAGAACTATTCTTATTACAAGGTCTATATGTTCGAGAGATTGTCCCTGAAATACAAATGGGATTCTATCGAAGTGGGGAGATTTTTCCTAACTATTATCGAATGGCGGAAAGTGAAATTTTTTTACCAGAGGATAGGCTAATAACAACAGCAGATTTCTATTACCCCAAACATAAGGTAGCTATATTTTGTGACGGTAAAGATTATCATGACAAGGAAAAAGACCAAAAAATAGATGACAGTTTAAACGCAATAGGAGTAAAATCTCTTCGTTTTGCTGGAAAACTGATAACTGAAGAACTAGAAAAAGTATTAGATGAAATAGAAAACTGTCTGCAGGAAACGATTCCATTAGTTAAAAAATCTTAAATTCGTATAGATAGTTCGTTCTTTATAAAGCTATGTCCATCAGAAAAGCCCCTCACGGCTTTTATAGAGTAAATTATAGAGTATAAATAGCAAACCCGCCACTATGGCGGGTTTGCAGAATTTCCAGTGATCCCGCTGGGACTCGAACCCAGGGCCCATACATTAAAAGTGTATTGCTCTACCAACTGAGCTACGGAATCATCCTTTACTGTGAGAAGACCGGTCAAATGAGTGATTATTAACCAGTTATTTCCTCGTAAGGAGCTGCAAATATAGACAGAAAATTATTTCCGCCAAAGTTTTTTTGAAAAAAAATAACGGAAAGCTCAAAATCCTGTTTTACCCTAAATATTACATTATCAAAAAACTGTAAGTTTTCAATAAACATACTAGTTGGTATGTTTTTAGTTTTACATTTGCCTTTCCCCGGCATTATTCATTTATCATTTTATAAACACCAAAGCCATGAACATAGTTTTAATTATTACAGTAGTATTCTTATTAATTTATATAATCTATCGTGTTTATCGTTCCGCTACCCGCGATCAGCAACTCGCCGAAAAAGTGTCGGATGATACCATTATTCTGGATGTTCGCACTGAAAACGAATACAACTCAGGGCATATCAAAGGATCAATCAATATTTCCCTGGGTACATTACGTGAACGCTGTATTGAACTAGACTCCTCTAAAGCTTATGTTACCACCTGCTCACACGGACTAAGAAGTGTAAAAGCCGTTACCATTCTAAAGGAGCGCGGATTTCAACAGGTTGTAAATGGAGGAGCAATAGACGAATTGAAAAAAACTATAAAAACTCTATTGCAGCATGAGTAATGCTTATTTACTATTTTTGATAACCAATCTTTAAGATAAAAACGGTAAACCTATATCAGGGACGTACAAATTTTCAATTCTCAATTCTTTTTCAACTTTCAATTACCTTCAGGTAAGAGAGACTTAATCAATTAAATTGCTCTTCATTGCTGAATATTTCAATATCAACACCTATTTTTCCCGATATCGCCAATCATTCGGAAAACCACGCTCTATATTTGCTCATCCACTAAACCTGATTAACATGCACCGTAAACTCTTTTATAGTCTGCTATTAATGTTTCCTGTACTGGCTTTTGCACAGCAAGACAGTATTCCTCTTTTTCAGATTTACAGCGTTGAAAAAAAGAAAGTGCTCAGTTTTGATAAAATGATTGACGGACTAAAAAAAGCCGATGTGGTTTTCTTTGGAGAGGAGCACAACGACTCCATCGCACATGTATTACAATTACAGGTATTACAGGCGCTACACCAGCAACATAAAAATGGTATTACATTATCGATGGAAATGTTTCAAACGGATGTACAATTTATTCTTGACGAATACCTGCAAGGTATCATTCAGGAAAAGAACTTACAGGCAGACGGCCGTTTGTGGAAAAACTACAAAGATTACCGTCCGTTAGTAGAATATGCCCGGGCCAATAATATTGATGTACTGGCAGCAAATGCACCATCCCGGTACACCAATCGGGTTACCCGCAACGGACTGGAAAGCCTAAACGTACTGAACGATCATTCCAGATCTTTTCTGGCACCCTTGCCCATTGATACGCTGACCGGTCGCTATTACGATAAGTTTGCCGGTTTAATGGGCGGACATGAGAATATGGGTAACCTGAAAATCTACCAATCACAAAATGTTTGGGATGCTACCATGGCATGGAACATCGCCCGTAGGGCTGAGAACTTTAAGAAGCAACAAATCCTGCACCTGAACGGACGCTTTCATAGCGATGAAAAGCTCGGAACTGTTGCCCAGTTGAAAAAATATTCCCCGAATCTGAAAGTAATGACGATAACATCTTTCAGTCCGGAAAACTTTCAAAATCCGGATTGGAACGAATGGAAAGATCTTGCGGACTTTATCATTATCACTTCACCTGATATACCAAGAACCTTCTGATAAACGATCACCCCATCATATAACTTTACTATTATTTGCCTGAAATCTCATTCTGATGAATGAGATTTTTTATTGCCCTTCATTATTTAATAGTGAATTTTATCTTCTTATTAACCCCGGTCAACGCTTAAACATTCTTTTAACCAATTATATTTTTTTCAGCTTAATTCTCCTCTTTTTAACCAATACAATAATAATCCCTGAGATCCTTACAATTTTGGAAACAAACCTGCGTTTTAATAGAGCATGTGCTACCTCTGATACTAATGATAAAGAAGTTCTAATCCGTACTTTATGATTTCTTTCAACATTCTTATAATACTTTTGTATAAGTATTATGGAATATACCAAAGCTTTTAGGAAATTTATCTCTTCACAGTATTTGTATGCAGGAGTTCGTATCACCGCCGGTACGTTAATTCCTGCAATCGTTTTATATCAGCTTGGTTGGCTCGACCAGATGATGGCCATTCCATTAGGAGCTTTATCCCTCGCCATTACGGATACACCCGGCCCACCTAAACACAGACGAAATAGTCTGATTGTTTCTATCATTCTTTACTTTTTTGTTGTTTTACTGGCAGGAGTGAGCAGAGATTACCCCTGGTTGGTAGGAATTGAGATTGCCGTTATCGGCTTCTTATTTTCGATGGCTGGTGTTTTCGGTACCAGAATTAACTCTATCGGGTTAATCGGTATCCTCGTATACATTTTCTGTCTGGATCCAAGATCCCCTTCAGAAAGTATTCTTCACGATGCATTGTTGTTTACCATCGGCGGCGTGTGGTATGCATTACTTACCATGACGTTGTATTCGCTGCGTCCTTACAAACCGATTCAACAGCTATTGGGTGAAAACCTGATGCTGATTGCCGAGTACCTGCAAGACAAAGCGGCTATTTATCAGAAAGGAGTAAACTATGAAGACAAATATCAGTCACTGATTAAACATCAGATCAATATACAAAGCCAGCAGGAAGAATTGCAGGAAATGCTCTTCAAAATGCGCAGTATCCAGAAGGAATCGATCGGGAAGGGAAGGATGCTCATGATCATGTACCTCGACAGTATTGATCTTTTTGAACGTGTAATGACTACTCAACAGGATTACACTTTACTGCATAAAGAGTTTGACCACACGAATATTCTGGAAGTTTACCGGAAAACCATTTTACTGATGGCAGAGGAACTGGGGGCGATCGGTTTAGCCGTACAGGATGGGATTCCTTATAAGAAAAACGATAAAATTGCCCGGCAGGTAGATTATACGCTACAATCCTTCATTCAACTGAGAGACAATACACTCAATCCGGATAATATTGAAAGTTTTATCCGCCTGCGCCATATCCTCTATTCTATTCAGGATGTAGCGGAACGTATAGAACTGCTTCAGAAATATACCTATTACGATCGTTCTATTGTAAAACCTAAAGACCTCGATGAAAAAAGCCTGGAGCATTTTGTGGTTCAGCAAGACCTCGATCCGCACTTGTTTATAGATAACCTTTCGGTTCAGTCTTCTTATTTCAGACATGCCTTCCGTACAACAATAGCGTTGCTGATCGGTTACGGAGCGTCGCTGTTTTTTGAATTGGGGCACGGTTCGTGGATATTATTAACCATCGTTACCATTATGAAACCGGCGTATAGTATTACGCAAAAAAGGAACTGGCAACGGATATCCGGTACCATTTCCGGAGCAGCGATTTCTTTTTTATTTTTATACCTGGTTCATGATAATACACCGATTTTTATTGCGATGGTATTGTCAATGATTATCGGTTACAGTTTTGTAAAGAAAAACTACCTGATCGGAACGGCGGGTATTACAATGTATGTAATGATGAACTTCCACTTTTTACACCCCGGAGGTTTAACCGAAGTATTGTCTGACCGTGTATTAGATACCGCAATAGGTTCCGTAATAGCATTTATTACAGCCAAGTTTGTATTGCCGCAATGGGAGCATACCACGCTGCTTCCTACAGTTCAAACCGCCTTGCAGGCCAACCAGCAATATTTTGATGTGGTAGCGTCTGTTTTTTCGGGAAAGAAACCTTCCAGCAATATCATATCGGCTGCCAGAAAAGAAGCTTTTGTAGCATTAGCCAACATGTCGAACCGCTTTCAAAGAATGATATCCGAACCGAAAAGCAAACAGCCGCACCTGCAGCAATATCACCAGTTTATATCTGTAAGCCATTTACTCACGTCACATATAGCGTCGCTTTCTTATTATGCACAACGTTCGGGAGAAGAAATAGCTTCTCAGGACTTTCAGCCGCTGATAGAGCACGCCGATATTCAGTTTAAACGTGCCATTAACTTATTAGACAATAAAATTGAGAAAGTTCCGACCGATACATTCTACGACGATGCATTACACCAACGATTACAGGAATTGATGGTGAAACGAAAAGAGGAGATGTTGAGCGGGCTGGCAGAAAATGAGCAATCAGTAAGAAAAGCTTTGTCGGAACTAAAAGCAACGGCCGATCAGTTTAAGCTCATTCATTCGATTATTACAGAGCAGGTAAGGATTCTCGAAAGAATCCATAACAAGCAGCTCGAAGAAATATCGGTTAAGTAAATTGAGCATGGGCAATTACGAAAAGAGTTGATTTCATTGCTGAATTGCTCCCGTTTTTGATTGGTAAATTCTTTCGGGAATAAGTTGATTCCTCCACTGTCTGACAGGTGAAATTTTCCGCTGATTTGCACGGATAAGCTATAGTACAAATTAAATGTACTTCAGCGCAGATCTGCGGAGATAACATATTTTCTGAATGAGTCAAAAAATATCCAATAACATACTGTTATAGAGCTAAGATTAAGATTTTTCTTTATTTTTGAAATAAATCGATCTACTATGATGCAGGATTCAGTGATATCATTAACAAATGCGAATATTTATCAGGGCAGTAACCTCGTATTGCAAAACGTAAATCTTCACGTTGGTACCAGTGAATTTGTATACCTGATCGGAAAAACCGGTTCGGGAAAATCGAGCCTGCTCAAAACTTTATATGGTGATTTATTGCTGAAAGAAGGAGAAGGGCAGGTAGTAGGATTTGATTTGCGTAAAATGAGCTGGAAAACCGTTCCTTATCTAAGAAGAAGTATCGGGGTGGTTTTTCAGGATTTTCAGTTACTGACAGACCGTAACATTAACGACAACCTGAAGTTCGTATTAAGAGCTACCGGTTGGAAAGATGAAAAGTTAATGGATGAAAAAATTCTGGATGTACTGGCAAAGGTCGGTTTAAAATCAAAAGGCTTCAAATTTCCATTCGAAATATCAGGCGGCGAGCAGCAAAGAGTAGAAATAGCACGTGCACTGTTGAATTCACCCAAATTAATTCTGGCAGACGAACCTACAGGTAACCTCGATCCTGAAACCTCAGATGATATCATGAGATTATTGTTTCAGATCTCAAAAGATTACAAAACCACCATCTTAATGGCGACGCACGATTATACGGTGATTAATAAATTTCCGGGAAGAATGTTACGTACGCATCTGGCACATCTATATGATAACGCTACCATAAACATTCAATAAGCTTCTGAGCATTCTTTTGATTATTATAGCGATAATCCAGTAAATGGGTTCTCAGCTTAATTTCATCATCTGTAAACGGCTTATAGAACAATTCTGATATGAGGTGCTGAAAAGCCACTGCATCCGACCCGATATGGCAGCAGGCATCCAAACCAGTTCCCTTAACGGCAGCGTCATTAGCTACACAATGCCGGCCATTTACCAATGAGTTGAGTAATTTCAGTTTTACTCCGGTATTATTAAAGGAAGGAACTACGTTTACCTGGGCTTTCTGAATCAGATCCTGCAACTCTTCATCGCTCGGATTAGGAATCAGACAGGCATTATCATAAGAATTTGCCAATTGGGTTAATTCAACGGAAGGGTCTTTACCGGCAATGATAAAATGGACGGGTAATTCATGAAACACATTCTTCAATAACCACGATACGGCCTGTTCATTTTCAGATACGGATAGATTTCCGTGATATAAACAGAAACAACCGATCCCTTCTTCAGATTTTACCGAATTACAAGGAATAAATACCGGTACGGTTTTTACATCCCGGGCTCCAAATTCATCTTTATAAACTTTGGCATCTTCTTCGCACAGAGCTACTACCGGCAGTTTTTTAGCTACTTTCGCTTCATATTTTTTCAATAGCTGGCTTTCGTAATAATAGTATAGCTTTTTTAAGAAACTGGCATTATTACTACACCTGTAAAGCTGCTGATAATATTTATACTCCACATTGTGCAAACGCAAAACAATTTTACGGCCGGCAAACCTTTCGTCATCGATAAAAGACGTACAGTGTATTCCTTCCAATAAAATAGGGTGTTCGTCTTTTAAGAGGTTTTCTCTTAATTCAGGACAACATCTCGAAGCAACAATATATGGAGTAGAAAATGAAAACCCTTTGTGTCCTACCTGGCGCTGGTAGTAATGCACCTGCTCGCAGTATTGATTTAACGAGGGCTGTTCGGATTTTCCATATTCCCAACAGTGCAGGTGAATTTTCACACCCGCCGCATGCAGCGCCACCAGTTTATAATACAACTCAATAATGCCCCCGTAGTTTACAGGGAAGGGCACATCAAACGCAACTATATGTAAATGTTTTTCCAAGCTCAATGATCGATTTCAATACAATATCAACGTATAAAGAAACTAAAAAGTTCATTTTAGTTTCTGCAAAATACTTTAGTTTGATAATAATTAACTAATATTTTTGCTTCCTTTTCCCAATTTAGCTCCTCTCTGGCTATTTTACACGCTTGTTCAGCAGATGTATATAATGCTTTGTCGTTGAGAAGTTTGTTCACGGCAATTGAAATTTCGGTAGAAGTCGGATCGGTTATTCCCAATCCTACAGGATAAGTTTCCAGTAATTGACGGTAAGCAGGGTAGTTGACGGTTACCTGTGGCAGGCCGGCTTGTATATAATCAAAAAAGCGATTCGAGAGCGACCAGTAATTATTTAACCCTTTTGAATCGATAATGTTCAATCCTACCGCAGCTTTTAAAGTATATTCTTTTAATACCTGCGGAGCGAGCATACCTTTAAAAATTACTTTTTCATCCAGTTGATGTTCTTTTACCAGCGCTTTAGCCTGTTCCATAAAATTACCGTCTCCACAAACAATGAGTGGTACCTGAATAAATTTCATTGCCGGAATAATCGTTTCAAAACAACGTCCTTCATTCACTGCTCCCTGATAAAGAATAAATGGTTGCCGTTCGTGCATTTCATAAGGGTAAGGTTTGGGCACATTCCTGATAACTGCATAATCTACTTTATAAGCTTGTTTAAACCATTCGGCGATTGGCTGATTTACCGTATATCCCAAAGGAAAACGCGGTAACATCCATTGTTCAAGCTTCTTCCATACCCGGTAAATAGCAGGGCGATCCACAATTTCTTTCATTTCACAAAAAAGTTCATGTGCATCGTAAACCCTTACTTTATTCCGCCACCGGCTAACGACATATACGGGAAATATTGTATCCAGATCAATTGCAACAAGTGCATCAGATTTAACAAATAACAAATATAAAAATAACCGTATATTATATTCCAGGTAGAAGAGTTTGCCGGTTTCAAACCAACAATTCAGCCGGTGCTGTCTGAAAGATTGTGAAGAAAGGGCGGGGGACTGTTTTCTTTTTCTTCCTACGAGTAATACGTCGTAGCCAGCTTCCTGCAAAGCACTGCAGCACCGCTGCATGCGCTGATCATAGTTCAAATCATTCGTAACACAGAAAACCAGTCTTTTCATAGTACTAAATTAACGGAGTAGCCTGATAAATAGTTTCAATGCTACGTATTGTTTTAATCACATCATCTGTGTAAGGTGGAAAGTGTTCGGGTTTGGCTAATGCCTGTAGAAAATCGTCATAAACTTCCTGATGAAAACTCAACCGTGACGGATCAATTTTGTCTGCCTCGGTTTGTAGTGTTTTCAAAACCTTATGGTCAGAACAATAAATAATCTCATTCATGTACGCACCGCCGATTTTCAATGTCAGCTGTTCGAGGTTAATAGTCAGACCGATTTCGTAGTTTTTCTGATGTGCGTTGATCGACCAGAACAAGCCGCCGTGCAGGAATTTTGTGGTACTGATCTGCGCTATGCCCTGATCTTCAAAATCAATTACTTCTTTGTGTAAAAGATTCTGACGAACCCCTTGTGCATCGATTACTTCTCCGAAAAACCATTGTAAAACATCAATATAGTGGGAAAATTGGGTAAAAAGAGGGCCACCGTCTAGTGACAAAGTACCTTTCCAGAAGTTCTGAAAGTAGGCGGGAGGCCGGTTCCAGATACATTGCAACTGAAACCCCAGGGTTTTACCGAATTGTTGTTGCTCCAATGCGTTTTTCAGGAATTGAATGATGGGATTGTAGCGCATAGACTGCACGGTGAACAACAGTTTTTGTTGTCTGGCAGCCAGTTGTTGTAACAAAATAGCATCATTGGCACGAAGTGTGAGTGGTTTTTCGCACAGGATATTACAATTATTCAATAATCCGGTTTCGGCATGCTGAAAGTGGTAGCCGTTAGGGCTGCAGATCACCAGCACATCAATCGGAACGGCGGTATTTTTAAACAAATCCGGAAGATTGGTAAATGAGGCGCAGTTATACTGAGCACCCCAGGCTGCGGCAGTAGCCGGGTGGGCGTCTACAACAGCTTGCAAAATTCCGCTTTTTTGTATAATTTTAATATGTCGGGAAGCTATATGACCACAGCCTACCAGCGCAAAGACAACTTTTTTCATGAAAATTGGTCTAAAAATAGCTTTTTTTTGAAAAAAACTGCGGCTAAGATATAAAAATCAAAATTATATTCGCTACCTTTGCCGCCAAATTAAGAAGAAGAAAAATCACGGATGTCTTTTAAAAAAAATTGAGATGCCTTATTTAACTAAAGAAAAAGTAGCAGATATTTTCACTCAGTACGGTGGTAAAGCTGCCAATACAGGGTCAATCGAGGGCCAAATCGCTTTATTAACAGAGCGTATTAACAACATTTCTTTGCACTTGCAAAAAAATAAGCAAGATCACTCTACTAAAAGAGGTTTATTAACTTTAGTAGGTCAGCGCAAGCGTTTATTAGTATATCTGAGTAGAACTAACTTACAAGGATATCGCGAATTAATCGAGAAATTAAAAATTAGAAAGTAATTTTATACGATTTATAAAACAGCTATTCCCAACTATTATCTTTTGGTTGGGAATAATTGTTTTTGCGCCCTGACCTTTTATATTAACCCGATGTGTGTTGAACCCCATTCCCACCTTATCGACCACATTTAAAATTGAGATTCTATGCTCTCACAACCAATAAGTGTAACATTTGATATTGGCAACAATCGAATGGTTACTATTGAGACGGGTAAATTAGCACGCCAGGCACATGGTAGTGTAACCGTTCGTCAAGGTAACTGTATCATTTTAGCAACAGCTGTAGCCAATAAAGAGCCGAAAGAAGGTCAAAGCTTCTTTCCATTATCAGTAGACTATAACGAGAAATTTGCTTCTGCCGGTAGAATTCCGGGGTCTTTCTTCAAAAGAGAAGGTAAATTAAGTGATTACGAAGTGTTAGTTAGCCGTTTGATCGACCGCGCACTTCGTCCGTTATTCCCTGAAGATTATTTATGCGATGTTCAGATCTTAGTGACCCTGATTTCAAGCGATCCTGAGATTATGCCTGATTCATTAGCATGTCTGGCAGCATCAGCAGCATTAGCAGTATCAGATATTCCTATTAAGGAAGTAATTTCAGAAGTACGTGTTGGCCGTATCGATGGCGAATATGTAATCAATCCTACACGCCCTCAGATGGCTAAAGCCGATATGGATTTCATGATCGGTGCTACTGCCAAAAACCTGATGATGGTGGAAGGTGAATCTAAAGAATGTAGCGAAGAAGACTTGGTGAAAGCTTTAGAAGTTGCACACGACGCTATCCGAATTCAGATTAAAGCACAGGAAGAGTTAAGAGATAAAGCAGGTGTAACCGGTAAACGCGAATACACTAAGCCTGTAGAAAACGAAGAACTACGTGCTAAAGTAGCTGCTTTTGCTACTGAAAGATTAAATCAGATTGCCCGCGGAAAATCAGCTAAACACGATCGTAGCGACGCTTTTGATGTAATTAAAAAAGAACTGATAGAAAGTCTTGGCGAAGAAGTTGAAGACGCTATTGTGAAACTGGCGAAAAAATATTACGAAGACCTTCAATGGGAACTGGTTCGTAATATGATCTTAGACGATCGCACCCGTTTAGACGGACGCGCATTGGATGAAGTTCGTCCTTTGGCAATGGAAATCGACATCCTCCCTACGCCGCACGGATCAGCATTATTCACCCGTGGTGAAACACAATCATTAACTACTGTAACTTTAGGAACTCCTTTAGATGAGTTATTGGTTGAAAGTGCTGCTACTTCAGAATATTCAAAATTCATTTTACACTATAACTTCCCTCCATTCTCTACCGGAGAAATTAAGCCGATGCGCGGACCTGGTAGAAGAGAGGTTGGACATGGTAACCTTGCTTTAAGATCTTTAAGACAAATGATGCCTGGTAACGAGTATGCTTATACTGTTCGTGTGGTATCTGATGTATTAGAGTCTAACGGTTCGTCTTCAATGGCAACTGTATGTGCCGGTTCATTAGCATTAATGGATGCCGGTGTTCCTATTCCAAAACACATCTCAGGTGTGGCAATGGGATTAATCACCCGTGCTTCTGATAACAAATATGCCATCTTAACCGATATCTTAGGAGATGAAGATCACTTAGGTGATATGGACTTCAAAGTAACCGGTACAAAAGAAGGTATTTGCGGAGTTCAGATGGATATCAAAATTGACGGTTTAAGCATGGAAACAATGCGTGAAGCATTGGCACAGGCGAAAAGCGGTCGTTTACATATCTTAGACGCCATGTATGCTTGTGTTGATAAAGCCCGTGAAGAAGTGAAACCTCACGCTCCACGTATGGAAAAATTATTCATCGATAAAGAATTTATCGGTGCAGTAATCGGACCAGGCGGTAAAATCATCCAGGAAATTCAACGCGAAACCGGTACTACTATCAATATCGAAGAAGTAGGTAACCAGGGAGAAGTTTCTATCTTCTCTCCGGCTAAAGAAGGCCTGGAAAAAGCTTTAGCATGGGTGAAAGGTATTGTAGCAGTTCCTGAAGTGGGTTCTACTTATGAAGCTACTGTAAAAGGTATCAAAGAATTCGGTGCATTTGTTGAATTCTTACCAGGAAAACAAGGTTTATTACACATCTCTGAAATTTCATGGAAACGTCTTGAATCAATGGACGGTGTATTAAACGAAGGAGATAAAGTAAAGGTTAAATTAATCGGTGTAGATAACAAAACCGGTAAGTTTAAATTAAGCCGTAAAGCTTTAATGCCTAAACCTGAAGCTCCGAAAAGACCTGAGGCTCCGGCCGGAAATACTCCGCCTCCTCCTGCAACAAATGAATAATTAAAACATTCATATAAAAAAGCTGATTCAAATGAATCAGCTTTTTTTATTCAAAGCCGTATCTAATTCCTTTAATTTCTCCTGTGTTTAAATGGTAATGGGAAACATGAAGGAAATGAAGGTAAAGCAGCGCGGAAGACAGCACTTCATTCGCTTTTCAGCTTCATTACCTTCGTGTTTAAATGGTGATCATCAGATAGAATGAATCAAAGCCAAGCAGCAGGAGTTTCTTAATTTCTCCGATGTTTGAAAATCGAATTTGAAACATGAAGAAAATGAAAGTATCAAGGTAAAGCTGCGCGGAAGACAGCACTTCATTCGCTTTTATCTTCATTCCCTTCGTGTTTAAATGGTGATCATCAGATAGAATGAATAAAAGCCAAGCGGCAGGCGCTTCTTAATTTCTCCGATGTTTGAAAATCGAATTTGAAACATGAAGAAAATGAAGGCATCAAGGTAAAGCAGCGCGGAAGACAGCACTTCATTCGCTTTTCAGCTTCATCACCTTCGTGTTTAAATGTGATCATAAGATAGAATGAATCAAAGCCAAGCGGCAGGAGCATTTTCTTAATGGTTGGTGTTTTGTATATTTGCTGTTTCTAAAAACATAACAATGTCCACAACTGATCATTATATTCAAATAAGAATTGAAAACCTTGAAAGGGGAGAAGCAGATATCATTATTGCACAATTAGGTGACGAAGGATTTGATGGATTTGAAGAAACCACTCCCACTTCTTTACTCGCATATATTTCCGAGCAACTATATACCCAACTTGATTGGGAAAACATCCAACAACCGCATTGGAAATGTACAGTGGAAAAACTGGCTCCTAAGAACTGGAATGCAGAGTGGGAAGCCAACTTTCAACCGGTAGAAGTACCCGGCTTTTGCATGGTGCGTGCAGCATTTCATCCTCCGGCAGTGAATACGCCTTATGAAATTATTATTACACCCAAAATGAGTTTCGGAACAGGTCACCACGCTACTACTTATATGATGATGCAGGCAATGCAGTCATTAGACTTTACCAATAAAAAAGTATTTGACTTCGGAACAGGAACCGGTATCCTGGCGATCTTAGCTGAAAAGCTCGGGGCTGACAAAACAGTAGCTATTGATAATGATTTCTGGTGCATTGAAAATTCTGTTGAAAATATAGCAGTGAACAATTGTTCAAAAATTGAAATCAGCCAGGCAGATACAGTACCTGAGGGTGCAAAATTTGATATCATTCTGGCGAATATTAACAAGAACGTATTATTAAATACGATACCACAACAAAAACATTTACTTTCCGTTAATGGTATATTGATTATGAGCGGTTTACTGAAAGGTGACGAAGAAGTCATCGTAAACATGGCAAAAAACAATCAATTGAATCTGGTAAAAAGATGGGAGCGTGACAACTGGATCGCGCTGCAATTTGAGAAATGTTAAAGAAAAGACATTCAATTGTTTGACATATCTTAAATTTCATTAATACCAACCCAAAACAAGAAAATTTCGTCTTTTTTAAGTATATTCGTAAATATCAATAATCTGAATTGGATGACCGAGTTATTATTAATCTTGATTGCTTATTTAATTGGTTCAATTCCTACCGCTGTTTGGGTCAGTAAAGGTTTCTTTGGAATTGACATCCGCGATTACGGAAGTGGTAATGCGGGAGCTACCAATACGTTTAGAACGCTGGGTTCGAGATGGGGTAGTTTTGTAATGGCCTGTGATGTATTAAAAGGAGTTATTGCAACTAGTTTATATATATTTCTTCCACAATATTTAGGGCACGAAGCTACTTTTGAAAGAACCAACTTAATGGTGGGCTTAGGATTAGCTGCCGTTGCGGGACATATTTTCCCGGTTTGGGCCTCATTCAGAGGAGGGAAGGGTGTTGCCACGCTATTCGGAATGGTGTTAGCCATCCAGCCTGTAGTAGCACTTTGTTGCGTGGGTGTGTTCTTATTAGTACTATATCTAACCAGGTTTGTATCATTATCTTCCATTTTAGCTTCTGTAGCATTCGCAGTGTTTATTCTATTCATTTTTAATGAAGAAGAACCTTTATACAGAGCATTTGCCATTTCAGTGGCTTTATTGGTGATACTGACACACCAGAAAAATATTGGCCGGATTTTAAAAGGAAGCGAAAGCAAAGTTCCAATTTTGAAATACCGCGATCGTAAAAGAGAAAAAAGAAAGAGGGATTAATCATCCCTCTTTTTTTTATAAAATTTTGTTGAAAATGGTTGGTCTATTTTTTGATTAAGTAATTTTGTTAAAACGTTTTCAATGAGAAAATACTTTTTTATACTTTCCGCAGTAACATTATTTACTGCCTGCTCACAAAACGCCATTACCGGGCGTAATCAGTTATCATTTTATAGCGAAGATGAGTTAAGAACAGCTGCACTCACACAATACCGCCAGTTCTTAACTGAAAGTAAAGTAGTATCAACCAGCAGCAGTAAAGATGCGGAGATGGTACAACGTATCGGTAAACGACTGGTACAAGCCATTAATACCTACTATGCGCAAAAAGGTTTATCTGCAGAATTAGAAGGATATAATTGGGAGTACAACCTTGTTCAATCTAACGAAGTAAACGCCTGGTGTATGCCCGGCGGAAAAATTGTCGTTTATACAGGATTGTTACCTATCGCTCAAAACGAAGCAGCATTGGCAGCCGTAATGGGCCATGAAATTGCACACGCACTTGCTAAACACTCTAACGAGCGTTTAAGCCAGAGCGCCATTCAACAAATGGGCGGACAGGTAGTAGGAACAGCAGTATCCGGAAAATCTGCGGCTATGCAAGCTGCTATTAATACAGCTTATGGTATCGGTTCACAGGTGGGTGCATTATTACCATTCTCACGTAAACAAGAGTTGGAAGCAGATAAATTCGGATTAATTTTCTGTGCAATGGCAGGATATAATCCACAAGAAGCAATCGGTTTGTGGGAGCGTATGTCACAAGCAGGAGGGGGTAACACACCTGAAATACTCAGTACACACCCTGCCGAAGCTACCCGTATTGCAAAATTAAAAGAAATGATGCCTGAAGCCTTAAAGTACTATCAACCAGTTAACTCGAAGTAATTTCAGTCAAAATATTAATATTTTTTAAATGACATTAGTAGCTGCTAATGTCATTTTTTTGCTATATACTAGAACAAACCAAAATATTATCTTATCTTTGCTCTCCCAAGCAACCCTTGCTTACAACAAAAAAAACTTCTCTAGCATGTCGCAAAGTATTTTAGATAAGCTTCAGCTTCAAGAAGAAAAGAATGTACTTATTCAAGGACTACCTTCTTCCATCGAAAAGCATTTTGTAAAAGTTTCATTTGCTAAAAATGTTACGCCTTTGTTGAGATCAAGGAAAATTGATTTTGCATTGATTTTCGCTCTGAACGAACAACAACTGTGTAATATCTTAAAAGATGTTTTACCAGCATTGCATAAAAATGCAAAGTTTTGGATATCACATCCAAAGTCATCTTCAAAAATTCTCACCAACTTAAGTAAAGAATCCAGCTGGGACGTAGTAGTTGACGCAGGCTTTGCTAAAGCAGAAGAAGTAGAACTAGACCACACCTGGGTAGCAGGTAAATGGAATGTACGTGACCTGGTGGAGATTTGTGAAGAAGTACATGAAAACGCAGAAGCAATGGCTCATTAATTATTGAGTGATATAAATAATTGAAAACTGTCTTTATTCATAAATAAAGACAGTTTTTTTTTGCAATACTCCCTTCAATGAATTTATAAATTAAGCAAAAAACTCTTCATTCTTAACTATTAATTCTTAATTCTACAGAATGACTGTTCCAACTAACTTAGTCAGATCCATTTCCATTTGTTTTAAATGCTGGTGTGTTTGAAGTAATAAAATCTGTTGCTCGAAATCGGTCGTATTAGCCATATCCCGTTGATTTTCCTCAATCAGCCGTCTGATTTTTCTGAGCTTAGAATAAGTTAAACACGATTTTATTTCCAAAGGATATAAGTCTTCCCGTGTGGCAATTTTACCATCGTAATGTTCACTCCACTTCGCAGAAACCTCATGTTGAAAATCCATTATCGATACCACCAGGGTACTGATACTCTGGTCTTCGTGATAAAAAAAGTTTTTCGCCGTAGGCTCAAGTCCTTCTTTATACCAGTGTTCATAGATTTCCATAATATGTTTCAGGTTAGCACTTTCTACCAGATCATTATCATTAATTTCTCCTAACAAATATTCTGCAACGGTTTTTGATTCGTCCCATGGTTTTAATCCGAACTCGAGTAAACAACGAATCAGCGCCCGTTCGTTTTGCTCGTCTTTATTGAGCAGCAGTAAAAATTCGGACTCATCCATCGGCAATACAAAAGAATCATCTTCGGGTGGCGGAATAAAAGCATCCTGCGCGCCTTTTTGATTCGCCTGTTTCTGTGCCTGCTTTTGTAATTTCTCCCGGATATGTTTATTCACCAGATTCGTTAATCCTTCCTCTTCAATACCCATCATTTGAGAGCACTGACGGATATAATCCTGTTGCTTGGTAAAATCTTCCGCTTTATCAATCTTCGCGATTGTTTCAGCGATCTGATTAACCAGTTGTGCTTTTTTATGCGTATCGTTCTGTGCATCCTTTAACTGAATTTCTAACTGAAAGATGATAAAATCTTTTTTGTTAGCATTTACAAAATCTCTGAATGCATCAGCACCTACTTTATTAACATAACTATCGGGGTCTTCACCATCAGGAATCAACACCAGTTTTACATTCAGGCCTTCTTCCAATGCAAGATCCAATCCCCTCAATGCAGCTTTGATACCGGCACCATCACCGTCATAAATAATGGTAAGATTGTTTGTATATTTTTTTACTAAGCGTAGTTGATCTGTAGTTAATGAAGTTCCTCCGGAAGCTACAACATTCTCAACACCTGCCTGGTGCAATGATATCACATCCGTATAACCTTCTACCAATAAACACTCATCGAGTTTATCGATCGACTGCCGGGCAAAATAAGTACCATACAGAATCTTACTCTTGATATAAATTTCATTTTCGGGCGTATTGATATACTTCGGAGCACGATCATTTTTACCGATAATTCTGGCACCAAATCCTAAAATTTTGCCGCTTTGGTTATGGATAGGAAAAATGATACGGCCACGGTAATTGTCTACCAGATGTCCGTCACGATTCGTCACAATACCTGTTTTCAATAAGAGGTCAGGGTTATATTGCTCCTGAACAGCAGCTTTCGAAAAAGCATCTCTTTGATTGAGGTTATAACCCAATTGAAACTTATCAATAATCGAGTCGGTAAAACCTCTTTCTTTTAAGTAACTTTTAGCGATATCAATACCTTCTTCCGACTGATGGAGTTGTTGTGTAAAATATTTCTGAGCGAATTGATTGAGGATATATAAGCTATCGGCGGTTTGCTGAATTTGTTTGTATTCTTCAGAAACATAGGTTTCTTCAATTTCAATATTATACTTATTTGCCAGCCACTTTAAGGCTTCAACATAAGAATACTTTTCCAACTCCATGATAAAGCTAATGGAGTTACCGCTTTTACCACAGCCAAAACATTTATAAATCTCTTTGGAAGGAGAAACAGTAAAGGAAGGTGTTTTTTCATTGTGAAAGGGACATAAACCCAGGTAGTTGGCACCTCGTTTTTTCAACTTCACATAAGAACCGACAATATCCAGAATGTCGATTCTACTCAAAATCTGCTGTATGGTTTGCTGAGAAATCATGGCTGCTAAGATAAAGAACTTTCGCTTGCCGGTAAAGTCAAATAATAGAATATAAATTACTGATTATTAGACGATTTGGTAGTATCGGCAATATTTTGTATCTTATTAGAAGGGGATATCCATAAAACATCTTCGGGCATTCCTTTAATTCCCTCTTTCAGGTTAATGACCTTGTATCCGGCTTTTGTAAGTATATTAGACGCTTTAACGCTCCTGCCTCCGCTTTTACAATATACGACATAGGTAATTTCTTTTGACGGAAACTGTGCTTTAAAACGCTTTAAAAACTTCTTATGGTTAACATCCATACTAAGGGCAGATTTCAAATGACTCTCCGTGTATTCTTTGTCGGTACGTACATCAATTACCTGAAATACCGGTTCATTTGAAAAAAGACTGTCCAGTGCTTTTACCGAAACCGTTTTAAAAGCAGTAGTATCCTGTGCCTGAAGAAATAAGGTGCAGCAGAGCAGTACCGGTAACGACAAAAGAAATTTTATTTTCATTAAAAAGGTTTTAGAATAGAAATGTAGCAATAAAATGTAATAAATTCGGCCGGTTAGCTACTAATTAATCAAATTTTAAATGCTTATGGACACAGGTATACCCACAAAACGACTTTTTGCCGGTACAGGTTTTATTTTAATTTTAATCGCGGCCTTTTTATTGTTCTTTTTATGTTCTGAACGGATCGATGCAGGTCATGACGGTATTAAAGTAAAATTATATGGTACTGACCGTGGTGTACAGGATATTACTATTGTAACGGGTAGAGTTTGGTTCAATCCGTTTACAGAAGAAATTCATGAAGTACCGACTTATGTACAGACTGTCAATTACGACGCTTTTACAGTAAATGCGAAAGACGGTTCAGTATTCACAGTAGATCCTACCTTGTCATTAAAAGTGATAGACGGAGAAAGTGCAAGAATTTTCAAAAAGTATCGTAAGAAAATTCCGGAAATTTTAAAGTATACTTTATACAACCACATCAAAGATGTATACCGTATAGAATTCAATAAGTTTACCACTGATTCGATCATTTCTAACAGAGAATTGTTTGAGAATAATGTTCAGGCAAAAATGATAGATTTTTTAACAAAAGAAGGTTTTCAGTTAGAGCAGTTGACTTCAGGTATCAGTTATCCGACCAGTATAACAGATGCGATCAATGCTAAAAACTCTGCTATTCAAAAAGCACAGCAGGCTGAAAACGAGTTAAAGGTAGTGGAAGCACAGGCAAGAAAACTTATTGTTCAGGCAGAGGCTGAAGCCAAAGCGAATGAGTTAAAAAGATCATCACTAAATCCGTTACTGATTCAACAACAATTTATTGAGAAGTGGGATGGTAAAACACCATTATATGGTAACGCACCCACCTTCTTTAAAAATGTTCAATAATAAAAAAGCGGTAGAAAATTCTACCGCTTTTTTATTATTGCCGCCTGCCATCATTTGCAGAATCAATTGTGTTGTGTGATTGTTAAGTAATATCACTTATCAGTAAGTTTCAGGCATTGTTGTATATTCATTAAAATTTTCAGGCTATGAGAAAATTACTCATCACTTGCTGCTGTATACTCTCCACAATATATCTTTTTTCACAAGAGTATAAGCCATCTCCGGCTATCCGAGAAAGTCAGCAACAATTTTTAGATAATAAATTCGGTCTTTTCATACACTGGGGTTTATACAGTATTTTAGGTAACGGAGAGTGGGTCAGAACCAACAGAAGCATTCCCGAAAAAGAATATGACCGGTTAATGGATCAATTTAATCCATATAAATTTGATGCAAAATCCTGGGTGCGTTTAGCTAAGCAAACAGGTATGAAGTATATTACTTTTGTATCGCGTCACCACGATGGCTTTAGTATGTTTGATACAAAGTATAGTGATTTCAATATCATGAATACGCCTTATGGAAAAGATGTACTGAAAGAGCTAGCCATTGCCTGTAAGGAAGAAGGCATCAAACTCCACCTGTATTATTCCATTCTCGATTGGAAACATCCCGATTATCATTTTGAAACCGGCAAAACGGGGAAAGGGTTTGAAAGATATCAGTCTGGCAACTGGGATAATTACATCACTTTCATGAAAAATCAGATAACAGAATTATTGACCAATTATGGTGAAATAGGAGCTATCTGGTTAGATGGACACTGGGATCAGTTAGACAATGATTATAACAAAGATTTAAAGCCCAAGGTAGACTGGAAATACGAAGAAATTTATAGTCTGATTCATAAATTACAGCCGTCCTGCATGGTAGCAAACAATCACCATTTGAATCCTTTGCCGGGAGAAGATTTTCAGATTTTTGAAAAAGATTTACCGGGAGGAAACTCTACGGGATTCGGCGGACAGAAAGTATCCAGACTTCCACTTGAAATGTGCGAAACCATGAATACCAGTTGGGGATATAGTATTACCGATACTGCCTGGAAGTCTGTTCCCAAACTCAAAAAATTATTTCTACAATCATTGGCTAACGGTTCAAACATGCTATTAAATGTGGGGCCACTGGCAACAGGTGAAATACAGGAGCAGATTATCGAACGATTGAACGGTTTGGGGCAATGGATCAATCAATATGCAACAGCGATATATGGTACCCGTGCAGTCAATTATCCGATAAATGACGAGTTTGTATTATTGAAAAAAGATAGTAAAGTGTTTGTACACTTTATCGAACCTCCACTTAAAAAGTTCGTATTATACGTTCCTTATCAGATTAAAACAATAAAAAACCTTACCAATCAAAAAACGGTCAGGTTTGATAAAATAGAAAAAGATTACTATTTGCTGCATATCGACGACCAGGAAACGGCCGCGTTAGAATTGCAACTTTAAATATAGAAAGGAACTGAATTTGAAATCACCGGTAAATTTAGTTCCTTTGTAAAAATACCAGTTAGTATTTTTATGAAAAAAGCTGCTGCCACCCGATTACATATTTTACAAAAAGCCTTTGAACTGATTTACAATCAGGGTTATCAGACTACAAGTCTGGATGATATCCTTGCTACTACACAGGTTACAAAGGGCGCCTTCTACTATCATTTCAAGAATAAGGATGAAATGGGCATTGCAATTATTGAAGAAATGCTCAAACCGGTGATAACAAGTGGTTATATCGCTCCATTAGAAAAAGAAGCTAATCCGGTAGAGCTTATTTATGAAATGATGCAGCATTTATTATTAAAAAACGAATTTCTCAAAATAGAGCTGGGATGTCCGGCGGCTAATTTTGTACAGGAAATGGCTCCCTGGCATGAGCAGTTTAGTAAAGTATTATCAGAGCTAACGGCTACCTGGGAAAAAACGATTGCTGAAAGTTTGGAGAAGGGTAAAAGAAACGGTTATATTCAGAAAGATGTTAATAGCAAACAGGCTACCATTTTTATTCTCTCCGGTTATTGGGGTATCAGGAACCTTGGAAAACTGGAAAAAGATACGGCTATCTACAAAGCTTATCTGAAACAGCTCAAACACTATTTGAGTTCATTATCTACTGCCGGATAAATAATTTCCACTCAATTTATTGATCAGATCATCTCCCTGCCGGCAGATTGCGTATATAATAGTATATACCAACGCATGCAGGTATCTGGTATTGGCATTTTTATGCTTATATGATTCATTAAATTGTTTCTACAAATCAATGAATCACACTGGGGATAACGTGATAGCTCGTTAAATACCGCTATGAGGGATTGACAGGAGCTGAGCGGAATATAAGTCTACAGTATAAAGGGTACGTTATATAACATTATGAAGGTGGAGTTGGGAGTATAATGTTATTGTTATAATCCATTGAGAACATTTTCAAGAATCAATGGAAACTGCGTTTGCACGGGTTGTTTATACAACTCTGTCCGCAGGTACGATCATTTGTCAGCCTTCTGTGAAAGAAGTAAGATGAAATTCTTTTCATAGTCTTCTTAGATTTCCTTTTGTTGACTTCCCGCATAAAAGAAGAGTCATAAAAAAGTCATCATTTTTTAAAACATACCACTTGGTATGTTTTTTTTATATCTTTGACCCTTAAAACCCAGTTTCATGTATTCAATACTGCTATCGTTACATTCCGGTGTCAGATGGTTGGTCCTTATCTGTATTTTATATGCACTTTATCGTGCTTATACCGGTTATACGAAAAAAAGGGAGTTCAATCAAGCAGACAATGCCATCCGGCACTGGACAGCCACAATGGCCCATATACAAATGATAATCGGTATACTATTGTATGTTAAAAGTCCGGTGGTACAATATTTCTGGAAAAATGTGTCAGCAGCATCCCGGAATGGTCAGTATATCTTTTATGCTTTGATACATCTACTGCTCATGCTCACGGCAATTATTTTGCTCACCATCGGATCTGCAAAAGCCAAACGGGCTAATACAGCATACCGGAAATATAAAATTATACTGCTTTGGTTTAGTCTCGCTTTGCTGATCATCCTGGTTGCTATTCCATGGCCTTTTTCTCCATTATCAAACAGACCTTACTTCAGATAACATGACACTTATAAAAACAAAACTTGGCTGGTTACGCCTGATCGGATTACTGGAAGGGATTTCGTTACTACTCTTACTATTTATAGCTGTTCCGTTGAAATATTGGTGGAATATACCCGAAGGATCGAAGCTGATCGGTACAATTCATGGCGCTTTATTTCTCTTGTTCGTTATAAACACCCTTAGTGTAGGAGTAGAATACAACTGGAAATTCAGACAAACAACCTGGAAAGTATTGATTGCCTGTATGATTCCTTTTGGTACTTTTTATATAGACAGAAAAATACTAAGTAAAATGATTGATAAAGATCATTTAAATCAGTAATAGTAATATGTATATTTAAGGCCAGTTATAACTGGTAAACCTTAAATATTAAAAATAGAGATGGAGCGGCCCAATCAACTGACTACCATAAAGATCATTCATACTATTATCTGGATATTTTATAACATCGTCATTTTTTATATGTTATATGCGGTCATTACCAACAGTATTGACGGATACTTTTGGATAGGGTGTGGATTGGTAATGGTAGAAGGAATTGTATTATTATGCTTTAAATGGACATGCCCCTTATCTATTCTGGCTCGCCGGTATACAGATGATACCAATGACAATTTTGATATTTACCTTCCCAATTGGTTAGCCAGAAATACCAAAACGATTTATACCGGTTTATTTATTCTCATTGTTGCAATATTGTTCTATAGAATTTTCAGCTAAAAGAAGATAAGGAAAAAGGAGGCCGAAACCTCCTTTTGAATAACCATTATTTATATTCAATCACGAATTCTTCTTTTGGAATACGAACTTTTTTCATGCTAACTAACCAGTCGTTGTCATTGTCTCTGTAACCCAACGGTAATAGTAAAACACTCTTTAAACCTTTTGCCGGAAGATCTAACAGTTCATCTAACTGAGCATTATTGAATCCTTCCATTGGTGTGGTATCCACTTGTAATTCTGCGGCCTGAGCAATTGCTAAACCTAATCCGATATAAGCCTGACGAGCCGTGTGTACAAAATTTTCTTCATCAGACTGATTCAGATAGGCGTTTTTAAGTCTATCAGTATAAGCTGCAAATCTGCCTTTTGGCAATTCTCTTACATCAGTTGTATAATCATATACACCATCAATACGCTCTGCAGTATATTTATCCCATGCTGCAAAAACCAGCAGGTGGGAAGCATCGGCCACAATTTCTTGTCCTGACGCAATCGGAACGATTTGTTTTTTAATTTCAGGATCAGTAATCACGATTACACGAAACTGTTGTAAACCTGATGAAGTAGGAGCCAGGCGCGCGGCTTCTACAATTTTATCAACATGTTCCTGTGCTACTTTGCGGGTGGGATCGTATTTTTTTGTTGCGTATCTCCACTTCAACGAATCTAAAACTGCCATAACAAAAATTATATATTTTAATGAACGGGTTAACTAAAAAGAACCAGTAGCAAAGCAATCAATGCAGGTAAACCCTGCTTAACGAATATATTCTTAGATGCTGTAATGGCTCCGTAAATACCGGCAACCACTACACAGCTTAAGAAAAACAAAGCAATATTTTTTTGCCATTCGGGGTTTTCAATCAATAAAGACCAGATTAATCCAGCTGCCAGAAAACCATTGTACAAGCCCTGATTGGCCGCCAAACCTTTGGTAGGTTTGAATAATTCAGCCGGTAAACTTTTAAATGTTTTTTTACCCGCAGTTTCCCAGGCAAACATCTCTATCCATAAGATATAAAGATGTTCTAAAGCAACGATGGCCACGAAAATTTTAGCGATGATACCAATTGTACCTTCCATACAGTTAATTTATAGGATGAAGAATAATGAGTATTATAGCTCCTTCTTACGAAAAGCACACATTTGCCCCATTACACTCGCCAACATCTCCTTCAGCTGATCAAGGCTTTCCTGTGAAATTCCACTCATCTTCATCACTCTTTCAGGAATACCGGCCGCCATCTGCTCCATCACTGCACCTTTTTCTGTTAAGGCAATATGAACAACGCGTTCATCCGCACTACAACGGCACCTACTCACAATACCCTTCACTTCTAATCGTTTCAAAAGGGGAGTCAGCGTTCCGCTATCCAACTTTAACTTTTCACCAATTTGATTCACAGTCTGAGTTCCATCTTCCCATAATACCAGCAATACAAGGTACTGGGGATAAGTAATATCTAATACCTCCAGCTCGGTTCTATATAAACCAATGATTTCCCGCGACAAAGCGTAAATCGGAAAACAAACCTGATTGTCTAGTTTTAATTGCTCATTCATATGATCAAATACGTTTACTACACAAAGATAATAAGTTTATTCAAATTATATTGTGTACAATTTAATTTTAGAAAACATTAACGCTTATTCTTAAAATATTGATTATCAATAAATTTTAAAATCACCAAACAGTAGAAAAGGGTAGATTATTCTATTATAAAGGGAGACTCCTTTATTTATTTTTACATTAATCCTACTACACAGCCTGCAAACTATACTTCAATCATACATCATCAGGCAATAGATTGCTTTTCATGATTATTAGCAAAATGAAAATTCATAAATTTATCTGATAGCAGTTCTGAACTGCTCCTATTGTTCTTATAGATGATTATCGTTGTACGGTTATTCATCAGAGAATGATTCATACATTATCCTGTTTTTAATTCTCAAAAAATGATCAGAAAGACTAATTGTTGGATGATTGCCTTGCTAATGTTTACATTTATCAGCGGCAATGCACAAACTAATCAAAAGGCTATGGGCCAGCTTATCGACCGCCAATTCAAACTGGCACAAGAACAGTATTACTTACTGGCGAAAAATACACCTGCCGACAGAATGCCTAAAACCTTTTACCCTATAAAAGACAGTTCAGAAAGTAGTGATACAAAATGGTGGTGTAGCGGATTCTTTCCGGGCGCTCTTTTATATATTTACGAGTATACCAAAGATCCGGCTACTTTAAGTGAAGCCAAACGCAGGCTGGCGATACTTGAAAAAGAAAAACATTATACCGGTAATCATGATCTTGGTTTTATGATGTTTTGCAGTTTCGGAAATGCATATCGTATTCTCAAAGACCCTGCTTATAAACCTACTATTGATACAGCTGCCGCCTCTTTAATTACCAGATATAAACCTAACGCAAAAGTGATTCAATCATGGAATTCAGGTAATCGCTGGGTAGGCCCTGTTATTATTGATAACATGATGAATCTTGAACTACTGTTATGGGTAGCACAAAATGGTGGAGACAATAACCTGAAGCAGATTTCACTGAACCATGCAGATATTACCATTCAGAATCATTTCCGCAAAGATTATGGTACTTATCATGTTGTAGACTACAATATGAATACCGGAGAGGTGGTAAAAAAAGCCACCTGGCAAGGGGATGCAGATGAATCCACCTGGGCCAGAGGACAGGCATGGGCGTTATACGGATATACTATGATGTATCGCTTCACAAAAGACAATCGCTATCTCAATCAGGCCAAACAGATTGCCCAATTCATCTTAAAACATCCTTCACTACCCGCAGACAGAGTGCCTTACTGGGATTTTGACGCCAAAGATATTCCTAATGCCTTACGGGACGCATCCGCAGCTGCCATCATGGCCTCCGCTTTATTGGAACTGGGTCAGTATACCAATAAAAAAGAACGTGAACAGTATGTTTCCGAAGCCAGAACAATGCTGCAAACTTTATCAGGCAGTGAATACACAGCAAAACCGGGCACCAACGGCGGGTTCTTATTAAAACACAGCGTGGGCGCATTACCGCTTAAGTCGGAAATTGATGTTCCGCTTACTTATGCAGACTATTACTATTTAGAAGCCCTTTTAAGATATAAAAACTGGTATTTATAATTATGGAAAGAAGAAATTTTATCGGAACGTTTTCGTTCGCAGGACTATTTACGTTTCTCGCACCATCAAAAGTTATGGCCAGTGGAAACGATTCAGCTGTCAATGAAATCAATCAGACTAACGATCAGCGTGTTTATTGGTATAAACTACTATTGAAAATCGCATCACCAGTCGTAACAAATCTGGCAGAAGGAAAACTCAGGCAAAACATGGTGATGGTTCCTTCACCCACTTATGATAATCGCGGAATTGATGTCGGTTATCTGGAAGCTGTTGGACGCACCTATGCTGGTATTGCTCCCTGGTTAACACTTCCCGACGACAATACCGAAGAAGGTAAACAAAGAAAAAAATTCAGAGAGCAGGCTGTTAAAGGCCTCGATAGTTGTTTTGCTGCCGGCAGCCCTGACGCCTTATTGTTCGAAAAACAACATCAACCCATCGTTGATGCCGCCTATCTGGCCCAATCGTTTTTACGTGCCCCCGATGCTTTGTGGAAACCGTTAAAAGACAGTACCAAAAAATCAATCATCGCTTCTTTTAAGCGCTTAAGAGACAGAAAACCTTATAATAACAACTGGGTACTGTTTGCCTCCATTACAGAAGCTTTTATCTATTCTGTAGAAGGGCAATGTGATGAACCCCGCTTAACAGAAGGTATCACGAAAATAAAAGAATGGTATCGAGGTGATGGCTGGTATAGTGACGGGCCTAAGTTTTCTTTTGATTACTACAATTCCTATGTTATCCACCCGATGATGGTTGATACACTGGCAGTATTATTAAAACATGGTAAAGCCACTCAGGAAGAGTATGACCAGGCACTAAAAAGAATGCAACGATTCGGAGTAGGCCTGGAACGCATGATTTCTCCTGAAGGTACCTATCCGCCAATCGGTAGATCAATCATTTACAGAACAGGAAGTTTCCAGATTTTAAGTCAACTGGCTCTCATGCATAAATTGCCTGAAGGAATAAAACCTGCACAGGTTCGTGCAGCCCTCACGAAGGTAAAACATAATATGTATGAAGCTAAAGGTGTATTCGATAATAAAGGCTGGTTACAACTGGGCTTCGCCGGACATTACCCTGAACTGGCAGACTACTACAGCAATACCGGTAGTTTATATATGGCAACGCTTTCATTTCTTGCCCTGGGGCTACCTTCAACAGACCCTTTTTGGGCTGATCCTCCGGCAGACTGGACTGCTAAAAAAGCATGGAGCGGACAACAATTTCCGAAGGATTATCATGTGGACTATTAATATCCGAATAACTATATTTTATTACAAGTAATTAAGAGAGTAAAATCTGTGGTGGGTGTTTTTGCCCACCACATAAAAACATAACATTACTTCTCAATCGTTCTCATTGCTTTTTTTATAATGTACAAAGTAGCTTTGGTTGGATGTTGATGTTGCCATTTACTACAGAGTGCTGCTACAAATTCCGGTTGCGTTTTACTGGCATCGTTTAACCAGTTACCCACACTATCCTGCACATACCTGGAAGGGTCTGACTTTAAAGGATCAAGAATAATTAATGCAGGTTTGGGATCTTTTTTCAACGACTCTATATGTTCACACCATACGCCACGTGGCCTTGTAGACTCCGAAGCGAATCTTCTGACATTAGCGTCTTCATGAGTAGTCCAGCCGGATAATATCCCGATGCTTTGATCAATTTGGTTTGAAATAGAACCTCTCACCGCCATCCAGGCTATTTCTCTTACCCCGAAATGCGTGTCTGCTGCAAATGGCTGTATCTGATGTAACTTTTCTTCAAGTGTTAATCGATTATTACTCCCCACCATATAGGTGGCCCAGCAACGCACCAGATCGGCACTGTGTTTAAACAATAATGTAAAGAATTCTGTATCCTTCGCAGCCAATGATTGTTGCAAAAGACTTATACCTATCGCTTCATTAATCGTATTTACAGTTGGTTTCTTGAGTTCATCAATTGCATTGAGCGCTACGTTCAGATATCCGGTTCTGTCAAGCTGATTCATTAGATTTTTCAATAACAGGCGCTGATCAACCGCCAGCCATTCCACCAGATTTGCAGTTTCTATTTCGCCGGCATTGAGCTGCTTCATAATCACAGCGGGAATCTCTTTCGTTGACCGGGCACCTTTACGTTTTTCATTTACCATAAACAAAGTATAACTATCTGGTTAACAAAACAATCAAAAGAATGTTTGAAATTATAGCCAATTTATATTCAAGTCAATGTTCCAATACCGGGTACTAGTATAAGATTTGCAGTAACTTTAATTAGAAAGATTACTAAAATGTTTACAATCGATCAAATAAAAGAAGCCCACAGTAAAGTTAAGTCAGGAGCAGATTTCCCGGCTTATATCAGAGAATTGAAAGCGTTAGGAGTTGTACATTATGAGACATTTGTAAATAACGGTCATACTGATTATTTCGGTTTTTATGATTATACTGCCTCCAGCGATGGTATGTATCCAGACCTTGTTATTGCCGTACTCACTAATGCAGCACAATTTAAAGATGACCTGAAAGCACATCAACAGGGGCAAACTGATTACATGACTTTTTGTAATGATTGTGCAAAATCAGGTATACTGAAATGGGTGGTATCTATTGAAAAAATGACCTGCACCTATTATGATCAGGAGCACCATGAAGTTTTAGTAGAAATCATACCCCAGGAATAGGACAGTAGTAACAGCAATTATTTATTAGCAATCATACATGAAACATAATCTCTCCTTAACTTCTTACTTCTAAATGCTTTTTTTGTTCAGTATGGATAGGTATTTATCAATATAAAACTGTTTTTCTTTTGATTTATACTGCTGAATAAACCTCGGATGCTCCAGTATTGTCAGCCTGTCAAACAAATTAGCTTCTTTATTCAGTTTCTGAATAAAACTTTCGTTTTTCTTTCCTAAAATAAATACTTCACTTGTGTCTAAACCCAGGCTGATATGCTTCTTTAATGAATCGATCATAAAATCTTTCACCATTTCAAAAAGCAACGGATCATCATAATAATTTGCATTCAGCCATTTGCCGTCTTTAGACGCACGAATAATGGCTAAAGGAAAAGGCGAATTAATGTAAAAATGATGATAAAATTTTTCAGCTCCGCCGTATTGTTCTATCATATCATACATAAATACGGAAGATATTTCATGCGTATGGGCAGACTCCATCCTGATGCCGCAAGCACTTTCTAATCGTTTGGTATCTGTAAAAGGAACGCCTGTTACACCAGCTCCATGACGACTGGGATTAATACCTACGATAAATTTTCTTTCTTTTGAATCATCATAAAATTTATGGTAGAACTGCTGCATTACTTTCATTGTTTCCGGATTATCCAGGTAAGGGTTCATTACCTGAAAACCCTCCGGAAGGTCTCCGGAATATTTTAATTGACGATTGAAATGAATTACTTTATCTGCAAAGGTTTTTGACATGCTAACAAGTTTAAACCATTAAGGAATTAAGAAGCTCCTGCCGCTTCGCTTTGGCTTATTCTATCTTATGATCACCATTTTAACATGAAGAGAATGAAGTTGAAAAGCGAATGAAGAATTCAAGCCATCACTGAACAATCAGCATATTTGTTGCTGAATTAACAAAGTTACGTCCTCTTCATTTCTTCATTTCCTTCATGTTTCAAATTACATTCTCAAATATTGGAGCAATTATGGTTATGAAAGATATTTTTGTAACAGGTTTAATTCCTTAATGGTAAAAATTTTTTAATGAATGAATAAATTTACTAATAATTTAATGCCAATCCTACACCGAATCCCATATCACTATCATAATGGGTACGTGCACGCATAAATCGATTGAATATATAATTTAGTTCAACCATATACTCTTTATCCGTATTGAGCATGAAACCGGCCCGTAAACGTTTTGACACCGGAATATCTTCGCGCATTAACGATAGTCGTACGATACCATCGTGGTATACTTCAGCCTGAAAATTGACCAGCATTGGAAGCGTGTACATGAACCCGAGGCTCACGGCCGACCGGCTGTCTTTTTTATTTTGCTGACCGAAAATATTCTTCTCGTGTTCATCTATTCCCATTTTTCTATACCGCCAATCAAACCCTACAAAAACCATCAGCCATTGCATTCTGTTCAGGTATCTTCCGATATGTGTTTCGGTTTCATAGCCATGCATACTGTTATATCCCAGACGCCATTCCGTACCGATACTCCAACGTGTGTTCTGCAACATCACTGACCCGTCATTACCATTGGTAGCAAAATCATTCTGCGCCATAAAATGGAACATGCGATCGTCTGCAAAAAGTTTTCGTTGCGCATACTTAGGATCTGGTATCAATGGGTTTGGGGATTGATTTTCATAAGTAAAAATCCGGCCCATTCCGCTCATCATATGATAAAGAATATGACAGTGAAAGAACCAGTCACCTTCTACATTCGCAGCAAATTCAAGCGTGTCTGTTTCCATGGGCATAATGTCAATCACATTCTTTAGCGGTGCATAATCACCTTGTCCGTTTAATACCCTGAAATCATGTCCGTGCAAGTGCATCGGATGCCGCATCATAGAATTATTATACAAAATTATCCGCACGGTTTCTCCTTTCTTTATCAGAATTTTATCTGCTTCCGATACAACTTTATTATCTATGCTCCATACATACCTGTTCATATTTCCTGTTAATTCGAAACGGAGTTCTTTTACAGCAGCATCCGGTGATAAACTTGTATTTTCAGGAGATTTTAACATGGCATAGTTCAGCGTAACGATATCAGACAATGCGTTTGCGTTGTATTGATTTTCTCCATGGCCGGTATGACTACGATGGCCTGAAGCAGACGACTTTTTATCTCCGGTTATTTCAGGATACATCACCACATTCATATCCATCTGATTGAGCGACATCTTCATACCCATATCATCCAGGTCACCGTTCATCTTCATCATACCATTCATCATCTTCATACCTTCAAAATATTTAAGGCGTGGTAAGCGGTCTGATAATTGCCGGATACCCTCGCCCAGATAAAGCGAAGCAGATTGAGTACGGTCTTCAGATGTAGCCAGCAATTCATACGAAATTCTATTTTCAGGGATAGTAAGTATGATATCATAAGTTTCTGAAACGGCAATCAGCAGACGGTCAACCTCTACCGGCTCCACATCATTGCCATCGTTGGCCACTACGGTTATTTTACCACCGGCATAAGTAAGCCAGAAGTAAGTAGAAGCACCACCATTCGAAATTTGCAGGCGTATTTTATCACCGGCTTTGAATTGCGTCAATTGTTCATTCGTCGTTCCGTTCATCATCACCTTTTCATAATAAACATCACTTACATCCATTGCCAGCATCCGTTTCCATTCATTTTTCAGCTTGGTGTTGAAATGCTTTTCACGTATTGCTTCAGCATAACTCTGAGTAGCTCCTTTCTTTATAGCAAACCAGTCATTGGCATTGTGCAATATCCGGTGTACGTTATCGGGGTTGATATTTGTCCATTCACTCAAAATAACCGGTACCGTCGGTAAATCGTCTATGCCTCTTCTAAAAGTGGGATCATTTTGTTTCTTTTTAAAAATCATTGATCCATACATGCCGATTTGTTCCTGTAAACCGGAATGGCTATGATACCAGTGGGTTCCGTTTTGTATAACGGGAAAACGATACTGATGTGTAGTACCCGGTTCAATCGGCATCTGAGTAAGATAAGGAACGCCATCTTCCTGATTCGGCAGAAATACCCCATGCCAATGCAAAGAAGTACTCTCCTTTAATTCGTTGTGTACATAGATTTCAGCAGTGTCACCTTGCGTAAAAGTAAGGGTAGGCATGGGAATTTGCCCGTTCACAGCAATCGCTCTTTTAACTTTACCGGCATAATTAACCAGCGTATCTTTCACGTACAGGTCGTACCGAACTACTTTTTGAGCAAATGACAGTTGTGTTATGATCAGAAAAAGTACTAACGACAGCACTTTTTTTGAAGAAATATTTTGTATATCCATTTGAATAACTTCATTTATAAGATGTATTAAGTTTAAAAATCAACCGGTAAAGCTATTGTTGAATAGTTTCAACTGTTTTGCCACAAGTGAGCATTTGTGCACCGTAATAAGGGTTTTTAATGGTGTTTTCTTTGCTCAGCCAGTTGGCTCCTTTACCATTATTGAACATCGGGCAATGCTGGTAATAAACAGTAACTTTAAACTTTGTAATCTTTAGAAGTTCATAAATATTCTTTGATAAGGAAGTAAAATGGTCACGTTGATGGCCAACGTCTTTTGTGTCGCCAATATGTTCAGCATCGAAGGAAATATCTTTCATCACCTTCATAAATACTTCATGTTCATTTTCAGCCAGTGCACTCATTTTAATGCTGTTCACAGCAGCATCAAGGTCTTTTGCTTTTGCAGAGGCAGTACTTTCATCAGCTTTTACCAATGCATCTTTAACAGCGAAATATTCTTCAAACACTTTGTATAAAGGATTTACCTGTTGCAAAGGCGATTCACCCTTTGTATGGACGCTGTGACTTTCGCCTGGTTTCATCGATTGATGAGAAGCTGTTTTATTCACTCTTTCGTAACGGCAACAATCAGGTAGGGAAGCATAACTTTTATCGGGAGCAAGATATACATCACTATCATATCCGGCAATAGCAATCCGTTTCAGAATATCATCAGAGGAAGTAATTGTACTGTCGAAAATAACTGTTGCCAGTTTTGAATCTTTATCCCAGTTTACTGAAGCCTGTTTCTTAATATTTCCGGCTTTTTCGATTGTATTTTCACAAATTTCACAATTGCCATATATTTTAACTGTGGCAGTAGCTGCATTTCTAATTTGAGCAGTAATGGTAGAAGTACATAATAATAGTACTGCTATCAATATATTGATTGATTTCATTGTATAGAAGTTAATAATGTTGACAATAAATGTATTAAAAGCAACAATTTGCTTTCTGATAAGACATACCTATGGCTATCAGGTATAGAGGTTAGCTTATTTTAGGCGGTAACCAGATGAAGTGAAAACCAGATAATATATAACTTCTTACATCAGGAAAAGATAAATAAACGGTAGTAAATCCGGGGTATTGATCAGTGCGGTTTGTTATAAAAGCCACGGGGGGTTTAGCCGGCGTACAATGACAGGAGCTATGTTGCATTTCTCCGCTACAACTGTTTTTCTGTGTATGGATGTCCTGCTTTTCACAAGCACATTCTTCTGCAGAGTCACAACACGACTTCGCTGAAATAGCTGCCTGGGTATCACAGGCAAAAGTATCATTCGGCATCAAAAAGAAGCCAAATGTAACCAGCAATAATATGATGAAACGCTTAGACATACACCTAACTATAAAGATACGAATCTCCGAAATAATGAATACCGGATTAGCATTTCTTTGACATTTGGGGCAGGAAGAGCTAAAAAAGCTGGTATGAGGTAGCTTTCCGCCACTCATACCAACATGCTTATTTATATTTTCTTTCGTGATGCTATAATTGTTTGAAGCACCACAGAAGCCATTACAAAAAATAGTCCTATATAAAAGGAGGTATTTACCTCTTTGCTTTCACCAAAGAACAGAAAAGCGAGTATGATGGCATAAATCGGTTCAAGGTTAAAACTCAGATTTACGGTAAATGCAGATAACTTTCTGAGTACCTCATTAAAAATGACATACAATCCTACAGTACAGAAAAGTGCCAGTAAAATCAGGTAAAAAGTGTCTCTCCAACCCGGAACCAGTTGTTCAACCGGGAAATAATAGAGATAAACCGGAAGAAGCAAGCCTAATCCGACCGTACCGCCAATCATCTGATAATAATTGATCACTTTACTATCGTATTGTTTTACCAATCTGCCACTGTAAATTGTATAGAGCGCGGCAAATGCAGACGAAATGGTACCGAGAATGATTCCTGATTGATAAGAGGTATCGAAATGAAAGATCAGGCTGATACCCACCAATGTTAAAGCACTCAACAGTAATTCAGATATTTTAAAGCGTTGCCGATCTATCGCCGGCTGAAAAATAGCAGTAAAGAAACTGGTTAAACAGTAACAAACCACTCCGATTGATATATTGGAATATTTAATACTCGCATAAAAAAATACCCAGTGGATCGTTATCAGCATCCCCACTTTGGCAATATTCAGTTTCTCTTTAAAAGCAATAGTACGGGGTACCTTTAAAAGAGTAAGAATAACAAATAAAATAACTGCGGAAAAGAAAACCCTATACCAAACCAGTAAACCTTCGTTCAAAGAAATGAGCTTACCGAAAACACCGGTAAATCCGGCCAGTATTACAGCAATGTGTAATAATAAGTATGATTTTTTCATAACACTACATAGCTATCCCGCCCATACAGGCAAGTATTTGACTTAATAAATTGATTGAGTTGAAAGCATAGCAAAGAACCGGGGTGAGAGACCGGATCTATACTTCCCATAAATGTGTGAGAAATATTAAGGCAGTGGAGGCGAAATAGATTTCCTTGCGTTCATATTCTTGTGTTATGATTTCAAATATATAAAATAATTAAAACATAAAGAAATTAACGAATTGCAAAGAGCAGGCTTCATTTTTAAATAGCCGGAACAACCATCCCAAATGCAATTACATAGACTCTTCTACCGTATAATTCACGAATTTGTTAAAGGGTAAAAGAATCTTTAGTCTTTCGGCACTACGTTTAACAATGTCTTTTCCGGTGAAAAAAGTGTCCGGAACAACGCTGAAAGGCAGGTAGAGTTTATATTTCAACCAATCTGCGTATTCGAAATCAGCCGGGTAGGGGGAAGGTACTTTCTTAAAGCTTTCTCCGTACATGGAATAATTACCGGCAAAATCGGGGTGTTCAACAATTCCGCGAAACTCTTCAATGTTGTAATAGATATCATTTCTTAATGCCTTGGCCAGCTTGGGATCCATCATTCCCATACCACCGGCAAAAAATGATTGCCCGGGTTGAAGTTGTACATAATAACAAGACCTGAAACTTTTTTTACCGCCGCTTTTGATGATAGCACTCATATAGTTTTTATAAGGTGTTTTATCGAGCGAAAAGCGAATGTCGCGGTAAATGCGGTAAACAGCTTCCTGTGGAGTAACCATGCTCATTTCCGGGTCAAATTCACTGATAGAGTTGATCAGCTCCTGTATATAAACATCAAACTGCTCCTTAATGGCAAGATAGCGGTCTTTATGATCATTAAACCATTCGCGGTTATTATTAGCATCGAGGTCTTTTAAGAAGCTGAAGATTTCTTTCATAAACAGATGAAATTCGAAATAGTGAAGAATCAGAATGCGAAGATACAATTAAAAAAATGGAACAAATATAGACAGGTGAATGTAGAGCCCTTATCGTTTTAATATACAGGTCATAATTAAGCGGACTGGTTATTTCCGGTTTCTTCCCGCAATCTTTTAACTTCCCGTTGCAGGTATTGAACCCGTTTTAGTAAATGATTTATAGCTTCTATTCCAGGTATATTAATTTCAAGATCATAGTGCATACGCGTGTATTTTTCAAGATCAGGCAACTGGTCATAAGTAATAAATGATTCCTTTTCTGTATAACCAACTTCAATCAAACCATAGTCGTTCAGTTGTTGAACAAAAGAGGCTTCTATACTGTAAAACGTACAGTATTCTTCTACAGATATTCTATTTGAATTTTCCATAAGTTCTATTTTTCTTTAGATAACTCTTTAAACAGCTCTCGTTCTTTTTCACTAAGGTTAGTAGGTATTTGTATTTCGTAAGTGATATAAAGATCTCCAAACGTATCTTCCATTTTATAAACAGGAAATCCTTTTCCTTTAATACGCACTTTTGTGCCGTTTTGTGTTTCCGGATTAATTTTTAGTTTTACTTTTCCTGACAAGGTATCAATTACTTCCTCACCGCCTAAAATTGCCTTGTATAAATCAAGAGGAACATTTTTATAAAGGTCATTCCCTTTACGGGTAAAGGAAGTATCATTCTTCACCTCAAATGTAATATAAAGATCACCGTTTGGACCACCGTTTACCCCCGGAGCACCATAACCGGAAAGTTTAATTTCCTGTCCGTTTTCAATACCTGCCGCCAGCGTTATACGGATATTCTTTCCATTGATCATAAACACTCTTTGATGGGTTTTATAAACTTCCGATAAATTCACTTGTAGCGAGGCGCGTAAATCCTGTCCTTTAAATCTGGTCTGGCGCCCACTGCCACGATTACCGAACATGGAGGCAAAGAAATCGGAGAATCCGCCATCCTCCTCCGTACCATAGTTGTGATGCGCTTCACTGAAAGAACCATTCTCGAACGGGTTACGCCCGCCATAAGAGCCGGCCCCCTGTTGTTTACGGGCATTTTCAAACTGGTCAGCATGTTTCCAGTCATTACCGTACTGATCATATTTTTTTCTTTTTTCGGGATCACTCAGTACTTCATTCGCTTCATTAATCTGCTGAAACAATTTATCCGCCTCTGGGTTATCCGCATTTAAATCAGGATGATGTTGACGGGCTAATTTTCGATAAGCTTTCTTGATTTCATCTGCTGTGGCATTTTTTGCGACGCCAAGTATTTTATAGTAATCAATATAATCCATTCTAAACAATTTCTTATTTGTATACACAATTTTTAAGCCACTGAAATGGCGTTATGAGTGATCATATATCAACTGGTTTCGGCATACCATTTTCGGCTTTAGATAGTATACTTACTTTTATAATGTGTAGGACTTTTTGAACAAAAAAAGTGATATCCCGATTCCCATAATAACATTTTAGCCGGGTATTCATAGGATGTAAGCATGAGCATGCTCTTTGCAGTATCATTTATACAAGAACACTTATTAAGTGTTTTATTTCATAACTGTAAGAAAATCAGTCCATGTCAGGATATCTACCAGCGGTGCGGGTAATTTACGGGCTTAATCGTAACATTTGTTAAACGAAAAATCTTTTTATGGCCACCAAATTCAAAGTAGGAGATCGGGTAAGCTGGAACTCCGAAGCTGGAAGGGTTTCGGGAACCATCATAAAAATACATACCCAGGACTTTGATTATAAGGGATACACGCATCATGCTACGAAAGAAGACCCGCAATATGAAATTAAAAGCAGTAAAACAGGCCATATAGCAGCACATAAAGGAACTGCGCTTACCAAACTGTAGCAGTTCAGGAGATACTAATTATTTACAATTAATAAAACAGTATAATAATGGCCAATACCAAACAAAACAAAACAGCAGTAGCCGACTTTTTAGGAGAGTTTATCTCTTTTCGTAATTCTTTAAAACTCATTCACTGGTCAATTACCGGAAAAGGTAGTTATGAAGCGCATATTTCATTAGATCAGGCAATCGATTCACTGGCAGACATTACCGACCGGCTCGTAGAAACCACTTTTGCACTGGAAGGAACTTTAAACATTGTAATACCTGAAACAAGCCGTCCCAAAAATTATATTGAACATATAGAGAGTGTATATCAGCACATTGAAGACCGCAGGGAAGAATTATTTCCTGAATCTTTTTCACAATCCATAATTGATGATGCGCAGGAAGCTATTCAGCAACTGCTTTTCCGTCTGAAAAGATTAGAATAAATCATCAATAGCATAAAAATAATATGGATCATGCTTTTTTAAAACAGCATGATCCATACACTATAATTAAATTATAAATCAATTATTAATTTTTGGTATTTTCTAACTTAGCGATTACTTCTTTTTTATCATTGTTCAGGAGTAATGTATTACCATCAATACGATAGGTTTTAGTATTTTCCAAAGCTTCTCTGAAGCGGTTTTCGATATCCAGGTTCGGACAAGCCATTTGAGTAGATACCACCTGAGAAATAGTGATACTATCGGCTCCGCCTACGCTGACATTTCCTCCAAAACCATTACAGCCCAGGTTACCACCTACATTCGTCAGGTTTTCAAATTTCATGTGCGGGTAGTTGGGAAAAGTGGTATCTAAAACAATAGAAGAACCATTGAGTTCTTTCAGCCTCCAATCTTTATTTAAAAGATCTTCCGGTTTTGCTGCTGTTTGCAGCGCATTACTATCAGCAGGTTTATCTGCATTATTTTCTGTACCCGAATCGTTACAGGCAGCTATTGCAGCAGCCATCGCAATCATAAAAAGAGTTTTCTTCATAATGTGTGAGGATTTTTATAATTGCAAAATATTAAATTTTACGGTAATACGCTACAATCAAAGTTCCACCACCTTCAAAGCATATCTGTTTTCGGTTAGAGGTGATACTTCCGGTATACACAGCTCATAAACATAATTTATTTCAATTGCTATTTAAATAGTTTGCCCTTTTTAAGGTTAGAAGTATCCTCATCCCGCATCAATCAGTGGCGGTTCATACAGGCAATAACATCAAAACGAAACAATACTCTCTTGCTTATTTCATAACACATATTAAGGCATTTCAGCATATCTACTAAATAACGCCATCAAACAGCCTAAAATCGACCTTATTGTTAAACTTTTTTACCCCGTATAGTAATCATTCTTTGTATAATTAGTTATTTTACCAATGACCTCGATTGAGGTAATTATTCCATTATCCTACTGACTAATTGTATAAAGTCGTTTACATTGAACACACCTAATACATGAAAAATATGTCAATAGAATTAAACAAAAGGTTGCAGTTATCAGCTTCTGCAGCAGCAGATTTTCAACAAAGAAGAGATGCTATTAATAATATGGTTTCCAATCCTCCAGACATATCTATTCCTGAAAAAGAAATCAATGAAATCACACAACTTTTTGTACAACTGGGAGTAGCTCCGAGGTATCGTTTATATGCAAGTTTTTTTCTAACCTCTTCTGCATTTAAAAGTGAAGCTATTACCTCACATCACTTGTATGGAAAGTACATCGGTATCTATAGCAAAATTGAACTACTGGATTATTTCCAACATTATTTCAATAAACCGGAACATCTTCAGCTGATTGAGAAAGTGAAGCTTACTCCGGTACCGGAACCGTGGAAAAACATCAGCTTTTTTGAAGAAAAAATTTTCAATAACTTTTCAGCAAATGATGTTCTTTCATTACAAAGGGCTGTACAGAAACTGGCTATCTACAGAACAAAAAATCATCCCGAACAGCCTAACACGGTCATAGAAAAATATCCAAGAGCATTGCAGCCGTGGTCGCATATTGAAAAACAACTTTTATTGCATGTATTAAAATACACCAATAACCTCAAGCTACTCGCTGAATGTTTTCAGAGACAAGAAGAGGCCATTGAATCGTATGGGAAACAACTGCTCTTTGAGAACAATCTGATCAAAAAAGACTAGGGTTGTTTTAAAATATAAGCAATGCCTTCATCGATATTTTTCCTGAAGTTATGAATGGAATATTCCACTTTAACATCAGGCCTGAGTGGTCCGTCGTATCCTTTCCATACTTCCCAGAAGCGGGTAGAATAACCGACTACCAGCTGAGAGTTTGGTAAAGTAAACCCTCTTACTTCACCGTAATGGTTTACCGTTCCGCTGGTAGATTCACCTACAAGAATCGAGTGGTAGTTTCTTTTCAGTTCAACGGCATTCATGAGGGCAGAGGAGAAGGTAGATTTGCCGATTAACACAAAAAGCTTCCCCTTTTTATTGAGATGACTTTTTTTCAATTTTTCCATAAATGGATGGATAATTCCTGAGTTTCCACCCATATTATTCCGCAGATCGATGATGATTTTCTCAGGTTTTGCCTTTTCTACTAAGGCGAAAAGTTCATTTGTAAAATCAGCGAAAGGTTTATCTTCTTCCTCACGGCATTCCTGATAATTGAAATACAGCGTTTTTCCGTTATTGATCAGTTCGAACCAATAGTTTTCTGAACGTTTAAAACGCAGCAAATCCGGTTTCACCGCAGGTTTGTAGGCTTCCTTAGATACTGCGCTTAGTATTGCCTTTTGCTGATCTAACAGAAATGTTGCTTTTAGGTCGTCAGGAGTAATGGTGAGTCCTTTTAAAACGCGGGGATTATTGATAAACTGCTGAAAGTATACATCAAAATAAGAAGCATTATCGTCTTTCACAATCGTCTTTACCAAATCAAGAATGTCTTTGGTTGATTTAGTGTTCACTCCATTCAGTTGTTTATAGAGTAAGCCGGCATTTTCAGCATTTGTACCTGTCACAAATATTCCTTCTTTAAAAAAATCAAAACTAACCGGATAGATAGTTTTGTAAGCGGGTTCGAGGCGGGTATGTTCATCACCGATTTCTTTGATGAGTTGGTAGAGTTCTATTTCGAAACTTTCATTATTGAGGGTATTGGCTTTTTGGGCGATTGCATCCACTTTCCGCAGAAAATCAGCTTCAGAGATTTTTGCATACAGGTTTTTATGTCGTTGCGGGAGTTCTTTTTTGAAGTGATTCAGATCATCAATAAACTGATCAGGCGTTAGCGACTGCGCATTTGTAAGGGAAAACAGGCAGACAGAAAATACAAAAAAAGTAAATGGTTTTCGAATAGAGTAGAGGGCGTCGTTTATTCTCATAGTAGTGTTTAGAGTAAAGACGCAGGAAAATGGGGAATGTTACAGAGATGATAGTAATTCACATTAAGGAATTAAGAAGATTGTTTTGCTGACGCCTTACTTATTAATATTTATAAAATACAATGGGAAACATGAAGGAAATGAAGGGATGAAGGTAAAGAAGAAAGGCTTTGAATATAGCATACATGAAACGGATTGAGTCTTTTTTGCGGTGGGTGGAGACACCCACCACGGGTTTCGGGTCTTTCACTCCCTTTTTATCTTCATTTCCTTCATGTTTCAATTCTATTGCATAAAAAAGGAGCTAACTGATTAGTTAGCTCCTTTCACTATTATAAAAATACATTCTTAGAACGAAACCTGATGTGCAGGAGCGGTGCTCATATTCTTCACCGGCGGTGCGAACTGAGTCAGCTCGATACCTTTTACAGCCACTTTATATTCTTCGATAGTAGGTGTTCTTCCTAAGATAGCAGAAAGAACTACCACCGGAGTAGATGCCAGTAATGATTCTCCTTTCTTGCGATCAGAGTCTTTTACTACACGTCCCTGGAAGAGACGGGTAGAAGTGGCCATTACGGTATCACCTTTAGCGGCTTTTTCCTGGTTACCCATACACAGGTTACAACCCGGACGCTCCAGGTATAAGATTTTCTCATATTCCGTACGTGCAGCAATTTTAGGAGCAGCATCGTCGAACTCAAAACCGGAATACTTTTGTAAAATTTCCCAGTCCCCCTCCGCTTTCAGTTCATCAATGATATTATAAGTAGGAGCAGCCACTACTAAAGGAGCTTTGAACTCCACTTTACCGTATTGCTCTTCTAAGTTTTTCAGCATTTTCGAAACGATCTTGATATCACCTTTGTGCACCATACAAGATCCCACAAAACCTAAATCAACATGTTTCTCACCACCGTAGTAAGTGAGGTCACGAATGGTATCGTGTGTGTATCTTTTTGACGCGTCAGCATTGTTTACGTCAGGGTCAGCGATCATTGGTTCATCAATCGCATCGAGATCCACTACAAATTCTGCGTAGTATTTAGCATTTTCATCAGGTGCTAAAGGTAATTTCTCACCAGATTTAATTTCCTGAATACGTTTATCCGCTTTATTGATCAGCCCTTGCAATACGTGTTTCTCATTGTCCATACCTTTTTCAATCATGATCTGGATACGCTCTTTCGCGATTTCCAGTGATTGCACCAGTGTATCTGACTGAGAAATACAGATAGATGCTTTTGCTTTCATTTCGGCTGTCCAGTCAGTGAAGGTAAATGCCTGGTCAGACAATAAAGTACCGATATGTACTTCGATCACTCTTCCCTGGAATACGTTTTCACCTTTAAATGCTTTCAGCATCTGTAACTGGGTTGCGTGCACCACATCGCGGAAATCGAGGTGAGGTTGCATAGCACCTTTGAAAGTTACTTTTACTGATTCAGGAATCGGCATAGAAGCTTCACCTGTAGCCAGTGCCAGTGCAACGGTACCGGAATCTGCTCCAAAAGCTACTCCTTTCGACATTCTGGTATGTGAGTCACCACCAATGATGATTGCCCAGTCGTCGATGGTAAGGTCATTCAGTACTTTGTGGATGACGTCAGTCATTGAATGATATTCCCCTTTAGGGTCTCTGGCTGTGATCAGACCAAAGTCATTCATGAACTTCATCAGTCTCGGGATATTCTGTTGAGATTTACTATCCCAAACAGAGGCGGTGTGGCAACCTGATTGATAACCTGCATCTACGATCGGAGAAATGACAGTAGCAGCCATTGCTTCCAGTTCCTGAGCGGTCATTAACCCGGTGGTGTCCTGAGAACCTACGATATTTACTTTTACGCGAACATAAGAACCGGCGTGCAGGGTAGCGCCTGAAGTTCCTACAGCGTTTTTATTGAATATTTTTTCAACGGCGGTGAGGCCTTGTCCTTCAATAGAAATTTCTTTAGAAGGCGCAAATACTTTCGGCGCGGTGATACCTAAGGTAGTGGCGGCGAAGGTTTGCAGTTTTTTACCAAACTCGATGGAGTAGGAGCCACCGGCTTTCATGAACTCGATTTTCTGAGGAGTAAAAGCTGAGCTGACGTCCATCACTTCTTGTCCGTCTTTATAGAGTTTTTTGGTTTTTGTATTAATAGTAAGGAATGTACCTGTATCAACAGAATACGCTTGTTCCAAAACTGGTTGTCCGTCTGCATCAACGATCAGTTTACCGTTTTCATCTAACTTTTTCACCCAGTTTTTCAGGTCGATACCGATACCGCCGGTTACGCCAACGGTGGTCAGGAAAATCGGAGAGATACCGTTGGTTCCTGCTACTACCGGAGCGATATTTACAAATGGAACATAAGGGCTGGCAGGTTTACCAATCCAGAGTGCCACGTTATTTACGCCGGACATTCTTGAAGAACCTACTCCCATGGTACCTTTTTCAGCTACCAGCATGACGGTTTTGTCGGGATTTTGTTCTTTCAGCGCACGTAATTGTTTTTGTTGTTCTTTGTTGTGCTCGAACATACATTGTCCGTGCAGTTCACGGTCAGAGCGGGAGTGTGCGTCACTACCGGGAGACAGTAAGTCTGTGGATATATCACCGATACCGGCAACAAAAGTTACCAGTTCAATTACTTCAGGAATATCGGGTAATTTGGTATAGAATTCAGCGTTGGCGTAGCTTTCGAGAATTTCTTTCGCGATGGCGCTACCATTTTTAAAGGCTTCTGCCAGACGATCGGTATCTGCGTCGTAGAGGAAAACCTGTGTTTTGAGTACTTCTGCCGCTTTTTTAGCGAGGAGAGCATCTTCACCCAGGGCGATATCCAGCAGTACTTCGATGGACGGGCCGCCTTTCATGTGTGAAAGTTGTTCGAAGGCGAAGTCTGTAGAGATTTCAGGTACGTTGGCATCGCCGAGAATAATATCTTTCAGGAACTTAGCTTTTACGCGGGCAGCGCTCGTAGTTCCCGGTAAAACGTTATAAATGAAGAAATTAAGTGAATCGTTACGGTGTTCATGGGTTTCATCTTTGATCTGTTCTATTACTTCGTACATCAGTTCTGCGTCATCGATGGGTAGGGCGTGTAGTCCCTGTGCTTCTCTATCTACAATCTGCTTAAGATAATCATTGTATCTGGTCATAAATTAACCTTTTGTTCTAGAAGGGATTATTAGTTATTCTTAGAACGCAAAATTACGAAATATATTTAATAGTGGGAAGGGGGGGAATGAGATAATATCAGAGAAAATGTACATGAAAATTATGATATTAAAATTTCATTCAACATATTATAACATTTATTATACTTTATATTTTCTTAACCCACTAACTCTTAAAAAACACTATTATTCATTTTTTGGGGGATTTCTTAGCCGAACTGACCGATTTTAAATATTTGCAGTTTGTATTAGAATCTAACGTATCAATAAAATCAACCTCCAAACATTCCTGTTCAAGTCCAAGTTTAAATGTTGCTTGATTAGTATAAAAAATATCAATATGATTCAAAGGATGTCTATGTTGCTGCTCATTTTCAAGTGCCTCTTGATATCCTTTTAGATCCCTATCATATCTCAAGTAACCTTCTTCTATAAAAATTAAATCTCTTAATATTGGCCAGTAATTTATTTTACCATCTTCCTCTGATTCTAAAACCGGATCGATAAAATCTAGGCAATTTTCACTATAAGCAACTGGAGATTTTATAATACTTAATAAAGTGGTAATTACTCGTGAATCAATATCGATAATATTTTTATAACTGATAATCGTCTCTCTACCATCATAATGAATATTAAATGGAAAAACGATTGAATACATCTTATATTCACTTATAAAGAATATTCTTTTCATTTTATCAGTGTTCAATATCATTTTACAACTTCCTCGCACTTTTTTTTCTTTCTCACTGTAAATAATATATCTGCATGCTTCCAAAAGTATTTCCAAAATCTTATATTTATTTTTAATACGTTCTTCTGGAAAAAAAACTTTTTTCGAAGCTAAATTTATCTCTATTTGAAATAAAGTCTTCATGAGCTATAAAATTCAATGTTTGCCTTGATAAACTTTACAGTTTTATCCTTGTCAAATTTATCAAAATCAGTATTTAATAAAGCATTAATAAGCTTTGTTCTATAAGATTTAGGCACATTTAATTCATCAAATATTTTTTTAATAAAATCATCATAAGAAATATTTTCACTATTTTGAATAAACTTTTTTAATTTGTTTACAATTTCTTTTTTCTCCATCGAAGAAGGTTCAATAGTTTGAATGTAGCAATGTTTATTTATTATATCAAGCCCTTCTCTATTTTGATCAACTCCTTTTTTATCATCAACTAACAAATACGATTGTATAAAAGACCTTGTTAGCATCGTATAAAGAATATTTCGATATTTGTATGTGTCTTTAATCGCAGCCGTTAAACAAATTACAAATGGAAACTCAAGTCCCTTTACATTATTATGGTTCGATATGAAAAGCGTCCCAGGGACTTTACTCTTATTCTCATAGACTCTATTCGCACTCCAACCTAATTTCTTCTCAACAGTAATAATTAATTTATCAATATAATCATAGATATTTTTCCTATTTTCCTCCAATATAATAATTGCAATATCATCAGGTTTTAAATCTTTATGAACTTTTATAAGATCAGATATAATATTAATAACATCATCTATATAATTCGACCCACGTATAATAACACTTTCAAAATCTTCTGTACTCAAGTTTTCAAATCTCCTGATTGGTTCTCTATGTAATCGTATTAATCTATCACGTCTTCTCTCAACCTCATATCCAATTGCGTTCCAATAATTATCCGAAAACCAATTAAGTTTTCTTTTTTCAAATAATCCCAGTCCTACTCCATGCGCAAACATCAATGTCCTTGGATCTGTCCGGTAACATCTATTTAAAACAATATCAACTTCTAATTCAGTTTCGTCGGTGTTTTCAAAAATGTCCTGAAATATATCTCCTGCTATATACACTTTCTTTCTTGCAACTTTTTCACAAAGTTCAAAAAAAATCTTCGGAAAATCCTGTCTTTCATCAATCAAAATATAATCAAATGCAAATTTAAAATCTGTTGATTTAATTGAGTTTACCACTTCTAATATCTGAGTAAATATCGTTTCGTAATTATTCTGAATACTATTATTATATCTAAGAAAAGGAACATTATAAAAATTACATAAATAACTATAAAGTCCTGAATCTGGTTGGTTTTTAGATCCCCACGCATGGGAAACCCACAATCTTTTATTCCATTCGATTTGTTTTTCTACTCTCATGAAGTTAAAAAAATGAGGAACGCGTTCTCTTAAATTGTTTGAAAGTGTTATGTTATGACAGGTGAAAAATATTTTACTTTTATCATCTAAAGTATAAATCTCTTTAAGTTTATGCAAAAGCAACTCAGTCTTACCTGTTCCAGATAATCCTTGAATAGAAACAGACTTTTTATTAAATTCTTTGTAAATAAACCGAGTTTGCTCACCATCAAAAAGAATTATATTCTTTTTGACTTTTTCCAACAAAGTCTCAGGGACGACTGCACCTACTCTAGCGATATCATTTATACTGCCAATTAAAAGAGATATTATTAATTCACTAATTCTTTTTAGATCTGGAGAATTTAATCGATTATTCTCAAATAAGAGCTCAATAGATTCATATTCATAATTATAAATTTGAATAGTATTATTTTCTTTCCATGCTCTGGGTCTACCAATATGCCTCTTATAATCATATTTATCAGATATTGAACTTAGGTCTTCCAAAAAATCATCACAAAACTCATTAAATCTTTCGTCATCTCCCTCTAAATCAACAAATAATAATTTATGATTAGGAGATAAAATAACAATTGTGCTTTCTTGATATGAATAGGAATATTTTTTATCCCCTAAAGGAGCATTGATAACGTATATTTGATCCCTTGGATTTTCACTTGAATATTTTTTAATTTCTTTAATAATACCTTTATTTAGAGTATTTTCATTAATTTGTATGTATAATAAATTTTTTTCCATTATTCTCAAACATTATTTCTATTTGAAAAGATATGATTCGTCTCTTTATCCCCAAGTTAAAAATAAATCCAATAGATTTTATGTTGAAGCCACTTTTTCCTCAGATACAACTACTTTTTCTTGCCACTTAAAGTATGAGAATCATAAGCATCAATAAATTCTTTATGATATTCCTTAGATTGTTCTAATAGTTCAACGTATGTTTTCACAAATACATCACCTGCATTATAATAGTTAATTTCTCTATTTTTAAATACAGTTTCTCCAGATTTAGAGCCTCCTACCACGAAGCAAACAACTTTTGAAAACCCAGTTTGTGATGCGTATTTCTCCACCAAAAATGATTTGTAGGCAAAAGCTTGGTCTATCGCCTTTAGGTCCACCTCGTAACTGCTCCGTTTTATCTCTATAACATATAGTATTTCGCCCAAGGCATTACTACAGAGAAAATCTATTCTTCTATCTTTTTCTTCAAGAAGCTCATCAGGATAAGTTTCTTTTAGTAACTGCGAATATCTAACCTCATCTTTAAACTCTAAAATTCTGGGATCTAATAACCAAGAAAACTTTTTCAGGAAATTATGTAATGTAGGAACTTCTTTCGTGTCATTATCAAGGTATTCTTCAAACTGTTTTATAACCTCAACTCTTGAGACGGAAATATCTCTAAACTGTTTAGACTCTATGGCTTTCCAATCTTCAATTAAATGTAACAATTCCGGTAATTGATCTTCACTCGATATGCCAGATATTTTATCAGCATATTCTTTGAATGTACTATTATCAAATTTATCAATAACATTTTTGATTATCTCACTGGATTTATCCGTTTCTAATCTTGGATTGGTAAGAATAGGACGAATGATTCTTTCACTTAAATCCCGCTCATATGTAGGGAGTTTCATCTGCCATTCGTCTATATCTAAATTTGTTTCGGTTTTTATATCAACCTTTTTTACTTCTGCTCTTTTTTTCTTCCACTCATTTCCAATTTTGCGTATTACATTTTGAAGGTATACTTGCAATTCTTTGGTCTTATCATTCTCCCAATTCAGAGAATGCCTGTCAGTAGATATTACATCTTCATCAAAATCATCAATAAAGTCGACTTCTAAATATCCAGTTACATATGAATGGAACTGATCATTATCTCTCAATCCGTAAAAGCTTGCTGTATTAACAATTTTCCCCCGCGATACCAAATAAATACCAGACATCTCAGTGTCTTTAATTGGTGTCAAAGTTGTAATTACAAAGCCTTTTACGTTAAGATGGTTCTCATACTCTGCATCTAATTCATTAGGAAAAGGCCATCTGAATTGCTCCTCAAAAGAGGCAAACTTTAACTCGTTAGTTACTATAGTTAATTCGCCATCATTTAAGCTCATTTCAAGTTTTAAGATATCAAAAATTAAGAACTTCTTTGACAAACTTATTGCCAGATCTGTCAAGTCAAACCCTGATTTTCTCCTTATTGATTTTAAGTGTAATGTAGTTCCATTTGCTTTATCAGTCTGAGAATCCTTAGGGCATAATAAGGTTGGATTGTATGAACCATTGCTTGATTTGATATCCATCAGTTTCATCTGGAAGTAATTTCTTTTCCCATTTTGAACTGATTCGATTTCAATAACATCGCATATTCCAAATACTGATAGCTTTCCTAACCCTTTTTTACCTATAACAGGTCGACTTTTCTGTGTTATTCTCTCTTGGGGATCTTTTCTTCTGTTACGACCAATTAATAGAAACTTATCGTTTAATTCGTCAAAGCTCATGCCCACACCATCATCCTTATACACAATCTCTTTCTTACCATCCCGGTCATAGAAATGTATGCTTATTTTATCTGCATCGGCATCCCAGGAATTTGAAACGAGCTCGGATAGGACACTAGGTAGCTTTGAATATAGTGATATACCTAAGTGTTCTATTGTATTAGGGTCGAATTTAAGAGTTAAGGTATTGTTCATAAAAATAGTTTCAAAATCCAGTGATTAATTTGGTGATGGGTAACGGACCTATTATTTAATTCTGATTTGGATAATACTAAAATCGCTGGAACCTTTAGAAAATTTCTCGGTATCCCACTTTTCTGGTTTCACATACCAGCATTGGGAGACTTTAAAAACAGAAGAAAATATTGCTGCAGCAACAGTTTCAACTTTATTCCCTGTAAGACCCAGTTCAAAGGGAAAGTTATTTTTTATAAAATAAGTATAATAGTCTTTTGACATTTGCTCCAAAATGTCAGATAAATTATTCTCATCAAGATAATGGATAACTGCTGAATTAAACTTCCGTAAGGAAAATTCTGCAGAGGTCCGTGCTAATTTCTCTCTAGGTGATTCTCCATTCGTTACCAAAACACTTATTTGTTCATAATCACGCTCGTCAAGAAGTGTGTAAAGTCTTTCATGCTTAGCAGAAGCAAAAGCAAGCAACACCCTGGGCTCAGAAATATTTGTATAGTTTGGCAATAGATTTATGAGAGAATAAGGCCCCGTTTCTCCTTTCTGAATGGAGGACATTTGCTGAAGTAACAGAGATGAATCACTGTCAGAACTAGCTTTTAGAAACTTATCGACATCTTCATCAAGAGGATATTCAAATTCTGGAGCAGTAAGTGAAATAAAAAAGGATTTATTTTTAAGACATGCTGTACGTATAGAATTAAACATTACACCCTTGGGAAGTCCGGTTACATCACATAGTACAATTTTGTTTTCTAGTTCTGAAATAACGCTCAGGAAATCTTCCGGAGGCAAAATAGTTTTCTGCTGGCTTTCTAATGCATCGAATTCTTTTAGTATCTCTTCTGAATGACCAACTTCTTCAAACCTAATGAATATGACTTTCTTAGGATTAAGTTTACATATTTCTTTTGCAGAGTTTAATGTTGCATCTTCAAACCCTAATCCTATAATTGCAATGTCTATCTGAAGATTATTGAAGTCATTTCTTTGAATTTTGGCAATAGAAGGTAATTTTTCGTGGATGAAATTGAAGTCATCAATATTTTCATCCACTATGTGAGATTGTTCTTCTTCATGGAAAGGAAGTAATTGCTGCTTACGAGATTCATGTTTACCGGATGAAACTGCTTCTTTTAATTCAGTTTGTTCAAGAAGCTTTGAAAGCTGGTCTTCAGGAATTGGATTCAGATTTTTAATAAGAATATTCTTTCCGTTTTTAGGATTGTTAAGCCACTCTTCAAGTGGTTTACCTGATAACTCAAATCTGTCTGAGCTGGAAAGTCCTATATGTTTACTTACTCCATATAACTTCCGGAAAACAAGTTTAAATTGTTGCTGTGGTTTCAGCCCTTGGCGATTTGTTCTTGACGCTTCTGGTCCTCCCTGTAAATTGAAAATTCCGGCATCAATGAGTTTCCTTACCTGCTTATATTGTTCATCTTTATCTCCATGCGTAATATTAATAAATATTGATGTGTATTGCCTGAGCCGGTCGCTTTTGTTCTTCGATCGTCTTATAGCAGATTGTATAAGCAGGTGATGCGAGGCATCAGCAAAAGATTCTACAAAATCAAGATACCGGGTGTCTCTCCGGTTGAGATCATATAACCTTGAATTACATAATTGAAGATAGCATGAGTTCTGTATTTTGGGATCAATAGGATATCCTCTAAAAGCGGGAGATGATGATCTTTTAAGAATCAATTCATACAATGTTATTACATCTCCCAAATCCCCGACACATACTGCAGTTAGTGCTGAAATCCCATGATATAGCTCTTTTTTCTGCGACGCTTTTTCTTCCTTTACAATATTCTCAGCTATAGATATCAATGTTTCATCTCCTAATATTTGGGAAGGGGTAAGATTCTGAGGATGTAAAGGAAAGTATTTTGCGCGTTTCAGCAGGATATCCTCGACGAACTTTTGGCCTTCATGATGGTCTTCATGAATGATCCGGTTTACTTCTTCTCCCAAGTCAAAAATTGAATAATCTCGTCCAATTTTAGCTTGAGAAGTGCTTCCTGGTGCCATAATAACCATTTCAAGAGTCTGTGCCTCAGTTGTAAATTTAAAAGCGCATGTTTCATCTTGGAACAGTAACTCAGAGATTAGCTTAATAATATTGTTATCATTAAGATACCTTGTGGATACGTCATCCAAAAGAAAGTATATATGAGATTGGGCGAAGACTTCTGATGACTTTTTTATTGACTCCGCTAACTGTGGAAATGCAATCTTAGGGTGAATATTAATTTTATGAATATCCTGACCGTCGCTTAGTGAGTTTAAGTATTTTTTGAGTTTGTTTTCCAAATCATAGTCACTAGTGATTTGTGTAAGTTCTTCTCCCTGATTAATTAAATATGCCAATGTACTGGCAATAGACAGATGATAGTCATTTCTTACTACGTCAGGTTTTAAATCTTTCAGATGTCTAATAGAGTGTATTGCCTGTATAGCAAAACCAATCAGAAGTTTGGAGTAAGGCTCAAATATCTCTTTATACTCACTCCCTTTTAAAGCGTTGAAATCAAGTAGTTTTACACACGAAATATATAAGCCGATATACCTTTCTGACGAGCTCATAAGACGTTCGATTACGTTATTGGGAGAATCTTTTTCATCACCATTTTGCGGCATTAGTCTGGCGTGAAATTCTAACGCTCTCAATAACATAGTTTTTCCACATCCCCGCATGCCCGTAATTACCTGAGGCCCTTTAACACTTATCTTTTTCGCCCATGCATTGTCTTTATCAACAAATAAAGATGAAACGTGCCAGGGGCTGAGAGATTGAGCATTTACAGCGTCATCAAAACTTTTTAATACTAACTCTTGTTGCCAGGGATTAGTGTGTTGATGGTATGTATCCCTTATCTGATTTATAAGATCTTTATAAGTAATGGGCCTTTGATGAAGTATTTCTGGTTTCAAAAAATCAGCCTTTTCTTCCAGCAGAAATGCCAACCTCCAGTCTTTTGGAGTATATTTATCAAGCTTATCCGTTATTTTTCTGCTTAATAAATTTAAACATTGCCCTATCCAGTGCAAGTCGCCTGTACGATCACTATCGTCATTACTTTTGGTTTTTTGGTTTAGCGAACCCAAATCAATAGCAACAACCTTTATGTTCTCATCAATCTCATTAAATCTTTTCCTTGAGTCAGAAAGAGATTCTATAATTATGTTACCAGGATGTAAGTCGTTATGATATGTTTCATTAATTCTTAATTCCTGTAAAAGTGTAATAAGATCTATGGCAATCTGAGCTATTGTTCTCGGTGGAACATGTGTGTCCTGCTGAATGTATTCCTTTAAAGTCACACCCTCAAGATATTCAAGGCCTACAACATGACAATTTATGATTTCCCGATTGCTAAACTTTATAGGAATATTATCATGGTATATATTAGGATCAAGTTTTACAATATGATCTGAATTTTGTGAAAGATCAAAATGGCTTTTGCATTCTTCCCTAAAGTCTTTTTTCTGAATTTTGTATAATTCAACGGGAATTATCTTGATTACTTTTTTGACTTTACTGCCAAAAAAAGATTGTTCCCCTATAAAAGTTGCTCCATAAAATCCTCTGGCCAAGGGTTTTATAATTTCAATTCCTCCTATTTCCAAAGGATAATATTCCAGTGGAAATCCGTAGGGCAAACTACAAACAGGACATGCGTCAGTCAATGCTTTTAGCGAATAATCATTGGCGGCGGGACACTTAAAACAGCTATATTTTTCCATAAGTAATTTCTTCAAATCTTTCGATTTATATCATACGAAAATTTAAAAACTAAAAGTTCGTTTTATATTAACCTAAAGTTTTACCTTATAGTGACTAGTATTACGAAAGCAATTTCCGAATTTTTTTTGCGATCTCATACGCCATCAAAGGAGGTACAGCATTGCCTATTTGTTTAAATGCAGGTGTTCTTGCTAAGCCGTCTTTTACTCCTTCGAAAAAATAATCATCAGGAAAAGATTGAAGACGTGCAGCTTCTCTCACAGTAAGCGAACGGTTCTGCTCAATATCCGGGTGAATGTAATAATGACCATCCTTTGCTATATGCGCAACTACTGTTTGCGAACATGGTTCATCTGAAGCTACGACTTTAAACCTATCAAAAAATGATGAACGATTTTTATGGGTTTTCAACCTTTCAGGTAAATCATTATAATTTAATCTTTCCCGTTTAGTATTCCACTTTTGAACAGCAATTCTATATATTTCTTTATCCTGCAAAGTATGAGGTCTCGGTGAGTGCTGAGTTAATATATCAATTCCATTTCTAATGAAAGTATTTGTCAGATAAATATTTGATTTATCTTCATATCGCATACTTCTAGGTGTATTCTGACCTGCAATAACGCTAGGTAAATCTCTCAAAACATCCGATACAGTACATGTAGCAATTTTTTGAATATCCCCCAAGTCAGGTATTTTAATATTCTGTCCTTTTTTACACCCAATAATTATAATTCTCTTTCTATTTTGCAACACACCAAAATTGACAGCCTCAACATTAAACAATCTGATTTCATAACCCTTTTTGTCGAAAAGCTTTTTCATATTCTCAAGATACTTTCCATTACCCGCAGATAATAGTCCAATGACATTCTCGAAAACAAAAATTTTAGGTTGATACGTTTCAAGATATCTTGCATATTGAACATACAGATAATTTCTTTTATCTCCTTTCATTCCGCTAGCTGATCTCGCTCTTCCTACCAATGAATAAGCCTGGCAGGGGGGACCACCTATAATCAGATCTACAGCTCTACCTTTCAGTAGGTTTAATATTTTCTTATGTATAGTATTGTTATTTTCTCCACCAATAGGAAGATTTATAACGGAATTAAGAAGATCCTGGGGAATTTTATTATATAACTCCTCACGAGAAGTCATCCCTTGAAGATAAGACACATAGTGCTCATATTGGTTTGTAGATTTCAGATAATGACAAGCAATACGAGTTTTCAAAGTGAAACAGGCTGCTTTATCCATTTCTACGTGAGCAACAGGCTCAAACCCTGCTCTTACAAACCCCTCAGACAATCCTCCGGCGCCAGCAAACAAATCAATATAAGTAAACTTCCTGGACATATTGAATTTCAATAACTTTTTATTTCTTTTAATAAATTTTCCAATGTTTCTTCCAAGTTTGCCTTTTTTAGCTGGCATTCCCAAATCTCTATAACATTCCACCTCATTTTCCTTAACTCTGAAGTTGCTTTAATATCATTTTCAATATTCCGATTAATTTTATTCAGCCACCAATCAGTTCTTGTTTTGGGTATAACATAATATTTGCACCCCACATGGCCATGCCAGAAACACCCGTGAATGAAAATTACTGTTTTATATTTAGGTAAGCAAATATCGGGTTTGCCCGGTAATTCCTTTTTATGCAAACGAAAGCGTAAACCTTGAGAAAAAAGATATTTCCGTACTATCATTTCCGGCTTCGTATCTTTTCCCTTGATCTGACTCATATTAAAACTCCTTACGGATTTTGAGTGTACATCAGTCATTTTTACAACAGGAATATTTTGATTTTTATCAATTTCTAATCTTCTCTTATTGTTATTTGTTTATTCTTTCGCAAAATACCAACTACTTTTTCCTTCTTTGGTATTGAAAGTATTAGATACGATACACTATATCTTGATTTTCAACAAGTTTTATTATATCTCATAACCCAAATTTATAATTTTTTATGAAGATTAGCTAACAGGTATAGTCTTATAATACCCATAAATTACGTGATATTTTTACGGAAAATTATAAGGATTTCCATAAACAAGAGATATCTGTATTTTATCGCAAATTCTGCTAATTCTACAGTCCAAAAAATTAAGAGCAAAAACATAAATTCAAGCTATTGTGCTATACGCTTTAAGACAAAATAAACAAAATTAACATATATTATTGATATACAATCGATTGCAAAGTTTTGGCGTTTAAATAGGGGGTGGGCCAACGTAAAATGCGAGAAAGGACAACTAGTTATATTGATAATCTAAAACTATAGTTTGAACCATTGAGCAATTCTTAATTTTATGACATTAACTTCAATCCGGCTCAAGATTATCCGATTTTCCTTTTCCAATACTTATAAACGGACTTTTCATCAAATACCAAAAACTCTGTTTTCCTTCGGATTCAAATTCTTTCAATCCGTATTTTACTTCGGTAGATGGAATAAATTTATAGGTACCGAAGATTCTGTCCCAGATAATAAAAATATCAGCGAAGTTTGAGTCGGTATAAAATTGTTCCTGGTGATGGTGCACCCGATGATGATCGGGCATTACAAAAAGAAGTCCGAGCGTATGGTTTAACCAGCTAGGATATTTCAGATTGGAGTGTTCAAAAAAGAAGAAAACATAAATGATCAGATAGTATAATGCCATTGAAGTTACATCTGTTCCGAATACTCCGGCAGTTATGATATTTCCAGTTTGGTAAATCAGAATCAACTCTAACGGATGAAACCGGAAAGTAGTAGAAGAGTCCATTGTCGTATCACTGTGATGCACCCGGTGTAAGCGCCATAATAATGGAATTTTATGAGATGCCCGGTGTATCCAGTAGGTAGTAAAATCATACAACATCACACTCAATAATAACTTTATCCAGAAGGGGAGTGCTACAAAATATAGTAGTCCGATTTGATGATCATTTAACCACTCAATGCAATAAACCTGTATAGAAACGAAAAAGATATTTAAAAGGACCAGTGTGATTTGAAAAAGCATATTCTGAAACAGGTGATGGCCTCTTTTTTTGAATGAAAAGGGCGTTCCGGAGAGCTGCTCCAGTGTAAAGAAAACCGCCAGTAGAGCGATTATAACATAATTGGGATTAATACTCAGTATTTTATCCAATATTTCCATATTCTTTAGATATGGGTTCAATACTAATTTACAATTATTAAATATAAAAACGTCATTTTAGGATAAATACATCTAGGAACTTAAGCCATTAAATCTATAATTGTACTCAGATCGTATATATCTGTGTGATCAAAGACGAATACAAACATTCAAAACTAACCGGCAGCATCATTGGCTGTGCAATGGAAGTGCATAAACGACTAGGTAGCGGATTCCATGAAGTGATTTATCAACGGGCTTTGCAAATCGAAATGGAGCTAGCAGGAATTCATTTTAAACGGGAATTTGAAATGCGCGTTTATTACAGGGACTTGTTTATCGGTACCCAACGCGTTGATTTTCTCGTAGAAGATTTGATTTGTGTTGAGCTAAAGGCCAGGTCAAGTTTGGAAGATTATCATTTTGCTCAGACGTTCGGATACCTGAAGGCTTATAAAGTTGAGATCGGTTTGCTGATTAATTTTGGTGAAAAGAGTTTGAAGTTTAAGCGGCTTACATACAATTTATATGATTCAAATGATTAACAGATTGATATGATTAAGATTATTTATAAAAGATCAAAATCATTATAACCATTTAATCAGTTTTAATCATATAATAAGCCTATAATGTATTTGTATTATGTTAATATAGCTTTGGTATTTATTTTTTGAAGAGGGAGAAAAAGAAAATGTTTATTTCTAAAACAATTCCATGTAAGGGTTGCGGAGATTTTGCAGGGTAGGGGGCTTTAGTTATTTTGAGTGTGTGAGAGATAATAGCGGCATCCTTTTGTGGAACGTAATGAGTAAAAGATACAGCTGATATTGCGTAAGTTTTCATTAACAAACGTGCTTCGATCTCAATATTCGGGAAAATAGATGCTGCTGCTATCTAAGGTTCGGACGAGAATGCTGAAAGTTAAAATATCACTACGTTTTTGAAAATACCGATTACTTTTAAAGACTGTAAATCATCTTCAAACAACTCAATATCCTGATAGCGAGGGTCATCAGACAAAGGCTTCAGTGTAATGGATGCATGGCGCCATTCTTCGGAGCTTATATATTTAGTACTATGATATTCTTTTACAGTGTAACCAGACCCGAAATCTGCATCCTGTATCGCTGTGCTTTGAACTAGTACAATTTTTCCTTCACGGCTTCCGCTGGTATCGCGCCGGAACAAGCAATAAGACCCATTTTTAATTCTCTTATTCATAGATTCGCCTACTACCTTACAGACAAAATGATTATCTCTATCCTTAATATCGTTGGGTAGTTCTATCCATTTCTGTTGTGCCGGAAGCTGGTTATCGCTGAAGCTGCCCGCTGCTGCCAAAATATCTATAAAGGCAACGGCACGATTATTCCCGTGAGCCTCTTCTTTAGATAATATTTTCAATGCAGGAGGCTTAACACCATATACAGGTATATGCTGCTTCAAATATTCACGTAGTTCCGCATCACAGGCATACACGAATGTACCCCGAATACCCCGATACATCATATTCTTGTAAATGTTGATGATATATTTTTTCAGCTGTTTACCATCAACTCCCTGTTTACCATATTTGTCATGATACTGATCGGGATCAACTTCAATGCATTGCTTAGCAGAATTATAACTAATCTCCGGTCCGAATATGACAGCACCATAATTCAGATCATAACCCATAGTTGTGTGAATACAACCAATCTCGTTTACTGCAGTATCCGAATTGATCCAGTCGCGGTTTACCTGATTCCATTGAAAATGAATGCCCTCAATCTCTATATCCATTGCCTTTTTATCTTTCTTGGAAGACCAAGACCAGGAGTAACCTGCGATCATACGGCATAAGCCATATTCCTGTTCTCTTTCCTGTATCATATTTCGCATATCAATAATGGAATCGAACACTTTCAACTCATACTCATCCACTTCAAATTGTGCTGCTGTTTCCAGCTTCAGGTGTAGTAGTTCATCTACAAAGGAAATATAGTCAGATCCGCCCATGACCCGCATTTGCGAATGGAGCTTTAGCTTTAGCGTCGCCTTATTCTTCAGCAGATCGAGAAAACGGCTTTCAGCTACATCCGAAGGACGTACCTCCTGGTCACGGTCGTAAAAAAATATCTGGTTCTTGCTGTTGCTTAATATCCAATCCAGCTCGGTGCCTGTATTATCAAGCCCTAGTTTTTTATTTTTCTTTTTGAATGGGCCCCTCCAGCTAATATTCTTGTATTGCCGTAATCGGTGTGCTTCGTCTACAATCAGCAGGTCGTATTTTGAACCCTTAAACGTATCGGAGGGACTAATGACCATACTTGAGTTTAAATCGGGCATCTTACGGAATACATCTTTTAGCGTGGCACGCAGTGAATCCATCGCGATCACCAACCCAATCCGAGCATTGGGATATTGCTGTTGAAACTGCCTGATGTAGCGTATTTCCCGCAAAGTACCATTGCTGCTATCCAGCTCTTCCTCATTCTCTATAGCACCTATATCCGATTTCAGCAGTTTCATCAGGTAAGTAGCCAGTATGGTTTTACCAGTACCTGCGCTTCCTTTTACAAATATCCTGTTTGATTGTTTAGTGGTAAGACCGTCCAGTATTTCGAGCAATGATCTGTATTGATCTTCGTTCAGCGATTTGTAAGGAGAGTATTTAAATATCTGTGAGTTCTCAATATCCGTCAGGGAGCTGCGTACTACCTGCCGTTCTTTCAGCTGTTGCCATATCCGGCTAAATACTTCGTGGTATATTTTTCGTTCGTAATAATTATGTGTTTTTAGTCCATAGTTGCCATTCATCAGATCATAGCTGCCCTCAGCCGACATATAGCGGATGAGAGTCGACTCTATATCAAGTGTAGCCGATTTATTGAACCAGTCGCTACCAATCAGTAGTATCTGGTCCAGAACGGCTTTTTTTTTATTGGCAAGGTGGCTGGTGATGCGCGTTATGGCATGGGTAGATTCACCAATGTAACATTTCTTTTTTTTCCTTTTGCTATCTATAAAATACACAAGCGGCCATTGGTTTTTGGCCCAACGGTTTTGTTTTATCTGCTCAAGCCCCTCCTTGCTAAAAGAGTAAGGCTCCGATATATCTATCAATATTTCAGGGAAGACTGTACTCATAGTTCATCATACTTCTTAGCTGTTCCTTTGGCTTTGCTTACCGGGTATTTTTCTCCATTTCTACGGATTTTTTCCTGAACGATCTGTTTTACATCTAGCTTATATTTATCAGCCAGCAGCAACGCAAAAGACAAAATATCGGCCAGCTCTTCCTTTACTTTTTCTACGTTAGCCTCTTCTGCGTTCTTCCAGAGATAAAGCTCCAGCAGTTCGCCAGCCTCTATATTAATGGCCAGCGCCAAGTCTTTAGGATTGTGAAACTGTTCCCAATCCCGCTCGTTTCGAAAATGTATCAAATCGCTTATAAGTTCTTCAATATCAGTCATTGGTAGTAATTAAATTTCGAATTTACCACAAATTAAATTCATGAAAGCTGAAGCAGATTCATTCTTTTTTATGAATTGGAAGTTACAAAAAATCCGGTAAAGTACGGGTAATTTACATATGTAAGTCTTTAAAACATATTTACCATGTTGGATACATAGCATCATTTTTAGTGCTTTGTACTAACCAAAAGCCAAGCGTCAGGATGGCAGCGGATAGCCCGACTCCTGAACGGCTGCTTGGAAAATTATTATCGTACCCCGCACCGAAATGGCCGTGCAGCCGGGTAGGGGACATGCCCTAATTATGCACAATGTGCCTTACAATGTCTTTAATGTGAGAAGGAAGGTGTAGAATGGGAAGAGTGTTGGAGCGACGAAGCCGCATAGCTCTATATTTTTATTTCAAAAAAGTCTATATCATATTTTCTGCAAAGTTCCTTTTCTGATTCTTTAAATTTCCATGCAACCACTACAGCTTTTACTCTTTCATCGTTTAATACAAATCCGAGCTGGGCACATCTTAAAGCTCTATACTTAATCACTTGATGAATTCCAGGTTCTACATTATCAAGCTCAATTTCTACTACTATGTTATTTACCCCTTTTTGTTGAGGTTCAAAAAGAATATCAACCAAATCTCCAGAGAGATAAGGATGCTCGAGATAAGCTTTAACCTCAGTTTTATCGATCAGGATAACTTCAGGATGGTTAGCAATATATTCTTTAAGTCTTTTATGTTCTAGGCTTTCTCCACCCTTGCCATATTTTCTCCTTAACAAAGTTCTCTTTACAACTTTTTCATTTAGCGCTCCGTTGACCATAGGTCTTGAAATGGAAAACTCTGGAAAGTCCGTTTCAATGATATTTGCGATCATTGATTGTGTCGTTTCATTTTGGACAATATCCCTTAAGTCATGAAGTATGGCTGCTACTTGTAAATCTTCTAAATATCTAAATCTACCTTGCCGCCACATCGGTGTCGAACTTTTGTCATTTCTATGGTAATTCCAGAAATTTAGCTCTGAAGCTTCATCTTTTGATAATCGCAAGCTTTGTTCTTCCGCTGCTACAACTTCGTGTTCATTTAGTATGCTCTTTATTTTGAGAAATCCAATGATCTTTCGTTCACTTTCCGGACTGTGTGGAAATCGAGTTGTTAAAACAGCTATTTTATCAGCACCGGAATTAAGAATGCGAAAAGGCTTATCTGTTTTAAACTCGTATCCAGGGTTCCATTTCCATTTGGCAAAGAGCGCACTCTCATTACACGGAAATTCCAGAATATCACCTATAAATCCTCGATTATAGAACTGCCTGCACGAACACTGAGACTGGCTACACCATCTACCCTTATCAAACTCTACATTATAAATAATATTTTGAATGTCGCATCTTCCTTTGAAGCCGACATATATATCTTCATCTCCGTTATTATAAATTAGGTTACAGGCAATGTTTTTTATCTTCATACTAGGGTGACAATAGCATTAATAGCTTGAATAATATACGGAAAGATCAAAAGGCACCCCTAATTATACACAATGTGCCTCAAAACATCACTAATGTGAAAAGTAAAATTTGGGGTGGTTGGTGGGCTTGGAGTCTTGATAACTTTTATTTATTCCATTAACCTAAACCAGTCTTTCACTGTTATCTCTAATCTTACAATCTCGTCTTCAGCCAAAGGACAGCAATGAGCGATAGGACCTCTAAGTAGATTTAGACTTGTCATAATTTTTTGAAAGGCTCTTGAGTTTTTGAATAAGTCATCAAATGCTGTCCAATTTCCCGAAACTATTTGCCCCAATTCTCCAAAAGTTGTGTAGTCAATTTTCTTTTCAGAACGTTGCGTAAACCCAGATTCTGCTTCTCTGTTCATGTTATTGTCAACATTTGTTTTAATTGCGGGGGGAACTTTTAAGTCCCACCAATTGTCGCCATATTCTTCTTGCATTAATTGAACCACTAACGCTCTGATAGATCTTTCTAAGCAATAGAATATCTCGTAATGTTCTGCCATTTCTTTTGCCTCTTTTCTGAAATCGGCATTGAATTGCAGATAATAATCTTTTCTTTTAATTTCGACTACTTCTTTTCGACCTAAGTCAACTCTTAATTCAGATTCAACTCTATCCAAACAATTTTCTGTAAGCGAATTAGCCAACGTGAAGAGCCTTATCTTAGATTCAATATCGGTATTAATCATTGAGCAAATTTTCTTTTAATGATTTGAATATGGCGTTGAAAATTGCAGGATCATCTGTTTTCGGCAAAACTAGATTTATGGTATAGTTCAAACCAATACTTCTTTGCTTATGTGGTTGGAAAGAGGAGTGAGACGATAATTCTTGAGATTTTCGTTCTGGTTCATTCTCCTTTGGTTTTTCTTCAGCTTTACTGTCTGGAGTTGGATTGAAGTCTGCTAAGGCTTTGGCATTAAAGAAAGTAGAAACAATATTTTCAACTTTCTTAGAATCATGAGCTTCCCCAGTGGATTCCATCACAAGCCCTTTGAAAGCTTTTTTGTCTAATTCGTTAGCATATTCATTACGCGAGAACAACTCACTATATGCTTGTTTTATTGCAATAGCTAGGCTTTTCCCTGATGTTGCTGGATTTCTGAATTGTTTATAAAGGTTTGTTGGTGTACCATCACTATTGACAAGTCCAGCTTTCTTTGCCCAAGGAATAAACGTCAAATAATTTCCTCCATTAAAGCCCAATTTAGTTTTTAAAAAATCTTGGCTAAAGGTTTCAGGTGTACTGGCTTCTTTAATTTTATCGAGAATCTTTCCGATTGAGCCGGGAGCATTCATATAAGGTATATCAGCAGCCATATGTCGTAGAAATTTAGTTTTGTATGTTAGGTTAATTAATTTCGTTAAGTCTTGGCAGATCAATTTCGTTAGAAAATTTTTGCCAATCACCATCTATCCAAGAGTATTTTTCTGCTTCAATGAATTTAGTATATCGATTTTCAAGAGTTGTTATGACGTCTGCAGAGCATGTAGCATTAGGAAATGAATCGTCAATCACCACTATGTTATCAAAACCTCCATATATATCCTGTGTTGCTTTGTTTGATAATCTAAATACATATTCACCGATCCAGTCACATTTTAGAACCTGAACATAACAGTCCGACTTCAAGATGTCTGCAAATAGTTCGTTAATTGATTGTATCGGTTCATCAGGCTCTAAAATTGTTCTTGAACCAATAATGAAGGGAATAGTTAAACCATTCACAAAGTAATGTTCTCGTTCAAAGTGATCTAAGACTGTACTCCAATACATTAAGGTGAATTTTAAGGTTCATTTACTTCTTTTCAATCAACTTCTCCAGCTTCTCAATCATTTCCTTTTGCTGCCGGAGCATACGTTCATACAGCTCAACCATTTTATCGAGAGGATTGAATGTGCAATTATTATAAGAAGCAAAAGCATTTTTGCTATCGTTGAAACTATCGGTAAATGTATTCCTAACAATATTCACCGGCTGATCTTCATTAAAAGTACTAAAGAGCTCAACCGGGAACTTTAAAATACGGGCTACCTCTTGGAGTAGGGCGGGCTCAACGGTTTCTTTCTGTTCCAGGAGCGATATTTTTTGCTGGTTCCAGTCGTCACCCAACTCATAAGCGAATGCATACTGCTTGATGCCCAGTATTTCGAGGCAACGTTTATTAAATGTATAGATTTGATTAAACCGGGAATCTTTTATTCATTACAGTCACAATTTAATTCAATAAGAAAGCCGTCTTAGTGTAATATATTAATTATTTAGTAAATAGGCTACCCAACTTACTTCTACACAAAATTTTTGACTATAATCAAACTTATATCAATAGTCGAAATAAATTTTACGGAAAACCATATCTATGTGATTTTAGCATCACTGTTGATTATTAACGGTTCAGCAAAAGTTTAATAAATAATATCCTGGCGAGATCCCCAATAATTAAGATGATCTCAGTCTTTATAAAATCACATTGTCTGCCTGTAAATCATTTGAAATCCGGCTAACCAGAGACTCAATTATTATTTATAAATTACTTATAATTTATATTATGTTAAATAGATTATTTACGAAATAACTAGTTTCTACTCCATATCACTGAATACCCCGTTTCACTGCTACTATCTTAAACTATCATCGTCTTTGCACATCACCTACTTAGTACTTAGTTATTCATTTTCATTTCATCCAAACAAAACCAATCCACCTCAAGTTATTCGCCGCCTTTATTTATCCGGTATTCTGAATTCTTTATTAGAATGTATTTGCTTTACCCACTCAAATTGCTTTTATTTGAATTAACCGGACATTGATATTCCGATTTATCAAATTTTCAATTATATCAGGTATTCCACTTAAAGTTTTTATCCATATGAATAAGAATAATGTATTGATTCAGAACATTATAGAACAATTTATTGACATTCAGGATCAGGAAAACTGGCTCGATGAGAGCTTTCAGAAGAAAATCGACCAGATCAGCCCCGAACAAGCTTTTGCACGCCCTATTCCGGAAATACACAGCGTGGCCGAACTACTCGCCCACGTACAGATCTGGCGCTCTGAAAGTATTAAAAAGCTGAGAAATGAACCTTCTACTCTGACAGTGGAAAGTCCGGATAACTGGAGAACCAATGAACAATTGAAAGCAATCGGATGGGAACAATTAAAAGCAGACTTCTTTAAAAGTGCAGCTGATCTGATTGAACTGATCAAAGATAAAGACGACTCCTTTCTGGAAAATTATTATAAAGACGGATATCAGTTCAAATTCCTGATTGAAGGACTCATCCACCACGACCTGTATCATCTCGGACAAATAGGTATTACCATCAAACTTTTACGACAATACCATATCGTTTCTATTTAACATAATTATTTCAGCCGCTGTATTAAAAAAGCGGCAGATTCATTTCGAATCAGCCGCTTTTAGCATTTTCACTACGAGTACATGTTTCCAAGCCGATACAGATTAAATTGTTGGTTGGTTGGTCATAGTTTCAAATATTATTACGCTTCGCAAGATTTACAGTTTACCAGGTTCGTTACCATTTCTTTCGCTACCGACTGGCTACGTTGGTAATACAAAGCTTTAATGCCTAACTGCCAGGCTTCAATGGTAAGTTTGTTTACATCTCTTACCGGAAGGTTTGACGGAATGTTCAGGTTTAAGCTCTGCCCCTGATCAATATATTTCTGACGAATAGATGCTTGTTGTACAATTTCTAACTGAGAGATTTCTTTGAATGTTTTAAATACATCTTTTTCATTCTCGGTTAAGAAATCCAGATGCTGCACACTTCCGTGGTTCAGCATAATTGAACGCCAGGTATCCTCATTGTCCTGCTTTCTCTCTTCTAATAACTGACGCAAATATTTATTCTTACGCATAAAGTTACCTTTCGATAAACCTACTTTGTAATAGTTGGATGCGTAAGGCTCGATGCCCGGTGAGGTTTGTCCTAAAATCGCTGATGAAGAAGTTGTCGGTGCAACGGCTAATAAAGTAGTGTTGCGTAAACCGTATCCTTTCAACAAATCAGGTTCGCCATAAATAGTCGCCAACTCTCGTGATGCTTTGTCAGCCTTTTCACGAATGTTTTTGAAAATTTCGTTGGTTAATTGTTTAGCACGCATTCCTTCAAAAGGAATCATATTCTTCTGTAAATACGAGTGCCATCCTAATACGCCCAAGCCTAATGCTCTGTGACGTTTAGCAAATTTATTGGCAGATGCCAGGTAGTGATTACCTTCTGTTTTTGCAATAAATTCCTGCAATACTGCATCCAGGAAATAAATAGCCAGCTTAACCGCGTCTGTATCTTTCCACTCATCATATAACTCGAGGTTCATTGATGATAAACAACAGATGAACGATTCGTCTTCTGTTGAAGGCAACATAATTTCAGAACAAAGATTAGAAGCATTGATACGCAGATTCGCATCTTTATATACTTGTGGTTTTTGTCTGTTTACATTGTCAGAGAAGAAAATATACGGTAAGCCTTTTTCCTGGCGGCTTTGTAATACTTTGGCCCAGATTTCACGCTTTTTCATATCCCCTTCTACCATGTCCTGCATCCAGTAATCCGGTACACACACAGCAAAGAAAAGGTTTTGAATCGGGTGACCGATATCTTTAATTTTTAAGAACTCTTCGATGTCATCGTGGTCAATATCCAGATAAGCAGCGAATGCTCCTCTCCTCACACCACCTTGAGAAATGGTATCCATTGCAGTATCGAATAAACGCATAAAGCTTACGGCACCACTTGATTTACCATTATCGGTAACGGCAGCACCGCGTGATCTCAGGTCACCAAAATAAGCGGATGTACCTCCACCAATTTTTGTTTGCATGATCACTTCACCGAGTTTATGAGTAATTCCTTCGATATTATCAGGAACGTGCACGTTGAAGCAAGAGATAGGTAAACCTCTTTCGGTACCCATGTTTGCCCAAATGGGAGAACTAAGGCTCATCCAGCCGCGTTCAATCATTTCCAGAAAAGCTTCCTTCAACTCAGGTCTGAACAATCGCTTTGCTGCTGCTTCACATACTCTTTCAATTGCGCCTTCCACAGACTCCCCTTTCAACAGGTAGCCTCTGTTTAAAACTGCCTCACTTTCTTCGTTTTTCCACCAAAGTTTTTCGGTGAATTGCTCCACTTGCGGATCTTCAAATAACGGCAAAACTGTATTGCTCATAACCTTTGATATATAGATGGTGAATGTATTAATTTAGAATAAGTCGTTTGCAGAAATACTTTTATCAAACTTAGTATAGTCTACCGGACGTTTTGCAAAGAAGTCATCCATACTGTTAGCGAAAACTTCTTCCTCGAACCATTGCAGTGCATTACCTTTTGACTGGTCAACGTTAAACAAAGGTTCAAAACCGATTTGTTTTAAACTGTCATCGGTACGTACTTTCATGAAGTTAGCCAGCTCAACTTTTTTAATATTGTCTAACTCTCCTTCTCTGAAAATCCAGTCGATGATCGCTTCTTCCACTTCGATTGACTTTTTTACCATACGAACGATGTCGGCTTTGAAAGTTTCATCGATCATACCCGGATTCTCTTTCTTAATGGTATTAAAGATATAGATACCGGCATTGGCGTGTATTTGTTCGTCTACTGAAGTCCAGGCAATAATATTGCTCACATTTTTCATCAACCCTTTAAAACGTGTAAATGAAAGAATAATAGCAAATTGGCTGAATAAACTCACATTTTCAATTAAGATAGAGAACAACACCAATGACATGGTGTACTCTTTCGGATCGTTTGATTTTACCTTACTCAACGCCTCTGTTAAATAAGCAATTCGCTCGCTCACCACCGGAACTTCGATGATGTCTTCAAACTCGTCTGAATAGCCCAATACTTCTAATAAACGTGAATATGCTTCTGAGTGTCTGAACTCACATTCTGCAAACGTTGCCCCGAGCCCATTGAATTCCGGTTTCGGCATATGATGATACAGGTTTCCCCAAAATGACTTAACAGCTACCTCAATCTGCGCAATGGCCAACAACGCACTTTTTACGGCATTTTTTTCTGCCGGGCTCAAGTGCGAATGGAAGTCCTGAACATCCGCTGTGAAATCGATCTCAGAGTGTACCCAGTAAGCTTTGTTAATCGCTTCTGTATACTGCATCACCTCAGGATACTCAAAAGGCTTATACGAGATTCTTTTGTCGAAAATACCCATGATGTGTAAATATTATAGTGGTTAATTATCTTATAAATCTAAAGGACTAATACAAATGTAAAAATTCTGAGCTCCTTTTTTTTGATGTTTTACCCACACGATGTGAATAATAATTTTTGCAGATTGAGTGAACCTTTTTGCAACTGGCTTTGAAGGAAATCGGGCAGTAATACGGGTCTTTGTTAAAAATTCAAATTGCCGGAATAATGCAAATTCATGACATTTTCTGCACCGGTAAGGGATTGTTGGTGGTCGGATACAAGCACTTTCCTCATTCCCCATTTTCCACTGTCAAACAAAAAGGGCTGACCAAAAGTAATGGTCAGCCCTTTTCAGGTATCATCAATATAAGATTAGTGATCTTTATCTACGTTGTTATATTTAACGGTTAAAGCGTCTACTTTCTCTCTTAATTTTTTGATTTCAGCATCCATTGCTTTTGCAGCAGCAGCTTGTTTTTTGTTTTCCAGGTCTGCCTGTTTAGTTTCAGCCGTCATTAATTTATCTTCATAAATTAATGTAGTGATATCTAAGCTGCTTTTTAAGATTGCTTTCTCCTGAGGCTCTAATTTACCTTTAGGCTCTAATAAAGAGCTTACTTTTTCGAAATAAGGTAAAGCCTGGTCGAACTGAGCTGCAGTCTGAACTTTTAATTCATCTTTCTGCTTTTGTTGTTCAGGTGTTAAACGTTTTCCTTGTTCAGGACGAATTTCTCTGTTTTCATTCGCTTTGTCAACCCCTTTATTGTAGATCAACTGTCCGATCATCAACTGAGCACTGATATAGTTTTTATCGCTTTCAGGAAACTCTTTGAATAATTTTTCAGCTTTCTCTAATTTTTCCTGCCAACCTGCAGGACGTTGAAGAACATTCTCCAAATAGTTGTTTTCATACAAAGTAATCGCGTAGTTGAATTTGTAAGAAGACTCTTCAGGTTTTGCTACGATTAACTTTTCATATGTATCGTATACTCTGTCGAACTCTCCTCTATCTGTATAGAATTCCAACTCAAACAGATCCCACCACTCGTCAGCAGGGAATACCTCTTTACCGATAGCGATGGTTTTGAACAGGTTTTCTTCATCATCTTTACTTGCGTAGTATTCTACTACCCATTTGTAAATCTGATCGAAGTCGTCGCCTGTAGCTTTATGCTTAACGATTTCGTTGTATTGTTTTGCTGCTTCGTCTTTCAGGTTAGCTTTTTCAGCAGAAATACCTGCGAATAAACGGCCTGTTGTATCTAATGCGATATCGGTTAAACCGTTATCGTACATTACAGACACAATATTCAACCCTTTATCAAAGTTTACGAAAGCATCTTTAAAATTACCGCTGTTATAGAAACTGGCTCCGGCCTGAGAATAGTTAGAATATAACTCGGCTAATGTAGCACTGTTTTCTGCAATCAACATCAAGTTTTTCTTAGTAGAATCTTTAATGTCTTTCTGAAGATCTAAATATTTCATAATAGATTCTTCAGCGCTTTCCATTGCTGCATTTTTCTCAGCACCTTCTTTTGTTTTAGCTAATGCAAGGTAGATTTTACTTTTAGTAAACCATGCATCTGCATTGGCGGCATTTTTTTCAACCGCCAGGAAGTTATTTATTTCGTTAACAGCTTCATTCAGCTTGTCATTTTTCAATAAAGATCTCGCTTTCTCTAATTTCTGTGCGTGTAAACCAGCATAAGTGGATCCAGCGAGCAATACTGTTAGTAATACTCTTTTCATTGTGTTCTTAAGTTTAAAATCTTTAATTAGTTGAAGCGCTATTTTCGCTTGTGTCCTGATTATCGTTTAGCTCAGTAGGGTTTGGATTTTCACCGTTTTCTACATCTGCAATTGGCTCATCGTCTTCTGTTTCATCAATTTTACTGATCGCTGCAATGCTGTCGCCTTCTTCTAATCTTATCAATTTTACCCCTTGAGTAGCTCTACCTAATTCACTGATACCTTTTACCGGCATTCTAATCGTCATACCACTCTTACAGGTAATCATCAGGTCCTGGCTTCCCAATACATCCAAAATTCCTACTAATTTACCTGTTTTTTCTGTTACCGAAATAGTTTTTACTCCTTTTCCTCCACGGTTTGTGATACGATATTCATCTACAGGAGTACGTTTTCCATAACCTTTTTCACTCACAACCAATACAGTACGATCCTTATCACTTCTATCTACACATATCATACCAATAACTGCATCCTGGTCATCATCTACCTCAATTCCTGATACGCCGATCGCTCCGCGGCCTGTTTCGCGTACTTTCTCCTCAGGAAAACGGATAGCCCTACCGCTTTTTACAGCCATAATCACTTCACAGTTACCATTGGTCAGGCGTGCTTCCAGCAATTCATCTCCATCAACAATGGTGATGGCATTTACACCGGATTGGCGCGGACGGCTGAAATCTTCCAGTGCAGTTTTCTTAATAATACCTTTTTTGGTACATAACACGATACTTCTTGCCTTTACATATTCGGTATCCTGTAAATCAGCAATGTCGATAATTGCTTTTACCTTATCACCAGGATTTAACTGAATCAGGTTCTGAATCGGTCTTCCTTTTGCACCTTTATCTGTTTCCGGAATCTGGTACACATTTAACCAATAACATCTACCGCCCTCTGTAAAGAATAAAAGCGTATGGTGTGTTGAAGCTACAAACAGGTGTTCGATATAATCTTCTTCGCGGGTTCTGCCTCCGATCACACCTCTACCACCTCTTCTTTGAGATTTATACTCAGTAGCAGAAGTACGTTTGATATAACCTAAGTGAGAAATGGTTATTACTACATCCTCTTCTTTAATTAAATCTTTGATATTCAACTCATCATCCAGCAGCGTAATTTCTGTTTTTCTTTCATCGCCGAATTTTTCCTTAATCTCGTTTAATTCGGATCTGATCAGATCGAAACGCATGCCTTCATTGCTCAGCAATTCTGTTAAATGAGCAATTAATTTCATCAGCTCATCAAATTCCATTTTGATTTTATCACGCTCCATACCGGTTAAACGTTGAAGACGTAATTCCAAAATGGCTTTTGCCTGAATCTCATCCAATCCCCATCCTGCATTGATTAAACCTTCTTTTGCAGCTTCCGGGTTCGGAGAGTTACGGATCAAACTGATTACTTCATCTAAGTGATCTAAAGCAATCAGGTATCCTTGTAAGATATGCGCTTTTTTCTGCGCTTCTTTCAGTTCGTATTGAGCTCTGCGAATCACCACTTCGTGACGGAATTCCACAAACTCACGAACCATATCCACTACATTCAAAGTTCTCGGACGGCCTTTTACCAACGCAACGTTGTTAATACCATAAGAGGTTTGAAGTTCGGTATATTTAAATAACTGGTTTAATACAACGTTCGCAATGGCATCGCGTTTTAAGTCCACTACAATACGGGTACCTTCTTTATTATTAGACTCGTTATTGATGTGGGCAATACCCTCGATGGTTTTATCCGTTACCAGCTGGCCGATTCTGTTACACAGGGCATCTCTGTTTACCTGATAAGGAACTTCCGTAATGATCAGTTGTTCTCTGCCGCTTGGTTTTACATCTACTGTTACTCTACCTCTGAGTACAACCCTGCCTCTACCTGTATGCATGGCATTTTTGATACCTTCCATTCCGTAAATGATACCGCCCGTCGGGAAGTCCGGCGCTTTGATATGCTGCATCATTTCATCAGGAGTAATATCACGGTTTTCAATATAAGCGATACAACCGTCGATTACTTCGGTTAAGTTGTGCGGCATTATATTGGTGGCCATCCCTACTGCGATACCACTTGACCCGTTTAATAACAGGTTAGGTAAACGGGAAGGTAATACAGTCGGCTCTTCTAATGAATCGTCGAAGTTATTTTGAAAATCTACTGTATCTTTTTCTATATCCTCCAGCATTGCTTCAGCCATCTTTTGCAAACGCGCTTCTGTATAACGCATTGCCGCCGGGCCGTCACCATCCTGAGAACCAAAGTTACCATGGCTGTCAATCAGTCGATAACGCATATTCCATTCTTGCGCCATACGCACCATTGCATCATACACTGAGCTGTCACCATGCGGGTGATACTTACCCAGCACCTCCCCTACGATACGAGCTGACTTTTTATGCGGTTTATTAGAGTTGATACCCAGTTCACTCATCGCAAATAAGATACGGCGATGCACCGGTTTAAACCCATCTCTAACATCCGGTAAAGCACGACCAACAATAACAGACATTGAATAGTCAATGTATGCCTGTTTCATCTGGGCTTCAATATTAATCGGCACAATTCGATTTTGATCGTTTGTTGCCTGTGGTGTTTGATTATCTTCCATACTCATTTTCTAAAATCCCTATCTTTTTATTGGAAATACAGGGTTGCAAATCTAACTTTTAAAGTTGAAAAATAGCTTAAATTTCAGATACTTTATTCACTTTTATCTACTTGTTTTTTAACAATTAATACACCATTTGGTTTAATCCTCAACGGAGATCCTTTTTAACTTTTTGTGAATTCGCTCAACCTATTACTTTTTTTCGTCATTTATTTTTGTTATTAAGTTACTAATTCACTATTTTTACTAAAATATCCCTTCCCATCAGCCTTTGGCATATAACTTGAGTATATATCTTTCGTTTTTCTCACCGTAGATAATTGAGTTTCAAAACTTACGAGGTAAATTTAAACTAGCACTATGAAAAAGACCGTTGCTACGTTAATCGCAGTCATTATTGCGGTTGCTGGGTTGCACGCATTTCGCATTTACCAGGATTCGAAATTAGAAGGCACTATCCAACCCTCTGAAAAAGCCAACCAGGTATGGGCCGTTCACGGAATGGATTCCCTGAGGTTCATGCCGAATGATGGAAGCTTTTCTTTTACTGTAAATCCGGGAGACTGGAAGATTATCATCAATGCCGAGCCGCCTTATGAAGACCTGATATTCGACACGATTGTTCGACAGGGACAAATTACTCAACTAGGCGTGGTTCAATTAAAAACTGCCATGAATTAATTGTTGATTACTAAAATAATAGAATTCCATTTCGTAATTTGCATATCACCTATTAGCGATTGTAAATAACATTGGAATGAATACTATTTTAGTTATCGGTGCCGGCAAATCATCTATCTATCTGATCGAGTACCTTTCAGAAGAAGTGGCCAAAAGAGGTTGGAACCTGATTGTTGCAGATGGCCAACCCGCACTTGCCGCACAAAAGATCAAAAACCCTACCCGCTCTAAAGCCGTTGCTTTAGACGTTACCAACACTACCGAATTAAGCGCCTTAGTTAACGATTGCCAGATTGTAATTTCCATGATGCCGCACGCGCTACACCAGCGAGTGGCAGAGGTATGTATTGCCCATAAGAAAAACCTGTTAACAGCATCGTATGTTGACAATGAGATGAAATCCCTGATTCCCGAAATCGAGGAAAAGGGACTGCTGTTCCTATGTGAAATGGGACTTGATCCCGGTATTGATCACATGAGTGCAATGAAACTGATTCACGATATACAAGCAAAAGGTGGAAGCATCCAAAGCTTCTACTCGCATTGTGGTGGATTGATTCATCCCGATAGTGACAATAACCCATGGCATTATAAAATAACCTGGAATCCGCGTAATGTGGTAAATGCCGGTAAGGCTGGAGCTGTTTTCTTAAAAGACGGAAAACAAACACAACTCCCCTATGCTGAACTTTTCAAAAACAGTCCGGTTTTACCCGTTAATGGCTGGGGCGATTACGCCTGGTATGCCAACCGCGATTCTATTTCCTACATAGATATCTATAAAATTCCTACCGTTCAAAACTTTGTTCGTACCACTTTACGAAAACCTGATTATAATTCAGGATGGCAGCAAATGATCGAATGGGGATTAACCGACGATACACACCAATACACCTTCCAACAAACCAGTCTGGGTACGTTTTTTCAATCTCATCTCGAAAAAAACGGCCACTGGAATCAATGGACAAGCCTTCGGCAAAACACCGATCAAGTATTGACAAAACAATTGTTGTATCTGGGTTTTGAAGACCAAAACACGCTTATCCCATTCGAAAAAGGAACTGCAACCGATGTAATGGAATTTGTACTGGAGACAAAACTTAAACTATCTGCCGGCGACAAAGACCTGATCATTATGGTACATGAAATTGAATATTTACTGGAGGGTAAACACGAAAAAGTGACTGCCTCATTAGTAGTAGCCGGTGAAGACGAAGCGCATACAGCTATGGCCAAAACAGTTAGTATGCCATTGGCAATTGCCGCCGTTAAAATATTGGAAGGTTCTATCGCCGTTACAGGCTTACACATTCCTACGATTCCTGAAATTTACGAACCGGTACTGGAAGAACTGGAACGATTTGGAATTTCTTTTACTGAGGAAAAATCATAATAATAAGAATCCCCAACGTTGTTGGGGATTCTTTTGTCTGGTAGGTTTATAATACTAAAAGTTCGATCTCTCTTTTGTGACGTAACAGGTATAAGCACTGAACTACAATTCTACATTATCAAGTACCCCGGGCAGCTGTAATAAGTTGACACGCTTATTACGGTCTGCTGTTCTTCAAATTTTCATAAAAACGAGGCTTAATGATGAAGTGAAATTCGTTTTTTAAAATGAAAAAACAAAGCATTACCCCCATACCATTTTAATGGTATATACTTAAACAACTCAATATAAGCTTCTTACAAGACACTTGACTGCTTATATACCCAAAACCGCTAAAAGCTTTTCCTTCCCCAATCTTACAAGAATAAATACCGGCTCTTACAAGAATTTGTATAAAATAAAACTTAACTTTCTGGTACCGCCTCCTTATAAAAACGCCCCTTCTTTCGATGTCTCAGAACCGATAAACAGCATTGATCTCAAAATCAAAACCTCCTCCATGAAATATATTCTACTACTCTTTCTGGTATTGGCCGGTTCTCAACTGCAAAGCCAAACCTACATCACCAATGTTGCCGTGGCTGATGTTGCCCTACAAAAAATATTACCGGGTATGACTGTAGTGATCGATAAAGAATTGATCACTGCTATTCAACCGGTGAATAAAATAAAAATTCCGGCCGGAGCTACCGTGATTGACGGATCCGGAAAGTATCTTTTGCCAGGTTTAACTGACGCACATATTCATTTTTTTCAAAATGGCGGGCTCTATACACGTCCGGATGTAATAGACCTTCAAAAATATATACCACACCACAAAGAATTGAGCTATGCACATCAGCAGATGGAAAAAGTTTTACGCAGGTATCTTCGCCAGGGTATTACACAGGTAATTGATGTAGGCTCCAGCTATTCTTTTCTTGAACAGGCGAATAACTTCAGAGGAAAAGATTTTGCACCGGAGATTTCCATTACCGGACCACTTCTCACTACCTACGAACCGGCTATTTATAAAAATACAGGCAATGAAAGTCCTTTTACACTCATTCAATCTGCACAAGACGCTGTTGAAGGGGTACGCAAACAACTCCCCTATAAACCAGATTTTATTAAAATATGGTTTATCACCACCGAAGATGAACTTGGAGTAGAAGCCAGTGCCCGTAAAAATCTCCCAATGGTAAAAGCTGCCATTGATGAAGCTCATAAGCATCATTTAAAAGTGGCGATTCACACTACGCAACGCATAGCAGCTCAACTGGCGGTAGAAAGCGGAGCTGATTTTCTGGTACATAGCGTAGAAGATGAAGTGGTAGATAAGGATTTTATTCAGCTACTGAAAAAAAATAACATTATCTATTCTCCTACGCTGATTGTGCACAACAATTATATTACCACTTTCGCACAAAAACACCGGTTTAGTAACGAGCAATTACTTTCATCAGACCCTTATCAGTTAGGATCTTTATCAGACCTTCAACATCTTTCAGATACATTACTGGTAAATAATTATAAAAGAAGTTCAGAACAAATGGCCGGATACCTTCATTCGGCAGATTCAATCAGAGCGGTTAATTTAAAACTGTTATCAGATGCAGGTGTCATCATAGCTACCGGTACGGATGCTGGAAATATCGGCACCCTGCACACGTCTTCTTACATCAGTGAATTACAGGCAATGTCTAAAAGCGGAATGAGTAACTGGCAGATACTGACTGCCTCCACTCTGAACGGTGCAAAAGTGTTGGGTAAGGATAAAGTGTCCGGAACAATTAGCGTGGGTAAACAAGCCGATCTAATTTTGTTAGAGGCGAATCCTGTTGAGAAGATAGAAAATATTACCAGAATAAACCGTGTTATCAGAAAAGGAAAAGTGCATACGCCTGCAGAATTACTGGAAGATACTCCTGAAGACCTGGCGCAGCGGCAACTGAACGCGTATAATTTAAAAAATATTGATGCTTTTTTAGAGCCATATGCAGAGGAAGTAGAGATTTATCAATATCCAGACAAACTGTTGGCAAAAGGAAAAAAACAAATGCGCGGCATTTATGAGCAGATGTTTAAGAGTACGCCTGATTTACATTGTGAATTAACAGGACGTATTGCGCAAGGTAATATTGTTATTGACAAAGAGCGGGTACGGGTGAATGGTAATTTTTTTGAAGCCATTGCTATCTATCACATCGAAAACAATAAAATCAGTAAAGTTTATTTTATTCAATAGCGTCCATCTTGTCTGAGACTATTATAGAAAAAGAGACTACCCGGCAATACGCTGAGTAATCTCTTTATTATAAAATTATTTCAATCAGACAAGTGGTTATTTGTTCAGGCTAAAAAGACTATCCACAAATTCGTGCTTCTCAAAAACCAGGAGGTCTTCCATTTTTTCGCCTACCCCGATAAACTTCACCGGAATTTTAAACTGATTCGCGATAGCCAATACTACTCCACCTTTTGCAGTTCCGTCGAGTTTCGTAATTGCCAGCGATGTAACATCAGTAGCAGCGGTGAATTGACGGGCTTGTTCCAAAGCATTCTGGCCGGTAGAACCATCTAAGACTAATAATACTTCATGTGGTGCATCGGGAATAAATTTCTGAATTACCCGCTTTATTTTAGAAAGCTCTTCCATTAAATGAGCTTTATTGTGTAAGCGTCCTGCGGTATCAATAAGAATAACATCAGAGCCACGGGCCACACCACTTTGTACTGTATCAAAAGCCACAGAGGCCGGATCTGATCCCATTGATTGTTTCACAATCGGCACTCCTACTCTTTCACTCCAGATGGTTAACTGATCAACTGCAGCTGCGCGGAAGGTATCTGCGGCACCGAGTAAAACAGATTTACCGGCACTTTTAAAATTATAAGCGAGTTTTCCGATCGTAGTGGTTTTACCTACTCCATTCACTCCAACAACCAAAATTACATAAGGCTTTTTAGGCATTTCAGATGCAAAGGTATAATTGAGGTGGGGAGGCGGAGCAACGAGTAAATCAGCAATTTCTTCTTGTAACAACTGATTTAACTCACTGGTATTAATATATTTATCTTTGGCTACACGTTTTTCGATACGTTCAATGATTTTAACGGTCGTATCAATACCCACATCGGCAGTAACGAGTGCTTCTTCCAGATTATCCAACACTTCATCATCTACAGTACTTTTTCCGGCAATCGCTTTGGTTAGCTTTGACAGAAAGCCTGACTTGGTCTTTTCCAGTCCCTGATCTAATGATTCTTTTTCTTTTTTTCCGAAAAGCTTATCGAAGAAACCCATAATGTCGCTTTGTTTGTAACTGCAAGATAAACAATATTGGTTATATGTGGAGGAAGAATAGGCTGGCGGCACATCAATCGATTGATAAAATGAGGTATCAACTGACTCCAAATACAAAAAGCTGTTCCGGGAAGGAACAGCTTATGATAATAAGTACTTACTATCCAATTATTTTTTGGCTAAAAAGTCTTTAACATTGTCTTTGTGCACAATAGCTTCCTTGAAAGTATAGGCACCCGATTTTGTACTACGTACCGCTTTGATTACTTTAGTCCAGTTTTTTGCTTCAGCAGCAGCTTTCTGGTCTTTTTTAATCGCGGTTTTCGCTTGTTTTGCCATGATTCAATTAATTTGAAATATGTTAATTTGATTATGGAATGCACTGGCAATACACTCGTTCACCAGTATTCCTTACTTCTGTTGCCTTAGCGCACCCAATAGCTCAATTACTTGATCTCTTTGTGAACAGTCACTTTTTTAAGAATCGGATTGAACTTCTTAAGCTCTAAGCGCTCTGGATTGTTCTTTTTGTTTTTGGTAGTAATATACCTGCTGGTACCTGGCATACCGCTGTTTTTGTGTTCGGTACACTCAAGAATAACCTGCACTCTGTTACCTTTCTTTGCCATTGTTATAAACTTTTGACGTTAATTAGATTTTTTCGCCTTGAGCTCTCAACTCTTTTACTACAGTATACAACCCACGCTTGTTGATGGTACGGATACCGTCAGCAGAAACTTTCAAAGTAATCCACTTATCCTCTTCGGCTAAGTAAAAACGTTTAGTCTGCAAATTAGGCAGAAAACGACGTTTGGTTTTGATATTTGAGTGGGAAACATGGTGACCTGTGATCGGCGCTTTACCTGTTACCTGACATACTCTTGCCATGACTTCTAAAAATTTAGGAGTGCAAAGGTCGGGAAATATAATTAAATAACAAAGGAAATTCACACTTTTTTTCAGAACTTATCCACACCTGTGAATTACAAACAGTTGGTTTATAAGTTCCTTTTTGTTATGTGTATTCCGGGTTATCCACATATTCCGGTTCGAAAAAGACTCAAGCACGACCTTTAACCTTTCCCGCCGAACCCAAACACAAAATTATATAATCTATTTTCTTAATATACAAATACTTAGGTGGCTACCATTTTTTACCACATTTCATTCGCCACTTTCCCCTCTTCATTCTCCACTAGCCATTCTTAATTCTCCTTCGGGGTTGCAAATATCGGCTTTTTTTCTTATTTTCCATTAACAAATAACGCAGGATAGTCTGTTTCTATAATATCCGGGCGTTTCATTAATTCTTCCGAATATCCCTTTACCTTCTCCAGATCTGTTTTTTTCTTGTCTTGCGTAGGATGTATCGACACAAATACCATCGATCCGCGGCTTCTCAGGTATTTATAAAGTGACATTTGCTCTTCCTGCATCGTCAGGCCGACATAAGCGATCAAACGGTCGAAAGGAATACCTGTTTTTATAAAATCGTTCAATTGCTTCTGATTGAAAATTGCTACGCAAAACATCACATTATCCAGTCGCTCATAATAGTAGAGCGCTTCTTCCATCGACCGTACGCTTAATACGATATTCGGATAATCATTTGTTTTCAACAGGTCTACATATCTGCTCCAGGGAATTTTTTTATTATCCAGGTTAAAGATCGTTTTATCTTTCCCCCAGTCTAAAGCTTCTTTCAGGGTCGGAATTTTATAGTTGGTAAGATGGCCGTTCCGGTCTTTCAAGCGGGCTTTCTGTAGTTCAGCCCAGGTATAATCGCCGATTTTTCCTTTGAAATTGGTGGTCCGGTCGAGGGTTTCATCGTGCATTAATACCAGCACACTATCTTTTGTAAGACGCGGGTCTATTTCAAAGAACGACGGCAGAAGAGTCAATGTTTTTTCCATCGCCTCGATACTATTTTCGGGATAACCGGGTAACATTCCACCTCGGTGCCCGGATATTATTACCGGTTTTGAATCGTCATAACGGAAGTATTCTTTTAATTGGGAAAAGTTTTTCACCTGTACGCGATGTAATGAATCCTGCGCCCATCCATTCATTGTTAACAGACCAATCACGGCACTCAACAATAGCTTTTTCATTGTTTCAATTATTTAAGGGTTCTCTATTTAATAAATTTCAGCCAGTTCGTATGGCGGACAAGCGCCGGCCTGCGTAGCAACAAAGCCTGATAACACGATTGCGCTTTTTAGTGCCTCTTCAACGGGTATTCCCTGAAGTTTACTGGCCAGGAAAGAAGCCAGAAACGCATCGCCACTGCCAACCGTATCAGCAATCTGAACCTTTTGTGCGGGTGCGGAAAGATAGATATCCCTGCTGCAATAGCTGGCTCCTTCAGCACCTTTGGTTAATATAATGGCCTCCAACGATTCGAATTGATTTAAAATCGTATTTAACTTTCGTTCTTCTTCTTTTACTTCAATTTGCCACCAATCGCACAAAACAAACAATTCTTCTTCATTCATTTTTAACAGGTTAGAAACTTTAATTAAAGCTTCAATCCGATCTTTTGTATAAAACGGAGGCCGCATATTTACATCAAATACTTTATACTTTGCCGCAGGTAGTAATCTGAATAAAGTATTTCTTGAAACACTGTTTCTAGTAACCAGACTTCCAAACAATAAGACTTCTGCGCCGCCCACTGCATTTTCGAGTTCGGCAGTGTAAGGAATATGATCCCAGGCCACATCTTCTACTATTTCATAGGTCACTTTTTCGTCGATGATATGTACTTCAACTGTGGAAGTCGGTTTACTTTCAGATACCGTACAAAAAGTGCGGTCGATTTCCAGTTGGTCAATTTCATTTAATATATCGCTTCCATTACTATCATTTCCGACCTGAGAAACGATGGCACTGGGAATACCTCTTTTATTCAGATGATAACAAACGTTTAGCGGAGCACCGCCGAGTCGTCTGCCTTCTTTTAAATTATCCCAAAGTACTTCTCCAAAACATACAATTTCAATATTTTTCATAATCCTATCCAGCTGAGTTTTTTAAGGTGAAAGAGCAGGCCGCCCGCATTCCTTCTTGTTGAATGAGCCGTACCAGTGGTTGTAATGTGTCTGCAAAAACAACATTTGAAGAGAGTTTTCCGAATACTTCTTCATTCTGAATAAATGCAGTAAAGGTATCTCCTGACGCACGATCAAATTTTTCTTTCCAAACATGCTTGTAATCGTCGTCGATCGTATCTATACTATTATTTGAATAGTGCTGATCAAGATACCACCACCAGGCAGCTATTATTAAAGCAGCGAACCGGCAACTTTTCTTTTGTTCTAATTGATATTCAATAACCGGTAAAACAAACTTGGGAATTTTAGCGGTAGAATGGCCGATAATACGATTTGTGCTATCGTTAATCATTTGATTACTAAACCTTTCTCTGATCAGTTCGTAATATTTACGAAAGTCGGTACCTTTAATTGGTTCTAATGAAGGAATTACTTCCTGCAGATCGTATTGAAGAAAAATTCCGGCAATATCTTCGTCCAGCACAGCATCGTGGATATATTCATATCCCAATGCTTTTCCTATTAATCCGGTTAGACTGTGTCCGCCGTTTAAAATACGGAGTTTCATTTTTTCGTAAGGACGAACATCATCTACCACTTCTACTCCAACTTTCTCTAACGGAGGAAAATCGCCGGGTACTTTGCGTTCAATCACCCATTGAAAAAACTGTTCGCTGACCACCAGGGCTTCATCACGATACCCGTGCGTAATTTCAAACTGATCTCTGTCTGCGGGTGTAGTAACCGGTGTAATTCTATCAACCATACTATTCGGAAAAGAAATTTTTTCTTTTGCATAGGATACCAATTCTGAATCATAGGCTTTTAAAAAGCTCATCACTGCTTTTTCCAGTACTTCGCCGTTCTCCTGCACATTATCACACGACAACAAAGTAAACGGGGGCAGATTCCGTTCTTTTCGCAGAGCAATAGCGCGGGCAACATAACCGAATACGGTGACCGGGGCATTGTTTTTATTGAGGTCGGCCTGAATAGAAGGATGCAGCAAATTGAATTCACCTGTAGTTTCGTTAATATTGTAACCTCCTTCCGTAATGGTAAAGCTGACGATTTTTGAAGTAGCGGAAGCTATTTTTTCAATCACCGCCTGTGGGTTTTCAGGACCAAACAATACTTCATTAACAGAGCTGATGATTTTCACCTGCTCGTTGCCGAGGTGATCGCTCATTTTCAGAGCATACAGATGATCCTGTTTTCTGATAAAATCGATTAATATTTTATCATTTGGCATAATTCCGACACCGCAGATACTCCATTGACCTGTCAGTTCCGGAAATTGTTCTATTAATAATTGAATTGCATATGCCTGGTGCGAGCGGTGAAATCCTCCCACACCAAAATGAACAATTCCGTTTTGAGTAGCATTATTGATACAAGCTTTTTTCTGTTCTGCAACTTTTCTGTTCAGCACTGTCATCATAAATTATTTTTGATATCGTTGAAAAACTACTGCCAGCAGGATAATCACTCCTTTAATTACCTGTTGCAGGTAGGAGGTGATATCGAGCAGGTTCATCACATTTCCGATCATTCCGAGAATTAATACTCCTAACAGCGTATTTACGATCGAACCTTTTCCTCCTGATAAACTGGCCCCGCCAATCACCACAGCAGCAATCACATCCAGTTCCATTCCGATACCGATATTCGGTGAGCCGACGCCGGTACGTGAAACCATCAGTAAAGCTGCCAGGCCTGAAAGCAAGCCGATAATCACGTAAACAAAAAACTTGTATTTGCTGACATTGATACCTGATAAGCGTACTGCCTCTTCATTACTTCCGATGGCCATTACAATTCTGCCGAATACATTGTATTTGAGTACAACAAACATCAGTGCGAAAATCACTAACAGAATTATACCTGCATAAGGAATTCCGAAGATATCTCCTGCGCCGAGATTGAGTAATGCAGCTGAATGGTGACCGATATTAACGGGTGCTCCTTTAGAAAAAAGATAACCAAGTCCGCGCACGATTGTCATCAAAGCCAGTGTTGCGATGAACGGGGCAATTTTCTGATAGGCGATCAGGTAACCTGAGAGCATTCCGATGCCGGCACTGATCACGAGTGTAAGTAAAAAAGCCCAGGGAAAGTATATTTCATAAGACAATAAAGCAAACCCCACCCCCATTGCCGCAACAATAGATCCCACTGATAAATCAATTCCGCCGGTTAATATAACCAGCAGCATACCAAAGCTGATGATACCTACCGGAGCCACCTGCCGTAGCAGGTTGGAAAGATTATTAGCAGTGAAGAAAGAGTTTGACAAACAGGCTGAAAGTATGATCATTCCTATAAAAATGATCAGTGTATTATATTCTATAAATTTTTGTTTAATAGTAGTCATTTTCTAAGCGTTTGTTTGGTGAGCGCCGATAGCGTAACGGATAAGGGTTTCTTCTTCAAAATCTTTGCGGGGAAGATCAATGGTTATCTGCCCTTCGCGCATTACCAGAATCCGGTCAGACAATCCCATTAATTCTTCCCAATCAGAAGAAACCATTATGATAGCCAGACCTTCTGAAGCCAGTTCATGAATAATCTGATAAATTTCTGCTCTGGCCCCTACATCAACCCCTCTGGTTGGTTCATCAATCAGCAATACATTGGCATTAATATTTAACCATTTTGCCAAAATTACTTTTTGCTGATTTCCGCCGCTTAAAGAAGAAAGCGGATCGTTGACCGAACCGAGTTTAATCTGTAACCGGTTTACCAGTTCATTGACCACTGATCGTTCGCGGCCGGCATCTATGAATCCGAATTTATTGGCAATCTGGTGAAGATTTGCCAGACTGATATTTTCTCTGATCGACAGTGACAATAAACCACCGTGTTTTTTTCGGTCTTCGGGTACCATTCCGAAACCTTCCAGAATGGAAATCTTCGGATTCTTCAAGGTTAATTTTTCAGATCCGGCGATTACGCTTTTCTTCGACTGACTATCAGCTCCGAAAATAGTCCGGAGCAATTCGGTTCGGCCACTGCCCACCAATCCGCCAATACCTAAAATCTCACCTGCTTTTAAATTAAAGTTCACCGGTGTTTTTTGGAAGAGGCTGATATTATCAAATTGATAATTCAATGCATTTTCGGGATGAGTAATATGGTTTCTATCGGGAAACATGGTATTCAGGCTGCGTCCTAACATAGCAGCCACCAGCTGATCGCGGGAAGTACCGGCAATATTAAAGGTTTCACCGGAGCGGCCGTCTTTCAGAATAGTAACACGGTCGCACAATTCAAATAATTCTTCCAGGTGATGCGAAATATAAATGAGGGCAACACCTCTGTCTCTTAATTTTCGAAGTGTGGCAAAAAGATGAACAATTTCGGCAGGCCCTAACACCGCTGATGGTTCGTCGAGGATTAAAACTTTTACGTCAGCAGTCAATGCTTTTGCAATTTCCACTACCTGTTGTTGCGCTACGCTTAGCTGATATACAGGTTTTCTGACATCCAGGTTAAACCCGATGTCGTGAATAATCTTTGCAGCATCTTGCTGAAGCTGTTTATAGTTAATAAGGGTTTTCTTTTTTAATTGGTGCAGAAATATATTTTCTGCTACAGTAAGTGCAGGAACCAGTGAAAACTCCTGATAAATCATCCCTATACCTTTTTCACGGGCACCTTGTGTGGTTTTATAATGAACGGGTTCTCCATCAATATGGATGGTTCCGTTATCTCTTTCGAGCGCTCCTGAAAGGATTTTCATAAGGGTAGACTTACCGGCACCATTTTCACCCAGCAGTGCATGAATTTCACCGGCTTTTATTTGCAGGTTCACATTTCTGAGTGCTTTTACACCTCCGAATGCTTTTGCAACACCATTAATTTCAATCATAGCAGGTGGTTTAGAATAATGAATTAGGATCGTAGAACTGAGCAACGTTACTGCGTTCTACCAAAACCGACGGTGTGTAAGTGATGCGTTTGATATTTTCCTCGCCATTTAAATACCTGGCAACAGTTTCAACAACAGTTTTACCCAATATAGCAGGACTGTTTTGTGCAGTAGCGCCATACTGACCATTGTTGAGTAACTCATAAGCATCTTTTTGTCCGTCAAATCCTACAATGGTAATCTTACTTTGCAAATTCATTTCTCTGATGGCTTTGAGTGCCCCCATTGCCATGGCATCATTTTCTGCAAAGAGCACATTAATGTATGGATGTGCTACCAGAATATCTTCCATTGCTTTTAAGCCGCCATTATTCGTCCAGCCGCCCCAACCTTGTGCTACTATTTTGAAATTGACTTTACCGGAACCGTGTAACTGGGTATCTGCCAGTCCGCGAATAAAACCCAATCGTTTTTCTCTACCTACCGGGTTACCCTGATTACCGCTGATAACAGCGATATTCAGATCGGTTTTAATATTTTTAATAATCCAGGCTCCTAACAGTTCACCATTCATCTGATTATCTGCCACTACAGCAGAAATATATGGCGCCTCTTCTTCAATATAACTATCTACCACAAAAACTGCCACACCCTGTTCGCGTGCCATTTTTACGATGGGAGTCAATGCCTGTGGGTCAATCGGGTTCAGAATGAGCACATCAATTCCTTTTGCGAGCAGATCTTCCACAGCTATGACCTGTTTGGCAATATCAGCTTGTCCGTCAGTAGTAAGATATTGCATTCCATAAGCCAGAACAGTATTTTTAACTGCATTTTCCAAAGCAACATAGAAAGAAGCATCTAATGACGGAGTACAATAGCCGACTTTAACAGTCGACAGATCTTTTACAGAAGCATAACCTACTTCAGTATTGGCTTTTGCAGCCGATTTATTTTTTTCGCCGGGCGGAATACATCCTGCGAAGAAACCAAGGCTTATCCAAACATAAAACAACAGATTCCTCATTCAGCTTCAATTTATAAGAGAGTTAAAGTTTTTTCTTTAATTTTTCAATCACCTGAATCAGCACTTCAGGTTTATTGGTAGTAATAAAATGAACCCCATTTTTAATTTGTTTTTCCATTTCAACGGGGTCATCTATCACATATGCTCCGACGTATAATCCGGCAGCGATTGTTTCTGTGATACTGTATTCTTTATCGAACCGTTTATAGCTGAGATTAACACCATCGAACCCCAGATTCCTAAGCGTTCCGGGTGTTTTATCTACTCCAATGTAATATAACTTTACCTGCGGAGCAATTTGTTTTATTCTTATCATAGCGTCAAACATTGGTGCAATGATTTCAGCTCTTTTTTCTGCAAAGTTTTGTTGTATTACCTGTGCTACATATTGAGCCAGCAGAACGTTTCGTTCAGGTTCGAGTTGTGAGCGTTTGAGATCTATCCATAACCTGATTTTCGGATCGTTCATTACGACTTTAAGATACTGGTCTAAAGTAGGAATCGGCTCTCCGTTGGAGAGCCTGATTCCTTTTAAATCATTATAAGTAACTTTTTCAACGTGCATACCATTGTATTCATGGTCATGAAAAACGACAGGCACGAGGTCTTTGGTGAGGTGTACATCAATTTCTGCAGCATAACATCCCAGTTCGATTGATTTTTTCAGCGCCGCAATAGAATTTTCAGGAATAGCCGGATCGTTATAAATACCTCCTCGATGGGCTACTACTCCATTCCAACCCATTTGAGCAGACAGTTGGAGGCCGCTCAATAAAACGAGGCTAATAAAAATCATTTTTTTCATCATGATACTATTGTTCGGGAACGTAAATAATGCGGAAACCTAAATAAGCTCTTTTAAAGTCGGCTGAATTGCTACCACGGTAACTCACTGCCTGTGAAGCTGCATTGTGGTACCAACTGCCGCCGCGAAGAATGTTGTTACCGGTTGTTCCAACCGGATCGGTTTTTTCGGCAGCAGTGTAACTAACCTGTTTATCCAAACACCACTCATAAACGTTTCCGCTCATATCATAAATACCCAAAGAGTTTGGTAAATAAGAACCAACGGGTTTGGTAATTTCATCAGCGCGTTCTGTTCCGCCTGTAGTAAAGTGATAGGCCACTTCCAGCGGATTATTTGAACCTGAATAGATGAACTGATGTGATGCACTACCACCTCTTGCGGCATATTCCCATTCGGCTTCTGTTGGTAAACGGAAAGTAACGCCCACCTGTTGCGATAACAGACTGGTAAAGTTTACGGCCTCGTTATAGTCAACCATTTCTACCGGATTGTTGAGCCCTTTGGTAGAAGAAGGGTTAGACCCGATTACAGCCTGATATTGGGCCTGGGTAAGTTCATATTTTCCGATATAAAAATCTTTGGTAATATTTACTTTGTGTACCGGCATCTGATTAGCTGCAGCTGCGCTGTAGTAGTTGGTTCCGCCGGCATTGGTATTTTGTGCCCCCATAAAGAAGCTGCCTGCTTTCACCCGCACAAATTCAATTCCGTTGATGGTAATTTCATCTTCAGAGTCGGGTTTAGCCTGACGAATAACAATTTTGGTAGTTGCTATATGCGGTGTTGTACCTGCTACCACTGTAAAAGAATCAACTCTTGATACCAGTCCTTCATTTTCTGCAATATGAACAGTTAACTGATTCGCTGTTTTAGTAAAAGTAATCCATGAAGCTTCGGTGTTTACCTCATATACTGATTGATTGGTTGAAACAGTCAATGCAGTGTCTAATTGAGCTGCTCTGATATTGAGTTGATTATTATCACCAATAGTAATATAAGGGTCACCCAATGCCGATTCCTGTAATACTCTGAAAGTTCTGGATGCAGATGATCCTTCCAGTGTTAATGTTACAGATCCATAGCGTGAATAATAAGTATTTGCTTCAACAGCAATTTCTACTGTAGATTCGGTTACACCATTGGTATTCGTTTGTCCTTTTGAAACTTTGATCCATGAATCATTACTGGTAACATTCCAGTTTTTGTTATCACCTGAAACGACTACGATATTCGAAGCCACTCCTGCTGTTGCCGGTACTTTTACCAGTGTGTCCTGTACGGTTAAACGTGCGCTTTGAGTATGTGGTACATCATCAGTTGCTGCAATTTTATCACAAGCTACCATACCTGTGAGCAATGCTGCAAACGTACATGTATATAATAGAATATTTTTCATTGTATCTATAGTTTAGAGATTAATTCCAGCCCGGTGTTTGTCCACCTAAGTTCGGGTTATCATTAATCGAATTATTACTTAAAGGCCATAAAAGAATATTGGGTTGTCCTTGTTTTGCAGCCAGATGTGTGTTGTAATCAAATACAGCATCCAGGCGGATAAGGTCCCACCATAACTTACCTTCAGCAGGAAATTCTTTCAGTCTTTCTTTTACAATAATTGCTTTAGCGTCTGCCGGAGTTTGCGACAAAGAGTAATAATTATCTGTTCCGTACGCTCTTTTTACCACCAGATTAACGGCTTGTATAGCTCCGGGGATATCATCATTATACAATTTGATTTCAGCATCGAACATATAAGCATCTGCTAGACGGTAGAGAATGATATCGGCATCCAGCACCAGTGTGTTATTGATCCACGAACCTTTGTATTTATTGGTAAAGTTGAAGGTTTGATTCATCTGAGGATCGTGGAAGGTCTGATAGTTGGTGAGCAGTCTGGTATCTGCCGGAACCTCTTTCAGAATATTTCCATAAGCGTTGGTATAGAAAGTCCATTGTTGTCCTGTTCCTACTACTACCGGATTGAAATGATAGGCAGCAGTTACAGTAGCAGAGTTGAACTGGTAATCGGCCGGATAACCACCGGTATATTCTTCCTGCTGATAGTTCCAGGCATAAATGATTTCAGTACCACTTTCGGTAGCCACGTTAAAAACGTTTGCATAACTGGCACTTAAAGCCAGGTGGCCGTATGATTTAACCGCAGTAACGGCAGTTTCAGCAGCGGTCAGATAGTTTTGGCCGGCGTTGCGAACTTTATACATCCAAAGAGAATAATCGGCTTTCAGCATATTTAAAGAAGCCAGGGATGCCTGCTTTCTGCTGGTAATATTGGCGGGCATGGTTTCAATTCCTGCCTGAATATCACTTTCTACCTGTGCCAGTACCTGTGCCACAGGTGCACGGGAAGGAAACAGGTTTTGAGTGGGTGATTCGGTACCTTCTAAAACTAAAGGAGCATCTCCCCAGATACGGGCAATCCAGTAATAACAATTTGCTCTGATGAAATAGGCATTTGCCATCATTTCGTTTTGAGTAGCGGCAGATACAAAATTAATATCAGGCGTATACTTCAAAATAAGATTCGCCATATTGATGGTTCTGTACAATTGTTCCCAATCTGCACGTGTGTGGGTTGAGTTCATAGAGCTTTGATACACCTGATCTCTTTCTGCCTGAGTTAAACCACCGTGGTTACCAGGCCCCCATAAACCGGTTCTGTATTCGCCCCAGTATACCAGCCCCTGACTAAAAGCAGTACGCATTAAACTATGTGCCCCCCTTACAGCAGCCACAGCATCCGCTTCATCTTTCCACATATCTTTTGAAACCAGCTGGCTATTTTGCGGAATGTCTAAATCTTTATGACAAGCAACCAGTGATAAGCCAACTATTACCGGAATTATATATTTCAGTTTCATAATACTTTCAATTAATAAATTATAAAGTCACTTTTAAACCTAATGCTACTCTTCTTGAAGCAGGATATGGGTTATAGTCGGTATCATAAGTAGAACCGGTACCCATTTCAGGAGCAACTCCTGTTACTTTTGTGAAGTAATGAAGGTTCTGGCCGGATACATAAGCCACTACGTTCTTAATCTTGTATTTAGCTAAGAACGCTTGTGGTAACTGATAAGCCAGTGTAACATCTCTTAAACACAGGTAATCACCTTTTTCACTGAAAACATTCGACACTCTTGAATAGTTTCTGCTACCGTCATCAGCATCGTTAGCAGTGAATTTAGCATAAGGTGTATTATCGCCGGGTTGGGTCCAGGCTTTTTTTACCTCATTGGTGAGGTTATAATTGTAATTGAAGGTTCCCATAAAGTAACGTTCCTGCAGGTAATTTTGCACGGTATGTCCGAGTGCAAAATCCATTGCTACGTTCAGTGTCCAGTTTTTATACTGGAAGTTGTTGGTAATACCCCCGGTTGTATGCGGCATAGTATAGCCCAACAAAAACTGGTCTTCTGCATTGATCTGGTCTTCGCCGTTTCTCAAAGAAGAACCCGGTCTGTTCACCCATTCGTAATCACCTACGTTTTTACGGCCGGTAATTGACAATCCGTCTGTATTGCTGAATCCATTCGATTGTGCATCATACATAGCTCCTGCTGCCTGTGCAGGTGTTTCTAAAATTCTATCCACTACATAACCGTAAATACGGAATAATCTTTCTCCTTCGGCAATACCGCCAAAAGCAGTTCCATCTGCCAGTGCCACACCACCGATACGGTTTTTATCTCTTCCGTTTTCAGGAAGTTTCAATACCTGGTTCATTACATAACCATAATTGAAGTTGGTCGTCCAGGTAAAGTTTTTAGTAGCAATATTGGTTGATGAAATATGGAATTCTAACCCGTAGTATTTTACTTTACCGATATTCATCATTACAGTAGAATACCCTGACGTATTTGGTAAAGGTTGATTGAATAATAAATCATTGGTGATTTTATTAAAATAATCTACCCCGAAGTTGATTCTGTTATTGAATAACCCTGCGTCAAAACCAATATCTAACTGTTGGGTGGTTTCCCATCTCAGGGTTGGATTTGGCATGGTGGAGGTAATAATTGCCGATGCACCGTTATACCGTCCTGAAGTAGAATAATTACCCTGGGCATCAAAAAGTGCGATAGAATTATTACCGGTTAAACCATAAGAAGTTCTCAGCTTGAAGCTGTTAACAACATTACTGAAGTCAGCATTCTTCCACCAGTCTTCTTCAGAAATGATATATCCTGCCGATGCGGCGGGGAAATAGCCCCATACATTATCACCCAGGAACTTTGAAGACCCGTCTGCACGCATGGTAAAGCTGAGCAGATAACGGTCTTTGTAGTCATAGTTCAGACGTGTGAAATAAGAAATCAGTACTTCGCTGGTTCTTCCTGACGTCGGCATACCCGGGATAGCGCCGGCTGTTAAGGTAGGTACTTTGTCAGATGCAGCACCGGTAACAGAAGCCGCAAAAGCATTGTTTCTGTCTTTCATATATTCGGTACCGATCACGGCTTCGAAATTGTGGTTGCCCCATTTATTTTTATAATTGGCAAATGCCTGCAGGTTTAATCGATTCAACTCTGAAAACGACTCATTGGTTTCGCGTAGTCCTACATATTCATTGGCCTTCTGGAAATTGTATCCGCGGGTATGGCGGTTGAAATTCGTCAACATACCGGTAAACGACAATTTTTTATTCAGCTGATAATTCAGTCTCGCTGAAATCGTATTTCGTTTGGTCGTCTGACTTCTGTCATAATAATACTCATACCAGTCAGGTGTCGGAGTAGATCCGTTGTATCCTTTTTCCGGTAAGCCGGTAGCCACGTTATAAAGCCGGTGAGTAAAAGGTGTTGAAAGTCCTCTTTGTACAGAGTTTCTTTTATTTCCCGGGTAATCTTCCAATTCAGTGTGTGCATAATCGTAACTGGTCATAAAATTCAGCCGATCGGTAATTTTAATATCCATATTACCTCTCATGGTGAATCTTTCATAGCTGGTTCCGATACCGATACCGCCGTCATTGGTATAACCGGCAGAAGCGTTATATTTTACCACATCGCTGGCACCGTTGATACCAACATAATGGTTTGTCCAGGTAGAGTTATCAAAAAAACGTTTTTGGAAATCATTGTCTTCGAATACTAAAATTTTTGCAGGGTCGAGAGGATCCGGCATAGACTTCCATCCTGCCGGTACGGTTTCACCGGGTTGAAGGTATCTGGTACTCCACATAGAAGCGTCTGTATTAGCAGAGCTGGTAGAGAATCCGTTCTGGAAGTTGCGTTGGGGATATTTACCTTCAGCAATAGCCGGGCGCATATATCTTAAATAATCTTCTGCATTCATCAGGTCGAACAATTGTGCAGGAGACTGATGTGCTGCAGATGATTCAAACAAAATCTGAGGTTTTTTAGAAACGCCCCGTTTTGTAGTCACCATTACGATACCATTGGAGGCGCGGGCTCCGTAAATAGCAGCAGAAGCCGCATCTTTCAATACTTCAATTGATTCGATATCATTCGGGTTGATACCGCTTAAATCACGCACCACACCGTCAACTACAACAATGGGCGCATTGGTCTGGTTAATAGAAGAACCACCACGAATACGGAAGCTGGGGTTTTCACCGGGTTGCTGATCGGTAGTGTATACATTCATACCGGCTACCTTTCCTTTTAACCCGTCGCCCAAAGAGTTAATTGGCAAGCTTTCTAATGATTTTCCTTCTACTTTTCCAACGGCAGCGGTTACTTTTCTTTTTAGCTGCGTACCATATCCAACCACCACTACTTCATCCAGGTCGGCAGCCTTAGCTTCCATGAAAATATCCATGAAAAGCTGCTCACCGCTGATTACGAGCTCTTGTGATTTTGTTCCTACACTGGTAATGACCAGTACATCACCGTCTTTGGTAAACGGAACAGAGAACACCCCGTTTGTATCGGTCTGATACACTTTTTTGGGGTCGCTTTTAAAGAATACAGTAGCCCCTGATATAGGTTCACCTGCTGCATCTTTTACTTTTCCTGATAGTTTTTTGTCTTGCAACCAATTTGCAAAACCGTGTGTGGTTAGGTTGGCTGCCGGGTTCATTTTGTACCGGTAGTCGTTATTGGCTGAAGCCTCTCCATTCAGCAATAACATTAATAACATTCCACTTAGTGGAGCTGCCGTCCGAGTTTTTAACTTTTTCGCTTTCATGTTGATGAATAAAAGTTTGGGGCTAGCTACGTACCGTATCAGCAAAACATTTTGGAGGAGTTGCCTTCCACGAGTGTCGTATCTAACATTATATGTTTGTTCAACTTATTGCCATTCATTAATGACATCAATAGCTCAACAACTTCATGTCCGATCTGCCTCAGGGGTTGTTTTATATAGGTAATGGATGTATTGAAGATTTTATAAGCATCCGCTTCATCGAAACAAATCACGCCCACGTCGTGCGGTACGGCAATTTTATATTTAGCTAAAACCGCTAATCCTTCAATGGCAATTTTGTTCGTGGTGAAATAAACAGAGTCTATATCATTCCGGTTCTTCAGCAATTGAAGTATCCGTTTTTCTACTTCTTCACTTAAAATATCTTCGGGTATTTCCAGGATGGTAGGACAAATATTATTTTGAAATTGCTTCGCTCCATCTTCAAAACCTTTTGTACGGAGTTGTAAGTGGTGGAGTTTGGAAGCGAGTGTAACAAGTGCGGTATTTTTAAATCCTTGTTGTGAAAGGTGTTCAATGGCTTCAAAGGAAGCTTTATAGTTGTCAATGAAAACAGCATTCACGTCTTTATGATTCGGATAAAAACGGTCAATCACCACAAAAGGAATATTTCTTTCGGTGAGAAACTGAAAACAAGACTCAGAACCTTCCGGGGAGGCGAGGATAATTCCATCAACCTGCCGGCTTACAAAAACTTTCAGCAACTCTTCGAACTTGGTAAGATTTTCATCAGCGCTACCGAAAATCACATTGTATTGATGCAGTTTAGCTTCATCTTCAATCACACGTGCGATGCTTGAGTAGAATAAGTTCGAGATATCGGCTATAATCAACCCGATGGTAAATGTTTTTGCGTTTTTTAAGCTTTTCGCGATCTGGTTCGGCTGGTATTGCAGCTCAGCAGCCAGGTCACGAATTTTCTGCGCCGTATGGGCATTAATGCGATCAGGATATTTGTCGTTCAGAACGTACGACACCAATGCGGTGGAAACACCGAGCTGAGCTGCAATATCTTTCATTGATGTTTTCTTTCTCATAAAATAGGTTTGTTTAATCGTTTAAACAAATATCCGTAAAAAATAACTTAATCAAATAATCTGAATAATAAAATCGTTGCAAGATTACGACGGCAATATGATCATACTATTACCAAACGATTAACCCTGTATTATTTAAGCTTTTGTAAAAGTGCAAACGGGTTATTAGAAGTGATCGCAAATATATCCGTTTGTGCAATAAACCAATCCATTGCTACTGCATCATCTACCGTGTACACACTTAATTTGAGTCCTGCATTTTTATATTGCTGTATCAACGCGGCATTATGTGTATTTGCGTTTGTATAGTATTTGGTATAAGTAAAGTTTGCCCAGTTATATCCTGCGTTGGTGAATTGAGTGGGCGTCCAGTCGATATTCATGTATCCATGCTCGTAAGTACCTTTAGAAGCGGCAATACTTGCATCCAACACTTCTTTACGCCCTACTATAGCACGTACAAAAGATGCTGCATTTTTTTGAGCAACAGTAGCTGCTACGGCTTTTGCGCATTCTACTCCCCAGCTATTACCGCCGGCATTATCGGTTAGAGATTTGATGTCAATCCACAATAAAGTGGTTTTATGTTTCAGTAATTCGTCTAAGAAAGATTCGAGTGTGGGTAGTTTTTCGCCATTGGCAAGGGTGAGGTTTTGAATCTCGGAATAGTTCACATCTTTAAAATATTTACCACCGATGGTTTCGTCGTGATAAACAATCACTTTTTTATCTTTTGTAAGTTGTACGTCGCATTCAGAAGCAAATACTCCGATTTCAATAGCTTTTTTAAACGCAGCCATTGAGTTATAGGGAAAGCCGAATTCCTTCCAGGCACCACGATGTGCAACTACCCTGTTGTTGGGTGTTTGCGGAGTTGGTTCCGGAGGGCCTACAACGGGAGGTTCGGGAGAATCTCCACCTTTAGAACAGGCCAGCAAACTCAGGATCAGGATGAAGGAGCAGAGCTTTTTCATATAGCGAATTGTTTTGGTTCGGGTTACAAAGTTGAATCAATAAAAGTATATATTCAATATTAATTCAATTCATAACAATTTCATAATCAATCGTAGCAATCTTATTTAAACGATTAAACAAATACTGTTTAATAATAGATTTCAGGTTAAAGCTACTTTATTTTTTTAAAATTCAAACTTTTTTTTCAATTTTTTTCTGCTTCTTCCGTTTCTCAGAAATTCATTGGAATTTAACAACTCAATACTATTTACCTATATATAAATTACTTAATTTCAAGACTTAACATGAAGAACATATGAAGAAATCGATTATTCCGAGAGACCTGAGCTGGCTTTCGTTTAATGAAAGGGTTTTACAGGAAGCAAAAGACACCTCTGTACCGCTAAAAGAAAGAATTCGATTTCTGGGTATTTTCTCTAACAATCTGGATGAATTTTTCAGAGTGCGTGTGGCCACTTTAAACAGAATGGTGGAGATGGGCAGTAAGATTAAAAACATGCACCTTGAATATGATCCTAAATCTATTCTTGATCAGATTCAACAGGTTTCAATTCAGCAACAAATTCAATTTAACAAAGTTTGGGAACAATTAAAAAACGAATTGAACCGCAATCATATTCACTTATTAACTGAAAAGCAACTCAACAGGGATCAGCAAAAGTTTGTGATAAACTTTTTTGAGGAGGAAGTACGTTCGAATATTATTCCGCTGATGATTGAAGATCTTGAAGAACTTCCTTATATCCGAGACAAGTCTTTATACCTGGGCGTATTGATGACGAGCAGAAATGCCACTCAAAAAAGGAAGTATGCAGTGATTGAAGTTCCTTCGAAAATTGTTGGCCGTTTTGTAAAATTACCGAATACACCCGGCCACCATAACATTATTCTTCTGGAAGATATTATCCGTTATAATTTAAAAAGTATTTTCTCGTATTTCGGATACGATAAATATCAGTCGTGGGTATTTAAAGTAACGAAAGATGCAGAAATTGATATGGACAATGACCTGTCTACGACCATTGTTCAAAAAATCGAAAAGGGATTAAAGAATCGCCGTAAAGGGAAGCCTGTTCGGTTTGCCTATGATAAAGACATCGACGACGGTTTGCTTGATTTTCTTTTAAGAAAATTAAAGATCAACCGTAACGAGAGTGTCATTCCGGGAGGAAGGATTCACAACTTCAGACATTTTATGGATTTTCCGGATGTGTTTCCCAAAAAAGGGGAACGTAAAAAACCTTTTGTTCACCCCTATCTGAAAAGTTCGTTGCGGGTTACCGATGTGATCTTTCAACGCGACATTCTGTTGAATTTTCCTTATAACTCTTTCAACTCAGTGATTGATTTATTACGCGAAGCTGCTTTTGACCCGAATGTAACGTCGATTAAAATGACGGCCTACCGGTTAGCATCCAGCTCAAAGGTGATCAATGCACTGATCAATGCAGCCCGTAATGGTAAATCAGTGAGTGTGATGTTAGAGTTGCGCGCACGTTTTGATGAGGAAGCAAATTTAGAATGGAAAGAAAGACTCGAAGAAGAAGGCATCACGGTGATACCGATTATTCCGAATCAAAAAGTACATGCCAAATTATGTATCATCAAGCGTAAGCACAATCGTCAGTTTGTGAGTTATGGTTTTGTAAGTACCGGTAACTTCAATGAAAAAACTTCTAATATTTACGGCGACCATTGTTTATTAACAGCGAATAAAAAAATAATGACTGATGTGGATGCTGTTTTTAAATATCTTGAAAATCCGAAAACAGGATTAAAACATCTGCAGTCTTGTTCTACACTGGTACCTTGCCCTACTAAACTTCGTACGGTACTGGTAAAACATATTAACCAGGAAATCAAGGCGGCAAAAGCCGGTAAAGCCGCATCGATTATTATCAAGGTAAACTCTTTATCAGACGAGCAACTGATTACCAAACTGGAGGAAGCGGCAAAAGCTGGCGTACACCTGAAGTTGATTGTGCGCGGTATTTTCTGTATGTATTCTGAAAACCCGAAATTTAAATATCCGATTCAGGCTATTAGTATAGTTGATGAATACCTGGAGCATGCCAGAGTATTTTACTTCCATCATGGCGGTAAACATCAGATCTATATTTCTTCGGCCGACTGGATGGTCAGAAACCTTGACCATAGGGTAGAAATTACTTGTCCGGTCAACGACCCTGATATCAAAAAGGTACTCAAAAACATCCTGAATATTCAGTTGCAAGACAATGTTAAGGCGAGAATACTGGATAATGAGCTTAGTAATGAATATGTAGCTGCCGACAAAAGCAATGCGATCCGTTCGCAAGTCGAAATTTATCAGTACCTTCAACAGAAGAAAACAATTCCATTACCAGCAGATAAAGTGATTCGATCGTTATAACTATGCGTTTAGCAGCAATAGACATTGGGAGTAATGCGGCCAGATTATTGATTGTGGAAGTTCAGGAAGAAATGGGTATGCCTCAGTTTCAAAAATTAAATCTGGTAAGGGTTCCTTTACGTTTAGGATTTGATGTATTTGAAAAGGGGGAAATCAGTGAGATCAGAAGGTCAATGATCTTATCGACCATGAAGGCCTACAGAAATCTACTCGATGCATATCAGGTGGAGCATGTTACTGCAGCTGCAACTTCGGCTATGCGCGATGCTAAAAATTCACCAGAAATCATAGAAGCGATTCACCGCGAAGCCAATATACAGATTGAGATTATTTCGGGTGATACGGAAGCCACACTTATTTATGAAAACCATATTGCGGAATACATGAATAATGAGTTGGGTTATTTGTATATTGATGTAGGCGGAGGTAGTACCGAGTTAACTTATTTTGCGCAGGGCGAACTGAAGTTTCAGCGTTCCTTTAATATCGGTACAATCCGGTTATTAAAAAATCAGGTGGAAGACTCCTTGTGGAATGAGATGGAATCGTATGTGAACCGGATTACAAAATTCTACAAAACCAAAGGAACGATTGCGATCGGCTCCGGTGGTAATATCAATAAAATCTTCTCTTTATCTAAAAGAAAAGAAGGAAAACCACTCCCCCGTCAGTTATTAAACGACTACTACAAAGAGCTTTCTGCAGTATCTATGAAAGATCGGATCCGCTTGTACAAGTTAAGGGAAGACCGTGCAGACGTGATTGTTCCCGCTCTTCAAATTTATACACAAGTGATGAAATGGGCTGATATAGAAGAAATTTATGTACCTAAGATCGGTCTGGCAGACGGGCTGATTCAACATTTATATGCTCAGATACATTCAAAAGCTTAATTTTGCTTCACTATAGTTTATTCATTTTAATTACTTACAATGTCGGTAAATAAAGAAATCAAAAGAGTCACTACTCATACTTTACTAAAATTAAAGCAGGAGGGTACGCCGATCTCTATGTTAACAGCCTATGATTATTCATTTGCACGGTTAATTGACGAGGCCGGAATTGATGCTATTCTGGTAGGTGATTCTGCCTCGAACGTAATGGCCGGTCATGAAACGACTTTACCCATTACATTAGACCAGATGATTTATCACGCCGCTTCCGTAATCAGAGGGGTTTCAAAAGCTTTAGTAGTAGTAGACCTTCCGTTCGGATCATACCAGGGTAATACTAAAGAAGCCTTGGCCAGTGCCATTCGGATTATGAAAGAAACCGGTGCCCACGCCGTAAAAATTGAAGGTGGTGCAGAAATAGCAGAATCTATTAAGAGAATTGTTGATGCAGGTATTCCTGTAATGGGCCACCTCGGGTTAACACCTCAGTCTATTTATAAATTCGGTACTTACAGTGTACGCGCTAAAGAAGAAGCTGAAGCGAACAAGCTGAAGTCTGACGCTAAACTATTAGAAGAAATCGGTTGTTTTGCTGTGGTACTGGAAAAGATTCCGGCTACTTTAGCTGCTGAGGTATCGAAGAGCCTGTTGATTCCGACCATAGGTATCGGTGCGGGTAATCAATGCGACGGCCAGGTATTGGTAATGCACGACATGTTAGGATTGAACAATACTTTTAAACCTCGTTTTTTACGTCAGTATTTAGACCTGCATGATCAGGTAGTAGGTGCGGTAGGAAAATATGTGAGTGATGTAAAAGCGAGAAGTTTTCCGAGTGAGTCTGAGCAGTATTAAACTATTCTGAGTTCACTTTTTAGCCATTAACGAATCAACTGATCACGCAGATAACGCAGATGCAGATAAGTTCTTTAATTCAGTAACTTCATCGCGCAGATCTGCGCTGATGAAGATTTAAAGCTTCCAATAAATGATCAGTGGTAAAATCTGATCAGTTAATATTAACTGATCAGATTTTTTCAGTTGAAAAGTATTATTCTATTCACACCGGATACAATCCGGCGCGAGTGAGGGGTGTTCGTCCATTTCTCCACCTGATTTACCTGTAACTATTTTTGAACTCTTTCCGTTTTTTATCAAGTATATAAATATTCAGGTAATTAGATTATTGCTTAACCCAAACTTCCCCTAACCAATTCAGTTCTCCTTTTTTGTTTATAAGAAGAAAATCATTTTCAAATGGTTCAAACATGAAAAAGCAACTGTCAAAATGTGGAAAATTAATTGTAAAATAATTATACTCCGAGAAATACAAATCTTTGACTGTTATATAAAAAGATGTTCTACTTCTATAAACTCTTGCCCCTCTTGTGTCAGCATTAATACTAATATCAATAATATTATTTCTATGTTTAAATTCAGTAAAGTACTTGTTTAAAATATCATGTTTATCTATTACAACTCTACCGCCATTAAAAAAAATTGGACTATTCATCTTACTATTAATATACAGTCTAAATGTCACATCATCTATATTATCTTGTAAGTTAATCTCAAAATAAACACTATCTGGAGACTCCTTATTTACTTGCACTACATCATATTGATATCCTTTTTTTTCCAAAAAACTATCTTTACTATCTATTTCTATAATATTATTCATTTTTCTTTTCCATTTACCTTGAGAAGCTAATTCACAATATTCTATTGGTAATAATCTATGCTCTCCTCTATATAGTTCATAACGTCCATCTTCTTTAAGGTCAATATAACTGTAATTATTTTCACTGAAGGCTTGAAACACATTATTCGTTTTTAAAAAATAGGTTCCGGAAATATCAGCTATTTCTAAATTATTTTTATTAACCAAACAGGCTGGTAATAGTAATGAGAAAAGGATTATTGAATACATAGTTTTCATGGAGGATTATTTTGGCATTAGATGCTTATAAACCAGATTTCCATGCTGATCCCTGATAGCATATAATGTATTTGGATTAATATGTTTTATTGTAGAGGCTCCATTTGGGTAGGATCCATCATAGGCAAATTGAATTTTGTATCCTTCTATTTCATTCTTCGTACCTTGTTCCTTATATATTCCAGAAAGTATAAGTCTATTATCTTTATTAAAGATCATCCCTTCACTTTCAATCGACTGACCAATATGTCTGATTTCATGTAACTGAACAGCCACAGTAGATCCTTCAATTAAAATCACTCCTTTTTCGTTTTTTCGGACACCTTTATACCCTTCGCTATCGGGTGAGTTAAACAACTTAAAAGTTTCTTTTGATTCACTCAAGATATTGATATCCTTCACAGACAGGCTCATTAAATCTTTTTTCTCGTTCGCTTCCTCTCTTCTATTGGTTAATCTATCTAATCTTCTTGTGCTCAATTTACCTGCTGCTATTTTTCTATCTATTTTACTAATCTCATTGTTTAAATCAGTAATTCTATTTTCAATCAATCGAATAAGCCGTCTGGCTTCTTCCGGATCCTGCCATATTTTACCTGTAGGATCTGTATACTTTACAGGATTATTTATCACATAAGAATAAGGAGATGAATATATTTGCTTCTTATCATCTCCCAATGGATCCACCTGATTCCACCTACCGATCTGCGGGTCGTACATTCTTGCCCCATAATCATACCACTCTAATCCACTACCATTACTAAACTCTTTGTGTTGTAATTCTTTACCGTTGTATAAATATGCATTTGCTATTTTACCCATCACACGGCTGCTGATACTGTGGATGAGTAATCCAAAAGAACAACAACGATCCTTAGAAATATTATTAAAAAAAACCTAACCTTTTACTTAATCTTTAATTTCAAAAGTTTTTGCATAGTCTAAAAAAGATTGGTAGTTTTTCTTCTTTATATTAAATAACAATATTTTATATTTGCCATTAGTATATAGTTTTGTAACTCTGAAGTTATTTTTCTTATATAAATATTTTTGATCATATTTTCTTTTATTTACCCAATAGTAAAACATATACAAGTCAATCTCATCCTCATCCTCTACATCTATTAACCTCCAATGATAAGAATTTTCTGCTATGTGTTTATATTCATTGTATATATATATAATTTGTTTAGATTCATACTCAAACCAAAAATTATTTCCATATCGAATCCAATTAACTATTTTTTTAGGCAGTTTGATAATAAAATAAGTATTGTACATTTTCCTATCTGTTAAACCTATACTATTCTTATCAAAATATTCAAATTCATTATAATCAACTTTATAATTAAACTTCAAGTTATCATAAACATCTATATTTCCTTGATGATCGTAATAAATTCTACAATAAGTAAAATTTAATGAGAAAAATATTATAAACAATATTTTTAGAACAGTTTTCATTACTGATTAATTTTTTTGATCGCTTTTATAAAATCTAAGTAATTAATCTGTTGAATAGTTTTTTGCGTATTATAAAAACCGATTACTTTATCATATCTTTTCTTAGACACTCCTATTATTTGCCCTGGATACAATTGTTCTTGATACTCATTAAACCCTAATATAATAGATGGCTGAGTATAACCTCTGCTATAATTTGGATCAAGATCTGTGGGTGAAGGTACAGCAGATCCTGATTCAATTATTTCGCCCTTATTATTGTATAAAAGTGGATGCAAATGAACATCAGAAGCAACTTTATCTCCCTTTGATCTTAAATCAGCCCTGGCTTCACGCCAAGTGTGTTCGTCCATTTCGCCACCTGATTTACCTGTAACTATTTTTGAACTCTTTCCGTTTTGCCCTAATAAGAATCCTTGCTCGGTATATGTTTTATCTTTTAAAGCAAAATCATAGATATCATCCATTTTATTAAGATCATCGTTACTAATATGATTTATAACATATCCTTCAATAATAGCTTTATCAACATGCTTAAGTTTCTTACTAAAGGTTAATACTATCTTCTTATCATCTCTACCATCATCAACATGCTTTACCATTTGTCCATTTAAATTATAATAGTCTGTCCATGGCATCATTCCGTCCGGATCTATGAAGCGAATAGGATTATCGAATGCATAATT
>NZ_RCWL01000008.1 GCF_003991195.1 Gynurincola endophyticus | reverse complement strand
AATAAAGAAGATAATAAACTTTTATTCGATAACATATAAGAAGGTTGAAAGAGTTTAGGATAAAAAATCACTTCATAATCATTCTAAAACGAAATTCACTACTGAGCTTCTTCCGCACACATGAAAGGTCTTATTTCATAAAAAGGTGTACTCCACGACATATCACTAAACTGATACACAAACCAATACTTATACTTATTAGTTTCCGGATCAAACTCACAATCTATTTGCACTACTACTCCCATTTCACAAGTGTTGTTTACACAGCGCCGATGATTACCGGTACAATTTGCAGGAGTACATATAATTTTACAAACACCATTGGCATTTGCGTAACTCTGTCCATTTCTTCTCACTTCATTTTCAGCAAAATAATTAGCAGTTTCTTTTCCAGCTGCTGAACGGAAAGTATTAGCAGGTACTACATACAAAACAGAGTCAGCGATGTAACCGGCAGGACAGGATTTTAAAAAATTCTTCGATTGTTCATCATTATACCACCAGCAACTTGCCATCGTATTGGCATGAATAACACCGATAGAATCTAAATGATGTAGCGCATAAGCGTTTGCCTGCTCTTTACTGACATAAGACCTGATTAATCCGGTAGGAACAGTTATCAAAACACTATCTGCAATAGCTCCGGTGTCACAATTAGTTCTTACAAAAAACTTAGAGATAGAATCATTTAAATAGGTGGTGAGGCCGGAGCAATCTTCCAATTGTCCGTTCAGCGTATAACAATATCTCTTTAAAACATTGCCTTTTTCATCACTGATCAATGTAACCCGGCGATCCTGATCATAGGTATAAGAAACTTTTTTATCGTTCGCATCGATAATATCTTTCACCCCTACTCCGGGAATATAAGTGTACGTTTTCATCAATGCATTTACAGGATAGAATCTTACTTCATCAATATGCCCGCTCAGATTGATCAGATAAGTATTGCCGGAAACTGTAACATTACCGGAAACAAAATTCCAGCTATTACTTTGATATCTCCAATAGCTTAAAACATACGTGCCGGGATCAAGATTTGTTAATTGAATATTGATTCCGTTTAAAGAACTTTTAAAACCTGCATAAGAGTTTACTACAGCACCGGTATCCTCAAAAGAAGTATAGAATAAATTCTTATAGTTTGCATTGGTAACTTCTGCTATCGGAAGCTGATTATTATAACCCCATATATAAGCCGAAGGAATATCATTTTCTTTCTGTACTTCCAGCACATTTCCATTATGACTATACTTGTTATAATTAATCTGTTTTTGAAGCGTATCATTTGGGGATGCCCTGAAATAAGCTGAAGATGGAAGAATCAAAGAGGGCTTACCACTAACGGCCTGATATTCATAGGCAGATTCCTGTAATAATTGTCCATTTTTATAACTGGCTAAATGAACCGGTTCATTAATTTCATTAAAGCCAACCTTCTGTACATAAATAGGATCAGATGGAAAGTCGGTTGGATAACTGGTAACTAGTGTAGCGGTGTCATTTGTATTATAGATTGTTCTTGCTACTGAAGGGCTATTATTGTTGTATCCGTTATAATCATATTCGGTAACAGTGACCATTTGAGTTCCGGCTGTATCATACACTTTATTAATAGTCTTCGTTTTTCTGATAGAAGAGGTAAGATAAAAATATTGAATTACGTTAAAAGCTTTAAATGAAATCTGAAGATTAGTAGGACCGAAATACAATGGTTCATAGTTTCTGGTAACTACTAAATTTCTCACCGATGGTTTAGGAACCGGAACAGATTCATAAACATCTTCTGTTTCTGTTAAAATATTAAATGCCGAATCGAAAGTTCTGACTTTCGATAACCTTCCATTTATTTCTGCATATTGATGCGATGGTAGTACCATGGGTACATCATTTCCATGAAATGCCATACCTCCGTTTCCGTGGCCGGGTCCATAAAATGTATATTCGGTACCTCCATTTTCAAAGTTTGGAGCATCCGACTGTGTCATGGCAGTATAAAAAACAGGGCTATTACCAAAAATAGAATAATCATTCAAAGTGGACGAAGTTAATTGGAAATAGGTACATACCACATCGAGTTCAGCAGGGTCACAAATTAAGGACTGCTGAAACATGGTTATAAAATCAGCCTGGGGAACCGCAATGCCGGAAGTTAAGGGCCAGTTACCTACATGAGAATATTTATAAAAATTCGATCTTACATAATTACTTTCGTCATAATATTTAATCTCTTTAAGCCTTATACCGGGTTTATCTTCATTTTGCAATACATAATTAGTTGTAGTAGAAGTATCATTATCATACTGAAACTGTACATAAGATTCTGTTTCAGCATCATTACGATGTCTGATGGCGTAATAATAGTAATAACCTGCCTCCAGAGATTTAGTAATCACTACAGGATTGGGGTTATTTTTTCTTGTCATTTGAAAACTATCTACCACCGAGCCATTCTTGTAAAGAATGAAAGTTGCCACACGTGATAAAGAATCAGTTACACTCTCCGGATATTTAGGATTCGTATGCAGGCTGATCGTTACATTCTGGCTGATCAGTAAAAAAAAGTCAGGTCCGATTTTATAATCAGGATCGTATCCGTATAAGGAAGAATGCAAATAATTACTCTTTACTTTAGGAGCAGCAACATATCCGCTGAAAACATTTCCCTCGTACAGGTATTCTTCCAATTGTCCGTTGGGATATTTAATACTTTTCAAAACCCCTTTCACTGCATCCGAAAATGAAGGTCTCCTATCTGAAGTATAGTACCCCGGATTATAAATTTCATGGTACGATAATAAATTATTATTTGACTTTCCATTATAAAATCCTGCATAATCCTGTGATTTCGTATAAGGAAGTGCTGAGTTTTCCAGATCGTAATACTCAATATGATATACCTGATCCTCCAGGTTATTCTGAACCATACCGGAAAAATCACCATACTTCTCAGTTAATGTTGTTAGAAAATACCTTTTATAATGTGTATTTGCCGGTGCAGGCCTGAAAGTATAATCCAGGCCATATGATTTTAATATACCAGAATAATAATTGCTTATACTGACAAATCTCAGTTTCACTTCTCCCGAAGCATCCCCTACCGGATCATAGGAAAAACTAACCCGGTCACCATTACTGGAAACGATAGAAGTAATGTAATAAGTCGTATAATAGGTAGTGGTGATATGATTAGTTGCAACTCCACCACCATAACTCGGACAAGTACCGCAATGTGAAGGCACGATGTTGGTGTGTATTGCCGGATTGGCTATATAGGTTTGAGTTTGAGCACTGATGGATTGCGTATTTATACTGCTATAACTTAAAAGGATTTCATCCCCTTTATTATTGGATATCTTAAAAAGAAAAAGTGCACTATAAGCATTTCTGAAACGATTCGCTCCGGACTGAGCACTTGTTGAATTTATTTTTTCCTGAAAACTTCCTCCATAATGGTAACTCGTACCATCAGGTGTAGTTATAACAATTATCTGCCTGCCCAGCTGAGCCTCTATTTTTAAATCAAAATTTTCAGTCATCAATGCCTTATCCAACGTATCAAAAACAAATTTTCCGGAATATCCCGCTACAGAAAAATTGTATTCATCGTATTGAGTATCTGCAAAAGGCAAATCGTCACTTAAATTTTTAAAAAAATCGTAATTCTGAACAGTAAATTCAGAAAGACTATTTTCAACATTTATATTGTATACAAAATTACTGGACTCATCAGGTAAACCTCTGATGGTTCTCGAAATAACGGAAGAAGCATTTAAACTCCATCCATAACCTACCCTTGAAACACCCTCATCTACTTTATTACCCTGACTGAAATAAGCAAGTGATACAGGCAGGTTAATACTGCCTGCCTGAACAGTATAAAGAGGTATATCAACACTTACCCCGCCGGTATTTTTTTGAACACTTCCGTAAGCTGCCTGTAAGATAGAAGCAGCATCCGGTGAAGGAGGAATGACAGAGTTATAAATTGGTTTTATAGGTAAACTGTTTTCATTATCAATTGGAACCTGGGAAAATACATTAGTATTTATAAAACAAAATATTAAATAAAAAGTACTTACGAGTTTAGGTAAATATGAATTCATGAAGCTTAATTATACACTAAACCTATTTAATTAAACCTACAAATTAACTTTCTCTGCTTATTTTCATCTCACTTTAAATATTAACTTACCACACAATAAGTAGTTACTACTAATCTACTCTAAAAAAGATTGCAATTAAGTATAAAATCTATCTTTAACATATTACCACCACGTACTATATATAATAAAAAAACCTCAGGTTTTATTCCTGAGGTTTTCAATATATTATTCTGATTACTTTCCTATTTTGTATAAACGGCCATAATCAGTCACCGCATATAAGTTTCCGTCTTTACCTACTATGATATCGCGGAATCTTTGTTTTTCATCTGCCAACAAACGTTCCTCACCTACCACTTTTCCGTCTTTTAAAACCAGACGTGTTACATGCGGCAGATTTAAGCTGGCAATAAACAAATCGTTTTTCCATTCAGGAATAGTTGTTCCGTTATAGAAAGTCATACCGCTCGGAGAAATTACCGGATCCCAATAATAGATCGGTTGTTCCAGACCGTCTTGTTGGGTTTTACCCGGTTGAACGATATCACCACTGTATTCAATACCATATGTAATTAACGGCCAGCCATAGTTTTTACCGGCTTCTACTTTATTCAGCTCATCTCCACCTCTGGGTCCGAATTCGTTGTTATATAATTGTCCGGTTTCAGGATGGAATGCAATGCCCTGAACGTTTCTATGCCCCCATGAATATATTTCAGGCAGGAAAGAAGGGTCGTTTAAGAACGGATTACCGGCAGCGGGTTTACCATCGGTAGTAATTCTGATAATTTTTCCTAACCCCGATTTTTTATCCTGAGCCAAAGGACGTGTTTCAATATCTGATCGCTCACCGGTAGTAATTAATAAATTACCTTGTTTATCAAATAATAATCTACCGCCATAGTGTAATGTACCGTTATGATCAGGCATTGCACGGTAAATAACCGTTACATTCTCAAGCGATTTTTCATCATCTGATAATCTTGCTTTTGCAAAAGAGCTCAGGTTACCTTTTCCGTATTTTTCAGAGAATGCAAAGTATACCATACGGTTAGTGGTAAAATTGGGGTCTAGTGCAACGCCTAATAATCCACCCTGGCCGCGCGCATCTACTTCCGGAACATTTTTAATGGCGTCTGATAGCTGACCGTCAGAAAAAACAATTTTCATCGAGCCACCTTTTTCAGTAACGAAAAATCTTCCGTCAGGCATTTGAGCAATACCCCATGGTTTACTTAATTTATCGGTTACTACAGAGTGTTGAACAGCAAAAGGTGTTTTCACTCCGTTGATACGAGTTTGTCCTTTAAATGCCGGCTTATATTCCGAGTTTGCCGCTTTGGTTTCAACCGGAGGCAATGTGTCTAAAGAAGAACCCATTTCTCTGCCGTTTTCTTCGCGTGCAGGTACAGGTCCGTCATTGCAGCTCATCATAGAGATTGAAAGAATTCCTGCAAATTTTAAGATAGTTAGTTGCATAAGCTGTAAAATTATTATCTAAATATAATTTATTTAAAACGAATGGCGCGAAGATCGCGCCATTTTACTATTTTTTTTGTTCTTTAGCCCAGGCATCTTTTAATGTTACTGTTCTATTAAAAATCATGCCTTCAGCAGAAGTATCTTTATCCAGCGTGAAGTATCCTTTTCTCAAAAACTGGTAACGTTCATCAAAAGTGGTATTCTTTAATGCCGGTTCGGCGTAAGCACCTTTAATTACGTGCAATGAATCTTTATTGATATAATCCTTAAAATCCCCCTCCTCAGACTGTGGATCTTCAGCGTTAAACAATCTGTCGTATAATCTTACTTCACAGTTGATTGCATGCGGGATACTTACCCAATGCAGTGTTCCCTGTACTTTTAATCCGCTGGTATCAGATCCTGATTTTGATTCAGGAATATAAGTACATTTCAATTCTGTTACTTTACCGGTTTCATCTTTTACCACTTCATTACATTGAATGATGTAAGCGCTTTTCAAACGCACCATTTTACCAGGAGCCAGCCGGAAGAATTTTTTAGGCGCTTCTTCCATGAAGTCTTCCTGTTCGATATACAATTCTCTGGTGAAAGGTACTTCTCTTACCCCTCCATTCGGGTCTTCAGGATTGTTTTCACTATGTAATACTTCAACTTCCCCTTCAGGATAGTTCGTAATAGTTACTTTTAAAGGGTCAAACACCACCATTCTTCTTAAAGCCGTTTTGTTCAGGTCTTCGCGGATACAAAACTCTAATAAGGAAACATCTATGATATTTTCTCTTTTAGCAATACCGATTCTATCACAGAAATCCCTGATAGACGCAGGCGTATAACCTCTTCTTCTCAACCCTGAGATAGTCGGCATACGCGGATCATCCCAACCTGATACATGTTTTTCATTCACCAACTGTAAGAGTTTACGTTTACTCATTACCGTATAGTTCAGATTTAAACGTGCAAACTCATATTGGTGTGAAGGATATATTTCGAGTTGTTCGATAAACCAATTATACAACGGTCTGTGAGGAATAAACTCCAGCGTACAAACCGAGTGGGTAATATTTTCAATACTATCACTCTGACCATGAGCAAAATCATACATCGGATATACACACCATTTATCGCCGGTGCGGTGGTGATGCGCATGTTTAATACGATAGATAATCGGATCGCGCATATGCATATTCGGAGAGGTCATGTCAATTTTGGCACGCACCACTTTTGCACCGTCGGGATATTTACCGTCGCGCATTTCTTCAAACAATTTAAGGTTTTCCTCTACACTTCTGCCGGCATATTCATTACGCACACCAGGAGTGGTGGGAGTTCCTTTTTGCTGAGCAATTTCATCGGGTGTTGAATCGTCAACATATGCCAATCCTTTCTCAATTAATTTAACAGCAAAAGTATATAGCTGGTCAAAATAGTCAGAAGCATAAAACTCGTTTGCCCACTCAAATCCCAACCATTGTACGTCTTCTTTGATACTGTCTACATACTCGGTATCTTCTGTTACCGGATTGGTATCATCGAAACGAAGATTGGTTTTGCCACCGTATTTGTTTGCCAAACCGAAATTCAGACAAATACTTTTGGCATGGCCAATATGCAGGTACCCGTTCGGCTCCGGGGGAAACCTGGTTATGATAGACTTGTGTTTACCTGAAGCCAGGTCTGCCTCTATGATTTCCTCAATAAAATTGAGTGATTTTTCTTCTTCTTTTTTAATCTCTGACATATTTCGCGCTTTAGTACAAAGAAGCCACGGGACATTCCGTGGCACCTCTTACAAAGTTACAATTTTCTTGCCTGTTTTAAATAAAAAACCACAGATTCAGGGAGATAAATGCGATCAAAAGCAAGCTCACATGAAGAGTGGTAAGCCTTCAAATAGTGTGTAAACGCAGTCAAACTTATTAACAAAGCCCGCCATACAGGTCGTTTAGCAGTACAGCAAGGTGTCAAAATAAAAAAAGAGCTGTGGAAACAGCTCTCGACCATTAATCAATAACCTATGAAAAACATAATTAATTCTACATCAAAAATATGTTTCTCTTAATACTTTTTTAACTCATTTCGATTAAGAAACGGTTTCTTACGCCTAAAAGGCAGTTTTTTTCGATTAATCGGCTAACGGGCACCGAATAACAGACTTCCTACCCTAACCATATTACTACCGTTTTCAATAGCTATCGGATAATCACCACTCATCCCCATTGATAAAACAGGTTGATTATGACCTTCTAACAAATCAAATTTAGTTTTATACCGGTCATGTAATGATTTTAAGTGGTGCATCTCAGCTGTTACCTGTGCAGTATCTTCGCTGAACGACGACATTCCCATCAATCCCACTACCCGCACCCACTCAAAAGGGGTTTGTTCCAATTGCACAAAACAATCGGCTAACTCTTTTTCGTCTAATCCGAATTTAGTTTCTTCTTCAGCAATATGTATCTGAAGTAATACATTCACTACGCGGGCATGTTTGCCGGCCTGTTTATTAATTTCTTTGAGTAGCTTAAAGCTGTCAACTCCATGAATGAGATAAATGAAGGGAACTATGTATTTTACTTTGTTCGATTGTAAATGGCCTATAAAATGCCAATGAATGTCAGCCGGAAGTAAGGCCTGTTTTTCGAGGAGCTCCTGCACGTAATTTTCACCGAAATCTTTCTGACCGGCATCGTACAGTTTTTTGATATCACCGGCCGTTTTAAACTTTGATACGGCCACTAACGAAACATTATTGGGAGCCAGCTCTTCTGTTAAGCGATGATAAGCAGAGATATTTACCATAATAATCCATTCCTTTGAAAACACAAAGGTATGAAATACTAGGCAGTTTGAACCTGTGCTGAAGAGCGTGGTAACCAGCAAATAGTAAGGAAACAAGCCAATACACCACTTGCCTGTAAGCTGATTTCAGCTACCGATAGCTGGTGCGAAGGATGCATAAAGTAACTGGCTCCGATCATTACCAGAATGAAAAGGATCCAGATAGAAGGTGTATAATGAAGTACCTGTCGGGTAACTTTATAAAAATAAATACTGGCTATTGCGTTGATGGCAATAAAGAAGTTGATATAAGGAAGAATTTCTAACAAAGTAGCAGGTAATTCGGCGTCAATAGCGGGAGTTAACGAGCTAACGCCATATAGCACCCAGATCACTAAATTGATTACCAGAAAAACAACAACCATTAATAAACGCATAACACTCCGTATTTATAAGTCTATCCTATTAAAATACGATTTTCTGCGCACTTAATCAAAAAAAATCGTACACAACTGAATACCATTATTTTACAGCAAAGCCAAGAGGAGTAAGACTTTGACAATCTCCGAACAATTAAAAACACAAACGGTGCCGCCTGATCTGGTATTAATCCGCGGCAGTACGCTTAACAATAATGGTATGATCAAAAAAAGAACGACGGCCTGTTCAGGAAGCCGTCGTTGTGATGAATTATGTAAGTAAAAATTATTTCAGAATTGATCTGCTGATCACGATACGTTGTACTTCACTGGTGCCTTCATAAATCTGTGTAATTTTTGCGTCGCGCATTAAACGCTCCACGTGGTATTCTTTTACATAACCATATCCACCGTGAATCTGAACAGCTTCGGTAGTGGTCCACATAGCCGTTTCAGAAGCAAATACTTTCGCTATAGAAGAGCTGAGGGTATAGTCAATATGCTGATCTTTTTCCCAGGCGGCTTTCAAGCACAATAAACGGGATGCTTCAATTTTAGTAGCCATGTCAGCCAGCTTAAACTGAATAGCCTGATGGTGCATGATTTCTTTTCCGAAAGCTTTTCTTTGTTTAGAATAATTTAAAGCCAGTTCATAGGCACCGCTGGCAATTCCCAAAGCCTGGGACGCAATACCAATACGGCCGCCACTTAAAGTTTTCATGGCAAATACGAAACCGAATCCATCTTCTCCGATTCTGTTTTCTTTCGGAACTTTTACGTCCGTAAAAGAAATACTATGCGTATCACTTCCGCGAATACCGAGTTTATTTTCTTTCGCCCCTACAGTTACACCGGGCCAGTTTTTCTCTACGATAAAAGCATTGATTCCTTTACTCCCTTTAGCAATATCCGTTTGTGCAATTACCAGGTAAACACTTGCAGAATTACCGTTTGTAATCCAGTTTTTTATCCCGTTCAACACATAATGATCTCCATTATCAATGGCAGTTGTTCTTTGGGAAGTAGCATCAGAACCGGCTTCCGGTTCGCTTAATAGAAAGGCGCCGATATATAATTCGCCATCCTTTTTACCTTGTGCCAATGGCGTTAAATATTTATGTTTTTGTTCTTCGCTGGCAAAACGCTCCAACCCCCAACACACTAAAGAGTTATTAACACTCATACAAACACTCACGCTGGCATCAATTTTACTCACTTCTTCCATTGCTAAAACGTAAGAAATCGTATCTAAACCGGCTCCACCATAATCGGGTGAAACCATCATACCCATAAAACCTAAATCGGCTAATTTACTAACTTGTTCTTTTGGAAATGTCTGAGTTTCATCTCTTTCGATCACTCCAGACAAACATTCCTGTTGTGCAAAATCGCGGGCGGCCTGACGAATCATTAACTGTTCTTCAGTGAGTTGGAAATCCATATAGCTTTAACAAATTTATTTACTCAAAAATAATAGAATTCAGCTCAAAATACTAACGATTGTTCGTTTCTTTGCAAATATTTTATTATTTTGAAATTTTTCTGTTTTACCCTCCTTATTTTACGTATAAAATATAAGCTTCATCTATTCATGATAAGCTTTTTTTAATACGGATTTCAGGCGGGAGGATGTATTTTCACCTTTAAGATAATACATTCCGTCAACTATTAATTATCACATACAACTGTTGAGAATTACAAAAATTGCATGGTTATGAGTAAATCTATCAGAGTGGACTCGGAAATAGGAACATTACAAAGGTTATTAATTCACAGTCCTGACAGTGGTTTAGGCAGAGTGGTTCCTTCCAAAGCGCAGGACTGGTTATTTGAAGACATTGTACATTTAGACACTATCCGCAAAAAAGAGTACGATTATTATGTAAAATTGCTGTTGTACTTCCTGGATCCTGAAAAAATAAAAGGCCAACTTTCAAAAATAGATGCTCCGGCAGCTAAAAGAGATTTTTACAAGCCGGAGAAAGAACAGTTTCACCGTTCAGAAAAAGTAATTGAACTGGAGTGGCTACTGGCTGAAATTTTAGACGATACGGATATTCGCCAGCAACTGGTAGCAGCGACCTGCGCCATTGAAGGTATTTCTATGCAAATGCAAAACAAGTTATTGGGGTTAACAGCACAGCAGCTGGCCAAAACAATGATCAGTGGTTCATTACCGGATGATGGATTGTTATTTCCACCTATTCCAAACTTTATTTTCACCAGAGACATTGGTATTGTTATCAATGAATACCTGTTGTTGAATAAACCGGCTAAAAAAGCCAGAAGAAGGGAAGCATTAATTGCCAAATACATTTTCTTCAATCACCCTTTATTCGAAAACTTCCAGGAAAATATTATAGAAATCCCTGATACATATCAGCACTTTCTGTTACCAAGGGATATGGATGATAAAAAGGTGACGCTTGAAGGCGGAGACGTTATGGTGGTTTCAAAAGATCATGTACTGATCGGAGTAAGTGAGCGTACGAGTATGGAAGCGGCACATCAGGTAACCAAATTATTATTCGAACATAATATAGTAAAGAAAGTTTCAATTATCCGCATTCCTAAGAAAAGAGATTACATGCATATTGATACCATTTTTACCCAGGTAAAAAGAAATGTGTGGGTAATGTTGGGAGCATTCAGCAAAAAAGCATTAAAACATGAAAATGCAGATGTAATCGAAAGGATTTTGCTCAGTAATAAGAAAGAAGAGAAGATACATATTACTCAGTTTAAACGCAAAGACATAGAAAATCCAATTTACTTCGATTCATTAGAAGAGTTATTAATTGATATTTCATCGAATGACTTAGGAGTAGAAGGTAAAGTGAAAATGATTTATTCAGGCAACAATGAATTTCCGTTCGACAGTAGAGAACAGTGGACCGATTCTTGCAACGTCCTCGCACTGAAAGAAGGAGTTGTATTAGGGTATGACCGTAATGACAAAACCGTCGATGCTTTCAAAAAAGCCGGATTTGATATTATTCATGTAGAGGAACTGTTGTTGAAATTTGAGAGCGGAGAACTGGAACCTCAAAAAATGACCGATACACTGATACTGTTTCCTTCTGCAGAATTATCGAGAGCGAGAGGTGGTTTCCATTGTATGAGTATGCCAATTCTCAGAAAATCAATTCACGACTAAAATTAACATATGCCTATTGCTTCTAAAGTTTTAATGATCAGACCTATTCACTTCGGTTATAATGCTGAAACGGCAGTCAACAATGCCTTTCAGGTAAACAAAACAGACGAAAGAACTCAGGAGAAAGCATTGTATGAATTTGATAATTTTGTTCACAAGTTAAAAGAAAAGGGCATTGAAGTATTGGTAGTAAATGATACTCCCTCTCCTGCTACACCCGATTCAATTTTTCCGAACAACTGGATCAGCCTGCACAGTAATGGTACCATTTGCCTGTATCCGATGTATGCGAAAAATCGCCGTGCCGAACGTAAACCGTTTGTATTATCGAAGATAAAAAGTGAATTTGATATTCAGAAAATAGAAGACTTTACCGGTTATGAAGAACAGGAAATGTATCTGGAAGGAACAGGCAGCATGGTGCTCGACAGTGATCACCGGATAGCTTTTGCCTGTATCAGTGAAAGAACAAATGCAAAAGTGCTGGAAGACTTTTGTGTAAAAATGAATTATCAGCCGTTTACATTTCATTCATATGATCAGAAAGGAGCTCCGATTTATCATACCAATGTAATGATGTGTGTAGGAGATCTGTTTGTAGTAGCATGTATAGATTCCATTACCGATGAAGAAGAAAAAAATATGTTCATCAAACTGGTACAAGGGTTAAATAAAGAACTTATTACCATTACCTATGAGCAGATGAATGAATTCGCCGGTAATATGATACAATTGCAAAACAAAAAGGGTGACAAGTATTTAATTATGTCACAATCAGCCTATAAAAGTTTAACGGACGAACAAATAAACGAATTGAGCCGTTACAACGAGCTACTTCCCATACCGTTAACCACCATTGAAACCAATGGCGGTGGTAGTGCCCGTTGTATGATCGCAGAAGTATTTACTGCTCAAAAATCTTAATCAGCGCTTCCTGAAAAGAAACTGGCTGAAATCCGATCAGGGTTTCAGCTTTTTTTATGGAAAACCCTGTTTTTAAAGGCCTTTTGCCTACTTCTTTAAAAGTACTGGCATCTACAGGAGTAATCAAACTTGTATCTGCCCCCAGATAGTTTGCGGTAGCAACAGCCATTTCGTATGGTGTGAATACTTCTTTTCCTGAAATATGATAAATACCGGTAAGACGTTGTTCCACCAGCTGTACAATAGCCTTTGACAGGTCTTCTACATAAGTTGGAGTGCGCACCTGATCATTTACCACTTTAATAGCTTCATTGGCCTGTAATTTTCCGCTTACCCATTGAATGATATTAGAACGTGCTCCGGATAAGGGTTTACCATAAACCAGACAGGTACGTACAATTGAATATGGAATTTCAGCCGTACTCATAATAGCCTCTGCCTGCATTTTAGTAAATCCATAAAACGATAAAGGTTGTAAATCATCCTCTTCTTCATACATCCCTTTATTACCGTCAAATACAAAATCGGTACTGATAAACAGGATGTATTCGGCATAAGTTTCCGCATCCACCAAAACTTCTGCAGTACCCTGCACGTTAATTTGCTCGGCCAGTTCGGTATTTCGTTCAGCATCATCTACCTGAGTAATGGCAGCAGCATGAATAACCAGATTCGGTTTGTGTTTATCAAAAACCGAATGAACACTGGCAGATTTACCGATATCGAGCGTATCATAGGTAAATCTTTCGGTATAAGTAAACGGTAAACGATTTTCACCTTTTCCGGTGGCAATCACCTCATACCCTTTTTGCCACAAATCACGCACTAAAAATTGGCCGAGAAAACCGTTGGCACCGGTAATTAAAATCTTCTTCTGAGTCATATTCAATAGCAACATTATGTAGAATGTAAAGTTCGGTTCTTTTCTGAAAAAAAGAGAGATTAGAAAAAAGTCTTTCAACGTTAAAGTAAGATTAGAATTGAATTAGAATTTACTGTAAAGAATAAAATCGTTACTGTAAAGGCTTTTCGCGGGAGAAAGCTGACAACCTTTTGCGGGCTTTAACAATCTAAGATACGAGTACAAACATTTGTTAGGTAATAAAAAGAAAGAGAACAAAAGCGTTCGAAACCATTTGAGTTATCAGAAACAATATGTTCATTTAAGTTTTGTTGTACAATCAAAACAAAACCTTAATTTTGGAGCGATTTATCGAAAATTATTTATTGTTTCGTTAATCTATTTAAAATTTAGTTAATTCTCTACTCAATGGCAAAAAAGGTTACAAAAATAGGCGTTTTAACATCCGGCGGGGACTCACCTGGTATGAATGCTGCCATACGTGCGGTAGTGCGTACTGGTATTTACTATGGCTTAGAAGTATATGGGATCATGAGAGGTTATCAGGGTATGATTGATAACGACATCGTTCCGATGAATTCGAAAAGTGTAGCCAATATTATTCAAAGAGGGGGAACAATCCTAAAAACAGCAAGAAGTAAGGAATTTCTGACTCCGGAAGGAAGGAAAAAAGCTTACGACAACCTGAAAGCAATCGGTATCGATGGTTTGGTCATTATCGGAGGAGACGGATCATTCAGAGGTGCTGACGTTTTCAGCAGAGAATATGATATTCCTTGTATCGGTTTGCCAGGTACAATTGATAAAGATATAGCAGGTACCGACTTTACCATTGGTTTTGACACAGCTGTTAATACCGCTGTAGAAGCAATTGATAAAATTCGGGATACAGCTGACTCACACGACCGTTTATTCGTTATTGAAGTAATGGGGCGTGATGCCGGTTATATTGCTTTGCATAGCGGTATCGCTACCGGTGCTGAACACATTTTAATTCCTGAACGTAAAACCGATATTGAAGAGCTGATTGATTCTTTACAGGAAAAAGGAAGAAGAAATAAACTGGTAAACTTAGTAGTAGTTGCTGAAGGTGACGGATTCGGAGGAGCTGATGAAGTAGCAAAAATCGTGAAAGAAAGAATTCCTGCAAGTGATACCAGGGTTTGTATTTTAGGACATATACAGAGAGGCGGTATGCCAACCTGTTTTGACAGATTAATAGCCAGCAGAATGGGCTACTCAGCAGTAGAATGTTTACTCGAAGGAAGAGACAATGTAATGGTCGGAATTGTGAATAACGCTATGGAATACACACTTCTTGAAAAGGCCGTTAAATCAAAACAAACCATCGGTGATGAATGGCTCAAAATAGTGAAAATTTTAGCGAGCTAAACAACATTGAATGATTGAATAAATTTAAGCGACTTATAAACAATTAAAATTATGGCAAGAGATATATCGAAGTATACCCACGAGGAGATGGACAAAGTAGCAGGTATAACCCACAGTACGCATAGAACCAAAATCGTAGCAACAGTTGGCCCTGCATGTGATTCTTACGAAGGATTACTTTCTTTAGTAAAAGCAGGTGTGAATATATTTCGTTTAAACTTTTCGCACGGCACTCACGAAAACAAAGCTGAAGTAATCAGACACATCCGTGCGATCAACAAAACTGAACCTTACAACATTGCAATATTAGCAGATTTACAAGGTCCTAAACTGAGAGTAGGTGAAATTGAAAATGGCGCTTTGCCAATCGCAACCGGCGATATCATCACCTTTCAATCAAATCAGAAAGTAGTTGGTACTAAAGACAGTATTTATGTTTCTTACCCTAACCTGCACGAAGATGTGGAAGTAGGCAACAAAATTCTGATCGATGACGGTAAAATTGAAGTAATTGTAAGAGAAATCACTGCTGCCGGTGAAGTAAAAGTAGAAGTAACTTACGGTGGTATTCTGTTACCTAAAAAAGGAGTAAACTTACCGGATACCAAAATTTCACTGCCGGCCCTTACTGAAAAAGATTTAATCGACTTAGACTTTATATTAGGTCAGAATGTTGACTGGATTGCATTATCATTTGTGAGAAGAGCTGAAGATATCGTTGACTTAAAACGTCGTATCAAAGATGCAAACTCAATGAGTAAAGTGATTGCAAAAATCGAAATGCCGAGTGCTTTAACCGATTTAAGAAATATTATTATCGAATCTGACGGTGTGATGGTTGCCAGAGGTGACCTGGGTGTTGAATTACCGGTTGAAAAAGTACCGATGGCACAAAGAGATATTATCCGTAAATGTATCCACCGTGCGAAACCGGTTATTGTAGCAACACAAATGATGGAATCGATGATGGACCGTGTAAAGCCTAACCGTTCTGAAATTACTGACGTTGCTAACGCAGTACTGGAAGGTGCAGATGCCGTAATGTTAAGCGGTGAAACTGCGGCGGGTAATCACCCTACACTGGTGGTTGAAACAATGCGTAAAATCATTCTTGAAGTAGAAAGAACTGAGTATCGTTATAACAGAGAAGAAGATTTAAGACCACAACCTCACTCTCCTTCTTTCTTATCTGATGCGGTTTGTTATAATGCCTGTAAACTGGCCAATGACACTAAGTCAAATGCATTAATCGGTATGACGCAATCGGGCTATACAGCTTTCATGCTGAGTTCTTATCGTCCGAAATCACCGTTATTTATCTTTACAAAAGAACGTTCTCTTGTAAATCAGTTAAGCTTAAGCTGGGGCGTACGTGCCTTTTTCTACGATGAAGAAGAAAGCATTGATGATATCATCGCCGATCAGATGACCATCTTAAAGAAAAGAGGATTTATCAAAACAGGAGACGTTGTTGTAAATACCGGTTCTGTTCCTATTCATTTACACCTTCCTACCAATATGCTTAAAATTAGCCGAGTAGATGATTAATCAATAGCTTATACTTAAATAGTCTAACTTTCTTAATGGTTCAGTGAACCATTAAGAAAGTTAGAAATTAAGAACTTAAACCAAAGTGTTTGTTTAGTTTTTGTATTAGCTTTTTTAATTCTTCTTCATCCAGCACAGCCAAACTTCCTGTTTCTTTAATAGGTGAAGAACGTTTATAAGCGGGAATCATTTTCTTCGCAGTAGCGTGAAAAACATTTGTGCCCGACTGCTCAGCCAGTTCACCAATAATTGAAGAAGTAATTCCGGCACCCGCCATTATTTCCATTTGCCCGTTAGCGGCTTCAACCAACCCGCGAATTAAAGTCGCGCCCTCTAATGCCGAAGCTTGTTGACCGCTGGTTAATATTCTCTCTACTCCAAGTCTGATCAAAACATTCATCGCTGCCAGCGGATCAGGTGTTAAATCGAATACCCTATGACAGGTTACACCCATAGGATATGCAGCCTGAACAATCATCATCATTCTTTCTTCATCAATACTACCGTCTTCATTCTGAACACCGGTAGAAATACCTTCAAACCCTAACTCATTACAAAGATCAATTTCTCTAAGCATCATTTCAAACTCCTGCTCTGTATATACGAAATCGCCTCCACGTGGCCGGATGATCGGATAAACCGGAATAGCAATTTGTTCTCTGGCCATTTGCAGACAGGCGAAGGAGGGCGTTGTTCCCCCTACTTCAAAACCACCACAAAGCTCGATCCGGGCTATAGGATATTTTGAAGCAGCGATTGCTGAAGCGAGATCAAAAGCACATATTTCTAATTGATAACTCATTTCTTGAAATAAAAATCTGATTGTAAAACCAATTCTTCTTTAGCCGTTTTTACAGAATAGGTAAATCCGTCATGTAACGCAAACGCACCATATTCTCCTTTTCTATTAATAGCGATAAAGCCTACCTGAATATCTTTAGCACGGGCCGGATTTCTTTTGACCACTCTTTCAACGGCTGCTATACAGGCCTTTTGAGGTGTCAGGCCCTGACGCATTAATTCTACCACCAGATGCGACCCTACAATACGAATCACTTCTTCGCCAACTCCGGTAGCAGTAGCAGCCCCGATTTCATTATCCACATACAAACCGGCTCCGATAATCGGTGAATCACCTACCCTGCCTTTTAATTTAAAAGCCATTCCGCTGGTGGTACAGGCACCACTTAAATTATGGTGCTGGTCGAGGGCAATCATTCCGATAGTGTCGTGATTGTCTCTTGATCCAGGTAATACTTTACTGTTCTGAGGTTGATATAATTGATTTTCTATATTTTTAACAGGTTCGTATTTAGCATTCTTTAGCCACTCCTTCCACGCTTTCTCTGAAGCCGGTGTCAACAGGTTGCTTGTTTTAAAACCATTCTCCAAAGCAAATTGTAAAGCACCAGGCCCTACCAGCATCACATGCGGTGTTTTTTCCATTACTGCACGCGCTACAGAAATAGCATGTACTATATTTTCTAAAGCCGCTACACTTCCGCAGCGATATTCATGATCCATAATACAGGCATCTAACGTTACAGCACCGTCGCGATCAGGTAATCCGCCATATCCAACCGATTGATTATTAGCATCGAGTTCCGTAACTTTAACACCGGCTTCTACTGCATCTAATGCAGTACCTTTATTGGCAATTACTTCCCAGGCAGCCTGGTTGGCATATTTACCAAAGTCCCAGGTTGAAATAACAATAGGGGCTGCTTTTTTTTGACGATCAAGATCCCATTGGGTAACAGGTAAAGTACCCAGTAGCATAGATTGCTGAATAAAATTTCTCCGGGAAGACATTATTATTTAAATTGATTGTATTATTAAAACGTAAAGCTATCACTAATTTAATTTAAAATAAGCGCATGAAACGTTTTCTATTCCCACTTTCTTTTTGCATTTCAATCAGCATATTGAGTTGCAGCGATTCAACACCAGTTACTCCCGAACCGATTAATATTATTCCGGAGCCGGTATCGGTACAGGCACAGGAAGGTGTACTGAAAATAAAAAAATCGATCAGTATCTCTTTACCAGAAGATATTTCGTCTCATTTAAATGCCTATGTGAATGAAGTATTGAGTAAATCATACGGACTTTCTACTACAAAAGGAAGTACCGCTTCTGCTCAACTTCAATTTGAGTTAAAAGAAGGTATGACGGGCATTACGCCTTACGAATTAGTGATTAGCGATCAAGCTGCCAAAATTATAGCCGGAGAAGAAAAAGGATTGTTTTACGGATTTCAGACTTTTCTACAATTATTTCCTGCAGAGAAAAGAGACGTATACGGTTTACCTGCTGTAAATATTCAGGATCATGCGCAGTTTGAATACAGAGGATTGCACTTAGACGTATCACGTCATTTTTTTGGCCTGGATTTTATCAAAAAATATATAGACCTGTTAGCTTATCATAAATTCTCAAAATTCCATTGGCACCTTACAGATGATCAGGGATGGAGAATCGAGATAAAAAAATATCCGGAATTAACTGATACCGGTGCATATAGAAACGGAACGGTGATAGGCCGCTATCCGGGTACGGGTAACGACAATACAAGATATGGCGGTTATTACACACACGAACAGGTGAAAGAGGTATTGGCTTATGCTGCCAGCAGATATATTGAAGTGATTCCTGAAATAGAATTGCCCGGGCACGCCAGTGCCGCTATTGCTGCATATCCGGAGTTAAGCTGTTTTCCACAACAACCGACAGTGATTGAGCAAAATATGTCTGAAGGAAGCCGGCAACAACAAGCTGCCGGAAGAATTAAAGTAGTACAGGAAACCTGGGGGGTGTTTGACGATGTATTCTGCGCCGGTAAAGAAAGTACTTTTGAATTCTTAGAAAATGTACTGGCAGAAGTAGCTGAGTTGTTCCCTTCAAAATATTTGCATATAGGTGGTGATGAGTGCCCAAAAACACATTGGAAAAAATGTGCTGCCTGCCAGAAGAGAATGAAAGAAAACGGCCTGAAAGATGAGCATGAGCTGCAAAGCTACTTTGTTACCAGAATTGAAAAGTTTCTGAATCAAAAAGGTAAAACCATTATCGGATGGGACGAAATACTGGAAGGTGGCCTGGCTCCGAACGCAATTGTAATGAGTTGGAGAGGTCAGGAAGGCGGCAGAGCGGCTGCGAGAATGCAGCATTTTGCAATCATGACCCCTACCAGCCACTCTTACCTTGATTATAACCAGACGGAGAAAGAAGATTCGGTAACGATCGGCGGATTTATCAGTTTGGAAAAAGTTTACAACTATATTCCTGTTCCGGATTCTTTATCGGAAGCACAAGCGAAATTTATTATGGGTGGACAGGGAAATGTATGGACAGAATACATGCATTATCCTTCAAAAGTTGAGTATATGGTATATCCCCGTGCAACTGCGTTAAGTGAAGTATTATGGAGTACGAAAAAGGACTATAAGCGCTTTCTTGAAAAGATGAATACGCAATATAAACGATATGGTTTATGGAGCGTAAATGCATTTCCCGCACAAAAACTCAACTAAATCTGCAAAAAACGGCAATTGTTAAAAAAAGTTTAAAAAACTCGGAAAAAACCGCTTTTAAATTAGTATATTTAACAAACCTAACTAATTAACTAACAAAAACATAATATTATTCGCCTTAAAACCGCAAATAATATTAAAATATCGCAATAAAATGCAGCATCTGCTGCTTTCATTGCGCTTTAATACGTCTTTTTTCAGATTAATTGTAAACTAACTAGCAACATGAGAAAGTTAATCTACCTCCTGGGGTGTGCACTCTGGCTGTGGGTGCCCCTAAATTCCTTCAGCCAAACAAGGGATATATCCGGTTCAGTAAAAAACAGTACCGGTGAGCCTATTCCCCTCGCAACCGTGTTAGAAAAAGGAACATCAAATGGTGTTGCCACTAACGAAATGGGTGTTTTCAACATCAAAGTAAATCCTAATGCCACGCTGATTGTATCCTATACAGGTTACAAATCAAAAGAAGTGAAAACAGGTACTTCCAACCAAATCAACATTATTCTCGACGAAACAGAAGATCTGGAAGAAGTAGTTGTAACCGCCTTAGGTATTACCAGAGAGAAAAAAGCATTAGCATACGCTGCACAGAGTGTATCATCAGACGCCCTTAACCGAAACCTCCAGACAAACGTAGTCAACGCCCTGCAAGGTAAAATTGCCGGTGCTACGATTTCAAGCGTTGGTGGTGGTCCCGGACAAGGCGCTACTATCCTCATCAGAGGTATCAATTCACTCGACGTAGGCCGCGATAACGGTCCGTTATGGGTAATTGATGGTGTACTGATTGATAACTCAACTTCAGAAGCGGGTGTAGGCTCCGGCTCAAATGTACGTAGTGTAGGTAACAGAGCTTCAGATATTAACCCTGAAGACATTGAAACCATCAACGTATTAAAAGGAGGTGCCGCTACTGCGCTTTATGGTTTACGCGGTGCCAACGGTGTGGTTGTAGTAACCACTAAAAAAGGAAAATCAGGACGTTTCAACGTAAATGCCAGTGCTAACTTTGGTATTGAAACCATTCTGAAAGTACCTGATCAGCAAATGAAATATACTGCAGGTCTCGTAGGGGTTTACACGCCGATCGGTTTAGGACCGGCATGGGGACCAACCGTTGAAGAAGCAAAACTGATCGATCCTACCCATCCTGATAAGTTATATGACAACTACAAAAATGCTTACAGAAACGGTAAACAACAACGTTATTCTGTAAACATGACAGGTGGTAACGAAAACTATAATTACTTCGCATCTCTTTCCTCATTCAATCACGAAGGGATGTTGCCATTCACTGATTACTCAAACATGTCGGGTAGAATTAACTCAGAAATAAAACTATCCAGCAAATTAAAAGCTAATCTGAGCATGAACTTTATCAATAGCGGCGGTTATCGTTACGACGCCGACCGTTTTGGTGAAAGTTTAGCTTACTTCTCTCCAAGATGGGATGTAAATGACTGGCAGGATGAAAATGGTATTCAGGTATGGACCGGTACTAACAACCCGATTTTCGGAGCTGCAACCAATAAACTAAAGGATAATACCAATCGCTTTGTAGGAGGTTTGGGTTTTGAGTATAAACCATTATCATGGTTATCACTTAACTACAAACTTGGTATCGATACTTATCACGAAAACCGTTTCAGAACAGCTCCTGGTCCGAGAGGTTTAGTAGGTGAAAGAGTATATGATAACCTGGATGGTTTTGTAGGTGATTACAATACCAGCTACATGGGATTAAACTCAACGTTTGTAGCAAACGCAACATTTAACCTTACTGATAAAATCAAAACTACTGTCCGTGTTGGTCAGGAAGTATTTGACAGAGATACACGTACTACCGGAGAATTAGGTTCAAAACTGGCTATCTGGGACTGGTTCAACCTTAAAAACGCAGAAACCAGAGTAGTAACTCACGATGAAACCCGTTATCGCTTAATGGGTATTTTCGGAGAAGCAACTATCGACTATGATAATATTCTTTATTTAACGGTTACCGGTAGAAATGACATCACTTCTACTATCTTAAAGCCGGATAATTCATTCTTCTACCCTTCTTTCAGTTTAACTTATATGTTATCTGATCATATTACGCTTCCAACTGCCATTAACATGTTTAAGTTGAGAGGGTCTTATGCACAAATCGGTAAAGATGCACGTCCTTATATGGTAAGAAGTGCTTATAGCTCTTATACCAACTTACCGGAAGGTGTGATTGGTTTTACCAGAGGATCAGTTTTAGGTAACCCGAACCTGAGACCGGAGTTTACCAACACATGGGAAGGTGGTTTTGAAGCTAAGTTTTTCAATAACAGATTTGGCATTGACTTCACATTCTACCACTCTTTATCACAAGATCAGATTCTTCCGATCGCTGTTACTTCAACAACAGGATATGTAACAGCTGCCATCAACGCAGGTAGTATGAGAAATAAAGGGGTAGAGATCGTATTGAATGCCACTCCGGTTTCTACTAAAAACCTTACCTGGGAAACCAGCTTAAACTGGAGCGCCAACAGAAACCGTGTAATGTCATTAACTAACGATCTGACAGAAATCACCTATGCATCTCATGGTGGTTACACAGTAGGTGGTGTTGTTATGAAATTAGTGCCTGGTGAAGCTTATGGCAATATCTATGGTAACTACTGGAAACGTTACTATGGCGATAAACCTGAAGATCCTACCAGAACAGACAAATCTTTACCAATGGTCATCGGCGCCAACGGTTTTCCGATCGTTTCAGATGCAGCTGATCTGAAATTATTAGGAAACTCACAACCAAGATGGATCGGCGGCTGGAATAACACTGTATATTGGAAAAACTTCACTTTCAATGCATTGATTGATGCACGTTGGGGCTTTGAAAAATACAACCGCTTAGAAAACTTCTATTCAGCGTTCGGTTTAGCAGGTTACACTGCGGATCGTCGTGAGTGGAGAGTGTTTGATGGTGTACTGGCAGACGGAACCGCTAATACAAAACCTGTTTGGTTAGATCAGGGTATCGGACCAGACGGAGTTAACTATGGCGAAGGATATTACCGCCTTTACCACAGAAGATTAGGTGAGCCATTTATTCAAGACGCATCCTGGATTCGCTTGAGATCAGCCAGTGTTTCTTACAAATTACCGAGTGCATGGTTCAAAGGTAACTTTGTGAAAAATGCTACTGTAAGCTTAACAGGTAATAACCTGATTCTGATTACCGATTATTTCGGATTGGATCCTGAAGCAGTATCAGCTTCATCAGGTAGTAACGTAGACGGTTTCTCAGGATTTACTTATCCTTCAGCGAGATCGTTCTTCCTTACATTTAATCTTGGATTCTAAAAAATTACAACGATGCGCAAAAAATTATTATATACAACAATAGTAACTACCGCCCTCGCAATAGGATCGGTAGGATGTGGAAAAGGTTATTTTGAATTGTATGATAACCCTAGTCAGGTATCAACACCCACGATGCCTACACTTCTTTCAACAGTTACACACAAAGCTGCTATGAATACTTATAGCGCCGGTTCAACTGTATCTTTTTACACACAATATCTGGCAAGCCCGGCTGCTTCCAGCCCTACTGATATCTATCAGGAACTGGATTTAGGCGGAACCTGGGATGCTATTTTTTATGCCCTGGCTGATACAAAAGACTTGTTAGCGTTAGCCAGACAAGCTAATTCAAGCATGTATGAAGGTGTAGCCAGTTTTTTAATTGCATACAACCTCACATTAGCCAATGATATATGGGGTACTGTTCCATGGACTGAGATCGCTGATCCTACTATTTTATATCCTAAGTATGACGATGATAAAGCCATTTATGATACCTGTTTAGCTTATATCAATACTGCAATTGATAAATTTGCAAACCCAAGTACCGGTAACGCAACCTATGCAGTTAACAATGATATGATCTATCATGGAACTGCCAGAACCGAAGCAGCAGCAAAAGCATTCTGGTTAAAAGCAGCTTATGCCCTGAAAGCAAGATTGCTGGTTAAAGTTTCAAAAACCAGCGCTTATAACCCGGCTGAAATTCTGAACATTGTCGGAAACAGCCTTGGTTCTAATAATGATAATGTTGGTATGGCTAACTTCCAGCTTAGAAATAACTGGGCCACAGTTGCCAGATCAAATGCAGCAGCAACACTGGGCGGATGGCTGAGTGAGCAGTTTATTGATCATATGAATGGTACTACCTATGGAATTTTTGACCCGCGCCTTCCTAAAATGACCGACACCGCTTTAGGTGGTATTTATATCGGTACTGAAAACGGTGCAGGTAACAGACCTCCGGGTAATAACATTACAAAAGACGAATGTTATGTTTCTCAAAACTCTCCTCTCACAAGTGAAACCGCACCTATTCAGTTAATCACTTATTCTGAATTAAAGTTCATCGAAGCTGAAGCTGCTTTAAACAGCGATCCGACCAGAGCTTATAATGCTTACCTGGCTGGTATTCGCGCACATTTTGACCTTTTAGGCGTTGACAACACAGATAGAGATAACTACATTGCCGAACCAACTGTTGGTGTTGGTATTGGTAATCTTACCATCGACCACATCATGAAGGAAAAATATGTAGTAATGTATCTTAATCCGGCTGCATGGGCAGATGCGAGAAGATATAATTATCAGTATAAAGACTTCACTTTACCTGAGAATGCGGAAGTAAATCAATTCATCAGAAGACAACAATACCCACGCTCTGAGTTTGCTGAAAACGGACAGAATACTCCAAGAGGAGTAGTGGTTACAGACCGTTTATGGTGGGATCAATAACATCCTTCTCACATATCTAAAAAAGGTGATTACACTGTAATCACCTTTTTTATTTGCATAGGTTTGCCATATATCTACGAAATCTATTTACAGAATAACCTTTAAAAAGCAGAAAGCAGCACCCATAAGTGAATTATATGTAAAAAACCGGTATTTAATAGAAAGTTGATATAGTTATCACTAATTTTATTCTTTCTTTGAAGTCTATAGAAAAATAATCATTATGAATATGGTCGATACTTTTGAGAAAACACCGGTAAAAATCTTTGATCAGGTTAAAGACGGTGCAAAATATGTAGCCGGAGAAATTGCAGCACTGATCAGAAAAAAACAAGCCGAAAATAAACCTTGTGTATTGGGACTGGCAACCGGTTCGACCCCAAAAAGTACTTATGCAGAATTAGTACGCCTTCATAAAGAAGAAGGATTGAGCTTTGAAAATGTAATCACCTTTAATCTTGACGAATACTATCCTATCGAACCTACAGCCCGTCAGAGTTATTACTACTTCATGCATCAGCATCTGTTCAACCATGTAAATATCAGGAAAGAAAATATTCATATTCCCAGCGGTACCGTAGAAAAATCAGACATTAAACAACTTTGTACCGATTATGAGGCAAAAATTGAAGCCCTGGGAGGAATACAACTTCAAATTTTAGGAATCGGTATCAACGGGCATATCGGTTTTAACGAACCAGGGTCTAGTTATTATTCAAAAACAAGACTGGTACATTTAGAAAACTCTACCCGTATTGCCAATGCATATGAGTTCAGCTCAATGTCACAGGTTCCGCGCCTTGCAGTTACGATGGGGATCCAGACGATTCTAAAAGCAGAAAGAATTATTCTCATGGCCTGGGGAGATAAAAAATCCCCAGTGGTAAAAGAAGCAGTAGAAGGGTTGGTTGACGAACACATCCCTGCCTCCCTGCTTCAAAACCATTCAAATACCGAATTCGTTTTAGATCAGTTTGCAGCAGCTGACCTTACACGCAATAAATCACCATGGTTGGCCGGTGACGTAGAATGGACGCCTCCCATGATCAGAAAAGCAGTCGTTAGCCTGGCACAAAAAGTAAGTAAGCCTATTTTAAGCCTTACAGAAAAAGATTACCGCGAAAATGGTTTGAGTGATTTACTCACTGAAGAAGGAGATTACTATCAAACCAATCTGCAGGTATTTTACATGATGCGCGATTCTATCACAGGATGGCCCGGAGGTAAACCTAATGTACTCTTGCCGAATCCTCCCGAACGTAGCGAACCTTACCCAAAAACATCCTTAATATTTTCACCCCATCCGGATGATGATATCATTTCAATGGGAGGAACCTTTCAACGTTTACATGACCAGGGGCATCATGTGCATGTAGCTTATCAAACCTCTGGTAATATTGCCGTAACCGATGAATTTGTAACGAGGTTTATGGACTTTGTAGTAGGTTTTGAACAGATGTTTGCTATTGATAGTACCATCTCTGAGAATCTCTTAAATGAAGCCCGCGCTTACCTGAAAGAGAAAAAAACAAATGAGATAGATTCTCCTGAAATACGTGCAGTTAAAGGATTAGTTCGAAGATGTGAGGCAAAAGCCACCTGCCGCTATGTAGGGATTGATGATGATAATATCCATTTCATGAACCTGCCTTTTTACGAAACAGGCACTATTGAAAAGAAACCAATGGGTGAAGCTGATATTGAACAAACCGTGGCTCTGTTAAGAAAAATCAAACCACATCAGGTATTTGCTGCCGGCGACCTGGCAGATCCTCACGGAACGCATAAAGTATGTTTGGATATTATCTTTGAAGCGTTGAGAAGAATCAAAGCCGACGGTGATGAGTGGATTAACAACTGCTGGCTATGGCTTTATAAAGGCGCATGGCAGGAATGGGATATCAGTGAAATCGAAATGGCTATTCCGATGAGCCCCGATCAGGTACTCAAAAAACGTCACGGAATATTTATCCATCAATCGCAAAAAGATTCTGTTCCTTTTCAGGGTTCAGACTCAAGAGAATTCTGGCAGAGAGCTGAAGACAGAAACGCCAACACCGCCAATCTGTATGCGCAACTTGGCCTCACAAAGTATGCAGCAATGGAAGCATTCGTACGATGGCATTATTAATAAAATATTTTGCTTATAAATATAAAGGTCTGGTTAACGAATAACCAGACCTTTTTTTATCTACCTTCACCATTATTTCATAATCAAACAATTACTTACAGATTGCTACCTGCATAGCTGCATTCCCGGTTTCACCTATCAGATTAATCTGTATTCTTTACTATAGAAACCATCTGATTACCTTAATGAACGTATATAATAAGCACTGACGTATTAACACTTAATTAGAGTAGGATTTACTTGTATCGGGATGATTTTAATAGTATATTGTAGTAATTATTTTTTTTATGTTTTCACTTTCCGGTAAAATAGCAATCATCACAGGCGGAGCCAGTGGAATAGGCAAAGCAATCGCTGAACTTTTCCATCAGCAAGGTGCCAGCGTTCATATTCTTGATATTCAAAAACCTGAAGACTTTCCCGTTTATCTTACATTTCACACAGTCAACATTACAGACTCTGTACAGGTACAATCAGTTGTAACTACTTTTACATCGCTGGATATATTGGTGAACAATGCAGGAATTGCTCATGTAGGTGATATTGAAACTACCTCTATAGAAGATTTCAACAGGGTAATGAATGTCAATGTATTTGGTACATTCTTATGTACACAGGCATGTATTCCTGTTATGAAAAAAAATAAAAAGGGAGTGATTCTTAACATTGCGTCTATTGCAGCATCAGCCGGATTGGAAAAAAGATTCGTCTATTCAACCTCGAAAGGGGCCATTAAATCAATGACACTTTCCATAGCTAAAGACTATGTGAAAGAAGGTATTCGTTGTAATTCCATCTCTCCTGCCCGTGTACATACACCTTTTGTAGACGGCTTCCTTGCCAGATTTTTTCCGGGGAAAGAAAAAGAAAAATTTGAACAACTGGCACAAACACAACCTATCGGAAGAATGGCTCAAACAAATGAAATTGCTTTGCTGGCTTTATATTTATGCAGTGATGAGGCAGGCTTCATCACCGGAACAGACTATCCTATTGACGGAGGCTTCTTAACTTTAAACGGACAATAATGAAACTGATCAGATTCGGAAATTTGAATAAAGAAAAACCGGGCTTATTAATTGATAATATCAGATATGATGTGAGTGAATGGGTCAATGATTATGATGAAAGATTTTTTGAGGAGAATGGATTAGAGCGATTGAAGAACCTGGCTACAAAAAAAGATGCGCTGCCTTTGGTGGCTGATGATAGCCGTTGGGGTGCTCCTGTAGCCAGACCCTCAAAAATTGTTTGCATCGGTTTAAACTTTTATGATCACGCCCGCGAAACGAATATGACGCCCCCGACAGAACCAATTATTTTCTTCAAGGCGTCAAGTGCTTATGTGGGTCCGAATGATCCGTTGGTTATTCCAAGAAACAGTCAGAAAACCGATTGGGAAGTAGAACTGGCAGTTATCATCGGTAAAAAAGCCTCTTATGTAGAAGAAAAAAATGCACTCGAATATGTAGCAGGTTATTGCCTGCACAATGATTATAGTGAGCGGGCTTTTCAACTGGAAAGAAACGGACAATGGGTAAAAGGTAAGAGCTGTGACAGCTTCGCCCCCATCGGCCCGTTCCTTGCCACTCAGGATGAAATTGCAGATATTCATAACCTTAACATGTGGTTGAAAGTAAATGGTGAAACCAAACAAAATGGTACCACTGCCGAAATGATTTTTAATGTCCCTTATTTAATAAGTTACGTGTCACAGTTCATGACTCTGCTACCAGGTGATATTATCAGTACAGGAACACCCGCTGGCGTAGGTATGGGCATGAAACCCACTCCTCAGTACCTCAAAGCAGGTGATGTGATAGAATTAGGAATTGAAGGACTGGGAAGCTCACAACAAATTGCTCAAAACGCATTGTAAGTATAATGGACCTCCAACTAAAAAATAAAAACTTCATTGTAACCGGTGGCGCCAAAGGTATTGGAGCAGCAATTGCTTTTGAACTGGCGAAAGAAGGCGCTTTACCCATCATTATCGGAAGAAATCAACACGATAATGAAAATATACAAACAGCTATTCACGCTGCCGGTGGTCAATGCGCTACATTTGAAGCAGAATTGAATGAACGTACCGATTACGCCGCTTTACATCAACGTATAACAACACAGTTTAAAGAGATACACGGCATTGTCAATAATGCCGGTGCAAATGATGGAGTAGGTTTAAAAAACGGTAATATTGATCTGTTTGTTAAAAGTATCCATAAAAACGTAACGCACTATTTTGGCACCGTACAATGTTTTCTGAATGAACTCATCCAAACCAAAGGAGCCATTGTAAATATCAGTTCAAAAGTAGCAGAAACAGGTCAGGGAGGAACCAGCGGTTACGCAGCTGCCAATGGCGCCAGAAATGCATTAACCAGAGAATGGGCCGTTGAATTAATTCCCTATGCAATCAGAGTGAATGCTGTTGTAGTAGCAGAATCATTTACCCCACTCTATCAGGAATGGATTAAAACCCTTCCGGCCCCTGACGAAACCCTAAAAAAAATAATCTCATCCATTCCATTTGAAAATAGAATGACTAAACCTGAAGAAATAGCACATATGGTGTTATTTCTATTAAGTAAACTATCAAGTCATACTACCGGACAAATTATTCATGTTGACGGTGGCTACGTACATCTGGACAGAGCAATCACTCACATTAAATAAAAAACATGAAAGCGATAAAAACGGCATTGTGTTCTTTTGGTTTATCCGGTCGAGTTTTTCATGCCCCCTTTTTGCATATTAATCCGTCGTTTGAATTGTATGCGGTATTGGAACGCACAGAAAAAAAAGCAAACAAACTTTACCCTTCTATAATTTCTTATGCTTCTATAGACGATCTATTAAATGATGCTGAAGTGGAACTGGTAATTGTAAATACACCCAACTATACTCACTTTGAATTTGCGCAAAAGGCCTTAAATGCAGGTAAACATGTGCTCATTGAAAAACCTTTTGCCTGCTCTGTGCAGGAGGCCGAAACATTAGTAGCATTGAGCAAAGAAAAAAACAGATTTCTAACAGTATATCATAACCGCCGGTTTGACTCAGACTTCAAAACAGTTAAAAAAATCATTGATAAAGGATTTCTTGGAGAGTTAGTATACGCCAACTTCCGCTATGAAAGATACAGACCGGTATTAAGTGCCAAACAACATAAAGAAGGTGATGAAAAAGGAGGAGGTATCGTTTATGATCTGGGGCCACACATTATAGACCAGGCTTTATCTTTATTCGGTATGCCTAAAGAGCTCTTTGCTCACCTTTCAAAACAACGGGAAGGTTCAGAAGTAGTAGACGCTTTTCAGATCAGTTTGTTTTACGAATCATTAACGGTAGAACTGCATGGCGGCTTTTTTAACCGTGAACCTGTACCTTCATACGTTCTACAGGGTAAGAAAGGAAGTTTTATCAAACACCGGGGTGATGTACAGGAAACCTTATTGGAGAAAGGTGTACAACCTATCAGAAACGGCTGGGCGGTAGAGTCAGCCATTCACGCAGGACATTTACATACAGAATATTCCGGTACTGTTATTAACGAAAAGACGCCTAGTGAAATTGGTAATTACATGGAGTTTTTCGATCAGCTGGCCTATGCGATCCGTCATCAGGCTCCCTTTAATATCACAGCAGAAGATGGGTTACAATCTATCAAAATAATTGAAGCGGCTTATTTAAGTCATGAGCAAAAAAAGGTAATCACGCTGCATTAAGGTATCAATTATTTTATCAGCTGACTATAATAAATAAAAAGCCTCCACAATATATAATTTGTGGAGGCTTTTTATTTGCACAGACTACTATTGAGCAGTCCATTTATTATTATTCAGATTATTATCCGGATAAACATTATTTGGATCTACCACTACTTCTATTACTTTAGAAGTGCTGGCATGCTGGAAGGTCCAGTTAGGTCCTGTATACCATACTTCTACCGGTAGTTTCACAATAGATTCTTTACCGTTTTCTTCTTTAATTTTTACGGTAACCGGCATAGGAAGTTTTTCAAAGTTAGTAACAGTAATCAAAGAACCTTTTGCAGGATCATTGTTTACATACTTAACATCAGAAACACCCTGATCAATTAACCAGTTATCCATAAACCAGCCTCTCCAGAACCAGTTCAGGTTTTCTCCTGCATAATTTTCGATACAACGGAAGAAATCCCATGGTGTAGGATGTTTATAAGCCCATTGATTCGCATAAAACTTAAAGGCTGCATCAAAACGTTCTTTACCCAGAACATGGTCGCGCAATAAGTATAAACCGAAACCAGGCTTGCGATAAGCCAAAGGTCCTAAATTAGTAGACTTCTGTACATCAGGAATGGTCATAATCGGCTCGGTAGAGTCAGGGAACAGTACACGTCCTCTTAATTTATCCAGACCTCTTGAACCGGCGTATTCTCCGTTATTGAATGATTGTTCGGCCAGGAAATTAATGAAAGTATTGAAGCCTTCATCCATCCATGGATAGCGACGTTCATTAGAACCCACAATCATCGGAAACCAGATATGCCCAAATTCATGTGAAGTAACGCCCCACAAACCGGCGCCTTTAGCCTGATAGCTACAGAAAACGATACCGGGATATTCCATACCGCCTACAATACCCGCAACATTTACTGCGGTAGAATAAGGATATTCAATCAGGTAGCCAGAGTAAAATTCAATTGCACCTTTTACATATTCAGTAGAACGGCTCCATGCATTCTGGCCGATACTTTCTTTTGGATAAGCCGATACAGCCAACGATTTTTTACCGCTTGCCAGATTGATACGTGCAGCATCCACTATAAAGGCAGTAGAAGCAGCAAATGCTACATCACGTGTATTTTCCATCTTGAATTTCCAGGTCAGAGACTTGGCATTCGGGCGCGAATTTTTCTGAGCAACTTCTTCGGCAGAACGGACCATAATGGTTTTATCTGATTTTTTTGCTGCTTCCCAACGTTGATGTTGTTCTTTAGTAAAAACCTCAGCCGGGTTTAATAATTCTCCTGATCCCACTACAAATAAATCTGCAGGAGCAGTTACATGATAAGTGATATTACCGTAATCCTGATAAAACTCACCCTGACCCAGATAAGGGGCAGTATTCCAACCTAAATCATTGTCAAATACACACATTCTCGGAAACCATTGTGCAATTTCATATACCCAACCCTGTTCTAATTTGATACGCCCCATACGGTCTGTACCATATTCAGGAATGGTAAATTTGTATTTGATTTTAATGCTTAAAGCACTACCGCCTGCACTCATGGCATCTGCCAGTTTGATCTGCATACGGGTATCATCAATCAAAAAGTTAGCGGGTGTTTCTGCTTTACCATTTACCAGAACTACTGATTCAATAGTATAACCACCGTCAAAATTATTTCTATTCGCCCATCTTCCACCGGCCGGAGCAGTTCCGGCTACGCCACGTGATTTCAGGTTATAAATATTCTGATCTAAATTCAACCATACATATGGTAAGGTGTAAGGACTATTATTCGTATAATCAATTTTCACTTCACCGGCAATAGTATGATCAGTAGGATTTAAATTTACCTGAATCGTATAATCTGCGCTGTTTTGCCAGTATTTAGGCCCCGGAACCCCATGTGGTGTACGAACTTCATCACCAAAGGCAGGATAAAACAATGGTGCAAATGCTTCGTGTTGGTCATACTTTGAGTTTTGTGCCTGCGCAAACAATGCTACGGCAGAAAAGCTCATCGCCAACAATGCTTTTCTTACATTCATTCTAGAAAAAATAAAGTGAAACAATTAATTTAATGACTAAAGATAAGGAAATAAAGGGCTGGAATTTATCATGAATGAAAGGGAAGATTATCAACGGTTAAAATTTTATCCGAAAGGCAAAAAACTATTTTTTTTAAATTTCATTTACAAATTGTTGGAAGATAAAACAGCAAGGATTACCTTTGTGCTCCATTTCGAATCAGTGGTAACAAATTGAGTTTGAAAGTTTTTTGAAAAAAATTTGGTAGAAAACTTAAAATTTGTATCTTTGCCACCCAATCGAAAAAAAACGGCTCCGTAGCTCAACTGAATAGAGCATCTGACTACGGATCAGAAGGTTTCAGGTTTGAATCCTGACGGAGTCACAAAGGCTACAGTTTACTGTAGCCTTTTTTCTTTTATACCATCATCTTATCTCCACCACTCCTGCTTCTTATAGAATATTCTACCACAGACGTTTCTATTACTTAAAAAAAACAAAAAAGCCCCATCATAAAATGATGAGGCTTTTTGTTTGCGGCCTTCGCTTTTTCAAGGCAGTTGCCTTGTATTTCCCATTTAAATATTCAATTGGATTGGCTCCCGGTCGATTATGAAAAAAAGCTTAGGCATATTGCTAAGCTTCTTTTCATAAAAGCACACTTTGAAAAATGAGAGCAAACTTGTTTTTTAACAACCAAAACTAATCATGAAAATCATTCAATATGTTGAGCAGTGATACATTAGCCTGCTGTGTCATTCTTTGGAATTATTTTACAAAAAAATAAAAAAGAAGCCTGGCAGAAGCCAAGCTTCGAATTCCCATTTCTAATATCTCAATTAACTATATGCTAATTGAATTGAGGATGGTTGACACCTTCCTCTCATTTTATACGACACAACAGATTAACGCATTCGTGCATTAATCCTATGTTATAAAAAACTATTTAAAAGAACTATTCAAAAACGATTGCTTTTTTTAAATGCTGTAATAACCGTCTTTCATATATAACCAGCCTTTATTTATTTCGTACTACCTTTTTAATATTATTTTTTTGTTTTTATTTTTTATTTTTTTCAATCACTCCTAATACTTTATCTCAATCAATTTTACTGACTTTTTTATAACCGGAATCATTTCATCGTACCAGTACTGAACCCAACAGAAGTTGTACGATTCCTTCGATTATTTTTATTAATCAACATAAACAAATACGAAAAAATTCATTTCTTTTCCGGCAATAAAAAAGGGATATTCTAGATGAATATCCCTTTTCGGTCTGACTCAATCACACCTTTATTGATTCAATATTTTGGTTTGCAGAATTCTATTACCCTGACTATCTAAAACCATAATATAGTAGATACCTTTTTGACTTGGCAAGAGTGGCAATTCAACGGTTGCGTTTTGTTGAACATTCAATTGTTTTTGTGCTACCGTTCTACCAACAGCATCTGAAATTCTTACTGATACAGTACCAGAGTAACCGCCTGTATTCAGATAAGTTCTTCCGTTTACTGCCGGATTCGGATGAACCGACAAATTAAATCTGTTCTCAGTTTCAACAAACTTCACTGATGAGTATTCAGCTGTTTCGTCTAAATCAACGAGCTTCAGCCTGTAGTACACTTTACCATTATGCTGGAAGGCATCTTCATATTTGTAAGAAGAGCGGTTATCAGCACTGATACGGGCAATTTCGGTAAAGGTTACCCCATCAATACTTCTCTCGATTCCGAAGTGGCTGGCATTTTCTTCCAGGCTGGTTTTCCAGCGAAGAACATTCACTCCGTTTTCACGTTTAACGTCAAACTCAGAAACTACGATCGGTAGTGTGTAAGCCTGAGATACTAATATCGAAAGTGTTGCAGATGCTGTAGCTGCTCCTCCTGCATTATCATCAGTGATTGTGTACACGTGCTGATAAGTTCCTGCGTAAGTCGGAGCCGGTACAAACGTAAAGCTACCGTCTGTCTGTATATCCAGTACTCCTTCCGGTGTTGTTACCGTTCTGGCACTTACTGAATATCGTTGTTTTTTATTCTTTGTATTGTTCGCAACACGTGGTGATGAAGGATCAACCACACTAATCATATCTCCTTCCGGATCGCTATCATTATCTAACACATTACCTGCTTTTGTATATTTCGTTGCAAAGAAGTCATCATTCGCTACTACCGTATTCACATAATCTGCAGGATAGATAGAGAAAATCACCCATGCACTTCCTTCGTGAGGAGTTGGAGCGTGGTTATCGCTCACATAGTATTTCAAGCTATCTTTCCCTGTAAATCCGGGTGTTGGTGTATAAGTAATGCTTCCGTCAGGATTCACCACCGCAATACCATGCTGAGCTACTTCACTTGGTACGGTTGATAATCTTAATGAAGCCAGATTCAGCATCAGAATATCATTACCAGGTGCATCATTAGAAACTACTTTCACTGTAATAGCTCCACCGGTCAGTACATTACCATAATCAGGATTTACAATTACCGGATAATTTCCTGTCGGAGAATTATCATCAGGCGTAACTGTAATCTTGATAAATGACGGGTAACATAATCCTTGTGTTCCTACACATACTTCGTAGAAGAATACATAACTTCCAACAGTTGCAGATGTAAAAGTATAAGTACCATCAGGATTGGTAACAATCACTGCGCCGGCCGGATTGTCAGGATGAGGCGTCCATGCACTGTATATTGCATTAGAAGGCATAATGTCATTTGACTTCAGATTTCCTGCAATAGTTACATTCTGAATAGCGACGTTCATATCCGGATTCACCTGTTTGTGACAATACAGGTTACCACCGTTAGATTCTCTGGTATCTGCCCAGGCGCCGTATACTCTCAGGCCATTTAATAATCCTACGCCTGCAATTTCACTTGCAATCAACCTGATTTCATTAAAGTCTTTAGTTACCTTGAAACCTACATTGTAAACACCTGAACCACTACCAAAAATTGGAATGCCAATCACTTCAAGGCTGATCAGGTTAGCCGCGGTGCCACTTTCCTGTAAAGTACCGTTCAGATAGGTTTCAACTGTTAAGCCAGATAATAATTGTAATTCGGCAAATGATCCCATATCCTGAACGGTGAATCCTGCATAAGTTCCAACAGGATAAACGTTCATTGCATCTACCACTGATATACCTGCACCGGAGATAAGGCTTCCTGTTAAATTAATAGTAGCATAATCAGTTGTACTGGCGCTGATCACATTTTGAGGATTAGCTACCGAACAACCAACACAAGCTCCTCCAACCGGACCTGTTCTTCCATAGTTGACATATACCGGCATACCAGGTGCAGCAGGATTTAAAGGATCACCTTCATTCAGGTAAATCGTTTCATCACAATCGATCGGCTGATTACAGAACTGTTGTACCACCACATCGTATATATCGATGTTTCCGGCACTGATAGAAGCCGGTATGGTAAACTCTGCCACTACTTCATCGAACGGACCAGCAGGCACAAAACCTAATACCTGGTATCCTGTCGGGAATAAAAGCCCTGAATTTAACCCCATCAAAGGATTAGTACTTGCATTTGTTTCACTCACCACCACACCATTATTGTAAGCGATCAACTTTACAGCATTGAATAAATCAAGACTGGCCAGTGAATTTGCCTGAATCGGAATGCCGATAAATGTATTGGCACCAAAAGGAGTAACAGCTTTTTTCACAGAAACTCTTGCAGTGGTTAATACACCACCGGCAATCGTTAATCTGGCAAAAGTAGCCGGATCATTATCCAGTATAGCTGATGTATTATTTAAAGAACAGCCCACACATCCTGCCGAAGTAATTCCTGTATTTACAGAATTAATCAACACCGGATAAGTCGGAAAGTCTAATGTTTCAGGTGTATTACACGACAATGTATTTACGTCACACATTCTTGTTACAAATGCATTGTATACACGTGTAGCTCCTACATTTGCGGAGAGACCTCCTAATACCACCAGGCGAATTTCATCGAAAGGCTGACCTGCCAGGAATCCGATTCTGCTAGTCGTGATTCCACCCACAAAGGAAGAGCCCAAACCTAATAAATTTGCCCCGGTAAATGTTTCCTGAGCTACATTATTAAGATAGGTTTCTACCCTTAATCCTGATAAGAGTGTCAGATTTAACAAAGAAGGAGTAGTGATATCAAAACCTGCATAAGTATTAGCAGGATAGGTACGCATGGCGTCTTTTACCGATAGTGCCACACTTCCTATTGCGCCACCTACCATATTAAGAGTTGCGAAATTAGCAGGGTCACTATCTAATACATTGATTGCCCCATCTACCGAACAGTTTACACAGGCACCGCCGCTTACTCCTGATCTTACTGAGTTAATATATACAGAGTGATCCGGATTTGTAAGACTAACGGTTTCGTTACAATTTAAATCAGGAGCTGCACAGAATCTCGTCATAATAAGATTCACCAATGAAAAGTTTCCAATATTAGCGCCTATACCGTTCTGATAGAACTGGATCGTGTTAAAAGGCAGACTGGTTACAAAACCAACTCTGCGTGTATTTGAAGAAACCACACTGGCCCCTACCAATGCATCGCTTAAAGCAACCGTTTCCTGCAGGGTACCATTCAGGTATGTTCTGATCTGCATCGTACCCAAAGCACTTAAACTGATCAAAGAAGCCTGACGAATATCAAAACCTACAAAGTATGGATCAGTATAAGTCTGTGCTCTGTCTATATACGCAATTTGCGCACCACCTGTTACCACCGAAACGATATCAGTTGTAGTAGCTGCATTGTTATCAATTAAATTATACGGAGAATTGTAAGTAGCCACTCCTATAGGTGCTGTTAAACTCGGTTCTACATCAAATGCCTGAGAAGGAGCATTGATAACAGTTGGCGTATTACAAGCCGTTTGCGGCCCCGCTTCAAATGCTTTTACAATAGCATACTGTACGGTAACTCCACCCGTAAAAGCCAATCCGCTGTTTCCTGTAACTTTGATTTGCACAGCATTATAAGCTGCTGTAGTTACCAGCGTAAAATCCATTGTACCGCTGCCAAGCAAATCACCCAATAAAGAAGAAGGATAAACTCTGGAACTCACTTTATTCGTACCGTTCCATGCTGAAATTTCAATAGAAATATTGGTAGATAATGCAACTACAGATCCTCTGAATCCGACAATATTACCGGCAGAGTAAGTACTGGTATGCGTTATACGCAGAGAGTCCGTTGCATCTGTAGAACCCAAAGCTGTTCCAAAAACAGTACCGGTGGCAGTAGATGTATTATTTAATATAACATTCGCCACATTACCTCCGTTGTTCCAATCATTAATACCGACAGCAACGCCCGGAAACACGTCTGTCGTCCACGGAGTGAACGTTATTGAATTTTTTGGAATGTTAGCCTGTTGTCCAAATAAATGCACCGTTGTCACCGTGAGCAACAAGCAAAAGAGCAAGTAAATTTTCCTCATAGAATAATTTTTAAAAGTTTTACTTTTTACTTGCTAATCAGAGATGAAACCTGTAACCGAAAAACAGGGGAAAGATAGACTGACTATATTGCTTGCCGGGCATTTATGTGACTTTCGTTCACCCGCAACCGCTCATTGTATTTTTACAACAACCGTTAAAGGTCAAACGATTTCATTTTGTTAAATAACAATTGATTTTCAATAGATTATTTTAATAACATTTTACCTAATCAATGTTTACTGATTGAACTTCGCCTATACTTTTCAGTTAAAAATTGATATATATCTATTTTTTAAAAGATTATCATTGATTTTTATTGACCTGAATCATCGGCGTTAACAAAACCCATTAGACTCCAGCTTTTTCGTTAACAAAACTTTAAGGGTAATAGAACGGAAAAGGTAAAAGCCGTACTTTTATGTTATGAAAATACAGTTCTGGTCAGTGGGTAAAAAAAATGACTTCTATGTCAATGAAGGGGTTACGGAGTTTTCGGGCCGCCTTCAGAAATATTTTCCGACGGAGTGGAAAATAATTTCTCCGCCCAAAAATGCTGCTCAGTTATCGGTTCAGGAATTAAAAAAGAAAGAAGGGGAACTGATTCTGGCAAATTTGCAGAAAGAGGATTATCTCGTAGCCTTGGATGAGCGCGGAAAACTTTACAGCTCAGAACAATTGGCTCAATTTTTACAAACCCGGGCCAACGAGTCGCAAAAAAATATCATCTTTTTAATAGGAGGGGCTTTTGGCATTGACGAAACGGTGATGCTAAGAGCGAATGCAAAGTGGTCATTATCACCATTGACTTTTCCACATCAATTAGTTAGATTAATTTTGGCAGAGCAGGTTTACCGCGCCTGCACGATTATCAAAAACGAAAAATACCATCATATTTAATATCATGACGCTAAGTATCACCTTAATTATTGTAATTATCACTGTAATAGCTTCTTTAACTGCCTTTAGTAATGAAAAAGTGATGAATGATCTTATTTTTTATCCTCCGGCCATTCATCAGAACAAACAATGGTACCGTTTTTTTACATCTGGTTTAATTCACGGAGATTATGTTCACCTGGCCTTTAATATGATCGCCCTTTACTCATTCGGTTCTGCTTTGGAACTCTATTTAAAAGAGGTTTTTAATGAAAACGGAGTGTGGGTTTATCTGTTATTGTATATATCAGCTTTATTCTTCAGTATTTTACCAACTTACCTGAAACATAAAAATAATTCATACTACCGGTCGCTGGGCGCATCCGGAGCAGTTTCGGCCGTAGTGTTTGCCTCGATCATGTTTAACCCTTTAGGAAAAATTGGTATTATATTATTACCGTTTTTTACTATTCCGGGATTCATCTTCGGCTTCGTATACCTGCTCATCTCTTCTTATCTTGATAAAAGAGGCGGTGATCGCATCAATCACTCCGCCCATCTCTTCGGAAGCCTGTTCGGCATCGGGTTCATTATCGCTGCAACTTACGTATTCAGCTCCTACCCGCTGTTGGAAGCTTTTGTATACAATATCCGTAACTGGATTAATTCTTTTTAAAATCAAGACTTAATATATCTTTTGTATTGGGTGATAGTTTAAACCGGTCGTCGATCCGTAAGCCTATCACCCAAACTATTTTCTGGTTCATTTCCAATACCCACACTTTTTCTTTATCGGTCTTCGACATTTTCTGATCTATACAAAATCTCGCCACTTTCTTTTTCTTTCCCAAACCGAGCGGATAAAAATAATCACCTTCGCGCCATTTTCTTAAAAGAAGCGGAAACTCCACCTTCGTTGCATCCAATTGCACCGACAAAGAACCGGATACAGCTTCGTTTACTTCATGTTGCTTTTTTAACAATAAGGTACCTTCTGCAAAAGTATAAGCACCTTCCTTATCTATTACATAATGGTGATGGTCTGATGATTGTTTCGCTACAATGATCAACCACTCACGGTGTTTAAAGATTTGATGAGATTCACTTTCTACGTATTTACCTGTCTGTGCATTTAACAGATGCAGTATATCATTTAGCTGTGCTGAAGAAAATCCATAAGTAGCTACTACTTCCCATAAAACGGTTTCAAATGCGGGTAACTTTTGTAATTTACGTACAGGAATATGCACTTCATTATTTCTGTACTCTACAAGATTATTCATTAATTCTCTCAATTTCATTTCATACAATACAAAACCACCCTGTAGTAAATCAATATTGCGTAATAAAGAATTTCCAAACTTCGGAAACTTTGTTTCAATGGCAGGCAGAATATGATGTCTGAAATAGTTTCTTGAATACTTATCACTTTCATTGGAGCTGTCTTCTACAAAACGCCAGTTATTATTGTTAGCAGATTCAACAATTTCCTGTTTTGAAATACTGAGGAAAGGACGAATAATTTTTCCATTCTTAACCAGAATGCCTTTTAACCCTCTCAAACCGCTACCTCTGTTCAGATGAATAAAAAAAGTTTCAATCTGATCATCGGCATGATGCGCTGTCAATAAAAACTGCGGATGACCTGTTTGATGAGCATGCCCTTGTTCCGGTAAATGGTTTCCTTCCAGAATTTCATTAAACCATTTATAACGCAACGTACGGGCAGCTTCCTGAATAGTGATTTTTTCTTTTTCTGCAAAAGCTTCCGTTTCAAAAGAAATAATGTAAAAAGGCACATTGAGCTCTTTTGCAAGATTCCGTACAAATTGCTCATCTCTTTTACTTTCTTCACCTCTCAACTGAAAATTACAGTGCGCAATACACACATTTGAAAAATATTGAACGGCAAGCCGTGTTAAAACAACACTATCCACCCCTCCACTAACGGCAATCAATATTCGATTACCATTATTAAGGCCTGATTTTTCGATATTTTTAATAAACTTTTCTAACATAACCGGCTTTTAGTTTCATGCTGCTTTTTACCATTAATGAATAGCTTTCACCGCATTTTCAATTTTACATCCTTAACTCTTCATTCTACATTCTTCATTCTTCATTCATATTAGTACATCAAGTCATCATACGCGGCTCTGAGTTCACTATATGCATGGCGGTCGTTGGCCTGTTTGGCTACTTCCATTCCTTTCTCAAAATAAGCGATTGCTTTTTCCTGTTGCCCCATTTCCAGCAATAAATGTGCAATATGATAATAAGTTCCGACATATTGCGGATCGTTTTGCAGCAGGTCTTCCCAGGTTGTCAGCGCTTTGTCATATGCTTCAATTTTCTTGTATTCTAATCCCAGCGCATGTTTCAAAAAACTGTCGTTCGGATTTTTTTCTAAAAACTCCTGTATTTTAAGAATTCTCTCCATCTTATCCACAATTTAATTTCTAATATTTTTCGGAATTATATTTGTGATACTTATATTTGTATATACACTGGTTGCATAAACAACCTTCAATTAGATATCAAAAACTTATTGCCAATGAAAATTTTGGTATGCATCAGCAAAACGCCTGATACTACGGCAAAAATAGCTTTCACCGATAACAATACGAAATTCGCTGAAGCTGGAGTACAATGGATTATTAATCCTTATGACGAATGGTATGCATTAGTACGTGCTATTGAATTGAAAGAAAAAGATCCTTCTATCGGAATTTCTTTGGTTACAGTGGGCGGAGCAGATGCTGACCCTATTATCAGAAAAGCACTAGCATTAGGTGGAGACGAAGCTATTCGTGTAAATGCTGCACAAGCAGATTCTTTTCAGATAGCCAGTTACATCGCTAACATTGCAAAAGAGGGTGAATTTGATCTGGTCTTTACCGGTAAAGAAACGATTGACTACAATGGTTCTTCTGTTGGTGGTATGGTGGCCGAGTTAATCGAAGCCCCTTATGTAGCTTTAGCTACCAAATTTGAATTAAGTGGTACTACAGCAACCATTACCCGCGAAATTGAGGGTGGTGAAGAAGTAGACGAAGTTGCAACACCGCTGGTAGTGAGCTGCCAGAAAGGGATGGCAGAACAACGTATTCCAAATATGAAAGGGATTATGGGAGCCAGAACAAAACCTCTGAAAGTGGTGGAGCCTGCTGCTATAGAAGCTTTAACTTCTGTTGCCAGCTTTGAAATGCCTCCTGCAAAAGCTGGTGTTAAATTAATTGATGCTGAAAACCCTGCAGAGTTGGTTCGCCTATTAAAAGAAGAAGCTAAAGTAATCTAAGTTGTTCACCCTTAATATAAAATTATGTCAGTATTAGTTTTTATAGATCAGGCCGAAGGTCATGTAAAAAAAGCAGCGGCAGAGGTGATCAGCTATGGAGCTGCAGTTGCTAAAAATCTGGGCGTTGCAGTAAACGGAGTAGTGTTGGGTAATGTGTCGGAAGAGCTGGCTACTTATGGTCAATATGGTGTTCAGAAAATTTATCATATCAATGATGCTGCATTGAATCATTTCGATGCACAGGTTTACACACAAGCTGTTGCCGCGGCTGTTGAAGCTGCTGGTGCAACGATTGTTATTTTTTCAAATAACGTGGATGGTAAAGCCATTGCTCCCCGCCTTTCGGCTAAACTGAAAGCCGGATTAGTGTCTGGAGCTGTAGCCCTACCTGATACTTCAAACGGTTTTGTCGTTAAGAAATCTGTTTTTTCCGGTAAAGCCTTTGCGAACATAGCGGTTCATTCTGCTGTTAAAATCATTTCTCTGAACCCAAATGCTTACCAGGCAACAGAAGTTGGCGGTACAGCAACGGTAGAAGCACTATCAGCCAGTTTACCGGCTGCAAAAGTGAAAATTACCGGGGTAAATAAAGTAGAAGGTGAAGTTCCTTTAACAGAAGCCGATATCGTTGTAAGCGGCGGTAGAGGTTTGAAAGGACCGGAGAACTGGCATTTAATTGAGGATCTCGCTAAAACACTGGGTGCAGCCACGGCCTGTAGCCGTCCGGTAGCCGATGAACATTGGCGCCCGCACCACGAACACGTTGGCCAAACAGGCGTAGTGGTAGCCCCTAATTTATATATCGCGATCGGTATTTCAGGAGCTATTCAACACCTGGCCGGTGTAAACAGAAGCAAAGTGATTGTTGTGATCAATAAAGATCCGGAAGCACCCTTCTTCAAAGCTGCCGATTATGGCATTGTGGGAGATGCATTTGAGGTAGTTCCGAAATTAATCGAAGCTTTTAAAAATCGCTAATTGAGTTTTTCTATAAAAAAACCTGTTTAGAATGCGGTATTCGTTACCGCATTCTTTTTTTTTGGAAAAAATTTTTTAGTTTCGTGGTTTAGTTATGAAGAAAATAGAATTGGAGATAGTTGCATTGTCGCACAGCATTACCCAAACCCACTCCTACGCAGTGGTATTGGGTGAATTGAATGGCTTACGCCGCCTTCCTATCGTTATCGGAGGCTTTGAAGCGCAGGCGATTGCTGTTGCGTTGGAAAAAATGGATCCTTCACGTCCTTTGACCCATGACCTGATGAAAAACTTTATGGTAGCTTTCAATATCGAATTGAAAGAAATCGTGATCAGTGACCTGAAAGAAGGTATCTTCTACTCCAGTCTGATTTGTGAAAGCGACTCAGAAACGATCGAAATCGACTCCAGAACCTCTGATGCCCTCGCATTGGCCGTTCGTTTTAATTGCCCTATCTATACTTTTGATCATATATTAGATAATGCCGGTATTCTAATGGAAGATACGCAGCCAAAGCCGCAGGAAACTTCTTCTACTACTTCAACACCGGTACAGGAACATAGCGAAAGAAGCAATCTGGAACGTTTAAGCATCGAAGAACTGCATACATTACTCAATGAAGTATTGGAACAGGAAGACTATGTACGCGCCATTGCCATCCGCGATGAAATCAACAGCCGTAAAAATAAATAAGGCATGATCGCTTTTCCTAATGCTAAAATCAATTTAGGACTACATATTGTAGAAAAAAGAGCAGATGGTTTTCATAATCTTGAAACGATCTTTTTTCCTATTCAATGGAATGATGCGTTAGAAACCATTGAAACTAATGGTCAAACAACCTTTTGCAGTTACGGTTTGCCGATAGACAGTACCCCCGAACAAAACCTCTGTTTTAAAGCCTGGAATATTTTACACCAGCAATTTCAGATACCTTCAGTAGATATTCACTTATTGAAAAATATTCCGATGGGCGCAGGCTTAGGCGGAGGGTCCTCCGACGCTGCCTTTACCTTACGTTTGTTAAATAATCAGTTCCGATTACAATTAACTGATGAGCAATTAATTGATTTCGCAGCCCGGATCGGAAGCGATTGTGCATTTTTTATTAAAAACACACCTTGCCTGGCTAAGGGCAGAGGCGACGTTTTAACCGCTATAGAGCTATCACTCAACGGCTATCAGATTCTGGTAGTTCACCCGGGCATACACATTTCAACGCCTTGGGCATTCCAGCAAATCAAACCACAACCCGCCGGTTTTGACCTGGCTTTGTTACCAACGTATGCTGTAGATGAATGGCGCAAAGTACTCTTCAATCAGTTTGAAGAGCCTGTATTCAATGCCCATCCGGTGACTAAAATGATAAAAGACCAGCTTTACGAACAAGGAGCATTGTATGCAGCACTTTCCGGCTCCGGATCGGCCTGTTTCGGTATCTTCCCGTCAAAACAATCTATTGATTTATCTCCTTTTAAAAGTTTTGCTACCCACCTGGCTACTTACTAAGTAACATCTTCAAAAGCCCGGTAGAGATCTAACTGATTCACCAGACACCGAAAAGCCGGTAACCCGTTTCACCTGCAAGCACAACAATTCCACTACACAATACCCATTGGTAGTAGCATACAGCAATAAAATTCTATGAGTAATCTGCTCATAGATTCATTGCCCTTCTATTTATATAACACTAAACTCCTCCTCCACCTTTATAGTGTTACTTTTTCGTTACCCTTATACTGTTGATTTATATCCCGCAGCTCCTGTCAATCCCTCTAAGCGGTATTTAACGAGCCATCACGATAAACCCCAGTTCGATGCGTTTAAGTGTAAAAACATCTAAACGGATCTAAAATCCCCGGCATGCCTTCCGTTCTATATATATTTACGAAAAACTGACTCACATGGATTAGCTGCCTTTCCAGTCACTAGCCGCCGCTTTCCCTTTCATTATTCACTTTTTTTTATTATATTTGTTTAAGTGAGCAACATTACATACATATTACCCTTTCTCCAGCAGAATCTCGATCTGCTGAATCACTAATGTCAACCCTTACTGATATTTTTTGAGTATACACTACTCAATCCAATCACTATATATTATTGAAATCAAAGGATGGAATTTTACTTCCACCTGTTTGCATTATACATTAATCTTACTGTAATGGAAAAGACTTTACAGGGCCTATCTGCCCAAACACAATATTTTTTAGATCTGGAAGATCGACATGGAGCACACAATTATCATCCACTTCCGGTGGTTTTGAACAAAGGCGCAGGCGTACACCTCTGGGATGTTGACGGTAAAAAATATTTTGACTTTTTAAGTGGTTATTCTGCAGTAAACCAGGGGCACAATCACCCTGCTATTGTAAAAGCATTTATTGAGCAGGCACAAACTTTAGCACTTACCTCCAGAGCTTTCTATAATGACGCTTTAGGTGAGTATGAGAAATACATAACGGCGTTATTTGGCTATGACAAAGTTTTACCGATGAATACCGGAGTAGAAGCAGTTGAAACCGGCATCAAATTATGCCGTCGGTGGGGATACAAAGTAAAAGGCATTCAGGAAGGAAAAGCAAAGATCATCGTTTGTGCTGAAAATTTTCATGGAAGAACCAGCACCGTCATTTCCTTTAGTACCGATCCCGGTTCTTATGCAGACTTCGGCCCATATATGCCCGGCTTTGAAGTAATTGCCTATAATAATATTGAAGCATTAAGAACTGCATTGCAAGACCCTTCCGTAGCAGGGTTTCTTGTAGAGCCAATACAAGGAGAAGCTGGTGTTGTAGTACCCGATGAAGGTTACCTCGCCCAGGCAGCGGCATTATGTAAACAAGCGAATGTATTGTTTATTGCTGATGAAATTCAAACAGGATTATGCAGAACCGGTAAACTACTGGCCTGTGATCATGAAAATGTTCGTCCTGATATTTTATTGCTGGGTAAAGCCTTGAGTGGAGGTATGTTACCGGTTTCAGCAGTTTTAGCAGATGACGCTATCATGCTCACCATAAAACCCGGTGAACATGGAAGCACTTATGGAGGCAACCCCATCGCCTGCCGCACTGCTATTGCAGCATTACAGGTATTGCAGGATGAAAAAATGGCTGACAATGCTGAAAAAATGGGTCTGTTACTCAGAACAGAACTCAATAAACTGCAATCACCTCATATCAGTATTGTAAGAGGGAAAGGATTGCTTTGTGCTATCGTTATTCAACATCCGAACAAAGACGCAGCGATGGAATTATGTATGGCAATGAAAGACCGTGGCTTACTGGCCAAACCTACCCATGGCGACAAAATAAGATTCGCCCCACCACTAATTATAACAGAACAGCAAATTCACGAAGCTGTGGCAATTATAAAAGACGCTTTACAGGTATTAGCCTAAAATTAAATCCGGTTATCACCCTGGTGATAACCGGATTTTTATAAACCGGTTTTTCCCTCCAGCCAAAACCCTTTCGATAGTATCCGGCCTTTCTTATCCATTGTCTTAATCACTTTCCGTATAGTTTGTACAGCCTTTACATTACCCGTAACAACATAAGTCGTTTCATTTTCCGGAAAACCCCATACCGGTAATTCATTGAGCAACGCAGGATTATTAAAAACGGTACCTTTTTTAAATACAGTGTAATTTGATAATCCTAAATGAGCAGGTGCCTCCCTGTTCTCTTCATTCAGTTCAAAATAATAATGAAAAGCATTTCCTTGCTGAACAAACCGGCTATGATAAGAATAAGCCAATCCCAGCGATGTTTCATCACCCCATAAAATATAAGCAGGTACCGTTTCACGATACCAACCAATTCCTCTGGGAATACTGGTTCTGAGTACATCTCCCGGTCGTAAATGATTCATCAGCTTACTTCCCGGGCCACTTCCATGAACATGTACGATAATCTCCATTACTCCTTTCACAGCATCATAAGCTGACGGAGTATAATTTCTGTATTCAGTATCACTCACTCTTATTAAAACAGCACTGCCTATACTAAAAGCAGATACTTCCGGTTCTCCTTGAAAAGTTATTCTTTTTATTGAATCTGTAATATTCCGTACATCTATAACCGTTAATAAGGGAAACTTTGAATCTAAAAGGTTCTCGATCGTATCGCCTAACCATTTTGCTATTCTGGGCATACAATTGTTTTTGGTAACAATTGTAAAATTGATCACATTCAGCAATGTAATCAAGACTCTAAAAGGGTAAAAGCAGGACTATTCACGGTTTTTTGCTCTATATGACAATGGTGCTTCTGTAGTTATTTTCTTAAATACCCGCGAAAAATAACTATGGTCGTCAAAACCTAACTGTAACGCAATTTCTTTCACCGATAAATCACTATGATGAAGTAGTCGCTTGGCTTCAAGAACGATTCTTTGTTGTATTAGTTCGGAAGGAGTTTGACCTGTAGCATTTTTTAAACACTCATTCAGATAATTGGGCGAAATATTCAGCTGAGCAGCATAATCAGAGGCGGTTCTCAGGATAGTAAAGTTGTTTTCTAACAACACATTAAACTGTTTATAAACAGCAGCGTATCTGGAACGGCTATTTTTTCGGGCAGACTCCGCTACATATTGCGCCTGTACCAGGCCGATAAAAGCATTCGCAAAATCCTTTACCAACAATTTGCTTTCGCTTCGCTGTATCATTTCATAACACAATGAAATAGTTTGCTCCAGTAATATAATCACCTCCCTAACCGGCAGCAGTACCGGTGCCGGTAATATTTCCTGTTCAAGCGAGGTTAAATAATGCGGGTGTATACAATCACTTGATATTCCTAAAAAATAAGCATTGCTGCTGTCATATGTCATTGCCCGGTGTACCTGACTGGGGTGAATATAAATCAGTGACGGGCCTGTCATTTCTATTGATTCAAAATCCACTTCCATGATAGCCTTTCCTTCCAACAACAAAAAAAACGCATGCTTATTATGCCGGTGAGCATGCTGAACATGTTTCAGGTCTACTGTAGGAATATCATTGGCCCGGGCCACGAGAATATCGGGTTCATATCCTTCGCTAAAAACCTGTATGGGAATTTTGATTGACTTCAATGGAATCTTTTTGCAAGGCTTGCAGATCACTTACCGTTATCAAATGTAGTTTTTCAGGTGGAGTGATCATAAAAAAAGATCTCCCGAACCAGGAGTTTACCGGGAGATCATTTCTGAATTCATTAATGCTTATCTTAAAAAGATACGAAATATTCCGATCTTTTCCAAATATCTCTTACTTATTGGTTTTCAATTTCATATCTGGCAAAAAAGTAGTTATCAGCATAGTTATGCTTACCAGCAGCAAAGCCCAAAGCCCCCATTCTCTTTCCGGACAGATACCTTTATAACATCCACCGAATAAAATAAAGGTTTTAATAACAAATGCCAGTAAGATAGAACAGATGGCCATATTCAATCTTTTTGCCCAGATTCTCGGAATCAAAAAACAGATAAATGCCAACCCTGAAAAAAAGTTAATCAGAATAGCCGGCTTACCGTATACATTTTCTTCTGAAAAATAACCTGTAAAATATTTATCCAGGTCCGGATGATACGTCCAGTTGGTAAAACACAAACCGATTATTACCAGGCAAAGAATAGCACCTATTATTTGAGAATATTTCATGTCGCAAAGATAAGCGTATCTGAAAATCAAGTAAGAATTAATATTAAAAATTAAGAATTGCTGACGCTTGATTCCTAATTTCTAATTATTTAAATTTGAGTTGCTGTTCTTCCATTTTCACTTCCAGAGCCCTTAACGCACTTGCTCCAATACCGTGTAAGGCGGCAATTTCTTCGTAAGTATAGCTTGACAATGTTTTCAGGTTTTTAATTTTTGCATTTTCCAATGCACGTTGTGCGGGAGCTGATAAAAACGAAAACTCATTTGTGGCAAAAGCAGAAATATTTAATTCCTTCATGCGCCAGAGTACGACTGCTTTAATAAGTTTCACGGGTAATTCTTCCTCCAACGAAAAGTGAAGTGTACCTTTTCCTTTTACGTAGGGCTCTACAGCTGTTTGAAAAGCTTCATCACCTTTCGGAATGGGATACATACCCAAATGATTGGTATAGCCCGCGTAGTGAATAATATTTTTCTTCAGATGAAAGGTAGGAATTCCGTAACTGATTTTCTCTTGTGTAGTATCCGGTACTACCTGACGAATCGCAGCACGGATTTCTTTTAACAGCCGGCGTTGTTTCGGAGGAAATTGCTGAATATAATCATTCACTTCTTGGCAAGACATAACCAGGTTTTAAAATGGAAGATGACTCAACTTACAAAAACTTTTTTAGAAAAGTTGAATTCGGGGTATTCTGTATCAGACAATAACAGGACGGGCAACAAAAAACCCCGAATCACTGAGTGATTCGGGGTTTTGGAGGTACCGAGCAGATTCGAACTGCTGTAGGAGGTTTTGCAGACCTCAGCCTAGCCACTCGGCCACGGTACCTTAACACAGCCCTTAACGAATATTTCATCGGATCGGGGTTTGCAAAAGTAGTATATTTATCCCGAAAAAATAAAATTAAATCGTTTTTTTTTATGCAAAAAATCCTGGACTCTGAATTGATTATCAACAAGAGAGGAGCGATCTATCACCTGGATGTGCGTCCCGAAGAACTGGCAGATACCGTATTAACAGTGGGAGATCCCGACCGTGTGGCCATGGTAAGTAAATATTTCGATTCGGTTGAACATCGTTTGCAGCACCGCGAATTTATCACCCACACCGGCTATATCGGAAAAAAAAGAATTTCTGTGGTATCAACCGGTATCGGGCCTGATAATATCGACATTGTTATCAACGAACTGGATGCACTGAAAAACATCGATTTTGAAAGCAGAACCATTAAACCGGTACTTTCGTCCTTAAATATTATCCGCCTGGGAACCTCTGGTGCTTTGCAAGCCGATATTCCTGTAGATAGTTTTGTGGCTTCTACACACGGGTTAGGACTTGATAACCTCCTTAACTTTTATCGTTTAGAGCAAAATGAAGAAGAAAATGCTATACTGCAAAGCTTTTTTACACATACACAACTCCACTCCGGCCACGGCTTACCTTATATCAGCAGTGCAGGAGTACACTTACTAAAAAACTTTGTAGAAGGGTTCCATCAGGGAATTACAGTAACTTGTCCGGGATTTTATGGCCCGCAAGGCAGAATTCTAAGGCTCGGGCTAAAAAACCCTTTACTGGTAGATAAATTAACCACCTTTCAGTTTGGGAATTATAAAATCACCAACTTTGAAATGGAAACTTCAGCTATTTATGGGCTGGGTAAGCTATTAGGACATCAGTGTTTAGCGTTGAATGCAATTGTTGCCAACAGAGTGAATAAAACATTTTCCGGTGACGGACAAAAAGCTGTTGAAAGTTTAATACAAAAAGCACTGCCGATCATAGCAAATATTGATTAAACAAAACTACTTTTGTTATATAATTGATCAGCATGGTTTGTCACTTTTATAAATATCAGGGAACAGGAAACGATTTTGTGATTTTAGACAATCGCACCGGTCTCTACGACGAATTAACGGAAAAAGAAGTGCACTTTCTTTGTAATCGTCATTTTGGAGTAGGTGCCGATGGTTTGATGTTATTGAATGAACATCCCAGATATGACTTTGCCATGAAATATTACAATGCCGACGGAAAAGAAGGCAGTATGTGTGGCAACGGAGGAAGAAGTCTGGTAAAATTTGCTTACGATTGCGGTATCATCAGAGATAAATACCATTTTATTGCAGTTGACGGCGAACACGAAGCATCGATTGATGATAAAGGCATCGTTTCTCTTAAAATGTCGGGTGTTTCACAACAATCTGTTCACGATGGAAACGCGGTATTAAACACCGGCAGCCCTCACTACGTTCGTTACGTAAGTGATATCCACTCGGTAGATGTTTATAATATTGGCAAATCAATTCGTTACAGCGATGATTTTCCGGAAGGAATTAACGTAAACTTTATAGAAAATATCAATCCGCACGCTATCAAAGTAAGAACTTATGAAAGAGGCGTAGAGGATGAAACATTATCCTGCGGTACCGGCGTTACAGCCTGTGCCATTACTCATGCCGCTACAGTTGGGCAACATAGTATACAGGTTTCTACAAAAGGGGGAGTATTACAAGTATCTTTTCACCGTCACCAGGACGGTACTATTTCTGATATCTGGCTTACAGGACCCGCAAGTTTAGTGTTTGAAGGAAATGTACATTTAAATTTAGCCAATCAAATTATTTAAGGCGGAAATATGATACAGTATTTCAGAAATATTGATAAACAAACGGTGGCTATCGACCGTCCCGAAAACGATGTGTGGGTAAACGTTTCTCCACCACTGAAACAAGAAGAATTCTCAGAGTTATCTGAAGAATTGGATATTCCGTTAGACTTTTTAACCGACTCGCTCGATATTGACGAACGTTCGCGTTTTGAAACAGAAGACAATGTAAAGCTTATTGTAATCAAAACTCCTACCGAAAACAATTCCTTTAATGAGTCAGATGCATATTATATTACGATTCCGATCTGCGTCATTTTAACCCACAAGCAGATTGTTACCGTTAACTCTTTTGAAAACGGTGCTATCAAAAAGTTTCTGAATACATTTCAAAACAGGCATCCCGATAACAGAAAAATGATGGTGTTGAAAATCATAGAAAAGATTATTCATACCTATATGGAATACCTGAAAGAAATTAATCAACGCAGAAATATTCTCGAACAAAAATTATACGCTGCTAACAGAAATGAGCAATTGTTACAGCTAATGCGTATCCAGAAAAGCCTCGTATATTTCGTTACTGCATTACGCTCAAACGAAATGTTACTGATGAAAATGGAAAGAACCAATTTTTTAGGCTTAAATGAAGAAGAACGCGAATTCCTGAGCGATTTAATTGTTGATAATTCCCAGGCATTGGAGATGGCGAATATCTACACCAATATCCTCAGCTCCTCCCTTGATGCATTTGCCAGCATTATCGCTAATAATCAGAACGAGGTATTGAAAAGATTATCCGTAATTACTATCGTATTAAGTTTCCCTGTATTGGTTGCCAGTATTTACGGAATGAACGTTCCGATCCCCTTCCAACACGAAGCCGGTTCTTTTTTCATCCCGATTTTAGGTAGTTTACTGGTGTCGCTGTTAGTGGGATGGTTTTTCCTCCGCTCTAAAATTTTCTAGTAATGCTTCCTTCCCAATTCACCATACGTGTATACGGTATTCTGCAAAACGAACAGAACGATATTCTGGTTTCGGATGAAATTATACGTGGTCACCGCTTTACTAAGTTCCCCGGCGGTGGGCTCGAAATGGGAGAAGGCACCCGCGACTGCCTGATGAGAGAATTTATGGAAGAAGTTCAGCTGAAAATAGAAGTTCAGGATCATTTATATACCACCGACTTTTACCAGCAAAGTGCATTTAACCCTATGCACCAGATTATTTCCATCTACTATAAAGTAAAAGCACTGGAACCCATAAAAATTCCCATAAAAACCGCTCCGTTTGACTTCTCACCTGACCAGCTCAAAATATATGAAGCCACTCAGCAAATTGAGTCAATAAGATGGGTTCCCTGGACCGATTTTAATAGCAATACTGTAAATTTACCTATTGATAAGATCGTAGCGTCTTTAATCAAAACACAATAATGTGGGGGAATATATCTACATAGCCCCCAAGTACCGGTAAACTATTTATTGGCATTTGCCTTGCTTATAATTTGGCAGCGCCCAAAAAGTTTTTTAAGTGGAGGAATCAAAAAGCAAAAAAATAGCACGAAAGGTATGGAGGATTTTATGGAAATCCACCCTTTTCCTGTTACTATTCGTTATTCTTATTCTACTGCTCATTCAAACAGCGCCCGTACAAAACTTCATTGTAGGTAAGGCCCAAAACTGGCTCACTAAAAAATTAGATACCAAAGTATCAATACAAAAACTATATATAGATTTTCCTAAATCAGTCGTATTAGAAAAACTTTATATAGAAGATAAACAAAAAGACACCCTCGTTTATTCAGGAAAACTTTCTGTAAACATGGATATGTGGAAACTCATCAAAGGGCAATATCAGGTAAATGATATCAGCTGGGAGGATGTAACCGCAAGAGTTTACAGAGTTTTACCGGATACTGCTTTTAATTTCCAGTTTATTATCGACTCGTTTGCAAAGGCTGATTCGGAAAGTATGCCTGCAGAAGTTCAGTCTACCGACACTTCAGCAATGGTATTTAACCTGAAAGATGTATATCTTAAAAACTTTAATGTAAAATATCACGACGATGTAACGGGTAATTTTGCCGATGTGCTGTTCTCTAAACTGGCACTGAATGCCAATCAGCTCGGCATTTCGCCTTCACTGGTAATTGATATTCCTGTAATTGAGCTCGATGGCTTAAAGGGCTCCTTTATTATGAAAGAACCGCTTGTAATCAGCGAACCGGATACAACTACCTCCGCTCCTATCGCTCTGCTGCTTAAAAATATTGAATTGAAAAATACTGATTTCCTGTTTAAAAGTATTCCTTCGGGTTTTGAAACAGGTATTCAGTTAAAAGCCTTTGAAACAACCATCAACCGTTTTGACCTCGGGCAGGCAATCATCGATATTAACGACGTATTACTGGATGAAGCGAATGCTTACGTAACCTTGTCTCCCACCACACCGGCAGCACCCGCACCGGTTGTAATAGAAGATTCTACTGCTGCTTCATGGAAAATTCTTACCAAAGAACTTAGAATCGAAAACAGTAATATAAAATTTGACCAACAGGCTTCTACACCTGTAAAAGAAGGAATGGATTATTCGCATATAGATGCCAGACAACTTAACCTGACACTGGAAGACTTCTATTTTGCGAATGACACCATTATGGGTGAGATTTCAAAAGGAAGTATGAAAGAGAAAAGCGGGTTGGATTTAAAATCACTCGAAGTAACGTTTCTCTATTCTGACAAAGAAGCTTATTTAAAAGACCTGTATATTGCTACACCCCATACAATTTTGAGAGATGCGGCTGCCATCAAATATCCAAGTCTTGATCTGATCGCTGATCAACCCGGACGCTTATTTGTAGATATCAATCTTCGACGTTCACAAATTGCCATCAGAGATATTCTTATGTTTGCACCTTTTCTGGCAGAGCAGCCCGGTTTCGCAAACCGTTCTGCGATCCTGAAAGTTGACGCACAGTTAAAAGGTTTATTAAACGATTTAAATATCTCTCACTTTAAAGTTTCTGGCTGGCAAAATACCCGCGTTGATCTTTCCGGAAGAGTCGTAAACATGTTTAACCCTGATCAGCTCAGTGCCAACATTCAATTAAAAGAATTATATACCACCAATCAGGATATTCTGTCACTCTTACCGGAAAAAACATTACCGGATAGTTTTTCTCTTCCGAATGTAATTGCTGCTGACGGGGTAATCCGCGGAACTACCGAAGAACTGTACACCAATATTAATATCAATACAACTGATGGCGATGTTGTACTCAACGGAACCCTTGCACACTTTACCGATAGCTTGCGCATGCAGTACGACCTTCAGTTATTATCACAAAATGTATTGGTCGGAAAAATCATAGGTATGCCTGAAGTAGGCGGTTTATCAACACATGCAACACTCAAAGGCCAGGGTTATGTTTTCGAGAAACTGACATCAGCAGCAAATATTACTATTGATAGTGTTACTTATCAGAACTATACTTATAAAAACCTTCAATTAAACGGAATAATCGACTCTTTACAAATAGATCTGACGGCAAATATTCAAAACGATCCGATACATTTAAATCTGACCGCCAAAGGAGATCTGAGTAACGAATATCCGTCGTTGTCGATCGATGCCATGATCGACAGTATTAAAACACATGAGCTTAATCTTACCACCGACACCATCATCTATCGCGGAAAAATTGTAGGCGATTTTGCCAACACTAATCCCGATAGCTTAGAAGGAAATCTGAAAGTAGTACAATCTATTCTGGTGTACAACGAAAACAGATTACAGGTAGATAGTATTCAGTTAAACGCGCTACAAACCGACACCGGTGAAGTGATTCAACTGTATACTCCGTTCATGTATGCCAATGCCTGGGGGCATTTTGAATTAACGCAGATGAATGCGATTTTACAAAGAGAAGCAAACAAATACTTTAATACAGGCTATAGCGATACCGTTGTCATTAATGAACCTTACGATTTTCATTTAGACATTGATGTTTACAAACATAAAAGTATTGTTGATTTCTTACCTGATTTAAGAGGACTTGACAGTATTGAACTCAGAATCTGGGGAGATCATGAAAACGGGATAAGGGTTTATTCTGAGATTCCTAAACTCATCTATGGCAATAACTCTGTAAAAGACTTCAGGTTCTTTGCTACTACCAGAGATACCAGCACCCTGAATGGATATATACGTATTCAGGAATTGAAAGCCGGCGGAGTAACCTTAAATGCCACACGTTTACAGGCGTCTGCTCACGACAATGAGTTAGATGTACATCTCAATATCAATGATGAAAAAAATGAACTGAAATACCGGTTGTCGGCAAATGTATTTCAACCGCAATCCGGAGCATATGCCATTTCACTCAATCCGGATTCGCTTTTATTAAACTATGCTAAATGGAATCTTAACCCGGGTAACAGACTTTATTACGATAGCAGTAAAGTGTTGGCTTCTAACTTTATTCTCTCTGACAAAGACCAGGAATTGAAATTACAAAGTGACAGTTCGGCGGCGGGATATCCTTTAACGGCCAGCTTTAAAGATTTCCGTATTGCCACCCTTACGCGTTTAATTCAACTGGATTCTTTACAAATGGACGGTGTAATCAATGGATACGCAACCGTTCATGACCTGATGCAGGATATGAAGCTCCAAAGCGAACTGGAAATAAAAAACTTCATGATGAATAAGGATACAGTCGGCACTTTACAGGCCAATATCCTGAACCAGACACCAAACGTTTTTAATGTAGACCTTAGTTTAAAAGAGTTCGGTAACGATTTAACTGTTAAAGGAACCTACGATATAGGAGAGAATGTTTCTAACCCGATGAACCTGCAATTAAACATTGCACATTTACCCATGAAAACAATTGAAAAACTGGCAATGGGCTACATCAAACAGGCATCGGGAGAAATGAACGGACAGGCCAAAATCACCGGCTCTGCTGCAGCCCCGAAAGTAAATGGGAAAATCAATTTCCAGAATGCAGTAATTGCTCCTTATCCGATTAACAGTTTGCTGAAAATGGAAAACGAAGCCATTACCCTCGACGAACGTGGAGTACATTTCAGCCAGTTTAAAATAAAAGATTCTTCAGGGCAAACTATGGTAATAGACGGTGACGCATTAACGCAAAACTTTACTAACTACCGGTTTGACATGACGCTGAACGCCGACAACTTCCAGTTAATGAATAAAACCAGGGAACTCGGTGATATCTTTTTTGGAAAAGTATTCTTTAATACCCGGTTGAATATAAGTGGAACGGAGATGAGCCCTGTGGTAGACGGAACCTTACAGGTTAATAACAAAACTGACTTTACTTTTATACTTCCGCAGGAAGATCCGTCTATTCAGGACAGGGATGGTATTGTAAACTTTATCGATCCGAATGCCAGCGCAGAAGATACACTCTTCGCGAATCGCTATGATTCATTAAACGAAGCCAGCGTGAGAGACTTCGACATCAATGTGAATATAACCGTAATGAAAGAAGCTGTTCTCAACGTTATTATTGACGAAGGCAACGGAGATATGTTAACAGTTCAGGGCTCGGCTAATTTAACTGGCGGCATTGACCCTTCCGGAAAAATTACCATGACCGGTACTTACGAACTGGAAAAAGGTTCTTACAATCTTTCCTTCAACTTCCTGAAAAGGTCTTTCAATATTCAAAAAGGAAGTACTATCACCTGGCAGGGAGAACCTACTATGGCCGAAGTTGATATTACAGCCGTTTATATTGCCAACACCGGTCCGATCGACCTGGTAGAAAATCAATTGAGTGGTGTGGATGCTGCTGTTAAAAATACTTATCGCCAAAGGCTTCCTTTCGAAGTACACCTTAAAATGAAAGACCAGTTAATGAAACCAACCATCACTTTCGACATTATTCTACCGGAAAATGGAAACTATACCGTAGGAAAAGAAGTGATAGAAACCACTAATAATAAGCTGGCTCAGGTAAGACAGGAGCCTGCAGAAATGAATAAACAGGTATTTGCCTTATTATTACTCGGAAGATTCGTGGCTGAAAATCCATTCGCAACCGGTAATGCCGGACTTTCAGCGGAAGGACTTGCCCGTAAAAGTGTAAGTAAACTATTATCAGATCAGTTAAATAACCTGGCAGGCAATCTGATTCAGGGAGTAGATATAAACTTTGATCTGCAAAGTACAGAAGATTATACCACCGGTGCAAAAGCCAACAGAACCGATTTAAATGTTGCCTTGTCAAAACAATTATTAAACGACCGGTTAACTGTTACCATTGGCTCGAACTTTGAATTAGAAGGACCGGCACAAGGCGGTCAAACTACCACACTGGCCGATAACGTAGCATTAGATTACCGTCTTAGCAAAGACGGACGCTATATGCTGCGGGCTTATAGAAAAAATAAATATGAAGGTGTACTGGAAGGTTATATCGTTGAAACAGGTGTCGGATTTATATTAACAGTAGACTACAACCGCTTCAGACAGGTATTTGAAAGTCAAAGAAGAAGAGAAAGACGTTTAAATGAGATCAAAGATCGTTTAATGCAAAAACAGGAAAACGAAAATGAAATTCCTTAAAGTTAGTATACATATTATTTTATTGGCGCTTTTAGCAGCTTGTAGTAATACTAAGTACTTACAAGAGGGACAATATTTATATCTTGGTGCTAAAGTAAATATAGAGAATGATTCAATCTCTAAAAAAAGCAGATCAAAACTTGAAGATGAACTAACATCATTAACGCGCCCGCTGCCTAATAGAAAAACATTGGGCATGCGGTTACGTTTGTATGCATATAATTTTGCAGGAAATCCTAAAAAAGAAAAATCACTCGCAGGAAGATTAAAATACAAATTCGGAGAAGCACCGGTATTACTCAATCAGGTCAATCTCGATTATAATACTGCTATTCTTGACAACTACCTCGAAAATAACGGATTCTTTGATGTAACAACTACCGCCGATACAGTCATTAAAGGCAAAAAAGCAACAGCAGTATATACGGTTGCAGCCGGCAAACCTTATTCTATTAATGAAGTAGTATATGAAACAGACGAATCGTTCATTGGATTATCTGTACAACAGGCTCAATACGGTTCCATTTTAAGAAAAGGAGAGGCATATAGTCTGGATAGAATTAAAACAGAAAGAGAAAGAATTGATGCATATCTTAAACAGAATGGATTTTTCTTTTTCAACCCTGAATATTTAAGCATTGATGTAGATAGTTCGATCGGCAACCGTCAGGTGAATTATTTCTTAAAAATAAAACCGACGACTCCTACCGAAGCAAAACAAATGTATACCATTAAAGATACCTATGTTTACTCAGACTATAGACTGAATACCGGATACAGTGACACCAGCACCAAAAATGCGGTATTATATAATGGTATTACAATTATTGACCGAACCAGAAATTATAAACCCAGAATTTTTGATCAGACCTTACAGTTTGAAAGCGGTGATGTTTACAGCAGAAACGATCATAACTTATCACTCAACAGGCTAATCAATCTGGGAATATTTAAATTCGTAAAAAACAGATTTGTTATTGATAGTAATTATGCTCAGGCACGTCTGAATACGTATTACTACCTTACGCCTATGCCCAAAAAATCATTGCGTTTAGAATTAAACGGTACTACCAAATCAAATAACCTGGTGGGGTCGCAATTAAGTCTTTCGTGGCGCAATAGAAACACGTTTAAAGGAGGTGAGCTGTTAACCATTTCAGCCTTGGGTGGTGCCGAGGTTCAATACGGATCACGTTTGAAAGGATATAATACTTACAGAGGCGGGTTGGAGACAAGCTTATCCATTCCGAGAGTAATTGTACCTTTTTTTAAATTCAATACCAGTAGCGCATTCGTACCCAAAACGAATATCATGCTGGCTTATGATTTCCTGCGAAAAGAAAAACTTTATACGCTTAGCTCATTCAGAACGAGCTACGGTTATAACTGGAAGGAAAACATTTATAAAGAACACCAGTTAAACCCAATTAGTATTAACTATGTACTACCATCTTCGGTAAGTCCGGAATACCAGGCTGCAGCAGATACAGTATATACACTTAGAAAGAATATCGAACGCCAGTTTGTATTAGGCTCTACTTACAACTATACGTATAATCAGGCAATTGACGGTTTCAAAACTAATACTTTCTACTTCAGCGGCACTGCGGATGTTTCCGGTAATTTATTCGGTGCTCTTTTCGGCAGAGGAAATAGTTTTGACAATCCACATACTATTTTCGGCAATGCATATGCACAATACGTAAAGCTGGAGGCAGATTTCCGATATTATAGAAAACTGAGCGAAAATACCATTCTTGCAAACCGTATTATTCTGGGTGGTGCATTACCTTATGGCAATTCAAGAGAAGTTCCTTTCATCAAACAATTCTTTATAGGTGGTAATAACAGTATCAGAGCTTTCAGAACACGTTCTATAGGTCCGGGTACCTATGACGGTACTCAATATGAATTATTTCCTGACCAATCGGGAGATATTAAGCTGGAGTTCAATACGGAGTTAAGAGCAAAACTTTTCAGTGTTATACATGGTGCTGTATTTGTTGATGCAGGTAATATCTGGCTATATAGAGACAATCCTGAGAAACCGGGCGCCAACTTTACGAAAAATTTTCTCCGCGAATTGGCGATCGGTACAGGTGTTGGTATCAGAATCGACGTTAGTATACTGGTATTACGATTAGACGTGGCCTTCCCTGTAAGGAAACCATGGCTGGAAGACGGAAAACGCTGGATATTCAACACCATTGATCTGGGCGACAAACAATGGCGCAGAGATAATCTGATTCTAAACCTGGGTATCGGTTATCCATTCTAGAACCCTACACATTGTTTAATACCTTCGAAGATTGATTTCCACAGCAGTGCGAAATAGGAACGATGAATATCTCTTTCATAGTTGACTTTTCCATGCCGTGGTTCCCGGCCTTCTTTTTTAGGATTATTTGATTTTAGTTTCAGATTAGCAATCCATGAAATAAACTTTTTTCGTTCAAGATCATTATTATCATTCTGTTTCAATAGAGAAACCTGCAAATCTTTGTATAAAATCAATACATCTCCACGAGCACGATAATCATTGCCCGTTAAATTAAATGTCAGACTATTAATTACACCGTCTTCTACCCTTGCTAACCCCATGGGCTCGGTCAATTGATTCACTATTTTAGCATCTAATGTTCTCAGATGTCCTTTTGCACTCCATTTACCATCCTTCGATGCATTGTAAAATTGTAAAGTAGCAGTCAAAGGAATCTGGCCTAAAAATTTAGAGTGGAAATCTAAAGTCATAATACCTGAAGAAGGAAGCATTTCTTTAATATTAGTCAGATAATCAATCGTTGCCCCTGCTTCTTTGAACTGTACATGCCCTGCCTCCCCAGAACTTTCAGCACGTTCTTTATATTCAATAAAACTGTTTTTAAAAATGGCTTTCCGGATAAAGAGCCTGAAAGGTAATTCGTTCATCAGCATCTGATGCGGATAGTTACCAACTTTAGATACCTGCGCCCGCGGATAAGTCATATCTCTGTAGATTTTAAAACTACTCTTTCCTACCTGCATTTCCTGCGCATCAATTTCTTCAGAAATGAACCTTGGAATATTCAATTGTTTAAGTTCAATATTGAACATATCAATATCAAAACGGTCTTGCTGATACTTGAAATTTTTCATAAAAGCAGCTTCACCCTGTAACGGGTTGATAGAAAACTGTTCCACATTCAGCTTCTGCTCAAAAGTACTTAGCATCACATTCTTAATTACATATCTGTATAAAGCATTACCACTTAAGATTTTTATTTCTTTGGTAAATAAATGCATGTCTTTTGCAAAAAGAAAACGGGAAGTATCCTGATTATTTAAACTATCAATCTGAATATCGAATAAATGGATGTCTACACTATCTAATTGATGTTTATAGTTTTTTCCATGTAAATCACGCGTCAGTAAAACAGCATTATTGATCAGAAGACTATCTACTTTAATATGTTTAAAATTACCGAGTATCTGGCGATAAACCTGGTTGTATGACATTTGAACCACAGTATCGCTCGCACTTCCGGTAATCAACAACTCTATAGTAGGAGATTCGATCACAACAGCCGAACCTTCAATTTCCTGACTCAATAATGCTTTTGGTGTTTTTACACCCCGTATCGTCAGATTCGGAATCAGGAGATTAGTTAATACCGAAGGCTGTTGATGACTAAGTGTAATAGTATCATAAACCAATGAATCAGACTTGAGAGAAAGATTCGTAATGCTCAGAAACCCTTCAATTTCATCAAGTACTATAGTATCCGATTTTATTTTGTACAATCCGTTTGATTGCTCTAAAACCATTTTTCTGATACCACCATGTAATAATTTATTCTTGTAATTGGTCCAATAAATGATCCCTCCAGCTATAACAGCAAGAAGGATACAAAAGAAAATTAATTTCTTATTCTTCAATGTAGATTGTTTAAGGTTTATCCCCAATTGTAATGAACAGAGTGTATATTTTTAGTTCTATAGTGAGGCGGATTTTGATTAAACACTTTAAATACCAGTTTCACAAACTTTTCCATCAAAGTGATTGGTTTAGACTTTACCTCAACGTAGTTAATTTCATTAATGGTAAAGGTGAGCAGAATTTCACGTCCTAAAAGAGGAGATTTAAGTTTGCTCGCTAAATGCTCAAAGTAATGGGGATAGTTTTCTTTTTTCATTACCCTGCCGATGCCACTCAAACTAATGTAAAATAGCGAATTCTTTTTATAAAACTGAATGGTACCATGCATAAAAGTATTCACATCTTCATCGTTGATGGGAACATAGGGAATAACCGCTATCAGATTACCGTTACGTTCCAATAGCTTCACCTTGCATAATAAATTGGGAACCTTGCAAGTTGAATAATCGTCATTGAAAAAAGTTGCAGTTTCAAACTTCCCAATACAACTATTGACGAAATCAAAATCAGTATTAGAAATCATATGAAGGCATTTTTCTGTAATAATGCAAAGTCTTTGCCCATTTATTAAAAACATGCATGTAGAGCTTATTCCTCATGGAAATCAAATACTAAAAATCATTACATAATTATTTAAGAACGTGCTTAAACAATTAAAAAACAAACAGTTTCGGCATATACTTAAAGCAATTCATAAGCATTAAAATTTATCGTTTAAACGTACTGTTTACATGCAATTAACAAATCAGTTTTTTGCAGTAAATAAATAAGATGCAAACAAAAATTAAAATTGATAAGATACAAGATGTGAGTAAAAAAGAAGAAGCTTATGCACATATTATATTATAATATGTGAAATAAATCAACCATAAAGAATTAAAGATTTTCTCTGACAATAATTTCGGGTATGATTTCTACAAAATATTCGGGATAATTCCAATAAGAACCAGGCATCTTATGTAACTCCCATGCTTTATTCTGTAAAGAAACGATGCTAAACATATAACGTTTATTCAAGGCATATATCTCATATAATGAAAACCCTGAAGACTTAAACTTGTAATAATAAAAATTGAGAAGACCGTAATTAGAATCGGCTTCCACATAGGTCAGTGGTTTTTCCCAGTCTTCTAATTGATAATGTTGTTCAATAATATTTCCGATGCAGGTAGCAATAGAAGTTTGCCCGATATCCTGCTCAATCCAGTCACCATGATCAACTGATTTATAGAAAATATTTTCATACCCATAATCAAATGCAACATGAAACATCGATTGAACCGGGTGTTCCATTTCTGATACTTCAATTTGAAAAGATTGATCCTCTATTGAGACATAAATATTTTTAATCATGTCTTAAAAGTTGGGTGATGATAAAATATATACACTATAAATATCGAACCATAAGCAACATACAATGAAGATAGTTGACATACATCCGCAATGCAACCACATAATTACAAGAGAGTAAATAAATCAGCTATCTGAAATTAAACAATTTTTTTACGCCTCCGAGCAGTAATTGTTAATGAATTGCAAATGAAAAATTTATGCCGATTTTGACAATAAAGAAACAAAGAACTGATTTTCAGTAAATAACAAATTAATAGTCATTTATTTCTATTAACAGAAAAAGAAGCTCAAACATCATCTTTCATTTTTGGTACGCATTTTTGTAGGTATATAGTGAAACTAAAAAACTTATCTATGAAAAGAGTAACTTATAATTTTTTGACATTAGTATTAGCAGGAAGTTTAATGGTTAGCTGTGGTAACAACGCCAATCGTGAAGATAAGGATACTCAGGAAATAGCAGAAGATAAGAATGATGCTAAGTTTAATGACCAGGAAGCTGAAAAAACGGCACAATTCTTAGTAGATGAAACTAATGAAAACTATAAAGACATCGAAGCTGCTAAAGTTGCTGTATCCAGAAGTAATAATGCACAGGTAAAAGAAATTGCCAATGCAATTGTAACAGATCATGAGGCTAACCTGGCTCAACTTAAACAAGTTGCAACAGCAAAAGGAGTGAGTATTCCAACTTCCCCTACTGAAGATGCCTTGGAAGAAAGCAAAAAATGGAATGAAGTGAAAGCGGATAAATTCGATAAAGATTTCATTTCAAAATTAGCAAAAGATCACAAAGATGATATTCAGGATCTGGAATCTAAACTGAATTCAACTACCGATCCGGATGTTAGAGATTATATCACTAACACACTAACAAAATTAAGAACACATTACGATAAAATTGCTGCATTAGAAGCAACATTTAAGTAAACTTTGTTTTTCATAAGGCACACATTGGACTTTTCGAGGCTGGTTTCTACCAGCCTTTCTTTTTGCCTGGTATAGAAGTTTTAGTACAAAATAATATGCGTATGAAAGTTAAAACATTCTTCAGATCAGTTAAAGAAGCAGCTATATTATTTATGGACACCAAGGGCATGAAACTATGCGCTTCTTTGTCGTATTATACAATATTCTCACTGGGACCTCTGTTAATTATCATTATTTCTCTGGCCGGAATTTTCTATGGTCGTGAAGCCGTTAGAGGGGAAGTTTATGAAGAATTATTTGAAATTATCGGAGAGAATGCTGCTATACAGGTACAGAATATCATTCAGAATATTGAAAATACCAGAATGACCGGAACCGGTTTAACATTAGGAATTATTATTCTCTTATTTGGTGCAAGTGGAGTGTTTACAGAAATTCAGGACTCAATCAACACTATCTGGAGTGTGAAAGCAAAACCACAGAAAGGCTGGTTAAAGTTTATTTTCAACAGACTTTTATCTTTCTCACTGATTATCTCTATTGGGTTCATTTTACTCGTTTCGCTTATTTTATCTACATTATTAGATGTTGTTTACGATAGATTGATGAATTATTTTCCCGACACTACTCTATTTTTTGCATCTGCATTGAATTTATTAATTCCGTTTATCATTATCTCTATTCTCTTTATCATTATTTTCAAAATACTGCCTGATGCAAAAGTGGGCTGGAAAGAAGTAATGATGGGAGCTATATTCACAGCAATTCTTTTCCTTATCGGCAAATTCGCTATCGGACTTTATATTAAAAATTCTTCTTTTAACAACACATATGGAGCAGCTTCCTCTATTGTTATTCTGTTAACCTGGGTGTACTACTCTTCTATTATTTTATACTTCGGAGCAGCTTTCACAAAGTGTTATACAATGGAAAGAGGTAAAAAGATTATTCCGAAAAAAACAGCAGTATTGGTAGAACAGAAAGAAATAGAAAGAGAAGTAATAAGACCTTTATCATAAAGAAAAGAGCAATGATGCGAAGCGCATCATTGCTCTTTAAAATATGTGAGATCTAAACAGATCTGGAATAATTAATTTTCAAATGATTCGCAGGTGTGGAGTGTTATACAAAACACCGTTCCTTCTTGCAGAACAGATTTCACATCAATAGATGCTTTATGGCCCTGCAATATATTCAATGTAGCGGCTAAGCCTAAACCCAATCCACTTTTTTTAGCTGTAAAATACGGCTCAAACAAACGGGCAAGATATTCCTGCGGAATTCCCATTCCATTGTCTTTAATATATACCTCAACCGTTTGATTCGGCAAAGGTACCGCCTTGAGTTGCAATATACCATTACCTTCTTCCATCGCTTCTACCGCATTAATGATGATATTCAGAAATGCTATTTTCAACTTTTCTTTATCTGCCGAAATGAGAATATTATCTTCCGGCAACTCCATCATCAGTTTTAACTTCTTCAGCTGAATTCTATCCTTTGCAGCCAATACACTTTCCTCCATCACTTCCTGCAAAATATTATTCTTAAATACAATTTGTGTGGGCAATGCAGTATCCAGCAACTCAGAAATAATTGAACCAATACGTCCGGCACTTCTGTTCATGATATCATAATAAGTAGAAATTTCTTCATCAGCACCCATTTGCGATAAATGATCCAGCGACAAATGAATATTCGTTAAAGGATTTCTGATTTCATGTGCCAGTGTACGTGCCAACCGGTCAGTGGCCGCTAATTTTTCAGTTAACACAAGCGCTTTCTCTGCTTTCTTGATAAAACTGATATCATGCAAAATTGCCTGATAATAATTTGTATCCGAAACTTCATCAATTTTATGACAGGAGAAAACCGTATAGATTTCTTCCCCGTCTTTGTTTTGAATGATTACTTCAAAATCTTTGATACTATTATTACCCGTCAGTGCTTCTTTTAGCCGTACTTTATCTTCCTCCTTAATAATCAAATCGTAAAAACTCTTATGTACTAATTCATCAGGACCACATTTTAAAATAGCGCTCGTCGATTGATTAAATATGCTGAAGTATAAATCTTTGTTAGCAAGAAAAATAGCATCCTTTGTATTTTCAAATATTGAACGGTATCTCAGCTCATTCATTTTAAGCGTTTTCATTATGCGTCCATTCTCTAATGAATACCTGATAGAACGTTCAATCAATTCTAAATTCAAGTCTGCTTTCACCAGATAATCTGCCGCTCCTGAACGCATAGCATCAATATCCACCGTTCGGTTTCCTTTACCGGTTAATAAAATCATCGGTTCATCACAACCGGCCAGTTTCGCTTCCCGTAACAAATCCAGTCCGGTTTTTGCACCCAGGTAATAATCAATAAAATAAAGGTCATACTTTTTTTGTATGATTGACTCATAAGCATCTTTATAATTAAATGACCATTCTACGATGAAGTTGCCACTATCAATAGAGTTGATTAAACTTTCCGTTAAAAAAAAGTCATCTTCATCATCATCAATAATCAGCACACGTACCGGGGCAGTTCGAGAAAAAATCATACTCTAAAATTTAACTTGTTCATATGGGAAAATCAAATAGAAAGTACTACCAGTTCCCAACTGGCTTTTTACATATATTAATCCTTTATGGAAACTCATTACTTTTCTGCAAATAGATAAACCGATGCCTGTTCCCGGATATTCAGACTTACCGTTTAAGCGTTGAAATACCTGAAATACTTTTTCTTCATATTCTTGCTCAAAACCGATTCCGTTATCTTTGATTTCAATACAAAAATGGGGAACTTTTATATTCAGTTTCTTCTCTTTCAGTTCTTCAGTTGTTAACTCATAATGCGACACTTCTACTTTTAAAGGAACCTCCTTTTTTCTGAACTTCAATGCATTTCCCAACAAATTATGAAACAGTTGTTTGAGTTGATGAGGCACCACATCTGCTGCCGGCAAATCGGAATAAACAATTTCAGCATTCGTTTCCTCTATTTTTAATTCCAGATCCTGTAATACATCTTCAAAGAGTTGTTTCAAACTACATTTTTGAAAATTAGTTTTTACCCGGGTTACCCTTGAAAACTCTAACAAATTTTCAATCAACGTGCGCATGTTAAATGCAGCCTTACTCATTTTTTCAAGGTAAATCATTGCATTTGGAGGAATCTCATCACCGAATGCCGATTCTATTCTTTCGCTGAAAGTAATCAGCTTGCGGATCGGTTCCTGTAAATCGTGCGAAGCAATATAAGCAAACTCTTCCAACTCTCTGTTAGAGCGATTTAATTCTTCTACTTTAAGTTCCAGTTTTCTTTCCGACTCTTTTAATTCGGAAATATCTTTCATCGTGCCAATGACTTTAACGGGCATACCCCGGTCATTCATCATCAACTTACACAGTACCTGCACATTAATTTCATTGCCTTCGCTATCAATAATGGCAACACTATCGATAATAACTCCCTGAAACTTCTTTAGCCGCTCTTCAATGGTTAACGGCAGATGGCTATCTGCAGCAGTAACGTGTTTTGCAATCCATTCATTAAAATCTATATTCTCTGAATTTTCTGCATCAGGATATTTAAGCAATTTCTTCAGGCTGTCAGATAAACTGATTTTCCGGGTTTTAATGTCAAGTTCCCAGTTACCGATACGTAAAAATGTTTCATTCGCTGTTACATTCTTTTTATACTCTTTCAACTCCTGAATCGCCTGTTGCGTTTTGGTAGTATCACTTTCAATGCCTACAATAAATTTAATGTTAGAATGATCATCGAGCTGAACAGAAATCCGGGCTTTTACATAACGGATATTCCCATCCTCTTCAATAATGCGGTATTCATGAGTGATTGATTTCTTTTCAGTAATCACAAACGCTCTTGCAGCACAAAATGTGTCAATATCATCAGGATGTATTGACACATTTTTAAAAGCTTCGAAAATTGAGATGGCTCCCTGATGCTTTTCTCTGTTCAAAAAACGATAGAAACCATCCGACCAGTATTGTATTTTATTTTGATAATCCCAGTACCATACGCCTGTTTCAGAAACCTCTTCTAATTCAAGCCAGATCGGCAAAGTATTATAAGGAAACCCTTCACCTTTGTTAAACTCCCTGAGGGAAGTTTGTGATAATTCATTTTCAAGAAACTGTCTGGGAGCAATATTCATATATGATAAACTAATTCAGCTATTGTATTTTTCCTTCCTGCTAACGGTTATTTAAATCCTGGTACAATTTAATCTTATTATACAAGGTTTTACGATCGATATTCAATAGTTTGGCAGCTTTGCTTTTATTAAAATTGGTTTCCTTCAAAGCTTTCAATATCATCTCATATTCCAGATCAATAGAAGCTTCTTTCAAACTATTTTCGAAAGGTCTTTTATAGCTTAAAGAATTAGATTTCGGAGGTTCTATAATAGGCGCAAAATGCTCCACTACCGGATGGTGAACGGGTTCGGATACAGGCTCCTCATTTTGTGCCTGGTAATTTAATACCTCGTATGGTAAAGATTTAGTATCTACAACATCACCCATTGCTAACAATGCGGCTCTTTTAACAACATTTCTCAGTTCGCGTAGATTTCCATGCCATACATAATTTTTAAGTATTTCTTCTACATTCGGAGAAAATCCGACAATATTTTTATTTAAACTTTCATTTGCTTTCTGAAGGAAGTGTTTTGCAAAAACCATGATATCTTCTCTTCTGTTGCGTAACGGGGGTACTTCGATGGTAAATTCATTAAAACGGTGAAAAAGATCTTCTCTGAATTTTCCTTTTTGAGCAGCATCCCATAAACGCTCGTTAGAAGCGATAATAATTCTTACATCCAGGGGAATGTCTTTGATTCCGCCAACACGTCTCATTTTTCTTTCCTGAATTACTCTTAACAACGAAACCTGGATATCATAACTCAGGTTAGCAATTTCATCGAGAAAGATTGTTCCTCCGTTTGCCAGTTCAAAACTACCGGCTTTCTGGCCGATGGCACCGGTAAAAGCCCCCTTCTCATGCCCGAATAATTCGCTACCCGCCAGTTCTTTCGACAGGGCACCGCAATCAATCGCCACAAAAGGATAATTGCTTCTTTTACTTCTTTTATGAATTTCCTGCGCAATAGCTTCTTTACCACTACCACTTTCTCCATAGATGATAACACTATAATCGGTTGGAGCAACCAATGCAATCTGTTCAACAATCTGTTGAAAAACAGCACTGGTACCAAAGATATACTCACCGCTTACAGTAAAAGAAGAATGTTTAGGTTTTTCTTTTGAGGAAGTATGCTGAGCAGAGGCGACCGGCGTAGCATTTACTGCCGGCTCATTGCGCGAAGGAACAAATTCAGATTCCTGTTCTGCCGATTGAATAGCCTGTTGAATTGTTTTAAGCAACTCTTCAGGATGTAAAGGTTTGGTAACATAATCAAATGCTCCTTTCTTCATTAATTCAACCGCAGTCTTTAAATCGTTATAGCCGGTAATAATAATTACCGGTAAAGACGGATGTATCTGCTTAATTTTTTCAAGCATTTCATTACCGTCAATTCCATCCAAACGATAATCACACAATACCAGGTTGAAGTCATCACTTTCTTCCAGCATTTCAAGGGCTTTTTTACCACTGAAACACTCCTGTGTATGGTAGCCATGTTTAGACAAGAATTTGTTCATCAGGACACAAATGTCCCTATCGTCATCAATCACTAATATTTTAGCCATTTGATTATTTTTATTAATACAATATGGTTATTTAATTATGAGGGTCAACGTCACACATGTTTAGCCCCATAACGCTCTCATCTGAGCAGTCGGTATTCTAAGTAATTCTCTATATTTTGCAACAGTTCTTCTCGCTATTTTATAACCTTTTTTAGCAAGAATTACTGCCAATTGATGATCAGTTAAAGGAGAGCCCTTATCTTCCTGGGCGATAGCTTCTTCCAATGCAGATTGAACGATCTTATTACTGATCACTTCGCCTTCCTGATTGGCCAGTCCTTCAGAAAACAAATCTTTTAACAAGATATTTCCGAAAGGAGTAGAAGCATATTTGTTGGAAGTAATACGTGAAACAGTTGAAATATCCACCCCTACTTCCTGCGCAATATTTTTTAGAATCATCGGCTTCAATAACAAAATGTCTCCTTCTCTAAAATAATCATATTGCCACTTTACGATGGTTCTCATTACTTTCAGCATAGTGCTTTCTCTTTGCTGAATTGCTGAAACAAACCATTCGGCGCTTTGCAATTTACTTTTTAAATATTGGCCGGTTGCTTTATCTTGTTTGGTACACTGGCTTTTTACTGCATCCATCCAATTCTGGTTAATGAACAGAGAAGTGGAGCGTTGTTTAGCCAGGCTCACTTCAATATCTTCTCCATCTACCGAAATAATAAAATCAGGAATGATATAATTCTTTCCCGGAGGGTCTTCACTACGCACAGAAATCGGATATAACGGAAATGATGCAATTAATTCGAGTACAATTTTTAGTTCATCTTCATCCAGGTTTAAACCATCTTTAATTTTTTCAAGCTGGCGATTTTTTAAATCGGTAAAATGATACTCCACCAGTTTCAAAGCGGCATGTACGTCCGGGCGATTGACATTCTGTCTTTTTAACTGCAACACCAGACTCTCTTTAATATCACGCGCACCCACACCCGCCGGGTCCAGATTCTGGATAGCATATAATAATGGAAGAATATCTTCTTCCTCCATCCACGTATTAAACTTAAATGACATATCTTCAGCAAGAGAAGAAAGCGGAATCTCCAGCATCCCGTTTTCACTAAGCGAATCGATCACATAATTGGCATATTCTAACTTTTTAGAACATGTCAATACCAGATGAATCTGCGCTTTCAATTGTTGACGGAAATCAAATGACTGTACGATAGGACGCTCAGGAATTTCTTCACCTGAGAAGTAGTTAGCATATTCCGTTTTATAATCGGGAATATCATCATACATAAACTCCTCATAATCGGCAAACTCCTGAACGGCTTCGCTCTTATCCAGAACGGCAGCATCTTCAGGCTTCAACTCTTCCAACAGAGGATTTTCCTCCAGCTCTTGTTGAATACGATGCTCTAATTCAAGCGTACTCAAATGAAACAAGTTTAATAGCTGGATTTGCTGGGGCAGAATTCTAACTTGTTGTTTCGTTGTAAGGTTTTGATGAATCATAAGTGTAATGATTATTAAAATTCTTTATTCCTTACCTTAACCGATGTAATATTGAATATCAATTCCTTAAATGATATCCAAAAGCTACTTAACTCAAAATAAAAAACTAAACATAAGTTTGTGTAAACATATCGTCAATTTTATAAAAAATCGACTTTTGCTATAATTTATTGACCCTGATCAACAGAATAGATCTTTTTAGATAATCATTTTGATCTCTAAGGGAACCAACACTTACAAAAGTTCAAGTAAATATAAATTGAACTCCTATTAAGATAAGTATTTATTCTTATTTAAAACATATTCTGCTTATCTATTTTCAGAAATACCCGTATAATTCCTAAAAATAACGTCACAAAGTTAACGTTGAAGGCGAGGTGATTTATCGGGTTAACAATCCTTTAACCAGGGGCCTCTTCAAATCGTTTCGGTTTATACCCAATAACCGTAAATGGCTATTATTCTACATGGATTGAGTGTTTAATACTGTACAATATCCACACCAAACTTTTTTTGTCACAAAGCATCATGTTTGGCATCTTATTTTCAGGTATTTGAGTATAACCTACTATGATTTTTAACTTTAAACTTATTGCACATGCTTAGATGGAGTGTTATCTTTTTAATCGTAGCAATAGTTGCGGCGATTTTCGGATTTGGCGGTATAGCTCAGAGTGCAGCTGGTATTGCCAAAATATTATTTTACATTTTTATTGTAATATTTCTGATTTCTCTGATTTTCGGAGGAACCAAAAAAGTTTAACGATTGCTCAAAAGCCAAGCCTGTGGTTTGGCTTTTGAGCAACATTTTAATCCTCTATCATCCTCTCTCAACCTCTAATTATACAAACTTCTCTTAAAAAGAAGCGCATAAGTACGAAATCTACTATTACAAAACATTTTTGTTTACTTTTATCGTTCTAAAGACATAACATGAATTTCACTCAGTGTAAACTGAATGATTCTCTGTTTGTATTTAAATTGTATCTACTACTAACTATTTGATCAATATGGCTCAACATTATATCCTGATAGCAGAAGATGATGAAGACGACAGATTTCTGTTGCAAACCGCTTTTGAAGAAAACGGTTTCACAGATGAATTGGTTTTTGTGAAAGATGGTTTGGAATTAACCAACTATCTGGAGAAAATAAAAATAGAACCGGCTGAAACTGTTCCGGTTTTTATTCTTCTTGATTTAAACATGCCGAAAAAAGACGGCAGGGAAGTATTAAAAGAAATGAAACAGGATATTGACCTGAAAAAAATTCCTGTTATTGTATTTACTACTACAAAAAACGAATTTGAAATTAAACGTTGTTATGAACTGGGGGCGAATACCTATGTGGTAAAACCTGTAAGTTTCGATAGCCTGGTAAGAGTGATCAGGGAAATCAGAATGTACTGGATCAATACCGCTACCAGTCTGGATATTGACAATTAAGTTTTTTTCTTTTTACCAACCAGTTTTTTCAATAACCAACCGGCTATTAATGACTTTCCGATAACTCCACCACTCATCCTCAGGATGGGTGGAGCATTTTTCAATAATTTTTTTCTCAGAATAAAATCCAGGGCTGTACCTACACCCATACTTAATAATCCCTGACGAGAGGGATTTAACACCTTACTAACACCTCCGATCATACGAACTACAGGAGCCACTGCGTTTTCCGTTTTAGAAAACTTCTTCTTAATATTATCCTGTATAGTATCAATCGCACGTAATGTACGGTTTTGTTCCTCAACAAGTGCTTTATAAGAATTAATTTTCTTCATATCAGCTATATACTTTTCTAACAATTAAATCTCTTAGTTTTCTAATAATCATCTTACGGAATAAAACAAACAACAGGATAAGGAACATGAATAATCCTGACATCAGAAAAAATCCCATCATCGGATTCTCCAGAAAACGTCCCAACCATATACCGATTGCTATTCCTAAAAATAAAAAAGCGAACAGCGAAAGACTGAATACCATTAAAAACATAATCATTGATACAGATACGATCGTTATCTTTTGCGCAAGCGTTAAAGTAGAATATCTGTAATATGCTTTAAATAAATCAATCACTGATCCTGATAAATTATCACCCGATTTATTTTCTTTCATTGACATAGGCATAAAAAACCCTTACCCGCAATTGCAGGTAAGGGTAATGAGTTGATTGAATTAACTTAAATCATTTTTCATTTTATTCACTTTTCCTTTCGCCTCATGAGCCAGCTCTTCAGCTTTCTCTTTACTGCTATGCAATAAGTCATTCACCTGATCGGCCCAATCACTGGTGGTATTACGTATTTTTTTTCTCAAATCACTTCCTTTTTCCGGAGCACATAACATACCAATAACTACCCCTGCTGCTGCGGCACCCAAAATGCCTAAAAGTACTTTACCTGTTCTCATATCATTTTGTTTTTTTGATTTAATAGGATGTATATACTAATGAAATAACCGTACCGAATTTTATTTGCTCAACTGTAGAACCTTTTCTACAAGCCCGAATTTTGTTATTACTAAACTGTAAAATTTATTGATGTGCATTTACCCAAAACTGTTTTGATTATCGATGACGAGCCAGACTTATGCGTGTTACTGAAAGTTTATTTTCAAAGAAGAAGATACAAAGTATTTTTTGCGCATAATCTAATGGACGGGGAAAAGCTTTTAAATGAAATACATCCTGATGTACTACTATTAGACAATAACTTACCCGATGGTATGGGCTGGAATAAATTAACCGAATTTAATCAGGAAATATTTCCATCGAAAGTTATTCTAATGAGTGGAAACCCTATGCTCTATCCCCACATTACTGAGAGATACAATGTTTTAACAAAACCTATCTCTTTCTCAGACCTTGATGTTCTGGTTTAAAAAAAGAATCCCTTTCTCCTTAAGGAGAAAGGGATTCTTTTTTTATTAAAATATTTTAATCTGCTATTGTTTGTTCCAATAATATAGCCAATCAATTATTCTGCTGGTATAACCGTATTCATTATCAAACCACGCAATTACTTTTACCTGATTTCCGATCACTGTAGTTAACGAACCATCTATTACCAGTGAATGTTTGTTTCCTTTTATATCCAATGATACCACTTCTTCTTCGGTATATTCCAGAATACCTTTATACTCTGTATCTGCTGCAGTCTTTAACAACTTATTTACTTCTTCCTTTGTGGCAGGCTGCTTCAAAACCAGTGTTAAATCGGCCATTGCACCATTGGCTACGGGAATACGCGTACTCAGACTGCTGATTTTTCCCTTCAACATGGGAAAAAGTATTTCCAATGATTGAAACAGATCAACTTCTACCGGCACTATTGACTCGCCTGCTGCCCGACCTCTTCTGAATTGCTTATGCGGCCCATCCACTAATAACTGACGGGATGTATAAGAATGTAATACATGAAACTGTGCCGATTCAATTCCGATTGAATTAAATAAATACAATAAATGTGTTGAACAGTTGGTCATACAACCACCCGGACTTACAATTTGTGTTTCGGGTGTTAACAGATGCTGGTTAAATCCATAAATCATTAAGTCAATATCATTCGACCCGGTGGTAGAAAGCAAAACTTTTTGAGCACCAGCCTTAAGATGCAAAGAAGCTTTGGCTTTAGAAGTAAATTGTCCGCTGCATTCCAGTACCAAATCTACCTCCAAATCTTTCCACGGTAAATGAAGCGGATCATTTTGCTGAAAAACTGCTACTTTTTGTTCGCCTGCCGTTAAAAACCCTTTTTCATAAGCTAAAGGTGTCTCAAAAGTTCCATAAACGGAATCATACTTCAATAAATAGGCAAGATTTCCGGGATCCATTACATCGTTTATTGCAACTATCTGTACCCCAGATTCTTGCAATAATCGTCTGAATAAAAGCCGCCCGATTCTCCCCATTCCATTAATTGCAACACGCATCGTTAATCGTTTTAAAATGCAAATATCGTTAATAAGTTCTGTATCAATTAATTAATCTTAAAAGCATCAAATATTATATTTTTAAAATTCATAAAATTTTGATTATCATTAATAAACTAAATATTTATTCCCATAGAATTAACAAAGAAAGTGAAGAATAAATGCTAAATTTGTGGTCTAATCTACCTCATTATTTTCTCATTACTACTAACCTCATCATTGAAGATTTGCTAGCCAGAAAAGTTGTTAATTAATTAAATGTTGGAGGAAATTACCTATGTATTCGTATGCATTGTTGGAGTGTGGATGCCATTACCTGATCCAGGAAAAAGAAAACGAAGCGTTACAGCTGATTAAAGTAGCAGTAGAATCGGATTTATGCATGTATGTAATCAAATACGGTGAAACTGCAGAATATGAGTGGAGAAAAAAGACCGACTCTATTCACGAAATTTTAGAATTATTGTCAGATCAGAAAGTAGCAGAGTGGGAAAGTGTTTACAACGATAACCAGGATGCCTATTATGAAGAAGACGAAGAATAATTTGTGAATTTTTTTATAAGCTTCCAGCCTGTTTAAATAAACAGGCTATTTTTTTGTAATTTTCTGCCTATGAAAGAAGTATGGTTGAAAAACTGGTGGAATACGATCAATACCCTCGCTTTTGTACTGGGTATTCTGATGATTCCCCCTGCGGCGCTTTACATGAACAGATTTATCCCCCCTATCATGATCGGTGATTTCAACATCGATTTATTCATTTCTATCATTCTGACCGTTTCAATTATCTACCTTATTTTCAGATGGGCCAAACTACTGGTAATTATTCTTTCGATCGTTGCACTCATCGCTTTAACCATTAATCAAATCAGTAATACCGAAAATAAATATACTTTTACCAATGTCTTTACCGACTATCGGGATATAGTATTGCAAAACTGGCAATCGAAAGGATCAAAACTGATCGACCTTGAACTATTACAGGGAAATACCGATAATGCATACACGAAAGTAGCTAAACGTATTGCGGCAAAGATAGACCACCAGGACTCACTGGTTAGAAACTATGCAGTAAATCAATCGCTCGCTTATTTTGATGAATACCATGCTAAATTCGGCCCTATTGTGCGGCAGCTCTCTCTTTTCAAATCAATTAACAGCCAGTTTAAATATGTACCCGATGCTTTCAGAGATGAATACTTCGCTACAGCACACGAAACTATTTTAAACGGATTAGGTGGAGATTGCGATGATCATACCATTCTTATGATGAGTACCATGAAAGCAATCGGCGCCAGAACCAGGCTCGTATTGACCGATCGTCACGTTTATCCGGAACTGTATTGTGGCGACCAGAAATCATTTACCAGAATGAAAGAAGCCATTGAATTACTTTTTGCTCCTTATATCAGTAATCAACTCTTCTATCATGAAGAAAATGGTGAATATTGGATCAATCTCGACTACTCTGCAAAACACCCCGGAGGGCCATACTCGAGTCCTACCGCATATGCCATTATTGAAAAATAATCGACCATTATTACCGGAAAGAATAGATTAAATTTTTAATTTATATCTAACTTCATTAGAAGATTTTCTAAATTGCTATTGCTTTTCATGTGATTAATATTATATTAGCAATTATAGCCCGTAATGAAACCTTAAATATGCTCGGATCGATCACCCAATATTCACTGTTGCTTATTCCATTTTTCAGCCTTCTTCAAAGATCAGGGAGCCTTGTTAAGGTAATGAGAATCGTTATGATTTATTGTATTTACTGTTTCATTACAGAAACCCTGCTCAATGTTTTTAACGATCCCACCGTTACTTCCGTCCTCACTATTACTTACAAAATTTCAGAATTCTTCTACTTTAGTTTAATTGCTTATTTACTTCTTTACAATCAGTCACTTTTAAAAGTATTAAAAATCGGGTCTGTTATTTATGCAATTGTTGTGATTAGTTGCTTCATGTATTACGATCTTAAAGTTTTATACAGTATCGTTGCAGGTTTTACCGCCATCTTCCTTTTCAGCTATTCTATTCTGGTCATGTTCGACTGGATTTCTCTTACTCCGCTTGATCCTATTTATGAAAGACCGGCATTTTGGATTCTGTTAGGCTTCTTAATTTATGAAGCCGGAAATTATTTCAACTTCATCATTCAGGATGTTTACCAGTACAAAGCAATCAACCTTCACAGCATTTTTTCGCTGATCCGCAATATTTTCTTCCTCACTACCATCGTAATCATTCACTTTAAAAATAAACGATTAATGCATCGTTTAAATCAGATAAAATATTAAAATAACCCGGGTGCTTCCGGCTGTTCTTCCGAAATTGTTAATTGTTTTCATCATGAACAAATCATGCAGCAACAGCATTCAACAGGCTGTTATAAAAAAAGCCACTGTTTTACAGTAGCTTTTGAATTAATTTTTCTGCTTAAACAAACTCCGCTGACTAAAAGCCATTATCGCAAACAACATGGCGATGATAGAGCTGAAATAATAGATTGTATAAATATCCTTTACATTGGCCACTTCAGGAAAGTGGTTCTCAAACAAATAAATGAGGATATAAGAGAGATAATGAAATATGATTGACCCGAGTATGAAGATAATAGAAGTTTCATACTTCGTGTGTTCTACTTTCTGAAAATAATAAAATATTTCCACTACAATAGAAACCACAATAATAGTAATGGCAATAGGAATAAAATTTATGAGTGTTTCAGGTTCCAGCGAGTATTTTATGGCGGCATAAATAGCAGCAATAACGTACACAGGAATACCTGTCAACAAAACAAATTTAACCCATCTTGATTTTGCGATCGAATACACTCCTAATGCTACAATCGGAAAATCGATCAGATTCAATCCGGTTGCTAAAAAAACATTGGTTTCCGGTTCAAATACCTGTAAATAAACAAATGTATTAATGGTACCGTTTAATAACCAGTAGGAAGCAAATAACAAATGAGGCTGAAGACCCCATAAGCCTCTGACCACTAGCATTATCATAGGAGTAAAGTATCCGGCAATTGCTAATAAAGGAAGCACACTATTCATTTTAGACGACACTTACATTATATTAATACAAGATCGAAATTTTTCATTATATTATTGCGTTTCACCTCTAAAAGTCAACGAATTCAGGTAGTTATACTTCTAAGGTTTGCACAAATTACGGTACCCTTATCGGTATTTCTATTTAGTATACTTGAATTTTAGCTTCTTCTGAAGTAATTTAGTTGTGTGAACAATTACCGTTTGTTTAACGAGCGTTCAAACACTGCAGACGATATTATTTTTTAACTTCAAAGTATATTTCAACATAAGTTTATGCGAATTGTCATTTTTATAGTAACACTGCTTTTAGTCAACAACTTTTCCTGGGCTCAATCTGTTATACCATTGTATGAGCAGAAAGGATTATCATTCAGAGGACTTTCTGCCGTAAACGATTCGATCATCTGGGTGAGCGGATCTAAAGGAACTGTCGGAAAATCATTAGACGGAGGGAAAAGCTGGACCTGGCATCCGGTACCGGGTTATGAAAACCGTGATTTCAGGGATATTGAAGCATTCGACGATAAAAGAGCTGTCATTATTGCTATTGATACTCCTGCTCAGATTCTTTATACAGAAGACGGTGGGCTCAACTGGAAACTATCCATGAATGATTCCCGTGCCGGCATGTTCTTAGATGCATTACATTTTGAAAATGATGTACATGGTTTCGTCATCGGCGACCCGGTAAACGGACAGTTCTTTTTAGCAGAAACCAAAGACGGTGGCATCAGCTGGCAGGATCTTTCGGGTAAAATTTTACAAAAACCCGATTCTGTAGAAGCTTTTTTTGCAGCGAGCGGTACCAATATTATTATTGAAAAAACCGATATTTTTGCAGTAAGCGGCGGCCTGAAAAGCTTTTTACACTTTAATGCTCAAAAATACCCTCTTCCTCTGTTATCAGGATCCGGTAATACCGGCGCTAACGGAATGATTTTACACGATGGTAAATTCTATATTGTAGGGGGCGATTTTACCAGACCAAATGATACCACCGGTAACTTTGTGATAGTAAAGCTGGCTGCCACTCCTGAATATACTTTACCACAATCCGCACCTGGTGGTTACCGCAGCGGTATTGCACATTTCAGAAATAATGAGTTCATCACCTGTGGAATGAACGGAGTAGACTGGTCAGGCAACGGCGGTATCCATTGGAAACAAATATCCACTACCGGTTATCACACGATCATGAAAGCTAAAAAAGGCACTACTGTGTTTATGGCCGGCGGAAACGGAAGAATAGCAAAATTTTCTCCGGAAACGGTTACGAGGTAGGATAATTGCAATAAATTTCTTATATTAAAATAAAAAACTATGATATCTAGTAAAATTGAAGAAGCTTTAAATCGTCAGATTGATTTAGAAGGATATGCTTCGATGTATTACCTGGCAATGGCATCCTGGTGCGAAGCGAATGGGCTTGGAGGTATCGCTCAATTTTTATATCATCACTCTGATGAAGAGAGAGAACATATGTTGAAACTGTTTCACTACATCAACGACCGTGGCGGCCACGCTATCGTGCCGGCATTCTCTGCCCCTCAAAAAGACTTTAAAGGCATACAGGAAATCTTTGAAATCGTATTAAGCCACGAAGTAAAAGTATCTAACGAAATCAATGCCTTAGTAGATCTTTGCTTACAAGAAAAAGACTATACTACACATAACTTCTTACAATGGTATGTAACTGAACAAATCGAAGAAGAAAGTTTAGCACGTACAATTCTTGATAAATTAGCATTAATCGGAGAAGATAAAGGAGGTATGTATCTGTTCGACCGCGATATTGCTACCATGGGTATTAATACCGGCGGTGGAAAAGGTTCTCACTCTCACTAAAATACTTTAATAAAAAAGGAGCTCAATGAGCTCCTTTTTTATTTTTACCATCACTTCTTAGTTTCAAAACGATGGCATCTATCTTTTTTTACTGATTAGTTTAAACTTCTGAAGTCTACCGGTACCAGCTTAGAAACACCCGGCTCCTGCATTGTTACCCCATAAATAACATCCACAGCACTCATGGTTTGTTTATTATGCGTTACAATAATGAACTGGCTTTCTTCACTGAACTTTCTGATCATATTGGTAAACTTACCTACGTTCGCATCATCCAACGGAGCATCTACCTCATCCAGAATACAGAACGGTGCCGGCTTGATAAGATAAATCGCAAACAATAACGCCGTAGCAGTTAATGTTTTTTCTCCCCCGCTTAACTGAGTAATTGAAGATGGGCGCTTACCTTTTGGTTTTGCAACAATATCAATTCCCGTTTCTGCCAAATTCTCAGGATTGATTAACACCATATCGGCAGTATCATCTTCTGTAAACAATGCTTTAAACACCTTCTGGAAGTTTTCACGCACCTGGTTAAAGGTATCAAGGAACTGCTGGTTGGCAGTAGCTTCTACTTCCTGAATCGTTTGTAACAAACTGTCTTTAGCTGTTACAAGGTCATTCTTTTGTTCCAGTATAAACTCATAACGTTTTTTCATTTCCTGGAAAGCTTCAATTGCTGTAGGATTGACTTCTCCCAGATTCTCTAAACGTTTTTTCATACGATCACACTTTTCCTGAAGCTCTTCTACCGGCACTTCATTGGTTCGGGGTTGATCGATGATATCATCTAAGTCGATTTTAAATTCCACATTCAGGCGTTCTTTCATTCCCGCCAGTTGCAGTTTCAACTCGTTAAGTTTATCTTTTATTTCGGTGAGCAGGTGCTCTACCATTTCTCTTTCTTTGGCTTTCTGACGAAGTGCTGATTCTTTTTCAGCAATTTCATTACGGATGTTATAATATGCCTGATCCGCTTCGTTCAATGTACGTTCGTCGCTTTCCTTTTTCTTCAGTAAATCAACTAACCCGTTCTGCGAATTCTCTAACGCCTCTTCACTTTCATAGATACTCTCAACCGTTTGTTTCAGTTGAGACTGATTGGCATCTATTTGTTGTTTCAGGTCGTTCAGCTGATTTTCTTTGAACTGGGTTTCCTGCGTTAATGCATTGATTTTACTTTGCTGACGGGTTACCTGCAGGTTAAACTCATTGTAATTTTCCTGCGCCTGTGCATAACCCGATTCTGCCATGCGATAGTCTTCTTCGGCCATCGCCAATTGATTTTTCAACTCATTTAAAGTTGCAATCAGTTGGTTCCACTCACTACGGGTTCCTTCTATCGAACTATTAGTACTTTCCAGCGTAATGTTTAACTCTTCCAGTCTGTTTTTGGCAGTACTTTGCATTCCATAGATATTCTCAATCTTGTTTTGTAACGCAAATACCTGATTGGTTAACTGGTTAATTTCCTGTTGAGCGTGTTTAATCGCATGATCATTCAATTGTTCCTGATAACCCAACAGCTCATTTTGTTTATCCTGAATAGCCGACTTCAAAGATTCTACCTGCGTGTGCAGTACTTCGATTTCTTCTGCTAATTTTTCAAGGTTTTTAGCACGTCCGATTTTCTTTCCTTCGAACATACCGACGCTACCTCCTACCAAAGCATATTGCCCTTTCACCAGTTTACCACTTTTTTCCAAAATCGTGGCATTGCCTGAATTGTTGACTACATCGATACGATCGGCGATGTATACATTTCCGAGCAGGTGTTGCGCCAGGCTTTTATAAGGAGCATCTACTTCAATCACGTCTAAAGCCGGAATCGCCCCTGATACGCCGTTTGAACCGTTTGGAGATACGCCGTTTAACTGATCGAGTAAGAAGAAATTAGCTTTACCTTTTTTATTATTATCGAGTAATTCAATCGCACGGTATCCTTCCTGAAAATTATTTACAACGTAATAGTTCAGATATGGCTCCAGCACATTTTCTACTGCCGCACGGTACTCTTCTTTTACATAAATAATATCCGACAATATTGGCGCTGTATGATTCCAATCCGGATTATTGTGTAAGAATTTTATACTTTCCGGATAACCTTCCATTGAATCGATCAACGACTTTAAAAGGTCGTGTTCGTTCTTTTTAGCATCCAGCTTACGGCTTTCTTCTGCCAGTTGCTGACGAAGTTGTTCCATGGAACGCTGAGCCTCAGTGATTAACTCTTTAATCATCTCCTGTTGCTCCTGTAAAGTGACCAGCTCAGACTTCTTTTGTTCAAGCGTTTGCTCTTTTTCAGTTTGCTCTTCTTCGAGTTGTTTAATCTGTGAATGACGGGCTTCCTGCTCTTCTTCAAGAAGGGCAATACTTTTAACAATATTCTGTATGGAGGTATCAGCTACAGCAACTTTTTTCTCAGCTTCAAACTGATTGCGCTGAATACTTAAATTTTCAGATCTTAAACGGTCAACCGCTTCTCTCTTCTCATCAAAGATGGATCTTTTTTCTTCAGAAGCAGCTTTCAGATCGTCTAATGAATGCTCAAGTGTTTCGAGTTTTCCTTTCTCTTCTTCAACCTGTAGTTGGGTAAATTCAATACTTTCTGATAAACCATTTAACTGGCCCTCACTTTTCTGAAGAAACTCCTGCAGGTTAGATTCTCTTTCGCGCAGAAAGTTGAGGCGTTGCGTTGCAAGGTTTTTATCGTTTTCTTTGGTACGTAAAGTCTGCAGTAATTCATTGAACTCATACTGCATGCTTTGTAAAGCACGTTCTTTTTCGATAAAACCTACTTTTTCCTGCTCGATACCCGCTTCAGCATTGGCAATTTCAGCCTCCAGCCGAACCTTTTTATCGGTTTCGGCATCAGCCTGCTGATTCAATTCACGGTAAGTATCATTGAACCCTTCCAATGAAGCTTTTGCCAGCTCGATACTGTATTCGCGGTATTCCTTTTTGATTTCATAATACTTTTCAGCTTTTTTAGCCTGGTTCTCCAAACTTTTCAGCTGATTATTAATTTCAAAAAGCAAATCTTCGATACGGTTCAGATCCTGCTCCGTAGCATCTAACTTTTGCTTCGCTTCTTTTTTACGGGTTTTATAAATAGTAATTCCCGCCGCCTGTTCTAACATTTTACGGCGCGAATTTTCTTTGTCTTTGATAATTTCATCCACCATTCCCAGCTCAATGATGGCATAACTATCCGTACTCACCCCCGTATCCATGAATAAATTCTGGATATCTTTTAGTCTGCACTGCACATCATTCAAGCGGTATTCCGATTCCCCGTTTTTGTAAAATTTACGCGTAACGGTAACAGTGTTGAATTCAGTAGGTAATAGATTTTTCGTGTTTTCAAAGGTCAGGCTCACCTCTGCCAAACCACTGGCAGAGCGGGTTTTTGATCCATTGAATACTAAACTTTCCAGGTTTTCAGAACGCAGATGAGAGATTTTTTGCTCCCCAATTACCCATCGGATACTGTCAATAATATTACTTTTGCCACATCCGTTCGGACCAATGACACCCGTAATACCTTCGTCAAAATGGAGTACTGTTTTATCAGCGAAACTCTTGAAACCTTTGATTTCTAAGCTCTTTAGTCGCACATTATCTAATTTAAAGGACAGCAAATATATATGAATGCTGCTACATTATATAGCCTGCCAGAACCTCAATTTTAATAATTTTTCACCGAATTATCATAAATTACTGAAACAGAAGTACTGACATTCTTTTCACATGTTGTTCACGTAAGCCTGAATCTGTTTTTATCGATAACTTAACACTGATTTTTAGGATTTCAGCGTTTAAATTCGTATCTTAATAGGATAAGCCCAACTGATTTTCAATGATTTATAAAAGAGTAGCTTTTTTATTGTTTTTGCTCCCTGTTGCCGTAGGTGTCAAAGCCCAGAAAGTGCAGCAGATTTTTTTTCATTTGTATACCGACAGTTTGAAAAAGGGTACTTACAACTATATTAATGTAGATGCGAAGCTATCAAACGGCAGATGGCAACCTTTAACTGATAAAGATTTGATTTTCAATTCAAATTACGGAAGCTTCAAGGGTAATTCACTGTGGATTCCGGATACTTCTTCCATTGAAAAAGTTCAGGTATCCGTATTGTTAAAAGCTGATACATCGATTCAGCAATCAACAGAAATCTACATTAAAATTCTGGAAGACTGGGGTAAAGTGGTGAGTCCCGATGAAGTATTACCCCCTCAAAAACAAACCCGCAGAAAGAAAAACGGTTTCTAACGTTTAAATCTATTCACGATGTCACCAACAATCTATCCATGCGTATGGCATAATCAGACTGGCCGGGAAGCGGCTGAGTTTTATCAATTGGTATTGCCGGGTTGTTCAATTATAGAAGATAATCCGGTAGCGGTACAGCTACAGGTATTCGATAAAAAGATTTTACTGCTGAATGGCGGCCCTCAGTTTATGCCCAATCCCGGTATTTCATTTTTCCTCTATGCCCGTTCGGCTCAGGAGTCCAAAGAAATATTTGAACAGTTGAGTGACGGAGGCAAGGTATTAATGCCTTTTGAAAAATATCCCTGGGCGGCACAATACGGGTGGATAGAAGACCGGTACCATACGAGCTGGCAAATTACCTGGGATGAAAACTACCCGCAAACCGGTGAATGGAAACCTTCCTTATTATTTGCCAACGAGGTACAGGGCAAGGCGCACGAAGCGATTGAATTCTATAGTTCAATATTTCCACAACATATGACGCTACAGATAGAACGTTATCCTGAGGAGGCGGGTACTACCGCCGGGCAAATCATGTTTTCAGAAATAGAGCTCGAAAAACAACGGTTCATTCTGATGGACAGTGGCATTCCGCATGCATTTAATTTTAATGAAGGTGTTTCGTTTGTACTGGAATGTAATGACCAGGAAGAGATTGATTACTACTGGCAAAAATTCACCGCCACCGGTGCAGAAAGCATGTGCGGATGGTGCAGCGATCAATACAATGTGTTCTGGCAGGTAATACCCAGAAACTTCACCTCGATGATTCAATCACCGCAGGCGGTAGAAGCCTTTATGAAAATGCGGAAGATAGAGATAGATGTTTTGAAAAATGCTTAGTAATATATTGAAGTATCCTTGCTGAATGGTTTGTTTTTACCATTCAGCAAGGAAGTTGATTTAAGCCTCCCTTACTTATAACTGATTCCATTTTAAACCCCAATTGGAAACAGGAAGTTAATGAAGGAAAAAGTAAATGAAGCATGCTTCTGACGAAGCAATTCTTTTTTTTCTTCATTCTCTTACAACTGGCTTCATTTCCTTCATGTTGTAAATGGCTTTCAAACATAGAAGGCATTAAGAACATTCAACCCTATTCTGATAAGATAAAAAAACATTATTTTATTCGCACCGGATACCATCCGGCGCGAGGGGGGGAGAATGCTGCTGACAAAGCAATTCGTTTTTCTTCATTAGCTTACAACTAGCTTCATTTCCTTCATGTTGTAAATGGCTTTCAAACAGAGGAAGAATTAAGAACATTCAAGCCTATTCTGATAAAATAAAAAAGTATTATTCTATTAACACCTAACATATTCAGGGGGCGATCTAAAAGCGAGCTACGAGATGTATTCGAAAGTTTAGCAGCCACCTCTTAATTCCTTGATTTCCGAATGGCAAAAAAAAATCCCTCTACAAAATGTAAAGGGATTCTATTACTAATATATTCAACGATTAACCCATCGTTTTAGCATCTTCCAGGAATTTTGCTAAACCGATATCCGTTAACGGATGTTTTAATAATCCTAAGATCGGATCTAAAGGAGAAGTAATTACATCAGCTCCGGCCTGTGCACATTGTACAATGTGTAACGGGCTACGGATAGAAGCAGCTAAAATCTCTGTTTTATATCCTTGCAGACTGTAAATCTGAGCGATCTGCTCAATTAACTGAACACCATCCCAATTGCTATCGTCGATACGGCCGATAAACGGAGATACATAAGTAGCACCTGCTTTTGCAGCCAGAATTGCCTGACCGGCAGAGAATACTAATGTACAGTTGGTTTTAATACCATTATCGGTAAACCATTTCAAGGCTTTGATTCCGTCTTTAATCATTGGAACTTTTACCACAATATTTGGATGAATGGCTGCTAATTTTTTTCCTTCTTCTACAATTTCGTTGAAAGTAGTTGAGAATACCTCTGCACTTACATCACCATCTACAATCTCAGCAATTTTTGCATAGTGATCCATAATTGCCTGTTGTCCTTTCACGCCTACTTTCGCCATTAAAGACGGATTAGTAGTTACACCATCTAAAATACCTAAATCGTTCGCTTCTTTGATCTGATCAAGATTAGCGGTATCAATAAAAAATTTCATGTCGCATTAAATTTGAAGGTAAATGTACAATTTTCTGAAGTAATTTGAAAACAGCGGGTGCAAGCAACAAGAAGAATAAAATAAAAAATGGCAGATTACTTACATCGCACCGCTACAACCGTTTACCCTTGCTGCCTTCCGACCCTGGGGGATTTAACAGGAGCTGGTCGTGTAAGACCTGCCGGTGCAAAGATATAGAAATGAATGAATTCGAACAAAATCTTTCTTAATAATTATTTAAAATTCATCGTGATATCTTATTTCCATCGAGCGAATTCACTACCGTATAGCCGATTAGCTCATCTGCGCGACCCGCAATGGGCCTGAAATACACGAGAATAGTGTAGTTATTTTCGGTGTCCCAGTAATTTCCTTCCGTAAATTCATTTAAAGGCTGTTTCTTAGGATCAGCCGGGTCTATCACCACATAACCATAGTCGTAATACCCCTGTTTTAACACCAGGTCGGTGGTATAAACCCCATTGGCATTACGTACCATTTTTGCGGCAGGATCCAGTGAATAGTTATTCATTTTACCAATCAGATACACTTCTTTACCGGTCAGCGCATTTTCAGCAGACGGCACATACGTAAAATGTACTTTTGCGTAATCACCCTGAAAAACAGGATCGATCGACTCTGTTGCATCAACAAAAAAACCACCGTTATTATCTCTGAAAAAGTTAATTTTTAATCCGCTGCGGTCACCATCTTCTTTCAAAAACACTTCCGTATAGTCTTTATGCTGTTTGATATTTTTCATCCGGTCGCTCAAAAAGCGTAAACTTCTCAGGTCTAACCAACGCCACTCCTTCCCTGCCGGAAATACGGCATCGCGTTCGGCATTAAATTCTAACCGGCCACCTGCTACGAATGTGGGTACTATATTTTGTTTAGCAATATCCCAACGTTCGTTTTGCAATATAACGACCTTTATCTGCTCTAAATGATTCACCAGTTGAATTCCTTTGTGCAACTCTACCTGAAAAGTAATTTTCTGATGCGTATTGAATGTAAGCCCGTTGTAGGGTTGTTGTACCATCGCCGCAATGTCGGCTTTTAAATCAACCACTAATAATTTTCTGGTAAATAACAGTTTTGAAGTATCTCCGTCTTTAAACACTTTTAAAAGATAATTACCCGATCTAGAAGGCATACAATTTCCTTCTGGCAATGACGCTGTATAATGTGTATATCGGACCAGTGATACCGAAGAGGGTTTGTAGCGGGTTATTCTTTGCTGGGAAAAGCCTTTGATATAATCAAATTCGCTTAATAAAGCCGGTGTCCAATCTGCATTGCACAACTGGTAGGTATAAGAATAGTTCTTCACGCCGCCGCCCAGGTCATCAAATTCGAGTGTTAATCCGCCAAGGCCGCCAAGCGATACTACCGGATAAGCTAAAGGATTACCATTGGCATAAAACTGAACGGTTTGTATATATGGATCATAGATTTTTTCCTGCACCTGCGCAGTTAAAAAACCGAAACATAGCATCAGCATGGCTACCACACCAAATCTTTTCATAAAAACCGAATTTAATTGAAGATAAAGAAATCTTTTTCAAAGAGTATCTTAAAAAAATCTTTCCTTTTCAAAAATAGCGGTATATTTTTGACTGAAATAAACAGGAATATTTTGAACTTTGCAGGTTTCATAGCCAGGAGAATTGCTTTTAATCATGAAAAATCGTTCTCACGTTTCATTATGCGTCTTTGTATAGGCGCTACAGCGGTGAGTGTGATGATCATCATTTTAGCAGTGGCATTAGGTAACGGATTTCAACAAACTGTATCCAATAAAGTTTTTAGCTTTTGGGGGCATATCCATTTTCAAAGCTATGAAACAGCCAGGGTACAGATTGCCGAAGAAGCTCCGCTGCCGAATACAGAACAAATCAAAGAAGTGGCATTGGCTAATCCTGCGGTAAAATCAATCCAGACCTTTGCTACCAAAAACGCCATTCTTAAATCAGCCGGATCAATCGAAGGGATTCTGTTTAAAGGTATCGGAACCGATTACCATTTCGAAAATATACAACCCTTTCTCCGTGAAGGCAGATGGGTGGCCTTTAACGACTCTACCTACAGTAACGAGATTAATATTTCCGTTAAAACAGCCGAAAAACTCAATCTGAAGCTCAACGATGAAATTGTAGTATACTTCATTCAGCCCGATGCCTCTCCACGTGCCAGAAAACTCACCATTGTCGGCCTCTATAAAACCGGTATCAGCGATTATGACGAACTCATTGCGCTGGGTGATATAAAACTGATTCAGCGGATGAATAACTGGGAGCAGAACCAGGTAGGGGGATATGAACTTTTTTTGTACGATTATACCAAAATGGCTGAAGTGAGTGAAGAACTTTTTGCTAATTTACCCAATCAGGTACTCAGCCTGACCATTGAAGAAATTTATGAAGGTATGTTCGACTGGCTGAATGTTCAAACCCAAACCATACAGATTGTACTGATTATCATGATTGCGATTGCAGCATTAAACCTGATTACCTGTTTGTTGATTCTGGTGTTGGAGCGTACCCGCATGGCCGGCATTTTAAAAGCGCTCGGTGCTACCAATAAACTCGTCAGGAAAGTATTTCTTTATCAGGGTTGCATTATTGCTTTAATCGGTATCGGACTGGGAAACCTCATTGCCTTTCTATTGCTCTTATCACAACATTTATGGGGATGGCTGAAACTTCCCGAAGATCATTACTACATATCAAAAGCTGAAATCGCCTTCAGCTGGGAATACTGGTTATTAATTAACGGCGGTACGATTCTTCTTTGTTTCTTAACCCTGCTGATACCCTTAACGATTGTACGTAAAATACAACCGTTGAAAGCGATTCAATTCAACTAAAATCTACCTATCTTCGCCGGATGGAGAATAGTTTTGCAATCGGTAAAGTGTTGTTGATTGATAAGCCCCTTGAATGGACTTCTTTTGACGTTGTAAGAAAAATCCGTAATCAGGTTAAAACAAAAAAAGTAGGTCATGCAGGTACTTTAGACCCGCTGGCAACCGGATTACTCATCGTTTGCACCGGAAAGTTCACTAAAAAAATTAATGAGTATATGGCGCAGGTAAAAGAGTACACCGGTACCTTTACCTTAGGAGCCGTAACTCCTACTTACGATTTGGAAAGCGAACCTGCCGGCCATAAAAGTACCGAAGGTATTACTCCCTACATTATAAGAAATGCTACTCAGGCGTTCACCGGCACTATTCAACAGATTCCTCCGGCGCACTCCGCCATAAAAAAAGACGGCCAGAGAGTGTATGAATTAGCCCGAAAAGGCATTGAAGTAAAATTAGATCCGCGCACTATCACCATCAACACTTTTGACATTACCGATATAGACCAAAATATAGTTCACTTCAGAGTGGTTTGCTCTACCGGAACTTATATCCGAAGTCTTGCGCATGACTTCGGCCAGGCACTGGGATGCGGAGCCTACCTGAGTTCTTTAAGAAGAACCAAAATCGGTGATTTTTCGGTAGCAGATGCACTTACCATGGAAACAGCCAGCGCCTACATCGAAGCACAGCATACGGCCGATGCCACTAACAATGGCTAAGAATAATAGCGGTGGCTACTGCCGCATTGAGCGATTCCGCCTTTCCTTTTCTCGGAATGGTTATTTTATGGGTTGCCCGCGCTAATAATTTGTCTGCCAAACCTTTAGACTCATTACCGATCATAATCACACCTTTTTCAATAGGTGTAAAACCCGCTAACGGAGCACCATCCAAAGCCGCAGCGTAATAATCAAGGCGCGGATTACGCGCTATAAACTCTTCGAGGTCGGTATAAACGACCTTTACCCGGGCAATACTACCCATCGTACTTTGTACCACTTTTGTATTGAAAGCATCCACCGTATCTTTACTGGCGATAATCGTTTCAATTCCAAACCAGTCGGCACAACGGATAATCGTTCCCAGATTTCCCGGATCCTGGATTGTATCCAGCATAATCATCAGCTGTTCATGCAAGGGCACAGCAGAAGTAATAACCGGTTTTTTAAAAAGACCCACCACCTGATTAGGTGTCTGTAAAGCACTGATCTTTTCAAGTTCGTGCAACGCTATCATTTCAACAGGTAAATGTGAATAGTTTTTTGCCCATGATTCCAGTGCATATAATTCCACCAAATCCACGTTGGTAGCGGAAAGCATCTCATCTACCAGCTTCGACCCCTCCACGATAAAAACACCATCTTCATCTCTTTGTTTTTTATGGCTTAAACTTTGAATATATTTGACCTGCGATTTGATCATACAGAAAATTTTTAATCTCGATTAATGCTTAAGACACAGCAGTTTCCAAGGTGGTTCCTTCTCGTATTCGGCGTACTGCTGTTAGCGTCTTGTGCTATTCCAAGAAAATATCCCACCCCACAACCTTTTGTTTATAAGACAAATATCCATGTAAAAGGCGATTTGTCAAAAGACGAAGCGAAAGAATTATCTGAAAAATTAAGAAATCAGCTCGACGATAGTTTACAAACACGCATCAAATCGATTGTAGGCATTCCTGTACTGGATCATCCCCCGGTTTTTGATACGATGAACGTTAACCGCTCCAAACGGTTTATGGAAGCCCTTTTAATGTCACAAGGTTACTTTAAAGGACATATCACTGATACTTTTCATTTCAAAAAGAAAAAAGACCAGACAAGGGCTATCGTTGACTTTACCGTTCATACCGGCCCGCCCACTATCATTGACTCATTCAGCTACCAGCTGAACTCGCCGGCCCTCCACGCACTGGCACAACGTGAACTGAACAATACCCTCATCAAAAAAGGAAAAAGATATACCATTGACATTGTCAATGCAGAACTCGAACGCATCACTACACTTTTCAGAAATAACGGTTATTTCAAACTCACCCGCGACGACCTGTACGCACAGGTGGATACTGTGGTGACAGCCCTGATCGATCCTTTGCTCGATCCATTCGAACAGTTCAGAATCCTTGATTCTATCCGTCAAAATAAAAAAGGACCGACCATTACCATTGTCATCAAACAGCGGCCGCTACGCGACAGTTCTGTTGAAACGGTGTATAAATTCGGAAACATAAAAATCTACCCAGACCTGAGTATTATCGATAACCCGCAAACCACCACTTTTGACAGTAGCCATTACGGATTATACGACTTCTACACCACCAGTAATAAATTCAAGTTTCCTTTTATAGCAAACCACCTGCGCGTTATTCCGGGTCAAACCTTCCGGCAGGCAAGGTATTACCGCATCCTGAATAATTTCAACAACCTCGGCGCCTGGAATAATGTGGATTTTGATCTGATTGAACGCGGAGATACCCTGGACGGAATTCTGAGATTATACCCGGCACAAAAACAAACACTCAGTATTGATCTGGAAGGATCGAGAAATACAACGGATATCTTATCGTCAGGACAATTGTTCGGAGTCGGTTTAAACTTCCGGCTGCTGAACAGAAACGCTTTCAGAGAAGCCATACAAACCTCAACCACTGCCCGATTTGGTATTGAGCTGGGGGCAGATTTAATTCAAACCCTGCAAACCAGCTTAACACATAGGATTAACTTTCCGAAGTTTATCTTACCGTTTAAGGTCAACGATTCATTGCTGAACCCGCGAACCGTGCTAAACCTGGAAGGCTCTTACGTTGACCGTTTGAACTTCTTAAAAGCACCTGCGTTTAAAACATCCTGGGGGTATGAATGGACCTCGCGCAGCAGAGACCGTTCTATAAAGAACCAATGGTTTAAAACCTATCAGTATATTCCTTTTAACTTCGAATATGTAAGGCTGACCAAAACTGACAGTCTTGAGAATCTCGAAAAAAGAATCCCTTCCCTGAAATATGCTTATAACGACGGTTTGATTATATCACAACAATTCCGTGTGAATGCCGCTATTGAATATGGCAATAAAATGACTGCCATCCGGGGCGGTATTGAAGAAAGCGGTGCCTTATTCGGATTAATCAAAAGTCTTGATTACAGAGACCTCAGCCGTTTTATAAAGGTGGATTTTGAATTCAAACACCTCATCAACTATAAGAAATCATCCCTGGCCTTCAGAGCTTTTGCAGGGTACGGTTTTGTATACGGTAAAAAAGATACCGGCAACCACGTTATACCGGAATATAATCTGCCTTTTTTCAAAGCATTCTTTGCCGGTGGCCCGTATAGTATGCGTGCCTGGCAGGTACGCCGTTTAGGCCCCGGTAGTGCCACTATCTACGATCCGGTTGACTCGGTAGGTATTGACCGTTTCGGTAACATGCAGCTCGAATTCAATACAGAGTACCGGTTTAATGTAACCACCATTGCAGGCGTTAAAGTGAATAGTGCGTTTTTTGTAGACATTGGTAATATCTGGAGTAAGGAATTCAACCGCAACGATAATAGTTCTATCAAAGCAGCCAGCTTTGATTTCGGCAGGTTGTATAAAGACCTGGCCGTGGGTGGAGGAACCAGTTTACGATTAGACTTCGACTTTTTCCTGATCCGGTTTGACTGGGCCTATAAGCTGAAAAATCCGCGCTATGCGTATGATAATTCGGGCTGGTTCCATAAAATAAAGTTAAACGAAGGACAGTTTCAGTTAGGAATAGGTTATCCATTCTAACCACCTCAATCCCGCTTACATTCCGGCATTCATTTGAGTTATCTTAGCAGGTACAGGAAGCTGCTCTTCAGGGCAGTTTCACAAAACCTATTGAATCTATTAAATCTTATCCGGATGAATGGAAGAGCCGTGAATGAACAGCAGGTGCTGAACTACATTATCTCAAAAGCTATTACATTACATAAAGAAGGTGAAAGAAATAAACTGTACGGAGCTGCCATTGATTATTTCGGACAGCTGCACCCGATCGGATTATTTCCCGACACCCTTACCAGTCCGCACTTACTCTTTACCGAAAGAATAGAATTTCACCTGCAACAATATTTAGAAAGCGCTCAATACATTCTGGGAGGTATTGGGGAGGATGTGGAAATATTTACAAAAGATAAAGCCGGTAACCTGGTAGCGCACGAAGGGTTTATGATCAAGCTGATCGACCGGCACGATATTGTGAGTAAGCGATATATTTTTAAAAGGACAAACAATAGTTACCGGTTGGAGGAGTTTATATAAATATCTTTCTGGGCGTGGAGAATAAACCATTCAGGAATGAAGAAATTAATACAATTACACTTGTAGCCTTTATCTGTATCATCTGCGGGAAAATTAACAGGTTACAAAAATTACCGAATACCCATAGAATTAACAAAAAAGCAGGTCGTTTGACCTGCTTTTGCAATGATATCTTAAAACGATTAATAAGCCTGTGCAAACAATACTCTTTGTTTACTTGGTTTACCGCTGAAAATACACTTTCCTTCTTCTTCCGTACTATCCAGAGGAATACAGCGTATAGTCGCTTTCGTTAATTCTTTTATTTTCTGTTCTGTTTCACCGGTACCGTCCCAGTGTGCACTTACAAAACCGGTTTTATTTTTCAGTACTTCCTGAAATTCTTCCCAGGTATCAACTTTGGTAATATGTTCATTACGGAATTGTAATGCTTTATCATAAATTGCCTGTTGAATATCCAGTAATAATTGGTTCACATGTTCAGTAATACCGTCGATGCTTACCACTGATTTTTCACCGGTATCTCTTCTGGCCAGTTCAACGGTTCCGTTTTCAATATCTCTTGCACCCATTGCAATACGAACCGGTACGCCTTTTAATTCGTATTCGGCGAACTTCCAGCCCGGTCGGTTATTATCATTATCATCAAATTTCACACGGATGCCTGCTGCTTTAAAAGCTTTTACCAGTTCTGCAGCTTTACCATCAATGACCGGTTTGCTTTCTTCTCCTTTATAAATCGGAACGATTACTACCTGTAACGGAGCGATTCTTGGCGGCATGATTAACCCCTTATCGTCAGAATGCGCCATTACCAGGGCACCGATCAACCGGGTACTTACGCCCCAACTGGTAGCCCATACATAATCGAGTTTATTTTCTTTATCGGAAAATTTAACATCAAATGCTTTGGCAAAATTTTGTCCGAGGAAGTGTGAAGTTCCGGCCTGCAAAGCTTTACCATCCTGCATCAACGCTTCAATACAATAAGTATCTTCTGCTCCGGCGAAACGTTCGTTTTCGGACTTCACTCCTTTCACGACCGGTAAAGCCATCCAGTTTTCTACAAAATCGGCATATACATCCAGCATTTGTCTGGTTTCAGCGATTGCTTCCTCTTTGGTAGCATGTGCAGTATGACCTTCCTGCCACAAAAATTCTGCAGTACGTAAAAACAGACGGGTACGCATTTCCCAACGCACCACGTTCGCCCACTGATTAATCAGAATCGGCAGGTCGCGGTAAGACTGAATCCAGTTTTTATAAGTATTCCAGATAATAGCTTCACTGGTAGGACGTACCACCAGCTCTTCTTCGAGCTTAGCTTCAGGATCTACCATTAAAGCACCTTTTTTATCAGGATCTGATTTTAAACGATAGTGGGTTACCACTGCACATTCTTTTGCAAAACCTTCAGCATTTTTCTCTTCGGCTTCAAACAAACTTTTGGGCACAAACAACGGAAAATAAGCATTTGTGTGACCGGTGTCTTTAAACATCTTGTCGAGGGCATCACGCATATTCTCCCACAGCGTAAAGCCGTAGGGTTTGATGACCATACATCCGCGAACAGCTGAATAATCTGCCAATCCGCCCTTAATCACCAAGTCATTGTACCATTGTGAATAATCTTCTGATCTACTGGTTATTGCTTTGCTCATGATTTTAAATATAAAGCTTTCTATATTAGAAAAATACCTAATAAGTGTATTTTCGGTGTCTTTTACAAAGATAAAGAACTGTTAATTTGATCTATAGAAGGTATTTTTCCATAGATTTAAATACATTTTTAACAGATTAAATTAGCTATAACCTCAATAAAATCGTAATTTTATAGGGAAAGCAGGTGCGAAAATACCTAAACTTTTCATACAAATTTTTCTGACCATGAAATTATCTATCTATACAACAGCTTTTATTCTGGCGGCTACGATTACGAGCTGTTCAGTATATCAGAATACTCAAATGCCTGATGACCTCTATTACACAAAAGGGGCTGATGCGGACGAGTATCTTGCATTCAATGACGCAGGTGGTTACAGTTCAGAAGATAACTACTTACGTATGAAAGTAAGAAACCGTAACCGTTGGTCTGCATTTGACGACTATAACGCATTCGGTAACTTCGGCGGCTATTATGGCGGCTGGGGCGGCATGGGTATGGGTATGCATCCCGGTTTCGGATTCAATAGCTTTGCCGGTATGGGCTGGTACAATCCGTGGATGTGGGGTTCCGGCTTACGTTTCGGAATGGGAATGGGCTGGAATAGTCCCTGGATGATGGATCCGTTCTACGGTGGTGGCTGGGGCGGCTGGGGGCACCCGGGCTTAGGTTATTTCGGTGGTTATCCGTATGGTTTCTATGGTGGTGGTTACCCGATCGGGTATATCCCTGGTAAAGGAACAGCCGTAGCCAATAAACCGGTACGTTCATTCAACGCAAATCAATACTCCAGAACAGGAGCTTATAATAACAGAAATGCTTTACAAAATACACGTAACAGCAATTCGTTCGGTTCTTCTGTAAGAAATGTGTTTTCAACCAATCCACATGCTAACAACAGCAGAGTGAACCCGAATTATATGGGAACCAGTTCTTCAAGACCTACCAGAAGTTATACCAACCCGAACTCAAACAGTTCGAACTTCCCTACCCGATCCAGTTCTAACTCATCTTCTATGGGTTCATCCAGATCAAGCGGTGGTGGTAGTGTTGGCGGAAGCTCTGGCGGAGGAATTTCGCGTCCTACCAGAAACTAATACATTTTAATTTTATCTCTTTAAAATAACAAAGTATGTCTTTCGGGCAATTATTTGCCCTGACATACTTTTTTTATAACATAGCCATATTAACATGAAAAGAATCATCTTAACAGGAATCTTAGGCTTTTGCAGTGTAGGCGTGTGGGCGCAGCTTCCGGAGGATGTGCTGAACATACACTGGTATCCGAAAGGTGGTACAGCCCGTTCTTTAGGATTTGGAAACGCGATGAATGCATTGGGTGGAGATATCAGTACGATCAATCACAACCCGGCAGGTTTGGGCTTTTATAAAACCAACGAACTCAGCATCACTCCGTCATTGAATTTTGCCAGTGGTAAAGCCGATTTCAGAGGTAGCAGCGCTACAGCTGATGCCAAAAATTCATTCAACTTCAGCACTATCGGTGTTGCTATTACCAACAATAACTATTACTCAAAATGGTCGTCTAAAGTATTCGGTTTCTCTGTAAGCCGTATTGCAGACTTCAACAGTCGTACTTTTTATCAGGGTAAAAACAACTACAGTTCTTTCAGTGAACCGCTGGCCAATGAGTTTTTCGACTTCTTTGTAGCTCAACGCGATCAGAATCCTAACCTGACCAATGAACAAATCATTGATAATGCACTTAACTCGAGAAACCTTTCGCTGAAAACAAGAATGGGTATCTATACCTACCTGCTCGATCTGGAAGACGATGGCAACACTACCACAGTCATTTCAAGAGCAGAACAGGCTGTAGACCTGATTCAATCGAATTATATCGAAACCAGTGGTGGTATTAATGAAATTTCACTGGGTTACGGATGGAATATGAACGACCGTATTTACTTCGGTGGTAGCATCGGAGCACCGATTTTAAATTATAACAGAAAAACTATTTACAGAGAACAAGACGAATTCGGAAGCGGTAATAATAGCTTTGATTATACAGAGTACACTGAAAACTTTAGTGTAAAGGGAATGGGTATTAATGCTAAGTTAGGTTTGATCATTAAACCTGCTACTAACCTGCGCATCGGTGCTACAGTTCATACACCGACTATTTACGGGTTAAAAGAACAATCCAGCTCTTATATGGTTACGAATATTGACCTCGATGAAAGTACCGGAAAAGACTTTACCGTGTCTTCTACCACTTTTACCGATGATGTAGTACCCACTTATAACTACGATTACAATACCCCGTGGAAATTCGGATTCGGAGCAGCCTATTTCATCTCTGAAAATCATGATGTTACCAAACAGAGAGGATTTATCACAGCCGATGTAGAATTTATCAACTATGCAAAAAGTAAATTCAAATCATTAGACCAATACGATAATAATTATTTTAACCAGGTAAACGGTGTAGTAAGGGATATTTACAGAAATGCGATGAATGTGAGAGTGGGTGGAGAGTTGAAGTTTACCGATTTCTTAGTACGTGCCGGTTACGGCTATTATTCAAACCCTAACAGGGATTCTGAATTAAAAGCAAATATTCAAAATATTTCAGGAGGTCTGGGATACAGAAAAAGCGGTATTTTCATCGATCTGGCTTACGTGCATTCAATCAGAACCAATGTAAACTTCCCGTATCTGTTAGACGCCCCACGGTTAAATACTTATGCTGATACAAAAAATACTTTGGGTAGTGTAGTAGCTACCGTAGGATTTAAGTTTTAAAAATTGAGAATGGAGTGTTGAGAATTGAGAATTGTAAACGAGGATACACTTTCAATTTTCAACTTTCCATTTATTTCAGTTTTTCCATTATCAGCTCCAGGTCATCCGGCTCAATCCAGTTCATTGCCGCATCTTTTCTAAACCAGGTCATTTGTCGTTTGGCATAGCGACGCGTATTGGTTTTCAATTTTTCAACAGCCCCTTCCAACGTATCATTTCCTTTAAAATATTCGAAGAATTCACGATAACCGACTGTTTGCAGGGCATTTAATTCCTGATAAGGGAGTAATGACTCTACTTCGTTTAATAACCCGGCCTGCATCATTAAATCGATTCGAAGGTGAATCCGTTGCTGTAAAACCGGCTTTGGTAAGGCTACACCAAACTTTATAATATCAAAAGGACGTTCTTTTTTCTGATTTTGCTGAAAAGCACGGATACTTTTTCCTGTTTGCAATACAATTTCCAATGCCCGCATCATCCGTTGCGGATTTTTCATTTCGCCTTCAGCTGCATATAAAGGGTCTTTTTCAGTCAATGTTTGTACCAGCCATTCAAACCCGTTTTCCTCTACCTGCTGCCTGATCGACGATCTTAATTCAGCAGCCACTTCAGGTAACAGGTCTATTCCATCACATAGTGCATTAATATATAAACCGGTTCCTCCTACCACTACGAGGTGATCATTTTGCTGAAAACAGTTTTCTGCTACAGTCAGACCATAATTTTCATAAACCCCGGCATTTACCGTATCATGAATGCTATGAGAGTTAATGAAATAATGATGCACTTCAGCTAATTCTTCGGGAGAAGGTTTTGCTACGCCGATATTCATTTCACGATAACATTGACGCGAATCAGCCGACAGTATTTCACAACCTAAGCTTTTCGCCAACCGGATAGCCAAAGCAGTTTTACCAACGGCAGTAGGCCCTGCTATAATAATGAGTTTTTTTGTTTTCATATAAACAAAACATCCGAATGAGGTTCATTCGGATGCCAATGATCTATAATATTATTGTCATTAAAATTCTTCTTCTCCCTCAGCAGCCATTCCATCAAATAAATCTTCATCTCCTTCCTCTCCAAACCCATCAGCACCTTCAGTTAAGTCATACTTTTCTTCTACTTCAGAAATAGCGTTTTTCTGACCGCTGCCTTTCGTACCGTATTGAGAAGGAGGAATACCTTCTGAACGAACAACCACAGGATAATCAAGCTTCTGAAAATCTTCTTTCTGAACACTGATCAATTCAACCAAAAATGACCAGCCTTTTACGAAATCATACTGATAGATAAATTTTTGATTCGGATCTTTAATTTCTGAACCGATTAATGTTTCATCCATCAACAAAGGAGGAGCCTGATAAGACTTATCATATTTTTCTAAAGAGATTTCTCTTCCTTTCTGCCAGTTATCGTTACTACGATAAAAGGTTGCCTGATGTTTATTGTCGAACTCGAAAGCTTTCAAAATGATTCTATGCAAGTCAACAAAGTTTTGATTGTGTTTGATCGCTACATCGCGATAAACACTATCATCTTCTTCAAAATAAACCCTGAATTTTAATACTGCCATAATATATCTCTGAATTGATGGATGGATTCAAAAATAATATAAAAAATTTTATAGCACAACTATCATTCCACTGGTGTAAGCCCCATTTTTGCAGCACATTCTACCATGTATTGATAAGCAGCATCGTAGTCGTTGGCAATTTGCCCGTCGAGAATAGCCTCTCTGATCATATTTTTCAAATCTCCTACCACTTTTCCCGGTGCCAATTGAAATATTTTCATGATCATTTCGCCGGTTATCGGTGGTTGCCAGTTTCGTATTTTGTCTTTTTCCTCTACCTCTTTCAGGCGTTCACGTACCAGATGAAAGTTGTCTAAGTATTTCTTTACCTTATACTTATTTTTCGATGTAATGTCTGCTTCACACAATAACATTAATGCCTCTATATCATCTCCGGCATCAAAAAGTAAGCGGCGGATAGCTGAATCTGTAATATTTTCTTTGGTTAATGAAATAGGACGTAAATGTAAGTTCACCAGTTTCTTTACAAAGCGCATTTTTTCGCTCATGGGCAATTTCAGCTTACTGAAAATTTTAGGAACCATCTTGGCTCCTACCACTTCGTGGCCGTGGAACGTCCAGCCATGTCCCTGTTCAAACTTTTTGGTAGCAGGTTTACCAATATCATGCAATAAAGCAGCCCATCTCAACCAAAGGTCATCGGTATGCTCTGCAATATTGTCGATCACTTGCAGCGTATGGTAAAAATTATCTTTATGTCCTTTACCGTCAATATATTCCGCACCCAGCAGGTCGATCATTGCCGGAAAAATTTTTTCAAGTAAACCTGATTTCAGCAAAAGATCAAATCCGATAGATGGTTTTTCACTGGCCAGAATTTTATTCAATTCCACCGTAATTCGCTCCTGAGAAATAATTTCAATTCTGTGAGCCATTTGCCGGATACCTTCGAAAGTAGCCGGTTCTATTTCAAATTGAAGTTGAGACGCAAAACGGATAGCGCGCATCATACGTAAAGGGTCATCACTGAATGTTGTACCGGGCGCAAGTGGCGTACGGATAATTTTACGCTCCAGATCAGCCAGTCCTTCAAAAGGGTCAATCAGCTTTCCGTAGTCGTGTGCATTCAGACTTATCGCCAGTGCATTAATGGTAAAATCGCGTCGTAACTGGTCATCTTCCAATGTACCGGGGCTTACTGAAGGGTTTCTGGATTGTTCGCGGTAAGATTCTTTTCTGGCTCCGACGAATTCGATTTCCCAGTCTTCGTCACCTTCTTCTGAAAAGAAATTTTTCAGTCGTATCTGTGCTGTTCCGAAATTTTTGTAAACCGCTACAAAAGGACGGGGTTGAAAAAGATCGGCTACTTTATTCGCCAGCTCAATTCCATCACCCACACATACAATATCGGCATCTTTGGTAGCCCGGTTTAATATCTTGTCTCTCACAAAGCCGCCAATCACAAAAGAAGGGCAACCAATTTCACCGGCTGCTCTTGCAATCTTTTTAAACACAAACAACTCTTTCTCCGAACATTGTATATCCATGCAATAAAGGTAATTCAAATATTATTTTATCTTTTCACCAATCGGCTTCAGTAAATCACTGACAGCAATTGTATAAGCACATTTAAAATGATTTTCAGGGCATTTTGCATGTCCGTGTAATCCACAGGGGCGGCAATGTAATGCTACTTTTGTTTCTACAACGGTTGATTGGTCAGACAATGGTCCGAACCCGAAACCGGGTAAAGTGCTGCAATAAACAGCTGTTACAGGCGCATTTACAGAAGAAGCGAAATGCATCGGGGCTGAATCGTTTACATAATTCATCACCGCTGTTTTCATCAATGCTGCCGACTGAAGAAAACTCAGTTGCCCGCACAGAGTCACGATTTCATTACGTTGAGTCAGGGCAATGATTTTTTCAGCCAATGTTTTATCTGCAGGCCCTCCCAGTAAATAAATTCGGTATTGAGCAGGGATCTGCTGAATCAGTTCAACCCACTTTTCAACCGGAAACATTTTGGTAAACCAGATAGAAGCGGGTGAAATAGTTATATAAGGTATTATTTGGTAATGCCGGATTTTTTCCGTATCTTCTATAGAAGGGTATAACCTTGGTTTTAAGGCTTTGAGCGGCGCTGAAGGATCAGGCTGCAAAGGCTTAATCAATGCAAGATTGCGATCTACTTCATGCAAAGTTTCCCCATTTTGCTGCTGTACTACATGTTGAATCCGATGTGTAAAAAATCTGCTGAAAGGATTTTTATTAAATCCGATAGTGGTTGCCGAACCGGACAAAGCCGTCAGTAAACCCGTTGCGGCAAATCTTTGTACATTTACCACTAAATCATAACGATTTGCACGGATAATTTTCAGCAGGCGATATAAATCACCATACTTTCCGTTTTTCTTATCCCAAATCAGTACATTTCCGACAAACGGATGATTCTTCAGCAATCCTTCATTCCCTTTTCTCAATAAAAAATCAATATCTGCCCCGGGGTACCATTGGTGCAATTGTTCCACCATGCCCGTTGCTAACACCACATCGCCTATAAAAGCCGTTTGTATTACCAGAATTCTTTTCAAACCTCGAATTTTAGGGTCTTAAAACAATTACTCCTTCTTGCGACCACTTTACAACAGCTGAAGGAGTAGCCGGTGTTAAATCGGCTTGTCTGTATTCAACAATATAATCAACGCCAGATTTTATCTCCTGCCCTACTTCATTAAAATTAGCCGGTGAAGGTTCACCACTAACATTTGCCGAAGTAGAAACAATCGGTTTCCGGAACCTTTTTATCAGATGTTTTAAAAAAGGTTCTTCTACTACTCTGATGCCAACAGAACCGTCTTCGGCTAATAAATTATCGGCGAGCCCGATAGCGCCGTCATAAATAACGGTAGTAGGTTTCTGAACAGACTCGAGATAATCAAAAATGGCCAGGTCAACACTTGCCACATACCGGAGCAAATCGCGTGCGTCAGCTACCAGCACAATCATTGCTTTTTCATTGGCTCTTTGTTTCAGTTGATAGATTTTTTCAACTGCTACAGGATTGGTGGCGTCACAGCCGATTCCCCAGATGGTATCGGTTGGATACAAAATCAATCCGCCATTGTGCAAAGTAGCTAAAGCAGCTTCCACATCTTGTTGAAATTCCATGACGCAAAGGTACATCGAAAAAAGCGCATTTAAAATTTGCAGGTATTTGCAGTGAGGGATGATTCATTTTTGAAATTTAGGCGTTAAGTTTGTAAAAAATAGAAGAATATGTCGACTTTACAGAGTTCCATTCAACAAATATGGGAAAACAGAGAATTATTAAAAGAGCAATCTTTTGCTGATGATGTGAGAGCGGTAATTGAAGAAGTGGATAAAGGGCGATTGAGAGTGGCCTCTCCTACAGAGAACGGTTGGGTTGTTAACGAATGGGTTAAACAAGCTATATTATTATATTTTGGTATTCAGGGAATGCAAACCTGGACGACTGGTCCGTTTGAGTTCTATGACAAAATGTTATTGAAAGACAACTATAAAGACTTGGGGGTTAGGGCAGTTCCTCCGGCAACAGCAAGATATGGTGCATTCGTAGGCAAAAATGTGGTATTAATGCCTTCATACGTAAATATCGGTGCTTTTGTTGACGAAGGTTCAATGGTAGATACCTGGGCAACTGTCGGTAGCTGTGCGCAGATTGGAAAAAACGTACACCTGAGTGGTGGTGTGGGTATTGGAGGTGTATTAGAACCGTTACAGGCTGCTCCGGTAATTATTGAAGACGGTTGTTTTATCGGAAGCCGTTGTATTGTAGTAGAAGGCGTTATCGTTGAAAAAGAAGCGGTTTTAGGCGCAAACGTAGTATTGACACAAAGCACTAAAATCATTGACGTGAGTGGTACAGAGCCGGTAGAGTATAAAGGTAGAATTCCGGCAAGAAGTGTAGTAATTCCGGGATCTTACACTAAAAAATTTCCTGCAGGAGAATATCAGGTGTCATGTGCGCTGATCATTGGTCAGAGAAAACCTAGTACTGATCTGAAAACAAGCCTGAATGATGCTTTACGCGACTTTAATGTAAGCGTTTAATAATAACAGTTGCTTACTGTTCGGAGCAGCTATCATTATCCCCTTATTCTTCAGTTTAAAATTGAACAATAAGGGGATTTTATTTTACTTTTGGGACAGTCTTTTTATTATGACTCAACTCCCTATTAACGCCAGAAAGGAATTTATTGCAGGCATTTTTATCACCCTGACCGGTGCAATATTGTTCTCTACCAAAGCTATTATTGTTAAACTGACATTCAGAGACACATCTACGGATGCGCTCAGCCTGCTAACGCTGCGAATGTTATTTGCCAGCCCTTTTTACTTCATTGCCGCCTGGTGGATTTCCAGGAAGTCGCCACCGTTGAAAATGAACCGTCGTCAATATGCTCTTTTATTCTTTTATGGTATATGTGGCTATTACCTGAGTAGTTTATTTGATTTTTTAGGTTTACAGTATATTTCTGCAGGACTGGAGCGTTTGATTCTGTTTCTGTATCCAAGTTTTGCCGTATTACTAAATGCAACTCTCTTCAAACAAAAGGTTCTGGCACATCAACGCTGGGCTTTGGTACTAACTTATTTCGGAATCGGACTGGCTTTTTTTGGTGAAGTTTATATAGATGCAGGCAATCCATATTTTTATCTGGGCAGTTTATTGGTATTTCTGTGTGCGGTTACCTATGCGTTTTATCTGGTGGGAAACGGGCGGATGATACCAATAATGGGCGCGGGAAGGTTTACTGCTTATTCGATTTTAATTGCTACCGGAGGAATATTTCTTCATTATCTTATCAGGGGCGACTACAGTTTATTGCAGGCACCGGCTATTACATGGAAATATGGATTAATTTTAGCCGTAATAGGCACTGTCATCCCAACATTCCTGATTTCACTGGGAATGAAAAAAATCGGTAGTAATAATGCCGCTATTGTGAGTAGTATCGGCCCCGTAAGCACAATACTACAAGCACATTATGTATTAGGTGAACCGATTTTTGCCGAACAGCTCATCGGTACGGCTTTGGTGGTAGCCGGTGTGCTGGTATTAGGATGGAAAATGAAATAATCAATAAATATAACCTATGGCTTTACTCATTACCCAGTTAAGTGTATTTCTACTGTTCCTGCTCGTATTGAAAGTAAAGTATCACGGGTGGTATTACTACAGAGCTGCGAGTGTAGCGATGGGGGCAATGCTGGTGATGGCCGCCGCCGGCCATTTTATGTACGCAGAAGGAATGCAACTGATGCTTCCGGCATGGGTACCTTTCAAAAAACCAATCGTACTTTTAACCGGTATTTATGAACTGATGCTGGCTTATAGTTTCTTTTTACCCCACAGAAGAAAAATTGCCGCAAGAATCTGTATGGTGTATTTAGCACTCACCCTGCCGGTAAATATATATGCATCTATATATTATGTAAATTATGTACAGGCCGACTATAGTGGTGACGGACCGGTTTACCTGTGGTTTAGAATACCCCTTCAGTTATTCTGGATTGCCTGGTGTTATTTTATATACAGATGGAATCCTTTACCATTAAAAAAGATAGAAAACGGGCAATAAAATACTTCACTTTCTCTTTTATATATTTTCACTTTAATTAACCTTAAACCATTCTAATGATCAGAAAAGCCATTATTGGACTGACCCTTTTAATACTCATTTTTACAGAAAAGGCTTATAGCCAAAACTTTGACATAGGTATTACATTCGCCGGTACTAAGTATTATATGCCATCAGATGATTTCATTGACATGCACCCGATGTATACCAGAACCGCTAAAAACCCGCTCAATTTTCAGGGGGGCGTTTATGGCCGGTATTATCTGAATGAAAAGATATCGGTTGCTCAGGAAATTGCTTATGGGTCACATATCATTAAGTGGGAACTGAAGAGAAACAATGTTGAATACGGCAATGCCAGATATTATATCAGACAATTATTACTTCCGACTTTTGTTACCTATCATACATCCAGATTCAACTTTTCTGCAGGGCATCAACTGGCCCTTACCATCAACCAGACCCCTACTTTAAGAAAAAGTCTTTTTGTTGGTCAAATGGGCGATAATAGCGGTACTATGATCAAAAAAGCTTTCTCAGAGGCACTGGTGGAAGCAGAGATAATCTGTTCCGAAAAAGTAAGCTTTTATGTAAGAAGTAATATCAGCTTAGGAAAAATTACCCGGGCCGGTTTTAACGGTGTGGTCTATGAAAGTAATCATAATAGCACCGGTAGATACGGCATTAATTTAGGGCTAAAGGCAACCCTGGCCAAAGTAAGACATTACAAGTTTGACTAAGGCGCAGCTAACAGAAGATCAGCTCTGAATACATTGACCTGTTCACTCTTATTGAGCCAGGACAGGTCTTTTTTAGCAGCAAAAGAAAGAAGTTATAATATATATCCCTCTATCGTACCACTCTTACACATGTTAGATAATCTATCCACATCAATTACCCTGTCATTACTTTAAACGAATTCACTATCAGTACTGCATTCTCACTATTACAGTTCCACCACCCTTATAGATAAAACTCATTACCGGCCTGTTTGGTTACAATAAAAAAGGTACTTAAGAAGTATATTTCATGACAAGAAACAGTAACAATCATCATGAATATCTCTTACGGATAACCTCAATAAAGAAAATTGGTCCGAAAAATGATAAAGAATAAAGAATTTATAAACAACTAAACGTTCATCATCATAAGTTTTTGTACGATATACTAAAACGTTTTAGCAATTATATCAAAACAATTAAAACATTGATATTGAACACTAAGTAAAAGCATTAAAGAAAGCACAACTTTTCCTTAGGGAATCCATTGGGAAAGAAAATGAAAAAAATGTGAAAGAAATGTGTATTAAATCATTGAAATATGAAATTTCTTTTTGTAGCTTTATTTGTCAAATGAACTAACTATATTTACATCGTTCATTGATATATTTAATTATAATTTTGTAGATACTATTTCTAACCAATTAAATTCTTCAATTATGGCAAAAGCAGCTAAGAAAGCAGCGCCAAAAAAAGCAGCTAAAAAAGCGGCGCCTAAAAAGGCAGCTCCAAAGAAAGCAGCAAAAAAAGCAGCTCCTAAGAAAGCGGCTAAAAAAGCAGCAGCTCCTAAAAAAGCAGTAAAAAAAGCAGCTCCTAAGAAAGCAGCTAAAAAAGCAGCAGCTCCTAAGAAAGCTGTGAAAAAAGCGGCTCCTAAAAAAGCAGCTAAACCTGCTAAAAAGAAAAGTGCCAGAAAGCCTAATGCAGCTTTCATGGCTCCTCTTACTCCAAGTGCTGAATTAGCAGAAGTAATAGGTTCTAAAGCATTACCAAGAACAGAGATCGTTAAGAAAATCTGGGATTATATTAAGAAAAACGGTTTACAAGACAAGAAAAACAAGCGTATGATCAATGCTGATGCTAAATTAAAAGGCATCTTCGGTAAAGATCAGATCTCTATGTTTGACTTAGCAAAAATCGTTAGCAAACACGTAAGTTAATTAACGACTTTATAAATAAGAAGCCCCTCAACAATGTTGAGGGGCTTCTTATTTATATCAAGAGTGTCATTTATTCCTTTACCAGGGTTTATCTCCTTATTACCCGATAGTAATCACACGGCTTTCTTTTCTTTGCTTTTTACCTTTTGCTTTATTAAATACGTAATCAAGCCTGCCGAGGTTAATACCGGCAAATCCTACCTGGTTCACTGTAGTAATACCACCGCCTGCATTCTTAATGTTTTCAGGCTGATTGAGGAAAGTATGGGTATGCCCACCGATGATCAGGTCAATATCCCGGGTCATAGCAGCCAGTGCGACGTCACTGATTTTATTATTATTGTACTTATAGCCCAGGTGTGACAGACAGATCACCATATCGCATTTCTGGTCGTGTTTCAGAAAACGGGTCCATTTGTTCGCCGTTTCCACCGGATCAAGATAACGGGCATTTAAATAGCATTTACGGTCTACTAATCCTTCGAGCTCAATCCCCAATCCGAATACACCGATCTTAATACCACCTTTCTTAAAAATCTTATAGTCGATTGTTTTACCGTTCAGGATAGTATCGGAGAAGTCGTAGTTCGACGTAATGAAAGGAAACTGTGCGTGAGGCAGTTGTTTGTCAAAGCCATCCAGTCCATTATCAAAATCATGGTTACCCATGGTTGCGGCATCGTAAGCCATTCTGGTCATTAGCTTAAACTCCAGTTCGCCTCCGAACAGGTTAAAATAAGGTGTTCCCTGAAAGATATCACCTGCATCAAACAACAGAACATTCGGTTCTTCGTTACGGATTTTCTCAATTACCGAGGCTCTGCGCGCTACGCCACCCAATCCCTGGTTACGGCCACCATCCATCGGAAAAGGATCTATCCTGCTGTGTACATCATTGGTATGCAAAATGGTTAAATGTACCAGGTCGCCGCTTGCAAAGGCTTCCAGAGGAAGTGTTCCCATTGCTATTAAAGCAGCACTTGTACCTGATAATTTAAGGAAACTGCGGCGGCTATTTTCTTGCATCTTTTATTCGATTATCAATGTGAACATTTATTTTTTCTCCTTTTGCGGTTTTAGCTTTTACATAATTGATTAAGCCGTCGCGCATCAGTAAATTATACTTTTCAAATTTCACCGGATTTCTGAAATACTCAACACCATCCCCCCCATCTGCCAGATAATCGTAAGTGACAATTGTATAGTTTTTAGACGGATCAAAAGGTTTTCCCTGTACCATCACATCTTCACAAGTGGTATTGGTAAGGGTCAGCGTCATACCAGCTACCGGTTGTCCTCCTGCCCGAACGATATGATCGAGCATTTTCAGGAACTGGCTGCCGGTAATCGTCAATACTACTACATAGTTTTCAAAAGGCATTACTTCAAACATGTTTGAAACAGTCATCGGCCCTTTGGGTACATCTGCGCGGATGCCGCCTTTCGTTGCAAATGAAATTTGTACGGCAGGATCGAGCTCCTGGCCGATCGACAACAATGCATCTGAAAAAAAGTTACCCATCGTGGTTTCGTGCGCAGTATACTGACGCGTTAAATCAGTCACAGTTTCACCGATTACCACATTCATTTCTTTATCTAACCGGGCTTTATAGGGTGCCAGGTAATTTACGATAGCAGTGTCAGAACCAAGCTGGTCATTGATTTGAATAAGCCGGGGGGCAGGAGCTCCTGCCGGAGAATAATAAGTTTTACAACCTGCGATCAACAAAATGCTGAACAATAAAGCTCCCCATCTGATTTTTTGAAACATGCTTTATGAGAATTAAATAAAACAATAAAACAAAGTTACCTGATTCCTTCAATTCTTTTGATGGTATGGCATTAACCGGGTCGAATAAGCCTTATTCAGCCATTTCCTTAACCTTTACCCTGAATACCATCTATTTACTCCTATTCTCTTTTACCGGCCCAGAGAATGCCGTTTAAAAGGTGCCTGAGGAATACGGTATCCCGGGTATAAGAAGCTTCAGTATGTCCGAGCCCTGTATAAAAACTTCTTCCTCCTTCAAATTCATGAAACCAGGCAATCGGATGAACGGCTGTGTCCATTTTACTTCCCTGATAAGACTGCTGATTTAAATATAATAACGGCTGAACAGCTGAACTGATCCATTTGAAATCATACCACTCATCTGTACGGGTTAATGTATCAGGTAAAAAATCAATTGCGGGGTGAGCTACTTTGGCTTTTACTAACTGTGCCGGTTGAACATCCGGGTGAGATACAAAATAACCTCCCACCAGATTGCCATACCATTCCCAGTCAAACTCTGTATCTGAAGCCGCATGCACACCAACAAAACCTCCCCCATTACGAATGTATTGCTGAAAAGCTACCTGCTGTACACTATCCAGCACATCTCCCGTCGTGTTCAGAAAAACAATTACCTGATATTCATTCAGTGAATCTGTTTGAAAAAAGCTTGCATCAGAAGTTGTATCAACTGCAAAATCATTATCAAATCCCATATCTATCAGTGCATTAACAGCCACGGGAATAGATTGGTGTTTAAACCCGGCCGTTTTCGTAAATACCAACACTTCCATCGGATATACCGGATCGGGTGTAGCAGAAGAATTACAAGCGATTAAGCTGATAGAGACAGTCCATATTACAAGAAGAAATCGCATAACCGGCATTTATTTGAAGAATTGTATATAATTTGCTAACGAAAGTATAAATAAAATCGCCTCCGGCAAATTTATGGATATATATCAGGTTTATATTAACGATTTAGAAGAGTGGGAAATGTTAAAAGACGAGTATCAGCTGAGTTTGTTTTTTCAGAAAGCCCAGTCGGTATTAGTTGGCGGCGGTGTGGTTCGCATTGTAAGAAAACAGTTCAATAACAGTGAAGTTGTACTGGAAGATATTGACCAATTGGAAGTTTTGCTTAAATTGAAAGAGAAAATGTGGAGATTTTTATAAATGAACAGTGAGGAAGGAAGTTAGCCGGCATTGTTTATTTTATTCCGGCTTTTCATCAACCTGTAAATCCGGAATACTTAGAACCTCTAAAACCAAAGCGCTGCATATGTATAAAGTTCTATCCTCCTTAACGATCCTATGTTTAGGATTTGTTGTTAACGTCAACGCTCAATCTACCCAGAAACCACCTTTACATGGTAAACATTGGATGGCTATTACCGGAAAACCTTTGGCCGCTACTGCCGGTGCCATGACCTTTCAGAAAGGGGGCAATGCCGTAGATGCTGCCTGCGCCATGTTAGCAGCTACCTGTACTGTTTGGGATGTATTGGGTTGGGGCGGAGAAACCCAGGCTTTAATTTATCACCCGAAACTTAAAAAGGTAATTGGTATTAACGCCCTGGGCGTAGCGCCTACAGGTGCTACAGCGGCTTACTACAAAAGCCTGGGCTATGAATTTCCACCTGAATACGGGCCATTGGCTGCAGTTACACCCGGTACTCCGGGCGGATTATTGCATATGCTGGCCGAGTACGGAACCCTTTCACTCGAAGAAGTATTAAAACCAGCGATGGAACTGGCAGCAGGTTATCCGATTGACGCACAAACCGCCAACATGATTGAAAGAGGCAAAGACCGTATCAAACAATGGCCTTATAGTAAAAAAGTTTTCTTACCCCACTTAGGAGAAGAACGCGAAGCGCCACAACCCGGTGAAATTTTTGTGCAGGCAGATCTGTTAAAAATGCTGCAGAAATTAGTAGATGCAGAAAGAGCTGCTTTAAAGAAAAAGAAATCAAGAAAAGAAGCTATCTATGCTGCTTATGATCGTTTTTATAAAGGTGATATAGCCGAAGAAATTGTAAGAGGCGTTAAAGAACAGGGCGGTTTATTCACCAAAGAAGACCTTGCCAACTGGAAAGTAATTGAAGAAACCCCTCTAAGTGTTAATTATAAAGGAATTGATGTTTATAAATTACAGCAATGGACACAGGGGCCGATGATGTTGCAGGCTTTGAATATTCTGGAAAATTTCGACTTAAAAAAATTAGGTTACAACTCAGCTAACTACATTCACCTGATTTACCAGACGCTGAACCTGACACACGCCGACAGGGATTTTTATTACGGTGATCCATATTTCGCTCCGGCAGAGCCAATGAAAGGTTTATTGAGCAAAGAATATGCAAAGCAACGGGCGAAAGAGATTGACTGGACTAAAAACAATCCGAAAACCGGCCCCGGGGATCCTTATCCGTTTCAGGGAGAAACCAATCCGTACTTACAATACTTAGAAAAAAGAGGTTATACCCCTGCGGCTGCAGGAACCTCTTTTCAAATAACAGATGCACAGTCACTCTCATTTCAGCAATTGCCGGTAGATGCCGCTTACGAAGACCGGTTGTGGCGTGGTACCACCTCTGTTGAGGCTGCTGATGCTGAAGGCTGGGTAGTTTCGATTACACCAAGCGGCGGATGGATTCCTGCGTGCATCGCCGGAGAAACCGGTGTAGGCTTAAGTCAGCGTTTGCAAAGTTTTGTACTCGACAGTTCTTACAATCCTTTTAACGTAATAGAACCGGGCAAAAGACCCAGAGTAACACTTACACCGAGCATGGCGCTGAAAGACAATGAGCCTTATTTATCATTTGCCGTACAAGGCGGTGATGTGCAGGATCAGAACCTCTTACAATTCTTTTTAAATGTAGTAGACTTTGAAATGACTCCGCAAGAAGCAGCCGAAGCGGCTAATATTAACAGTAATCAATTATGGTTATCGTTAGGAGGTACAAAATCAGCCGATCGCGCACCGCGTGCCGGCTCAATTGTTATACATTCACAAACACCTTCGTGGGTGAAAAAAGATTTACAGAAGATGGGTTACCGCATTACTACGAATGACAGAACTTCCGGCCCTATCAATGCAATATTGTTCGACAAAAAACACAAAACCATGTGGGGAGCCAGTTCGAACCACGGAGAAGATTACGGAATAGCGTGGTAAAAGAAGAATGAAGAATTAAGAATGATGAATTGAGATTGAAATACAACTTATTAAAATGTCCTTTATCGCTGATTAATCAGACAATAAAGGACATTTTTTAATTATAAGCTTGAAACTTAAGAATTTCCGGCTTAATAAGCACAACACTTCTAATTCTTAATTATTAATTATTTAAAGCAGTTGTGTACCAAAATGACCAATCGAAGTAAAAACTGCGCATCTTAAAATTACGCCGATAGAACTCCAGAAAACCAGCTTATGAATATTGGCGTTAAAGCCAACACCTACAGCAATACTGATAGGTGCGCCTACGGTAAAGGTTCCGATTAATCCTAAACCGATCATTCCGTATTTCTCCCAAAGCTTATTCGCCCAGTTGGATGTTTTTTTCGGCTTAGGTTCTTTACCTTTTCTGATTAAATTCCGCAGCATATCCCCCAGATAGGCGGTCACAAAAACGCCGGTCAGGCCACCAATTACACAAATAGTAAAAATCCACCACGGGCTAAAACCGAAAGCAAAACCGGTTGGAATAGCTACATATATCTCAAAGGTTGCTAACGCTCCTACTAATAAAATCTTACCGATCAATGTTTCTTCCATAATCTTTCAAAGCGCAAATATAATCTCAGCCGAAGAATAATAGTGCCGGAGCCTTATTAAAGTTTCTTTAATACCTGAATTGGCATCATTTTTTAAGTTATCTACAAAAACAACAGATATGAATAATTTTCTAAGAAGCTTATTAGCCGGCTATGGAGCCTATAAATGGGGTGGCGGATGTGTGGGTACTATTTTAGTGTTTTTGTTGATTTATTGGGCTTTAGGATATTGTTAATTACTACCGGATAATTATGCTTTATATTCCATCAACTTTTGTAAAGTTATCTACAAACATTTCGCCCTCTCCATCATCAACCGTGCTGGAAGGGGCTTTTTATTGTATTATTATTTTTTTAACAGTAGTAAGTTTCGTTTCATATACCATTGTTAAAAAATAAACACCGGGTAAAAGCCGCTCGGTAGCAATGACGGTATTCGTATCATTTACCTGAATCTCTTTGATCAACCGGCCATCATTACTGTATAAAAACAGCCTCATTTTTTGTGGTTCTTTTACCACCACTTCTATTCTCTGGCCTGCCCGTGCGGGATTTGGATATACCCATACATCTTTGTCGCTCATATTTACCACAGATTGCTGGGGCAGATAAACAACTCTTCCGTTTTTAAGGATAATTTTCGCCCTGTATACATTTGAACCATAAGTTAACTGCTGATCAGAATAAGTATGATCACCTATAGTAATCTGATTCATCTGATGGATAGAAACCCACTCGCGGTTAATGATTTTTTCAAATTCTACCTGATCTACATAATGTAATGCCCAGGTTTGAAAATTCAACAATACATTTTCATTCATTTTATCTACCAGCAGGGTTCCCTGAAAACAAAGATCTTCGTTACTTTTTACCGTAATAGCCTGGGTGGGAGACAACCACTGTTCATTCAAACGCACACCGGCACGCCACCAGTAATCGCCGTCGATATTTTGTGTAAGAAGTGGTTCCGCTGATGATCCTACTGTCTTCCATTGAGCTGATGGTTGATCAAACTGTTGTAAATGATACGTCAACGGGCTATTGATTGTTGTAAATATTTTAAACAGACCTTCTCCGTCACATAAATATTGTTGCCGCAAATTTACTTTCGGCATTACCCAGAAACTATCCGAATAATATACCGTCTGATCCGTTTCAAGTTTTAACACATAACGTGCAGCCTCTGTAAAATTGCTGAACATTGCAATGGGGCGTTCTGTACGAACCGAGTCTATTTCAATCCATTCACCTTCGGCTGTCATTACGTTTTTGTAAAACAGTTTTCCTTTTTGTATAAGATCTGTACTCCAACGTATATATTGATTCAGTCCTTCCTGTATAATATCGTCTTTGACAGGATGTATAAACTCAAAACGGTTTACCGGTAATAATTGATAAGCGATAGCATAAGGCTGCTTTTCTATCAATTTTGAACCATCAACTATTAACTGATAAGTACCTCCATTCAATGTATCGGTAATCAACTCTACCACATTGAGTTCATCTTTTTTCCGCTGAGCAACTGCATTCAGTGAATCTATATTTGCAGCGGTTGATAATACCCATGGATACACCTGGTTGCCGTTTTTCTGTAAATAAAAATCCAGGTCATTGACCAATGCTGTTGCGGCATTTACAGGCGCAGCAATATCGTTCCACACCAATGCAATCCGTACGGTGTATTCACCTGCGGGAACTGTAATGTTATGTGCAGCAGTTGCTCCGGGCACCACGTTACCAATAATATAATTTTCATTTTTTGACAATTGCAGCGCTCTATCAGCATTCATTAGTCCATAGCCGGTTTTAAAATCGATTCCTGCTGTATAAACATCATCAGCTGATGCAATCAATATAGCCTTTGCGAGATCATTTCTATGTAAATCAGGTGGCAAAGTTGCGTACAATCCGGTTGTGATACCTGCTGCTACAGCAGCTGAAGATGAAGTGCCGTTATCAGCAATGGTAACCAGTTCAGGTTTTACTCTTCCGTCAAAAGTTGGTCCGGCTGAAGCATAATTTACTACATCGTAATGAAAGGCAAGACCACCTACCAGTAAATTATTTTTAGCCTGTTTAAACGCACCGGTTAAATTACTGAAACCAGGTATATTTTTATAAGTTCCGTCGTGAGGGCTCAATACACCACTATTACCTGATGAAAAAATGAATAAGGTATGGTGATTCTTAATATACTCATCATATGCCTGTGCTTCGATACTGTAGAACCACTCTAAATCTGAACCGTAGCTGTTCAGTTGCAAGGGTGACGGGTGTAATGCATTCATCAACGGAAAAAAAGAATTCATAGGTTCGAGTATAAACTTTGCTCCCGGCACTGCACCCAGTGCATTGAAACCGGTATTTCCGCTGCCGGCAACCAGAATTGCCATTTGTGAAGCATGTTCCGTTACTGTTACCGGCTGATTACCGTGTAATACCAATTGCCCCTGAAGGTCAATTTCGTCAGCTCCGACCATACCCTCGCGCAAAGAAACCAACGGCACTTCCGCTAAGCTGAATTGTTTTCTGAAATTCGTAATTCCATGAATACTTAAATCAGCCCAGCCATTGTATCCTTCTACTTCGATCGGTTTTACTCCATCGATGTAAACGATATTCGGATTTTCGACCAAAGCTTTTAAGCTTTTATAAGCGGTAATTTTAGCTACTTTTTTTGCCGGATAAACCCATTCAAAATCCGCTTCATCAAAAACAGCAGATTCCTGAGCGGCATCACTCAACAGTTGAATAATACCCGTAAAAGGTTGTTCTTTCAGTTCTTCCCAACGGTGCCATAATGCAGGCGATAATTTAAATGTATTGGAAGCCGTGTAAACAGTACCGGTAAAATTTGTTAACCTGTGGAGGTCATTTTGAGCGATAATTGCGCCATTGGTACCAAAACTCCTGATCACTTTTCCACGCAGGGAGGCAGGGATATCCTCTACCAGAACAGCCACAAAAGGGGCATCTTTCCGGTAAACTGACAAATCTTCTTTCCCCCATTTACGCTGGGCATTTGCAAAAAGAACATTTATCAGCAGCAAAAAAATGAGGTAAAAACCACGTTTATATTGATGTTTCATACAAATTCAAGTATAAGGATAACTGTTAGACAATATAAAGAATATTCACCACTCTACCACCCCGGATACTGAAAAATTGTCGTAAGAAACGGGAGTAAATAGTGTATAATTTTTGAGCCGCTTTTGGGGTCAGATAGGCTAAAAAGTTTTATTTTTTGCCCTTAATCAGTTATGAATAAAGCTACCTTAGAAATGCTGCTGGCTTCATCGCCGGCATTACAGATGTTGAGATTGAAAAATGCACATTGGGTGTTACCATTTTTGTATCAGATTTTCAAGATTGATCAAAAAAGTACGGTAACCGAAGAAGTGTTGGTGCAGGCTTTAAGTTTTCACTTACAACAACAGGAAGACGACGCAGACATCCTGCAGGAAACCCATATTGAATTCGGCGACGACGATGAAGCCCGTAGCCGGAAATACCTTACCAGTTGGGTACAAAAAAGAATTCTGCAAGATACTCCGGATGCGGAAGGAGTAATACATTACCAACTTTCGGCTTACACCGAAAAAGTTTTTCAGTGGCTGCAACAACTACAGGAACGTCAGTTCGTTGGCACTGAAAGTCGTTTCAAAATGATGTTTCATCATTTGAAAGACCTGGTGGAATATACCGAAGACAATAAACAAAAAAGACTCGAGCTTTTAAAAGAGCGGAAAGCCAATATTGAAAAAGAAATCAAAGCACTCGAACTGGGTAGCATGATGCACCAGTACACCAATGCGCAGGTACAGGAACGCTTACATATTTTTAATAAAATGTGTTACGACCTGTTAAGTGATTTTACAGAAGTAGAAGATAATTTTAAACAAATACACCGCAGAATAGTAGAACAACATACCAAAGGCAGCGATCAAAAATCAACCATTCTTGAATTTGCCTTTCACGCATACGATGCATTACGCGAAAGCGATCAGGGACGCAGCTTTTATGCTTTCTGGGATTTTCTGATTTCACGTAAAGGGCAAACCGAGTGGGAATTACTCTCACACCAATTACTAGAGGTTTTAGCACAAAGAAGCATTGATACAGACCAGCAATTTTTAGCTTCGCTGAAATCTCAGTTACTGCAAAAGGGTAAGAAAGTAAGTCAGGCCAATGACCGTATGGCTGAAAAGTTAAGCCGTATCATTACCGAAAAAGAAATTACCAAACACCGTCGCCTGAGAAAACAAATTAACGCCATTAAAGAACTTGCCTTCCAGGTAAGAGACAGTGAAGAAGCATTACCGGGTATCGAGATAGACGAATCACTCACAATGCCTTTTGTAATGGATCGTAAGATATCACTTCTTCCCGGTGAAAAAAATATTGAACTCTTACAACCAAGTGCAGCCAAAGAGGAAATTGCCGATTATGACCGTTTGAGCAAAATGCTGAATACAACAATGGTTGACAAAAAAGTACTGAAAGAAAGAGTACAGGAAAGTTTAAACAATAAAGAAACGGTGACATTACTCGAAATACTGGAAAAATATCCGCTTCAGCACGGTATAGCAGAAGTTGTAACCTATTTCGCATTAAATAAAGACCCACAGCTCAGCGTACAGGTAGTAGATAAAACTACAGAACTGGTTCCTTTAGGTGCCGGAAAAAATAAATTTGTAGAAGTACCTTACCTCCTGTTCAGCAATAAAAAAGAAAAGAAATAATGACAAACATATTACCATATACTCCCCTTTTTATCAAGTTACTCAAATCACCGATTGAGTATACTGATCAATCGAACTGGGAAAAGTTACTACAGTATAAATCTGACCTCGCCATTTTTTTACAAAGTGTGGGGTTACGATTGGTGCTCGACGAAAATGACGGTTATGCATTTGTACAGCACATCATTAATGAAGAAGATGATACTGCAATCGTTCACTGGACCCAAAAAAGGCCCCTGAGTTTTGAAGAATCACTGGTACTGATTTTATTAAGAGAAATGCTGGCCGATTATGAAATGAGTGAAGCCACTCATCGTGAACTGATCAGAAAAAGAAAAGATATTAAAGAATACGTAGAGTTATTTTTTAAAGAAAATGCATCAAGGGTAAAGTTTTTAAAAGAACTCGACAAAGTAATTGATAAGATGGAAGATCATGGTTTCATTGCAAAAGTTGAACATCATGACATAGCAGACGAACAACGCTTCAGAATTAAAAAGCTGATAAAAGCAAAAGTGAACAGTGAAGTCTTAGATCAATTTAAAGCTCAATTAGAAAATTATGCAACTGAACGTATTTAGTACTGACGATAACAAAAACGGATTCCGCTTACAATACATGGAAGTTTTTAACTGGGGAACTTTTGACGGAAAAGTTCATTCCATTAAACCCATGGGAGAAACCTCTTTATTAACGGGAGCTAACGGTAGCGGTAAAACTACATTTATCGATGCCCTGTTAACACTGATGGTTCCCGAAAAGAAAAACAGGTTTTATAATCAGAGCTCCGGTTCCGAAAAAAAAGGCGATAGAAATGAAGAAACCTATGTATTAGGTGGATACGGAAGTATTCATCAAAATGATAGCCACGGCACTAAAACACTTTATCTCCGCGAAAACAAAGCCGCAGCTTACAGTATTCTGATGGCAGGTTTCAAAAATGAAACCGGCCAGGAAATCACTCTTTTCCAGGTAAGGTATTTTTCAGGTAATGACCTGAAAAGATATTACGCCATCGCTCATAAAGAGCTTCATGTTGAAGAACATTTCAAACCTTTTGATCTTCAGAACAAATGGAAAAAACGTTTGGATGAGCAATTTAACAAAGGGCGCTTCAGAGCTATTGAATGGTTTGACTCTGCCAGTAAATATGCACAGCGCATGATTGATGTAATGGGTATGCAAAGTACCCAGGCACTGAGCCTTTTCAACCAAACAGTTGGTATCAAGGTGTTGGGAGACCTGAACGATTTCATCCGCACCAATATGCTCGAACCACGGGCTATGGAAGATAGTTTCATGCAACTAAAGTCGCAGTTAAAAGAATTACTTGCCGCCAAAAATGCTATTGAAAAAATCAATGTACAAATACAGTTGCTGCAACCAATTGCCGATCATTATGAAAATTTTCAGGAACAAAAGAAAATTTTACAGGAACTGCAAGACGAAATAGAACAGCTAACATTATTCAAGAAGTTTGGCTCTTATCAACTGATGCAAATTAAAAGTGCTCAGTTGCAGGAAGCGGCACAACAATATAGTTTACTCATTGATGAAATTGCTTTAAAAATAAAAAAGCAGGAGCTGGAGGAAAAATCACTCGAAGAACAACTGGCGCAGCATGAAACCGGTAAACGCATTCAACAACTCAGAGACCAGCTTTCGCAACAACAACTCAGTCTGGATAGCGCTGCACAGCAATTACAACATTATATTCAACACGCCGATCAGATTGGTGTAAAAGTATCCATTCCTTTAACTCAGGCCGGATATAACCAGTTTCAGCAGTCACTGAGTAAATCGCAACACCGTTTGGAACGTGAAGACAGGTTAATTGAAGAAGATGAGTATGCGGCGAAATCAGAAATCCAGCAAATACAACAGAAGCTTTCACAGGTAGAAGAAGAGCTCGAACATGTATTACACCACCGCAACAATATACCTCCGGCCCTGATTGCCGTAAGAGAACAGATTTGTGATGCATTAAAAATTGAACAGGGAGAAATTCCTTTTGCAGGAGAACTGATGCAGGTACGCTCAGAAGAACTTGAATGGCAACCCGCATTAGAAAAACTCCTGTATAGTTTTTCACTCAGATTATTGGTTCCTGAAAAACATTATAAAAAAATCAACACTTTTGTTAATAAAACAAGATTCAATACCAAACTGGTTTACTATAGAGTGAACCCATCGGGTTTTAAAACATTACCGGAAGCAGAAACCATTCACGATAAACTTGAATTTATGCCAGACCATCCTTTCAGTGAATGGGTGGAACAACAGATTATTCAGTATTATAACTATTACTGCGTTACCAAAGTTCAGCAATTCGAAAAATACGATAAAGCCATCACATTGGAAGGTTTGATCAAATCGAAGGACCGTCATGAAAAAGACGATCGCGGAGGTTACGGAGATTCTTCTAAATATGTAATGGGGTGGAATAATGCCCGTAAAAAAGATCAGCTGGCACAAAAGAGAAATCAGTTCAGGGAGTCATTAACGGCGGCGCAGGAAGTGCAGCAGCAAACAGAAAGAAAGAAAAGAAAATTGCAGAGTCAATGGCAGTCGTTTCATTTTCTGCAACACCATACGGGCTTCCAGCAGATTGATACAATTTCTCCGGAACAACAGATTAAAAAGCTGGTAGACCAGATGGCTAAACTTGAAAAAGGTTCTCAATACCTTTCAGAGTTAGCGAAGCAGTTGGAAGAAGTGGTGATTGAAAAAAATCAGCTGCAAAATCATCGGGATGAACATTTCGGTAAAAAAGCGATTGCACAAAATGAATATGAGCAGTACCGTCAACAAATTACACAGCTGGAAGTATTATTATCCACGCTGCAGGCAAATGAACTGGAAATACTGGAACAATTCAAATTCAAACATCAGAGCCGTTTTGAACAGGTAGAGCTGGAAAATATTCACACTATCTGCGATGAATTGCGGGTAGAACTGGATAACAGAACAAAGAAAGTTGGTGACAGTGTTCAGAAATCATCTAACCAGATTGAACGAGCTATTTATAAACTGAAAAACCCAAGCGCAGAGCTGTTAAAACAGTTTCCTGACTGGATGGGAGATGTACAACATCTACCCGACCAGATACAACATGCCGGCGAATATATAGACTGGCTACATAAAATTCAGGAGGAACGTTTACCTGAATACAAACAGCAGTTTGAAAAATATATTTACGAAACAGTAACGCAGAACGTCGTTCATTTTAAAGAAGATCTTGATCGCTGGGAATCTGATATTCAGGAAAGCATAAAAAAACTAAATGACTCGTTAGGCGGTATTCATTTTAACAAATTTCCCGATACTTATATCCAGCTGGGAAAAAGAGCCAGTGTAGATACGCAGATAAAAGAGTTCAGACATCAATTAATTAATGCACTGACTGATTATAATGAATGGAGCGAAAGCAGTTTTGAAGATAAAGCGGCTCATTTTAACGAACACGTATATCCGTTTATTATGGCATTGGCTGAAGATGAACGCTATCGCAGCAAAGTACTCGATGTACGTAACTGGTTCGAATTCTGGGCAGATGAAATTTTCAGATCTGATCATAGCCTCAAAAAATCTTACCGTCAGATGGGCCAGCTGTCGGGAGGAGAAAAAGCTCAGCTAACCTATACTATTTTGTGTAGTGCCATTGCTTATCAATTTGGTATTACAAAAGAAGGACAAAATGCAAGGAGTCTGCGTTTTATTGCCGTTGACGAAAGCTTCAGTAATCAGGATGAGGAAAAAGCCACGTACCTGATGGAGCTATGTAAACAATTACATCTGCAACTATTGGTGGTAACACCGAGTGATAAAATTCAGATCGTTGAAAACTATATTGCTTTTGTTCACCTCGTACAAAGAGTTAATAACCGGCATAGCATTGTATATAACATGACAATTAAGGAGTATACCGACCGATCGGTATTAACTTCCGCGGTGGCAGAATCTTTGAATTAGAAAGATGTTGCGCATCTGTTAAACCCAGTCAGGTGCGCAACTTTCCGAAACCTATTTTGTCAATAATGAAAACAATGTTATGAAAATCGCATTAATCGGTGCTACCGGATTTGTAGGTAGCCATATTTTGAAAGAGGCATTGAGCAGAGGGCATGAAATAACCGCAGTAGTAAGAAAACCCGGTGAAGTAGGAACCTTCAATGAACAATTACATATCGTTCAGGGCGACGTTTTCAATACAAAAGAATTATCCGACATCTTTAAAGGCCATGATATTGTTATCAGTGCTTATAATGTTAAAAATACCGATAACGATTATCATCAACGTTTTTTAAGCGGATCTGAAAGTATTCAGGAAGCTGCAAAACTTGCCGGAGTTAAAAGACTGATCGTATCGGGTGGCGCAGGTAGTTTAGAAATAAAACCAGGACTTCAGCTGGTTGACTCTTCCGAGTTTCCTGAAGAATATAAACCGATTGCGCGTGCAGCAAGAGATTATTTTACAGAACTGGAAAAAGAACAGGAATTAGATTGGACTTTCGTAAGCCCTGCAATCGAAATGCATCCAGGTATAAAAACAGGTAGAACCGGTAAATACAGAACAGGTTATAACCAACCCGTATTTGATGAACACCGCCGCAGCAGAATATCTCCGGAAGATTTAGCAGTAGCCATCATTGATGAAGTAGAAAATCATCAGTTTCCCCGCAAACGTTTTACCATAGCGTACTAAAGAATTAAGAATTTAGACTATTCATTTTAATGAAATAATTAATTATTAATTATCAATTGTTTCTCCCCGGTGCATCCATTTTGCCATTGTGAGCGTCTATTGAACGAATTCAGCGAACAGAAGGCAATATAAAGATGAGAAATGTATTCATATTAATGATACTGTTTTTATCTGTGTTATCTGCGTATGCACAAGATAAAAATATTATCAACTTAAGAACTGAAGCCAGCAGAGCGTTAAAAACAGCAGCAATTGACACGGCTAAAAGATGGAAAATCAATGGCACCTACAATGTTAACGTTAATCAGGGCGCACTCAGTAACTGGGCAGCTGGCGGCGATAACTGGTCGTTGGCAGTATCGAGTAACCTGTCATTAAACGGCTCCTATCGTAAAGGAGTAAATGCCTGGGATCACAACATAGACCTGGCTTTCGGTATGGTAAATACCACTACCAGCGGTAGCAGAAAATCAAGTGACCGTATCGATTATCTCACCAAATACGGCTATGAAGTAAGTAAGAAATGGTATATATCTGCATTAGGAAACTTCAGAAGTCAATTCACAAAAGGCTGGAATCATATCAATGACAGTACCCGTATCCTTACTTCCGATTTCATGGCACCGGGATATATCTTATTATCTATGGGTATTGACTTTAAACCCAATCCTAATTTTTCGATCTTCCTATCTCCCTTTACTCAACGGTGGACGGTCGTTCGAAATGACTCACTAGCTAAAATCGGCGCATTCGGTGTACCTCCGGGTAAACAAAAAAACACCGAACCCGGTGCTTATGCCAGTATCAACTGGAATAAAAAATTCAATGACAATTTAACTTATAAAACACGTTTAGATTTATTCTCAAACTACAAACACGATCCGTGGAATATAGATATTTATTGCACAAACATTCTGACGGCCAAGGTTTCAAAATATATCAGTATGACCATTACCTGCGATGTAATTTATGATAATGACACCAAAAGTGTAAATAAAGACGGAACGGAAGGTCCGCCTAAAACGCAGATCAAAGAAACAATGGGAATCGGTTTTTTATATAAGTTTTAGTTCATGAAATGTTCGTTTCCACTCTAACAAAAGTTCAAGAAAATAGTAATCTGCATACATCAGCGGCACTGACACTTCAGATGCCGCTTTATAATGTCCTACACTTTGCGACAATAAAAAGCCTCCTCCTTCTCCTACCGGATATCTGTAATACTCATAAAGGTTTTTCATGATTTCATAAGATGCGGCAAAATATTCTTCGCCCTTATCAATCCCTTTTTGCATACGAGATAACTTTAACAATGCAACGCCGGTAATAGCTGCGGCAGATACGTCTCTCGGTGCATGTGCAGTGTCGGGAAGGTCAAAATCCCAATATGGAATTTTATCCTTTGGTAAACGCGGGTGTTGTAAAATAAAGTCTGCTATTTTATTGGCCTGCACTAAATAATTGAGGTCATTCGTATATCTGTAGGCAATCATAAAACCGTATAATCCCCAGGCTTGCCCTCTCGCCCAGGCACTTTCATCGCTCCAGCCCTGCACTGTCTTTTTCTCTTTTATGCTGCCGGTTAACGGATCATAATTAATCAGGTGATAACTACTATTATCTGGCCGGAAGTGATTCTTCAATGTTGTATTTGCATGATTGATGGCGATTGTTCTGTAGGTAGTGTCTTTAGAATAACGCGCGGCCCAGAATAACAATTCGAGATTCATCATATTATCGATAATCACCAGAAAATCGTCGGGGCGGCTGTTCCACGAACGGATCGCTTTTACCGTATCGCTATAACGACCGGCTAACGATTTTGCGCTTTGCATTAATATCTGAGCAACCGAAGTATCTCTTTTATAAGTGTACAGTTTTCCAAAACTGTTATACATCATAAAACCAAGATCATGTGTAGAGGTATTATATTGTTCCTTCTCTAAATACTTCAAATTTTCAATGGCTGTATTATAAAAAAGGCTGTCTTCTGTAAGCGTAAACAACCTGAAAAGGTTTCCGGAGTAAAAACCACTGCACCACCATTCTGAATTAGAAAAGCGTACCGTATCATGCTCAAATGTTTTAGGAAATTTATCCGGTGGTGTTTGTTTCATCAGATAAGGATATTGTTCATGTGCGTAATGAACGGCATTGGTTACAATCTGTTCATCAAACTTCTTGTCAGAAGCTGAGCGGCATGAAGATAAAAGCAACAATACCGGAACGGCGGCAAAAAAAAATCGCATATAATAGGAGGTTATAAAAACAAAATGGCTATTCTATTAAGATACAAAAAATAGCTGGTTTATCCAAATTTTTTAGGTGCAATGAATCTTAATTGTTCCTCAGCAGCTTTTACTGATATTTTCTCTTTGGCGCAGGTCATCACCGCATCATCAGCATGCAACCTTTTTCCATACCACTCGATGTTTACATATTTCACCCGTAACGGATGTAATTTAAAATAAGCTTTTTCACCTTTCATTCTTTTCTCAAGATATTTTAAAAGATGAATGCGTTGATGTGCAGGAATCAGTACCAGATCCAGATAACCATCTCTGGTAGATGCCAGCGGAGCAAGTGTGAGTCGCGGCCCTATCGATTTTGTATTCATTATTTCTATCATGAGAAAAAAACCTGCTAACCTGTGCTGGTCGGTTTCAATTACTGCATATTTGGGATTATATTTTTTTACAATTTTATATAATTTCTCCAATGCCAGCGGTAGTTCATCATACAAAGGTTTTTTTAAATCTTTTTTATGATCATCCATTTTCTGAATCAATTTAGGAAAAACACCCCATCCCAGACTTTCAAGAAAATAATGATCTTTTTCATCCATCGTAAATTTTCCTACATCAAAACTTTGTGTAAGGTGTGATTGAATGAGATTCGTAAAACTGGTGATAGAACGTTCGAGTCCCATCGTTAAACCGATATTGTTAGCAGTACCTGAAGGATACAGGAAGATAGGTATATGCGTTTTCTTATTCTCAATGAGAATATGGGCTATTTTCCTGACAGATCCGTCTCCCCCCGCAATGAGAATATAATCTACATCGTCTTCAATATGCTTCCAGTCATTCTCTTTTGTAGACGAATATCTACATTCAAAACCGGCTTTTTGAACGATCTGAATGAGCAATTCCATTGGTAAATTTCTTTTACCGGCAGTGGGATTATGTACAATTTTAACAACTTTCATCGATGGGAAATTTGCAATATAATGTGCATACCAGCGATTTTGGCATGGTTCTGTTCCTTAAGATAGTATGAATATTTTAATTGCAAACGATGATGGTATTTATAGCCCGGGATTATCTGCATTAGCACAGGCTGCCCGGTCATTTGGAGAAGTGAAAGTGGTTGCTCCTGATGTGGAACAATCATCTATGGGCCATGCGATTACTGCTACCCGGCCACTGTACTACAAAGCCAGTTTTCAGAAGTTTGAGGGAGTGGAGGCTTATCGCGTCAACGGTACACCCGCCGATTGTGTGGCTTTGGGATCGCATATCTGGCCAAAAACGGAAGTTGTTCTGAGTGGCATCAACATGGGGCCTAACCTGGGTAATGCGATGTGGCACTCCGGTACACTGGCTGCCGCTAAACAGGCTGTTCTATTGGGCAAAAAAGGAATCGCATTAAGTATGGTACTCGGAAAAGAAGAACCTAATTTTGAAGTTATTCAGCCGTATTTAAAGCAGGTGCTGGATTTTTTGCTCAAAAAAGAAGGGCTATACCTGTTTAATGTAAACTTCCCCATACGTCCTGTCGGAATCAAATTCACGCGTCAGAGCGTTCGCTTCTATGATGGTAAAATTGTTCCGGGAATGGACCCCATGGGCAGAAAACATTACTGGTATACCGTTCATGCACTGGAACCGGCCGAAGAAAATACCGACCGTTGGGCTGTTGAAAATAATTACGTGTCTGTAACACCCTTAAGATTGAATCTGACCAACGAAGAAGAGCTGAGTAAATTAACGCAGGAAGCCAGCTTACAGCAGCTGGACAAAGGAAATCCCGATAAAAAAGCATAAATTTGTGGTTGTGAGGTATTTATTATTACTCTGTTCATTTGTGTTGCTTACCCAGGTAGCGAAAGCATGCCCCGGTAAACAAAAGCCTGCTGCAGTTGTAAAAGTTTCAAAAAGAAACAATTACCTGTATTCTGTGGGCAGCAGCACTGTACAGGTATCTACCTCCCAACCGCAACAGGAAGAAAATACTTTAGGTTTAAAAGAACCCTTTAAAAAGTATCTGGGTGACAATGCCCTACCTAATTGCGACACCTACATCGTTGATTATCAATACCAGTCAGAGAAAAATTCTTTTTCAAATTATTTGTCTGACCATACCCTTCATTATTTTTTTCTACTGTTTCCACAACATTATTTTTGGTGATCTGTAGTAGTTATATTACAATAATTTGGATTTAATCAATTAAATTTAAATCAGTAGCACATTAACAGGGCATTAAAATGCCTGGTGTGTTTATCTGAGTTGAATACAGAAAGGAATTATACAATCATTAAAAAATGGGACATTTACCTCACTTAATAACTGACTTAGCATTAATCCTGGCTGCTGCAGGGATTGTAGCGATTATTTGTAGAAGATTTAAGCAGCCTGTAGTATTAGGATATATTTTAGCGGGCTTTTTAGTAGGACCACACTTTAGTTTTTTACCGACAGTATTGGAAAGAGAAAATATTTCCATCTGGTCGGAAATTGGTGTGATCGTATTGTTATTTGCACTCGGTTTAGAATTCAGTTTTAAAAAATTAATTAAAGTGGGCGCTCCGGCCTCTATCGGTGCCCTTTCTGAAATTATATTCATGTCGCTGATCGGTTTTGGTACCGGTAAACTGATGGGATGGAATACAATGGACAGCCTTTTCTTAGGAGGTCTGTTATCCGTATCTTCTACTACCATTATTATCCGCGCTTTTGAAGAGCTTAATATTAAAGCCCAACGATACGCCACCATTGTATTCGGGATTCTGATTGTTGAAGACCTTGCCGCCATCGGTTTGATGGTATTGTTATCAACGTTAGCGGTAAGTCAGCAGTTTGCCGGCCCCGACATGCTTTTCAGTATTCTTAAACTATTATTCTTCCTGATTATATGGTTTGTAGGTGGTATTTTCTTCATCCCGACCTTCCTGAAGAAAGTTAAAAAATGGATGAACGAAGAAACCTTGTTGTTACTTTCTTTATCACTGTGTTTTATCATGGTGGTATTGGCTAATAAAGCAGGTTTTTCTCCGGCGCTGGGCGCTTTCTTAATGGGATCTATCCTGGCAGAAACTACCAGTGCTGAAAAAATAGAGCACCTCATCATTCCGATCAAGGATCTTTTCGGTGGTATATTCTTCGTTTCTGTAGGGATGCTGATTGATCCGAATATTATTGTTGAATATGCCGTGCCGATCTTAATTATTACCGTAGTTACAATCGTAGGTAAATTACTCTCAACAGGTTTGGGAACTTTAATAGCCGGACAGAGCCTTCAGACTTCCGTCCAGGTCGGATTGAGTTTATCTCAAATCGGTGAGTTCTCTTTTATTATAGCCGGCTTGGGTATGACGTTAGGTGTAACCAGTCATTTCCTCTACCCTATTACGGTAGCAGTATCGGCTGTAACAACATTGACGACTCCTTATTCCATTAAATACTCGAAACACGTATATAAGTTTATAGAGAAGTTTTTGCCGAAGAAAATGGTCAACTTTTTCCAGAACGAACACGCAGAAGGTAAAAAAGTTGCTTCGATTTCAGACTGGCAGTCTGTATTAAAAAGTGCCCTTACGAATATAGCTGTATTATCAGCAATTATATTGACGTTTATCTTAGCTGCTTCTCAGTTTGTATTACCCTATGTAATGGAAAACCTGGATGGAAATGTATGGGCAAAATATGCAACAGTTACAGTTACCTTATTATTTATCCTTCCGTTCATGTGGGCATTAGCCGTACGTATCAAACATAGTGAAGAGTATGGAAGAATATTAGCATCACCTAAGTATAAGCCATTAGTATATGCTTTATTCATTGTTCGTTTGATACTGGTCGCAGCCTTCATCGGTTTATTATTCCATAACTTCTTCAACATCTGGGTAGGTTTAATAGCTACCTGTGTAATTATATTTACACTGTTTTCTTTCTCTAAGAAAATTCAGGCATTTTATGATAAAATCGAATCACGGTTTATGTCGAATTTCAATCAGAGAGAAATTGCAGCTGCTAAAAAGAACAGAAGTGAACTTGCTCCGTGGGACGCACACATTGTTCCTATTAAAATTGGCCATGATTCTCCAAGTGCAGGTAAAACCTTAAAAGACCTGGCATGGAGAGAAACCTTAGGCATTAATGTTGTTATGATTAAACGTGGCGAACATCATATCCCCATTCCTACCTGGAATGATCAGGTATTCCCCGGCGATGAAATACTGATATTAGGAACAGATGCTCAGATGAAGCGATTACAGGCAATCATTCGTCCGGCTAAACATACCAAAGAAGGTGTTGAAGAACACCACGATGTAATGATGCGTGAATTTGTGATACAGGAAGAATCTCAATTGATTGGTAAAAACATCAGAGAGAGCAAAATCAAAGAAATTATCAAAGGCCTGGTAGTAGGTATTGAACGAAACGGTCATAGAATATTAAATCCTGAATCAGATTTCGTATTTCAACCAAACGATATCGTTTATATTGTAGGAGATGACAAGATAGTGCCTGAGGTAATTAAAAAGATCAATAAAAAAACTATATAATTGTACACCCTAAGGGGTTGTCTCTAAACAGTAGGCATATATTAACCATTAAAATTGTCTGCATTTAGTTAGCCATTTACATATTTATTAATATAGGCTGCATTTTAGAGACGGCCTTCTTTACTAAATGTTAATTTATGGCTTGGATAATTTTAGTGTTAGCAGGTTTTTTCGAAGTAGGTTTTACTACTTGTATGAAGCTGGCTAATAATTTTACAAACTGGAAGTGGTCACTTGGTTTTTTTATATGTATAGCCTGTAGTTTTTTTCTATTGAATAAAGCTACACAAACTATTCCGCTGGGAATGGCTTATGCAGTATGGTCAGGTATCGGTGCCGTTGGTACAGTACTGGTTGGTATTCTCTTTTTCAAAGAAGACGCCAACTTCTGGAAGATATTTTTCATCTGTACACTAATCGCCAGTATTATCGGATTGAAACTACTTGGTGGAAAAGCATAATAAAAATCCCCGCAATAAAAGTTGCGGGGATTTTTTTATAAAAAAACTGCCCGGCATAAAAATACCAGGCAGTTGTTAACTCTAATTCTCAATGGTGCTTTATACCATTATAAATCAGTAATTGGTTTATATTTAGGTACTAAGCTCTTCATAATCGTCCAGGCAATTAAATACGCCAGTGCACATACGGCAAACATAATGGTGTAAGCAGTTGTCATCTGACCATGTACTAATGGCTCCTGAATTGCAACCAGCTGATCAAATGCCATAGCATTCAGGTTTTTAATCTGATCAGCAGCTTCAGCAGGCAGGTTTTTTAATTCGGTTAATCCCAGATTAATTACATCACCTCTTTTATTCGTAAGATTCATAGTGGTGATTTGTTGTACAAAATCACCCAAACCTTTTTCTTTTGCAGCTTCCCAGGCCGATTGAATACCAGACGAACGGTAAGCATCAAACAACCAACCACCGGTTTTACCGATCAATACGCCACCGATACCACCGGCCATTCCACCGATACCTACTACCGAAGCAGTTGCTTTCTTCGGAAACATATCAGATACTGTAGTGAATATATTCGCACTCCATGCCTGATGTGCAGAAGCTCCGATACCAATCAGAATAACAGGTACCCAGTATGAAATATGTCCGAAAGGTTGTGCTGCCAGAATCGCTAATGGTAATATTGCAATAATCAGCATCGCACGCATTCTTCCATCGTAAGCCGTATAGCCTTTTTTAATAAAGTGCATGGGTAACCATCCGCCGCCGATACTTCCAACCATCGCCATTGTATATAAAATAGCCAAAGGTAACATGATATCGGTTTTTACCATTCCATATTGTACTTTCAGGTAATTCGGTAACCAGAATAAGAAAAACCACCATACACCGTCAGTCAGGAATTTACCTACGGTAAATGCCCATGTCTGATTATATTTTAATAAACTGAACCATTTTACTTTTTCTACTTTTGGGTTAGCTGAAATTGCAGCAGTTACCGCTTCTCCTTCTTCACCCTGTTGGATATAAGCTAGTTCAGCCGTACTTAATCTCTTTTGATTTTCAGGTTTATCATAGAAAATCCACCATAAGATTAACCAGATAAAACCAATTGCTCCTACAAAAATAAAAGCTGCTTCCCAACCCCAATGTTCGCTGATCCAGGGAACGGATAATGGTGCCAGAATAGCCCCAACGTTTGCGCCGGAGTTAAATATACCGGTAGCCAGGGCCCGTTCTTTTTTAGGGAAATATTCTGCTGTGGCTTTGATAGCAGCCGGAAAGTTACCCGCTTCACCAATGGCCAATACAGCGCGTGAAAACATAAATCCTAAAACAGATACTGAAAATGCAGTGATACCCAACCAACCAAATAAGGTTACTAACGATTCACCAATAGGAATAGAAAATGCATGTACAACAGCTCCTATCGACCAGATAATAATCGCCCAGGCATATCCCTTTTTAGTTCCCAGCTTGTCTACCATTCTTCCTGCAAATAGCATGGAGATGGCATAAACCAATTGAAAGATACCTGTAATGTTTGCATAATCCGAATTGCTCCAGTTATAGAGTTCTTCTAATTGCGGATGTAAGAGCGACAAAACCTGTCTGTCGAGATAGTTAACCGTTGTTGCAAAAAACAGAAGCGCACAAATCGTCCATCTATATTTTCCAATGGTTTGCTGCATAATCGTTAGTTTTAGGTGTGGGTTTAGAAATTTTAGCGGATTTTCCGGATCAGTTCAATGGCCGCAACTGTATTTTCCGCCAACAGTTCGAACTGTTTGTTTTCAACAACTTCTTTTGTGATCAGTTTACTGCCCATTCCTACTGCTACAACACCCGATTTAAACCAGGCACTAAGATTCTTTTCTTCTACTTCTACCCCACCGGTAGGCATAAACTTCATCTGTGGGAATAATTCTTTGATAGCTGATACGAAAGAAGGTCCTAACAGGTTTCCGGGAAACAATTTTATAAATCCGGCACCTGCTGCTTCCGCCTGCATTATTTCAGAAGGCGTCATACAACCGGGTACCCAAAGCATATTTTTTTCGTGTACTAATTTTGCTACTGCAGTGTTTAAGCCCGGGCAAATAATAAAATCCGCTCCGGCTTCTATGAAAGCACTTGCCTGACCGGTTGTTTTAATCGTACCGATACCCAGTATCATTTCAGGCATTTCGTTATTTCTGGCTTCTACCAGTAATTTAAAATTTTCAATTGCCTGTTCACCTCTGTTTGTATATTCAATTACTCTCACACCGGCTTGATACAATGCTTTTGCAATTGCCAGTGAAACACCTACATCCGCATGATAGTATAACGGTAAAACACCCTGTTGAACAATCTTATTGATAATTACTTCATTCGTCATTTGCCGCCTGTTGAATTTTTTCAATGGTTTGTTGTGTGGTATCTCCTTTTTCAAAGAGTTTACCAAAGGCTGCACAAGCCGCCATATTAATCACCTGCTGTGCAGGTAGTTCATTATATAAACTATAAATCAAAGCTGCCATAAAACAGTCACCACTTCCTACTTTATCAATTATTTCATTTGCAGAAAGGTGCTTTGATATATATTGATTATCATTTTTATATAAAGTAGCAAAATAGCTAATTCCTTTTTCTCCCACATCGAACCTGAATGTTTGCGCAATTGTTTTTACCTGTGGGTAAGCCACCTGAATGGCCTGAGCGGTTTTTATTGAATGTACAAGTAATTCATCTTTATTGGCCTGAATATGTATTTCAGGATCTACATCAATGCCTAATAAACTATTGGCGGCCCAGATATTACCCATTACAACATCACAATAAGGCAATAAACGCGGCATCACATCCACCGGAGATTTACCATACTGCCATAATTTTGCACGATAGTTCAGATCAATCGAAATGGTAATTCCTTTTTCTTTACACACTTTTAAAGCCTCTTCACATACATCTACCACATTTGGTGTTAAGGCAGGGTTGATTGCCGTAAAGTGAAACCAGCTGACATCCTTTAATACCTCGTACCAGTTAATCATTCCGGGTGTAAGTTCACTGAAAGAAGAGTATGCCCGGTCATAAATAACACCTGCATTTTTCATATCAATACCCTGAGGTAAATAATACGTACCGATTCTTTTGCCGGAAAAATGCATTGCCGAAACATCGATTTGTTTTTTTATCAGCGCTTCACAGATTTCATGAGAGAGATAATGATCGGGTAAAGCTGATGAATACTTAACAGGTAAGTTCCATTTTGCTAAAGCAGTAGCAACATTCAGTTCTGCACCACCGATAAAAACAGGCATTTCTCCCTGACGGATCCATTCACCGTTTAAAACCGGCGACAAGCGTAGCAACAACTCACCGAAACAAAACACTTTATTCTTCATACTATCTGATTTCTTCTAATGAAACAGGATCCATGTCGGTGTAAGTGTAGTTCTCGCCTGCCATACCCCAGATAAATCCGTAAGCAGCGGTACCTGCTCCTGAATGGATTGACCATGGTGGCGAAAGAATCGCCTGATGATTATCCACTACCAGGTGACGGGTTTCCGTTGGTTCTCCCATAAAATGGAAAACGCGCTGCCCCGGTTTTACATCGAAGTAAAAATAAGCTTCCATTCTGCGTGTATGCGTATGCGAAGGAATTGTATTCCAGATACTACCTTCAGCAAGAATGGTTAAGCCCATTACCAGTTGACAGCTCTGTAATCCGTCTGCATGAATATATTTATAAATTGTTCTGTTATTTGCAGTAGCCTGGTCACCTAAAGTTGAAGGCGAAGCTTCTTCTTTAGTTAACACGCTGGTAGGATATTGCTGGTGCGCAGGTGCTGATAACAGATAAAACAAAGCGGGTTCGTTTTCATTAACAGATGCAAAACTTACTTTTTGTGCACCTTTACCAACATAGATCGCATCTAATTTATTTAATGAGTGCGATTGTCCGTCTACTGTTACCGTACCCTTTCCTCCTACATTAATGACGCCCAGCTCTCTTCTTTGCAGGAAGAAGTCTGCTCTTAGTTCTTCGTGGTTCGGAAGCTCCACTGATTTTTTAACGGGTTTTACTCCACCTACAATTACACGGTCATAATGAGAGTAAACCAATTTAACCTCATCGTTTACCATCAGCGACTCAATCAGGAAGTTTTCTCTTAACTCAGCCGTATTCATGCGGCTGGTTTCTTTCGGACTATTTTGAAATCTGATTTCCATTAGAATTATTTTTATCTGCCCATCCAACCGCCATCAACGGTCAGAATGGTTCCATGAACATAATTAGCGGCTGGCGATGCCAGAAAAACGGTGGCACCTTTAAAATCTTCTGATTCACCCCATCTTCCGGCAGGGATGCGATCTAAAATTGATTTACTACGATCCGGATCATTTCTCAAAGCCTCGGTATTGTCGGTAGCGATATAACCGGGAGCGATACCATTCACATTCACGCCTTTTCCGGCCCATTCGTTGGCCAGTGCTTTTACTAAGCTACCCAATGCACCTTTAGAAGCTGCATAACCGGGAACATTAATACCTCCCTGGAAAGTGAGTAAAGAGCAGGTGAATATAATTTTTCCGGAACCTCTTTCGACCATTTTTTTACCAAAAGCTTTTGATAAAATGAAAGGGGCATCCAGGTTAATATTCAATACACGATCCCAATAATCATCGGGATGTTCTGCAGCCGGGGCACGCATAATCGTACCGGCATTATTGATCAATATATCTACAACGGGGTGGTTGGCATGTACGGTTTCTATAAATGTGTATACAGAAGCTCTGTCATTCATATCAGCCTGATAAGCCGTGAAATTTCTTCCCAAAGCCTTTACTGCATTTTCAAGGTCACTGCCCGGCTTCAGACTTGAAGACACACCGATGATATCGGCCCCTGCTTCTGCCAATGCCAGTGCCATTGCCGCACCTATACCTTTGCTGCATCCTGTTACTAATGCAACTTTACCTTTTAAACTGAAAGCTTCTAATATATTCATGTGATGAACTTAATACACTGATTATTTATTGAGTTGTTTCCAACCGAAATAATTCTTCGCGTTATGGAAACAGATATCCTGTACTACTTTACCCACCCATTCAATATCGTTCGGTAATTCTCCATTTTCGATTTCTTCTCCTAACAAACCACAAAGAATTCTTCTGAAATATTCGTGGCGCGGGAAGGATAAGAAGCTTCTTGAATCAGTCAGCATTCCTACAAACCTGCTCAATAACCCCATATTTGAAAGGGTATTAATTTGTTTGGTCATTCCGTCTTTCTGATCAAGGAACCACCAACCGCTACCCCACTGAATTTTGCCGGGAGCAGATCCATCATTAAAGTTACCGATCATGGTAGCCATTAATTCGTTATCTGCAGGGTTCAGGTTATAAAGAATTGTTTTTGCCAATTGATTATTCTGATCTAAACGATCTAAAAATTTAGCAATTGAACGGGCTTGTGAAAAATCTCCGATTGAATCCCAGCCTGTATCCGGCCCCAGGTTCCGCATCATTCTGCTGTTATTATTCCTGAGGGCTCCGAGATGGTATTGTTGTACAAAGCCTTTTTCCCAATCCCATTTGGCAAATAACTCTAACATGGCCGACTTAAATTTCAGCCTTTCAGTTAAAGTTAGATCTTTTCCACCTCTGATATGGTCGAAAATCTTATTTATTTCTGTCTCAGTGTAGTCTTCTGCATAAATTTCCTCCAATCCGTGATCAGAAACGTTACAACCTTGTGCAACAAAGAAATCGTGTCTCGATTTTAACGCATCTACGTAGTCATTATAAGAACTGACTGACTTACCTGAAGCAGCTTCCACCTTATTTACATAGGCGTTAAACTTTTCAGCATTGTCAACGTTCATGGCATTATCCGGTCTGAAGGCCGGTAAAATCGGAATTTCAAAGTTATCGGCTTTGATTTTTTGATGGTAACCCAGGTCGTCAACAGGATCATCGGTGGTGCAAATCAATGCAACATTCATTTTACGCAACAGGTTACGAACCGAATATTCCGGAGAGCGCAACTTTTCGTTACACTCTTCATAAATTTCACGTGCCGTATCCGGACCGAGTACTTTATGGATACCAAAATATCGCTGTAACTCTAAATGCGTCCAGTGGTATAAAGGATTACGAAGTGTATAGGGAACGGTTTTAGACCATTGTTCAAACTTTTCCCAATCAGATTTATTACCGGTACAAAAACTCTCATCCACTCCATTCGTTCGCATGGCTCTCCATTTGTAATGGTCGCCATACAACCAGATCTGCGTTAAATTTTCGAACTGCGTATCTTCGGCAATCTGATTAGGCGGAAGGTGACAGTGGTAATCGATAATAGGCATGTCTTTAGCATAATCATGATAAAGACGTTTTGCAGTTTCTGTATACAGTAAAAAATTCTCGTCTAAAAAGTTTCTCATATCAATATTTATTGAATAGAATTATAATCATTAAAGGCTTACTCCGCGTTTCCATGGAATAAAGTCATCCTGTCCGTGGCGTACTGCATGTACTGTAGTATCGCCGCTGGCTACAGAAATAATGTAATCCAAAATGCGGGCGCCGCATTCTTCGATCGTTTCATTTCCATCGATAATTTCACCGGCATTGATATCGATGATATCGGGCATTCTTTTATAGAGTGCTGTATTAGAAGATATTTTAACGACGGGGGTAATCGGGTTACCGGTAGGTGTACCTAATCCGGTAGTAAATAATACCACGTTTGCACCGGAAGCAACTTCAGCAGTAGTAGACTCTACGTCATTACCGGGTGTGCATAACAAGTTTAAACCTGGTTGTTTTACTAATTCGGGATAATCCAATACATCTACGACCGGTGATGTACCACCTTTTTTAGCAGCTCCCGCCGATTTGATCGCGTCAGTGATTAAACCGTCTTTGATATTACCCGGAGAAGGGTTCATATCGAATCCAGAACCTACTGCCTGCGCTCGCGCATTGTAAGTACGCATTAAATCAATAAACCTTTCAGCATTACCGATCTCCACGCAACGGTCGCTCAGCTCCTGCTCAACACCGCATAGTTCAGGAAATTCAGACAAAATAACTTTACCGCCCAATGCCACCAGAATATCCGAAGTATAGCCGATGGCCGGATTAGCAGAAATACCTGAGAATCCGTCGGAACCTCCACATTCTAAACCGATCGTCAGTTTAGACAAGGGTGCAGATTGACGGGTGATTTTATCAGCATCTACCAGTCCTTTAAAAGTAAGTTGAATGGCCTGCGCAATTAAATCAAGTTCGGTTCCGATTTTTTGTTGTTCCAGATAATGAACAGGACGGTCAAAGCCAGGTTGGCGTTTTTCAATTTCAGCCTGTAACATACTTACCTGTGCATTCTGGCAACCCAAACTTAAAACGGTTGCACCAGCTACATTTGAGTGTGTAATATAACCGGCTAATAAGCCGCATAAAGCCTGAGCATCCTGGCGAATACCACCGCATCCACCATCGTGGGTCAGGAATTTGATTCCGTCTACATTCGGAAACAAAGGATTTTTCGTATACTGATTTTCTGCCGTTTGAAAAGGAATGGTTTCTATAGAAATTCCATTTTTATACGCTTCTACTAATTTTTGAGTATAGTGGTTATACTTTTTAGTACGGCCGTAACCTAATTCATCCAGCAAAGCTTCTTTTAACACCTCAACATTTCTGTTTTCACAAAAAACCATCGGCACAATTAACCAATAGTTTCCGGTACCTACATCTCCATTCGAGCGATGAAAACCTTTAAACGTAGCATTTTCCCATTTAGCGATATCAGGAGTATGCCAGTCTGTTCTTCTCTCTACTTTCAACTCGAAGCCTTCTGCTGCATGTTTCAGATTTTCAGTAGAAATTCTGGCACCTTTAGGTATCGGAAGTTTTGCTTTGCCGATCAGCACACCATACATCTTCAAAGGTTCTCCTTCTGCAAAATCTTTCACTACAAATTTATGTTTGGCGGCGATATCTTCATATAAAGTATAATCTGTTCCCTGATAAGAAACAACCTCCCCTTTTTTAAGGTCTGCCAACGCCACTATTACATCGTCGGCAGGATGCACTTTTAATACTTTATTTTTCATTATTTCCTGATTATACTATTGTATTAAGAAATTTTAACAGATTGTAAAATCGATTTAACACCGATATTCTGAATCAGGTTCAGGTTTTCAACAATCATATCTTTAAATCCTGATAATTGAGTTAAATCTAATCCCCATAACGCCGTATCAGATAAAATCTTATTGACGGTACCCTGATTATCTTCACCGTTCCATGCAGTTGCATAAACAGTTGCATTACTATCATTAATAACATATGTTTTTCCATAACAGGTTCCCATATGCTTTTCACCATCTTTACCAATTGATTTCATGAATTGCAGATGTGCTGCAAAACCGGCAGTCATCAGTGACGGCAATGTATTAAACTTATCACAATATGCTAATAGTACCGGAATACAACGCATTTTCATTTTGGAGCTATATTCCATTGTAATACTAATCCATTGATGTTCAATAAAAGGATTTCTATATCTGTCTAAAACGCTATTTGCAAACTGTTCTGCTTCACCGGGTGTAATTTCATCGGAAACAATTGACGGAATAATTTCCGTTTTCATCAATTGCTCTATAAATGTACTAAATCCTTCATTATCCATTGCCTCTTTCACAGTAGGGAAACCTGCCAGATAAGCCAATCCGCAAGTGAAGGTATGCGACCCATTCAATAATCTCAATTTCAGCTCTCTGAACTTATTGATAGAAGGTGCGATCACAACTCCTTCATCAGCGTATGCAAATGATAAAACATTTTTCGCTTTTACGGAAGAAGATTCTATTGCCCATAAACGATAGGTTTCAGACATAATCATTAAATCGTCTTTGTACCCCAGTTCTTTTTCAGCTGCCTGCTGTTGAATGGCAGGTAACTTTCCGGGAACAATTCTATCTACTAACGAATTGCAACATTCATTGTGTTCTTTTAACCAGCTGATAAAAGCTTCTTCCAATTCATTGTAAGCAGCCAGCTCGATTAGTATATTTTTTAATTTGGTACCGTTATCAGGAATCAGTTCTGTAGGAATAATCACCATACCTTTATCTGCATCTCCATTAAAAACCTGATATCTTTTATACAGGAATGCTAATAATTTTGCAGGGTAAGACGTTGGCGGATGATCGTGAATAGATTCTTTTACCAGTTGTATACCTACTTCAGTTGTATTTGAAATAACGAGTTCCATGAAAGGATTTGCTGCACAGGCAATAATCTCATTCCATTGGGCTTGTGCAGACAATACTCTTGAAATACTTGCGTTTACGTGCCACTCAGAAACAGTATCACCGGCTTCAAAGCCTTTTACACAATGTGTATATAAACCATCCTGTACTGAAAATTCATCGGCAGAACCATTGCCGGTAGATTTCACGACAACAATTCGTCCATTAAAAATACCTTTCTTATTTGCCTTATCAATGAAATAATCAGGCAATCCTCTCAGTAATACTCCTGTTCCGAATTGTAACACTTTTTCAGGTAAACTGAAGTATGCTTCATCCGGAACTGAAATACTATTTCCTGCAACCGAACTTAATATCTTTCTTGATAGTTGTGCGCTCATACATTAATACTTTAAAGAATATTCCATCTTTTTCCAAACACCCATTCAGGAGTTATTTGCTTTACGCTGATATAATCAGGTAAATTATTTTTATACCATGAAAACTGTTTATCTGCCTGTCGTTTACAATTGTAGTAGTAAATTCTTTCGCCCCATAAAATAGTATTGGCAGTAGGTACCAGCGCTATCGGGCGGTCGGCCATATTCGCTGCGAATTCGCAATTGATGAGATAAAATTGTGCATCGCGGTGGTAACGTCCTAACTTAAATCCGTCATAGCCTTCGAAAGTGCAATTTTTCAAAACGGTTTTTGAATCTTCATGAACCGAACCGTCGTGCCAGATAGCCGCAGATCCGCCATGTGCAATAAACCGTACGTTCTCAGCCCAGGCCCAGCCTCTCGGGCAATAAAAGTCAACACCACCTTCCATCACACAATCTTTGAAATAAAACATTCCTTCCACAACATTCCAGGGGCTTACCGTATCTCCACCCTTAGCCATAAAATGACAGTTAATCGCTTTTATACGTGTGCCGTGCATGGTGCGAAGAGCCATCTGGTGGGTATTCGCTTTTATTTCTTTTACCTTATTGATAGTGTCAAGAATACAATCAACTTTAACAACATCATTTCCTAAATCAAACCCAAACGTATTCGCAACCGTAAGATTCAGTAAAGTAATATCACTACCCATGATATTCATAGTAGCTACTCCCCAATCATCATTCACAAAACAACGCCATTGATCTCTGGCTATAGAAGCCGTTAAAATTGTTTTTTCTCTGCTTTCACCTTCTATGATAATATTTGACTGCTCTATATAAATCTTTTCTTTATAAATACCATTCTTCACGAAAATCACTCTATCGTAATCTGCCTTCCCCGACAAACTATTGATGGCTGCCTGAATAGACCTGAAATGTCCTGATCCGTCCTGAGCAACTACAATTTTATTCAGTACGCTGGGAAGGCGTACGATATTTTCTGCATTTGTTTGTAAACAAAAAAACAATATAACGAGACAAAATACTTTTTTCATACCGGTACGATTACTTATTCAATAACCAGCGAATCAATTCCTGCGCTGCTAAATGATTTTGAAAAGAAGCAGGTAATTTTCTACCGTCTACATATTCATTGTACAACCATGGGTCACCAATTAAAAACACTTTTCCTTTTTTGTACTTTGCTATTGCTATTACATTGTCACCCTTATGTTTTACAATTGTTGTGGCCGGATTTTGAACATTCAAAGAACTATATTCTTTGATATAAAGTCGCTTTGCTGTTTTGAATACCGGATTTACTGCGTCTACAGTAACCAATCCTTCTTCAAATTGATTATCCTGTACCCTGTTTTTAGAATCATGATTAAACTGTACACCAAATTCTTTTGCCAGTTGATTGAAATGAGCCAACTCAACATTGCCGGTATCATTGGCCATTAATACCAGACTGCCGCCCTTCTTTACCCAGTTTCTGATTTGTTTAATATCAGCTACTGTAATAAAATTAGGCTGAGCTGTTTCCTTTGCGTCATCCGGATCAACGATGATGTATACATCGGCTTTTTTGAGATTAGTTTTGGAAGGAGCGGTTTTTAAAGTTTTTAATTTAGCACCGGCTCTTTCAAATAAAAATCCCCAAACATTAAAACCACTATTTGCCCTATCATCCCACGTATAATGGTAAGAGTAAGTAGTTCCGTTTTTATGTTTTTTAAATTCATTGTTGAAGTAGTTATCTAAAACTACGGTTGAGGGTTTATAGTTCTGAGCATTTTTCCAGGCTTCTACCTGTACCGCACATTTTATAAATGCACCTAAACCTTTCGGATCGTTGGTAATGACCGGTTCGCTCATATAATACTCGAATGATCCGTCTCTGTAATTCTTATCACCACCTAAGCCTGATACTTTTACGGTTCCTTCCCAGTCGTAATACCCATTCGCATTCTTTTTAAGAAATATCGTCAGGATATTCTCATAAGCTTTAAGAGCAGGTTTCATGTATGAGTCTGGTAAATAACCGGCTCTTACTCCTTTCACCAATGTATACACCAACATGGCAGAGGCTGATGATTCGAGGTAGTTTTTAGGTTCATTACCTTTATCTACCACATCATACCATAAGCCGGTAGAAGGATCCTGATATTTTACGATTGTTTTTGCAAAACGGTTTAGGATTTGAATGATGGAGTCTCTTCCTTTATGGTTTTCCGGAAAGTATTCCAGTGCGTCTACCATTGCCATTCCATACCATCCTAATGCGCGGCCCCATACATTCGGTGACCGGCCGGTAGTTTTATCAGCCCATCGTTGTTCTTTTGATTCATCCCACCCATGCAATAACAAGCCTGTTTTTTCGTCTTTCGACACTTGTTCCATTACCACAAACTGGCGGGTAACATCATCAAAAATTTCAGGTTCGTTAAACAAGGCTGCCCATTCTGCATAAAATGGCTGTCCCATATACAGGCCGTCTAACCACATCTGATGGGTATAGATTTTTTTATGCCAGAAAGTATTCAATTGTGTACGTGGGTGGCTTTTCAATTGATCACGCAATAACTGGGCGGCTTTTCTGTATTTATCTTTTCCGGTAACACGGTAAAGGAAAAGTAAATTTTTACCATTGTTTACGTGGTCGATATTATATTCATGTTGTTTGTATGCTTTGATTGCCGCACCTTCGTTCAGTACATAAAAATCCATCATCTTCCGGATATAATTAAAATACTGAACATCTCCGGTTGCCATCCATACGCCTTCAATGCCTTTCAGAATAACTCCCAGATCGTAGCTCCATTTAACGGGTTTACCAAGGTCTTCCAACGCAAAAGAATCGGCCCACAGGTGCATTGCTGTTTGCGACAACGCTTCGGCATGCTGTGCTTTTACCGAAACATTGAATACAAAAACAAAACATATAATATTCAAAAACGTTTTCATATGCATAATCATTAGCAAGAAAGTTCCGCATTAGCTGCGGAACTATTGAATTATTTAAACTTTACAGCTTTTGCCGGTGCATTAAACTCTAACACCAACGGTTGCACTGCGTTTACTTTAGTTTTTCTTACCTGAATGTCTTTTGATTTCGCGCCACCCACTCTGAACAACAATTCAGGTTTTCCGTTATATTTGAAGTTTTCAAATTTAAGGTCACTGCTGTTGTAAACATCTACCACCGGTTCTTTTCCTTCGCTCACCACCAATTCAATATTTTTGAAAGTGATGTTTTTAGCTTCATTTAATACCATTCCTTTATGAGCCTGTATAACCATATCTTCCAATACAATATTTTTCACTTGCATTTCAGGTACTCCACGTAAGAAAATACCGGTTTCTGCGCCATTACACACTACGTTTTTAATATGGAAATTTCTGAATTGCGGAGTGGTTTCGTCAACAGGTTTTGTTTCTACTACCGGCTCAGCTCTTTGCTCACCTGCCATCGGAACCGGATCACGGGCCATATAATACATGTCAAACAAAATAGCTTCACCCGGAATATCTTTCATATAGATATTGTTTATATAAATATTTTCAACAATACCACCTCTTCCTCTTGCAGTTTTAAATCTTAAACCGATATCGGTACCGATGAATGTGCAATCGTCTACAAAAATATTTCTTGCACCGCCGCTCATTTCACTTCCGATTACAAAACCACCGTGCGCCTGATATACCGTACAGTTTTTAATAATAACGTTTTCGGTAGGCATTCCTCTTTCTCTTCCGGCAGCATCTCTGCCACTCTTCATACATAAAGCATCATCCCCTACATCGAAAATGGAGTTTTCAATCAATACGTTTTTACAGCTTTCCAGATCCAGTCCATCTCCATTTTGTGCATACCATGGATTTTTTACCAGAATCTCTCTGATGGTAATGTCTTCACTCATTAATGGGTGCAAACACCAGGCAGGAGAATTCTGGAAAGTGACGCCTTCTAATAAAATTCTTTTTGATTTTGTAATGACCAATAAATTAGGACGTAAGAATTCTTTGATAGATTCATAGTATTCTTTTCCTTTAGAAGGATTAATCTCGCCTGGGTTAGCAGCTTCTTTAGACCCTTTTAAAGCTCTTTCAGTTGGATACCAGGTATCTTTTTTATCGTTGAGTACGCCACCGCTTTTGATGAGGTTTTTCCATTGCGATTCAGTAAATTTTCCTTTCTTAACCTGTCTCCATGCTTCACCGGCTCCATCAATGATTCCTTTACCGGTAATTGCTATATTTTCTACGTTTTCTGCAGAAATGGGTGATTGAGCTCTCCATTGAGGCAATCCTTCCCAATTACCCTGTACCAACGGGTACTGGCTAAAATCTTTGGTAAACTGTATTAGAGCGTTGTATTCTAAGTGAAGGTTAACGTTGCTTTTCAATACGATAGGACCACTGATCCACAAACCTGCAGGTACCAATACGACCCCACCACCACTTTGCGAACAGATATCGATTGTTTTATTGATACTTTCGGTATTCAGGGTTTTACCGTCGGCAATAGCACCATATTTAATGATGTTGAAGGTGTCGGTTTTGAAAGAAACCTGTTTAACAATGGGGCGAACCTGTGCTGTTGCACCAAATGAAGTAACAACGAGCGCAGCTCCTAACCACCATTTTGATAATTTAACCATGACAATTTTTTTTAGGCAACCGTTTTAAAAAAATAGCTACGCCGGTTAAACCGGCATAGCTGTTAACCATTGCTATTTACATTGAGACGAAAACAATTTTAAAGATCCACTCAAGTGGCTGTTTATTGCACCTGATCCGTTCATTCACAAGACAAGTCTAACGAGATATTTATAATTTGCGAAACCAAAACGCCCTTTTTTTTACGCAATCGTTACCGAAAACGTTGTAGTAACCAAATGAAATCAATTGAGATACACATTATGAACATTTTTCATAATTTTTTAACACCTTCCTCTCTTATAAGACGTTTACTGTTTTGGCCACCATTCGTTCCGTTTTTTAAGTTTCTGTTAAATCTAACAATAATGAATAATCGCCTTACTTTTCTACTCTGAACCAGTCAAAATCAACAGACCCCGCATCATTTTTTGCCTGGGTACTGGTCATAAATAAACCCATTTTAGCACCGATCCATTTTCCTTCCTTTGCCTGAAAGACTTTTCCGGCATTGGTATATTTTTTTCCGTCGAAACTATAACTGAACTGTGTTTTTCCTTCTTTTGCTACTTTTATCTGCAAATACACTTCGGTTTTGTCTGTTGCAGTAATTACTTCAATTTTTTCCGCTTTGCCTTTATCGGCTTTTTCACATAAGGCATATACCAGTTCTATTCCTTCTTTTGTTTTTTGCAAAGCGACATATGCATAATCCAGGCCCATTACTACCAAACCGGTTTTATCGCCTTCTAAAAGCGGGTTAAACTTTAGTTTGGTGGTAGCTGTAAATGTTTCAGCCGGAAATTTTTGCATCAGGATATTCGGTACATCCCAGTAACTTACTGCATCAGCCGGTACAGGGTGTGCAAAAAGACGTAAAGTTCCTTTTTCAGTATTCATGTACGCCCAGGTAGCTTTCGGATTCGCCTGCCATTGCCATTGTAAGCCCAGGAAAGGCTGATCAAACTCATCAGATTCAGGCGGTGTGGCTATAGGGTAAGTTTTACCAACATCCGGTTTTTTGTAGGTCAATACGGGCCAGCCGATACCATCATTATCTTTATCCTCACCGATTACCGGCCAATCGTTTACCCATTTCATTGGTTGTAAATGCACCAAACGTCCGTAAGGATCTTTTTCCTGAAAATGCAGAAACCAGTCTTCACCCGTTTGCGTATCTACCCATGCGCCCTGATGAGGACCATTTACGGGCGTTTTACCCTGTTCCATTACTACCCTGCGTTCATAAGGGCCGTAAGGATTTTTTGATCTTAATACGATCTGCCATCCTGTAGAAACGCCTCCTGCAGGTGCAAACAAATAGTAATAACCGTTTCTTTTATAGAATTTAGGCCCTTCAACAGTAGGATCAATTTCGTGTCCGTCATAAACCAATACACCTGTTGTGATAGTTTTGGTGCCCGCTGCATTCATTTCTTTAACTGCCAATACACTTTTGATACCTGCTCTGGAGCCTGCGTAAGCGTAAGCCAGATAAACTTTACCATTGTCATCCCACAGCGGACAAGGGTCAATCAACCCTTTACCAGCTTCTACCAGCACAGGTTCAGACCAATCGCCGGCAGGGTCTTTTGCAGTAATCACATAAATACCAAAATCAGGATCCGGGTAATAGATATAAAATAAGTTATTATGATAGCGGATAGCCGGTGCCCAAACACCATTTCCGTGTTGCGTTTTAGAGAAGTGATCATACGGCGGCTGACGCTTTAATGCGTAATTCACCAGTGTCCAGTTTACCAGGTCTTTTGAATGCAAAATCGGTAAACCCGGAATTGCATCAAAACTGGAAGCAGTCATATAAAAATCATCGCCTACACGAATCGCATCCGGATCGGAATAATCTGCATGCAGTACAGGGTTTTTATATTTTCCGTTTCCTAAATCTGCCACCCAGCTTTTTGAAACCTGGGCAGTAACCGATTGATAACTTATCAGCGAAACCAAAGCTGCCAATAAAACTCTTTTCTTTTTCATAATTCTTATTTTAAATCACTTTCATCTGATAAGGTAGAGAAATGGTGGGTGTATCACCCACCATTTTGTTTCAGCGGGAGGAATACCCGCCGATAAAATTATTGCTTGATGAAATTGAATACTTTCCTTTCGTTTGACCGGATGAACTCAACATAATACATTCCATTCTTCAGATTACCCACATAAATTTTTGTTTGTGCAGTATTCGATGCTGTACGGTAAGTTCCCACTTTCACTCCGTCAATTGTATAGATATTGATAGTAGCTACTACGTATAATTGAGGGTGTGTTACTGTCAGATGAGTGGTAGCAGGGTTCGGATGTGCCCTCATAGCAACTACGCCTGCACCTTCTACACTTACTTTCTGATTCAGATTTCCATACAACAATTGAATATCACCTGAGATACTGGTATTAGTATTATTATTCATTCTAATATACAGTATTGTATTGATTGCACCATTGGTTGGTTGAAGTACTAACACCTGTGATGATCCAGTCCATTGAACCCTGTTTAAAGAAACTTCAAAGCCCGGAGGTATAATCACATGCACATTTCCTGTTAAGTTAGTTGCTTTTACTTCAACAGATTGCGGCGCAGTTGGTGTACCGATCGTTTGTTCAAACCTTGTAACCGCTCCGGTTACCGATAAACCCGGTATTACCGGTGCAGCCACCGTATTACCACTGATGTTAAGTTCAACATTATCAGCACCGGCAGACTGATGAATGATTTTAGCATCATAGCCTCCTACAGCTGTAGCATTTAATCTTACACTGATCGTAGCAGGTGCACTTTCCAAAGATGCTTTTGTTAGCGTTACCGACTGTGCATAATTCTGATTATCTGCACTGATCTGATAAGGAGCCACTACAGTAATCTGTACATCATTGGTTAAGTTAGTACCGGTTACAGTGTATGTTTGAACAACTGATGGGGTGCCGATGGTTTGATAAAAACTTTCAAAATCATCATCTACCGTAATCGTCGGAACAATATTACTTTGATGATCACCTTTCAGTACAAGGTCTTTTATTTTAGCATATCTGCCTGCGCTGGTAGAACCACAACTGAAGTACAGTCTGAAAGTAATTGTTTTACCTTCTTCTATCCAGATACCATCCGCATTGTTCAAGGCCAGATAATAAGCAGTATTGTTCGTACTGGTATTATTCGGTAATAATATCGGGGTTGACCATGCTCCGTTTGCAGTAGATGCCAGAATATTTCCTTGTCCGACACCACCTGTTACCGAACGAATATCACTGTTAAATCCATCTAACGAATATTCCACGGCAAACCGGGTATTCGAGCTGGTGTTATAATAAGAAGCTGTTAAGCCCAGAGTATCGATACGAACTTTGTTAGTTTGGGAAGGAGTAACGCTGAATTCTACATAGAAGTTTTTATTCAGGTTTCCACCCGGGCCACCATCATTACTACCCCATAAACCACTTGCTTTCGGCGCAAACGCCATACCCATATGATCACTGAAAGCAGGGATAATGGCTACGCTTCCGTCTGACAGTTCATAATTATTCAGTCTGATAGCTGTAGGAGTAAACGCAACATTTCTTATTGCCGCATCATCATTCTGATTTACAGTTAACGGATAATGAACTGCTACTTCAGAAATTGGTAATGGCTCAGATTGAACAATACCGCTTGCGGTAATACTCACCGTATCAGCCAAATGTGTTCCGTGTTTAATCACTGCATTATAACTACCGGTTGCAGTACTATTTAAACGAACGTTGATCTGAGTATCAAAGTTTTCTGTTTCATTAAGAATGGTTACCTGATTGTTTTCCCATGTATTTCCGCCATCCACACTGATTTCAAAAGGAGCCGGTATCAATATTTTGATTGGCTCTAAGATATTGCTTGCTTTTAAAGTATACACCTGTGGAGCAGAAGCCAATCCTAACCCCTGTTTAAATTCACCCAGATTACCGTTTACCATCATGGTAGGAATGCTGGAAACTTCAATGGTATCTGTTAAATGTTCGTCATAACCTGCCAGAGAGGCCTTTAAATAGTATTTAAAGTTTGAACCGGCAGCCGGTAGGTTCTCTGCAAATCCGAAATTGATATCATATGCATTACCTGTGTTGGTTTCATACACTTTTTCCCAGTTACCACCATTCAATGATTTAAACAGTTCATACTTCACATTAGCTAATGGCCAACTGATATTCCAGGTAACATTTGACTGTGTGGTAGTTTTGTCTACTTTAAAGTTTGACACTGCAACATCCGCACTAAACGGATCACAAATACCACCTGTTACTGCACACGGATCCCAATCACCGAAAATATTCGCATTGGTGAACTCATCCGCCTGCTGTTGAGTCAGTTGTTTTGACCATGCTACCCGTTGAGATAAGTCAACCGGTGAACCGTTATAATGTTTAGTACCATGTTCTGCATAGAATATCAGATCGGTATCAGTACCACTATTCCAAACTGCCCATCCCGCAGGGCTAATCACATTAGTACCGATGGTTGTATTTATTAATACGGTTTTATTATGGGCTTTATCAGAACTACCTGAATCATTTTGCCAGGGTCGTCCATAAACATATAATGTATTTCCTCTGTTAGAAGGCATTTCACAGTTTCTAAATACCAGACCGTGCGCTTGTCCGGCCGGTGTATTGGCAGCTGTGATATAAGAGCCGCCGTTTGCAGATCGCGTTTTAGAATATACAACACATGATTCGAATACCGCTATTGCAGAACCGAAGATATAATCAACATCACCGTCTATGTAACAGTTTACAAAGTATTGTTTATAGCCGTTTCCGTTCACCAGCAAGGTATCCTGATGACCAAGGAATCTACAGTTTTTAAATACTACTCTGTCGGCCTGCACATGTACAGCCACCGCTTGTGAACCTACACCATAAGAATTTTCAACCGTTAAATTTAATGCAGCGAAATCGTTTCCTCTTACGTGTAAAGTATGGGAAGTGGAAGTACCGATTGTTGTACCATCAGGTAATTTCCTACCTGAATAATCGTCATAAGTGATGATTGTATTAGCAACACTTTCTCCTACCAGATGGATAAAGGTTTTATTCTGCGGAACAGCTACTTTTTCAAAATATTTTCCATTTTTAATAAAAATTACCCAGGGAGTTGTTCTGTTAGATGGAGCTGCATTAATGGCAGCCTGTATACTGGTAAAGTCACCTGATCCGTCTTTTGCAACAATCACATCAGGAGTAACAGAACCAGGTTGCAGGATATTTCCTGATAAAGGAATATGCATTGCTTCAAAACCTGTTACTGTATTTGTAATTGATCCGTTTGCTGCACCTGTTGCTGCACCGTTTAAGCGTACGGAAACAGTAGCAGTATCAGGATTTTTAGCCGGTTGATAAGTAGCCTGAGTTAACCAGTTTCCACCGTTTACACTTATTTCATATGGTGCGGTTACCGATACATTTACCGGTTCTTCTACCTGCTTGAATACTACTTTATATTGTTGTACTGCAGAGGTATTCGGTAATACCTGATTAAAGTTTTTCAGGTCACTGATCACTTCTACCGAAGGAGTTACAGGTTCTTCTTCACCGGCAGTTCTGGCACCAATATAGGCAGAGTGTTGCCCGACGTGTCTGACACCGCCTTCTGCTCTTAAATAAACATACAAACGGATGACGATTGATTTTGAAGCCGGTACCTGAATATCCAGATTGCCGAATCTTAAAAACTCATTTTCTGCTGCCGCCGCGGCTACTGCACCTGAATTGATCAGCGTTGTATGATCGCCCGGATCCACTCCACCTTCACTATAGGCAAGTGTTGAAGCCCCATTATAGTAGGCAGGATTCGCAGCACTCGCTAATGGCATAAATGTTACACCTCCGTCAATACTGTATACAACACTCGTTCTTACATTTCCGGTTCCACCTCCTACGATAGCCACACTAAATGAATCTACATTAAAGGCTTCTCCGTTTTTATGTTCTATTTTATAGTCTACATAACTATTTTCATCATATAAGCCCAAACCGTCATTTCCGGCTCTTTGCCAGATTCGCTCTGTATATGGATCGTTACCATATCTGTTTCCATAGTTAACACCGGTTATTTTTGATCCAAGTACCTGATCGTGTGCAATTAACTCTTCAGAAACTTCGGTAGCATTCTGTCCTGCCAATAAACTCCAGGTAGCGCTTACTGATTTTGAAACAGGAGGATTCGGATTACCTCCGTCATCTCCTTTCGCTATGATACTGTTGATATATAATTCAAGGTTCGAATAACCGCTGGATGTAATCGCACTTCCGTCGCCGGCATCATTCGGATTTAATCCTTTTTCTACTTCATAAGCATCAGGAATTCCATCACCATCAGTATCAACAATTGCAGTTCCGGGTTGATATGCAGGTAAACCACCTACTACCGAAGGGTTATCAATAATACCCGGTAGGTTTCTTGAACCTGTTCCGGTAGCAGTTCCTGTTTTTGTTTCATTAATAATTCTTGTATCTACCGCATCTCTTTTCGGTAATGTTGCGCCCGCATTTTCCATTACCGCATTATAGGCATCCACAGCCGAAACTACCGGTAATGCTACTGACACATTAAACGGTTGTGCTGATAAGTTAGATGATGCAAGCTGATCAAATCCGCTGTTCCAGTTAACACCCAGGTTGTTGTTTGCAGACATTTCAGTATTACCATCCATAACGTTTCCGCTCAGATAGAACAAACCTACTTTATCAGCACTTGGTGTATTCGGGCGAATGAAGTTTCTTCTGCCTGGTGTAGCCGGCCCGGGTTTATAATAGTTGTTCACCAGGTTTATTTTTGATTCACCTCCGGCAATTTCAATTTCACCGCCAGTAGCATGACCTTCAGTACCCCAGTTATAAACAACGTTGTTTCTATAATCAACCAATGCAATGGTATCATGTGCGCGTGCGCCATTGAAACGAACGGTTCTGCCATTGTTGTGCGCTAAAAGATTGTGGTGATATGAAGCGTATTGACCACCCCATACACCTCCGTAAGAACGGTTTCCTTTACTATGGCCTGCACTATATAATCCTTCACTGATGATACTCCATTGTACCGATGTATATTTTGTATCGTACAATGCTGCATTTTCTTCATTAGCCCAACTGAACGAACAGTGGTCTAAAATTACATTATGTACATTTTCTAATCCGATACCATATTTACCGTTCGGATCATTTGCAATAGGTCTTGATCTCAGGTAACGGATAATAATGTTTCCATGATTACCACCTTGTGATAAACTTCTGGCACCATTAATGATAAACGAAGCACCTGTTAAGCAGATACCGTCGCCGGGAGCTGTTTGTCCTGCTATCGTTAAGTTAGATCTGTTTACTTTAATGTCAGATTGCAGTTCTATCACACCACCTACATTAAACACTACTGTTAGCGGTTCGTCAGGATGTTGTGTCAGGGCTTCTCTGAAACTACCCGGACCATTATCCTGCAGATTGGTAACGGCTACTACTTTACCACCCCGTCCACCGGTTGCGTACTTACCAAAACCTTCTGCTCCCGGGAAGGCAATCAACCCTACAGGAGGTTCAGGATCTACCGGATCAACAGGACCGTTATTATCAGCATTAAAGAAGTCTACTTTTCCTGCGCCTGCAAACAATGGAACAATTGTTCTTACAACACTTGCGGGGTAAGCCTGATAGCTATATGGAGGTGTAAATACTTCCTGCGGATTAAACTCATCGAACTTAACCGAACGGCCACCCGGGTTTAATCTTTCAGGATTAATCTGTGACGTAATAACCGGCAATCCGCTATCATCATATTCATTATTCAGAATTTTTAATCCTTTCGCTTCACGGTTTCCGGTTTTAGAAGTAAATCCATTGTCTGTATTGTTACCATACACCGCTTTAAAGTCAGCAGCAGTTCTGTCTGCATACATCGGCCAGCGTGTATTCAGATAAAAGTTTCCTTCTGCCAGCACCTGCGAAGTATTGGAGGCAGCAATTCCATATAAAGTAACGAGCTCAGATAAATTATTTAATACGTGCACCTCACCGAAACGAACACGTGGGTTTCTGGAATTTGAATTATAGAAGTGGTTAGCAAAATAAGTTACTTTTAGTTTTCCTAAATCTTTAGCACCATTTCCGTCCGAGTGTCCTACCAGACCGGTTTTCCAGCTGTTCTGGTATTTCGTCCACGATACGGTTACATAACTGGCACCGTTTTTAATATCGATACCTCCGTCAGGGCTGTTCTGGTTGGCAGGTCTTGCTGTCGGGTGTCCCACCGTACAATGGTCAACCCAGATATGATGCGTTTCCGGCTCTCCGATATTAATACCATCATCTTTATATTCCTGAAAATTGAGATTTCTGATTAAGATGTTCCATGATCGTTTAATATTCAAACCCCATTTCAATACAACTTCACCTTGTCCGATAATAGTCAGGTCACCCTGCTCCTGTACGGTCATCATACTATTACCCCATGCAGAAGAGCTGGAAGTACCTTCCGGATACACGCCTTCTTTTAATACAATTACCAACGGAGCCGGCTTCATTCCGTTTTCTACGCGATTATTTTTATATGCACGGTTTCTATGATATAATGAAGTAGCCAATAAATCAAAGTCAGCCGGACCATTGATCCATAAAGTATCTTCAGCACCTTGTCCGCCGGTTGTAGGACCGTTAAAGTTTGAGTATTCGGTGGTTACCACTCCGGCAAAACCTATAGGTTTTTCAAAATCTACAGCAATATCATTCGTGAATCGTGCCGTTACATTTTTGTTGGCATTCATCACAATAGCAGAAGTTTGAACGGCGCCTGATAAATCACCGCTCCAACCAATGAATTGATTACTCAATGCCGGTAATGCAGTTACGGTAACGGTAGTACCTTCAGCATACACGCCACCGGCAGGATTTAAAGTAACAGAACCTAAACCCTGCACAGCTACATTTAACTGATAAGTATTCACTACTGTGAAATTGGCATTGATCACATGATTTTTTTCTACGGAAAGTGCGATCGGATTAAAATCGCCTTCCAGATCTCCACCCCATGAATGAAATTTCAAATCGGGGCGTTCTACTGCCAGTAACGTAACAATTTCGTCTTCGAAATAGAGATTATTTTTTCTTGAAGGATTCAGGCTTACTTCACCATTATTGCTGGTAGTAACCTGAATTGAATATTTAGGACAGGCTTCACCTTGCAATTTTAAATTATCGAGATTCGGGCCATCGGTTTCTTCCCAGGTGATAGAGATATTATTAATTCCTCTGTCAAGATTCAATACTACAGTTTCTTCTTTCCAGTCAGTGAAAGTAGTACCTGGTTCAAATTCGAGTGTGGTGATATAATAATCGTTTACATACAAGCGACCTTTTCTTTCTTCAGCTTTTCCTAAAGCATATCTGAAAGAGGCCTGATAAGCGCCTGCCTCAACCTGACATACGGTAAAGTTGATAGAATTTTCACCGTTTGTCTGAAAATCAACAAAACCTGTTCCTGTAAAACCGTTATGTTGAGCATCCTCTTTACCTGTAAACTCGGCCTCTTCCGCTTCATAAATAGTAAAATCGTTAGAAGCACTCACCTCAACAATAGTTATTTTCCATGTTTTAGTAGTACCGTTCTGTGCTGTGATAGTATAAGAAACATCGTCAGCAAAATTTTGTGCACCGGTTACAGCCGGAGAAATTGTTGCATAGGGTGATATTTCAAATATTTCAGGTACCAGTGATCCAACTGCTATTCCTTCAGGAATAGTAATGGTAACAACACCGGTTTCTTCATTGATAACAGCATTTCCTATTTGTTGATCGAACAATTTAAACGCAGTAATTTCTTTGTGGGAAGAACTCACGGAGTTTACAGTTACAGTATATTGTTTTTGCGTAACACCGTCAGGTGCAGTAACTGTATATACAAATGGATTCGAAAAGTTTTGTGCCAGGGAGGCATCGGGAATAACTGTTGCGCCGGTAGCCACATTGAAACCGGCCGGTACAACATTCGTAATATTTGCGCCTAAAGGCACTTCAACAGTAATTGTTTCATTGTCATGATCAATTACAGAAGATATCTGTTGATCTAATTTAAAAGAGTAAATAGTTGCGTCATTTCCTAAAACCACTAATCCTTTTGCGAGTACATCGTGTACCTGAATATTACCGTTCGTTGGAATTATTCTTACAACAACCGGTTCATCAGATTTTAATTCAGCATACATCTCATGCAACATCAATGCTGCGGGTGCAGACACCGAAAGAGGAGTAGCAATTACGGTAAAATCTGATTGTCCTGCTTTTTTATAAGCTACCTGAATATTTCTGGCCGACGCAGTATTGGTTGACTTAATATTCAATTGCAAATAGCTTAAAGAAGGCAGGTCAACAAAAAATTGTTCGTCTTTATTGATTTGTACCATTCCCTGTGTACAAACACCGTCTGCCGCTTTATTAGGGCTGATAGGGGTTGAAGACGACCAGTAAATTTGTTCGGGTGCTGTGGTAGTTCGAAAATCGAAATCTACCCATACCTGTTCATTGTTCATGAACACGACTCCCATTGCCAATGTCAGAAAGGCAATCAGATAGTTAGAAATAGAACGTAAAAGTGAGTTCATAATGGCAGTTTGAGTTGGTATAAATTATTATATGCTAATGGTATTTAGCATACTATTCATTACAAAGGGCAATCGCTGTGTATCGTTATTTCTCAAAATTCACTACTCTGCTATATAAGCCGGGGATCTGTTGCTTTATTTGCTGCAATACCAGCTGAGCAATTAACCTTGCTCCGTATTCATTAAAATGGGTATCGTCGGTTTTTCCCTGAGGATAATTGGGATGTTCACCTGGTTTCAGGTAAAGGAATAAATGTTTTGAACTTTCAGGCCCTAACTGTTGCATTAATGCCTGACTCAACTGATCTAAATCGATTAAAATAGTTTTAGTTTCACGCGCCACTTTTTTTACAATAGGTGAATAAGTTTCATGGTTAGGATGAAAAACATTTACACTATCGTATCCACGTCTCGAAACAGGTGTAATTAAGACGGGTATAACATTTTTAGATTTTGCGGTGCTTACAAAAAGTTGAATATTTTTTTCAAATGCCTGAGGATCGGTATAACTTTTTTTGGCAGGCACTTCGTCGTTGTGTCCGAACTGAATAAAGAGATAGTCACCTGCTTTCATTTTTTCTCCGATCTCTTTCCATCTGTTTTCTTCTATAAAAGTTTTAGTGCTGCGTCCGTTTTTTGCATGATTTTCTACTTTGACCGAATTATTCCAGAAGCTGGTAAAAGCAACTCCCCATCCCATTTCAGGATAAGCTTTTGGTTCTTTTACCGACATGGTTGAATCGCCCATTAACCAAAGCGTAATTGGTTGTTGCCAGAATGCGGTTAATCCGATTAAGGCAATAAGAGAAAAACATAAAATAATTAAACTTTTACGCATGTTTATGGAGTTAATTCATTCACTAATTCGTTTATATATAACTCAATATTTGTATATTCCTTAGACAGGGTGTATTTTGTTGCATCCGAAGCGTCATTGGGATTTAGTCCCATACGGATTTCCCATGAATCAGGAATACCGTCATTGTCGCTATCTTTTTCTTTTCCGAAAACTTTCAATACCGGATACCCGCCTACTTCATCGGGAGAATCGATTAATCCGTTTTTATATTTTCCTTCTACAGCAATTCCTTTTGCCACATTTTCGATTACTGTTTTATCGTAACTGTCTCTGTTTCTGGAAGCGCCTGCATATAGAATGACATCTCTGTAAGCATCATTGGCTGATTGAGATTTACGCATTCCCGATTCAAAAGGTTCATCATGTTTTGAAGCAGCCGGATCATCGCATTGAACACCACCGTTCCAGTTATTTTTAGAAACGATCTCATTTCCTTCAACGATATTACCGTCTACATAAAACTTTCCATAGGGTTCACTTGGGTTCAGAATTCGGTCTTTTCTGGCAGCAGAAGTTGCCGGACCGGCTTTATAGTAATTGTTTATCACATTATAGTTACCGTTTTCTCCGCCATATACCGAGTTAATTCCCCAGTTAAAAAACACATTATTCCTAAAATCAACTAATTCATCTTTTGTGTTAGAGGTAGAAGCAGATCCGCTAAAGCGCGGGTTTCTTGATTTATTATTTGCAAATAAGTTGTGATGGAAACTTGCTTTCATTCCTCCCCAGATACCACCATAACCATGTTCTCCTTTCTGGTGTACCGAATTATTTAAGCTGTGACTGATCAGGCACCACTGAAGGGTAAAATTTTTATTTCTATAAAAACTGGCGGCTTCGTCTGTGCTCCAGCTGATAGAACAGTGGTCAATGATAATCGTATCACTATCATTACCGCCGAATGAGTCATCTTCTACATTATTCGCATCTCCCAATCTGAATTTCATAAAGCGAACAATCACATTGTTTGCACGGATTTTTGTAGGATACCCTGCTATACAAATACCTTCGCCGGGGGCTGTCTGACCAGCAATGGTAAGGTCGCCATTGTCAATGAACAGCTTGCTTTTAAGGTGGATGGTTCCTGCTGTATCAAACACAATAATTCTGGGGCCCTTTGCATCAATGGCCGCACGTAAACTACCGGGACCTTTATCATTCAGATTAGTTACTTTAATAACCTTACCACCTCTGCCACCGGTTGCATATTTACCAAATCCGTCAGCAGAAGGAAACGCAAGTGTTTGTGCAGATATCTGCTGAACACTTAAAAATAAACAGCCAAGTATCAGAAGGGTAAGGTTTCTCATGTTAGTTATTTTGTTGTGTAGTTATAGTTTGAACCAGACTATTAATATATACTTCAATGTTGTCGTAAACAGAGCTGAGCCTTCTTCCGTTTGCATCATTAACAGCAGGATTCAGTCCGTTTTGAATTTCCCATTCATCAGGCATTCCGTCGCCATCTGTATCTGTTAATGCCGGAACTGATGCCAATACGGGAAAGCCTCCTACATCTTCCTGAGAATCGATGATACCTGCTTTACCGGTTTTTGATCCGTAGTAAGTTACTGTACCGTTTCTTGCTTCTGCAATTACTCTTGTATCTACCGCATCACGTTTTAAGCTGGCACCTACATAATTCAATACTCTTTCAAATGCATCCGCTGCTGTATGGGTAGTGGGAATTTCGGTTACATTCCAGGCACTGGCCAATTTTGCAATTGCAAGGTCAACCCCGTTTCTCACTAATACGCCGGTCCAGTTGTCATTCGACACACCGGTATTGCCGTGTATTACGTTTCCGCTGAGGAAAAATTTACCGTAGCCGGGAGGATACGACGATACATCAGCAGCGATTGATAATTCCAGTAAACGGCTATTCTTTGAATTAGGTGTTCCCGGGCCCGGACGATAATAGTTGTTGACCACATTGTAGGTTCCGTTTTCACCACCATACATGCTGTTATCTCCCCAGTTATACAAAACATTATTACGGTAGTCGAGGAATTCACCCGGATAAGGACCCGGATCGATTCCGGCTCTTAAACCACCGTTTAATCGTGGGTTTCTCGAGTTATGATGCGCTAACAGGTTGTGATGAAAAGAAGCATATCTTCCACCCCAGATGCCACCATAACCGTGGTCATCTTTCTGGTGAAATGATTTGTTGAGGCTTTCTGTCAGCATACACCATTGCATGGTAAAGTTTTCATTACCGTAAAAAGAACCTGCTTCATCAATTGCCCAGCTGATAGAACAGTGGTCAATAATAATATTACGTTTGTATCTGCCCCATATGGCATCACTTTCACGTTGCGTAACATCTCCTAAGCGGAAACGCATGTAACGGATGATTACATTATCGGCATTTACATTTACTTCATAGTTACGGATACAGATTCCATCGCCCGGAGCAGTTTGTCCGGCAATGGTAACATCACCATTATTAATTCTGACAGGTGAGTTTAATGCGATATATCCTGAAACGTCGAATACGATAATTCTTGGTCCGGTGGCTTCAATAGCCGCTCTGAAACTGCCGGTACCGGCGTCGTTCAGATTGGTTACTTTAATCACTCTTCCGCCTCTTCCACCGGTAGCAATTCTTCCGTATCCTTCCGCACCGGGGAAAGCGATTGCACTTTCAGCAGCACCGCCGGTACTGAAAATTTGTGTAATGAACATAGAAGACTGAATTTTATTCTCATCTCCTATAGCGCGAACACGATAGTAATAAGTGGTCTGGTAATTTAAATCAGGTACAGAAGCGGTATTAGTATGAACGGTACCTGTAAAAACGATGTTAGAAAAAGATGGATTATCAGAAACCTCTACAAGATAGGCAGTTGCATTTTCTACATTATTCCATGTAATCAATGCCGTTCGTTCAGACATTGTTACTTGTATATTACCGGGTGGAGTGAGGTGAACAGCTCCGGTTTCATGATCATTTTTTTTACAGGAAAACAGTACCAATACTAATCCTAAAACAAATGAGATTTTTTTCATTAGGGGATAATATTAATAAAGTTGTAGCACCATCTGTGATGATGCTACAACTTCGGGTTATTTCATTATAATGCCCATCTCGGATCTCCTACTGCACCACCATCTGTAGCAGCAGTTCTTAACGGAGAACCTGCAGGTAATGTAAAGTCGTTGGTCGTTTCGGTCCAGGTTAAAGTAGCCGGCGCAAAAGTTTGTCCCGGTGTATTTAACGGTGTGGTGCCGTCAGCTCTCATCAGATTGTATCCGAATACCTGAGAGAAAGTCTGGGCACCTGTACCTAACCGGTACAGATCATTATTAATGGCAGCACCACCTTTCGGAGTGTTTGCAATAATTGAGTTCTCCAGTGTAAAGTTTACAGGAGAGTTAAAGTCTACCAATGCTCTTCTGCTGGCTGTACCGAAACCGTTGATGGTTACTTTGCTTAACACTACATTCGGTGTAAAGGTTCCCATATTGGTATCATAACGAATCAGGTTCTGATTAAAGCCGCTGAAAGTACTATTTCTGATAGTAATATTATTTACGGCCAGTTTCTGAATTTCCAGTAAAGCGTAGTCGTTATTACAATCTCTCACCCAAACGTTTTCGATGCGGATAAAATCGATACTATGCGTACTGGCAGCAGCACCCTGGCTACCTCTTACAATAGCACGTCCGATGTGTTCAAGAATAGAGTTTTCAATAGTTACACTGCTGAAGGTAGCTGCAGCATTAGCAGCTGATTCGCCTACCAGGTTCACAACATACGAACCACCGGTGTTTAACTGATCGATTGTAACTCCTCTGATGGTAATACCTGCACCGTCACCTCTTAAAGTAAATTCTTTATAAATCAGCTTTGTATCTGCAGGATCTCCTGAAACAGATGCGAGCACCACATGTTTTTTGAGGAATACCATTGACTCTGTTCCGAAGTCATATACTCCGGGATGGAAACCGATCACTTCACCACTTGCAGCGTTGGCAATAATGGTAAGAAAATCATCCTCCGGTGTAACTTCATAAGTAAATAAACTTAATTCTTTAGTAGTGAAAGTAGTAGACCCTCTTTCTAAAGTATTGTTGAAAAGAAGTGCGTTGTAAACAGTTAATGGTGATAATCCTTCAATTGTTTTAATACCTTCTTCAATTTCTTCAGGTGTTAATTGAAAATCTTCCTGTGCCAGCGTAGCAGCATTTATAATTCTGATATGGGTTAACTGTTGTTCAGGTCTGAATCTTAAAGTAGCTCTTACATCTTTAATATCGGTATCAACGATATTATTGAATAACTGCTCACCAGTGATTCTGAAACTACCGGATATTTCCCAATGGGAAGCTTGTACAGAACCACTTGCCTTAGCTCTTACACGTGCATAGTAAGTTGTTTTGATGGTGATATCATCAGTAGTTAAAATAATTCCTGCAGTATCAGCTACTAATTGTTTAACAACCGGATTAAAGGAGCTGTCTAAAGCCACTTCAATTTCATAACCAGCAGGACTTTGCAGGTACAAACTCGGATCCCATTTTAAACTGGCAGTCAGTTCGCCGTTAGAGGCGCTGATTTTACCCGGCGTAAAATAACGTGATGGGTTAAAATCTTTATCTTCTTTTTTTGTACAAGACAACAGTGTTATTGTTGAAATAAACACAATCGCCAGACTTTTATATGATAATAATATTTTCATATGAATAATATTAGCAATGAATCGTATCGGTTTTACTCATGACCGGCGTCTTGAGTTAATTTAAAGTTCAGGTTTAAGATACCGTTGAAAATCGGGTATAGTTCGCGGTCGTTCGGAACGAATTTGATAGCAATACCCTGAGAACCGGTGATCTGTGCATCTTTCACGTGTATTCTCCAATCTTTTCTTACATATCCTGCCGGAGTGGTAGCAACCGGTGACGGCGTAAAATAAGCAGTAGCTACATCTACACCACCGTATAATTGAAGGTCATCTCTGTTTACGGTTACATCGCTGGTGATTACTTTATTCAATGCCTGATAGATATATTCCGGAACATGGGCATAACGGCCAACGCCATCTTTAAAATCAGTCATTTTCTGACGGGTTTCCTGAATATTTTCCCATAGTTTATTCCATCTGATCAGGTCATATTTACGAATGCCTTCACCACCGAACTCTAATAAACGTTCGTGCATAATCGCTTTAAAGAAATCTTCTTTATTACCGGGAGTAGCGCCCATTCTTGATTCATATCCTTTAAAACCTCTTCTTCTCACCGCTTCATATGCATTGACTGCATCAGTACTCGGCGCACCGCTTAATTCGTTTTCTGCTTCAGCAAACATTAATAATACATCTGCATAACGGATAATAGGCCAGTTAATACCTAAGTTCTGGTTGGTAGAACCGATATTGGTCCAGTATTTTCTGAATTTACCGTCACGCATATCATTTGCACCTACTAACGCTTTGTTATCATTTGCATCGATTTCAAAGTAAGCGAGTGTTATATCTCTTCTCTGATCACCGATTGAGTCAAATTCGTAAAAATAGGTTGGTACTGCAGCCACGCCACTATTAGCATAACCGTAGCTGGAGTTTGTGTTCTGACGGATACCGTTGCTATAACCTAACTTACTATCGGTACGGCTGTTACCACCGAAAGCACCGATCTGGAAAATCCATTCGTTACCTGAGTCAATACCAGAACCGTGTAAAGAGCGGAACAGTTGTTCGAAGTTTTCGGTTAATCCGTTTTCTCCTCTATCAATCAGATCTTTACATTCATTTCTGGCGATCGTATAATAATCAAGATAATCACCTTTGCGGGCCATTTCTCTCGGGCTGAAACGTAAAGCGTAACCACCTCTGGCCAATGCCAGTCTGGCTCTTAACGCTTTAATGGCATTTTTTGTAATACGCGTAACAGGATCGTTTGATTCAGACTTCCAGGGAACCAGTTCGCTGGCTACTCTCAAATCTTCAATCAGTATATTGTAAATTTCATCTCTGTCTGTTTTTGCCAGATTTACATCCAACAATTCAGAAGCGGGTTCGAAGTGTGCAGGAACATCACCCCAGTTACGTATCAGCTCATGATAGATGAGTGCTCTTAAAGTAAGAGCTTCGCCCAACATTTTTCTCATCTGCGCTCTTTCATTAGCAGTACCGTTAGTATAGATATTTGATAACGGAATATATTTAATACAAATATTGGCTCTTTCGATGCCTTTGTATAATTGTCTGAACGGACCATCCAATTCAACATTATCGGGGTGCGCACCGTATTGACCGATACCTCTTCTGTCAAGTGAGTTATAATCACCGGAAGTTTTAAAATCATCGGTATTCATCGGATACAAAATAGAAACCCTGCTTCCATATCCGTTATCACCTTGTAGCTGGTTATAAACACCAGTCAGAATACCTTCAGTATAAGCAACACTTTCAAATACTACGTTTTGCGAAAGTGTAGAATCGTTTTCAAGATCTAAGTAATTTTTACAGGCACCGAAACTCAATGCTACAGTAAAAATTGCTGTATATTTTAAGCTTTTATATATCTTTTTCATATTGCTCCGCTTTAATCGTTTAGAAAGTAATATTAACACCGGCTAATACATATCTGCTTCTCGGATAAGCTGCATAGTCAACACCAGGAGTTAAAGGTGTAGCACGACGCGTATTTGCTTCCGGGTCATATCCTGAATAGCCTGTAATGGTTAGCAGGTTATTCACTGTTGCATACACTCTAAATTGAGAGAATATTTTTGTGCGTTGCAAAATTCTTTTCGGAATTGAATAACCCAATGTAAGGTTATTGATTCTGATGAAAGAACCGTCTTCAATCGCATATGAATGCAGGAAGTACTGGCCTCTCGGTGGCGACCACATGGTAGTGTTAGCATTTAACTCGCTTAAAGCAGCAGGGTCGTTTACTAACTGACCGTTATTATCGTACCATTTCCATGCATTTGCTACAGAAGATAACATGTTATTATCTCTGTATAAATACTGGCTGGTGAATTCGATTTTGTTACCGTTGTAAACTTTGTTTCCGTAAACGAAGTTTACAAATATGCTCATGTCAAAGTTTTTATAAGAAAACTGCTGATTGAAACCTCCGATAAATTTAGGTTGGGCATTTCCTAAAATCACTCTGTCTTCTGTTGTGATTTCATTAGGATTGTCTTTACCCATTTTTTTCAGTTTCAGGTCACCAGGCATAGGATCATTACTTCCTAATGCAATAGCTCTGCTGCTCGGAATACCATCTTTCAATGTCCATGTATTTGCATTCGGGTCATAGATAAAATCATCTACCGTATAAAAACCGTCGGTTACATAACCGTAAAACACACCTACCGGTTGGCCAACAGATACCAGGAAGTCCTGATAAGTAGCATTCACCCAACCTGATCCTAATAAGTAAGAGTTTAATTTATTACCGTTAACATCATTCCCCAGATCTTCAATTCTGTTTCTGTTAAATGCGATATTAAATGAAGAATTCCACGAGAAATTATTGTTGCGGATGATATCGGCTGATAATTGCAGTTCGATACCGCGGTTGGTAGTTCTACCGATGTTTTGCATCTGAGTATTATATCCGCTGGTAGGAGAAATTTGTTTTGCCAACAACAGGTCTTTGGTTGTGTTATGATAAACATCGATGCTACCTGAGATTCTGTTACCCAGTAAACCGAAGTCTATACCGATGTTTCTTGAAATCGTTGTTTCCCATTTCAGGTTAGCGTTTGCCAGCTCAGTAGAAACCAGACCCGGCGTAACTGAGTTATAATAAGCATAACCATCATTAGCACTGGTTAGGAACATGGTTTTCCACATATCTACAGGAATACGGTTGTTACCGGCTGTACCTAATGTTGCACGAAGCTTTAAGTCAGAGAACAAATCAAATCCTGCCATAAAGTTTTCTTCGCTGATACGCCATGCCAACTGCACAGAAGGGAAGGTTGCATTTCTCAACTGAGGAGCGAATTTAGAAGAACCGTCTCTACGTACTGAGAAAGTAGCAATATATTTATCGTTGTGAGAATAATTCAAACGTCCGAAGAATGACATTAAACGCTCGCCGTTTTCACTGGATGTTACCGCATCCTGAATCATACCAGTTGGCGGAACAGCTTTTTGTAACCCGGCGAAAGCCTGGCGCGGAGTGATATCTACCGGCAACCATTTTATCAAGGTATTCTGGTTATAGTTATCGATCTGATAAGTTTCCTGACCAACTAAAACATCAATTCTTGAATTATCAAATATGTTCCTGGTATAGGTTAACGTATTGGTATTAGTCATAGAAGTGGCTCTTCTATTTTCTACTCTTGCTACCGGTTGATTATTATTCTGACGTGCCAATGAAGTCACTACCCCGTTAAAGGTTTCAGTATCTCTGGTAGTTTGTGTTAAGCCCAATACTGTTTTAAATTTCAATCCTTTTATAATTTCATAAGTAGCTGCACCATTTAAGATCAGGTCATTTTTATAATCCCATCTCAATTCCTGATTAGCTAATAAAACCGGTGAAGTAAGGTTGGTCAGGTTTGCATACTCGATATCAAAATCATCTTCAATATCTTCAAATCCCGGGGCAACAAACGGACGGAAACGAACAGCGTTTCTCAAGCGGTTGTTACCTTGTGTACCGGTGCTGGAAGTACCTACCCCATTTATTTCCTGACGGCTATAACGTGCAGAGAAATCAAAGCTCAAACGGTCAGTAGCTTTGTGCGCTAATTTGATAGCAGCCAAAGTTCTTTTAAAACCTGAATTCAACATAATACCATCTTCGTTCGCATGGTTCAAAGTGATATTGAAAGTCGTTTTCTTGTCTCCACCGTTAATACTTAAGATGTTTGTATTATTAAAAGCTGATCTGCCAAAAACTTCATCCTGCCAGTTAGTCATCGGCATATCTTTATAAAGATCCAGATCTTCCCATCTTCCATAACGGTCGCGGAAAGAGTTTCTGGTAAGTTCGTTCGTATTGAAGTTATAAATCTGGTATTGATATTTTACATAATCGTACGGATTCATAACATCCAGTTTCTGTACGATATTTCTTACCCCGGCAAAAGAGTTGAAGCCTATCTGTGTAGGTCGGGCTTTACCACCTTTGGTAGTGATAATTACTACCCCGTTAGCACCACGTGCACCATAAATAGCGGTAGAGGCTGCATCTTTTAATACGTCAATATTTTCAATTTCCTGAGGAGAGATAAAAGAAAGGGCATTTTCAACCTGTACTCCATCAACGATGTAAAGTGGAGAGTTATCCTGCGTAATGGAACCACCGCCTCTTACACGAATCTGAATATCTGCACCCGGTGTACCTTCTGTAGTCGTAACCTGAACACCTGCCAGGCGTCCTGTGATTGCTTCAGCAGCACTGCTTAACGGAATATCTTTCATATCACGTGCACCTACCGATGTTACCGAACCGGTTACATCTCTTCTCTTCACCGTTTGATATCCGATTACCACCACATCATCAAGACTGGTTGCAGAAGATTCCAACTCTACGTTTACTTCTTTTCCAGGTTCTGCAACTTTTGTTATTTTGGCATATCCGATTAAAGAAAATTCGAGGGTTACTTTTTCGTTTACATTTAAAGTAAACTGGCCTTTTTCGTCAGTTTGGGTTCCTAAGTCTTTCCCTTTAACTGAAACACTTACTCCCGACAGTGGATTTTTATCACTGTCTATTACCCGACCTTTGATCTGCGCCTGCAATGCTACACAGCTAAGCGCCATCAACATGGTGAATAAAACTCGGGATAACAGTCTTTTCATAATAGCAATTTTTATTCTGAAGTCGTTAGTTAATTAGTTACTGGTCCTTACAATTTTAGATGTGAATACAGGACCCTATATATATGGATGGGGGGTATTTCGCATAGCAATCGTTTGTTTTAGCTAACAAGTCTATTGAGATTTTCAGACATACAGAAAGGTTTAGAACCCTTTTTTTACGCAATCGTTCCCGAAAACGATTCCGTAAATTTATCGGGGCATTTTTGAGTAACTGATTATGATACAAATAACTGTAACAAAGATCGAGAAATTTTTACTTTGACGCTTTTGCAGTAAATTGTAGTTATTTCTGATTTAACTTGTGACATGAAATTTGAAGCCGTAACGATCAAAGATATTGCAAAAGCACTAGGCATTTCCACTTCTACCGTCTCCAGAGCCTTACGTGACAGCCACGAAATTTCTCAGGAAACCAAACAGCTCGTGCTGGAATGCGCAGAAAGATTGAATTATCGTCCGAATCCCATTGCATTGAGCCTCAAAGAAAAGCGCTCCAGATCAATCGGTGTTGTAGTCTGTGAAATTTCAAATACTTTCTTTTCTCAAATCATTAATGGTATTGAATCGATTTCTTATGATCGCGGTTACAATGTCATTATCTCACAAAGCCTTGAATCATATGAAAGAGAAGTAATGAACCTTCAATATCTGTCTTCACGATCGGTTGACGGTTTGTTAATTTCGGTTTCTACTGAAACCAACGACATGAGTCATTTAAAGGCGCTACACGAAAAAGGACTTCCTATTGTTTTTCTCGACCGCATTACTGACGAAATCAATACGCACTCGGTGATCATTGATAATTTCAAAGGTGCTTACGAAGCAACGGAACACCTCGTATTATCCGGTTACAAAAACATTGCTGCCATCGCCAATTCAGAATTCTTATCTATCACCAATGAAAGACTGGCCGGTTACCGTGAAGCATTATTAGCACATGGTATCACTCCCGATGATACTTACATAAAACACTGTTTTTACGGCGGAATGGATTTTAACGAAGTAGAAGAAGCTGTAAATAAGTTGTTTACACATAAAAACAGACCTGACGCTATTTTTACAACTTCTGACAAACTCACTACCGGTTGTTTAAAAACTTTACATCGGCGTGGTGTGAGAGTACCGGATGATATCGGTTTGGTAGGTTTCTCAAACTCAGATATCGCAGAGCTGCTCAACCCTGCATTAACTGTAGTGCGTCAGCCGGCGCGCGAAATGGGGCAGCAGGCAACCGAATTATTATTACAACTGATAGAAAGTAAACGCCCCGTAAAACAATTCGAAAAACGTGTGTTATCACCAGAATTACATATCAGAGCATCAACTTTACCGAAGTGGTAGATGATAAAACACCCAGGCACCGGACGGAGTCCGGCGCCAACAATAATAGAGTTCAGTACCACTAATACGATATAAAAAAGCCTCCATCACTTTATGATGGAGGCTTTGTATTTTTAAGAAACTTTGTAAAAAGAACTGCATCCGGTCAGGGTTAGGGAGCAGTATAAAACCGAGCTGGTTCAACCATCTGATTGAACCAGTGGTTTCATATTTTTAATACCTTCACCCTGTAAAATTAAGAAAGAAATACATTCATTCTCTGCAATTCTTGTTCTGAATTAATTTTTTTTTAAAGATCAGGTACAAAAGTAAACCCGATTAATGCAGTTCCTTCAGACGGAACTCTGATTACACCTAGTATTAACTGATTCTCTGTTAGTGAAATAATATGTGTTGATCGCCAATTTACAATTCTGGTTTTGTAAGAAGCATCATCTACTAAATCACAATTGCTCAGATTAATTCTCCAATCCCATTGATTACCGCTCAGGTTCATATCAAAAAAACCCTGACAATTAGTGGTAACTCCTTTATTGACAGAAGTATACTTAAAGTTTTTTGCATTGTTCAGGTCAAATTCTATATAATGCATTACATCAGGATCGATCACCCATTCGTTGCCTGCATAATCAGGGTGCCAGGCCCAGTCATCGCCGGCACCTTTTCTATATTCCAATCCGTAGAAACCGATCGGTTTAGTTTTGTCTAACTTCCATCGCTTACCGGTCGTATTCGTCAGATATTTCCATTCGGGTTCTGCAATATGATCGAGATTGGTTTGTGAAACTTCTACCTGAAATTTAGGGCCCTTAACATATCCGTTAGCTGTATTCACATTGTATTCAATTTCATACACTCCCTGAAAAGGAAAAATCAAGGTATCCTTCAATTTGGTACTGCTGCCTCCCGGATATACCCAGTAAGGAATAATACCAGGAGTTAAACTTTGCAGGTATACTACATTTTCGGATTGGGCATCCTGCACCAGACTGTATTTAATATCGGCAGAATTGAATGATGTGTCTAAAGTATATCTGTCTTCATCAGGAGAGCATCCTGCAACAAATACACTCAACCCCAATATATATAATAGCTTTTTCATGTTGATTTGTTTTATTAGTTCCAACCTGGGTTTTGAACCAGAGAACCGTTTGACAATGTTATCTGGGTTTGTGGAATAGAGAACCAGCCCTGTGTTTCAGAACGGAACACCGTATTAAAGTCACCAGGAGTAGCGTCGTCGATAGCTGATTTTGCAATAGTGAGCCCCTGACGCAACAAGTCCCAGTAACGATGTCCTTCCAGCGCCAACTCTAAACGACGTTCTTCCAATAGCAGGTTTTTACCGGCTGTGTTCGGCGTTAATACTTTCAACTTAGAGGTATTGCCTGCAAATGCGCGTAAACGTACACGATCGTAATAAGTTTGGGCCGTTCCCAGATCCGTTTCCAATAATAATTCCGCCGCCATCAATAAAACATCAGAGAATCTTGTATCAGCAATATTATCGTAGTTATCAATCTGAAAATCTCCACCATTTGCATCAGGACGGGTAGGCCCTCCTACCGGTGTATATTTCTTCCAATAATATCCGGTGTATTGGTACTGGTCAAAATCATTCAGGTTGATCGGTAAAGCTTCCTCATCAATTGAAATAACAGAAGCATTTCTTCTGGTATCATCTGCTTCATATGCCTGGTATAATTTAGGATTTACCGTACCAATTCCCCAACCTCTGTAATAATTTCCTAACGATTGATTTCTGATGCCGACCATCACCTGCAAACGATTTCCGTTTTGCTGATCCCAGTCTCCCAGGCCTCTGTCGGTAAATTGAATAACAAATACGCCCTCTTTATTATTCTGACCTGCAAATGTACTTTCATTATTTGCTCTCCACAAATCACCATAGTTAGTGACCAGGTCGTATCCGCTATTATCAATAATATCTTTTAATCCATCAATAACATCTTGCTTGTTTGCTACACCTGCCAGGTCTGTTGCCTGAAAATAACCGGTATAGAATAGATATACGCGTGCGAGTAATGCCTGAGCCGACCATACGGTAGCGCGCCCATATTCACTGGGTGCAATTTGTGCATAGGTTTTGGCACCCGGTTTCAACAATTGTATCGCCTGTTTCAGATCGGTACCTATCTGCGCATACACTGCTGCAGGATCAGCCTGCGGTACATAATAATCATTTCCTTCAATAGGCTCTGATAACAGAGGTACTTTGCCGAACATTCTTACCAGATCATAATAGAAGTATGCACGCAAAAAAAGTGCTTCTCCTTTATATCTGTTCTTTAAAGCATCATCAGCGCCAAAATCTATTCCGTCAATGTATTTCAAAAAAACATTCGTACGGTAAATGCCTGTATAATATTTCTGCCATGCATCTGCATTATGATCGTTGAGATATTGAAATTTATCCCATTGTCGCGGACCGTTATCCGACAAACCTCCTCCACCGAAACAATCGTCAGAAGCAATTTCAGAAGACAGAATAATATGCCCGTAACCATTCCAGTTCAGTACACTGTAAGCAGCTACCAACGACTGAAAAGCATCTTGAGGAGTTTGAAAAAAGTTTTCTATAGTACGTTTATCAACCGGTTGACGATCAAGAAAACTTTTGCTACAACCCGTGGTCAACAGCAAAAGCAAACTGATATATATAATATTTTTCATGATTTAAATTTTCTGATTACAAATAAAAAATGAATTACAACTTAAACTGAACACCTACAGAGATAGTGCGAGCCTGAGGGTAATACCCTAAGTCGATTCCGCTTGACCAGTTATTATCTCCATATCCTATTTCAGGGTCAATACCTCTGTACTTGGTGAAGGTCAGCAGGTTTAATCCGGAAACGTATACTCTGGCTAACTGAAAGCTTCTTTTTTGCAGTAATTTTTTAGTTAAATCATAACCTATATTCAAACTTTTCAAACGAAGGAATGAACCGTCCTGAATGTATAAGTCTGAAACGTTTGCATAGTTTCTGTTAGGCTCATCACCCAATGTTACACGGGGAATTGAGTTTGAAGTACCTTCACCATGCCATCTGTTTAAGATGTCGGTAGGATAATTATTGAAGAAACGGTCATTAGCTCTGGTACCGTTCACAATGTCATTTCCATAAACGCCGCTGAATAAAACCGCTACATCAAATCCATTCCATTGCGCATTCATGTGAAAGCCGTAAGTGAATTTAGGAATTGGTGAACCGATTTGCACTTTATCTAATGCACTGATTACACCATCACCGTTCACATCTACAAATCTAACATCTCCCGGAACAGCGTTAGGCTGAATCCGGTTACCACCTTTTGCATGCGCATTTACTTCATCCTGATTCTGGAATATGCCATCTGTTCTGTATCCCCAGAAATATCCAACCGGATGCCCGTTCTGAATACGGAAAAATTCTTCGGTGGTAGATGATAGTAAGTTCACGCCACCATGGATAATACCATCAGCAGTAGGAACCGATTTCACGGTATTATCATTAAATGCGATATTACCACCAATATTCAATTTTACTTTTCCGACTGTAGTATTATAATTTACCAACACTTCAACCCCTCTGTTTACGATGTCACCACCATTGATCACCGGTGCGCCTGTACCGACTATTTGCGGAATCGGTGCTTCTACTAACCAGTCTTTCGTTGATTTGTTATACCAGTCTACTGTTACATTTAATTTATTTAAAATGGTCGCATCAAAACCGATGTTGAGCTGTTCTGCTGTTTCCCAACGCAGGTTCGGATTAGGAATAATATCCGGTGAAGCCCCCAGAGAAGGTTCTCCGCTGATACCCCCAAAATAATAATTTCTGAAAAGAGAAGATACAGTTGCCATGTAAGCGTAAGATCGTATGCGGTCATTACCGTTTTGTCCCCAGCCTCCACGTACTTTAAAGAAACTTAACCAGTTTACTCCATCCATAAAACTTTCTTCAGTTACTACCCATCCAAGAGAAAAAGAACTGAAAGTAGCCCATCTGTTATTAACCCCGAAGTTGGTAGAAGCATCCCTGCGCACGATACCTGTTAAAAGATACTTATCTTTATAAGCATAATTTACTCTTCCGAAATATGCATTGAGGGCACTCTCGTATCTGCCTCCCCATGCTTTTTGTGTTCCTTCTTTACCATTATCAATAATAGCAAAATCAAGGTGTGGAATGATCAGATCCTGTTTACTGCCGCTTACATAAAAACCGGTTGTTTCCTGTGCTGTGGTACCTACTAATAAATTCACAGAATGTTCGTTGAATTTTCTTTGGTAGTTAATCGTATTATCCCAGTTCCACATAAAGTTTTTATTCATTCCCTGATTGGCCTCACTCAGGGCATTGTTATTATTGGCACTCAGGTAATATACAGGCGTGTATCTGTTAGAAGTTCCGTAAGTTAAATCAATACCGAAATTACTTCTCAACTTTAATCCCTTTATCAACTCTACTTCCAGATACAAATCACCAAACAATTTATCATTTACATTCTTATTATTATTCAAAAAATCCATTGCAGCAACCGGGTTAGCTTCTTCAGGGCTCATTGTAGAAAAAGCATAATCTCCGTTTACATCATATACCGGAAAAGTTGGTGAAGTATTTAATAACCCACGTAATGAGTTTCCATAAATATTACCGGTACCGATACCACTTGAAGTTGTATGTGTGTAGGTGAAATTTTCTCCGAACCGGATAATATCTTTATACAACTTATGCTCTGAATTCAATCTGAAAGAAATTCTCTCAAACTGTGATTTGCCTGGCATACCGATAATTCCTTCTGTTTTCTGATAACCTAAACCGGCCGATAAAACAGATTGATCATTTCCCTGATTAAAAGTTAAACTATGCTGTTGCAATAAAGCATTTTTGTGGTAAGCCCCGTCCTGCCAGTCGGTACCTTTTCCTAATTGGCCCATTTGCTGATCAGAGAAAAAGTAATTCGGACCACGGCCTGAGTTCATTGCTGCTTCATTCATAATAACAGCATACTCATTCGCATTCAGGAGGTCTAACTTTTTAGCCGGATTCTGCCATCCTAACAAACCATCATATTGAATATTTTTGACACCGGCTTTTGCTTTTTTGGTAGTAATTAACACCACGCCGTTTGCTCCTCTGGTACCATAGATTGCAGCAGATGCCGCATCTTTTAAAACATCTAAACTTTCAATATCTGAAGGGTTCAGATAACTGATATCATCAGTTTGCATTCCGTCAACCACATATAAAGGATTTGAATTACCATTAGTACTGATACCTCTTATACGAATTACCATTGCATCACCCGGCTGACCACTTCTGGAAGTGATATGTACGCCCGGTGCCTGGCCCTGCAAAGCACTCAGTGTATTGGTAGCATGGTTTTGAGATAAACTTTCGCCACCCACGCGTACTGTGGAGCCGGTATTCACTTTAGATCTGATAGTTCCATATCCTACCACCACCACCTGATCTTCCATAGAAATATTTACTTCTAAAGTAACAGGCAATTGGGTTTGATTACCGAGTGTTATTTTTTGTGTAGCATAACCTACGGCTGTAAATTGAACAATATCATCAGGTCTTGCATTGAACTTAAAATTTCCGCTGGCATCTGTTGTTGTCAATATCTGATCCCGGTTAACAAGCGAGATCGTTACTGCCTCTAATGGTTCACCATTAGCAGCACGAACAACACCAGCGTATTCACGCAAGTCTTGTGCAGTTAGTGTGGTAATACATAGCAATAGAGCCAGGCATAACCACCAGGTTTTGGTTCTTTTCATATAGCATTTAGTTGTTAGTGAAAAAATTGTTTAAGGTTAATGTAACTGTATATTGATAAGCTTTCCTGAGTACTTTACTTTTTTAGCTACTTTCATTTTGCTATCAACTCCCTGCTTTGAACCGGCGCTAACCACTACCACTTCAAAGTTTCTATTACTGATCATACCTTCATAAGAACCTTTTCTATCTCCAATCGTTAGTATTTTGCTGCTTTCATTGTATTGTACAGGTATTATCGAATAATTTCCTTTTGCATAAGAAAGCGACGCACCGTCATCTTCATACAAATCAAACTTCCCGTCTGCCCCCTGATAGATAAATAACTGTATTGTCTGATTTTTTTTCTCATCTACATATTGTTGTACTTCTCCTATCGGCAGGATAGATCCTGACTTTACCAATACCGGAATTTTTTCATAAGGTGCATCGATCGTTACCGTTTGTGAACCGCTATATTTTTGACCGGTGTAGAAGTCGTACCAATCTGAGCCGCCAGGTAAATACACCTCACGGCTCCTTGATTGATACTTGTAAATAGGACTCACCAACAATGCAGAACCCAAAAGAAATTGATCATTAACAGAAGCCACCTGCTGGTCATGAGGAAAGTCCATCACCAAACTTCTCATCAGAGTATAATCCTGGTGATAGGTGGCACCCGCTAATGAATAGATATAAGGAATAAGGCGATAACGAAGCTGATTATAATATAACATAGATGAATAAGCGACATGATCTTTAGGCGCAATATTGTAATACTCTCTGAAAGGGAACTGTCCGTGCACTCTGAATATCGGACAAAAAGCCCCGAACTGATACCATCTTGCATTCAATTCACGCCATTCTTCCTGATCGGCAGCAGAAGGATTGTAATATCTGCTTTCTACGGAGAACCCACCGATATCGGAAGTCCAGTTAGGCTGGCCACTCATTGAAAAATTCATTCCTGCCGCGATCTGATCTTTAAAATCATCCCATCTTGAAGCGATGTCGCCGCTCCAGGTAATTGAGCCGTATCTTTGCAAACCACCAAAAGAAGCACGGGTTAAAATCAATACACGTTTATTGGGATCCGTTTCCATCAATCCGTCATAAAAACCTTTTGAAGCCAATAAGGGATAAGCATTGAAGTACGCCGCTCCGGCACCCAATGCGGTGGGCGACATGAAATCAATACGTTGTTGTTTAGATAAATTAGAGTGGATATCCGGTTCTACTGCATCCAGCCACCAGCCATCGAAACCTTTACTATGTAAACGCTCTTTGGTAAGCTCCCAGAATGCTTTGCGGGCATCTTTATTAAACACATCATAAAAAGAAGAAGTATATCCTTTGCCAATCCAGTCGAGTCGTTGCTCAGCAACATTCCGTTCATATATAAAACCTTTTTCGCGGAATGTTTTGAACACATCGGTGTGTTCATATATTTTCGGCCAAACTGAAATCAAAATTTTCACATGCTGCTCATGTACCTTATCGACCATTGCTTTTGCATCGGGAAAACGTTGCAAATCAAAATTCTGGCTTCCCCATTCTTTTTCAGGCCAATATGACCAGTCTTGCACAATCTGATCTATCCCAACTTTATCGCTTCTGAACTGCGCCACTACATCCAGCAGTTCCTTTTGTGTTTTATACCTTTCTCTGCTTTGCCAGAAACCATAGGCCGACTTAGGCAACAGCACTGCTTTTCCGGTTAAGGTTCTGTAACCCGAAATAACTTCGTCTATATTATTACCAGCCACAAAATAGTATTGCAGCTGATGTGCAACATCTGAAGCAAATGATAAAGGAGTTGCTTTTTGTAAGGAAGGCGGTAATACTTTTGCTTCGAGATAAGCTTCGCCACCATCAGGATCCCACTCCAGTCTTACCTGATAAGATTTTTCTTTTTCTACCGGATAATTAAATTGAATAATACCGGCATTCCATGCCTGGCGCCAGCGATCGGCTACCAGTGAATCATTAATATATACCTTCAGATAACCTGAATATCTGATCCAGAATAAATGCTTACCGGTTTTGGCAGATACAAAACTCCCCTCCCACTTAGCTTTCGCATCATTGAGTTTGAAAGAAGCCGGAAATTTCACCTGATCATCGAGACTGGAATAGTTTAAATCTGACTCAGGACGTACCACCCAAATGTCTGCAGGATTCTTTTTATTATAATAAGTTGCGGTCAGCCAGCCTTGTTTGCCGTCTTTGTCAAACAACTTCAAAGCATCTAAAGAAAGTTTAGGACGAACATCCCCTACCAGTGTGTAACTGTTATTATCCCACAAAATGCCGTAGCTTTTTTGTGAAACCATAAAAGGTACCGATGCCACGGTATTATACTGTAGTAGCTCAACCTGTTCACCGTTATAATTAAACGATCCTGTCTGATGCTGCCCTAAACCATACCAAGCTTCGTTTTTGGAAATATCAAAATTTTGTTGTATATTATAAGTAGGAGAACCGTTGAGGAAAGTCTCCTGAAAACGCCGTGCTTCCTTATCATTCTCTTTTAACAATAAGTTGCCCTTTGTATCATAATATTGAATGAAGCCGGTTTGTCTGTTAATGCGTACTTCTAACACATTAGATTGAACGCTCACCCAATCATTTCCTTTGTCATTAAAAGTCAGTTCGGGATTTTTAAATACCTGTTCCACTACCATTAAAGAAGTAATCGGTGTTACTTCCTGAAAAGGTTGTGCGTTTACTTTAACAATAGCGGGGGCAATGAAATCAACGGTCATCGACTGAACACCTTGTGCAGTCGGCTCAGCCCATTTTAAATAATAACCTGTAGATGTTCTTTGTACTGCAGGAGCTTGAGCCATTATATATAATGGCATCCACCCCAAAAGAAGGAGGGTCAACTTTCGCATAGCAATCGTTTTGTATTAGTCTGATGATCTTATTTACCAGCCTAAATTAACCCTGTGTTCAATTTTTGATGGGGGTGATATGTTTTTCGATAGGGTATGAAATGTTAATTGCTCAAAAAATAAAATTAGAAATCAATTAGTTAGAATTTTGATGGTGTTTATTTTGATAATCGCTGGGTAAGATTTGAAAATGTTGTTTGAAATGTTTGGTGAAGTATTTAGGATTATTATACCCGGCTTCATAAGCGATTTCAGCGACCGTCATATTTGTTTTTTCTAATAATTGTTTAGCCCGCAGCATTCTTTGTTGCCTTAAAAATAGTAAAGGGGTCAGCCCGGTCAGTGCAACGATCTTTTTATATAATGACACACGGCTCATGTGCATTTTTCTGCTCATATCCTCTACTGAGAAAGCTGCATTGCTCATTTCTTTTTCTACCAGTTGTATTAACTCTGTCAAAAATAACTGATCGGGATCGTTGACCGTTACTTCATTTTCTGGCAGGCTTAACCGCTTGCTATATGTTTTTTGCATCACCGTTTGTTGTTTCAACAACGTATTGATGCGTGAAATCAGAATCTGAAAGTTAAAAGGTTTGGTCAAAAAATCACTGGCACCGATATCCAATCCGCGTAACTCCAATTCTTCAGATGAAGCTGCGGTTAACAAAACCACCGGAATATGAGATGTTTTTTTATTGGCCTTTATTTTTTTGCATAATTCTATACCGTCCATCATCGGCATGGAGATATCGCTGACGATGAGATCGGGGGAATGACTCATTGCTTTCTTCCAGGCTTCCATTCCGTCAACAGCTTCGAGTATATTGAAGTGGTGCCTGAGGTTATCTTTCAGGTAAAACCTGAAATCATCATTATCTTCTACAATTAATACAGTGTATGTTTTTTCGTTTGAGTGAGCTGCTGCGCTGATAACGGTATTTAAACTAAACCCGGCTTTTAAGGGTAACCGGATAATAAATTTTGAGCCCTGGTGTTCAATACTGCGGCAGGTAATCGTTCCCTGATGTAGTTCTACAAATTCTTTAGTGATGGAAAGCCCGATACCCGACCCCTGATGAGCGGTTTGTTTTTGTTGAAAAAACGGTTCAAATATCTGATCGATCTGTGCAGCAGCGATACCAATACCCGTATCCTCCACTTCAATCACCAGCTCCTGGCCATCCACCACAATATTCACCTGAATCGTACCGGCGGTAGGTGTAAATTTAAATGCATTAGAAATTACATTAAATAATATACGTTCAATTTTTTCGGCATCGAACTTAGTAATTAAGTGTTTTACTTCATCATTAATAATGTATTGAATTTGCTTTTTTGCGGCAAGGTCATGAAAAGCATCAACAGATTCACGTATTACAGGAATAATATCATCTTCCACTGCATTCAGTCTGATTTCATTGGTTTCCATTTTTCTGAAGTCCAGTAACTGATTCACCAGATTCAGTAACCGTTTCGCATTTTTATGAATCATTGAATACTGGCGACGATGATCCGTATCCGCATCGGTTTTCAATAAATTATCGATCGGAGCAATAATTAAAGAAAGTGGTGTTCTGAATTCGTGGCTGACGTTTGTGAAAAATTGAATTTTCATCTGATCCAGTTGCAGCTTTTGTTCGATTGATTGTTTGTACTGAGTTTCCTGAAAGGCACGATGCGCTTTCCTGATAATCCTTCTGCGTGCCAGATATAAAATACCAGCGGCAATGAGTGCATATAAGAAATAAGCCAGCGGTGTTTTCCAGAAAGGAGGTTTAATAATCACATACAAACTGCGTACTTCGTTTGAGTGTTCGGTTTTTATTTTTAACTGATAACTGCCCGGGTCAACATTGGTAAAGCTGGCGGTACGATTCAGTTCATCTGCTCTGATCCAATCGTTGTGTAATCCGTCGAGTTGATAATAAAATTTTATTTTATCAGCGTTGAAGTAATCAGGAATAGTGAAACTGATGGAAAAAAAGTTTTCGTTGTATTTCAGCACCAGGGTATCTATTTCATTCAATGTTTTTTTCAATAAAATTCTGTTGTGTATGCTATCGTTTACATGAATAATATTATTCATCCACCTTAATTCTGTAAGATAGATCGGATAAGCAGTAGCATGCGCTACAATTTTTTCAGGATGAAAAAGATTAAACCCGTTTGCTCCTCCAAAAATCAATTCGCCTGATTTTAGTTTAAGGGCAGCATTTTCATTAAAAGAATTTCCCTGCAATCCGTCTTTTGCATCGAAGTTAGAAACGTCAGTACGCAGGTGACCGTTGTCATGTTTCCAGATAATACGCGACAATCCTTTGGGTGACCCTACCCATATATGATGCTGATCATCTTCGAGAATAGTAAGGCAAATATTATCTGCCAGTCCGTCTGAAGCTTTTAGGTCTTTTATTTTTTTGAGATCAGAGGTAAAGATGCTGATACCGTCTCTGGTGGCTATCCATATATTTCCCTGATGGTCTTCCAGCAAATCAAATACGTGGTTATTCATCAAAGAAAGCGGATCATTGATCTGATGCTGCAGGTATTGAAAATGATAATCATTATTAACAGGTGTCAAAATTGCGACACCGTCTATTCCTCCTACCCAGATTCTTTTCAGATGGTCTTCTTTAAGTACTGAAATATAATTTGAAGTAAGTGTATTCGGAACTGCAGTTGAAAAATACTTGAAGGTTTGTGTTTGCGGCTGATATAAGTTTAAACCACCGTTAAGGGTACCTATCCAGATTTGCCCGCGATGGTCTTCCAGTATTTCCCATACTTTATTATCTGAGATTGAATTGTCTTTACCGGGTTGGTGACGGTAGTTATAAAATTGTTTACCATCAAAGCGGTCGAGACCTCCATAAAAAGTTCCGATCCACAGATCCTGATGACGTGATTTGGCCAGGCTTACAATCACATCATTGCTGATAGAGTTTTTGTTCTTTTGAAATTGATAAGTTTTAAAAGACTCATCGTTTCTGTTAAAATAAAGGAGTCCGCCTCCGTTAGTACCAATCCATAGATTTCCTTTTTCATCTTCTACAAACCGGTTAACATCTTCAAAAGGAAGCGTATGATTTGAATTCAAAGTACGGTAGAGGGGAAATTGCTGAAAGTGCGGATGATAATAACTCAGTCCTTTTTTATAGGTACCGATCCAGATAATACCCAGATCATCTTTCAGAAAACTGGTAATTGAGTTCTGTGCGAGGCTTTTACTATTTTCAAGATCGTTCTTAATATAAGTAAACCGGTTATTTGTTTTATTATATACATTAATACCGCCATGATCGGTTGCAATCCAGATATTGTTCGCATCTGCCTGAATTACGCCTACTACTAAATCCGTATTTAGAGAGGCTGGTTGCTGAGCGGTATAGTGGATCAGCTGATCGCTTTTCAGATGATAGCGATACAAACCGATCGGATTATTCTTACAGTAAAACCAGAATTCGAAATCCTGATCGATAAACATTGAATATTGCAGCGTGTTTTTGTTCGCTTTCAGTGCTTGCTGTTGTATGAGAGCATTGGTATGTTGGTGTAACTGAAACAATCGGGCATCGTTGCCTAATAGCCAAACAGCACCGTTAGGGTCTTCAGCAATAGAAGTAATATTTACCGTATCAAGTTCAATCTTTTTTACTTTTTCTTCCGGTTCGTTGAGTAAGAAAACGCCTTCCCGGGCGATACTAAACCAATATCTCTTTCGATTATCTAAAAAAACTTCCAGTATTTCTCCTTCAGGCAGACCGAGTTTTTTTAAATAAGTATCTAAATGGAGGGAATATTGATAGGTATTGAGGTTAAACAATGCCCATCCGTTATCCAATTGTAGTAAGAGATAATTACCGGGAGCATTGATAATACGCTGAATGGAGAATTCATTCAGTGCCGGAATAGAAGGGAACAATACCACGTTCGTGCCATCGTACCGTTGTAACCCCATCGGAACGGCCATCCACAAAAAACCGTTTTCATCTTTAGTAATAGATTGTACGCTATTAGAAGCCAATCCGTTCGATTGGTTCAGTTGGTGAAAGTTCGTTTGTGCATACAGGCTATTACCGATAAATAAGATTAATATAATAGTAACAAATACTCTCACGGCAGTTTTTTTAAGCTAAAAATCACAATTTCAATTTCATTCTCAACTTGATTTAAAACATGTTTTTTAACATTCAGTCATATTTCCCCATCACTGTTAAACCATGAATTTACTGTAAAAGACTGATAATTAATAAAGTCTAAAAAACTTGAATAAAACGCGTATACATTTAGACGTAATACTAAGTGAAAACAGTCAATAAATTTATATCCAAATAATTGGTTAAATGATTTTTTACATGTAAAATTGTACAACGAGATAAGGGAAACACTTACGTGCACCTATAAGTTAGCATGGTCCCCACGGCAACCCCCAGTAGTAAAATCATTGGTTTAAACATTAAAACTGTAACACATTGAAAAAACCTATACAAAAAGGGTCTTCTAAAATGGAAAACGTTAATGAAATTTTAGAGCAATTCAGAAATGGATCAGAAGCGGCGCTTTCATATTATCACAAAAAGCACTTCGCTGCATTATTTAACTTTTCTCTTTCGATCGTAAAACAAGATGACATTGCAAAAGACATTGTATCCAACTCCTTTTTCAAGTTATGGAAAAACAGGATGAAGATAGATAAGCCTAATAACTTAACGGCTTATTTATATACATCTGCCAAGAATGAATGTTTTACTCAGCTAGACAAGATGAAGCGCGAAATCAAACATCTGGAGGCGTATAAACATATCATAGATCAATTTGATGAAGTTGAGGTGAGAGAGACGCAGCGAAAATCAATTATGCATGAGCGTATAGTTGGTGAAATCAATAAACTTCCTAATCGTTGCAGAATTATTATGGAATATACCTGCTATAAGCGCATGGGCAACCAGGAAATAGCGAAAGCTTTGAATATTTCTGTGAACACTATTAAAAATCAGAAAACGAAAGGCTTAAAAATACTGCGCGCCAACTTGTTAGAACTTTATGAAATGCTGCTGAAAGCAAAACACAAACCTTCTTCTCTCAAAAGAAAAGCTAACGGTCAAACATCCGACACCTGTCAAAATCAGGTTGAAGAAGGCCGTTCACCAAGATAATTCTACACAGGGCATCTTAAAAGATGCTTTTGTTCAAAAGATGATCGCATGTGACGCTTTGGTTATGTCACCAAGGGATTGTTTCTACTTTCCCTTTTTAAAAATTTTTCTCATGTGCATACTGATTTTCAGTAACGTTGGATATTACATCCAACGTTTTTTATTTAAAACAGGCGATTGTTTTTATTAGCAGACAAATAATCTTCCTTACTATACGATTGATCGGTATTCCTGCTTTTCCAAAACATCAGATTACCTCATTTATCTTCATCAGTATGTCGCGCAGAAAAATCTTTTTCTGTGTATCCTTTACCTTCATTTTTTATTTTTCTGTCATTACAATCTTCCAGCTCTTTGTTTTGTGCATTTCTTAATTTTTCTTTATCCTCTTCCCATTCCTGATGTGCACGGTTACCGGTTAATAATGCTTCCAGCTGCCTGATCAATTCCTGCACCTCGCGTAATCTTTGCTTATCAGGCTCCGGATGATTTTTCAATTCTTTCTCCAATTGTTTACTGTCATAAAAACGCTGAAGTAATAATTTTTCTTCCTGTTCCAGTAATGCTTTTTGAGTAGACGCAGCGTTCATATCATCTATTTTAAAATTCATGATGCTATCATACCATTTAAGAGCAATTGCGAAGTAGAAAAACGTTGTGAGTATACAGAAGAGATACTATTCAGAGATTACAGCAAAGATTAATTTTACCGGATGCTGTTTTTGTTTGATGAATAGTGCCCCCGGAGAAACGAGCGAAGGTTTCTCTATTATTGCACGAGGCATTTCATAAGAAATAGATGGCTGTAGAAAGGATAAAATAACCTACTTAAATATAAACATAAAAATTGATTTCAACAATTCATTCTGCAGAGCAAATTATTTCATTGATCAACAATCTTATACCGGCGGGTGACATTATTTATAAACTACACTAATTTTTTTAAGAAAATCTGTACCCGGAATGCAGATGAAATTGTCATTTACTTACGAAGCATGCGGTAGATATTTTCATTGTTACTTCGTTGTTTTATGTATTTATTAATTGTTCCTGAGAGCGATTTTCTAATAGAGTAATTGAATATTTTTGTTTAGATACATTGAGCTGTCAGAAATAAAATCTAAATCAGATTTGTCTAAAAAAAGTCAAAACTGTTCCTGATAATTGATTTACATCAATATTTATAAAGATTTTTCTGGTATTTTAGTTACCTTTTGCTACTTTGATAGTTCTAATATAAGAAGCACGTAAGAAGAATAGTAGTATTTGTATTCGACCCAAAAACGTGTTATATTTTTTAATCGATTTAAGTAACGGAATTCAAAAAATGTATTTGTGTAGGTCTTACATTATAACTAGTGAAAGGCCTGTTAGTTACTACATAGTAGCACCATTTTTTGTTAACGTTACGCTATACAAAACATATGGAACAAAAAGACGAAATCATTTTACAAGCAAATGCAAAGGTGACCAAACCTGTGCTTGTTTCAGAAATCAATAAACATGAAAACCTCCAGGAGGAAGAGTTTAAAAAACTTTTACAGATGATCCGCCAGTCGGAAGCGCTTGATACAACCACCGATTCGTAATTTGGCGCTGCTATTCATCTCTTCATAGAATCCGGGGCTGTATCCATCCTCCCCGGATTCTATATAAATATCGCTTCAATACCTCTCTGTTCCAACCTTTTACACGGCCTCGCTGAACCACCAGGGCATTTGCCTCGGGTTCATCAATATAGTAGTAGAAAATAAACTCGGCCGGTTGATATTCCCAACCCAGTATTTGTCCGAAACGCATATCCTGAAATTGTATACCGATTGAATCTTTTTTCAATGCGTACCAATCCTGAGAAAATATTTTTAAATCGCGCAGTGCTTCCTGGTCTATTATCTGAGCTGCCAATTCTTTATTCTGGTGATAATAAGAAAAATAGGTATCCCGATTGCCATCCCATACCGATCTATAAGTTATATATATTCCATCGCGTGCTTGTAATAAACAGTAGAATAACTGATGATTTAAAGCAGTGGGGGTACTGAAATAACGAAGTACTTCAATACCGTTGCGTTTAGCCTGCGCCTGCACGCGTGTATCGATCAGGTATTTATTCACTCCACCCCATGCCGTATAGCAAACACTCACAGTAATGGCTATTAATGCCCATTTCTTTCTTTTAGGGTGATGAATACTTTTAAATACCAGCATCAGGGCTACCACCAATAATCCGATTGTAAACAACGGGTCAGCCACAAACAAAAAGTCCCACGACCATCGCACCGTCAGAAACGGCTCCCACCAGCCGGTACCATACACATTAAATGTATCGAGAAAGATATGCAGAAAAATTTCCAATCCGAAAAACCACAAAAAGTCTTTGAACCGCATGGGTGAGTGCCGGTGTATCCGGCTTGCTATCCAGGCTAACAAGGGAGTTGCAATCGCTACAAAAAACAGAGAATGTGTGATACCACGATGTGCGAGCAGGTCTTTGGTAGGATTAAGAAAAAAGCTGAGTACAAAATCAAAATCAGGTAAGCTGTTCATTAAAGCTCCCCATGCCAATGCTTTTTTTCCTAACTTTTTACCTGCCACCACTTCACCTACACAAGCTCCCAATACGATATGCGTTAATGAGTCCATAGAATTAGAATTCTGTGATTGAAACTGTCAAAACAAGAGCTGCTTGCCCGGATTACCGTATCTTGTGATACATTGTATTACCCACAACCCAGTGAATATGAGTAAAATTGATGCTAAATTACAAGAATTAGGCTACTCTTTGTTAGAAATGCCACCATCCAAAGGTTTATTTAAGCGTTGCTTAACGGTTGGTAACCTCCTGTATGTTTCAGGACACGTTTCAATTGCGAACGATGGTACCCCTATTCAGGGAAAAATTGGTGCTGATTTGAGTCTTGAAGAAGGAAAAGCCGCAGCCCGTCAATGCGCTTTAGGCATTATCAGTTCTGTTAAAGAACATATTGGCGACCTTGACAAAGTAAAACAACTTGTAAAACTATTGGTATTGGTCAATTGCCCGACCGATTATACCCAACACCCTATTGTAGCCAATGGTTGTTCAGAATTATTTGCCGAAGTTTTTGGAACTGAGGCAGGTATTGGTACCAGAAGTGCGTTCGGCGCAGGTTCTTTGCCCAATAATGTAGCTGTTGAAGTAGAAGCTGTTTTTGAGCTATAAGATATTCTTATTCACCTTCTTTTAATGGAAAGTTGAAAATTGAAAATGGAAAGTGTGTGCAACTCTTCTCCGTTATTTAAATATAATTGAAATGTAAGAACTGCATAGCCGTCTTCAACTTTCAATTTTCCATTGCCTTGATTATACACTCAAAAGACTGCACCCCCTTAAATCGGAATGATCGACCCTGCCGTTTACCTCAAAACTTCCGTTTTCTTCCAGTTTACCAACATCATCAGTAGCAATAAAGGCGCAGGAATCGCGATTAGCGAAATCTATTACATTGATCAGCCCTTTTCCCGAAAGTGATACTGTTAGCGGATCTTCCATTTCCCGTACCAGAACTTTCATCCATGGAACCGTATCAAACACTCCCTCACCTTTTGAGTAACCTTGCGACAAAAGTTCACTCATTCCATATTCTGAATGGATTTGTTGTATCTGAAACGCCTGTTGCAGCAAAGCATGCACTTCTTCACGAATCATTTCCCGTTTCCGGCCCTTCATTCCACCTGTTTCCATAACAACAGTATGTTTTAGCGGCATTGGGTGGGCTGCGGCAAAGTCGAGCAACGCAAAAGTGACCCCGATCAACAGGGTTTTGGTACCGGCGGCTTCCAGCAACTGTAATGTTTGGGCCAGTTCGTCGTAATTATAGAGATAAAAGCCACTCATTGGATGTTTCGACTGCTGAATAAGGTCATCAACCATTGTTACAAGCGATGAATTCGGGCGCTCGAGATAAGCAGGGAGTAGTCCGATAATACACCACTCTTCAGGGTGGCCGTAAAAGTATTCGAAGCCTCTGCGAAAGCTTTTACGATATAAATCGAGCGATTTCACATAGTGGTTACTATTAATGGTAGTAGTGGTTCCGGAGCTCTCAAATACCTGTTCAGGTATAAAATTTCCGGTTTTGACGGTATGCGATTTGAAGAAGCGTACCGGCAAAAAGGGAATATCAGTGATGTTTTTCACCGATGCTGGCATTCTTCCCAGCGCATTTACATATTGGTGATAAACATTATTATTCTTATATTGATATTCAAACAACTGTAATGCGTGTTGTGTAAACCCGTCAGGCGTCAGATCAAAAATTTTATCTTCAATTTCACAATTCATATATTATATTTGAACTCAAGAGAATAAATCGCACAATCATGAGAACATTCTTAACGATATCGCTCATCAGCCTCGTGCTATTTTATGCATGTGGCAAAGATAGTTACGAAAGCTGGCCCGTCCTTACTTTAAAGGAAATTAATGGCACTCATGTCGTAAACGGCGGTTATACTCAGATTGTTATAGAATTTACCGATGGTGACGCTGATGTTTCCCGTGGTAAAATGATTTATTATCGCGAAAGAACCAACATCCGCCCGATTCCGAATCCTGAAAATAATGATAAAGAAGACCTGGTGATAGGAACGATTCCAGAATTTCCTGACCGCAAAAAAGGAGAAATTCTGATTCAGATTCCTTACGCCGACCTGGATGAAGACCCGAACGACAGTGACACGATGTTCTTCAAAATCGTGATTGAGGATCGCGCCGGTAATCAAAGTGACACTTTGATTACACCAGTGGTGATCGCTGTTCACCAATAATAGTTGATTGAAGTATGACACGTATTGTCAACTTTTTACTTTTTACATCCGTTTTCATTACTATAGTCGCTGTAGCAATGTGTTGGCATACCATGCAAATACTTGGTATCGCCACCGATTTTACCTTACTCAAAATCGTAGCTTTCAGCACATTAACCAGTTATAATTTACACTGGTACCTTACCCGGGAGCTCGATTATGAACGGCTACAATCTTTCTGGACCTATCATCACAAAAAACTGCACCTCTTTATTGTAATCGTATCAGGTATTCTGTTAGCAGCTGAGCTATTTAAAAACCCGGTTTACATTATTGCACTTTTCCCTGCTGGTTTTGCCAGTGCATTGTATACTTTACCAAAAATTAACCGTCCGCCTTTTACGCATCTCAAGAAATGGGCTATTGCCAAAACGTTTTATTTGACGTTGGTCTGGACCTATGTAACAGTCGGGCTCGTTTTTGTATCCACCTCCAAAATATTGACGTTACCGGATTGGTTCTACCTGTTGAATCAATTCTTTTATATCTATGCTATTTGTGTGCTGTTTGACTATAAAGATATCGAAGCCGATAAATTATCGGGTGTGCCCGGTGTATTCCATCACTTCGGAACTAAAAAAGCATTCCGGTTGTTATATTTAAGTATACTACTAGGTATTGTCAGTACATTCTTTTTAGGGAGTATACAAACCACTATAATTCATTTGATTCCTTATATTGCAATTATATATTCGATTCCGGTGGTACGCAGAGGGGCAGATGATTATTTTTACTATGGCTGGCTCGACGGATGTATGATGGCAGCGGCCTGTATCGCTCTATTGCAAAAGATTTAACTAATTTTGAAATTCAAATAATGGGTTTATGAGTCAAGAAGAAAAAAGTGTTTTAACAGAGCAATCATTAGATTTTCTTAAAAATTATATCAATAATCCTTCGCCTGTAGGATTTGAAAGTAATGGTCAGAAACTTTGGCTGGAATATATTAAACCATATGTAGATACCACTTTTACTGATCCTTACGGAACAGCAGTTGGTGTTATTAACCCTGATGCTTCATTTAAAGTAGTCATTGAAGCACATGCCGATGAAATCAGCTGGTTTGTAAACTATATTACCAATGACGGATTTATTTATCTGAAAAGAAACGGCGGAGTAGATCATCAGATTGCTCCTGCACAAAGGGTTTTCATTCATGGTAAAAATGGCCCTGTCAAAGCTGTTTTCGGATGGCCGGCTATTCACACCCGTTTAGGAGTGGATGCGAAAGAACAACAACCTAAAACAGAAAACCTTTGGTTGGATTGTGGTGCCAGAACAAAACAGGAAGTAGAAGACCTCGGTATCCGCATAGGCAGTGTGGTAACTTATGAAGTAGGATTTGATGAGCTGGCTTACGGTCATTATGTAGGAAGGGCTTTTGACAACCGGATCGGTGGATTTATGATTGCCGAAGTAGCCAGATTATTAAAAGAGAAAAAAGATCAGTTACCTTTCGCATTATATGTAGTGAATGCCGTACAGGAAGAAATCGGATTAAGAGGTGCAGAGATGATTGCCCGACGAATAAAACCAGACGTAGCTATCATTACTGATGTTACACACGATACCAACACACCGATGATTAATAAAAAAATTGAAGGTGATGTAATTTGCGGAGGTGGGCCATCACCTGCATTCGGGCCGGCAGTACACAATAAATTACTGGCATTCGTACAGGATGTTGCTGAAAAAAATAATATTCCATTGCAGATGCGCACTGTATCGAGAAGTACCGGAACAGATACTGATTCATTTGCATATGCAAATGACGGTTGTCCGTCGGTATTAATCTCAATACCGCTGAGATACATGCATACCACTGTTGAAGTAATACACAAAAAAGACATTGAACAAACAATTTCTTTAATGTACGAAGCAGTTAAGGCTTTAACTCCATCTATCTCACTTAGTTATTTCGATTAAGCAGCAAATACGAAGAAGATATCATAAAATAATGTATATACCACTAAAATAGCTTCCTGAATGGAAGCTTTTTTAGTAAATTTGATATTCTGAATCATTATTGCTACCTATTCCAAACCGATTTATTCACTTTAACTTGATCTTATGATGAATTATTTATTGTACATCGATCCTGGAAGCGGCAGCTTACTGATACAAGCGATTATTGCTGCAATAGTAGGTGCATTATTCTACTTCAAAAATGCCTGGTTTTACGTTAAAAATTTCTTTGTAAAACTTTTTAAAAAGTCAACTTCTAATCAACAATCTGAGTTATGAGTAGTACCAGCCCCTCAGTAATTGCAGGTTCATATAAAGATCCTGCCGGATTTGTATTTACTCAAAACAAAGAAATTTATCGTCAGATTAATCAAGACTATTCAGCTGCATATGAAACAATAAAGAGCAGTGGATTATTTGAAAAATTATGGGAAAAAAGATGGCTTGTAAAACATATCGAAGCAAATGACGTCATTGCCGACACTTCATTGCATTACAAAACGCTGAAAGCAGAAAAAATTCCGATGATTACCTATCCGTATGAATGGAGCTTTCTGATGTTCCGGAAAGCAGCTGTTTTTACTTTAGAGCTACAGGAATTTTGTTTATCGCAAGGTTTCTCACTAAAAGATGCAACACCGTTTAATGTACAGTTTATTGGTACCGACCCTGTGTGGATAGATACTTTGTCGTTTGAGCCGGCAGATCCGTCTAAACCATGGATCGCTTATCAACAATTTTTACAGACGCAATTATATCCTTTACTGGTACATGAATCGAATCCTTCTTTAAAATTCGATCTTTTGTTACAAAATCTGAATGGAATAAAAGCAGATCTGACCGCAACACTTCTACCCCGCAGAAAAAAATTATCCTTATCCTACTGGATGTATGTTTATCTGGCTAAAGCAGTCAACAAACATACAGCTGATGGTACTACACAAAAAGCTGCATCGCCTGCATTTACGCTTCAGAAACAACTCAATATCCTTCGTCATTTAAAGTCTTATGTTCAATCATTAAAAGCTCCTTCATTAAAAGTGAGCTGGAAAAACTATTATCAGAACCATATAGAAACAGCAGCTTATACCGAAGAAAAACTCCGGTTGTTAAAAGAATATATTCCATTTACAGAGACGCACCAGTTCGGGCTTGACCTTGGTGCCAATACGGGTAAATATTCAGATCTGCTGCATGAAAAAAACTATTATGTTCTCAGCAGTGATTTTGATATCAATTGTATAGATGAGTACTACACTCAATGTCACAAGAACAACAAAAAAAGTATCCAGCCCTTCTTATTTGATCTCGCCCACCCAACTCCCGCCGTAGGTTTTGCCAATGAAGAACGAAGTTCTATTTCGGAAAGACTTTCAGGTAAAGTGAAAATAACGTTAGCGCTGGCGTTAATTCATCATCTGCGGGTCACCTACAATTTACCACTGCACAAAGTAGCTGCGTATTTTGCAAACATCACCGAAGAACTTATTATTGAATTTGTACCTCAAACAGATGCCAAATACATGGCATTAACGGCACACCGTTCCGATACCTTCCCTGATTACACCGAAATCAACTTCGAAAAAGCATTCGGAGATTTTTTTCAGCTACACCAAAAATCCGTTGTAAAACCATCGCAAAGAGTACTCTATTATTTAAAAAAGAAATAATCTATTTCCGGCTGAATGATAAAAAAACATCTCCCCGCAATTGCATGTTTGGGAGTGTTTGTTAGTTGGTTTTTTATAAATGAAGTAATTAAAGTTTTTAGATATACTAACTTTCAAATACTCATCGGTTATATTAGTGTATATACTGTAGCCGCAGGAGCAATCTATGCAATCATCTATGCATTTCAAAAAAATACTGATAAAAGCTGGTGTTTAACACAGCTGATACTGACCCTTTTATTATTATTCGGATATGCCAAAGATAATATGACTGCTATTTTACCCTTTCTGAGTAAATATTCTGTTTTTATTCCGTTATGGTTAGCAGCAGGTATTACCGGTTTTATTTTGTTCAACAAATTCAGGATTAACTTTACCAAACTAAGAAAGTTTTTCACTGTAGTAGTTTGCATTTTTCTGATAACGGCAATCATTCAATCGATACAACAACCCGCTTATCATCAAAAACTGGAGAATGTCTTTAACGAAGTACCTGTTACAACCGATTTACCCAATATTTATATTTTTATATTTGATGAGTTTTCCCGGTTAGACAAGTTGCAGCAATTAGGGCATTCTTCAGCTTACTTTCAACATCAGTTAGCCGATAAAAAAGTACAGCTTATTTCCAAAACTTACAGTTATACCGACCTGACCTCTTTATGTATAGCTGGTTTACTAAACGGTACTATTCCTGATTTTTCTAAAATTCCTGATAAGATATCCAATCACGATTTGTTTCTGCTCTGGAATGAATACCGGAATAACCGGTTATTTGAATACCTCAACAGAGTAGGTTATGATGGAAATTTGTATGGTATTATGCCAATGAAGCAATTGAATCACCATACTTCATTTGATTTCCGGGATTTTCTGATGCGGGATATATTAAGACAAAATACACTGATCGGAAGGTCAGATATGCAATTAGGTACCCGCCTTGCCAAAGCAGGCATTCCGTTGATCAGCAACTGGTATTATCAATTACATCATAAAAAAGTATATGCAACTTATCAGAATGACAGTATAAATCTTGAATTAGTAAAAAAATCATTAAAAGAAACGAGCCCTCAAACACCTGAATTAATAATCGCTCATTTCTTATTTCCTCATTATCCGTATATCCGGGATACAGAAGGCCAATATAAACCCATAGAAAAACTGTTCTCCAATCACAACAACAATGATCCTCTTTATGTTGAACAGGTTCAATATACTGAGAAGGTGATTATGGAGCTGGTAGATTTAGTTCAACGGAAAGAACAGCACACCATTGCTATTTTTATGGGTGATCATGGTTACCGGGAACACAATGATTCCAGTTTCAGTTTTCAGAACTTTCTTGCTTTTTACGATAGCAAAAATGAATTAAACTATCATGATTCTATTACCTATGTTAACCTTATGCGAAACATATTGAATGAAAGATTCAATTATACACTACCGGAGATAAAAGATTCGGCACACCTGATTTTTAGAAACAAAGCCAGATAATGTTATCTTACTATTCAACGATTCAAAACCATTAAGAAAATAAGAAATTCAGAAATTTAATTATTAATGCCTTATTTTTTATGTTGTTTATAGTAATTTTCTTTTATTTGAGGGTATTTTGACTTCAGACCTTTCTTTCAATACATAGTACTTATGAAAAAACACTTAAAATCAATAACTTTATTAATACTCTTTACCATCTGGTATTTTATTAATGAAATTTATCTGATTTTAACTTCCTTCATCCAAAACAGTTTTTACAATTATATTCTGCTGTATAGTACTATCGGAGTGGTTATCTACCTGTTGAGTTATTTTAAAACCAGACAGGTACAAAAAAGCTGGGTATTTGCTCAGGTAAGTCTTATCTTTTTACTGTTATACGGTTTCTTCAAAGATAAATCAGCAATCTTATTACCAATACTCGACCGGCATTTAGTTGCAATACCTGTATGGATCAGCATTAATGCTTTTTTATTATATAAAATTTTCCGTTCCAAACATGATTTTGCAAAACTTCAGCGGGCAGCCACCGTTTGTATTCTTTTATTTTTAGCCTATGCCGGATTCAGTATCTTTTCAGCGCCTAAATACCAGCTCCGTTCTGAAAATGTATACACTCAACCACCCCTTGCAAAAGAGTTGCCGAACTTATACATTTTTGTTTTTGATGAAATGGCCCGATTAGACATCCTTGAAGAATTCGGCTATTCTTCTGACTATTTCAGGCAACAAATGGAAGCAAAAGGTGTACACTACATTCCAAAGTCGTATAGTTATTCTGATCTTACACCGGTATGTGTATCCAGTGTATTGAATGCTTATGTTACCAATACATCTGACTTACAGTATCCGCTCACCAACTTTGAAAAAATATTTCTTTGGAATGATTATAAGGAAAATCGCTTACAACCTTACCTGCAACAGATAGGTTACGATACAAAACTGTTCGGTATCATGCCCTTTAAAAACCAACCGGGTTATACCAATTACAGCATCCTGAGCAAATCTGTCAAAACAATGCTTCGCCAAAATACATTTATGGGGCGTATCAATGAAGAAATATCCTGGAATGTAGTTAAGTACAATGTACCTATTCTGAAAAAAGCTTTTCTGGATGCAGAAAACAAATATAATTACAGACTATATCAGAATGATAGTATAAATCTGGAAGCCATACATAAAGTGTTAGATCAGCCGGCTGCAGATAAACCACAGTTCATATTAGGTCATTTGTTATTTCCTCATTATCCGTTTTCCAGAGATACGCTGGGTAATTTTCATTATGTAAACACCTTACAAAAAGAGGTGGAAGAAAGAGATAATGACTACTTAATGCAGGCGAAATACGCAGAAAGGGTAATGCTCGAACTAACTGATAAAATAAAAAAAGAAGGTAAACCCGCAGTGGCGATTTTTATGGGTGATCACGGTTACCGGTGGACGTCAGATACCGCTATCGCAAACAAAAGTTTTCTTGCTTATTATACCAACCTATCTCCCTTACCTGCTACTGAATCAACATCAGCAGTAAACTTAATGAGAATGATTCTAAATGAATATTATGGGTTTCAATTACCCATGGATACAACGGAAGTGAAATTATTATTCTACTAAACAAGTGCAGTAAGTATACTTAGCGAAACAGCGCGCTCTTTCCAGGCTGCTAAATATTAATTGGTAGAGAACATACCTTGTAATTCCTGACAAATAAATCGGTTTCCTTCGTGAACGGAAACAATCGCGTCGATCACTTCATCCGCTGAAGAGCTTTTGGTAACATAACCGTTGGCACCGGCTGCCAGCATAGATTCTACATAATCTTTTGCAGAGTGTAAGGAAATTGCAATAATCTTAATCTGTTCAGAAAAAGTGCGAATTGCTTTGGTAGCATCAATACCTGACACTGGCTGCATATTCACATCCATCAAAACAACATCCGGGTTTAAGGCTTGACAAGATTCAACCACTTTCATTCCATTATCGCAGGTGTCCAACACTTGAATTCTTTCATTTCTTGACAGTAGGGCTTTCCATGCTTCTCGTACTAGGCGGTGATCGTCAGCAATGATTAATTTTATCATCCGACAAACATTTGGGTATCACATAATTAAACAAAATGATACACTTAAGGCGTGAAATATGGCGATTATTCCTCTACATAAAGGTTTAATTCTGAATCAGCTAAAAGGTTTCACTTACTCCGACCCTCGTTTTATCATTTAGAAGAAAATCAGACGGGTTTGATATTTAGCAAGTAAAAAATGGTAAAAAACGATCATTTTTCGTGCACTTTGTAAGATCAGTTCTTTCTTTTTTAACGAATCAACCCTCCTTTTCAATATCATCAAATTGTCATTTCAAAATTATGAGGCAACGTTTTCATCAACAGTAATTGTCAACCTGCTATACAACAAATCATTTATACAGGAACAGCTTATCAGATTATTTATCATGAAAAAATCAAGACATCAACTGCCGCTTGCCTTATTCAGCTTCATCACAGTATTACTTTCAGGATGTATTAAGGACGGTAAATTAGTTTCGCGTTATTATTTTGAAGGAGATATCAATGGTACAAAATTTATGGAACGCCGTCCGGCTATTATATTGACACCGGGAGCGCAACCCAGCCCTTTAATCTATTATTGTTTTCAGGACGAGCGTAAACTACTTTCTTTTTCTATGCAGATTCATGACAACCAGGGTAGCCAATACTATTATGTATCATTTCACATTCCGTTACGTGAACCACTGTCAGCAGGTAAGAGATACAGTGTTTTTCCAATAGCTGAACAGGGTTCTGCTATGTCGAATTATCAACATCTCGTTCGATATATACTAACAGAAACCCCTTCAGTAACCATCAAAGAACCGGGGCCTGATTATCTTTCGGTAGGTGCAGGTACCATTGAAATCATTTCTATCGATTATGAAGAAATGGCCGTAAAAGGAACTGTTAATTTCATTGCCCCTTCACCCCGAAGAGAGGAGCAGGAAGAATTATTACATGTTAAAGGTGAATTTTATTGTAAGTTGAAAGAGGATGGTTATTAAAGATATTTTGCTTTTTGCTTTTACTACTTTATTGTAGTCAAAAGTCAGCTACACCACAATACAACCGAAGGCACTTCTTTAACAGAAGTGCTTTTTTAGAATATAGACTTGCGGGTAGTACTGATCGCCACTCCGATCTGATGCCATGCCTGCTGTTGTACGGGTGTATAACCGTAAAAGAACTGAAACCTCGGGAGATATACACTTATTCCTGTAGAAATACCCATCAATCCCTGTCCCTGTTCACCATTACTCCAATCTTTCCTGCGTGCATAATGATATCCTACATTTATCCCTACCAGATGCTCGATTTTCCATTGTGCTCCTACCACCATCCTGCCTAATATTTCTTCCATCGTTTTACCATCTGTTGTACGATAGTGATCAATCAGTGGAAATTTCAGTGTAGTGAGAGAAAGTTGTAACGGAATGTTCGGCAATTCATAAGAAATACCCAGCTGAACATCAAAAGGTAAAATATAGTTACGCGAAGGTTCAAACTGTTTTAGAATAAAGCCGATATTTTTTAAAACGAGTGCAGCTTGTAAGCGGTTTGTTGTATCCCTGTAATTCAAACCGAAATCAACAGCCACCGCGCCGCTTCGTAAATGTGCTATTTGTGAATGAATGTATTTTAGCGTAAATCCATAGTTCCAGTTTTCAAGGTACGCTTTCGAAGCAGTTATTTGTAAAAGAAAATCATTCGCAGCGGCTTCTCCGTTTATAATACCAAAAAGATCGGTTTGATCAATACGTCCGTAATTAAGATAAGTTAATGCAGGAGAAAAATTCCATCCGCTTTTCTGATTGTGCCACGCAGTTTGTAAATATAACTGTCGTGTATTTTCATAAAAGCTATTAAAGCCGAAATGAAATTGATTTTTCATATCTGCCCTGAGCTGTGCCGGATTATGAAAACTATGTGTCAGATTATTTGTAGTAAAGCTGTGTTGATAACCACCTAAAGAACTGCTTTCAACAGTAGCAGGTAATTCCAGAAACCGGTAAGCGATTCTTTCCTGTGCATTGGCCACCAAACAGGAAAAACAAAAAATCGTATTTAAAAGCAGTTTCATGAGAAACGAATATACGATATTCACTAAGTAAAATACCGCAGTTAACAAGATTACCCAAGGTTTGTATTCAACAGCAATCATCAAACATTTACTGCATCCATAGCACGCTTAATCATAAAAATGTAAAAAAAGGCGATTTATTGAGTAATTATTTCAATCTATGGTAAATTTGGCTTTTATACTAACAAATACATCATGAAACGTTCGAGGTTTTCTATTCTAAAGTACCTGGCTATTGCATCACTTTTGTTACCGTTGATTGCTTTTTCTGCGTTAGACCTGTTACATCGCTGGAACATCAGAGATCACTACAATATTAAATTTATCCATCCGGATGCAGAAGGTATTTTCAAGAAGTTTGAGGGAACCGTTTTGTTTGATGAAACACAACCACAAAATGCCCACTTTGATGTAAATATAGATGTTCATTCGGTAGAAGCCGGAAATCCTGCACGAAATGAAAGTATCCGTAACGGTTGGTTAAATGGTGAGAAATACCCAAAAATTCATTTTGTGGCAAAGGGTGCGGAACAGAAAGAAGGTAACTGGCAAACTTCAGGAGAGCTGAGTTTACATGGCGTTACGAAACCACTGGCCTTACCCTTCACTTTTAAATCGAACGGTGACAGTGCCGTTTTTGAAGGAAATTTTATATTGAAAATGAAAGATTACAATTTATCAGATGAGCCGGAAGAAACCATTCAGGTAGAGCTACGGATTCCGGTAAGTAAACAATAAACCGGAGATTGATTTATTCAATTTCATTTAATTCACCCTGATCAATCACCGGAAACTGCAAGGCAAAGACGGTTCCGTAACCGGATTTGCTTTGTACGGTAATCAGCCCTTTGTGTAATAACATTATCTGACGGCACAAACTCAATCCGATACCACTTCCACCCTTTTTGGTACTGAAGAAAGGAACAAAAATAGAATCAATTACTTCTTTTTCAATTCCGGTTCCATCATCAGCAATTTTCAGGATGATTTTTTTATCATTCTGTGATGCAGAAATATAAATATTCTTTTCCCCTTGTTTTTCTTTCAGGGCTTCAATAGCATTCGTAAATAAATTGATTAACACCTGTTCAATCAGGTATATATCCACTGCTACCTGTAAATTGGTCGTTTTAAAAATTAAATGAGCTTCAATTTTTTTCTGCTCCAGCATCGGCAACATCAGTTGCAGAATGCGCTCCAATAAATCGCGCACATAAATCAGTTCGAGGTTCGGCTGTGTGGTATTATTTAAGTGACGATAAGTTTTTGCAAATTTCAACAATCCTTCACTACGGGTTCTGATCGTATCAATACCTATTTCCAGTTCTTTCTGCAGAAACTCATCTTTCTGAAGGTTTTCAGCAGCCAGTCTTCTTTTGAGCGTATCCGCCAGTGAAGAAATAGGGGCAATCGAGTTCATAATTTCGTGCGTCATTACACTCAATAATTTTTGCCATGCTTTTGCTTCGGTTTCATCAACAACCTGTTCTACGTTCTTAATAGCAATTAAACGGATCGAAATATTATTGGTAACAAACTGTGTGGCTGTAAACCACAGCTTGATTGGCAATTTAGAAATAGTGATTGTTTCAATTTTACTTCTACCGTTAGGAATTGATAAAATCGCTTCGTATAAACGCGCATTTCTCGAAGCAAGAAACTCAATCGACCTGAATTGAGGGAACAATAACAGTTCTTTAAAAGTATCATTCATCCAGATGATTTTTCCAGACTCAACTTCGTAAGCAATCACGGCGGTATCAATCATGCTCACTATCTTTTCGAGGTACTGATTCTGTGCTTCTTTTTCAACATTAATTTCGCGGATAATTTTATTCACCTCATTAAAGCTTTTAATGAGTGGCTGCAGGATGCCCGATTTACTACGCACATTATAATTTCTGGAAAAATCTCTATAGGTAAGACTTTCTGTAAAATATTCGATCTCTCTTCTGACTGTACTGAATAATCGGAAAAAATTAATCAGAATAACTATTGACCCTATTATACCCAGAGAAGTAAAAAACCATTTATTACCAATGATTCCATATACTACCAGACTTAGAAAGAGTGATAGTAATACTAACAATACGGCAGGAATCAGATAATAACTGTGTTTTCGCATGAATGTAGAGTTGAGTGATAACTTTTAGCGATATACTACTAAAAGCAATGCCAGGTCAGAGATTATACTTGGTTAATCTTCTGTACAATGCTGTTCGGGTTAATCCCAGTTCTTTTGCTGCATGAGTAATATTGCCATTATGCTTTTCAATTACTTTTTGAATAGCACTTTTCTCCAACAGGCCGAGATTAGTAGCTTCTATCGCATGGTTATCCTCGTGTTCAGGTGATTCTAAAGGAGAAAAGAGAATATCCTTTGCTTGTAATACTTCAGAGTCAGACATGATCACAGCCCGCTCAATGGTGTATTGTAATTCTCTTACATTACCGGGATAGTGATAATCAAGCATCAGTTGTTCTGCATCTTTTGCTAAAGTCATGTCGCCTTTCATATATTTACCGGCATAAACTTTTATGAAGTGCTGCGTCAGCAATAATATATCATTTCCTCTTTCTCTCAAAGGAGGTAAAACAATTTCAACAGTATTTATTCTGTAAATAAGGTCTTTTCTGAAACGCGATTCATCTGCCAGTTTGCGGATAGGAAGGTTGGTGGCGCAGATTAACCGGATGTTTACCGGTATCGGTTCGTGGCTACCCAGTTTAGTAACTTCTCTGTTTTGTAATACGGTGAGTAATTTTGCCTGCTGCTGTAACCCGATATTACCTATTTCATCGAGAAACAGGGTACCGCCATCGGCAGCCTCAAAACGGCCTTTACGGTCTTCCCGTGCATCGGTAAAAGCGCCTTTTTTATATCCGAAGAGTTCACTTTCAAACAAAGAACTGGTTAAAGCGCCTACATCTACTTTTACCAAACTATTGTTCTTACGGTTCGACAGTTGATGAATAGCTTTTGCTAATCCGTCTTTACCCGTTCCGTTTTCACCAAGAATCAGAATATTTGCATCGGTAGGAGCAATTTTTCTAATCTTCAAAAATACCTCCTGCATAGCCGGAGATTCGCCTATCAAATCGAAAAAGGGTTCGTTCTGAGCTTTTTGTATAACTCCTTTAGACTCTTTATTTTTTAATACATCTTTGATAACCTGCAAGAAGCGGTCATTTTCCCATGGTTTTACTACGAAATCAGCCGCACCATCTTTTAAAGCCCTGATGGCCAAATCGATATGAGCATAAGCGGTAATCATAATTACCGGAAGGCGTGGATATTGTTTCTTCACAGAGTTTAACCAGAAAAAACCTTCATTGCCGGTATTAATGCTGGCCTTGTAATTCATATCCAGCAATAACAGGTCAATACTCTCTCTTTTTAAGATGGAAGCAATATTCTCAGGATTGGAATCTACCAATACTTTTTTTACTTCAGTGCGTAACAATAGCTGCACAGCAACTAATACGTCCTGATCATCATCCACCACTAATACTACTGCATCTTTTATATTCATAGCCTGATAAAATATTAATCAACCGGTTCATCAAAATTACTATATGATAAGATATGCTGTTAAAAAAAATTACAACATACTTTCAACAACTTCCCCTTTTGTTATAAGACTTTTTTAAAAGCAAAATGTTACAACTATTTTATAATTATTTCACAGTGTATTACACTGTGTATCACCACCGTACACCAAGTGTATCGAAACCGCACACCTGCAACAAGAAGAACTCTTTTAATTTTATGAAAATCAATCAATTACAGATTTGGCACAATACTTATTAACCCTAAACAGCAGAAATTATAACCATGGATAAAGTATTACCAAAGAAAAAATGGAATAGTAAAAGGATCACCACTATCGCTTTCATTGCAGCGGTACTTTTACTCATAAGTGCCAGTTTTTATTTTACTCGCGGCGGAAGCAAGCTGAATGTAGAAAGCGAACGTTTAAGCATTGCTGAAGTGAAAGAAGGCGTATTTAAAGAATTTATTCCTGTTAACGGAATCATCTTACCCATTACCTCTATTTACCTCGACGCACTGGAAGGCGGAATAGTAGAAGAAATTTTTGTAGAAGACGGAGCCGTTATGAAAAAAGGACAACCCATTCTCCGTTTAGCCAACACCGATTTACAATTAAGTCTTGTAAATCAGGAAACACAGGTTTACAACCTGATTACTCAAATGCAGATTGCAAAAAATGCTGCTCAACAAAATACGATTACGAATCTGAATCAGATGACAGATGTTGAGAATCAGCTAAAAGAAGCAGAAAGGGTTTACCTGCTGAACAAAAAATTATATGAAAGTAAAGCGATTGGCCGGCAAGAGTATGAGCAAAGTAAAAACAATTACGATTATCAGGTTGCCAAAAGAAATTTAGCACTTCAAACTATTGAACAAGACAAAGAATCTGCCTCACAACAATTACAGCAGGCGCAACAATCTTATAACGGCTCGCAATATGCGTTACAGGTAATGCGCAAGAAGGTAAACGATCTGATCGTACGCGCTCCGATAGATGGTCAGCTCACTTCACTGGATGCTGAAGTTGGCCAGAATAAAGGCAAAGGAGAAAGGCTGGGTCAGCTCGATGTACTGGAAGGATATAAGGTACGCGTAGATGTTGACGAACATTATATTTCCAGAATTTATACAGGTTTAAGAGGTACGGCCTTAATTGCCGGCAAAACATACTCTTTAGAAATCAAAAAAGTATTTACACAGGTAACCAGCGGTCGTTTTCAGGTAGATATGGAGTTTATTGATCAAAAACCTGATGGTATCAGAAGAGGCCAGACGATTCAGATCAGACTGGCGCTGAGCGATGAAACCAACGGTTTATTAATTCCGAGAGGCGGCTTCTATCACCAGACCGGTGGCAGCTGGATTTTCAAAATCAGTGAAGACGGATCAAAAGCTTACAAAGTAGATATTCAATTAGGACGTCAGAATCCGGAGTTCTATGAAGTAATATCAGGCTTACGCGCCGGAGACAAAGTAATCACCAACAGTTATGACAGCTACGGTAACGTAGATGAACTAAACATAAAAAACAACTAACAATTAATTCAATTTATTACTAATAATTCATACAATGATTAAGATACAACAACTCGAAAAATTATATCGCACGGAAGAAATCGAAACATTGGTATTGAACAAAATATCATTTGAGGTAAAAGAAGGAGAGTTTGTTGCGGTAATGGGCCCTTCCGGGTGTGGTAAATCAACCCTGCTGAATATTATCGGATTACTCGATGATTGTGACGGCGGTTCTTTCTTCTTCAACAACATCGATGTATCAAAATATAACGAAAGAAAACGTTCAGCTTTGAGAAAGAAAAATATCGGGTTCGTTTTCCAGAGCTTTAACCTGATCGATGAATTAACCGTATATGAAAATGTAGAGCTGCCGTTGATTTATACAAAAGTAAAGGCTTCTGAAAGAAAAGAAAGAGTGGAGGAAGTATTACAACAAATGCAGATCATGCACAGAAGAAATCACTTTCCACAACAACTGTCAGGCGGTCAGCAACAAAGAGTTGCAGTAGCACGTGCAGTAGTCAACAAACCGAAACTTATCCTTGCGGATGAGCCAACAGGTAACCTTGACAGTAATAATGGTAATGAGGTAATGCAATTATTAACAGAATTGAACCAGGCCGGAACAACAGTAATTATGGTTACACACAGTGAGCACGATGCACACTTCAGCCATAAGATTATCAGAATGCTGGATGGACAGATCGTTACTGAAAACATTTTACTCTAAAACCCACATCATGTTCAAAAATCAATTTACTATATTATTCAGACAGATCTGGAGGAACAAATTGTTTACCTCTCTGAATGTACTGGGTTTATCAATCGGTATTGCAGCGGCCTGGATTATTTTCAGGATGGTAGTATTTGAACATAGTTATGATAAGCATCAACCCGACAGAGATAGAATTTATCAGGTTGTAAACAGAAGTGAATCAGAAAGAGGAAGTGGCAGCTTCGCCGGCGTTGAACTACCGCTGTATCCTGTTATTATGAATGATATACCAGGGCTGGAACTAACTGCTCCAATGTATTACAAATACAACGAAAGCGTTAAAATAGCAAATGAACAGGGTGTATTTACCAGCCCCGCCAAACCTTCGGAAAAACAAATTGCCACTTCTCCTGACTTTTTCAAAATGTTGGGTTATGAATGGCTGGCAGGAGATGTTGCCAGTGCACTGGACGACCCGAATAAAATTGTTCTCACCGAAAAGAGAGCAAACCTTTATTTCCCGGGCGCTCAACCGGAATCTTTACTGGGAAAAGTACTGACATTTAACGACTCAGTTAATAAACAGATTTCAGGTATTGTGAAAGAACTACCTTATCTGAATAGCTTTGAGGCAGAAGAATTTGTTCCGGTTTCAAAAGCAGACATGACCAGTGACGAATGGGGTTCTTTCAATAGCAACAACATCATGTATGTTAAACTTCAAAAAAATGTAGCGCCTGACCTGGTACTGTCACACATCAACAAAATACAGTCAGAAAAGAACAAAGAGGATTTTGAAAAATACAAGTTCAAAGCATGGTACGAATTTTACCCTTTAAAAGACAAACACTTTGCTACTGAATTCGGGTCTAATACCCGCACTGCCAATAAAAAAGTATTAACGGGGCTCATGTGGGTAGGAGGTTTTCTGTTAATACTGGGTTGTATTAATTATATCAACCTGAGTACAGCACAGATTCCTCAACGTGCAAAAGAAATCGGTATCAGAAAAACACTGGGTAGCCGCCCCATGAATATCATCAGTTCATTTATGCGTGAAACAGCGCTTATCACACTGATGGCAACCGTTCTGGCCGTTGTACTATCCATCTTTGCCATCAAAGGATTAAAAGATTTCTTACCTACCGGCATTGAAGGTTTTGTAAACTATCAGAGTTTCGTTTATTTTCTGTTACTGCTGATTATTACCATCACATTGATATCCGGTATTTATCCTGCGTGGTTAATTACCAGAGTGAATACAGTTAACATTTTGAAAGGCCAGCTGGGCAAACAGGCGCAGCCTAAAAGATTCAATCTTAGAAAAGGTCTGATCGTTTTCCAGTTTCTGGTAGCACAATTCTTCATTATTTGTGCACTGATTGTAGGACAGCAATTAAGATTTACGCTGACAAAAGACTTAGGTTTTAATAAAGAAGCCATTGTAACGATTGATATCCCTTACGAAGCCTATTCAAAAGAAGCTTTTAAAGACAAACAGTTTGTATTGAAGGACATTCTTGCCTCCAACCCCGACATAAAAGGGGTAGCACTGGGCGACAAACCATTGAGCAGCTCAATGCTGGGTAATTTGCTGCAGATATACAACGATACCGGAATGGTACAATCACAGTTAAACATAAAATACATTGATGAACAGTTCCTTTCCTTGTATGATATGCCATTAGTGGCAGGCAGAAATATCAAATATTCAGATTCGGTAAGAGAATATATCATCAATGAAGAAGCTGTGGCGAAATTCGGATTAGGAACACCGGAAAATGCGATCGGAAAGTATGTAAAAAATATAAGCGGAGACAAAACATATCCCATCGTGGGCGTGGTAAAAGACTTCCACCAGTTCGGATTTCAGTCTAAGATTTTCCCGACCGGAATGTATATGCACAAACGTTCATTAAATACGGTTAACATAAAATTACCGGGCGAACATCCTGACAAGTGGCCGGCAATTATTGCATCGGTGAATGAAGAGTGGAAGAAACTGTATCCCGGTTTTGATATGGAATATAAATTCTATGATAAAACCATTGAAGCTATTTATCAGGAAGAATACAAAATGTCTTCTATGGTAAAACTGGCCACCGGTATTTCGATACTGATCAGCTGTTTAGGACTCTTCGGATTAGCGACCATTACAGCCTACCAGAGAGCTAAAGAAATCGGCATCAGAAAAGTATTAGGCGCTTCCATTTCAGGAATTATGTCAATGCTTTCAAAAGAATTCGTGATACTGATTGCACTATCTATCGTTCTGGCTTCTCCATTAGCCTGGTGGCTGATGAATAAATGGTTGGAAAGTTTTGTGTTCAAAATAGATATTCAATGGTGGATCTTTATTTTAGCCGGATTTATTGCATTGGCCTTTGCGCTTGTAACAGTCAGCTTCCAATCGTATAAAGCTGCCAGTTCGAATCCGGTAGATAGCCTCAGAGATGAATAAATTTTAACAGAATAGAGCCAGACAGCCTCATATTTTGGTATAAACCTAAACGAGACAGACCTATGTTTAAAAATAATTTTAAAATTATTATCAGAAGTTGTTTTAAAAACAAACTCTATACGGCAACGAACATCATAGGTTTGTCCGTTGGTTTATTATCATTCATTGTAGTTTTTACCGTTATCCTTGATGAACTTTCTTATGATAAACATTGGCCTAACAGCCGGTCTTTATTTAAAGCCCACAATACTTCTGTTATCAATAATGTAGAATATCAACAATCTTTTACTTCTATCGGATTAGCGAATAGTATTCTGGCAGACTTTCCTGAAGTACAGGCTTACAGCCGTATCATTAAACAGGAAATAGCTTTTCAAAACCCTCACTTTGCCAACGAACACATACAAGTAAACTTATTGAGAGCTGACACAGCATTTGAAAAAATGTTCAGTTTAGAAACTATTAGTGGAAGTATTTTGCCTTACACCAATGGTGTCAACAATCTCGTTATTACCGAAAGTTTCAGAAACAAATATTTTAAGGAACTGGATCCCGTGGGAATGGTGCTGAATGATGTACCCAGATGGTCAAACAAATCAACCCAATATCAGATTAAAGCGGTTATAAAAGATATTCCTTCGAATACTCATTTAAGAACGGAAGTCATTTTATTACAACCTCCCAGCGCCATTACATTATCATCAGACCAACGTTTTCTTTCACAAATCATCTATTACCAGTTAAAACCCGCTACCGATCTGGCCAGTTTCACAAAAAAGGTAAATGATTATTTCAGTGAAAAAACAGCCATTACCACTAAAGAATTCTATCATACATTTCAACCAATAGAAAAAGTATACCTGAATTCAGATGCTGATGAAACCGCTACCATAAAAAGTAATAAAAGTAATCTCTACATTCTTGGAATTGTCGGCATTTTCATGCTGACAATTGCCTGTATTAACTTCATCAATCTGAGTACAGCCAAAATATTTCAACGTACAAAAGAAACAGGCATCAGAAAAATATTAGGTGCCGGCCGAAAACAGTTGATTCAACAGTATCTGTTAGAATCAGTCTTATTCTTTGCAGCAGCCATTACGATATCTATTGCGGGATACCTCTATTTGTTACCAACTATTGAAGGTTTTATTGAACATAGTCTGACGATCACACTTTTTTCAAATCTTCATTTATTGGCAGTAGTAGTAGCAGCAACCATTGTTCTGAGTATGCTGATCGGAATTTATCCGGCATGGGTAATATCTGGTGTAACACCGTCTCAAAGCCTGAAAAACAAATTCTTCAAAAACGATCTGTGGAAAGGAGAAAGTTTAAGAAAGTCATTAGTAGTGACGCAATTCAGCCTTACCATCATTGTGATCATTTCATTAACCGTCATTAATAGTCAGTTATCTCTCATCAACAATAAAGATCTCGGTTATGAGAAAGATGACATTCTGATGATCAACGAAATTGGTTGGGGTGATCAATATGCAGGGTTTAAGAACGAGCTTCTCAAAGTACCCGGTATCAAACATGTGGGTACTTCTGTTTGGGGGCCTGACAATAAAAGTGCCGGCAGAATAACAATGAAGAGTCTGATCAATCCGGCAGAAACCATTGCACTGGATGTGGTAGTTGCCAATCTTGATTTTGCAGAAGCAATCGGTGCCAAATTAATAAAAGGAAGATTGTCGAATGAAACATTTGGAATAGATAGAAACGTCACTTCTGATAATAGGGCATTACTCAACCAGTCAGATGATCAAAAAGAAAAAAAATCCTCTACCCCACATCAGGAGAATATACTTATCACCCGGAGTACGGCAAAAATTCTTGGTGTGACGGAGGTTGATCAGTTAATTACGGGTACTGATTATAATCCGGTAGGCATTATAGAAGACCTTCACCTGGAGTCACTGCACAAAGCTATAACACCGTCTATTATATTATTGGATCCATCCTTCAGCTCAAATGTATTTGTAAGAGCAGAAACGGGTAAAGTTCACCAAACAGCGGCAGCCATACAAAAAATTGCAGCCGGAATGTTTCCTGAAAAAGTGATTGAAACAAACTACTTAAAAGACAAAGTTGATCAGCTATATAAAGCAGAAGACAAACAACAAACGCTTATTATCCTGTTTAGTGTGGTAATGCTGCTGTTATCCTGTTTGGGGGTATTGGGTATGATTATCAATCAAACAGAACAACGTGTAAAAGAAATAGGAATCAGAAAAGTACTGGGAGCTTCTGTTCAGAATATTGTAAAAATATTATCAGTTGACTTTATAAAATTAGTTTTCATTGCTGTAGTAATCGCCACCCCAATAGCCTGGTGGGCAATGCAGCAATGGTTGAACAATTTCGCCTACAAAACCTCTATTCAATGGTGGATGTTTGCATTAGGAGGTTCGATAGCCCTTGCATTAACCTTAGTGACCGTTAGTGCACAAACTATCAAAACAGCCATCGCAAACCCCATTAAAAGTCTTAGAGACGAATAAAAAAGTATAGCCATGTTTAAGAATTATTTGAAAATTGCTTTTAGAAATTTATGGAAAACAAAAGGATACAGCCTGTTGAATATAGTCGGCTTATCTATTGGTATGGCATCAGCGATACTCATTTTTTTATGGATACAGAATGAATTGAGTATAGAACGTTTCCATGAAAAAGGAAACCGCATCTTTGTAATGTATAACAAAGACAAATCTACCAGCGGAGAAATCTGGGCATGGAACAGCACTCCTCAGGTGATGGGGCCAACACTCAAAACAGATTATCCTGAAGTAGAAGACATGAGCAGATTCACGAATTCTACCTTTCTGGTAAAGCTGGGTGATAAAAAGATAAACGGACAAGCTGCTTTTGTAGACAGCGGCTTCCTGAAAATATTCAGCTTCCCTTTAATGCAAGGAAATAAAGAGATAGCACTGAACAATACTTATGACATCGTATTAACTGAAAAATTTGCAAAATCGATGTTTGGGAATGAAGATCCGATGGGTAAGAGCCTGATCTTAGACAGTGTTCATAATTTTATTGTTACAGGTGTTCTGAAAGATCTTCCTAACAATACTATTTTTAGATTTGACTACTTACTGCCATTCAGTTACCAGAAAGTAATAGGTAATATGAGTGAAAGCTGGACGAATAACTCTCTAAGAACATACGTATTACTCAAAGACCCATCGCTGCACAGTACTTTCGACAGCAAAGTCAGAACGATTACCATCGATCATACTAAAGAATCGGCGAACCCTTCTACCATTGAGGTATTTAGCCATCCGCTTGAAAAATTATACCTCTACGGTAAAAATGATAATGGAAAATTAGTAGCGGGCAATCTGGTAATGGTGCGGTTGTTTTCTGTAATCGGTGCATTTATTCTTTTAATTGCCTGTATCAACTTCATGAACCTGAGTACGGCAAGAAGTGAAAAGCGTGCTAAAGAAGTGGGTATAAGAAAAGTGGTGGGCGTAACCAAAACATCACTTGTACTTCAATTTTTAGGAGAAAGTATTCTTTTGAGTATAATCTCTTTCATACTCGCATTGTTACTTGTAACAATCGTACTATCCGGATTCAATACGCTGGTAGGAAAAGAACTATTTATTCCTTTCAAAACCATTAACTTCTGGTTATATTCAATAGCCTTTATTTTACTAACCGGACTGATAGCCGGCAGTTACCCTTCTTTCTATCTTTCATCATTTAACCCGGTAAAAGTATTAAAAGGCACTTACAAAAAAGTAAAAGCACCTTTTACTCCAAGAAAAGTACTGGTAACGATTCAGTTCACCTTTGCAATTATCCTGATCACTTCCACCATCATTATTTCTAAACAAATCAGATTCGGATTGGAAAGAGAAGCCGGTTACGACAGAAAAGATCTTGTTTACATTTTTAATGAAGGAGATGTAAAGAAACATTTTTCTGCTATCAAAAACGATTTAATAAGCAGAGGAGCAATTTTATCAGCCACCATGAACCAAAGCCCTATTACCCAGAGATGGAGTGACTCATGGGGTTTTAAATGGAGTGGCAGTACCAAAGAAGATGAGAAAGAATTATTCCTTCGTTTAGGTACTGATGCTGACTTTGTAAAAACAATGGGCCTTGAACTGATACAGGGAAGAGATATTGATGTATATCAGTATCCATCTGACAGCTCAGCACTGATACTGAATGAATCTGCAGTGAAAGCCATGAGATTAGAAGATCCGATCGGACAAAAAGTAGGTTTCGTAGGCGGAGACGCTCAGATGACTATCGTTGGAGTTATTAAAGATTTTATTATAGAATCACCTTTCCAGGAAAAAATAACACCAATGATGATTGCCGGCCCTATATATTACTGGCCGAATGTAGCGCACTTCAAACTCAATCCGGCAAATAACAATATTGAAAATCTGAAAATACTAAAAGAAGTACTTGCAAAGTATAACCCTGAATATCCTGCGAATTATGTATTTGCCGATGAAAATTACGCCACTAAATTCAAAGGAATTGAAAGAACCGGAAAACTGGTAGTATTGTTTGCAGGACTCACCATTTTCATTTCTTGTTTAGGTTTATTCGGTCTGGCTACTTACATGGCAGAAAACAGGGTAAAAGAAATCGGCATCAGAAAAGTATTGGGTGCTTCTGTTTTTGAAGTAACCAGCCTTTTATCAAGAGAGTTTTTAACGCTGGTGTTAATCTCTTTTGTAATAGCTACTCCTATTGCCTGGTATATCATGCACCAATGGCTGGCTGATTATTCTTATAAAATCTCCATTGAGTGGTGGATTTTTGCCTTAGTAGCCCTGATAGCCATTTTAATAACATTGTTCACAGTAAGTTTTCAATCTATTAAAGCAGCTATCGCCAATCCGGTAAAAAGTTTAAGAGACGAATAATCATACAAACGATTAATAGCATTTTATGATAAAACTCAGCTTTAAAACAGCTTTCAGGTATTTGTGGAAACATAAACTTTTCACAGCCTTAAATATTGCAGGTCTGGCAATAGGTATCTGTACCTGTTGGGTTATATTAAGTATCGTCCGATACGAATTCAACTTTGAGTCAGCCATTCCTGAACGGGAAAATACCTACCGTTTAGTGACTGGAAAAATGTTCGATAATAAAGAAACTATCTATGGTGGTGTTTCTGCTCCGTTTTATCAGGGTGTACGTGAAAATGTAACAGGTGTAAAAGCGGTAGTACCTGTATACGGACAATGGATTTCATCTGTAAAAGTAGATAATGGTAAAGAATTAATCGAAGTAGAAGAACCGGAAGATATCATTGCAACCGATAGTTCTTACTTTGAAATGGTACCCTATAAATGGTTGGCAGGAAATGCCCGCACTGCCTTTCAGCAACCTGAATCAGTGGTATTAACCCAATCCAGAGCAAACAGTTATTTCCCGGGGCTTACTCCCGGGCAATTAATCGGCAAAACAATTACTTACGAAGAAGATGCAATAAAAACCATCAGTGGTATTGTAGAAGATCTGCATTTTCCGTCAGAGTTTACTGCACAGGAAATACTATATCTTCAACCAATTGCATATCCTTTGGTTGAATGGACCAACACGAATTCATCTGACAGATTGTATATCATTGCTGAGAATGATAAAAATCCGGCGACTATTCTGAAACAAATTCAACAGCTCAGCGATCAGAAATGGCAGGATTTTAAACAGGAAAGAAACCCGACATATGAATTTGTGAGATGGTTTAGTATGATTCCGCTGTCGGAAATGCACTTTGCTACCTATGTTAACGAATGGCAGGTGAAAAAAACCAGCAAAACTGTATTATTCGGATTGATCGGAACTGCCATATTCATCTTATTTCTTGCCTGTATCAACTATATAAATCTGAGTACTGCTCAGATTCCGCAAAGAGGAAAAGAAATAGGTATCAGAAAAACATTGGGCAGCAATAATAAAAGTCTGCTGATGCAGATATTTTCTGAAACCATTATTGTAGTACTGATCGGAGCACTTTTATCATTCGTGCTGGTACACTTCTCCTTTCTGCTGTTAAGCGATATGATTCCACAGGATGCCGTTAACTTTCAATTTCATACCAATACCCTTCTGATATTGGGAGGTATATTGATAGCAACTATTGTAAGTTCAGGAGCTTACCCGGCAATACAAATGACGAGAGTAAATCCGATACAAAGTATCAAAAACGGTTTATCTCAAAAAAGCGGTAAAAGCAGGTTTAATGTAAGAAAAGGACTTTTCATATTTCAGTATACCATCGCCCAATGCTTTATCATTGGAGCAATTATTGTCGGGCAACAATTGAAATATACCATCAAAAAAGACCTTGGTTTTAATAAAGACGCAGTATTGCTCGTTGATCATCCGTTTAACATGACTTCCAAAGCCGGTTTTGTGGGTAAGCAAAAAGTATTGCTGGAAGAGTTACAAAAGCTACCGGGTGTCACCAATTTAAGTTTTTCAGAGTCTCCTTTAAGAATGGGATATTCGAGCAGTCCGTATATATATACACCGGCAGAGGGTACAGATCCGGTGAGCCGCCAATTACAGATTAAAATGGTGGATCATAATTATCTGAGTTTTTATCAGATGCCTTTAGTAGCAGGAAAAGACTTTGTAGCCGGCGACTCTTCCAAAAAGGTTATCCTGAATGAAACTGCAGTGAAAGAATATGGTATATCATCTCCCGAAGAAGCAGTCGGAAAAACAATTAAACGTTCAGACGAACTCTATTCAATAGCTGGAGTTGTTAAAGATTTTCATCAGGAAAACTTCTATAAGGAAATCAAACCACTGGTATTAATGCAGGGAGATCAGCCACGGCAAATGTTTAATATCAAATTGAGCAGTAACAGTGAACAATGGCCACAAACCATTGAAGCTATTAAAGCCACCTGGACAAAGTTTTATTCTGAAAAATATTTTGAATACCGTTTTTACGACGAAACGATTGAAGCCTTATACAAAGAAGATCAGAGATTATCAACGCTTATAAATGTAGCTACTTTCATATCTATATTCATCGGTTGTTTAGGTCTTTTTGGTTTAGCTACACTGACTGCTTTTCAGAGAACAAAAGAAATCGGGGTAAGAAAAGTATTGGGAGCCTCTGTAAGCAGTATTGTAGGTTTACTATCAAAAGATTTTGTAAAGCTGGTGATCATTGCCATTGTGATTGCATCTCCTATCGCCTGGTGGGCTATGAATAAATGGCTGGAAGAGTTTATCTATAAAGTACCCGTTACGATATGGACTTTTTTAATGGCCGGAGGATTAGCCATCATCATAGCTTTTGTTACCGTAAGTGTGCAGGCTGTAAAAGCAGCAATAGTAAATCCGGTGAACAGCTTACGTGATGAATAACACTATTTGATTAGAATGAATGTATTGATCAATCATAAACGAATTTAAACACTTCACTATGTTTAAAAATTATATAAAAATAGCCTGGAGGAATGTTACCAAAAACAAACTGGTGTTTTTGATTAATATTATCGGGCTCAGCATCGGTTTAACCGCCTGTTTGTTAATGTTCATATACATTAAGTCAGAATTAAGCTATGACAAGTTTCAGAACAAAGGTGATAGAATTGCCCGCGTCATCATGGAATACAGTTTTGGCGATGGTACTTTTAACAAAGGTAATTACACCAGTGCCCGGGTTTTACCTGTTTTCAAAAACGAATTTCCGGAAGTTGAATCCGGTACAAGGGTTTTTAACCAGACGATACTGATCTATGCAAAAGAAAACACTTACGAAGAAGACAATTTTGTTTTTGTTGACTCCAGCTTTTTCAATGTACTTTCAGGTTTCAAACTGATAGAAGGTAACCCGAATGATGTTTTAAACGGTACCAATAAAATAGTTTTAACCCGTTCTTCTGCAAAAAAATACTTCGGTAACGAAAATCCTATCGGTAAAACCTTAAAACTGGGCATTGCGCAAACCGAATATGAAGTAACCGGTATCAGTGAAGACTGCCCTCAGAATTCACAGGTTAAATACAACGTGCTGGCCTCTTTCCAAAACATGAAAAATGCGCGGGAGGATACTTACTGGAATGCAAACTATACGACTTACCTGTTATTAAAACAACCGGGCGGATTAGCTGCCTTACAGGATAAGATCAACCGGTTCATGATGCAGGAAACAAAAGAAATGCAGAATGTAACTATCAGATACGAACTGGAACCGTTTCTTGACATCCATCTTCACTCTCCTTATCCGGGAATTGAAGCCAACAGTAATATTAAATATATCTATATCACTGCGGGTATCGCTATTTTAATGTTGATTATTGCCAGCTCTACTTATATTAACCTTAGCACCGTACGTTCTATGGAACGTGCAAAAGAAGTTGGCATCAGAAAGGTGGCAGGGGCTACCAAACAACAGGTATTCTGGCAGTTTATTGCAGAATCATTCTTATTGTCTTGTTTGGCACTGATAGCAAGTATTGGCCTAACCATGTTGACCTTACCGTCTTTCAACTATCTGGCGGGTATTCAGATCTCGTTACTAGAAGCATTGAACCCGGCTACCATTCTTGCCGGTATTCTGATTATTGTCACCATTACATTACTGGCGGGTATTTATCCGGCAATGGTACTGGCAAACTTCTTACCGGTCAGAATTTTAAAAGGAGCCTATAAAAACACCCGTTCGGGAATGACACTTCGAAAAGGTTTAACCACCTTCCAGTTTACAATTTCTGCTTTTCTGATATGTGCCACTGTAATCATGTATCAGCAACTGAGTTATATACAGAATAAAGAAATGGGATATAACAAGGAACAGATATTGGTATTACCATCAGACAATACCATTAACAACAAGCTGGCAGTATTCAAAACCGAACTGAAAAAGAATAATAATATTCAATACGTATCTGCCACTGTTAATACACCAATTAATATTGTAGGCGGTTACAATATACAACGCCGCCGTGATCTGGATGAGCAGATCTCTGTAACAGCCACTCCTATTGATGAAGAGTTTCTACAGGCAAGCGGCCTCACACTTGTAGCAGGTGAAAATCTTACTTTACAGGATATAGATGCTGTTAATAAAAATGAAGAAGAAGCTTTTTATAATTTCATCCTCAATGAAAGTGCAGCTCAAAAATTAGGTTGGACTGCAGAAGAAGCCGTTAATAAACCATTGTTGATGGGTGAAAGAAACGGAAGAGTGAAAGGAGTTGTTAAAGATTTCCATTTTCAATCAATTCACCATGAAATTACCCCGCTGGTATTATTCCCTGAGGGATGGTACAATATAATTATGGTAAAAATGAATACAGCTAATGTAGACCAGACTCTGGCTCATATTCAGAAAGTATGGAGTGAAGTAGCGCCACATCGCCCCTTCAAATACAATTTCCTGGATGAGCAGTTCGAAAAAATGTATAGCACAGAAAAAAGAACCGGTACTATCATTCTCATATTCGCATCTATCGCTATCGCACTGGCATCATTGGGCTTATTCGGATTATCTTCTTACAGTATCATTATACGTGCAAAAGAAATCGGTATCCGCAAGGTGCTGGGATCTTCAATCAGCAATATTGTAGGAATTTTAAGCAAAGATTTTATCAAAATGGTTTTTATTGCCAGCTTACTGGCCATCCCGTTAGCCTGGTTTGCAATGAACAGCTGGCTAAGCGACTTCTCTTACCGTATTAAACTGGAATGGTGGATGTTTGCCTTATCAGCAATTGTAGCCATTTTAATAGCCTTCTTAACCATCGCAATGCAATCTGTAAAAGCTGCAATGGCGAAGCCTGTTAATAGTTTAAGAGACGAATAAACGTTATTAATATTTTATATTCTATTAGTTACAAATAAAAGATATGGTTTCGAATCACTTTAAAATTGCCTGGCGGAATCTGGTCCGCAACAAATCTTTTTCACTGATTAATATCGGTGGACTATCCGTTGGAATTGCAGCCAGTCTGCTATTATACATGGTAGTCAGCTATGAATTAAGTTATAATCAGTTTTTTCCTAACAAAGAGAACATTTATCAGATTGTAACCAAGAGTGTAGATGAAGGTGGAGAGGATTATACTCCCGGCGTACCTCTTCCGGCACTGGAAGCATTCAGGCTGGGTGTACCGGAGGTAAAAATTGCTCCGCTGATCGGAAATGGTGGCTGTCAGATAAGTTTACCTGATGAAAACGGTACCATCCACCCCGATAAAAAATTCATGCAGGATATTTATTTTACAGATGCTGAATTATTTAATGTACTTCAGTTTAAATGGTTGAGTGGATCACCTGAGATACTGAATGAACCGAATACAATTGTATTGACTAAAAAAGAAGCTGAAAAACATTTTTCCAGCTGGCAGAATGCATTAAATAAAACCATTCACATCAACAACCAGGTTACAGCAAATATCGGAGGAGTTTTAGAAGACATTCCACTCAACAGTGATTTCCCTTTATATTATCTTATATCTTACGCTACTTATAAAAACAATCCGAAAATTTTCGGTTATACTGACCAATGGGGCAGCAATAGCAGCGACAACCATCTCTACATGTCAATTCCTGTTGGCACAAGTGTAGCAGATATAGCTCAAAAATTAAACGCTGTCAGCACTCCGCGTTATAATGAAATTGACCAACAGGAAAAAAGAGAGCACCTTTTATTACCCTTAAAAGAAATGCATTACGAAGAGCGTTACGGTACCTTCGGCGACTATACTATTAGCAAAAATACCCTGATGATGCTGTCTCTGATCGGTGTATTTATTTTAGTAATGGCCTGTATCAATTTCATTAACTTATCAACAGCGCAGGCTGTTAACCGTTCAAAGGAAATCGGTATCAGAAAAGTATTAGGAAGCCACCGTTTCAATATCTTCTGGCAACTATTAAGTGAAACCAGTCTGATCGTTCTATGTAGTATTATCATTGCCTTATTACTGGTAAAACCGGTATTACCACATATTGAAACGCTGGTAGGAATTACCGAAAAACTGCCCCTATTCACCATAAACAACATTGTTTATCTCTTACTAACCGGTGTGATTGTTTCCTTTATTGCAGGAAGCTATCCGGCATTTGTAATTGCAGGATTTAAACCGGTAAGTGCACTAAAAGGAAAACAAAAAGCAGCCGGTAAAGCCGGTATGCGAAGAGGACTGGTAGTGCTTCAGTTTGTCATTTCGCAAGTACTGATTATCGGAACACTGATTGCTGTTTTGCAAATGAATATGATTAAGAAAAGCGACCTGGGCTTTAATAAAGAAGCTATTCTTGTAGTATATACTAAAGCCGACAGTGCTGTTTTATCCAGACAACCGGCTTATAAACATGAACTGGAAAAAATACCCGGAGTACAATCTATCAGCTTTAACAGCGATGTACCATCCTCACAAAGCAATAGTTCTACCAACTTTGCATTTGACCATAAACCTGATGAGAAATTTTCACTGTATTATAAAAGCGCAGACGAAAACTATTTCTCCACCTTTCAGATTGATTTTGTAGCAGGACGTGCTTACAATGCGAATGATTCAGCCAAAGCAGTAGTAGTGAACGAAACATTGGTAAAAATGTTAGGGCTAAATTCTGCAGAAGAAGTAATCGGAAAAAATATCAGAATGGGTGGAAGCAGATGGCTTACCATTACCGGCGTTGTAAAAGACTTTACCACCAACACACTGAAAGAAAATATCAAACCACTATTATTAGGGCCTGTTAAAAGATCATACAGAAATGCAGCCCTCAAAATCAGCAGCAATAACCTTCCGGCTACCAAGAATGCAGTAATCGCCGAATGGAATAAAATATTTCCCGAATACGTAGCCAATGATTACTGGTTAGATGAACGTATTACCAGATTTTATCAGCAGGAAGATCAGTTGACATTATTATATAAAATTTTCTCGGGCATTGCCATATTCCTGTCGTGTTTAGGACTGTATGGATTAATATCTTTTACCACGGTTCAAAAAAGAAAAGAAGTTGGTATCAGAAAAGTACTGGGTGCTTCAGTAGGAAGTATCTTATATCTCTTCTCTAAAGAAATTACTTTACTGATTATTGTAGCACTGGCAATCTCTATTCCGGTAGCGTGGTGGATATCAAAAGAGTGGCTGACTATTTTTGCTACTAAAATAACCATCAGCTGGACAATTTTCTTAGTGGCAGCAATTGCTTCGATCGGAATTGCATGGTTAACGATCAGCATCCGTTCACTCAAAGCAGCCACCAGTAATCCTGTTAAAAGCTTACGAGACGAATAAAAACCAACCTACACTCACCCGGTTAATACAGAATACATGAAACTATCAATCACTATAAAAAAAGCGATAAGACATTTAATCAGGAATAAAACCAACAGCCTGTTAAACATTATTGGTTTGACGGTAGGATTTATTTGTGTATTCTGTATTGCCAGTTATGTTTTGCATGAATATTCCTTTGATCAAAATCATCCTGACAAAGAAAACACTTACCGGATAATTTCCAATGATGTAAACACCGGTACAAAAGATAAAATGCAATCCGCCATGACCTATCTTCCTGTCAGAAAATTCATTCTCGAAGAAATTCCTGAAGTGAAAGATATCGTCAGAGTAAAAGCATATCAGCAAATAACCGTTGGCAACGAAAATGAATTATCTATTGAAAAAGGATTTATATGGTCGGATGCCGGTATTCTGAATATATTTGACATTCAACTGATAGAAGGCCACAAAAAAACAGCATTGGAAGCACCGGGTTCAGTTATCATTGCCAAAACAGCAGCAAAAAAATATTTTGGCACTACTAATATTATTAACAGAACCATTCAGGTAGACAAAGAAACACTGACCATCACAGGTGTATTTGATGATATTCCATCAAACAATCATTTACAATTCACGATGGTGGGTGCCATTCAGACCCTGAAAAACCTGGAAGATCCGTGGAGCCAGCAAGGTCATCTGTATCTGAGTCTTTCAAAAAATTCAGATCCCCTGCAGGTAGTCAAAAAAATAAATACATCCATAAAAAGTAAAATCTGGTGGGTATCTGAAGCTCCTGTATTTTCATTACAGCCACTTCAAGACATCCATTTATACTCCAGCAATATATTGGTATCTCCAAACTCAATAGATATCAGATATCTCTATTTATTCGCTGTAATCGGATTGGTCATTGTTTTATCCACCACTTTTAATTGTATCAGCTTATCAATCGCTGACATTTATAATAGAAAACAAAATATAGGCATTTCAAAAATATTGGGTTCCTCTAAACTGGAGTCGATTATACAACCGGTAACCGAGTGTGCTATCCTGTGTTTCATCTCTGCCATATCAGCTATTCTTTTTTCACTCATTCTCATTGATGATATTAATCAGGTGATGGAAAGTTCACTCAGTGCGGCTTTTTTGATCAGTACAAACAATTTATTGATACTGGCAGGTTTAACCTTTATAGTAATATTAATTTCATCTGCTTATCCGGCTCTGCTGGTATCTAAATTCAAACCGATTTCTTTAGTAAACAAACAGATAACGCCAGCAAAAACCAAATTGGTTTTCAGAAAACCATTGATGGTAATACAAAATGCAATTGTTATTATTTTACTGATGGTGGTGATTGTTGTAAATAAACAAATGAAACACCTGGGTAATGACCGGCTGGGGTTTAATAAAGAACAGGTAATAATATTAAAATCTCCAAACTTCAGACAGGCAAATACCGAATTAACAAAACAACAGATTATAAACCTGAAAGAAGTATCGTCTGCGAGTATCAGCATGAGTACTCCTTTAGGTGGCGGTATCAGCTTTTTTGTAGATAACATTGAATCGCCTTATTACCGGAGCGATTTTACTGTTGATCAGGATTATATTCAGACCCTTGGGATGAATATAATTTCAGGACGTGATTTTACCGGTACCGATACAAACAGCATCATCGTTAATGAAGCCATGGTGCTGGCTAAAAACTGGCAAGAACCGCTGGGGCAAAAAATTGATTTTTTCGGAACAGAAAGAGAAGTAATCGGAGTTGTTCAAAACTTTCAGATGAGTAATATCCGCTCTGAAATTAATCCGGCTGTTCTGGGATTGGGTAGCCAGTATAAAAGTAATATTCTGGTCAGAATGCACCCATTAAATGTTGAATCAGGAATTGAAAAAATACAAAAGATATGGAGCGAAATCAATCCGGCACAACCGATGACTTACAGCTTCCTGGATACCGACTTTGAAACACTGTTCAAAAGTGAAGTAAAATTTCAACGCCTGAGTAAAATATTTACCGGCGTTGCTATTATCATTACCTGCCTCGGATTATATGCAGCCATTTTATATGCTGTACAAAGACGAGTGAAAGAAATAGGTATCAGAAAAGTATTAGGCGCTTCCGGCAATACCATTGTATCACTGCTGCTAAAAGAGTATGTAATGATTTTGTTTATTGCTTTCATTATAGCTATTCCTGTTTCATGGTGGTTAATGAGCAAGTGGCTGGAAGATTTCGCCTACAAAATACCAATAGAATGGTGGATGTTTGCTGTAGCCGGCTTAGCTGCCTTTACAATCATAATGATCACAACAGGTTATCAGGCAATAAAATCGGCGCTCATCAATCCGGTAAAAAGTTTACGTTCCGAATAATACAATCATTTAAAATAATATTCAGCTAATTACTGATAAAGAATCAATATAGAATTATGATACAGTTAGAAAAAATCTTCAAGTGGGTGAACAGCGGAGCAAACCGTGTATTCTTACTGCAGGATATCAACCTGGAAATTGAGAAAGGAGAATTTGTTTCTATTATGGGACCATCAGGCTCAGGAAAGTCTACTTTGTTGAATGTAATCGGAATGCTCGACGGGTTCGATGAAGGTAAATATACTTTTCAGGGCGAACCCGTACACCAGTTAAAAGAAAAACAAAAATCGGCTTTGTATAAAAAACATATCGGTTTTGTATTTCAGGCCTATCATCTGATTGATGAATTAACCGTGTATGAAAATATCGAAACCCCATTATTATACCAAGACCTGAAATCATCTGAAAGAAAGGCCAGAGTAGCCGATATACTCGACAGGTTTAATATTGTAGGAAAAAAAGACTTATTTCCGGCACAATTATCAGGCGGGCAACAGCAACTGGTGGGCATTGCCAGAGCATTGGTGGCACAACCGCAATTAATTCTTGCAGACGAGCCAACCGGCAACCTGAATTCGAAACAAGGTGAAGAAATCATGGAACTCTTTAAGCAATTAAATAAAGAAGGCGTTACCATTATTCAGGTAACACACTCTGAAAAAAATGCTACTTACGGAAGTAAAGTCATCGAATTATTAGACGGAAGAATTGTAAACAGACACTAAACCAGCCCTGACAAATGAAAAACAAAATTAGTAGCCGCTATAAATTACTGGTTCTCTTTATCATCCTATCAACACAATTACAGGCACAAAATGTTTATAGCCTGAAACAATGTATTGATACAGCCATCAAAAAGAACCTCTCTGTAAATCAAAGAAGATTTCAGCAGGAGAAAAACAAAATCTATTGGCAACAGTCTAAACTTGACCTGCTGCCTTCTGTAAGCACCAGTGTGAGCCAGGGTTTAAACCTGGGTAGAAGTATTGACCCTTTTACAAACAGTTATACCACACAGGAAATTAACTCCACCGGTATCGGTATCGGTACAGGCCTTACATTGTTCAACGGCTTCAGTTTGCAAAGCAGCATTAAACAACGTGTTTTAAGTTGGGAAGCTGCAGAACAAAGTGTGGAAGAACAAAAAGACAATATCGCTTTAACCGTTATACTTGCCTATTTACAGGTTTTAACAAATGAAGAATTGCTCGATCAGGCAAAAAATCAGTTAGCAGTCAGCAGCGAGCAATTAAAAAGAATGGAATCAATGGACGTATCAGGAGCCATTAAACCATCTGAACTGTCAGATGTGAAAGGACAATACCTGAATGACGAAATTACCATTATCAATACTGAAAACAATATTAAAACAGCAAAAATTAACCTTTGTAAAATATTGAACATTCCTTACACCAGCGACTTTGAAGTAGAGAAAATGAACACTGATGTAAACGGGTTCGGTACAGCATCTACCGCCAGAGAAATGTATGACTTGTCATTGCAAACACTGCCAAATGTTAAAGCTGCCGAATTACGCGAAAAAAGTACCGAATGGTTTGTAAAATCAGAAAAAGGAAAATTATGGCCTACCCTTCGATTCGGTGCCAATATCAATACCAACTATTCAAGTATCGCGGCTAACAGTGTATTAACCGGTACGGATATACGCGCCTCAAACGAATATGTAAACGTTGGAGGAACTCAGTACAATGTTTACAAAAGCTATAACAACTATGAGTCTGTAAAAATTCCATATTTTGATCAGATCAAAAACAACCGTTATACTAACCTGTTTGTAAGTTTACAAATTCCTTTGTTCAATAACTTCGCATTACGAAACAATGTAAGATTGGCTAAAATAGATCTGAAAGACGCAAAACTACAAACCCAGGCAGTAAAAACAGCTTTGCAGTTAGAAGTAGAACAAGCCTGGGAAAATCAGAAAACCAGCCTGAAAGAATTTGCTGCTATGCAAAATCAGGTCAAAGCATATGAAACTTCATTTAGCGCAGCTACAGCACGCTTTAATGAAGGTGTAGGTACTTCGATCGATTACCTTACCACCAAGAACAATCTTGACCGGGTAAACAGTAACCTGATTATTACAAAATATACTTTACTGTTAAGAACAAAAATATTAGAATACTACGACGGTAAAAAAATGTGGTAGGAATTCTTTTATTTGAATTTAAAAATCCCCTGATGAGCTGTAATCATCAGGGGATTTTTTATTGTATTAATGGAAATAAAAAAGGAAAGGCTTATTCTAATAAAATAACACTTTTTTTGTTATTAAACAAATATGATCTGCACCTATATATAATTGAATCAATAACAACGATTCCGATAGTTCTCTGATTTCAGATAAGCATGAAAATTATGCCAGCCGCCGTTTCTTTTCTATTTTTGCTTTTATTTATATTAAATCCGTTTGGTATGGCAGCCCAACCTTCTCCTGAAGAAGTCCGAAAGATTTTTGAACCGTTCTATAACGCCGGTATGAATATATGGGAGGGTTTTTCAGAAAAAATCCAGGTAAGGTATTTTCCTAAAAATACGCCTATCAAAGCTTATCATTCTGTAGAGAAATTCCTGAATATCATTACCGAAGGTTCTGCCGGATTATTCATTTGGAATGGTAAAAAGGATGTTTGTATCAATTTATTGTATGAGAATAACTTTGTGAGCGATTACCTTTCTTTCTTAAACCAACAACCCACCGGTATTCAAACGGAAGCTTTAGAAGACTGTACACTCTGGTCAGTGAGTTACCCCGACCTGAACGAATTATATGCACGGAACGAAACCGGCTTACGTATCGGCAAAGCTATTTCCGAAATATTGTATATGCGAAAACAACAGGAACAAATCAATCTTTTAACATTAAGTCCTGAAGAGCGGTATCTTAACCTGATCAAACAACGTCCTGAAATATTTCAGCGTACGCCGTTGAAGGTAATTGCTTCCTATTTAGGGTTAACCGCTGAAAGTTTAAGCCGTGTCAGAAAAAGAGTAACCGCCCGATAGAACTTACCCATCGTCAATTTTATTATCAACCTGATCGAATAGTTTTGAAAAATAAATTCAAGTCTATTTATGACGAGTAAAGTGAATATCAAAGCCATTGCCGTGTTTTACCTTATAGCTGTTCTATGCCGGTTTCTGGCAGTAAAAACGCCCCTGTTAAATAACCTCAACAATGAATACCTGGCTATACTGCTAAGAGGGGTCGGACCGGCTATCGGAGCATTGATAGCGGTGAAACTATTCAGCATTCCAATGAAGTTATCACTGAAAGGCATCTATCAAAACAGCTTCGTACCATTTATCGTTTATTGGGCACTTCCGGCTGTGCTGATTGCAACGGTGTATTACTTTCAGATAGGGAAGTTTCCTTTATTATTAATGTTTACAGTTTTAATATATGGATTATTAGAGGAAATTGGCTGGAGGGGATTTCTGCAGGAACAATTAAAGCAGCTCAATCAATTTCAGTCAATACTGATCATTGCCCTGCTTTGGTTTGCCTGGCACCTGAATGTTGAAATGACTGCCTCAAACCTGATTTTTCTGGGTATCATTTTCTTTGGCACCTGGGGTATTGGTAAAGTATATAACAAAACAGGTTCGTTACTGGCGGTAGCAGGCGTTCATTCATTAAATAATTTTTTCCAGAACGGGCTGCATAAAACGGAATTACTGTTAATAGCGGTATTACTGATTATCTGGATAACATTCATCATGCTGTACAGGAAGAAAAAGAAAGTGGTTACTGAATAAAAGAAAAATAGTTACTAACCGGGCCTCCATCCAATAAAAAACAGTTGTAAACAATAGCTTACAACTGTTTTATCTGCCAACAGACGAACTGTTCTGTCTGAATACTTTTATTTAAAGGGCCGTATCCAATACTTCCTGCATGGTTTTCACGTAAGTGAATTTCATTCCTTTTATGAAGCTCGGATCGATCTCCAATACATCTTTTTCGTTCTGCCAGCAAAGAATAATATGCTTTACACCCGCACGTTTGGCTGCTAATACTTTTTCTTTAATTCCGCCTACCGGTAATACTAATCCACGCAAAGTAATTTCACCCGACATAGCAAGGTAAGGTTTTACTTTTTTGTTTTTAATAGTTGACATGAGTGCTGTTAACATAGTTACACCAGCACTCGGGCCATCTTTCGGAGTAGCGCCTTCCGGAACGTGAATATGAAAAGTATGTTTATCAAACATTGACGGTTCAATACCGAATTTTTTAGCATTGGAGCGAATAAACGATAATGCGGTAGCCGCTGACTCTTTCATCACTTCACCGAGGTTACCGGTTAATTTCAAATCACCTTTTCCTTCACTGATATTTGATTCTATAAACAGAATATCCCCTCCAACAGCCGTCCAGGCCAATCCTACTGCTACCCCGGGTATGTTACCGGATTTATACACTTCATTCGTGAAGCGTGGCTTACCCAGAATCTTCTCAACATCAGCAGCTGTAAGGGTGGCTTTTACTTTACCGTTCAATACAAACTCTTTTGCCTGAAAACGCATGATGGCAGAGATATGCCTGTCTAATTCACGAACACCGCTTTCACGGGTATGTTCCTGAATCACTTTCTGAAGAACAGGATCAGACAATTTAAAAGTAATATCTTTCAAACCGTGTGCATCCTTTTGCTTAGGGATCAGGTGATTTTTAGCAATCTGCACTTTTTCTTCTACTGCGTAACCGTTCAGGTGAATAATTTCGAGGCGGTCTCTTAGCGCCGGTTGAATAGAGCTTAAATCATTCGCAGTAGCGATGAATAATACTTTACTCAGGTCGTATTCCAGCTCAAGATAATTATCGTAAAAACTATTATTTTGTTCCGGATCTAATACTTCGAGTAAGGCCGATGAAGGATCTCCTCTGAAATCTTTACCAACTTTATCAATTTCGTCAAGAATCATTACCGGGTTAGACGATTTCACTTTACGCAAACTCTGTACAATTCTGCCCGGCATAGCACCGATATATGTTTTACGGTGGCCACGAATTTCACTTTCATCGTGCAACCCGCCTAAACTGATACGAACATATTTTCTTTGGATAGCATTTGCAATACTCTTACCCAAAGATGTTTTACCAATACCCGGAGGACCTACAAAACAAAGAATAGGGCTCTTCATATCTCCTTTCAGTTTTAACACTGCGAGATATTCTAAAATACGTTCTTTAATTTTTTGCATTCCGAAGTGCTCATCGTCTAAAACCTTTTTGGCTTTTTTAAGATTATATACATCTTCGGTATAATTACCCCATGGAAGATCCAGTAACAAATCAAGGTGATTATAAACAACCGAATAATCAGGAGTGGAAGGATGCATACGTTCCAGTTTTTCAATTCCTTTCTGGAACATTTCTTTTGCAGCTTCCGGCCATTTCATCTGTTCGGCCTTTTTCTGCATTTCTTTCAATTCCCGATCGTTCGAATCTCCCCCCAGCTCTTCTTTAATACTTTTTAGTTGTTGTTGTAAAAAGTATTCACGCTGTTGTTTATCTAATTCGGTTTTAGTTTTGTTCGTAACCTTATTCTTGAGTTCCGCAAATTGTAATTCACGTTGCAACAGTTGCATCAGCAGGTCGGCACGTTCCTGAACATTATCTAATTTCAGTAACTCCTGCTTTTCTTTCAGTTCTGTATTTAAGTTACTGGCTATAAAATGTATCAGGAAAGACGGATTCTCAATGTTTTTAAGAATAATGGCCGATTCAGAAGGGATATTCGGGCTTAACTGAATAATCTGCCCTGCTAAATCTTTAATAGTAGCTACATAAGCATCGAAATTTTCGATGGTAGTAAGATCGCCGTCTGTTAAAGGTTCTACAGTTGCTGTAAAAAACGGTTCTTCACTGGTTACCTCTTTGATAGAAAATCTTTTTCTACCCTGAATAATAACCGTGGTTCCACCATCCGGCATCTTAATCAGTTTTACGATTTTGGCAACAGTACCGATCTGCTCTAAATCATCTTTAGTAGGATCTTCCGTATTGGCATCTTTTTGTGCCACTACTCCTATTAATTTATCACCTTTATAAGATTCATTAACCGCTTTAATACTTTTATCGCGCCCAACAGTAATCGGTAATACCACCCCGGGAAATAAAACCGTATTTCTTAAAGGAAGAATCGGCAAGCTCTCGGGAAGTTCTATATCCTGTTGTTGCTCATGATCATTTTCGTTGAGAGGAATAATAGGGATAAAATCCATATCCTCATCCGGTCTAAATATGATAGTCGTTTCTTTCATTCTATGATTTAATGACAAACTTTCATTCAATTTACTGAATTACTTGCATTTGTCAGTTCCGGTAAGATAGTCAATATTAATGCCAATGCCAATTATCAGCAATTTTGTCGTGATGGGGAAATTTTGAGTGACGAAGATGGTGATTTGTATTTTCACCATTAACAAACAAGGGAATTAAGAAAATTGCTTCTTAATTCCCCTGAACTATTAACCGCTTAATTTCTCCTATGTTTGAAATGTTAATGGGAAACATGAAGAGAATGAAGGTATGAAGGTAAAGCAGCGCGGAAGACAGCACTTCATTCGCTTTTCAACTTCATTTTCTTCATGTTTATGATAGTGATTATAAGATAGAATGAGCCAAAGCGAAGCGGCAGGGTATCTTAATTTCTTAATGCCTTAATGGTTAAAATTGCGATTAATAATAATAGCTGTTATACCAAAGCCTACAATAAAGTTTTAAGCAGGTAAACTCTGAATCCCATGGTTTTGATATCATCCATTGAATCAAAGTTGTTAATTTTCATTAATCCCTGATCAATACGGGCACCAATTTTCACTATCGGGGTATTTAGCTGTAAACCACCAATCAGTGTCATATTATCTTTCTTATAAAAGCTTTGATCTAACAGTCTTATATCATCCCAGCCATCAATATGTTTAGAGTATTGCGGACCGAACTGAATGCTTAATAATTTTATGGGGCGCCAGGTAAACAAAATCGGTACGTTCAGTGACTTTGTTTTTACAGTTTCATTGGCCGGATTTCTCTGACGGTCAAATTGTATCTGCACTTCAGGTTGAAATCCGATTTTATCTGATAACATTAATTCAAAGGCTGCTCCAAGATAGTAACCGCTGTTTACGCGATCATTCCAACTCTGTGCACCATCGAATTTGAAAGAGTTAAAGCCGGCTGTAATGCCGAAATCAAACCCCTGGGCAGATGATGACTGTGTTGAAACAAAGGTTAGCACGATCAATGCCGACACCCATTTTATTATGCTTTTCATGAGATAGTTTTAGGATATATAATGAGATTGATTAAGCTAATTCGAATAAGGTAATTTCAGGTAAAATGCCCACTCTTCCTGCATACCCTATAAATCCGTAACCTGTATTTACATAGAGTTGCTGTTTTCCGGACTGATACATACCCATCCAGTGTTTATAGATCATTTGCACCGGACTCCACTTTAACCCGGGTATTTCAAAACCAAATTGCATACCATGAGTATGTCCTGATAAGGTTAAATCAATATCCGGATATAATTTTAACACTTCTGCCTCCCAATGAGTCGGATCGTGCGACATTAATAACTGAAATTGATTATTCTGAACACCTTCAGTTGCTTTAGCCAGATCTCCATAAGTGGGGAAACGATTGTTTTTAGACCAGTTCTCCACTCCTATCAGCGTAATGCTTTCACCTCCTTTTTCCAACACCACATGTTCGTTTCTTAACAACTTCCAGTTGAGTTTTTGGTGCTGCTCAAGCATGTAGTTAAAATCCTGTTCACGTTCTTCATCAGTGGCTTTTTTGTAGAACGCATAATCATGGTTTCCAAGTACGGAGTAAACGCCTAAAGGAGCATTTAATTGCTTAAAAATATCAATATATGGATCCATTTCACTACTCGAACTGTTCACTAGATCTCCGGTAAACAAAATAAGGTCAGGGTTCAACTCCTGAATCATTCTGATACCGCTGTGCGGGCCTTCCAGATTGGTAAAGCTACCGCTGTGAATATCTGAAATCTGAACAATTTTTAATCCCTTAAAAGCAGCAGGGATTTTATCACTGGTGATCACCTGTTTTTTTACGCGGTAACGATATTTATTCGTCATTCCATGAAACAGACTTCCTGTGAAAGCGGCACTGGTTCCCATTGCCAGCCATGCCAGAAAACCTGAACGTGAAACGCTGACAGCACTATCTTCAGCAGACTGTTTTACTGACGATTTTGCAAACCGCAGGTATAACCATTGAAAAAGGCGGCGGATATCATCCATTAAAAAAATCAATACACTGATCGCCTTGCTGAAAAATACCGCAATAGTATAAACAAAGAATACATTTCTGCCTCCTGTTGCCGGAGCCGGATTACTGCTGAAATAATAATAGAACAAAACAAAGATCAATGTTGAAACAATAATAACCAGTGTACCGGCCAATCGCTTCTTAGGGCTTTTGCGGGTGTATTGACGAAGCACTACCCAGAGATAGATATCAAAAACAATTAACAGCGTAAAAATTACATTGGCAAAGGGCATATGAAACTTTTAAAAATCGATGAAAGAATTTAATTGAGCATGGATCGCTGCTAATACAGCAGCATCTTTAAGCATTCCATGCTCATCTAAAAGAGTATGTACCAAAGATATAGGTAGCTTATTCGGGTGAACTGTTACATTCAGGTATTGTAAAATATTGCTAAGATGGTCAATTCCGCGAATATTTCCCGAACGGCCGATGGCAACGCCCGTAATTAAAGCCTTCTTATTCGGCCAAACACCCTTGTAATCAGAACAGTCGATCATCAGCTTTAAAATTCCGGGAATGCTGGCGTTATATTCGGGAACAATAAAAATAAGTTTGGAAGCAGGCACCATATATTTCTTTTCCAGCTCAATAAAATGGGCGTCTCTTTCAAAAGATTTCCACTCTTCCAGCGTAAAGAACTCATACCGCTGGCCTTTTTCCTGCAGTACCGATTCGTAATACCGGGCTATTTTAAGCGTGTTACTATCTTTTCGATGCGTACCTGAAACAATAGTATATAGTTGATTCATTGGTGTTTAATATAATTATAATAAAGGGCGTAATTGCAGTAATTAACACCTAATTCTCATTTTGGTTGTTAATATATGGGTGGAAACGTAATTTTGCGATTCGAAATTCGCTTTTAAAGTATGATTTTTGAGCAAATTTCATCTAAATTATACATTTTCAACCTTAATCGTCGCTTATGCAAGTTACTTATTATGGTCATTCATGCTTTACAGTTAGTACAAATGGTAAAAAAATACTATTTGACCCGTTTATCACTTATAACGAATTAGCAAAAGGTAAAGTAGCTGCCGAAACGGTAGAAGCCGACTATATAATATTATCGCATGCACACGTTGACCACATTGCGGATGCGGTATCCATCGCAAAGAGAACAGGGGCAAAGGTAGTGGCCAATTGGGAAATTGCCGAGTGGTTTAAGAAACAAGGAGTTGAAAATGTGCATCCTATGAATACCGGTGGAAAATGGAATTTCGGTGATTTCACCGTTAAATGCGTGGTTGCCCAGCACTCATCCGGTTTGCCTGACGGCTCTTACGGCGGCAATCCGATGGGATTCATCATTTCGAACAATGAAGGCAGTTTTTACTACAGCGGCGACACGGCTTTAACGTTGGATATGCAATTAATACCGACCTGGGCTAAATTAAATTTTGCGATATTGCCAATTGGGGACAACTTTACAATGGATGCGACCGACGCGGCAGCTTGTGCTAAAATGATTGACTGTAAAGAGATTATGGGTGTTCACTATGACACTTTCGGCTTTATAAAGGTAGATGCACAGGCCGCAAACCAGGCTTTTGAAAAGGTTGGTGCAAAATTGCATCTGCTAGAAATTGGAGAAACTCGTAATTTTTAGGATTTTTGAAGATTAAATAGATTTACTCAGTGAGCAAGGGAATCCCTGAAAAACGGGATCATTGTTCTTAAAATAATCAGAATGGCCCGAGTAATTGGAGTAGCAAATCAGAAAGGAGGAGTAGGTAAAACTACCTCCGCTATTAATTTAGCGGCAAGCCTGGCAGTGCTTGAATTTAAAACATTGTTGGTAGATGCCGATCCGCAGGCGAACAGTACTACTGGAGTGGGTTTTGACCTTCACAACATACAACAGTCACTTTATGATTGTATGGTGAACGGTACTACCGCAAAAGATGTGATTCTGAAGTCTGAAATTGAAAACTTAGACGTAATACCTTCACACATCGACTTAGTAGGAGCCGAAATCGAAATGATTAACTATCCCAATCGTGAGACGGTTCTCAAAACACTGCTCGAACCCGTGATGCACGAATACGATTTCGTGATCATCGACTGTTCTCCCTCTCTGGGTTTGATTACAGTAAATGCTTTAGTAGCGGCCGATTCTGTAATCGTGCCTGTACAAACCGAGTTCTTTGCATTGGAAGGATTAGGTAAATTATTAAATACTATTAAAATCGTTCAGAGCAGATTGAATACTGAACTATCGATTGAAGGTATTTTAATGACAATGTATGACGGTCGTTTACGCCTGTGCAACCAGGTAGTAAATGAAGTGAGGAAACACTTCGATGAAATGGTATTCGATACCATTATACATAGAAACAGTAGAATCAGTGAAGCACCGAGTGTAGGTAAACCGGTTATTTTATACGATGCCGCCAGTAAAGGTGCCAGCAACTACCTGAACCTGGCCAAAGAAATTCTACAAAAAAACAACCTAACAAAAATCAAACAGGAAGAAAGAATCTTAGATTAGTTTCCTTTTTGATGGCAATAACAAACTCACACTATGAGTAATCCAAAAAATAACAATAAAGAAGCATTAGGAAAAGGAATCCGTTCCTTATTGAAGAGTATTGATTCTGATTTAAAAACCAGTACCGGTGCACTAAAGACGAATGTTGTTGAGCAGGTAACTTCTATGCAACGTATTCCGTTGGAAAACGTTGAAACAAACCCTAAGCAACCGCGCAGAGACTTTGATGAGCAGGCTTTAAACGAACTGGCGCATTCTATCAAATTACATGATATTATCCAGCCGATTACCGTTTCTCTGCTTCCGGGTGGCAAATACCGTTTGATTTCGGGTGAAAGAAGATGGAGAGCTTCAAAAATTGCCGGATTAAAAGATATTCCAGCTTATATCCGTAAAGCAAATGACCAGGAATTGTTAGAGTTGGCTTTATTGGAAAACCTGCAACGTGAAAACTTAAATGCAATGGAGATTGCATTGAGCTATAAACGTATGATGGAAGAACTGAGCCATACACAGGAACAGGTTGCCGAACGTATGGGCAAAGAAAGAAGTACAGTTGCCAACTACATCCGTTTGTTAAAATTACCTCCGGATATTCAGGTAGCCGTCAGAAACGGAGAACTCTCTATGGGGCATGCCCGTGCACTCGTAAATGTTGATACAGTTGATAAACAACTCTATATTTTCAGCGAGATTAAAGCCAAATCACTTTCAGTTCGTCAAACAGAAGAATTAGTAAGAAAATTATACAGCGGTAATACAGCAACTGTTAAAAATTCAGAAAAGTCTAATTTACCGCCCGCATATAGAAAAATTGAAGATAACTTAGCTTCGCATTTCAGCACGAAAGTGAAACTAAATCATAACAAAAAAGGTTATGGTAGTATCACTTTAGAATATTATTCTATTCAGGATCTGAATAAAATTCTTGACCAAATCGGTGTATCAGCGAATTAAGTTCACTACATGCTTAAAAGATTTTTTTTATTATGTATTTGTTTAGCTAGTTACTTTTTACAGGCTAAGGCACAGGATTCACTTCGGGTAATACCCGCCGACACGATCATTGAGCCGCTTCAGACAAGAAGAACTGTTAAAGAGCTGGAAGAAGAGCGAAAACATATTCCCCGACGGGCCACTATCAGATCTGCCATTATTCCCGGATGGGGGCAGATTTACAATAAAAAATATTGGAAACTGCCAATCGTTTACACAGCGATTGGCATTCCTGTCTATTTATACATCGACAATAAAAACTGGTACGACAAGACCCGGTTTGCACTCACCGTTATTCAAAACGGTACAGGCGCTGACCCCGCAGTGTTAGAACAGGTTGATCCCAAACTACGCTTTATGGTAGAAAGAAATTATGAAAATATCGTTCGTAACTACCGTAACCAGTTTAGAAAAAATATGGACTATTCCATTCTCTACGGAATACTCATGTGGGGGTTAAATGTGGTTGATGCCACAGTTGATGCCCACCTTAAAGAGTTTGACATCTCAGATGAACTGTCATTGAAAATCAAACCAACTGTAATTCCGGGCCCCGGACCAGTACCGACACCGGGTGTTGGCTTCGTTTTCAGCTTAAAAAATAAACCTACTAAATACAGCGCTAAATAATTATGAAAATTGCATTGATCGGATACGGTAAGATGGGAAGAGCTATCGAGAAAATTGCTATCCAACGCGGACATGAAATAGTGTTAAAGATATCTGTAGATAATCTGGAAGACTTTACCCCTGAAAACCTGAAGAAGGCAGATGTTGCAATTGAATTCACCGGCCCCCACAGCGCGTTTGATAATATCAATGTATTATTAAGTAATCACGTACCGGTAGTATCCGGCTCTACCGGCTGGTTAGAAAAACTACCACAGATCGTTCATAAAACCAATGCTGAAAACGGCGCATTTCTTTATGCTTCAAACTTTAGTGTGGGTGTAAATATATTCTTTGCCATTAATAAAAAACTGGCCGCTTTAATGAATGAGCAATCCAATTACGATGTGCGCGTTCACGAAGTACACCATACCGAGAAAAAAGATGCACCAAGCGGAACAGCCATTACACTGGCTGAGCAGATACTGGAAGAAGTGAAACGTAAACAAAGCTGGACAATGGACCAACCTGCCTCCAACCAACTGCAAATCACTGCTGAAAGAATAGATCCTGCTCCGGGCACACATACCATTACTTATTCTTCGGCCATTGATGACATTGAGATAACACATACAGCCCATAACAGAGAAGGATTTGCTACCGGTGCCGTATTAGCAGCTGAATTCCTGCATAACAAAAAAGGCATCTATAGCATGTCTGACGTATTAGGAATTTAATTACTATTTTAACAAACAAATCCTTATATTGTAATCATCGCAAATCATCTCTGTTCATTTGTAATACAATACCTAAATCATGCTTTCTAAAAAAGCTCAATACGCATTTAAAGCACTTATGTATATGGCCAGCCAGCCAGATAACAGACCTATTTTAATTGCTGAAATAGCTGAAAAGAAAAAAATCCCTCTTAAATTTCTGGAAAATATACTGTTAGAATTAAAAAAAGCAGATATACTAGACAGTAAAAAGGGAAAAGGCGGGGGTTATTTTTTCAGAGAATCACCCAAAAATGTATCGATGGCAAAGATTCTCCGCTTAATAGACGGCCCGATTGCGATGTTACCCTGCGTCAGCCTATATTTCTACGAACGCTGTAATAACTGCGATGAACAACAATGCGGCCTGAATGATGTTATGATACAGGTAAGAGACTCGACCCTGAAAATTCTGGAGAAAAGAACTGTAGCAGATATTGCTCAGGAACATTCTTAAAAAATACTTTACCTCATAATTACCTTTCAAATAGTATTGATCGAACAGATTGAATCAGTAATTTTGCAATTCAATGGAGTGATGCTCCTTTAAAAAAATAACGACTATGTCTACTAAAACAATTGATTTTACATTACCCTATAAAGTGAAAGATATCAGCCTGGCTGAGTGGGGTCGCAAGGAAATTCGTTTGGCCGAAGCAGAAATGCCCGGTTTAATGGCGTTACGCGCTGAATACGGTGCTTCTCAACCTTTAAAGGGTGCTCGTGTTGCCGGTTGTTTACACATGACAATTCAAACTGCCGTTTTAATTGAAACTTTAGTAGCATTAGGTGCTGAAGTAAGATGGAGTTCTTGTAATATATTCTCTACTCAGGATCACGCTGCCGCTGCAATCGCCGCTGCAGGAATCGGAGTATTCGCATGGAAAGGCCAAACAAACGAAGAAGCTGAATGGTGCATTGAACAAACCTTGTTCTTCGGCGGCGCTGACCGTCCTTTAAATATGATTCTTGACGATGGTGGTGACTTAACAAACATCGTTTTTGATAAATACCCTGAATTAGTACAACACGTTAAAGGACTTTCTGAAGAAACAACTACCGGCGTTCACCGCCTTTACGAAAGAATGGCAAAAGGTACTTTACCAATTCCTGCCATCAACGTAAACGATTCGGTAACCAAATCTAAATTCGATAACAAATACGGTTGTAAAGAAAGTCTGGTAGATGCGATCCGTCGTGCTACAGATGTTATGCTTGCCGGTAAAGTAGCTGTAGTAGGTAGCTATGGCGACGTAGGTAAAGGTTCTGCCGCCTCTTTAGCAGGTGCCGGTTGCCGCGTAATTGTAACTGAAATCGATCCTATCTGCGCTTTACAGGCTGCAATGGACGGGTTTGAAGTGAAAAAAATGATCGACGCCGTAAAAGAAGCTGATATCATCGTTACAGCATCAGGTTGCAGAGACCTGATCACTGAAAAACATTTCAGAGTAATGAAAGACAAAGCAATCGTTTGTAACATCGGACACTTCGATATCGAAATCGATATGGCCTGGTTAAACAAAAACTACGGACATACGAAAGATACCATCAAACCTCAGGTTGACATCTACAACATTGAAGGCAGAGATGTGATCATCCTGGCTGAAGGAAGACTCGTGAACCTCGGCTGCGCTACAGGCCACCCAAGCTTCGTTATGAGTAATTCTTTCACCAATCAGACACTTGCTCAGATCGAATTGTGGACAAACACCGATCAATACGAAAACAAAGTATACGTTTTACCGAAACACCTCGATGAAAAAGTAGCACGTTTACACCTCGCTAAAATCGGAGTAGAGCTCGACGAACTGACTGAAGAACAAGCCGAATATTTAGGTATCCCTAAAAATGGTCCATTCAAAGCTGACCATTACAGATACTAAAAAAGTACAGAAGTTTAATACTCAAATACTTAAAAAAGCAGGCAATTTTTCGCCTGCTTTTTTTTACACAATCGTAAGTATTTCCTCCTAGCGGTGCTGAAAATTCGGTATCTTTGTGACCGATATCCCTTATAACCCTCTTCCTATGTGATTATCTGATTAAAAATATGTTTCAGAACATGTCTTTAATTCAAAAATTGGAACTGTTTTTGTCATAACACACAAAATGGTTTTCAACGTCATTCTTTAATTTATTTATTGGTCATTATGAGGATACAATTTGTAAAAAACGTTCAGTTTACAAAACTTCTAAAAGTTGAGGGTAGACTAAGAGAGTTTAACTTTAGAAAGTTAGGTGGTGAAAATGAAGGTATCTTCACAGTAGATGTTGTAGATGACAGAGGTAACCGGATTCTCTTCAGAGTTCAGAAAGACGAATCACTGAACTGGAGAATTCAGCCCCAACAACTTCCTAAGTGGGTAATAGACACTGAAAGTAAACTCCACGAAATTCTTGAAGACGAAAGCTCTAAAGCTTAAAATAAATACAGACCTTCAACGGTCTGTTTTTTTTTCTTTTTTGCCGACATTCATTATTTTCACTCATGGTTTATCTGGTTGCCGTATTAACTTCTCTCCTGTTGCTCTTCCTTCTGTTATACATCCTGCAACGCTTACGGGCGATCGGATCTATACGCCTTTCAAAACAACTTAAATCAGGCCTCTTTCAACAATCACTGCAATTTAAAAACGGACGATTTCATAATGAACTACCCGTACAATCAATGGCCGAGGGAGTAAATGCCGGAAAACTCATCAAAAAACTTTTAAACGGTAAACCCAAAAGAGCATTTCCTGACTCCCCCATTAAAAATCTGGCATTTCCTGCTATAGACTTAACTATTGATCAGTTTATCTGGCTCGGACATTCCAGCTATTTAATGATACTTGACGGTAAAACCATTCTTGTTGACCCCGTTTTAAGCCGTTCAATATCTCCTCTCGGACTCGGACTGAAGTCTTTTAAAATGACTTATCGCTATACCCCGGAAGATCTGCCTGTGATTGACTATCTGGTGATCACCCACGATCACTGGGATCACTTAGACTATCGCACGATCTGTCAGCTAAAACCAAAAATAAAAAAGATCATTACAACATTGGGTGTGAGTGCACATTTTGAGAAATGGGGATTTGATACCTCAGTCATTCATGAACTGGACTGGTGGCAATCGATACAGCTCGGCTCTTTACATTTTACCGCTACGCCTGCACAACATTTTTCGGGCAGATGGTTTAGACGAAACAATACACTCTGGACATCTTTTGTACTCTATTCACAGCAACAAAAAATATATATCGGCGGCGACAGTGGTTACGGCCCACATTTTAAGCAGATAGGAGAAAAATTTTCTATTGAATGGGCATTTCTCGAAAACGGACAGTACGATGCTTACTGGCCTGCTATTCACATGCACCCCAATGAATGCATCCAGGCTGCCAATGACATACATACAAAATATATGGTGCCGGTTCATAATAGTAAATTCTCTCTGGCTTATCATGATTGGGATGCCCCTTTGAGAAATGTATCAGACTTTAAAAACACCGGACATTTCACCTTAATTACTCCGACAATCGGAGCAGTTGTAAAATTTAACCAACCTGCAAAATCTGTTAATAACTGGTGGTTGTACTAATGCTTTTTTTCGTATATTAAAGTAGTATGAGTGACTATATTGATTATATCCGGAAAATAGTTGACAAGTGGAAAAAACAGATGCGGCGTAACCCATCGTTTGTGAATAAACGGGTAGCCGCTCTACAAAAACGAATCAATAAAATCTATCCAAAAGTATGGCACGATTCCATTACTAAAATAGTAAAGGAAATGGTTCGCGGTGTTTTGTTTGGAGCCAGGTATATTTCACCAAGGCCCAAAGAATCTACACCTTTTATTGAAAGGGAAATGGAAATACTGAAACGTATTGACCAATATAAAACAACGGGAGCCATTGAAGGAGCTGTAACAGGTGGAGCCGGATTATTATTGGGCATAGCAGATTTTCCACTGTTACTGAGTATTAAATTAAAGTTATTATTTGATATCGCAGGCCTTTACGGATTTGATGTAAAAGATCATAAAGAACGGATTTTCATTCTGTATGTATTTCAATTAACTTTCTCCAGCAAGGAAACCCAGCAACAAACATTTGAGATTCTTGAAAACTGGAACGAATTTCAAACCACACTTCCTGATGATATTCATACATTTGACTGGTTACAGTTTCAACAACAATACAGAGATTATCTTGACCTGGCAAAACTGGCACAATTGATTCCAATTATCGGCGCACCCATCGGTGCTTTTGTAAACCATCGCCTGATTAAAAAACTAGGTAATACTGCTATGCAGGCTTACCGCATGAGAATACTGGATGCAGCAGACAAAGGCAATAGATTTGTATTGTAATCTCTATAAGATATTTAACTTTGTAACACCAGTAGAAGAAATTAGATTTAACGTAGTAAAAAACATAGCACTTGACAGAAACTATAATCACTTTCGAAACGGTAAATCCCATCGATTTTTTTGGAGTGAACAACTCTAAACTTGACATTTTAAAAAAGAGATTTCCTTTGGTAAAAATATTAGCCAGAGGTCAACAATTAAAACTACAGGGAGCACCGGAGCAAATTGAAGAAGTAAAGAAAAAAGTTGAATTGCTCATTCAATACGTGGAAAGAAGCGGACATATCAGCGACGAATATTTTGACAAATTATTAGGCGAAGAACAACAGGGCGAAGACAACTTCAAAGAAAGGAACTTCAATGATATTCTGGTAATCGGCCCCGGTGGTAAAACAGTGCGTGCCAAAACACTTAATCAAAAAAGATTAGTACAGGTAGCAGAAAAAAATGATATCGTTTTCGCTATTGGTCCTGCCGGTACCGGAAAAACTTATACAGCCGTTGCATTAGCAGTACGTGCATTAAAAAATAAAGCCGTAAAAAAAATCATTTTAACAAGGCCGGCAGTAGAAGCCGGAGAAAGTTTAGGATTTTTACCGGGCGACCTGAAAGAAAAAATTGATCCCTATCTGCGTCCATTATATGATGCATTAGACGATATGATACCGTCTGACAAGCTGGCTTATTACATGAATAACCGTGTAATTGAGATTGCACCACTGGCTTATATGAGGGGTAGAACACTCGATCATGCATTTATCATTCTTGACGAAGCACAAAACTCTACCGATTTACAGTTAAAAATGTTTTTAACCCGTATCGGAGCTAACGCAAAAGCGATTATTACCGGCGACATGACACAGGTCGACCTTCCTAAAAACCAGAAATCAGGTTTGGAAAAAGCAGCACGGATTCTTAGAAATATTCCGGGCATCGCACATATTGAGCTCGATGAAGAAGATGTAGTTCGTCACCGGTTAGTAAAAGCTATCATCAAGGCGTATGACAAAGAGCATCAAAAAGAGCAGGCCCAGCAGGAAGCCTTTAAAAAACTAGACAGGAAAGAGGTTAAAAAAGTGGCAGACCAGGATAAAGAAGAGAAATAAACTACAGTTCACGGATAAAAGGTTAATTTAGAGGTATGAAAAATACTATTCTTTTAGTACTGATTGCAACAATTGCGTTGGTAAGTTGCGATTCGCGTATGAAAAAAGCGGAAAATGCAGTGGATGCAGGCAGAGAATTCGTACGTGCCAGCCTGAATGGTGATATTGACAGGGCTAAATTTTATTTATACAAGGATAGTTCGAATGTTTTCTTATTCGACAAATGGAAAACAAACGTTTATCAGAAATTATCAGTAGAAGAAAAAAGAGAATACAGAGAATCCAGCATCAATATGATTGAGCTGACGAATGTGGATGATTCCACTATGCATTTTGTATACTCAAACAGCTATAAACCGAAAGACACTACCAGCATTACAGTATTAAAAATAGACGGTGAATGGCTGGTAGACCTTAAAACAGTACATTAACAGAATGAGTTATTTTTGGATTGCTCTGGGAGGCGCATTAGGTGCCATTAGCAGATACGGTATCCAGCAGTGGATTACTGTAAAAAACTATCCCTGGAGTACTTTCCTGATCAATATTCTGGGTAGTTTTATTATCGGATTGCTCGCCGCTAAGGCCGAACAATCTGATTTTTGGGCAAGAGAAGGAAAATGGTTGGGGATGGTTGGATTTTGCGGTGGGTTCACTACCTTTTCCAGCTTTGCACTTGAAAATATGCAGCTGATCAGAAACGGCAATGTCTATTTAGCACTTGTTTATATCTTGACATCCTCCGCTTTGTGTATTATATTTGCATTTCTTGGTTGGTATTTATGCAAATGATTGCGTAGATTTTCCTAAAAATTAACCAATTAAGTTTATTTTTTTCACCATCGATTGCTTGCTAGTGCTATCTTTGCACCCCAATAATCTTTGTATAAAGATTATTCTATATAATTAATTTTAACCAAAGATCAAATGATGACAGTTTCTCATCCGTGGCATGGTGTTCCAACCGGCGAAGATGCTCCTCGGATTGTAAATGCAGTGATTGAAATTCCTCAAGGCTCAAGAGCTAAATATGAAATAGATAAAGCAAGTGGTTTACTGAAACTTGACAGAATCATTTATTCTTCATTTTACTACCCTTGTAACTACGGTTTTATTCCTCAGACTTACGGCGAAGATAAAGATCCGCTGGATATCTTAGTAATCACTTCACAGGCAGTTCAGGCATTGTGTTTAGTAGAAGCCAAAGTAATTGGTGTAATGCAAATGTTAGACGGTGGCGAGGGAGATGATAAAATCATCGCAGTAGCAGCAAACGACCCTACCGTAAATCACTATAACAATATTGAAGAATTACCACGTCACTTCTTTGACGAATTACGTCACTTCTTTGAAGAGTATAAAACTTTAGAAAAGAAATCAGTAAAAGTTGAAGAGTTCGGTAATAAAGAAATGGCTCACGGAATTATTAAAGAATCCATCGAATCATACAAAGAGAACTTTTTAAATAAATAAAAAAATCCCTCTCCAATATTACCGGAGAGGGATTTTTTTATTTATAAGTTATTCCAAAAAGTAAAACGCTTTTAATTATTAATTAATAATTCTCTTAATCGTCCGTAGTTTATGTGTTCTTTTTCCCCATTGTTTATGCACAATTCCTTCACTGTCGATCTGATCAATTCTAACCAGTCCGGAAGCATGAATAATAGTTTCACTATCTAACAAAATTCCTACATGTACAATTCTGCCTTTCTCATTATCAAAATAAGCGAGGTCACCGGGTTTTGATTCCTGTAAAAAACCGATGGTTTCACCTTTTTCTACCTGCTGATAAGCATCTCGTGGTAAAATCAAACCGAAATAGCGATAAAAATATTGTGTAAAACCGCTACAATCTATCCCAAAAGAACTGCGTCCACCCCATAAATAAGGCGTATTCAGCATCCGGTAAGTAACTTTTTTAATTTCATCCAACTGAAATTGTGGGCGATTCTCCGGTTGAGGTAAAGATGAAAAATCAAAACTGTAATTGCCTAATTCTATTTTCTTTTGCTGAGGAACAGGAGTTGCAACAGGTAATACAACACGCTGTTGATTAATCATCGCAACATTGATATCATTCAGTACAAAATCGGTGTGAAGGCCTGCCAGGGGTTCTTTTACAATCACCAGCTGATTACGTGCTACCCAGCCTTCATACCCTTCTAAAAAAGCTTTTACTTTAACAAAATCATCGGTTTCTTCCAATACCTCCCCCCCTTCCAGTAACAACATTTGTGAAACGGTTTCACCGGAATGAGCAGGAACTGAACGCATTGGAACAACGGTACTACAAGTGTAAGCAATAGCCATAGAAAAGAGATTATATATGGAAAGGTAGAAAAAAGAGGAGATTTTTTATGGATTTTCTGTAATTTTTAATCATAGTAGAAAGGACCTTTTATTTGATGCATGTTGATATAAAAAATATGACTGATTTTGAGCTCTTGCAACGATACAAAAAGTTGCAGGAAAGTTCATATTTAGGCGAACTTTTAGATCGTTACAGCATGATGGTATATGGGGTTTCGTTAAAATACCTGAAAGATGAAGAACAGGCAAAAGATGCTGTTCAGCAGATTTTTTTAAAAGTAATAGATGTAATTCAAGAGCAAACAATCACTTACTTCAAGTCGTGGCTCTTCATTGTAACAAAGAATTACTGTTTTATGCAATTAAGGAAAAAAAACAATAACTTTCCTATTGACGAACAGTTCACTATAGCAACAGAAACGACCGATACGGAAGAACACCACCAGAAAGAAAAGCAAATCAGTTTATTGGAAAAGGGAATTGAAAATCTATCTCCCGAACAAAAAGTTTGCATCGAATTATTCTACTATCAAAAGAAAAGTTACCAAACAATCGCAGCAGAAACAGGTTACTCTTTGTTACAGGTAAAAAGTTATATACAAAACGGTAAGCGAAATCTTAAACGCTGGCTAGAAAATGGGTAAAAGAAAAAAACATATCATGAAAAATAGTGATCATCCTTCTAACGAAGAATGGGTGAAATACCTCAAGCATGAATTGTCTGAGGAGGAAGCCCATGCTTTAGAAGCATCTATTTTAGATGATGAGTTTGAGTGGGATGCAATGGAAGGATTGGAACAATTGTCTACCCCCGATAGTATTGACAATACCTTAAAAGACATTAAACAAAAGATACTCAAGAGAAGCGATGTCAATAAATATCCGCGAAGAAAATACAACTATCTTGCAGATGTAAGATGGGGCCTTTATTCTATTTTTCTGATTTTAATGATAGTGATACTCACTATTATTATTATTCAGTTATTAAAAGACTAATAAGGTTTTTTGTCAGACTTTGATTTCCACTCACTAAAAACTTCTACAGCATCTTCGGTTGATAGTTGTTGTATAGGAAGTTTTCTACGCGCTACCGGTAGTTCTATTTCTTCATAAATAAAAGAGTCATCAAAACCGGCAGCAGCAGCATCGTGTTTGGTGGCTGCATAAACCACTTTTAAGGGCCTTGCCCAATAAATGGCTCCTAAACACATCGGACAAGGTTCACAGGAAGTATAAACAATACAATCGTTTAACTGAAAACTTTGTAAGTGTTGGGTGGCCCGTCTGATTGCAACAATTTCTGCATGTGCAGTAGGGTCATTATTCAATAAAACCTCATTATGCCCTTCACCGATCACCTGACCGTCTTTTACTATCACACAACCGAATGGCCCTCCGGCACCCGAATCCATTCCTTTCCTGGCCAACGCAATGGCTCTTTTAATGTATTGTTGATCTTGCGTTTGCATCTCTTTTATATTTAGCTTAAAATACAATAAAAAAATGGCTTTAGGTGCTATCAGCGCGTTAAAAGTATAGATGATTCTTTTATGGGCCTTCGATCTGTATCTCCACAACCTTTGAACCATTCAGAAATTCAAACATTAAGAAAACTCCGATAATAAAAAAGGAATTAAGGTTTACAATAACCTTAATTCCTTTGGTGTATGCTTTTTGACGCTATTCTGCAATTTTCACCTCACTTTAATTCTTCATTCCTAATTATTAACTCCTATTGGTATTGTATATATACCGGTTGAGGTTTCAACGATAAAACTTCTTCGGGCGTCATGATACGGCTACCCGGTTCTCTGAAATCATTTTTATAGAATAACTTGAATCCGGTGAACTGTACAGGTTCTTTATGAATGAATGTTTTATAAGTGGTAATTTTTCTGGCTTTTGCACCCCATCCATCCATATCCATTACGATCTGTACTTCAGGGCGTAATTCGATATTTTTATAGTTAGTAACCATTCTTTGTGTAAAACGGTGAATCACCAGAACTTTTGGCGGCAGGTCATATTTATTTACCAGCTGTGCCAGATATTCCGTTGCATAATTGATATCTGCAGCATCAAATGTTCCGATAACAGTACCGGGTTTTTGTCCGCCTTTCATCGAAAACTCCGGATCAACTCCTAAATGCACATGGGGAAGTTTGAGAAATTCTTCAAATTCCGGTAATTCTTTTTGTAAAGTACTCAATCCTACCTGCACATCGATAAACACCAATGCGTTGATTTTTTCAGCCATTTTAATCGTTCTTTCAATTTGATTAAAAGGCATTCTCAATCGGTATAGTCCGGCTTTTCCGGGCTCTTGTTGTGCTGTAACAGCGATATAATGTAAAGCAGGAATTACTTCTACTGTAGAATCGGCTTTTTGCCAGTTTTCTACTTCTTTTTTGAGACGGTTTAATACTTCCTCCTCAGCAAACTCTCCGAGAATACCCATTTTAGTAGAGTAAAAGTTGCCGTAATAGGCAAGAATCCGTTTAAAAGGAAGGATAGCACCTGGTTTTGGCAGCGGGCCGTTAACCGGCCATTTACCGGTGGTATCGCCATTTACCATGTGTAACATTCTGTCGTTATACAAAGTAGTGTCTAACACTGGTTTTTCGATAACTACCTGAGGTTCAGTAATGGTATCTTTTATTTGCACTTTCGCACTTTCTGCTGCGGCGCCCTGGCAGGCAGTAAAAGAAGTTAAGCCGATTAAACAACCAAAAAGGTTGATAAAAGTAAATTTCATGAAACGGTTATTTGAGATTTAGGTCGATCTTCTTAGAACGTATAATCTTTCGAAAAATTATTTTCCCTCATAGATTACACCTGAAGTAGGGGTTTCGTGCAATTCAATACGGGCCATTGCCGGTAATTGTGGTTTTAACTGATCCCAGATCCAGACAGCAATCAATTCACAGGTAGGGTTACTAAGGCCCGGAACCTCATTCATACATTTGTGATCAAGTTGGTTCACCACGGGTTTTACAATATCCTTTAAAACAGCAAAATCCATCACCCATCCGAATTCAGGATGCGGCGTACCTTCTATCCAGATTCTTAAACGATAGGTATGACCATGCATATTTTTGCATTTATGCCCTTCCGGTACATAAGGTAAATAATGAGCCGAGTCGAATGTAAATTCTTTATAGATTAACATGATATGCAAAAGTAATATTTAATTTAACATATAAACCTAATTCGAATCATTCAGACGGAATATTTCAGGGCGTTTGATAATCGGTTGATTATATTTAAACCTGATATTCGATTTAAATTCAAACCGCCAGTGTTCATTGCGGTAATTGCCTTCGGGGAAATAGAAGAACTTCACTTCAAGTGTACCAAAAATTAAACTTTCATTTCTTAAACGCAAACCACCACCGATACTCGAATAACGGTCTACATCCCAAAAACTTTTATTTTCTTTATTTAAAAAACTGATGCGGGCAAAACTAAAAGGAGCCAGTTTGAAGTTGACAAAATTTAAAGGCGAATAGAATACAGATTCTACTTTTATAGTTGTTCTTGAATTGCCATAAATGGTTCTGCGATTATTGAGTTCGGGCAAACCAAATTCACTTTCGAGCCATAACGGTTCATTTAAAACCGGTTTATGCTGTGCGGTAAAGCCGAATGAGCTAAACAAGCGATACTTCCACCGGTTGCCCATGTTTCTGAGTTTTGAAAAGGCATCCAGGTTGGTCAGGATAGCCAAATCCTCCCACCGGCTTCCATTCAGGTAACCACCCAGTTTCATGGTATAATCTACATAAGCTTCGGTAGGAACGAATTCCCTGAAGCGAAAACCGATACCCGCATACCATCTGTCGCGGTCATATTTCTTTACCCGGCCGGCATTCAGTTGAAAGTCAACACCGGTAGGAACGTCTTCACTCCTACCGAACCCATATACATAATTTGTTTTTACGAATTCCTGTTTATAAAGAGAAACTCCCAGTAATAATGCTTTTTCGTTATGAAACTGATAGCTGTATTTCAGTTCAAAACTATCAGGAATAGCAAAAAAGTAACGGTTGAAAAAACGTACCCCTGCCAACAAACGGTAGCGATCATTGAGCAAACTTTCATCTTCGTCAATTTTAAAGTTACGGGCAGCAAAAACGTCCCAGTTTTCTTTATCGTATTTAAGTGTTTTGGTAAAAACCGTATCTAACCGGTATTCGTCATTCAGGTTTTTTTGCCGGCGCCATTCCAGTGCGTACACCCACTTTAAGTTAGCATTTACCAACGGACGCTCAAATCGTAGGGATGTATTGATTTCTTCGCGCCGTCCGCCTTCTATTGCGCGAACAAACTCACTGTAATTTGAATAAAAGTCAATAAATGAACCGCCGATATTTCTTTTAACGAACCCAGCCCCCCAACGCAACGGATGTGACCTGTCATAATCAAAATTGCTTCTTAACACCAGCCCATCTCCCCAGCCTGCTATATTTTCATTCTCCGCCTCAAGCGTGTATTTATCCAGCCCGTGCATATTCAATGAGCCCCCAAAAGCAAATACATCTTTTGTAAGCACTTCAATATCAACAACATCCACTTCTCCAGGAACAGGCTCCACTACAAAACGTACATCCTGAATAAATGGTAAGTCGCGCAGGTGTTTTTCATTATCTGCCAGCAGATATGGATTCAACCGGTCACCGGTTTTAAAAAACAAATGATTTCTGATAACCCACTCTTTGGTATTCACGTGAACACTATTAGCCAATGAAATAAAGAAATTTTTGAATTGAGCAGTAGTATCTTTAATTGAAGTACCGAATTCTACGTGTGTAAAAGTGATATTGCGAATCCTTTTTTTATTGTAAGGGGTATAATAGACATAGGTAGGAATGTTTGAGGCCACCTTATTGGTATCCACAAGTAAATTACGGGCAAGTTTCCCGAAAACACCTTTCCGTTTAAGTACAAAATTTTCAATAGATGCTTTCTGGGAGGTATCCACCTGTGCTGAAACAGGTGCGGATAACATCAACACCCAACAACAGCAAAAACATATCAACCAATACTTTCCCAATCTACACAACTTTAAAACTAAAATTAATAAAATAATGATTTCATATCAGCGTCTTCACCGGTTCTTGAAATGTTAAACTGCTTTTTTACTGTCATTTTGAAACATTTCAAATTCTGAAGCGTCTATTATATTGTAATTGCAATTACAATATAAAGATATTCCTTAAATCATGAAACTAATCCAACTCACTCTGTTACTGTTTTTGGGGCAATTGGCTTTTTCGCAAAACAAACTGCACACCGAAGATGTTGTTCGCTTCTGGAATGCTTATGATAAAATCATTGCAACCGACAACTATCATGATCAGCTACAGATAATTCAAAAAGAATACCTGCAACCGGCCTCAGCAGGATTGAAGCAATTTGCAGAAATTTTAAACTACACTGACTCAGGTTATATTAATTCGATTCGTACCGCTCCGCATTTCTGGAAGACTATGCGTCAAAATACATTAACGGCCTTAAAACTGTCGAAAGAAGTCAATGCCTCGATCGATCAACTGAAAAAAAATTACCCTGAATTAAAACCCGCAGCATTATATTTTGTAATTGGGTTGGGAAATTCCGGAGGTAAGCCCATCGGTAACGACCTCGTTATTGGCTTAGAAGTAGCAGCCGGCGACTCAACAGTGAATACCAGTGAACTCAAATCAGATTTTCTAAAAAAAGTATTTGCCAGGCAGGAAGTCAGCAATATTATTTCACTGGCAATACATGAGTATATCCATACACAACAGGTATCAGACAGACACGAAAACAATTACATACTGAAACAGGCTTTAATTGAAGGTAGTTGTGATTTTCTGGCAGAACTGATTACGGGCATCCCATTGAAAAGTCCTTATATGGAATATGGAAAAAAGAATGCGGAAAAAGTGAAAGCTGATTTCAGAAAAGATTTAGTAAAGCCCAGTTTGCGAGATTGGTTTTATAACGGTACACAAGCCGAAGTAGGCGACCTTGGCTACTATGTTGGGTATACTATCAGTAAAAAATATTATGAACAGATTAAGAATAAGAAAGAAGCTATCAAAACACTGATCAGTTTAAACTACAGCGATGATGAAAAAGTATTTGAACTGCTGAACAATTCGAAATACTTTAATGGGTCTTTAAAATATGCTGATCTGAAAGCTGAAATAAACAAACGATCTCCTCGTGTAGCAGGTATTCATCCTATCAAAGCTGATCGTTTATCAGCTGCAGTCACTGAAATAGAAATTGAATTTACCCAGCCGATGAGAGAAGGGTATTCAATTAACTACTCAGACAAAGGCAAAGACTTTTTTCCGATTACCCGGGTAATTGGTTATTCAGACGACAAGAAAAAACTAAAGCTGGGAGTAAAACTTGAACCTGATAAAGAATATCAATTCGTTATTACGAATAGAAGCTTCGTTTCAGAAGATGGTTATGCACTTCAGGCTGCTGAAACACTCATCAGTTTTATTACCTATTAAACCAAAAAATATTTTCAAAACCGTTACTACTTTTCATATATACTCAATGAATAACTGCCGCCGGTAAACCAACTGGTGGCAGTTGTAGTTTAAGAGGTTTGGATTGAACAATATACCTGCAATCAACCATAACATAACGTCAATAAACAATCTATACAGCTTCCGTATTTAAAATCATTCATAACAAAAAATACCGGTTATGTTATAACCGGTATAAGAAAAACACACATGGGTTTCGGATTCGAATTATTTAAAAAACCGGGTAGTATAATGAATCAAATAAAATCCGGTACTACCTTTTATTACTTTCTTAAAAAAGGGCTGTCCTTTAGCAGGAACAGCCCACTAGTCGTTCGGCACTAACTTAATCCTTCACACTATTTAGTTCCGACAACAGCTCTTTAACTACTTTGGGTAACTTAGCCCAATTTCCATCAATCAGCACAGGCTGGTCGTTGATCATAAAACTCGGTACCGAACGTACGCCTCTATCCAACCCCTCTAATAAATCTGCTCTAACAGTCCAACCAAATGTGCTGTTAACGAGTTTATCTAAAAACTTTTTATCAGTAACGCCTTCTTCTCTTGCGTATAATCTTAAACTTATGACTCCCAATTGTTTTTCCTTTAACAACCTTTCATGCATTTCCCAGAACTTGTTTTCCTGAGCAGCTCCCACTGCGGCTTCTGCAGCTTTGTGCGATTGCTGATGTACCTGAGTTAGCGGAAAATGCCTGAAATAATATCCGATTTCTTCCGGATATTTTTCTACCATTTTTTTTGCTAACAAGTGAGCTTCCAGCGTGGCAGCAGTTTCATAATCACCAAACAATTCAATTTTAATCCGACCTGAAGAATTACCTAAACAAACCTGGGAAGAAGGTATAATTTCTATTGAAGAATTACCTATTGCCATTAAAACTCCTTTTTTTTATGGCAATTAGCTTTGGATAAGAAGCCCGTCGGCGACGGGCTTCAGGATATATAACGTGACAGTAAGAAAAAGGTTTAAACAGTTTTGTTAAACCTGATCGTTTCTAAATACAACTACTCCGTCGAATACATCGACCAGTACCGGCTTACTTTTATCGATATCACCTGCAAGAATTCGCTTAGATAATTGATTTACAATCTCTTTTTGAATTAATCTTTTCAATGGTCGGGCGCCGAACTGCTGATCAAATCCATTTTCTACCAGATAATCGATGGCGTATTCACTAAAATTTAACTGAATGCCGTTCTGAGCAACCAGTTGTTGAAGATTTTTCAGTTGAATATTGATAATTCCTCTGATTTCTTTTTTCAACAATGGTTCAAACAATATCACTTCATCCACTCTGTTCAAAAACTCAGGGCGAATCGTTTCTTTTAACAGGTTCATCACTTCAGCTTTAGCAACTTCAGCTGCACGTTCTCTTCCGATATCATTCACGTTATCGTAAGCTTCCTGAATCAGATGTGAACCTAAATTGGTCGTCATGATGATGATGGTATTCTTAAAATTCACCACTCTGCCTTTATTATCGGTTAATCGTCCGTCATCTAATACCTGTAAAAGAACATTCCAAACATCAGGGTGTGCTTTTTCAATTTCATCCAATAACACCACGCTATAAGGTTTTCGTCTAACCGATTCAGTTAACTGTCCACCTTCATCATATCCGACATACCCGGGAGGTGCGCCTACGAGTCTGGATACCGTATGTTTTTCCTGGTACTCACTCATATCGATACGGGTCATCATCGATTCATCGTTGAATAAAAATTCAGCCAATGCTTTTGCCAATTCTGTTTTACCTACACCGGTGGTACCTAAGAAAATAAATGAACCGATCGGTTTTTTGGGATCCTGTAAACCGGCTCTGCTTCTTCTAACGGCATCGGCTACCGCAGAAATTGCTTCGTCCTGGCCTACTACGCGATTGTGTAAATAATCTTCCAGGTGTAACAGTTTATCTTTTTCTGACTGAAGCATTTTGGTAACCGGAATTCCGGTTGCTTTCGCTACATTTTCAGCAATGTCTTCTGCATCAACCTCTTCTTTCAGTAATCTCTTTTCATTGAGTTCGCTGAGCGCAGTAGAATATTGAGCAATAATATTTTCCTGTTCTTTTATTTTACCGTATCTGATTTCAGCTACTCTGCCATAGTCACCATTTCTTTCTGCCTGATCAGCTTCGAGTTTTAAGTTTTCAATTTCTACCTTGGCATTCTGTACTTTTTCTACAATTTCCTTTTCTTCTTTCCATTTCGATTTAAACGTATCACGTTTTACAGCAAGGTTAGCAATTTCAGTAGCCAGCTCTTTCAGTTTAGTTTCGTCGTTCTCACGTTTAATAGCTTCTCTTTCAATTTCCAGCTGACGAATCTGGCGTTCCAGTGTATCTAACTCTTCGGGCATGCTGTTCATTTCTAAACGCAGCTTTGCAGCACTTTCATCAATCAGGTCGATCGCTTTATCGGGTAAAAAACGATCGGTGATATATCTGTTAGATAATTCAACCGCAGCAATTATAGCTTCGTCTTTGATACGCACATGGTGGTGAGTTTCATAACGATCTTTTAAGCCACGTAAAATAGAAATAGCATCTTCAACGGATGGCTCTTCAATCATTACCTTTTGGAAGCGGCGTTCCAATGCTTTATCTTTCTCAAAGAATTTTTGATATTCGTTTAAGGTAGTGGCACCGATCGCTCTTAACTCACCTCTTGCGAGGGCCGGTTTAAGAATGTTGGCAGCATCCATCGCGCCGTCGCCTCCACCAGCACCAACCAGGGTGTGAATTTCATCAATGAATAAAATAATCTCACCGTCACTGGTACTCACTTCCTTTACAACACCTTTCAATCTTTCTTCAAATTCACCTTTATATTTAGCCCCTGCAATTAATTGGCCCATGTCTAAAGCAAAAATCACTTTAGATTTTAAATTATCGGGAACATCACCATTTACGATACGCATAGCCAAACCTTCTGCAATAGCAGTTTTACCAACACCCGGTTCACCTACCAGTATCGGGTTATTCTTTGATCTGCGTGAAAGGATATGGAGGGTTCTGCGGATTTCTTCATCGCGTCCGATGACCGGATCCAGTTTACCTTCGCGTGCCAATTCATTTAAGTTCTTGGCATATTTGTTTAAAGCATTGAACTGGGTTTCATCAGTTTGACTTTTAATGGTATTTCCTTTTCTAAGATCCTTAATCGCCTGAATCAATCCTTTTTCGCTGAGCCCTGCATCTTTTAACAATTTTGCAGTTTCATCATTTCCGAGAACCAATGATAATAACAGATGTTCAACACTCACAAATTCGTCGTCGAACTGTTTCAACAAAGTAGTGGATCGTAAGATGGTATTACTCAGATCCCTACCGGCCATCTGAGCAGGAGTACCACCACCACTTACTTTGGGTAATGCATTTAAGGCTTCCTGTAATTTATTCTGAAGAACACCAATCGATACGTTGTTCTTCTTCATCAGGTATTCAACAGGAGAATCTTCCTGCTCCATCAAACTCTTCAGTAAGTGTTCAGTTTCCATGTTAACACTTTCAAGATTGAAGGCAACCTGTTGAGCTCCTGCAATAGCTTCCTGTGCTTTAATGGTATAGTTGTTCAGATTCATAATTTATTTTAAATATTTTCCTTTTTTTAACGTCGGCTTGTCGCTAAGCCTTTTGAGATTCACTATATTAGCTACAAATCACAATCCAACTCCAAAACGAAGAATTTATGTCACATCTAAACCTTAAAACCTGTCGCAAATTCAGTCTGGCTGCAGTTTTTATGCTATTTTTTCAGTTTACGCAGGCTCAGGACTTTGAAGAGGTAGGTAACTGGCTCGAAAAGCAATCGAAAATGTATGGCGGAGCTGCTTCTACCATTATTTATCATAATAATAAGATTGTTTACCAAAAGAATATAGGTGAGTTTAATGAAAAGACCCCGGTACCGCTGGGCCAGCTCACCCAACTACCAACCGCTATCATGATTTCAAAATTAGTAGAAGAAGGTGTGTTAGATTGGGATGAATCATTAGGCGATAAAATTCCTTTTCTTACTAAATACTTTAAAGGCTACATTACTCCATTTCATGGCTTAGCCCATTTAACAGGTGTAGAAAAAAACTATGGTGATGCGGGCAAAATTGCTGAAAGGAAGAAAGCGATTAACCTCGATGAAGCGATCAATGCATTGGCAACCTTAGAAATGTCGAACAATACAGGCAAAGAATATTACTTCGGAACGATTGGCCCCTACTTTCCGGCAAGAGCAGCAGAAGTTGCTACAAAAAAAACATATGATCGTTTAATGCAAGAAAAAGTAGCTCGTCCATTAAAGATGCGCTTTACAAAATTTGACCATGAGTTAGGCTACGCTCCCAATCCATCAACCGGTGGACGCGGTGCATCAATTGACTATATACAATTATTAGCCATGTTATTAAACAATGGTAAAGCAGAAGATAAAACAATACTTGGAGAAGAAAGTTTAAAGAAACTACTAACACCATCAGCACCATCAGTTACCAAAAAGTATCAGCCTGCTTATGCTAAGAACTGGGCGTATTGCCTGGGAATCTTCGAAATAGAACCAGGTGTATATGCATTAGGTAGCGAAACAGGTTCATGGGTATTCATTGATCAAAATAAGAAACTGGCTGCTGTATTATTAATAGAGAAACAACAGAAAACAGCATTACCTGAATTGTTTAATCAATGGATGAATAAAATATACGGACAATTATAATACCACTAAGTGGTAGGTACAATACTTATTCACTTACTATACATACTAATAGGTGCACGATATAAATCGCGCACCTATTTTATTTTATGCTTAAAAGCTTTTAACTACGTAAAGCTTCAGAGCAAAAGTTTGTTTTAAATCAAATAATTTGAATTAATCACAAAAAATAAAATATATACAAACATACCTCCGTTTAATGTTCGTATTAATCCTCACCCCTAAGTACCATCAACATCATTAACTAAACCTTATCAATGAAACCTTATTATTGGTTTTCAATAATCCTATTCATTAACCTCTTATGTGTTAATGAACTACAAGCAAGAATTCGTTATGTAACAACTACAGGCGCGGGTTCACAAAACGGCACAAGCTGGAGCAATGCTTATAACAATTTACAAACTGCTATTACCGCTGCCACTGCCGGTGATACAATATGGGTCAGAGCCGGTACTTATGTACCAACTACTACTCTTACCAGCGGAAGAACAGGAGTACTCTTATACTTTGGCTTAAACAAAAGCATAAAAATATTCGGGGGCTTTGCAGGTAATGAAACATCCTTTAGTCAGCGAAACTGGATTAATAACAAAACGATTTTAAGTGGTGACACCAATGGAAATGACAATAACAACATAGCAGTTAACTTAAACACAAATAGATCAGACAATAAGAAGCGGATTTTTATTATAACAGGAAATATTAACGGTGCCGAACTAGATGGATTTGTTATCAGAAACAGTTACGCTCCCACCAACAATACCTCACTCAGCTACAGCGGAACATCAATAGGAAGTGAATATGATAACTTTGTGGTAGCCAGTTGTACAGGACTTACTCTTCGAAATCTTGAATTTACCAGAAACTATTCTAACAACTGTGGCGGCCTGAACATTATCAGTTCAACAGTTCAGTTAGACAATATCAGGTTCTATGATAATATATCCAACACTGTAGGAAATGCGTTCAGGTCATCAACAGTAAATGCTCAGAATATATTTATAAGAAAGCAGGTAAGTTCTACATTTGCCAGTGGCCTGTCTATCTATAATACCAATGGAAGTGCAGAAAATGTATATATTGATTCCTGTACCTCCAGCAACTATGGTATTTTAGATATTTACCAGAGTAACTTTAATATCAACAGGCTTGAGCTTACAAGAAACAGTTCGGGAAGTTATGGGCCTTTCAGCATAGAAACAAGTACATCCAGAGTAGCTAATGTATTAATTCATAATAATACTATTACTGGAGCTACCACCGGTATCAACATGTTAGCCAGTAACAACGGAGCCTCCGGAGCCAACAATGTAATTATTGTAAATACAACGATTACCAAGAATATATATTCGGGCAACGGTACAAAATATGCCATATACAATCATGCAAACAACAGCAGTCATAATCAGGTGAGGTTATTTAATACAATTTTGTATCAGCCTTCTGTATTAAACTATAATAATAATTTTACGGCAACCGCTAACAATTATACTAATACTGCCTTAAACTCCGTTTCTAATCTGGGAAACAATCTGGTGAGTACAGCTTCGCCCTTTACAAATTATAATGCCAATGACTTCATGTTACCATTAAACAGTGATGCCCGCAATGCGGCTGACAGCACACGGTTAACAACAACATTGGGTATTACTAACTTAACGGGCGAACTGGATGTATATGGTAAAAAAAGAGTGAATCAGAATGGAAGATTAGATATAGGAGCCATAGAAGATACCTTAATAGATGTACTATTAAGGAGTGGAAAATATCACTTTGCGGTAAAACAACAAGACAGAAACGCATCGATCAATATTGAATTAAAAGACCATCCTTTTCAAACAGCTATCTTAAAGGCCGGTACAGATAATAGTAATCTGTATCAACTAAACGAGTTTGACATAAAAGACCACACTCATTTTAAACATCAGACACTGGTTGATCCGAATACTTATACTTACTTTGAATTATGGGGTGTAGAACCGAATGCACACAAAGTATTAATAGGTATACAAAAAATCAAACCGGCTAATTTAATCACATTAAAGGTTTATCCTAACCCGGCCAGTCATCAGTTACAGGTCAATACAGGAAACAGTAAAATAAACAGGCTTATCATTTATGATCTTAATGGAAGAGTCATAAAAAATATTCAAGTCAGTACAAACCAAACGGTACACATGGTTAGTATTACTGATTTAAAACCGGGCTCTTACTGGCTGAATGCCGTAGGGGAAGAAAGTAGCAACTCGACTCAGTTTATTAAACAGTAACCTCTAATCCCTTTACAAACACAAACCTGTCATTTCAATTTCAGGTACAGCAGAATTACAACAACCCTATTCTGTTGAAACTAAAAACCCTTCTCACTACTGAGAAGGGTTTTGTTGTATCGATCAATTTGCTTTTTTGCATTTTTTTTCGTAATTTATAGTAAAGGTCAGATCTTTTGTTTCCACTGTTGATAAATGTTCTGATAAACAGTACTGAGCTTTTGATCGGGTTCAATAGATTTGATCAATTCCATGCCGGTGTAACTTTCTTTGGCATTTTTATAAATTCCGGCACCTACTCCGGCAGCACGTGCTGCTCCGGCGGCACCATCGGTATTATACAACTCTACAACAGTTCCTGTAGTGTTAGCAAATACTTCTGCAAATAAATCACTTAAAAACATATTAGCATAACCTGCCCGTACGGTATTGATCTGCAGGCCCATCTGCTTCATAATTTCAACACCGTAGTTTAATGAAAAAACAATTCCTTCCTGCGCTGCCCGGGCGATATCAGCTTTGGAGTGTATATTAAAATTAATATTTCTGATACTGGCTCCAGCATCCTGATTTTTCAACACCCGCTCGGCGCCATTACCAAACGGATATAAAAGCAATCCTTTTGATCCGGGAGCAACACTGGCAGCAGCTTCATTCAGGTATTGATAAGAAGCTCCGTCGAAAAAGTTTTTACGCACCCAACTGTTTAAAATACCGGTACCATTAATACATAATAAAACGCCATACCTTGGATCAGCTTCAGTATGGTTAACATGTACAAAAGTATTCACTCTTGAATCTTCATCATACACTACCTGATCGGTAACACCATATACTACTCCTGAAGTACCGGCAGTAGCGGCGATTTCACCAGGGTTTAATACGTTCAATGAACAGGCATTATTGGGTTGATCACCTGCTCTGAAGCTGATGGGAGTTCCGGCTGCAATACCTAATTCTATTTCAGATTTTTCGTTTACTCTTGCCTGTAATCCATAAGTAGGAACAACATCTGATAATTTATTTTTATCGATTTCATAATACTTTAATAAACTATCGGCTATTTTTTCTTCTTTAAAATTCCAGAAAATACCTTCTGACAAGCCGGTAACGGTAGTCGTCATATCACCGCTTAACTTATAAGCGATGTAATCGCCCGGTAACATAATTTTGTAAATCTTATCATAGATAGCCGGTTCATTTTCTTTGACCCACTTCAATTTAGAAGCAGTGAAATTGCCCGGAGAATTCAGGAAGCTGGATAAACAATATTCATTGCCCATGTCAGCAAATGCAGCATCTCCATAAGTTACTGCCCGGCTATCGCACCAGATAATAGCTGGTCTTAAAACTTCGCCATCTTTATCCACGCAAACCAAACCATGCATCTGATAAGATATACCAATGGCTGCAATTTCTTCAGGTTTAAAAGGTATAATCGATTTCAGCTGAGCATTTACGTTTTTTACTTCCTGCCACCACTTTTCAGGATCCTGTTCAGCAAAACCGGCTTTAGGTGCATCAATGGTCATTTCCACCGAAGGTGAAAATGCAGAGGCCACAATTTTACCGGTGTCTATTTGTACTAAAGCACCTTTAACAGATGATGATCCTACATCGAGACCTAATAAGTATTTCATATTGCCGCCAAATTAACAAAATTCAGGTTAGCCCAAAAGATTTTCTGTGCAACATCAAAAGCAGATTGTTGCACTTCATTGATTAACTTTGCAGGGATGAATCCAATTTTGCATAGTCAATCAATTAAGCAATGGGCTCAGGAACTGGGCTTTAGCTACTGCGGTATTGCGGAGGCTAAAGAACTGACTGACCATGCGCATGCCCTGGAACGCTGGTTAAATAAGGGTATGCACGGCTCTATGCATTACATGGAGAATCATTTTGACCTTCGTATCGATCCGCGTAAAATCGTTCCGGGTGCCCGGTCGGTTATTACATTGTTAATGAACTATTTTCCGCAACAGGTGCAACAAACCGACGGACCGAAGATTTCAAAGTATGCATACGGTGAAGATTATCACGAAGTGATACGCCCGAAGCTGAGGATATTGCTGGAAAAAATCCGTGAGAACATTGGTGAAGTGGAAGGCCGGGGGTTTGTAGATTCTGCACCCGTTCTGGAAAGAGCGTGGGCCGAAGAAAGCGGGCTCGGCTGGATCGGAAAAAACGGCAACCTGATTACTAAACAGCAAGGTTCCTTCTTCTTTATTTCCACTTTAATAACAGACTTACCCTTAGCTTACGACAATCCATACACGAAAGACTTCTGCGGAAGTTGTACCAGATGTATAGATGCCTGCCCTACGCAGGCCATTCACCTAAACAAAGTAATCGACGGCAGTAAGTGTATTTCATATTACACGATTGAGTTAAAAGATGAAATCATACCTGCCTCTATGCAAGGGAAATTTGACGACTGGATGTTCGGCTGTGATACCTGCCAGGATGTTTGTCCGTGGAATCGTTTTTCTCAACCACACCAGCAGGCAGCTTTTTCTCCTGTAGGCATCATTCAGGACTTTAATTCATTAGAGTGGGAACAACTTACTGAAGAAGCGTTTAAAAAAGTATTCAAATTATCTCCCTTAAAAAGAAGTAAGTGGCGTGGTATCATGCGTAACCTGAAGTTTATTCAAAGTGAAAGTGACAAATAAATACATCTTTCAGGTACTATATTATCAAAAATAATATTTCTTTTCTGTACTATAACTTTTTGTTATTTTTAAACACTCCTCCCCTGCAACTACCAGTTACTCTATATAACCAAAAACTGTTCTCTCTACAACACTCAATAAAATATATAAGCTAGCCGGCCGGCAATGAAATAATTAATCAGTTTTAAAATGAAAGATTTAAATCATTACGTTGATATTTACAAAGAACAACTCAACAAAGGTGACCTTCAGAAAGCATATATTTCGTTGGTGAAGTATGTAACGAGATTGAGAACAACATTATCGAAAAACCTTTCTGAGAGGTATTCGTTTGGCAGTCTTTTTCAGGGATATATGGATTATACCTATTTTTATTATTCCAATGACTTCTTAAAAGATAGAAAACTGAAACTGGGTTTAGTTTTAAATCACTCTACAATGCAATTCGAAATCTGGCTGCTGGGGCAAACCATTCCTGTGCAGGAAAAATACTGGCAGTATTTCAAAGCAACAAAGTGGAATAAAGGCAGAACCACCAAACCAAAGTACTCCATTCTTGAAACTGTAATTGTAACAAACCCTGATTTTAATCATCTGGATAAACTTTCTAAAGAGATTGAAACAAGACTGGTAGTGATAACTGAAGAAATAATAGCAACTATTAAAAACAGTAAGCTTTTGTAGAAAGTCTGTTTCATCCCCTCCTTTGGTACCCGTCATTCGAACATTTATCATCTGCCCATTGCGTACATAAACATCCTATTCATTCAACGGGGCACGTCCATCCGGATCGGTATATAGAATGGACTATTATAAGTATAATTATAGGGAGACCAGTTCAACATACTATCCGATAACGGATCCACCTGATTCCACCTACCGATCTGCGCATTGTACATTCGGGCTCCGTAATCGTACCACTCAATACACTTCCATTGCTGAACTCTTTGCGTTGCTCTTCTTTACTGTTATATTTGAACTGATGATCCGCATCTCCAAACCCTAAAGCATTACTACTGATGCCCTGCATACCACCCTGAAAAAATAATCAACCATCGCTACTCTTGTAAATTTTGATTGGGAGTTAATCTATTACGCTTGAATTCTTAATAAGATACAAAATAGTATTGAAAAACAAAAACTGTTCTATTACAACAGCTATATCATTTATACTATCACATAAAAAAATATTATTCTATTCACACCGGATACAATCCGGCGCGAGTGAGGGGTACTTATTACGTTCACATTAACAACAAGTGTAACAAAAACAAATAGCAATATTTTGATAAACAACTTCATTGTTTAAAAATTTCTTGAGCATCCGTATTCGTTTTTAACAATGGTAATCCAAGTGATGATTTTCTTTCATAAATTATAGGGAAACGCTTTAGGAAGGCAGTATTGCTGAACTGTTCATACTTCTTAATGCTTCCAATAAGATATCCATTTAATTCATAACTGCACAAAGCATAATTGAAGTTGCTGTTACAATCAAAAAAACGATTAATAAAAATTGTAAGCTTTTTTAAGTCTTCCTCAAAGGTTTCTTTGTAAAAAATCTGTTCAGGCAAACCAATAGATAACTCTTCAAAATCAGATTCTTCAGCATCAATTATCGACACTAGGATTTGTCTTCCTGAAAATATATCAGATGTGTTTTCCCCTTCAGATAAGCTAAGCTTATTCAAACAAAATTCTATTTCCGATTTTGAAGATTTTGTTTTAGGGGCTATTAACGATATATCAAAATATTCTGGCATAAAATTTACTTTATTTGACTGCTCCTGTTGATAATAAATATTTGACTTGGTCTGCACTCAATTTCCAACCACCAAGAAGATTTCCACCCATATCAGTCATCACATTTAATCCTGTGCTTGAATTATAGTAATGTAAAGCTTGTTGGGTTCCCCTGTATGTTCCTTGAATTGGTTTTAATCCGTTCATATGTGTTCTCAAAACTCCTTCAAATTCACCAGCCATTGCTTTATTCCAATTTCCCGAAATCCCAAAATCTTTGGCGTGTCGGCTAAACATATGCTGTAAAGAACGCTGTTCTACATTAAGTATCCCCTTAGCTCCACTTGCTCCCTCAGCCATCATGGTTCCTGCTTCAGCTGCAACTCCTCCTGCTTTCAGTGCTCNNNCTTTCAGTGCTCTGGTGGCTAAACCCATTCCTTTAGTCAAAATAATTCCTTCTGCCGCCTTTTCTAAGCCGAAACCTATATCATAAGCAATTTTTTCAGCGCTCTGGTCTGGGAACTTTTTAACATAGCTAACAGCATGGTCTACCATCATACTGGTTCTAAGCCGACCCATCGGCGTACCTACCCCCTGCTCTGCTAAATTCATTAAACCACTACCCACCTCCTTCCAACCCTGAGTGGTGCCCAGGCTTCTGGCAAAGGTAAGTGTACTTTTACCTCCATCCCGAAAGCCACGCCATAAATTTCTCAGTATACCAGGCGGATCATCCGGATCCCATGGCATCATCCCATCCGGGTCTATGAAGCGAATAGGATTATCGAATGCATAATTGTACGGATTATGACGACGCATCTGGTCTGCCAATGGATCTATCTGATTCCACCTACCGATATGCGCATCGTACATTCTTGCCCCATAATCATACCACTCTAATCCACTACCATTGCTGAACTCTTGCTGCTGTAACTCCTTACCGTTGTACAGGTATTGATTCGATAACTTACCCATCACACGGCTGCTGATACTGTGGATGAG
>NZ_RCWL01000007.1 GCF_003991195.1 Gynurincola endophyticus | reverse complement strand
AGATCTCAATGGGAAACATGAAGATAATGAAGGGATGAAGGGAAACTAGCTAACCGGCAACATTTCATTCGCTTTTCAACTTCATTCTCTTCATGTTTAAATGGTGATCATAAGATAGAAGAAGCCAAAGCGAAGCGGCAGGAGCTTTTAATTTCTAATGGTAAAAAAACTTCAAGCTTTCAGAATATCCTGCCCCTGCCACTGATGTATACCTGGTGTAGCTTTCTTTACGGCATGAATCATAGCTGCTGCCAGTTCGTTGGTTTTCATCGGACGGTGTTTCTTAAACAGTCCGATTGCATTAAAAAAGTTCATGACTTTTACAGCTATCACTTCTCCTGAACGATCACTGTTAGCTCGTGCTAACACTGGCGGATTAAAGATCTGCAACGCTGTGAAGTGGAGTTTTTTAATAGCTTCTTCCAGCTTTCCTTTCATTTTCGGGTAGAAAAGTTTTGAATCAGGAGAAACATAAGCCGCCGATACCAATACAAAAACCGGAACCTCATTTTCAGAGGCCACTTTAGCAAAATTATATTGATAATCATAATCTACCTTCCATTGTGCTTCTTTACTACCTGCTGCTTTAAGGGTGGTACCCATTGCAGAAAAAGCAACATCCCCATGCACCAGATGACTCCAGGTATGGGGATGTTCAAAATCAACAATATGTTCAACTAATTTATCGTGTTTAAAAGAAAGCGCTTTTCTTACAAAAACCACTACCTGAAGAAACTTACTATCATTCAGCAGTTGTTTTACAAGGTCAGAACCGGTGGCACCTGTGGCGCCTATAATCAGGGCTTTCATGTGTCGATAAATATTTTGAGTGTTTTATATGAACTATAACATCAAAACCCTCCCGGATGTTTATCAATTCCGGAAAAATCTACCAGAAACCAAACATGCTATTTTGGCTTTTAGACTTAAAGTCTTTGATATTATAGCTGAATGTTAACAGAAAATATTGTTGCAATACGGTAGTATTTACATCCAGAATATAGTTCTGTTGAATCGTTCTGCTGATTGCCCGGTTACTTTTCAACGCATCAAATACTGACAAAGTTATCTGTGCTCTTTGCGACTCCATAAACTGATAAGTGGCCGCAATATTCCACAGATGTACATATTTAGGCATATCCGGACCGGTCAGCTGACGATAATGCATGGTATACTTTGAATTGAATACAAAATGTTTGCCCGGTCTGAACGTCAGCTCATTGAAAATATTTTTATTGACATAGGTAAAATTACTCAGCACCTGATTTTCAAAACGGTTATAGTTAATATTATGATTATAGGCAACCGAGAAATCTAACAGGTTTCCTAATGTTATCATGACTCTGGGGGCAAAATTCACACCGGATATCAAAGAAGTAATGATTTCTGAATTTAAAATACTTCTATTCTCGCTATGATTGGCACCTCCGCTCATTCCAACAGTAAACTTATTTTTAGTGCTGACAGTAAATATTTTATTAGCAGAAAAATTACCAAAGAAGTTTTTGTTACCGTCCAGTTGTATCCAGCGGGTTGTTTGGTTACCTAATGCATCAATACTGCGGTTGCTCACAATAGCATCATCCAGAAACTGCGCAGAAACATATGCAGAATAAGTGAACTTTGGATTAGTGTATACATTCAGGTTCATACTTGCTGAAGTAGTTTTACCCGGACGCAGGTTAGGATCGCCGATAATGATATTCATCGGATTATTGGCATTTACAACCGGCTGCATTTTATCAACTGTGGGTACATTCATGTATTGTGATAATCCCATGCTCAGGTGGTTACCGTAGCGTATATTCACCGATGGCAGGAACATACCGAAATTGTTCTTTTGTTTATAACCGAGCGACGTGAAATTATTAGTATAATTAAGATCAACATAAGAAATACCCGGAGAAAAAGTAAATTTTTTCAATTTATAGTTTAAACGCCCGTTGAATTCCTGGCCAAAATCTTCACGTGTATAATCGTTAGACAGATCAGGTAAATAAACATTGTATAAATCTTCTGAAAACAATGCGTCGTATACATAAATGCCACTACGGTTTTCTTTCCATTCCAGTTTATGCCTGAAGGAAACATCGATTGATTTATTAATAACTTTAGCCAGTGTGATATAGTTTTGTACTGATCTCACTGCGATATCCTGATCTTGTTTTCTGTTTTGATACAAAGTATCTACAGCAATATATGAATTGATCAGTTTATTAATGTATACATCATTGCGACTATCCATATCTGTATAATTACTAATATTCAATGAAAATCCTTTTTTCATTTTTTTATTAAAATTCAGATAGTGATTATAGGCTAATGAGTATTGTTTATCTCTCCCATCAATAGTACTTTCATTCAACTTTCCTTCGAAATTCTGATTTGTCAGTGAAAATTCTGGACGGATATTATTACCATTCGTTGCATTAATTTTGGGTGTAAACTCTAATCTTGTTAAAGAATCTATTTTCCAGAAAGCACGTAAACTGGCCATGTGCGAATTTCTTCTGGTGACCCTGTCTATACGTGTTGAAGTGGTAAGAACCGTATCCTTTACAAACTGTTCACGAACTGAAGTAGAAGCGAATTCATCTTTAGAACCTGTATAGAAGTATTGTGCGTTCAGGTCAAGATGTTTTCCGATGGTGTGATTAATATTAATTCCTGCACCTTTAGAAGTTTCAATCCCCATTCCCAAACCTCCGAAACTAATTCCATTCAATGCAACTCCTCCGCTTGAAGTAATAGCTATGCTGTTAAAACCACTTCTGTTAAAACCTCCTGCACCGGTTAATTCTCCCATTGAAAAGGCACCTTTTGAAAGATTATTGGAAAAACCGAGGAAACTGATCTGAGTGGTATCTCTGAATAAATTAACGATTCCACCAATTTCATGTCGGTCGCTGGTACCGGCGCCCGCATACAATTTACCGAACATTCCTTTTTTGTATTCCTTTTTCAGGCGTAGATTAATGACCTGTCCTACTTCAGAAGGCGGGCGATTCGGATCGTCGAACAAATCTCTTTCGTCGTTATGTACCTGTACTTTATCAATGGTATAAGCCGGTAAGTTTTTAGTGGTTGCTTTCAGATCATTGCCAAAGAACTCTCTTCCATCAACGAGAATACGGTTTACTTTTCTTCCATTTACCATGAATTGGCCATCTTCGGTCATCACAACACCCGGTAATTTTCTGAGCAGGTCTTCTACCATTGCTGTAGGCAGGGTTTTAAAAGATTCTGCATTGAATTCGATCGTATCTTTACGCATTACCACGGGTGGTCTTTCTGCTGTTACTACAACATCTTCCAATAAATCTGCGGCTGGTGTTAAAACCAACTCCCCTAAATTTAATGCAGTACTTTCTTTAGATAATGTAAAGGTTTTACGGTAAGAGTCAAAACCTGTGTAGGATACTAATATTCTCAACTCAATATTCAAAGGTAACTGGGTAATTCTGAACTTTCCGGCAGGATCAGTCAGTTTGTAGTTAACAATAGAAGTGTCTGATGCTTTAAAAATAGTTACCGTAGCGAAAGCTAAAGCTTGTTTCTGTGCATCTTTAATACTTCCTTCAACAACTCCGTTCTGAGCATTTGAAACTAATGAACCCGCAATCAGGAAAATGAATAAGTAAATGGCACGCATTACAGCATGAAGGGATTTTCTCATTGTTTAGTTTTGTTCTTTTGGCTGAAAATAGATCAACGAATAACTAATAATTAATAATTATTAATTAAGAATTAAGAATTAATAGTTGATCGTGGCAAATCGTTAAAAGAATATGATTCAGAAAAAGCATAAATCCATATAAATAGTAAATAAAATTATTAGCTGCTCATTCTATTAAACATTTTTATCATTTATTGAATTGTCAGATAATTGCCATCTAACTAATTTCTTATAGTTATGGCTTGCTTTTTGATCACTTTTTTGACAAATGTCAAATTATGATGAGTATTTAGTTTACAACTGATATCATTCTTATTTTTGACCGGCTTGTCACATATTAAAATTTATATTAACCTTTGAAAAATTCATTAATCAGCAACTTAAAAAGCTGAACTGTCAGTCATATTCATACTTTATAAAAGAATATGATCAACTATTTATAAACCATTGTCTGGCTATTCTGCTTAAGAACAGGCTATAAAAGTGAAACAGTTTTGTATTGATCAACTGTTTCTATCAAAGTATTATGCATAAATTGGCTTTATTATTATTAATTCCGGTGGGTTATTCAACTTGTAATGAAAGAAAAACAAATTCACCGGATACTAAAAAACAAACTGAAGAACGGGTTCGCAGTAAAGAGCTTTCCGTTAATAGAATAATGAGCTGCGCATTAGTGAAACAATCGGCCAATTATTATCACCAACTTACTACACACTATTTTGCTTTGTAGTACTTATTTTATGCAATAACCTGTTAGCTGAACAAAAATAACAATAGATTCTTCCGGCTATGAATAAAAGGGATCAATCACTGTGAATTTGTGACGAAAGGTTCTTTTTACAAGAAAAGCAGGGAGGTAAATTCATAAGAAAAGCCGGAAGTAAACCTCCGGCTTTATCTATTTATAAAAATTATAATATTTATTTTTTAGTTCTTTTGACAATCAGGAATAAACTTAATGTTCCTAGAATCAAACAGGCGGCAGAGAACTGATATACGACCGATAAAGGAATGGCAGCATCTTTTAAGGCTCCGCCCACATATACCATCAATCCGCCTACAATAGTACTCAGGAAATTTAAAAATCCGTAGCCGGTAGCTATATACTTTTCATTGATGATCTGGCGTAATGCAGGCATCAGGTTAGAATCATTAAAGCCTCTTGCCAATCCGAAGATGAACATTGCCGCAATAGCAATTGCAAATACAGAGGTGAACGAAAGTAAAAATAAAAACGGAGCGCCCACTAAGAAACCGATGATAATCATGTTGAGGCGTGCATTTGGATTGGTAGCACTCCATCTGTCTGAAATAATACCTCCTAACAATACACCTACAAATGAACCGATCTGAATATAGGCAGTTGCAGAAATACCAGCTTCACCTAATCCCAGATCAAAACTTTCTTTCAGGAAGGTCGGCATCCAACCATTCACCAGCCAGTTTACCATTCCCAATACACAAAAGAAAATAAGTATGATAATGAAGGCATAGTTTTTAAACAGTTGTGATAAAAGAGCAGATATTTTTATCGGTTCTTCTTTGGTTTCAGCTGCTGCCAATTCTTCTGCAGAAGCCTTTTTATCTTTCAATCCGTAAATCAATACGAATGAGTATAAGATTCCGAAGATTCCGAACAGGTGGAATCCGAAGCGCCACCCGTATGCTTCAGCAATAAAGCCCCCCACTCCACCTAAAGCCAATCCTGCGTACAAACCACTCATATGTATGCCGGTAGCCAGTGACCTCGTTTTTCCCTTATGATAATCTGTTATCAACGCCAAAGCAGCAGGAATGTAACAAGCTTCACTCATTCCCATAATAATACGTGAAATGATCATTTGATGATACGTTTGTGCGTACCCGGTAAACACTGTAGCTGCCGACCATACGACTACACTGAAAATAATTACTTTTCGACGGCCAATTTTATCGGCGAAATAACCACCGAAAGGACTTAAAAATCCATACGACCATAAGAATACCGAAGTGAGTAATCCGAATTGTGCGTCGTTCAATTGAAAATCAGCTACAATAGGGTCGCGCATTGAAGTGATCAGAATCCGGTCGAGGTAATTCAAAAAAGCTACTACCCATAATATACTAACCAGAAACCATGGATAAGAAAGCCCTAATATTTTTTTCTCTTTCATATAGCAACAGTGAACTTGTTATTTAATTTTTGCAGTCAATATCCTTGGTGTTCTGATGGCTGGTCTTACTTCACCCGAAGGAATAATGATATGATTCTTCCACTCTACCATATTAGTAGTAACCGGAGCCCACGTACTTTCGTTAGGAGTTTCTGCAGCATTTTCTTTAATGGTTACGGGTATTTCACCATTTATTTTCCATTGCTTTTTGTTGAAATCAAACTGAAGAATTTTCGTTTCAAAGCCCGGATGTTTTTCTCGCAAAGTACCGGCCTCTGCAGCTAATTCTCCGTTATCTCCACCAAAAATAAATAACTGATCACCTTGTGTATAAGCAGTAGAAGGGGCAGCTGCTACCGAATAAGGAAGATCCGGTAATGTATCCCATCCCTTTTCTTCACTATACACATAAGCGTCCGTAAGATAACTTCTTACACCGTCTACTAATTCAACTCCACTTAACAAAACAAACCGATCATTCCACACACCGGCAACACTTAACATTCTTGATTTTCCGGGAGCAGGAGAAAGCACCTGCCAGCCTTCTGTAGTATTTTTCAGGTTTAATGACCAGAATAGCGGTGTCGTATTTTTATCTGTATCATTGATCAGCCCTCCCGCTACATATATTTTATCATTTACGACTGCACCGCAACTATTTGCGAGTGGTTGCGGCAAAGAAGGCAAACTGTCAATAGAGATCATTTTATTCTCATAAATTAAAGACCAAACTTTATCAGAGTGCCCGGTTTCATTTGAACCACCAATAACAATAAACCTGTTATTGTAAGTAATACTGGTTCCATAGCCCAGTGCTATTGGTAAAGTACCTGCGGTTTTCCATTGTGCTTCCGGACTCTCAAGAACAAATACACTGTTGTACCATTTTTTCACACCACCAGTCCAGGGAGCTTTTCCATCAGGGAAATTGGCACCACCGGCAAATATCAACGCACCATTAGAAACACCTGAAAATCCACCTGCAAATCCAAAGGGGTCCGGAATTGAGTCAAGCTGCGACCATTCAAAAGTTATCATAGTTAACCGATCGTTAGAAGATGATTGTTTACAAGACAATACTGTACTTAACAAAATCATCCCCCCCACTATTCTCAATTTGAAATTGTCTTTAAGCGTCATGAGATAATTTTTATAAAAAATTAAATCTGCTTTATACAGAATATAAAATATCACACTGTATAAAAACTGAAATTTTATGCAGTTTACGAAAAGAAAAAGACAAAAACAATATGTAGGACAAATTAATTTTTCTCTAAATGAAACAGACTAAAAAAATGAACAAAAAAAAGCTGAAAAAGGTAATTAAAACCTGATTCAGCCTGAAGTAATTTATTGAAGTGCAGACTTTCAGTTTAATCGCTGCAAATGTGGTTGTAAATGAGCTGTCATTGCAGCTTTGAATTCATCTTTTGTTCCATTTTTCAGAATCTTTACCAGATCGGCATGAGAAACGGTAGCCGGTTGATATTGTTTTTCGAGTTGAATAACGTATCCGAACAATGGTAGCAACATATTCTGAAATCGTTTTAATGTATCATTACCGGTCATTTCGTATAACTTACCGTGAAAAGCAATTTCATTCTTCAAACGGAATTCGGTTTCGTCAGCATTTTCACTTTTAACAATAGTTTCCAGTTCTTCGATATCCTTATCTGTTTTTCTCATATACAACAGATCAGCCAATCCTAATTCCAATACTAAACGAAGTTCAAAAATATCTTTCAGATTTTTATCATCAATGATTAACGGATCTAATACTCTTTCGAAACTGCTTAATATATCAGGAGTGGTGAGTACCATTCCCCTTCTCTTCTTTGTTTCAATCATTCCTAACATCCTTAATCTGCTCAGTGCTTCACGTATAACGTTTCTGCTTACGCCTAATGCTTCGGCAAGTTCCATTTCTTTAGGTAAAGGGTCGCCAGGTCGAAAAGATTTTTTCTTGAGATACTCTCTCAATCTTGTTTCAACAATATCAGCCATGGTAGCCGAAGGGTTCTTTTTGCGTTCCTTACCGGCTGCTTTTGTTTTATTGATCTTTAATTCACTTTTTAACCTGCTCGAAGCCATATGGAGATTTTAATATTAATAGATGTTTACTATGGCAATGCAACAAACAAACATTCAGCAATATACTAACTTAACGATGTTTATTCTATTCTAATGATGAGTTTTTTTATACAATTCTCATTTATCGGTTATTTCATATTGTCATGATTCTAACGTTGGTACTACAGGTAAAGTATTTCCGGTTTCTTTTTGCCTTTGTATAAAAAGATACAAGAGTATAATACCGACGAGTACCATTACAATTCCTACGAGTAAAGGAGAAGCAAGTCCAAATCCCAGTGCGATAGGAATTCCTCCTAAGAAAGCACCTAAAGCATTTCCGATATTAAAGGCTGCTTGTGATGCCGATGCGCCCAGCATTTGTGCTTTTTTCACAGTCGTAATCATCATCATCTGTATCGGTGCGCCGATTGTAAAAGTGATTAAACCAGTGAAAAACACCATTGTAACTGCGATTACGGTATAAGAAATTGTCAGATAGTTAATGGCTAAACAGATAGCAACCCCTACAAAACTAATCAGCGCAGTGATTGGCGGAGAGAGTTTATCAGCCAGCCGTCCTCCTAAAATATTACCAAAACACATTCCCAATCCGGCCAATGCCATAATCCACGAGATATTACCCGGCTCTACTTTTGCCAGGTCTCTCATCATTGGTGCGATGTAGCTGATCCAGCAAAATAATCCGCCGGTTCCGATAGAAATCATCAATATCAGCAATAAAGGATCTAATTTCATCAGATGTCTGACTTCTTTTTTCCATCCTCCCTGCTGCACAGCTTTTACATCCGGCAACAAAAAGACGATTGCAAGCACTGTTATTAATCCTATCAACGCAATCAAAGCAAAAGCCCATCTCCATGAAACCATATGACCAAGTTGTGTACCCAGGGGAACCATTAAAAGGTTAGCAAAGGTTAATCCGGCAAACATCATAGAAATGGTTCTGGCTTCTTTTCCGGGAGCCGCTAAACGGCTGGCCATTACAGTTCCGATTCCGAAGAAAGCGCCATGCGGTAGCCCGCTAAAGAACCGTGCAATAAACATTGTCCAAAAGGTAGGTGCAACAGCAGCCAATGCATTAAAGATGGTAAAAGCGATCATCAGGCCGATGAGCACTTTCTTAGGTGCAATTTTTCCGGTGCCTGCTACCAATAACGGTGCACCCACCACCACTCCAAATGCATAAATAGAAATTAAATAACCAGCGTCAGGAATTGATACATTGAAAGTTGTAGCAATATCCGGCAGTAAACCCATGATTAAAAATTCTGCACTTCCGATTCCCAATCCTCCTAAAGTAAGAGGTAAAATTCTTGTATTCATTCTAAGCTTCTTCTAAAAAAGTAAAAGTAGGTAAATTCACAATATCTCTTTCTTACACTTTTCCAGATTTCCTGATAATGCGAATAGTTGTAAATTTGATGATGAGCCATACTAACTCTCCTGATCCGTTCAGACATTTAGATTGCGGAACGTCAAGAAAATTTTCCGTTTTATCGGAAGATTATCTGTTTTTTAGCGGAACAGATTATCTGGGTATTTCGCAAAACGATGATTTTAAATCACTTTACATACAAGGCATTGAAAAATGGGGATTCAACAACGGAACATCCCGCAATAACAATGTTCAGCTCAATATTTATCCGGAGGCTGAAAAACTGATAGCAGCTAATTATCATGCCCCGGCTGCTTTGGTTACTTCCAGCGGTTACCTGGCTGCACAGCTGGTAGTACAAAGCTTTTTTAGTGAAAAAAATATTCTTTTCAGTCCGCTAACGCACCCTGCTATTTGGTTAAACAGTAAACCGTCGGTAGAAATTACATCTTTCGAAAGCTGGAAAAGAGATACGATTCATCACATCAACACTTCACCTGAAGAAAAGTTTATCATTGTTTCAAATGCCGTTGACCCGCAGCAGCCTGCCTTGTTACACTTTGAAGATTTTTCTACGATTGATCCGTCAAAGCAGGTTACTTTGATTATTGACGATTCGCATGGCATTGGTTTTACGCGTAACGAAGGGAAAGGTGTTTATCAGACACTTCCTCAACAAAAAAATATTACGAACATTGTAGTAGCGTCTATGGCCAAGGGCCTGGGCATTCGTGCGGGTTTGGTATTATCAGACGAAGCAACTATTGATCAATTAAGAAAATCCGGTATGTTTATCGGTGCTTCACCGGCAGCTCCCGCCAGTATGTATGCTTATGTAGAAGCACAGCATATTTACCGTCATGCTTATCAGACATTGCAAATCAACAATCAATATTTTCGTGAAAAGCTTACACAACCTTTCAGTTGTGTAGAGGAACTACCGATTTATGTAAGTGCAAACGAGCAGTTGTTCGGGCAACTGAAGCAACAAAAAATATTGATTTCAAGCTTTGCTTATCCAAGTGCGAGTGATCCGTTGTTAAACAGAATTATTATTAATGCGGCTCATCAAAAAGAAGATATCGATCAACTACTGAAAGCATTAGCCATTCAGTAGTGCTTCAAATAAAAACACCTTGTTGCAGCGCAACAAGGTGTATAGAACAGATTGAGGGGCTATTAACGATTTAAGTTCAATTCTTCTAAAGTGAAAGTTTGAAAAATAAGATCTGCAGAACCACTTTCATACAGAATACCGATGGTATGTTCATTTACACTGCTAATGCTGGAATATCCCCTGCTTCGCATATCATCTAACAGTACCCAATTTTTTTCGGGCCATGAATTACCGTCATCAGTACTCACTTTAAGAGTAAAGTTGTTTCTGAATGATTTAGAACTCGGGTTAGAGAAAAATAACAATGATTTATTCTGATTTTCTTGCTGATAAAAATGTTTATATAAACTTCCCATACAGGTAGGTTCAATTAAAGCATTGCTGGAAGTCGGATGTTCCGTCCATGTTTTTCCAAGATCAGTCGTTGTGGCAATCACTCTTCCGTTTGAATCACTCAGGTTTTCACGGTTTTTATTTCCTCGCATGTTTAACATCAACGAACCGTCGTTTAGTTGAACCACCGCTGCTTCTGTTGTGCTTTCATGACTGGCGGCATTCGATGTTTTCCAGGTTTTACCACCATCTTTACTATAAGTAACATTTGAGAACGGCACACCTTTTTCATTCCGGCCTTGTGAAGGAAATACCAATGTTCCATTTTCCATGGTAATTCCATTACCCGGGCCCGGTGCAAACAGCCACCATTTTTTATTTTTAGCTTTCGTAATATTCTGTGGTTCCGACCAGGTTAAGCCGTCATCACTGCTTTGGGTAATTAAAAACTGTGATGTTTGTTTTACTCCGTAACCAGGTTGTGAGCCTTTTGTTCTCCATTGGTGATTCCAGATGGTAGACGTGTCAGTAAGATTTTTTATCCACTCACCTTTTTCATTGATCACGCCGTACATCCATAATCCGGCAATAAAAATTTTATCACTGTTTTTGTCAACGAGAATAGCTGCATCCGAAACGCCATTGAATCGTTGAGGTAACCCACCCCATTCACCTTTGTCTAATGCAATTTGCATTGGCTGCCAGGTTTGTCCGCCATCGGTACTACGGTGGAGGGCAATATCCATGTGCCCCTGCAGGTCTCTTTCTCTTTCATACCGGGCATCGAAAATGGCAATTAGAGTTCCTTTATGAGTTGTTGCCAAACCGGGGATTCTTGAAGTGTGCACATTATCCTGCTGATGAAAACGTACGCCGGTTGCCACTTTTAATTGTGCTACTTTTCTGGAAGTAGTAAAATCAACCTTTTGCCCGTTCACATTGATATTCTTTAAATCAAAAGAAATAAACTCAGACAAAGGCGTTTTATGATCAATACCCAATGCAATCACCAAATAGTTTTCTCCGGCTTTAAGATTTACTTCTGCAGAGAAATTAATTTGATTGATTCCGTTAATATTAACGGAATCAATCAAAGGGAGTTGCTCGGTTTTTACCCGATCATAGGGTAACTTGTCCTTAGTATTGAATAAATAAACTTTTTTCAAGTGCTGAATATTGGTAGATCCTGTAAAGTCAGCTACCAGATTCAGGTTTATTTTTTCTGCTTTTGCTGTATTTATTTTCAGTATGCTCAGTGCATTTGAATGTTTATTATTCAAAATCGGCACCTGAACTTCATGTTGATCGATCGTTAAACCTGTTTGTGCCTGTATCGAAAAAACAGTACAGCTACTCATCAATAACAACATTAAACCCGCAATCTTCCTATTCATAAGATACTTTATTATAAATTAAACAGATCTGTTATCTCCTGAGCCGTTAAAGCTTTCTTGTAGATAATTAAATCATCCAGTGCACCAATCAGGAAGTTGGAGAAGCTGGTCGGACCTTCCTGGAAGGCAATTTTGAAATCCTGATCTCCTGATACGTTTCTGATATTCGGTGTAGTCATTGATCCTACCATGATATTATCTACGTATACTCTCATAGAAGTTCCTTCTCTTACGCAAACCACATGACGCCACACATTATTGCGAAGATCGCCCGGTTCACCAAGATTGATAATCGATCCGCCACCGGGAGCTTCCGTATTAAATCTCATTCTTCTATCGGTTGTATTATCATTTAACCTTAACCATGACTGATTATCGCCGGTTTGATTTTTACCCGCCTCCTGCCAAAGTACCATTCTTGCAGAAGAGTTGGTTTTCACCCATACCGAGATAGTGAAGTCATTCAGACCAAGGTTCATTATACCGTTCGATTTAACCAGAATGCCCTGTGTTCCGCTGAACGAAGCAGTTGTTCTGCTATTATTAAAACGGTCATTTACCGTAACGGTGTCGATGGTTCCGTGTCTTTCAATCAACATAGCTGCCGGACCCGCATCTGCCAATACTTCATTGAACGGGAAGAACATTGCTAATTGATTGCCCGGAACGACCATCATATAGTGTTCTACTTCTTTAGTAGATGATTTCTCTGAGTTCGAAACATGTAAAGTAACCTTATATCTTCCCGGAGTTGAATAAGTCACTACAGGGCTGGCATCAGAAGAAGTAGCCGGTGAGCCTCCTTCAAAAGTCCAGGTTCTGTTTTCAACCGTACCGATTGACAAATCACTGAAAGTAATCTGAGCACCGGTATAAGTAGCAGTGGTAGTAGCTTTAAAATCTGCATTCACCGCGGTAAGATCGATCACTGTGATTACATCTTCTTTGATGATTTCTTTTTCTGAAACAGGGTTTTTAGCTTTCAGCGTTACTGTATAAATACCCGGTTCTTCAAATTTAATCAATGGACTTTTTTCAGTAGAAGTAAATGAATAGTTATTTTCATTCGTAAATGTCCACAACCATTCTGTTGGCAAACCGGTGGTTTTATCAGTAAACTGAACACTTTCGTCCTGAATGATCTGAGCTTTATCAAATTCAAAATCAGGAGTGATTTGATTATATCCTACAGTAATTAACTCTTCCTTTACTAAGGTTGTTTCAAAATTAGAGTTCTTTACAACGAGCTTAACGCGATATTTACCTGGTGCTGCGTAAAATACTTCAGGGCCTGAAAGTTCTGAAGTTGCGGGAGTACCACCTTCAAACTCCCAGAACCATTTAGAGACGAGGCCTTCTGATTCGTCAATAAATTTCACTGTACTTTCTGCTAAAACCTCAAAATTATCAGCCCCTATTTTAGGAACAATAGTATAATCAATTTCGTCTTTTTTACAGGCAAAAAGAACGGTCAGCATAAAAGCACATATGGCAAAATATGATTTCATGACAATAAAATTTAAAAGTCATTGAATAGTAACAATCGAATTAGTTTTTTACTGTTTCGAAAAATGCTACTTCTTTCAATTCGTTATTCAAATTGCTAAATTGTTGTTGATTTAAGGGTTGTAATGGTAATCTGCATGGTCCTACCTGATAGTTCATCATTTCCATGATGGCTCTTTGGGCAGGAATAGAAGGATATCTGCATAATGCCAGCACCATTTGTACTGCTTTAAATTGCAGTTGTTGTGCCTGTTGCAGGTTACCGCTTTCAAAAGCCTGTTTAGCTTTTAAATAGATAGGGGCTGCAAAAGTATATGTACTTCCGATTGCACCTTTAGCACCTACAGCTAATGCACTCAGTAGCAATTCATCGTATCCGAACAGAACATCAAATTTGCCATCTTTGTAATTCAGACAAGCCTGATATTCATGTAAGGTAGAAGCGGTGTATTTAATGCCGTTCAGGTTAGGAATTTTTTCTTCTGCCTTTTTCAGAAACTCAATCATATCAGTTTGAGCACCGGTAATAGCAGGAATATGATAATAGTAGAATGGTAATGCCGGTGCTGCGCTGGCAATTTCAGCCATTGAATTCACCAGTGCATCTACAGAAAATCCTTTATAATAGAATCCGGCAACAGATGAAAATGCATCAGCTCCGATCTCAGCAGCATGTACTGCTAATTTTTTAGATTCGTGAATAGAAGTATGTCCTACGTGAACAAATACCAGAATTCTTTTATCAGCAGCTTTCACGTATGCTGCTGCGATTTGCATTCTTTCTTCTATTGTTAAATTCGGGCCTTCGCCATTTGATCCGCAAACAAAAACTCCTGACACTCCTTCAGCAACCAATCGATCTACAATACCCTGAATAGGTGTTAAATCGATACTTCCGTCTTGGTGAAAAAAACCAAATGTTGCTGCAATTAATCCATTAACCTTCATGTATGTTATTTTATTTCTATTTAAATAATGTTACCGGTACTTCTCTGAATGTAATCGTCTCGTAAGGATTAGCGATACCGCCTTCATACAGAATCCCTACCGTCTGGTCATTAATCATCACGATATCAGAATAAGCCGAAGGGCCTGCGTGAATACGCACATATTTATCCCAGCTGCTACCATTGTTTGTACTCATTTTAATGGTCATATTTTCTCTGGCAGTGCTGGCCGGATTAGAGAAGAATAAAGTATGCTGGCCATTTACGTAAGCGTCTAATAAACTGCCCTGACAAACCGGTTCTACCAGATTGTAATCAGTGCGCATGTTTTTCCAGGAAAGGCCCGCATCTTCACTTTCGGCTACCCAACGTGCATTTCTTCCGGTTGCTCTCATGTTTAACATTAACCGGCCATCAGATAATTCTGCAACCGTTGATTCATTAGCTCTTTCGTTCGGACTGATTCCGCCGATATGCCAGGTATCTCCCAGATCATCAGAATAAATCACGTGAGAGAATCCTTTACCACCGTTTCTTCTCAGTTCAATGTAATCGCAAGGAATTACCATTCTGTTTTTGTGTGGTCCGGATTGAATCTGCAATCCGTGTACAGGGCCGGTTGCATACCATCCCCATTCAGGCTTCTTCACATCATTGGTAATTTCTTTGGGCGCATCCCAGTTAAGTCCGTCATCAGTACTATAAGTAATAAAAACGCGGCGGGTATCTGTACTGGTTCCATCATTGATTGTTCCGATTTTATCGGTACCCAGGTTCCAGGTCATTAATAACACCACTCTACCTGTAACCTGATCTACAATTGGAGAAGGGTTACCGCAGGTGTTATTGCCATCACTCCAAACCACCATTAACGGCCCCCATGTTTTACCTCCGTCAGTAGAACGTTTTAATACTAAATCGATATCATCCTCGTCACTACAATTGTTCTTTCTGGCTTCTGCAAAAGCCAGTAAAGTTCCTTCTTTAGTTTTAACGATTGCAGGAATTCTGAAACAGAAATACCCTTCCGATCTGCGCTTAAAAATAGCATCAGTAGAATCCAGATCCCTGATAGGGTTATCTATAGCAATAACATCCGGACCTAGCATATTTTCTTTTGGAGTGCAGCTGGCAAACACTCCCATTAACAAGCATATATATAATAGATTCTTCATTCTTTTAAATTTTAGCATTAATAGCCATCGGTTTGCTCAAGGTTACCATTCAGGTCAATCCAGGTACCGCGAATCGGGAAATAAAGCGGTGTATTTAACCCGTTTAATTTTGGTACAACATTGTACACATCGATTGTTCCGGCATAATGGAAACGTAACAGATCATGCCATCTTTTTAACTCCAGGAACAATTCTCTTCCGCGTTCATTCAGAATTTCTCTCTCAACAGAAACTTTATCAGTAGCTCCGGAATAATTTCCGATACCGGCTCTGTTACGTACAAGATTTAACTCTGTAATAGCATCATTAGGAAGATTTTTAGCTGCCAGAATTTCTGCTTTTAATAATATCATATCAGCATGACGGTAAACGATAATATTATCATCGTAGAATCTGTCATCTGCATCTGTATAATAAGTTCCTCTGAATTTATTATCGAATACTCCTATTACGCTACTATTAGCATCTACCGCTCTGATAAAACTGATATCTCTTCTTTTATCATTTGCGGCAAAAGCATTCATTAGCTGAGTAGAAGGTGCATAAGTACTTCTTGCGCCTGATCTTGCATATGCCAATGCTTCTTTATTCACTGCAGGATTAAGAAAAATATCTCTTGGTTTTAATCTTGATCCGTAATGATCAGCACGTTCATCACGTTGGAAGTGAAGTGAAAAAATAACTTCCGGGTTATTCTTGTTTGCAGAAGAAAAAATACTACCAAAATCATCTACCAGAGAAGTTTGTGCTTTTGCCAGATCTATTACAGCCAACGCGCTGTCTAAACTTGCGGTACCACCGTTCTGTACTTTAGCTTTCCACAAAAATGCATTTGCTTTGAGTGCATAAGCAGCCGGTTTGGATGCTTTACTCTTATGTACAAATCCTGCTTCAGGAAACAAACCAATCGCATGGTTCACGTCACTGAGAATCAGATTCATGATTTCATCTGTACCAGCACGGGCCGGTAAGGGATCGTTATCACTTTCTGTAGGCTCTACCACCAACGGAACTTTTCCCCATGATTTGGTTAACAAAAAGTAAACATAAGATCTTACAAAGTAAGCTTCTGCCATCACCCTGTTTTTAGTATTCTGATTACTGAAAGTAATTTCAGGTGCATACTTAATCACCAGGTTCGTGTGATGAATCAGATTATAATGATCTAACCATGAAGGTGCATTGGCATCGTTCAGAATCTGCTGCCATGCATCAGAACCCGGACCTTCCAAACCTACTACGAAATGGTCGGCACGGTCTTCAAAGTGATAAGTACTGTTCATTAAACCGCGTAAATCAGAATAGATACCGGTCATGTATCCCAACACATCGCCTTCAGTATTCCAATAAGAATCAGAAGAAATCCATGCAATGGGCTTTACATCTAACAATTTGTTACAGGCTGCTAAAGAAGAAGCAAACACCGCAATCATCAAATATTTATATAAAGATTTCATTTTGCTACAATTTTTACGTTATAAACCTGCTTTAATACCGAAGTTATACTGACGAGGTCTTGGATATGATCCCTGATCATTACCAGTATAGATCTCAGGCATTAAACCTGTATATTCAGTGAGGTACCCGATATTGAATACACCAAAGAACAAATCAAGATTCTTCATATACAATTTTTCGAGGAACTTCCCTTTCAGGCTGTAGGTGAAAGAAACTTCTCTGAATGCGAGATAATCACCTTTTGAATAATACAGTGAGTTATTGGTGGTATAACCTGAAGAAGATCCAAGTCCGTTCGAATTACGCAAGTGGTTTCTGAAATTGTAATCGGCATCACTTTGTACTGTATATCTTGGAATAGAAGCAATATCGCCCGGATTTTGCCAAACTTTATCAGTCAATACATCACTTAAAGCCATGTTATTGTTACGTGCACTCGCCATCAAACGACCTCTGAATGAATTATCAATTACGTGCCCCATTGCAAAATCAATCACGAATCTCATCGAAAGATTTTTGTAACGAACCGTATTCTGCATACCACCTGTTTTATCAGGACGGATATAACCCATGAATACCATGTCTCTGTAATCGATACGACCATTTCCGTCTACATCATGCCAGATAGCATCACCTGCTACTTTAGTACGTTCGGCTGCATCCATATCGCGCGGTGCATTCGCTGCATCAGCATCAGTAGCGTATACCCCAATCAGGTGATAAGCATAACGTTGCCCGAAACGCTCACCCTCTGCAGTACCTCCTACCCTTACATAACTGTTGGTAGCCGGATCGTAAATAGTATTACCGCCCGTTCTGTTTTTCAACTCTCCGTTTTCTGGTAGTTTATGAACGGTTGATCTGATGAAAGAGAAACTCATTGCCATATCCCACGACCAATCTTTGGTGCGGATCGGACTTGCCTGTACTTCTACTTCAAAACCTCTGTTTAACACAGACCCATAGTTACTTTTGATAGAAGAAAAACCGGTTGATAAATCAAGTGGCTTATCAAATATTCTGTGAGTCGTTAATTTAGAATAGTAGTCGAGTAAGATATTAACCCTGTTATTGAACAAACCGATATCTACCCCCACATCAAAAGAAGTGGTTGTTTCCCATCTCAGGTTATCATTTGCCAGTGTAGTATTTAAAATTCCTGCTTCGCCTAAATAAGTATATCCGGTAGAATAAACCCCTTGAGAGTGACCAGGATCGATCCCGTCATTTCCTAATTGTCCCCAGCTGGCTCTCAGTTTCAATGAAGAAACCGCATCCACTGCGTCAAAGAAAGATTCTTTATGTACATTCCAACCTACTGAGAAACCAGGGAAGTAACCCCATTTTCTATTTTTTGCAAACCTGGAAGAACCATCTCTTCTTAATACAGCACTAAAAAGATATTTACCATCATAATCATAGTTCAAACGCGTAAAATAGCTGAGCGTTGTATATTCATTATGATTAGTAGTTACTCTTTGAGTTTCCTGTGCAGTAGCTCTGAGTGTTTTAATATAATCTGTTGGTGCGCCTCTGCCCGTTCCGCTCATTCTGTACATAAACTCATCGATATAACTCGTACCTAATAAAACGTTCAGATTATGAACATCTTTAAAGGTTTTAGTATAATTGAAAGTCGCATCTAACTGAGATACGCGATCGAAGTTATGTGCTTCAGAAGCGCTACGGTCTTTCATCACTTCATTGAAAGCTTCAAATCTTGACTCTAAGCCTTCAGTAGTAAAATAATAATAAGTAGGATTAAAAGTTAAACCCGGTAAGATATCCCAGGTAGCACCCAACTTATAGGTAGCTCTCAATACTTTATTATCAGAATACTGATCTCTGTAATAAACCTCATGATTTCTGTTTCTGAAGTTATTCACCCCTTCACCCGGCGCAGGTAAACCGTTCTCAAAATTCAAACGATAGGTAAATGGCATCGTTACAGAACGGCTTAATACATTCTGATAGTTAGAAATACCATTTGAGTTTTTGATCTGGTAGGTCATACCGGCATTCAACGTCCAGCTATTACTGATTTTATAACTGGCATTAAATAATGCATTGTAGTTTTTATAAAAAGAACCCAATACGATACCATCCTGATCTAATGTACCTAAACCGATATAGTAAGTAGCTTTTTCATTACCGCCACTGATACTAACATCCAATTCTTTTCTGCTCGCTTCAGTAAAAGTAACATCCTGGTAATTGGTTTCTTTAAAGATGAGTTTTTTACCGGTTACAGGGTCAACCATTGTTTCCCAACCCTCATTCTCAATTAAACCTGCAACATAATCAGCACCATAATCCTGAATATATTTATCTAAAAACGCAGTAGTGTTATAGGCATTACGGCCATTGCCGGTAGACATACCATATGCTCCACCACTCAGGAAGAAATCAGGATTGGTGGTATTAAACTGCGCAATATTTCTTCTGGTTACATATAAATAATCTTTCGCCGAAGTAAAATCATATTTTTTCCCCTGGCGATCGATACCATGAGTATACTTAAAACTGATTCTCGGGCGACCGGCTTTACCAGATTTGGTAGTAATAATAATTACACCATTTGCTGCGCGTGCACCGTAAATAGCCGCAGTAGAAGCATCTTTCAATACCTGCATGGTTTCAATATCATCAGGATTTAAATCACTGATGTTTCTCATCGCACCAACAATTCCGTCTACCACAAAAAGCGGTGCATCGCTTTCAGGAGAAGTAGAACTACCACCTCTTAAAAAGATCTGTGGGTTAGCACCAGGTTGTCCGTCAGAAATCTGTAAACTCAAACCTGCCACTTTACCCTGTAACTGAACCAAAGGGTTTTGTGAAGGCGCGTTTTCAAACTCCTTAGAATCCACTCTGGATACAGCACCCGTTACATTAGATCTTTTTTGTGTACCATAACCAATTACTACCGCCTGCTCCAGATTAGAAGTAGACGCCAGAGAAAGATTCAATTCGGTATTCGCCTGTTTCAACGTGTAGGAAAATTCCTTTGTCTGATAACCGGCATAACTCACCGTCAGTTTAATCACACTGTCTGTGGTTGTAAAAGAAAACACTCCATTCTCATCAGTTTGCAGAATCTGATTTTTAGGAGTCAGTAAAATAGTAGCTCCGACCAACGGTAATTGGTCGCTTTCAGCATTCACTCTACCTTTTACCGAGAGTGTAGATTGCGCCATAGTCGATTGACTGGCAAAAAGTAATAAAAGGGGTAATATGAAGACAGACTTCATACAGCCAGCGATTCGTTTCATAAACATTGTTTTCAATTAAAGTCGCTAAAAAAAGTATTTCTTAAAGAACTGAACTCAACTCAAAACAACTGACATTCAATTACATAGACCACATACCGACTCTTATATCAATTGAATTTGTAGAACATAATAATATGTACTACATATCAAAAATATAAAAAATTGATAATTAACCTAATTTTTAGCAAAAAAATTTACATTATGCATTTATGAAGTGCTACAAAACACCTTCATTGCGCTAAAGCTAATGCTTAATACTCCTTGTAACAAACTGATTGAATGACTATTATATTAATTAACAAGAGGTATCTTAATAGCAGATTAAAAAGATTGTAGGCTAAAAAATATTTTTTTCTGCTGACATAGGGTTGTCGCCCGCCGGTGCGAAATTGCAGTATAAAATTTACAGCAATGAGTAATGCAATTTTCAACAAGCAAGAATTTTTAGAGATCTGGTTAGGCAACAGAAAATTAACAAGAAGAGTTATCGAAGTTTATCCTGAAAATGAACTATTCAGTTTTACGATTGGCGGCATGCGTGATTTTGGTCATTTATGCGCAGAATTACTGGCCATTCCGGTACCTTCTTTAAAGTCTATTGTTAATAATAAAGATGCCGAATTATATGAAAAGCCAAGTTTCGCCAACAAAGAGGAACTCTTAAAACTTTGGGATGCCGCTGAAAAAGAAATTATTGATTTATACAATCAAATTCCTGAAGAAAGATTCAATGATCAGTTCTTACTTTTTAAAACCTATGACGGCATTATTAAACACCATTTCATTTATTTTCTGGAAAACGAAATTCACCACAGAGGCCAGGCTTTTGTTTATTTAAGAGCTTTAGGTATAGAACCGCCATTCTTCTGGGAAAGATAGTTTTTATTAAAACGTGAAGAGAATAATGTCATTGCCTGGTGTTCTTCTCTTCACGTTTTGGTTCTTTCAGCTTAAAGTTGACCGTTTCAGCTTTTTTTCGTATATTATAAGTATAGCCATGATTATTCAATCACTTCATACAAAAAGCCACCGATCAGACCGATGGCTTTGCTATATGAGAGATTAAGAGACTTATTTTTTAATCAGCTGTTTAATATCTACAATCATAAAACTCTTCGCTTCCCTGCCGGCTACCAACAATTTGTCATGATCAATAGCAATTCCGTATACTCTTTTTAAAAGAGGGTGCTGAAAGTATTGTTCAAGTTTCATGTTACCATCAGCATCCACATCAATCATTGCTATCGAATGATTCACCGAGTTTAGTATAAATGCTTTATTCTTGTAAAAAGCAACTCTACCCGGACCTTTCATCGAAACATCACCAATCACCTGTACTGTTTTAGGTTTTAACGGATCGGTTATATCAAAACTCCATATGGTTTCTGCATTGTAAGCCGTTACCAATAAAGTTTTTCCGTAGATACCTATTGCACATGAACCCTGCAATTTTACTGCATCATAAATTTTAGAAGTGATGACGGGTTTCGTTTTATCTTTTATATCTACGGTTATTAATGATGAGCCCGGACCATAACCTGCCAGATACAACACATTATTATGAACAGCTGCAGCAAAGGCTCCATCTCCTGTGTGAAAACTACTGATGATACGTGGGGCAGACGGCTTGCTTACATCCATGATATACACTTTACTTTCTGAGCTATGCGTAATATAAGCAAATCCATCCTGCACAATGATCTTTCTTAACCTGGTATAATTTGAACGGTAATGTTGCAGATAACTTCCTTCACCTCCAACACTGATAGCAGCAACTTTAACCGGTTTTGAGGGAGTAGAAATATTGAATATACTGATCATTGTGTTGGTCATTGATAACACATATAAATAATCTTTATCAACAGCCACACTGAAAGCATCCAGTATGTCTTTATCTGTTAAGCTATGTGCAATAAATGGCTTCGAAGGATTTTTGTAGTCAATAATCGCCACATTATTACCATCCCTGCAAGGAATATAGGCAAACCCGTTACGGATAATAATATCTTCCGGTTCATTTAAATGCTGAATATCTACCAGACTTCCTATAATCGCTTTTTGATCGATCATACTTGCATTCGACTGGTCAATTGCAGATTTGTTACGATTCACGGTCTCGAGAAAGCCTGCCAGTGCATATTTATGAAAAGCAGTTCGTACTACAAATCCTATTGTTGTTCCGGATAAGGTAATAATAGAATCTTTAGTTTCCACCCGGATACCATGATCTAACCAATCACCCGCCACAGTGGGTAAAGTATCGAGCGACCACCAGCTTCTTCCGTAATTTGTAGTTACATATACTTCTTTTCTGTCAGTATAGGTACTGTAATAAGCAGCGCCATATCCGATATTCACAAAATCATCTGCGGCTCCTCTTAGTTTTGTAACGGTATCCCATACATATCCGAGATTGGTACTTCTATAAATATTTCCCTCCTGATCGGCCTGTAACAATACACTCATGCCCAGATACTCTGTAGCGAAAAGAGCTGCATCCGAAAGTTTTTGTATTTTATTCCAGGTGATTCCGTCGTCAATACTTTTATATACGGTACCATGCCATCCGTTCACCACAATACCATTACCGGCACGTTCCAAACGATATAATGCGTTGGGAGATACTGCGCCCATATCTTTCCAGGTAAGTCCCTTATCTTCCGAGCGGTAAATATGTCCGCCATCAGAATCTGTATCAGTTACCAATAGTGTTCCCTGCTGTGTATACATGATCGCATAAGCTGCTGCGTACACTTCTTTGTTTTTATTTTTGTCTAATAAAGTTTTCAGATGCTTCCATGTTTTTCCACCGTCTTTTGTACCCCAAACTTCAGCTGTTCCGGTAAGGATATAAAATTCATTTTTATTTCCTGTTTCCGCAATACAGGTAATATCTACTTTTACAGGCTGCGCCAGAAAAGCCCAGTTTACGCCATTATCGTAGCTAATATATAGCTTGCCTTTATTCGCTCCTCTTGCCGCACAAAGAACTACGTTTTCATCTAACTGACGGATGGCATCAATTCTTCCACCGGGTGCCACGTCTTTGATTATCCATTGAGAAAAGTATTTTACAATAGAATCCTGTTGCATCAATGCTCCGCTGTTTTGCGCAGTGGTCTCATTTCCACCTAAAAACAGCACACAAACAAGCTGAAGAAAATATTTCATACGGAATTACTTTTTATAAATGGTCAGATATAAGTGAAACAATTTGCCACAGATGCATCGCAACTAATAGCGGTTACATTCATACATCTATGGCAACTCTTGATTCTTAATTCTCAACTCTTAATTATCTACGGTTGCCACCACATGCGGTGATTCATATTATCACCACCCATTCTTGCTGCAGCTTCATTATAGTTGATTCTGTTCAATGATTGTTCGCTTAACGGATAAGGAATACGGGTAGGTATTTTTCCGTCATTAACATTGGTTGGCCCCGGCACCAGTAATGGATATCCTGTACGTCGGTATTCATTCCACGCTTCCATACCTGTAAAGAACAAAGCAAAAAACTTTTGTAAATAAATTTTTGACAATGATTGATCATACTTTACTCCTTCCTGTTGCAGGTAACTTTCAGAAAACTGAGCACCCCAATATTCAAAAGAAGCTTTGATGCCATTTTCATATAATTCTTCCGCATCCGCTACATAGAATCCTTTCTGTGCTGCTTCAGCTTTTAAGAGAAGTACTTCAGCCACTGTCATCCATATAGCCGGTTCTGTATTAGATTGGAAGCGCGTACCCAGATAAGACTGGAAATTATACCCACCATTATAATTTGCCGATTCCGTTACCGGTAATGAATTCGGCAAACCTACATACTCAGGATTTGCAGTACCTGCACTGGCATTGGTAGGACGGGCAAACTGCATTAATCGGCTATCATTGAATTTCTTTAATGAATCAACGATGAACGCACTCACCGATTTATATTTAAAATCAAAATCTCTGACATAGGTAGGAGATAAAGGATTTGCATCTGGTAAACTGCCGGAGTAACGGTATACTAAATTATCACTATTATTCTCCATTAATGGATAATTTGCCGGAGATGAAAGCATTTCGTTGATTTCTGAAACAGCAGTACTCATTTTTCCGGAAACACGCATTAACAATCTTAAACGCAGGCTATTGCTAAATTTCAACCATTTGGTCATATTACCACTGTACACCGGATCGCCGCCATACAATAATGTACCTGTTGTATTAATAGAAGCAGAGATTTGTTTTAACTCTTCCAGCATACCTCTATATATTTCTTCCTGGGTGTCATACTTAGGTGTAAACTCATTATCGGAAGCACCTTTTCCTGACTCAGTGTAAGGAATATCACCATAAGTATCTGTTAATACTGAAAAGATATAAACTTTCATCAGTCTGGCGATGGCTGCATAGTTTACCAGATCAGGGTTTTCTTCACTCATTCTTATGATATCGTTGAGGTCTCTGAACCTGTTGTACAAATTCCAGATTCCATTTGAGTTAGCCGGCAACAATTTAAAACGCTGAACTTCTGTGAATGTATTATTCATACAGGTGTATTGAATCAATTCATTGTTCAGTTCAAAAGCATTGTTCACTAAAGTGTTCGATGCATTGTAAAAAATCTGTGGTAATACAACGCCCGGGTTTACAGATGTGGGAACGTTCGGATTAATATTGTCAACCTTGGAACATGCTGAAACCAATAAGGTGGCAGCAAGTAATATTTTAGATATTCTCATGGGAATCATTTTAAAAAGTAATTTTCAAATCAAAACCAATACTTCTTGTTGAAGGGATTTGCGCATTTTCAATTCCGGGTACCACTGTACCGCCTGATACAAATGATGTTTCCGGATCAATATTCGGTACACCGGTAAAGAGGAACAGGTTTCGTCCGGTTACACTGAAGTGTGCAGATTGTATCCATTTGTTTTTGAGGAACTTTGAAGGAACACTATATCCGAGGGCTAACTCTCTCAGTTTTACAAAAGTTGCATCAAAAGTGCTCGATTCAACATTCGGTCTTTTGTAATAACCTCTGTAATAAGTATAAGCTGAAACTCTTTGTGTATTCTCAGAATAAGTACCATCATTATTCAGTACTACTCCATCTCCTACAATTCCATCTTCTCTACCCGGAACGGTATTGGCTAAACTACCAGCTTCTGTTCCTGTTACATGAGTGAAGGAGTAAATTTTTCCGCCGAACTTACCATCAAACAATACACTTAAAGAAATATTCTTATAGCGGAAATTATTTCTGATACCACCGATCCAGTCGGGGTTATAATTACCTAAACGAATGGTATTACTGGTAAATACCGGTACGCCGTCTTTATAAATCACTCTGCCTTCAGCATTTCTCAATAAACCGACACCGTAAATATCTCCCATTCTTCCTCCAACACGCGCTTCAACAGCAGCGCCCTGTGCAGATGCCATTACATAACTTTCTACTCCATCAGCCAGCTCAACCACTTTACTTCTGTTAGCTGAAGCAGTCAGTGAGATATCCCATACAAAACGTGATTTAATCGGTGTTATGCTTAGCATAGCTTCCCATCCTTTGTTTTCAATTTTTCCGGCATTCATCACTTTAGAACCAAATGCGGTGGCACCCGATAAAGGACTTCTTAATATCTGATTCTTACTGGTAGCAGCATACCAGGTAGCATCCACACTAACACGGTTATTAAAAAGTTTTACTTCCGTACCAATTTCTACAGAGCTGGTAATTTCAGGTTTCAGGTTTGTATTAGGAATTGTTGCCGGTAATCCTACGGTACCCGGCAAAGTATTGTATTCATAATAAGCACTGGTTTGATAAGGATCCGTATCGTTACCTACCTGAGCATAAGACATTCGCATCTTCCAATAACTTAAAACTGATGATTTAATCGGAAACATTTCTGTCATTAATGCACTTAAAGATACCGACGGATAGAAGTATGAATTGTTTCCTTTCGGAAGAGTAGATGACCAGTCATTTCTGGCAGTTACTTGCAAAAAGAGCATATTTTTATAATCAATATCAGCAACACCGTATAAGCTATTGACTCCTTTTATGGTATTTAACTCATCTACCAACGGACGTCCTGATGCATTTCCCAGATTATATACGTTCGGAATAACCAATCCGTTTGCAGTTACTGTATTACTGGAAGTATTGATCTGCATATTATTTCCACCAACACTTAAAGCAACAGAGATATCTTTTGATGACGGTACAGTATAAGATAAAAGGAAATCAGAGTTACGCTCCATATAGTTCAGGTCTTGTCTTCTATATAATCCGTTAATGGCCACCACCGAACTTTTAGGACGTTGTGATGCTCTGGTTTCTCCTGAATAATCAATACCTGTTCTTAACATTAATGTCAGGTTCGGTAAGATAGAATAATTCAAAGATGCATTACCGAAAATGCGGCTTCTTTTCATACTGTTCAATTGTTCATACATGGTCATGTACGGATTATCTCCCCAGGTGAAATAGTAGTCCTGTTTAATTCCTTCCTGTCCGGGTAACCAGTAATTTTTAAACCAATCCATAGTGGAGTTTCTTTCCGTCCAGATAAAATTATAGGTAGGAGAAGCACCCCCGTAACCGATTACCGGCAGGTTATCACTAAAGCTATTGATGTAATTAATATTAGCATTAAAAGTCAGCTTTGAGGAAATATGGATCGTACTGTTTGTGTTGAACTGGTGTCTGTTCAATTCAGTATTCGGCATGATACCTTTTTGAGCATAATTATTATACGACACTCTGAAATTTCCGATATCACCTGATTTCTGAACCGATACACCGTTCATTAAAGTAGTGCCGGTTTCATAAAAATCTTTTACATTATCAGGATAAGCCTGCCATGGAATAGGAACGCGTTTTCCGTCATTTCCGATCGGAGAACCGAACTGAACAAAACTTTGTCCGCGAAAAGGAGCACCCCAATTATGACCCGAGTTAGAGGTATTCGGGCCATCAGGGCCGTCACCATAAGAATAATAATTTAAGCCTACGCCTGTACCACCACCATATTCATTTTGAAAATCCGGTGTTTTTAAAACAGTTTCGAAATTAACAGTACTGTTAACAGAAATACCTAACCGGTTATCCTGCGTTGCTTTTTTTGTTTTGATAATAACCACTCCGTTTGCTGCTCTCGAACCATATAAAGCCGCAGCATTCGGGCCTTTCATGATACTGATTGATTCAATATCATCAGGATTTATTTCTGCACCACCGCTACCGTAATCAATAGATAAATCACTACTATTACCTGTACCCAGGTTATTATTGATCGGTACCCCGTCAACTACTACCATAGCGATATTCTTGTTAATATTTAAAGAAGATTCACCACGAAGTACAATTCTGTTAGAGCCGGCCAAGCCTCCGGATACCTGCGTCATGTTCAATCCGGCCACTTTACCCTGTAAGCTACTGAGTACATTACCGCCTTTAACTGTATTAATTTCCTCCTCTTTCAGTTCCTGCACGGCATACCCTAACTTTCTTTTTTCTTTAGTAATACCTAAAGATGTAACCACTACTTCCTGCAGATTCATATCTTCTGCTTTCAGTTTTACCAATAAAGAATTATTTTCTCCTTTATTGATCATAATTCCGGAAATGGTATGATTCTGATAACTTACGTGTGTAAAATGCAAATCATATCTGGTTCCGGTTTTCAACCCTACGATTGAGAAATTACCGTTACGGTCACTTTCACCGTAAAATTTTTTATCTTCTTTGTTAGCAGGGCTACATTCAATCGTTACTCCTGCTACGGGAGTATTGTTCTCATCAACAATCATCCCCTTTATAATCCCCTCCTGGGCATTTGCACTTGCGTGCAAAAAAAGGACTGTCAGCAATAACTGCGCTAACACCAATTTGAACTTTTTTGAGTACTTCATACTGTTTGGTTTGGGCAATAAGTAGCCTGCACACGCCCGGGTGTGTACATTCAATCTTATTGTTTTTTAAATTATTTCTTTATGGTAAAGACATTCTGATCAATATCCAACTTCAGATTATTGATATTTACGATCACTCTCAGGATAGATTCCGGTGTATCGCTTTTTTCAAACTTTCCCGTAAACATCATTCCGGCAAGTTCACTCTTGTTATAATTAATATGAATATTGTATTGCTGCATTAACAACTTCAATACCTTCTCTAAAGGCATTTGTTTAAACACCCACTCGCTATTGTTATTCGCCTGCTTATCAGTTCTCATTTTTGCAGGCGATTTTTCTTTATATACAACAGATTCATCCCAAACATCTTTTCTCAAACTGCTTAATCGACCATTCACAGCCTTTTCTCCCGGCAACAAATAAACGACATCAACACTATCTGCCGAGTGAGATTGTACTTTTACAGATCCTTCAATCAACAATACAATTGTACTGTCATTTTGAAGATCCACTTCAAACACAGTTCCTAAAGCTGTGGTAGAAACCTTTCCACTGTAAACAACAAATTCTTTTTCTTTATTTTTAGTAACAGTAAATCTCGCCTTCCCTTTCAGATATAATTTTCTGCTGTTTACATTATACATCGAATCATATTCTAATGAGCTGTTAGGATACAGTAACACTTCACTATTATCACTCAATGTAAAAACCTTACTGCTACTTCCTGACACTACTACATTTCCGGCACTTGCTATATTTTCAACACCGTCGAATACTTCTTCCTTATTCAGCTTAAACAAATACCAACCTGAAAAAAACAAAGTAGTTATCACCGCTGCCACCATAGCCACTTTCAGATATACACTTCTTTCTGAACGTTGAACAGAAATTACCGGTGTTTGATTATTATCTTTAATACCCGACAATATCAGCTGTTTTAATCTTGCTTTATCAAATAACACCTGATGCTCATGCATCGTTCCGTCCGGCATCTGCATCCAGTTGTCAAGCAATTTAGCTTCATCACTGTTTAATCTTACTAGTAACTCATTTAATTCATCAGTGGAAGCCTTTCCAGACCAACATTTCTCTATAAGTATTGATAATTGTTGCATGTTCTATAATAAAATGTAAAGAAGTAAAAAGAGGGGGGTGTTTTGTATGTTACCAAAATATTAATTACCCGCTCAGGAAATAAATAAAACAAAAAACAGATACACTGAAGCATCTGTATGAAGTACATATCTGCGTAAAGTTGACATTGCTGACTTTACATATTCCTTTACAGTTTCTTCAGATATTCCTAATACCACAGCTGCTTCTTTATAAGACCGGCCTTCGATTTTACAAAGTTCAAAAGCCTGTTTTTTGCGGGCAGGTAATAATTGAACAGCCTGATTGAATACTTCGACTCTCTTCTGATAAAAATCAGTATCATTCTCTGTATCATCAGTAATCATTTGATGTACGTCAGAATCTTCGAGTTCTTTTAATTGTTCTTTAGCCACTTTTCTGATGTGGCTCATGGTCATGTAAAAACTGGTGGTAAACAGCCATCCGGCTACAGACTGATCTTCGGTTAGTTTCAACCGGTTTTCCCACAATTGAATAAAAACCGACTGCAAAATATCTTCTGCGTCTTGCTGATGTGGAAGTAGCTTATATATATTTTTAAAGATGGGAAGGCTATAATAATCATATAGATTTTCAAATATCTGTTGATCATTATCGCGAAGTTGCCGTATCAGTACCTTGTTATCTGTAATAGACATAACAGTAAACAAAATTAAATCAGACGATCGTTCAATACGCAAAAAGCACATTAAGAAAATGTAAACAACAGATACGCTTTAGAACTATCCGGCTTTTTGTTATGAAGAGGTATATATTAATAAGATAAAAACAGACTTCGTTTAAAACACTACGGAACATCTGTATTCTTCTGCTTAAAATTGGCAGATTCCTCATTTTTTTGTATTTTATAAGAATAGGGGTGTTTACTTAAACTCATAAAAAAACCCTCCACAAGACTGTTGGAGGGTTGTATGAATGGCTTTTCACTCACTGTCCTTCTTCTAATCGGATTTAAGTGTGAATCCTTCACAGTTTGTCTAGAGTAATTAGGGCACAATATCTTTACGGTTTAGGGTTTGTACCAGGTTCCACACTTACTCATTCATTACGCTATAAAACTACATTATGTTTTTAGTACACATTGTTATCATTTAGGTAATATTTCGTACGAAGAATAGTTTTCACAAACTCTTCACAAAAGCAATCAATTACTAATCAACATCTTATAAAAAACTATTTTTCCAGCTGAAAAGCGTCTATTTTTTGGCGAAGTTTCAGAAAATTATCCTTTAATTCTTGCGGGCTGATTATCCGTGCGATATCAGCATACATCATCAGCCATCTCGGAAAAGCCTGAACCAGGTCATAAGTGTCAAAATGCATCACCACAAGGTCATCTTTGATTTCTTCATGAAGAAACCCATATGCCTGTTTATCCCAGTCGAAAAGGAATGCATATTTTTTAGCTACTTCAATAACAGCTCTTTTTCTTGGATAGTAACCTTCTTTAAAGTCTGTTTGTACATCTTTATGTTCTTTTGTAAAAGGCTGATCATTGTTTTGTGCCTGCTGAATACGGTCTATTCTGAAATGGCGGTAATCTCTTCTCAAAATGCAGTATGCATAAACATACCAGTATCTGTTTTTTAGAAAAACACCTAAAGGTTCGATTATTCTTTCAGACATTTCTTTGTCAAAACCTTTCTGATATTCTATCAGCAGCTGTTTTCGATCAGAGATACTTTTTAAAATCTGTGATAAGCCGTTGGGCAATTGTTCATTAAATTGTAAATTCACATTGTGAACGGCAATATTTTTAGATAGATAATCTACCTGCTCTTTATCATTATATCTTAATACCGATTTTATCTTTTCATTTGCCTGCTTATAATTGATCCATAAGGTTTTGTCTAATTGTTTTTCAGCCAGCTTTTCTACAGCGGCAATACTCAACGCTTCTTCATTTGTAAAGAGAATGGGGGGTAGTTTATAGCCGGCCATAATTGAATAGCCCGACCCTGGTTCACCGATGATCGGTACGCCGGCAACCTGCAATGTATGAATATCTCTATAAATCGTACGCAGGCTTACTTCAAAACGATCAGCCAGCTCTTTTCCTTTTACAGAAGGTTTTGATTGTAAAAGAAAAAAGATAGACACCAGGCGGTCAAATTTTTTGATGGTTTGCGGTTCGATCATTAGCTATTCAGGTTATGCAATCATTAAATCGTAAACTATTGTATTCACTAAGGTAAGAAGTTCATTATAGAAGAATACATTTTAACAAAACAGTTTTGAAAATTAAATCAAACAAAAACATTTTTTTTAAAACAAATGAACACTGATTTATTTTATATTATCACCGGAGGACCCGGAGTAGGTAAAACCACTCTTTTACAACAACTTCACCAAAGAGGTTATCAAACCATACCAGAAGATGCCAGAAGAATTATTCAGCAGCAAATCACGGACGGCGGTAGCGGGTTACCCTGGAAAAACCGGTTGTTATACGCTCAGTTAATGTTGACTGCTGCAATAGAAACGTACCAAAAAGTGAAAGCAAAACAAATTGTTACACCTGTTTTTTTTGACAGAAGTATCATAGATACTTTATGTTACATGAAAATGGAGTCAATTGCTATTTCAGCAGAATATTTAAAATCAGTAGCAAAATGTGTGTACCATCCAAAAGTTTTTATTCTGCCACCATGGCGTGAAATTTATCGCACCGACCATGAGCGCAGGCAAACATGGGAAGAAGCTGAATACACTTTTCAGCAGATGAAAAAAACTTATCTCGATCGTGGATACCAACTGATTGAAGTACCGGCAGCAACACCTGAAATCAGAGCCGATTTTGTACTTGACTGCATCGGTTACTAAAGTATAGGATGCTTCAACATTTCTATAAAAGCACAAAGGGCATATAGCCCTTTGTTGTATCAGTTACTGAATTATTTTTTTACTTCAAAAAAAGATTCTCCCACCACTACATCTTCTGTACTGACTCCCTGAACACTGATTCTGTAACGGCCCGCCAGATCGCCGGTTAAGAATGAAAACTTTGCTTTGCCGGCTGAATCGAGTATAATACCCGGCGCCCAAAAAAGTGTAGATAATAATTGCGGCCCTTTAATACCCAAACTATCTTCTTCCACCCCATAAAACTCACGTGCTTCATAAATACCTTTTAAGGTTGGATTTTGCTGGTCACCCACACAGGTTCCGTAAGTAACCGTACCACCGAAAGACGACTTATAGGTACGTCCGGTTTCCGGTGGTTTATTTCCTTGATTTCCAAAGTGGTTTGGACAATTCAAAATATTGTACAAACATACATAGTCACCACAGGCATTCACAGAAGTGCCTCCGCCGTATGAACTTTTATTGGCAACAACAACAGCTGTTTGTAATACGGATACTTTTTCACTGGCATCCAGCTCCCAATCTTTTGTTTTCTGTATAGCCATTACTCTTCCTCTGGTAGAAACTTCTAATTTTTCTGCTGTTAGTTTCTGTAAATCATCAAACGGATCAGATTCATCAATTGTATAACTATTTTTATTTTTTTCTGCAATCAAAGCAAACACCTTCCGGCCCTCCTTCACCAGCAGGTCATTTACCGTTACGTTCAGTAATCCGCTGTTATTTGTTTGCAATATATTAATACTGGAGTCGCGCATAATGGCAACAGAAATCGGCGAAGACAATTGTTTTTTATTCTTTAATATCTGTACATGATGTGCCGGTAATAAGTTACGTGGTGCCGGAGATAAATGATTCAGTTCCATTTGCTGCCAGGTAAAACGCCTCCAGGTTTTTACCAGCAATACGTTTTCCAGTTTGCTTTTCTGTTCTAACAATCTTAATCCACCACCATCATGCGGAAGCGCCCCCAGATCACTTCTCAGATAAAGATAGGTTTCAATATCCTGTAATTTTTCATAATCAAAACGACTATCCTGTACCACGGCTACAGAAACAATACCTTCTACCGGCTGGCCGGTCTCGTCTGTAAAACTCAGATTGACCTCTACATTTTCCTTTTGTTCATAACTGGTTTTAGCAATGCTGATAGCTGTTTTAACTTTTCTGTCAATATGGGCAAAGAAAATTCTTTCACAAAGCGGTCTTGATTGCTGATCCAGAATCGTAATCGTTGCCAATCCTTTTGAAATAGCTGGCAGTGGTACAATAATTCTATTGGTTTGCGGCTGAAGTGTTAAATCAAAAACTGCATATACTTCATTGTAGTTATGAACGACTGCTTTTACTGTTCTGGCATCTGTAGATAACATATTCAGATACAAAGTATCATTGATTAATGCTGATGGCATATTCATCACGACACCGTTTGCTACAGAGGCCGGTAATTGATAAACCGAGTCTCTTTTCTGATAAGGATTGGCTACCAGGCGAACAGAATATTTTTTTTGCAGCAACGGCCTTAACTTAAATATTCCAATACCCGTTTCGTCAGTTTGAATAGTATCGATCGGTATATTATCTTCGTACAAAACACCACTGACAGCAACCGGCTGTGCATGTGAAGTACTCGCTTCCCAGGCAACTCTGCTTTCGAGTTTGTTTACCAGCGTACCTCCTTCAGGAAAAAAACGCAAATTGATATAATCGGCTTTCAGGGCTGGCAATTTTATACTCAGGTGCCTGATATCATTATTATATTTAATAGTAGTGGTTAAAACCGGATCGGGTTGATTGAGTTTTTCAGCAGGTATAGTAATGATATATTCATATTCCTTCATCAAAACCGGTTTAGAAATTTCTTTTCCGATAGTATATTCCAGACGGGCATATTTTCTGTTTTTCTCTTCATATGGATATTCCACTCTTACTTTAGCCCGGATAACACCGTTTTGGGTCAATACAGTATCCATGAGTGCCAATGAGGTATTAACACTCATTGTTTTAACGTTCTTGATACTGATCGGCTGATTAAAGAGTGCAACAGGTAAGCTATCGTTCGAAAGCACATTTGTCATCGCAACTAACTGATAATTACCGGGAGGAATACTGTCGGGAATACTTAAGCTTCCGGTTCCCCAGCCACCATAAACGGGATACCGGTTTTGGATTTCAACTTTTCTGTTTTCTTCGTTTACCAGCGCCACCGAAAACAGCGAGTGATCTTTTAAATGATCGGCAGTAGTATTAAACAGATAAGCGCTGAACCAGATGGTTTCATTATTTGAATAAATCGTTTTATCCAGGTGCAGATAAAGAATTTCAGAGGGGTGAACCTGAGCATAGCGCTCCATTCTACTAACTAATGAATCAATATCGGCTGATTGAGAAAAAACTTTACAAATACCAATCAAAGTAACTGCAGCAGAGAGCAAAACTATTTTCAACATGTTTCCGGGTCTTTGGTTAAACAGCCCTTTAAAGTTACTCTATTTGCAACATTTGTACTTATTTTTATAGAATAATAATCAACCTGTTGTATTCATGATCTATTCAGACCGTGTTTTATTATCCATCGACTACCGAAACACACGAAAGCTTTTGTTAATTATAATCCTATTACTTCCAGCAATTTTTATTTTGCATCTTAACGGTGACCGGCTATCTTCTGATCACTCTAATACTGGCACTTGTATATAACAGAACGAAATTATCTGTATGTTGTGAATATGACATCTTGCTGGAAAATCTGCACCTCATCAACACCACATCAAAACAGGAAACAATTATTCCGGTTATTAATATTACAGGAATCATTACTTCTTCAACAGTGATTAAAAGTATACGTTCGGTAGATGTTCATTATATCAATCATACTAATAAAAAAGCAAGCGTAACTTTTTATACCCGTACAAAGAATCGTTACTTAAAAACATTCATTCAGGATACTTCATTTAAAAATCCATCTCTACAAAAAAGTTACTGGTAAGCAGCCAAAGCGAGCACACAAAAAGCAAATTAGTATACCGCTGTCAATCCATTGATAATAAACAGATCAACAGATATAAATACTAAAACATGCCTGATAAACTTACAAGAAGTAGACGTTGAACAGGTCAGGGTTTAACCAATAAATGACTGGAAATCGTATATATGTAGATTATAAGGTTAGAGATGGATGTGAACAGGATAAAAAAATACAACAAACACATCTTCTTTTTACACTAACGCGTTATAAAACAACGGGCTAACAATCATGCTTTTGTATTAACAAAAGATTTTTTGTTCATACTAAGCTGAAAGTCACAGTTTTCATTATTAAAATTAAAAATTAAGCCGAAAAACATACTTATCTTGATAGGTTTGTTGAAATTCTTTACATATATTTGAAAGCATGTTTCGCATATTCTATATGTGCAATACAAACGAAGAAAAGTCCACTACAAACACGGTACTCGAAAGGCATATACAGCTGTTTGTTTTTCAATGCATAAGCTGCTTTTAAGTGATTATTTATGCCTTTAAATGATAGCAAAATCCATACCCGGTTACACTAATCAAAAATGAACCAACTAACTAATTAATAACCAAAACAATAATACCATTAACGAAGGAATATATTTCTTATACAATCACACTAAGGTGTAAAAGATATACTGCGTTCGGAAAACTGGCTTGTTGAGATATAACTATATCTTTCACTATTCCTATAAGAGATTTATTCTCAAACGTTAGCATTAATTTTTAGGGTGTTACAAAAGTCTTGATCTGAGACTATCATCAAATTTTCAGCGATTTGAGCTGCAAAAAATTGAGATAGTTCTTGGAAAGGGTAGGCTATTGCCTTATTTAAAAGTGTCATTAAACCAAAAAAAGCATATGAGAAAAAAGCTGTCCATGCTAATGCTCCTGGTTTTTTCGTGTGGAGTGTTATTAGCACAGAAAACTATTTCTGGTAAAGTAACAGACGAAACCGGGATTCCCATTCCCAACGTTTCTGTTGTTGTAAAGGGCCTTTCCATCGGTACCATTACAAAAGAAGACGGAACTTACTCGCTCTCTGTTCCGGATAACGGAAGAACACTTGTATTTAGTGGAATTGACAAACAACCGGTTGAAGTAGCTATCAGAGATAAAGCTACGATCGATGTTGTATTAAAAGATCAGGATAGTAGTTTAGAAGAAGTGGTGGTAGTTGGCTACGGAGTACAAAGCAGAAAAGAACTCACCGGTAATATCGTTACCGTTAGAGGTACTGCTGTGGCCGACAAACCCGTACAAAGTTTTGACGCCGCTTTAGCGGGTCGGGCTGCGGGGGTTCAGATCACGGTTCCGAACGGGGTATTGAATAACCCTCCTGTATTCAGAATCAGAGGTACTAACTCTATCAACCTGAGTTCTCAACCGTTAATCGTAATTGACGGAATGGTAACTTACACAGGTGATGTGAGTAGTACAATTGCCGCCTCTAACGTATTGTCAAATATTAACCCTGCCGATATCGAAAGCATGGACATCCTGAAAGATGCCGCTGCAACCGCTATCTATGGTAGTAGAGCTGCAAATGGTGTAGTAGTAATTACTACTAAAAAAGGTAAAAAGGGCAGAGCTAAAATGACCTATGACGGTTGGGTGGGCCTTACCTCTCCTACCAGAATGTGGGAAATGTTAAACGCTCAGGAATATATGACGATCAAAAACGAAGGAACAGCCAACTTAGGTATTCCTGACAGATATTTACCTTCTTACAATGCAGACGGTTCAATGGTAGATACTGACTGGGGTGATGTTATTTACAGAGATGGTGTTTCGCACAACCACGGTTTAAGTGTGAGCGGTGCCAACGACATGACTTCTTATTTCTTCTCTATCGGTTACACTGATCAGGAAGGTATTGTAAGAGGTAACGACTTTAATCGTAAAACAGTTAGATTCAATGCCGACCATAAAGCTACTTCATGGTTAACTTTCGGATTGAATGCTTCTTATGCAAACGAATTAAACGCTGCAACTATCAATACCGGATCATTACCTGATGCAGCTTTCGCTTCTGCAGGTGCCGGTCGTCTGGCGTTAGCATTACCGCCAAACGTTTCTCCTTATAACCCTGACGGTTCTTATAACCTGAATGGAAACGCTATCGGAAGAGGAAACAATATTGAAAATATTACTTTCTGGAATCCTCAACCGATCTTAGACAAAAACTATGCGCATACTACCAATAACAGAGTGATCGGTAATTTCTACTTAATGGCTAAACCAACGAGAGACATTACCTTCAGATCATCTTATGGTATTGATTATCTTTTAACAGATAACAAAAACTTCTACACTGCCCTCATCGGTGACGGTTTCGCCAATAACGGTAGTGCGTTCAGTACTTTGAATAAAAACCAAAGATGGACCTGGACCAATACCCTTCAATATGATAAAACCTTCATGGATAAACACAGTGTAGGTTTGTTGATCGGTTCTGAGCAACAAAAAAGTACTAATGAAGGATTCGGTTTATTAAGACAAGGTGTAAGTGATGCTTTTTATGATGTAATTCAGGGTGGTTTCACTACTCCGTTAGCAACCGGCTTAGGACTGGGTGAAAACTTCCTCGGTTCATACTTCGGAAGAGCAAGCTATGATTATGATAAAAAGTACTTCGTATCAGGTAGCTACAGAAGAGATGGTTACTCTGCATTTGCTCCGGGTTTAAAATGGGGTAACTTCTACAGTATTTCCGGTGCCTGGGATATCGCTAAAGAATCATTCTGGCAAGGAGGTTTAGCAGATGTGGTAAACACCTTTAAGCTACGTGCAAGTTATGGTACTGTAGGTAATATTTCCGGTATCGGTAACTTTGCCTCTTTCTCATTCTTTAGCGGATCAGGTTTGTACCAAAGAAATCCTACACTTACCTTCAGTCAGGCAGGTAACAATTTACTTTCCTGGGAAACCAGTAAGAAAACAGATATCGGATTTACCTTCGGATTGTTAAACGATCGTATCAGTGGGGAATTCGCATGGTATAATAATGATATCGACGGATTATTATTAAGTGTACCAAACGCATTATCAACCGGTATGCCGAACTCAGTTCTTCAGAACGTGGGTGCAATGTACAACAGAGGGGTTGAGTTTACTTTAAACGCAACACCTATCATGGGTAAAGACTTCACCTGGAATACTTCATTCAACATTACCTATAATAAAAACCAGGTAACAAGATTAGCTGAAGGTGTAGACAACATCCCTACTGCTACTCAGCTTGAAACCGCAAACATTACATTACCAGGATATTCTATCGGTATGACTTATGTTGTTGAATCTCGCGGTGTAGATCCTCAAACAGGTAGAAGAGTATTGGTTGATGAAAACGGCAGAGAGTTATTGTATGATCACTCAGCTCCTTCCGGACAACGTTATACTTACAGAGATAACGGTCAGGTAGCTCCAAACTTAAATACAGCTTTAGCTCAGAAAGTATGGAAAAATACCAATCCTCAATACTTCGGTGGTTTCGAGAATACATTTAAATACAAAAACTTTGATCTGAACATTCTTTTGACTTACCAGTTAGGCTTCTACGTTTATAATGGTACAAGAGCAACAACCTTAGATCAACGCTTCTGGAACAGTAATAAAGAAGTATTAAACCGCTGGCAAAAACCAGGAGATGTTACAGATATTCCAAGATTAGTATATGCTGATAACACTTCTAACGGTTCTGCTTTCCCTATTTCTGATAATGTTGAAAAAGGAGACTTCTTACGATTAAGAAACCTTTCTTTAGGTTACAACCTTCCATTTGAAGTAGCTTCAAAACTGAAAATCTCTAATGCCCGACTTTATATCAGTGGACAAAACCTGTTCCTCGCAACAAAGTATAGAGGGCCGGATCCGGAGGTTTCTTCAAACGGTACCGGTAATGCCAACCAAGGTGTTGATAGAAACACTGTAGGTAATGCAAGAGTACTCACTGTTGGTTTAAATGTTGGTTTCTAACTTAAAAAATCGGAGATAACATGAAAAAGAATAATCTATTATATAGTCTAATATTATTAATGATCCTATCGACGACCGGTTGCGTGAAAGATGCGAACCTTGAAACTTTTTCAAGAACTTCATTCTCAGATGCAACAGTTTTCGAAACAAAAGACAGAATTGAAAACCAGGTACGCGGTTTATACGCCGGGCTGAGAGCCAGCAACCTACTTGGATCAAGATATTTAATTTATAACGATGTCAGAGCAGAAAACTTCCTGTCAAATGACCCGAACCGTGTAACAGCCCGTGCAGCATGGGAATTTTCGGAGGCTGATACTGACAACGAAGTAAACAACCTTTGGAATGCTTGTTATACAGTAATTAACCGCGCAAACCTTTTCTTAGATGGTATGGTGGAAAAAGGTAATGCAGTTGCCGGCGAAGATGCTGCACGCTTTAATGCGGAAGCAAGATTCGTTCGAGCTGTAGCTTACTATTCTTTATTGCAGTTCTTTGCAATGCCTTACCCTGACGGAAACGGTAGCAAACCTGGTGTACCTTTACGCCTCGTAGGTATTAAAGGTGGCGGTATGAACGATCTTGCACGTAGTACTGTAGCCCAGGTTTATGGTCAGATCATCGACGACCTGAACTTTGCTGAAACCAATCTGCCATTGAATTACTCTTCAGCAGAATTGAATACGATCCGCGCACACAGAAATACTGCGATCGCTTTCAAGGTTAGAGCTTATCTCAGCATGGCTGACTACCCTAGTGTAGTAACCGAAGCAAACAAAATTGTTTCTGCAAGTGCTCCTTTCGCAGCCTCTACCGGTGTTGCACATGCACTACAAGCAAACATTGCCGATGTTTTCAGTAACTATATGACAACTGAATCTATTTTTTCTATGCCATTCAACGCAAACGAGCAACCTGGTGGTCAAAGCCAGTTAGGCTTCTACTATATGCCGAACGGTGTAGGTGGTGCAGCAGGTATTTTCTATTTGAATCCTTCAGGTATCTGGGGCGAGCCAAGCTGGACTGCCGCTGACGAAAGAAGAGACATGACCGTTGTAAATGATGGTAAAACCTGGTTGTCAAAATATCCTTCACCAGGGCCATTCCTTGACTGGGCTCCGATTATCAGATACTCTGATGTATTATTGAGCCTGAGTGAAGCAATTGCACGCACCAGTTCAACGGTTGACACAAGAGCTGTGGCATTATTAAATGCAGTTCGTAACAGAGCTGATGCCACCACTACTTTCACTACCGGAGACTTTGCAACAAATGATGCATTGATTGCTGCTATTTTACTGGAGAGAAATATCGAATTCCTGGGTGAAGGAGTAAGAAGCCTTGACATCCTGCGACTGGTTCAACCTTTCCCTGCAAAAGCAGTTCCGGGTGGAGTATCCGTAAATGCAGTAGCTCCAAGCAACCAGGCATATTTATGGCCACTTCCTTCTGAAGAAGTGAGATACAATAAGTTGATTAATTAATAATCAAAAAGATAGACTCCTGTGAGCTTTTTTCAAAAGACCCGGTAATATTACCGGGTCTTTTTTTATGAATTATTTAATAGAATACCACCTTATTTTATTTGCTTTTTTGCTTTTTTTTTCGCACCTTGATGGTAACAGAAGAACTCTTTTTTCCTGAATTTTACGCTTCTGCTGTAAGCATCTTTCAACCATCATTACAAACTACTACAATGAAAAAGCTTCCTGTTCTTTTCACACTATTAATGACCATCATTAGTAATTTACCTGCACAGGTTACAATGGATTCAGGTTTAAACGGATTCTGGAATGACGTAAACGGTATGCCGTTAAAAATGACAACAGCTTTTAACGTAGAAGGAAGTCCTTATTTCGATGATAATTATTTACTAGCCGATATCGTTTTTTTGAACGGAAAAAAATATCAAGACATAAAAGCTAAAATCAATCTTGAAACCAACGAACTCATTGTATTGAACAGCAAAAATGAAGCAATGATTGTCGGGGCTCCTATAAAGGAATTAATTCTTAAAGCTTATCCAAGAGACGGTAAAATAATACCGGTCGTTTTAAGAGGAGTGGGCAGTGTAAACGGTGCAATCAATGCAAAAGACGCAAAAATAGTGGAAGTACTTCAGGATGGAGATAATTTCAAACTGTATCGCAGCTATGTAATCAGTTATAACGACTCTAAAGCATACGGGGATGCTTCTCTTACCAGAAAATATAATAAAAACATTTCTTTCTACGGTTATTCACTCAACAATGAAAAAAGACTGGAACGCCTCGGTAAAAATAAAAATGTGATCGTTGCTTTTTTCGGAATGAAGAAAGATCAGGTTAAAAACTTTATTGATCAAAATAAACTTTCACTAAAATCTGATGATGATTTAATTCAGGTATTCGAATTCGCGAATACATTGAAATAATTCTTAGCTTTCATAGATAGCCACTTTCGATAACCCTTTGATAGATGGTCCGTTTAACAAGCTGCCATCTATAGCATATCTGGCACCATGGCACGGACAATCCCAGGTTTTTTCAGCATTGTTCCAAACAACAATACAACCTGCATGCGGGCAAACCGGATCTAATGCATGCAATTGACCATTATCGTCTTTGTACAAAGCCATGCGCTTGCCTTTGTACTCTACCAGTTTAGCTTCATCATTTGAAAGTTTCACCAGTTCATCTATTTGCTCATAACTGAATCGCTTACTGATAAACTGTTTTGCCACATCCACATTTTCTTCCACAAATGATACAAAGCCAGCCAATGGTTTAATACGTGATGGGCTGTATAAACCTTCATATCTGTTTTCTTTTTTCAAAATCATATCTGAGATGATTTTACCGCTCAACGTACCGAATATCATTCCATTACCGTTAAAACCGGTTCCTGTATAAACGCGGTCCCAACCAGGTAATTTACCAATATAAGGTAATCCGTCAGTGGGAATATAGTATTGTGACGACCATACAAAGTCTATCGACTTTACATCATAATACTTTTTCAGATAAGCTTCCAATTGCCGTACAGTAGCTGTAGAATTTTCCTGATGGCCGGTTTTATGATCAAAACCACCGGCAATCAGATAAGATTTATTATTGAAAGTATATGTTCTGAAATAATGATAAGGTTCTTCCATATCGTAAACTAAACCGTCAGGATAGTTTTCATCATTTAAAGTGATAGCGGCCGCATAACTTCTGTATGGGGCACATCTGAAATGTAAAATATTCACAGAAGGAGGAGTATGCGTGGCAAACACAGTGTCTTTGGCTTTAATATTACCAAGGGATGTAGAAACAAGATGATTGTTTTTATCAGGAAGATCAACCAGACAATCTTGCAAAATGACCCCACCTGCTTTTTCAAATGCTTTCGCCAGGCCCATTAAATAAACAGCAATATTAAATTGCGCCTGTTGTTGAATAGCACAAGCTTTGGTAAACGGAATCGGAGAAGGAATACCTTCTGTCCATTCCATCTCTATTCCAGCTCTTAAACCGGCTTCAATAATCTCCTTCAATTGTTTTTCTTCTTTTTCATTCTGTGCGAAGAGATAACCTGTTTTATATTCGAAGTCACAGTCAATATTATTAGCAGCAGCAATTTCTTTAATGAGCTTAATTGCTTCTTTAGCGCTATCAGCCACGAGTTTCGCTTCATCTTTACCAAAAGCGGATTCAATTTCAGGATAAGTTGTATCCAATATAGTATTAAGGTGTGCTGTAGTTCCGCCTGTAGTTCCGAAACCGATAGAATGTGCTTCTGCGAGAATACATTTTTTACCTTGTGTTTGTAATAGCAAGGCTGTGGTTAAACCGGTTATTCCTGCCCCGGCAATTAAAACATCGTAAACTTTATTGGGCTGCCTTTTATTAAGAGGTTGATAAGCTGGCGCCATATCTTGCCAGATACTTTTTAGTAATCCATCTCTTTTCATGATTTTCTCTTTTTTGTTTTCATAAAAATATCCGGGAGGTATTTCTCTTTATAGATATTAGTATTACAGAGAAACTCAGACACTTTACTTTATCATTAAAATTCATCCGGTAATGATAAATATTTAAAACTTTATGCCACATGATAAAGTCAGCATCTTGCGGATTGATTCCACATACTAAATTTCATTTATTTTCAAATGGGAAATGAACAAATAAGTGATTACACTTACGCGACATCGAGTTGGTATAATTATTTATATCAATTAATCATCCTCTACAATTTCCCTTCAACTTAAACCGGTACTTTTTATTCAATCAACTGTTTAGCTTTTATCTAATTGCAGCATTATGAAAAAGTATTCTTATTTCAAGCGTAACGGATTATCGATTGTATTGGTGTTTTTGATGTTACTTAGTTTTACAGGGCAATTTATAAGTGGCTACCGATACAAAAATCATGAGCTTTCCGAGCAGGACCGTTCTTCCTTAACACCTGTACAATATGCGCAAAGCGGGCATTTTATACAGGCTACTTTTGAGAATTGGGAAAGCGAATTTCTACAAATGGCATTGTATGTATTACTCACTGTTAAACTATACCAGATCGGATCTGCAGAGTCTAAAGATCCTGCTAAAAAAGAAGCGGTAGACCGGTCGCCTAAGGCACATGCAGAAGCACCCTGGCCCGTAAAGAAACAAGGCTTCTGGTTAAACCTTTATAGTAATTCGCTGAGCATTGCTTTTGTATTATTGTTTCTGATTTCTTTTATATTACACTTTTACGGCAGCTACAAAAATTATACAGATGATCAGCAGGAAAAACAATTACCAGTTGAGGAATGGACTTCCTACCTAACCACTTCACGTTTTTGGTTTGAATCATTTCAAAACTGGCAAAGTGAATTTCTATCTGTATTATCATTAGTGATTCTCTCTATCTGGTTACGGCAAAAAGGATCACCGGAATCCAAACCGGTAGATGCTCCTATTTATGAAACAGGAAGTTCATAATGCTAATCATGTATAATTCATTCCGATATCCACCAGTGTGTTTAAACGATGACTTTTCAACTATACTATTTAAAGAGTCATTGTATGGTACATACTTAGCGCTAACAAAGGATACATTATTACATTTAATTCTAATTCTATGAACAATATTCAGGATATTCTGGTACCGCCAGAATTCAAAGGAAAACAAACAGCATTAAACTCTTCACGCGAATACAACAAACGCGAAGAAGCACAAAATGCATTCACACGAGCCTGCAAAAGAATTTTAAACCCCGGTGTATGGCATGAACTGTGTGGAGCTTTAAGTCCAACTTTCACTTTAGTAGATGAACATGGGCAGGAGCTTAACCGCCTCGCACAACCGGGAGATTATATAAAAATAAAACTTCCTGCGCCCGGAAATGCTGCCGGCGACGGATATGACTGGGTGATGGTAGATGTGATTGAAGACCGAAGCACTCCGAATATGGAAAAAGAAGAATTCGGATTTCGAATTCGTGCTTCTTCTAACCCGAAAGATAAAAATGAAGAGACTGCGCATTTCTTTGAAGACTCTGCAACAGGAACTTACATAGTAAAAAGAGAAGGAAATATTGTAACGGCACTTTATTTCGGCAGAAATGAAGTAGCTAATACAGATACAGACAAAATAACTGACAATATCCGTAACGCGATTGTTGCAAGTGTCGGACTCATAGGTGTTTCCGAAGCTCAATGGAAAACATTTATCAACAGATTACTGGAACCGGAGATCGGAGGATAATATCTTCATCTTTTGTAACAGTTTTAATAAAATCAATTCAATTGAACAAACAACATTAAATATTGATAAAATGATATCATATCAATATACAAGTAATAGTGTTTCACTGTAAAAAATAGTAAACAATAATTTAACAATTATTGTTTAGCATAAGTGGCATCAATGAAAAAAGATACCACTTATGTGAACTCCTTGTTGCATTTAATCTACATCATTTTCTTATTTTTTTAATAATCAACAAAAATCTATTGGCAAAGGACTGGCATATTTTTTTTGTTTAATATAATAAGTCCAATCTACACGCCTTCTTGAAATTTGTTGATTGCGGTTTGCCATAAATGCTTATCTCAGTACCGGCTACTCCTAAACAAATCGTTATGCCATCGTAGCAAACGCAGTTAAAACATCAATACAATAATACAGTAACATTGAGTCAATAAATAACTATTGATAAGATAGCAATGAATTGATGTGCGATAACCATCGTTTATTTTTAAAATAAGTGATTATTCTAAATTTTAACGACGTATAAATTACTGATCATAATTTATACGTCCCGATCAATAAGTTCTTAACCTTTTAAAAACGATTAATTATGAAAAAAAGATCAGGACGCCATGGATTTGGTTCCATGAGTCAGCAACAGCAACAACCTTTCGGGTCTGAACGACGTCATTCACAAAGCGGTAATCGTGGATCTGAATACGGCTATTCAGAAGATTACGAAAAAAGAAACAGAGGTTATGATGAAGACGATTATGATAGAGACTATGATATTGAAGATTACTATGATGAAGACGATTATTTCGATGAAGACGAAGGATATGAAGATCATGATGTAGAAAACTATAATGATCACAGAGAATTTGATAAATACGATGATGATCTGGATAGCGATGAAGACGATAATGAATATAACAACCAACGCCGTTATCAACGTAATGAAGGAAGAGGATATTCATCAAACGATAATCGAGAATTAAGACGCGGAGATTATCGTGGAATGCATTCTTTTGGCGTAGGTGATGATGAAGGTTCTTATGGTTACAACCAGGGATATTCAGATCGTGATCAAAGATCTTCCGGACGTCAGCAGGGTTCACAAAGACGTGGTCAGGAATCGTACGGACGTAACCAGGGANCCGGACGTCAGCAGGGTTCACAAAGACGTGGTCAGGAATCGTACGGACGTAACCAGGGATCTTCCGGCAGAGGACAACGTTCTAACGAACGTAATCAAAGTTCATACGGGCGTGGTGAAGGCTCTTACGGATACAATCAGGGTTCTTCTGGCCGTAACCAGGGATCTTCCGGCAGAGGACAACGTTCTAACGAACGTAACCAAAGTTCATACGGACGTGGTGAAGGCTCTTACGGATACAATCAGGGTTCTTCTGGCCGTAACCAGGGTTCTTCCGGCAGAGGACAACGCTCTAACGAACGCAACCAAAGTTCATACGGACGCGGTGAAGGCTCTTACGGATACAATCAGGGTTCTTCCGGACGTAATCAACGTTCACAACAACGCGATGATTATGATAACCAATCTTCACAGCGAAACGGCTGGCCGATGAATCAAAGTAATCCACGCCGCTCAGAACGCAGAGGCTTTGCTTCCAATCAAAATGAGTACGGTAGTGGTAACCGTCATTCAAATGCGGGTGATTATGATATTGATTACTCAGGCCGCGGTGAATATTCGCAAGACCGAAGCTTTAATAACAATGATTCGCCCAGAAGACATAGTGCATCCTGGAGAGATTCAGATCGCGTAAATGAAAACCGCGGCAATTCTCACCATACCGGCGATGCTTATAATCGTGATGGCGGCAGAGGGTATAATTCAAAACGTGGTACTGCGTCACACTCTCGTTCATATAGCCGTACTATTTAATCATTCATGTGGAGGTAATACAAATAATTAAATAGCAGGCACAATCATTACGAAGTCAGCCGGCGTACGGCTGGCTTCACAATGTAAAATTTATAAAAATAACTATATGGCAGCGAATACAGCAGCTACAGCTAAAAAAACCGAAACAAAAACAGAATCCGGACAAAAAAAAGCTGATGCTAAAAAAAATCAACAAGAGAGTTTATTAGAGAAACTCTTCATTGACATGTTAAAAGACATGTACTGGGCAGAAAAACATCTAGCCACCGCACTCAATAAAATGCATTCGGAAGCAACGACTCCCGAATTACAGGATGCTTTTGAAGATCATAAATATGTGACGCAAAAACACGCTTCTCGCTTAGAAAAAATCTTCAAAATGATGGGTAAGGAACCGGAAGGTAAAAAATGTGAAGCCATGGAAGGGCTCACAAATGAGGCCAATACGCTCATCAAAGAAACAACTGAAGGTACAATGACCAGGGATGCCGCATTAATCATTGCCGCTCAAAAAATTGAGCACTATGAAATCGCATCATATGGTAGTTTGGTGCAGGTTGCCAAAACCATCGACAGAGAGGATGTTGCCCGCTTGCTGGAGAAAACACTCTGGGAAGAAGAAGATGCAGACGAGCTCTTAACAGAAATAGCAGAAACGTATATTAATCCGATGGCGGATAACGAATCAGATGATGACGAAGAAGATGAAGAGGTAGAAGAAACAACAGCCACTTCTAAAGAGAAAAAATAACACTACAATCCTCATAAAAATCCAACTATGATTAATAACAATAGGGGCCTTAACGGCTCCTATTTTTTATTGTCCTTTATTCTTATTCGCTAAACTTCTCTTTCACATAACAACAGTTTTGTTTAATTTACTTTAAAATGAAAAACTTTTGCATTGTTTATGAATGAAGAAATACTCCTTCGCTTTTGTTTAGCAGCCCTTTGGGGTGGCATTGTAGGCATTGAACGCGAATACCGCAGTAAATCGGCCGGTTTTCGTACCATGATCATGATTTCGATTGGTGCCTGCTTTTTTACCATTATTTCTATGCTGATCGGTGTTGGAACGAGCCCTGACAGGATTGCCTCCAATATCTTAACCGGAATCGGTTTTATCGGAGCAGGAGTTATTTTTCGGGGAGAAAACCGGATTAACGGTATCACCACGGCTGCTACCATCTGGGCAGTGGCAGCAGTAGGCATGGGTATCGGAGCCGGTTATTACTTTGCTGCCGGCTGTGCTAGTTTATTAATCGTACTGGTACTCTCTGTTTTACCATTTCTTGAAAAAAGTATTGAGCGGTTACACCGTACCAAAACTTATGAAATGAAAATAGAACCCACAAAAGTTTCTCTGCACGAACTCGATGCCCTTTTCAAACAATATCGTTTAAAACCTAAAACCATTAAGGTCATCAAAGAAGATGATACCATTACGATTACCTCACAGGCAGATGGTCATGCTGGTAACCACGAACAGTTTATGCAGGCAATACTTACTGATACCCGCTTTAACAAAGTAGCATTCTAATAAAATCAAACTCTTTATAAGATAAAAAACTCCTCTGGCAGAACCAGGGAGTTTTTTATCTTTTAGCCTATTGAATTACAAATCGTTCAGATTCCTTTCTATCCAGCTGTTCACTTTTAACACATAATCGTCCACTTCTTTTTTGGTTACCCTGGCTTCTTTATCCAGCTTGCTCATCATCTCCTCTCCTTTTTTTACAATCTCTTCTCCTTCTGTTTTAACTTTTCCGGTAGATTCATTCACATCGCTTTTCAGGTCATCAAGTGCTTTTTGTAAAGACGATTTAAAATCCTGTTGTTTTTCCGGTACATATAAATCCTGAACAAGAATAAACTGACGATGGTGATTGATTCTATTTGCGCTGCTATACCATCTTTGTAATACCTGTTCGTCTTTCACTTCTCCCCTTTCAATTTTCATTTCCAGGTCTTCCAGCTTTTTCTCTATCGACATTGCCCATTCGCGGGTTTTTCCTTTCGCCGATTCCATTTCTTTTTTATAAGACCTGATTGCTTCACGTAAATGTTTTGCAGATTCTTTATTATCATTTTTCCTGAAGGCAGTAAGCGACTCATAAAAATGTTTATCAGAAGGTTTTGACACCTCTTCAACGGTTACGCTGGTAAGTTGTTCTAAAGAGTCCTTTAAAGGAGCCATTTGCCCCACTTCTCCTGATTCTCTTTTTGAAGCATCATTAGGGCCATCATTACAGCCTGTGTTTATGCATACTCCCAGAACAAAGAGACTAAACAATACTGATTTCATAAAACGTAGATTGATGGTAGTTTATTGATCAAAATTTATCTGAAAAAAATAATTGCTAACGAAGGCGGGTAAAATAATCAACGATGTGTCCGTCTGCACTTACATGTACAGCGATCTTTTTAGTACCATTTACCAGCTCTACGAAGTAAGAATCCTGTCCGGGAAACTCATACCCGTACAAAATCATATTGGTATCGTTGGTATCGTTATCATCAAACCAGATAACTTCAGCAGGTGTATAATCTTTATACCATTCTTTGATCTTTTGCTGAGCATGCATCGGCAAATCTGTGAATTTCTTAATTTCTGTCGTTCCTACCAATTGAGCATCTGCATCGTAAAAGGCTGATCTTGTAATACCATCTTTTACAAACACAAATTCATCATAATGATCTAACCTTTCCGAACTCATGGGTGTAACATTTCCGAAGTCTGACATAAATGCCTGTTTAGCCATTGGGTGAACTTCAGCACCTTCCAGTTTTCTCATTTCTTTGTGTGCATTTTTCTGAGGAATTTTCATCTCTTTTTTAACTGCCTTATCTTCTTTTTTCATTTCCTTATTATACTTACTGTTATCTTCTTTCCAGTCGCTTTTTAACTCTTTTTTGATAGCTTTTTTATCTTTACGCATACCTGCATCACCGGTTTGTGCAGTTACTGTTGCAACAAACAGTACAACTGCCAGCGGAATTAATAGTAACTTTTTCATCTTTTTGGTTTTAATTGAACAATGAGATACAAGAAAGTTTTCGTTTATAAAAACTTGTACAATGAAGTAATACGGCGGGTTAAGAAAGTCAGATCATAAGATAAAAGCCGCGTAAGAGGGAAATATATGTTCAAAAAAAATAATGCCATCAGAAGAAAAAGTTTGTTATTAAATTTAAAACCGTTCAACTATTTAGTAGTCTTAACAAAGCTTTGACCTGATTCAGAAAAGTAACCAATATCCTTAGGGTAAAAATGATGCTATTGTATGTTTATTTTTTTCTGAGGGTTCCTGGAAACTACCTACAGTTTCTGAAGTCACTGAACTTGAGAGTTTTACTTTGTCTTCCTGATAGCTACTATCTATATTATACTTCACTTCTCCCTTCATCTCAATAATTTGTAGTACATTCACGCCGCAATTGGTTCTTAACCGTGCTTTCAGCATGTTAGGATTAATAGGGAATCAGGTGAAAATCCTGAACAGACGCGCTACTGTAAGTTCTATCCCAACACTTTGCATCTTCTTGCCACTGTCTCAATAAGTTGAGATGGGAAGGCCAACCAAAGTGAGAATAAGTCAGGAGACCTGCCAATGCAGATAAATTTTAAAGCTTTCGCGGAAGGGGCTTTGAATACAACGTGGACTGAATTTATTTCAGCATCTATTTGTTTTCGTATATCATCCGGTAAGCTGTCAGAAGAAATCAAAACTGATGGATATCTCACTAGCGTTAAAGACGTTATGGACGACGTTTTTAGTATTTATTAGTATAGGGTTGTATGCCCAGGATCCTGTGCGTACAGACACTTCAGGTATTAAAACATTACCCGGTGTAACGGTTGTTACAACCGGATATAAAGAAGTGATTCCTTCACAAAAGCTTTCAGGCAATACCTTAAAAAGTTTAAACAGTTTTTCGGTAGCTGATGCCATCCGCTATTTCGCCGGTGTTCAGGTAAAAGATTACGGAGGTATCGGAGGCCTTAAAACCGTTGATATGCGCAGTATGGGAACTAATCACATGGGTGTGTTCTACGACGGTATTCAGTTAGGAAATGCACAAAACGGACAAATAGACCTTGGTAAATTTTCTATGGATAATCTTGAATCCATTTCTATTTACAACGGACAAAAAAGTGAAATATTTCAGCCGGCCCGAGATTATGGTTCGTCTGGCACTATTTATCTGCGAAGCAGAAAACCTGTTTTTGATTCTTTAAAAACCTCCAACATCAAAGGTGTTTTCAAAACCGGATCTTTTGATTTGATTAATCCATCATTACTATTCGAACAAAGAATTACTGAAAATACGAGCTATTCTATCAGCAGCGAAGTTGTCAGATCTTCAGGGCGCTACCCTTTCCGTTATAAAAGAGTTTTTCCCGACTCAAAGGAGGTGGCCTGGGATACAACAGCCATCAGAGATAACGGCGATATCAATGCAGTACGAATAGAAAGCGGCTTATATGGAAACATCAAAGGTGGATTCTGGAGCGCCAAAGCTTATTTCTATGATTCAGAAAGAGGAATACCGGGCGCTATTGTAAATAATGTATGGAAACATGCACAGCGACAGTGGGATAAAAATTTCTTCGTACAAGGATCTTTTCAAAAAAATTTACTGCCTGCTTATGACATTCAGATCAATGCAAAGTATGCTAACGATTATATGCGTTATCTGAATCCGGATACCACCTTGATGTATATCAACAACAAGTTTTATCAACAGGAATGGTATGGCTCTGTAGCAAACAAATATAGTTTATCGAAAAAAATAGATTTCAATCTCTCAACAGACTTTCAATATAATACGCTGAGTTCAAACATGGCGGGTTTCATGGTTCCTAAAAGATTAACCTCATTGGTTGCCTTAGCCGGAGCAGCAGACTTAGGAAAGATAAAAATGCAGGCGAGTGTATTAGGTACATTCGTGAATGAACGTGTAAGTACAGGAAGTGTTTCTACCAACGATGCATTCGAATATATTGCTCCACCAAAAAGTGAAGTTACGCCGGCATTTTTCTTCTCTTATAAACCGTTTTCAAAAGCAGATTTCAACATCAGAGCTTTTTATAAGAACATTTTCCGGATGCCCACTTTTAATGATTTATATTACTCTGACGTAGGAAACATTAACCTCGAACCGGAATACACACACCAGTATAATGTTGGTTTTTCTTATCAAAAGAACCGTACAGGTTCTGTTTGGAGTGAATGGAAAATACAATCTGATTTTTACTTTAACCAGGTTACCAATAAAATAGTTGCCGTTCCGAAAGGAAGTGGTATGTATCGTTGGATGATGATGAATATCGGAAATGTGGAAATCAAAGGTATGGATATTGTCACCGATCACGTATTTGCTTTTTCATCTGATCTGTTGCTGAACCTTCGACTTGCTTATACCTATCAGCAGGCACAGGATTTTACAAAACGCAGAAATCCGGAACTACAAAAAGTTACTTATGGAGGACAGATCCCATATATCCCCTGGCATAGCGGTTCAATCATTTCAAGCATACAATACCGGTCATTGCGTTTCAACTACAGTTTTATTTATGTAGGTGAACGTTACCATAATTCAGCCAATATACCGGAAAATTATGAACAACCCTGGTATACCAGTGATGTTTCCGTTTCAAAAGAGATTCAACTCAAAAAATTCCGTTTTAAAATTTCGGGAGAGTTGAACAATGTTTTTAGCCAGGATTATGAAGTAGTGATGAACTATCCGATGCCGAAAAGAAATTACAAAATCATTTTATCTGTTGAACTATGAGAAAATATTTTTTATTCTTCATAGTGCCGTCATTATTGGCTTTGCTGATAACTTCCTGCCGGAAAGATGTAGAAGTTTTTGTTAACGAAGATATTTCTCTGGAGTCCCCTTCCGATGACGGCTTCTTTGGCTTCTATCTGTTAAATGAGGGAAATATGGGAAGCAATAAAAGCACATTGGATTATTTCAATTATGCTACCGGTACTTTTCAAAGAAATATTTATGCAATTACTAATCCAACTGTTCCAAAAGAATTGGGCGACGTAGGAAATGACCTCGCCATTTATGGCAGCAGGCTCTATGCTGTCATAAACGCTTCCAATAAGGTAGAAGTAATGGAGGCGAAAACAGCACGAAGAATCGGTCAGATTGAAATTCCCAACTGCCGCTATATAAAATTTCATAACGGATTTGCTTATATCACTTCTTATGCCGGCCCTATTAAAATTAACCCAAACTATACACAGAAAGGATATGTAGCTAAAGTAGACACGGTAACATTAACAATTGTTGATCAGTGTATCGTCGGTTTTCAACCGGATGAACTGGAAATATCAAACGGAAAAATATATGTAGCCAATTCAGGTGGTTATATGGGGGCGGGAAATACGGAAAATTATGAAAGAACTGTTTCTGTAATTGACCTAGCTTCTTTTAAAGAAGAAAAGCGTATTGATGTTGCTTACAACCTGCATCACATAAAAGCTGATCAACGCGGAAATTTATGGGTCACCTCAAGAGGAGATTATAAACAACTTCCTTCAAGACTTTATTTTATTGACAAAGACCAACAGAAAGTTACAGACACACTACCGCTTGCTGTGAGTAATTTTTTTCTGGACGGCGATTCACTTTATACCTACAGCACTGAATGGAGTTATGTTACTTACTCGAATATTATCACCTATGGTATTGTGAATACATTAACCCGTGAAATCGTTAGCCGCTCATTTATTACAGACGGTACCGATAAAGAAATTGAAATTCCGTATGGAATTCTGGTACATCCTGTTACCAAAGACATTTATGTTACCGATGCAGGTAATTATGTATCTCCGGGAATGTTATACTGTTTTAATAAAAACGGAAAAAAGAAATGGAGTGTACGAACAGGTGATATTCCGGCTCACTTTGCCCTAATACCATACTAAAACAAAACATCCTTCAACAACTCAGAATACAAAACATATGAAAAAAAGCATTTTGCTGCAACTGCTGACTGTTCTACTCTTCTTTTCTTCCGCTTGCAGAAAAGAACAATACCTGGCTCCGAATATTTCAGGAGTCGGAGATGATAAAATCATTTTAAACATTGGAGATAAGATGGTTCTTGCACCCAGCATCACCAATCTGAAAGGGAATAGTTATACCTGGCTGATAAACGGAAAAGAAAGTGCATCCGATCAGATTCATTATACTTTTGAAGCCAAACAGCCGGGTGATTTTGAAGTCACTTTTAAAGTCACCAACAAAGGGGGTACTGACCAGCAGTCTTTCAAAATTTTCGTAGAAGATCCGATTCTGATTTCAATAGCTGATCACCTGCAGGTATCAATGTCGAATGTACTTGAAATTACTCCTGTCATTACCGGTCCTGACCGTGATGATTATCAATATGAATGGTTAGTTGAAGATTCAGTGATCGGAAAAAAACTTAACCATAGTTTTATTTCACCTCTTCCGGGAACTTATGAACTCACACTCCGCGCAACTGCCGGCAAACAAACTGCCACCGCTTCGCGTATGATCACTGTAAAAGAAGAGCAGTACGTTAAAAATGCCTATACATTATTAGAATATGCGCCGTCACCTGCAACGAATCATAACTGGTCTATTATAGGATATGCAGAATCATGGAAGTATGGAGGAGAATACGCCCTTCCTTACAATGATTTTTTAGTGAAAGCTGCCGAAGTAAGAAAAGAAGACTTTACAGCGGCCCTGGTAATCGGCTCATGGGGCGGATCAGCTACTTTTAAATTTGACCACACCGTTGCCAACGTACCCGGTAAAACAGACATTGAGCTTTCTGCTACTTACTCTAACCGTGACTTACCGGCCGTTTTTGTGGCATATGACCGTAACAAAAACGGTATTGCCGACGAAGACGAATGGTATGAAATTAAAAACGGTGATTTCGGATTAGAAGATATGCCGGAATATGAAATGACGTTCACTCACATTAAAACGGAAACAGACGACAGAAGGATATACACTCACTTCACCTGGAAAGATAACCAGGAAGAACCGGCACAAGGTGAAGTAAACATCAATAAAACTTTCACAAGTGCTCAGACCACCGCCGGTGTAATTTCTACCAGAGGATTATTCCCCGGTATTAACATGATTGATTTTAGTACTAAAGAAATCGCCTTATTACAAGGATGGTCAAACTCTTTTTCACGCAAAGGAAAAAGAATCACCAGAAATCTCTCCGGAGCGCCCGCTTTTTCTCAAAAGTTGAATATTGATATTGGTTTGGCAGTGAATGAAAAAGGAGAAAGTATTCAATTACCGGGGATCGATTTTATAAAAATTCAAAAGGTAATCTATCCTTTTCACCAGGATCTGAGTACCGGAGGAATACTAACAGACTACAACATGGATGAGAAACGAATGTTACACGTTTCTTCAATAATTGATAAGCACCTCCCCAATTAAACGAAAAGCCGGGTAAACGAATTTAACTAACCAAAAAATCAGACTAATGAAAAGAACACTTTTTAGTAAAACGCTAATGGTCGCTGTCATTTGTCTTCTTGCGGCAGCTTCATGTTCCCGACAAAATGATTTGTTGTCAGATCCGTATTCACAGATGGATATGTTGAAAGACGGACAATCAGCTAACAAAATGTTAGCCACCTACACCATCACTTTTGAAGGTATAGGACGTAGTTATATGGCTGATACAACTTCGTATGCAGACAATGCTTATGCTGCTTACGGCGGTACACAAATTCTACCCTACGTTCATTCTCCAAGCAACCTGAGATTCGCCATCAAAGGTGCCGGCAGTGGTCCCGCTTATAATTATTGGGATGGAGGTTTTATTATTTCAGACTGGAATTACAAATCAAACATTCCCGGAGAAACCGGAGACTGGTGGTATTCTTATCTTAACCAGGCCAGCGTTTATTCAGGTACTGACGGAGCAAAAAACGGTGGTTACGATAGCAGCAATAATTTTGCTGTGATGTTTGGCTACGTAGATGATTACAATTCATTTTATGCTACACGTCCGACCCTCAACTTTACTTCAGGAAGCGGAGTGGTAGAAAGCATGTATGTATGTCTTTCTTCCTATACCTACGGAGTAATTGAGTATGGTAATACATTCGGCCCATTGGGTGTAGCAACTCCACTCAAAAATATCGACAACGGTAAAGGATATTTAAAACTGCTGGCTTATGGCTTCAACGGCAGCACCCCTACAAACGGTGGTGATCCTGTTGAAATAGACCTTGCCAGATATTTTAATTATTTACCTGTAGTGGCGCCTTTAACCACATGGACTCTTTTCGACTTGTCAGACTTAGGTACAGTGACACGCATTGAGTTCAATTTTGAAGGTAACGATACCGGCGACTACGGTCTCAATACACCGGCTTACGTATGTATTGATAACGTTACGGTAACCCTGTAGGGTATTATCAATTTCGTACCCGGCTTTTCTTATTTCACAGCTATTCACCAATAATAGCACTAATTAATTTGATAACATGAACAACAGATATCACCTTCTCACTTACTTAACCGGTATTATATTTTTAATTGCCAGCTGTAAAAAAGATGCGGAGCAACCCGATGCTGCACCAGTTATTTCAGGACTGGAAACTGAATATTATGTATTGGTACGGGAAGCATTAGTGTTTAATCCTACCATTGAAAATAAGGTAGACTCTCTTGTTTGGATCATTAACGGCCAAAGAGTAGCCAATGCTTTACAATACACATTTCAGGCACCGGCCGACCCCGGAAATTACAGCATGATCATTATGGCCTATAATGCCGGTAATATTTTTCAAAAAGTGGTACAAATCACAACAGGCCGATACGTTAACTGGTCAACTACCACAAATACTATTTTAACGATCGAAGCCTCAGATAAATTTACCAACAATACAGATTTACATTGGGAAGTATTATCCGCTCCATCTGAACTTTACAGGCTTTCCGCAAGCAATAGCCAGGCTGCATTTGCGGCTGTTGATCGTGGTACTTATCAGGTAAAAGTATCTTCCGGTAACCTGGTGGATACCTTATTGATCACTGTCAGAAGACCAGACCATCTGCAATCTCCTTATATAGCAAAAGTTTTTGATTACCTGCCGGCGCCGGGTCAGTTTGTGAACGAACTACCTAAATATACGGCAGGCGATACCTACGAAACAATGATTGCCAAAGTGAGTAAAGAACTCGTAGGTGAAGATGCCAATATGATCACCTTAGGTGGTTGGGGAGGTTATGTGGTAGTAGGATTCGATCACACAATTGTAAATGTACCGGGCAGACGTGATTTTCGTATTCAGGGAAATGCCTTCGGAGCCAATGCCAACCCACGTCCGAACGCACCTTTTGGAGGCAGTTGTGAGCCGGGTGTGGTAATGGTTGCTTACGACAAAAACAAAAACGGTCAGCCCGATGAAGATGAATGGTATGAAATAAAAGGAAGCGGTAACTTTTCTGCTGAAAACGAACTCTGGTATAGTGTTGCTGTAGATAAGAACAACGACGTGCGTACCTTTCGTGATTATGAAATGATTTATCATCGCCCTGTAACAGAAATACCTGTCGGCGATCCGCAAAACCATATCAGTATCAGTAATTATATCCGCTGGACCGATAACCAGGGTCAGGAAGGATACAAGATCAAAAACACCTTCCATTCACAAAGCTATTATCCGGCATGGATAAAAGATGATAAAATTACTTACAAAGGAATTCGTTTGGCCGCTAATGGCGTGGAAGAAAGCGGACAAGGAACTTATTTCGTGCTCTATGCATTCAGATATGGTTATGTAGATAATTATCCGAATGCACACGATAATTCAGGCATTGACATCGACTGGGCAATTGATAAAAACGGTAACAAAGTAAATCTTCCGGGAATTGACTTTGTAAAAGTGTATAATGGAATCGATCAGGAAAACGGTTGGTTAGGAGAATCTTCTACAGAAGTCAGCCGTGGCGAAAATCTCCACTTATTAGGAACAAAAATAGAAACAATCAATCCTTAATCAATATTAAATAGCTTCATTGGCAACCAATAACAAAGTGAAGCATTCATTTGAAATAGTAATTCAATCAGTACTACAGTTATGAAAAAAAGTGTTTTAGTAATTGGGGCGTTTATTGTCCTTGCAGCAGTATCCTGCTCAAAAAAAGATACCATTGAACCCGCCGGGCCTGAAGTAGAAATCTTTAATGAACTTGCGCAGAATAGTATCATGCAGGAAGATACTTTAGTATTCAAAGTAAAAGCAACACCGGGCAGCAGTTTTACCTGGGCTGTAAATGGTAAAGATGCGGGCGCTACAGACAGCATTTTTAAATTTGTTTCAAAGAATGTGGGTGAATATACGATTGCCGTAACAGCACTTTTGAATGATCAAAAAGCATCTTCAGAAGCCACCATAACCGTATATGGAAAATACAAGTATGGTACTTTTATACTGAATGAAGGCAATATGACATCAGAGAACGGAAGTTTAGTTTTCATAAGCCCTAAAGGAGTTATTACCGACAGTGTTTATTTTAAAGTAAACGGAACAGAGCTGGGAAACGTTACGCAGGACTTATTTATCCGTAACAACAAAATGTATATCATCGCGCAGAACGGCAATACTAATGCGGTGGGAGAAACATTCAGCAATGACGGTATGCTGGTAGTGGCAAATGCAGAAACATTACAAAAAGAAGCATCCTATAATGCTGAACTGACAACACTTAGCTGGCCTACCCATATAGCTGTACTCAATGACGAAAATGTGATTATCCGTGATAACAAAGGCTTGTATCGATTTAATACGATTACAAAAAACCTGACTTTTATTAAGGGATCCGGTAGCGCAGAGAAGCTGACAATGGCCGTTTCAAATAACAAGATATTTGCTGCTGCCGGTAAAAAAGTTTATGTGATAGAAGCCAATAAAGACACACTCACTTATGCTTTGGAGATGGAAGCAACTGTGAGTGGTGTAGTAAAAGCAAGTGATGGCAATATATGGGTTTCTACAACCGGAGCTCCACATAAAATTTCTAAAATCAACCAAAGTGATTATAGCGTCGTTCAGACTAACTCTATTAGTGCAGGCAGTGTAAGTTCGGGTTGGGGAGCTACGCCAGGTATTACTGCAAAAGGCGACACCCTGTATTTTAGCGGTGCAGGTACTAATATTTACAGACATATATTCACAACCGGAGCCACAGAATTTATGCTAGATGCAAAAACAAAAGTTCAGGATGCTAATATTGTTTATAATAATATAACAGTTCATCCGCTAACGGGGGAGGTTTATATGAATACAATAAAAGGTTACGGAACCAATTATCTGATTAACAACCTGAGTGTATTTAATTTTGATGAAGAAGCCAAATTAAGTGCTAATTATCAGAATCACACCAGCTTTCCTGCGGGGATTTTCTTTACATATAGTTTTGAGTAATTTCAATATAAGTACTTATAATAAAGGTTGCCGAAAAGCAGCCTTTATTTTTTTATAAATAAAAAAACTTCCCTCCTATTTATAAAAAAGTTCTAAATAATATTTACGAGTTCAATATATTCTTAATAATTGTCACCACTCACATCAACCCAGGTACCCACAAATTCTTTTGATAATTTCTTATTCAATGCAATTGTTACGGGGTTTTCTGACACTATCTCAATTATCAGCGGTTCATTACCTAATAGGTTGTCATGTTCCAGAATATACATTTCTCCATCTTCTATAATTTTATACTGGGTGCGTGTTTCCAAATTGTTATTAACCATAAGCGTGGTATCTCCTACAAACCTGTAGTAAATACCTTCATCCGTTGATCTAAAAGTTTTATTTCTTATCAATTCTATTATCCTGGATAAACTCATATTTTTAAAATTTAAGTATTTACATAAATTATTAATTTAGTTCTGTATAAGAAAGTCAGGCAGATTTATTGTTACTTCATTAAACTTCTTCTCGTTTAATTTTCAATACTGGTATATTTACTTAGAACTATAGGAATAACATATTTCAACAATATTTCAAAAGGAAGTTTGCCTCTCCAGTTTCCATAATTGCTGCCTGTAAAAACAACCGTCAGATCATACGCCGGCAGGTACATCATATATTGGCCGCCATTTCCTGAAGCAAAGAGCACTTCAGTATCAATGTTTTTATATCTGAACCGTTCTTTATACCAGAAGAATCCATAACGTGCGCTTTCATATTCCGCATCCGGTATTCTCGTATATCGTGCAAAGGAGAAATCAATTACGATCTTACAATCGGTGGATTGTTCAACCCATTTCCTGCTCACCACCTGTTTTCCTTTCCAATTACCTTTATTCTTCACCAGATTAATGATCTTTAGCATATCCTCTGGCCGCATATAAAAAGAACCGGCTGTCATGCCCTGGCCTTTCGGAGAGATCGTCCATTTATAATCAGTGATTCCCAATGGCTGAAAAAGATTTTTTTTTGCAAAGTCCATCACGCTCATTCCGCTAGCACGTGCTATTATTTCTCCCACGAGCATGGGTTCATTCGAATTGTACGACCAATTTACGCCTGGTTTTCTGATCAGGTCAACTCCTAAACAGAAAGCCACCCAATCGTCAGTTTCAACCATTGCATCTTCACATACAGGACCAATATCATAAAATTCTTCACAAGCCAGTCCGGATCGCATTTCTAACAAATTCCGTACTGTGATACGTCGTTTGCCTTCGTGTTTTAACTCAGGAAAAAAACGCCCCAGTGTATCATTCAGTGAAATCAATTGTTGATCCACTGCAATTCCGGCCAGAAGGCTGGTGATTGATTTGAAAGAAGAGCGGGTATCGTGTGTTGTATTCTTTTTAAATCCGTTGAAATATTCTTCCAGAATAATTTTATCAGCTTGCTGCACTAAAATACCATCAATTCTGGGATAGGTTTTATCCGCAATTTTTGATCTCAGCTCTTTTATCAGGAATGATTCAACGACCTGTGCCTGACAGCCGGTAATAAAGAATGTTGTTATGCACAAAAGTATGGTTCTGATTAATTGCATGTTACCAATATACACAATAATATTATCGATGCAAGAGTGATAGCTTCTTTCAGGCCTCTTTAGAAAAATTTATTCGTTTCTAGAAAATTTCATTCAACGTTGACATACTTATATCTAATTCATCTTATCCGGGTGAGCAGGTATACGCATAACCGGAAGCGTATTATCAGACGATTTTTTAAAATTTCTCTTACAGCCTTATATGCTTATAATCAGAAGAGATGATATCCGCATCGACAAGATCTATCATCTTATATCTGAACCCACCATACTTTAAAATGTTTCTCAATAAACTTATTTTACCGGCTATATCCATTTGAATTTAATCCCGAAGGTGGCCAACACTTACTGATCATATGCTCCATAACCTCTAATCCCGAAGGGATTAAACATTTATAAAAGATCATCAAATAGATACTCTTCTTTATAGTCAATCTGATACTCTTTCAGAACACTCTTATACTCCTGTTTGAATGATTCTTTTTGATGGTGTTCTTTTTGATTTTTTATATAACGGATTACATTATTTAAAGCAGAATGGCTGTAAGAAAACGCTCCATACCCCTGTTGTCATTGAAATTTACCTTTTGCAAAACCTTGCTCTTTAATATAAGAATCAGATGATTTTTTGATTTCTCTAACAAGGTCACACAAACAGCAATTTGGTTTCATTCCAATTAAAAAATGAATATGATCAGGCATACCATTAATTGCTAACATCTTCTGCCCTTTGTTGCTGACAATACCCGTAATATATTTATATAATTCATTTTCTCATGTGGCATGTATTAATGCCTTTCTGTTTTTAACTGCAAAAACCACCTGAATATAAATTTGTGAAAATGTTCCTGCCATGTTTTTATTTTATACGTCTATAAATGTTGGACCTCTTCGAGGTCCGGGGAGAGGAGTAATTACTGATTTATTATTATACGTAAATCAGCATAGGATTAGATGAACTTGCAGTAAAAAGATTATCCGGACAATGGGCTATGTTTTAATGAATCAGGGATATCCGGGCTGCAGAAAAATAATAAAACAAAAAGCCCCAAGCGTTTAGCTTGGGGCTTTTGCGGACCGGACGGGACTCGAACCCGCGACCTCCGCCGTGACAGGGCGGCATTCTAACCAACTGAACTACCGATCCAATATGAGTCTTTCGACCCTGAACCGTCAACACTATTACCGTGTTTTGGGATTGCAAAGATAGAGAAAAAATGATTCCTACCAAATAATCTTCAATATTTTTTTCGCTAAGTATTGATTTTCTAATAGATGTAAAAGTTGAAAGTTATTACTACTTTTACCGCCCGAAAATAAGAAGCACTGATTTTTCAAGTTTTTTGGGTAAAAAACCCCGTGATCCTTATTTTTACAAACTTATTCATTTTATTGACTATGCCGCAAGATAAAAACCGTCAATTCCTTGAGTTTGAAAAACCTATTAAAGACCTTTTCGAACATATTGAGGAATTTAAGACCAAGGCCGAGAAAAGCAAGGTGGATCTTTCTGACACCATCCGGGAACTGGAGCAAAGAGTGATTGAAACCCGTCGTGATATTACGTTAAACCTGACCCCTTGGCAAAAAGTACAATTAAGCAGACATCCTGATCGTCCTTATACACTCAAGTACATTGAGAAAATGACCACAGATTTTGTGGAACTGTACGGAGACCGTAATGTAAAGGATGATAAAGCAATGGTGGGAGGTTTCGCTAATTTAGACGGAATGTCTGTGATGTTTATCGGCCAGCAAAAAGGGATCAACACCAAGGCCCGTCAAATGAGAAACTTCGGGATGGCCAATCCGGAAGGCTATAGAAAAGCACTTCGTTTGATGAAACTTGCCGAAAAGTTCAACAAACCGATCGTTACACTTATTGATACGCCGGGCGCTTATCCTGGTCTGGAAGCAGAAGAACGCGGACAAGGCGAAGCCATCGCCCGTAACATTTATGAAATGATGCGCTTAAAGGTTCCTGTAATTTGTGTAATCATCGGTGAAGGTGCTTCAGGTGGCGCATTAGGAATCGGCGTTGGAGACAGAGTATTCATGTTACAAAATGCATGGTACACCGTTATTTCTCCCGAAAACTGCTCTTCTATCCTTTGGAGAAGCTGGGCTCAGAAAGAAATTGCTGCCGAGCAATTAAAACTGACTTCCGACTATATGAAAGATTTCGGGCTGATCGATGAAGTGGTTCCAGAACCGCTGGGCGGCGCACACTGGGATTACCAGGAAGCTGCTGATAACCTGAAATCATACCTGATAAAAACACTCAGAGATTTACAACAAATCCCTGCCGACCAAAGAGTCGGGCAAAGAATCGAAAAGTACAACAAAATGGGATTCTGGGACGAAGTAAACGCTTAACATATTCTAACCCCGACATTTACTCTGTCGGGGTTATTTTTGTACGTTTCTACTCATTCGTCCTCTTTTTGCAAGATTCTGCATCCACCCCCACTCAAAAAATATTTTTCTTTTTTTTTGGTTGCAAAAAAAATGATAATTAATTTCGTCGCATGACAATGATAAAGAAATACAACAAGGTATCTAAGAAGCGTTCCATATTGCAGGAAGGTTAAGAACTTTGTATGTGTTTCCAAATCACATAAACTTATTGAGACCTTCCCAGTGTGGAAGGTCTTTTTTTTATTTCACCATACTAAATTAAAAAAACAAATGTCGCTCAGACAAACGCTTAGAGGAACAGGTGTAGCACTGGTAACACCATTTGATTCAACCGGAAATATTGATTACCCGGCATTGGATCAATTAATTCAGGAAGTTATTTCTAATGGAGTAGAATACGTAGTAACGCTCGGAACTACCGGCGAAACCCCTACTCTTTCTAAACAGGAAAAGAGCGATATCATTCTATTTACCTATAAAGCCGTGAATCATCGCGTACCCGTTGTTGTAGGAGTAGGCGGATTTAATACCCAAGCGGTTATTGAAGAATTAAATTCATTACCACTTGACCAGGCTACAGCAATTTTAAGCGCAAGCCCTTACTATAACAAACCATCACAGGAAGGAATTTATCAACACTATGCAGCGATTGCTGATGCTTCTCCTAAACCGGTTTTATTATACAACGTACCCGGAAGAACAGGAAGAAACATGACAGCTGCTACCACCTTACGTCTGGCTAACCACGCCAATATCGCCGGTATCAAAGAAGCCAGTGATAATATGATGCAGGCGCTCGCTATCCTGAAAGACCGTGCCGATGATTTTCTGGTTGTAAGCGGCGATGACGGACTCTGCTTACCTCAAATTCTATGTGGTATGGATGGAGTCATTACCGTTGCAGGCAATGCTTTTCCTAAACAATTCAGCGATATGGTTCGGGCTGCCCTTGAAGGAAATGCAACACAGGCATTACAGTTAAACAATCCACTTTTAGAAGCTTACGATTTGATGTTTGAAGAAAATAATCCGGCAGGTATCAAAGCATTCTTATTCGAGCAGGGAATTTTGCAAAATGAATTAAGATTGCCGATGGTTCCTTTAAGCGAAGGTGTGCATCAAAGAATTAAAGCTTACCTGGAAGTGCATCAACCGGCATAAAAGAAGATGGTGAAATAGATCCGTATAACTGTTCATTCAATAGTACGGTTATACGGTTTTTCTACCGTTTGACACTGAATGATTACTAAGGAAAAAGAGAAAAGGGTATTGTTATTTTACAGAAAACACAGCTCCTTCACGAGCAATTTCCGTTTGTTCAAATACTTCCCGCGCTTCTGCTTCAAATGGTTCCAGCTCTGTATATTTAGAACTGAAATGCCCGATAATTAATTTACCGACATTTGCTTTCAAAGCAATTTGTGCCGCTTCGTGTGTGGTAGAATGAAATCTTGAACGGGCTCTTTCCGATAAATCTTTCAGATAAGTGGTTTCATGATACAGAATATCCACTCCCTGAATATGTTGAATTAACTCTTCGTCATATAATGTATCAGCAGTATAGGCATATGATTTTGGAGCCGTACCGGGAAAAGTTACTGTTTCATTTTTGATCACCTCACCTGATTTGGTCGTATAATCTTCTCCCATTACCAACTTACTGTAATAGGCAGCCGGAATTCCTTTTGCAATGGCTGCTTCCGGATTTAATTTCCGCGGTGCTTTCACTTCTTCGAAACAAAATCCCCAACAGGGAATTCTATGTTTGGTAGGAAAACATTTTACGATAAATTTTTCTGTTCTTAACAACTCACCGGCATGTTCAATCGCATGAAAGTGTAACGGAAATGGTAAGATGGTATTTCCCGCTTCGAGAATAAGATCCAGAATCGGCTTTAAAGTGGCCGGAGCGTAAATATGTAAAGGTGTTTCGCGTTGAAACAAGCCCATTGAATTAATGAGACCCGGTAAACCGAAATAGTGGTCACCGTGAAGATGAGAAATAAAAATATAGTTGATCTTACTCCAACGGATTTTATACCTGGTTAGTTGAACCTGTGTGTTTTCACCGCAGTCAATTAAAATTTGCTGTTCACCAATATTCAATACCTGCGCCGTCGGATGACGATCGTGTGTGGGTATAGCACTATTATTTCCTAAAATCGTGATAGACAGCATATTCAAATAAAATCAGGCTATAATATTAAGACATTTTTCGAACTTATTCTTTGTAAACGTTAAACAAAGCTGTGAATTGTATCGGCGATGCCGGAATAATACGATTTTCCGAATAAGTTTAAATGCATTAACAATGGATAAAGATTTGCTATTTCCCATTGTTCACGATAATTAGGTGCTACGTCCGCTTCACTGGTATAAACATCATAAAATCTTGAATCAACTCCTCCGAACAGCTGTGTCAGGCCTAAATCTGCCGCAGCATGCCCATAATGAATAGCAGGGTCAATCAGCACCGGATCTCCTTTCAGGTCAAAAAGGATGTTCCCATGCCATAGATCGCCGTGAACGAGCTGTGGTTGCGTGTGAGGATAGATATCAGGCAAACGGTTGAACAGCCGCTGTAAACCTAACAAGTCTTTTTTCTCTAACAAATCCTGGTCATACCCGATTTTCATCTGAGGCACTAACCGGCATTCAATAAAAAAATTCGACCACGTACTCATCTGCTGATTACGCTGTTCCATATTACCCATATAATTATCTTCGAACCAACCGAAATTCGGGAACGTACAATTGTGTAAGCCCGCCAGCTGAAGGGCCAGCTTTTCCCAACTCAGCCCGGTGGGCGTTGTCGTATCTATCCACTCCATCAAAAAAATCTGATGAGTTTCCGTATATAACACATCAATTATTGCAGGTACCCGGATTTTTTTTGTCATGGAAATATACTCCAGCCCTTTCGCTTCTTTTCTGAAAAGATCAGGCAAAGTATCCCGGTCATTTATTTTACAAAAAAACCTATCCTTTCCATATTGTATTCCGTACGCATCGTTAATCGAACCTCCTCTTACCGGTATTACCTGAAACGGATAATAATGTTTTGTATACATACATAGATACTGCGATATCGTATGTTGTAATGCACTGTTCATATATTTTCTATATCCAAGAGAATGCCAATTAATAAAAAAGTGGCCCCCAACTTTGTCAGAGGCCACTTTTTTAATCTCTCTATCTATAAAATATACGATATTTTTCCATTCTGCTCAATCACCTGAATAAACTGTTAATTTTCAACTCATAACACTTTACCTGTTAAGCTAATAACAATTTACATTCTTCTAACAAAACAGATTTTTTTATCGCTGCCGTGCCTACTTCCTCACAAACTAATCCTCCGGCGATATTAGCCATTTTAGCCATCAACAACTCATTTCTGGTGGTAGCATATACTAATGATGCTACTGCAATCACTGTATCTCCGGCACCTGATACATCTGCAATGTTTCTGATATGCGAAGGAATCAGGGCACTTTTATCAGGGCATTGATAGAACACGCCTTTTTCTGAAAGTGTGATAAACGAAATCTGATGATTCAATTTATCTCTTAACTGTTCATGTACCGTTTCCATCGATGGTAAATCAATTTTGTCAAGTGCAATATTCAAGCCTTCCTTCACCTCTTTCAGATTCGGTTTGAAAATGGTTACATCCTGATAACTGAAGAAGTTTTTCTTTTTAGGATCCACAGCAGTCAGTACATCATATTTTTTGCACAATGAAATGGTTGACTCAATCACTTTCTGTGTTAGTACTCCTTTATTATAATCTTCAAAAATCAGAACGTGCGGTTGAACGGTCTGCAGATATTGTTCTATTTTTTCGAGAAACAATAACTCAAGTTCGGCAGAAAGATCATTCGTTATTTCGGTATCAAGGCGCATCATCTGCTGATTTCTGCTGATCACTCTCATTTTATTGGTCGTGAGTCTGTTTTCATCTTTCAATGAAAAAGAAGTATCAATATGATTGTCGTCGAACAACTTTGCTAATGTCTTAGCATCATCATCATTACCGGTAACAGTTATCATGTTTACCTGTGCGCCTAATGCCGCCAGGTTCAAAGCAACGTTTCCGGCACCACCGATTCTGAATTCTCTTCCTGTAATAGCTACAATAGGCACGGGCGCTTCCGGTGAAATTCTTTCAACATTTCCCCAGCAATAGGTATCTAACATCACATCACCCACCACACCAACTTTGATGGAGGTAAACTGTTCAAATAATTGATCTAGTTCGAAGCCTTTCATTTTAAGAATTACTTTTCTTTTTGTTTGCTAACACACCATAATAGATCGGAATTCCTAATAACATAATTCCTAGTCCCCAAATGGTATATTTTGTTTTAAAGATCAAAAGTAAGACACAAAAACTAATTCCCATCAAGATATAAATAGCAGGTAATACCGGATAACCGAATGCTTTATACGGGCGATGCATATCCGGGCGTTTTTTACGAAGAATAAAGATACCTATGATCGTTAAAACGTAGAATACGACTACCACAAATGAAATCATATCAAGTAAATTACCGTAACTACCGCTTAAGCATAATATAGACGCTACCACACACTGTACCCAAAGGCTCCAGGCCGGTACTGTATTTTTATTTAATTCGCCGGCTTTTCTGAAGAATAAACCATCTTTCGCCATGGTATAATATACTCTTGATCCGGCAAGAATCAATCCGTTATTACAACCGAAAGTGGCTACCATAATTAACACGGCGATAAAGTATTTTCCAAAATCACCACCAAACATTCGTTCCGCAGCGGCCATCGCCAGGCGATCATCCTGTGGATAAGCAATTTCATTAAACGGTACTACGTAGATATACATTAAATTGGCAGCGATATAAATAATGGTGACCATTAAAGTTCCGAGAAATAATGCCAACCCGATATTTCGCTGAGGGTTTTTGATTTCACCTGCAATGAAAGTCACATTATTCCAGGCATCTGAGCTGAATAACGAACCTGTCATCGCTGCAGCAATTGCACCCACCAGTGTAATACCTGCAATTTCTGTCCAGTCAGTCGGAATTTTTCCCGCTCCACCCACGCCTAAGTCCTGACGGGCAGCAAATCCTAATTGCCAGTTTTCAGACCAGAAACTGGTTTCTACAAGAAAGTAACCAAGTATTGTTAAGCCGAAGAGGGCAACTAATTTAGAAACAGTAAAGGTTGATTGGATTATTTTTCCTTCTTTCACCCCTTTTGTATTGATAAAAGTTAGCAATACGATCGAGCTGATGGCAAAAACCTGTGCAGCTGATATATTCAGTTTTCCTACACTAAAGAGGATATTAGATTCGGAGAGGGAGGGGAAAATATAAGCGGAGTAACGGGCAAAGGCAACACCTACTGCTGCGATTGTGGCTGTTTGAATAACGGAGAAAAAGCTCCAGCCATATAAAAAGCCCATTAACGGATTATATGATTCTCTAAGATAAACATACTGGCCACCTGCTTTAGGGAACATTCCGCTCAGCTCACCATAGCTTACTGCGGCTACAATCGTCATTATACCGGTAATCAGCCAAACCAGTAAAAGCAGTCCCGGAGAACCTACATTACGGCCTATATCGGCACTTACGATAAATATACCGGAGCCAATCATCGAACCTGCTACAATCATGGTAGCATCAAATAAACCTAACTGGGGTTTAAATGTTTTTGAATTATCATTCATATGGATGTAAAAAAGGGTGTTAAGCCTTGAAGATACATATTTTTTGAAGAGAACAAAACAGTGTCAGGATAAGCGGAATAAAAAAACAGGCGGGCTTCTGACACATTAAAAATAGATTGATTGTGTTGATTTTATAAGTTGCAACACTACTCTGAAATTGTTTTCAAGATGCAATGGAGGGTTGGAGGCAGCGCATAAAAAAAACAGTCCTCAACACTTGTTGAGGACTGTTTTAATTGAGTATCTTAAAATTATTTTTTCGGTTTAGCCGGATACTTCGTGTTCAAACCTTTAACCAAATCGCTGGTGATATCGTAAACGCTATCTTTATAATAAACGATGTAGCCTGGTTCGTATGAAATGATGTAAGCGAATTTTTTGTCTTTATTATATTCCGCTAAATACGCTTCAATCTGTGTACGAAGTTCTTTCATAATTTCAACCTGCTCGCCTTGTAATTTTTCCATTAACTGAGACTCGCGGGTTCTGTAGCTTTGATCCATCTGAGCTACTTCTCTTTGGGCAGCTTCGCCCTCAGCGTAGGTCATGGTGTTCGCTTTATCCTGCAATTGTTTAATACGGCGTTGATAACGGTTTTTCAGATCCTGTAACTCGTTAGCAGCAACAGTTTCTTTGTCTTTCATTTCTTCTAAAGAAGATTTGTAATACTCATAATGAGCTTGTAAAGAATCTATATCAAAATGAGCAATTCTGAAACCGGCACCATCTCCCTCCACTACACTTGCTACTTTATTTAACTCTTGTTTATTGGTAAAATGTAATACTAATAACACAATTCCTAACGCTAATGCGATCGTTGCTATAATTGTAGAGATATTTTTCATGCAGAGCGAAAACTAATATGTTAAAAAAAAATATATTTTAATGATTCAAATGAAAAAGTAGGAAGGGCTACTTCCTACTTTTCTTTTCGCGGATAAGCGAAATATTATTCATCGTCATCGAAGCTCATTGCTTCGCGAGTGGTTTGTAATAATTCGTATTCTTCTTTACTACCTACAACCATATTCTCAAAATCTCTCAAACCTGTACCTGCAGGAATTGGGTGACCGGTAATAACGTTTTCTTTCAATCCGAGCATATCATCAGATTTACCCATGATAGCAGCTGAAGATAATACTTTAGTAGTTTCCTGGAACGATGCAGCTGAGATCCAGCTTTGCGTACCTAAAGATGCTTTGGTAATACCCAATAATACCGGTTGAGAGGTAGCAGGATTGGCATCTCTGAATTCTACTAATGCTTTATCAGAACGGCGTAATACGGAGTTTTCTTCACGAATTTCGCGCACGCTTACGATCTGACCGGCACGAAGTTTAGTACTTTCTCCGGCTTCAGTAATCACTTTCTTGTCGAAGATCCAATCGTTCTCTTCGTTAAAGTCGAAACGATCTACTAAATCTTCTTCTAAGAAACGTGTATCACCCGGATCAACGATCTCCACTTTTTTCATCATCTGACGAACGATTACTTCAATGTGTTTATCGTTAATTTTTACCCCTTGCAAGCGGTAAACCTCTTGAATTTCATTTACTACATACTCCTGAACGGCGAATGCACCTTTAATTGATAAGATATCGCTTGGAGCAATCTGGCCATCAGATAACGGAGCACCGGCTTTGATAAAGTCACCGTCTTGTACGAGGATCTGGCGGGTAAGAGGAACTAAATATTTCTTCACTACGCCGTCTTTAGCCTCAACGATGATTTCTCTGTTACCGCGTTTAATGCTACCGAAGGCAACAACACCATCGATTTCACAAACCACGGCCGGGTTACCCGGGTTACGAGCTTCAAACAACTCGGTAACTCTTGGAAGACCCCCGGTAATATCTCGTTGGATACGAAGGTTACGAGGAATTTTTACTAATACCTGACCGGCTTTAACTTCGTCAGTTTCATCAACTGCGATGTGTGAACCTACCGGTAAGTTGTAAATTTTCACTTCTTTACCTTCTACCAACATTGTTGGAATTTTGTTTTTATCTTTTGTTTCGATAACCACTTTTTCGCGGTGACCGGTTTGTTCGTCGGCCTCTTCACGGTAAGTGATACCATCGATTACGTTTTCGAAACGGATAGAACCAGGAATCTCAGCGATGATTACGTTGTTAAACGGATCCCATGTACAGATCACATCTCCTTTCTTCACTTCCTGACCGTCTTTTACGATCAAAGTAGAACCGTAAGGAATGTTGATTACGTTTAACAAGCGATCATTTTTCAGATCCATATTTCTGATCTCACCTGTACGACCGATTACCACCTGGATTTTTTCACCTTCGTTGTTTTCAGCAGTTACAGTACGCAGACCGTCGAATTGTAATGTACCATCGAATTTAGCGTAGAGAGCTGATTCTACTGAAGCAGAACCGGCCACACCACCCACGTGGAAGGTACGAAGTGTTAACTGAGTACCAGGCTCACCGATTGATTGTGCAGCGATAATACCTACTGCATCCCCTTTCTGTGTTAAGTAACCTGATGCTAAGTTTTTACCGTAACATTTCACACACACACCGCGTTTGCTTTCGCAGGTTAATACCGAACGAATTTCAACGGTTTCAATACCTGCGTTTTCGATTTCTTTACCGAGATCTTCGGTGATTAATCCGCCGGCAGCGATGATTAATTCTTCAGTGTGCGGATGATATACATCATGTAATGAGGTACGTCCGATGATACGATCATATAATGGTTCAACGATGTCTTCGTTGTCTTTTAATGCACTGGTTGCAATACCACGTAAGGTTCCACAATCTTCTTCTGTGATTACCACGTCTTGTGCCACGTCTACTAAACGACGGGTTAAGTAACCCGCATCGGCTGTTTTTAACGCGGTATCCGCAAGACCTTTACGGGCACCGTGGGTAGAGATGAAGTAATCCAATACGTTCAGCCCACCTTTAAAGTTCGATAAGATCGGATTTTCAACGATCTCAGAACCTGTAGATCCTGATTTTCTTGGTTTAGCCATCAGACCTCTGATACCACAAAGCTGTTTGATCTGCTGTTTAGAACCACGCGCTCCAGAGTCAAGCATCATATAAACAGAGTTAAACCCTTGCTTATCTGTACTCAATTCACGGATCAGCGTTTCAGTGATTCTGGTATCGACTCTCGACCAGATATCAACGATCTGATTATAACGCTCGTTGTTGGTAATAAGACCCATGTTATAGTTGTCCCATACCTCAGCAACTTCACCTTTCGCGTTTTCCAGTACTGATTCTTTAATAGAAGGAATGATCAGGTCATTAATAGAGAATGACAAACCTCCTTTGAACGCTGTACGGAAACCTAATTGTTTAATATCATCGAGGAACTTCGCTGTTTTTGGAATATTGGTGATATTGATGATATCTCCAATGATTTCACGCAAGTTCTTTTTAGTCATTAATGCGTTGATGAAACCAACTTCTTTAGGTACGAACTGATTGAACAGGATACGACCTACAGTAGTTTCGATCAATTTATATTCTAATTCACCTTTGCTGTTACGAACATCTACTTTCACTTTAATGAAAGCGTGTAAGTCTACACGTTTTTCATTGTACGCGATAATTACTTCTTCTGCAGAGTAGAAGGCTTTACCCTCACCGCGAAGCGTTTCTTTATCGTCGGTACGTTTACCTTTAGTGATGTAGTACAGGCCCAAGACCATGTCCTGAGAAGGAAGGGTCATCGGAGCACCGTTTTGCGGGTTAAGAATGTTGTGAGAAGACAACATTAATAACTGAGCTTCCAATACAGCAGCGTTACTTAACGGAACGTGTACCGCCATCTGGTCACCATCAAAGTCGGCGTTGAACGCAGAACACACTAACGGGTGTAACTGGATCGCTTTACCTTCAATTAATTTAGGTTGGAATGCCTGAATAGATAAACGGTGAAGTGTCGGGGCACGGTTTAACATTACCGGGTGACCTTTCAGCACGTTCTCCAGGATATCCCAAACAACTGCTTCTTTTTTATCTACCAGCTTACGAGCCGATTTTACAGTTTTAACGATACCTCTTTCAATCAGTTTACGGATGATGAACGGTTTGAACAATTCCGCAGCCATATCTTTAGGTAAACCACACTCGTGTAACTTCAATTCAGGACCTACCACGATTACAGAACGACCGGAGTAGTCAACACGTTTACCTAATAAGTTTTGACGGAAACGACCTTGTTTACCTTTCAATACATCAGAAAGAGATTTCAACGCTCTGCCACCTTCCGCTTTAACAGCATTTGATTTACGGCTATTGTCGAACAGAGAATCAACAGCTTCCTGTAACATACGTTTTTCGTTACGTAAGATTACTTCAGGAGCTTTGATTTCTAATAAACGTTTCAAACGGTTATTACGGATAATTACACGGCGGTATAAGTCGTTTAAGTCAGAAGACGCAAAACGGCCACCGTCTAAAGGTACAAGCGGACGTAATTCAGGTGGAATTACAGGAATATATTGCATTACCATCCACTCAGGGCGGTTAGTAATACGTAAGTTAGCATCACGGAAAGATTCTACTACACTTAAACGTTTTAAAGCATCTGCTTTACGTTGTTGTGAAGTTTCAGTTGCCGCTGCATTTCTTAAATCAAATGATAATTGGTCTAACTCAATTCTTCCTAACATGTCATGAACCGCTTCAGCACCCATTTTAGCAATGAATTTCTGAGGGTCTTCGTCAGGTAAGAACTGGTTATCTTTCGGAAGTGTTTCTAATAAATCAAGATATTCTTCTTCAGTTAAAAGATCTCCCATTTTCAAACCTTTATCCTCACGGATACCGGCCTGAATAACCACGAAACGCTCATAATAAATGATCGTTTCTAATTTTTTAGAACTAACACCTAATAAGTAACCGATTTTGTTAGGTAAGCTCTTGAAATACCAGATATGTACAACAGGAACCACTAATTTGATGTGCCCCATGCGCTCACGACGTACTTTTTTCTCAGTAACTTCTACACCGCAACGGTCACAAACGATTCCCTTATAACGAATTCTTTTATATTTTCCACAAGCACATTCATAGTCTTTAACCGGACCAAAAATACGCTCACAGAACAAACCGTCTCTTTCAGGTTTGTAAGTACGATAGTTAATCGTTTCAGGTTTTAATACCTCGCCATAGCTACGTTCTAAAATAGAGTCTGGTGATGCCAAACCGATTGTAATTTTAGAAAAGGTCGCTCTAGGACGATTCTCTTTTTTAATAGCCATATTCTAGATGAGCTTTTATGCTTTTATCTCCTCACCCAACTTTGTTGGGAATCGGGGACTGAATATTTGTTTTACAAGAACAGAAATTACTTCTTCCTTCATCTCAATATCGATGAAGGAAGAAGTAAATATGATTAATCGAATTTAAGATCAAGTCCAAGACCTCTCAACTCATGTACTAATACGTTGAACGATTCCGGAATACCTGCTCTCGGGATATTGTCGCCTTTCACGATTGCTTCGTAAGTTTTCGCACGGCCTACGATATCATCCGATTTAATAGTTAATAATTCTTGCAAGATGTTAGACGCACCGTATGCTTCCAATGCCCAAACCTCCATCTCACCGAAACGCTGACCACCGAACTGTGCTTTACCACCTAATGGTTGCTGTGTGATCAAGCTGTATGGCCCGATAGAACGTGCGTGCATTTTATCGTCTACCATGTGGTGTAGTTTAATCATATAAATAACACCTACAGTAGCCTTCTGGTCGAAGCGGTCACCTGTTTCACCATCATAAAGGTAAGTATGTCCGAAGCTTGGAAGTTTAGCTACTTCAATTTGCTCAGCGATTTCATCAGGAGTAGCTCCGTCAAAGATCGGTGTAGCGAATTTGCAACCTAATTTCAAGCCGGCCCAACCTAATACGGTTTCATAGATCTGACCGAGGTTCATACGTGAAGGTACCCCTAACGGGTTCAATACGATATCAACCGGTGTTCCGTCTTCTAAGAACGGCATATCTTCCTGACGAACGATTTTCGCAACGATACCTTTGTTACCGTGGCGGCCCGCCATCTTATCACCCACTTTCAACTTACGTTTAACAGCCAGATAAACTTTCGCCAGTTTCAATACACCTGCAGGTAACTCGTCACCGATAGAGATATTGAATTTCTCTCTCTTGTAACGGCCTAACTCTTCGTTATACTTGATGTTATAGTTGTGTAACAAAGTGTTGATCTGATCGTCAATTGAGTTATCGCCTGTCCATCCCAAAGGATTTACGTTCAGATAATCGATTGTAGACAGGTTCTTAGGATTAAACTTCGTTCCTTTAGGTACCTGCACTTCACCGAAGTTGTTGTTCACTCCTGATGAAGCTTTATCTTTCAATAAAGTTTGCAGTTTTTCTAATAACAACTCTTTTAGATCGTCGGTATTTTTTTCGTGAACTTTTTCCAGTTTTTCCAGCGCTGCTTTTTCACGCAGTTTTGCGTTTTTATCTTTCTTGGCACGTTGGAAAAGTTTTTTACCGATTACAACACCTTCTACTCCGTTCGGAGCCTTCAGAGAAGCATCTTTTGCATCACCGGCTTTATCACCGAAGATTGCTCTTAATAATTTCTCTTCCGGAGTCGGATCAGATTCACCTTTAGGAGTGATTTTACCGATCAGGATATCACCTTCTTTGATCGCTGCCCCTAAACGGATAATACCGTTTTCGTCAAGGTCTTTGGTAGCTTCTTCAGAAACGTTCGGGATATCCGGAGTCAGTTCCTCTTCACCTAATTTAGTATCTCTCACTTCTAATTCATACTCAGAGATGTGAATAGAAGTAAATAAGTCTTCTTTAACTACTTTTTCGTTAATTACGATCGCATCCTCGAAGTTGTAACCTTTCCATGGCATGAATACCACTTGTAAGTTACGTCCTAATGCTAACTCACCGTCCTGAACCGCATATCCTTCAGTTAAGAAGTCACCTTTAATCACGCGTTGTCCTTTACGAACAGCAGGTTTTTGGTTGATACAGGTTTCCTGGTTGGTTTTGATAAATTTAGTCAGTTTGTAGATTTTTAAATCTTCTTCAAAGCTTACTAAACGATCAGCATCGCTACGGTCATAACGAACGTGAATTTCACTTCCGTCAACATATTCAACCACACCTTCACCTTCTGATAAGATCTGAACACGGGCGTCTCTTGCAGCCTTTCCTTCCAATCCGGTTCCTACGATAGGATTCTGAGGGCGGATCAGCGGTACAGCCTGACGTTGCATGTTCGATCCCATTAACGCACGGTTGGCGTCATCGTGTTCCAGGAACGGAATCAGCGATGCAGACAAACCTACGATCTGGTTAGGTGCTACGTCCATGAACTCCACTTCTTCTCTTTCAAGAATAGGGAAATCACCTGTTTGACGTGAAGGAATTCTATCATCTACGAATTCACCATTCTCATTTAACGCTACCGAAGCCTGCGCAATTTTTGCGATATCTTCTTCTTCCGCACTTAAGAAGGTTAATTCTTTAATGTCTACTCTACCATGCTCAACTTTGTGATAAGGCGTTTCAATGAAGCCCATCTCGTTGATTTTTGCGTGCACACATAAGGTCGAGATCAAACCGATGTTCGGACCCTCCGGTGTTTCAATCGTACACAAACGACCGTAGTGGCTATAGTGTACGTCACGCACCTCGAAACCTGCACGCTCACGGCTTAAACCACCTGGCCCTAACGCTGAAATACGACGTTTGTGTGTAATTTCAGACAGCGGGTTGGTTTGGTCTAAGAACTGCGATAACTGCGATGTTCCGAAGAATGAGTTGATAACGCTCGACAAAGTACGTGCATTGATCAGGTCAACCGGTGTAAATACCTCATTATCACGAACGTTCATACGCTCACGGATGGTACGCGCCATACGGGCCAGACCCACTCCGAACTGAGCATATAATTGCTCACCCACAGTTCTTACACGACGGTTGCTTAAGTGGTCGATATCATCAATCTCTGCTTTACCGTTGGTTAAACGTACCAGGTATTTAATGATTTCGATGATATCTTCTTTGGTTAACGTTTTTTGGTCAAGCGGTAATTCTAAATTCAACTTACGGTTGATTTTATAACGACCTACTTCCCCTAAATCATAACGTTTATCAGAGAAGAATAATTTATCGATAATACCTCTTGCAGTTTCATCATCAGGGGCATCAGCACCACGCAACTGGCGATAGATATGCTGAACCGCTTCCAACTCACTGTTAGAAGTATCTTTATTCAAAGTATTGTAAATAATGGCGAAATCTCCACCAACATCTGTTTTTTGAACGAAAACGCTCTTCACGTCCATATCCGCAATCATATCAACTGCTTCTTCGTCCAAAACGGTGTCACGCTCCATCACGATTTCATTACGCTCGATAGAAACCACCTCACCGGTGTCTTCATCCACGAAATCCTCCACCCATGTTCTTAACACACGGGCAGCCAGGCGTTTACCTAAATGTTTTTTCAAAGACTTAGCATCACCCGGAACTTCATCAGCCATGCCGAATAATTCAAGGATGTCCTTGTCGGTTTCGTATCCGATCGAACGCAATAAAGTTGTTACAGGGAACTTCTTTTTACGGTCGATGTAAGCGTACATTACGTTGTTGATGTCGGTCGCGAACTCCATCCAGGCTCCTTTAAAAGGAATTACTCTGGCAGAGTAAATCTTAGTTCCGTTCGGGTGAACAGACTGACCAAAGAACACGCCCGGAGAACGGTGTAATTGAGATACCACTACACGCTCCGCACCATTGATTACAAAAGTACCTCTGGGTGTCATGTAAGGAATATTCCCTAAAAACACATCCTGTACAATTGTTTGGAAATCAACGTGCTCTTCATCGTTACAACTTAACCTAAGCTTTGCCTTTAAAGGTACCGCATAAGTCAATCCACGCTCCATACACTCTTCGATGGTGTAGCGCGGGGGATCAATGAAGTAGTCTAAGAATTCCAACACGAAGATGTTACGAGTGTCAGTAATAGGAAAATTCTCCTTAAACACTTTAAACAATCCCTCAATGTTACGCTTATCAGGCGTAGTTTCTAGCTGGAAAAACTCTTTAAAAGACTGAATCTGTACTTCGAGTAGATCAGGGGCATCGGCCAAGTTCTTAGTCTTGCCAAAGTTTACCCTGGTTTGCAGTTTTGTTGAAGACATATTAATTAAAACCGGTTTTTTAAGTTGTTCGAACTTCAATAATCGTCTATAGACATACCAATCTCTGGAGAACTTACAGGTTCTCAGTGCACTGAATATGAGGCAGTTATGTTATAATGGCCATTTTTAACATACCTCGCTAATTAGCTTTTAAAATTAGGACGGCAAAGGTAAGTAATAAATTACAAAAAATAAATATTTTTTTGCAGTTTGCTAATTTTACCCTTTACTATTTAAATTAAATATCTTATATTTAATCAGGTAGACCCCCTTAATACCGTTTTTCCCGGCAAAATATATTCCAGCTTACGTCCTCCTTTTTTGATTCCAAGCCCCTGCAATAATAAATTTGCCGCAGATTCCGCCATTTGTGCGGTCGGTTGTTCAATTACGGAGATTCCACCCGGATACAATCTAAATAAATCCTGGTCATCAAAAACCACCATTCCGAGATCATTCGGCATATTCCACCCCAAACGTTGCAATACTTCAACACCTAACACGCCCAAATAGTTCGCCGAGAAGATCACACAGTCGGGCCTGTTCTTTTGCTGTAACCAGGTACTTAATGCTTTTAGTTGCGCTTCACGGCTTTTTTTCATTGCCACCGTGTGAATATAAGTTTTCTTTAAAGGCATGCCCAGTTCGATCAACCCTTGCTCATAACCGCTCAAACGGTATTGAAGCTGAGCGTGCGGGTGATCACTGGTTACCATTCCTATCCGCTGATAGCCTTTTTGCACTAATTGATGTACCAACTTGATAATTGATTGTTCACCATCCACTCTTACTACCGGCAGTTCCAGGTCCTCAAAATTCATATCTAACAATACTACCGGTTTTTCGTCTTGCAGTAACCGGTCTAATTCTTTCCGCATCCCATTGTGAGGCATGAGGATATACCCTTCCACGGCCTGTTCTCTTAACATTTGAATGACCTGGCGGGTTCTTTCGGGTTCATTTTCTGTAGCGGCATATATAATACGGTAACCGTAAGGTGCTAACGACTGCTCCACTATCGGGGCCAGTGTACTGAAAAAATTACCGGAGATAGTATCTACAATAATTCCAATCAGCTTTGATTTCCCCGTTCTTAAACGAACTGCCATCTGATTGGGAACATAACCTGCCTCGTCAGCAGTTTTAACAATCATTTCGGCAACCTCGTCACTAATACGCATTTGCTTTGCCCGGCCGTTCAGTACTAACGATACCGTGGTTATAGAAGTACCGGTCATGGCAGCAATGTCTTTTAGCGAAGCTTTTTTCATTTATTTTATTAGTGGTTTAAGCTAAGATAACACCTTATCGGTTTCCTGAAAACGATTTCACTAATTTCTTTCCGTTTATGGTTTCACGGAGTACGAATATGGGTAGGCAGATTTGGTTATGCCTCTTTTTTTATTCGGTTGTTCGCCCATTTCAAACTTTAAACGGCCACCTTTCAGTAATTCAAAGTGCTCAAGATAATTTTTGTCATAGCTTTTACCATTCCAGTTGACTGATTGTACATACGGATGCTCCTCATAATTATTAGCCGATTCTATTTCAAGCGTTTTACCGTTCGGGAAATGAACTTTTACCTTGTTGAAGATCGGGCTTCCCATCACATATTGAGTGGTTCCGGGGCATACCGGATAAAAACCTAAAGCACTGAATACATACCAGGCGCTGGTTTGCCCGTTATCCTCGTCACCACAGTAACCGTCAGGAGTAGGGAAATACAGTTTTTTCATAATTTCTCTCACCCTCGCCTGTGCTTTCCACGGCTGAGAGCCATAATTATACAGGTATACGACGTGCTGGATCGGCTGATTACCATGCGCATACTGTCCCATATTCATGATCTGCATCTCACGTATTTCATGGATAACACCGCGGTAATAGCTCTCGTCAAAATGCGGTGGCGTTTCGAAAATAGTATCCAGCATTCTGTTAAATACCGCATCTCCGCCCATCAGGTTCTTTAATCCTTCAATATCGTGAAATACACTCCATGAATAATGTAAACTGTTTCCTTCAGTAAAAGCATCCCCCCACTTTAATGGGTTAAACGGATACTGAAATGAACCGTCCAGGTTCTTTCCCCGCATTAATTTAGTAGAATCATCATACAGTTTTTTATAATTCTGTCCTCTCTGATAATAGTAGTTAACATCCTCGGGTGATTTCTTCAACGCTTTTGCCAGTTCGGCAATAGTAAAGTCATCATAGGCATATTCTAATGTTCGTGCAGCATTTTCTCTGATGCCTACATTGTAAGGCACATAACCGATTTCATTATAATATTTCGCTCCCTTTCTACCCACTGCATCCAATGGTCCCTCTTCATGGGCTCCTTTTACCAATGCCTGCCAGAGCGTTTCGATATCATAGCCTCTCAAACCTTTGATATAGGCATCGGCCACCACAGATGCGGAGTTATTTCCTACCATTACGTTTCTGAAACCAGGGCTTGACCATTCCGGTAAAAATCCGCCGAACCTGTACGCATTTACCAAGCCTTTTTGCATTTCAACATTGATTTCGGGATATACGAAGTTCAACAATGGGAATAATGCCCTGAAAGTATCCCAGAAGCCGGTGCCGGCGAAGAAATAACCGTCTTCTACCTGGCTGCTGTACGGACTGTAATGTTTTATATTTCCGGCAGCATCTACTTCATAATGCTTCTGCGGAAATAGTAAAGCACGGTACAAGCAGGAATAGAAGGTTGCTTTTTCAGCAGGAAGATGTGTATCCACTACTTCAATTCTGCCTAACATTTCATTCCATAGTTTCTTTGATTGTGCTCGGGTAGTATTGAAATCATTTTTGCCGATTTCACGTTGCAGGTTTAATTCGGCCTGTTCAAAACTGATAAAAGAAGAAGCAGTTTTTACATTCACCACCTGCTCTTTCCTGGTTTTAAAAGCTACCACCACTCCGGTATGACGCGAGGTATGTTCTTTCTGATTACTCACTAGCAAAGAGTCATTCCAGATCCAGTTGTGTTGAAAAGGCTGATCGAGTTGCACTACAAAATAGTTTTTGAAGTTTTTACCGACGCCACCGCTGTTGCGGGTTGAATAACCAATAATTTTATTTTGCTCGGGAATTACTTTAATATATGAGCCTTTATCTAAAGCATCAATAATTAAAAAAGCACTATCTGTTTCAGGATAAGTCAGTCTGAATTGGGCTGCTCTTTCTGTAGTTGTAATCTCAGTTACTACATCGGCATCGGCAAGATAAACCTGGTAATAATCAGGTGCGGCGATTTCCGCTTTGTGCGAAAACCAGCTGGCTCTCTGATTTTCATCGAATACGAGTTTACCAGTTGCCGGCATGATCACAAAATTACCATAGTCGTTCATCCACGGAGAAGGTTGGTGTGTTTGTTTAAATCCACGTATTTTATCGGCACTGTAAGTATACATCCAGCCGTCTCCCATTTTACCGGTTTGCGGGCTCCAGAAGTGCATTCCCCAGGGAACAGCCACTGCAGGGTAAGTATTTCCATTAGACAAGCTATACTTTGAATCTGTTCCCATCAAAGTATTAACATAATCTACCAGTGTCTTTGATTTTTTTGATACCTGAGCCTGGGTAGTGGCACTGCTTGCTAACAGTACCAAAGCAAGAAAAAGAAATCTCATCATAAACATTTTAAATAGTAGAATCGTGACTGAAGGCAGTCACGATTCTATGATTGATTAATTATAACCCGGATTTTGTTTTAAGTTAGGATTAATTACAATCTGACGGGTAGGAATCGGTAAAATTTCTTTGTGTGGGGCCAGCGTTGGTTCATGATCCCACCAAGATCCTGTCAGGAATTTTCCAAAACGGATAAGATCCTGTCGTCTGAATCCTTCAAAGATAAATTCTCTTCCACGTTCTGCCAGTAATTCATCTAAGTCGAGTGTAGCAGTTGTGTAAGCGTGGGCAGACCAGTCAGCCGGATCAAAAGCCCTGCTTTTTGTAGCATTGATCAGATCAACAGCCGCCTGAGTAGAAGCGCCATTGTTCAGTCGCATCAGCGCTTCGGCTTTTGCAAAATAAATCCAGGTAAGGCGATAAATAGCCCAGTCTGAACTCATATAATTTGCATCATTCTGACGGCCGGGTTTGTATTTATTAAAACGAACACCGCTGTTTTCTTCACCCTGCGTCATATCCGAGTCTGTTTTATTTTCACTGGTACGTTCAATTTTATCTACAAAAACAAGCGGGCGGCCTGAATATTCTTCTGTTCCCATTACCGGATTGGTTGTTCCGTAATAATATTGGGGTCCTTCCAGTATCCATTCTCTTTTGCGTTTATCTTCATCGTCGAAAGTATCAAATACACCCGGTATTACCACTACTCCATTATTTCCATTGTGTATACCATCGTAGATGAATCGTTGTGCAAAGTGATAGAAATCTCCGTTCCATTGCGGCTTCCAGCTATTAGCAGCTTTAAAGTCGTAAACAATAGAGAAAATCACTTCTTTTGACAGATGATTATCCGGTACATAGGTATCAGTAATATTGGCGTCGAGTTCCATTGTTCCATTCTGAGCACCACCTTCGCCGTTAATCAGTTTATCGGAATAGGTAACTACGTCATTCCATCTGGGAGTGCCTGTCCATTTTTCAGCATTCAGGTATAACTCTACCAGCATGGCATAACCTGCAGCTTTTGTAGCTCTGCCCATCATCGCAGATGACAATGGAGCAGCTGCATCTACACTCGCTAAGATTTCACTTTCAATAAAGTTAAACACATCAGCTCTCGGACGTGTAGCCGGAGAAGGTTCTCCAACAAATGCGATGATCGGAATATTACCGTAAATATCCATCAGGCGGAGATAGTGAAATGCTCTTAACAATCTCATTTCTGCGATGTAGGCATTTTTTTCCGCTTCGGTAATACCCATTTGCTGAATGGTTCTTTTTTCAAGGTTTTCGATCGGGTCAGAACACAACCCTAATCCCCACCACATCAATCTCCAGGGGCCCCAGATTTCATTCCCGTCTTCCTGCCATTCGTGATAGTGGTCGCGAATCCACTGACCACCGTCTTGTCCGTGACGGCCTTTTACCGGCCATGCCAACTGATCGGCAGAAAGTTCAGAAACTCTCCACCAACCATTTTGCCCCGGCGTGATCCAGGCGTTGGCGTGTGTATAAGGACGAAGTACGGCTGATAATACTTCATCTCTATTATTGTAATAATTATCTGTAGTGAATTGACTATATACGTTTTCATCGAGTTTGGTACAACCCTGAAACGACAGCGCACCCAAACAGCCGAAGGTTATGGCAGCAATGTATTTTTTAAATTTCATAAAGAAAGTTTTAAGAGTTAATGGAGTGTTAGAAACCAAGGTTTAATCCTACAAGGAATGATCTGGTATTAGGATAAACACCTCTTCCATCCATTCCGGCAGCCAAACCGGTATCATTGATAAAGTCGGGATCATTTCCTGAGTATTTCGTCATCAATACCAGGTTAGACCCGCCTACATAAACTCTCATATTTTTAATCCAGTCGTTTCTCATTTTAAAAGTATATCCTATAGTTACTTCATCCAGTTTGAAATAATCACCTCTCTCTATGTAATAATCAGAGTACTGATAAGAAGGTGATCCGGAACCGCTATATAAAGGAGCGTGTTTTTCAAAAGTGCTGGTGAGCAAATTGGTAGGAGTTCTTGTATTGGTATACGCCATTTCAACAAGGTTCAACACATCATACTTGAACTTACCTCTGAAGAAAAGGTTCGCATCAAAATTTTTATAACGGAAAGAATGATTCCATGACAAATAGTAACGTGGAATACCATTACCGATTACTGCAAGGTCAGTTACGTCAGGGTCGTTAGAAGTATTGATCTGGCTGGAAGGGATCGCTTCGTTTTTTCTGTTATAAAATAACCAGTCGCCATTTTGATCAACACCTGCAAAACGTTTTCCATAAAAGTTACCCAGCTTTCCACCTTCTACTAAACGAACGGCATTACCGAGTGCTCCGTAACCACCGATACCTCCATACTCTTTAAAAGTACCTTTGAACATATCATTCGAGAAGGTGACCATTCTGTTACTCATGGTGCTGGCAGCAACGGTTGATTTCCACTCAAAATTTTTAGAATCAATAATAACACCTGTTAAAGTCAGCTCGATACCTTTATTTTCCATGGTACCAACATTTGCATATACAGTTTCAGTGATGAAACCCGGTAACTGGGAAGTATAAGTATCTAACAGGTCTTCTGTTGTGCGTTGATAAACATCCAGCGAACCGGTCAATCGCCCTTTGAGGAAGCTATAATCCAAACCGATATTAACTTCTTTTTTTCTTTCCCATCTCAGGTTTGGATTCGGGTTTCTGTTAGGACCGTAAGTTTGGCGCCACTGGCCGTCGGGATACAAATAAAATCCACCTCCGCCTAAAGTAACCAGAGAGGCATAGTTTGCAAATCCGGTATTACCGGTTATACCGTAACCAACACGTAGTTTAAGGTCATCTACCCAGGTAACGGTACTCATAAAGTCTTCCTGGCTCAGATTCCAACCAACAGAAACTGCCGGGAAATTTGCCCATTTATTATTGGCCCCGAATCTGGAAGAACCTTCTCTTCTCATAATTGCCTGTGCGAAATAACGGTCATTGAAACTATAAGTAACACGGCCGAAGAAAGCAATTAAAGTGTTATCGAATTTATTGCTGGCCATATAACCTTTACCGGCTTCAAGATATCTGCCCGCTCCCATGTTATTGTTTTCATACAGGTCATTCACATAACCGGTATTGGCCATTCCGAAAGTTTCTTCCACTTCATAGCGGTAGCTATAGCCGGCGATGGCCGTAACGGTATGATTGGAGAAATTAGTTCTGTATTCAATGGTAGGTTCAAAAGCGTAGTTGTTATTTAAGAAGGCAGACTTATAAGCATACCCGTCTCCTGCCGGCGTAACGTTGTTAATTGTACCGATCATAGAAGCTCTGGACGCTTTCGATTTATATTCATTATCTATATAAGAATTACGTTGAATAGCGCCAAAAAGGTTTGCTTTCAATCCTTTCAGTAGTTCCAGGGTAAACTTTACGTCGAGAGAGGTGGTTTGCTGATCTCTGTTATATTTTTCCTGATTCAGCATCGCCACGTAGTTAGGCGGTGCGCTCACGTTGGCATCTTCGTAGAAAGAACCGTCGGCATTATAGATAGGTTGTGTCGGGAGGCGTGTAAGAACACCTTCCCAGTTAATATTGTTTCCTAACAAATTAGCCTTATTATAATTGGTCGTAAAATTCACAGAGGTAGAAAGCCGATCGTTGAAACCTTTATGATTAAGATTAAATCTTGCACCATAATTATTTCTTGCATTTTCTAATGCAATACCTTCCAGTACCTGATAGTAAAGGCTGGCGCGGTAGTTCATATTTTTAGATCCTCCTGAGATAGCCAGGTTATGGTAGTGCGAAAGATTCTCTTTATTGAGAACGGCATTAAACATATCGGTAGATGCGCCACCCCATGCCGGGTTATCTAAAGTAGCTGCCAGTTTACCTTCACCGATGAGTGAACGGATTTGTTCGGCAGTGAAGAAATCCAGTCTTTTATTCACGATATCTCTTCTCGCATAAGTGTTATAATTATATTGAGCAATTCCGGCCTTACCTCTTTTGGTAGTAACGAGAATAACGCCACCGTTACCGCGTGTTCCATAAATCGCAGCAGCAGAACCATCTTTCAAAACGTCGATTGATTCCACATCATCCTGTTGCAAAAGGTCGAGATTACCACCGGGAATACCATCGATAACGATGAGTGGTGAAGTACCTGCTGTGAGCGAGTTAACACCTCTGATCTGGATATTCACGCCGGAGTTAGGGTTTGTAGAACTTCTGGTGATTTGCAAACCGGCCACTTTACCTTGTGCAAGGTCGAGGGCATTTCTGGCACCGGATTGTCTGAAGTCTTCCGGTTTAAGAGAAGCAACAGCTGAAGTAATTTCTTTTTTCTGCAAGGTGCCATATCCTACAACAATGGCCTGAGATAAAGATTCTGCAGAAGGTTCGAGCGCAACGTCGATAATTGCCAGATTGTTGGCTCTGTATTCCTGGCTAACATATCCGACAAAAGAGAAAGTCAGTACCTCTCTGCTATCGTTAATAACGATAGAATACTTACCTTCTCCATTGGTTTGGGTAGTGGAGGCAGCATTTCGGAGAGAAACTGTAACTCCGGGAAGCGGAGTATTCGTTTGTGCATCAATAACAGCACCGGTAATGGTGCGTGATTGAGCGAAGCTGCTGAGTGTGAGCAGCATTAGTCCTATAAAAATCATAGGACGTTGAGTCATTCGCATAAGCATCGTTTTTGTTTTTAAAAATTTCAAGATTAAGGTTTGAACAAGTCGGAAAGACGGGTTTTAAATCGGTTATAGTTTTGATTCAGAGAGGTCTGCAATTTTCATAAGGCTGAATGACACAAGCATTTTTTCATATTAAATAAATTGCACCGGCAACATAAACCATTCATTACTAAATCGTTTTAGCAAAAATTAAAAAAAATATATCCTTAATAACTTTATCCTTTCATGTTAGTAATATGATCTTCCTGCCTCATTTTCAGGGCAATACAATCTCTTTCGCTAAATCGTTTTAGCAATATGACAAAAAAATATCGTCTTTTTGTAGGCTATATTTTGTCAGTTACTTCATAATACATTATTAATTAGTGAATTGCGCGACTGTACTAAATCGTTTTAGCTATTTGACACAAAAAAAAACGAACTCAACTCCATCTGCATCTTCTGTTTCTGCACACGCAGCGGGCTTCTGACACACCGCCTGGAGTTTCTATCGGTTTATTAATCAAGGGGTTCGAAATTAACCTCACCGAAAAACTAAATCGTTTTAGCGATTCGGTATAAAAAAATCCTCTGGAGAGGAATACTTTTGTAATAATACAAATATTTTAACAATTTGAAAAAAATTACTCTGTTTCTTTAATCAAAAAACACACTTTTTAATGTTTTTTTGAACTCCTTCTATCAGGTGACGGTTAAGAATCTTTTTCGGAAAGACACTTAACCTTACATTTACCCTCGCGGAAAGCGGGTGTTTTCTCTTTAACTTACTCCTAATCATTACTTAAAAGAAAAAGGGCTGTTTCCGAAGAAACAACCCTTTTATAAGGTATAGAAAGTTAAAACTATTTGATTTCAACTTCAGCACCAGCTTCTTTTAATTTAGCAGCTAAATCATCAGCTTCAGCTTTGCTTAAACCTTCTTTTACAGTTTTAGGAGCTCCGTCAACTAATTCTTTAGCTTCTTTCAAACCTAAACCAGAAAGGTCTTTAACGATTTTAACAACGTTTAATTTGTTAGGACCACCGCTTTTTAAAACAACATCAAAAGCTGTTTTTTCTTCAGCAGCAGGACCAGCAGCAGCAGGACCAGCAGCAACTGCAACTGCAGCAGCAGCAGGCTCGATACCGTACTCATCTTTTAAAATAGTAGCTAACTCGTTAACTTCTTTTACAGTTAAATTCACTAACTGTTCTGCGAATGCTTTTAAATCTGCCATTTTTGTCAAATTTCTTCCGTCTTCATTGCCTGTGCTCCGACGGAGTGTTTTTAAAAAAATTTGTGTATATAACTCTCAGGCATTGAGTTATTAGTTGAATACCTGTTAGGGTATTATTTTAAAACTTGATTAGTTAGCAGCTCTTTCTTCTAAAGCTTTCACTAAACCAGCTAATTTATTACCAGCGTTTAAGCCGCTAATAACGTTTTTAGCAGGTGATTGCAGTAATGCAATGATATCTCCGATAAGATCTTGCTTGCTTTTAAGAGTTTTAAGAGCCAATAATTGATCATCACCGGCAAATACATCACCATCAACGAAAGCAGCTTTTAAAACCGGTCTTTCGATTTTAGATTGCTCTCTGAAAGTAGAGATGATTAAAGCTGGTTCTTTAGCACTTTCGCTAAATAATAAAGCGGTAACACCGTTTAAAGCATCATAAACACCTGAGAAGCGTTCTGCATCAAGGCTTTCTAATGCTTTCTTAATTAAGGTATTTTTAGCCACTTTCATTTCAACATTCTTGTCGAAACATACGCGGCGTAATTTACCGATTTGTTCTACAGTTAAAGATTCTGTATTTGTGATATAGAAATTGTTGTATTGAGAGAATTTTTCTTTCAACACCTCAATAACGTCATTTTTTTCTTGCTTAGTCATAACGCAAAATTGTTTTATGTTTCGCTAATAACCAACGAGTTGGTTACCATCGCGTTATTGAAAATTAGTTGATTAATGTTTTGGTATCTACAGGAATACTAGGACTCATTGTAGAAGCCATATAAACGCTCTTTAAGTAAGTACCTTTAGCAGTAGCAGGTTTAGCTTTTACTAAAGCGTTGATTAACTCTGCACTGTTTTCAGCGATTTTCTCAGGAGAGAAGCTTACTCTACCGATAGAAGCGTGAATGATACCAGCTTTATCTACTTTGAAAGCGATTTTACCACCTTTAACATCGGTAACAGCTGCTGCTACATCATTTGTAACAGTACCGGTTTTAGGGTTAGGCATCAGGTTACGAGGACCTAAGATTTTACCTAAACGACCGATTTTAGGCATTACAGATGGAGTAGCGATGATTACATCGATATCTGTCCAACCGCCATCAATTTTTTGAACGAATTCATCTAATCCAACGTAGTCAGCACCTGCTGCAGTTGCTTCCGCTTCTTTGTCAGGAGTACATAATACCAATACGCGTTTTGTTTTACCAGTTCCGTGAGGTAAACTTACAGTACCACGGATAGCCTGGTCAGCTTTTTTAGGATCTACGCCTAAACGGATATGTAAATCTACAGAAGCATCAAACTTTGTAGTGTTTACGTCTTTTACCAATGTAGAAGCTTCAGATAATGTATAAAATTTATTCTTATCTACCTTGGTATCAACTGCTTTTCTTTTTTTAGCAATTCCCATTGTCATTCAGTTTTAAGTGCCTAACAACTTAGGCAGTAAAGAATTAATTTTCCCAAGGAGCTTTACCATCAACGGTAATACCCATAGAACGAGCGGTACCTGCTACCATGCTCATAGCACTCTCAAGGGTGAAACAGTTCAAATCAGGCATTTTGTCTTTTGCAATAGCCTCAATTTGGCTCCAATTTACTTTACCTACTTTGTTACGGTTAGGCTCTTTAGAACCTTTCTGTAACTTAGCAGCTTCCATTAACTGAACTGCAGCAGGAGGCGTTTTAATAACAAATTCGAATGATTTGTCAGAATAAACAGTGATTAATACTGGAAGTACTTTACCAGGTTTATCTTGAGTACGCGCGTTGAATTGTTTACAGAATTCCATGATGTTCACACCTTTGGAACCTAACGCGGGACCCACCGGAGGTGCAGGGTTTGCCTGACCACCTTTCACCTGAAGCTTAACGAAGCCGGTTACTTGTTTTGCCATTTTTTAAATATTTTTGGTTCAAACGTTTCTCTAATCAAGCTTAGAGAGAACTCCCAAATTCTCAAGCCCCTCTTAAAGGGGTATATCAAGAACATACAATTGGGGACGCAAAATTACGTTTTTTTCCATTCAAAGCAAATTTCTTTTAATTTTTAACGTTATTACCCCCAAATAACTGTTTTCAGGCCATAAACATTATTTTTTTATGTTCTGAACAATGTTATTCTCAATTTAATTTTTGATTTTTACCTTTGTCTTTATAATATTGATTTTTTTACGTAGCTTTTACTGAAAATACGTTGACAAATCCAAATACCAGACTCATTAAATTAATTTTATACCATGGCGAAAGCATCTAAAAAAGCAGCCCCCCCAAAGAAAGCAAGCGCTGCTTCTAAAAAATCAAGCACAGCAAAAAAAAGTACTAAAGCTCCAAAAAAGGCCGCTAAAAAAGTAGCTCCCAAAAAAGTAGCGAAAAAAGCAGCCCCTAAAAAAGCTACCAAAGTAACTAAAAAGGCTGCTAGCGTGAAAAAGGCTGCTAAAAAAGCTGCTGCGCCAAAAAAAGCTGCTCCTAAAAAAGCAGCGAAAAAAAGTACCTTAAAGAAAGTTGCCAAAAAGGCCGCACCTAAAAAAGCAGCCAAGAAAACAGCGAAAAAAGTAGCTCCGAAAAAAGCTGCAAAAAAAGCTGCCCCTAAGAAAGCTGCAAAAAAAGTAGCTCCAAAAAAAGCAGCAAAGAAAGCAGCTCCGAAAAAGGCAGCGAAAAAAGCAGCCCCTAAAAAAGCAGCAAAAAAAGCAGCAAAAAAAGCGGCTCCTAAGAAAGCGGCTCCTAAGAAAGCAGCTCCTAAAAAAGCAGCCAAGAAAGCAGCTCCCAAAAAGGCAGCAAAAAAAGCAGCTCCGAAAAAAGTAGCTCCAAAAAAGGCAGCAAAGAAAGCAATTGAAGCTAAAAACAAGAAAATTATCAATCAACCAATAGCTGTTGAAAATGATGATTTACTACAAGAAAATATTATTCTGGAAGCCACTCCGGTTGGTGAAATCGAAGAAACACTCATCGTTGAAAACATCTATCCTGTTGAAGAAGAAACTGAAGATACAGACGAAGTGATTGAAGAAGACGAGGAGGATACAGAAGTATTTGAAGAAGACGAAGAAGATAACGACGATAGCGACGACGACGACGACGACGACGACGACGATGACGATGACGATGACGATGATGATGATGATGACGATGCGGAAGGATTCAAAATAGAGGAAGATGAAGAAGACGCTTTATTGGAAGATGAGGAGGAAGAGGATGATTTCTCTGATGATGATGACGATGATGATGATAATGATAACGATCGTTTCTAAAAACATAAAAGCCGGCATATAGCCGGCTTTTTTTATTAACCTGATCTCTTTATAATTTACTACCTGGTTTCACCTGCTGCGTCTCAATGGATTCTTTCTTAGTATGAATATTGCTGGTTTATTCAACGATAAGTAAACCCCAGCACCAGAAGGCTCCGGTATTTTATACGATTATTTTTCCCACCATACTTTAGTCATCACATCATCGCCTCCGATTCTTTCTGCAGCCATTCTATAGTTATTCGCATTAAAGCGTCTTACATCTACATGATACATAAACCGGGTAGGCATTACTCCGTTATGCCACATGTATGGTGTTTTCGGTAACTGAGGATACCCGGTACGTCTATATTCAAACCATTGCTGATAGTCATTGAATACAAGAGCAAGGTATTTCTGTGTCAGCACCTGTTCCATCGATCCATTAAAAGCGGCCTCCTGATTATCAAAATAGTTAGCCGGCATTACACCATTTTTCCATTGTGTTACAGCTGCCGTTACTCCCTTTTTGTAAGCTTCTTCAGCTGCTACCATATTGGCATCTAATAACGCTATTTCGGCCTTAATGAACTCCACCTCAGCATAACTCATAATCACTTCTATAATTTCTGTACCTAAAGCCGTGTGCACCATCAAATCGCCGTTAGGTGTACTCGGATTATAGTTAAACTGTGATTCATCGCCCGAATGCGCACTAGGTATTCCAACATATCCGATGTCTTCTAATTGATTATTTACCAGTCTTGACCCTTTTGTCATAAACAAAGCCCTGCGCGGGTCTTCCAGTTGATTCAGCATATCCACAAAATAACTACTCATCGCATGAAAGTTTACATAATCCTGACGACGTGCCCAGGCATAATCATAAGGCGATTGCCCGGATATTTTTACCAATGCGGCTTGTGCATTGCTGGTAAATACCGGATACTCTGCCGGGTCAGCAATAATACTTCTCAATTCGGTCAATGTGTTTAACTCTGTACGCTTCGACAATCTTAATAACATACGCATCAAAAGAGAATTATTAAAACGTCTCCAGCTTTCAACATTGTTATTATATAATAAGTCATTACCTGTCATTGTACCGCCGGCTTTATAAATCTGATTCGCAGCTTTCAGTTCGTTAATCAATGACACATAAATAGATTCCTGCGTATCGAATACCGGCTGTGTAATGCCCTCTTCTGCACTAAGTGCCTGTGAAAAAGGAATATCACCGAATGAGTCTGTTAAGATTCCGGCTATATAAGCTCTGAGCGTACTGGCTACCGCTTTGTAAACAGGAGCATTATATACATCAGCCGCCAGTTCCATTTCTGTGAGGTTACGTAACCATTTGTAACAGGTATTCCAGGTTCCGTTTCCGGCTGACTCTGTTACTTCATAACGGTGTACACCACCCGTACTTCCCTGATAATTTCCGTATGAAAGGCCCACCTGCATAATTTCCCAGGTAAAGTCATAACTTCTTATAGTAAAGTAATTACTCATTCCATAAATGGTGGGAGTTAATAAACTACCCGGAGTTACTTTGTCGATTTTATTCGGATCTGTGTTCAATTCGGTAAAACCTTTCGTACAGCCTGCAAAAGCAATGATACCTGCGGCTACGAATATCACAGAAAATATTTTTCTTACATTAATCATAACGTGAGTGTTTGTATGATTGACTAATTAATTCGTTGTCTTTAAAATTTCACTGATATGTTTATACCCATTGTACGCGGAGTAGGCATCTGCCCCATTTCTACTCCGGGAACAATACTCGCTCCATTTAAAGAAGCTGTTTCCGGATCAAAAACCGGGAAGTTTGATATCACGGCCAGATCACGGCCGTAAAGTGCAACACTGGCACTGTTCAATCTTAATCTGTTTACAAACTTTGCAGGAAGTGCATATTCAAAACGTAATTCGCGTAACTTGATATAAGAAGCATCAAAACTATTTGTTTCTACATTTGCCCTTCTGTAATAATCTCCGTACCATGAGTTTACTGCTACCTGTTTTGTATTCACTTCATATTTTCCTTCTGAATTCAATACCACTCCGTCACCGATAACAAACCCTTCTTCTCTGCCTTTTAATGTATGTTTCAGTTTTCCCTGTTCACTCATTTTATGGTGTGTTTGTGAATAGATCATACCACCATATTGCCCGTCAAGTGTAACTGCCAAACGAAATTGTTTGTAACGGAACTCATTTACAAAACCAGCTCTCCAGTCAGCGTAAGCATTACCTATTTTTGTGATATCAGCAGGGCGAACAGCCATACCGGTATTGGCATCAAAGATTACTTTTCCTTCTTCATTTCTTACTAAACCGAATCCCCAGATATCGCCGGTTGACCCGCCTACCGTGGCAATGATAGAAGCATTTCCACTTGATGCTATAGGTTGCTCATCACCATCAAGATCATCACTTAATCTTAATATTTCGTTTTCATTCTTTGCCCAGGTAGCAGTTGCCGTCCAGGTAAAGTTTTGCGTTCTGACAGGAGTACCGCTCAGCATTACTTCAATACCTCTGTTACGAACTTTACCGGTATTGATATATTTAAAACTATAGCCGGTAGTTATATCTAAAGGCACAGTAATTACCTGATTGGTAGTAATGTTATTATAGAAGTTTACATCTGCATTAATTCTGTTATTCAATAAAGAGAAGTTTAATCCTGCTTCCCATGAATCTACCATTTCAGGTTTCAGATCTGCATTGTATAAAATGTTCGGTGCATCAGCAGAACCCGGGAAAAGTGAAATATCATAATATTTACTCGTTCTGTACGGTTTTGTATCGATACCTACTCTTGCCCATGATAATCTTACTTTAGCAAAAGAGATTGCCTGTGGCAACGTCATCAGATCACTCAATATAAAACTTGAACTCACAGACGGGAAGAAATAAGAAGCTGAAGATGCCGGTAAAGTTGAAGACCAGTCATTACGGCCTGTTACATCTACAAAGATTTTATCTTTCCATGAAAAATTCACCAATCCGAACAAGCTGTTCATTTTTTGCTGTTCAAGTAAATTTCTTTCAGCCAATGCCTGGTTTGAAGCGTTCGATAACTTATATACACCCGGCAATAATAATCCCCGTACTACCGCATTACTCTGTTTATAAGTTTCTGCACGTTGATTTCCTCCTACCGAAGCACGTATTTTAATATCTTTCCCGATTTTATCATTAAATGATAATAAGAAATCATTATTCGTCTCTAAGAAAAATACGCCCTGTTCTTTATAGTATCCCTGTGGAAAGTTTGCAGTGTTCCATGGTCTTCTTTGTTCTCTCTGATCCTGACGCATTGCCAAACCGGTACGCACCATCACATCAAATTTTTTACTGATGTTATAGATAGCCTGTAAATTACCGTCAACATTATTATTGTTCAGGCTATTCGTCATTTCATACGCAATCAGATAAGGGTTTTCGATATATGAACTAAAAGGATGTATCTGTTCAATTTGTTCCTTCCCTTTTTTCCAACGGGGTTCATACCAGGCCAGATCTACATTCGGATTCTGGAAAATCATAAAATAAGAAATTGATTGGTTGTTGTAACCGGTTCCGGGAAGGTTATCACTTCTTTTATTGGTATAGGTAACTTTGGCATTAATTTTCAGATTCTTTGAAAGCTGTGTACTGCTATTAAAAGAAGCCACTAATCTTTCAAAACCTGTATTCGGCATAATCCATTCATTTTTTGTATGCGTAACCGATGCCCGAGCCGAATAATTTTCACCGCCGCCATCAAGAGCAACACTATTCACCACATTGGTACCGGTTTGCCAGAAACCTTTTACATTATCTTTATAAGCCACCCATGGCCTTCTCTCAGTAGACTGTGTTTCAGTTTCCGGATCATATTGAAAATATTCCTGTCCTTGAAATTTAGGGCCAAACGCACTCGATGTTGAACCTGTATTAGCGCCATCCGGTGATAATCCATAAGAATAATACAACTCTCCATTTGCATTTCTATTATTATTACCCTGTCCGTATTCATATTGCCAATCAGGCCATTTCAATACATCACTGATACTAACATTTGAATTAATACTAACCCCGATTCCTTTCTTTTTACTACCGCTTTTAGTGGTAATGATTAAGGCTCCGTTACCAGCTCTGCTTCCATATAACGCAGTGGCGGCAGCGCCCTTTAATACAGTTACTGACTCAATATCGTCAGGGTTGATATCCGAAAGTCCGTTACCAAAATCAATCGGAATATCTTTATCACCTGACACGCCTGCCCCATATGCCATTTCAGTTCCGGATCCACCTCTCCCGCGTGAGTTAATCATCGGCACACCGTCTACTACAATCAAGGCTTCATTATTATCAATATCCATTGAACGATCACCTCTTAAATTGATTCTGGTAGAGTTAATAGGTCCAGACCCTGCCTGCACCAGGTTCAAACCCGCTACCTTACCTTTTAATCCGTCACTCCAGTTCAGAGGCATTGCTTCTGTCAGGTCTTTACCTTGTACAGTAGTAGTGGCAAAACCCAATGCCTTTTGTTCACGCTTGATTCCTAATGCGGTAACCACCACTTCTTCCATGTCTTGATTATTCGCCTTCATTCTGATTAACAGCGAATTGTTTTCTCCCGGTTTTGCAGCAAATCCATTCAGTTGATACGTATCATAACCAACATAACTAAATGCCAGGTCATATTTCACTTCCGGTTTTAAATTCTCCAGAATAAAAACACCATTTGTATTGGTGATTACCTGTTGTGAATTTGATTGTCCCTTTTCTTTAATACTAATGGTTACTCCGTAAAGAGGCTCACCGTCTTCATTCAGCACGGTACCTCTCACAACAGGATTCTGTTGTGCAAAAGCAATTGAAAAAGACATACATAACATTACCATCAGGCAATGCATTCTTTTCAACCCTGATAACTTATTCATGTTGTTTTATTTTATAAATTGGTATTACTCTTATATGTACAACCTATTATTCCTGTTCGGCTTTCTTTTTTCTGATAATCAGTTTTCCTTCTAAATATTCGAATTCTAATCCGGAGGCAATACAAACAATAGCGATGTTCTTACGCAGCGAATCGGCTTTCATCAGGTTACCGGTAAAATGTACCTGATGCATGATGTCTTTATTATATTCTATATTAAACTGATAATACCCGGATAATTCATCCAATAGCTGATCTAAAGGTTTCTTGTAATAATCCCAGGCAATCGGGGTAACTTTTTTAACAGCTGTTTTAGCGTGTTTGGGGGTATTCTTTTGCTCTTCTGTATTTAAAGTAATTACCTTAAAATTACTGAGCGTTGCTTCCATGGTACGTTGATCAATAAAACATTGTTGCCCTGGTTTTAATAAGATCTCCGTCATGATCACTTTTTCATTTTCACTTCTCAATGCCACTTTACCCTCTAAAAGCTGTACTAATATTTTCTCTTCTTTCACTTTATGATCAACATAAAATTCAGTTCCGAGAGCTGTTGTGGTAATATCTTTCGTTTGTACAACAAATGGATGTTCGGGGTTTCCTGCCACTGCAAATAACACCCTTCCTTCATTTAGAAAAACTCGTCTTTCTCTTGAAGAAAATACACTATCATAACTGATAGAAGCACCTTTCTCCAGTGTTACAACTGAACCGTCAGAAAGCGTTATCAGTTTCAGATATTCACCATTATTAATTACATTAATTTTTGCAATGCTGAGATCATTCTGCACATGCGTAACGGCTGAAGTATTCAACTGATAAAACAGCCAGCCAGTCACAGGTAATAATAGCAGGCCGGCAGCTACCAGTAATTGTTTCATAGAGAAACGTTTTTTCTTTTTTTGTTCAGAAGGAAAATGTTGGGTGATATTCTGCCATACTTCTTCAGCAACATTTACCGGCATTAATGTTTCCGGTTGAAAACTATTCCACTCCGCTTCACTAAAATATTTTTCAACTTCTTCCGGATGTTCGGAAAAATATTGTGCTAATAAATCAGCTTGTTCTGCAGAACAGGTTCCCTTCAAAAACTCCGCAACAAGTTTGTCTATATTACTCATTTCTTCAGCTTGTATATCAATAGTTCGTTCTAAAACTGAAGTACCCTAGTAAGTAACAATTTGTTAATAATTAATAAAGAGGATAGATAAAAGCAGGAGCGTTTTACGCAATTCGCTTAATACTTTTGAAATATGGTATTCCACTGTTTTTACAGAGATAGATAACTTTTCTGAGATTTGCTGATAGGTGAGTCCATGCTTACGGCTCAATAAAAATACATCCCTGCTTACAGGTGACATTTGTTGGAGTGATACATCTAATTTAGCAGTAAGTTCTCTCACGGCATAGGTTTGCCAGGTAGTATCGTCAGATTCTTCTAAATGAGGTAATAAGGAAATATTTTCTTTCAGGCGTATCTGACGCCTTAATTCGTCAATCATTAATGATCGGGCTATACGAAACAATTGAACATTTACACTCAATTCTTCATTTAATGAAGATCGTGATAACCACAATTTACAGAATGTCTGCTGCAACAATTCCTGTGCTAAATAGGAAGAACTTGTTTTTTTCAGTAACCAGAAATACAGTTTATCCTTAGAGGTATTGTAAACATCAGAAAATGCCTTTTCGTTGCCTTCTTTTATTGCTGTAACAATATTCACCCGTACAGTTTTGGAACATTAACTAACAGCCAGCAAAATTAGAACCGGCAGGTTAAGCCAGTATTAACAAAACCGTACTCATTGTTAACTTTATATTATTATCCATTCAATTATCGCGAACGACCGCTTCGCTCCTGCCGTCTTTATCTTTGTAATTTTCTCAGTCCGTTCAGCTTCTTAATTTCTGTCAGACTGATGTTTATTTATTTTTTCAAAAAAATAAATAAATCTGTAACGAATGAATACCTGCCTGTACTTACTCTATAAATACAACATTTTAAACTTTTATAAGATAAGTATATGAAACAATTCATCACCTTTACCGTAGCATTGGTAATCACATTGACGACTGTATGTGTAGCACAAAACAAACAACATGCAGCTGCTCCCAATTCTTTACTTTGGGAAATTACAGGTAATGGCCTGGTACAGCCCTCTTATTTATTAGGTACTTTTCATATGATGTGTGCCAGCGACTATAAAATGAATCCTAAAGTGCTGCAAGCCATCAACAAAGTTCAAAAACTTGTAACAGAAATTGACTACCTGAACCCTGAAGAAGGTTTAGCCATGCAAAAAATGATGATGGCCGATAAAAAATTAAGCGAACAACTCTCTCAAGCTGAAGCAATAGACCTCGAAGAAGTACTAAAAACATACGGTACTTCTCTCGCAGAAATAGATAACTATTCACCACAAGCGTTGTTTTCTTTGCTAGGCAGAAAAGCCATTCCATGTGCACCCGCTGAAGTGGTTGCATATGAAGCTGAGCTGATTACCGCTGCTTTAAAAAGCGGTAAAAAGACAGGTGGGCTGGAGACGGTGAATGAGCAGTCAGACTTTTTAGCCAGGTCGTATCACCTCAAAGAAGCTATCAGACAATTAAAAGCTGGTGATACCTACGCAATATTATCAAAAGAAATGATTAAAGCGTTTAATGAAGAAAACCTGACGGTATTAGATCAACTGGTAAAAGACAAGCGTTTTATGAATGCAGAACAGAGAAAGTGGATGTTATCTGTAAGAAATGAAAACTGGGTAAAAATGATGCCTGGGATGATGCAAAAAGAAAGTATTTTATTTGCAGTAGGAAGTGGTCACTTGTGGGAAGCAGATGGTGTCATCCAATTACTACAAGCCCAGGGATATACAGTAAAACCGGTTTTACAATAATTATTATAGCTGATAAAGAAGTGGAACACTCAACAGAACAAAGATTTCTGACACTCGTAGAAGCACACAAAGGCATTCTGCACAAAGTAGCAAAGCTGTATATTGATACACCCGAAGACCGTGAAGACTTACATCAGGAAATTATTATCCAGCTATGGAAGTCATTCGGCAACTTCAAAGGAGAAAGCGAATTTTCTTCCTGGATGTACCGGGTAGCGATCAACACTGCTATTTCTTTTTTCAAAAAAGAAAAACGCAGAAATGATGTAATCTCCTACGATCAGGTAAAAGAACCCGAAAGCGAAAATTATGATGGTGAAAAAGACCGTCAACTTGAAATTTTTTACCGCGCAGTTCATCAATTAACCGCAGTAGAAAAAGCTTTGATATTTTACTATATGGAAGGACTTTCTCATCAAACCATCGGTTTGCAGCTCGGTATCAGTGAAGGTAATGCCCGGGTAAAGTTGAACAGAACAAAAGAAAAATTACAAAACATTATAAAAAAAACTGGTTATGAATCTTGATAACTTAAAATCTGCGTGGAATGCAGAAAAAACAGACGATGTACGGGTGCCGTCAAAAATAGAACAGCTCAAAAAAGCACAGCACCCGTTAGACTCGTTAAAACGAAAAATGAAAAATGAGTGGTATATACAGTTATTCGCAATTTTATTCTTAGGTTTAGTACCACAGTTATATGATATTCATTCTTCTTTATATGTGATCTATTATGTTGCTTATGCAATGCTGGTAGTGATATCAGGATATTATTTCAATTTGTTCCGAAACTTTTATGTGCAGATCAATCACTATACAGCGGATACAAAGGACAGTTTAACAGAAATATATTATGAGTTCAGGCTCAATATAGAACGTTATCATTCATTTGGTTTTCTCTTACTACCATTCGTATTAACCTGGTTGGGCACCTATTTATACAGCCGCTTAATGGAGGAAGGAAAAGGCTTTTCCTCACTTTCACAAAACACAAAGTATTATTTAATTATTGGCACTTTACTGATCAGCTTACTGTTTATAGTGGCAATATTGGGGTGGACAAAGTACTACTATGGGAAATATGCCAAACAATTAAGAGAAATTTTAGATGAGTTGAGAGAAGAAAACTAAGAGAAATGAAGAATTGAAAATGGATAATTAAAAATGAACAGTGGAAGTGTTGCAGCAGAAAAGACAACTAAAGCATCAACAAAAAAGCCTAAGCGATATGCTTAGGCTTTTTAAATATTTGAAATCGGTTAAACGATTTTTTCTACTTGCATGTAGTTCAGTTCTACCGGTGTTGAGCGACCAAAGATTTTTACTGTTACTTTCAATTTTTTCTTTTCGTCGTTTACTTCTTCGATAATACCGTTGAAATCGTTGAAAGGGCCTTCAATAATCTTAATGGTTTCACCAACGATAAATGGTTCACTCATAGTAACACCTGAAGTTTCTGTCATTTCGTCGATCTTACCGAGCATTTTATTTACTTCGGCTTTACGAAGAGCGATCGGATTTTCTTTACCCAGGAAGTGAATGACGTTAGTAGTACCGCTGATGGTATCTTTAATGTCATCAGATAATTTTCCATCAACTACCTCAATCATTACATAACCCGGATAATAGTTGCGCTCGCGCATTACCTTCTTACCATTCTGCACTTTATAAACTTTCTCTACAGGGAGAAATACTTGTTTAACATAGTCACTCCAACCGCTACGAGAAATCTCTTTATCGAGATACTCTTTCACTTTGCGCTCTTTACCACTGACCACGCGCAACACATACCATTTAGTTTCCTGTTGATTAGTTTGATTTTCCATTTTATATTATATGGAGTAGATGAAATTAAGAACAGTTTGAGAAATTAAGTCCAGCACCCATACCAATAAGGTAATAATAATAGTACCGATAAGAACAATTACAGTTGATTGTTGTAATTGGTTCCAGTTAGGCCAGGTTACTTTCTCAGTCAATTCTTGCCATGAATTCTTAAAATAGTTGGCAACTTTGCTCATATGAAAATGTATTTTCTAGGAAAAAAAGAAAGAATTAGCGTAGTTTCAAAAATACGAAAATTCTGCTAATTCTTTAATACTTTACCTATGTTTTGTTAGCACGGGCACTAGGATTCGAACCCAGATCGAAGGTTTTGGAGACCTCTATTCTACCGTTGAACTATGCCCGTATAAAAAGCCATTAGCAAAGTTTTGCTTACACTAATGGCTTTTATATAATGTGATCTTACTGAAGATTATTTAACGATTTCAGTAACCTGACCAGCACCAACTGTTCTACCACCTTCACGGATAGCGAATTTAAGACCTTTCTCCATCGCGATCGGTTGGATCAATTTAACAGTTAATGAAGTATTATCGCCAGGCATAACCATTTCAGTTCCTTCTGGTAAAGTACATTCACCAGTTACGTCAGTTGTACGGAAATAGAACTGAGGACGGTATTTGTTGAAGAATGGAGTGTGACGACCACCTTCTTCTTTAGATAATACGTAAACTTCTCCTTTGAATTCAGTGTGAGGAGTGATAGAACCAGGTTTTACGATTACCATACCACGACGGATATCTTTTTTATCGATACCGCGTAATAATAAACCTGCGTTATCACCAGCTTCACCTTCATCTAACAATTTGCGGAACATTTCCACACCTGTTACAGTAGAAGTTAAAGGTTTTTCCATTAAACCTACGATCTCAACACCTTCACCAACTTTGATACGGCCTCTTTCGATACGACCAGTAGCAACAGTACCGCGACCAGTGATAGAGAATACATCCTCAACAGACATCAGGAAAGCCTGATCAACCGGACGAGGAGGTAATGGAATATATTCGTCAACAGCAGTCATTAATTCTTCTACTGCTTTAACCCATTTTTCGTCACCAGCTAATGCACCTGTAGCAGAACCTTTGATGATAGGAGTATTGTCACCATCGAAACCGTAGAAGCTCAATAAGTCACGGATCTCCATTTCAACTAATTCTAATAACTCAGGGTCATCTACTAAGTCAACTTTGTTCATGAAAACAACCATACGAGGTACACCTACCTGACGAGCCAAAAGGATGTGCTCTTTAGTTTGCGGCATAGGACCGTCGGTTGCAGCCACAACTAAGATAGCTCCGTCCATCTGAGCAGCACCAGTAATCATGTTTTTCACATAGTCAGCGTGACCAGGACAGTCAACGTGCGCATAGTGACGATTATCGGTTTGATACTCAACGTGGGCAGTGTTAATGGTAATACCTCTCTCCTTTTCTTCAGGAGCAGCATCAATTTCATCATATTTTCTTGCCTGCGCGAATCCTTTAGCTGAAAGGATGGTAGTAATTGCAGCAGTCAAAGTGGTTTTACCATGGTCAATGTGGCCAATGGTACCAACGTTAAGGTGAGGTTTATCCCTCTTAAAGGTCTCTTTTGACATCGTTATCTGTTTTTAGTTGCGGTTTTAAATTTGTTTAACTTCCTCCCACACACCCTATCTCTTTTTGTAAGTTGCGTGAGTTTTATATGGTAGCGTGCTGCCGGTCTGCTTTTCAGCTGCCGTTGCGTCGCACACTGCATCTGCGCGTCTTCCTTTCAGCAGGATACCTTGCGCTCACTCGAAACTCACGGTGCCTCCTGAAATACTCCTCAGAGTGGTAAAGAACTAGTTTTAGATGAGCGCTACCCTATTCCCTGCAAAAATGATTCTTACAGTCTTAGAGTTGCACCTCATCACATCGAAATTATAATTCTGAGCCGTTGATGAGAATTGAACTCACGACCTCTTCCTTACCAAGGAAGTGCTCTACCACTGAGCTACAACGGCTGGTAAAGTCTGTGAGTTCTAAGCTGATTCGTTACCTTATCAACCAGTACAATAACCCAGAACTTTTTTGAGCGGGAGACGAGGCTCGAACTCGCCACCTATAGCTTGGAAGGCTATCGCTCTACCAAATGAGCTACTCCCGCTTGTCCACCAAAGCGCCGCAAAGGTGGTATCGTTCCTTTCAGGAATTTTCAATCCCTGACCCCTTTATAGGGTTTCTGTGGGCAGGAGAGGATTCGAACCTCTGAAGTCGAAAGACAGCGGATTTACAGTCCGCCCCATTTGGCCGCTCTGGAACCTGCCCCCAAAATTGGTCACGCTTAACCAATCTTAATGAGCCACTTATCGGATTCGAACCAACGACCTACTGATTACAAATCAGTTGCTCTACCAACTGAGCTAAAGTGGCTTATTTTTAAAGATCTACCCAAACTTCCGAACCGTTCCGTTTAATTTGGGATGGCAAAGGTAATATCATTTTGTTAATTCCAACAAATTTTTCTCAATTTTTTTTTCGGATTTTTTTTCCTTAACAATTTGAAACTCAATCCGAACCTAACTCATTCATTTACCCGCCTTTCAAAAAACTTTCGCAAAAAACATACATTTTTCGATCATAAAAAAATATTTCCTTCAAGTTTTTTACTTTTTTTTATTCCGCCACCGCCCCCTTTTATCTTTTTCAGACTGGCTTAAAGCCTTCAAATTCAATCCTATTTTGACTTCTATCAAATACATAACTATAACCTATAACCGATATATTTTTTATAAAAAAAATCTCCCCCCAGCTGCGCCGGGGGGAGACATTTAGCCTTTATGCTGATAATTTTTCTTTTTTACGTTTAATCTGATTCACCACCGAATCCATTGCACTGTCAAAACTTTCTTCAAAACTTTTTGATGATACCTTTACAAAAAATTGTTGTCTCGGTACCTGAACCCTAATTTCGGCGACTTTATCTTTAATCGTGTGAACTACATTATCCAGTTTCAAAAAGACATCTATCTGAGTGATCCTGTCATGAAAAGTATTCAGCTTTCCTATCTTCTTCTGTACATAATCCACTAATTTCTGATCTGCACTAAAGCGCACGGCTTGTATATTAACGTTCATAATTCATCGCATTTTTAACAGTAAAAAAATAATTTAAACCCGGAATTTTCATTTCACTTTTACATAGGCAAATTTGTTTTTTGTTTCTACTTTAAATTAAGTCAAAAAACACAATTTTCCAAATGATTCAGCCAAAATTTACTGTTAAAATTATCCGCGCGGATGTGCCTTTTTATGCACCTCCTTCAACTTATCAATCGTATTGTGCGTGTACACTTGTGTTGCCGCCAGGCTACTATGCCCCAGCAACTCTTTTACCGCATTCAGATCTGCTCCCTGATTCAATAAATGTGTGGCAAATGTATGACGCAATACGTGCGGTGAACGCTTCTCCAACCCCATTGCTTCCCCTAATGCAGCTTTTGCCGCCGCATATACATCTTTCTGCGCAATCGGCTTCCCGTTTTCTTTCACCAGCAACTTCTCACGGTTCACCGCTACCTCCAGCCCTGTCTTATCTGATATATAATTCTTTATTAAACCGGCAATCTTTTCTGTCATCGGCAATATCCGCTCCTTCCCCCCCTTCCCGTACACCCGGATGATTTTATTCGAAAAGTCAACCTGCGACTCCTTTAACCCCTGCACTTCCGACGAACGCATCCCCGTTGCGTAAAGTATATTCACCAGCAAATGCGCCGTTTTACTCATAAAATCCTCCCCCCGCTCTTCCAATACCCGGTTCATCTCCCCTTCTTTTGCAAATACAGGAAGACGTTTAGGAATTTTTGGCGCTACAATACCCACCATCGGCGTTTCTTTCACCAGTTGCTGACGAAGCATAAATTTATAATACGACTTTAACGTGCTGATTTTCCGGTGTAAAGTACGCGCACCCGCGTCTTCACCCCTCAGATAAACTAACCAGTTACGCACTTCAATACTGCGTACCTGTGCAGGATCAAAATGAGTATACCCCATTTCAATAATCAGATAGTCAACAAATTGCTGTAAATCATCGGAGTAAGAGCGCACCGTATGCGGAGAATAACGCTTCTCAAACTGGAGAAAACGTATAAAAGCCTGTATGCTGGGGATTTCCTGAATTTGAAACATACAATAAATACAAAAAGGTAGATACAAAGTTAAAAACTTTATAACTACCCTTGTATATCTTTTTTAAACAAAAGACTAAAGCTGACCGCTTTCTAACTTTTGTTTGTAAATCGCTTTCAATTTCTGCGCTCTGCGAGTAATAGAAGGCTTCGTGTAAGATTGACGTTCTCTTAATTGAATTAAGATTTTCGCTTTCTCAAATTTCTTTTTATACTTTTTGAGGGCCTTGTCAATATTTTCACAATCTTTAGAATCAATAATTAGCATGTTAATATACCTCCTTTTAATGCTTTTTATTAGGGTGGCAAAGATAGTATTTCTTTCTAAAATGCAAGGATTTTTTTTATTTTTTTACGACATTTGGGGCATGTTTACAGGAATTATCGAAAATTTAGGAGAAGTTATTGAAGTTGAGCAGAATGGTTCGAACAAGTCCTACTGGATTTATAGCGAAATCAGCAACGAGCTCAAAATCGATCAGAGCGTATCGCACAGCGGGGTTTGCTTAACGGTTGATGCCCTGGCACCACAGATCCACCGGGTTACCGCCATCGACGAAACGTTACGTGTAACCAATCTGAACAGCTGGAAAACAGGTACCGTCGTTAACCTGGAACGTTGCCTGCGCCCTGATTCACTGCTTGACGGCCACATTGTTCAGGGGCATGTAGACGGAATCGGCAAATGCGAAAGCATCCTCCCCAAAAACGGCAGCACCGAATATACTATCAGTTTTCCTGATCAATTTGCCCACCTGGTAATTGAAAAAGGATCCATTTCCGTTAACGGAATCAGCCTCACCTGCTTCAATGTTACCAGAAATACTTTTACGATAGCTATCATTCCATATACTTTCCAATACACCAATATGCACCAACTCCTGAAAGGTCATCTGGTTAATCTAGAGTTTGATATTGTCGGAAAATATTTACAAAGAATGAACAGTTTAAAATAAAACGATTGTAAACCGATCCAATTGATTAAAACAACCCTCTTTAAAAACAAACAATCCCTTATCCAGCTTTGGGTAATACTGCTCGTATGGACTACCATGCAGTTTTTACTTTTTAAGAGATACGGATTAACATTGGAAGGAGAAAGTATAAAATATTTCAGAGAGGCGGAAAATTTTCTGTATCAGGGAACGTTCTCCTCTCCCAAATACTGGTTTTATTCTACTTATATATTCATTCATATCTTTTTCCGCCTGATAGGGTTTGAAACCATTGGAGTGTATCTTTTTCAAAGCCTGCTCAATCTTGCCGGTATTTTACTATTCTATAAAGCACTTACTAAACTTACCAGACATTCCTGGTTACCCTTTATTTCTTGTTTATACCTCTGTACTTTATTTCCACTACAGCAGTTTAACACCTATTTATATACAGAAAGTCTGTTCATCAGCCTGAGTACTTGTTGGATAGCAGCTATTATCTTTTCTGAAAACAACTACCGGAAAACATTACCGGTCATTTTGCTGTCTGCACTACTTTTATTTACCAGGCCCACCGGTATTTATTTTTGTGTGATTACATTGATATGGTTTGTACTGATTTTCTTCAAAGAAAGAAGGTTTCTGCCCGCCGGCATTTTATTAATAGCGGGCTCGTTGGTAACATTATTTGTTGTTAACAAGATAATGCAGGGCGGCGGTGAGCTCGACTTCTGGTTACCATTTGAAGAAAAACATATTCTATGCGGTGTTCCTACAGGAAATCTTCCGGTGGAGAAACAGAATTACCAGGGAATTGGTATCTTTTTCGACGTTTTTCAACAACAACCGAAAGCAATGTTTCAACTGATGCTTCAACGGGCAGCATCTTTCTGGAGCACTACAAGAGATTTCTATTCTGCTGATCATAACATTTTACATATGCTATGGTTCTATCCGCTTTTTCTGGGAAGTCTGATTTCTTTAAGGTTTGTAAGAAAAAACATATTGGTGCAGATCGTACTGATGAGTGCAATACTTTTCACTTTTAGTGTAATGCTCACCTGCGACGACTGGATGAACCGGTTTATATTGCCGCTTATTCCTCTGCTCATCGTAACTACAGTAATTGGCCTCAAAAAAATTAATAATTAATAATTAATTCTCAACTCTTAACTTATTAGCGCATGATATACATCTTGCCATAACCGTTCACAAAAAACTGATCGGTTTGTTCTCCTGAAGATCTGTATTTTTCAAGACGATTTCCATTTAAAGAAGTAACCACCCGGTACAGGTAAACACCGTTTGCCAGCTTTTGCCCGAACTGATCGGTACCGTCCCATTTAAATTCTGTAATATTACGGCCTATGTGCAATGGTCCTAACTCCTCACGGGTAATTTCGCGTACTATTTTTCCGGTGATCGTCAATATCTGAATCTTGAAATTCTTAGGTACTTCGCTACCCGTAAGTGTAAATACAAATGCCGTAGAAGTTGAGAACGGATTCGGATAATTCAGCATATTAGAAATCATCGATTTGGTAATCACCTTAAACGAAGTTCGATAATCAATCATTCCTGCCCGGTTACCACTTCTGTCTCTTCCTCTTACGATTAATTCATATTGATCACCTTCGGCGTTGAGCTGTTCGGTAAAGAAAGGCGTAAACTCTATAGTTGCTTCATTGTTTTCTATGTTCGTAGCCGGTACTAATCTCAAAGTATCTCCATTATTAAAGTAATAGTGTTTAACAGTACCATTCGGATGCTTCAATTGTACCGACACCAACGAAGTATCATTCAGTAATAAAAACTTCGAATCGTCGGTTAGTTTTATCTGAATCATCGGTTTAGCAGAAATGATATCTCCACTTAATATTCTAACCCCGTCAAATGTAACATCCAGCACCGGGCTTACCTGATCTCCTTTCACATAAAAGTCATGATAAATGAAGTTATTGAACAGGTACTGCTCAGGTTGTGAAGGTGATGGATTGATTTCTACCAACATGGTATTATTACCTGTTAATTGCTCGGTGGTAAAACTATAGTCTAGCAGAATCGTATCTCCAGATACCAAAGGTTTGAATTTAGGGAGATGCATCACATGGCTCACGTTGTTATTATCAATCACTGTAATTCGTGCCGTTAAACTATCAAAGCTTTCTTTGCTGATATTTTTGAAAGCCAGTTGAACCTGCATGCTCTCTCCGATTTCCAATGTGTCTTTTGCAAAAAATTTGATATTCGGAACAACAGCTCCTTCCGGAGAAGGCTTATAAATAACCCTCCAGTATTCTAACTGATAAGGAGTAACTTTCGCCGTATCACTGTTCAACATCTTAAACTGCATATAAGGATATTGAGCAGCATCTATCATTGAAATATCCAGATCCTGGTGATCTAACCCTAATGTCTGATATTTTGTTTTTACATTGTTTTTATCAATCAGATAGACTTCGAGTTTTACGCTATCGGCAGTTTCATTGTTTACCTGATGCCCACGCCATTCGATATTTGTCCAGGCAGTGGCGGGGCCTAATACCGGGCTTTCAATTGTTCCGCTGGAATGCGGTGCTTCAATAGGAACATTTAAAGAGATTCTGTCGAAATAAGAATCAGAGATTACCCATCTTGGAGCAAACTCCATATTTTTATTTTTCTTAAATACAAAGATGTAAGCTTTTCTTGAATTGATCTGATCGAGGTCATTAAAGCCGTAGCTCAATAATTTGTGATACAAAGATTTATTTGAACCATAGACCAATGTATCCATTTTCAGATTCTCGTAATACATGTTTTTAGCGGCAGTAGAGTCGAAGATATTTCTAACGATTATATAATGTCCGTCAGGAATCATATCCAGAAAATCCATCGCATATCTTCTTTTCACAGAATCCTGCGCAGTAGCCGCATAGTTAAACTGAAACTGGTTTTCTCTTCCTACACCACAAACATTATCACTATTATATTTACCGGTACTTCCTGAACTTCCGTTCACCCACGGCTTTAACGTCAGAGGATCCAGCACCACAAAATAGATACCCGCCGTTCCGCAAACACTACGGGCAGTGATATCATCATTTACATTCACCAGAAAGTCCTGCGCCTGAGAAGCCGCTGAAGGGAACACACCATTTCTGATAGCAATATTGTTGGTACGGATATCGAAGTTCCATACATTATTATTACTTAATTCGATTTTATCGGTTTGTGAATTCAGGTGCTGGTAATAATGCGATTGATTAAACCCGCTTGAGCCACCGCTTTTATAAATGAATGAACTTTTACTCCATAAAGTGTCATTGTTCGGTGGAATTTCAGCCACCCTCCAATAATAAACTTTACCATCCTGATAACCCATTAAGGCATCGATTTCAACCAGGCCACCTACTGAACTAACTACTCTCTGCGCTTTCAAACCCGAATTAAAGGTCTCCGTCGTATCCATCTGCACCACGTACGATCTTAAAGTACTAAACGGATTAGATGTACTGGCATATAATTTTTGATCAGGTGTATTTACAATGGCATATTCATAAGGATATGCCGGACTGATTCCGTCTTCGAAAATGTAAATTTCCTTCTCTATGTAGTTATTATTATAATCAATCTCATCAATATCCCTGTCTGGATTGATGTAGACACGAATTTTATTCAGGCCTTTATCACGCGTTGCAACAATTGGTGCTGTCACCTTAAATGAATCGGCATAATTAACAGGCCTGATTTTTTCAAATAACAGCACACCCGTGGTACCATCCGGATAGATTTGTTCTACTTTTACCAATAATGAATCGGTAATTGCTTTTCCAAGATTATTAACCTTTACATCTATTTCAAAATTGAGTTCTGAAACTGAAATGTGGTTCGGATTTACCCTTATGGAAGAAGCTTCAATCGCATAATCAGGTTTTTTATCAGCAAATAACTTTACTGCCGGGTCACCGTGTAATGTAATTTGCTCTACGTGTAAACGACCCAGATAACTATTGGGTCCTGTTTGTACCAATAATTCTTTCAATGATTTTTGTAAAAGTTCACCTATGGTCAGAGAATCGGAATGTTTGGTAATATTCTGAGTCATACTTTCCATGTAAACGTTCAGGTAAGAAACGACTCCGTAGTGGGTGCTGGCAATAAACCCGATCGCCCCCCTGTCTTTTGCCAAAACAAAACTCTCTGTCAGGGTTTCATTAATTGTCATTCTGGCTGGATAATAGGTAAAGAAGTTACCTGCATTACATCCATTTACCAGAAAGAGCGGATATTTACCGTTGGTATTACTATAATTCTCCGGTGATTCAATATTAAACTCAAGCGTGGTAGCCGAAGAGTGGCCAAAGTAAGATAATACATTAATCCCTTCTGCAAATAACTGTGTAATTCTTTCCGAGTTCAACAGATCTCCACCACTGGCTGATGTTTTACAGAACAGGTGCACATTTCCTCCGAACGCCGGCCCGTTTAAGGAGAAGCCATAATGCGTCATGTAATTACACAACTGATTGCCCAGAAACTCTGAACTCGAACCGGTTACATTTACGATATTTTTCATCCATGCTTTATCAGCGATCGTATTCAGCGCTGTCAATTTCAGGTTCTCGTGTTGCTTAACCTTTTCTAAATATTGTTCAATTTCGTAGGCGTGTACTACCGACAATCTTCCTATAGGTACTACAGGAGTAGCATCCTTTAAATTTGTAGAACTAAATAAGTTATCAGATCCCGGATTACCGAAAGTCGGTACCAGATTTAATAATTCCACATCTGTACGATTCTGATTCGACCGATAAGAACGGTATTCAATTCCACGACCTATGATAAAAAAATTCTTTGGTTTGGATACAAAAGTATTCTGTGCAAACTGCACGAAATTTCTGATAGCTGTAGGGTGTTTTTTAATTCCGTAACCAAATTGATCAATCAGTTGTTCCTGTTCTACATAAATTGCCTGAAAACCTCCACCTGCACCGGAAGATCTGTAGTTAGCATAATCAGCAATCGGATTGTTTCCGTTACTTCCGTTATATAATATCTTATTACTGATAATAATATAGTTTCCCTGTCTTGCCGCCTCACTATAATTTATAAACGTTACCGGTGTAAAATGATTCACCGTACGTGTATTTGCAACCTGTTGGTTTACTAAAACAAAATCTCTGGTTTTTGTATCGCCGGGTAAGGCAAATTTAACAACAGAAGCTGTTGCTATATTACCTACATATCTTTTTCCATTGGTAATATCATATAATACCGGTGCTACATTTGCATGTGTGAAGTTAGTGATCTCCAGATAATACCCTTCATTTTTGGGAGCCAAGGAAAATTCAAAGTTTCTAAGACCATTAAAGTTAAAATCACGATCATAAGTTAACTCTACGTGTGATACTACAATTCTATCTGAATTGATCGTACTATTATTCTTAAAAACGACCGCTAAGTTATTATTGCCTGTAATTAATGTCGGTTCAATTTCCAGGCTTGTTTTATAATCACCGAAATTGGCAATGGTAGTATTTAAAACAACGTCAGTACCGGCCGTTACTTCTACTGAACGCGTATTCGGTGCGGAACCGGCCAGGCCGAAAGTTAAAACAGGTCTGTTCGTTGTATTTACAAAACGTAGGTTAGTAAAATTATATGTGCGGGTAGCCACTGCTGTTGAAGGGGTCATATTAGCACTACTCCAGAATTCTCCCCTGTCATAACTTGAAGAGTACACATATTCACCCAGGTTTTCTGCATTTCCCTGATGTAACTGAGCTTTGTAATAATTTCCGGCGGTGTATCTGAAATAAGTTTCTGCAGGCAAAACGTTCGCGGCGATATTGTTCACTTCCGTTGTATAAATTTTTCCGGTAGCATTTGCGTTATAACTTAAAAAATAAGTAGCGCTATCGGTAATAATACTCACTTTATCGGTATGCTGAAAATTTGCTTCAACATATAGAGCAGCATCCGTGATACCATCATTCTTCTTACCCCAGAATTCCAGATAACCTGCTGTGGGAAGCACTCCACTGCTCACAGATGGATAAAAAGGAACGATCTGACCATTTCTCCATAATTGAAAATGTTCTACAGGAACATTGCCCCAACCCAGTTCATCCAGTTTTTCTTTAGATATTCTGAAAAGACTATCGTTTGCAATTTTGAACTTATAATATGGCTGGGAATAATCAATCCACTCATTCCTGTATACCTGTGCACTTAAATCTTTCTGAAAAAAAGATATAAGTATTATAAAAAGAAGTTTTGGAATAGCTTTATTGTTCGTTTTAGTCACAACTATTAATTTTTCTTTTTCAAATCAAGTTTCAAAGAAAACACGTGCGTATATAGAGGGTTTGATTGATTCGCCAGATTGGTAAAAGCGTAATCAATTTGTACATTTGATATTTTAAATCCTGCTCCTACTGCCGGTTGATAGATCCATACTTTTTCGGTATTGGTATCGTCATTATCATCTAATGCTTTCTGAAAATTATTAATACCGGCTCTAACAAAGAAAGCGTCTTTCCATCCGAGTTCTACTCCGATCCGCGGATCCACACTGGCGAAGTCTGAGGCGATAACCGTATTTCTTCTACCATCAAAACTCACATCCACATTCAGTTCGGTAAGAAGACTTAAGTTTTCACCCAATCCGAATTCATAAGCACCTCCTAAAATTAATCTTGGAGCTGTTAACTCTGTTGATTTTACCGGCACTTCATTATTAGTGACATAAAAAACCTCACGCATTCTTTCGGTTAAACTAAATGACCATGCATTAAAGGTGGTAGTGACATCTCTGGCAACAGCACCTATTCTCCATTTTTTTCCAATCAACTGAACACCGGCATCAAATCCGAATCCCCATGCTTTTGCAAACTGACCGGCTGAGCGATGAATAATTTTTGCATTTCCTCCATAACGGAAGATTTTGTTTTCGTTGATCTTTTTTTCCTGGGAATAAGAGAAAAGAAATGCGTAATCAGCAGAGGAGAATGTTTGTATATTACTGAAGTTTATAGTACCGTCGGCTTCTACCAGAAAGATTGTATTAGGAATATCATCAACTGCAAAACGTAATAAACTCAGTCCGATTACACGATTTTTTTTAGTAGAAGGAATAACTATACTTGCAAAATCATATTTACCAATGCCGGCAAAATATTCTGCGTGCATCAGGTTCAGTTGTGGCTGATCTTTGACTGCAGATAAACCGGCAGGGTTCCAATATCCTGCGGTTCCATCCGACACACTGGCGACTTGGGCCCCAGCCATCGATAAACCTCTTGCTCCGGCACCTATATTTAGAAATTCATTTGAATAAGCTCTAAACTGGGCATTCACAGTTTGGATTCCGATTACTAAGACGAAGAGCAAAGCTCCCTTTTTGAAGGTCATTTTAGAATACAAGATTTTGAATTTGTTGCAAAATGATTCATTTAATTGAAAAAACCAGTAATTTGAAACGGTTTTGTTTAATAAAATATTGCTCTTAGCAAAGAGCATTTATTACCTTTGCCCGGTAATTTAAGACTAAAGATAATCACTTACTATGAACTTGATTGAAGAACTGCGTTGGAGGGGCATGATCCAAGATATTATGCCTGGTACAGAAGAACAGCTTAACAAAGAAATGACCACGGCTTATATCGGCTTCGACCCTACAGCCGATTCTCTTCATATAGGAAGTTTGGTTCCGATTTTATTATTAGTTCATTTTCAACGTGCTGGACATCAACCCTTAGCACTCGTTGGTGGTGCAACAGGTATGATTGGTGATCCAACAGGAAAAAGTCAGGAACGTAACCTATTAACTGAACAACAGTTACAGGTCAACGTTGAAGGCATCAAAAAGCAACTGAGCAAGTTTTTAAATTTCGACTCTTCCCTTCCTAATCCGGCAGAACTGGTTAATAACTATGACTGGTTTAAAGATATCAGCTTTATCAATTTTCTGCGCGATGCAGGTAAACATATTACGGTGAACTATATGATGTCGAAAGACAGTGTGCGCAAACGTATTGAAGGTGAAACCGGCATCAGTTATACAGAGTTTGCTTATCAGTTAATGCAGGGATATGACTTTTATCACCTCTACCAAACCAAAAATTGTAAAATGCAAATGGGTGGTTCAGATCAGTGGGGCAATATCACTACCGGTACTGAATTCATTCGCCGTAAAATGGGCGGAACTGCCTTTGCCTTTACTTGTCCGTTGATTACCAAAGCAGACGGTGGTAAATTCGGTAAAACAGAAGGCGGTAATGTTTGGTTAGATGATACCAAAACCACTCCTTTTCAGTTTTATCAATTCTGGCTGAACGCCTCCGACACAGATGCTGAAAAATGGATTAAAATCTTCACTTTCTTACCAAAAGAAGAAATAGAACAATTACTGGCCGATCATGCACAGGATCCGGGTGCCCGTAAACTGCAAAAGAAACTGGCGCAGGAATTAACCACTTTTGTGCATAGTGCAGCAGCTTATGAAGCAGCTATAGAAACCACCCAAAAACTTTTCTCACAACAAAATGCGCCGGCAGAATCACTATCCATCGATGATCTTGAGAATATGCAGGGAGTCGAAAAATTTGAAATTGAGGCGTCGAAATTAAGCCAGCCGGTAGATATTGTTACCTTTTTAGCTGAAATAGGCATTTTCACCAGTAAAGGGGAAGCCCGTAAAATGGTTCAAAACGGAGGTATCAGCATTAATCGTAAAAAAATTGAGCAGATCAGTGATACCGTAGATCGGCAACAGCTGCTGCATCAACAATATCTGTTAATTCAAAAAGGAAAAAAGAACCACTATTTAGTGAAAGTAAAATAGGTGTAAATCAATAGCAGTCTTGTTTCCAATTTTAATTCGCTCACATTGAAAGAATTAGAAAAAAGATTTTTTAAGAAATTTTTGGTGGAAATAAAATCAACTATTATTTTTGCACTCCATTCAACGAAAGGATGCCCGATAGTATAATGGTAGTACGACAGATTTTGGTTCTGTTTGTCTTGGTTCGAATCCAGGTCGGGCAACATTCAGAGGTCGATTTTATCGACCTCTTTTAATTTTATGAACACTTCGTTCTTTTGCCCGATAGTATAATGGTAGTACGACAGATTTTGGTTCTGTTTGTCTTGGTTCGAATCCAGGTCGGGCAACATTCAGAGGTCGATTTTATCGACCTCTTTTAATTTTATGAACACTTCGTTCTTTTGCCCGATAGTATAATGGTAGTACGACAGATTTTGGTTCTGTTTGTCTTGGTTCGAATCCAGGTCGGGCAACCTCCATCGTTTTCAGCTATTAAATATCATTAATTGAGGCAAACTCTAAAAGCCGATATAACTTAAAGCACAGCTCTATAACCTTTCATTTCATCAGCAATTAAAACATCTATGATTTGCATAGCTGACTTATATCTCTCTGAACGAATCACATCTACAGGTAAGAATTTCTTTTAACAGCTGAAAATTTTTAACAAATCACTGATTCTATATCGTTAGTGCACATGCAATTATATCTATAAATAATTAATATTCAATTAATAGAATACACTAATTTATATTTATTAAAATTTATCAATCATATGAAAGTTTCATCATTTCTCTATTCAATTTTTATTTTGTTTGCATTAAGTGCATGCACAACAAATAAAGAAACGTTCGACAATATTTTACATGATTCAAATTTCAGAAAATTCGAATCAATTGCAAAAATGGAACATAGAAATGAGAAAAAAATCGCTTTCTTAATGATGTCACCCGAAGAAAAAGCTTTTGTGTGGCAGGCCAATTTGAAATTAGCCATAGAGAACAATCAATTTGATAAAAATCAAATTGAACTAATTCATGAGGCAATAAATTTTATTAATGCACATGCTTTTGAAACGGAAGGGTCCTTAGTAAATAATAAGAATTTTCACATTTGGAAGTATAAAGTTACACAGTCATTTACACCAATTCAACTTAGTGAAATATTCAATAATATTTCAAATCAACCAATAGTTATTTTAGAAAAAAATATAAATGTTAAAAAGAATGACAATAATACGAAAGAATATCTAGCTGTAGCCATTAAGCCGGATTGCTCATGTAGCCAGAGTTCAGATTTTTGTAGTAGATACAATTCACAAAACCCAGATTTACCCCCCATTATATTTTCTTGTCAGAGTGCGGCAGGTTGTAATGAACACAGTAGTGGTTGCGGATGGCTGTGGTCGCAGCAATGTGACGGTATTTGTGAAGCAGGAGTGATTGCACCAGTAGACTAATTCTGCCACCTATTCTTGTATTGCAGAATCCAAAAAATGAATATATATATAAAGAATATAGTAACGGTTATTATAACAATTATAGCAGCACTTTGTCTTTTCATTTTGTGCAGCTATACATCAACATTCAAATTATTTTGGCTAACTCCTTTGGCATTTATGCTGATTTACTTTTCTGTTGGTTTATTCATGAGATATTTTTCTTTTGAAAAAAAAATATTTTGGACATTCATATTTACAACATTTTTATTAGGCGCTTCAGTAATAATATTCGGATGGCAGTTACTCTTTATTAATGGGATAAATATGATTTTCTTAGCGATCTCATATTATACAGGATATAAAACTTACGATTTAAAACCTTTCTACAAGTTTGCATCCATTACTATTTTAGGGGTCTTTTTTTACACCACGCTTTTTTTAATACGACCGGTCTTCATCTTTAAAAGCCTTGATAAAAGTATTCTTACAAATATACATGTAAACGATTTAATAAGTAATACTAAAGTAATTGACAACAACGGCTCTTACAAACCTATTGATTTCATTAAGGGTAACGTATATCTGATTGAATTTTACTTCAAGAATTGCGCTCCCTGTAAAATAAAGAATCCGATTATAATGGATTTAAAAGAAAAAATTAATCACCCAAACTTTTATATCATCTACATTCAATCAGGATTAGCAGACGATTTCAGTACTTACATTGAAACCTGTAAAGAAGAAGGCTCTTTAAATAGATTTTACGATAAAAACGACTCCATAGCCAACAGATTAAAAGTAAATGGCTACCCTACTGAATTCATTATTGACAAAAATGGATTCATAAGATATACATTAAACGGATTTAGTGATAACATTAAGGAAGTTTATTTAGCAGAAAACATTTTTAAAATCAAAACCTTGTTGGATGAATAGGTTCTTTTTTTTATTTTTTATGGCAACAGCCTTTTTAAGTTGCAAAAACTCAGAACAAGAGCATAAATCAAATGCAATTTTTTCCACTAAAAATGACTCTGTAAATATTGGTGCCATTCATCAAAATGATACAGCTTATTTAAGCTTTACTGTATACAATCCAGGCAGTGATACCCTGAAAATTCTGAACATAGGTACAGAATGTGGATGTACTGTTGCTGAAGTTAGTAAAAAAAATATAATTCCTGGAGACTCTGCACTATTAAGTGTTACCTATTCATCTACATCAGATATTGGAATAATTGTAAAAACAATCGTAGTAGAGTGCAATACTACTGATCCTTACCACCTCCTGTATCTGACTGCAGACGTGAAAAAGTAAAATACCTTTACCTGAAACTGTTATTCAAAATAACAATGATACTTATTGACATAAATTATCATTGTTCTGATATTGCTATTTAAATTATATAGTAATGCATTTACGTGATTAATGTTCTAAAAATCAATATTATTCAAATTATTTATTATTATAATTTCCTGATAAAATCAGGAATTCTTTTGCTGAAATAACAACAATTTTTTAACCCTTTGCACACCACTGGCTTTAAAACATAATTATCTGAAGCCTGTAACCAGTTAGCATCAACAGTAGAAAAATTCAATTCAAAACTTTACAAATATCGATTGCAATCATTCTGATAAAGATTCACAGATTTATACCCCTTATAGCTGCACAACAAACAATTTTATTATAAAATCTGTATGGCAAATAAAACAGAATTATTTTTTTTAATTAATAGTAAGGAGTGTCTATTAATTCTGAAAACATAAACATCTAAATTTTCATCAAAAATCTCCGGCAGTATTTTTATGAAGCAAAGCGTTAATTGTTTAAGCTGTAGAGTTATCAAGATAAACCGTGGTATGACAATCTAGCCTTATCCCCTCGTTTTCTGAATACATGCAGCACTTATCTTCAAAAACTGAATAAACCGGATTAACTGCTTTTAAACCATGAAGTGGCAGTTGAAACGAGTAGGGAATAATGTAAGAAATCTCTTTTTGAGAAAATAGTTTTTTTGAAGGCAACCAAGTTACCGACAAACTCATCAATATAAGAAGGAATTTTTTTGAATACCAGAAAAGGTAGCAGGTAGTGGCCGAAGCACTGTAAAGTGGATTGATAAGTGGGCGAAAAGATGTCTTTGGTCGATAAAAAATCAGGATTACTCTAAGATTTTAAGAAAAGAGGAGAACTTATTTTTTTTTACCTAATTTCAGGAGGGTTTCGTTTCAGAAGATTTAAGCCAACACTAACTTGACAGAGAGTAATATTATACAACAACTGCAAGAGGGTAATCCGACTGCCTTCAAGGAGCTGGTAGCCACCTATCAGGACCTGGTGTACAACACAGCCTTGGGCTTTGTACAGAACGAGGCCGATGCAGAGGATATTTCTCAGGATGTTTTTATACAGGTTTACAAATCTATCGGCCAATTTAAAGGAGAATCGAAGCTATCCACCTGGTTATACCGCATTACCAGTACCAAGTCGTTGGATTTTTTACGAAACAAAAAAAGAAAAAAAAGGTTCGCCCTGATCAGTTCACTATTCGGCGAAAACAATGAATTGATCCACGATCCGGTTGACTTTTATCATCCCGGAGTGGCTTATGACAAAAAAGAGCAGGCGGCAGCCGTGTTCCAAATTGTCAAGAAACTACCTGATAATCAAAAAACTGCGTTTATTTTACATCATACAGAAGAATTATCCTACCAGGAAATAGCTCAAATCATGCAGCTATCCGTGTCGGCAGTAGAATCTCTCCTTTTCCGGGCCCGGCAAAATCTTAAAAAAACATTAAACAAAAACAATATTCGTTAGCCGCGCAAGTTTTTATTTCCACATGACGTCTTATAAGTAGGAATTACCTAATTTCAAGCCAATGGAAAAAAATTACAACATAGAAGATGAGTATTTAGACAGCCTGAAAGGGATGCAAAGAGCATCTGCCCCGGCTTTCTTTTATACTCGCCTGATGGCTAAAATCGAAAAAGAGCGTCAACAGTCGCCTGTCATTCGATTTTTAACCAATCCGGCTGTGGCTATGTCAGTAGTAGCTTTGGTGTTGACGTTAAATGTTATGACCATTGTCCGAATGACCGACACTGAAAGTTCAACATCAGATATCCAGGAAATAGCTACCGTCATTGCCAACGAATATAATGTAAGTAGTTATTCTGTATACGATGAAATTCCAAGTCAATAATGAAAGAAAGTAACAGACAGAAGATATTGATTTTTGCTATTATCGCTTTAGTAATTACCAATATTACCTCTTTAAGTTTCATGTGGTCCATGAAAAAAACTGAAGAAAAGCCCCATTATCATAATGGAGGTGAAAACAGAGGTGGTATGGGTAAGTTTGTAGTGCGTGAACTAGGCTTTGATTCAGTTCAGCAGAAAGCTTATTATGAATTAAGAGACAAGTTTGTGAAGCAACAGTTTATCTTAATGGATTCTGTAAAAACCCTCAGACGCAACTTTTTTAATGAGTTGAAAAATGACCATATTGATTCTGCCCAGATCAGCCAACTGGCTGCAAATATAGGTTTGGTACAGGCCAGATTAGACAGAAGAACTTTTAATCATTTCCGTCAGGTAAAAAATATCTGTACGCCTGAACAGGCAGCTAAGTATGATACCATTACGCAGGAAATTATTAACAGAATGGTAGATCCGCGCCGAATGCCGAATAATAACAGCAAAAACGGCCGTCCTGGTGATACATCCAAAAATGAGAAAAGAAATTATCCGATTGAGAATCATATTCCTAAGCCTTAAACCGGTTTTACCCTGTTTAAGATATTCCAAAACTGTTCAACACGGGCAGTCCAGGTATTCTGGGCTGCTTTTTTTGTGCGTGCAATTACTCTTTCCTCATTATTCTCGCGGATAGCCTGATCAATCGTTGTTAAGAAAGATTCATGATCATCTACCACATATGCAACATCATTGAAGCTATAAATATCTTCAGAAAAGTGAGTAGCAATAATCGGTTTACCCGCAGCCAGGTATTCATTAATTTTAAGAGGATAAATACTTTTCGTTAATGTATTCTTTTTGAACGGTATGATCACACAATCAAATCGTTGTAAAAAAGGTGGTAACTGATCTATTTTCCGGGAACCTATAAAGCGAACATTCGGTAAGCTTTTCAGCCCATACTCATCTACTTCAGACCCCTGAATGGGTCCTACAAAAACCAACGTTTTATCGGTATGAGTTTCAGCGATTTTTCTGAGTAGCTCAAAGTCTGAGCGATATTCAATACTTCCCGTATACCCGATGATTGGTGTAGTAATATCTTTTATTTCTTCAGGAATCGGTAAAGTTTCATTCACCGCTTTGGAAAAAACGTCGATATCTGCAGCATTCGGGTGAAAGAATACATTTTTATTAAAAGGAGATTTTAACCGTGTAAGCTCTTTCGATGTACATAAAGTGATATCAAAGTTTCTGATAATCTCTTCTTCCAGTCTGGTACCATGACGATTCGAGTATCCTACCTGTGAGATATCATCCATTGACTGATACACCGAACATAAAGGTTTTATATCCGCCGGAAGCGAACGCACAAAATAGGGATCAAAGAAGTTGATATAAACGTAGTTGGTGAGTTTAAAATCTTTAATGGTTCTTCTGATAGCATCTAAAACAACTTTATCATTCTTTTTACTCAAAGTTTCATAGAGGCTTCCTTTGGGTAAAAAATTAATCGGCAAAGTCAGTTTCGGGGTTACAATCGTAATATTAGCCGGTAATGTTTCAGGATTAGTATAAATGTTTTTTCCTTTCAGCAACGCAGCTTTGCGGTTCTGAATTGCAGGAGAATTTTTCTCTTTATAATAGTCCTTCCACGAATATGGATGTTCTACATAAAATACACGGTGATTTTTAGCAAACTCTTTTGCCAACGCCAAAGCTGGCGAAGAAATGAAAGAATCCCAACGCGATAAGGTAAAACAAATAATATCACAATTTTTGTAACTCATAATCGTAGATTTTGCCGGTTACTTTGTAAGTAAGCGCAGGCATTTTTCTAAACTTTGTTTCCATTCAGGTACTTGTACCTGATATACTTCCTGAATTTTGGTAGTATCTAACAGTGAGAAAGCGGGTCTTCTGGCCGGAGTAGGATACGCTGCGGTAGGTATACCTTCAACGGTTGTTTTGGCTTCAATAATAGCAGCAATAGCTTTTGCAAAATCAAACCAGCTGATTTTACCGGTGTTGGAATAATGATAAATGCCCGGTTTCCAGTAATGTGATTGAAAGGCGCTATCATTAATAATTTTCTGAATAGCAGCTGCGAGATCTACAGCATATGTAGGAGCGCCGATCTGATCATTCACCACATTCAGGTGATCGCGTTCATTCATCAGCCGAACCATTGTTTTAACGAAGTTGTTTCCGAAAATAGAATATACCCAGGCCGTACGAATGATAATAACGTCGGGGTTTGCTTCGCGGGCAGCATGTTCACCTGCCAGTTTACTGGCGCCGTATACACTGATAGGACCAGTTGGGGCGTCTTCTTTTAAAGGTTCGGATGAGGTGCCGTCAAAAACATAATCGGTAGAAATATGGATGAGTTTGGTATTGTACTCTGCACAGATTTTTGCGAGTAAACCAACTGCTGTAGCATTGATTCTGTAGGCATTTTCCTGATCGGATTCAGCTTTATCAACGGCGGTGTAAGCCGCAGTATTAATACAGAATTTAGGTTTGTTAACAGAGAACCAATTACGTAAAACCTCTTCATTATCGATTGGCAGATTGGTTCTGTTTTCAAAAAACAACTGGAGGTCTTCCCAGGGCGCAAGCAAAGAACTCAATGCTTGTGCCACCTGACCGTTACCTCCGGTTATTAATATATTTTGGATAAGGCTCAAAATGGAAAATTATATATTTTTGAAAAGATCCTTTAAGTAAACAAAGTCATATTTCGCATCAGCGAGCTGAGGTAATATCACATCTTTTTCAGAAACAATCATTTTATCAGCCGGCACTTTCCAATCAATGTTGAGTGACGGGTCATTATAAATAATTCCACCTTCACTTTCCTTATTATAGAACTGGTCACATTTGTACATCACCACTGCTTTTTCACTTAATACGGAAAATCCGTGTGCAAAACCTTTAGGAACATACAATTGCTTTTTGTTGTGAGCTGATAGTTCGACACAAAAACTTTGTTTATAAGTAGGAGAATCTTTTCTCAGATCAACGGCAACATCATATATAACGCCTTCCAGTACGCGCACCAGTTTAGACTGGGCGTATTCACCACGCTGATAATGCAATCCCCTTACTACTCCGTAAGTAGATTCAGATTGATTATCCTGCACAAACACGGCACTGATGCCGGCATCTAAAAATGTTTTATAATTATATGATTCAAAAAAAGCTCCTCTACTGTCACCAAAAACAGCAGGTTCAAATATTTTTAGATCAGGGATATCTGTATTAATGAAAGGCATCGTTCAACTTTTATCTGTCTGAATATTGTTTCTGGTAATAAGATTGATAATCACCAGAAGTTACATTTTTGATCCAATCTTCGTTTGATAGATACCAATCAACAGTTTTACGCAGTCCTTCTTCAAACTGAAGAGAAGGTTGCCATCCTAATTCTTTATTCAGTTTAGTAGCATCAATTGCATACCTCATATCGTGACCTGGACGATCGGTAACGAACTGAATAAGTTTTGCACTGGTACCAGCGGCACGGTTCAGTTTCTCATCCATTACTGCACATAATAAATGTACCAGGTCGATATTTTTCCATTCATTGAAACCGCCGATATTATAAGTATCGCCATTACTGCCTTTATGAAAAATAATATCAATAGCACGGGCGTGGTCTTCAACAAACAACCAGTCGCGGATATTATCACCTTTACCATAAACCGGTAGCGGCTTACTATGAACAATGTTATTGATCATTAGCGGAATCAGCTTCTCAGGAAAATGATAAGAACCATAATTATTAGAGCAATTACTTACTACCACCGGTAATCCGTAGGTATGATGATAAGCTCTTACAAAATGATCAGACGATGCTTTAGAAGCAGAGTAAGGAGAGCGTGGGTCATAAGCAGTGGTTTCGGTAAAGAAACCTTCCTGTCCTAAAGAACCATACACTTCATCGGTTGAAACATGATAGAATCTTTTACCATTATAATCGTTCTTCCAAAAATTCTTTGCAACATTTAAAAGATTAACGGTTCCGAGTACATTTGTTTTTACAAATGCCAGCGGATCAAGAATAGAACGATCTACATGTGATTCTGCAGCCAGGTGAATAACACCGTCGAACTGATATTTTTCGAACAGTTCTTTTACGAGATTTTCGTCTTGAATATCGCCTTTTTCGAAGCGGTAATTGGCTGACGATTCTATATCTTTCAAATTATTTAAATTACCTGCATAAGTTAATGCGTCATAATTAACGATTAAATAATCAGGGTAATTATTAACAAACAAACGAACTACATGGGAGCCGATAAATCCGGCTCCACCTGTAATCATTATTTTTTTTGAAAAGTTTTGCATTATAAACTCCAATATTTTCTTGTAGGAATTTTGTTTTTGAATATACCTTTCAAATCAGCGATCAATGCATGAGGATGTGTAATATCCTCAAAATCTTTCTGCGATAATTCGGTATATGGTTTGTGCGGAACAGTAATAATTACTGCATCATACTTTTTATTTGTTTTTTCAGACAGCTGCAGTCCGTATTCTTCCAATACTTCTTCAGCCTCCGCATATGGATCTTCAAGATCTACTTTAATATTAAAAGCGATTAACTCCTTTACAGTTTCAACAATTTTAGAGTTACGAATATCGCTGACATTTTCTTTAAATGTTAATCCTTTTACCAGAACTTTTGGTTCGTTCGAGTTACGCAGTACGTGGGTAATGATTTTTCTGGCAACATATTTTGCCATATCATCATTGATGAATCTGCTGGCAGAGATTACTTTTGATTCATAACCTAAGGCAGAAGATTTATAGGTCAGATAATAAGGATCTACACCGATACAATGCCCTCCTACCAAACCGGGTTGAAACTTCAGAAAGTTCCATTTGGTGCCGGCGGCTTCCAGTACTTCGAAAGTATTGATACCTATTTTATCAAAAATAATAGAGAGTTCATTCATTAACGCAATGTTCAGGTCGCGTTGTGTATTTTCAACAATTTTACTCGCTTCAGCCACTTTAATACAAGAAGCTCTGTGTACGCCTGCTTTAACAACAGTTTCGTAAACCTGCGCAATTACATCCAAAGCTTCTTTATCAGACCCTGAAACAACTTTTACCACGTTTGATAAAGTATGTACTTTATCGCCCGGGTTAATACGTTCTGGTGAATAGCCCAGCTTAAAATCGCCCAACTTTAATCCTGAAATGCTTTCTAATATTGGTAAACAATCATCTTCTGTACATCCGGGATAAGTGGTAGATTCATATACTACGTAGTCACCTTTTTTTAAAACTTTTCCGATTGTTTCGGAAGCTTTTTCTAACGGGGTTAAATCAGGAACATTGTATTTATCTACGGGGGTCGGTACTGCAACTATAAAAAAGTTAGCTTGCTTTAACTCATCAAGATCAGCAGTGAAACTGATATCACATCCGTCAAACGCATCTGACTCTAATTCATTACTAGGATCTTTTTTATTACGCATCATGTCGATACGTTTCTGATTAATATCAAAGCCGATTACGCTAAAATGCTTTGCAAATTCCAGCGCTATCGGTAATCCTACATATCCTAATCCGATTACAGCAAGTTTTTTTTCTTTTTTCTGAAGTGATAAATACATGATTGATGTACAACTTTTATAGAATATTGATTAACATGATTGATCAGCCTGTCGGGGCTGATCAATCATGTTATATTTCTTTAGTAACTTTTAAATTCTTTCGGTTGCTTGAACCATTCTTCCTGAGGAAGATTTTTAAAGTATTCATAAGTCCGCTTCAATCCTTCGGCACGGTCAACTTTCGGTTCCCATCCAAGTATTTCTTTTGCACGGGTAATATCCGGGCGGCGTTGCTTAGGATCGTCTTTCGGTAATTCTTTATAAATAATTTTCTGGCTGGTTCCGGTTAAAGCAATTACTTCTTCAGCAAACTCTTTTAAAGTTATTTCAGAAGGATTACCTACGTTTACCGGATAGATATAATCACTCATCAGCAGTCTGTAGATTCCATCAATCAGATCAGAAACATAACAGAAACTTCTGGTTTGTGACCCGTCTCCAAATACAGTCAGATCTTCACCTCTTAAAGCTTGTCCGATAAATGCCGGTAATGCTCTCCCGTCGTTCAATCGCATTCTCGGGCCGTAAGTATTAAAGATTCTCACGATTCTTGTTTCTACGGCATGGAAAGTATGGTAAGCCATGGTAATGGCTTCCTGGAAACGTTTTGCTTCGTCATATACTCCTCTCGGACCGATCGGGTTTACATTTCCCCAATAGTCTTCATTCTGAGGATGTACATTCGGATCTCCGTAAACTTCAGAAGTTGAAGCAACGAGGATACGGGCTTTTTTTGCACGTGCCAGTCCCAAACAGTTATGCGTTCCTAATGATCCTACTTTTAATGTTTGAATAGGAATTTTCAGGTAATCGATCGGACTAGCCGGAGAAGCAAAATGCAAAATATAATCTAATTCACCCGGTACGTGAATAAACTTACTCACGTCATGATGATAATATTCGAATTGTTCCAGCTTAAACAGGTGTTCAATATTTTTAAGATCTCCTGTGATCAGGTTATCCATTGCAATTACATGAAATCCTTCTGCAATAAACTTGTCACAAAGATGTGAACCTAAAAATCCTGCAGCACCGGTTATAAGAACTCTTTTACGACTCATAGTTTAATTATTTTTTTGAAGGATCAGCAATAGCTCTACCGATACTAACATAATAGAATCCAAGATCTCTGATAGCATCTGTTTCGAATAAGTTACGGCCGTCAAAAATCACTTTAGATTTTAGCGCTTTCACCATTTTCAAAAAGTCAGGGGTTCTGAATTCATTCCATTCTGTAGCAATAATTAATGCATCAGCGCCATCTAAACAATCATATTGATTAGCAGCATAAGTGATTTTATCCCCTAATAGACCTTTTACATTATTCATAGCTTCCGGGTCGAACACTACTACTTTGGCACCTGCATTGATTAACTCATCGATGATATATAAAGCCGGAGCTTCGCGGATATCATCAGTATTAGGTTTAAATGCCAGTCCCCACAAAGCAAAAGTTTTTCCTTTCAGATTGCCTTTGAAATATTCGTTTATTTTTGGTAACAGGTGTAATTTCTGACGTTCATTTACATCCATTACAGCATTCAGTATTTTGAAATCATAACTCACTTCTGTAGAAGATTTCACCAATGCCTGTACATCTTTAGGGAAACAGCTACCACCGTATCCGATACCAGGGAATAAGAATCTTTTACCGATTCTGTCATCGCTACCTACTCCTTTACGAACCATATCAACATCAGCTCCCAGACGCTCACACAGCTGGGCGATTTCATTCATGAAAGAGATTTTGGTTGCAAGGAAAGAGTTCGCTGCATATTTAGTTAATTCTGCAGAACGAACATCCATATAGATAATCGGGTTACCAGAACGAACGAATGGAGCATATAATTCACCCATTAATTTTGCAGCTCTTTCCGTAGCAGCACCGATTACAACGCGGTCGGGTTTCATGAAGTCATCAACAGCAACACCTTCACGTAAAAATTCAGGATTTGAAACCACATCGAATTCGCCTTTAAAGTTTTTAGCAACAGCTGCATGAACTTTTTCAGCGGTTCCTACAGGAACAGTACTTTTATCAACAATAACTTTATAGTCAGTAAGAATTTTTCCTAAATCTTCAGCTACCCCTAAAACGTATTTTAAATCGGCAGAACCGTCTTCGCCCGGAGGAGTTGGTAATGCAAGGAAAATAATAGCAGCATCTTTTACACCGGCAGCTAAATCAGTGGTAAAACGTAAACGGTCTTCTTTCAGATTTCGCAAGAATAGCTTCTCAAGACCTGGTTCATAAATGGTGATTTGACCGTTTGTTAATTTATTTACTTTATTCTGATCAATATCAACACAAACAACTTCATTACCTGTTTCTGCGAAACAAGTACCGGTTACTAGACCAACATATCCAGTACCAACGACTGCAATTTTCATAAATGAATCTATTTTTTTTGGGTTAAGGTCAAGGTTATTAAGGGCTTATTTTTTTATAAAATCAATTACAGATTCGGTAATAAACGCTAATTGTTCCTGATCCAATTCGGTATGCATTGGCAATGACAAACATCTTTGCGTTAACCAATCTGTGACAGGTAATTCATATTCACTTCCACCAAAAGATTCGAACATTTTTTGACGGTGTGCAGGTACTGGATAATAAATCATTGAAGGGATATTTCTGGATGCCAGGTGCTCATTCAGGGCATTCCGATCTACTCCTTCCAATAAGATGGTATATTGATGAAACACATGATCGCTGTAATTTGCGCGTACAGGAGTGGTGACAGACGACAGACCGGCAAAGGCCTTGTCGTAAAAATCAGCTGCTGCCTGACGTGCTTTTATATAGTCATCCAGACGCGGTAATTTTACATTTAAAACCGCAGCCTGTACGCTATCCAAGCGGCTGTTGCAACCCACTACATCATGATAATAGCGTTTACTCTGGCCGTGATTTGCAATCATTTTTATCTTGTCAGCTAACGTATCATCGTTGGTGAATATTGCACCACCATCGCCATAACAGCCTAAATTTTTAGACGGAAAGAAAGATGTTGCACCAATATGACCGATGGTACCGGCCTTTTTAGTTTCACCGTTTGCAAAGGTAAAGGAAGAACCGATTGCCTGTGCATTATCTTCTATTACATACAATCCGTGAGCTGAAGCAATTTTCATAATCGCTTCCATATTAGCTGCCTGACCATATAAATGTACAGGAACGATTGCTTTCGTTTTTGGAGTAATAGCTTTTTCTATTGCCGAAGGCTCAATACAGAATGTTTCCGGATCCACATCTACAAAAACCGGTTTCAGCTTGAGTAAAGCAATCACTTCAGTAGTGGCAATAAAAGTAAAAGAAGGAGTAATTACCTCGTCGCCCGGTTCTAAACCCAAAGCCATCAAGGCAATTTGCAAAGCATCTGTGCCATTTGCACAAGGAATCACATGTTTAACAGATAAATATTGAGAAAGAGATTGTGTAAAATCCTGAACAGCTTTACCATTAATAAATCCGGCACTTTGCAAAACCTCATCAATCGCCGCTTTCACCTCGTTCTGGATATGATTATACTGTTGCTTTAAATCAACCATTTGTATTGGCCGCATAAGTAATTCAATTTGTGTTTAAAAGGGGCACAAACCTACTGTAAAAAACTGGTTTCTACAATCCTGTATAAGTGGTAGGTTTCTAAAGATTTAAATTTACTTTTGCTAAGTTAAAACTTTTCGACTTTGCATTTATTTATATATAATTTATTTTGTAAACTATATCTTATAGGCATTCATATAGTTGCGCTTTGGAACCGTAAAGCTGCCGCCTGGAAAAAGGGCAGGCAAAACTGGCCTTCGCGGCTTGAAAACATTTCGTTAAAATCTGCTGACAGCTTCACCATCTGGATGCATTGTGCTTCTTTAGGTGAATTTGAACAGGGGCGACCGGTTTTAGAGGCCTTTAAAGACCGATACCCTTCAGCAAAAATTGTACTTACCTTCTTTTCTCCTTCCGGCTATGAAATCCGCAAAAACTACTCCGGAGCCGATCTGGTAATATACTTGCCGATGGATAGCAAAAAAAATGCCCAAAAGTTCATTGAATTAATTAATCCTCAATTGGTTTTGTGGGTTAAATACGAATATTGGTACCACTATCTTACACAACTCAGGAAAAGGAATATTCCGGTTCTGATGGTTTCGGGAATTTACCGCAAGAGCCAGGCATTTTTTAAACCATGGGGACGTTTACACCGCTATATGCTGGACGCTTTTACCCATTTTTTTGTACAAAACGAATCTTCCGCTTCATTATTACGAAGTATCAATATTCGTGAAGAAAAAATTACCATCACCAATGACACCCGGTTTGACAGAGTAACCGCCATTGCCAGAGAAGCCAAAAATTTTCCTGCTGTTCAATCATTTTGCAATGGTTATCAGGTTATTGTAGCCGGCAGTACCTGGGAAGCCGACGAGGAAATACTAAGTCATTATATTAATGTTAATAATTCGATCCGGTTCATTATTGCTGCCCACGAGATAGATGAAGAACATTTGAAAGACATTGAACAGTTGTTCAAAAATACGATCCGTTATTCTGAATTAATTAAAAATCCGGCCCAATCAATTACTGCACATACCCTCATTATAGATAATATTGGTATGCTGGCGTCGTTATATCAATATGCATCTATTACTTATATAGGAGGCGGATTCAATAAATCGGGTATTCATAATACACTGGAAGCGGCAGTTTATGGCAAGCCGGTCGTATTCGGACCTGTTTATGAAAAGTTCGCCGAAGCAAAAGCAATGGTAGAGCGGCAGATCGCCTATTCGGTAAGTACGGCACTGGAACTGGAAGAAGTATTGAATCTTTTATTTAAAGAGGAGGCTTTATACAAAAAAACCTGCCGTGAAGCAGGTGAATATGTTCAATCGCAAACCGGGGCAACTGCGAAAATCATGCATTTTATTACTGAAAACGCCTTTTCACTAACAGGTAAAACTCCTGGGTAACAGGCTTTCCTTCGTCCCATCCTTGTTTTACTTTCAGTTCGCGTTCTATCCAATATGCTGCTTCTGCATATATTTTAAAGGAGTTGATCGTTTTAAGACTTCTTTCAAACATTGCTTCATCTCCTCTAAACAGTTCATTAATAAAGGTGTATCGCTCATTAATACCGATTGCCTTTTTAAGATCTTTTACGGGAGCTGTTGAATTGAGTTTCAGGCCCAGTTCCATCTGATCAGATTTCAACCGATCGTTTAATGAAGCGGAAGTGCCGGTGGAACCGATTATTTCATTGAGTTCTTTAATCACTTGCTGGTGAGCAAGTGTCGGTACTTCTACCAACGGATTGATGGTGTCGAGCGCATTGGCAACAGTTTCTTCCGTTTCGTCTTGTTCTTCCTGCACAAACTGCTCTATCACAGACGGAACTTCTACCGATACAGGCGGGGGAGTGAACGGTACCTCTTCCTTAGGTTTTTCTACTATCTCGGGTTGCGTAGGTACATAGACAGGTGCAGCGGCCGGCATTACCACAGCAATACGCGACTTTGACTCAACCTGACTATTTTCAAATTGACTGGCTGTTTTGCGAACTAATTCTGCCTCTATCAGTTTTATTGTAACTAATAATTGAGCAGGATCGGCATTTTGTCCGAATTGTTCGTTTAATTTGCCGATTAATTGTTGTAAACGCTCCATAACAATTTTGAGATATAAATTAATTATTTCCGTAAAGTTAACAATTATTATACCTATTTGTAGATGTTTATTGAACCCAATATATCAGGAATTAAGAGAGGTTATATAGAAGTCATTTGCGGTTCTATGTTTTCTGGTAAAACCGAAGAGCTGATCAGACGATTAAAAAGGGCTAAAATTGCTAACCTTCAGGTAGAGATTTTTAAACCGACCATTGATACCCGCTATGATGAAATGAACATTGTGAGCCATGATGAAACCAGCATCCCTTCTACCCCGGTAGAAAACTCGCAAACCATTTTACTGATGGCCAGCCATGTAGACGTAGTAGGCATAGATGAAGCACAATTCTTCGACGACCAATTACCGGATGTTTGTGATCAACTGGCATTAAAAGGCATCAGGGTAATTGTTGCCGGTCTGGATATGGATTATCTGAAACGCCCTTTCGGACAAATGCCTAATTTACTTGCCCGGGCAGATTTTATCACCAAACTGCATGCGATTTGCGTACAATGCGGTGACATTGCCAACTTCTCTTATCGCAGAAGCGCTGCCAACAATGATGCTCAGATATTATTGGGTGAAAAAGATATTTACGAACCAAGATGCAGAAAGTGCTACCATAGCTAAGAAATGAAACATATTCTTACACTGATACGAAAAGATTTTTTACTGGAAATACGCCAGCAATACTCTCTGTACGGCGTATTATTGTATGTAGTATCTACCATTTTTGTTTTAAAAATGGCTATCGACCAGCCTGAAGAAAAAGTATGGAACGGTTTGTACTGGATGATACAGATCTTCATTTGTGTAAATGCCGTTGCCAAAAGTTTTTTACAGGAGAGTAATGGCAGAATGTATTATTTCTACACAATAGCCGGCCCAAGACACTTTATTATTGCAAAACTGATCTTTAATATATTACTGATGATGACAATGAGCTCAGTGAGTTTATTGTTATTCTTTGTTTTGTTCGGCTTACCCATTGAATCACCTTTTATTTTTTGGGGTATTGCATTGATCGGTGGTGCCAGTTTGAGCCTGGTATTCACTTTTTTAGCGGCAATAGCGGCACGGGCTCAGCAAAATGCGGCATTGATGGCCATCATGGGATTTCCCTTAATCATTCCGCAACTGCAATTACTCATGCGGATCAGCAATATTGCATTCAGCGATATAATACAAAGTGGCTTAAGCACGTTGATAGCATTGCTAATAGGATTTAATTTATTGATATTGGCTTTAGCCGTAATATTATTTCCATTTTTATGGAAAGACTAAAAAAATTGTAGAAAACGGGGGAAACCCGAAGTTCTTTAAATTGCATTTAAAAGAAAACATCAAACCATTAATAATTACTAATAAAGCAACTATTAATAGTTCCAAAACATTAACGTTGCTTTAAATAATTTAATGATTGAAATTTTTGATTTACTAGGTGTTACCCTAATTTTGCTCACTTTAAATCAGCTTACCAAAGCTGATTCAACATCCAACAACCGATTATGCGCCGAAACTGGTGGAAAATATTATGTGTGTTGCTTTTACTGTACACTTTCATTGGAGGCTTTTTAGTGAAACTTCCCTATGAAACAGCGTACCTGACCAGCAACTTGTATGAGACAATGAGAAACTTCTTTTTCCATGTTCCGATGTGGTTTGGGCAAATGATTCTCCTTTTTGTGTCTTTGGTTTATGCTGTTATTAACCTGTCGAAGAATACCATTGAAAGTGATATTAAAGCGCAGGCTTTTGCACAGACAGGTACAATTTTCGGTGCATTGGGTTTGCTCACGGGTTCTATATGGGCTAAACATACCTGGGGCAGCTGGTGGAATAACGATCCCAAGCAGTTAGGTGTAGCCATAGCCATGATGATTTATCTGGCATACTTCATTCTGAGAAGTGCTGTGACCGATATTGATAAAAGAGCCAGAATATCGGCCGTTTACAACGTCTTTGCATTCTTTATCTATATTCCTTTAATTATGATCTTACCCCGGATGGTTGAATCTTTACACCCTGGTGGACAAGGATCGGAAGGTAATCCCGGTTTAAGTGGTTCAAGCTTAGATCCCTCCCTGAGAGTCATTTTCTGGCCCGCAGTATTAGGATGGACTTTATTAGGTACATGGATTACCACCTTATGGATACGGATAAGAAAAATTGAAGAAAAATCATATTAAATTCATTTTATGAAAAAAGTGTTCAGCTCGCTGTTAGCCTGTATGTTTTTTTTGTACAGCTTTGCACAAGAAAACACCCCTGCTAATACGCCGACCGGCATGAATGCAAATGGTAAAATCTACGTGGTACTGGCAGTAGTGCTCACCGTTTTAGTAGGTTTATTATTGTATGTCATCCGTATAGATCGCAAGATTAGTAAACTAGAAAAATAAGTTCTTTATATCTTTGATCAGCCAATGGACAATTCGGTGTGTAGCCGGTTAAAATATCTTCAACCCTTACACTGTTCCAGCCTTTGAATAGAATCAATTTTTAAATGCTGTTATTGTTATTGACTTTTCAGTTTGTAATAACGATTCACCATTAAAATGCTTTTTACATGTCAGATTACAGTTTCTTTGACGCAGTTCAAATGAGTTTTGATAAAGCTGCCAAATACACTAAATGGGATCCAGGTGTTCTGGAACAGATAAAACAATGTAACGCCGTTTACAGAATGCATTTTCCTGTAAAAATTGGCGACAAAATAGAGGTAATTAAAGCTTACCGTGTTCAGCACTCGCATCACAAACTTCCTTGTAAAGGAGGTATCAGATATGCCACTTCTGTTAACTTAGACGAAGTAATGGCATTAGCAGCATTAATGACCTTTAAATGTGCTATTGTAAACGTTCCTTTCGGTGGTGCTAAAGGAGGTATTTCTATCGATCCCCGTAAGTATAGCGCATATGATTTAGAAAAAATCACCCGCCGTTATACTTCTGAACTGATTAAGAAAAACTTTATCGGACCAGGTTTAGACGTTCCTGCACCCGACTACGGTTCAGGTGAAAGAGAAATGGCATGGATCGTGGATACTTACACTTCTATGCGCCCTGGCGAAATTGACGGCCTGGGTTGCGTTACCGGTAAACCGGTTACCCAAGGTGGTGTTCGTGGTAGAAAAGAAGCCACCGGCTTAGGCGTATTTTACGGATTACGTGAGATCTTAAATATGGAAGACCTGACAGCGAAAGTTGGTCTGACCACTGGTGTGGAAGGCAAACGTGTAGTGGTACAAGGTTTAGGTAACGTAGGTTACCATTCAGCAAAATTCTTCCAGGATGCTGGTGCTATTGTTGTTGGTTTAGCAGAGTACGAAGGTTCTATCTGGAGCGATCAGGGTTTAGACGTTGATGCAGTAGTAGCGCACAGAAAAGCAACCGGCTCTATTCTCAACTTCCCTGGTGCGAATAACTTTGCGGTTAACACCGAGGCATTGGAAATGGATTGTGATGTTCTGATTCCTGCAGCATTAGAAAACGTGATCAATGCGGAAAATGCTCCAAGAATCAAAGCTAAAATCATCGGTGAAGCTGCAAACGGTCCTTTAACTCCTGAAGCAGATGAAATCCTTACCAAAAACGGCAGATTAGTTGTTCCTGATATGTACTTAAACGCAGGTGGTGTAACAGTTTCTTACTTCGAGTGGTTAAAGAATTTAAGCCACGTTCGTTACGGAAGAATGGAAAAACGCTTCACTGAAAATCAAAATACACAGATCTTAGGGCAGATCGAAAACCTTACCGGTAAAAAAGCTGATAACAAAGTGCGTGAAACAATTATGCACGGACCGGATGAGGTAGACATCGTTCGTTCAGGCCTTGAAGAAACAATGATCACCGCTACCCGCGAGATCGTTGAAGCCTGGAAAAATAACCCCGAAGTTCCTGATATGCGTACAGCAGCTTACTTAGTGGCTATTAATAAAGTAGCTACCAGTTATGCTGAATTAGGCATCTTCCCTTAACTGATCAATCTATTGATAGAAAAAGCCTCCGTTACAACGGAGGCTTTTTTATGCGTACGACTGAGGTAAGCGACGTATCAACAGCCGGTGATACTATAAATGTTTATGCCGAACCTGCTTATTTTTACAAAACAGTAACAAAACGCGCTTGCGGATACAAACGTTCGGCATTTTCTGCTGACCAGGCTCTAATGCGGATGATACCGCACCCCCTGTTCGCACTCTTCGGCATAATACAAAACACATAAGAACACTTCTTTAAAATCCTTGTAATAAACAGGTTTTTTGTATACTCCGTTAGCACCCAGATCAAAGGCTGATTGACACAAAGCATCATCCATTACTGTTGTAAACAGCAGAATCGATAGTGATTCATAGCGGCCATCCTTCCTGAGTTTTGCCAGTATCTCCAACCCAGATAACCGAGGCATATTCTGGTCTAAAATCAACAGATCAGGTGTAATACCTTGTTTTAAAAGATTAAATAATTCATCAGAAGATTCTAAAATATGTAAGTCAATATCAGCTAGGGCATGTGACTGATAGATATGTAAAAGAAGATCACGATCATCCTGATCATCATCCACCACTAGAACCATTGGCTTCCTGTACATAGAGTTGTGTTTTGTGAGTATGGCACGATTGATTAGGTGGTCAAATTAGACCAATTTCAAACGCCATTTCGCGCAAACGTTTGCGCTTTTCTCACTAAAAACAAGGTATTTCAGCGATCTCTACCAGATTGGTTTCAGTTTTCTTAAAAGCATATGTTTCTAGCCCGTTGGTAATCACAATGTAAGGAACGGGGATGGATAAGTTATATCTCAGTGCCTGTTGTAAAACTTCACTTGTTAATTTTATGTTACTTGCTTTACACTCTACGAGCAAAAACGGCTTCTGTGCGTTATTGTAAAGCAGGATATCGAACCGCTTCTTTAACTCACCCAGTTGAAGTGCTTTTTCAACTGCGATTAAAGATTTCGGATACAGCAGGGTTTGATGAATGTATTGCAGAAAGTTTTGACGCACCCACTCCTCAGGTGTCAGTAACACCCACCGCTTACGAAAAGGATCAAAGATATAGTTCAACCCTTCAGCAGACCTGGAACGGAAAGAATAGCTGGGATAGTCAATTGAAATCATTATTTTTATCAAATTCTTGTTGCACAAATCTATAGCAAACACTATAAAATCAAAAGAATATATGAAATCAAAAGCAGAAATCGTCGATAACTGGTTGCCCCGTTATACAGGAGAGAAGTTAATTAACTTCGGAGAATACATCCTTTTAACGAACTTTTCCAATTATGTGAAGATATTTGCTGAGATGCATGGTGTAGAAATTGCAGGACTTGACAGACCTATGCAATGTGCTACTGCAGAAGGAATCACCATTATCAATTTTGGAATGGGTAGCCCCAGTGCAGCAACTGTGATGGACCTGCTTTCGGCCATCAACCCGAAAGCGGTATTATTTTTAGGAAAATGTGGCGGTTTGAAAAAGAGAAACAATATCGGCGACCTGATTTTACCGATTGCTGGTATTCGTGGAGAAGGAACCTCAAACGATTATTTTCCACCGGAAGTACCTGCCCTACCCGCTTTCGCCCTGCAAAAAGCCGTTTCAACCACTATCCGCGATTATGGAGTAGATTACTGGACGGGTACAGTGTATACCACCAACAGACGCGTATGGGAACACGACGAAGATTTTAAGTTATACCTTCAAAAAATCAGAGCTTACGCAGTAGACATGGAAACCGCTACCATCTTTTCTGTGGGTTTCGCCAATAAAATTCCTACCGGTGCATTGTTACTGGTGAGCGACCAACCTATGATTCCTGAGGGCGTAAAAACAGAAGAAAGTGACAAAAAAGTTACCGCCGTATTTGTTGAACGACATATTAAAATCGGAATTGATTCGTTAAAGCAACTGATGAACGATGGTTTAACCATTCGCCACCTGAAGTTTTAATACCAGGGCTGGCATCATTATTATAAAATATACTAAAAATACCGGATAATTCCAAATATCTTATCTAATTGTAAACCAACAAGATAAGACTCAGACAGCTTGCCGGGTATATTTATTTGTATTATTCTATTAATTCATTTAATTTTGCACGCTTGATTCATTCAAGTCCACACTATTATCAATCCTGGTGCCGTAAGACCTGGTTATTTGATAAAGTCTCCCCTCACCGTGTTTGATAGTTGTGGAAAGTGAAAATTGAAAAAACAAACAATGAAACTTTCTCAGTTTAGATTCGACTTACCACTCAATTTAATCGCCCAACACCCTACAAAAAAACGTGAGGATTCCAGATTAATGGTAGTTAACCGGAAAACCGGCAACATCGAAAACAAATCTTTTAAAGATATTTTAGATTATTTCGATGACAAAGACGTATTTGTAGTTAACAACACAAAGGTGTTTCCTGCCAGAATGTATGGCAGAAAGGAAAAAACGGGTGCTAAAATCGAAGTTTTCCTACTTAGAGAACTGAATAAACCTAACCGTTTATGGGATGTGATCGTTGATCCTGCCCGTAAAATCCGTGTAGGTAATAAACTCTACTTCGGCGAAAATGATGAATTAGTTGCTGAAGTAATCGACAATACCACGTCAAGAGGAAGAACCATTCGCTTTTTGTGGGATAAATCTGACGACGAGTTTCGTGCTATGCTTGAGTTTTTAGGAGAAACGCCTTTACCTAAATATATCAAACGCAAACCTGAACCTGAAGATAAAGAACGTTTCCAAACGGTTTATGCTAAACACGAAGGCGCTGTAGCAGCTCCGACCGCAGGTTTACACTTCAGTCGTGAATTGATTAAACGCCTCGAAATTCAAGGAGTAAGATTTGCAGAAGTGACTTTACATACCGGTTTAGGAACTTTCCGCCCCATCGAAGTTGAAGATCTTAGCAAACATAAAATGGATGCTGAATATTACAACATCGATGATACTGCTTGTAAAATCGTTAATAAAGCGATCGAAAACGGTAATAGAATCTGCTCCGTAGGTACTACTACCATGCGTGCGATCGAATCATCTTATACTGCCGAAAAATTATTGAAACCAAGTGAAGGCTGGACTAATATTTTCATCCACCCTCCTTACGAGTTCAATATTGCTGATTCTTTGATTACCAATTTCCATTTACCCAAAACCAGTCTGTTGATCATGACTTGTGCTTTTGCGGGATACGATCTGGCAATGGAAGCTTACAAAAAAGCAATTAAAGACAAATACCGCTTCTTCAGTTATGGTGATGCGATGCTGGTTTTATAAGTATAAAGTAAAATATTTACCATTAAGAAATTAAGCCGGCTATGGTTAGTAAGGGAATTCAGATGGAGAAATCTTCTTCTGAATTCCCTTAATTTCTCCTATGTTTGAAATGTTAATGGGAAACATGAAGAGAATGAAGGTATGAAGGTAAAGCAGCGCGGAAGACAGCACTTCATTGGCTTTTCAACTTCATTTTCTTCATGTTTATGATGGTGATTATAAGATAGAATGAGCCAAAGCGAAGCGGAAAGATCTTCTTAATTTCTTAATGGTGAAAATTGCCTTTAACCACGTTTTCAATTGTAAGCAGTACTTACTCCTTAATGGTAAAAGAAAAATCTTTTTTTATATTGCAGCATGAACCAGCCTATTAAAATTCTTGAAACCATTCGTCAGGGTCAGATTGGTGGCGGAGAAAGCCATTTATTGAGTTTAGTGGAAAACCTTGACCGGTCGGTTTATGAACCGGTGGTACTCTCGCATACTGAAGGTCCGATGGTTGACCAGTTAAAAGCAGCCGGTATTAAAACTTATGTGATTCCTACCACCAAACCATTCGATATGGGGGTATGGAAAAAAGTACAGCACCTGATCAAATCGGAAAATATCCGTCTGGTTCATGCACACGGTACCCGTGCTTTCTCGAATTGTTTTTGGGCTGCCAAACAACTTAAACTACCTGTAGTATATACCATTCACGGCTGGTCGTTTCACGACGATCAGAACTTTCTGGTAAAAAAAATCAGAACTTATTCTGAAGGCTTCCTGACCCGTCAGGCAAATGTGAACATTTCTGTTTCCGCATCTAATCAGGCTACCGGAAAAAATGCCATTAAAGGATTTAATTCAATCGTCATTAATAACGGAATTAATCAGGATAAATACAATCCCCGTAACTCCTATCCCGATTTAAGAAAGGAATGGGGTATCCCCGATGATCATGTAGTGGTTTTATTTGTAGCCAGATTCATTCATCAAAAACAACCCTGGCAGTTGATCAAATCATTTGCTCTGGCTTTAAAAAAGCACCCTAAAATGCGTCTGGTAATGGTGGGAGATGGTGATCAGAAGCCTAAAGCACTGGAAATAGTCAAAGAGTTGGGTATTCAGGAGGCAGTTGTTTTCCAATCATTCCGTCAGGATGTTCCGGCGGTACTGGCAAATGCCGACATCTTTGTTTTACCTTCTTTGTGGGAAGGATTACCGATTGCTCTGCTCGAAGCCATGGCAATGGGAAAAGCTGTTATCGGTACGTATGTTGACGGTACGAAAGAAGTATTGCAGGATCAGCAAAACGGAGTACTTGTTTCAATGAACAATATCGACTCAACACTCGCTGATGCTATTGTTGACCTGGCGCAGCATCCGCAAAAAAGAAGCGGATTAGGTAACCGTGCCATACAAACCATCTCTGATACGTATAGTGCAGCTACCATGACCCGCCAGGTAGAAAATATATATAGAGGACTTATTATCTGATTATCGTCTGAAGGTAAAAATATAAGTACCCCCAACGTCATAAATGTATCCTTTAAAAGTATTGGTACCGGTGAAACGGATATCGTCAAAAATGATGCGTATCCTTTCTCTGGTGTCGTAATCAACCGCATAAATAGTTAACTCTCTCCAGTACTCACTGTTACAAACTGAGTTACCCCAGTCATCGATATAACATTCATCAGACAAAAATTTTCTGATTTGCCAATCGCCTTCAAAGAATCCACCGTAACGATCCTGATAAACCATACCTCCGTCACTGTAGAAAGTATAATCTCCTCTAAGGATAGTAATCGATGAACGAGGGAAGCCAACCTCATTAACTCTATCTAATCTCCAGGTTCCTCCTTCTAAGCGATCTTCATAAGGTCTCAGTATATCTTTACTACAACCTGTTAAAAAGATGAGTGAAGATAATAAAGCGATAAGGGTAAATTTGTTTCTCATAATGACCTCCTTCTTTATTAGTATGACTGTAAGAAACCAAAAAGGTTACATTGAAAAAATGAACATTCGCGCATTTAACGTAATTTTCATAAAAAAACTGTGATTTCCTAAACCCCTTTAACAATTCACGTACATGAAACAACTTATAGGCCTGTTACTTTTCAGCATACCTTTTACAGTAACTGCACAAACTACTATTTCTCTATATCCGAAAGAAATTCCCAACAACAAAAAACATCAGGTTAAAGAGATAGAAACCATCAATAATCAGGGCTGGGTCAGTTATGAAAAAGTATCGGTTCCCAATCTTGTACTTCATAAACCTACCCAACCCAACGGAACTGTAATGATCATTGCGCCCGGCGGAGGATATAAACACCTTGCCTACACGAAAGAAGGCACACTGGTAGCAAAAGCCCTTAACGAATACGGCATTACCTGTCTGGTATTGAAATATCGTCATCCGCTAGACAGTACTATGTTTAATAAGAACATCGGACCAATACAGGATTTACAACAGGCAATTTTATATGTTCGTACGCATGCGAAAGAGTTAGGTATTAATCCGGTTAAAGTAGGTGTGATGGGATTCAGTGCCGGAGGGCATCTGGCATCAACTGCAGTTACACATTTTGAAACGAATTACCTGCCGGAGCAAACGACGATATCTTTACGTCCTGATTTCGGGGCATTGATTTATCCGGTGATAAATTTAAGTAATGAATATCAGCATGCCGGTTCCAGAACTTTTTTACTGGGAGAAACACCTTCAGACTCTTTGATAAAAGCATTTTCAAACGATCTGCGTATTACTCCTAATACCCCTCCTACTTTTTTGATGCATGCAATAGATGATAAAACGGTAAAGGTTGAAAACAGTATACGTTTTCAAAGGGCATTACGTGAACAAAAAATACCGAATGATATTTTCATTTATAAAACGGGCGGGCACGGCTTTGCTTTAAACAATACTACTGATAATACACCATGGCTTCCCAAACTGATTGAGTTCATGAAGCAGCAGGGCTTTTTACAATAATTTTATTTTCCGGGGTTTTTAACTTTCATAAATTCATCCGGATCATAATCTAATGGTAATAAAGTGGCTACTTTTTCGCTCCAGGCCCAATAGCCTGAACAAACCACATTCTGCGGAGGATAGAAGTTGCCGTGACGATTTACAGAAACCGGCGTTTTTTCGTCGAGGAATATAACTGAAGTCGGATTAAATGCTTTTCTATTCTCTCTGGTGTGATGAATAAATTCAATATCCTCTAATTTCTTTTTATAACGGATATGCAAATAATCGTTGAAAAATAATTCTTTTTCAGACAGTGTATGGTCAATGATAAAGTTCTCCGGATTGATCGGATCTTTTTGTAAATAATCTACGTATTCAGACTGACGCATGATTCCTGAATAATAGTTTAAAGAGTCATTATCTACTTCAACATTTACTAATCCGAAGCTATCAATATTGGCTTTTATTTCCTGGTAAATGGCTGCCACACGCTCGCGTTCTATATTTTTTCCTTTTTTCAGAATCCGCACTTCGTAACCGTTCTGTTCCGATTTTCTGTCGTAAAGCGATTTAAAGAAATGCACCATTGATCCTTCATATACGGCAGTTCGGTTATAAGCCCATCTTCTGGGAACACGACGCCGATCATCAGCCATGTCTTCAAAAAGAGTAAATCCATAGTAAAGCAGTTTACGCTCTTTGGTACTATACTGAAAATGTTCTAACTGATATTGTATAGTATATCCTAAAGCTCTGTTTTCAATAATAATCGGGCCTTCTGAGAAAGCTTCGAGAATCTGCTCTTTTCTATAATAACGGAATTTTATACTCTCCTTATTTTTAATAACGGTTTGTTTAGAGTAGAGTGAGGTACCGATAAATGTTTCGGTAAAAAACAGGCCCCATTTAGCCCAGGTATCTTCTTCATAAGGCCGTATAATTACCTGTTCCAACTCTGTTACCTTTAGATCAAGCTCAATATTGAGCGTTAAAGGCAGTTCGGTAACATTGAACGGTCTTACATATGATTGAAAGCTTACGTTAGTAACCACCAGATCGAATTTTCCGTTGGGGATATTCAGCAGTGTAAACTCGCCTTCATTGTTAGAAATTGTACCGCGTGATGTACCTGAAATAAAAACGCTGGCACCGGCTACAGGAGCTTTGGTTTCTTTATTAATTACTTTTCCGCTAATAGTATTATTCTGAGCTAATGAGGTATTTATTAGTCCTATGAAAAGTAAGCACCAGTAAAATCTAATGGAGTACAATCGTTCCAAAATATTTTATTTTTATCAATGGAATTAGGTTCGCTGAATTTACAAAATAATCTTGCAAAGAGAGAGATTTTCACTTCCCGGTAACATGATTTTTTGTTAGGAAGTTTGACGTAGGATGTGGATTTTGAACATTAAAGCAGTCAATGAGATCTGAAGTTTAGCTGCTCTAAAGAATCTGTTTTGTGGTATTCTGTCACAAATATGCACTAAAAAAATAAAATAAAGAAGCGGTTCAACCTTAAATATAGGTATTGAAAGGTTATTACCAACAGATTTTGTTGTAACTATATAACACCCAGTCTTCAAGGTATTCAAAATCCTTATTATAACAAACGGGCTATCCGCTTTGAATGAACGAATAGCCCGTTGATAACAGGTATCTGAAAGACCGGCAGCTTATTCCAGGCCGAATAATCCTTTGTTCAGAATCTGTAATGTTTCGATTTTATGTTGCGACGGTACCAACAAGCTGATATTATGCTCGCTACCGCCATAACTGATCATACTGATATTAATTTTGTTGAGCGAGTGGAACAAGTTATCAAGAACCTCCGGAGTGGCGGCAATTTTATTACCTACTACAGAAATGATCGTTTGGTTTTTGGTAACAGTGATGGTTCCGAAAGGTTCCAGTTCTCTTACTATTTCAGTTAAATGATCGGCCTGATCGATGGTTACCGAAACGGCTACCTCTGAAGTGGTGATCATATCGATCGGCGTTTTATATTTCTCAAAAACTTCAAAAATCTTACGCAAGAACCCGTAGGCCAGCAGCATTCTTGAGCTTTTGATATTTATAGCGATAATATCGTCTTTTGCAGCGATTGCTTTTACACCATTAGACCCCGCCTCTTTACGGATAGTGGTTCCTTTTGCATCGGGCTGCATAGTATTTAAAAGCTTTACCGGTACGCCGGTTTGTTTTGCAGGCCAGATACAGGTAGGGTGTAAAATTTTAGCTCCGAAATAAGCCAGCTCGGCAGCTTCATCAAAGCTTAACTGCTCAATCGGAATAGTCTTATTCACCACACGCGGGTCGTTGTTATGCATACCATCAATGTCTGTCCAGATTTCGCATACTGATCCCTGAATAGCGGCTGCTACCAGTGAGGCAGTATAATCACTTCCTCCCCTTTTAAGGTTATCCACTTCACCTCTGGAGTTTTTACAGATATATCCCTGCGTAACAAACAATTTAATGCCGGTATGTTTAGCCAATAACGGATTCAGTTTAGCAGCAATATCTTCTACATGCGGTTCATCATTCGCATCAATACTCATGAATTCAAGTGCCGGCAAAAACAAATGTTCAATTCCTTTCTCTGTGAGATAAATAGAAAAAAGTTTTGTTGACAACAATTCACCCTGTGCAAGGATATCTTTGCTTAATGCTTCTGAAAAAGATATTTTCAATATAATATTCAGGAACTCAAAATGTTCAGCGATAATTTTTCTGGCGTCTTCCTGTGCGGCAGGAGTAGTTACTAATTCACCTATGAAGTTTTGGTAATGTTTATCAAGTGTATCTATTTCGGTTTTCGCAGCCTCACGGTCGCTGGCGGCCAGCGCATTTCCGATTTTTACTAAAGCATTGGTTGTTCCACTTAACGCACTTAACACAACAATCACAGGTTCATCCTGTTGTGTAACCAATTTCGCTACCTGGTGCATGCGTTCAGGCCTGCCTACCGAGGTACCGCCAAATTTCATCACTTTCATATATTTCTCCTGGGAGCGTTTTTAAGTCTTAATAAATAGTTGCAAAACGGCAGCAAAGATAATATGCGTTTTTCTGCTGTTAAAAATTTTCTAAAGAAATATTTTTTAGTTAAAAGGAATTTCAAACTTCCCGGCTATTTCTTTCAAATCTTTTACCACAGCGGCCAGGAGTGGAATGCCGTTTTTCATTCTTTCTGCAGTCATTTCACGTTCAGGGTCGCCCGGAATCAGTACTTTCTGACGCGGGTCAACCGGTTTTGAGCTACGAAAACGCTGAATCCATTGGTCCATATTCGCTTTAAATTCATCTGCGGAACGAAATGCATCTACACGCATTGCACCGAAGAAATGACCGATTCCTCTTCCTGGCATTCCTACCGGCATAGGAACATACGCCGGAAACGGAGGTACCCATGGTCCGTAATTCGCTCCGCTCAGAATAGCAGAAAATATATCCACCACAGCTCCTAATGCATATCCTTTATGAGAACCGTGTTCGCGATCGCCGCCTAAAGGCAGTAATGCACCTCCGGTTTTTAATTCATGAGGATTGGTAGACGGTTGTCCGTCTTTATCTTGTATCCACCCCAAAGGTGCTTCCTGATCTTTTCTTTGCAGAATTTCAAGTTTTCCGTTTGCTGCCGTTGTGGTTGCCAGGTCTGCAACAAATGCCGGTTCATTGCCCGCTGGGATGGCTACGCAGATCGGATTAGTTCCCAACAGTCGTTCATTTGAAAAGGTAGGGGCTACTAACGGACTGGCATTTGTCATCGCAATGCCGATCATATCATTTTCGAGTGCCATCATTGCATGATATCCGGCAATACCGAAGTGATTACTATTTTGTACACTTACCCATCCGGTACCAACATTTTTTGCTTTTTCGATAGCAATGTTCATGGCGTAGGGAGCCACTACCAATCCCAACCCGCTATCGCCATCTACTACGGCTGTTGAAGGCGTTTCATGAATCACTTTTAAATGTGGAGCAGCATTGGCCCGTTTTGCTTCCCATAAACGAATATACCCTGATAAGCGGGCAATACCGTGTGAATCTACCCCGCGGATATCTGCGGATAATAATACCTGACAGGCTGTAGTAGCGTGTTGTTCTGAGAATCCCATTTTTATAAAAACCTGATGGGTCAGGTTGTATAATTGCTGATAAGAATATACTGTTTCCATTCAACAAAAGTAAGAATAGTTTAAAAGAGTTAAGAATGAAGAGTTAAGAGTTATGAGTTAAAAGTCAGGAGTGATACACTGTTCAAACAAAAAAGCTGCTCTGAGAGAGCAGCTTTGAAAGTATTTATTTAGACAATTCGTCAAATAGTTTTTTAGTAGCAATCACATCTTCAAGATTATGCCACCAGTTATTTTCTCTTTCGATACTGAACTGGCCTTTAAAGCCCTGGCGTTTTAACTCTGCAAAAACCTCTTTCATCGGAATTACACCGGTACCCACCACAACATCTTCAGCTTTTGTATTACCCGATTCGCTCACATCTTTAAGGTGTACTCCCAAAATTCTTCCTTCCAGCTTTTGTAAGCATTCTACCACATTCAATCCGTTTCTTGCCCAGTGGCCGATATCTGCACAGGCATACAGGTGGTTACGCCCCTGCATTGCATTGATTACACTGTCTGGGTGTGCATATTCATTAGGATAAGGGTGATCATGAATAGCCACAGGAATTCCATATTCACCGGCTAATAAGTTCACCGTATCCAGATGGGCTTTGATTGGTTCGGCTGTGATATAAGAAACACCGATTTTTTTAGCCAGTTCAAATGTTTTTATCCATTCAGCTCCATTGGCCGGAACAACTACCCCAAAGGCATTGATTTTAATATTTTTCTCTTTTAAAAGTTGATTGAGTTTTTCCAGTTGAGCATCGGTGATGTCTACACCGAATTTCACTTCCGTTTCACCGAATCCAAATGGCTGGCCTAAATAAGCCTCTACATATCTGATAGCGGCACTATCCACTTTTAAAAGTGCTGTTTGCATATCAAAATGGTTGAATGTCCAAAGCTGAACACCCAATTTCCAATCAGGAGTGGTGCCGGTTTCAACCGCAGTTTTTTCTTCTTTAGAAGGTTGTTCTCCACAACTAACAATCGTTGTAATCATTGCCAGTGCTGCTATAAATGATTTCCATTTGATTTTCATAATTATAAAACGTTTGGTCTAAATTAATCATTAATTTTTTGAATACATGATAGTTTTTTGACCGATATTAACCATAATCACTGAATTGCTTAATGTTCTTAATGTGAACATGAGATCTTTCAGTTATTAAGCATTCAGGAATTAAGCTGCTACTGCGCTTTGACTCTTTCTAGCTGCAGACTTCAATTTAAACATGAAGGGAATGAAGCGCTGTTGCTAACCCTCATTACCTTCATGTTTCCCATTGAGATTACAAAATATTCAACATTAAGAATTTAAAAGAATTAAGCAGCCGCTGCTACGCTTTAACTACACTCACCGCAACGGAATAAAAAATCCTCCTTTGAGGGGAGGATTATTATTTAGAAAGGTAAATCGTCAAAACTGTCGTTCATTGGAGGAGGAGCAGATTGCTGTTGAGGCATTGGGGCCGACTGATATCCGCCGCCACCGCCATAGTTTTGAGCCGGGGCTTCGCCAGCACCGCCGCCAGCATTATCACCTCTGCTTCCCAATAACTGAACTGAAGTAACTCTTAATGTTAAAGAAGCTCCTGTAGAACCGTCATTTTTAGGATAAGTTCTTACTTCCGGCTGGCCTTCAACATACACCTGAGTACCTCTGCGCAGATATGGTGCAATGGCAGTTCTGTCGGTCCAGTAAGCACACTCTACCCAAATTGTTCTGTCTTGTACCTGCCCTTGAGCATTCTTAAAACGTTCAGTATGAGCCACACTGAAATTAATCACACTTCTTCCGTTCACATTATTGGTAACACAGTCTTTACCAAGATTACCAATGACTTGTAATTTTATCATGCCGAATATTTTTCACAATTTTTTGAAATTCCTACTAAAATACGTTTTTTCAAAAGGAGTGCAAAGAAAGTTCATTTCTTAGATTTCTGCGAATTTAATTATCCGGGGGCCACGAACTATTTGTATCTTTGCTTGTTAATTTCAAAAAGTCAAAAATGAGTCGTAAAGGAAAAGTATTGGTAGCCATGAGTGGTGGGATTGATAGCACAGTCGCGGCCCTCATGCTTCACCACGAAGGATACGAAGTAATCGGAATTACCATGAAAACATGGGACTATGCAGCCTCCGGGGGCGGCAAGAAGGAAACCGGTTGCTGTAATGTTGACTCTTTTAATGACGCTCGTATGGCAGCCGTTCAACACGGTTTTCCACATTTTATATTAGATATTCGCGAAGAATTCGGTGATGCCGTGATTGATAATTTCGTAGAAGAATATATGGCGGGGCGCACACCCAACCCTTGTGTTATGTGCAATACCCATATTAAATGGAGAGCTTTGCTTAAAAGAGCCAATGCACTGGATTGTGAATTCATCGCCACCGGTCATTATGCAAATATTCACCAGCATACCAATGGCAGATTTTATCTCAGCAAAGGAATAGATGAACTGAAAGACCAGAGTTACGTGCTTTGGGGAATTCAGCAGGATCTGATGAGCAGAACCATTTTACCTTTAGGTAAATACAGAAAAACTGAAATCCGTCAGATGGCACTTGATTTCGGTTATCCGGAACTGGCCAAAAAAGCGGAAAGCTATGAGATCTGTTTCGTGCCCGATAATGATTACCGCGGTTTCTTAAAAAGAAGAGTGGACGGTTTAGAGCAACAGGTTGCCGGAGGTAATTTCGTAGACAAAAACGGTAAAATATTAGGAAAACACAAAGGTTATCCTTTTTATACCATCGGGCAACGCAAAGGTTTAGATATTACATTTGGTAAACCGGTATATGTTACCAACATTTTACCCGAATCAAATACCGTTGTGTTAGGAGATGAAATAGACCTGAACCAACAGGAAATGGTGGTATCTAAAATCAATTGGGTTAAATATAACGGAATTGAAGACGGACATGAAGCTATAACGAAAATCAGATATAAAGACAGAGGCACTACTTCTAATCTTTACAATCATGAAAATGGCATATTGGTTCGTTTTTATGATGACGCAAAAGGAATTGCTCCCGGCCAAAGCGCCGTTTTCTATGAAGGCAATGACCTCATAGGTGGTGGAATTATTCAACGTAATCAGCCTTTTCTTTTTCAATAAATTCTGATCCTGAAACATAGGAGGAATTAAGCACTTAATTCCTCCTATGTTTGACAGGTGAAATTTCGCCGCTGATTTGCGCAGATAATTTAATTTATAGTATGAATAGTGCAACTCTTAATTATTAATTATTCTTCCACCCACTCTCTAAACGATGCGGTACTACTCTGGCTTGTTGCCAGTAACTGTTGGTATCCTTTCATTTTGATTGCCACCACATTCTTAGAAGCCCGTTCAACACGTTCTATATATTCCTTATTGATCATCTCACTTCGGTTAATCCGGAAAAAAACTTTCGGGTCAATCAACTCTTCCAGCTCTTTCAACGTTGGCTGGGTCAGTAAATGTTTTTTTCCGTTATTATCATAAGCTGTTACCGTTGCAGCCTGCGCTTCGAAATAAACGATCTCCAGGATATCCAGGAAGTACATTCCTTTCGCAGCGTTAATAGATAAACGTTTCTTAAATTCTTTGGGTTTAAAATTTTGAGCATCAATAAAAGCCGACACTTTTTTTATCAGATTTTCTTTTTCGGTAAAATTCCTTAGCCTTTTAAATTTATCCCAGGCTTTCATGAAACGTTCAATAGAAAACGGCTTTAGCAGATATTCAATACCATTTGCTTCAAATGCGTCCATTAAGAACTGACTATATGCTGTGGTAAAAATGATCGGACTTGAAACTGTTACCTGCTTAAAGATATCAAATGCATTTCCGTCTTGCAGTTCTATATCACAAAAGATGAGATCAATGTTTGTGGTTTCTTTCAAAAAAATAACCGCCTCCTCAATTGTTGTCATTTCAGCTAATATATTCAACGGTTCGTTTAACTCTTCCAGAAATCGTTTGAGTTTTCTCCGCGCCGGAGCTTCATCTTCAATAATGAGTATATTGATCATTAGATGCTATTTTAAAATCAAAGGTAATGTAACAATAAACTTTTTTTGTTGCTCTTCGATTTGTACAGATTCGTTTGACAATAGCTTATATTGCTTTTCAAGATTTTTCAGCGACCTGCCACCATATTTTTTCTGAACAGGTTTAGGTAACAAGGTATTGCTCACCATTATTCTTTCATTGATATCAATTTGTATCAGAACAGGATTATTTTCTTTTCCCAGATTATGATCAACAACATTCTCTAATAGTAATTGAAGCGATAAAGGAGGAATTAAATAATTTTCAAAAGCTCCCTCTGATATCTCCAACCGGTAAGCATTTCCATATTTATGCTGAATCATCCGAAAATAACTTTTTGCGAAAATCAATTCATCTGACAAGTTTACTAATGCCTTTTCGGAGGTTTCCAACACATACCGGTATAATTCAGAAAAGTCGTTTAAAAATGCAGATGCTACTTTCTTATCTTCCTCAATTAACTGATCAAGTACATTCAGGTTATTAAATAAAAAGTGTGGATTCAATTGAGCTTTGAGTTGCGTTATCTTACTTTCTGATAACGCAGCATTGAATTCATTTATTTTTTTTGTATCTGCCTTATTCTTTTTCCAAAGATAATACGCTATAAAAAAACTACCGTAAATGCAGGTGTCCAGCAAATGGTCAAAGTTATTGAAGAGTACCTGTCGCAGACTGTAATTTCTATCGATCGTACCAAAAACCCATGAAATCAGAAACGAAAGCAGATTAATAAACGCGAGATAAACAATCATTGCAGAAACATACACTTTCAGGATATTAAAAAAATTCAGCTTCTGCTGCCGTTTTTCGTAAAATCCAATCCTCCTTCTGATAATAAGAAAAAGAACACAAACATCCACAAAAGTAAAAAGAGCAGCTTCCGGGGTAAATACATAAATATCTATAATTCTTCTCGAAAGCAAACGGTATTGTAACGATTGCACATATGAAAAGAGCAATACAAATCCCAAAAAATACCTGTTCAACCAGATTTTGTTGAATAGCTTATTCATGTATCCGCTTTTAGTGAATATTTTTGTAAATAACCGGTATCCGGGAACAGCAATCAGTACTAAAACACCGATTACTGTTTAGCCGGATACCTGTTTAAATAGCGTATAGTTTAATTATTCAGGAAAAGAGCTAACGATTTTTCCATTTCCATCATAAAATACAAGTTTAGCGTTATTATTTTTATCAACATAAAACATTGCTCTTGTTTTACCCTGATTATCGAATAAGAACAAGCCATTGTTTTCAGAAGGTGTTTGTCCGAGTTTAATGCGCTGTACGCCGCCAATCAGCCCTTTTTGTTCGTATTCCTTATATTTCTCACGTGCTTTTGCAGGATCAGTTTTAGCTATTTCATCAATTTCTCTGAAAATTTCATCCATCCCTTGTTGTGTAGCATTGAGAGGGCCGTCATTAAAAACCAGTGAGCTGGCAATCGTTCTTTTGTCGCCTTTTTTATAATCCTGCATTAACAACTGCATTACCTGGTCGCCGTCATACTGATCATAGGTTAAAGACATTCCGGCACTATGCCCGTCGGCTCTTTTAGAACCATCATAAATAAACCCACCGCATTCCATACCTTCTTCGTTGAAGAACAACATACCTGAACGTTTTTTTCTGTCAACATTAGTCGGTCTTCCGTTAATCGTATCCTTCCCATTCGGAAAACGGTCAACGTTTGTAATAACCATTTTAACAGTGCCATCTGCCTCCACAATGTTGATTCGTTGTACATCTATTTCATCGAAGCTTACTTTCTGAGTTTGCTTAAAAGCTACTGAAGTAATCGTAACAACCAATACGGCTGTTGTAATAGCAAATGTTCTTAAAAAAACTAATTCTTTGTTCATATTGTTATTATTTGTTTTTGATTGATAACAATACAAATCTAGCATGCAGGTGAATGTAAGAAAGGTTCATTCTAATGAACAAGGGAAAGAATCGAATGAAGAAAGGAAAACACCAATGAATGGATTGACGGGGCAAAGAGAAGTATTCTAAAACAGAAAGGTCTATTCTAATAAGATACATCTTTTATACGACAGTACCAAATTACGTTTTAAGGCAATAAGAATAGGAATAGCTTCCAAAAAGCTCTTACGGCGGTTGAAAAATTTTACAACTTACAAGCCCTGACGAGTTTCAATTTGGATAGTAAAAGAATTAAATAAGCATTGAGTGTTTAAAAAACAAGCTTGCATTGGAGGATAGTAGTAGGTTCAGCTTACATAAATAAAAATAATGAAGAGTCAGGAGACTTAACAAACCGGATCAAACAGACTGTTCTTTTCGTATTTGCTGCTCCCAACTCTTACTTAAAATTTATAATATTTCTTTAGTAGCGAACTTTCAAGGCAATTTGCCCTAAATTATTCAGAGACTCTTGAGATGTAAATACAACGCGGCCGTTTTTTGATAAAGTTTCCCAGGCGATGCTGCTCACAATATCATCAACCGCTTCAGGGGTAGCAGGATCGTCTATATAATCGAATGTACGGTCACCGGTCATCATCGCCGGCTGTGTATAGTTCATATTAACTACCAGTAAATCAGCGCGTCCATCAATAGAAGCCTGATAAATTTCCTGTAAATCGGTCACTACTTTACCCTGACTGATTGCTGCCTGTACTTCTTCGATAGCAGCGGTTCTACGTTTGAATTGCAGGTCTTTGATAAATTCCCAGGCTTGTGTTGCCAATTGATGTACGCTGGCATTATTATAATCTTTAGAAACATTACCGAGATAAATACCTGGTTTATTAGCCACTTCCATTAAATGTCTGTAATTTTCTTCTGTACAGATCACCACACAGCCGAGATCTGTACCATTGTGAATTTTCACAAAAGCCTGATCAACTTTATTAATGTATTCACGGATCATGTTGTCGACCTGTTTACCGTCACTTGCTTTTTCTGCATTCGGTAAAAAGTAAGGCGTAGCGGGGTAAGGAAATTCACCTTCTTTGATTTCTTCAACAATACGATCATTCACTGCATCATAGAGCTGCACTCCGCTTTGCGATAATACCATAATATAATACTCTTCTACTCTGTTCGAAGATTTAATCAGCGAACGTACTGCAAACCGGTCATCCACCTGTACTGAATTATGTGCAACCGGCCACATTGATTTAATAATTTCTTTAGTATCATTCGATAGAAAAATATGTAAGCTATCAAGATTATAATTCACGTCAATAGTATCTTCCACTGCGTATAATTTATCCAGCAATCCTTTCACTTCTCTTTTACCGTATAGCTCCAGTATTCTGTTTTCGGCATCTTTCACTAAATTCTTTAATAGAATTTTATCCTGCTCACTATCCGGATGTGTTCTGTGTGTATTCAAAGAAATGGTTACACACGGATGATTTACTTCCTGTCCCAGTGATATTAATTTTTGTTCAATTGTCTTCATGATAGTTATGCTCTTTTAATGTTCGATAATAAAATTCCAAATTTTCATTTTGCAACAGCCTGACAGGCCATTACCACTTTATTGATAACAGAAGAAAATAATCTAATCGTTTGTGTTGACAATAATGCCACACATCTATTTAAGCTACTTCAGGATATATACACATTGGGGGTAAAGATCATTCAACGGAATGATCAGGGAGCAACCAAAAGGTTGTAGGGTAAATATATGAAATTTCGTTTAAATAACACAGTAACCTACGGCTGGCAAACATTAAAATACAATGAGAATTCGCGGGTCATTTAGCGCAGAAAGAGCACACAAATAATAAGTTACATTATTATTACAATAATCAATTATTCTATCGTTGTTTAAACACATCTACATGCTGATAAAAAAACGACCGGCGTGATGCCGGTCGTTTTAAACTATATTCTAAAAACCATTTTATTTTGTTTCCGGTAAATTCCGGGTGAGCCAACCACTTCTGCCTGCTGTTGCGATAGCATAGGGAGTAATCCAGAATAAACTGAATGCATAAAAAATACTGTAAGGGTATGCCCAGAAACATTCTGCCAAACTATATGATTTAGCATAGAAGAAAGCCTGCACGCTGGAAAATACAAGAATACTCAGTAAAACGGAGCTGACAAATATAATCGGATGCGTGGTGATAAAAACAAACATCAGAATCGTCATCGGAATAGATAACATTACCTTTAACCACTGATTCAATAATAATATTCTGGTGCCGGCTTTACTACCTTCCCGGAAGTTTTTAAAAGCAAACTTACTCATCATAATATTCTCACGTACATTACTTCTTTCCCAACGAATAAACATTTTATACAGGTTTTTATATTTTTCAGGCGTTTTAGTATACACGTAAGCATTTTTCTGAAATAATACATGATAACCTTGTTTGAGAATCATGTTAGTCATTGCACGGTCTTCACCAATATCCGAAGGCTGTCCCATAAAAGTTTGATCAACCCATTCAGAAAGACAATTCATCACAGCATCGCGGCGATACGCTGCTAAAGCGCCTGGCGTACATAATACCGACCCCATCATACTTTGAGCAGAACGAACGAACTCGAAACTGAATACGAAACTTACATTCAGCATTCTCGGAATAATTGCGTTGGTTTTATTTAACACACGTACGTTTCCTGCTACTGCCCCACATTGATCGTTCAGAACGAACGGACTTACCAGATTACGCAATGTATCTTTTCTAACAACAGAATCACTATCAACCGTTACAAAAATATCACCGGTACCTAATTGGAAACCGCGATATAAAGCCTGTCGTTTTCCTTTATTTTCTGGTTGCTGATAGATGGATAACTGATCACCTAAAACGGCTTTCGCTTTTTTCATCCAGTACCAGGTATCATCCTGACTACCGTCATCAATAGCAATCAATTGTAATTTTTCTTTAGGATAATTACTTTCGGCTAAACTCATTAATGTTTCCCAAACTAATTCTCCTTCATTATAAGCGGGTACAATTACAGTACATATTGGTAATTTTTCGAGTGAAACAGATTTAGTAGCCTTGTATCTGAAATACAAAACAAACATGAATACCAGAAAACAAACTTTAACTGCTAAAAGCGCTAATGTAAAAACAATGAACACCGTTCCCCAGAAAGTAGCAAGTCTTTCAGCGCGTAATTGTTCAAAATACGGTGATAAATAATAAGCAGCGAAAACACTACTCAATAACAAGATGAAAGTTCCTGCCAATACCCAATACTCTGAAGTTTTAAGATTCGTATCAACAGTTTCTCTAACTCGCTCTTCTGTATTTTTTGGCTTCACCGAAGCGTAAGAAGAACGAGGCGAATTCGGCAAAACGGGTGCCTCTGTTTTATCGTTGCTAACATCTATCATGGTCTAAACTTTTCGAATTTTCAATGAGGTTATGGATAAAAAATGTAGTATTGAATACTACATCTTTTATTTTGAGCTCATAAGGCAAAGCCTATGCCATAATAAAAATCAGCTGTAAATAAAATATTAAAATAGCATTATAATCAAAAACACATGCTCATAGATAACTGATATGCAATTATATACACGCATCATTAGAAACAGATTATAAACAAAAAATGAGAATGATAAAATAATACAGCATTATTTTGCATCACACAATGCTTATAAAACAAATTACTATAACCTTTCATTAACTGAATGTTATTTTTCTAAATCAAAAAAAAACGATGGTGTGGGCAAATATTTTTTGCATTGATAAAATCGTATATCGTATACACTATAACGTTATTAAATAAAAAAAATCGTAAGCCCTTCATATCGCCCAAAAAAACATTTTCAATCTTCTATACGAAAATCAGCCTTATTGCTACAACAAGCAAGTTATCAATCTGATTATTAACTCATTATGATAGAACTTCATTATTCACTTAAAAGTTGTATCTTTGCATTCTTATATGTTAGATCCCACCTATTTGCTCTCTCCTCAAATACAGTGTCAGGTTATAACGTAGGGCGAGTAAAGTATCTTCAGGATAGCCTTACTACATTATTTATTAAAAAATATTCAATTGTCATTTAAAAATTTAATGTTGGCAGAACCCTTATTAAGGGTGCTCAACGAAATCAGCTATAATACTCCCACTCCGATTCAGGAAAAAACCATTCCGGTGTTGTTACAAAAAAGAGATGTATTAGGCTGTGCACAAACAGGAACAGGAAAAACTGCGGCCTATTCACTTCCGCTGTTACATTTGTTAAACGAAAAACATGTTCCCAATAAAAAACCTGCTGTAAGAGCGTTAATCTTAACACCTACGCGCGAATTAGCCATTCAGGTATCAGACAGTATTGCTTTATATACACGTTATCTTCCTTTACAACATCTGGCACTTTATGGTGGTGTTCCGAAATTTAACCAGATTAGAAAATTACGCCAGGGTGTTGACGTGCTCATTGCAACGCCGGGTCGTTTACTGGATATGATGCAGGAAAAACATGTTTCATTAAATCAGGTAGAGTTTTTTGTATTAGATGAAGCCGATCACATGCTGGATCTTGGATTTATTCATGATGTAAGAAGAGTTATTTCAAAACTTCCATCTAAACGACAAACAATTTTATTATCGGCAACAATGCCTGCTAATGTAAAGCAACTGGCAGCAGGGTTACTGAATAATCCTGAAAAAATTGAAATTGCAAAGGTTGAACCAAAAGAAGAATTAATTGAGCAGGCGCTTTATTATGTAGATAAACCGAATAAACGTCATTTGTTATTGCACATTCTCAAAACGGAAGCAATTGATACAGCGATTGTTTTCTCGAGAACAAAACACGGGGCTGATAAAATTGCGAAATTCATTAACAATTCCGGTATCAAAGCCGAAGCCATTCACGGTAATAAATCGCAAAATTCAAGACAAAGCACCCTTGAAAATTTCATTAATAAGACAACCAGAATTTTAGTAGCAACTGATATTGCAGCACGCGGAATTGACATTAAAGGTGTTAGTCATGTAATAAATTTCGACCTTCCTGAATCAGCCGAAACTTACGTACATCGTATAGGCAGAACCGGTAGAGCTGGTGTAAAAGGTATTGCAATTTCATTTTGTGAAGATGAAGAACGTTCTTATTTAAGAGATATTCAAAAGTTAATCGCGAAAACAATTCCGATTGTTAAAAACCATCCGTACGATGTTCCGTATAAATATGGTAATGAAACCACTGAAAAGAAGGAAGTTGCCTCTTTCACTCCTTTCAGAAACGGAGGTTCGCGTAGAAAAAGAACTTTTACACAAGCTTCTTTCTAAAGTTAATCCACCGGCTATAATGAATAAACTCATCGAGTTTGCCGGAAACATATAAAACGAAACAAAGGAAAGTCAGATGAACAACATGACCTAAAGCACTGACTTTCCTTCTGTTATACACATCAGTACCATTTTTGCAGCCCCGCTTTTGTCTATAAAATATCTGTTAACTTTTTTGCCATTTAGGCAAACATCTGTTAAATAATTTCATTATATCAAAGAGAAATCTTAGATTTATTCAAATCGCTACTGCACTTAGTACTATTTTTTATGCTGCTCAGCAATCTGCATTTTAACTTATCCTACTAGATGCCCGAAATAAAGAGTACTTCATTAAAGATGATCGTATTCATTGTGAACAAAAAAATTAATAATGGCTAAATCAAAAGAAACCTTTCAAAAGAGAGAAAAAGAAAAAAAGAGAATTAAAATTAAGCAAGAGAAACAACAAAAAAGAGAAGAAAGAAAAACCTCTAAAAAAGAGGGTGATTCCTTCGACAGTATGATTGCTTATGTTGATGAAAACGGGAATATCACAGATACTCCACCAGACTTTTCGAGAAGGAAAGAGATTAATGTAGAAGACATAGTAATCGGAGTACCTAAACAAGAGGAAATTACAGATGATATCCGCCAGGGGGTAGTAAGTTTCTTTAATAAAGCAAAAGGGTTCGGTTTTATTATTGAAACCGGAAAAAGTGAAAAATACTTTTTCCATGTGAATGACTTGTCTGAGTTAATAGACGAGGGCGACAAAGTGGATTTTCAGATAGAACGTGGTCCGAGAGGATTAAACGCAACAGCAATCACGAGGCAAAAATAACCTGCCTCATTTTTTTATAAAATAATACTTATTCTAATGGCCTTTATCGATCATATTCTTCAGGAACCCTCTTATGGATGGACTACTCCGGAAGGAACTTTAAAAGTTCCGACTAAAGGCCAGCTATGGAAAGAAGCTTTCTCGCGGATTAATATATTCCGTTGCAAAAAGAACTGGATATCTCTCATGAGCTGGTTAATGGTTCTATGCATGGTACCGTTCCTGTATTTATTCATCTTTCACCATTTTTCATGGTTGTTACTGATTGTATTAATCGCTTATAGTTTAATATACATGGGTACACACGGTACTATATGGTTCCATAGATTCTGTACGCACAGAGCTTATAAATTCAGTAATCCTGCTTGGCGTGTCATAACACAGAACCTTGCCATCAAAACCTTTCCTGAGGAGATTTATGTAGTATCACACCATGTACATCATGCAAAATCTGATATGCCCGGAGATCCATATAATCCCGGTGGTGGATTTTTATATTGTATGCTATCTGATGTAAATCATCAAAGCATCAATAAAAATCTCGACGAGCGCGACTATACAAAAGCATCCCGGTTAATGCAGCATACAGGCATCGTATCGAACTCTTATACGCAGTATAAGAGATGGGGTTCTATTACACATCCGGGGTATGCAACTCTTTTATGGTTATTAAACTGGGGATTTTGGTTTGCGATATTATATATGATCGGTGGAATGGCAATGGTTTCTGCCATTTTCACAGCAGCAATGATGTGGTTTATACTGGTGAGGGCATTTAACTATACCGGTCATGGAAAAGGAGAAGCAAAACATATTGACGGAATTGATTTTGACCGGAGCAATTTATCCATCAACCAAACAAGACCAGGGCTCTTTACCGGTGAGTGGCACAATAATCACCATCTCTATCCGGGAAGTGCCAGAGCTGGCTTTTTGCCTTATCAGTTAGACCTGGCCTGGATATACATCTTCTGTATGCATAAGATTGGAATAGTTTCTTCCTATCATGATTCTAAAAAAGAATTTATGAGAAAGTATCAGGAAAACAGAAAAAACCAGCTGTAACAATATATTTAATTCATACTGTATCAGTTCAGAGCTTTTGAGGTATTAAAAGACTGGTAGCAGATGAGCCATCAATAAAAAAGCCGGTGTAAATACACCGGCCAGAGGTTGCTTCTTACCTTATTTGAATTGACGTAACTATTTTGAATTTTCCTTCTGATAAACACGTACATAATCAACTTCCATTGTAGCCGGGAAAACAGTTTCATCTACACCCATTTTTCCACCCCAGTTGCCACCAACAGCAAGATTCAGGATGAAATAAAAGGGCTGATCAAACGGCCATTCTTTTTCAGAAAGGTGTTCATTGATAACTGTATTATATACTTGTCCATCTACAAAAAATTCAATTTTTTCAGGAGTCCATTCGATTCCATAAATATGAAAATCAGTATATGGATCAGCCAGGAAAATAGCTTTTGTTTTTTCTGTTTTTTTGATATGATTATAAGAATCTGAGTGAATCGTGCCATAGATACTGTCTTTTTCATATCCTACGTGTTCCATGATATCGATTTCACCACTGAGGGGCCATCCTTTTTCGTGAATATTGTCGCCCAGCATCCATATAGCAGGCCACAATCCTCTTCCGGCAGGAAGTTTAGCACGGATTTCCATTCTACCGTATGTAAAACTGGCTTTGTTATGTGTAATTAATCTGGCAGAAGTATAACCTTTTCCTTCAATGGAATCTTGTTTAGCAACAATTTTCAGTATTCCGTTTTCTACAAATGCATTTCCGGCTTCTTTTTCAGTATAGAATTGTAGTTCATTATTTCCCCATCCATACACATTTCCTTTCGTTTCAAAACTCCATTTGGTAGAATCTGGTAACCCGTTTACATCAAATTCATCAGCCCAGGTCAATTTCCATTCTTCTTTATCATCACAAGAAACCATTGCTGTCATCAACAAGAACAAAGAAAGTTTTATATATCTCATCCAATAATGTTTTTAAATACAATAAAAAGAATAAAACCGGTATCCACAAGAGCGGATGACCGGTTTTATATATTTTAACTTATTTTAACAACCACATCAGTTGATTCACTTCATCAATACCACCGTATTGGCGTTCTAAAGCCTGTACCAGGTTAGTATGATTTTGAGTTACTTCAACACCAGGATACATCCAACGAACCGGAATAGCCTCTCTCTTATTTTCATTCATAGAAGTGGCAGGATCAATTGGAAATTCAGGATATCCCGTACGACGATACTCATAATAAGACTGAATCGGATCCTGCATGAAATTCAGGAAGTATTTCTGTATCCAGATTTGCTTTAACTGATCAGCAGCTGTTGCTTTGAAGGCAGCTTCACCGCTAAAGTAATTGGTGATATAGTTCTGATCAATTGGCATACCATGTGCATAAGAAGCTGTTGTTTCCATCAGATGTTTTAATGCAGCTGCGGTACCTGTTTCATAATAACTCTGCGGTGTGCCGGTGCTAATCCAACCGAGAATACGAGCTTCAGCAAGTATTAATTGTTGTTCTGCATAAGTCATCAGCATACGCGGATCACTGCTAACATTGTTCAGATATCTTAAATTAATGATTGAGTAAGCCCCTGTAAGGTGCGCAGCAGTTACCGCATCATAGTTATCCTCCACATCAGCTCCAACATACGCATCAGGATCTGTTTGTAGCTTTCCGCCCAGTATCTGAGCAGCAGCAGGTTCTGCATAATAGAACATGCGGCGGTCGTTGTATTTTTTCAACTCATTAATCAATAATGAACTAACAATAGTACGGCTGGTAATTACATTATTCGTACTAAATACAGGGTGCATATTAATAGCATTGTAATTCAATCCTAAGAATCCTGTTGTTTCAGTCATTAAGAAACCTCCCTGTACAACATCAGCAAACTCTTGTGCGATATTGATACTGGTATTACCTGCTTTGTTACTTAGAGAAAGTAATACTTTCAAACGGAAAGCATTTACTGCTCTGCGCCATTTATCAGGATTACCGGCATATGGCGTAGGGTCACCTGAGAATGTAGTTCCTGCAGCAAATAACTGATCAGCTTCTCTTAATTCTGCCAAAATACCACGGAAAACTTCTTCCTGAGTATCATAAGGTATATTGATCACACCTTCTTCACCTTTACCGGTTTGAGAATAAGGGATATCCCCTACTTTCATTGTGATCTGATAAAACATATAAGCGCGGCTGAATTTCGCTAAACCTTTGTATGAATTCTCTGAAGGAGTACCTGTAGCATACATCACCATTTTCTCAACATTCGGTAACAAGGTCATGTTACTGAAATCTGTTGTTCCCAGATAGTTATATTGAGACGACATGATATTTTGGTTTGCATAAGCTACATACTTTGCTACACCGTTATCAGATATGTAAGCCATCGCGTCACGGCCTGAAAATTTCAAATTTTTCAGAATTACGTTAGTGGCCAGCATAGTGGCATTCACGTTTACCGTAGCGTCAGGATTCGTATTAATTTCACTAAACTTATTGCAGCCGGAGCCCAGCATTACATAACAAGCTGCCGTCACTGCGAATATTATATTACGTTTCATTGTTCTAAAGATTTTATGTGTTTACTAGAAATCCAGTCTGATGTTAAACCCGATATATCTTAAAGAAGGGTCTGTAAAGTTTTCAGTACCTCCATCGATATCAGAGTATTTAAACTGTTTTGCCCAGTAGATAAGGTTCTGTCCTACAACAGAAGCCGACACATTTTTAAAAGGTAATTTATTCGTTAATGATGCAGGGAACATATAGGTTAATGAAACTTCTCTTAACTTAAAGAAAGTAGTAGAATAAAGATCTACCGGAGAAGGGTTTCCACCCCATGCTGTTCCTTTATGTAGTCCTTCCAGATAAGATTTATAAGTTGTATAAACGTCATTTTTTGCAAAAACGCGGGTATCGTTTACCACCTGATTATTTGCATCATAGGTAATTGCACCAGATACTACTTTTACACCTTCAGCCAGATAATTTCTGGTACCAGGGTTTGTTGCATCCTGGTAACGGGCTTCTGTCAGAGAGTTCGGGTGATTACCTGATCTCCACATATACATCTCTGTAACTGACTGAGCCAGGCCGCCTACACGTCCGTCAACAGAAGCAGCAAATACAAAGTTTTTATAAGCGACAGAAGTATTAATACCCCATGTCCAGTCCGGATCTGAATATCCTGCTAAAGACAAGATTGGTTTATAAGTAGGAATACCATTATTCATTACAACATTTCCATCACGGTCTGTCTGATATTCATTATACACATAATGATCGGTACGCTTACCGGTAGCTACCCATTCTCTGCCCTGTACAGCATATTTCGGGTCGATTTTGGTATAGTAGCTCGCGAATTTAGACCAGTTCAAACCGATATCCCAACGAACATCTTTTGTTTTAACAGGTGTTACATTCATTGAAATCTCCCAACCACGGCGCGTTGTTTCGTCATCAGTGTTAGTATAAACGTTGCTAAAACCAGAACCATGACTGATAGATGTCATTCTTAGAGGTTTCGCAAATGTTTTGGTATAATAAGTAACATCAAACATTAATCTGCTGCCGAATAATCCGATTTGCGTACCAAACTCTGTTGAAGTAGACTCAAAAGAGAATACATCACTCGGGCGAATTGCCGTAGGATAAGTAGCCGTAGGTAAACCAGCCCATTGGTTAGTAGCAATAGAGTAAACATTATTGATTTCATAAATATTCGGACTACCTTTCGACATTGTCCAGTTACCACGAACCTTCCAGATTGATAACCATGGTTGAACCGGTAATAAATCAGATAATACCAAACTACCCGATAGTGACGGATAGAAATAAGAACGTGTTGATTGCGGCAAAGAAGAAGTCCAGTCATTTCTGAAAGTACCTTCGAGGAAAGCCAGATTACGCCAGCTGATGCCTACTCTACCGAATACGCTATTGGTTTGTTTTCTCCATACACCTGATAATACTGCAGCCGGATTCATTGAAGCTCTTAAAGAATAATAGCCTGGAACAGAAAGTCCGCCTTGTGTACGTGCTTCCATTGACTCATCTTCTCTATAATAAACAGATCCACCTACAAAACCGTCGAAGCGGAAATCATTGTATGCAAAATCTCCCATTAACATAGCTTCGGTGTTGGTGCTGAATCCGCGGCTGATACCCATATTGTATGAGCCTCTTAATGATTCGCCCCAGATTTCAGTACCGTTGTTCATTACTTTAGAGTTACCGCCTCCCTGGAATGAACCCTGGGAAATTCTAACTTCCTGTTTGCTGCTATAAGTATCATAACCGGTACGAACAGTGGCTTTCAGCCCTTTCATGAAGTCATAGTTCATAGTCAACTGACCGTTGAAGATATCTTTATTATAAGGGCGTATACGCTCATATCTGTCAAAGTACGGGTTATTATTACCTGCAGTATAACTACTGTTTTGTTGTTCGTTCGGAACCAACCAGTAATCTTTATAATCTAAGATATTCCAATCAGGAGAACCCCATATTAAAAGACTATACATCGGATCATATCCGGTATAACCTCCGAAACCTAAGTTAGGAGACTGGTGTTTGTTATAAGAGATAGAAGTAGATAAAGAGAATTTATCCAAGCGGATATCTCCACCTACACTGTAAGTAACTTTATCGAATTTAGAATTAGGATAAGTTCCTTTGTTATTTACCCATGTGGCTGATGCACGGAAACCACCCAACTCACCTCTCTGAGCAATACTCAGGTTATTATTGATAATATGCCCCTGCTCTAAAAAGTTTTTAAAGTTATTAGCACCTCTTGGCAGATAAGCCATTGGCTGCATTGATTTGCTGATCGGATCCCATTGAATCACTTCCTGTCCTTCTAAAGGAAGCCCCCATGAACCGTCACCACTACGAACATAAGTATTGGTAGCTGTATTTACCACACGTCCGTACTGGCCTTGCATTTCAGGAATAGCGAGGTATCCGGCTTCAAACATATTACTGCTATTGAAAGAAACAGATAAACCTTTACCGCTTGCTCCTTTATGCGTACTGATCATGATTGCACCGCTACCTCCGCGCTCACCATATAAGGCAGAAGCAGTAGCACCTTTCAGAAAGTTGATTGATTCAATATCATCCTGAGGAACATCACGCAGCGTCATGTTACCATACGGAACTCCGTCAATTACGATCAATGGAGTTTCACCACGCATGGTTAATTCAGGCGCCTGTGCAAATTCAGAGCTGTTTTTTACGATCATACCGGAAACTTTACCGGTAAGAGAAGTGGCTACATCTACCCCTTTTACAGTTTGTAATGTAGAACCATCCACCGCCTGTGTAGCATATCCCAGCGCTCTTTCTTTTCTGCGCACGCCTAAAGCGGTTACTACAACATTTTCGAGTTCCGTTATTTTTTTCTTCAATACAACGAGGTTATTCTCCGCACTTGTGGCTTTTAATTCATAAGCCTCGTGACCCACACTCGTAAATACCAATGTCACCTGATCATTGGGTACAACAATAGAAAAACGTCCGTTTGCATCTGTTGTTACTACTACGTTGGATGCTTTAATCGAAACAGTAGCTCCTGCTACCGGTTCACCCGTTTCATCAATCACACGGCCGCTAATTGTTTTATCATTTCTGATAATGCTGTTTTCAAGTACAGTATTATTAGCTGTTACCGGAGACCTGAAGAGAACGATTTTATCATCTACCACTTCATAGCTGATTTGCAATGTGGCAAGAATTTCATCCAGAAATACACCAATTGACTGATTACGTGCGGTTAAACTAAACTGACGATTCGCATCAATGGCATTTACACTATAAGAAAAAGGAACTTTGGTTTGGGTTTGGATGGCTCCGATCACCGAACTCAAAGGTTTATTTTTAATATCCAGCGTAAATTTTCTTGTTAGAACTTCCTGTCCGTTGACTTCATTTGCATACAGAGAACTTATTGTTATCAATACCAGTGCTATTTGAGCAATTGTTATTCTCATGGCAAAGCATATTGAAGCAACCAGTTGTTGCTTATTTTTCATATATTTAAACTGTTTTTGTTTTGAGAATAGAATAAAAACGCAGTGAAGCTGAAAGGCTTCTCAGAGCCGAACTGTGCGCCAACACATTCGGCTCTTCTTCATTTATACAATATCATGGGGGGCATCTTTTTTTCATACAGCAATAGTGGGGTTGGTGAGTTAATTCATTTAATGACACCCATTGCCTTTCATCAGAATTTCAGTTCCCTTCAATTCGTACGAAGACTGTGTCGTTAAACATATAATTTTCAGTTGTGTAAATAAATCGTTGTCAGACAGATCACCGGTAAATAAACAGTCCCCAAGGGCTACATTTTCCAGATTGATTTCAATACCATAGGCGGTTTCTAACTCACGAAAAATGTCGGATAGTTTCTGGTGTTCGTATTTGAAACTGATTTGCTTTACAGCTTCTACAGGAGTTTCACTTTCTTTTACTACTACTTGCGGGCTGGCTACCAACGTAGCAAATAATACTCTTTTACCCGTTTCATAAATAGCTTTCTGATTGGGAGTCAGAATCACCGCAGGAACATCTTCCGACGGTTTATTCAGTGCACGAATATTTTCAGACACTTGTACACGTCCGGTTTTAACCGCTACTTCTTCCACACCTGTCTGAGGGTCCATGCGAATCAGGAAACTGGTTCCCAATACACGGGTGGTAATATGGCGGCTATGTACAAGGAAAGGTTTTGTAACGTCGGGAGATACTTCAAAAAAGGCATCTCCTTCCATGTAAACTTCTCTGAGTGTATCAGAGAACTGAGAAGGATAATATAAAGAAGCACCCGGATGTAAAGTAACACGGCTTCCGTCGTTCATTACCAGCAACTGCAACGTGTCACTTTCATTCAACTGGCGAAACTGCATCTGCTCTACCTGAGCAGCAAAATAGTTTTGTTCTTCTTTATTATTGAGTAGCAAAAATAATCCGGCCGTCAGGGCTAAAACTACTGCGGCGGCAGTCGATAATCGGAAAAACAGGCGGCGGGATGGTTTTTCGGGAATAGTTTCAATGAAGTTACCAGATGACTGAAGAATGGTTTGAATAATTTCTTCAGAAGCACGACCGGGCATGCCGGCATTTTCAGTAATCGGTGTATTTTGGAGGCTCGTCAGAATATGAGCATCCAATTTATCATCATAATCACTGGTTATCAATAAATTAAAAAATTGCTCCTTTTCTTCAGGAGTAATTTTTTCAGATAGATATCTATCTAATAAATAGTCAAACTGCTCGTTAGAATTCATATACGAATGATAATAGTCAAGGCCTTTGGTAATAAGACAATCAACTAAGTCACCCGGAGTACAGGTCTAAAAAAAATTTTTTAACAAAAGCAGGGTGAGTGGTATTTCAATACCCCGTCCTGACATCCAGTTTCTGATATGCTGCAATGCCCGTGACATATGGGTTTTCACGGTAAGAGGAGAAATTTGTAACTTTTTACCGATTTCGGCATAAGTCAGTTTTTCATGCCGCGCCAGTTCAAACACCTGGCGTTGCTGTAATGGCAGTTCTTCAATAGCTTCTCTTAAAAGACCGCTGTATTCCCGGTCATTCAGCGCATTGAGTGTTGTTTGTTCTGATTGTGGAGTATGATTCGTAAAATGTCGTTTGGCTTTCCATTCAACAGCACTTCTTTTTAAACGATTCAGGATATTATTTTTGGCAATAGTATACAGCCATGCTTCTAAAGATGACAATTGAGGGAGGTCGTTCCGCTCAAGCCACAACTTCATGAAGACATCCTGAACTACTTCCTGCCCTACCTCTGATGATTTTAAATAACGCACAGCAGTCTGATAGATACGATCATAGTATTGATTGTATATCAGCTTGAATGCGTGTTCACTATCATCCTTCAGTTGTAAGAGAAGCTCTTTATCGCCGTATATAGAGTTGCCTGATCCCAATGAAAGAAGGATTAAACAACGAAATTAAAGGTTTTTAAGAGAAAAAGAAACGATACGACAAGCTTCGAATGTTATAATAATATTATTTCAACAAGAATAGTTTTCTTCTATCCTTTTGTATTCGAAAACTTTAGAATGCTTAACAATTCTACAAAGAGGAAGACGGTGGGGCTGCTGATTTGGAAAAACGGGCTTTTTTTCGTATCTTATAAGACAGACCCTGTGATTATTATGGGAAGACAATCCGGGTAGATCATCTTCCCTTTCAGACTGATAGGATATTAAATATAAAAGGAGTAGAATCTTTATTTATCTTCTTTTTCTTACGATAAGAATAGTTGCTCCTGCCAGTGCTATCAATGCCGGAAAAATCATTCGTAATACAATTTTCCGGTTAATCAAGGTGCATATCATCAACATAAACACAGTAGTTGTTTTATATAAGTTTTTCAAAAAAATAAATACGTCACCAGACCTTGTAGGAGTAGTATTAAAAGCAAATCGATAACAACAGGTAAGAACTTTTATTATTTTAACTTGTTACGCTTTTAAAAATTCAAAGTTTGTTTGATCTTTAAAACGATGTATGCTTTTTTATAATTAATAAATTGAAGTAAAGCAACAGCTTGCCATTAGCAGTCATCCTGACTGCAATTCCTGCATAGGATTTAGCATAGTTTTTCTACTGATTTTTTTTCCATTTTTGCAGAATCATTATCCATATCATTACAGAAACCCCTAAGATGATTAGTTTTTGAGTTCCGTTGAGCCCGTTTTTGATAAATGAATTAAACATCATTAACTGAATGATCAAATGAAAACAGGCACAGGCTAAAATTGATTTTGTAGCAATGGCTACCTGCCCGATTCCCCAGCTTGCTAAAATCATCATTGCCCAGAAAATCAGGTTTTCACTTACAGATATATTGGTTAAAAAAGACAAATGCCAGCAGTACCAGATAGTGCCTATCGTCAGATAACGTTTCCAGGGTTGGATAAACTTTAATTCTTCCTGCAGATATCCACGCCAGCCGAACTCTTCCATTATGCAATAAAGCAAACTTGCCACTACAGCCATCAGGCCGTAAAGATTTACATTCAGTTCATAGTTATTACCTACACCAATAATAGTCAGCAATACTACCGGGATAACCGCCATTACTAACACTTTCATTTTTGAAGCGCCCCAGAAAGACATTTCAATGGTACGTTTTCTTTTGAGGAGGGGGATAGCAACCAATGCTCCTGCCAGTACACCGCTACCTTCCAGTAAAGCGGCGAAGAAAACATATAACCAGGCCGGCATTGCTTCCAACTGCGGGCGTATACTGAATACATCAAAACGGAAAAGATTAGACACCGTAACAGCGATCAGTAAAAAAATAAAAAGGCGTTTAAATCCAATACTTTTTTCTTTCATACACAAAATTATATAAGTAGCTGGTTTACAAATTAAAGAATAAAAGAGAAAATGTGAAGCGGTTACCTGTTTCAACAATTTTTTTATACTCATGATAAAGTCATTTTATCTTGTCTGACATCATCCGGTGCAAACACATCCCTTCTTTTTATCATTAACAATATCCACTCTGCCCCAGCGTTAACATCTCAGAGAAAGTAGATTTTTACTTTTAAAAACAAGATCCCTTACATTTGTGGGGATAAGCCATCTTTATGCTAAGATTCAGATACCTGATAATATTGATTGCCTGCGGTTTCGCGGCCTGTGAAAAAACCACCAATGACCTGGAAATTAATTCCGTTCACGTCTACTATCCCCTTGAAGTAGGTCAGGTTTTTTATTACAATCTTGATTCTCTGGTATTTGTAAATTTTGGACAACAAAAAGTCATTCGCTCCTATGACGCTAAAGATGAAGTATTACAGCGTTCTATTTCAAATAACGACACCACTTATTATATCAACCGGCAGATAAAGCCGCGCGGTACCGGAACATGGGCGAATAACATTTCCTATACTGTTTTAAAAACACCACAACAGGTACAGGTAACAGAAGAAAATCTGAGATTTATTAAACTAACCAACCCGGTAAGAGACTTTTTTCAATGGACCGGCAACAGTTATCTACCTTACCGTCCGTTACGTTCACTTTTCGAATTCAGTAATGATGAAGACATTCAATACTGGAATTATGAGTATTCAAGCGTGAACGAAAGCGCTGTTGTTGCAGGAACCAATTATGCCACCACAATTACTGTCATGCAGGCAGGAGATTCAGTGAATGTTCCGATTCTGGTTCCCAATGGAATTGCTTATAAAAACCACTGGGAAGAAAAATTTGCACTTGGAATTGGCTTAATTGAGCGTAAGATAGAAATATGGGAATATCAACCGCAGATCGGCGGGCAACACAGCTATAGCTCCGGCTTTGGCATTCACTTACAATTAGTGAGTGTTGAACGCTAAACCTTTTGTAGTAATGCAATAAAGAGGCTATCAGCTTTATTTTCGTAACCGGTGATCAGTTGCTGGTGAATTAATTTCAACCCGAATTTATCCTGCATTCTTTGTAACTGGCGTTCATTTTCAGGCAGAAAAACAGAGCAGGTACAATAAGCCAGGCATCCTCCTTTTTTTAATGCGGGCAATATATTTTTTACAATCTGTGCCTGTAATTGTGCATATTGATGAATTTCTTCTTCTTTGAAAAAAACCAGTTGTTCGGGTGTACGTCCCCAGGTACCGGAACCGGAACAGGGAACATCCGCTATAATAAAATCATACTCCTGGTAAGCAGCTACAGGTTGCGTTAAGTCTGCCACAAAAGAAGCATATTGTTTGATCTTTGCCTGATGAAATCGTTTCTGCAGGTTAAACATAATTGAAGATCGTATATCCGACACCGTCAGTTTAAATGAAGGATAGAGGTCATACAACATAATTGATTTTCCTCCGCTTGCAGCGCAACAATCCCACACATTTTTCGGAGTAAATGGCAGATGAGTTTTAATAACATCTCCCACTTCCTGCGAACTGGCATCCTGAATTACCACCTTTTCATTCAAAGGTAATAGCTCATCCACCTTCACATTATTAGGAATCGCAATACTGCTTTCTCGGATAAACTGATAAGGAATCTGTTGTGATTCAAGTAAAGAGGTAATCGTATTCCGGTCACTTCTTATACGTAAGAACACATCCGGCTGAACGAAATAGCTAGCCACTAAACGATCAGTATTTATACCGTTGCTGAAGTGTTGCTGAAACGGAAACAATTGTTCTTTTACACCGGCAGCAACAGGTTGTTTCAGTTTTTCTTCGATGCTCAATGTTGCCGTATCATTCAAAGCGGCATTCAATTGTTGTAGTACCGGGTTAGGTGCCGGCGAACATAACCATAATCCGAGCACAACCATTTCTTCTGTTGGGCCGGATTGAACGTAATGGCCTAACCTGAAATAACAATAGCATAAATGTGCAATTGATTTTCGGTCTTTAGAACCATATTTTTTATGCCGGGCAAAAAACTGTTTGGCAAATGCAGCAAAGGGCATTGCTCCGTTATAAGAACGCAGTAACTGAAGTGCTGTTTGAAGGTGTGCGAAGTATCTCATCAATAAATTAAACAACCCAACTACATTCAGCAGTTGGGTTGTTTGAAGATTATGTATTGAAAAATTATAGTTCTAATAAAGTCTGTACAGGATCTTTACCGAATAATAATAATTCAGGATTTTCAAGTAATTCTTTAACACGTACCAGGAAGCTAACTGACTCACGGCCATCGATGATTCTGTGGTCGTAGCTTAGTGCTATATACATCATCTGACGGATTTCAACTTTACCGTTGATTGCCATCGGACGTTCCTGAATTTTATGCATACCCAGGATAGCACTTTGCGGTTGGTTGATGATCGGTGTACTCATCAGAGAACCGAACACACCACCGTTGGTGATAGTGAAGGTACCGCCTTGCAGTTCTTCCATTGTTAATTTGTTATCGCGTGCTTTACCGGCTAACTCTACTACTTTTCTTTCTACATCAGCCATGCTTAAACTTTCAACGTTTCTGATAACAGGTACTGTTAAGCCGCGTGGAGTAGATACAGCAATAGAAATATCGCAATAATCGTGATAAACGATATGGTCACCGTCCATGTAAGCATTCACCGCTTTCCACTCGTTTAAAGAAATAGCACAAGCTTTAGCGAAGAAGCTCATAAATCCAAGGTTTACACCATGTGTTTCTTTGAATTTATCTTTATATTTTTTACGGATGTCCATAATCGGCCCCATATCCACTTCGTTGAAAGTGGTTAACATCGCTGCTGTATTTTTAGAATCTACGAGGCGGCGGGCGATTGTTTTACGAAGGGCTGATAATTTTTCGCGTTTTTCTTCACGTGAGAAAAGAGGAGCACCGTTGGTAATTTTACCAGGGTTTGCCAATGCAGCCAATACATCATCTTTTAAGATTTTGCCATTAGCGCCTGACGGTGAAATCTGTTTAGGATCTACCTTTTTATCTGCAATGATAGCAGCTGCTACCGGAGTCGTTTTTACATCATTCGGAGTTCCGGTTACGGGCGCCTGGGAAGGAGCCGTTTTAGGAGCATCTGCTTTAGCTTCAGCTTTCGGCGCTGCAGCGGGAGCAGGCTTACCTTCCGGTTTTGGAGCAGTTTCATCGATCTGCGCTAAAACATCTCCAATATTTAATGTATCACCTTCCTGAGCAGCAGTTTTCAAAACGCCGGCTTGTTCTGCATTTACTTCGAAAGTAGCTTTTTCACTTTCTAATTCTGCAATTACTTCGTCGCGTTCAACATACTCGCCGTCTTGTTTAGTCCATTTCAATAGAGTTACTTCACTGATGGATTCACCTACTGTAGGAACTTTAATCTCTATCATAAAATTTTTTTTCAGATTTCGATGGAGCCTATGGCTCAAAAAATGATCAGCAACAACAAAATTATTTCATTCTGTTATTGCTATCAAATTAAATACTAAATGCTGTATTAATAATTTCTGTCTGTTCCTGTGCATGAACTTTAGCATATCCGGTAGCGGTGGCGGCACTTGGCTGGCGGCTGATAATACCGAAACTGATGCTCGTTAAGTTCATACGTAAGAAAGAAGCGGCTCCCATGTTTAAAGGTTCTTCCTGAACCCAGAACCATGCAGCTCCTGCATATTTTTGTTGAATAGCTTCCAGTTGTTTTACCGGTAACGGATAGATCTGCTCCAAACGAACAACCGCAACATCCTGGCGATTTTCTTTTTGTTGGCGCTCTGCTAAATCAAAATACACTTTTCCGCTACAGAACAATACTTTCTTCACTTTTTTAGGATCGCTGATAAACTGATCGTCAATCACTTCCTGGAATTTACCTTCTGTAAATGCCTTTTCCGGAGAATATGTACCCGGGTGGCGTAAAGGTGCTTTCGGAGCAAAATTAATCAATGGTTTTCTGAAAGGCCAGGTAATCTGACGACGTAAAGCATGAAAGTAGTTGGCCGAACTGGTAATATTGGTAATCACCATATTTTCTTCAGCACACATCTGTAAGAAACGCTCTAATCGTGCTGAACTATGCTCAGGACCTTGTCCTTCATAACCATGCGGTAACAACATTACCACCCCGTTCATACGGTTCCATTTCTGCTCACTGGCAGCAATGAACTGGTCAATCATAATCTGTGCAGCGTTAGCGAAGTCTCCAAACTGAGCTTCCCAAACTACGAGGCTATCAGGGCTGGCTAAGGCATAACCGTATTCAAATCCTAATACCCCATATTCACTCAATAGTGAGTTGAAAATACGCATCTGCCCTTTCGCATCAGGAATTGAGTTGAGGCGATTGTAAGGCTCGTTTGTTTTTTCATCTCTCAGAACAGCATGCCGGTGCGAGAAGGTACCACGACGAACATCCTGGCCACTCATTCTCACATCTTTACCGTTTAACAGAATTGAGCCGAAAGCTAATAACTCGGCTGTAGCCCAATCTACCTGTTGAGATTCATTATAAAGTTTAATTTTATCCTGTAAAATTTTCTCTACTTTCTTCAAAGGCTTGAAAGTATCAGGCCATTTCATAATTGCATCGAAAACAGCTTTAAACTGATCTGCTGTAATAGCCGTATCTGGACTTGCATCGAAGTCTTCCGCACTGGCTCTTCTCAGAGAACTCCAGGCGATATCAGGTTGTTGTGCTTTGTAAGGAAGAGGTTTCTGCTTCACTTCGTCTAAGCGTTCCTGTAAGTCGCTCCAGAATTTCTTTTCTAATTCTTTCACCATTTCCTTTGCATCCGGGTCACCGTTTTCTAAAAGGAAGCTGGCGTATACTTCTCTTGGATTGGCGTGTTTATCGATCAAAGCATACAACTGAGGCTGAGTGAATTTAGGATCATCGCCTTCGTTGTGGCCATGACGGCGGTAACATACCAGGTCAATAAACACATCAGTGTTGAATTCCTGACGGTATAAAGTAGCTAGTTCAACACATTTTACGACCGCTTCAGCATCATCACCGTTTACGTGTAATACGGGAGCCTGGATCATTGCAGCCAGTGAGGTACAATAATCGGCAGAACGTGCATCATCATAATCGGTTGTAAACCCGATCTGGTTATTGATCACGAGGTGAATAGTACCACCGGTGTAATACCCCGGAAGGTTACTCATTTGTACAACTTCGTAAACGATACCCTGACCAGCTACAGAAGCGTCACCGTGTATTAAGATTGGTAAAATTTTATCGTAGTCGCTGTTGTATAACACATCAGCTTTCGCTCTTGCAAAACCCACCACCACCGGATCAACGGCTTCTAAGTGCGAAGGGTTCGGCATCAGTTTCAGGTAAACATTTTTTCCGCCGGGAGTAGTTACTTCAGAACCAAAACCCATGTGGTATTTCACGTCACCGGATCCCATTGTCTGATCTAATTGCGCAGTACCTTCAAACTCACTGAACACCTGCTCATAAGTTTTGCCCATTACATTGGTCAGTACATTTAATCTTCCTCTGTGCGCCATACCGATTACCACTTCTTTCACTTCGTGATCAGCAGCAGTATTGATGATAGCGTCTAATGCAGGAATAGTAGCTTCACCTCCTTCGAGAGAGAAGCGTTTCTGACCGATATATTTTGTGTGAAGGAATTTCTCGAATAATACACCCTGATTTAATTTGTCAAGGATGCGACGTTTCTTTTCAAGAGAAAACGGTTGCTGGAAATTTTTCTCCATCTGGTTTACCAACCAGTCAACTTTCTTTTGATTAGAAATATACTTGAACTCAATACCCACATTACCTGCATAGCATTTTTTCAAGTAGTTGAGGATATTTTTCAGCGTGGTAGTTCCTAATCCAATCAGGTTACCTGCGTAAAACTGCTTGTCTAAGTCTGCCTCTGATAATCCAAAAAATGCTAAATCTAAGTTTGCTCCGCGATCTTTTCTTGTTCTGATCGGGTTGGTGGTAGCAATCAAGTGACCTTTATTTCGGTATCCCAAAATAAGTCGGTATGCACCCACTTCTCTTTTCCAGTCTATCTGATCTCCTGTTGGCGCTTCTGCTGTAGAACCGTTAGAAGGTTTGCCTGCAGTAATTGCAAAGTCAAATCCTTCAAAAAACTTCTTCAACTCAGGGTCAACTGATTGTGGATCCTTTTGGAAATCTTGGTATAGACTCTCAATAAAAGCCGGATGCGAATTGGTAATGTACGAAAAGTCCTTCATGAAGAGCGATTATTGCCTACAAATATGAGTTTATGATTCGGGTTACAAATATAGAAAGGATTTCCACACGAAATGCTTTAAAACAATCTTAATTTCTATTTAATTCCTTGAAAATTATTGATTGATATTGAAATCCAACTACACACATCAAAAGACGTTAAATTTAAAAAAAAATTGTTTTTTTTTGGAAAAACCAGAATACCTGATTACTTTTGCTGTCCAAAATTTTTAGATAGAAATGGCAAATCACAAGGCTACCAAAAAAGATGTTCGCCAATCAGCAAAGCGTCGTGAAAGAAATAGATATCATGGTAAAACTACCAGAAATGCTATTCGTGACTTAAAAGCAATCAAAGAAGGTAAATCAGCTTCTGAAGAAATGCAGAATGTAGCTTCAATGATCGATAAATTGGCGAAAAGAGGTGTAATTCACAGAAATAAAGCAGCGAACTTAAAAAGCAAGCTGGCTAAACAAGTGAATGCATTAAACGCAGCTTAGGTCAGTATTCAAATCAAAGATACATGATTGATCCCGATTATTATCGGGATTTTTGCGTTGTACCTACCTCTATATCAATAAACTATAGAAAAACAAAAAAAGTGTAGCCTGCGCTACACCAGTTCCTGCCCCTTCGCCAACTGCCGTGCCACGAAGAACGATAATATCAAAATTGTTATACTCAGATAGCCTACCCATTCGTAATGATCAATCGCTCCGCTAGCCGATTGAGTAACAATCATTCCCGAAATAATAGCGGCTGAACCTGTGCTTAATTGCTGAATAGAAGAGTTAACTGACATAAATTGTCCCCGCCGGGCCGGCTCCACAACAGTAGAGATCATTGCCTGAGAAGGAATATTTCTACCGGTACTGAACATGAACCAGAACCCGAAAATACCCAGCACTACATATAATGGTAAAACCGGCATATTCGTGATAATCAGGATCGGTATGATTGATAAGAATAAACAGATGCGATAAATCCTGAATTTTCCATATTTATCTGCTAAACGACCGATAAAACTGGATGAAATCAATGTAAATGCACCTCCTACCATATAAATTAAGGGCGTTTCCTGCTTCGAGAACCCTACATTAAACTCCATATAAGGATTAATAAACGGAATCACCATAAAGTGGCCCAACATTGAAATAGAAGTCAGTGCCAAAGCCAGCAATTGGTTTTTCTGAGAAAAAATGCTCTTAAACACATCCATCAGGTTTTCTTTTTCACCGTTTCTGGTAGATAAATGCGCGCACTCACACTCGGAATGAACCTGATCAGTAAAGGCACTACGACGATACCCACTACTCCGATAAAAATAAAAGGAGCATGCCATGAAATGAGGTTTGCCAGGTATAAACTGAACGGAACCCCGAAAATAGAAGAAACAGAAAATGCCAGAAAAATAGAGCTCATCGCCCTACCCCTCTTTTCGTAAGGGAATACATCGGCAATGATCGATAAAACCTGGGCGCCGATTAATCCACCGAATAAACCGGTAGCAATGCGGGCGGCCATCAGCAAACCTGCCGTAGGTGCTAATCCACATAAAATAGTGCCCACTAAAAAACCAATATAAGCCGATACGAGAATCTTTTTGCGGTCATAACGGTCAACAAAAGATGCCGCCATCAATCCTGAAAAAAATGCTGTTACGGGGTACGCTGCTACTATCAAACTGAAAAACTGTGCACTGATATTAAAATGAGGCATCAGGTAGTTTCCTAATGGCATCATGATCATGAAATCTAATATATGTGTAAAGTTCAAACACGCTAACAATATCAAAATCATCCGCTCTTTCCTGTCCATAAAACGTCTTTCTTTTAATCAAATTTTAATAAAAACATTCAATCCGCCAAAATGTTTGGTTGAATCATTAAAAGGTGGTGTATTCACCATCGCCTTAATCATCCGGCATACATTACCTATCTTGCAAAACCATCACAATCACCTCATTTTCAACTCAAAAAATTGCTTAATTTTATTTATATTAATTTAGCAACTATGTTGTTTGAGAAAAATACACTCCTGACCATCTTAGTTATTTTACTTTGTCTGCATATCATTGCCGCTATTCTTTTTTCCAGCATTATACAGCGTGCGAAAAAGATAACGATTGAGCAAAGAAGAACTTTGAGAATGATGAATTTCGTATCTCCGATTATGGCGTTTTTCCTTTTGAGAATTTACCAACGGCAGGGCAAAGATGAGCAGGAATTATAAAATTCATTTATAGAATACGAAGAATGTTTTATGAAATTATTATGGCAAGAGAAACACCCATCATAATAAAATTTTAAAACCCACCATATAAAATAAAAGCCCCCATAATTTTTTGGGGGCTTTCTATTATTTGAACATTCTATGGTTGAATTGTAATCGTACCTCCACCATTATAAGAATGCATTTCTCCGTTATACATTGCATCGGCAGCTACAGGGCCTAACTGGAATACTCCCGGCGATACTGCGCGTACCAGGTAATAATAAACCTGTTTTTGCTTATACAAATCTACGAACAGGTTAATACGATCGTCTCTGAAATCTTCACTTAACGGGTAATCAGTTGCTTTCACCCAGGTCATATTCGGAAGATTCTGGAGACGTGTATTTTCAATTTCAAAACCAGCTGGTAATAAGTCAGTAATTACTACATTCTCGATACGGTCGCTGTATGATTTTTCGATCGAAAGCTCTACGACTATCAGGTCGTTCTGCTGGAATACGCCATTGGTATTTACGTTTCCATTTCTGTTATAGAACTTTCTGCGCACTTTGATATAATTATCCACTTCTTCAAATTTACCGGTGGCATCGATTCCTTCACTCACCCAGCTGTAATACAATTTACCGGTACCGGTACTTTTAACTTCTACATTACTTCCTTTTAGCTGGGCTGTTTTCAGTTTAACAGTTTCGCCTTTTGTAGAGGTTACGGTTTTACCATCTACTACTACTTCACCGGCGACGGTTTGAGTATTGGCCTGTTTAGCCATTTTACCGATGGCTAATACACTGAACACAGCTTCCTGTGTGGTAAACCATCTGCTGTTTGCAATCGCTTGTGTTACGTGTTGCGCCATTACCGGAATCTGGCTATTCGCAGGGTCCACATCCAGTAAAGCATTTAATGCGATTGCTTCGTCACGGATCGGTGAATAGAAGCTTCCGCCAGTTGCTTTTTCAGATACCTCACCAGAGAAGCTCTTCGGTAATATCTGCTGGAATCCTTTTTTATCTCCTACTAATGCATAAGCAGCACTTAACAGGTATTTTCCATCCAGGCTCAACAAGTCACTATTCTCAGAATAGAAGTTCATGATAGAACGGTTAGCCTGTTTCGCCAATGCCAATACATACAGGCTATAAGCAATTTCTTTCGGTGCTATTTTCTTAAGCTGACCATTATTATAACGATAGTCAATCCGTTTTTTAGAACGCAACTGGCCATCGAGGTAGTTTAACAGTCCTGCCAATGTCTTTTTATTAATTTCATATCCTGCGCGTTGTGCTTCAATCATAAAATGAGCGGCATACACGCTGGAAAACCAATGAGCTTCTACAGAATAGTTGCCTTCCCATAATGTAACACCTCCGTTGTAAATCTGGCGTTTCTGAATAGTTGACAATGCTCCCATTACATTCATTCCTGCAGCTTGTGTATTACCCGGTTTCTGATAATAAACCACGAGATCTTTATAATACAATTGCGGGAAAGCGGCTGACACTGTTTGTTCCGTACAACCGTAAGGATAGTTTAACAGGTAATTTAATTGCTTACCTAAGCTTACTCCCGGCAGCGCACTCACCACCAGTTCAACATCTACTGAACTTTGGATAAATGAAGCTGTTTCGAAATTCACTTTCTTAACCTGCGCCCCTTCCACTGAACCACTGCCACTACGTTTTTGTAGTGGTGCGGTCGGACGAACACTCCACTCAATTTTCTGTTCAAAAGTTTCACCTGCACCTTTCACTTTCACTGTACTGTTAACCACTCCGATCGTTGAAGGAGCAATTAATCTATATTGTACCACGGCTTCTCTACCTGCCTCTATATTTACTTTTTCGGCAGATACGGCAATTGCTTTTACCTCTTTATGTGTTTCTACTTCTACAGTGGCGCTAATCGCTTTTTGAGTAGTATTGGTAATAGAAACCGGCATAGTTACGGTATCATTCGGAGACATAAATCTCGGTAATGCCGTACTTACCACCAATGGATCTACTACTTTCATATCCTGCTGAGCGGCACCAAACTGATCACCTTTTACGGCAACCGCCATAATCTGCAGGTTACCGGAGAAGGTAGGAATATCGATATCAAAATCTACCTCACCACCGCTGCCGGCAACTTTTACACCACTCCAGTAGCTCATAATTTCTACACGTTTGGCAGGCATTGTATTGGCACGTTTAGCCATCATATCATCGCCGGCACCGGTAGAACTTAATATGTTATACTTTTCCGGGAACAGGAAAGGATATAAGTTATAAGCGGCTACTCCTAAAGCACGTTTACCATAAAAATATTTATAAGGGTTCGGCGCTTTAAAGTCTGTTATCTGATTAACTCCTTCATCTACAACGGCAATCGTTACCACAGCATTTGGAGCTGCTTTTACAGTAATGCGTTGTTTTTTCTTAGAACGTGATTCTTCTACGGCTTTAATCGCTACATCAATTTTTTTCTTGTCATCTTCTACCGTTACATTTTTGTAACCTACAGCTGTCGTTAACGGCAGATCTGACCGGGTATGTGCTTTAATTAAAGTAGCAGAGATATAAACGTTTGGCAGGAAGCTGCCACCGGTCGGAATATCTAATGAAGCTGATTGATTGGTTACATCAATTAACTTCTGATACACTAGCTGATTATTTTCAACCGTTACCAGCAATTTACCGTCAAAAGGAGTTTTGAAAAGGGCTCTAATAGACTCTCCGACTTTGTAATTACTTTTATCCAGTTCTATATCAACGGTACCTTCTTTACTCACAGAGAAGCTGTTTCTATCCGCCCCCCAACTTCCGTAACTATAGAAAACCTGTTCTACGAAAGCATTCGACCCTTCGGCGTATACTCTTAAAGCATATCTTCCGGCGATGGTCGGTTTATAAGTATATTTTGTTTGTTCTCCCTGAACAGTGATATTTTTAGTTTCAACGATATTCTGTACTTCCTGTGACTCATAACGATAATACTCACCGGATCTTCTCAGAATATTTCTGTACTCATATTTTACCACTTCTACTTTCACTTTTCCGCTTACCGCATCACCTTTATAACTGGTAGCAATCAATGGAAATTCAACCGTACGATTCAATGGATAATAATTATAATTATATCCTCCCACACCTACAAAGTAGTTTTGTGAAACCACATCAAACTTTACCGCTCTGCTTAAAGGCCTGCCGGTTTCATCAAACACAGTTACAAAATGATTTACTTCCAACACACCATTATTCGCATAAACATTTCCTGCGGTGAATGATTCAGTGAACTTACCATTCTCATCAGTTTTACCCTGATTAAAAGTTTCACTCACTTTCACAGCCAGATTTCTCAAACTAAAATTATAGTTCGGATATTTCTCTGCCCGGAATGATTTAAAACGAACCTGTGTACTGGCTTCATAATTTCTGTTTGCAGCAGGGGTGCCGAACAAATTCTGTGCAGTTACCGGCAAATCAACTTTATTACCGATATTAATGGTTGCAGGAACGGTCGGCATGATCAGTTTAATACGATCAGGCATGAACTCTTCTACATAATATTGTTTAGAAGCCAGCAATACTTCTGTAGGGGAATATACTTCCAATGAATAAGTACCGGTGATAGAGCTTTGCGGTATCTGATAAGTACCATCAAACATTCCTTCCTGCTGGCTGTTTTTTCTGAAAGTCAGAATTTCTTTTCCGTTCGGATATCTCCATTTAAGAATATAGGTATTATTTTCCGGTACTTTCCATTCAGGTGTACGAACAATTGCTGCATATTGAATGCTTTCACCCGGACGGTAAATATCTCTCGGACCATATACGAATACATCCAGTCCGGTAGTATTCATTATTTTACCACCCACTTCAAAACGGTCTGTATTTACTCTGGTTTGATTAAACAGTAAGTAGTTAAAATCATCTTCTGTTTTAGCAATTACCATTGCCGGTTCAAAACCTGAAGCATTTTTTTCTTCAATATCAATCACAGCCACCCCGTCGTTATTAGTAACACCTCTACCTACAATCTGATTATTTCTGCTGTATACCAGAACGTTTACCTGATTGTAAGGCAATGCACTCGTAATACTATTTGCAAAAACGTGTACTTGTTTTTTATTACTTTTGGCGATTAAACCGATATCCGAAAAAGAAATCAGCTTACTTACGCTATTCCAGTATTCTTTTGTATCACGGATAGTGATGTAATATAATCCTTGCTCGTTTGGCAACTTTTCTTTGAAGTTAAAGTTCAATAAGCGAACACCACTTTGAGCGGGTATTTTACTGGTAGCTATTTTTTCTTTATATACAACATCTCCATATTCTAAAGATTCTTCTCCATCCCAGTAATCATATTCAGGATTGTAGTAAGATTTTCTTACAGGGATAATATTGTTTTCATATACTTTGTACAAAGTAATTTCTACTTCTTCGATGCTATTGATTTCAACTTCGATATTTTTACTACCATTCTTAGCAAGATATACCGCTGAGTTATCAACAAAACTTAGCGACGGCTCCAGTTCACCGAACTCTACTAATTCAGAAACACTATTTTTCATTGTACCGCCAACTGTTCCTTTCATTCCTTGTTCAATGGTAACCGTATAAGAAAGATCAGCACTAAATCCGCTGCTTACAATTTCAAATCCGTTATCCAAAGCCTGCAGGTGAAATTCAACGGCAGGTTTTACTTTCACAAATGATTTAATGGTGTTTACATCTACGGGTTGTGACAACAGCACTTTTACTCTTCCTTCAGTACCAATCATTTCACCCTGAACGTCTACAACATAAAGGTTTAATGGAGACACTAAATACCCATTTTCCCTGAATGCTTTTTCAGAACCTAACTCTCCACCTACCGGTTTTAAATTAGCTGCCAGTTCAATATTCAGCTCCACATCATCTTCGGTTACGTTTACATCTTTTAACCAAAAAACAATTTCATTTGACTCAGAAGCGGTTGCTGCTTCTGTGGTAATTTTTTGACCTTTTGAGGAAACATTCAGTACCGACTGTACATCTTTCGGCTGAACAGCGTAATTAAATCGTAAATATAATTTGGGTTGAATTTTTGCAGAACTTTCTCCTACCTGATGCCACATTACCTGTGTACTCAACAATTTTACCGTAGGAGTTTTGAAAGTAAATGCTGCCTTACTAAAAGATTTATCTTCTGTAAACTGAGCTACGGCTTTATTCACCGAAGCCTGGTATTGAGTAGCCGGTTTAAAGCCCTGTTCGGGTGAAAAGACAAGTTGAGAAGGAGTTTCCCATCTGAACTTCCCACGCACTTTCGGGCTAAAGTCAACATAAGCTGTAGAATCCCATTGATTCAACAATGAATCAGGAACCATTGCTTCATTAAAACTAAATATCAGATTTTCGCGCAGCTCAACGTTTTCAGGATCATTATACATCTCGACCATTTTCTCAGATGATTTACATCCTGAATACACTGAAGCTATCAGAATTACAAGAGCTAAAAAGATCTTTTTCATAAGTAAAAACAGATAAATTTGCATAAAAGTAATTCTAAATTTGTTAGAATTTGAACCCATGACTATTTTTTACAAAAAACTGTTACAACGAGTGAGCACTTCCTGGTGGAAAGCATTGGCACTCTTGATAAGTACCAGCATACTGATAGCAGTTTGCGTACAGCTATTCTTTCCTTTTAAGATTCCGAATAACTATTCAACGGTTATTTATGACCGGAATGGGGAATTTCTGCATGCGTTCTTAACAAACGATGATAAGTGGAGGATGAAAACCGAGTTAGATGAAATTTCTCCATTACTAAAAGAAACAATTATATACAAAGAAGATAAAAGTTTTTACTATCACCCGGGCATTGATCTGTTTTCTTTAGCAAGGGCATTTTCTAAAAATATCATTCGTGGCAAACGCACATCAGGCGCTTCTACCATTTCAATGCAACTGGCACGTTTGATTGATCCTCAACCGAGAACCTATTGGAATAAGTTCAAAGAAATGATCCGCGCTGTACAATTAGAATGGAACTACTCAAAAGATGAATTATTACAGGCTTATATAAACCGTTTACCTTATAGCGGAAATATAGAAGGCATCAAATCGGCCTCCTGGATGTATTTCAAGAAAAATCCCAATCATTTATCGCTTGCAGAAATTGTAACCTTAACAATTATACCTAATCGCCCCAGTTCACTGGTATTAGGACAATCAAACGATTATATCACTGTTGAACGAAACCGCTGGTTAAAAAAATTTGCGGCTGATAAGTTGTTTGATGCAACCACCATAGACCTTGCCTATAATGAACCTTTAACAGTGAAAAGAGAGTCCTTGCCAAGGCTGGCTCCTCATTATGCGCGGTTGTTAAAACGCCGTCCGGATTACAATATTAATTCTACCATTCATTTAGGAATGCAATATAACCTCGAGCAGATGGTAAGCGACTATGTAAATCAAATGCGTTTGCAGGGAATTTCCCAGGCTGCCGTTGTAGTAATAGACAATGAAACACATGAAATTCTTAGTTATATTGGCTCTGCTGATTTTTTTGATGATCCGGCTCAAGGCCAGGTCGATGGCGCCAAAGCTATCCGCCAACCCGGCAGCACTTTAAAACCTTTTATTTATGCGATGGCAATTGATCAGGGCATTGCCACTCCTAAATCTATTATCACCGACGTTGCTGTTAATTTTAAAGGATACACTCCTGAAAACTTTGACCGCAAATTCAATGGATGGGTAACACTCGAATATGCGTTAGGTAATTCATTAAATATTCCTGCTGTAAAAACTTTAAACAATGTAGGTGTCGGTAATTTCATTCAACTATTGAAAGACGCTGGCTTTAAGCAGGTAGCCAGAGATGAAAAAAAACTCGGGTTATCTGTTATTTTAGGGGGATGTGGCAGTAACCTGGTTGAACTGACAACTCTTTACAGCACATTGGCAAACGGTGGCTATTATCAGCCAACCAGATATACGCAGGAAGACTCTACTCATACAGGATACTCTTTATGGAGCGATGAAGCCAGTTATATGATTCATCAGACGCTAACACAGATACAACGGCCAGACTTTCCGCTTCACTGGCAACAAACAGAAAAATTGCCACAAATTGCATGGAAAACCGGCACATCCTACGGAAGAAGGGATGCCTGGAGCATTGGATACAATCAAAAATATACCGTAGGCGTCTGGCTGGGTAATTTTAACGGAACTCCTTCACACCTTTTACAGGGTGCAACAATCGCTACGCCATTATTATTCAGAATTTTTAACAATATCGACTATAATAGTAAAAACGGGTGGTTTGAAATGCCTGACGGTTGTGATACCCGTCTGGTATGTGCCGAATCCGGAAAGATTCCTACGGATGAATGTACACAGATTGTGAATGATTATTTCATACGGTACAGGTCTTCAAATGCATATTGCGATGCTTATGAAACAGTATACCTGAACCCTTCGGAAACGGTCAGTTATTGTCAATATTGTTTACCGGCAACGGGATACAAGCGAAAGCATATCCGTAAGATTACTCCTGAAATGCAGCATTATTTCAGCACGCATGGCATCATGTATGAAAAAATAGCGCCGCACAATGCCGACTGCGAAATTATTTTACAAACCGGGGCACCGGTCATTAACAGTCTGGTACGTGGTGAAGAATATCTGTTAGACGAGGCTAATCCCGAACCATTATTATTAAGTGCTCAGGTCAGCAATGATGTATTAGAAGTACAATGGTACGTGAACGATCAATTTTACAGAAAAGTACTGGCGAAAGAGAAAATCTATTTTCAACCGGTAGAAGGATTGAATAAGATTACCTGTGCAGACGATCGGGGGAGAACCCAAACCATAAACATAAGGGTTAAAAAAGTTAAACTATAACTTTCTCAACCCTTATTATAAAAACAAACAATCATAGCAAAATTTAATCTTTCTTCGTCACCGATCCTACACCCGATGTTTTTACACGAACAACGGGATCTCCCTTATAACTAATATTGCCGGCTCCTGTAGCTTTGGCATTCAATGATTTACTGGCATAAACCTGTGCATTACCGGCACCGGAGATATTCACTTCTGTATTTTCAGACATCAGATCGTAAGCTTTAATATCAGCAGCACCTGAAATGGTAGCAGTAAAGTCACGCGTTAACCCACTGATTTTAACAGAACCCGCCCCAGAAAGTTTCACTTTTACAGAAGGGCATTTTACATCAATTTTCATTTCACTGGCACCTGATGAGTAAATATCAAGCTGGTTATTATTTTCTATATGCTCAGCATAAAAATTAGTAGCACCCGACAAATTTACTTTACTCAGATCTTTTCCATAAATGGTTAACCTGGGAGTGTTCGATACCATCCGCAAAAATCTTTTCTTATTCTCAATAATCAATTCGCCGTTTCTGTTGCGGATTTCAAGATTGTCGTACAGGTTTTGGTAGCCCTCATAAACCAGTTCAAAACGGTCACTTTGAATAAAAGTAACCCGGTCGTAAGCACCACTTACTTTAATAGCTTCAAACCTATCCAAAGGTATGGTTCTCGTAATTTGTGCGCCACTGCCTACAATAGTACCTCTGAACCATTTTTTTGAGACAATAAAGAAGGTCAGAAACAACACTGCGATAATTGCAAGTATAGAGCCTATTTTCATATTCAGTAAATTCTATTTATATATAGGTCGATGAATTTATCAAATTATTACATCTTTTTCTCTTTTTTTAGATAAAATTTAGGAATAAATAAGCCTATTTTTTTAAAATAGTTTGTTTTTTGGCTGCAACTGTTTTCTTACCTTCGCACGACCATGATGGAAAAGATATTAATCCTCGATTTTGGCAGTCAATATACTCAATTAATTGCCCGTGCTGTTCGCGAAGCAAACGTTTATTGCGAAATTATTCCGTATCATAAAGAAGTAACCATAGACCCTTCTTTAAAAGGTATAATCCTTTCAGGCTCACCTTTTTCGGTAAATGATGAAAAAGCTCCCAACGTTGCTGTGGAGGCGTTCCATCAACAACTTCCTGTATTAGGAGTTTGTTATGGTGCTCAATTAACCGCCAAACTATTCGGTGGTTTGGTAGCTAAATCAAACAAAAGAGAATATGGCCGTGCTATTATGCACAAAGAAAAAGATGATGCCTTCTTTAAGAACGTCAATACCGATTCCCAGGTGTGGATGAGCCACTCCGACAGTGTTTTAGAGCTTCCGCAAGGGTTTGAAGTACTGGCGAGTACAGACAGCATTCCATACGCTGCCTTCAAAAAAACAACAGGTACCCATCCTTTATATTGTGTTCAGTTTCACCCGGAAGTGTATCACTCTACTGAGGGAAAGAAAATGATCACAAACTTTCTGGTAGATATCTGCGGTTGTACTCAAAGCTGGACCCCCGCCCACTTTATTACAGATACAGTTAACCAATTGAAAGAACAAATCGGTAACCGTAAGGTAATCATGGCTTTAAGCGGCGGTGTTGACTCAACAGTAGCAGCAACCCTTATTCACAGAGCAATCGGTGATAACTTATATGGTATCTTCGTTGACAACGGAGTTCTTAGAAAAAATGAATTCGAAGAAGTTTTAGCAACTTATAATACAATCGGTTTAAATGTAAAAGGGATAGACGCGAAAGAGCGTTTTTATACCGATTTACAGGGAAAAACTGATCCTGAAGCAAAACGCAAAGTCATCGGAAAACTATTTATTGATGTATTTCAGGATGAAGCGAAAGAAGTAGAAGGGGTAGAAATGCTCGGACAGGGAACGATTTATCCGGATGTAATTGAAAGTATTTCCGTTCATGGTCCGTCAGTAACTATCAAGTCACACCATAATGTGGGTGGCTTGCCTGAATTAATGAAACTGGAACTGGTAGAACCGCTTCGTTTCTTATTTAAAGATGAAGTTCGCAGAGTAGGTGCTGAATTAGGTATTCCTGCTGATTTGTTAAACCGACACCCTTTTCCAGGACCAGGTTTAGCCATCAGAATTCTGGGAGAAATTACGCCTGAAAGAGTAGCACTCTTACAAGAAGCTGATTACCGGTACGTTAAAGGCTTGAAAGAATTTAATCTTTATAATGAAGTTTGGCAGGCAGGAACAATTTTGTTACCGGTAAAATCAGTGGGTGTAATGGGCGACGAACGCACTTATGAATTCACCGTAGCGTTAAGAGCCGTAACTTCAGTAGACGGTATGACCGCCGATTGGGCACATTTACCTTACGAATTTCTGGCACATATTTCGAACGATATCATTAACAATGTAAAAGGTATTAACCGCGTTGTATATGATATCAGCAGTAAGCCTCCGGCTACCATTGAATGGGAATAATTCAAACAACTATATTTAAGGGTTGCATATATGGTTTACCTAAATCTGTATGCAACCATTTTTTTCCCTAACCGAAAATGTTTTGATTATGAAAAGATGGTCTCTTGTTATCGTTGTTTCGCTGGTTTGTTTTGTACAACAAAGTTTTGCACAAAATGAAACCAAACAAATTGCCATCTTTACGCCGTTCTATCTGGATAGTGCTTATCAGCAGCAACAATACGTTTTCGGCAAACAGTTTCCGAAGTTCCTCAATCCGGGGCTCGAATTCTGGCAGGGTGCTCAGATCGCCATCGATTCACTGCAGGCAAAAGGATTCAATGTAGCCTTTCACGTGTTTGATATAAAGTCAAAAGAGCAAAAACTATTAGATGTTTTACTCGACTCAAATATGGCGAAAATGGATCTGCTGATCGGACAGGTTAACGTAAATGAAGCAGCCCTGTTGGCTCAATTTGCCAAATTAAGAGAAGTACCGTTTATCAATATCAACCTGCCCAACAGCGTCAATCAAACTGAAAATCCCTACTATTTTATTTTAAATGCCACGCTGCCAACACACTTTAAAGCAATATACAGACATATCCAATCAAAATATCCGGTAGATAATATTGTATTGTTCAAGCGTAAAAACGAACAAGACAATATGGTCAGTAACCTGATTCTGGAAGAAGGAAAACGAACTGCCGGTATTCCACTTAAAATAAAAGTAGTTGAATTACCAGAAGGTTTTAACCTCGATGATATCAGTCCTTATATCACCGACGAAAAACACAATGTAGTGATCGCTTCCAGCCTGGATGCTACATTTGCAAAAAAAATTGTACACGGCTTAAATGATATTCAGGAAGAATACAGCAGCTCAGTAACTGTAATCGGTATGCCTACCTGGGATCAGGTGAGCTTCACCGAAGCGCAGTACAAAGGAATAGAAATTTACTATACCACTCCTTTTAATTTCGACCCTACCAATGAAAGCATTGCACATCTGACAGACTGGTATAAATCCAGGTACTTCGCGCGTCCTTCAGATATGGTTTTCAGAGGTTATGAAATGATTTACAAGTTCAGCTCCCTATTAACTTCACACGAAGGCAATCTTGCATTGCACCCTCATCTGAACGGGTCTAATGTTTTCACACAGTTCCACATTTTACCGGTTTACAATAACGACAGAACCAAAATCGATTATTGGGAAAATCAGAAAATTTACTTCGTTAAATTAGTAAACGGAGAAATCGCAGAAATCAAATAGAATACCGATTGGTATCAACTCCTAATTAAGAATTAATAATTAGGAGTTAAATCTTTTAATTCTCAACTATTCATTCTTAATTAAATTAGGTGTCGTTATTAAATTTCACACCTCGGGCATTTACTGTAAGCAGGGCACTGGTTTTGTATCAATTAATAATTGAGAATTAGGAATTAGGAGTTAAATGTTTACTCCTTCATTCTCAACTATTCATTCTTAATTAAATTAAGTGTCTTTATTAAAATTTCACACCTCGGGTATTTACTGTGAGCAGGGCAACTTTTTTATTGACCCCTGGGTTCCGGTTGACTATGCACTGATTACGCATGCGCATAGTGATCACGCCCGTGCGGGTTCGAAGAAATATCTTTGCCACACTTACACCAAACCTTTATTGCAATACCGGTTGGGAGAAGGGATATATGAAACAACAGAGTGGAATCAACCTCTTTATATAAATGGAGTAAAAGTCAGTTTTCATCCGGCCGGGCATATTATCGGCTCTTCTCAGATCCGTGTAGAATACAAAGGTGAGGTATGGGTGGTAAGCGGTGATTATAAAATAGAGAATGATGGCATTTCAGGAGCATTTGAACCAATTACCTGTCACCATTTCATTACAGAATCTACATTCGGTTTACCCATTTATAACTGGTTGCCGCAGCAAAAAATATTCGAAGAAATTCAGCAATGGGTGATGCAGAATCACAGCCGGCAACAAACATCTGTGCTGATTGCGTATAGTTTGGGAAAAGCTCAACGGTTACTGCCCTGCCTTCAACAAACCGGTTTACCCATCTACGCTCATGGCGCCGTTTACAATATACACCAAACGCTGATCAACTCGGGGCACACATTACCAATGATCTTTCCCATTACCAAAGAAACTTCACCAAAAGAGTTTGCAGGTAATATCATCATTGCCCCCTCGAGTGCTTTAGATAGCCCCTGGATAAGAAAATTTACTCCTTATTCTGTAGGTATTTGTAGTGGTTGGATGCAGGTGCGTGGGCATCAGCGCCGGCGAAATGCAGATGCGGGCTTTGCCTTAAGCGACCATTGTGACTGGAAAGGGTTATTGCAGGCAATTAATGCAACGCGGGCAGAACAGGTATATGTTACGCATGGCTTTCAGAGCGTATTCAGCCGTTATCTAAATGAACAAAATATTCAGGCAAGTGAAGTAATTACCAATTATGGTAATGAAGAAGACGAAACAGCATCAATCGTATGATATGAAACATTTCGCGCAACTGATATGGCAACTGGGCACATCCACCAAAACCAATGCAAAAATAGATGCATTGGCGAACTATTTTGCGGAAGCAAAACAGAAAGATATTAGCTGGTTAATTGCTTTGTTTACCGGAAGAAGACCCAAAAGAACCATCTCAGCTGCGCATTTGCAACAATGGTGCATCGAACTCACTCAGCATCCACGATGGCTATTCGACGAATGTTATCATACAGTAGGTGACCTGGCAGAAACCATTGCCCTATTATTACCTCCGCCGGAGGGTGAGTCAACACAAAGTTCTTTAGCGGATATTTTAGCATCATTAAAACTTGTATCCACCCAAAACGATGAAGCGAAAAAACAGTTCATTCTTCAGCACTGGCAATCGATGAATACACGTGAACGCTTTGTTTTCAACAAACTCATAACCGGCGGTTTCAGAATCGGCATCTCACAAAAAACCATGGTGAATGCATTGGCCAAATTTACTCAATTAGATCCCGCAATTATTGCACACCGCATCAGCGGACAATGGGATCCTTCCACCACAACCCCCGAGCAATTACTGAATGAAGAAATTCAGCAAACAGATATATCTAAACCTTATCCCTTTTACCTGGCATATGCTATTGAAGGTATGCCTGAGCATCCTGATGAGTGGATGGCCGAATGGAAATGGGACGGTATTCGCGGACAGCTCATTAAACGAAACAGGCAATTCTATGTATGGAGCCGTGGTGAAGAGTTAATGACGGAGAAATTTCCCGAATACAATGCCCTGGCAGAAAAATTACCTGATGGAACCGTACTAGACGGAGAAATCATTCCCTCCATTGAGCAAACACCCCTTTCATTTAATCTGTTACAAACCCGAATTGGCAGAAAAAATCTTACGAAAAAACAATTACAGGAAGTACCTGTTACATTTTTTGCGTTCGATCTGTTGGAATGGCAAGGACAGGATATCAGAACCACCCCTTTAGCCGAACGAAGAAGAATATTATCATCTCTCATACATTCACTGAATGAACCTGCATTAATTTTATCCAAAGAAGTTCCTTTTCAAAGCTGGCAGCAACTTGAACAGGTAAGAATGCACTCCAGAGACAATGGTGCTGAGGGGTTAATGATAAAAAGATTATCTTCTACTTATCAAACCGGTAGAAAAAAAGGTGACTGGTGGAAGTGGAAAATAGATCCACTCGTGATTGATGCGGTAATGATATATGCACAGAAAGGGCACGGGCGGCGATCTAATTTGTATACCGATTATACTTTTGCAGTAAGAAGTGATGATCAGCTGATTACTTTCACCAAAGCTTATTCCGGGTTAACCGATCAGGAAATAGCACAGGTAGATGCATTTGTGAAAAAAAACTCACTGGAAAAATTCGGCCCGGTACGAACAGTAAAGCCCGAACTGGTTTTTGAAATCGCATTTGAGGGAATTGCAGAAAGCAAAAGACATAAATCGGGTGTGGCGCTACGCTTTCCGAGAATTAATCGATGGCGAAAAGATAAAACTGTTGATGATATTAATACCTTAGAAGATCTAAAAAAAATGCTCGAACAATTCGGATAAGTTGAATCTAAAAAAAACGATAGGGTACAAAGTAGTTGCAACCTGGCTGGAAAGTCAGGGTTTCAAACCATTTTCTTTTCAACAGGAAGCCTGGCAGGCCATTCATGAAAATAAAAGCGGTTTGGTAAATGCCCCTACCGGCTTTGGCAAAACCTTTTCCATATTCTTAGGCGCAGTGATTCAGTTCATTAATGAGCATCCTGACAAATACCTGCAGAAAAAGAAAAACGGACTACAGCTGATCTGGATCACGCCATTAAGAGCTTTAGGCAAAGATCTGGGCCGGGCAATGGAAGAAGCGATTGCCGGATTAGGATTACAATGGCAGGTAGGTATTCGTAACGGAGATACAACAACGAATGAACGGCAGAAACAGAAACGGATAGCACCAGAAGTATTAATCATTACGCCGGAAAGTCTGCACCTTTTACTAGCACAAAAAGAGTATCCATCTTACTTTGAAAAAACACGGATTATAGCCGTAGACGAATGGCATGAACTGTTAGGCACAAAACGTGGAGTACAAATAGAGCTGGCGATTTCAAGGCTTGCCGGCATAAAAAAAACACACCCGCTTCAACTCTGGGGTATCAGTGCCACCATTGGTAATTTAGACGAAGCCGCAGAAGTATTATTATTTCCTGTATTCAGGTTTACTGAAGGCAGGTATTCATTGGTTCGTGCAAATCTGGATAAAAAAATAGAAATTGAATCAATACTCCCTGATGAAATTGAAAAATATCCCTGGGCCGGGCATCTTGGAATTAAACTGGTAGATAAAATTTTACCGATTATAGAAAAGAGCCAGACTACACTTATTTTCATCAACACCAGAGGCATGAGTGAAAGGTGGTATCAGGCGCTGCTGCAAGCCGCCCCGGAGCTGGCCGGAGCAATCGCCTTGCACCATGGTAGTATTGAACAGGCATTACGTATATGGGTAGAAGAGGCTTTACATCAGGCAAAATTAAAAGCGGTTATCTGTACCAGTAGCCTGGACCTCGGGGTTGACTTTCGTCCGGTAGAAACGGTCATTCAGGTAGGATCACCTAAAGGAGTTGCGCGTTTTTTACAGAGGGCCGGTCGTAGCGGCCACACACCAGGGGCTATCAGCAAGATTTATTTCTTACCTACACATAGCCTGGAACTTATAGAAGCTGCCGCATTGAAACAGGCGATAAAAGAACAAACCATCGAAAGCCGTGAACCGATGTTACTTTGCTATGACGTATTGGTTCAGTTTCTGGGAACACTGGCTATTTCAGAAGGGTTTCAACGCGACAGCACTTATCATGAAATCAAAAATACTTTTTGTTTTCAATCATTGTCGTTAGAAGAATTTGACGAGGTCGTTCAATTTCTAACGCAGGGTGGTGTAGCTTTACAACAATATGACGATTACAAAAAGGTAGAACTGACAGATGGTGTATACCGGATGACCAACCGTAGATTAATGATGCGTCATCGCCTGCATATCGGAACGATTGTAAGTGATGCCATGTTAAATGTAAAATTCATTTCAGGCGGTTATATTGGAATGATTGAAGAATGGTTCATTTCGCGTTTAAACCCGGGTGATTCATTCACACTCGCCGGCCGCCAGCTCGAGTTGGTACGTATCAAAGACATGACCGTACTGGTAAGAAAATCAACCTCCGGAAAATCAATTGTACCCAGTTGGAATGGTGGGCGATTACCTTTATCGGCGAAATTAGGGAAAGTATTAAGGAGAAAATTTCAGGAATCGGCTGCGCTGATTCATAAAGAGATAAAACCCAGCCAGACTGATATTGAAATTAAAGTACTGGAACCCTTATTTGCCTTGCAGCAGCAATTATCGATTGTACCGAAAGAAAATGAATTACTGATAGAGCAGATAGAGACAAAAGACGGGTTTCATTTATTTGTATATCCTTTTGAAGGGCGACTGGTACACGAGGCCATGGCTGCAATATTAGCTTACCGAATCGGTAAAATAACACCAATTACTTTTTCATTTGCTATGAATGACTATGGTTTTGAGTTATTAAGCGATCAGCCAATTCCTGTTGACGATACAAACGTATACGAGCTGTTTAGTGATGAAAACCTTGTACTCGACATTCAACGGTCTGTAAACGCTTCGGAAATGGCAAAAAGAAAGTTTCGGGATATTGCGGTGATTGGCGGATTGGTTTTTCAGGGAATGCCCGGTGAGCATAAAAAAGCGCGGCATTTACAATCTTCAGCCTCGTTATTATTCAATGTTTTTGCAGAATATGACCCCGACAATGTATTGATACGACAAGCTTATGCAGAAGTATTTGAGCAACAGATGGAAGAAACAAGGTTACGCGACATGCTGGAAAGGATACAGCAATCAGATATAGTGATTACTTTTCCTAAACGGTTGACTCCATTCTGCTTTCCGATAAAGGTAGACAGCTTCAGAGAGAACATGTCGTCAGAACAGTTAGAACAAAGGGTAAAAAGAATGCAGGAACAACTGAATCAGGCCGCTTCGGGCAAAAAGAAGAAATGAGCCGTTGATCATAAAAAGCGGTAACTTTGAACATTCCATGTTCGTACCAACCAAACATATTATTTTAAATGAGCACTTCTGGATATCGCCGCACCGGGCGTTGTTTTGGGAGGAAGAACAATGCCTGATTTTATCTGATTTACACTTCGGAAAAACAGGACATTTCAGAAAAAACGGCATTCCGGTACCGCAGGCTGTTTATCAAAAAGACCTTCAAAAATTTGTTGATTTATTACAATATTTTCAACCAAAGCAAGTTATTGCTGTAGGCGATTTATTTCATTCAACAGCTAATCGCGAATTAGAATTGTTTTTGAAATGGAGAACTGATTTTCCGAACCTATCTTTTACTTTAATAAAAGGTAATCATGATGTGTTGAGTACATCATTTTATACCGCTGCCAATATTGAAGTAAAACAGAATTGTTGGCAATATAATGAGCAGTTTTGTTTTGTACATGATTTAAGCGATGTCAAAACATTAGACGCAAATCGTTTTTATTTCAGTGGCCATATCCACCCCGGAATAAAAATAGAGGGTATCGCAAAACAAAAAATCATGTTGCCTTGTTTCTATCATTCCGGCAACTCTATGATTTTACCTGCGTTTAGTGAATTTACTGGTTTATACAATATCAGGCCCAAACGAAATGATCATATATTTGCAATAGTTGAAAACAAGATTTTACCCTTGCAAGAATGCTGAAAGTAGCTTATCATCCGATCTATTGTCATCCGTTACCCGAAGGACATCGTTTTCCTATGTTGAAATACGAATTGATCCCGGAACAATTATTATATGAAGGAATCCTTACTTCAAACAACTTTTTCACGCCGGCCGTGTGTGATAAAGAAATCGTTTTACTAACACATACCGAAGAATATTATCAGAAACTCATTGACCAGACGTTGAGCGAAAAAGAGCAGCGTCATATAGGCTTTCCTCAATCTCCCGGTTTAACGCTGAGAGAATTAACACTGGTGCAAGGTACCGTAGACTGTTGTCATAACGCTATCGTACACGGTATTTCATTAAATGTAGCAGGAGGAACTCATCATGCTTACAGTGACAGGGGTGAAGGTTTTTGTTTATTAAATGATATTGCCGTAGCTGCCAATTATCTTATTGAGGAGGGATTATCAAAAAAGATATTGATCATCGACCTCGACGTTCATCAAGGTAACGGTACGGCTAAAATATTTGAGCATAAAAAAGAAGTGTTTACGTTCAGTATGCACGGTGAACATAACTATCCTTTTCAAAAAGAAAAGAGTAACCTGGATGTAGGATTGCCTGATGGTACAAACACAGATACTTATCTTGAGCTATTAGATCAACACCTGAGTCATCTGCTGGAAACGGTACAAGCTGATTTTTGTTTTTTCCAATCTGGTGTAGACATCTTAGCTACTGACAAATTCGGAAAATTAAAAGTGACGATGGAAGGTTGTAAAGAAAGAGACCGCATGGTATTGGAGAAAGTCAGAAATAAAGGTATTCCGTTGGTGGCTTCAATGGGTGGCGGTTATTCTCCTGATGTAAAAACAATAGTAGAAGCACATTGTAACACCTTTCGTCTGGCAAGGGAACTATATGGTTAATTTACAGAAAGTGATTTATCAGGCTGCCCCTCCCGGTTGTTCCAAACGATTCAGAAAGAACAGCCGGGGGGAACGGCCCGAGACCGGTAATCAATTTCGGTGGATGGTGCCAGTTGCTTTAGCGAATGAATGCTGCCCGATACATTCGCAATTAAAAAGAGGCAGCTCCTAAGAATAAGAATTGCCTCTTTTGCCTACAACAAAACTAAAAACCTAATTAATTCTCTTCTTTAAGTTAGAAACCTGATCCTGTAAATTGGATACAAGATTTGCCAACTGATTTACATCCCAATGAGGTTGTGCATTTGCTTTACTCATAATCATTGCTGCCTTCCACACTTCAATAACATCTTCCGCATTTACCTGATAAGGATGATAAGAAGGATTATCGCTCACTAAAGTCCATTTATTTTTCGAACGATTATTTTTCATGATCCGCTTGTAAACAATACCGTCGTGCCGGGAAATAATAATATAGGTGCCATTATTTCTGACTTCTTCCACATCATCTATTTTTTCACCTACAATGATAGAACCACTGGGGGTTGGTAACATTGAATCACCCACTATTTCGAAAGCACGGTATTCGCCTGCTGCCAGCATCGGTAAAGTAAACGTATTTAACTCGTCGAGAAAATCTGGGTCTGCATACCCGGCTAAATAACCGGCGGCAGCTTTTACCGGAACAAACTGAATACGGCTTTCGTGCACCGTACCGAGTTTCATTTGACGACGTTTAGACAAATAATTATCGCCATTGTCAGACAAATCTTTGAGTATTAATTCGTCGAGACTCAGTTTAAAAATTTCACCTACGTATTCCAGTACTTCAAGACGCGGTTCCGCTCTTTCTTCTTCATACGCTCCTACCAGCGAACGTTTAATGCCAAGTTTATTGGCAAACTCTTCCTGCGTCCACCCCCTTAGCTTACGTAAATACTTCAAATTTTTTCCAGCAAATGACATAGCTAATTATTTTAGCTACAAATTACTAACTTTTTTATCAAAAATACAAATTTTTTTAGCGTTTTTTTTGACTACGTTATTCTTTAATTACTTTTGGAAGTGCATTTTGTCAGATTTTTTGAAATTCCTTCCTTAGAAATCAGCCAATTATTACCGAAACTTCCCAATCAATTTTATTACCTTTGGCATCCTGTCAATTTGGCTATCAGAATTATTATTGCACCTTTTTTGTAATCTTACCGGGTGAGTGGTATTTTGCAATATCGTCAGTTAGACAGTTTTTATTTATAAATCAATAATGAATTCATGTTAGGTTTTTTATCTAAAATATTTGGAGGAAGTAAATCGGAGAAAGATGTAAAGAGCATTCTTCCCCTGATAGCCAAAATCAATGAGCACTTTTCTGCTTATGCTTCTTTGAGTAATGACGAGTTAAGAGGCAAAACGCAAGAGTTTAGAGCCCGCATTAAAGAACATCTGAAAGACATTGATCAGGAAGTAGACCAATTAAAGCAACAGGCAGAAGCTTTACCTGTTGAACAAATACAGCAAAAAGACGAACTCTACCAAAAAGTAGATGCCCTCACGAAAGACAGAGATAAAAAAATTGAAGAAGCCCTTTCCGACATTCATGCAGAAGCATTTGCTGTGGTGAAAGAAGCCGCCAGAAGATTTACTAATAATACTGAATTAAGATCAAAAGCATCTCCGCTCGACAGAGAATTAAGTGTTACCAAACCATATATCCGTATCGAAGGAGAGGAAGCTGTTTTTCAGAATAGCTGGAATGCCGGCGGTAACCTGATTACGTGGAACATGGTGCATTACGATGTACAGTTGATTGGTGGTACTGTTTTACATCAGGGTAAAATTTCCGAGATGGCTACCGGTGAAGGTAAAACATTAGTATCCACTCTTCCTGCTTACCTGAACGCATTAGCAGGTGAAGGTGTACATGTTGTTACGGTGAACGATTACCTGGCAAAACGTGATTCTGAGTGGAATGGAACTTTATTCGAATGGCTGGGATTAACCGTTGATTGTATTGATAAACATCAACCGAACTCTGCCGCACGTCGCAAAGCTTATCAGGCAGATATCACTTACGGTACAAACAATGAGTTCGGTTTCGACTACTTACGTGATAACATGGTACATGCTCCGCAAGACATGGTTCAGCGTAAACACCACTTTGCAATGGTCGATGAGGTGGATAGCGTTTTGATCGACGATGCAAGAACTCCTTTGATCATATCCGGACCGGTTCCTCGCGGCGATCAACAACAGTTCGACGCCTTAAAACCTCGTGTGGAGAGCCTGGTAAATTTACAAAAACAAATTACTACACGTTACCTTGCTGAAGCTAAAAAAGCTTTTGCTGAAGGTGATGATGATCCGAAAGCGGGTGGTCTCGCATTAATGCGTGCTTACAGAGGTTTACCTAAAAACAATCCATTGATTAAGTTCTTATCAGAACCCGGTAACCGCGTAAAACTTCAAAAAATTGAAAACTATTACTTAGCCGATCAGCAACGTAATATGCATATTGTGGATGAGGAATTGTATTTCCACATCGACGAAAAAAACAAACAGGTAGAGTTAACCGACAGAGGTATTGCTGCCATCACTAAGGCTGGCGAAGATCCCAGTTTCTTCGTTTTACCGGATATCGCTTCCGAATTAGCAAAAATCGAAGAAACAGCCGGCAGCAATGAAGAAAAACTTACCCTAAAAGAAGCTGTTTTACAAGACTATTCTGCAAAAGCAGAACGTATCCATACCGTACATCAATTATTAAAAGCCTATACACTTTTTGATAATGACATTGAATATGTAGTAATGGATGGTCAGGTTAAAATCGTTGATGAACAAACCGGCCGTATCCTGGACGGACGCCGTTACAGCGACGGATTACACCAGGCGATTGAAGCGAAAGAAAACGTAAAAATCGAAGCCGCTACTCAAACATACGCAACAGTTACTTTACAGAACTACTTCCGTATGTACCACAAATTATGTGGTATGACCGGTACTGCCGTTACTGAAGCAGGTGAATTCTGGTCGATCTACAAACTGGATGTGGTTACCATTCCAACCAATGTAACAGTGATCAGAAAAGATCATGAAGATTTTGTATTCAAAACCAAGCGTGAAAAATACAATGCGGTAATTGATGAAATCAAGAAGCTGCAGGCTGAAGGAAGACCAGTACTGGTAGGTACTACTTCTGTAGAGGTAAGTGAATTGCTGAGCAGAATGATGAAGGCTAAAAACATTGCCCACAACGTACTGAACGCTAAACAACACGCCAAAGAAGCACAGGTGGTTGCCGAAGCAGGTTTGCCGGGAGCCGTTACCATTGCTACCAACATGGCCGGTCGTGGTACGGATATTAAACTCGGACCTGGTGTTAAAGAAGCAGGTGGTTTAGCTATTATCGGTACTGAACGCCATGAAAGCCGCCGTGTAGACAGACAGTTAAGAGGTCGTGCCGGTCGTCAGGGTGATCCGGGTTCTTCTCAATTCTATGTTTCTTTAGAAGATGATTTAATGCGTTTATTCGGAAGTGAGCGTATCGCTTCAGTGATGGACAGATTTGGTTATAAAGAAGGTGAAGTTATTCAACATAGCATGGTTACCAAATCAATCGAACGCGCCCAACGTAAAGTAGAAGAAAATAACTTTGGTATTCGTAAACGTTTATTGGAATACGATGACGTAATGAATAAACAAAGAAATGTAATCTATAAAAAACGTAGTCATGCATTATTCGGAGAACGTCTGGCACTAGATATCGACAATGCATTCTATTCTGTTGCCGAAGGTGTAATCGCATCGTTCAAAGAACAAAATGACTATGAAGGGTTCCAGCTGGCTGCTATCATGAGTCTTGGTATTGATACCAAAATCACTGCTGAAGAATTAGCGAAAGACAATACACAGGTTTTAGCTGATAAACTTTATCAGGAAGCAAAATCAAAATATCAGTTAAAATTAGACGAGCTTAGAAAACTCATTGTTCCGGGTTTTGTTAACATCCGTCAAACACAAGGCCAGCATATTGAAAATGTTGTAGTACCGTTTACAGATGGCAAAAAAGGTATCAACGTTGTATCAAATCTCGATAAAACACTTAGTACAGACGGACTGGAATTAACCAATGCCCTGGAACGCCAAATCACACTGGCAATTATCGACGATACCTGGAAAGAGCATTTAAGAGCCATGGACGACCTGAAGCAAAGCGTTCAAACCGCTTACTTAGAACAGAAAGATCCATTGGTCATTTATAAAATCACAGCGTTTGATTTATTCAAACGTATGGACGAAGAGTTAAACAGAAATATCATCAGTTTCCTTGCTTTAGCAAATCTTCCCAGCTCACAAGAAAATGATCCACAGCAGCAAATTCGCGAAAACAAAGAGCAACCTAAAAAAGAAACGCCTCAAATTCGTACCAATAAAGCTGAAGTAGATCGCAGAGGTGATGACTATGCTGCAAATGAGAATGATTATTTTGATCCTTCTCAACCTGCAAAACAAGAACCGGTTCGTGTAGCACCCAAACCGAATCGTAATGATCCTTGTCCTTGCGGAAGCGGTAAAAAATATAAAAACTGCCACGGAGCTAATTAAAATATAAAAGTCCTCAACAATGTTGAGGACTTTTTATTAATACCTTATTGTAATAATTAAATGTTCTTTAAAATCAGTACTGTAGCTGATCAGGTAAATGATCTACCTGTTTGAAATAGAGTTTATACACTTGATCAATGGAGGAGTGTTCAACACGGTATTCAAAAAACAATATATTATCTTCTGTTAAATGCCCTATTCGCTCCCGCTCATTTTTATTTCTTGGATCCTGTGAAAGAGTAGTAATAGCAACAACAGTTATGTTATTTCCTTTTGACTTCCAGGAATAGCTATTCCTGGGATATCTCCCCTCTTCATTCTTTTGCAATTCGTTCCATTTTTGCCAGTTATCCATTAATGTTTCCTTTACAAAAGATGGTGTATTGTCTAATTCTTCTTCGCTAAGAAAGTTAAAACGTTTGTGTAACTCTAAGTCTCCTCCACCCTTAAAAACATAATAATCCCTTGCTACAATGCTGATCTGATCACTAACAATCGTAACACCTACAGGCACTTCTCTGTTGTTGACAAAATACTGCTGCAATTCCCAAACGGTTCCTTGCAGCGGTAATGACGGGCCGGAATCTTTTTTACAACTCAACAGCAAAACGACCCCCATCAGCAAAGGAAGAGTTTGTTTATTAAAAATCATATTTATAATTTATTCAACTGTGGCATTAGTTTAGTATACAGCTATTCTTATACAAGAAAATCATTAGTAAAACCTAATGATTTTTGTATTACTCAACATATGCTTAATTAACATGAAATATATTATATATAAGATACATCATTTTCTACACAAAAAAGAATAGAATTAATATACATATGTAATAAGTTCTTTAACATAATTATTATCTGTTAATAGTATCACCAATATTTATAATTCTTCCCGATAAGATGACATCAATAAAACACCACTGACTTCGTCTACCTGTTTAAAGAATTGCCTGAACATTCCGGACCTTTTAATATCAACGAGTGATAAGACAGCTATCCTTTTCTCATCAATCGGAATTTCGACATACATTTCTTTATTGGGTCTCATTAAGATTGTAAAAGAAGAAAGCTCTACCTCTTTGTTAAGATCTAAAATATAAAAGCCCCGCTTTACAAGAATTTTATTATTAATAATTTGCCAGCTGTAGGTGTATTTCGTGTTAGCGATGATAATATTAGCAGGGTCTATTCCGGCAGAATTTAATATTTCATTTATATTGAATGAAATATCAACTATACTGGCATTACCATTCCAATTTTCAAGCTCGTCAGCTTCGATGGTTTCTATTTTTTGCATTTTATTATCTGCAAAAAACTTAAAATAAGCTTTACTGACGATCATGTTTCCGGAGGGATAGTGATGTAGTCCTATTCTTAATGCTGAATCATTGTAATAGAACTCTTGTAATTCCCAAATAGTACCAATAAAATCATCAGGGTTTAGTTGTTCTACTTCCGCAGCCGGAGGTTCCTCTGTTTCTTTTTTACAACTAACTAAAAAAATCAACGTAAGAAGGGGTAGTAAAAGTTTGTTCATACTTCTAAGTTATTTTAGTAATAAATAAGCTTTCAGCCGATACGGACCTTTACGGAAAGAGTAATAGATACATTAAGAATAATAATACCTTTTATAAAAAAGGGTTATTATCTCTCATGAAATCGAACAACGCGTTGATGACTAAATTTAATATTTAAGGCGTAAAGTTGCTAATAAGTAATAGCAACTTTACGCCTTTTTGTGAAGAAGTTAACAACATGCTTAATCGCCCATCAGGCACATTAAAATGAGATTATTTTTTGGTTAGAATTTTCAATTTTATATAAACCATAACATAAAAAAACTCAATCTCTGTTATAGTAATATTTCACTAGCTGTTATTAGATAATTTACTTCAAAGCCTCTTTATAAATCTCTAATGCTCTTTTCCGGGCTTCTTCATGTATTACTATCGGCTGGTATTTTAGCAGATGCGTATCGATATCACCGATCCATTTAGAAATATATTTAAAATCAGGATCAAATTTCTTTTGCTGTTCTGTAGGATTAAATATTCTGAAGTAAGGAGCGGCGTCGCAACCTGTTCCTGCAGCCCATTGCCAATTACCATTATTAGAAGCCAATTCATAGTCGAGCAATAAACCGGCAAAATATGCTTCGCCCCAGCGCCAGTCTATCAACAAATGTTTGGCAAGAAAACTGGCAACTACCATCCGTACACGATTATGCATAAATCCGGTAGCATTTAACTCACGCATACCGGCATCTACCATCAGGTAACCGGTTTCTCCTTTACACCATTTATCAAATTCTCTTTCATTATTCCGCCATTTGATCAAATCATATTTAGCTTTAAAGGAATGCTGAACAACTGCGGGGTAGTGAAGCAGAATCTGCATAAAAAACTCTCTCCAGATCAGTTCATTCAACCACACGCCAGAATGTTTCAATGCAGCAGTGACACATTTCCGGATAGAAATTGTTCCGAATCGCAATGCGATTCCCAAATGTGATGTAGCATCTTTTGCCGGAAAATTTCTGGTATCTTCATATTCCTTTAAAGTATTTACATTAATTGCGGGCACTTCAAATATTATATCTGTTTGCTCAAATCCTAACGCACGAAGTGTATGAATATTTGTATCAGGTTTTACACAAGTGCCGTGTTTTATTTTTACAGCATTAATGTGTTGTGGCTGCAATGCTTCCTTCCACCTTTTAGAAAAAGGAGTATATACAGTGTAGGGAGTTTGATCTTGTTTTAGAATTTCACCCGGTTCGAAAATAACCTGATCCTTAAAAGACAGTACTTTTATTCCGGCAGTTTTCAGAAAATCCGTTACTTCGAGATCACGCTGAATTGCGTAAGGCTCATAATCGCGATTATAAAAAACAGTATGAATACTGTAATTTTTAGCCAATTGCATAAATGCCTCCAGAGGAGAATCAAAAAAAGTTTTCAGCCCACCTCCGAATGGTTTTAATTCTTCATTGAGATATTCTAACGCCTGATGAAAATAATCAACACGCCTATCTGATTTTTGATCGAGCTGAGACAAAATATTCCGATCAAATATAAAAACAGGCAGTACCGGCAATCCGGAATTCATTGCATGATACAAGCCTATATTGTCTTCTAAACGCAAATCTCTTCGAAACCAGAATATATTAATTTGTTGCATATCTGCTTATTAAAAAATTTATGCCCGGTACACGGAATCATCAAACGAAAGTAATTCATCTAACTTCAGAAAGGTTGATACAGCCATAAAAATTATTTTCGATACCTCCTTCCCTATAAGTACATGCGGCTATAATCACATTTGTTAATGAGTTATATGCAAATAATTTCATGTATTCTATATCTGTTATTATCCTTTATCCATACCTATTATTTATTTAAAATAACACTACGCCCTACCTCCCGCCCTGTAGTGTTATTGATCGTAACCCTTTATACTGTTGATTTATATCCCGCTGCTCTATCTACTCCCTCTATGCGGTATTAATGAGCATTACGACAATCCCCAGTCATATTCATTACAGATGTAAATACACCACAATGAATATTATTGATTCATCAGCTGATTGAATAAAAGCCTGGCTGCTATTATTACTTACGAAAAACAGCAGTCCACAGATGGAAATCAATACAAAATTTTACAAACCCTGCACAAAAAAGCCCCTCACAGCGGAGGGGCTTTTATATATAAAGTATTCAACTATTTAATGTTGTACTTATATTTATAACGATCTGCCAATTGTTTAGCTTTATCGTCTAAATTCACTGTTCGTCCCTGAATAAACGCATGTAAAATCAGATTCGAACGCATATCTAAGATATCTCCTTCAGATACAACAATGTTAGCATCTTTTCCGGCTTCTAAAGAACCTGTTATTTTATCTACTCCTAAAATTTTAGCAGCATTTAAAGTAACAGCCGATAAAGCCTGCTCTTTTGTTAATCCGTAAGCAGCAGCTGTTCCTGCATTGAAAGCAAGGTTTCTGTATCTGCTATTAGTATGTGTATCATTAATAGAGAATAGTACACCTGCTTTTTGTAAGATACCTGGTGTTTTATATGGCTGTGCTACATCATCATCAGCCATTGTCGGTAAAGAGTGCATATCATTCAAAATAACCGAGATATTATTTTCTTTTAAAATATCTGCGATTAAATAAGAATCGCTGCCACCTACAATAACTACATCGAATCCGAATTCTTTTGCAAACTCAACAGCAATCAGCATTTCTTTTACCACATTACAGTGTATATAAAATTTCTGCTCTTTGTTGAATAATTTGCGGGTTGCTTCGAACGAAGGATTAGTTTGAGCTGGTTTAACTTCAGTTAAATACGCTTTTGCTTCTTTAAAGAAACTTTTCACATCTTCAATACGGTTTAAACCCGCTTGTACAGGATCTACATTCGATGCAGCAGCTCCGAACATACCGAAGCCACCTCTGCCACCTCTTCTGATTAAAAGGTTAGGCATACGGAAGTGCATACCATTATCCATTGCAACAGCAGCATCTTCCCAATGCCATGCATCTAATTGCACAACAGTAGAAGAACCAGAAATAATACCACCGCCCGGTGTAATGCTTGCCAGTAAGATACCATTATTTCTAAGCGTATTAATTACTCTTGAATCGGTATTATAAGCAACAATTGAGCGCACATTCGTATTGTATTCGCCAAACTCCGACTCATCAAGGGTAGCACGTACACTCGGCACTTCAGCTAATCCAAGATTTGAAGAAGAAAGGATCAGACCCGGATAAACATGTTTACCCGCTACATCGATCACCTTAGCGCCTGCAGGAGTAGTTCCTTTAGAACCAACTGAAACGATCTTGCCTTTTTCAAATACAACCATACCATTCTCGATAACCTGACCATTTCCAACGTGGATGGTACCATTTATCAAAGCAATGGTCTCTTTTTGAGGAGCACCAGGATATACATTATCCTGTGCCATTGCTGATGTTGCGAAGAACACCAGACAAAATATTTTAAGTAAGGATTTCATATTCAACATTTTTAAAACCTTTTGTAGATTATTGATGATCTTCTTCTTCAACTGCTAATAAGCCATGGTTATGTGTATGATCCATACAACTTAATACCACTTCATAGCGAGGTACCGGACGAGCAAAACCACCTGCAGGACGCGCACCGCCAGGAGCACGTTTCAGGTCTGCCATTTTCTTAATCAGTCTTGCTTTTTCCGCTTGTATCTGATCACGCATCTGTGCGTCTTTCTCACGATCAAAGTATACAATACCGTCTACAATGGTTTTTTCACTCATCGCATAAATGCTTAAAGGATGATCTGTCCAAAGCACCAGGTCTGCATCTTTTCCTTCTTTGATAGATCCTACTTTATTATCCACATGCATCATTTTTGCAGGGTTTAAAGTAACCATCTTCAATGCATCCTCTTCGTTCATTCCACCGTATTTTACAGACTTCGCTGCTTCCTGGTTTAAACGACGGGCCATTTCAGCATCATCAGAGTTGATCGCAGTATTTAATCCTACTTTTTGCATAATATAAGCATTGTAAGGCTGCGCATCCAATACTTCCATTTTGTAATTCCACCAATCACTGAAGGTTGAAACGTTTGCACCGTGTGCTTTGATTTTGTCAGCCACTTTATAACCTTCCAGGATATGCGTTAAAGTATTTACTCTGAATCCGTGTTTTTCAGCAACTCTTAAAGCCGCTACGATTTCAGATTGTACATAAGAGTGCATAGTAATGAATAATTTCTTATTCATAATATCTGATAATGCTTCCAGTTCCAGATCTCTACGTACTTTTTCATATACATTCTCCCCTTTTTTACCGGTTGCGGCAGCTTTTAAAGCATTCTGATAATCCGTTGCACGGATAAATGCATCGTCTAATACCTGCTCAACGCCCATTCTTGTGTTCGGGAAACGAACGTTTGAAGTGCTTGAAGAACGTTTTACGTTTTCACCTAATGCAAATTTGATGAAACGGTCAGCACCTTCAAATTTTAATTCTTCTGCATTTTTACCCCAACGTAATTTGATTAATTGCGTCTGGCCACCAATTGTATTAGCAGATCCGTGCAGAATATGAGAAGTGGTTACACCACCACTTAACTGACGATAAATGTTGATATCTTCAGGATTAATGTTATCTGAAATTCTTACCTCAGAAGTAACACTTTGCGCACCTTCGTTGATAGAGGCCGCTGCTATGTGAGAGTGTTCATCAATAATACCGGCAGTTAAATGTTTACCTGTACCGTCAATTTCTTTTGCACCTTTTGCAGATAAGTTTTTACCGATTTGTGCAATTTTACCATTTCTGATCAGTACATCTGTATTTTGAAGAATTCCTTGTTTTTCATTTGTCCAAACAGTAGCATTCTTAATTAAAATGTCTTCCTGTTTCAATTGCTCTTCATTACCATAAGCGACGAAAGGATAAGTTACTTTTCCTAATTCTTCTTTAGCAGGAGTAGTCGCTGCTGCCGCCGGAGCTGCAGTTGATGCATTTTTAAATTTACCTTTGAAAGTAAATGCATTAGCTTTTGCATCCAAACCGGTACCGGAAAGCGCTTTATCGCTTAAAATACCACTTAATACGGTTTCTGTAGCATTTGCTCCTTTACCTTCTGTATAACTTAATTTGAAAATTTTTCCGGTATAGGTATATTTTCCGGTCAGTGTATCTCCTTGAATCAGACTGGCATTACCACCTGCACTCAATACAAGGTTGTAGTTTTTAACACCTGATTTAGTATTGAAAGCTATTTCATATACACCGGTTACATCATTCCACAATTCATTCTTCACATTAAAACGCTCACCACTCACCCAGTTTTGGAGAATAGCAGTTTTGTCACTGAAGACCGGACCGTTAGTGATGATAAAGTTAGCTACTTTACCTGCCTCTAAAGTACCGATTAAACTTTCAACACCCAGTAATTTCGCAGGTGTTGTAGTTAAAGCAGCTAAAGCGGTTTGTTCCGTTAAACCATTTTGAATCGCTTTGCGGATGTTTGTAAACAATTCTGAGGTATTTCCTAAATCAGCTGTTGTAAAAGCAAACTCAATTCCTGCTTTTTCAAAAGCAGCCGGGTTGGTTGGAGCCAGTTCCCAATGTTTTAATTGGTCTAATCCTACAAATCTTACATCGGAAGGATCATCTGTATCAATTGGAGCAGGGAAGTTCAAAGGAAGAATGAATGCTGATTTTGTAGCCGCCATCTCCTGAATACGTTGATATTCATTTACACCTGCTTTAATAATATATTTTACACCGAATTCTTCTCCGATTTTAGCCGCACGTAAATCATTCCATTTATCATTTCCTTCGAAAATCTGTGGTAATGACTGAACATCGTTCCATGCTCTCAAAGTAAGGTTTACCCCTTCTTTAGCACCGCTGTTTTTATACCACATCGCATCATAATATGATTGACGCAATAATGCAATCACCCCCATTAAAGAGCTGGGATAAGACTGTGAAGAAGTTCCTTTATTCAAAGAGTAATGCGCTGAGGCCTTATCTTTCAGAATAACTAAGTTATCTCTTTTATTAGCCAAAGTAACAAATGTACCGGTACCTCTGGCGATACCATCTTTCTGGTGAGTTAATACCGCACCAAAACCGACATTTCTGAGCCCTGCAGCTTTTGAATCATCTACAGAAAAGATCTCATAAGCATTTACTTCAGGTTTAATTGCCTGATTCCAGCCATAAGCACCTTTTTTGTTAGATTCCAGCTGTTGGGGTCCACCGAAACCGCCGCCGGCCATCTGGCGCTGAGGTACAGGAACACCATAGTCAGAATAAATGTCGATAAAAGAAGGATAAATGTACTTTCCTTCTAGATTTACCACTACTGCATCTTTTGGAACTGCGATATTCGTTCCTGCAGCAACGATTTTTCCGTCTTTAATTACCAGCGTTGCATTTGCAATCGTGGTTTTTGCATCTTTTACTAACGTAGCGTTAGTAAATGCATAAGACTTAGTAGTTGGATTGGTAATTCCGTTTACGGGAAAAGTTGGCTGAGCCATCACCAACATCTGAAAAGATAAAAATATCCAGGTAAGGAATACTCCTTTCCTCACCGGATATCGAAGAGGATTTCTCATGTGCATGTTAATTTTAAGTGTTGAACCTATGCTAAATTTAGGTAATTACTGTAATTTAGACGATATTCTAACTTGAAAAATTGCATGTTTTAAAAATTTTTATATGAACATTGCCGCTTATATCGACCATACTATTTTAAAAGCGAACACTTCTGTTGCTGAAATTGAAAAATTATGTGCTGAAGCGAGAGAATTTCAATTTGCTGCAGTTTGTGTTCCGCCCCCCTATATTAAACTGGCAACTGAGCTTTTAGCCGGTACCAACGTAAAAACTGCTACTGTTATCGGTTTTCCATTCGGTTATGCCAATACGGCTGCAAAAATGGCTGAAAGTCAGGCTGCAATAAAAGACGGAGCTGACGAATTAGACGTCGTAGTAAATCTGATCGAAATTAAAAGAGGCAACTGGGATTACCTGAAACACGAAATCTCCGACCTCACCCAATACATCCACCAGGAGGGAAAAATCATCAAAGTAATCGTAGAATCAGGCATTTTAAGCGAAGAAGAACTGATAAAATGTTGTGAAATACTGGGTCCGGTGAATATTGACTTTATGAAAACATCTACCGGTTATGCCGAAAAAGGTGCCAGTACACAGGCTGTGGAAATCATGCGCGCCCATTTACCACAACATATTCAGATTAAAGCATCAGGAGGCATCAGAGATTATACTTTTGCTGCTCAATTAGTCAATGCAGGAGCTACCCGACTGGGGTGTAGCGCAGGAGTTGCTATTGTAAAAGGAGAAAATAATTCTGCCAATATTGGCGACTATTAATTACTTTTGTTCAGACCATTTGCTGATAAAACAGGAAAGCAATACGCAACATGAGAACTTGTTTAATTGGTATAGCACTTTGTTTCACATCTCCTTTGTTCGCACAAACAGATAGTACTGTTATTCGTGTGATCAAAGACGCGCGTATTGATTCATTGATCAAAAAGCAAATTGAGATTAATGAATTCACCACCAGAGACGCCCGTCGAATCGTTCAGGGTTACAGAGTTCTCGTAATGAATACGCAAGATCGTCAGGAAGCTTTACAGGCAAAGTCTGTCATCTACCAACAATTTCCTGAACTTACACCATATCTGGTGTATCAGGCACCCTACTTCAAAGTGAAAGTAGGTAACTTCCTTACTTCAGAAGAAGCAGAAAATATTGTCCCCTCTGTAAAACAAGTATTCCCCAAAGGAGTATTTGTTGTGAAAGACCTTGTTGAAATCAATCCCGATAAGGCAGCATCATTGAATCAACCCTAAGGGGTATACTAAATTATAAGGATTTTTTCCTTCCGGCCCGTCGGCCGTATGAATCGCTATTCAATGATTTTTTAAACTGGAGCCCTCAGGGCATTCAAACTTATCGTTATGATCCATTTGAAACAAACTATAAAAGACCTCGCAAAAAAATATTCGAACGAGTTTATTGATATACGGCATCACCTGCATGCAAACCCTGAATTGAGTTATGAAGAATTCGAAACTTCCGCTTTTATTCAGAAAAAACTACAAGCGTTTGATATTCCTTACCAGGTAATGGCAACTACAGGTGTTGTAGGCGTAATTGAAGGCAATAACCCATCTTCGAGAACCATCGCACTTCGCGCCGATATCGATGCACTACCTATTATTGAAGAAAACGATATTTCTTATAAATCTACCAAAAAAGGCATCATGCACGCCTGCGGGCATGATGTACATACCACCTGCTTATTAGGTGCAGCAAAAATTTTAAAAGAAACCGCCGCAGAATGGAACGGTACCGTTAAGCTGATTTTTCAACCGGGAGAAGAAAGAAACCCTGGCGGGGCCAGCATTATGATTAAAGAGGGCGTTTTACAAAATCCAGCCCCCCAAGCCATCTTCGGACTGCATGTACATCCGCAATTACCCATCGGCCAGCTTAGTTTCAGAGGAGGTCAGGTAATGGCATCGGCAGATGAAATATACATTACCATAAAAGGCAAAGGCGGACACGCAGCTGCTCCACATCTTACAGTAGACACGATTCTGATCGCATCGACATTAATTGTAAGTCTGCAACAAATTGTTTCAAGAAATAATAATCCGCTATCTCCTTCCGTTTTATCCATCTGTTCGATACAAGGCGGACATACCACGAATGTGATTCCAAGTGAAGTTAAACTCATGGGAACCTTCAGGGCATTAGACGAAAAATGGAGATTCAAGGCGCATGAGCTGATTAAAAAACAAGCTACAGAACTGGTTCGTGCAATGGGTGCAGAAATTGACGTATTAATCGATGTAGGCTACCCTTCCGTTTATAACCATGAAGAACTCACTGCCGCATCAAGAAAACTGGCAGAAGATTATATGGGTACCGAACACGTTGAAACAACAGAAGTAAGAATGGGCGCCGAAGATTTTGGTTATTACACCCAACAAATTCCCGGATGTTTTTACAGACTCGGGGTAATGAATGAAGAAAAAGGAATTACTTCCGGTGTACACACTCCTACTTTTAATATTGACGAAAGTGCAATCGAAATAGGAATCGGCATGATGGCCTGGTTAGGTGCAAACGGAAAACTATAATAATTCGTAAATTTATATACAGCGGCTGCTTTCACATAAAGCAGCCCTATTTGTAAAAAATAGCTCAACAGCAGATACGTAAAGAAAACTTTAACCTATTTGAGACATACATTTACGTAAATTGCAGGCATTACACGATAGGATTTTTTCCTATTCAAATTGACTCAATCATGAAAAAAGATCTAGTTAGAGAACAGGCTTTGGAATACCATACCAAAGGAAAACCTGGAAAAATCGAAGTAATTCCCACTAAGGACGCCAAAACCCAACGCGACCTCTCGTTAGCTTACTCTCCGGGAGTAGCTGAACCTTGTAAAGAAATTCACAAAAACGTTGAAGATGTATATAAATACACAGCAAAGGGTAACCTCGTAGCTGTGATCAGTAACGGAACCGCAGTGTTAGGATTAGGTGACATCGGCCCTGAAGCAGGTAAACCCGTAATGGAAGGAAAAGGTGTTCTTTTCAAAGTATTTGCTGATATCGATGTATTTGATATTGAGATCAATGAAAAAGATCCTCAGAAATTTGTAGAAATCGTTAAATCACTCGAACCTACTTTCGGTGGTATTAACTTAGAAGATATCAAAGCTCCGGAGTGTTTCTACATTGAGAAACACCTGAAAGAAAGCATGAACATCCCTGTAATGCACGATGATCAGCACGGTACCGCCATCATCTCTGCCGCAGCACTTTTAAATGCAGCAGAAATACAGGGTAAAAAAATGTCAAAACTTAAAATCGTGGTAAACGGAGCAGGAGCTTCTGCCATGAGCTGTACCAAACTATATATTTCAGTAGGTGCCAGTAAAGATAACATCAGAATGTTCGACAGTAAAGGGTTAATTCATGAAAGTCGTACCGACCTTGATGAAAATAAACAACTTTTTGCTGCGAAAGGAGATAACCTTTCACTTGCCGAAGCATTGGTAGATGCCGATGTATTCATTGGTTTAAGTAAAGGAAACGTTCTGTCAAAAGAAATGGTAAAATCAATGGCAAAAAAGCCAATTGTTTTTGCAATGGCCAACCCTGATCCTGAAATTTCTTATGAAGATGCTACCAGCGTACGTGAAGATATCATCATGGCTACCGGTAGATCTGATTATCCTAACCAGGTAAATAACGTACTCGGATTTCCTTTCATCTTCCGTGGCGCACTGGATGTTCGTGCCACCCAGATCAACGAAGAAATGAAACTGGCCGCTGTTTACGCATTGGCAGAACTGGCTAAAACACCGGTTCCTGACATCGTAAACGTAGCTTACAATACAAAGAACTTTACTTTCGGCCCGGAATACATCATTCCGAAACCGGTTGACCCGCGTTTATTATCAACAGTAGCACCGGCTGTAGCCAAAGCTGCTATCGAATCAGGTGTTGCCAAAAAAGAAATCGAAAACTGGGACGCTTATAAACTTGAACTGGAAAAACGTCTGGGTTTAGACAACCAGTTAATGCGCTTACTAGGCAGTCAGGCACGACGCAATCCGAAACGTATTGTGTTTGCAGAAGCCGATAACCTGAAAATTCTGAAAGCAGCCTCTATCGCCTTTTATGAAGGAATCGCTTATCCGATTTTATTAGGTGATGAAAATAAAATTAAAAAACTGGCAGCAGACAATCTGATTGATATCGACACTTTACCAATCATCGATCCCCGTCACGACAGTACAGAAGCAAAACGTCAGGAATATGGCGAAATCTTCTTCCAGAAACGTCAACGTAAAGGTGTTAACCGTTATGAAGCTTTCAAAATAATGAAAGACCGTAACCATTATGGTGCAATGATGGTAGAAAGAGGAGATGCAGACGGTATGATTTCCGGTTTAACCAGAAACTATGACGAAACCATCCGTCCGGCACTACAAATCATCGGTACCCAACCGAATGCGAACAAAATTGCAGGAATGTATCTGCTATTATCGAAACGAGGACCACTTTTCCTCGCCGACACCACCGTAAACTTTAACCCCACTGCCGAAGAATTAGCTGATATTACCCTATTAGCCGCACAGGAAGTACGTCAATTCAACCTTACTCCGCGTGTAGCCATGTTGAGCTATTCGAACTTCGGCAGCAGCGCTTCGCCTGAAGCTAAGCTGGTAGCCAAAGCACGCGATATCGTTAAACAAAAAGATCCTGCTTTAATTGTAGACGGTGAAATTCAGGGTACAGTTGCCTTCAATCAGGAGATTCTGAAAGAAAGTTATCCGTTCAGCGAATTGGTAGGACAAGATCCTAACGTATTGATATTCCCTAACTTATCAGCAGGCAATATTGCTTATAACTTGTTGAAAGACATTGGCGGAACAGATGCGGTAGGTCCTATTTTATTAGGTCTGAACAAACCGGTACACGTTTTACAGCTCGGATCTTCTGTAAGAAGTATCTATAATATGGCACTGATTACATGTATTGATGCTCAAATCAAGTGCAAAAGCAACGAAAAAATCGACTTGAGCGATTCTCCTTACTGGAAAAAGAAAAAATAATCCCGCAGGGAACAATTATTGAATATCTAAAGGTAGGTTTTGTACGTTTTTAACAGTACAAAGCTTACCTTTAGTTGTGTAATAGACTAGCTAAATTGCTCAATAACTGATTATTAGTTAAACAGATATGACTTTATTTACAGAGTTTGGACGTTTTATATTGATGTTTAAGGGCATGATCCGCAAGCCTGAAAACAAGAAAATGTACTGGAAAGAACTAATGCACCAATCTTCCGAAATAGGTATCGGTGCGCTAGGCATTGTAGTAATCATTTCTTTCTTTATCGGAGCCGTATCGGCACTGCAAACAGCCTATCAGATTACTACTCCATTAATTCCGAAAGAAACAATTGCACAGATTGTGCGTGATACCGTTATACTGGAATTTGCTCCTACCCTCACCTGTATCGTATTGGCAGGGGTGGTTGGATCCAAGATCGCTTCCGAACTCGGTAACATGCGGGTAAGTGAGCAAATCGATGCATTCGAAATCATGGGTATCAATACCAAATCGTACCTCATTCTCCCTAAAATCTTAGGAGCAATGATTACGATTCCTATGCTGGTGATTATTGCTACTTTCCTGGGTATTTTAGGCGGAAGAGTAGCAGGTGTTGCTACCGGAATTATCACACCCGAACAATTCGACCGCGGGCTATTCGACGGCTTCAACCCATACAATATCTACTTCGAAATGATTAAAGCTTATACATTCTCCTTTATCATCTCCAGCATTCCCGCATTTTACGGTTATTATGTAAAAGGCGGAGCCCTTGAAATCGGTAGAGCCAGTACGAAATCAGTAGTAGTAAGCTGTGTGGCAATTTTATTGGCAGACTATGTATTAGCCCAGTTATTATTAAATAATTAATCATCCGCATTATGATAGAAGTAAAAAATCTGAAAAAAGGATTTGGTGATAAAATCGTATTGCAAGACGTGAATGCGGTGATGCGCTCCGGTGCATGTAATCTGATTATCGGCGCCAGCGGAAGTGGAAAAACCGTACTGATGAAATGTATTGTCGGTTTATTACACCCCGACCAGGGTGAAATTTTTTACGACGGTAAAGAATTCACTACCATGGCTATTGAAGATAAAAAAGAAATCCGCAAAGAGATTGGTATGCTGTTTCAGGGATCTGCCCTGTTCGATAGTTTAACAGTAGAACAAAATATCATGTTCCCACTGAACATGTTCACGAATCATACTTACAGAGAGAAACTGAAAATTGTGAATGCGGTACTCGACAGAGTGAATTTAAAAGATGCCAATAAGAAGTTTCCGGCAGAGTTATCTGGAGGTATGATGAAAAGAGTAGGTATTGCCCGTGCCATCGTACTCAAGCCCAAATACCTGTTTTGCGATGAGCCTAACTCAGGGCTTGATCCTCAAACTTCTATGGTAATTGACAAACTGATCAAAGAACTTACCAACGAATACAATATCACCACCATTATTAATACACACGATATGAATAGTGTAATGGAAATCGGTGATCACATCATCTACATGCACAAAGGATTAAAAGAATGGGAAGGCACCAATAAAGAAATCATTTTCTCAAAGAATGAACTTTTAAACAGCTTTATTTTCGCCTCCGAGTTCTTAAAAGATGCCAAAGACATGAGAATGCTTGAAGCAAAAGGAAAAATTGATGAGAACCGCGATATGAACGACCTGCTGAAATAATTAATAATCGAGAGTCAAGAGCTCTTAACTTTATAATAGCATCAATAGCGCCGGATTGCATCCGGTGCTGATCCTCCTGCCTGCTACCAGCCTTAATTCCTGAATAGTGAGCATTTCCCATCATTTTCAATTTTTAATTCTCAATTCTCAATTCATTAACCGTTTTTCATCAAAATTAAGAGAAGAATAAATTTTCTAAAAAAAACAGGTTTTCAAGGGCTTAACCAAGGGCTTTTTGTAGATTATCCCTTACTTTTGCAACTCCAATTGAAATGTTTCTGCTATTTAGAAGCATGATCTCGGAACTTAAATTCCTACTATGAGTATTTTAGTCAACAAACAATCGAAGATACTGGTGCAAGGCTTTACCGGTACTGAAGGATCTTTCCATGCATCTCAAATGATTGAATATGGTACCAATGTAGTGGGTGGTGTTACCCCTAATAAAGGTGGTACTACACACTTAGATCGTCCTGTATTTAACACAGTTGCTGATGCAGTTAAAGCTACTCAAGCGAACGTTTCTATCATATTTGTTCCACCGGCATTTGCAGCTGATGCTATTATGGAAGCAGCTGACGCCGGCATTGAGCTGGTAGTTTGTATTACAGAAGGTATTCCTGTTCAGGATATGGTTAAAGCAAAACTTTATCTGCAAGGAACTAAAACCCGTTTAATCGGACCCAACTGCCCTGGTGTTATCACCGCTGATGAGTGCAAAGTAGGTATCATGCCTGGCTTCGTATTCAAAAAAGGCAAAATCGGTATCGTATCTAAATCAGGTACTTTAACTTATGAAGCAGCAGACCAGGTAGCTAAAGCCGGCTTAGGTGTTTCTACAGCAGTAGGTATCGGTGGCGATCCGATCATCGGAACAACCACTAAAGAAGCTTTAGAATTATTCATGAACGACCCTGAAACCGAAGCAGTAGTAATGATCGGTGAAATCGGTGGTGGTATGGAAGCTGAAGCAGCTCGTTGGTATAAAGAAAATGCTAAAAAACCTGTAGTTGGTTTCATCGCAGGCCAGACAGCACCTCCGGGACGCAGAATGGGTCACGCAGGTGCTATTATCGGCGGTGCCGAAGATACAGCTGAAGCTAAAATGCAGATCATGACTGAGTGTGGTATCAATGTAGTAAAATCTCCGGCCGATATCGGTGCTACTATGTTGAAAGTGCTCAACAAATAATATATTTCTTTTAAATATATCATAAAGGCCCGCTCATGCGGGTCTTTTTTTATATATTTAGTTACAATCGCTGAATAGTGTGCTCTTCTCCGGCCAAATCCCACCGGACATGTCTCAATCGTACAGTGGCTGTTTCATTTTGATGACAACTTTCGCTGTAGTATACCCGCAAATAGCTAAACCCAGGGTAGAAAACAATTTTTGTTTGTTTGGAACGTCTTAAGTGTCTGATTACCTGAACCGTCAGACAAATATTTTAGAAGATTAACATTTTCTTATGCAGTTTTAGTATTGATTCTCTGTCATACTAGCATCTAAACAGTAGAGACCCGTTTACTTAAATTTAAAAGTATGCTGAAAAAATTATTCGCTTTACCAATTCTGATTCTTTTAACTATGGTTGCATTTAGCCAGCAAAACAATTTCCTTTCCGAATGGAAAAAAATTGACACACTCCCTGCAAAGGAGTTTTTCACCAATTCAACCAATACCCGTATTCAAAACCTTTTGCAACAGGCCGTTCAACAAAAGAATACTCCTTATTCCATCAAAGCCTATGATGCCCTGATTAAACATAAACTGGGTATATCAGGCAATAATTTTACCGATGCGTACAATTACCTTTCTGCTCAAAAATCAGATCACCACGATATTACCTGTGAATTTTTGGAATTGCTGGAAGTAAAACTTCTAACGCAATACAAAATCAATAACTATTATCAGATTCTACGAAATGAAACCTATGATAGCACAAATATCATTTCGCAATGGACTATTCAGCAACTGGATGAAAAAATAACCCGTTTGTATACCAGTATTCTTCAAAATAAAAACGTTTTCGGTACTTCGTCTGTAAATGAATACAAACCTTTACTGACCGCTACCAACGTGCCACAGTATACGCCCTACCTGATTGATGCAATCATGGTGGATATATTGAAAAACATTACTGTTCTGAGCGAACAGCAACTTCAACCTACCGCTTTTGTACTAACAGATACCGCTGTATTAAATGCAAAAGAAGATTTTGTTAAACAAAACTTCGATTACATCGAAGCAGAACACCTCAAAGGACTTTTTGTAATTTACCAGGAAATTCTGAAACACTACTTAAATAGCGGTAATGCCGAACTTTTGGCATATACAGATTACCAAAGACTCAATTTTGCCTATACCCAATTACAGGTAAGCGGTAAAAGAGATATTTACTACAAACAACTGCACGAGCAATTTAAAAAGTTTCCCAACACACGGTTAGCTGCATGGGCCGGGCTGGCAATGGCCGACCTCTTTTATGAATCAGGAAACGAATATCACCCTTATTATAACCCTGCCCCGCAATATGACCTGAAAAAGGCAGCTGAGATCTATGAAAAAATTCATAGTTATTTCAAAAAAGTAACACTATCACTCAACTATCAGTATAATCTGAATAACCTGAACACTCAAACAGCCAATATTTTAATTCACCCTTATGTTCAACCACAAAAACCTGTGCTGGTAACAGTCAGCTATAAAAATATTACACAGCTAAAAATAAAAGTTTATCAGATTAAAGATTTAACCGTTGCTCAGTTGATGCAAAGAGCTGATTATGAAACAAAGTTTCCTTCAAAACAATTAACTCAGGTTCAGCAAAAATCATTTACGCTAAAGTCATTTAATGATTTACAAACTCATACTACTGATGTTGCATTAGACCCCTTACCTGCCGGCCAATACTATGTAGAATATGAGTTCAATAACTCAAAAAGCGGTAGTTATTTAAACGTCAGCAATACATCATTTATACAAAGTGAAAATCAAATTGTAGTATTGAATAAAACCAACTCTGCCCCTATTGCAAATGCTACCGTTAAACTTTGGAAAAATCAATATAATAATAAGTTGAGAGAGTATGAATATATTCTTCAAACTACTCAACAAACTGACAATAAAGGAATCGCTACTTTCAAAACAGAAAACTATAACTACGCAGTAGAAATCATTAATGGAACAGACAGATTCCTTGAACATAACAATACTTATTTCAATGAAGGCCGAATCACTGAAAGAGCTCACAAAACCACCAGCTTTTTCCTTGACAGAAGCATTTATCGCCCCGGACAAACGGTGTATTTTAAAGGAATTTCTTATGGAAAAAAAGCAACTGAAAAAGAAAAAATAGTTGCCAATGAAAATATTGAAATTGAAGTATATGATGTAAATGACAACGTTATTTACAAACAATCCTATACGACTAATAAAATGGGAAGCTTCAGCGGATCATTTAAATTACCGGCTTCTACATTAGGCGGATCTTTTTATATCAAATCTAAAAACTACACGGGTACGAAATACTTTAGCGTAGAAGAATATAAACGTCCGAAATATAAAGTAGAATTTGCAACCATTGAAAAGTCTTATCAACTCAACGATTCTATTGAAGCAAAAGGAAAAGCGATTGCTTACGCAGGTTATCCGATTCAGAATGCAAAAGTAACTTATACAGTAAGAAGAGTGACCTACCTCCCAAGATGGTGCTATTTCTTTAATCCGTATATCAGGTTTAATGAATCTGTTATTCTCACAACGGGTACGGCTACAACCGATGATGAAGGCCACTTCAATGTTCCTTTTAAAGCAATTCCGGCAAACAGTATTGAAAAAAGATTCAGTCCAAGATTTGCCTACGAAATATCAGCAACCGTAACCGACCTGAGCGGCGAAACACACGACGCCAACCAATCTATCCATTTAGGTTGGAACAGATACGAAGTAGACTTTGGATTCGGTGAAACCTTTGATATCAAAAACATCAATGCTTTACCAATCAGTATTCAGAACTTTCAGGGACAAAAACAGGAAGCAAAAGCCGTATTGACTATTCAACCGATACAACCTCCTGCCGGCACTTATCATCAACGATATGCAAGTGCTCAAAAAATTGATGTGATCACAATCGATTCGATCAATTTTAAAAAACTTTTCCCGAATGAAGTTTTCTATAGAGAAGATGAACAGCAATTTTGGAAAGAGACAGGTAAGAAAATAGAAATCCCATTTGTATCCAACAAAGACGGTAAACTAGACATATCGGCATATCAACTGCAAAAAGGATGGTATAGAGTTACAGTTACTGTTGAAGGCGAACCACAAATTCAGCCAACAACCATGGTACAGCTATATGAAAACACACCGGTATCAATGTTCTATAAAGTGAATATTAATACTGATAAAAACGTCTATAACTTTAATGATGCCGGCAACTTAACCATTCAAACGAATCTGCCTTCAGGTTATCAATATCTGTATAGTACGCATGAAGGTGTAAAAAATACAGCACTGAATTTTGAACCGATTCAACCGCTGATCAAAAAATCATTCCAGCTGAAAGAAACGCCGCAGGCTTTTGTGGTAACTTCTTTAGTGGGTGGCCGTTTGTATACCGCCACACAACCGGTATATCCAATGAATCCTGCACAAAAGCTGGAAGTAAAAATCGTTCAGAAAAAAGATACTTTAATGCCTGGTGAAAAAGCTACCTTCCAGTTAGAAGTGACCGGCAATACCAAAGACGTTGAATTACTTTCTGTAATGTATGATGCCTCTCTGGATGTATTCAGACCACATTACTGGGATATCCCGTATAACAATAGCGGCACCCTGAAATACTTTAACTGGATGCACAGGCTTCCGGGATATTGGGCATCGAAAAGTTTCCTCGATCCTAAAAAGGAAATCAAAACAGATAGCCTGGTAGAATTGATTGGTTTATCTATAGGCGAATACAATATCTATTATAACAGGCTGTATATGAAAAATACAACTGTAAGAAGTGTTGCAGCAAGAGGTGGCGAAAGAGAAATGGCGGAAATGGCTGCCGCTCCTGTACAACAAGAAGCGCAGGCCGCTTTTGATACAGCAGCACCGCCACCACCGGCCGCCGCACCTGAACAGGAAGAACAGGAAGGACCATTGAGAGAAAATTTCAATGAAACCGCCTTCTTCTATCCGCATATTGAAAAAGATGCTAATGGAAAAGCGACCATTACTTTTACCATTCCGGATGCATTAACCGAATGGAAATGGATGATTCTGGCACATAATACTGACTTAGGATTTTCTTATATTACCGACAGAGTGATTACCCAGAAAGACCTGATGATTGAAACGAACGTACCCAGATTCTTACGCCAGGGCGATAGTATCAATTACGTTGCTAAACTGATTAATGTAAGTAATAAGAATATCGAAGCTACCTTAGAATATCAGTCTAACCTGTTATCCGACGGTAAAAATACCACTTCAATATTCGCTGATCAGAAACCAATCAGAATTTCAGTACCTGCCAATAGTACCAAAGCTATTGACCTGAGAGGAATCATTCCGGCAGATTTACTCGACCAGATTGAAATTACATTAAGAGTAAATACCGATCAACCGGGATTAACCGATGCTGTAAAAAATGTAATTCAGGTATTACCGAACAGCAGCGTCATTACTGCCGCAAGAAACTTTTATCTAAGCGGTAATGGCAACTACGATTTTAAATTCCCTGAATTAAAATCCACTTTGTCGGCATCCACTTTAGGTGAGTCACCGGTAATGGTAAGCATGCATCTCAACCCAAGTTGGGAAGTGATCAACTCATTACCTTATATTGCCAAAGTAAGATACGAAAGCAATACAGAGTATGCGTTACAGATTTATGCAAATGCGCTGGCCCATAAAATAGTAAAGGATAATCCTGCAATTAAAGATATCATGGGAGAATGGAAAGAAGAGCTTCTAAAAACAACACCGAAAGGAACATTAGAAGATCTCGCCTTCCAGGCGATTTCTACTGAGTCTTCACCATGGCTGGCTGAGGCAGAAAATGAAAAAGCTCATAAAGCTGCCATTATCCATTTGTTCAATGATACATTGATTCAAAGTCAGATTGCCCAGGGTTTTGAAAAACTACGCGGTAACCAACGCTTAGATGGTGGTTTCTCGTGGTTCAAAGGTTCTGAGTACAGTTCAACTTATATCACTACCAACATCTTACTATTATTAGGTGAATTGAATAAATGGAATGCCATTACATTCGAAGAACATTGGCAGGAAATGATCAACAACGCACTCAATTATCTGGACAGATCATTAAAAGAACAATACAGATATGATAGTGCAAAACATATCAGCAATACCACACTGATGTACCTGTACATGCGTGATATGTTTAAAAAGCCGATTGAAAAAGAATATCAAACTTATCATAACGCTTATTTAAATGCGGCGTATAACAGCTGGGATAAGTTATCTATTTACGGAGATGCCGTGCTGGGTACGATTGCTAAAAACAATAACAACGAAGCATTGAGTAAACGTATTCTGGCTTCTTTAAAAGACAGAGCAACCGTTTCAGATACATTAGGAATGTATTGGAAAGAAAATATCAGCGGTTATTTCTGGTCGCAAAACCAATTGCTCGTACAAGCTTCTTTGATTGAATTCTTCGACCTCATGCAGGAAGATGTTACCACTATTCATCAAATGCAGAAATGGTTATTACGCCTGAAAGAAACCAATCGTTGGGAAAATGCCGCATCTACAGCGAATATTATCAAAGCTTTCTTTGTGAAAGACGGTATTGCATTTACACATAATCCATCGGTAAGCGTACAATTCAATAAGAGTAAATTTGATTTCAAAGAAAAAGAAGTACAAAAAGGATATATTCAGATTTATAAAGAATATAGCGCAAAAGACATCAAATCTGACAATATCAAAATAAAAGTGAAAAATGCCGATCAGAAGAATATGATCTGGGGTAATATCATTTGGAGATACCAGCTTCCTTTTGATCAGATTCAACCGAACGACAATGAACTGAAAATAAATAAAACCATCTTCTACAACGACAATAATATCTGGAAGAAAGTGGAAGTCAATCAGTCATTACCGGTAGGTACTAAAGTAAAAGTAGTGATGAGTATCAGCACAGATCGTCCGATGGAGTATATTCATATTCAGGACGACCGCGCAGCCAATATGGAGCCGACAGAACAAATGAGCGGTTATCGATTCACTAACCGTTTATTCTATTATCAAAGCATCAAAGACGCTAATAATCATTTCTTCATTGATAATTTACCGGCCGGAACGCATAACATTGAGTATGAGTGTTTCATTAATCAAACCGGAAGTTTCTACAATGGAGTAAGTATTATCGAATCGTATTATGCACCGAATTATAGAAATCAATCGGCTACGGCTAAGATCAGTTCAAATTAATAACAAATTCTTTTACTACAAAGGCTGGCTATTTTAGCCAGCCTTTGTAGTAAATATATGATCCCTTCGGGATCAGGGAGCTGTATCAACTCATTGATCCTTTATCATAAAGATCATTTACATCTACCGGCTAAAATTGTAAAACAGAATAAAGCACCTCCGGTATCAAAGACCTATATAGACTCATTGATCCTTTATCATCCTATGATTCTATTCATTTACCAATATCAAAATATGATGGGCTGAGTATTATAAACCCACTCCATCCCGAAGGGATGACACCTTTATAACCCTGGCTAGAAACTATGTAAATTCACTAATGATATGATGAATCTTTTCACTGAATAGCTAAAACCGGATCATCTCAGTATCATAAACCCACTCCATCCCGAAGGGATGACACCTTTATAACCCTGGGCATCGCTATGCGAACGACCCTGAAGGGGTCGGATAGTTATGTCACCTTTTTCATTCCTCATCCCATACACAAATCATCTTTTTTTATTTTCTCATCACTTACCTTTGTAGCATGCAAACGGATATTATTCTTGTAGGGCAAGGAATTTCAGGTACATTTCTGAGTTATTACTTAACCGGAAAAGGCATCAGTCATATCATTATTGACCAATCAGTATCCAACACGCCTTCTTCGATAGCTGCAGGAATCATTAACCCTGTAACAGGGCGCCGTATCGTTAAAACCTGGATGATTGACGAAGTGCTGCCGTTTGCTGATGCCGCCTACGACTCTATTGATCGTTTTTTACAAACCAACAGTAAACAATCTATTGAGATTGCCGACGTATTTACCAGTTTACAGATGAAAGATGCCTTTCATGAACGTTACGCAGAAGACCGGCAATACCTCTCCCTCCCTGAATCTCAGGACTACTGGAATAACTATATCAGCTACGAACATGGTTGGGGAATTATTCGTCCGGCTTTAATGATCAATACTCCGAAACTGGTGAAAGCCTATCGGGAACACGCACTCCGGCAACGTATATTATTAGAAGAAAGGTTTCACATCGATCATCTTTCGCTTCAGAATAACAGTGTACGTTACAAAGATATTCACGCTCAAAAAATCATTTTTTGCAGTGGAATAGAAGACGAAAACCTACCCTTCTTCAAAGGCTTACCGTTTGCTCCGAATAAGGGGGAAGCATTAATTCTGGAAATAGACGGCCTTCCCCGTACCCACGTCATCAAAAGAGGCATGAATATCGTTCCCTGGAACAACAGCAGTTTCTGGTTAGGCTCCACTTACCAATGGAAGTTCGACCACCCCGATCCTACTGACACTTTCAAGCAGCAATGCATCAATTGGTTAAACGAATACCTTAAACTTCCTTACAAAATACTGGATCATCAGGCAGCAGTACGTCCGGCAACGCTTGAACGTCGTCCTTTTGTGGGGTTACACCCGAATTATCCACAAATCGGCATATTCAATGGAATGGGTACGAAAGGATGCAGTTTAACTCCTTACTTTGCAAACGAATTCAGTGAGCATTTACTGAATGGCAAACCGGTTCACCGGGAAGCAGCTATTAACAGGTTTAAATATATTTTGAATCAAACAAATGGAGCATCAAACCATCTTTTCAGACCGTAGATACAAGCAATTCAGAAGAATTGAAAACTTGCACATCCTTTTTTGGCTGATTAAAGATTTATGCTGGCTGATCGAATACCGTTGGCTGGGTATGTTTATGATTCTGCCAACTCTCACCGTTTCTATTTACTTTACCATTAAAAACAGCGCAATCCCTGCAGAATTGTGTCATAACATAGCTATCACCATTTGGATTTTAACCAATTCCGTTTGGATGATCAGTGAGTTTTACGGTTATGATGAGCTCATTAAACCCTACTTATGGATTCCCTTTACAGTAGGTTTGCTGATTCTTGCTTATTACTATTTTGTATATGAAATTTTTAAATGGAAGAGTAATTAGCCGATAGTGTTTTTTTACGGATGGCGTTAAGCGGATTCTGTTGTAAGAGTTTTGCCAGTGATTGAAACAGTTCCGGCAACTCGTGGTACAGCAAAACAGGGTTTTCGAAAAATACTTCTACACTAACAGCCCAGAACTCATGCATGTTTAAAGTAGCGTAATGCCCCAGTATTGTTTTTCTGCCGGCATTCATTTCAAGATAAATGGTTTTGGCTACTTTCATATAACGCTTGAACTCTTTTGAAAAATGTTTATCAACACCACACCCGGTAACAAAATTCACAAACGTATAAGCATGTGCCATTTCATGCAGTCCTAAATTAGCATTACTCTCCATACCATTCATTCCTTTCACGAAGTGCGGCCAGGTAAGATAAATACCATGACGGTTTACATGCCCTTGAATCGGTGCTTTATATTGTGTCAGAAAATAATCGTTTTTAAAAATATAAATGTCTCTGAAAAAACTTAACTCAAAATTTTCCAAACCAAAACTCAACTGAACAGCAGTTGCTGCTACCAGTACGGGCATTTCATCCCGCTCCTTTAAGCCGACATAGTGAAACCTTTTACTATTTACAAATTGAAATGTTCGCCAGACGAAACGTTCTTTTTCAGCTGATGTCAGCCGGTTATAATACCTGAAGTGTGTTTGTAAAATCTGATGATAGGCAGTAGCATCATTGCGATAGTGGTGCAAAAGAAGCCTGCGCACTCTGTAAGGAATCCCGATAACGAGATAGAGTGCGAATACTAAAAACAAGACGATTGTAATCAATAAAATCCCTGCCATATGCTAAATCTTTAAAGATTTTTCACAGGTTGGGTATAGGAAGTTTCAGTACCATAAAAAATACAAATTTTATACGGCTACGTCAAGTATTTCTTATTTTTTTTTGCCTCGCATGAAAAAACATTGAAAATTAAACTTTTAGAGGTTACATTAATTTGTTTAGTCAATGCGATATATTACAATGCTGTCAATTCAACATTTATCAGGTCAAAATTTCAAATACAGAGTCAGAATTTCAGTTTTTTTTCCATTGGTATACCCTTTGTTTAAGCAGTAATGTTCTTCGAAGAATAAAATTACTTAGACATTATTATTAGTATTTGTTTTAAACATTTTAATTCACAAAACTTTTAATTATGGCTACCAGAACAATGGCACAACCACTTCACGACAGGGTCATTATCAGACCGGTAAAAGCAGAAGAAAAAACAGCAGGGGGAATTATTATTCCTGATACCGCTAAAGAAAAACCGCTTAAAGGCGAAGTTATAGCATCAGGCCCCGGTAAAAAAGACGAACCTGTTTCTGTAAAACCAGGCGACAATGTATTATTTACAAAATATGCCGGTACGGAAATTCAGGTAGAAGGAGAAAATTATCTGATCATGCGTGAGTCTGATATACTGGCAATACTCAATTAATAGTCAGATACAATATTATTATCCTTTCAACTTTTATTTTCATACAATTTTTAAACTGCTAAATTTTTTAAGATTATGGCTAAACAAATTTTGTTTGATCTTGAAGCTAGAAACAGGGTAAAAAATGGTATAGACACCCTTGCGAATGCTGTAAAAGTAACTCTTGGCCCTAAAGGTAGAAATGTAATACTTGAAAAAAAATTTGGTGTATCTGCCATTACAAAAGATGGGGTTAGTGTTGCTAAAGAAATAGAGCTGGAAGATCCTATTGAAAATATAGGTGCTCAAATGGTAAAGACAGTAGCTTCTAAAACGGCCGATATTGCAGGGGATGGTACAACCACAGCAACTATTCTCGCACAGTCTATCTATGCCAATGGCCTTAGAAATGTAGCCGCCGGGGCTAATCCCATTGAATTGAAAAAAGGAATTGATAAAGCCGTAAGTGCGGCCATACAACATCTTAGAAACCAAAGTGAAAAAATAGATATTCAATCCGGTAAGTTACGCCAGGTAGCTACCGTTTCTGCCAATAATGATGAAGAAATCGGCCAGCTTATAGCAGAAGCATTTAGCAAAGTTGGTAAAGAAGGAGTTATCACGGTTGAAGAATCTAAGAATACTGATACTTATGTAGAAGTGGTTGAAGGTATGCAATTTGATAAAGGTTACCTCTCTCCTTACTTTGTAACGAATACCGAAAAAATGCAAACCGAACTGAACAAACCTTACATACTCTTGTATGATAAGAAAATTTCAGTAATGAAAGATATTCTTCCCGTATTAGAAACCACTGCACAAAGCGGAAGACCTCTTTTAATTATTGCTGAAGATATTGATGGTGAAGCATTAGCAACACTGGTAGTCAATAAGCTTCGCGGAAGCCTTAAAGTAGCTGCTGTGAAAGCTCCCGGCTTTGGAGACAGAAGAAAAGAAATGATGCAAGACATTGCGATACTTACCGGTGCAACTTTTATAAGTGAAGAGCAGGGGTACAAATTACAAGATATTACCATAGATTATCTGGGTACTGCTGATACAGTAGTAACGAATAAAGATTTCACTACGATCGTTGGTGGCGCTGGCAATAAAGAGCAGATTAAAGCACGTATAGCACAAATTAAAGCCCAGATTGACACAACAACATCCGACTATGACAAGGAAAAGTTAAGAGAGCGGCTTGCAAAACTTAGCGGAGGTGTAGCCGTATTGTACGTAGGCGCTGTATCAGAAGTAGAAATGAAAGAGAAAAAAGATCGCGTAGACGATGCGCTTCACGCTACACGTGCTGCTATAGAAGAAGGCATTGTTCCGGGTGGTGGTACAGCTCTGGTACGTGCTATGGAAGCGCTGGAAAAGCTGACTTCAGAGAATGAAGCAGAAAAGGCCGGCATCGGCATCATTCGCCGTGCATTGGCAGCACCGTTAAAACAAATTATCCGAAATGCTGGGCTGGAAGGCGACGTTGTAGTACAAAAAGTAGCTGATGGTAAAAATGATTTCGGTTTTAATGCCAGAACCGAACAATATGAAAACTTATTGCAAAGCGGTGTAATCGATCCTACAAAAGTTACACGTACAGCACTTGAAAACGCCGCGTCTGTAGCAGGAATGTTACTAACCACAGAATGCATAATTGCCGAAAAACCGGCTGATGAAACTAAATCTTCGGTTAACATTCCGGCAATGTCAGGAATCGATTATTAATATCCTCTTTTCACATTTTTGAATACAGTGCCGGAAGCAAAGGTGCTGTATTCAAAATAATACAGGCTGCAATTAAACTATAACTGTAAAAACAAATCATACTTTGATGATTCATTAATAATAGTTTAACCACAAAACAAGGAGGTAAATCATGTCACTGATTAAGAGAAATGACATCTTTAACACATTTCCTAAACTATTTGAAGACTTTTTCGGAAGAGAATTATCTGACTGGAGAAATGAAAATTTTTCCGTTACCAGTACAACGATTCCCTCTGTCAACATTAAAGAAACAAATAATGCTTATGAGGTAGAGCTGGCAGTTCCCGGAATGGAAAAATCAGACTTCAATATCGAACTCGAAGGTAACCGACTCATTATCTCTTCTTCTAAAAAACAAGAAAATGAAAACAAGGAAGAGAACTATACACGTAGAGAATTCAGTTACCAGTCTTTTCAACGTAGTTTTTCTCTTCCGGATAATACGGTGGATGCTGATAACATAAAAGCCAGATATGAAAACGGCTTACTCATCATAGATATTCCGAAAAAAGAAAATGCTAAAAAGAAAGCACCCAAACAGATTAGTGTAGGATAATTATCCTTCACTAATCTTTAAAGGAAAGCACATCCTACAAATGTAAAAACAAACCATCTATTACTGTAACATCTGTATTTTTTAACTTTTAACATGTTTTAAATATGAAGATGAAAGTAATGGCTTTATTAATGGCCTCTCTTTGTATTTTAAGCGCTTGTGAAGGTCAGGAGAAAGAGGTTGAATATTTTATAGTAAAAGAAACAATTACGAGCGCTGATCATAACGGAAACCGAACAATAACAGCGTACACTAACAATAAAGGAGAACTGTTGTCTTATAACTCATCCTTTACCAGTAAAAAATTTGCTTTACCCAAAGCAAACAATACTTACTTATCTGACAATACGCTGATTAATTTCACGGGAAACCTACGGCCGGACCGGAACCTCTGTTTTATTAACCTGTCATCAGGTAGTAATCACTCATTTAACAAATTATACTACAACGGGGCAAGCGGTCTGACTTTATCAGATCCTGGGCGAAATAAGAAAGAGGATACGTTAGAGGAGCAACTCAGGAACCTGCAAAAGGAAATAAAACTCCTCATAAAAAAGTTAGAAGAAGCGTTTACGGAATCATTAAAGAAACAAACCCAGAATGATTATTTGATCAACTCCTGACAAGAGGCTGCTACCTGCAGCCTCTTGTTAAATTACATTCTCACATCAATACTTTCTTTTACAAGATCAGGTAAGATTATCGGAAATAATCATTCTGATTTCAATCACTACAAAATTAAAGATTGTACATTTAGACACTAAAATGCCGGTTCTTTACATTTTTCGCAAAATCAGGAATTTTTTTATGCACTTATTATCAGCTTGATAGGATTTTCCATAACGAATTGTTTTTTGATATTATTCCTGCAATTCACTTACTGGTGGTAATGTCTTCCTTTTTTCTTTTACTCGAGCGAACAGACACCTTATTGCAAAATCCGTTCAATAATGCACCTGTCGACACTTCGGTAACTACAATAGCCGCTACAATTGAAATAAACTTAAAAACTGCCGATCCGAGAAAAAACTGTTCCCAAACACACCACCTGCAGATTTCTATATTTGTTAGTAACCGGAGGATATAATAATCAATATCCCTTTGATGAGTACAATTAGCTGTAACACCACCAGGTGTACAATGTCATATAAACTATATTCCCCATCACGTCGAAAGCTCCTAAAACAATAATTATCAATCAAATAAACAAATATTGTAAGGAATAATAGTTCAGGCTCAGAATGACTGCAAAATCAATGGCCCGAATGCCCATCGATCATATTCACCGGAATAACATTATCTCTTGCCGAAAATTATACAAATAAAATACAGCATACTCTAAATCCCATTAACTTTGCAAACTATTTGACACGCAAACATTATTAAAATATTTCCGGAATGTACAGAACGCATACCTGTGGGGAACTCAACATCCAGGCTGTAAATCAAACAGTAACACTGGCTGGCTGGGTGCAAACCGTAAGAAAGTTTGGAAGCATCACCTTTGTGGACCTCAGAGACCGCTATGGAATTACTCAATTGTTATTTGGAGAAAACTTAAATGCAACCTTAGACAATCAGCCTTTAGGTAGAGAGTTTGTATTGCAGGTTACCGGAAAAGTAGCGGAACGTTCAAATAAAAACCCGAACATCGCTACGGGAGAAATTGAAATTCTGGTAGATAGTTTCAAAATTTTAAATAAAGCGGCTACTCCTCCCTTCACTATTCAGGATGATACCGACGGCGGTGATGATTTACGTATGAAATATCGCTTCCTTGATTTGAGAAGAGCAATCGTTCGTAAAAATCTTGAGCTGAGATATTCAGTAAACAGGGCAGCCAGAAATTATTTGCATGAAAATCATTTCATGGATATCGAAACACCGTTTCTGATTAAATCTACTCCCGAAGGAGCACGCGACTTCGTAGTGCCTTCGCGTATGAATGCAGGACAGTTTTATGCATTACCACAATCTCCCCAAACCTTCAAGCAATTACTGATGGTGAGTGGCTATGACCGCTATTACCAGATTGTAAAATGTTTCAGAGATGAGGATTTGCGTGCCGACCGTCAACCTGAATTTACCCAGATTGACTGTGAAATGAGTTTTGTTGAGCAGGAAGATATTCTGAATATGTTCGAAGGAATGGTAAAGTATATTTTCAAAACCGTAAAAGGTATTGATTATAACGAAACCGTACAAAGAATGTCGTGGGATGAAGCCATGTGGACCTATGGTAATGACAAACCGGATATCCGCTTTGACATGCAACTACTGAACATCAAATCAGTATTCAAAGTCAACGGAGAAATCAAAGCAGACGGTTCATTACTGAACGGTGTAGATTTTAAAGTGTTTAACGATGCTGAAACCGTGTTAGCCATTGCAGTACCCGGTATCGCAGAATATACCCGTAAACAAATCGACGAATTAACCGAGTGGGTAAAACGCCCACAGATCGGTATGCAGGGATTGGTTTACATCAAATGCAATGCAGACGGCACTTACAAATCAAGTGTTGATAAATTCTTTACAGAACCTCAGTTAAAAGCGATTGCCGATGCGGCCCGAGCTAAAGCCGGGGATATGGTATTGATGCTGGCAGGATTGGAAGAACGTACCCGTAAAGCAATGAGTGAATTGCGTTTAGAATTGGGTAACAGATTAGGATTAAGAAATAAAGATCATTATAAACTGTTGTGGGTACTTGATTTTCCGCTTTTTGAATATGCAGAAGAAGAAAATCGCTGGGTAGCGCGTCACCACCCGTTCACTGCCCCGAAACCTGATCATATTGACATCATGATTCAGAACGATCCGGAAATCAGAGACGCCGCCAATTATCTGCAACATCCATATGCCAATATCAAAGCAAATGCTTACGATATGGTATTGAATGGCAATGAAATAGGCGGAGGTAGTATCCGTATTTTCCAGAGAGAGCTACAGGAGAAAATGTTTGCGGCACTGGGTATGTCAACAGAAGAAGCCAATCATAAATTCGGATTCCTTTTGGGAGCTTTTGAATATGGTGCGCCACCGCATGGGGGTATTGCTTTTGGTTTCGACCGCTTGTGCTCCTTATTGGGCGGTAGCGAAACCATTCGCGACTTCATCGCCTTCCCTAAAAACAATAGCGGAAGAGACGTGATGTTAGACGCGCCGGCACAAATTGACCAAAAACAGTTAGATGAGTTAAGTATTCAGCTTAACGTAAAATAATCAATACCTTACAAGTATCGGAGAAGTCGGGCTTGTCCCGACTTTTTTTGTACCTTGAACCTTACATTCAATTTAGTTGTTAATAATTTATTATGAAGGGATTTATATTTTATAGGATAGGTACCTATCTCCTATTGTTGTCGATTGGTTTTTCTGCCATATTGTTAATGTCATTTTTATCCATTGCATTAGCGCACCCCCAACTGTTATTTGAATGTTTTCTTTTAGCCTCATATATACTCTATTCTTATACCAGCTATCGTTTCATGTCAAGAGGAATGATCAACCAGCTAAGCTTCAAAAAATCATTCAAAGGTTTTCTCAGAGTAAATTGTTTTGGAACACTGGTGATGGCCCTCATTATATTTATAAACCTTGGGTATTTATTAATGAAGCCCGATGCATTAGATAAAACGGTGGAAGACTTTATTTCCAACAACAATATAGACATGAGCCATGAGGCTCTAACAGAACTTCTCAGGAAGACTTCAATCGGAATAGGCATCTTTTTTAGCTTAGTAACAGTCCATGTGTTTGTAACTTTAAAGTTAATAAAAAAATACGCTTACCTTTTTGACGATCAAGCTTAATCAATCTATGCAAAATTATCCATCCGCACCATTGGCTGAAAGAATGCGTCCTACAGATTTAAAACATATCGTGGGGCAATCTCATTTGGTGGGAGAAGGATCTATTCTTTATAATTCAATTCAGCAAGGTAAAATTCCTTCAATGATTTTGTGGGGACCTCCGGGAACCGGAAAAACCACGCTTGCCAATGTAATCGCCAATACATTATCGCTGCCATTTTTCAGCCTGAGTGCAATCAGTGCCGGGGTAAAAGACATGCGCGAGATACTGGAACTTGCAAAAAAAACGCAACACGCCATTTTATTTATTGACGAGATACACCGTTTTAATAAATCGCAACAGGATGCCTTGCTGAATGCTGTAGAAAAGGGTACGGTTACGCTGATCGGTGCCACTACTGAAAATCCCTCTTTCGAAGTAAACTCAGCTTTACTGAGCAGGTGTATGGTTTACGTGCTGAAGTCGCTCAACCCTGAAGAGCAGATCACTCTGATGAAAGACGTACTGTTACGTGACGAATGGATGCAACAGTTTACAGTTCACCTTAAAGAAACAGCCGCACTGATTCAGATTGCCGGAGGAGATGCCAGAAAACTGCTGAATCTGCTTGAGCTGGTAGTTGTTAGTTTAGGACAAAAAAATCCGGAAGTAGAAATCACCGACCGTGCAGTAATGCAGATCGCTCAGCAAAAAGTGATGGTTTATGATAAAAACGGAGAACAACATTATGATATTATTTCTGCTTTTATCAAATCGATCAGAGGTAGTGACCCGAATGGAGCGGTTTATTGGCTGGGTAGAATGCTGGCCGGTGGTGAAGATATCAAATTTATTGCGCGCAGAATGGTCATTTCGGCAAGTGAAGATATTGGTAATGCCAATCCTACTGCCCTTATTTTAGCCAACAGTACATTTGATGCCGTTAATAAAATCGGAAACCCTGAAGCCAGAATAATTTTATCTCAATGCGCCATCTATCTTGCAACATCAGCTAAAAGTAATGCCAGCTATACAGCTATTAATGCTGCTTTATCGCTCATCAGAAAAACCGGAGATCTGCCTGTACCATTGCACCTGCGCAATGCTCCTACAAAACTAATGAAGCAACTTGATTATGGAAAAGACTATCAGTATGCTCATAATTTTGAAAACAATTTCGTGAATCAGGAGTTTTTACCAGAAACAATTAGCGGAACCAGCTTTTTTGTTCCCGGAAAAAATGCAAGAGAAGAAGAAATGAGAAAATACCTGCAGCAACTTTGGGGCACTAAATACAATTATTAGTTAATAATTAAGAATTAATAATTGAAATAAAACCACGGCGATACAACTCTTAACTCTTCACTCTCCATTCTTAACTTATTATGAATATCCACTTTCAAATAACTCCGTTCAATGAATTAACAGTTGCAGAATTATACGATATTCTACAATTGAGAACAGCTGTTTTTGTAGTGGAGCAGAACTGTGTTTATCAGGATATGGACGGTAAAGATCAGGCTGGTTTGCATTTATTAGTAAAATCAGACGAAGGAACACTACTGGCTTATGCCCGCTTGTTACCACCTCATACCTCTTATACCGAGCCATCAATCGGCCGGGTAGTATCAAATCCTTCTTTTAGAAAAGCAGGATTTGGAAAAGCATTAATGCAAAAGGCAATAGATTCAGTATCTGCCAGCTGGCCCCACCAGGGAATTCGTATATCCGCACAACTTTACCTGCTTCAGTTTTATCAGAATCTTGGTTTTTCAACAGTTGGAGAATCTTATCTGGAAGATGATATCCCACATATAGAGATGTTGTATATCAATTGATAAGATTTTTTTTTCAGTTTCAGCATCATAAAAAGGGAAATACTGCGTTAATAAAGAGTATTAGCCCTGAATGGGGTGCAATCGACGACCAACTGAAAACTATAAATCTGATATTCCATGAATCAGCAACCTCGCTATTCCGTAGGCAAAAAACTATGGGTATTGCTAGCTGCAACCCTAACGCTAGGAACCACAAATGTCAAAGCGCAATATTACGACTCTGACAAATTTGTTGAATTAGGCTTTACCATTGGCGGCTCTAACTTGTTGAGCGACCTGGGCGGTACCGGTGGTAAAGGTATGACCTTCTTAAAAGACAACAACTTTCCGGCAACCCGTTTAGCCGGTGGCGTATTCGCTACTTATCACCCTGTTAACTTTCTGGGTTTTCGTGCATCATTCAACTATGGCAGATATTATGCTGATGATAACCTTATCAAAGCAAAAGGTGGTTTGGAACAAGCCCGTATCGCCAGAAATAACAATGTAAGAACCAGTATTGCTGATGCAAGTGTAATGGCGATCTTCTACCCAACAGCTATTTTTATCAGAGCAGGAGAAGATATGACCGGAAGTTTTCAACCGTTTGTAAGTGCGGGAGTAGGATTTTTTAAATTCAATCCGCACGGACAGGATCCACTCACAGGTGACTGGGTAGCTCTACAACCACTGAGAACAGAAGGTCAGGGCCTTATTCCGGGAAGAGACCCTTATAAATTAAGTGGAGTAAGTATTCCTTTAGGATTCGGTTTTAAATATTATGTAAGTCAGACTTTCACTATCAGCGGAGAAGTTATTTACCGTAAAACCTTTACCGATTATATCGACGATGTAAGCACCACTTATGTTGACCCGTCTATCTATGCTACAGCACCGATGAACGGCAGTCAAAGAGCGCTGGCACAAAGAATGTCAAACAAATCTGTTGATATTCACGGTAATGGCCCTTTATATGCTCCGGGCAGCAAAAGAGGTACAGAAACAAACAATGACGCATTCTATACAGTAGGTATTACTTTTGGCTGGAGATTCGGTGGGGGATTAAACCCATGGAAAAATTCTACCAAATGCCCTGTGAGATTCTAAAAACAAATTGTATATTGTTTTTATTAATCCTAGTGCATAACCGTAATTGAAAATCTGATCCTTATGAATTGTAGAAAATCTGTATACCTGACTACCATTCGTGCGTTTGTTTTTATAGCTTTTATGGCTACAGGAAACCTCTTACTGGCAAATAATAATGATCCTGTAAAAGAAGAAAAAAAGCAAAAACAGACCATTACCATCGAAAAAAACATGGTAGATAAAAAGAAACTAACTCGTCTCTATCACAATTTTGACCAGAATGTTCTCTTTTTCTCTGCTAAAGGAATTTCAGGAAAAGTATATCACCTGACATTGTTTGATATCGACGGTAATATTATTAAACAGGTTAAAATCAGAAATAACGAAACAACCGCACTCAGTGCTTTAGAAAAAGGTAACTATGTGTTTGAAACGTTTGCTGATGACGATAAAATTGAAGATGGTTTAATTATCATAAAATAATAAAGCTTATTCAAATATTTTTACTCTTTTAAAGAGGGATATCGGATTTCGATATCCCTCTTTCTTTTAGCTTTCTATCCGGAATATGAATGTCTTTAATCAATATTTATTTCATCGGTAATTACACCCGCTTTGTAGTATAACAATAGCAAGTTCACGTCTGTTTTTTTATAATTACTGCCTATACCGCATCATTTTAATAGCAGCGCATTTCCACCATACCAACTTTCTTTTTCGTATGAAAATGCCTTCTGCTGAACAGTTTTTTGTAAAAATGTTTTTTTTTACTATTCAATAGTATCTCTCCAATTTATCTTGCCTCAAACTTTATCAGTTAGAAATTAATTGTTCTAACCATTCGAAAAAACAAATTTTATGAAATTCAAATTTGCATTAGCAATTGCCGCCTTATCCGTTACACTCATCGCCTGTAAAAAAGATAAAGACGAAGATCCTGGCATCGCAGGTCTTTGGATCGGAAAATATTCATCCTCAGCTACCGCGTACCCGACATTGGGTTATGCATTTCTTTTCAGAAAAGACGGTACTGTAAGAGTTTTTAATTCGTCTGACACGGCGGCTGCCAGTGGTAAAGCCGAGGGTACTTATCAGGTGGCGGGAAACAAAGTTACCTGTAACTATACTTACGTGATTGGCTCCGGTACTTACTCCAGTGAAGCTATCGTAAACAGTATGTTTACTTTTATGGAAGGTTCGTGGGGTAATGGAAGCAGTACTACAAATGGAGGCAAGTATTTTGTTTATAAAAATTAATATAAAAGGCCATCAGCAATGCTGATGGCCTTTTATATTAAGTATGATTTTACGTTTTACCCAATTAAAGTTCTTTCTTTAAAAAAGCCGCAGTAAAACTCTTCTTTACTTTAATCATTTCTTCAGGCGTTCCTTCAAACAGCACTGTTCCTCCGCCATCACCTCCTTCCGGTCCGATATCAATAATATGATCGGCTACTTTGATCACATCCATATTATGCTCAATCACTAACACGGTATTTCCTCTGTCTACTAATTTATTAAGTACTTCCAGTAAATGACTGATATCCTCAAAATGTAAACCGGTTGTTGGTTCATCGAGGATATAGAATGTTTTACCGGTATCTTTTTTAGCTAATTCTGTTGCGAGTTTCACACGCTGAGCTTCACCGCCTGAAAGTGTAACAGCCGATTGACCTAAAGTAATATAACCCAATCCTACTTCTTCCAGCACTTTGATCTTTCTATAAATGTAAGGTATATTCTGGAAGAACTCCACCGCTTCCGTTACAGTCATATCCAATACATCGCTGATTGATTTTCCTTTGTAACGGATTTCCAATGTCTCGCGGTTATATCTTTTACCCTGGCATTTTTCGCAAGGAACATATACATCCGGTAAGAAGTTCATTTCAATTACCCGCATTCCCCCACCTTCACAAACATCACAGCGGCCGGTTTTTACATTGAATGAAAATCTTCCTGCATTGTAACCTCTGATCTTTGCTTCGGGTACACTCGCATACAGTGTTCTGATATCGTTAAAAAATCCGCAATAAGTTGCCGGATTACTTCTGGGTGTACGTCCGATAGGAGACTGATCAATCTCAATTACTTTATCAATCAATTCAAGCCCCTTTACTGAAGTATACGGCAAGGGCTGTTGTTTCGAATTGTAACAATACTGACTTAATATAGGGTAAAGCGTTTCATTGATTAACGTTGATTTTCCGCTACCGCTAACGCCTGTTACAACAATCAACTTTCCTAAAGGAAACTGAACATTCACTTTTTTCAGGTTGTTGCCGCTCGCACCTTTTAACACCAGTTGTTTACCGTTTCCTTTTCTTCTTTCTTTGGGTATTGCAATTTGTTTTTCACCATTGATATAAGCTGCCGTAAGTGTATCCAGTTTTAATAAGCTTTCCGGTGTACCCTGCGCTACTATCTGGCCACCATGTACACCTGCTTTAGGACCAATATCTACCACCCAATCAGCAGCCATCATAATATCTTTATCATGCTCTACCACCAAAACACTGTTACCGATATTTCTCAGGTTTTGAAGCGCATGAATCAAGCGTTCGTTATCGCGCTGGTGCAACCCGATAGAAGGCTCGTCAAGGATATATGTAATACCCTGCAATTGAGAACCTATCTGTGTAGCAAGCCGTATACGTTGTGACTCTCCCCCACTCAGGGTACTGGAAGTGCGGTTCAGGGTGAGGTAAGACAATCCTACCTCCAGTAAAAATGATAGCCGCTCCCTGATTTCTTTTACAATGTCTTTAGCAATGATATTTTGTTTTTCCGATAAACGTTTTTCAATACCTTCAAACCATTGCAATAATTTATCAAGATTAAAGGCTGCCAGCTCACTAATATTTTTCTCATCTACTTTGAACCAAAGTGCTTCTTTTTTTAACCGGTCGCCATTACATTCCGGACAAGTATTCAATATCATGAACTTTTCAGCCCATGTTTTTACATACTCACTGGTTGTTGTGGCAAAATATCGTTTAACCTGATTAACGATACCTTCGAATTCGCCATCATATACACCGGTATCATCTCCAAAGTCTAAAATTTCATTTGACGCACCTTTTTCATCATTGTATAATAAAAGGTTGAGTTGTTTTTCAGTAAGCGACGAAACCGGTTTCTTAATATCGATTTTATGTTTTTTGGCAAACACCTGCACATTCTTAAATGAACCGGTATCTCTTTCTTCTCCCAACGGTGCCAAACCTCCGTCAATGATTGACAAAGACGGATCCGGAATTACTGCCTCCAGATTGATCTGGTAAACATTTCCCAGTCCTTTACAAACAGGGCAGGCTCCATACGGCGTATTGAATGAAAAGGTATTGGGTGAGGGTTCTTCATAACTCATACCTGTATCAATACACATCAGCTGGCTGGAGAACTGCACCAGTTCATCCTTCGCTTTTTTTCTGGTATCGTCGGGGTGTACCAACAAAAACATGAGGTCTTTACCCATTTTCAATGCCTGCCCGATAGATGAAATCAAACGGGTCTTCATTTCATTCTTCACTACCAGGCGGTCTATCACTACTTCAATATCGTGGATCTTGTACCGGTCTAACTGCAGTTTCGGCACTAAATCAGTAATTTCTCCATCAATACGGGCTTTAACAAATCCTTTTTTTCTGATATCTTCAAAAAGTTCGCGGTAATGCCCTTTTCTACCCCTTACAATAGGCGCTAAAAGTGTGATCTTACGATCTTGATATTTCTCAAAAATGTTTTGAATAATTTCCTGTTCATTGAACTTGACCATCTTCTTTCCCGTATGATAGCTGTATGCTTCACCGATACGGGCGTACAATAAACGCATGAAATCATATACTTCGGTTACTGTACCAACGGTTGAACGCGGGTTACGGTTAGTCGTTTTCTGTTCAATGGAAATCACAGGAGAAAGTCCTGATATTTTATCAACATCGGGTCTTTCCATATTCCCCATAAACTGACGCGCATATGCACCAAAAGTCTCCATATAACGTCGTTGACCTTCCGCATAAATGGTATCAAAAGCCAGTGATGATTTACCTGATCCGGAGATACCGGTAATCACCACCAATTTATTTTTTGGTATACTTATGTCAATGTTTTTCAAGTTATGTACACGAGCTCCTAGTACTTCTATCGTTTCTCCGTTCAAGGGTGGAATAGGTTTTGTAGTATGCTGGGTAGTATCCTTTTTTTTCACAATCTTAATTTTATTAAAAAGGGTGTATATCAAAGATATAAAACTAATAGACTTCTAAAAGTTAAGTTAACATTTAAAGGAAAGATTAGTCGGATTTTTAAATTAACAAAAATGGTATAACCTTTGTTAAGCGTTAACAAAATTTTCAAAAAATAAAATTTTACTTATGATTTCCGCAAAGAAAACATTCATTGCTTTAGCCGCTGCCGCATTGATTTTATCAAGCTGTGAAAGTATGAATAAAACACAGAAAGGTGCTGCCATTGGTACCGCCGGAGGTGCTGCAATAGGCGCTGTAATCGGTAAGGCAGCAGGTAATGCCGGATTAGGAGCTGTTATAGGTGCTGCCGTAGGTGGGGGTACCGGAGCCGTAATCGGTAAAAAAATGGATAAACAAGCAGCAGAAATTGAAAATAAAGTTCCTGGCGCAAAAGTTGAACGTGTAGGAGAAGGTATTGTAGTAGAATTTAACAGCAAAATTTTATTCGGTTTCGATCAAAGTAAATTGTCTGCAGATGCAAAACAAAACCTTGACAAGTTATATACAATCTTAACTGAATATCCTGATACAGATATCGAAATTCAGGGGCATACTGATAATACCGGAACAGAAGCATACAACCAGACGCTATCTGAAAGAAGAGCAGGAGAAGTATCTACTTACCTTAAAAGCAAAGGACTTGCTTCTAACAGAATCAAAGTAGTTGGTCACAGTTTTCACGTTCCGATTGCATCTAATGATACGCCTGAAGGAAGAATGGAAAACCGCCGCGTAAACTTCATCATTACAGCAAATGATAAAATGGTGAATGACGCGAAAAAAGAAGCAGGTGAAAACTAATCTGATCTATTCTTGATCAGAACAGTTTTAACTTTTTCGTAATAATTGAAGCACTATTTTGTGCTAAATTTTAAAGTAATTCTTATGAAACTAAAATTCAAAACTTTAGCGTTTGCACTGACCGGTATGTTATTTACCAATGCAGCTTTCTCACAGGTACAATGGGGTGTTAGAGCAGGTGTTAACTTCTCTAACCTGAATGGAAAAATTGCAAGTATTAGCACGGACGGCAAACTTTTGACAGGATTTAATGCAGGTGTTACTGCCGATATCAATCTGGCCGATGAATTTTTTATTCAACCCGGTTTATTGTATACCACCAAAGGTTCTAAAGCAAAGAATGTTGATGCCAGTACTACTTTAAATTACATTGAACTTCCTGTTAACTTTTTATACAAACCAGAATTAGGTACCGGTAATTTATTGTTAGGAGTAGGACCATACGCAGCTTACGGTGTGGGAGGTAAAGCTAAACTTGGCAATGCTGAAACCGATGTAAAATTCGGTAAAGATGAAGTATATAAAGCAATGGATTTCGGTGGAAACTTATTATTCGGTTATCAACTGGCCAATGGTTTATCTGCACAGTTAAATGCACAATTGGGTATGGGTAATATTTTAAACAATGGAGACAGTAACAACAAACTGAACAATACCGTATTTGGTGTTTCTTTAGGTTACAAGTTTTAATTTTAAAACTCATCATAAAAGCCGCCTGTTATAAAACAGGCGGCTTTTTTATTTAGTTCCGTTTCAGGCGCTTCATAATCAGGGAAGAAATAAGATTAAAATCCGTTCTTACGGATGAAAGTTTTCAGCCATATTCATGGTGGTATTAATGGCACGGAGTAACTCTACCTCCAACCAAAAATAACAGGGCAGAACACCCTGTGTACGCCTTTTATTTTCTACAATGTGGAATAATAACAACTCCTTCTAATAAGATACGAAAAAAAATCGACATTTTAAAACAGACTGATAATCAGCCAAATACATTTAATTTAAATTATTATTTGGAAAATTCGTTTAGCAGACGTTAACTTTGCACCAGTTCTTGAATACTACTTATCAAGAAAGGCTGAGGGAAATGGCCCGTTGAAGCCTTGACAACCTACCTCCAACATTGTTGGGGATAAGGTGCCAACTCCATCCCGATGGATAATCGGGACAGATAAGTCAGATGCTAAGCTTTACATACGCTATACACTTCCGTGTATCTACGATATTAAGCGCTTCTGACGATGTTGGAAGCGCTTTTTTTATAAGTGTTTCCCATCGGACTTTCTTCTTAATAGTATTCCTGTCATAACATTTAAGGTTAATACTGTTTAACAATGCCAACATTATTAAAGACGTACAAAGACATTGACGCTGCTTATCTGCAAGCGATACCCAATCCGTCTCAACAAGCGTACGAGATCAAAATTAAGATTCCCGAATTTACTTTTCTGGGAGTAAAAGAGCAGCCAGACTTTGCTGTTATCTATCTAACTTTCTATCCGGGAAAACATGTTATCGAATTAAAATCTCTCAAACAATATGTTTTTCAACTGAGAGATATTGTAGCTTCTTATGAGCGCCTCATTAATATTATTTACAATGACTTAATGAATGTATACCAACCGGAACGACTACGCCTTGTCATGATTTGCAATCCGAGAGGAGGTATCAGTTCTAAACTCACCATCGATTCAGACTGGAAAGCCAGAGGCGGTAACGAAGAGTTTAATGACTGGGGTGGAATAGAAGATCAATGGTAATCAACAAAAAAATTAACAATGGACAATCATAAACAACTTACAATAGGATTATTCGGTTTTGGTGTAGTAGGTGAAGGTTTGTATAAAGTGTTACAACAAACACCTTCATTAAAAGCATCCATTAAAAAAGTATGTATCAAAGATGCAGGTAAAAAAAGAAATGCACCTGATGAATTATTCACCACCGATAAAGACGAAATATTAAACGACTCTTCTATCAATGTAATAGTAGAAGTAATTAATGAAGCAGATGCTGCATTTCAGATCGTAAGTACTGCCTTAAAAAACGGAAAACATGTAGTATCTGCTTCAAAAAAAATGATCTCAGAAAACTTAAACAGTTTATTACAACTGCAAAAAGATACAGGCAAATCATTTTTATATGAAGCGGCGGCATGTGCTTCCATCCCTGTTATCAGAAACCTCGAAGAATACTATGACAATGATCTGTTACACTCTATTAAAGCTATTGTAAACGGATCAACCAATTTTATCTTAACCAAAATGTTCGAAGAGAAACTCGATTTCAAATCGGCTTTATTACTTGCGCAACAATTAGGTTTTGCAGAATCAGACCCATCACTTGATGTAGACGGCTATGATGCAGTGTACAAATGGAGTTTTTTACTAACGCATGCATATGGCATTACCGCACAATATTCCGATATTGTTTTTAATGGTATCCGTAATATACATGCGGCAGATGCATTGGTGGCAAGAGAAAAGAACCTCGATATTAAACTGGTAGCATCAGCACAAAAATTAAACAATGGTAAAGTAGCAGCCTTCGTGTTACCACAATTTGTTGAAAAAGATGATCACCTGAGTTTCGTTAAAAACGAATACAATGGAGTGGTGATTGAATCAGGATTTGCAGACAAACAGTTCTTCTACGGAAAAGGTGCCGGTAGCTTCCCTACCGCATCAGCTGTATTGTCAGACATATCTGCTTTAAGGTACCAGTATCAATACGAGTATAAAAAGCTTTATCATCATAGCCCATTAGAATTAACAGACGAATATCACGTAAAAGTATTCCTGAGTTTTGACGACATTAAGTATATCCCTAAAGATAAATTTGAATGGATTGAAGAATGGCATGCCGATAAAGAAAGAAAGTATCTTGTAGGTGTACTCCCCTTCTCTGAAATAAAAAACACCACCTGGTGGAAAGAAAACAATACGTCACTGATACTAGCTCCAAAAGCCATTATAGAAGACGTTGCAGTAAGAAAACTTAAACAAAAAAGCTTACAATTAGCAGGTATTCTCGATTAGTAATCAATATAAATTGCGGTGTTTTATTAAATAGAATAAGGTGGTCTGCGAAGGCCATCTTTTTTTGTGGAAGAATCTTTGCAAAAATAATTTGCCGCATTCATTTAATATCGTAATATTGCAATATTAAAATAACGTATGGGAATAACTAAAACAGCTATTCATACTGCTGAACAGAATGAAATAGCATCTTTTTTTAAAGTACTGGGGCATCCTGCCAGAATAGCTATCCTACAACACATTATTCATCAAAAAGCATGTATTTGCAATGATTTAGTAGATGAGTTGGGCCTGGCCCAGGCTACTATTTCACAACACCTGAAAGAACTTAAGAATATTGGTATTATTAAAGGAACCATAGAAGGAAAATCTGTTTGTTACTGTATCGACGAAAAAAAATGGCAAAAAGTTCGGAAAGTTTTCAGCCGCTTTTTTGATCAGGATATAAATATCAACCAATGCTGCTAAGCATTTTTTTGAAACACATCATCGCAATATTGCGATATTACTAAAAAAATTACATATATGAAACTATCAACTATTAAACAAATTCTGCCTTCTCTGAATAATGTTGAATTTCAACTGGAGAACGGAATATTTGTGCCTGAACACTTTCATGTTACAGAAGTGGGAATAATAACCAGGAATTTTATTGATTGCGGTGGCACTATCAGAAATGAAAAAACAGTAAACTTTCAACTATGGAATGCAGATGATTACGAACATCGTTTAAAACCTGACAAACTACTAAATATCATTCAACTCTCTGAGGAAAAATTAGGTATTGGCGAAGCAGAAATAGAGGTTGAATATCAGGCCGAAACCATTGGCAGATATGAACTCGACTTTAACGGCAAACACTTCATCTTAAAAAATAAAAGAACTGCCTGTCTGGCAAATGATGCCTGCGGTATAACCCCATCAGTTAATAACACATCCATAGTATCTCAACATCAACCTTGCTGTACCGGAAACCCGGGTAACTGCTAACTTATCATCTGCAAAAAATTATATGAAGATTGCATTATTCAGTGATATTCATGCTAACCTGCCGGCGTTAGAAGCCTTCCTCGAGGATGTGGAAAAAAAACAACCAGACAGTTTGTATTGCCTGGGAGACCTGGTAGGTTACAATATCTGGCCTAACGAAGTAATAGAAGAAATTCGCAAAAGAAAAATACCTGCAATTGCCGGCAACTATGATTGGGGTATCGGACAAGCCGGTAATGATTGTGGCTGTGCTTATAAATCAACTGCTGAAAAAGCAAATGGAGCAATCTCTATTGCATTTACAAACGAAATGATTAAGCCTGAGCAGCGAAAGTATTTACAATCACTACCGGCTCATATCCGTATTGAATTTCAATTCAACAATCAGCAACTCTCATTACTCTTAGTACATGGCAGTCCAAGAAGGATAAACGAATATCTTTTTGAAGACAGAGATGATAAAAGCATGTTACGTATCATGGAAAAAGCCGGTGCTGATATTCTTTGCTTTGGTCATACACATCAGCCTTATCACAAAATTATACGTACGGAAAAAGCTAACCAGCCTCATTACCGCCATGCAGTGAACACCGGTTCAGTAGGAAAACCAAAAGATAAAGATATCAGGGGATGTTATGTAATGATAACGCTTAATGAATTCAGTTCTGTTTGGAATCCGCACAGTATACAGGTTGAGTTCATACGCTTCAATTATGATGTTGAAAGAGCAGCGCGGGGCATTGAAACCAGTATTCTGCCCAATGAATATGCTCTTAACCTCAGAAGAGGTTATTAGTGAATAAAAAAAGAGCGGTCATCAAAGACCGCTCAATACAGGAAGTTCACTAAAATATTTCTATTAATTATTCTCAGGGTTTTCTACAATGATTTCATCTTTCTTCTTACGCTTAAAAAAACGAACGATCGCATAAAAAGCAGCGCCTATTCCGATCAGTACTAATTTAATATTCTTCAGAATAAGTGCCAGTATACCTGTTTTGGCCAGAATTTTTCCTGCTACCAAACCACCTACCGTCCACTGTGCATAACTACCGGTGCTCGGATCAAAGTCACCGTAGCCTGATTGATTTTCATAGGCTACCATATCATATAATACCGGAATATCTTCTCTGATCATTCCCAGAAGCGCTGTATCAGCCGCTACTGTAATATTCACATAACCGTACTTGTTTAACTTATACAATTGATAATTCAATACCGATTCATCACTACTACCCTCACGGAAAACTTTTGCAAAATGTAATGTATGGTTAGGCTGATCATACTCAGGATCCATTCCCCAACCTGTAAAGTAGAGCTTTACAGGAATATCAGGATTTTGTTTATAAAATTCCTTCTCGCTTTTCTGCTGTTCTTTTAGTATCTCATTCTTGTCAATTTTAGAAGCATCCTTGTCTTCAATGTAGCCTTCTTTATTTTCAGATATGTATACGGAGTAAATTATATTTTCCTCTTCATCCATTTTCAGCAATAAACCTAATAAATCTTTATCAGGTTGATTCTGAAAAATCTCTTCACTTACATAATTTGCACTTTCTCTGTCTAATAGTTTAAAGCCTTTAGGTACATTAATCTTTATATAGTTCTGATAGGTAATAGAAGGTTCAGTGATGTATTTGATATTGCTTTCTGCTTCCTGTTGCTGAGCTACTTTTGTTGTGTCATTTGCCAACGCGAAGAAAGACACAAACAACAACAGTAATGTCATTGGATAAGATCTCATGAATATGCTATTAAATTTATAATAGTGTAAACATAATCGAAGAAGTTTTTATTATCAAGTGTCAATATATATTTTTTTCATTATCAATTAAAAGGGAGGATCCACATCCTCCCCACGCTTTGATTTATAACCAGCTTAAGACAAAATATATGATTTAAATTCATCATAACTAACATCCAGCAGATCAGCTTTTTTTTGTGCTTTCATTAATATTGAAAGACTTTCGGGCAGTGCTATTTTTTTGTGTAAAGCCTGCTCTACAGTACTTATAAATTTAACGGGGTGAGCCGTTTCGAGGAATATGCCTTTTTCTTCCCGGTGATTTTTCAGATAATCCTCCAGTGCCTTATAAGCTACTGCTCCGTGTGGATCAAGCATATAATCATAAGCTGCATATACTTTCTGAATGGTTTCAATAGTTATTTTATCAGTGACCGTGGCACCTGAAAGGTTTGACTGCAATAACGGTAATGATTGTGTAAACAATTCTTCTATGCGTACAAAGTTACTCGGAATGCCTACATCCATGGCATTTGATAAAGTAGCCTGTGCCGGTTGAGGGGTATACTTCCCTGAACGAAGGTATCTGGGTACCACATCATTGATATTGCAGGCCGCAATAAAATGTTTTACCGGTAACCCTGACTGTTGTGCTAACAGGCCTGCACAAATATTTCCGAAATTTCCGCTGGGTACAGAAATGACCGGTGGATTGACAGAATCTTCCCATTGCTGGTATGCGAAAAAATAATACATCTGTTGCGGTAACCAACGGGCAACATTAATTGAATTTGCAGAAGTCAAAAATAATTTTTGTTGTAGTTCTTCATCAGCAAAAGCCTGCTTTACCAATGCCTGACAATCATCAAACGTTCCTTTAATTTCAATTGCCCGGATATTTTTTCCTAAAGTGGTGAGCTGTTTTTCCTGCACTTCACTTACTTTTCCGGAAGGATACAAGATGATCACTTCCACACCGTCCACATCATAAAAGCCATTGGCAACAGCACCGCCGGTATCTCCGGAGGTAGCTACCAATACTGTTAACTTATCAGCTCTGTTTTGCGCAAACAGTCCTAAACAGCGGCTCATAAACCGCGCTCCTACATCTTTAAAAGCTAAAGTAGGACCATGAAACAGTTCGAGTGAAGAAATATTCTCATTGACGTTTACCAAAGGAATATCAAAGTTGAACGTTTCTTCTACTATATTAAACAGCTGTTGTTCTGTTAATGAAGGTTGCACATACGGGCGCAATACTTCAAAAGCCATTTCAGCTTTTGATAGTTGATGAAAATGTTTCCAGAAGGTGGCCGGCAAAACCGGTACTTTTTCAGGAAAGAACAAGCCTTTTTTATTACCTTGCCCTTTAATAGCCGCAGTTTTAAAATCTACCTTTTCGTCACGATCATTCAGATTATAATACAGCATTACTCAATTATTTTATAGGGCTCAACGATTGCTCCCTGATGATTTAAATTAGTAACATATGTTTTGTACTCTACTCCAAGCCGCTGATACACATCTATCATTACTTCTTCTACAGCACGTGCCGCAGCCTGTCCTTTACTCAGCATAAATATTGATGGGCCTGAACCTGAAATACCTCCTCCTAATGCACCAACGGAGATACTTTGTTTCTTCACTTCATCAAAACCGGGTATCAGTATACTTCGTACAGGCTCTATGATAACATCTTCAAGTGACCGGCCGATTAAATCATAATCACCTTTCATTAAACCGGCCATCAGGCCGGCAATATTTCCCCATTGTTTAATCGCATTTTTCAGAAGTACTTCTTTTCTGAGAATCTGCCGTGCATCGGCTGTTTTTACCTCTATCTGCGGATGAACAACGGTAATGAATAACTGCGGGGCAGGAACCGGTACGATATCCAGCGGGAAAATAGACCTGATTAACGTAACGCCCCCGAATATTCCGGGAGCAATATTATCAGCATGTTTGACTCCGCTGGCAACTTTTTCACCGAACATGGCAAAACGAACAAGGTCATCTTTTGAGAAAGGATTTCCCAGCAGATAATTAGCACCAACAACTGCCCCTACCGAACTGGCAGCCGAAGATCCCAATCCACTGCCGGGTTTAATCATTTTCTGAATACTCACTTCAAAACCTACCGGCTCGTGATATTCTTCCATCATTGCAAGTAAAGCTGCGCCAGCTACATTTTTTTCAGGTTCGGTAGGTAGATCATACGCATCAAGATGCTCAATTCGAATACCTGTTTGACCGGAAAGACTCACGATCATTTCATCCTGGGGATGTTCTAATGCTAATCCGAGAATATCAAAACCGCAAACCAGGTTTGCCACTGTAGCCGGAGCAAAAACTTTTACGGTTTGTTTTATATGCTGACCTTTATGTAAGTTCATTGTAATTGAATTGATGAATGTAAATTATCTGGCTGCACGTACAATGTCGGCAAAAACACCTGAGGCTGTTACTTCAGCGCCGGCACCCGCTCCTTTCACTACCAACGGCTGATCAACATAACGTTGTGTATAGAAAAGTACAATATTATCTTTTCCATATAAATGGTATAAGTTATGGGCCGGATCGATATGTTGCAAACCTACACTCGCTTTCCCATCTTCAAACCGGGCAACAAATTTCAACTTCATACCATTTGCAGCAGCCTGGTCGTAGATGTTTTTAAAATGACTTTCCTGTTTCTCCATCTCCAGATAAAAATCCTCTACAGACCCGTTCATACAGGATGCTGGCAAAAACGCAGTATTATCTACCTCATTCATCTCAATAACATAACCTGCTTCACGGGTCAGAATCATAATTTTACGCATCACATCAACACCACTTAAATCTAAACGCGGATCCGGCTCCGTATAACCTTCCTGCTGCGCTTGCTGTACCACACTGGCAAACGAAACAGATCCGTCATAATTATTAAACACAAAATTCAGTGTTCCGCTTAATACCGCTTCAATTCGGTTAATCTGATCACCACTCCTTAGTAAATCGTTCAATGTACCTATTATCGGCAGGGCTGCGCCTACATTTGTTTCAAAGAGATAAAAAGTATTATGTACCCGGGCCAGATCTTTCAGTTCTTTATAGTAATTATATTCAGCTGCTGCTGCAATTTTGTTACAGGCCACTACAGCCACACTTTTTTCTAATAAAGTAGCATATACCTTTGCCACAGCCTCGTTAGCAGTAACATCTACAAAAATAGAATTGCGTAAATTTTTTAGTTTTATGTTTTCAACAAAATCATCCAGTGAAGAATCTGTACCATTGACAAGTAAAGACTTCCAGTTAGCTAAATCAATGCCCTGATCATCAAATAACATCTTTTTACTATTCGCAACACCTATTACTTTAATGATCAGTTTCAGATGATGTTTGAGGTAATCTTTTTGCTGATACAACTGATCAATCAGTTTACCACCTACATTACCGGTACCGGCAATAAAAAGATGTATTTGTTTATAGGAGGTTTCAAAAAATTCTTCGTGTAATACATTGATGGCTTTCTTTACATCAGCAGTAGTAATAACCGCTGATATATTTCGCTCAGAAGATCCCTGTGCAATAGCACGAACATTCACTCCGTTTCTACCCAGCGCACCAAACATTTTACCGCTCACACCGGGCTGTGATTTCATCTGGTCGCCTACAAGTGCTACTACTGACAGTTGCGTTTCCACTGTAATAGGCTGTACCTGCCCCCTGTCAATTTCATGTTTGAAAGTCTGATCAAGAATCAATTTAGCCTGTTCTGTTTTTCCTACTTCCACTCCTACACAAATAGAATGTTCAGAAGAACCTTGTGTAATCAGAATAACATTAATCTGAGCATTCGCCAGTGTTTCAAACAATCTCTTTGAAAAACCGGGGATACCAACCATACCACTTCCTTCCAGACTAAGCAATGCGATATTGTTAATAGAAGTAATACCACGTATGTGACCATTTTTATGCTCAACGTTTGACTGAATTACAGTACCTCTGTCTTCGGGAGCAAAAGTGTTTTTAATCCAGGTCGGAATATTCTTTTGCATCACGGGTTGAATAGTTGGCGGATAAATAACTTTCGCGCCAAAATGCGACAATTCCATCGCTTCCTGATAAGAAATATGCGATAATATTTTAGCATGGGGTACTAACCGCGGATCGGCAGTCATCATACCGCTGACATCCGTCCATATTTCCAGATTATCGGCATTTAAAGCAGCAGCAAAGATTGCAGCTGTAAAATCAGAGCCGCCTCTTCCTAAAGTTGTAGTAATACCTTCTTCATTTGAAGCAATAAAACCAGGCAAAATAAAAAGGTTTTGCGAAGCTTCGGTAAAATATTGCTGAATCAGCTGATTGGTTTTCTCAACATTTACCAAAGCACTACCATATTGATTATCTGTTTTAATCAGTTCACGCGAATCTTTCCATTGTGCAGGAACCGACACCAGATTAAAGCGGTGTGCAATAATATTAGAAGAAACCAGTTCTCCGAAACTTACCATTTTATCTTTGGTTCTAGGCGACAATTCACCTAATAAAAAAACACCGTTACAGATATCTTCAATTTCATTACAGCGTTGTTTTACCCAACTCAAAACACTGCTTTGCTGAGCTACCGGCACCAGTTCTTTAACGGCTGTCAAATGACGATCTTCTATTTTGCTCAGTACTTCTTTATATTCTTCGTTTCCACTTGCAGCCAGCGACCCGGCCAGCAAGAGTTGGTCGGTTACTCCTCCGAATGCTGAAACAACGACAATGGTTCTATCCTGCTGAACAGCATTTTTAACAATAGCGACCACTTTGTTGATATTCTCGGCATTGGCCACAGAAGTGCCGCCAAATTTTAAAACTTGCATAAGATTAATTTGAAAAAAAATTAGTTGAAAGATTTTCTACAAGAGAAAGATTTCTGGAAATTCAGGAGACCGGCTCCCCAATGGATAATATAGTAATGCACAACCCTTAAAGGGTTGTAATAATAGTAATCGTTGTAGCCGTAGTAGCTACAGTAACAGAAGATGAAATAATATGTGAAGCTGTGTAAATCACTATTTTGTTATCGTGAATCAAATATAGGTATTGTTTACAATAACGTCTGTTAGTTTTTAAGCTTTTTTAAAAAAAATATTATTTTTTTTGACCGCATTCAACAAAAGCAAATATCTTAATAAATATTTCAATACAATATCGATTCTGTTTCAAATTCATTAAAATAAGAATATTTTATAGTATATTCGAAACTTAACCATTGGCCATATTTACTAGTTAAAAATTCTTAATAATACAATATGGATCACCAGCTGTCGAGGAGCCTGCAACAGTTTAATAATTTTGTGGGCATTAAATTTCAATTGTACAATAGCCTGTTCACTTCTCTGCCGTTTCACAGAATTGAGAAAACAGGTATCTTACTTTCTGTACTACAAAACGAGTGTGAAGAAGGCTATCAGAAAAACCTGAGCCCTAAACAGATTATCGATCAGTTTTTTGACAAACACACATCGTATGCCCAACCCAAAGACCGCTTAGATTTACTCTTCCGATTTATTCAATATGTAGAGCGTCAGGTAGTTTTATTTGATGCATTAGAGGATGCAGCTTTTCCCAAGGTAAATGATACTACCGGCATGGGTACTTTAAAGCATTTGTCTAATGAAGTAAACAGAAGAGACCTGCATGAGGCACTGGCTGAAAAGCTTAAAGAGTTTTCTATCCGCCTCGTGTTAACAGCGCACCCTACACAATTTTACCCCGGTTCCGTGTTAGGAATTATACATGATCTTGCCAAAGCTTTAGCCGAAAATGACGCTAACAAGGTTAATATGTATCTTCAACAATTAGGAAAAACTCCTTTCTTTAAAAAGCAAAAACCCACTCCATACGACGAAGCCATCAGCTTAATATGGTATCTGGAAAATGTTTTTTATCCGGCTGCCGGCAGAATTATTTCCGAATTAAAGAGCGAATACCCCGATCTGATCAATAATAACCAGTCAATCATCACAATGGGATTCTGGCCGGGTGGAGACAGAGACGGTAATCCGCATGTAACTACAGACACTACATTGAAAGTAGCTGATGAACTGAGAGGAGGAATTATAAAGTCTTACTATACCGATGTAAGAAGACTGAAAAGAAGACTCACCTTTAAAGGCTGTGATGTTATTTTAACAGATCTTGAAAAAGAACTGTACAATAATATTTTTATTCCGGGGCATCGTACAATGCTTACCAAAGAAGCTATTCTGGAAGCTTTATACAAAATCAAAGACATTATTATTTATCAACACAATGGACTTTTCTTATCCCTGGTTGAAAATTTAATCAATAAAATATACGTATTCGGATTACACTTCGCATCATTAGATATTCGCCAGGACAGTAGTGTACACGCCAGCGTATTACAGGAAATTGCAACGAAAGAAGGCTACCTTGACAAGAATTACCAGCACCTTACATCAGATCAAAAACTGGAATCGTTATCAAAAGCTAAAGGTTATACACAACCGCATTTATACGAAGACACATTAATTAAAGACGCTATCTCCACCATTCAGGCTATACAATCTATACAAGCTTACAATGGGGAACAGGGTTGTAATCGTTATATTATCAGCCATTGTGAATCAGCACTACATGTATTGGAAGTATTTCATTTGTTCTTACTGAACGGTTGGAAAGAAGAGAACTTAACAATAGATATTGTTCCTTTATTTGAAACGATCGACGATCTGAAAGGCGCTGCGGCGATTATGGAGCAATTGTATTCGCATTCGCAATACCGGGCACACCTGAAGAAGAGAAAAAACCGCCAATCGATTATGCTCGGATTTTCAGACGGAACAAAAGACGGCGGTTACCTGATGGCAAACTGGAGTATTTATAAAGCTAAAGAAGCGCTTACACAAATCTCTATGCAATACGGCATCGATGTTGTGTTTTTTGACGGACGTGGCGGCCCACCTGCCCGTGGTGGCGGCAAAACTCATAAGTTCTATGCTTCAATGGGAAATAATATTTCTAATAAAGAAATTCAACTAACCATACAAGGACAAACGGTGAGTTCAAATTTCGGAACAATAGATGCCGCACAGTTTAATATTGAACAACTGTTACACGCAGGGTTAAGTAACGGTTTACTCAATGAAAATAAAAACACACTTACCGATGATGAAGAAAACCTGTTGAAAGAGCTCGCAGAGTTATCGTTCAAATCATATATTTCATTTAAAGAAGATCCTGCATTCTTAGATTATCTGGCACATGTAAGTCCGCTAAAATTTTATAGCGCTACCAACATTGGCTCCCGTCCTGCCAAACGTGGTAGTTCTTCCAAAATCAACATGAGTGATTTAAGAGCCATTCCGTTTGTAGGCGCCTGGAGTCAATTAAAACAAAATGTAACCGGTTACTACGGCGTAGGAACGGCATTGCAAAAGATCGAACAGGATGGGCGATTAGGCGAAGTGATCAATTTATATAAAAGATCTCTTTTCTTTAAAACCCTGATTGATAACTGTGAAATGGCGATGAAAAAATGTTTCTTTCCATTAACTAACTATCTGATGAAAGATGAAACCTACAAAGATCTGTGGTTGAATATTTATGATGAATATGAGCTAACTAAAAAATATGTTCTGATGATTAGCGGACATCATGAATTAATGGCCGATTATCCTGTGGAACAACTATCAATTCAGATGCGCGACAGAATAGTACTTCCGTTGTTAACCATTCAACAATATGCAATGACAGCTATTCGTGAACTGGAAAAAGAACTGGCACCGCAGGAGCTGAAAGAAATCTATGAAAAGCTGGTTATGAGGTGTTCGTTCGGAATAATCAATGCCGGCAGAAACTCTGCATAATAGTTATCTGTTCTATATAACAACAAAGGCACTGGAGAACCAGTGCCTTTTCTAGTTAAAAATCAAAGGACATGTATCAACAGCATTATTTAAAAACTTTAATATCTAATTCTTCTTCATAAGAGTCTTCACCGCTGGTAACGAGTAAAGTTCCCTGAATATATTTTTCATTGTGCTGGGTGGTATCCAAACCAAGATCTTCTTCATGCGAGCTCACCCGTAACGGAAGAATAAAATTGATAAACTTGAAGATCAGATAACTCATCACAAAACTGAATCCGACAGAAATCAGCATCCCTTTCACCTGCGTCCAGAAGAAACCAAAGTTGCCTAACCAGAGTCCGTCAACACCATCAGCATTTACAGCACTACTGGCAAATACCCCGGTTAACAGCATTCCTACGATACCTCCCAGGCCATGACAAGGGAATACATCGAGTGTATCATCAAGGGTAGACCTTTCTTTATAATAAACGGCTATATTTGAAATCAGAGAAGCGATTACACCAATCGTAATACTTTGCGGAATAGCCACAAAACCGGCTCCGGGGGTAATTGCCACGAGGCCAACCACAGCGCCTATACAGAATCCGACAATAGAAGGTTTTTTACCACGGGCTACATCAAAAAACATCCAGGCCAGGCCTGCTGCAGCGGCGGCGGTATTAGTGGTTAAAAAAGCTGACACGCCCAACTTATTAGCACCTAAAGCAGAACCGGCATTAAAGCCGAACCAGCCAAACCATAACAAACTGGTACCGATTAATACATAAGGAATATTTGCAGGTAAAAGCTCTTTTCTTTCAAGTTTTGAACGTCTTGCTTTTAAAACAATAGCACCCGCTAAAGCTGCACAACCGGCCGAAATATGTACAACAGTACCTCCGGCAAAGTCAAGAACCCCCATTTTATAAAGAATTCCATCAGGATGCCAGGTCCAGTGAGCTAAAGGCGCATACACTAACAAACTGAATAAAACGATAAACAGAATATAAGAAGTGAAACGAATCCGCTCAGCCACAGCCCCTACAATTAAACCGGGAGTAATAATTGCAAACATGAGTTGAAAAACGGCAAATAACGACAAAGGAATCGTTCCCTTGGGTTCACCAGAGTTAACCCCCTTAAAGAAAAAATGTGTAGTGGGATCTCCGATAAAACCACCGATAGAATCTCCGAAGCAAAGGCTAAACCCTACCACAATCCACAAAATAGAAACAACACCTGCTGCTGCAACAGATTTGAAAATTGTTGAAATAACATTTTTACGGTCAACCATACCTCCGTAAAAGAGTGCCAGACCCGGAGTCATCAAAAATACCAAAGCAGCCGACACCATTACCCAGGCCATATCTGCAGGGTCATACACCCCGTTAACATCCTCAAAATCAGGCAATGACGGAATAAAAACAGCGCCGAGCGCTACCAATATCAACACTGCAAAAGGGGCATATTTTTTTAAAGTCACTTGGCTCATGGCAGTTGGGTTATGAATATATTATAATTTAATATATGTGATATATTTTAATCAAAGCTAAAGAATTTGAAACTTTTTCAAAGAAATTCATCATATATTTATTTTTATAATATTTATAATTTTAGTAAATACCCCCTTTCAAAAAGCCCTTGCTCTCCCAAAAAGTCATTTTTCCCAGCCCTCCACTCCCAAAAAAACAGTTTCGCTTCTAAAAAATAAAAAAGAGCAGCTTACGCTGCCCTTTTCTTCATTTAACCAAAACTGAGAATGTTCTTGTCTTTTCGTTCTAATATACTAGGCCTGCCTGTCAGAAATTCATCAACACTTGACGCACACTCCCTTCCTTCACTGATTGCCCACACTACCAGACTTTGCCCGCGCCTCATATCTCCCGCAGCAAATACTTTATGCATATTGGTCTGATAAGTCTGAACACCCGCCAATACATTTCCCCTATCATCAAGTGCTAAATCTAATGATTGTATCATGCCCTCTTTTTGAGGATGCAGAAATCCCATTGCCAGAAATACGAGCTCACATTCCAGCTCACGCTCCGTTCCGGGCACTTCCTCAAACCCTGCCGGACGGCCATCGCCGCTGGCGGTCCATTTCACTTCAGCTATTCTTACAGCTTTCAAATTACCCTGACCGTCGCCAATAAATGCTTTCGTAACAATCGACCACAGACGATCTGCACCTTCTTCATGAGAAGTGGTTGTTTTTAACAACATCGGATAACCCGGCCACGGCATTTGCTCCGTCCTTTCCGTAGGTGGCATTGGCATTAATTCAAATTGCGTAACCGACCTCGCGCCCTGGCGATTAGCAGTTCCTACACAATCACTACCGGTATCACCACCTCCAATTACGATCACCTTCTTCCCTTTTGCATTCACCGGCTGCTCTAACAAATTACTCTCCACATGCCCCGCATATGCAGTTGCATTTAAAGCTGCATTGCGTTTATTTTGCTGTTTCAGATACTGCATGGCGAAATAAACGCCCTTCAATTCCCTGCCAGGCACAGGTAAATCTCTCGGTACAGTTGATCCTCCCGCCAATACAATCGCGTGATACTCGCGCAGCAAATCATTGACATGTATATTTACACCAACATTCGCATTGCACAAAAACTGTACACCTTCATCTTTCATCAGCTCCACCCTTCTGTCTATCACCCATTTTTCCAACTTAAAATCCGGAATACCGTAACGAAGCAACCCTCCGGGCTGATCATCGCGTTCAAAAACAGTAACATTATGGCCGGCATAATTCAACTGTGTTGCTGCAGCTAATCCGGCAGGACCGGAACCCACTACTGCCACTTTTTTGCCCGAACGGATATTAGGCGTCTGAGGTTTCACATATCCCCTTTCAAAAGCAATTTCTATAATATGTTTTTCAATTTCCTCAATTGTAACCGGTGGCTGATTGATTCCTAATACACACGCCGATTCACAGGGCGCAGGGCATATACGTCCGGTAAATTCAGGAAAATTATTAGTAGCACTTAATATTTCATAAGCCTCCATCCAGTTTTTCTTATAAACGGCATCATTGAATTCAGGAATAACATTCCCCAAAGGGCATCCGCTATGACAAAACGGAACACCACAGTTCATGCACCGGGCAGATTGCTGATTCAATTCTTCATCAGAAAATTTCTCAACAAATTCATTATAGTGTTGCAGGCGATCCTTCACCGCTTTTTTTGAAGGTAACGCTCTTGTATATTCTAAAAAACCTGTAGGTTTTCCCATTGTTCAAAATTTTAAGGAGTTCATTATTTAGTTACCATTTCTTTCGCCCGTTGCATTTCCAATGCTTTTTTATAATCTGCAGGAAACACTTTTACAAAATATTTCATCTGGGCCTCAAGATCATCCAATATGAAACTACCTACCGTACTACCTGTATTCTGAACATGTTTCTCTATATAAGTTTGCAAAAACAGAATATCATCTTCATTAACCGGCTCTAACAACACCATTTCCTGGTTACACTTATCAGCAAACTGATTTTTATAATCATAGATGTAAGCTATTCCTCCGCTCATACCGGCAGCAAAATTCCTTCCGGTACTACCCAGAATAATCGCTCTTCCACCAGTCATATATTCACAACCATGATCACCCACACCTTCTACCACTACAGTTGCTCCGGAATTTCTTACACAGAATCGCTCACCTGCTTTACCTCTGATATAAGCTTCTCCACTCGTTGCTCCATAAAGAGCCACATTGCCTATAATAATATTGTTTTCCGGAATAAAAGAACATTGCTTCGGGGGATACACAATCAACTCGGCTCCGCTTAACCCTTTTCCAAAGTAATCATTCGCATCACCTTCCAGTTCGAGTGTAACTCCTTTCGTATTGAAAGCTCCGAAACTTTGCCCGGCTGTACCACTGAATTTATAATGAATCGTTCGATGCGGTAATCCCTGGTCTTTGTAAATCTTAGTAATCTCATTAGAAAGAATAGTACCGACAGTTCTATCGGTATTCAATATCTGATAGTGCGCCGCAACTGGCTGCTGATGCTGAATCGCCGGCGTTGCTGCCTCCAGCAGTTGCCAATCTAACACATCAGCCAATCCATGATCCTGTTTTTCCTGACAATACAAACCCGTAAATGAAGCAGCCGGTTCTTTATAGAGCACTGCACTTAAATCCAGCTTAGCATATTTCCAATGCTCAATACGGTCGCGCATACGAAGCACATCTACCTGTCCTACCATTTCATCAATGGTTCTGAAACCAAGCTCCGCCATAATTTCACGTAACTCCTGCGTAATAAACCTGAAAAAGTTCACTACATGATCTGCATTACCTGAAAAACGATTACGCAATTCAGGATTCTGAGTAGCAATTCCTACCGGACATGTATTCAAATGACATTTGCGCATCATAATACAACCTTCTACTACCAATGCAGCGGTAGCCACGCCCCATTCTTCTGCACCCAACAAAGTTGCAATGGCAATATCCCTTCCTGTTTTCATCTGACCGTCTGCCTGCACCACCACTCTGCTTCTCAATTTATTTTTCACCAGCGTCTGGTGTGTTTCAGCCAATCCTAACTCCCATGGTAATCCGGCATGACGAATCGAACTTACCGGACTAGCCCCTGTACCTCCATCATACCCGGCTATCAATACCACATCTGCTTTTGCTTTTGCAACACCTGCAGCAATAGTACCAACACCGGCCTTCGATACCAGTTTTACATTAATGCGTGCATTCCGGTTAGCGTTTTTAAGATCGAATATCAATTGAGCAAGGTCTTCAATTGAATAAATATCATGGTGCGGAGGAGGAGATATCAGACCCACTCCCGGAGTAGCATGGCGGGTTTTACCAATCCAGTCATCCACTTTATGTCCGGGCAATTGTCCTCCTTCACCAGGTTTTGCACCCTGAGCCATTTTAATCTGCAACTCATCCGCTTCTGTGAGGTAATGAGAAGTTACTCCAAATCGCGCTGAAGCCACCTGCTTGATAGCACTACGCATTGAATCACCATTTGCAAGCGGCGTATAACGACGTTCATCTTCTCCCCCTTCTCCTGTATTACTTTTTCCACCCAGGCGATTCATAGCAATAGCAAGTGTTGTATGCGCCTCCCATGAAATAGATCCGAACGACATGGCGCCGGTCGCAAATCTTTTATAAATACTTTCAGCCGGTTCTACTTCATCAATTGAAATAGAAGGCCGGGTTCTGTTAAAATCAAACAAGCTTCGCAGCGTAACCGCCTTTTCACTCTGATCATTTACCAGCTTTGAATACTTTTTAAATGTATTATAATCATTCTTGCGGGTAGAGTACTGCAACAGATGGATCGTTTGAGGATTGAAAAGATGCACTTCTCCTTTACGCTTCCATTGATAAAAACCTCCTGTTGTTAATTTCTGAACCGGATGCTGCTGCTGACTGAAACCAAAATAATGTTTCATCAAAGCTTCTGTGGCAATTTCATCCAGCCCCAGTCCTTCAATACGCGATGTAGCACCGGTAAAATACTGATTCACCACTGATTTATTGATGCCAATGATTTCAAATATCTGCGCGCCCTGATAAGATTGCAAAGTAGAAATTCCCATCTTAGAAAAAACTTTCAGCAAACCTTCATTAATGGCTTTGATATAGTTCTTCTTGAGTGTTTCCACATCCAATTCAGTACTCAACTTACCGCCGAGCTTCATATCCCGAATTGTACTCAATGCCAGGTAAGGATTGATCGCCGTAGCCCCGAACCCTAACAAACAGGCAAAATGATGTACTTCCCAAACATCCCCTGCTTCTACGATTAAGCCTACTTTTCCTCTTAACCCTTTACGGATAAGATGATGGTGCACGGCTGCTGTAGCCAGTAATGTAGGAATAGGTGCATGATCAGAATCTATCGCACGGTCTTGCAAAATCAGCACTTCGAATCCGTCTTCAACTGAATCTACTGCATACCTGCAAATTCTGTCTAATGCTTTTTTCATTGATCCCGGCTTACCATCTGCCCTGAAATAACATTGTAATGTTTTTGCCTGGAATATACCTGTATCTATACTTCTGATTTTTTCTAACTCATGATTGGTTAATACCGGATGTTTCAAAGCGACCGTATGACAACACAGCGGATCTTCCACCAGCAGATTTCCATTGCTTCCTACAAAGGTGGCCAATGACATTACCATTTTTTCACGAATAGGATCGATCGGCGGATTGGTTACCTGTGCAAAAAGTTGTTTAAAATAACTGCTAAGGTGCTGCGGCTGATCGCTCAATACGGCAAGTGGTGTATCGGTTCCCATTGAACCGATAGGTTCTTTTCCGTCTAATGCCATCGGAGCAATAATCACATCGAGATCTTCTGTTGTATAACCGAAAGCTTTATGATACCGGTGAATCTGATCAGACTCGAGATGGGTAAACATTACTCTCGGTTCAGGCAATTCATTTAAACGGATTTTATATTTATTTAACCAGTCGGCGTAAGGTTTTTGCGAGCAGATTTCAGCTTTCAGTTCATCGTCGCTGATAATTCGTCCCTGCTCTATATCAACAACAAACATTTTTCCTGGTTGTAATCTTCCTTTTTCTTTAATCAGGGTTGGATGCACCGGTAATACACCGGCTTCTGATGCCATAATAACGCGGTCATCGGTAGTAACACAAAACCTGGAAGGCCGTAACCCATTTCTGTCGAGTGTAGCGCCGATCATTCTTCCATCAGTAAACGAAATAGATGCCGGGCCATCCCAGGGCTCCATTAACGCTGCATGAAATTCATAGAAAGATTTTTTCACCGGATCCATCGATTCATTACCATCCCATGCTTCAGGAATCAGCATCATCATCACCTGTGGTAATGACCTGCCGGTAAGAGTCAGTAACTCAACCATATTATCGAGACAAGCAGAATCTGATTGTCCTTCAGTAATAATCGGTAGTAACATTTCCATTTCTTCTTTCGAGAAATAGGGAGTGATAAAAGACTGCTCTGCTGTTTTTAACCAGTTAAGGTTACCCTGCAGTGTATTGATTTCTCCATTATGAGCAATATAACGGAAAGGCTGTGCGAGTTTCCACGAAGGAAAAGTGTTGGTAGCAAAACGGGAATGCACCAAACCAAAAGCACTTACTACTTTTTTATTTTGCAGATCCGGAAAGTATCCACGCACCTGTTTAGAGGTAAGCTGTCCCTTATAAACAACTGTTTTATAAGAAAGAGAAGCGATATAAAAACCGATTTCGTCTTTTCTTACTGTATTATGAATCGTGTGTGACGCATAATTTCTCAGTACAAATAGCTTACGTTCGAAAGCCTCAGGTGATTGGATATGATCGGGACATGCGATAAAAACCTGTTCCATTTCCGGCTCAACACTCAATGCTGTTTGACCGATATCATAAGTATTGACAGGAACTTTCCGGTAAGTAATAATTTCGAGGCCGAGGGTTTCAACAGTTCTGTTGAAAATTTCACGGCATTCTTCGCGCAGGCGAATGTCTTTCGGAAAAAAAAGTACACCGACGCCATATTTTGCGAACGGCGGGAGATGGGTATTGAGCTTTAAACATTCTTCAAAGAAAAACTCATGTGGAATTTGAATCATAATACCGGCACCGTCGCCGGAGTTAGCTTCACAGCCACATGCGCCCCGATGTTCCATGTTTTCAAGCACGGTGAGGGCATCTGCAATATGCTGATGCGATTTGTGCCCTTTGATATTCGCTACGAAGCCAATACCGCAGGCATCATGTTCAAAAGATGGGTGATACAGTCCTTGATTGCTTGCCATTAGTTATAGTTTAGAAAGTAGAAACAACGATCTATTCGGATCTTCTATAGGAATTGAAAATCACGGCAAGCAACTCTACTAAAAATACAAAAAAAATCCCTTTTTAGTAAATATTATCTAAAATATTTAAATATGAACAATATTATATCTAAAACAAAAGAATATTTATTGAAGTTTATTCATTAACAATCAATCAACTATAAAAAGTAATGTTTTAAAGTCTTGTGTAGAAAGGAGGGTATATAACAAAAAAAGCTGCAGGCAGCAGAATTGCGCCATACAGCATTTATACATTTCGTTATTATTGGTAGCGTAAAATTAGTCGATCAATCTGTTTCTCATTCCGTACATAATAAGTCCGGCGATCGTTTTCGCGCCGACTTTATTTTTCATATTCTGCCTGATTGTTTCGATAGTACGTGGGCTCAGGAACACTTCTTTCGAAATTTCGTCAGTCGTTTTATCCTGTGCAATCAGTCGCAGAATATTAATTTCTTTTTCAGAAAACTTAATGGGGTTGGGATAGAACTGACGAACCTGTTTTTTAGTTTGCAGTTTAGAGAGCACTGCTTTGTTCACTAGATCATTAAAATAGAAATCGTCATTCATGCAAGACAAGATAGCCTGATAGATTTCATCAGGATCGGAGGTTTTGGTAAGATAGGCATTTGCGCCCATTTCCATCATTTTGGTGATCATTTCCTGATCATCATACATGGTAAGAATAATGATTTTAATATCTGCATATTCTTTTCGTAAAATTCCGATTGCATTCACGCCATCCACTTCAGGCATTCGGATATCCATTAAAAGCACGTCGGGCTTTTTCATTTTAATCTTATGCATGAGGTCTTTACCGTCTTCAGCCTCCCACAACAGCTTTAAATAATCTCTATCTTTTAATGCCATACGGATGCCATCACGGAAGATTTTATGATCATCAGCTATTGCTACTTTAATTACCAAATCAGAACTCATTTTCAACCAGGTTATTATGGGTTATAAATAGTCTTTATAAAACGTAATTACACGATATTTAAAGATATCGATTTCAATCGATTACACAAGAGCCTTACAAATAAACGGATTGTATATCGATCTTCAAAGTTTAAAAGGGAAAATAATTGGTCACATTTTTACGGCTATCGTAAATTTACTAATCACTTAGTAAAAACTGAATATTGATAATCAGGTACTTATTCTCTTGTATGGCAGAACATATGTAGGTATATTTGTATATCCTATATGAAACTATGTGCTGACATGAAGCACTGACTATCCAATTGATATGATAAAACCGTTATAAGGCGTGCTCCGCTTTTAAAATCTGCATCCTTTAAAACGCTTAGTCAGAAAACTTATTGTGGGTTATCCACAATGTGGATAAGCGTAACTTTGAGTCCAAAATCCATGGGAAATTTTCTATTTCCGTTTTAGTAGTTTTACGAAATTAGCAACGTAAAAGTACTCAATTTTTCATCGTAAATAAACGATAAAAAATATCGGAAACTCACTATCCTTCAATACTTTAACCTTTTTTCCTATTTTCTTTACGAAAATAACCTGTTGTCCATATTTGGTTTTTAGAGGTCTTTTACACCGAACTACTATTCTAAAAACCTCGAAAAAAATTCCTTATGACACAACAGGAAATTGGAGTAAAAAAATCTATTTCTCAAATTGGAGAAGCCATTCCGCATGAGTTAGGGTTTGAAATGATTAAAGATTATTACACTGCTAATCCTACAGAACACGCTCAAGTAATTGGCAAAAACATTATCCTTGAAATTTTAGCACAACCAGGTTGTGAAGGTATTCGTTTCCACCACGCATACAATGAAGCCGGAGAAAAAACTTTGGTTTACATGGGTATTGACGCGCAAGGAAAATCGATTGTTGAATACAACTTAGTAAACACCACAGGTGAAATTACTAAGAAACAAGCAATCGTAGCCGACAGATCTTCTAAATCTGAGTGGATTGCTGATATCTGGGAGTGGTTGTGGAGTTAATTTATAAATTTATACTTGACTATTCGATAAAAGGCTTTTATATTTGAGTGTAACTCAAGATTTAAGCCTTGAACCAAATAATAGCAAATACAAGTATATTATCCCCATTATTACCCATAGTCGTTTTCTTATTTCTTAAAAAAAGGAATAACAGAAAACCACTATGGGTAATTTTTATATATTTAATACTTACCTTCTTATTTGATGCAGTAAGAAGTGTAACCCAGGATCAATTTCTTGAATTTTATCTGTTCAGGGCCTTTACAGTTATTGAATACTTTTGTTTTTCTTATTACCTCTATTCTATTCTTACTATCAGTTTCAAAAAGTGGCTGATTCCGTTAGTAGGTATTTTTATCATTGTTATCAATATCAAATATGTAATCGGTGTAGAAATTATTGAAGAATTTGACGCTGTTACCACTTCTATTGAGGCTATTTTAATCATCCTCTTGAGTATTACCTACTTTTATGAAGTAATACAACGTAATACCGTATCTATCATATATGCCAACAAGTCCTTTTGGATTGTTGCTGCTATGCTCGTTTACCTCTCAGCAAATCTTTTCTTATTTATTACCTCCAAGTATTTAACTCCGGAAGAAAGAAATTTTTATTGGTTCATCAACGACACATCCAACACTTTGAAAAATATTCTTTTCACTATAGCGTTTATATTACCTGTTAGTGAGAACAATCAACCTAAGAAAGAGTTCCATTCCTATGACGAGCACCCATTTTTAAACTAAAAAACACATGTTCTTCATTCAAATAAGTAACCATCAAAGTCCGGTTTCACTAGTACTGTTTTTCGGAACAGTAGGAATGCTGGCACTTACGATAGGCTTGATTGTATTTATTATATTTCATCAGCGCAAGGTAATTCGTTACCAGATGCGTTTGCAAAAGTTGGAGCAGGAACAGCAGAAAATGCTCTTAAACGCCTCTATCCGTTTACAGGAAGAAGAGCGTCAACGGATAGCAGCAGATTTACATGACGATGCAGGTCCTTTATTGGCTACTGCCCGTCTGTATTTAAATGAAAATCTTGTCAATCTTGATAAATCGTCTCAATTACAAAGCATTTATAATGCTAAACAAATTATCGACGATACGATTCAGTTAATCCGGAATATATCACATAGCCTGATGCCGCCCACTTTAAAGAACTTCGGTTTAGAATCTGCGGTAAATGACCTTTTTCAAAAGATCAGCGGCTCCGGTTCAATGAATGCCACGTCAAGATTTCATGAATATAAAGAGCGTTTACACCCTGATACCGAACTGATTATTTTCCGTGTTATTCAGGAGTTAGTGAATAATATTATCAAACATAGTAACTCCAGCTTTATCCACTTAACACAGAACCTGGGCGGTAATAAACTTTATATCAGAATGCACCATGATGGAAAGGGTATTACTCAGCAGGATTTTGAACGGTTAAGTAAAAGTTTTAATGCAGGACTAGGTCTGAAAAATATTCAAAGCAGGTTAAGGTTGCTGCATGGATTAATTTTGTTTGAAAAAGATGCATCTCAGAGTTACTATAAAGTAACGATTGAGATACCGACGAATGACGAAGATGAATAACTGATTTTTTAAAACGCCAATATCTAAGATTTATGGGTCCGATTAAAGTAGCAATAGCTGATGATCATAAAATTTTCCGCAAGGGCGTAATTCTATCGTTACGTCCTTACACTAATATTCGTTTTGTTTTCGAAGCGGAAAACGGGCAGGAATTATTGGATACCCTCGGTACAGCTGAAGAAATGCCGGATGTTATTTTGATGGATTTGAGAATGCCATTAAAAGACGGAATTGAAACCACTAAAATTGTAGCCAAACAATATCCCAGTATTTTCGTCATTGCTTTAACCATGTACGAAGACGAACGTTTCGTGAGTCATATGATGGAGATTGGCGCTAATGGTTACCTGTTAAAAAGTGCCGATCCTTCAGAGATTAAAAAAGCAATCACAGAAGTAACCAGCAAAGGTTACTACCTCAATAATTTCGTCAATAGAATTCTATTAAAAAAATCACATGCCCGTCAAAAAGTAATTCCAAACCTGAATTCAGAAATTACGCTGAGTGAAAGAGAGCGTGATGTAGTGAAATACATTTGTATGGAGTATACGGCGCATGAAATTGCCCAAAAAATGGAAATCAGTCCTCGAACCGTAGAAGCCATCAAGGACCGATTAATGGAAAGATTCGGCTCTAAAAACACAGCGGGGCTGGTTTTCTTTGCCGTTAAAAATAATTTGATCGATTAAATTTTCATTTCTTTTACATCGGGGCTAACAATTAGTTTACCGAGTGTTTTAGTCTGTACTTCTTCTACTGTTACCCCGGGAGCTGTCTCTTTTAGAATGAAGCCTACACCCGGTTCAATCTCCAGTACTGCCAGCTCGGTAATGACCTTTTTTACACAGCTCACACCGGTTAATGGTAAAGTACACTCCGGAAGTAATTTAGATTCTCCTTTGGGATTCGTATGCATCATAGCCACGATAATATTTTTAGCGCTCGCTACCAGATCCATCGCACCACCCATGCCCTTCACCATTTTATTCGGAATTTTCCAGTTGGCAATATCTCCTTTTTCGCTGACTTCCATTGCCCCCAGTACTGTCAGGTCAACCTTTCCTGCTCTGATCATTCCGAAACTCTCTGCACTATCAAAGAATACACTTCCCGGAATTACCGTCACGGTTTCTTTACCGGCATTAATCAAATCGGCGTCTATTTCTTCTTCTGTAGGATAAGGTCCTATTCCCAACATCCCATTTTCAGATTGTAACATGACTGAAATACCTTCCGGAATATAGTTAGCTACCAGTGTAGGAATACCAATTCCCAGATTTATATACATACCGTCCTGCAGTTCTTGTGCAATCCGTTTTGCGATACCGTATTTATCTAAAGCCATAATAAATTATTTGATTTGAACAGTTCTTTTTTCGATGCGTTTTTCATACTGATTTCCCTGAAATATTCTGTGAACATAAATTCCTGCCACATGAATCTGATCAGGATCCAAAGCGCCCAATGGTACTAATTCTTCTACTTCAGCAATGGTAATTGTACCGGCTTTTGCCATAGAAGTAGAAAAATTTCGTGTTGTTTTCCTAAACAACAGATTTCCTGCCGGGTCGCCTTTCCATGCTTTTACGATAGCAAAATCAGCATGTAACGCATGTTCCATCAAATAGTGTTTCCCATTAAAAACTCTGACTTCTTTACCTTGGGCTATTTCTGTGCCGTAACCTGCAGGAGTGAAGAATGCAGGTATTCCCATACCGGCCATTTGAATCCGCGTAGCAAGTGTTCCCTGAGGAATTAAATCTACCTCAAGTTCACCATTTAGTAATTGCCGTTCAAACTCGGCATTTTCCCCAACATATGAACTCATCATTTTTTTGATCTGACGAGTTTTGAGCAAAATACCTAAGCCGAACTCATCAACACCTGCATTATTAGAAATACAAGTAAGTTCTTTTACATTTTTATCCGCCAGTGCACGGATACAGTTTTCAGGAATGCCACATAACCCGAATCCACCTAACATGATGGTAGCACCATCCTGAATATCGTGAATTGCGGTAGTAGCATCTGCAACAATTTTATTCATAGCAAGCATCATTTATACGCTAAATATAGTAAGTTTTGTAGCCGTATAAAAGTGTGTTGTTGAATTTATTGTTATTATTAACCTAAATCATTATTGAGAAAGCGGGCGTGATGCAGGCTGCACCTTAGTGATAGAGTCTTTCAGTGAATTGATTATTTTTTTAACAGAGTCTGGTTCTGCACTTTTGAGCTTAGCTGAATCATTATGATTCAACAAACTATCTGCCTGTTCTATGAATGAAGAATCTTTACCTGTTTTTAAAGTATCATTCTGCAGATTCAATAATGAGTCCTGTTCTTTCAATTGTGCTTCTTCGAGTTCTTGTTGTTCCTGTTCACGTTGTAATTTAACAGCCTCACGTTTTTTATTGAGGTCAACATAAATCGCTTTCAATTGATCGGGGCGCGAAACATAATAATCCATCGATTCTTTAAATTGATCATAATCGATATTATGTACCGCAAAGACTTCTGCATAGCGGGTAAAACGTTCTTTTTCTACATCCAGGGTTTGATTATATTTCACGTATTGCTCGATAAATCTATCTGCCAGCATCATATCCCATAAAACATCCTGCATTTTAGCCGGTTGCAGGTATTGTTGTGGTACACTATTCAGATCGCTACAGGCAGTTCCCATCAAAAAAACGATTATAATCATCCAATACTTCATAGTAAGCGCTATTTCAACTCTTGTTTATAGGTGTTCGCATTTGTGACATCAATTTTCATTAAAATGTCGCGAGCTTTATTTTTTAGTTCGGGAGTTGCCTTTTTATAAATTCCAATCAGCTCCCGTTGTTTACCCTGCAAAAATAAAGGTAAGATCATTGTATTATTAAACTCAGCATGAAATGCCTCCAACTTTAACAAAGCAGCTAAAATAGAAGCCCGTGCTTCCGGTTCTTTGTCATACATCTTATCCAGCCCCAGTCTGTAGTAAGTAAAAAATGCTTCTCTTATATCTTTGTACTTAGGATTGGTTAGATTATCCATCATCCAATACCGGTTTCTCATTCCGTCAAACGCTTTCCACCCTACTATATCACTTCCTTCAGGAGCATTATTCACGATATTCTGCATTTTGTTAAAATACAAAGTTCCTGTATTCAAAGAAAACGAATCATAATCCATTCCCAGAATTAAGTTTACATAAAAAGCGAGTATTGCCGTCAGATTGGCTGACAAAGGTTCACTGCCACTGATACGATTTTCATTAAATGCCAGGGGTTGAAATTCTATATATCTGAAAGTGACCTGTTCGTCAATAAAGTTCACCAGCGGACTTTCATAACTGGTATTATAAATCGGACGGGCAGCTTGCACCGACAAACTTGCCTTGTATACATTTTCACTTATCTGATCGCTGATATTCAATAAAAACTGGCAGTTAATTTTTTCATTGGTCTGAAAATTTTCCCTTGTCCATTTTTGATTATTCAAAAAGCTATTCAATGCCTGTTGCAAGGTTTGGAATATCTTTTTATCAACTTTTGAACCTACACGATCAGCATTTATCATAACGCGTGCTTCTAACTCCTGAGTATAGGCGCAGATGGTGCTTATAACAAAAAAAATAGTAGTCAGAAACTTTTTAATCATGCTGTTATTTTTTGAATTTCAGCGAGAATAGCTTTCGCTACATTATCCTTAGACTGGTTTGGAAATGCCTGCGGTTTTTGCTGATGAGTAAAGATGGTAACGGTATTGGTATTGTATCCGAATCCTGCATTCGGATCCTGCAATGAATTCATTACAATCATATCTGCATTTTTGCGTTGCAATTTTTCTTGCGCATACGCTTCTGCATTATGTGTTTCCAGTGCGAATCCTACAACGATCTGACCATTGCTTTTTTCTTTTCCCAAAACACCTAATATGTCTTTTGTTTTTTTCAGGTGAAGAGATAATGCATCACCCGACTTTTTTATTTTTTCTTCTGCTACTGTTTCCGGAGTATAATCGGCCACGGCAGCTGATAAAATAGCTATATCAAAGTTTTTTTGTTCCTTCATTGCCGCCTGAAACATTTCTTCTGCGGTTTCTACTTTTACCACATTTACTGGTAAAGCGCTGATATCTATGGATGAAGGGCCTAACACCAGCGTCACTTCGGCGCCGGCAGCAGCTGCGGCTTTTGCAAGTGCAATCCCCATCTTTCCACTCGAGCGGTTACCTATAAAACGAACGGGGTCAATCGGTTCATATGTGGGACCTGCCGTTATTAATACTTTTTTTCCCAATAATATTTTGGGGGTAAAAAAGTGCTCAATTGCCTGTAAGATTGTTTCAGGTTCAGCCATTCGACCCATCCCAAATAAACCACTGGCTAATTCACCTTCCTCACTCGGAATAATATGATTACCGAAACTGCTGATTTTTTCAAGGTTTAACTGTGTGCTTTTATGGTGCCACATATCTTCATCCATAGCCGGAGCAATCCACACCGCACAGGTAGCACTCAGATAAGTAGCTAATAACATATTATCGCACAATCCGTTAGCCATCTTAGCAATCGTATTACAGCTAGCCGGAGCAATGAGCATTAAATCGGCCCATCTACCCAATGCAACATGATTTTCCCAGGCCTGTTCATTAAATAAATCAATAATCACCGGTCTTTTCGAAAGCGTAGAAAGTGTTAACGGAGTAACAAAATCTTTGGCTGCCGGAGTCATGATAATCTGTACTTCAGCACCCGCTTTTATCAACAGGCGGGTTAATAGTATTGCTTTGTAGGCAGCAATCCCACCAGTGATACCAACAATAATTTTTTTACCCTTGATCATAGTTATAAAGGTAATTTGTTTAACGGACAAATGAAAAAAGTGTTCATTTGCCTTTCAGAAGAGTAAAATCCGGTTATTCAGCACTTTTCCATCCGGTTAAGGTGGGCTAATGTACTTTTTCATTTATTTTCCATACAGGAATCTTAATATAACTATCGTTATGCCATTTTATCTTCAATGGCTCACCGGCATCCTGCAACGTTTCTTCAGCAACAGGTTTTCCGGATCCATAATTGATTATTTCAAACGGATGTTTATTGATGTTTAGTAATATTACCAAACGGCTTCCTGCACTCACCTTCTTACTCACAAACCTGGTGTTTGCAAAAGGGATACTTTCTTTTTTACCCGGGCTTAAAAGTTGTCTGATAGCATTATTTTTGGCATAACTGGCACGCCCCACATAACGTGTCAGAAAAAAATATTTTCCATCCGGCCTGAGCTCATACAGTGCTAATGAAATATCCATATCTTTTTTATTAATCGTGGTAAACAGATTTCCTGCAAAAGAGCCATTGATTAAAAATTCATTTGTAAATGGCGCTGAGGTAAAAATTAATCCGTTACTGGCATCCAGTGTATCAAAAATAATTTCCGGTGTAAAATAGTTGTGCTGGTTTTCGCGGTCAACAAAATCTACTGTTTGATGATTCGCTTTTTTTGCAGAAGGTTTTTTTACTGCCAGCACCTCCCCATCCAGATAAAAGGTAAATGTATCGTTGCTTACATTTTGTAATGCCGGCACATGTGTCCACCGGTTAGTTCCCATCACCTGAAAGTTTACTTTATCTTTTAGTAACACAGGTTTGGGCTTGTTTTTTAAAATATAATCCAGCCAATCATAAGCGAGGTCCATCATACTCACTTCAGCAACACTGTCAATGTCATAGCCCATTAAGTTTTTTGACGGCCTGCGTTGCGCGCCCCAATGATCATATGGGCCGATTACGAGGTAGTGATTGGCGTTTTTGTTATACCGGTTATGTTGTCTGAAATATTCAAGGGCGCCTATCTGCGAGCCGTCATAATACCCGGTTGTTGTTAATACAGGAATATTAATTTTTGAATATTCTGCAGGAGTCGGAACCATTGACTTCCAATACTGGTCATAAGCCGGATGTGCCAGCCAGTTTTGGAAAATGGGATTTTGTATCCCTGCCAGGCTATCCATTTTATTATAAGCAATACCTGAATTGAAATAATCAAACGGTAAACTTCGGGATAAAGGTTTGTTTTTGTAAATATTATCGTTACTCCAACCTAATAGATGGCTTAAAGGAACATTGTTTTCCATCGGAAAATCATAACCGGGCATCACTGCTACCTGCGGAACAATTGTTTTTAGAGCCGGATGAATATTTTTAACCGTTGCCCATTGAGCATATCCTGTATAACTACCGCCAAACATTGCTACTTTTCCATCACACCAGGGCTGTTTACTGATCCAGTCGATGATATCGTATACGTCAGTTCCTTCATGTTCAAAGGGCATGTAACGAGCCAGGTCAGTTCTCACTCCGCGTGTATAAGCCACTACTCCTACATAATCTTTATCTGCCGATCGCCTGGCAAAAACAGCGTCACCTGCCCCCTGGTAATAAGTGGTATAAAACAGTACTACAGGTAATGGGGATATGTTTACTTTTTTACGTACGATAACAGCAGAAATATCAATACCGCTTTTTGTCGGAATCAGTACACTATCCTGCATCAGATAAGTACTGTCATGCGATACGGGTTGTTGAGCAAAAGAAGCAATGCAGGTAAAGAGGGCGGCTAAAGCAATGAAGATGTATTTCATGGTAGTGAGTTAAAGCGACAGGTGTACATTGATAGATGACTAACAATAAAAAAGGCTGTCGGGTAAAGACAGCCTTGATATACATTAACAGCTTTTATTAGCTGAAAAGATCGTTATCGTTCTTACGATGGTAGATTTTATCTTCCAGAAACTCCTGAGTTGCTAAAAGAGCAGGATTTGGCATACGCTCATAAGCTCTTGAAATTTCAATTTGTTCTTTATTCTCATGAATTTCTTCCAAGCTATCAGTATGCGTAGCAAATTCGTCTAATTTGTTATGCAACTCTTCTTTCAAAGAGATATTGATTTGGTTTGATCTTTTAGCAATGATGGCAATACTTTCATAAAGATTACCGGTTTTGCTTTTGATCACTTTCAGATCTTTAGTTTCAGCAACACTTGAGATGTTGGCACTAATCTGCCGTCTTAATTTGCTCATTATTGAAAGCTTTGATATTGTTTTGAGTAATATTTAATAAATCATCTACTTGCTTACGATACTGACTGTTTTCATACCTGTCGATAAAGTCATTGATTTCAATAATCACTTTTTCGTAACGTTCAATCTTCTTTGTATCAATACTGCGTTCAGCGTAATTATAGTAAGATTTGATGATGTTCAATTTATACAAGTCACCTCTTTGCGTATCAGGGAAATCTTCGAGCACACTGTTGAAAGCGATAGCGGCAGCTTTATACTGGCGCATATTGTAATAAAGCTGAGCCGAATTTGATGCTTTGTCTTCCAGTTTATTTCTACATATTTCAATGATAGCCAATGCTTCTTTAGCTCTTTCAGACTTTGGATGCATGTTTGCAAAAGTCTGCATCAATCCGATGGTACGTTGCGTATTGGTCTGGTCAAGGTCCGGTTTGGGAGATTGGCGATAAAATGTATAAGCGCGCATAAACTCCATTTCTTCGGCTCTTGAGCTGGTAGGGAATACGTCAACGAACTGTTTAAAGAGGTTTTCAGCATTCATCCAGTCTTTTAAGTTATAAGCTGAATAAGCGTACTTATAAAACAAGTCTTCAAACTGGGGTTGCCCTTTATAGAGCGGAAAAAGCTCCGCATAAAGCTGGGAGGCCCAGTTATACTTCTCATTCAAATAGAACTTATCAGCCATTCTCAGTTTGTACTCATAATCATTACTCTTCTGAACTTTGGTAAATTCAGTACAGCTACTAAGGAGTACGACCAGTGAGAGAATAAAGATGGATAAACGCATAAAAGTGGACAAAATTACTAAAATAATCGCAATTAAAAATAAGAACTTTAAAAATAAGGAATTGATTCGTTAACAAAAACAAAAAACCTCCACAATGTGGAGGTTTTTCGACAATATGTAAAGATTTATAGATCTATTAACCTCTACGGCGTAAGTTCGGGTGAGGAGCCGGAACGGTTGTCGGTCCTTCTTCACCTGTACCATCGCGCAGATCAACGGTATTACAGTCGCCACCTAATTCACCATATTTGAAGATGAAACGGTCAGCACTGATACCTTCTTTCTCTACCAGGTGGTTGATTACAGCATTTACACGATCCCAGCTTAATTGTTGTTGAGATTTGTTAGATGCGCAATAACCTACTACAGCGATTTTACAATCAGGGCTATTTTTGATTTGTTGAGCAACAGAAGCTAAAAGAGCTTTAGAATCATTGCTTAACGCTACAGTATTGCCTTTGAAAGTAATGCTTGGTAAAGCAGAGATATTACATTTAGATTTAGGTGACCAGTTCTCCATCATTTGTTTGATTTCGTCGCAACAAGCTGGAGGAGGACAAGTACCAACACCATCAGCATCAACTGGTTGACATTGAGTTGGAGTGATTTTCTCTTTATCTCTGTAATCAGGAACACCATCACCGTCGGTATCCAGCGCAACACCACGGGTGTTAACTGCTGCACCTGCTGGTGTATTTGGCTCTAAATCGAACTGATCAGGAACACCATCACCATCAGAATCATCTAAGATTGGCTTAGGTAATTTCATGTGGCGAGGTCTGTTGATTTCGTTGTAAGCGTAATCCAATGGATTTAACCACCACAATGGAGCAACAGATTTTGATTTGTTTCCGATGTTGAAGTTCAAACCTAAAGACAGGTTATTAAGGATATCTTTATCCGGCGTTAAAACGCGAACAGCCTGACCAGCTACTACTGTTTCCTGGAACTGTACTCCGTCGATTAAATCAGACTTAGGAACAGTTACTTTGTTTTCGATTGCTAATGATACGCGGTCAGATAATTTGAACTGCATACCGGCACCGAAAACGACAGTTGGTTTGAACGGCTTGTCGAACAATTCAGCTTCGTCACCGTTTCTTGGTGCATCCGTTTCGTAATTACCGTCAAAGATATTATCCTTTAGCTCTTTCCTAATGTCTTTGCGGTTATCGCGGTTGTTAGGAATAGCCAGTGCAGAACTGAAGTTATATAAACCGCCAGAACTGTTCAGGATATCTAATTTAGTGTCATAAATCATACCTCCGATACCTCCGAAGAAGTAAAGGTTAAACCCGGTTTTCGCTTTGTGAAAACGTAAGTTATTTAAGGTGATTACCCCTTGTAAACTACCATCAATAACTGTGGTTTTGTAGTTGTGAAATACTTGCGAACTAGCTGATCCTGGAGGAGCAGTGTAAGGTCCCCATTGGTCGTGAGGTCCTGCATATGAAGGTCTCCAGTTTAAACCTTTCCCTACATTATATCCCAATTCACCTCGAATAGAGAAAATATAACCTATTGCTTTACGAACGTGTAAACCAGCGCCCCAGGATGGTAGAGATGCAACATCTCCTCTTACATTAAATAATCCACCTTTGAGACCGATTTCCCACTGGTTTCTTGGTTTCGCAGGAAAAGGATAATCGTTTGCCATGAATTCAGCGTGCTGCGGCAATCTATTAGACGGAACATAAGATGAGTCTTGAACATCGTATGTACCTCCGATTTGTGCGTAAGCACCCGAGAAAACAAGGCATAATAACGCAAATAGACTTGTGTACTTTTTGCTTGCCATAACTAAAGTTTATGTGAAGGATTAAGAAACATATCCGAATTACTTGCAAAAATATTAATAGAATCCTAAAAACCAAATATTTTTCTACTACTCAGTTCACTGGATTTCATCATACTATATGCAATTATTAATCCAATAATTTAAAGGTGCAATTCCATTCGAATGTATTAATTTGCGACAACTAATTTTTAGAATGAAATTATCACAACAAATACTCCGCGATGAGCTGGTCATTTTTGACACTTACTTCAAAGAAGCTGTCAAAAGTCAAGTGCCTATGCTCGACCGCATTATGCGTTTTATCGTTAATAGAAAAGGTAAACAGTTAAGGCCTATGTTTGTTTTACTGACAGCCAAACTAAACGGTTCTATAAACGATGCTACTTATAGAGCTGCTTCCCTTGTAGAGTTGTTACATACTGCTACATTGGTTCATGATGACGTTGTTGATGAATCTCTAGAAAGAAGAGGATTTTTCTCAACATATGCCCTCTGGAAATCTAAGGCGTCGGTATTAGTGGGTGATTATCTTCTAGCAAAAGGTATGCTACTTTCTTTAGATCATAGTGATTTCGAAATTCTGAAGATCCTATCTAACGCTATTCGACAAATGAGCGAAGGCGAACTCCTTCAAATGGAGAAATCCCGTTCTCTAAATTTAAACGAAGATATATATTATAACATTATAAAAGGCAAAACGGCATCACTTTTAGCAGCAGCCTGTGCTGCCGGTGCTTATAGCACCTCCCAAAATCCTGCCACAACTGAAAAAATGAGACAGTTCGGAGAGAAGGTCGGCATGGCATTTCAGATCAAAGATGACCTATTTGACTATGGTAATGAAGCAGTTGGAAAACCAACCGGGAATGATATTAAAGAAAAGAAACTAACCCTGCCCCTCATATATACACTTAACAATATTGATCCTGCTCAACGAAAAAAAATTATTTACATTTTAAAAAATGAAAATAAAAACCAGGCAAAGGTTCAATACGTAATAGATCAGGTAAAGGCTTTCGGCGGCATTTCCTATGCTGAAAATGTGATGTACCGTTACAGAGATGAAGCATTAGCTATTCTCAACGAATTTGAAGACCGCCCGGTTATTGAAAGCCTGGAAGAATTGGTGCGTTTTACCACCGACAGAAAATTTTAAAGGAACTTGTGTATGCGAAATAAAGAATGGAGACTGGTACCTTATCACCATAAGGAAGTGGATGTGTTGTTCGCCGAATTACAACAAAAAATTCCTAAAGAATTCTGCAATATTTATTTACATAGAGGTATCCATAACTTAACTGATGCCAAACGATTTTTTAACCCTTCAGAAGATGATCTGCACGATCCTTTCTTAATGAAAGACATGCAAAAAGCACTCGACAGAGTACTGCTTGCATTTCATCGGAAAGAGAAAATTCTTGTTTTCGGCGACTATGATGTTGACGGTACTACTGCCGTTGCCATTATGATCAAATTCCTTAGAAAAGTATATCAACCCCAACTGGTTGATTTCTACATTCCCCACCGGTACAAAGAAGGTTATGGTATTTCAAAACAAGGAATTGAGTTTGCCGCCGCCAATGATTTCAGCCTTATTATCAGTGTGGATTGTGGTATAAAATCACACCAGCTGGTAAGTCTTGCAGACAATTATGGTATTGACTTTATTATTTGCGATCACCATACACCCGATGCAACAGTACCGGATGCTGTTGCTGTACTAAACCCAAAACAAACTGATTGCTATTACCCTTTTAAAGATTTATGTGGTTGCGGTGTAGCTTTTAAGCTGATCAGTGCCTACAACAAAAAAAATGAACTTTCTTTTGAGCACCTCGAAGAATATCTCGACCTCGTTACCACTGCCATAGCGGCCGACATTGTTTCAATTGTTGGCGAAAACAGAGTATTGGCCAGCCTCGGATTACAAAAAGTAAACAAACAACCCAACTTTGGTATCCAGGCATTACTGCAACAAAGAACGGATGATAAAAAAGTAGATATTGAAAAGTTGGTTTTTACCGTAGCACCGCGTGTAAACGCTGCCGGTAGAATGGATGATGCCCGTAAAGCAGTAGAATTATTCATTGCTCCTGATGTTGCAGCCGCCCTGCTCATCGCCAACGAATTGCATGTAGATAACGAAGAAAGAAAAGATACTGATCAGCTCATTACAGTAGAAGCTTTGGAACAATTAAAACAAAATGAAGAATTTCCTCAACAAAAGTCTACTGTTGTTTATGCAGAACACTGGCATAAAGGAGTGGTAGGAATTGTAGCGTCCAGACTGGTTGATTATTATTATAAACCAACTATTGTGCTCACTCAATCGGGAAATATTATCGCCGGATCTGCCAGAAGCGTTCATGGATTTAATATTCATGACGCTATTGAAGCCTGTCGTGAACACCTGCTAGGATATGGCGGACATTTCTTCGCCGCCGGTTTAACCATGCGTCCCGAACAACTTACTCCATTTGTAGAAAAATTTGAACAAGTTGTACAAGGTACCATAGACGCAGACTCACTGACTCCAATTCTTTGGATAGATGATTTTTTAACTTTTGAGCAGATTGATACAAAGTTTCTGACGCTTTTAGACCGTCTGGAACCTTTTGGCCCGGATAACATGCGTCCTATCTGGAGGTTCCAGCAAGTAAAAATCATCCAATGCAGATTAGTCAAAGAAGAACATATCCGGTTAGAACTTCAACAAGGAAAATACCGGCTTACCGGTATCGGTTTTAAACTGAAACACCTCTATCAATCAATACTTGAAAATAAAGAAATTGATATAGCTGCGGCAGTAACCATTAATTGCTGGAATGGAAAAGAATATCCACAATTATTGATTTACGATATCCGCCCCAGTCAGTAATGTTTTGCTGAAGGAGTATTATTTTTTGAGAATTGTTTTAGCTAAACGGTCATCCCTTTTATAAATGTCTTCTCTGAACTGTAAAGCTCCTTCACCTGAAACCCATGCGGTCAGGTAAGCAATAAATACTGGTACCGTTTCTTTCAACTGTACATACCTCTCTTTTCCTTTATGCATAGCGGCAACAATCTTTTCTTCAGTCCATTCAGGTTCATCACGCAACAGGTACTTCGATAAAAAGAGCGGATCTGCTACCCGGATACATCCATGGCTAAAAGCACGGTTTGACCTGCTGAACAAATTTTTAGAAGGTGTATCATGCAGATAGATATTATAGCTATTAGGAAATAAAAATTTCACTAATCCTAAAGAATTATTAGGGCCTGGCTTCTGGCGAACCGTATTCCCATACTTCTCCATATTATGTTTTTCAAGATAGGCAGGATCTTTGGCCATTCCAGGTACGATCTCCGCTTTGTAGATACTATTCGGAACATTCCAATAAGGGCTAAATACCACATATTTCAATTCACCATAAAAAATTACCGTTTTATGCAATGCTTTTCCAACCACCACATTCATATCCCACAACAAAGAGTCACCTTTAAAAGCATATAATTTATAATCAGGTATATTTACCACTAAGTATTCATTACTTAGCTGAGCAGGAACCCAACGGCATCTTTCCATATTAATCATAATCTGCTCAATTCGTTTTTCTACAGAAACATTCATCGCAGTTAAAACTCCTGCACCGATAATTCCATCACTTTCCAGGCCGTTATTTTCCTGAAACTTTTTTACAGCATCCAACAACTCCTCATTGAATACCATTGAAGAGTCATGAACCGCCAGTTCTCCCGTTTTAACCAGTCTTGTTTTGATTGCTATGATTTCTGGTAAACTATCTTTTAACTGAATTTTTTTCAGCTTGGTATGAATTTGTTCCCAGCCACCGGATTCTGAAAGCTGATAATATTTTTTCAACGCATCTCTTAACAGATAATACTGTTTATACAGTGGTTTTTCAAAATTGCTTTGGTTGGAGGAATTTGACAATAAGGAGTCAAGATAATCTCCTGCATTAACTTTTTTCCGGGGCAGATACCATTCCTGAGCGATCGATTCTTTTTCATCTACTCCTTCCCAAACGTGTTTTGCATAATAGAAATAGAGTGCGGAAAGCAACAGTTCAGTCTGATAATCTTTTTCTACTGATAAGACCTGATCGGCCATCATCATACTGTCTAACTCATCAATATAAGGAGGAAACATTCTTAATCCTTCATCCTTCAGATTACTCAGCCGGTTGAATAAATTATGCGCAGGTTCTGTTAAACCGTTCTCATCAAACCAGGCGTATCTGCGTTCGCGCATCTGATAGAATGCGGTTACTGCACTGTCATAAACTTCCACATCTTTGTATTGTTGGAAAAACGCACTGATCTCATTATCTGTTAAAACTAATTTTCGCTGATTAGAAAAGTTCCCTTTAATAGAGGCGTCTATATTGGTAGTTGCAGGAAGAGAATCCTTTTTATTCAATCCGTTTTTAGATGAGCTATTTTTACAGGCAACACTACAAAAAAGAACCGATAAAAGAAGAAGATACCGCATAATTAAGGTTTGATCACTGCAAAGAAAGGAATAAAATGTAAATAAAGGGTTGTTTCTGATAAAATGGCCGGTTAGCAGTATTAGATGCAATAAAAAACCCTCCCGGAATGGGAGGGTTTAAGCAAAATATATGAGGTTAGATTACTCTGCTACTACTTCGAATTCAACTTCAGTAGATTTACCGTTACCGAAATCGATAGTTGCTTTATAAGTACCTAATTCTTTTACATCTTCTGCGATAGTAATTTTCTTACGATCGATGGTGTAACCTTTTTGTTCACGGATCGCGCGAGAAATCTGAAGAGAAGTAACTGCACCGAAGATTTTACCAGAAGTACCGGTTTTAGCACCGATTTTAACAGGTCCTTCGTTCAGTTTAGCTACTACCTCGTTGATAGCTGCTAACATCTGCTCTTCTTTCTTACGAATCACTTTTAATTTTTCTCCTAAGTTTTTCAGGTTAGTAGCGGTTGCTTCTACTGCGAACTTTTGAGGAATTAAATAGTTACGTGCATAACCGTTTTTAACTTTTACTACTTCATTAGCAGCACCTAAGTTGTCAACGTCTTGTATAAGGATAATATCCATTTTATCTTAATTTGTTCACCGTTTAGCCCGTTCCTGTTTCCCAATTCTTTGCAGAACTGTTTCCCGGAGAGCGGGATTAGGGAGCGGTGGGGTGATGGTTTACTTTAAAAGATCCGTTACGTATGGTAATAAAGCCATTTGACGGGCTTTTTTCACTGCCTGAGCTACTTTGCGTTGGAATTTCAAAGAGTTACCAGTGATACGACGAGGTAACATTTTACCTTGCTCGTTTAAGAATTTCTTTAAAAATTCTGCGTCTTTATAATCAACGTACTTAATTCCGTATTTTTTGAAACGGCAGAATTTCTTACGAGGTTTTTCCGTCTTAATGGCGGTAAGGTATTTAATTTCGTTTGCTTTTGCCATGATTAAGCCTCCGCTACTTTTTCGGTTCCTGTAGGTACACCACTTCTCTTTTTCTCATTGTACTCAACGGCGTATTTATCAAGTACAGTGAACATGTGACGTAAAACACTCTCGTCACGTAATAATTGAATCTTTAAAGATTCGTTGAGGTTGGTTGGCGCTTTGTATTCAATAACCCAGTAGATAGCTGTGGTTTTCTTTTGAATAGGATAAGCCAGTGATTTAAGTCCCCAAGGGTTTTCGTGCACAATTTCACCGCCATTTTCCTGAATGAAGCCAGTGAATTTTTTCTGCGCTGATTTAAAATCATCATCAGAAAGCACAGGGGTGAAAATCACCATCAATTCATAATTGCTCATGATCCCTGTAATTTTAATTTTTAAATTGGTTTTAGCCCATTGGTATCCAAATCTTTACGAATCGGATATTCTGCCAAGTACAGAATTGGGAGCGCAAAACTAACACTTTTTTGGGATATTACGAAAATAATATGCAGCTTTTTATGGGGCAGGAAAGAAGATTTCTGACACAAAAATCAACCCGCTGTCAAATTTACCACTTTTTCAGTTATTTTAACGGTTGGCACCTACTTTGACAAGGTTCAAACGATTAAAATATTTATCCATTATGGCAACAGGAACTATTAGTGTACAAACAGAAAACATCTTTCCGGTAATTAAAAAATTCTTGTATTCTGATCATGAAATTTTCATGCGCGAGCTGATCAGTAATGCTGTGGATGCCACTCAAAAGCTGAAAACACTTTCCTCCATCGGGGAAGCTAAAGGAGAATTAGGAGAGCTGAAAATAACAGTAAAAGTTGATACCGAAGCAAAAACGATTACTATTTCTGACCGTGGGGTGGGTATGACTGCAGAAGAAGTAGAAAAATATATCAATCAGGTAGCTTTTAGCGGAGCTGAAGAATTTGTTCAAAAGTACAAAGGGCAAAACGAGAATAGTATCATCGGTAAATTCGGTTTAGGATTCTATTCTGCTTTTATGGTGGCCGACAAGGTAGAGATTTTCACCAAATCATTTAAAGAGGATAGTAAAGCCGCTCACTGGATTTGTGATGGCAGTACTGAATATACTTTGAATGAAACCGACAAACAAGAAAGAGGCACTGACATTATCTTACATATTTCGGAAGAAAGTTCAGAGTTTTTAGATGAGTTCAGAATTATTCAGATTCTGAAAAGATTCTGCCGCTTTTTACCAGTACCCATCTTCTTCGAACCTACAGGTGAAGGAAAAGAAACTGAGCAGATTAACAATACTCAACCTATCTGGGTAAAAAAACCAAGTGACCTTACCGACGAAGATTATCAGAATTTTTATAAAGAACTCTATCCGTTCAGTGAAAAGCCTTTGTTCTGGATTCATCTGAATGTTGACTTCCCTTTTACACTTACAGGCGTACTCTATTTTCCTAAGATTAAACAATCTTACGAAATTCAGAAAGACAAAATTCAACTCTACAGTAACCAGGTATTTGTTACCGACGAAGTAAAAGATATCGTACCTGAATTTTTAATGCTGTTACATGGAGTCATTGACTCTCCGGATATTCCATTAAATGTATCCAGAAGTTATTTACAGGGCGACCCGAATGTTAAAAAGATCAACAATCATATTACTAAAAAGGTAGCTGATAAATTAGAAGAAATTTTTTCAGGCGACAGAACTTCGTTCGAATCAAAGTGGGATAATTTAAGCCTCTTCGTGAAGTATGGAATGATGACCGACGATAAATTTCTGGATAAAGCCAATAAATTTCACCTATTCGAAGGCGTGAGTAGCGGCGGTTCTGATGCCGGCACCAAATTTTATACACTTGAAGAATACAAACGGGCAACAGAAGTTTTACAGAAAAATAAAGATGGTAAAATTGTAATCCTGTATTCGAACGATCCGATTGCTCAACACAGTTATATTAAAGCGGCGCAACAGAAAGGTTATGTAGTTATCAAACTCGACACACTGGTAGATGCAGCTTTTATTAATCAGATGGAATTGAAGTGGGCGGATGTTTCTTTCAACCGCATTGATTCAGATATTACTGATAACCTGATAGATGTTCAGGAGAATACCGAATCTGTATTATCTCAGGAACAAACTGATCAGTTGAAAGATTTATTCAAAATCAATATCCCATCACTACAAGTGGGGGTAGAAGTGAAAGGGCTGAGCAAAGAAGCGGCACCGGTAATAGCTACTCGTCCGGAAATGATGCGCAGAATGAAAGACATGGCTTCTCTACAAGGAAGTATGGGCAGCTTTTACGCCAATATGCCCGACGAAGTAACATTAACAGTGAATGGTAATCACCCGATTTATCAGGACTTATTGACAATCAACGATGTTGCTTTAAAAGAAAAGAAAGTCAGAAACCTGGCTGATCTTGCCTTATTATCACAAGGATTATTAAAAGGCAATGCTTTGTCAGACTTTATTCAAAGAAGCGTTGATTTAATGAAATAGCTCTTTGACTTGTTGTACATTTCTTTATGATAACAGGTACTGCATCATTCAGTGTTGATCATTTAGAAAAATAGTTACAATAAAGCATATACGTTTTACAGGTGAAATGGATTGAAAACTACCTCTATTGATCAAAACTTAGCTAAAAGAAACAAAAAAGTTATTATCAATCAATAGATTAGTAATTAGTCTGTAAAATCTGTTATTTTTTTTATGAAATATCAATTTATTTGTTATCTTCATTATTAGTTAATTACACTTAGTTATCATCGGTTGAAATAATTTCCCTATGGTTTTATAATTTCAATGTGTTACTACTGTGAATTACCTGATTTTAGATCATTTAAAATTCTTATTACAATGAACATTTATGTAGGGAACCTCTCTTGGCAAATGACCGATGAGGAACTAAGAACCTTATTCGAGCAATATGGCTCAGTTACATCTGCGAAAATCGTTACTGACAAAGTGAATGGTCGTAGCAAAGGATTCGGATTTGTTGAAATGCCGGAAGAAAATGAAGCTCAGAATGCATTAAGCAGCTTATACGAATCAGAAGTTTTAGGTAGAAAAATCATCGTTAACGAAGCTCAACCAAAACCACAAGGTAGCCGTGATGGCGGTGGTTTCAAGAAAAGAAGCTTCGGCGGCGGCGGTGGCGGCGGCTTCCGCAAAAGCGGCGGCGGCGGCGGTGGATACAACCGTGGCGGCGGCGGTGGTGGTTATAACAGAGATTATTAATCACAACTATACTGAAAAAAAGCCTCTAGCAATAGAGGCTTTTTTTATGCCCATATACCAAGAGATTCTTCATTAGTTAACATCTGCCCTGTTAACAATTTAGGGAAATTGCTTATATTGTTACAAATAATTACCTCTACTTAAAAGAATATTGTATGGGAAAATTTGTTATCAGCTTACGCAAAAATGATGAATACCAATTCAATTTAAAAGCAGGAAATGGTGAGATTATTTTGAACAGCGAAGGTTATACGTCTAAAGCCAGCTGTCAGAATGGAATAGAGTCGGTTCGTAAGAACTCAACGGATGAAGCCAGGTATGAGCACAAGGAAGCCAAAAATGGCAAGTATTACTTCAATCTGAAGGCCGGTAATGGCCAGATTATTGGTACCAGTGAAATGTATGAATCTGAGGCAGGCAGAAAAACCGGAATCGCTTCAGTCATGAAGAATGCGCCGGATGCAACAGTAGAAGACACCACATTGTAATGATTCTAAAGGGCGGAATGCCCTTTTTTTAATTCTTAATTCTTCATTAAAAATTAAGAGTGTGTGGGACTTCCTTGTTCCTTGTTCAGGTGTAGGCATAAAAAAAGCCTCCATACTCGCGTATGAAGGCTTCAATAAATATGGCA
>NZ_RCWL01000006.1:245373-318857 GCF_003991195.1 Gynurincola endophyticus | reverse complement strand
TAATTAAACACCGGACACAGTCCGGCGCGAGCGAGGGGTGGAGTAGCCTAACACCCGAAAGTTCTTTGCGGTTGTGTAACTATGGGATATCCTTAAAAAAATTAATAGTATCTTTATACTGTTGAATATTTCCAGACATATCTAAACATTCAACTTTAATCACTTGAAAAATGCTACGAACATCTTTTATTAAAACTGAATAATTATAACATTCTAAATATGATAGTGTAGGATGTTTAGTAGTTTCAACAGGATAAAATTCTCCATTTGACCCAGAAATACTTGCAGTTATTTTCCTATAAGGAAAGCTACTAAATAAAACACTAATAGATGCACTATCTGGTTTATAATTAAAGTTTATGTGGCTTTTACAAATGGGATTTCCTTGTTGTTCTATTATCTTTCCCACAGAATCAAACTCAATCAAATAAGTGGAGTGCTTGTCATCTACCATAAATTGATACATATTCAAAAGTCCATTCTCATAAAACTGATAATAATTACCAAATACTTCACCGTCTAAAGTATCAATAGATATATATATTCTACCATCAGGGTAGTAATCAAATATTTTATCATTCTTATTTTTATCATTCCCAACAAAAGACAGCAACTGCAACTGCGATTCACTTATTGTAAAATCGCCCTTACAACTCATTAAAAAAATCAAAAAAAAATACAAATATTTATTCATTCTTTTTACTTTTAAATTTGGTCTCTTTTACTTTATAATTATGGCCTTCTATAGTATCTTTTTGTTCCGAATCTGTATGAGACTTTTTCCAGTATCCATACTTATCTGGCTCATATGTAAGTTCACATTCTACACAATAGGATTTACCCAACTTTTTCTTTTCTTCTTTAATACTAGATAGAGAAGATGTATTCGCATTAATCCTATCAAAAGTACTCTCCAATATTTCTGACATACGATCCACACTTACTTCCTTAAGATCAGCTCTCATATTGTAAACATCTTTACCAAGTAATGCTAAGTCTATAATCTCTTGATATTTAGAAAAATCGAAAGTCATAATAGGTCTATCGGAGTCAGCTTTATCACCCCACCCTGGATCAGATAATCCTGAACCAAAAATGACAACCTGAGGCAATCGAACATTGATGGAACCAATTTTATCCATTGCCTTTATTTTTAAATAATCAATGAAATTTACTTCTGATTGATCTTCGAATGATATTACTTCACGAGAAGTTGTTATAAGCTCACCTGACCTATAATCATTAGTAGTATAAACGGAATAATCATGTTTAGTAAAATAACCTAACCCACCATAAGTATGCCTATACATTGACTTGTACACTCCCTCCGTACGTTGTACCCTTATTATTACTGTCCCATCTTTCGCAATTGTTCTTACATATTCAATTCTATCCTGCCCATCCGGATCAATATATATAATCGGACTATTACTTACGAAAACGTAGTTACTCTCACCCGGATATTTGCTACTTAATGGATCTAAGCTTAGGAAACGCCCTAATCGTGGATCATGTATTCTCGCTCCAAAATCTACACTATTACCTTTCCCTTTTACCTCATCATCATTCTCCTTCCCATTGAACCCATAACGGTAACCCTCACTGCCACTCCAACGCTTGGTAGCGCCAAATACATAGTAATCATTTAAACTGAATACAGAAGGGTATTGGATCGTATCATTTTCTACCGTTACATAGTCTCCGATTACCGCCATTACATTCCCTAAATGATTACTCAGCTCATATTGACGGCGGTTCGCATAATTACTGATTTGCCAAAGAGCTGCGGCGGTCGGTACTGTATCGATACGCCAGATTCCTAAACGGCTGCTGCCATACAAATGTTGCTCACGCCAGGTAAAATTGCCCGACTGCTCCTCGTATAAAGATAAGACATTTCCCTGCTATATTTTTCTATGTCTATATTTACTAGCAACAGTATTTATATGCAAAAGAAAGAGGCTCTTAATGAACGGGAGATAAAATAGTGTGAATTAAAAAACTGATGAGTCTTTCTATTAAGATACAATTTTTTCTTCAATTTACCAAATACGCTTCCTACCTGTATACAATAGAAAAACCGCTATAACATAGCGGTCTTTTTTTAATTATTTATTACGAAAATGAATATTTTGTTAAACACCGGACAGAGTCCGGCGCGAGCGGGGGGGGAAAGAACTAAATCCCGTCTTAGCGGCATTATTTTATTTGTACATAACCTACTTTTCTACATTTAATTTTGAAATCAGAATTTTCATTTTCTTTTAAATCAGACCTTCCAAATACTAATGGACAAAAATCAAAAGTAACAACTCCTTTTTCACTTGTTAAAAGTGCAGCATTTATAGAAACACTAGATTGATTTTCTTTTTCTATAAAGCGAAATAAAATTATGTCTTCAAAAGAAAGCTTAATTGTTTCAAATTCCCAATCTTTTAATTTATTCATACATTTAATAATAACTTCAATATTCTTTGAGGTATCTTCTATATTGTACACGAGCTTTAAAACTAAGGAGTCCGAAAAGTGTTCGTATTTATTTTTTATTTCGTTTATCATATTTTAAATTTTATTGACCTATAGGAGTTGAATGTTGTATTCCTCTGGGAATATTAAAATAATTGGAAGGGACTTGATTCCAAGGAATATGATTAGTATGACCACTCCCTAAATTACCCGGTATACTCATATTGTGGCCATGACCAGAAAAGAACTTTCCATGTTTTGAAAAATCTACTTGAAAAATTACTTTTCCTTCGGAATTGTATATATAATTTGAAACGGCAAATCTTTTATCCCCACTTAAATAAGTATAAATCGAATTTGGAGTTGCTCCTGAAGACCATGCCTTTTCTGTTCCAGAGAAAGATTTCAATCCTCCCCCCTTAGCGGCATTAAAACTAATCCCAGACCCTTTTGCCATTTCAGAAGAAAAACGCCAAAGACCTATTAAGGCCTGATCTGTCCGATGTCCTCCGGCGGCTAAATCACTTCCCCATTCAGACACTGAGTTGGCTAAACCACTCGCAATAAAACCTCCGACTCCATAACCCCCTTGTAACTGGTAACCCGCATAAGCCACCCGCGTATCTTTGAATGGTATTCCATCAAAAAAATTCTTTGATGCCTCTGCCATCGGTTTTCCCATCGTACGTTGCGCCCAGTCCATCATGTTATGGAAAATCATCTGAGAATATTCTTTCCCTTCATTATCCACATACCACTTCTTATCGTTATTCCACGTATAAGACTTTCCACTATTCGTTGCAAACCGACCAATGACCCACTGAGAATTTACCTCGTCTCCTACATTAATATAGGTCAATGAAGCGTTCTTACCAGCAAACACCATTCCTCCAACTGGTGTCATGCCAGCAGGGCCACGTTCAGTATGTTGAGTACCAGCCGGTGCCCCTTTCTTAGGACACTCTGCACAATCGCCGTCAGGATCACTTTTTAATATTGGATTACCGCTAAAAGAAGAATAATCACTCAACCCTACTACTGTTACCGGATCCACATTCCATCTCCTTCCCAACCTCGCATCATACTGCCAGAACTCTGCCGTATAGCTATTCCCTTCAGTATTTATTTCGGTACTTTTCTCCTGACCATTAAACCCATAACGATGACCCTCACTGCCACTCCAACGCTTGGTAGCGCCAAATACATAGTAATCATTTAAGCTAAATATAAAAGGATATCTTACCGTATCACTCTCTATTACTAAATGATCGCCAATCACCGCCATTACATTGCCTAAATGATTACTCAGCTCATATTGCCGGCGGTTTGTATAATTACTGATTTGCCAAAGATCTGCGGCGGTCGATACTGTATCTATACGCCATATTCCTAAACGGCTGCTGCCATACAAATGTTGCTCACGCCACAGTAAATTACCCGACTCCTCCTCATATAAAGATAAGACATTTCCCTGCTATATTTTGATGAAACCAAGTTTGCAAATACAAGTATTTAAATGAGAAAGTAAGAGGCTTTTTATAAACCAAATATAAAAAAGGAGATGCTGAAAGTTGGGTACAAAGAAGAAGATTAAAAATATAAACAGTCTACTCTATTAAGATACAATTTTTTCTTCAATTTACCAAATACGTTTTCCTACCTGTATACAATAGAAAAACCGCTATAATATAGCGGTTTTTAAAATTACTTATCACGAAAATGAATGTTTGATTAAACACCGGACACAGTCCGGCGCGAGTGTGGTATTACTTAAAAATTACATCAAAGCAGCCTCTATTTCACAAATTTCAGAGACATACCTTACCATCCATGGCGATATATCACAAAGCAAATTATTATAAGAGTATTCAAGGCTCATATTAGTTTCAATTGATAGAGTGTAATCAAAAATATTATCATCTGTCAACTTATTCAGCCAAATAGAAAAACCTAATGCCTCACAATGACCAGTGATATTATGAGGAAACTCAATATCTGTTTCAAAATAAAAATCCGGTAATATCATACCTTTACTTATTATCTTCGAGAGATCTTCTATACCACCTTTAAACTTTAAATAGATTTTCGCATTAGCGCCGTTATATTTCATTTACACTAAATATTATTAATTATTAGGTTTAAACTTTATTGAAAAGCCTTGTTTGTTTGGTTTTAACCCTTCGAACCCTTGCGTCTCACTCAAAACCTTTCGAAATTGAACATCTGCTCGCAAATTATTCCCGAATTTGTTGTATAATAAGTCACTTTCTATCCAAAAGTCTATATCAAAATTTTTAAGATTAATAGGACTGCCAAAAGTTGACTTAGTTGGATTTCCAACAAATCCTGTTTTAAAAGATCCCGTATAGCCGTATTTTAGGTTTGGGTCCAATGTTCTATATTTTGAAATCAGGCTACTCTCAACTAAATTGTTAAATGTACTTTGTAATTCAATAAGCCCACCTTTAGCGACACTTCCCACTCCATTCTCAGCTACCGCTAGCGATACTGTTGGTTTTGTTTTCGGTATGTTTAGCAAATTCCCTTTCTGACCGGTTCCTATTAAAGGGATCCTAGCTCCTCCCAAAATAGCTAAACTTTTCTCCAGCGTTCGGGGATCTTTTAAACCACGGCCCAAATCCTCCATCTGCTGAACGAAAGGAGTATTCGTATGATATTCATAAGCCTTACTAAGTGATTCCTTGGTGTTACTATACGTCGTTTTAAGTTCATTCTTCAAATCTTGACCATAGGTGCCCCTTTTTAAAGAATGATAGGTGTCTACTCCACTATTGAATACATCGATGATTGTTGCATCCAATATACTAGATATAGCATTCGGGATAGCCTTCACATGATCCATCCAACCACCATTATATTCCAGTTTCTCCAGGTAAGATAGCTTCTCACCTCCATCTAGGTCTATGTTCCTCAGAATATCATTTTCTGCAAATGAATACGAAGAGTTCCAGGGAAAATTTTGGAACAACGGATCCACACTCAAAAACTTACCCAACCTCGGATCATAAATCCGCATACCGTAATCCTGCTGGTTGCCTTCGCCCTTGAGTTCATCATCATTCTCCTTGCCATTGAAACCATAACGGTAACCCTCACTGCCACTCCAACGCTTGGTAGCGCCAAATACATAGTAATCATTTAAACTGAATACAGAAGGGTATTGGATCGTATCATTTTCTACCGTTACATAGTCTCCGATTACCGCCATTACATTCCCTAAATGATTACTCAGCTCATATTGACGGCGGTTTGTATAATTACTGATTTTCCAAAGATCTGCGGCTGTCGGTACCGTGTCGATACGCCAGATTCCTAAACGGCTGCTGCCGTATAAATGTTGCTCGCGCCACTGTAAATTGCCCGACTGCTCCTCGTATAAAGATAATACATTTCCCTGAGGATCTTTTACATAGTAAGTGTTTTTACTGATACCTCCCGCCGTTACAGCCTTTTTGATCCGCTGCCCGGTAGCATCATAGGTGTATCTGATTCCCAACACACCCGTATCCGTCTGCTTACGGATCGAATCGATTTTTCCATACACATTCCACTGAATGTCCAGTATACCTTCCGACACATCCCCTACCAGGTTGCCGATCGCATCATAACTGTAATTATTCATCGACTGGGCATCTATATCATCGCCGTAAGCCCCGGCTGATACCTGGTCGTTCACACTGTTCAGGCGGTTATGCTGTAAATACTTTTTACCATTGATCGCCGTTGAACCATAATGATATCGGTAGTGTAAACTATCCATCGCATTACCCGATGAATCTTTACGCCATACATTCAGGATATTGCCGTTCGCATCATATTTAAAGTATTCGGCAAAGGATTCCGTATGGTTTGTGCCATTCCAGTTCACCGTGCTATTATTCAGTAACTGCGACTGTACCTGCTGTATCCGGTTCAGCTGATCGTAGCGGTAAGCATATAGTAACGGGCGATCGTTACGACGGTTTTTCTGCGCCAGCGTCGTATAACTGATATTTCCGTTATACAGGCTTTCTCCCGACCCCGATACGGTCTGATTATTCAACAACGAAGCTTTTAAACTGCTATTAACCGGTGTATAATCGTTCTGATAGTAACCTATGCTATAGGCAAATACATCGCGCCCTACCTGTTCGTGCACACCGCCCACTTTGCCGTCGCGGCCGATATCGCTTCCGGGTAATAGTTTTTCTCCATTGATGTATTTTAACCATCCCTGTAACGTATAGGCATAATCCAACCCCTGCACCTTGTTTTCATCGTATTCTACCCTGGCCAGCGGACCATGCAGGTAATAACGGTAATGAGCATTCAGAACAGGATCGATCAGTTCCAGCGTGTTTTCCACTGCACGAAAAGAACTATAGGAATGCGTCAGCTTTTTATTGGCATTGTATTTATAACGGTAATAAAACTGATCGGTTTTTCCAGGCTGGTATTTCAGCAGGTTCACAGCGCCGCTGTGCAGTTCATATTCGTAAGACAGGTGTTTGATCCCCAAACCGGGGATTTGCGTCCAATAATCCTTCACATTACCGGCTATATCATAACTGTAGTACTGAACAGAAGGCGTTGCATCGTTTTCAGCGGTACGCAATACCGTGGCCGACACCCGGTTACGAAGGTGATGCTGTACATATTCGCTATAAAGGTCAAAACCGGGTTCCAGTACAGGGCTTTCGTCATAGAATGTACGGGTGATTGATTTTTTGGTACCACCGCTGATCAGTGCACTGGCAGTAACGGATGATACAAACGAAGTGCTAAAATTCTGGAGTGTAGATTGTACCTCTCCCACTTCTACGATTCTGCCTAATACAGGTTCATATACCGTATAGGAATATTGATGCTGTCCGCTATTGATCGCTGCCTGCTTAGCATTCTGTGATAATACCAGACGCCCGGTTTCATCATATTTAAAGTCTGACCGGCCGGCATCAGGTGTAATTGAGGCCGAAATTGCACCATGGCTGTTATAAGTGTATCTTGTTAATAACTGGTGCTCCGGTACTATTTTGCGCACCGTTAACTGCACTTCATTTTTATTATTGAATAACCAGTATTTTAAAATATTTTTTTGCTGAAGGTTTTCGTGCGGATACAGGTATACATTATACGCATTTGCCCTGATCTCCTGATTACTCAACTGCTTATCATATAACCGTAACTGTAATACATCATTATACAATGATACGCCCACAGACGGTGCCGGTAAAGCACTGGCATGTGAAGTAAACGGCGTCAGTACCACCGGTTGCGCATTCACCTGTACAGACGATATTCCCGAAAGGATATTTGCCGTATTCAATACGATATGATTGATGCCGTTGAGCTGTAATACCGGTGATTTCAACTGATATTTCACTGTCAGGTTATTGCCGGCATCGTATCCGTTCAGGTCAACAAATAAAATGTTTCCATTGAAATATACCCTGTATATATACCTGCTGCCGTTGTCATCAAACACCCATTTTCCGGTAGTACCCGATAGCCAGAGCTCCACAGATTTTGAACCGGTCCATACACCGGTGATTTTTCCGGTAGTCTGAACACCCACTGTGTCTAAAGGATACCTTACCATGTCCTGATAAGTATATTGACGATAGGTTTGTACAGAATCTACCAGCGCATTGCTGAGCATTACCACTCCCTCCGGAGGTACCGTACCTACCAGCAGGTTATTCTGGTCGTAATAGTACAAAGTGAAATGATAGTAATTCTGTGAAGATTTTAAGTCTACCTTTTTATCTACATAAGCACAGGTATTCCAGTAATGATTGCTGAATACCCGGCGTTCATTTTCTATAAATGACGCATATGCCTGTTGTGCAGAACGTATATTACGGTCTATCATTAACGTTACATCCGCAAAAAGGTCAATCGAAAGGTCGGTATCGATATTAATGTTACAAAGCGTAGCAGCTGCATTTACCGTTATGGCAGCGTCAAATTCCTGGTAACTGCCGGCACTCAACTGATAACCCAGCTGGTGGTTCATATAGTTTCTGAGAATAACCGGATACAAAGAATCACTCACTGATAATGCCGGAATTAACACCTGTAAATCGTTTTTCAACAGGTTATACTTCGTAGCAGTTAAACAGTTGTTGGCAGAATTTGAATAGAAATTCGGATCAGGAATCGTATAATCAAGTATATAGTTACAGTTGTTGCACGATTTCACCAGAAGGGCGAAATCAGTTTCACTCAGGTTAAAGGTATTACCCATTGCTGACTGAATGTATCGCCATACAGAATCTGCTGCCGTGGTACCTGCATTCACGCTATATGTATTGAGTGCCGTACAAATTTCTGCATTTGATTTCAGGATATCAGTACTACCAATTACTCCGCCGGTAGCTTTCGGATAAGGTTTTTCCAGTAAATAAGGATTACACCTCACATCGAGTGTGGTACCCATTACGTCTTTAAAAATCTGCACGAAACTGGAATCTCCATAAGCACTGTAAATGCCCGGAGCAGTGGTACTACCTCCGATACCCGTGTTCACCGGACTTCCGAGTTTACATACTGCCAGCATACGGTCTTTCAGTTGCTGTAACGAACCGGGCGAAATGGTATTACAATAGGCTAATGCTACCAACCAGTCATCCACGTAATTTTCACAGGCATTGATGATAGCCTTATTTGCTTTATCATTGGTAATATCCTGAATATTTCCTTCATGCACGCCCATGTTCACATAGTTCACACCATTTCTTCTGAACACAGGTTTTTTATAAGCATATTCATCGAAACAGGTCGGTTCACAGTCAATCAGATAAGCTGCCGTACCGATCAGTTGCCAGTCTTTATACACCGAATCATAATCCCATTGAATTTTAACACCGCCTGTCATCGGATCTACCGGCCATACCCGGCTCACTTCGGTGGTATCGTTTCTGCGGAAGGTGAAATCAACGTATACCGATCCGTTACTGCACGGAACATTCGCTAAGTCGAGACGGATTTCATAACGGTATTGTCGTGGTGCAATCGGTCCCTGCTCAATCGGCAGGTAAGCGGCTACCAGAATATTTACCGGGAATGAACCGGGAATGGTATTAGGAGCCGACAGGTTATTCAACAGATCAAACTCTTCAATCGGCCCGCCGAGGTACCTCGTACAAACGTATATCTGTTTGGTAGAACCATAAAACTGGTAAAGGCTGCCGTCAGAATACTCGATCCGCAAACAAGGATAAGTGTAAGTAACAGACTCTAAACATCTGCCTGGCAGAAAGTCGAAATACACATCCCCGCCAAGGCTGGTATTGGCACTGCCATTCGCATTCCAGCCATAGAAAATAATTTTATCACAAGCCGGTTTGATAACAATCCGTGCCGAATAAAAATTATAGTTAGTGGCTCCTACCGTAATTCTGGCACATTTATACCAACCGGAAGAACTAGCACCGGTTACCGGCGGAGTATAAGTCGGGCTCACATTCGCATAAACAAATACGGTATCTCCGTTCGATCGTATGAAATAACTTCCACCACTATTGTAAGAAGAAGCTGTTAAAGTATAGTCAAATACATCCGTACAATTATTGCATCTGGTTACGGCACGCTGGTAATATTGATAAGTAGTGGAGCCCACCCTAATTTTTAAACACTTGCGTATATCATCCACATATCCCGGACAATAACCGGTGTATATGTTTTCGAGCCGCTTTACATTCAAAATATATCCACCCTGATAATAAGTAGAGTCATTGATTCTGTAATCAGCTACTATCACCTGTGCCGTATCACAAACATCCACCCGTTTACCGATCAGCCATACATTTTCATAAGTAATACTGGTAGGTGTATGGAAATAATAATAATTAATTTTCAGGCACTTGAAAAACTCCTTTACAAAAGTAGTTCCGTAAGCGCCGCCCAATGAATCGTGCGGTATTACATTTTCTACGCCCGGTATAACCGTATAAACGGTATCTCTGAAGTACAGAAAATTAGAACCCGAGAAAGTCGGATCAGGATAGTTCGAAGCAAATACCGAATCGTTTCTTGAAAAATGAAAGTTCAGGTTTAACACCTGCGCTTCACACGAATCTTTTCTGGTATATACCAGCCAGGATTGTGTAAAGTTATAATTAGCCGTACCGTGTTTTACATTCAAACAACCGTAATAATCTACTGAAGTTTCAAAATAATTGATTCCTACCAACGGCGGCTGGTTGATCAATCCTTTTATAATACGGATCGTATCACTGAAAATACCATTGGTATCAATTACCTGCCTGAAATAGAGGCTGTCATTCAATTGGGTATAACTGCTCAGGTCGAGGTTACGGCTTTCACCATACAGGCAGGCTACTGTGATCGGAACTTCATAACATACGGTAGAACTTAAATAGGTCAAAGCTGGGTTCACATAAGCTTCTACCTCCAGGAAAACCGAATCCTTTCCGCTGGGGAAAGTAATGGTGCGCATTTTTTTCGGATTCGCACCGGTATAAGTATTAAAGTCTTTAAAATGAACAACCACACTATCGTAATTAAACTGACGGTCGAATGTAATCAGCAATACTTTTGTTTGCGGCGTATTGTTATTTAACTGGTATTCACTGATCGTGAACTTTGAAGGGTCTACGCAAAAAGAATCATTATAGGCCGACCCGATAAAACAGGTTCCGGTACACACATAGTCATCACGATATTCGTTGTAATAGAATTCCTTTCTTTCCAGATAAAGTTTTTTATACAGGTCAAACTCCCTGACTTCACTTCGGCATTCATTATCAATTACACAGGGTGAATAAGAACCGGTACTGTCGCTGCAATACAAAATCATATCTACATAACCCGACAGTGGCATTTCGGGTAAAATATTCGTATCAATCGACAGTACTCTCGTTGTATATTTTTGTATATCGAGCCTGAATGAATCATAAATAGCAGCAGGTGCAAATTTAAAGAAGGTATCATGTTTCAATAACCAGTCGATTGAATCTCTATGGTATTGCACCCGGTTATCAAAATAAAGCTTGTGCAGTTCGGCCGTATCATTGATGAAATTAGTCAGCAGATTATCCCAGCTTTTATAGTAGCTGTTTGTCTGACAGAATAAGAGCTGACAATATTCAGGGTGAAACTCAATAAATTTCTCCGACCAGGAAGGTTTCCATTGTTGCACCAGTTGATTAAATGTTACCGAAGAGTCATATACCTTTACCCATCTTTCATTATCTACAAAAATAGAATCGTCGATATAATCAAAGTCGGCAGGATGCTCTCTGAAGAACTTTTGTTTCCAGACTTTATAAACAAAGTTGATATTCGGTTCAGCTATTACATAGTCTCCGTTCGGTTGAAAACGGGTGGTGTCAATGAGAAAGTATTGTCCACCGGGTTGAAGGTCTGCCAGCATCTGTTGCTTAGAGTCATCACAGGGGCTTGCCACCATACATTTATCCTGCGAAGCTTTACACAGTTCGAGTAAATGGGTGTATTTGTTATCAATCAGCGTATCCAGCCGTGAAACAGTGATCGAATCATAACCGTATTGATAATAAACCTCTTTGATATTTGCCTTAAAATCTGCCGGTTTCCCCAGTTTGTCAAAACAGGCCCCGCATTCTTTAAAGTTATCGTCTAAAACCAATGTATTAAATCGTTCTACCAGAAAGTCAGCTTCTTTTTTAATATCATTATTTACCTCCCGCAAAGTTTTCAATGCTATAAAACTGCTATCAATATATTGCCTGCTCATCGATAACTGCATAGAAAATTTATATTCGCCGATCTGGTTCATAGGATATAAGGCAGAATCAATGAAAGGAGTACCGTTTTCACAAACCAATGTATTGCCGTCGAACAATACTTTATTCTTGGCGAGAATGCTGTCGGTATCACAGTCTGACTGTACTTTCAGTTCCAGTTCGTAATAACATTTATTACAGGCTTCGAGATTCAGTGATTTATACAGGTAAGATAGGTTCTGAACAGTATATTTCACAGTAGCTATCGTGCCGGGTAAAACATTCAGGTGGCTGGAGGCTGCTTCAATCAATAAAGCATCTTTGTTATAAGTAAAACCGTTGAGGTCTATCAGCGCGTTATAATCTTCCGTAACATACCCCAATGACCCAATGCTTTCGAGGTTACCGGCAGGTAAGCCGGATAAAGCGGTGGCAATGACATTACCGGCCGCATTCAGATAACTTACAGAAAGCACACCGTTAGGGTCAACGGTCAGATTTTTTAAATAATGCTGTGCAAAGCCGGCATTATTACCGAATAATTTATCCAGTTCATATTGGGTAGGTTTACCGTAGAAGAAACTGGTAAACTTACCGTTGTGTTCATTCAGCTGAAATTGTTTACCCACCCCACCCTGGTAACGGATACGGCCCGTAGCATCGTCGGTAAATTGTTGCAGCGAGTAAGGAAAACTATCTGCAGAAGGCGTGTACTGATCAAATACATTTCTGTTTTCAGCAAGTAACCAGCTCGCAGCAGAATAATAATTACCTGCACCGGAACTATTCGACACTGCCGGTGCAGTAATACAACAATTATTCACCGAATCATTGATAAATTTATAATCAAACGGTTTATTGTTTAAACCTACATTGAAGTTAGTTTTAAACCACAGGTTATTTTGCGGTGTGGGAGCCGGTAAAAAACTACCCACCTGACGGTTGAAACGATCGTATATCGATTCGTTTACGATAGCCGTACTGTTCTCATTATCTAATACGATATTTTGTTTACCGGTGAAATTTCCGTCGAAGAAGTTAATGCTCTCCGCCCTTAAACCTTCTTCAATAAAGTTAGCAGTGTAAATCCAGTTCAGGTTTCGCTGATGCCGAAGATGCTGCAGATTGAGAAAACAGAATTCCTGCGTAGCATCTTTGTATTGCCAGTCTCCTTCAACTCTCTTTCCGTCTTCATACGATACCGTTCTCATACGGATCATTAAAAAGTCGCTGTTCGATACCAGGGGTATTTTGTAACTGCTCACGGCACCAAAGAAAATACGGTTTGAATTGTATTTAAATAATGTATTTAACGCGGCTTCCGATACCTGTTGATGATTTCTGATACTGTCCAGCACGGCAATATTGTTTCCTGTGGAGTCGATGAAGGTCCATTCCAGGTCATACTCTACAGCTCCCCACACGGTACCACGCTGAACATTCACCGTTTTATTACCCGAAGAAGTGTCTAATGTATATACAATTGGAAATGCGTTTTCTTCGGTGAGTGCAAATAAATTATATTGCCCGGATGAAGGGTTTAATACCTGATGCCGGTCTATATAAATCCACGAAGAAAGTTTGAAAAGTGGGGGCAATATGCTATCATACTGATCACTCACTATACTTTTCACCTTTATTCTTACATCATATCCATTTGTAAACTGTAACTGATCAGCCAGTTTTAATTCACCACCGGCTTCATTTTTATTCAGCCTGAGCGAATAGTTGTTCACTACCGGAATGGTTGATTTCATAGTAGGGTTAGAGTCTACTACTGAATAGTAAGTGACTTCCAGGTCAACCTGTGCAAAAAAATCAGGCAAAGCAGCAGATAACCGGGTATAATCCACTTCGAGTTTTACAATATTAACGGTGCTCCTGTCTTTAATACTGTTCCAGTTAAAATGGCTGCTCAGGTAAGCAGTATCGGCCACTACTAAAGTATCGTTTACTTTAATAGCAGAATCCATTTTATTATACCATCTGATATTCTGCGCCGTTGCAGAATAAACAGTCATCATCCATGTGAGAGCCAGCAGCAGCGGCTTTACTAATAACTTCATTTAAGTAGTATTTAGTTCAATACTTTAATCTGGTAATTCTTTTTTTTCAACTCCCCTTTTAGCACATACGCACTTTTTTCAATCGCACAAAAATTCTCCATCCGGTAATGGTGTGTATCCTCTACTTTCAGGTAGTGCACCGCCCGCATATGAAGTGTGTCTATCACCTGCCAGTTTTCAGACAGGCCGTCTCTGCGGCTATGAAAACTCATTTGTTGCAGGGTAGAATCGGTACGGTTAAAAACAACTTCCAGAAAAGGAAAGTGTATATGTGTTTCATTCTTCATAGAAAAAAAATCATCTTCCTCCGACGATATTTTATCAATATGAAAATATTCTTCCTGTAACATGCTCAGCAAATCATTATTGAGATAACCGGTTTTCGTTAAAGGGGTATGTGTGATTGTCACTACTTTATTGATATCATCGATATAAACCGTTCTCTGTTGATCGGCAATGATGCGCACCGAATCTATTTTATAATACAGCCCGCTGTCTTGTTTCAGATAAGAAAGCCTTAACCGGCTGCTATCGCCCTCCTGTTTCTTAACCACATATTCAAAACTCAACAGGTGGTGGCTCAGGTCAGCTTCCATCTTCTTCACATATGCATTCAATGTGTTTGTATGCAGGCTATCCTTTTGGTTTAACTGAAAAACCGGTGCAGCTGCGATCGTTTCCTCTTCTGCTTCCGAACAGGAAAAGAGAAAAAAAACAGATAAAATGGTGATGGTTACTTTCATCATTTTCTTTTCACATTTTTTCTTTGTTCCTGAATGGTGAGAATTCCTTTTTCCGATTCTTTTTTGATACGTATCAGGTCACCCTGTTCATCGTATTCATAAAAAGTGGCCATATGGTTTTCGTCTAGCTCTGCCAGCAATTTATAATCGGCATAGTCGTACACATAAGATTTGGCAAGTGCTTTTTTAGGGAAGATTCTGATGTCATCCAGATAAGTATTGTTTCCTGAGAATGACAAACTAAAAGATCCCGTAGCCGGAGTGGTGATTTCCCCTTCAATCAATACCCATTTATCAACGATTGCTTTTTTGTCATAAGCCACATTACTACCGTTCATTTTCAGATTAAAATGGATAGTATTTTCATAAGGATTGGTGGGTTTTACCCATGCCTGGATAATATATTTTTTAGCCGGTATCGGTGAAAACCCTTTGTAGGAGTATGAACTGTCATATGATTTATGAAACTCGTTTCTTGAGTTATACAAAAACTCAGTATGTGTTTCCGGCGACAGTGTATTCACCTTCGCCGTCATTGACAGGTCGGTACCACTTAACCTGTATGAACGGAAGCCTGAGTGAGATTCATTTTTAACGATCCGGTTATTGTCGAGATTTGTAAAAGTATTGATGCCATATAAATTATTGTTGAGGGAGATATCATCAAATGAATGGGTAAATATTTCATGCTGGCGGGCATTCTGTGCCAGCATGGTAACAATTCTGTTATTGTATCCCATAATATTGGCAGAGTAAGCACCCAGGATATTAACAGATTCGGTAAGATTTCCATAAATATCTACAATGGTATTTTTTTGATTCACTACCCACCTGTTATCGGACTCATTTTTCTTCCATTTGTTATTGTCAATGTAAAACAGGCTGGAGGCGGTTTTGAAATAGCCATCCTGTACTACGCTGAAATCTGACAATGCCGCCGCATTTAACTGATATTGCCGGTCAACATTGTACTGATAATTATTCACCGGTATGAAGCTGGAATATTCACCGCTTACATATGGGTTAAAGGCATTGGGCAGCGTGTCAATATCAATATTGAGGCAGAAGGTTCCTGCATCAGGATCAAAGCGGGCATCTTTTTTAGCTACCGTTGTAGTACCGATGGTACGGTACATCTGAAGTTTGGGAACATTCCATTCAATTTCCCTTCCGGTAGAAAACAATAAATTTTCCTGCTCTATACTGGTCATCGTCAATGCTTTGTTCAGCGGTGTATCGATGAGTTCCATGTACAGATAAGGCGAATCCGGAAAAGGATCCGTTTTTACATAAAAGCGGTGTTTTCCTTCGGTCATCGGCAGGTATCTTCCATTCGTATGCTCGTGAATATTCGTACTGAAATTATACGGGGTTCCCTGATCAATCACCACCTGCAAATTGGCTTTTGTTTTATATACCAGCAGGTAATTGCCATTGCGCGGAATGTCGAGGCAGATTTCGAACTCAACCGGCTCCTGCGACAAATGAAGTGAAGTATTTTTAGCAACGCCAACTCCGAGGTAATAAGGCCTTCCACCCATCACCGGGCCGGAAACATTCCATATATCCAAACTATCTGTCAGATAAAAAGCTTCATTCACATCTGTAATGGCGAGTTTACTGCTGGGGTTTAGCGGAATGGAACGCATGAGCCAATCGTCTTCAGTTTCTTCAAACGGTTTTACATGCGTAAATGAAAAATGATAATCTGTATTGAGCTGAATATTCCGGTAACAATACAATTTATCATTCGTTAAGGAATAGCCTTCCGGACAATTACAGTCTTCTACACCCAATCGTTTGTTTTCAAATTCCGTTGCCGAAACATTCAATACATTCAGGCCTGAAAGATCCTGTTCTACAAACTTTGCTTTATGCGTGGTGTAGTTGATGGGATTTTTAGACGATAAAACGGTGATTGCATTCTGTCCTAACTGGTTTTTCCGGTAAGGTGAAATCAATACGCATTTTTTAGAGGCATTGGACACTACATTTCCATAATCGTTGACTAATGAATAAGACGGTTGTCCGTTCACAAAATTTTTCACAATGTATAACCGCTGATCCGATTCAGTATCGTATAAAGCATCTCCGGGTTTGAGATAATTTAATACCTGCGTATTGGTTATTTTTCCCTTTAAAGTAGTATTGATCTGGAAACTCCAACTGAGGTAACTCATACTTTTAGCATCCATTTCATCGTATATCCAGCTGGCAGGAACAGAAGAAGAATAAACGAGGTTATCAAATTCATTCTGCTGGGCAGAAACGATTGGTGCAGCAGTTTCATTATTGAAAGCAATGTTTTTCATCTCCAGTTTTGCACCATCTACTGTTTTAATCACGCGGTCAATGATTCCTGAACGGGAAACGATTTTTATCAGGCTGGCGTAACGTACTCCTTTCTCCTGTTCGGTTACATATGGAAAAGAGGTCGGAATCGGTACCGGTACCGGGCCTATCGTTACTACATTCAGATTAAAGTTCGCTCCACCCCCCAGAGTATAATTTTTATTTTCATTCATCAGGGCAAAACTTTCCACATCAGTAGCGATGTCTACATCATAGTGAACATTTCCCTTCCGATCGATGGTCGTAACCCTGGTATCAGGAATTTTATCATTAAAACTATTAGTGGTAGTACTGTAAACATATTCTTCGGCACTGATAAGGTCGTTTTTACTGTTAAAAGCCTGTTTACTTTTTACTTTACCATGCATGTCATTGATCTCTACCAGAATTCCCTGCGATAAGGTTCTGAAGTCAATCAGTTTGGTTAATAATACCAACGGCAGATTCAGGTACCGGGTATTTGTTTTTATCTCTGATTTATAACTATAGGTCGGAAAATCTTTTGCAGTATAAAAATTAGTAACATTATAGCCCATTCGCTGCTGGCTGTCTTTTGTTCCTTCTACGGTAAGTTGATGCACCGTTACTTTACCATATCCTACGGAAGGTGAAGGAAACAGCATGTCGGCGATCGGTTCTTCCACAAAAAACAGAAGATCGAAAGATCCCACAATATTCCGTTGATATTTATGTGGTTGTTTCAACGTATTTTCATCCGCCCCGATAAAAGGTTCGTAAGATGCTACACCGCTGGATATGGTTCTGCCTCTTTCATCAACAGTAGTATAATCGTATTCAAACCCGGCATAGGAAGAAGTATAATCGTTTATACCTCCCACCATCTCCTTCCAATTATCATAAGTGCTTACTTTTTTTACCCTGGAGCCACCCCCCAGTTTAAAACCATCCGTTTTAACGATTCTGATCCACGATTTTTCCAGGTCGAACTGGCTGGCAAAATTTCTTTTCTTTGCACGTGCCACAAAGTTGATCAGTAGTTCTTCCAGCGAACTAAAGAATGAAGTAATACCCAATAATATCTTTTCGATGTCAGTACCAGTAACGCTATCGCTTAAACGCAAATCGTATCCTGGATAAGTCAGGTGGGGCAATTCCGTTCTCATTTTCTGTAATGCCGCATACAATATGGGGTTAACACTTTGTGCCGTTGAACTGGGTTTGAGTGATTCAAACTGTACATAAAATGTTTTACTATGACTGTCTACATTCACCGCTACCACTTTATTATAAGAAGTAACGTAGTCGAAATAGTTGAAAGTTCTGTTTGAAAGCCCCCTCAGGTTCACTGCAGTTTTGGTATAGAGGTATTCGGAACCGCCGAGAGTTTCATTACGGAACCAGGTCAGCAGTTGATCTTTCGTAAAGGAAGCGTTGTAGCCGAGCGAAGACAAACTCTCATTCACCGTAAAAGAAACGCCGGTGGTTTCCCAGAGGTTTGCAGCTACTGTTCCGGTTGAATCTTTAATAAACCGGAAGTCGGTCGTCATTACAGAAGCTTTTTTATTCTGAACATGGCTGTAGTCATCCGATTCATAATCGAAACGGATATCAGCACCCGAAGGCAATTCTACTTTAGAAAGTTTCCACACAGCGGCATTCTGATCGGCCATCGCTTTATCCTGCAGGGCATAAGGATAAATATTATTTTTCATCGAAGTGGGATCAACCGGTTTATAAGTACCCCATCTGTCGGTTAACAGGTATCCGTAATTTGCAGGATTTGTTAATTCGTTATTGTAATGAAAAATGTATGGATGATATTTTCCTTTATCAGAGTCTCTGTTAAAGAAAAATATTTTTTTAAGTGTCAGTTTACCATTCCCGTTTTTATTATTCGGCAAACCCTTTACCAGATCATAAGAATATTCGAATTGGATGGTTTTAACAGGAGTTTGCTGGTCATTTTTATTAAACAGGCGAATTTCTTTCAGTCTTTTTAAAGGTTTGGTGGTATCAATTCCGCCTTCTGCCGACTTCACCCCGTAAGCATCTTCCCTGTCTTCTAAAATGAAGTAGGCAATCATATTTTTGGTTTCAATACTATGGTTGTACCATTGCTCACGTTCTCCGTAGCTATAAGATGCCTTATCATCATATTCATGCGCAAAACCGCCGGGTAAAACCTGTGCCGTACCATTATCATCGAGGTTAAAGGGTGACTTCCATTTAAACAGGTAAGGTAGTTTGGTGTAATTGAATTTTACATAAGTACCTGCATCATCATCCGTTAAACCGTCGCCTGTAGCATCTACATAATCGGCTGATGCAATTGCGCCCAATAAAAATTGAGTGGCATATGCGGGCTTATCCACCTTACTATAGTACATCTCTGAATTGCCCTTATTTCCTACAATAGCGTTTCCGCCATTCTTCATCTTCACGAGGTGTTTGTCGTGCGATGTATGAGTACCATAGTATACTTCATCTCCCAGATCGTAGGTAACATCTGTTTCGATAACATTATACACCGGAATATCATAAATGTAGCGGCTCCCGTCACCGGTGACTACATTAAATTCAGAAAAGTGATGAGATTTTCTATGCGAATCCACTCTGTTAATGTTTGTTTTTGATTCGCCCGACAAAAACAACTGCTGATTGCTTACTACGCCGTTGTTTATTGCATAAGAAGAAATACTCTTATTAATGCCCCATTTAGAAGCCTCGTCTGCATTCAGTGAATAGATATAAGTAGAACGATATACTTTGTTGGACCTGCCTAACTTTCTGGCATTGATACCATTTTTTTGCTGATCACTACCATGTACGGTATAACTGTTTTGAGCTTTGTGAGAATTGATATCAATAGATAACAACGACTCACCCAGGATGAGGTGTTTAAATTCATCTTTTAAATTACTGTTCTCTCCTATTAATTTAAAATACTTATTATCTGCATGGAGTTGATTTTCTTTAAAATCGATCGAATCTGCAATAAAATTGCCGTCCATCCATTTACCAAACGAACCACCTCCTACCAGCACACTCGCATTGGCTCCGACGTGCATCGGTGAACCGGGGCCAATTTCTACGCCGATCGAAATATTTTCAATTTTATCGGTAGAAGCCGGTGAGTAATAAATACCGCCACCGTCATTGTGCAATTTAAACTGTCCTGACCCCAGCTGATTGGTAAAAGAATAAATATCGGGGGTTGGAATAGCGTAAGGTATCAATGGGGTATTATCCGTTAAAATTGTGTTCTGCCCCTGTTGAAAATCATGAATCGCCAGCGGATCATTTTTTCCTCTTTCGGCATAATAACTACCATACAACGGATTTACCAGAATATCCGCTTCAGGTTTCGTAGCCGAATAATATCCGTTCACACCAACGGCCCAGAATGTTCCTGCAGTAGCTCCTACATTGAAAGCACCTGAATAGTATTGTTGTTTATACGAGCGGTTCATAAAGAATGAAGCCGGCATGTCATTAAAACGATGTGAGTAAGAATGACTTCCTGCTATTCTTGTGCCAAGCATTAAAGTCATTTCATTTAATCCTGAACGAGAATTATATGCGAAAGAAACACCAGAAACCGCTTTTATAAAGCTTATATATGAATTCATCGGTAAGGATATAGACGGCTTAATATCCACCCCATCTACCGAGTTTGACTGAAGTCCTAAACTACCGGTCAGGTAAGTAGTGTTTTCTTTCAATAAATCAAATCCTACCGAAAGTCCACGTTCAAAACCCAGACCCGTATAGGAATCGTTAAACACCCCGAGGCTTATTTTACCGGTTAGTGTAGGCTTATGAATCGTTGTATCGTTATTGGTTTTTTTAGATTTTGTTTCTATATCCAAACCTAACAGTTCAACAGCACCTGTTACGGAACCACCCACTCTTTTTTTCAGCTTCATACGTTCTTCGTTCACCAGCTGGTCGCCTTTTGAACCATCCATATCATCTGCCACTCCTCTTACATGCCGGTCGAGAGAACCAATATTCAGGTTCCAGCCCCATCCTACCCACGAAGCTTCATCATCCATTCTGAGATTTGAATTGTAACTGATATTTAAAGGATATCCGTCTACTTCCAGTAAAGGAATACTATAGTTCAGGTCACCCGAAAACGGATCTACCACCTGAGCGATATCAGCTGCCTGAAATCCAGAAAACTCGGGTTGCTTCGGCCCTGATGTAAGTGCAAAAACGTATACCGGTGAAAATAATTGAACACTATATATAATCAGAAAAAATAACGCAAATGATTTTCTCGATCTATGTTGCATTTTCATATACTATAAACTAAAATTATTTAATAAGTATCCTGGCATCTACCTGATGATACACTGTATCTTCCAGTACAAAATGATAAGGTTTTTTCAAAGAGTTGATATCATCAAAGTATACCACGTATCTGTATTTTTTATTTTGAATGCCGGATTCATATATCAGGTCACCTGGCATTAATCTTCGGGAACCATCGTCTAAGAAAACAGCATCCGACATTTTGTATTGAAAAAACAAATGGCTAAAAACCTGTTTGCCGGATACATCTACTTCCAATATATACCGTACGGAAGCAGGGCCGCTATTATTTTTTACTTCTTTTGGGGTGGATACAAGGTATACGATACTATCATGTTTATATTCATACATACTATCAGCAGCTTTATCACTACCGCTACATGCATTCAATAAGATCCATCCCGTTACCAACAACAGTAACCAAAAATTATTTTTCATATTTATATACAAATCGTAATGTTTTTTTATCACCGTTTACCATATGAATTGTTAGTATATACTGGCTATCAAACTTCATATTCTTTACGTTTCTCAAATCGATGCTTACCTTATTATCACCTTTACTGATTTTCACTTTCGGTAAATTTTTCAAGGGTTTACCGGCGTTGATAGGAGAAATCGTATAGTTCAGATCAGTATCGGAATAATAATTCTTTAAATAAAAATTCACAAAACCATTTGATACATAAAAATCTCCTTTAGACAAATCTTCAATGTCCTTAAAAACAAAATTGAAACGTTCTTCCTCTTCTTTACATCCGCAGGTGAAAGTCCATATATCAGACCTGATCACTACTGTTTCAGCCGTCATCAGACTAACGCGCCAGGCATATTTCTTGCCTTCTTCCAGCGATTTCACACTGGCAGGAAAGATGAGCATATTTGTATTAATATATTTCTGATGAATTACCGGCAGATTGTAAGCAAAAGCTTCCTGCGGGGCCTGCCCGGGTTTTACTTCAACCAGTACCAGGCTGTAAGTAGCATTATTCACTGCCGGAAAAACAGGGTTCCATTGAAAATCGGGCCTTAATTCACAAATATTCTGGTTCTGAAAAGGTTCAGCCAGTTGTAGCGGAAATAACACTGCCGCATCAAAAGAGTAACATTCATTTGACGAAATGCTGTGATAAGAATTAAATGAATAACACACTTCATATTCCCCTTCTGAAAACCTTCCGGTTTGCCGAACAATGCGGGCAACCTGATTATCATAAAAAGAAATAGACATTTGTCCGTTTCTGAGTGCTGTATTCATACCTGAAACCAGTCTGAAGTTCTTATTGATAATTCTTACTACAGGAATGCCTTTCTGTTTTACATCAATCTGTAAATCGCCAAGATCTGTACCACCGGCATTCATTACTTTAATATTCATCAAAGCATCTACAGATCTTGAGTTTATTTCAGGAATAAAAACAAAATTCACCTGAGCCTGTAATTTACCCGCTAAAAGAAGCAGTAAAACAATTAAACGCATTTCCTAAAATTTATAACTGATTGAAATGTTTCCTCTAAAATTCGGATACAAGTATTTGTTGAGATTTTCGATGAGATCATGCTTATAATCTACAGAAACATCAAAAGATATTTTCCTGTTATTTAAAAACGAAAGTGTTTGACGTATGCCGAACTGTTTTACAATGCCAATATCATTATTGTAATTCAGTGATGAACCGGCGGTGAACCTTTTTTTGACCGTATACTGGTAGGACAATTCAGCAATAAAAAGATTATTGATATAGATCCTATCACCCAGTTCTTTATTATAAGAAATAAATAAAGAAGCATTATTGGAACCTACAGGTGCTGAAACATTATAGTTCAATAAAAGAAGGTTACTATTTACAGAATCGGTCAATCTGTCAAACCTGATATCCTGGTAATTAACATTGATATGCTGATTAACAAAAAAGTTTGAAAAATAGAGATTATTATTCATATTTACAGAATACCTGTTAATCTTATAAAGTGAAGATTTACCTTCTCTGAGTGTATTGATGGCTGATCTGTGATAACCTCCGCCCCATCGTATATTTTTACTATATCTGTATTGAAAATTTGAATTAAAAGATGAATTCATATAATCAAATCTAGAATCAGCGCTGGTATTATAATAGTTATTTCTATATTGAATATTGAAAAGACCTTTGCTTCTATTAAAATCTTTTCTGAAGCCCAGGTCATAAAAAACCGATCCGCGGGTATTATTGCCGGCAAGTGCATTATAATATCCCTGTCCGGTATAACCAACCTGCACTCTTGGTGCTAATTTATACTTAGGTGAATAATCAGAATAAGAAATTTTAGAAGACAAAGTGTTGAAAACATCTACCCCAATTTGTGAGAGAGCGATATTTTTCTGTGCATTGCCCGACAGGTGATCAGTTTCGTTAGCAAACTGGTTGGCAGAAGTTGACAATTCTACATTTATTATACCCGCTGTATTCACCGGAAAATTCTTTTCCAGCGTACCCACCATATTATTTCTTTTAGCAACTGCCGAATGATTGAATAACTGACTATAGGCATCTTTAATATTCGCATTCATGACTGTTACTGTAAAGCGGTTTCGCTCATCGTCGGCAAATTTAGAATAAGAAAAGAATTGCATATTTCCGGAAGGAAGGTGTTGATTGGCTGTTTCAGCAAGATTAGAAAGTCCATAACTATCATTCAATGCGCCTCCACCGAAAGAAAAATGATGATCAGACTTAGAAACAGAAAGATTAACGGCGTTTGAGAAAAATCCCTGAACAGTTCCAGTATAATCTTCTTCACTGATATCACCGGCTTTAAAATTATTCACCATCGTAAAAAAACGTTGAATACCATTCATTGGTAATAACTGTGCGGCTGCATTTTTAATATTTTCGGCCTGGTTCAGTGAACCGGAAAGGAAGTCAGCATATTTACTTTGTCCGGAAAATATTTTATTGATCGAAATACTTTTATCCAGTTGCTTTTTAGTTTCAACAGCAATAGTACTTAACCGTTTAATATCATTGATCTTATTTTCACTGATTGTAATTTCATTGAGCAGTGAATCAGACAAACTACTGTTTAAATCGCTTTGATGATCACTGAGGTACTTCTTCTTATTAATTACTTCATTTTGTATAACAGTTATATTTGCATTCTTTAAAATTCGATCGTTGATCTGCTGGTCATTAAAAGTCAGATACTCCTCAATAGAAAAAGAATGATTAATCAGCTGATCTGCATTTTCCAGGGCATCAAAACTGATAGATTTAATTTTTTTTGACAAAGTATGCTGATAATATTCCTTTACATATGTAAACAGTTCATTTCTGCTTTTCAGATGATTTAAAAGGCTTTTATTACCGGTCAGGTTTGACTTCAGGCGACGTATGTAATCTTCCCTGTCAAACTGAAAATTTTTCAATACACTATTCTTATTTTTTTCGAATACGTTGGAGAACTGAAAAACATTCAGTGAAAAAGGAATATTCCATAAATACAAATGACCGTCTATATTATGTGCAAGTGACGAAAAACCGTCCGGACTAAACTGTAAGTAACCGGCGGAAACTTCATTCAATCTTACATCAACAACATTTTTGTAAAGAGAGGTATAACTATCCTTACCTGTGATTCTCTTTACTTCAAAAATCGCATCTTTCAGCTCATGATCGAAGTTCATCACCGGGCTCATTACTGAAAGTATAGAATTGGCCATTCTTCTTGCTGAGTCTGCACCATATTTCTCCTGAATGAAAGCAAAAAAATCATTGTACTGCGTGGATATTTCTTTATTAGAAATAGCGGGAATGGTATCATTCAGCTTATCAGCATATGACATGATACCGGTTAATAACAACAAAATAGTTGAGAAAAAAAACTTATATAATTTCACAGCTCGTAGGCATTAAGGGTGCTGTGAAATTCAATCTTATTGTTTAAATTAAGTTAAAAAGTACAAAAATTATATAAAAACTATACTTTTCACCTACAATAAATAAGTACAAATACCTATACATTTATAAAAAATATATTCAACGTATACCTAACTGTTAGCTATCATATTATTTTTTTCCAAATACCTCTTATGCATTCCGGCTCATTATTATTCAAGTAGAAGTGAAATAGTTTAAACAATCTATGCTCCTTTTTAATCTGACTGCCTGGAAAATAAATTCAGAAAAAATAGTCTACAAATTTGGTAGACTTATAAAATACTCCTAGTTTTGTTTCATGTTTAACAACAAGGTACAGCCAGGCGAATAAGCGTATACTGCTGTATCTATATTACTTATATCTGTCAATCAGGTATAGAAACCCTATTGTTTATTCATTAAATTATTCGCAATGCCAACTTACACAGCGAACATCCGGTTGCAGGATGCACTGGAACAGGATTATGTACTTTTAAACAGAGAATTGAAGCAGAGGTCGTTCAGACTTTTCTCCATAATTCATGAGGAGCCGGATCGCCCGGAAACCTTATATTTCAGACGAGAGAACACCTTTATTCATGAGGTGGCATCAGACCTGGTTATTGCTGCTAAAAAAACCGGAAAACCTTTCTCGTTTACTATCGAAAAAGAAAAAGAAAACTGAATTATGTTTACCTATAAAACATTCAGAAAAATTGACCTGATCGAATTAATGAGTATTTGCGCAGCCTAAGCGCATCAACTGATCATTTAACCTACTAAAAATACAATAATGACTGCCCGAAATTTTTTATCCCGTGGGATAAGCGTAATCGTATTGTCTGCACTGTTCATTAACCAGTTAACTGCAGAAGAGATTACTAAAGATAAAGACAAAAACAATCTCACTATAGAAATTGATTTATCGAAGCTCAGCTATGAAGGTGAAAAGATATTCTTTACCTATTATAATTCTCTTACAAAAGAAAGGCACACCGACAGTGCTGATTTTCAAAAAAAAGTGGTTTTTAAAGCGGTAGTTGCCGAACCAATTCTGGCACAACTGACGCTGAAACCTAAAGTAACACCGTCAGCAGATGGTCAAAGAAGAGTCAATGCTACTGATAATTTCAGTATTTACATTGAAAAAGGAACGATCAAAGTAAAGGCTATTGATTCACTTAAGAAAAGCGAAGTAAAAGGATCATCCACTCATAAAGATTACAAAGTACTGCAAGCTGCACTTTTACCTTATCAGGAGCAACTGAATACCTTATATGCTAAAAGTTCGGTTTACAGAAAAGAGGAGAATGAAGCAGGGCTAAACCAGGTACGTACAGATATTACTACTGTTAACAATGCTATTAAAGAAGAAGTGTACAAAGGTTATATTACCGGAAAAGGTAAAAATTCTCCTGTAGCTATTTATGCTCTATCCCAATATGCCGGATATGCCATTGATGCTGATAAAGTAGAACCCTTATACCTTCAGATAAGTCCATCCATCAGGGAATTACCCTCTGGTAAACTATATGAATCTAAAATAGCCACCGCACGCCAACTGGAAATAGGAAAATCTGCGATTGATTTTACGCAAAATGATACGGCTGATATTCCGGTGAGTTTATCTTCTTTTAAAGGGCAATATGTATTGGTTGATTTTTGGGCAAGCTGGTGCGGGCCCTGCAGAGCAGAAAACCCCAATGTAGTAAAAGCATTTCAAAAATATAAAGATAATGATTTTACCGTTCTGGGTATTTCATTAGACCGTCCGGGACAAAAAGATAAATGGATTCAGGCTATTCATGACGATCAGTTAACCTGGACACATATTTCAGATTTAAAATTCTGGAACAATGAAATTGCTCTGCTGTATGATATCAAAGCAATTCCTCAAAATCTGTTACTCGATAAAGAAGGAAAAATTATTGCTAAAAATATTCGTGGAGAAGATTTAGAACAAACCTTATCACAGATTTTTGATAAAGAATAAAATATTGTGCTAACCCATTTTTAAATAGCTCAGTCGTGTTGCAGTGTCAGTCTCAATAAAGGTGTCTTTGAAGAACGGCTTTATCCTGATAGCGTAAAGCCGTTCAATTTTAAGCTGGCAGAATATTACATAGGTGCTTTGGTCGAGAGGTTAGACGCAACCTTCATAAGGTCTGTTAGGCCGGTTCGAGTCCGGTAGGCACCGCAAAATGAATTAAGAATTAAGAGTTAAGAGTTAAGAGTTTTCGTTTCATCGATTCTTAATAATTGTACATATTTTTCAAAAAAACATGTTTGCCGTTTGAATCGTGTGCCGGACATATTTTATCAGTGAACGTATAATTTCTGAACAATGCAATTGAACTATTTAGCATTTGTATTGCCTGTTTTTTTCATTTTTTGTGCAATTGAATACTACTTTAGTATCAAAAAAAACAAACAAGTATTCAGTTTCAATGAGAGCATCAGCAACATGAATGTCGGGCTGTTTGAAAGAACCTGTGATTTATTTACCACATTGGTTTTTCACTATTTCTTTGTTTGGCTTTATAACAATTTTGCCATTTTTAACATTGAAGCCAACCTGCTGACCTGGTTACTGTTGTTTCTGGCCACCGATTTATTGTGGTATTGGTATCACCGGTTCGGCCACAAAGTGAACATTCTGTGGTCTGCTCATGTAGTGCACCATCAAAGCGATGATTTCAATTTTACGGTAGCAGCCCGGATCACCATATTTCAGGCATTTTTCCGGTCAATATTCTGGTCATTTATTCCGGTACTGGGATTTCCGCCGGAGATGATTACCACTATACTGCTGATACACGGGGCTTACCCGTTTTTCACGCATACCCAGCTGGTAGGAAAACTCGGCATAATAGAAAAATTTCTTGTTACGCCTTCTCATCACAGGGTTCACCATAGCAGCAACGAGCAATATCTTGATAAAAACTTTGGTGATGTATTGATTATATGGGACAAGTTTTTTGGAACTTATGTTGAAGAAGATGAAAAAGAAAAACCGGTTTACGGTATTACCAGTCCATTAAACAGTTATAGCTTTTTATGGCAGCATTTTCATTTTCTATTGGAGATAGCTGTTTCCTTTAAAAGAGCTAAGGGATGGAAGGCTAAAATGAATACTATTTTCGGTTTACCGGATGACCTGGATCCGTCTATTAGGGCAGAGCTGGAGAAAAAATTCTTAGACCAGTCTCCTAAAAAGGCGCTATCGTCTACGCTGATTCAATTCATCAGCTTCAATACCGTTATTACAGTATTGTTTGTATTCTTCTTTCTGTTATTCGGGTTTTATCAGGATGTGACGCAGATTATAACAGGAAGTTTATTTGTATTCGTCAGTGTAATTCATACCGGAGCAATGCTTGAACAAAGGAAATGGATTTTCCATATTGAATTTACCCGGTTGCTGATTCTGTTCATCTACCTTTCGATTACACTACCCTACCACTGGTATATTGCAGGTGTATGGTTATTATTATTACCGGTCGTTGTATTTTACAATACGGCCAATAAAAATTATTTAAAACTGCTCACCATTGATATAAAAAGAAACTAAAAACTTTCGTAACCAAAACAAACACCCTTCATTCGGGGAATCTGATATACTTCTCATAAAGCCTGCAGAAAAAGATTCCCCCGGATAAGGGCCTTTAAGTGTTTATCGCATAATGCTGCCTGAAATACTTCTCACGATCATCACCATTCGAATCTAGATAAGATTACAGCCCATACAGCATCTTCCACAACCGTTTGTATGAATACTTTTTCTATAAAAATTGTTATTTTACTAAAAAACTGATTTTCTGTCGGAAAAGCTATTTAATTTGAAACATTCAGCGATTTTTTTCGTCTTACGATCAAGGCAATGAAGATCTTTGTAAAAATCCTTGTAAATTTATTATTATATAATTGGAAGATAGTTAGACATGGAAACATTCCCCTCTATAAAAACATCCAGACTGATTTTAGACGAATTAACGTTAGCGGATGTACCGCTGATGGTAAAACATTTATCAAACCCGGCCATTGCTGCTGTAACCTTGAATATTCCCTACCCTTACAGTGAAAAAGATGCATTGTCGTGGATATATCATGCAGATCAGTGTTTTAAAGCTGAGAGTCATTTCATCTTTGCCATACGCCAAAAGAAAGATAAAGCGTTCATTGGATGTATCAGTTTAGCACTTGATAAAAGGCATCACCGAACTGAACTGAGTTACTGGCTGGCTGAACCTTTCTGGGGAAAAGGCCTTGTAACCGAAGCCGCAAAATCAATAATGTACTTTGCTTTCAATACGCTTCAGTTAAATAAAATAACCGCCAATCATATTGTTGAAAATCCTGCATCCGGCAAGGTAATGGTGAAATGCGGTATGTTGAAGGAAGGTTACCTTAAACAACATATTCATAAGAAAGACCGTTTTTATGATATTGTTATTTACGGACTTACCAAAGAAGAATATACAAAACTCTAAATAAATCAGCCCCTGATAAAATCAGGGGCTGATTTATTTTTGATCCATTACGGAATTTTACAAACCATATTCCAGGTATACCACCACATCATACAATTTATTTGTATCAATAGCAGTAGCGGGCCCCATTACCGGTGCTGCTGCTGCAAGCTCACCAGCATTAGTTATTTCGATCGTATGATTTTTTATGATGCCGGTATTAAACAATGTACCAAGATCTTTGGTATACAAATTACCGAGTTGCGAATCAGTATCAAATCCACTCTGATCAACATCATTCAGTCTTATACTTACATTGCCAACCGGCTGACCGGGAGCGGTGATCAATACCAGCTTAGCTTTTTTAATGCTGAGTGTTTTACCATTCAGAAAGAATGGAAAATGTTTATCCTGTATTTTAAAAGTCACCGGTGTATTAACCGGCTGTTCGGTTAAGCGGTGGAAGTCAGTGGAGAATTCCTGTCTCAGGCTTAGTGTTCGTGCCAGCGGATACTCAGTCAAAACATTGGTGAGTGTGCCTTCAATAACCGCACTTTGTTCTTCCACCTTATCTCTGAATAACTCATCATATTCCGCCGTATAACTTATATGAACAATTACATCATTCACCGTTTGATAATCAAATTGCCTGAAATTTTTGGGCAATGATAATTTCCATTTACTGATCACGCCTGCACCTTCAAAAGGCATGTATCTTTCATCTCTGAAGTTCACCTGAAATACACCTGCATCATTTTGTGCGGTACTGGTAGCAATAACAGTTGTTCTTGATTTCGGCACTTCTTTCAGTTCTGTTTGTCCCGGTTTCGCTTCCATTCTGATCTGGCTGCTCATCAGTGATAAAGTAGCACTGATATTGGTATAAGGTCCGGTTACAGAAGGAATAGTTAACCGAACAGATTGAATTCTCCTTCTATATTGACCGGGGTAGAACAAATCGAGGAATATTTCCGGAATTTCAAATTCGCAGGTACCTGTTTGTTTCAGATTTAACAAAGCCGAAGGACTGATCTGTGTTAAAGAGAAGGTTTGGTCTATTTCATTTTTACGGTGATTGGTTTCAATATATTTCCGCTCCATAGCCTGTAAAGCCATCATCAGTTTTTCTCCGGATAGAAGTCCTGCTTTTGAACTATCAAAATAAGATCCTTCAATAAAGAAGCCTGTGTGATCACGTTCATATTTGTAGGCTTGTTCTGCCATGCGGGCAATTGCCAGTGCATTATTGAGTGCTTCTTTATAAATTTGTTGCATGGTAGATGACAACCAGGTATACAAACCGATGTTAGTGAATTTTTCACCAAAGAAATCAAGTACTTCCTGGTTATGTTCAATTGATTTCAGGTGTAAAGAGCGACTTTCGTTTAATACATCTCTTCTGATTTCGGCTCCTAACAATGCTTTTTCAGCTTGTACTAATTCATGTTCCAATAACTTTTTCTGGTGTTTCCATCCATCCGATCGGCGTTGGAAACCGGCTTCCATAGCAGCCACTGAGCTGATATTATCTTGTATCTGAGCAAATGAACCTGAGGCTTTTGCAAAGTTTTCAATACTGCTGTGCAGCTCCGCACCTCCGTACTTCATTGCCATCGGCGATCCCACCTGAGGAATTAATGCTAATACGGCTGACAGTGTATTGCTGGCAGAAGCAGACAGATGAAACTGTGCAGCAATATGCTTAGAAACTGATTGAATTTTTTCATATGCATTTCTATTCTCAACAATCAGGCTCTGGTAATAGTTTAACTGATAGGTTAATGACTCAATACGGCTCTGAGCCGCTTTCACAGCTTCTTCGGCAGCGCGTATTTCCAGATCACGTGATTTAGTAGAGAGTTCCAGCATATTCTGTTGCTGGGTCATTCTGATCAGCGACAATTCTTCTACATTTTTCTTTTCAATGGCGCTTAATAAGGCAGACCCGAAGCTTTGCACCATTCCGGTAAAGGCTTTGGCTTTCTCAAGCAGATAAGTGAATCTGTAAGGCGGTAAGTTACCGGCCGAGCTATTCAGCAGATCTTCTAATGAAAGTCCGGCTGCTTTCGCACGTACGAGTACTTTAGGATCTATTTCAGGTGAGAACAGTGCCAACTGTCTTTTTTGTCCTAATATATTCATACAATTTCTCAGCTTAAACAACCTGTCATCTACCCGGTCATAATAATCGAGCAGGTCTTTGTTGCCTGGAATACAGAATACCGGTGATACCTGATGAACGAAACTCCATCCGAAAGATGCTGCTTTATCCTGTTTACCCAGTGGTGACTCCTTTTTCCATTCTTTACCCCGGGATACTCCTGGCGTAAAATCGCCCGGTTCATCAAAATCAACTGCTTTTGTACCAGACAATTCACCATTCTTTTCTTTCTGAGCGATTATTTCCTTATATTCTTTTATACTGTATCCATTCGTTAAAGCTTCATATTCTTCTTTACTTTGGAATTTTTTTTGATTAACAGCTTCCTGACCTGCACTTTTAATCATTGCCCCGCTTAATACGGTGTTTTTACCTTTAATATTATTTCTGGAGGAAGTAGCCTTAACCGTATAAGTTTCCAGCTCAGCCAAAAATTCAGCAGTAGGGCTGAGTAAAGGTTGAATGGTCTGATAATTTTTAGGAGAAACAGTACCTTCGCCGCAATCACCTATCTGAACCGGTTTATCACCCAGGATTTCTCTTGCTATAACATACAGCAAAGTAGCTTCATTTACCGACTCCATCGTATCCTGTGTAAAAAGATGATCCGCCCAATCAAGCAGATTATCAATATACTTCATAACAATTGTTTTCTGGTAGGCGCTTAAACGAAGCCGTGCAATGGCGTGCGGATTAAACGGATCTCTTTTATATGCCTCGATGGCTGTGCCGTTATTCAACTGATTACGTAATGATTCAATTCCTAACTTCCGGAATTCAAGGTATTGCCAGTTACGATCTAATGCTAATCTTTTCTTCTCATCAGGTGTAGCGGCAGCCGGGTAATTAATCACTTCAGTAGAACCGGGATTGAAAATATAATGATACCATTTTTGAGCATCGGCATATTTACCCTGGCTATTCAGGTAATTTGCGATTAAGAAAGGAATGTGAAAGAATATCTCTCTGTAATAAGTACCATAGGCACCTGACCAGTCTGTTCTGTTTGATACGACCTTATTAAATATCTGTGCAGAGTGACCTGAAGTGTACGGAAAAGTCTCCTTCATTTGGTTTTGTACCTGAATGCTGAGTGTAGTTTCAACTCCACTGGTAAACAAAATTCTGGTCAATTTTTCGCTCAGGGTGGTACCTAATCGTTTTAGAAAGAACCCATTTCCGTTTACAGGTGAACCTTGCAGGTACAACATTTCTTGCTGTACGCTAACAATATAGTCAGAATAACTGCCATTGACCAATTGTACGGAAGTATTGATTGGCATTGAAAGAAGTTTATTTTGTTTTACATTATCAAAAGAAGCTTCTAAAAGAGATTCTGACCAATAGCGCTGTAAAAGAAAATTATTTTTTTGTGCATTTAATAACAAAGTGCCGTAAGAAAAATTGTCAAACAATTGCAGAGAAGGAGACACAGCACGAAATAAATCGGTACCTTCTCTTTTTATTATTTTACCTGGTTTGCTTAGTGTTACCTTGGTAGCTATTTTAACTGCAGGATGATTGTAGTGCGCTGTATTAAAAACACTTGTAGGACGAAGTTTAAGGTCATAAAAGTCAATCGGTGCCAACAGTTGAAAACCTGCGCCGCTCAGGCAAACTTCTCCATTATTAATTGTTGGAAATACCTGATCCCAAAAAAATCCATTCAACGTATAATCTTCTATTGTTTCATAATGTGGATCAGCAGCATATCGTGGTGTTTTCATTTTCTTCATTGCTTCAGTGAGCGTATCCAGATTAAAATTGAAGAAAGGAAAGTTAGTCAACAATTCAAGTACAGATCCGCTAAATTCTTCTTGCTCATGTTGATCAATCAGAGGGTCTTTGATAACTCCATTCCCTTCAAATGGATGAACACCTCTTAAATCTAATTTCTGAGGACTGCTCCAGCTACCATCCAATTTTAAAGAGGTAAAATCAACAGACATCCGATGAGCATACCCGGTGAGTACGGTTTTGTTTGCTTCAAAGGCTGAATTTGCAATAGTGGTCACATGTACCCAGAATAGATATAATCGACCGTTGAAGACAAGAGGAGCAACTTTTCTAACCGGTATCTGTACATCAATTTTTTCCCATGGTTTCCATATCACTCCCCTGTCAGCTACTTTCTCAGAATAATAGATGTTTTCAACTTTCCGATAATAATAAACACATGGATCATCTGATGTAACACCAATCAGATGCAGCACATCTGTTTTATTTACATCATCTTTTTCATGATAGGTTCCGGCTATTTTCAGATGAGCCAGTTCATCAAAGCCACGCATGTATTTTGCATAGGCGTCCATCACTGTATCGGCATTAATTTCCTGTTGCAATAGTTCTTTTTCCAGTTCTTCAAACAGCGGTGTTTTATCATCCCTCAAATCCGGTTCAATGTAGTTTTCCGGATATAAGAATACTTTTCTGTTAGCCTCCCATACACGGTAGTTTTTTCGCCACTCCCACTCTTCTTTTGATCTGTCATCTAATTGTACATGTACCCTGTCTGCAGTTCCTGGTTCTTTTGCATCCTGCTCAAGGTTCATCAGAACACGATGTATATACAATTGCAAACTCATGGTTGCCGCAACCAACCGTGAAGTTCTTGCACATCCTTCCAGTTCTGTATCTACCAGAAAGTAGTTATATAAATCATTGGTATCTTCAAACTGCGGATAGCCGGAATGAATCAGCAAAGTAGTAAGAGCAGCCCGTTTTTTACCTCTTATAATGTCGTGATACTTTTCGATTTTCTCATTTCTCTCCTGTTCATCTCTGTATTTACTTCTGAATGCACCCAGTAAATCAAGACCAGCCTGATTCAGTTGATCATAATCCGTAGCAGCAATTTTTTCCAGCACTACAACATTCACCCCGATATACTGGCAACAAGTCGCTATCTCCTTATAAAAAGCTAATGCCTTGAGTGGGTTTGTAAAGGAGGTTGTTACAGTGTAGATACCGCTTACGGCTTCTGCAGAAGAATTCAGTATGCGGGCAATTTTTTTCTTATCTGCCAGTTGAAAAGCATTGTGAGCAATAAAATTATCCAGCACATCATTCAGGTCTGTAACACTGCTATTAAGTTTTTCTCCCATGATGAGAAAAGATGCGTATGTATGCAGTGTTTTTACATCCTTTAATGTTAACTGATTCAGATCCGAAATTTCAAATAACGACAGATGATCGATAAAATATGTTGCACTGGCTTCGTTGAATACGCCCGATTTCAACAGCACACTCAGAGGAATCAAGGCCTCAACCAGTTTTGGTAATTCAACCATAGCAGTGCCGCGATCCTGTATTTCAAGCAATAGTGCTCGATTATTAAGGTCAAAACCTGCACTTTCAAGTGCTTTAAGCAACCAGTTTTCTGAAAAATTAAATACTGATGATAGATGTGCCGGTATCAATGTACGTGAATGAAAAGCATACAATACGCTTCTGATTAAAGGCTCTGCCACCGTTATCCCTGACGGGATATTAATGGCTACAGAAGGGTTAAAAGCCGGTGTTAAACGATATAAAGTGCCATTTTCTGCCGGTTTGATAATAGTATCATTAGAAGCAATGATCATTCTTGACTCCAGTTCGGTAATTCCATCAATATAAGAGAAAACCGTATCTGAGAATAAAGTTTGTTTTTGCTGCGTTATTTTTTGTACAATTTCTTCACTGATTTCATCTACAGAAGGATATTTACTTCTATCAGCAACCTCCTTTTTCAGTATAATATGCAGATCTTCTAACGAATATGAAGTTTTTTTCCACCAGTTATGCCATTCAAGTAATGCAGACAAATGATCTTCATTCTGTATGTATCCATTAGGAATATCACTGATAAGCTTTATAAATCTGAAAAAGTCGTTGATGGGCATTTTTAGTTTGTAAGCCAACAGATAGTGCCGGTAAAGAACAGATAGATTATTCAAAGTCAGCAAAAAGCCTCTTCTATCCTCGTTTGGAGAATCTACTTCTGCCCCTAACCACTGAGCAAGTGGAGTAATTAATGATTTTAGTTCTGCATCAGTAATATTAAAAGCAGCCGTTAACCTTGAAGATGAAAACTCAGCATTGGGAGAAGTCTGGTCAATGATAAAATCCGGATGAATGAAACGAATGGCATTCTTAGGATAGGTACCTTCATAAAAAACAATGTCTTTGTGATTAAACATTCTTTCAAATAAAGAAGATTCTTTCGGTTTGAGTGACTGTTGTGGTATTTCATGAATCATTGCCACCAATTCTTCCAATGAAAATTCAAATTTATCTCCTATTGCTAACCATTTACCCATTAGGGTAACCGATGTTTCATTAATATCATTTATCCCCTTATCACTCAAAACACTCAGCAACAGATCAAATTCCTCAATTGTAAAACCTGTTTTACGTAAAAGTCTTACAAATCGGTGTAAACGGTCTAACGAAACATAACTAAGGTTATGAATACGTTCAACATCGTTCTGCAAACTATCCGCATTTTTCTTTTCACTTCTTATAGTGATAAATCCTCCTTCATTAATGAATCTGGTCGTAATCAAACGTTGCAGGCCGTTGCGATCTATATTCAAAGGTTTCAATATATCCTGTACATTAAAAGGTGTGATAACAGATCCCGATACTGCGAATGAGAGGCCGTATAATCTCTGCAAAAATGCCGGACTTAATTCAGATTTTACCACCAGCTCATATTCTCTGTCTGAAAGATTAAACCTGTTCTTTGAAATAACAGCCTGACTTTTCTGTAACAGAGCAGCTATCCCTTCACGGCTATATTCAAAATGACGGAGGTAAGTGGCAACAGTAGTCAGAGGCAGGTGAAACGGTTGTTGAAAAGAATAAATTTCATTTTTCCACGTAGATACACCTTCCAAAGAAACAATTCTTTTATAAACAAAACTCTCTACCAGTGGCCGGTTAGAAAAACTTCCGGAAAAAGATTTTCGTTGAGCAATAAAATTTTCTAAAATCTCATTAATGATATCCAGATAAGGAATAAGATCAGAGGTATTTTCACAACTCAACTCCAGTGTCCATAAATCAGTTCTTCTGTTTTTCAGATTCAGAACATGCGATGATTTTGATCCTGTAAAATTTTTTGAAGTAATATTTTTTTCAACAAACTGCATCAGGTCAACAAAATAAGCTGCGGGAGAGTAAATAGACTGACAATGAGAGCAATCACAAAAATCCATCTTTCCGAACAGGTCCTGATAACCCGGAATATCACGGAAGTAATTGCTGACATCTGTTCCGATATTACCTACGGCCAGGTTATCAAAGCCACCGGATATCACATCAATAATAGTTCCCATAATACCTCCAGCACGAATCACAGCCAGGTGTGCTTCACGGAAGAGTTTACTTCCGATAACAACATCCAGTCGGGTGTCTTTGACAAACTTTTCTTCGGTAACAGATGCGATGTGATACGATGAATGGTAACCTGCCGTCATAATCTTTTCAGTAAGATCTACATCCTGCGTGAAGGAAAAGATCCGCTGCTGCGCCTTAATATTTTTCAATACCATCGTTTTTTCGGTTTCAGAAAAACCACTGAAATTGAGCAAATTAAGATCTTCGCTATCGTGTTTATATTCGAGGTTGAGATAGTTGATTTCCTGATTCTGTAAACGGAACTTATTAATCAATTCTAACCTGTCCAATACATTTTTATTAATACCGGCAAGGTCAGATTTTTCATTATCTAAAATACGCCCCAGGTTTAAACCCGGATTTAATTTTACCAGTTTATCTAACTGTTCATATGCTTCTCTGACAACTTTTATTTCTTTTTCAGGTAAGTCAGGTAATTTAAACCCGTCAAATGAAATATCTCCAAATAATTTTTCATTCTCTTTCCTCAATACCTGCAGTATTTCTATATTCTTTTGAACAGGTATTTCAGCTATGCGTGAAAACTTACGTTGCAAAGTTTCTTCAGGAAAAAGATTCTCCACTTTTTTTGAAATAAAGCCGGCGTATTCATCAACAGATATATCATCAGAAAGCGTTACGTTAGATTTTTTTATCCATTCAATCCATGTACTTGTATCTACCTTTACCAAATCTGACAACCGGGTAAATTCTTTTTGTTGATAAATGATTTCGGTTAACTCGAAATTACCATCAACGAGCTGATGCATATTAGCAGCAACACCTAACCGGAGGGCTTCTTCTGCCGACAATGCTTTATCGTTAACCAGGTTGTTTAACTGTTCCTCATCAATACTGTTCAGATTCAGTTTTGCAGCAAACAATTTTTCAACCTTTTTTTCTTCTATACCAACAATATTGTTGAGACGATACATTTTTGCTTGCTGCAATTCTTTCTGAAACAAAGGATTCATAAAGACTGGCAGTTCGGGCAGTAAAATATCATTCACTGTTCCTAAAGCAGGAATTTTAACTATAGCTTCCTCGATTTCTTTTTTACGAAATTCAGTGAGGTTTTCTTTCAACACTTTTTCGGCAAGTGTTTTTCGAATATCAGTTTTGCTCAATTTCAGATTAGAAAAATCTATCTGGCTGATACTTTTTTTAATTTCTTCAGGTGCATCTTTCACCTGTTCTTCGAGTTTAGATTTCAGGGTCATTCCTGCTTTTGCAAGCATTGTATTGAACAGTTCGGGTTGTTGTTTTTCGAGGTCAGCCGGTTTAAGGCTTGCCATTTTTTCAAGTGCTAAAAGATCTTTCTTTTCCATTGTTATTGATTAATAAATTCTTTAAATAGACTTTTTGAATAGGTTCTTTCGAAGACAAACAGCATACTAAGAGAGGGATTAAAAGTTGATTGCCGGCATTCTGCTTTACCGGATACCAGGCTGTCTGCATCACGAGGCAGCCTGGTTATATTTTATTAAATACTAGGGGGTTTTTACTTTGCTACCGCCAAATGCTTCTACACGGAAACTGACACTTCCTCCACTCCATGCTTTTAATTGCGCAGGAGTAAATCCTGAATGAGGTCCAAACTTCGCCTCAACAATTATAATAAATCCATTTCTATCCATTACGGCAAGATCAGCTATTGTTCGGAACTCACCATTAACGATCACCTCTAATTCGCGTCCGATAAGTTGTTCCCCCCGAAAGAATGATTTTACTCTGGCCATCTCACGCCCCAGTAATCCTTTAATCTGATTACTGGTATATCTTCTTGGGTCGAGTCTGCTTAAAGCAGTTCTGGCAGTTTGCATAGCACTTCTGGCGGCAATACCACCGCGCCAAATGGCATATTTTATATGAGAGCCGCGAACACGATAACCTCTTGCCATACTGAATAGTCCGCTTCCATTGGTAGCTCCCATACCTGTATGTGTCAGCCGGAAACTCGGCCAACTGTTAGGGCCGGTATGTTTTGCCTGTTCAAAAAACTGCGATACAATTCTTGCTCCGGATCTTCCCAGGTTTGCAGCACCACGTATCATTGAAGGCACACCACGGGCAAACCCATGCGCACTTTTCCCCAACATGTAAAGATTCATACTTTCTGCGCCGAACTCGAAGTAATCGCCTCTTTCTGCTGCAGCCAGCAAACGGGAAGGTGTTTCAATAATATTACGCCCCATGCCCAATAAGATATCAGAAGTGGTTTGACCGGCTTCGGCAGCTTGCCCGATAGCACTTACAGATTCATGTTCATATTCGTACCAACCACTGGCGGTTCCCAGGCAAGCAACAGATAAACCAATGAGATCATATACCTGTTTTCCTGCTTCTATAAAAATGTTAGCCACCGTATAAAGTGCGCCGGCCATTGCCAGCAACATACCCTGCCACCAGGATGGTTCTTCATCAGAGCCGTTGGGATTTAAGCCTCCGGATGTATGCCTGCCTGTTCCTGTTGAATTTTCGCTACCTCTTCCTCCCGGTCCGAGTTGTCCCTCTATACCTCCACCTCCAACCGCAGCATCCGTATTACCATTTATAGAACCATTGGGCAAACCGGTTTCACCACCTTCTAACGCACCACTTCTGTTACCCTCTCCGGCTGCCGTTGGAGGAAGCCCCGGGTTCATATCTGTTGATGAAGGACTGCCGGACGGACCTCGCCTACGGCTGGCATTCGGATTTGTGCCATTACCAGGGGCTGAGCCTTTGTTTTCTATAGTATCGCCCGTAGTTGCAGTACCATTCGTACCGGTAGTGCTATTGTTCCTTTTAGCATCACTATCTGCTGAACCATTGTTTGTACCATTGCCTGAATTATTACGATCTGATCCGCCAGCTCCGCCATTATCCCCGTCTCCACCCGAAGACACTGTGTTATTACCACCATTTCCATGTACGTCTCCATCGTTTTCATCCATCGATTGTACATCAGAGGAGCGCATTTCATGCCATTGTAAAACAACATCTACAGAAAACTCTTCTTCCATTGCTGCTTCAATGTCTTGTACCAGATTACGGTATGCTAAGTAATTTTCATCAGATGGATCTGCCAGAAATGAAAAAAACTTTTGTGTGGAGTTAGTATCATAAACCTGGACTGTAGAACCATGCTCACGGGCATATGCAACCACCTCAGCAAATGTGTAATCATACCCTTCAGGCATTCCTTCCACAAAGAATACATGCCCTGAAGATGACATTCGAGAAACCAGTTCCTGAGGTAAGGATGCGGTGGAAGAAAGCATCCTTACATTTACTTCTGAAGATTGCAATCCGTTCGGATCAACAAGATTAACCGGGTTATTATGAACATACATGTATAAATTAACAGCATCTTCCGGTCCGATCGGATCCGGGCTCATCCAGCCTCCCAGCCAATGCGCATAATACCGGTATCCGAAATAGTATAACCCTGTAAAGTCATCACATTCTTTACCGGAATATCTATATTCTTTCAGCTCAATTTCTTTTCTGTTACTTCCTGCGATAAAAGAAGTTTCTCCAAAGGGAAAATATTCTTCATAGGTAATTACATTTCCATCGGTATCCAGTTCAAGTGCTGTGGATCCTAAGTGATTTTTCAGCTGATAATGTATTTTTTTATCTGTAACAATATCCGTTTCACGCTGGTGAACATCTGTTTTCCATGAATGAATCATACATATGTCACTGACTCCATCATTTATTCGTGTAGTTGTTCGTTTTAATATTTTTACACCTCCTCTTGTAATTTTTTTTACTTCGCAACCATCGAGGTAGGTTTTTTCAGACAATTCAACAATGCCATTATTGACATCCACCACTTTCCTGGTAATTTTGCGGATACGTTTTCCACTACCGTCGTATACATAATATTCCTCATCATTGGGTCTGTTATTATCAGAACGATCAATGAGCACCACTTTAGAAATGTTATTCCGGTAATTCCACTCTACGGAACGTGCATGAGGCATATAAAGGCAATTACCATTTGCATCAAACATTGATTCCGCATTTAAAAAAGAGGTGTCGCTGTATCCTCTCAGAGGAAGTGTACGATTAGAATTTACTAACGTTCGGAACTGGGCTGTCCAGTTCTGAGAAACACCCTGATGAATCATTCTTTTTTTATTACCGGCAATATCATATTCATAACGGCGGGTGTATCTTTCTATCGAAGCGGCATTATTCAGCGAAATATGTCTGGTTCCTTTTACCACACCGGTATCTTTACCGGTAAAATCTGTTTGCAACAGTGCCTGGTGTACTCTACCTTCCGCTTTGATTAACTGATAAAAAGCATCATATTCATATTGAGTGTGTGCAGAAACATTCAAACCTTCCAATACATTTACACCAGCTGATCCTGGCTGTTGAGCATCATCAGACATATATATCAGATTTCCTACAGGATCATAGCTATAACGAATGTTCTGATAAACTCTGCCATTGTTATTCCGGGCAGCTCTAAGACGCTGCATCAGGAAAGTATCTCTGTCATACTCATAATTCAATGAAACATCATTTCCCAGTAATACAGATTCCTTTAATCCTTTCGCATTATAAGTGGTTTGTTTAATAATTTCGGTACTATTAAACTGTTGATCAGCTGAGGAAAGACGTACTTTATTCAATTGCCCGCCTTTATCAAACTCATACATCCTTGTTGTTTCATCAGGTAACTGCTGCGCTATTACCCTTGCCAGTGCATCATAAGTAAAAACAGAGACATATACTTCGTTTTCTAAAGAAACCGATGAAAGGTTCGTCCAGTCAGGTTCATGAGTGAAGCTTGTCAACAATGTACGTTCTATTCTTATTGGCAGATTACCCGGAGCGGACAGTGCCAGTTGCTGCAGCCCCGCCTGATCGTACTGCATCACCAACTGCCCGCGCAGATTTCTTTCTTTCGCCCTCAGAACGGAAGGGTCTTCACCGTATATGCATCGCTCAGTAATGTGATCTGATCCATCTGAAGTCTGTACACGTACTGTCAACATTCTGTTTAGCGCATCATATTGAAAAAACTGACGTGTTTCTTTACTATTCCAGTTGTAAATAAGAAGTCCGTCTGAATTATATAAGTTCCATTTTTCTCCGGCATCTTTACTATTTTCATATAGCAGATTTCCAGACATATCATATTTGTATTCGAAAGCTGTTAATCCTCTGGGGTCAATAATCCGTTCTATATTACCACTTGCATCATACCATTTTTCAGTTCTTCTTTCAGAGCCGTCGGTATCCATATTAATACTAACAATTTCTCTTTCCAGCGGATCATACAGTACTGCTACGGGGGTATCATTGTGTAAAAGAGTCTGGGATAAAACCATTCGGTCAACAGAACCGGCAGGTTGCGTTTCTTTAAACAATTTATACATAGAACGTTCAACAGTATCATTCTGATCGAACATTTTCATCTGCCATGGTTCATAAACAATTTCAGAGAATGTTCCATTCGGAAAATCGGTTCTTATTAATCGATTGGCGGCGTCATACTGTAATAAAGTAGCCACTCCGAAAGTTTCAAGAATATTATCAGATTCAAACGTTGACGTTGTAGAATAAAACGGTTCATATTGTTGTATGGGTAATTGTTTTTTATTGTATACAATATGTCCACTCACCCACCAACGTTCATTGCTATGAGCCTGTATAACATTACCTGCGTCGTCTAACATCACTTCTCCGTTATTATTTTTCCGGATAGCCGAACCAGGATCCATTTTACGTTTCGATTGAATGCTACGACCAAAAGCATCCTGATAGTCAACTTCTACCTGAATTTCAGTTGGATGATTGATATTATCTTTTCCATCATACAGTAGAGATTCACGGGTTAACAGAATAGTACGAAGCGGCTGTTGTTCAAAATCATAAAAAAGAAATGCCGATGCGTTCTGCAGAAACAAATCAGCGTCGGTAATCACTTTATCAAAACTATCATCTGTTCTAACGGTGTATTCACTCAGCAATCCATTTCCATATTCTTTTATAGAATCCTGATGTAAAATGGTTCCCTGTTGTGAAGTAACAATTGCTATTCCAAGAGGATCGAACAGTACTTCTGATAAATTCTCATTTTCGTCAACCGAACGATATGGTTTCACAATATTATAATCAAGTATTGTTCTTCTGACATTACCTACCGCATCAACCGTTTCAATTACACTTAGATAATTACGGTCATAAGAATATCCTGTAGTTTCGCCTGTATACTTTACAACAGCATCAAGTGTATAAAACCTGTCACTATTATTATATCTGTTAACAGCATTATGCTGCCATCTATAATTATGTTCACTAATAAATCCTCCGTCGCCTGTAATGCCAAGATCTATACCCGAAATTTTAGTGGAAAAAGTATCCTGCATTAGCTGATTTGTAAATACAGCAGAAGCTTCATGGTGTAACAATACTACTTTGCCTTGTTCAGCAAATGGTAAAACGTCTGTTAATGAGTCATTCCAATAGTATAATTTAGTCCAGTTGATTAATCTTGCTTCGGTATTACCGTTTGTTGAAAGTTTTTCATGAAACGGCCTGGCACTATTCACCCACTGATCAATATTCGATTTTATATAGTTAAAACTCACTAATTCATTTACGGAACGGCTGATGTGATTAATCTCAAAGGTTTTAGTTTCGTACAGAATTCCGGACTGATATTTTTCAATTTCATTCGAGCTACCGTAAGTATTTATAACGCAAGCAATATAATCTTTAGCCTGCCGGGGGTGTATGGTAGCATTATCGCGCCGTGCATAGGCAATGGTTACCTGTTGGGTAATATGCCCGAAAGCATCAACATCAATGGTAAATTGATGAATCATAGAGGGGTCATCTGCAATCTGCTCGTAACTGACGGTTAACGATTCGGCCTGATAGGTATAAAAGCAAGAGGAACTTTCTTTATACTCAGGTTGTAATTTTCTGATAGCATATCTGTTCTGTGAAACAGAAAACGGATGTACAGACAATTCACCTGATTCATTCATTGTGTAGATTTCCTGACGAATAGGTTTTGCAGATAAACTTTTATATCCTAACAAAAAGTCTTCTGATGTAAGAAGATCTGTTTGTTCAAAAAATTGGGGAGCAATGTAAGCCTGCAGTGAATCCTGATTATAAAACTGATGGTGTTGCCGGCTATCCCAACCGAAAACCCCACTATGTAACCAGGTTTTTGTGCATTTTACGGGTTGATATTCTCCGGAGGCAGACAGACTATTATTTCTGATCAGTTCGCTATCCCACTCATCTACTCTTCCAAAGCAGGTAAAAATTCGTTCATTACCATTATAACACCCGTCAAAATATTTATATGAGACTGCGAGTTTGTTACCGGATATTTTATCGTGAATTTCTTTCTTATTTACCACTCTGAAGTGATGAGGAATTTTATTTACCCACGGTTCATTTTCTTTGGCAGACTGCAGATAATGAGAACCTGAATACCCGTATTCAATCATTGTTTCTAACCCCATTCCATTATCCGCTTTTATTAACAAACCGGGTTGCACACCGTTTGTTATTTCGAGATACTGAATTACAGTACCATTATGCTGAGGTGTAAGAGAAGACCAAACCAGGCAAGGAGTTCCATTTCCCAAAAAATCTATGATATCGGCACTACTTAACAAATCGATATAAGGTAATCCCGTAATAACACCTCCTTCTATAAAACGATTACCCATTGCATTATACCAGTAGCGGATTTCACCTCTGCCCAAATAAATAATATCCGTTGCACCTGACCCATCCAAATCATACAATCGTAATCTGCTGGCATCAAAAGATGATTCAAAGTCAAATACCGGGGAATTTTCCATAACAATGCATTCTCCGAATCGTCCGTTTCCGAGATTCGGATAATATTCGACTCTTCCATTACGAATACAAACCTGATCGGGCAGCCCGTCACCGGTCATGTCTGCCATAAAATAGTCTAATGAAAGATTATTACCCAATGCAGGTGCATAATTACCGTTATTAGAAAACTGTTTTGAAAACTCGAATGGTTTACCAAACCCTTCTTTTCCTTCAAACGGAAAACAAGTTATTTTGTCTTCTGTTTCTACCAATAAGTCAGCAAATCCATCAGCATTAATATCAATAAATTTTCCTTTCTGAACCTGAGGTATATTATTAAACGGGGTAAAACCAGACCAGCGCATTTGATCCCGGTCATATTCATAGTAACCTGCGTTTCTCCCTTCTATTGAAAACAGGTTTAAGTTTCCGTCGTGATCAAAATCTCCCAGTGAATAAATACCTTTCAGCTGTGACGGTTTATTAATAACAATTTGCTGTTGGTCAAAAAATCCTTGTCCTTTATTTGATTTATAATACCAATTATCAGCAGCTTCTGTTAAAATTCCTGGTAATCCTTCTCCTAACAAATCAACAAAACGTGTATTTAAAGGTTTGAGGCCTATGGGCGTGTTAACAATAGTTTCGTTTGGACCCGCTTTGAAAGTTTTACCCAATGAAGCTTTTGTATATTCAAACGAAACAGGGGGAAGTTCTTTTTCAGAATATGCATTTGTAAACAGGTCTCTTCTTACTCCTGTATAACTAATACTTTGCAGAATAGTTGCCAGCGGACTTTCGTCATAGTTCAGAGAAAGAATACCTGTTAGTGAGGGGGTTGCAGCTAGTTCAGAAATATTATGATAAGTTAAAATTCTTTTGCAAAGGCGGTAAGTTCTTATTTCAAATCCTGCTTTATATACAGAAAAGGGATCTTGTCTGACAGTCCATTTCCGAGAAGAAGATGACTGGTCATTTTCATATGGTCGGTGTTCGAATTCACCATAATCAAATATTACAGAAAACATCCACTGATTTGTGTCTGGAATATGCTGGCCCGGAAACAAAGAAATAGTATTTCCGTAAAGGATTTTAGCAGGGTATTTTTGTACCAATGCTGAAGCCCGAAAATTTCCACTTCCTTTTCTTTCAAATGAAGTATTGAGTGGCACATGATCAATATTTTCATTTTTGTATTCATATGAAATTACATTTCCAGATTGATCGTATTGCTTTTCAATCAGCCAGATGAAAATATTCTCCGGTTGTTCAGGATTGGCCAATACCGAACCCTCCATACCATAAACAGATAAAATATTTTCCGGGCTCAGCGTTCGCCAATGAACACGCTGGTTTATTTTATGTACCCACTTTTCAAACCGTACAAAGTCGGTTTCTGATTTTGAACGAAAATAGTAAATCCAGAAATCAGTATTTTCTGAAATACGTGGCAACCATTCTCCACTTAGTTTCGTAAGTTCAGGAATTAATGAAATACCGCCGTTAAACGCATAGGTATCAGAACCATCATATTTAGGCAACCCTTCTTTAGTATCAATAGATATAAAAGGTAAGCCGGTCAGTGACCAGCCTAAACCTGTAATTGATTTTTGTGGTGCTGCAGCATACTGTAAACTTAACTGAGGGCTGAAACCAGCGCGTCCTTCCGGTAATGGTATCTGAACTGCTACATTCAAATTTCCATTTGCTTTATTCACCATCAGCTCATGTGGTAACTGAAGGTCCGGGAGGCTTATCTTATCCATCTCCATGGCAAACAAATTTCTATAATTAGTAATAAATGTCTTATGAGCATAGCAATGCCATCAGCAATCAAATGATTACAGTTAAAACACAGATAATTCAATAATATTTGTTACGGCAGCAACAATATTCTTATTTGAAAATGTACCAATACTCTAAAACATGATCCTGCATAGTTCCGTTAACACTAACCTGAAATGTTCAGGATTTATTCATACCTGAGAAAAGTTCACTTCTCGGCAACATTTCATAAGGTTTGGGGTAAACATGTGAAATGTATAGAACTACTAGTCAATATGGGGGGAATCAATTCTTCACCTAAAGTATATACTTTTTTAATATCAACCATCAAAAAAAAATCTTCATGTAAAGATTTACCACAAAGTAGTAGCAACTAGAAAAATAGAAGAAAAGACTAGATAATTAAGAATCAATAAGAGGTTAAAATAAGAGCATTTCTTGTAACGCGTCAGTAGCAGATACTATAGGCTCATCTAAATAAGATACAAAAAAAAATTGAAATCACCAAATGTATTTTTCATTTGGAAGAAGGTATTTATACCTATTAAAAAGCATTCTGTGTCAATAAATTAAAAGTAAAATATTGCATAAAAAAAGGTAACAATTAACGCATACGCTTAACTGTCACCTGATGGTTTAATCATCTGGAATTAGATTTTTACTTTCTATTGTTAAAGCATTTTCATCCACAATTTAAAAGGGCTTCTATTCTTTTTTATCAGCACTTTACTACGTAGTTCTTTGTATTTATGAAGCGTTTGTTGTGCATTCAGATAAATAGTTGAATCCTGTTGTGAAGGAACAGCTCCTTTCGGAATCGCATAGGTAAAATATCCGGTTTCACCGGCTTGAACCGGAATGGCAAAAAAACTTCTTTCTACAAATTCAGTAGTAGTATCCTGTTGTTTACCAGCCTGTACAAAAAAATCAACCGCATGATCCGGATACCCAAAAAGATAGCCATAGCTCTGCCAACGCTCATACTTGTTTCCATATTCTGTGATAGCCAGCACTGTTGCAGGCAGCGCATCCGGATTAATTCCCAAAGGCAGGTAAAAGGCTTGTTGTTGAGTAATCATATTCTTTAACCGCGACTTTCTGAATACATACATTTCCATATTTTTATGTATAGTATCTGAATACTTGTAAGGATTAAAAACAAATTCAAAATCTGCCCGACTCAAAGCATTTGATACTTTCTGCAATTGATAAAATGTATTTATTTTATCATCAGTTTTATTACCAGCCAATGGCAGCTGATAAAAACGTACACTGCTCATCGGTTTCAGTGTATCTGCTAAAGTATATAATGCTTCATGATCGAGCGCATATAAAATAACAGAATCTGCCAATACTCTTTCTTCTTTGGATAAACGGGAATACGATTTCTTCAATTGTTGTTTAGGAGTAACGCAGGCTGTTAAAAAACATATTACTGATACAGATATTATCAAACGGTTCATTCTAAAAGGTTTATTTATTAAAGATACAATATCACCCATTACAAAATATACACTTTCAACCCGACTTAATATTTTAAATACTCGTAATGTTTTAACAGCTGCATCATTTCTGTCATCTCCCTGGAAGAAAGCACCCCTGCATGCCGGAATATAAAGTTATAGTTGTGATCCATTAACACCCATGACGGACAGCTGACTCCTTCATTAGAACCACTCAGAAAAATAGCAAACTCGTGTATACCCGTTTGTATTCCATTTGGTTTGTAGCTGTAATTTTTATTATTAAAATCAACCTGATTTTTACTTTCAATGTTAAACTCTACATAATAAAATTGTTTCGTGGGTGATTCAAAGAATTCTTTTAATTTTCTTTTCTGCAGATGGCAATATGAGCACCATTCTGCAGATAAAAGAAACAAAACCGGCTTCGGGTCATTTTTCATAGCGTCATTCAGCTGAGCCACCGATTTCAATTGAACCTGAGCCGTAGCGCTGTTGATCATCATCAAACAGATTGCTGTAATTTTGGCCGTGATATTCATAATGATTCCTTTAATGATAAGTATAACGAATACCGAAGAATCCTCTGATTCCCTGATTGGGGCCATAGGCGTAGGTAGGATCAAAGGTTAATCCATAAGGATTATCAGCCGTAACCATCGCATTACCGGAAGCATCAAACTGAACCTGACGATCAAAAGGATCATGTGACCTTGCTATGATAAAAGGAACACCCTTATTGATTGTCCAGTTTAAGATATTTTTAATACCTGCGTACACCTCCAGCTTATCTTTTATTTTTTTGGTAAGGTGAATATTTTGAACAGACCACCATGGCGAGTATTCTCTCCGGGGATCAGTATTGCTTAATAACGGCAATCTCATTGGACCATATATATTTCCTGTATAGTCAGCAGTTAATCCGATCGATCTGAAAGAATAAGAAATCGTCCATACTCCACTAAACTTTTCAGTAAACAATTGCCTGATGCGTAGATTATTTTCTTTACTATAAACATCCATAGCAGTGGCACCTAGCATTATTCTCAGGTTATTGAAAGTTATATCTGCATTTAAAGAAGCACCTTTTGAAACAGCGAAACCATCGAGATTATCATAAATAATTTTATTGGGGTCGGTGTCGTAATCTGCAATAATTTTATTGTGAAAATAAGTATAAAACAAAGTAGCATCAAGATTTATAACAGCAGAACCAGTATATAATTTCCGTACAAAATTGACATTAGTATTCCAGGAGGTTTCCGGGTGCAGGTCATTGATAAAAACAACCTGTCGTGCACCGGTTAATGCGGCATGATCTTCAGTAAAAACATTTGCCACCCGGTATCCGTTTCCGACACTTACCCTGAGGATATTTTTTTTATCTTTTGAATTCCATTTATAATTTATACGTGGAGTAAAAATATTACCGTGTAAAGAGTTGTAGTCGTACCTCACTCCTACCAAAAGCTTATTCTGTTGATTTAATGAAATTTCATCTTGTATAAATATACCAGGAAGAAGTGTTTTAGATGGATGGTTTTGCCGAGTATTGGTAATTTGTGCAGTAGCCACAGTATTATCATCATAATAAGTGTACCGTAAAGCGAGTCCGGTTAATAAGTCATGTTTTCCTGCGGTTTTATTCCAGGTTAACTGTGAAAACAGAATCTGCTGATCTGCTATAAAAGGCATATCACCGTATACGCTATTCTGTTGATGTCTGTTAACACTAAACATCCATAACAGATGTTCTTTAAATGGTAACTGATAAGTTCCGAACAACTCCCATCTCTTCGTATAAATACTTTCTCCGTACACAGCTGTTCCCCCTCTGTCATACTTTGTCCAGTTCATTTCTCCACCCCATCGATCTTCATAAACATATCTGGCGGCCAGCGCAAACAAACGATTGTGTTTCCGCTCAAAATTCCATTTATTAAAAACGGAGATGCGGTGTTGTAAAGTAAGGTCAGTAAAATTATCCTTATTATTATCAACCGGATTTTGATAGTTGAAATAATTAATTCCTGCTAGTGACTGTATTTTATCGGAAACTTTCAACTTCAAACCGATATCGGCATTTGTTTCTTTCCAGGTAGTACTGAACAAATCTACTGACAATAAGGGAGCATTAACCGGTTTTTTGGTGATGATATTAATCAAACCACCTACTGCTTCACTGCCATACAGGGTAGATGCCGGTCCTTTAACGATTTCGACTCTTTCGAGTAAAGACTGTGGTATGCCGTTTAAACCATAAACAGTAGACAAACCACTGACGATTGGCATTCCATCAATTAAAACCATTGTATAAGGCCCGTCGAGGCCGTTAATTCTGATATCACCGGTATTACAAACGTTGCAATTGATCTGAGGCCGTACACCATTAATTGTTTGCAGGGCATCAAAAATAGTAGGTGCGGGATTTGTTTTAAAAAAAGCAGCCGAATACACTTCAACCGGCACCGGGCTTTCAGCTCTCACCATTGGTTTCAAAGTGCCGGATACCACCACTTCCTGCAGTGAATGATTGGGTAATAGAACGATGTCTTTTTGAATAGAATCATTACTGATATTAATAGAAAAATGAAAATCACTGAAAGATTGTGCCGTTACCATCACGTTCCAGTTACCTGCGGGAAGAAAGTTCAGTTGATAGAGACCATTACTATCTGCTATAGAGAACTTATTCAGTTTACTGATCTGTACACTTGCTCCCTGAATAATTTCACCGGAAGGAGCTGTTATGCGTCCCAGAACTTTACCTGTTTGTGCCTGAACAGTGATGGATAGTAAAACCCAAAGTATAGTTGTTATAAGAAATTCAAATAATCGCATGTAAAATCAATAAGCAGTGAATAATAGAAACTCCAAAGCGGCTGAACCGCAATTAAAAAAGAATCCTGTTGAAAACTGCGCAAACGCAACAAAACAGTATTTGCAACAATATTGCAAATATATGAATTATCGCAACACTGTTGCATTTATTGAGATTAATTTTCTTCTCCCCTTGATAAATTCACGAAAAAAGCGGCTACCAGTGGCAGCCGCTTCATGGGCGAAAAATTTTATCGGGTGCTTTTATTATTGTTTCATTACGGCCACCGGAGCAGTTTTTCCGCTTCCACCTTCATAAATAATATAATAAGCACCGGCTGCCAGGCTTTGCATATTAATACGAATATTATTCTCTCCTTCGTTCAATTGAACGGGTTGACTTAAACGTACAGCTCCGGATTGATCAACCAGTCTGATTTGTCCCTGTTCTCGTTTAGCGGCCAGGATATGTACCTGAGCGACACCTCCTGTTACAGGATTCGTTTTTACTTTAATACTCATATTCGCCACATTCGGCCGTAAGGCAATTATATTTGAATAAGAGAATTGATCATCAATGTCAACTATTTTTAACCGCAATGAAACAGGCCCGGTTAAGTTGAGCGAGTATTGGTAAGAAGAGGGTTGGTTATTAGCCGCAACTTCAGCAACAGTAGTAAATTCTGATTGATTAACAGACTGCTGTATGTGGTAAACGGCAACATTCTCTTCCATTGAGGTTTTCCATTCTAATTGAACCTGATTGCCCGACATTTTTCCGCGAAAATATTCTAAGGTAACCGGAAGAATAGAAATACAGCTTCCACAGTTTTGTGTGAAAACTGCCGTACCTACTACTGCCGGTGCAGGTGCTGATGCTCCTGCAAGCTGACAGATCCGCAAACCGCTTGAAGCTGTTACCGGATTGTTTCCACCGAAAGTTCCGGAATAACTTACACAGGCAGAACCCGAACCTACACTCACAGCATTTGTCTGGTTATTGGTAAAGCTGGTCATATTAACGATCGATTGATTTCCTAAACAAACATTGGCACCACTATTCAGCAGTACATTCTGAACAATAGTGGTTCCATTATTAATAAAAAGTCCACCATTCAAAACAGCCATATTACCATTCACATTAATAGTAGCATTTTGTGCATTATACACGAAAGTACTATTGCCGGAAACTTGTACCGGCAGATTAAAAGTTACATTCCCATAATTATAAAACCAGTGGTTACCGCCTGAATTATAACTACCACTAAAAGTAACATCCGCGTTTTCTTTGATAATTAAAGTACCTGAGTTATAGTTAATACTATTAAAGGTTACAGTACCGCATAAAACCAATGTACCACCGTTCAGGTTTACGTTCTGGTAAGGACCACCACCGTTTGTATAAAATACCTGTCCGGAATTAATATTAGCCCCATCCGTTAATAAGGTACCTGTACCGCAATCAACTACCGGGGCTGCCTGCGGCGGCACACACTGTGCGTTCATGTGATTCCAACTAACTAAAGCAATAGACAAATAGATAAAGATTCGTTTCATATGTAGGATTATTAGAAGTGAAAAAACATTTCACAATGAGTTTGCTAAAAAAAACAATGCCATTTTATATGAAGAGAAAAAAAATTGCCTTTGATCAAAGAAGCAATTTTAAATACAATTTAAGCAGCGAAGAGAGGATTGAATATTTTAAGTAAGTTGTTATCTAATCAATAACATAATTTTACCTGACTTAACAAAAAAGATTGATACTACTCACTGAACATTTGAAATTTTATTTACCCTGACTATTGTTTATATTTGAATATAACCAATCGGCATGTACAAAATCTTTCTTACTTTTTTAACTACTATTATGCTGACGGCGAATGTATCGCAGAGAAGTATTGTTCCGGTGCAGGCAGTTATTGATCATATTGAAAATAAAAAAGGGAAAATATATCTGGGTGTTTATAGCAGTTCAGAAGATTATATGGATACGGAAAAGGCAATAGTGAAAAAGATTGTATCCGTAGAAAAACAGCAGTCGGTTACGATTGATCTCGGAGATTTGCCTCCCGGCAAATATGCGGTAGTAGTTTTTCTGGACACCAATAATAACGGCGTATTAGATACTAACGTATTCGGAATACCTAAAGAAAAATATGGCTTTTCCGGAACAATTAAGCCGATGTTCAGAGCACCTAATTTTGAAGAGGCCGCAGTGAGTATTTCTGAGACTAAAAAAACAATCGCAGTCAGGTTGAATTAAAACCTGAAAATTTCTTTCAGGGCTGCACGAAGAAAAAGCGGAACAGGTAGCGTGGTAAAAATTTTAATATCCTGCCGGAGTGTTGATTCATTATTCAAAAAATCTAAAACATCTTCTGTTCTATTTCTTTCAAACAAACGATAGAAAACCGATGCCCCTTTTTCAGGATACTTCTTTAGGATGTTTAACAAAACGCGGTCATAAAAGTGAAACTTTGCAGGAATTAACTCATAATACGGTTGGGGTGTTTTATGCTGTAGAAGATCTGCAACAATAGCTTTTGCATGTTTTTCTGCAAAATGAAACGTATACCCGGAAGAGGCTTTGGAACAACCGCCGGCTGTTCCTATGGGAATGATTCCGGGATGCCCGCTGTTGAACCGGTAATCTGTCATCGGAATAATTCCACGCTCAGCTGATATTGTTTCGAATTGTATGTTTCCGAAGAAATCAGTTAAATATTGATTTAATCCCTGATCAAGTTGTTTCCAGTCAGCAACAGCAGACGTAAACAATGTATACTCTATCAAAGCCGTATACCGGTTAACCGGTAATACATAACAAAAAGCTACTGCATTTGTCTGATCCATCCGAAAATCCATCAGGCGGATAGAAGTATCATCGAATACAGGTTTCTCAGCTTTCAAAAAATTTCCTTTGAACTGCTGATAAAGAATATTTCCTTTATAATTGTTGAGCAATTGCAGGTTAAACCTGCTATCAAACACATACTTTGCAGTAAATATTTTCTCTTTTGTATGAATGTTGAGTATAGCATCTCCGTCTACTTTCAGTACGGTAGCTTCCTTCAGTTCAATATTGGTTGAATCTTTTATAACACTGAAAGCATATTTTCTGAATTCATCAGCTTCAATCATTTTGTAGCTATATGGATACAGGGAAGCGTCCACTTCAGCTTGCTGATAGTGAATACTGGCTTGTTGCCATTTATGCCTGGCTAAGAAATCCCACGTTATACGGTTCTTTTCCCAGAAACACCAGGTTCGTGGGGCATAGTTGTTGAAAGAAGATTCGAATAGTATAATCTTTTTATTAGCTGTGTCAGGATTTTTAAGTATCTCTAATACCAATAATAATGCAGATAATCCACCACCAATAATAGCATAATCATATTGTTCAACAAGTTCAGTCTTTCTGTTGAAGTTGTTCATCTCTTTTAATTTTGTCTCTGTATTTTTTTTCTACAAACAAAAATCCGAATGATTCACCATTTTCAGCTTTGAGATGTTTATGATGCATTTTGTGCGCCCATCTTAATTGACGGATATAACGATTTTTTGAACGTGAGAACCATTTGACTCTTTGGTGTACAATTATATCATGCACGAGAAAATAAGCAATTCCATATAATAAAATGCCAGATCCTACACAATATAACCAGGGATTTCCATATTTGGCACCCAATGCAAAACAAAGGATACTCGGAATGGAAAAAATAACTGCAAACCAATCGTTTTTTTCCATTTTACCTTCATGTGGCTGATGATGATCTGCATGTAAAAACCACATAAAGCCATGCATTATATATTTGTGGGTTGCCCATGCCACCCATTCCATCGCACCAAACACAGCAATCGTAACCAGAAAATATAAAATGTATATCATGGAAAAAGTGTTTTAAAAAACTTACGAAGATAATAATGTATTTATTCTTTTCAGAATAATCAGGAACCAGGGAGTAAACCGTTGGGGATATTTATGCACTTCCTCATTCAAAACATCGAGTGATACAAAACGAAAATCGGCTACTTCATCTTTATCGGGTACAATTAATCCGTTATATTCTCCAATAAAAACATGATCGAGTTCATGCTCAACCAAACCGTTTTCCAATTTAACCTTATAAATAAAATGATGGTGATAAGTCAATTCACAATCAAACCCCATTTCTTCTTTCAATCGGCGATGGGCTGCCACAAAAGTATCTTCACCCGGAAAGGGATGACTACAACAGGAGTTGGTCCATAAACCACCGCAATGATACTTTTTATAAGCTCTTTTTTGCAGTAGCATCTTTCCTTCATTGTTAAAGATAACTACAGAAAATGCACGGTGCAACCAACCGTTTTGGTGCACTTCCAGTTTTTCACCGGTGCCAACTTGCTGATCGTGTTGATCCACTAATATAATATCATGTGTATTCATTGATCATTTGTTTTTATTTCATCCCAATTGAAACGGTCTTTCAAATCCTGCTTTCATCAACAACAATGCCTTCTGAAAGTTCGGAACCCTGATGCGTTTCTTAAACAAAGCTTCAGGAGGTAGGTTTTTGATTTTATGGAATAAACACAGGTAATATTTATAAGCAACCAGCACACCAAATCTGGCTTTTACGGGGAGGAGTATAATACCTTTGTAAGCATCAGAAAAATCCTTCAGAATATCTGCTTCAATAGCTTCCTTATCTTTTTGAGAAATATTCTTCAGGTCAACATATGGAAAATATTGTCTTTCGAGATGTGTCAGGTCATCGTTAAGGTCTCTCAAAAAATTTACTTTCTGAAAGGCTGCACCCAATGACATGGCAGCTGGCTTGAGCTCATCAGTTAATTGCTGATTACCTTCGCAGAATACTTTCAAACACATCAACCCTACTACTTCAGCAGATCCATAAATATATTTATTTAACTCGTCAGGGGTAGTCCATGACTTTTTATCGAGATCAACAAACATGCTATCAAAGAAAGCGTCTATTAATGCCGGCTCTATATTATACTTATTAACGGTTATCTGAAAACTTTGTAAAACGGGGTTCAGACTGATACGGTTATGAATGGCTTCATAAGTATCGTGTTTAAACTTTTCTAATAATTCTCTTTTATTATAGTCATGAAAAGTGTCAACAATTTCATCGGCCAAACGCACTAATCCGTAAATACCGTGAACCGGGTCACGCAGATCAGCATGTAACAAATTAATAGCAGACGAAAAGGAAGTGCTATAGCTTTGTGTTATATGCCGGCTGCATTTAAACCCGGCTTTAGTAAAAAGCGATATCGAATTCATGGTGTATGGTTATGCGTGAATGAGTTTTTTAGTTAAATATTTTGCAGCTGCCTCTGCAGCCATATTTCCTGATAAAAAAGCAGGCGGAACACCCGGCCCGGGAACAGTTAATTGTCCGCAAAAGAACAGATTTTCTACTTTTCTACTATTCAACCGGGGTTTTCCGAAAGCGGTTTGCATCAGCGTATTAGCCATACCATAAGCATTACCCCGATAAGCATGATAATCAGTAGAAAAATCTTTTATACCATAACTTTTTTTATAGATAATATGCGGTGCAACGTCTGTTTGAAGTTGTTCTTCTAATCGACGGATAACCTGATTAAAATAATCGTTCCTGCGGGTCTCGGTATCACCGTCCAGACCTGCGGCAACGGGTATCAGAATAAAAAGATTTTCTTTTCCTTCCGGTGCTACAGTGTTATCGGTTACAGAAGGTGCACAAACATAAAACAGCGGATTTTGGGGCCATTCCGGATTTTTATAAAGAGAACGGGCATGCTGATCAAAACCTGTATCAAAAAATAAAGTATGGTGATGAACAGGCAGTTTTTTATCTACTCCTACAAAAAATAATAAACAGGATGGAGCCATCTCCTTTTTACTCCAGTATTTTTCATCATATTGTCTGTACTTCACCGGTAGCAGTTGTTCTATATGGTGGTAATCTCCTGAAGCAATTACAGTATCTCCATCAAACCGGTTACCGGATGTTTTAACCGCACACACTTTTCCTTTATTGATCACCAACTCTTCTACATTCTCATTAAACTTAAACTCAACGCCAATGCCGGTTGCTATTTTGTGAATAGCATCAACAATTTTAAACATTCCTCCGATCGGGTACCATGTACCTAAACAAGAATCGGCATAGTTCATTAAGCTATACATGGCAGGAATACGGTCAGGCATCGCTCCAAGAAAAATAACCGGGAACTGCATGATTTTTCTGATAACCGGATTTTGAAAATATTTATTTACATGCTGCTCCATGTTTCTAAACGGTTGCAGCTTATTGACAACACTGAGAGCGTCTTTATTAATAAATTCGGTAATACTCAGTGCAGGCTTTTTTGCAAAGTCATTCATGCCCAGTTTATATTTCACCGAAGCATCTTCGAGATAAGCAGTGAGTTTAGCAGCACTACCGGGTTCAATTTCTTCAAACAAATCTGCCAGTTCTTTTGTACTCGCTGGAATATCTATTTTCCTGTCTTCAAAAACGACCGAATAAGAGGGTGATAATCTTTTTAACTCATAAAAATCACCTGAGTTGTATCCGAAATCGTGAAAAAAAGATTCAAAAACTTCTGGCATCCAGTACCAACTGGGTCCCATATCAAATGTAAACCCCTTGTCTTCAAACTTTCTTGCCCTACCTCCTGCCGAACTGTTTTTTTCCAGCACTGTTACTTGATGGCCCGCTTTTTTCAGGTAACAAGCGGCTACCATTCCTGAAATACCCGATCCTATTACAATAATTCTTGCCAAAGTCTAAGTTTTCAACAAATTAAGCAAAAATAATTCAAAAACATACTTTTAATGTACAAAAATATACTATTAAAATTTAATAAATTTGCCCCTCAATGATTAAATAATCATTTATGGTTGATTTTCAATTTATAAAAACCCTATTTCGGGATATCGAAAGCTACTCTTTATTAAACCCTGACCAGTCTATCAATAAATATGATTTTGCGAGATGGCTGTTAGAACAGGAAAAAGTAGAAAAGGATGTTTCTATAGAGTCTTTAAAGTTTCATGGAAAAGGAAAGGGTGGAAATCATAAAAACACGATTTCAAACCTGATCACTGCGCTGAACAGGTATAAGATGAATTACGTTAAGCTGGCACTGGAAGGAAGCTCCTTCGAAACTTACGATGAATTTGCGTTTGTATTGAGTTTGGTATATGTGGGTCCTTATACCCCTTCAAAACTCATTGAACGACATATACAGGCCAAACCTACCGGTACTGAAATTATAAGAAGATTACTGAGAAAAGAATTAATTGCTGAGTTTCCTTCGGAAGAAGACCGACGGAGTAAGTGGTTACAAGTTACAGAAGAGGGGCGTGATGAATTTTTCAGAACTTTGAAGAAAGTAACCAGGGTTACCGAAATGGTCATGGCACCACTTTCAGAAGCAGAAACCATTCAACTACTACAATTACTTCAGAAGCTGGATAATCCTCACAGGGATTTGTTTGTTAATCACCGGAAAGGCTCATTGGATGATCTTCTCTCCTATTTTGACATTTCACCTGTAGATTAAATTTCAAAAGATGATGAGTAAACTATTTAGATTAATTAATAATTAACGGCTGCGCTGTTTTTCCAATGAATATCATTTGTTGTGTTCACTATAAAGAGTCAATTCTTCATTCTCAATTTACAACGTCTTCCTTGTACCTATCAGCTTTTGAGTTTTAGTTTTTGAATAATTTTCAACAGTGTTTCCCGGTTTTTCGCTTCATGATAAAACTTAGGCAACTTTTCAAGTAATGTAAAATGTGTGCGGTCAGTATGTTCGCGTAAGCCGGCAGCAATGTAGCGTTCGAGGTATTCAAGGTGGGTTAAATTGTATGCCCAGAAAATATCATTTTTAAAAGGGTGTTGCAGCCATAAATCATTATCAAAATAACCATGAGCAGCCATTTTTACATTGGCTTTCATGCCCCTCATCACTTCAGCCTGTGTAGTAACTTTTTTATTATAACCACATGCGGTGCAAATGAGCTCAGCCTGCATTATTTCATAGTTGGCCCGTGCAATAGCCTTACTTTCACAAGCTGTGCACTTCACCCAAACTTCCTGTTGGTAATCACGTAAGGTTTTGTTTTCATCACGGAACCTGTGGTCGCTCATATTAATTGGTATTTGAAAGTTTTAGTTTTCTTTCAATTTCAAGAAAGTAGTACATTTTATCAATAAGAACCGGAATATTTTTATTCAGATAAATCACTTCGTTCCGGCTGTTTTCATTGTGCTCGTAGTTATTCTGTTTCAGGTCCATTTTCAACATTACCAGCGATTGCATAATAAAATGAAATGATTTTATCATTTCGGGATATTCTGTGTCTGATTGATGTTGCAATGATGCTAAAGAAGTCTTTAATTGTTCTTCGCGGGCTGTGCCTAAACGAATCAGGCTATCATACACACTCACTTTTATCTTATTTGTTTTTTCGTGGGTGTTGATATTATTTCGCATAAACTGCAAATAATTTTTAATCGATACTAAAGTATCCGGATGTTGTGCTTTCACTGCAGTATATAAAAAACAACATCCAAAAAGTATAAACATTCTTTTAATCATACCAACCGTTTTTTACAATAGTCAGATTTGCTTTTTTAAATGCTTTGATCAGTGCATCTGCCAGATATTCGTTTTGTTGTTCATAACAAAAATGCAGAAAAAAAAGATCAGTATAATGAACAACAGTGTCTTTAACATCTTTACTAATTTCCGGAGTACGGGTAATTTTTACTACTTTTCCTTCAGCTTCCATCAGCACATTAATATCTTTTAAAACGGAGTTCAGTAATTTCAAAGGCACTTCCTGTTTCTCTACAAAAAACGAATTATCATATAAATTCCTTTTTTTGATCGCTACACTCAATATACCTTCATGAATAGTATAAGGCTGAACTATTTCAAAGTGTTCACCTCTGTAATTTACAGAATCCTGCTGTTGAAAGCGGATTTCTTTTTCGAGCTGTTCGTTTAACAGTTTAAGGATTTGTTTTTCCTGGGAATAACTTACCAACCCAGGCAGCAAACCTGCTATGATAAAGAGGTATGATTTCATTTATGTTGAACTTATAGATAAAAGATAGGAGTTTCTATCTATAAACGGTAATATACCACTGTAATTGTTTCAAAAATGAGTCTGTCGGTTGTTTTCAGTTAGATCTTCTTTTTTTTAACAAGCGCAATCTGTGTATTTCTTTACTTCGTAAGTATAGTTATTACCACAGCATGCAGGTATAAAACCGGATCTGCCGGGCGCTTTTGTGCAAAGCACTTCCGACTGGGGATATTGTGATTGCTCGTAAAATATCGCTTTGAGGGGATGACATCGAGCTGAGCGATTCATAAATCTACAGTATAAAGGGTACTATATTTTTTATAACACTATAATGGCCGTGAAATTTGGTGTTATATCAATGATTAAAAGATTATCTATAAAAAAGAGAGGTTGTACGATATAAAAGACAGATTATAATTTGCCAATGCTTATTGTGCAAACAATTGACGTTTTTATAAGCTGAAGATATTCTGAGACTTAATTACGGTCTATATCATAGGTACAAAATTTGGTAAACTCAGGATTTTTTTGTATCTTTTAAGACAGACCATAAAGGTATTGACTTCATTTATACTGCTTTCATTCCCCTCAAACAAAACCCGTGGTATATAAATAATTATACCGCAGGTTATGTTAAAAAGTCAACCGGTTGTCTTATCCCTTCCTTCCGGTATAAAACACATAACCGTAATACTGGTTGTACTTACTGTACAAACCGGCTTCATACCTTTGTGAGATTATAAACTCCTCTACAGTTTTATTTCCAAAATGTATTTTTGCAAAAAGCTCATTTGTACGCTTTGTAGATTTTTTTGGTAGTATATCTGAATAGTTTCTATTGCGTGAGGGATAGCAGCGGTTACCCCGCTGCGAGGTACGAGCGAGGAGTAGAAGCGAATAGCCCGGCAGCGATTGCTGTTCAAGCCTTACTTATTACGATTAAAACAAATGCAATCGCTGACACGCCCCATTATTTAGTATCGTGCCAGCACTTTAATAAGAAAGCCGGTGCAAAAATTCGCACCGGCTTTTATTTTAATACAACCATAGTATTCTATCGGAAAATCAACTTGGTAATGCTGGCATTACCAGTGGCATCAGTGATTTTTACATAATACAAGCCTGCCTTTTCATTATTCCGTTGTAATGTAAACAACTGGTGCGAATGCGTTACATTCACTACATGTTGCTGAACGATTTGACCTGAAATATTAATCAGACTAACCGTATACCGCCCTACGGTACTTATACTGATGTTCGCAAACTGATCTGCCGGATTCGGGTAAACACCGTTGATTAAAACGGCAGTCGTGCGTAAGGATATTATTTTACTATACGTTAGTTTGTTATTTACATCCTTGTGTTTTAAGCGATAATAATTAACACCTGTTTCAGGTTGATTATCCTTGAACTGATAATCCTTTGTACTACTACCCTGTTCACTAAGGGTATTTACAAACCCGACAGTTGTCCAGTAAATACCATCATTACTTCTCTCCACATAATAACCCACGCTATTGATTTCCGCTGTGGCATTCCAATTGAGTGTTACGTTACTATTAACAAACATTCCTCTGAAATCTTTGATTTCTACAGGCAATATAATCGTACTGGCATTAAAGAAGATACCGGCCCAATTCGACCATACCTTGTTTGCAGGCTCCTGATAACGGTAATATAACGGTGTAGGACTTTCAACGTATCCGGCTTGTGGACTAAAAACAAATACTCCTGTGGATACTTCATAAGTCCATACACCTTCTCCCGGTACAGCAATCGGTGGAAGTCCCTGTGCAGTAGTTTGACGATAAACCGCCCCCTGATTCAATGGATGCACAACTTCTACAATAGTACCTGTATTGGAAGCCGGATTTCCATCGATTTTATCATTGGCAAAAATATCTGCTCTGTAAGCGGTATTAGTGACACTGGGATCTACGGCGTAAATATCATCTGCTGCTGAAGGGTTCACGAGAAAAGTATACAATACGCTGATCGTTGCCGGCGCTGATGTCATTTGTGTACTATTCTCTGTAATCGTATATTGAACTGGTTTAGGGTTCCCTAAAAATCCGGATACCGGTGTAAAGGTGACGGTTCCATTATTATTCAGTTTCCATCTGCCTTCACCCAATACAGTTACTTCATCTCTGTTTGAATTCAGCGAACCTCCTTCAGGTACAACAAATGAGAATTTAACAGTATTCGTAGTAGCTGGTTGTAAGTTGGCCAGATAGTCTCCCTGAATATAATTTACGGTAACGACTCCATTACCTGCATTACGGTTATTGCCCTGACTCATATCGTCATCAGCCACCGGAGGTACATCACAGGCTGTTTTTATAGTAGTTACGGAACCACCCGGATTTCCGGTTAACTCCACCAAACGTATATTATCCAGTGCAAAATCATTTCCATTATTAGCCATCCAATGATTCTGTAAGGTAATTACATAATCCTGATTTACACAAGCACTGGCGGGGAGTGAAAAATAAACCGTTTGTGTTTTCCATCGGCGGTCTGAACTCCAATGACCGCCATCCAGATATTCACCCAAACCAATTCTTGCGCCGGAGCTGTTCTGATATAAAAAATTTAGCCTTAACCAGGAAGGTGAATTTTCTATCCAGATATCATATGTGAGTTTATAAAACTTATCTCTTTGCAGTATTACACCACGGTCATACAAAACTCCGGGAGTAGTTCCCGCATTTACCACCATAGCGCCACCGTTTACATTACCATCCGCATCTTTACCGTGGTTGATGAGGCTCGTCCAGCTATTCCAGAACGGTGTATGTGAAGGTTCAACCAGACGAACACTATTCATGATGTCTTTTGGTGATACCACTGCATAGTGGTCATTCTGTAAGTCTTTCGCAGTTTTTTGCCATTCTGTAGCGTTGGAGGTCCATGCGCCGGTAGGAATCGGAGTAGGATAAAGCAACAATGGATTAGCAAAAATGTAAGAATTAGCGCCTGTTTGTAAGTAAGGACTCGTGTGTCGTGCGCCATCCGGAACATCGAAGCCTTCATAAAAAATAACTCTGCTCTCTGTTGAGTTGGGTGTAACAGCTTCTTTTCCGGGCCTGTTTAACTGAGCAGCTAAATTAGAGGAGAAAAGCAACGCAACAGCGGTGATCACGCCATACCGGTTGAATCGGCAGTTTTCTGTAAACATTTTGTGCAAATTATAAGTACTACTTTAACTATATTTTTAAACTAGTACTATAAGAACGCAAAAATTGTATTCTTAGTGAGTGAGCTTCGTGAAAAAAATCATAAATAAGCGTTTCTTTTTAAGCAATTACACTTTTTATTACCTCTACGATACTCTTATGAAGCACTAAGGGTTATTTTTTAAGATTGTCTGCCTTTGCTGATTCATCGTTTTTACACAGGTCAGATTTTCTGCTAGTTCTGTCGGCCCACTTACCAATTTTTTAGACTTCAGAACACATTATAATATTTCAACTATGTAAAAGAAGCATATTCAATCTTCACCGGTTTTGCTACATTTTTATCATACCCATTTACCTGATTCAAGAAACATTAATAACGCATTAAATCGTTCAAAATCAATATTATTTTCCCTTTTTCGAGCCAAAATTTCCGCATTTAATAAACACCTTACTCCTGTCACCGGGTAATTTGCCGGCTGATTGTGGAAGGAAGGTAGGTTTACGTGCTTTTTCTTCCTTCGCTTCCTTATCAGTGAAGCTGAAAAACGAACAACTATCCTAACTACAGTTTAAATATTTGAATTATGCGGTTTGTCTGGCTTAGTCTTATTTTCTGTTTAGCAATTACACCGGTATTTTCCCAGTCTGTTACTGTAAAAGACGTTTTGGGAAGAACAGTAAAATTATCCCGTCCTGCTAAAAAAGTGCTTTTAGGAGAAGGAAGGGATATTGTTACGCTCAATATTCTCGATGCCAATCCGGTGGCGCTGGTAGCTGCCTGGCAAGACGATTTCAAAAAAACATTAGAATATAAACACTACCTGAAGCAATTTCCGGCAATCGAGAAACTTCCTGTAACCGGCAGTAATGCCGCGAGTTTTTCGGTAGAGAAAGCCATTATTGCACGTCCTGATGTAGCTATTTTCAGTGCAAACGGTCATGGCCCCGGCCCCGCTGCAAAAGAACAAATTGCACAGCTGGAAGCAGCCGGCATTCCGGTTGTTTTTATCGACTTCAGAAACGACCCTTTTAAAAATACGGTGCCAAGTATAAGATTACTCGGCCAGCTTCTTCAGAGAGAAAACCGCGCAGAAGCATTCATCAAATTTTATGAAAGCCGTATCAAACTGATCGGTGACCGTATTGCTACTGCAAAACCGGCCAAACCGCTTGTTTTCATGGATATGAAAGCAGGAATGGCTGAAAGCGAATTCAACTCACCCGGTAAAACTAACCTCGGTAGTTTTATTGCCCTGGCAGGTGGACACAACATCGGAGCTGATATTCTTCCCGGTGCAGTGGGACAGTTAAGCCAGGAATTTGTGATCAGCAAACAACCACAGATCTACATTGCTACCGGTACGGATATTTTCCGTGGTAAAGGAGTCGTGTTAGGTGCTGATGTAGCCAAAGACGAAGTAATAGGTTCTATTAATAAAAGAATTCAAAACCCACTGGTAGCACAACTACCGGCGGTTCAAAAGAAAAGAGTCTATGGCCTGTGGCATTTATTCTATGCCTCTCCGTTCAACATTCTTGCTGCGGAGTGCATGGCAAAATGGATACACCCAACCCTTTTTAAAGATATTAATCCGGAAGCCTCTCTGAAAGAATTAAATGAAAAATTCTTATCCGTTCCGTTGAGCGGAACTTACTGGATCAGCCTTTATGAATAACAACTTTTATACTTTTCGTCCGATAGATATACGACTTTAATTATTCTTAGTGTTAAAATTCCAATATCCTTTTTTCTAAAATGACAGGCTGATTGCCGTAAGTATTACTGAATGACCGATCATATAACTATACAACATACAGCGAGACAACAGGCAGAAGAAGACTTTCACCGTTTACAGCATAAACGTAAATGGATCATCGGTGTTTTAGCACTCCTGTGTTTAACAGCTTTTTGCTTTGATATTGCTTTAGGTCCTTCTTCGCTGGCTATTAAAGACGTTCTGATTGGTCTTTTTAATAGCAGTGCAGTAGACGATGGTACCAAAGTAATCATCTGGCAGATCAGAATGCCTTATGCGATCATGGCTGTACTGGTTGGTATGGCATTATCACTGGCCGGGGCTGAAATGCAAACCATCTTAAACAACCCATTGGCAAGTCCTTTTACATTAGGCGTTTCTGCCAGTGCTACTTTAGGTGCAGCATTGGCGATTATTGCAGGAATCAGCATTCCGGGAGTACCGGATAACTGGATCATTTCAGTAAACGCATTTTTGTTTGCCTTTGCATCCGTGCTCTTATTGCAAGCTGTTTCGAAATGGTTACACGCGGGAGTAGGTATTCTTGTATTATTCGGCATTGCACTCGTTTTTACATTTAATGCACTGGTTGCATTGTTACATTATATAGCTACTCCTGAAGCCCTTCAACAGGTTATCTTCTGGAGTATGGGAAGTTTAGCCCGTTCTAACTGGGATAAAGTACAACTCTTAACCATCGTGCTGGTTGTTGTACTGCCATTTTCATTTAGCGCAGCATGGAAAATGACAGCCTTACGTTTAGGCGAAGACCGCGCAGCAGGATTTGGTATTAATGTTCAGCGATTGCGCTTCGCTTCTTTATTCCGGATCAGCTTACTGGCGGCTACAGCCGTTGCATTCGTTGGTACGATCGGTTTTATCGGATTAGTAGGGCCACATATTGCCCGGATGCTCATCGGAGAAGATCACCGTTACTGGTTTCCCGCGAGTTTACTCACCGGGGCTTTAATTATGTCATTGTCATCTATCGCCAGTAAAATGCTCATTCCCGGTGTATTGTTACCGATCGGCATCGTTACCGCCTTAGCCGGTGTTCCATTATTCATTTATCTCATCATTAAAAAAGGGAGGAGAATGTAAAATGGAACAGCTCATACTAAAAAATATCACAGCCGGTTATCCCGGTAAATCAAATATTATCAGCGGAATCAACGCCGGTCCGTTTAAACCCGGTGTAATAACCGCTTTAGTTGGCCCGAACGCAGCCGGTAAATCTACCCTGCTCAGAAGCATGGCCGGTTTATTAAAAGCACAAGGTGAAATGCAATGGAATCAGAAAAACATCCTGCATTTATCACTACGTGAAAAGGCTGCGCTCATCAGTTATATGCCTCAATATTTACCGCAAGATATTGAACTGAATGCCATTGAATCTTTAATCAGCGCCCTCAAAGCGTCCTCTTTCGATCAGATCAGTGTGCGTTTACCGGAAGCCAGAAAAAAAGCTTTTGATGTACTTGAACAAATGGATCTTGTTGAACTGGCAATGGAACCATTAAACCAGTTGTCTGGTGGCCAAAGACAAATGATCAGTCTGGCCCAGGCTATCATCAGAGAGCCGGCCATCCTTTTACTCGACGAACCTACCAGCGCGCTCGATCTACAACATCAGGTCGCCGTCATGCAACTCGTAAAAGAATATGCTGCTAAAGGTAAGATTGTAATGATGGTATTACACGATATCAACCTCGCTACCAGATGGTCAGATGAGTTACTGGTTTTACACAAAGGTAAAATAGCGGCGCACGGAAAACCCAACGAAATACTCAATGCATCCCTGCTTGCCAGTGTATATAACGTCAATGCAATTGTAGAAACCCTGCAAAGCGGGCAGATACAGGTTCACGTAGAAAGTTTAATCAAATAACAATGCAATATAAAATACTACATACTTTTTTATTACTTACAGGAGTTGTCGGCCTGAATGAAACAGTTCATGCCCAGAACAAAGACACTTCTAAAGTACAGGTATTGGAGAATGTAGTAATTGAAGCAAAATCGGCCTCGCAACGCACAGCAGAACAAAATGTAAAAATTTCAGTAGTTAATACACGCGAAGTACAGGAACAGGCTGCAACACTTACCGAATTAATCAACCGTTCTCCGGGTATCAGAATACGTCAATCGGGCGGATTGGGTTCGGGAACCGATATTTCTGTAAACGGTTTTCAGGGAAAAGCTATCCGTTATCTTAAAGACGGTATTCCGGTAGATTATTTAAGAGACGGATTTAATATTGCTTCTCTCCCGTTAAACACCCTGGAAAGAGTTGAAATTTATAAAGGAGTATTGCCCATCTCAATCGGAACCGATGCTTTGGGGGGAGCTGTAAATCTTGTTAGCCGCCGGTCAGCCAATCAACAATTAAGTACTTCTTACGAAATAGCTTCTTTTAATACACATCGCTATACCTTAAACGGATACTACACCGATGATGCAAAAAAATGGTTTGCGTCGGTAGATTTTTTCTATAATTATTCAGACAATGATTATAAAGCAAAAGTAAAAGTTACTGACCCTGTTACCAGTAATCAGCAATATGACCGCGTACGGTTGTTTCACAATGCATTCAACAATGTGTATGGTGAAGTAAGTGGCGGGGTCACCAATCGTAAGTGGGCCGATGAGTTAAAAATTTCCGTAACGGCTTTCAATCTCAACAGAGAACAAAACTATCCTGCCCTGATGACTGACCCTTACGGTGCAGTAAAAGGAAAACAGTCTTCAATTGTACCGACACTGAGATATAAGAAATCTTTTTTCAATAATAAATTGTTCATCGATCAGTTTCTTGTACATAATGTAGTGAATGTACAACGGATAGATACGCTTTCGGGAAGATATGACTGGTATGGCAACTTTTATCCCGTTCCGGGGCGAATCGGAGAAAGCCGTCAGGCCGCATTGTCTGATATTGACTATACCAACACTACCAGCCGTACCTTTATTAAATATCAGCTAAATGCAAATCACGTTATTGAAATCAATAATGTTTACACCGATTTACAACAGAAAGGTACTGATCCCTACGGACCAAAGTTAGATGGTACAGGAACTTCCATTATCAGCATCCCGGCCGGATATAAAAAACTGGTTACCGGCATCGGACTCTCTTCTAAATTTCTGGATGGAGCCTTCGAAACATTAGTGATGTTTAAGAATTATCACTATCAATCATCAGGTATTGAAGCCTGGCAATCGAGAATCATTACAGAAAACGATCAGGTAAAACAATCCGGTAACAATTTCGGAGTGGGTGGTGCTATCAAATATAATATTCATAAATATTCATTTGTCCGTTTCTCTGCCGAACTGGCCAACCGGCTACCTGATCAGGAAGAAATATTCGGTGATGCCTTATGGACTGTTCCCAACTTCTCTTTAAAACCTGAAAGAAGCTTAAATATAAACTTAGGATACCGTTTATCAAACGAAAAGAACAATTCCTTTGAAGTCAATGCATTTTATCGCCGAACCGAAGATCTTATTCTGTTAATTCCGATTCAGGCACCTTACGCACAATATCAGAATATAGAAAATGTAAAAGGTTTTGGAATGGAAGCTGACGGTGTATACCATTTCAGTAAAGTGCTTTCAGCGAATGCCAACTTCACCTGGCAGGATATACGTTTGTTTAACATCAATTCGTCTACTGATCAATGGCAGAATAATGCCCGCTTGCGAAACACTCCTTACTTCTTTGCAAATGCAGGATTAAACGCGAAATTCCAGCATCTTTTTAAACAAAATGATGCTTTAAAACTATATAGCTATTACAGCTTTGTAAGAGAATATTATCTGGAAACAATTCCTAAACGTTTAGAGCCCGGAGGTTTTCTGGGATTATTCGGAAAATCAACTGTAAATACAGAACTGATCATCCCCGACCAACATTTTTTATCTGCCGGTATCAATTACGCACCCCTGAGAAATTTACTCACCATGGGTTTTGAAGTAAAAAACATTTTGAACAAAGATTTATACGATAACTACAGAGTTCAAAAAGCTGGCAGAAGTTTTCATTTTAAAGTAGTGTACACAATTCAATCAAAAAATAAATAAATATCATGAGATCACCTTTATTAAAATCTATATTATGGTGCTTAACAGCACTGACTGTTTTCGTTAGCTGTAATAAAGATGACGATGAAAAACAAGAAACAAAAAACGAAGTATACGTGATAATGACGATGAGTCAGAACGTTTTAACCAAACCCGGTTATACTTCTGCTTTTACTACCAAACCAACCGGAACCATTTCTAATATCGGTGATGGAACTTTACAGGGCCAGGGAATGGGCGGATGGCGTCCTTACAATAACTGGTTGTTTAAAATGTTCAATACTTCTGCTAATGAAAAAGGAATTGAACGTTTAACCGTAAGCTCAACCGGTGTTGTTTCTTCAGGTGGTTTCATTAAAACGAATAACACGATCAATGGATCAGGAAACTTCGTGATTCAGAACGAAACTTCAGGCTTCTATTGGGATGCTGACAAACCATATATGATTCAACGATTCAACCCTACCACTTTATCACGTACCGGTGAGTGGAATTTTGAATCAAATATCAAAAAAACCGATGCCGGCATTAATAACCAATCCATTGGTCAACACTTCCTGGCAGTTAAAAACGGAAAATTATTCGCTGATATACATTATGGGAAAAACACAGCAGCACAAAGCGGCATGTTTGATGACTTCTTCAGCGGCATTTTTGTAGCAGTCATTGATATTGCAACAGGTAATTTCGAAAAAGTAATCGAATACGACGAAACAGGTGGTATCACTTACATTAACGACAATGAAATGTTTTCGTTTGATACCAATGGTGATTTATATATCGTAACACAAGGCCGCAGTGCAATCGGCGGTAAATCTAAATTACTCCGCATTAAAGCCAATGAAACAAATTTCGATAATTGGGAAATCAATATGGATGATATTATGACCGGCGGAAAATTCGTAAACGTGATGGTTGATAACGGTACTATTTACACCACTATTCCTACAGAGTCGCTCACCGGTGGCCCGACCGGTAATATCAACTTTTCTGAAATCTGGGACTTTTATACCATCAACCCTACCACTAAGGTTAGAACAAAAATCAACAATATTCCTTTGTCAACCAACTCAGGTGGCGCCTATGGTATTCAGAAATTAGACGGTAAGATTGTATTGCGCGTAAATGCACCGAGCAAAAACATCAACGGTTACTATGAATTAAACAGTGCCGGAACTTCCGCTACCCAACTATTCAACGTATCTGAAGGTGGTTCTGTGTCAGGTATTTATAAAATCACTATTCAATAAATCAGTTCAAAAAAAATAAGTTTTACGGTTGCGTAAAAGAACAGTTATCAATGAATCGGTTAGTATTATTTTTTGCAGTTATTATTTTCAGTTCAGTTGCAGCACAGGCACAACATACGGTATCGATTGATATTACCGTACTACCTGAGCAGCACCGGAATGAAACGATCTACGTTACCGGTATTTTTAACAGATGGGCACCGGGTGATAAAAACTATACGCTCACTTCTAAAGGAGAAGGAAAGTATACAGTACTTATTCAAAATGTTCCGAAGGGATTGTTTGAGTACAAGTTTACCCGCGGTGACTGGAATACACTGGAATCTACTGAAGATGGCAGACTGGTTGCACCCCGTAATGCGATCATTCAGAATGATACAACCATCTCTTGTGTAATTCCCGCATGGCGTGATGACTTTCCGGCATCAACGGCCTCCCCTCAGGTAACATTAATCGATACCGCTTTTTATCTGCCACAACTGGATGTTTACAGAAGAATCTGGGTATATCTGCCGAAAGGTTATGAACAGTCAAAGAAGAAATATCCGGTTTTATATATGCACGACGGACAGGATGTTTTTGATGAAGCTACTTCCAACGGTCGTCTGGGCCCTTTGGAATGGGGAGTAGATGAAGTAATGGACGCTGCTAAAAACCCTTGTATCGTAGTGGCAATAGAACACCATCACGACAAAGATGGCAGACAAAGAGAGTATTATATTCATCCGAATGCCGACTTTCCTGAGGTATATGGCAAACAATACCTGGAGTTTATCGTAAAAACCTTAAAACCTTTTATCGATAAAAAATACAGAACCTTACCTGGTAAACAAACTACCTGGATGGCCGGAGGTTCGATGGGTGGGCTTATTACTCTATACGCCGGTTTAAGATACCCGGATGTATTCGGAGGATTGGGCGTAATGTCTCCCTCTATCTGGCAGGATGAAGGAAATACATTGAAAGAAATCAGCCAGCTGAAAAACAAAAAAGCTATTCAAACACAGCATTACTATTTCTATGCCGGCGATAATGAAAACAGAATCAAACCCGACGGCAGCAGAGTACAAATGCACCACGATGTTAAACTGGCAGTTGAACAATTAAAACTCGTTGCCGGCCCCGACATCAAAACCACTATTTATCCTACCGGGCGACACGGAGCCTGGTATTGGAGACTGGCATTTCCATCGGTATATGAGTGGTTATCATCAATCGTTCAACAATAACAACAGCTTATAAAAGAGTTTTTTAACAATTATTATTCACTATATAACCAAAAAAACATGTTGAAAAGTACGTTAAGTTTGGCAGCCGTATTGGCCTTAGTTGCAGGAGCAAGCCAACAAGTATCAGCTCAAACAGTTGCGCAGAAAGTAAAACCTGGTAACGGTTTGTATGAAATCGTATACAGTGAGAAAGCAAATGCAGTATATGTTGCAGGAACAGGTGCCCGTGGCCAGCAAGGCGCAGGTAAAGTATATAAATTAGATCCTCAGACTTTAGCCGTTAAAGACAGCATCGACGTATCTGTTGCACCGGCATTCGGTTTAGGTTTAAGTGAAAAAACACAAACTTTATATACATCGAACACAAGAGGTAATTCGGTACATGCCATTGATCTGAAAACCGGTAAAATCATCGCTACGATCAAACACGGTAAAGATAAATCTCATACCCGCGAAATCGTAGTAGATGAAAACAACAGCAAAGTGTATGTTTCTGATGTAGGCGGCGGTATCTGGGTAATTGATGGTAAAACCAATACTTTCAGCCACGTTATTGAAAACGCCGGTTTGTCTATTACCGGATTAGCTCTTGATACCAGAAAAAACCGTTTGTATGCTATTAATATGCAAACTGATAAAGTAGTAAGCTACGATCTGAAAGAAAATAAAGTGATTGATAGCTTCCCGGCTGGAAGTAAAGGCGCTATTAACCTGGTGTTAGATGCTAAAACTGACAGATTATTTGTTACCAATCAGGGTAATGGAGATGTTACTGTATTAGATGCCAATAACGGTAAATTATTACAAACCATTGTTACCGGTAAAGGTGCTTTGGGAATTAACTTCAGCCCGGCTAAAAACTGGATTTATGTAGCAAATCGTGGCGACGGTACTGTAACAATTATCGATGCAGCTACCTACAAAATCGTTAAAACTTTAGAAACCGGTTCACATCCGAATACAATTGCATTAGACAAAAAAGGAAATGCATATGTAAGCAACAAAGCAAAAGCCGCTCCAAGACCGGCAGAAGGTGAAGCACCGAAACCTGCTCAACCTGATCCGAACGGTGATATTGTTACATTAATTTCGGTTAAATAATATGAAAGGGGTTGGTGGTTACATCAACCTCTTTTTTGTTTACCAATAATTTTCCCGCAGATAACGCGGACAAAATCCTTTCTAAAGACGTCCTATTCCACGCAGATTTTCACAGCTCATTATTTAAACACGAAGAAAATGAAGTAATGTAAGAGTAATAAGAGTAGCTTCGCTTCTTCATTCTCTTCATCACCTTTACTTTTCTTCATTTTTCAATGAAAATCAACCAAAAGCATTGTTCATTTACATTAGATAAATTCTACCAGGTTTGTGATCGATGTAAACACGAAGAAAATGAAGTAATGTAAGAGTAATAAGAGTAGCTTCGCTCCTTCATTCTCTTCATCACCTTTCT
>NZ_RCWL01000006.1:0-245117 GCF_003991195.1 Gynurincola endophyticus | reverse complement strand
ACAGCTTCGCTGCTTCATTCACTTCATCACCTTTCCCTTTTCTTCATGTTTCAATGAAAATCAAACAAAAGCATTGTTCATTTACATCAGATAAATTCTACCAGGTTTTTGATCGATGTAAACACGAAGAAAATGAAGGGATGGAAGAAAAATAAGAACACCTTCGCTGCTTCATTCACCTCATCACCTTTCCCTGTTCTTCATGTTTCAATGCAAATCAAACAAAAGCGCTCATTACTTGATTGGTCATGATCCAAGAATTATTTTCCCGCAGCTCAGTTATAACAGAAGCTACCTCAATTCTCCATTTTCAATTGATTTCACCGTTTACTTATTTCGCACGTCTGGTAAAAACGCTGTAACAATTCCTAATAATGGTAAAAACGCACAGATGTGAAAAACATATTCAATACTGGTTTTATCAGCCAGCGAACCTAATACTGCAGATCCCAATCCTCCCATTCCGAATGCAAATCCGAAAAACAAACCGGCAATCATACCCACTTTACCAGGAACAAGGTCGGTAGCATACACTAAAATTGCGGAGAAGGCAGAAGCAATAATTACACCGATAATAGCAGCCAGCACGATGGTTAATACCAGCCCTACATGAGGTAATAAAAGTGTAAACGGTGCAGCTCCCAGGATAGATACCCAGATAATCTTTTTACGGCCATACTTATCTCCTAACGGTCCGCCGATAATCGTACCTGCAGCTACTGCAAACAAGAATACAAAAAGATATATCTGTGACTCCTGTATACTTACATTGAACTTTTCTATCAGGTAGAAAGTAAAGTAACTACTCATAGAAGCCATGTAGAAATATTTAGAGAAAATCAATACCAGTAAAATAAATAAAGAGAAGTATACTTTTCCTTTTGTTAACCCCGGTGCAAATACAGCAGTCACCTGTGAAACTTTTGTTTTGCGCAATTGCAGATTTACTTTATACCAGTTACCGATTCTCATTAATACGAATATGGCCAGTAGAGCGAAAATGGCAAACCAGGCTACATTACTTTGACCATGCGGAATAATAATCCATGCTGCTAATAACGGCCCGATAGCGCTACCGGCATTTCCTCCCACCTGAAAAATAGATTGTGCGAGTCCTTTTTTACCACCGGATGCAATCTGCGCCACGCGCGATGCTTCAGGGTGAAATACCGACGACCCCATTCCGATACAGCTTACCGCAATCAGAATCATCGGGAAGCTATGTGCGAAAGCTAATAAAATTAATCCTAAGAATGTAAATGACATGCCGATCGCCAATGAATAAGGATACGGGTGTTTATCTGTATAACGGCCTACAAACGGCTGTAACAAAGAAGCCGTAATCTGAAACACAAAGGTGATTAGTCCAATCTGAGAAAAACTTAACCTGAATTCATCCTTTAACATCGGATAGATAGAAGGTACTACAGATTGAATCAGGTCGTTCAGCATATGAGAGAAACTGATCGACAAAAGAATGGCATATACAGTTGTTTGTACGGGCTTAGAGTTCGTAAGGCTTGTTTCCATGATCTTCAAATAAAGATGCAAAGCTAGCCTTTCTTTTGATTCTAATAAAACTGTTTTCCCGGCTTTAACGGTCAGGATACTACCTGAAATGATGCAATAATTGTGCTTTATAAGTTTCTCCTACCGGAATTTCAACAGTACCTGCCCAGAGTTTTCCTTTTTCTATTTTGCTAATAAACGCTTTATTAACAAGATAAGATCGATGTACCCTGATAAATGACTGCTCCGGTAATAAATCTGCCAACGATTTCATGGTCATGTAAGTAATGAGCTTAGCCGAAGTGGTTTTTAATAAAATGTAATCTTTCAGGGATTGCGCAAAAATCAATTCACGATGTTCCACTTTCACTAAATCACGCGAAACTTTAAAATAAGTATGTGCAGTAGCGGGGGGAGACAAGTTCCTTTCTTTTTTAAAAAGTCTGTCCATACTTTTCTCAAACCGTTCATAGGTTACCGGCTTTAGTAAATAATCAGCCGCATTCAGTTCAAAACCCGTCACCGCATACTGATCATAAGCAGTGGTAAAAACAGTTAATGGCGGACACTTCAATGCACTCAGTAATTCAATACCGTTTACACCCGGCATCCGGATATCCAGAAACATTAATTCCACTTCGAACTGTTGCAAAGCAGTAAAAGCTTCCAGGGCATTTGCGCAGGTAGCCACCAGCTCCAACCGGCCATAGCGCTGTACATATTCTTCCAGTAACTGGATAGCTAACGGTTCATCATCAACAATTATACACTTCATGCATCCATTTTAAGAGATAAAATTACTTCGTAAGTATTTTCCATCGCCACCATATCCAGCGAATAATCATTGCCATACAATAAATTTAATCGCTGTTGAACAGTAGATAATCCTATTCCACCCGGTTCGGTAACCGGTAATTTAACCGTACTGTTTTTTACCTTCATTAACAACTCATTATCCGTACGACAAACGATTATGTCAACATACCCCTGATCAACGGCATCCTGTAACCCATGCTTAAAAGCATTTTCAATAAAAGGCAACAACAATAAAGGCGGAATAACATCATTCTCTTTAACGCCCTGCACCTCAAAACTAATATTAAACCGTTCCCCGTAACGTATTTTTTCAAGACCGATATACTCGTGCAAAATAGCCACCTCCCGTTTTAAAGATACGGCAGGCTGATCAGACTCATACAACATATAACGCATTAAATCAGACAAACTCGCCACCATCGGAGCGGTTCGTTCCGAACCCTGAATCGCCAGCACATATATGTTGTTCAGTGTATTGAAAAAGAAATGCGGATGTAATTTATCTTTCAGGTATTTTAATTCAGACATCAATTGCTGCTCCTTCAATTTGCTGATCAGCTGTTGTTGTTTAAAAAACCTGGCTATATACGCCATTCCCACCAAAGGAATATAACTGTAGCTCAGTAAGTAATTAAAAGTAAAATAAAGATTATTCCTTTGTAAGCGTGCATTTGTTTTACTTCTAAACTTTTCCGATAAAAAATTCATTGAAACAATAGCACGGTCTTGTATATAAAAATCAAAAAGATGATATAGAAAAACAAAAAGGGGTAACGTAATAACAACGAGCCAGTGCCTGTTTGCCATTACCAGCTTTTTTAAAAAAGCAAAGTAATAAACACTCAAAAACACAAACGAAAAAGTACCCCATACCATACGGGCTTCGATATCTTCAGAAAAACGCCGGATATCTTTTTGCTCATAGGCACTATACTCCAGGTCACTGATAATAGGCCTGACATAACATAAAAAAAACAAAATCATGCATTCAATGACGATATATTTTTTTATTGAAATATGTTTAAAATTCAACATATTACAATGCTACATTATTTTAACATAAAGTTTAATTTTCAACTATTATCTTTCGACAAGAAGGGTTCTTTTTTCGACCAAAAAGGTTCCTTTCTGATCTGATCGAATAAACCAAACCCCCGATCGAATAGATAAAATGATGATGACACCTTTACGTATTTTCACTCAAAAAAACGGTTATGAAGAACCTAATCTTTTATTCGATTTTCATCATCTTGTATTTTCCCGCACAATCTCAAATTAATAAAGAAGCATTGGCTGCTTTTAAAAAATTCGACAATGCATTGTCACAGATCACGAAAGTGAGCTATGACATTGAAACTTATGTTCACAACCCTGCAAATAATTATTTTTATACAGGAAATTTTCAGACTTATGCAGAGTTTGACCCAAAGAAGTCTGCCGATTTACAAAAGATAATGCTTAACTCAAAAAACACCAGCCGTATCTTCAACAACTCGGAATTATTCAATCTCAACCATGTACAGAAAACCTATGAGCTCGAAAATACACGTGCCACCACCAAACACCTTTCCTCTTCATCAGGTCTGAACAACTCCATCATTAGTTTAAAAGTTGCGTTGCCTGAAATAATAAAAGATGAAAGTATCATCAAAACCGTAAGCGATACGGTGATCGATCATAAAAAGTATAAGAAACTCGGCTTCTCTTTGTTGGGTAAAACTTTAGATTTCCCGAAACCTTTCTATGTTTTTAATAACAGCGAGGTCGTTCAATATTTTACTATAATCGCTGATGCAAAAACCTATCTCCCATACCGGGTAATTCAATCGAATAGTTCAACAAAAGATTATTATTATCAGGTAACAATGGAGAATATCAACACCAAACCTGCGCCACCTCTTCCCACTGACTGGTTTTACTCCGGTTATCCTGAATATACACAGGCAGTAAAGAAAGAACAGGTTGAACTGGTGAAGGTAGGGCAAACAATACCTGAATGGAAATTACCTTTATATACGACCGGTACCGCACCTGACAGTCTTCATAGCGATGCCTTAAAAGGTAAATTAACAGTAATTGAATTCTGGATTAAGAACTGCGGCTATTGCATGGACGCTTTCAAAGACCTGAAAAAGTTACAGGAAAAATACAATGGCAGTAATGTTCAGCTTGTTAGTATAAACGCTTATGACACGAAAGAAGATGTTGGCTTTTTTCATAAGAGAGAAAAAGCTGCTTATGCGATGTTATATGACGGAACGCTGCTGGCAGAATTATTGGGAGTATACGCCTATCCCAAAACAATTATCCTGAATGAAAAGAATGAAGTGATTTATACTGAGAGTGGTTTTAACGGTGAAAAAGTGAGTACGTTTATAGATAATTATAATAAAAAATAATCATAGTTACAGAAACATTAATAAATTAAGTTATCCCGCAGATTATACTGAAAGCATCGTTTCAATTCAAATGATTGAATCAGTGAAAATCAGCGTAAAAATTTCACCTGCCAAACATTGTAGGAATTAAGAAATTCAGTGAAATGTTTTCTTAATTCCTATATTTCTGTATCGTTCTCCTAAATTAAAACTTCAGTTTTTTATAATAATACAATTTATCATCTTCGGTAATTGTTCTGAGTACTTTACAGGGGTTACCAACCGCAATACAATCAGAAGGAATATCTTTTGTAACTACACTTCCTGATCCGATGACTACATTATTTCCGATGGTAACTCCGGGATTGATGACTACGTTACCGCCGATCCAGACATTGTTACCAATTGTTACCGGAAAAGCATATTCCCACCCTTCATTTCTTTTTTCTGCATCGATCGGATGACCTGCTGTAAAAATAGAAACATTCGGGGCCAGCAAAACGTTATCACCAATCACCACTTTTGCGCAATCCAGTATAGTGCAATTATAATTAGAGTAGAAATGATCACCTATTTCAATATTATAACCGTAATCGCACCTGAAAGGCAATTCCACAAAAGCATTCTTTCCGAGTTTTCCCAGCAATGTTTGTAAAAGATTATTCCGGGCATCCAGGTTGAGCGGATGTAATTGATTCAGTTCATAAATGAGTTTCTTTGCATACTGGCGTTCGTCTAATAAAGTTTTTTCAAAAGCCAGATATGGCTGTCCGTTTAACATTTTTTCTTTTTCACTACTCATTTTTACAATATTTGGGGTAGAAAATAAAACATAAAGATACAACATGCTGAACAGCTATGTAATATAAAAAAGCGAAGGTTAACCTTCGCTTTTTACATTAACACAAAACAACTGTCTTACTTTAAACTTTCAAAAGGAACGAATCCTCAAAAGCCGGCTATCTAACCGTAAGCTTATAGAGATTTCAATTCATGGTTTTGGAGTAGCACCCGATTCTCCTAACTTGACAACACAAATTTACAGGTATAGTATTTCCAGATTATCAACGAATCATTAAGAAAATGAGAAGTTCATTTTAACCATTTAGAATGATGTATTAAAAAGGGCGCTAAATCATACCCCAAAAAGAGAAATTACCCTTTAAGATCATTTATAGATCATTTTCCCGCAGATAACGCGGATAAAATCTTTTCCAAAAAAAGTGCTATTCCACGCAGATTTTCGCAGATTATTATTTAAACATGAAGAAAATGAAGTAATGGAAGAATACAAGAACAGCTTCGCTGCTTCATTCACTTCATCACCTTTCCCTTTTCTTCATTTTTCAATGAAAATCAAACAAAAGCGTTGTTCATTTCATTCGGCATGATTCAAGCATTATTTTCCACTTCAGATAATTTATACCTGATTTTTGATCGATGAAAACATGAAGAAAATGAAGTAATGGAAGAAAATAAGAACAGCTTCGCTGCTTCATTCACTTCATCACCTTTCCCTTTTCTTCATTTTTCAATGAAAATCAAACAAAAGCGCTCTTTACTTCATTCGTCGTAATTCAAGCATTATTTTCCACTTCAGATAAATTATACTAAGTTTTTGATCGATGTAAACACGAAGAAAATGAAGTAATAGAAGGATACTAAGAACAGCTTCGCTGCTTCATTCACTTCATCACCTTTACTTTTCTTCATGTTTCAATGAAAATCAAACAAAAGCGCTCTTTACTTCATTCGTCGTAATTCAAGCATTATTTTCCACTTCAGATAAATTATACTAAGTTTTTGATCGATGTAAACACGAAGAAAATGAAGTAATGGAAGAATACAAGAACAGCTTCGCTGCTTCATTCACTTCATCAACTTTACTTTTCTTCATGTTTCAATGAAAATCAACCAAAAGCATTGTTTATTTTATTCGGCATGATTCAAGCATTATTTCCCACTTTCCATTTAAAAAGCCGGCTTTATTTCCCTTGATTCCTGAATAGTTAAATTTATACTTCAAATTTAATTTTTGTTTTCCGGTACGATTTCATTGCTTTAGAGCTATTTTCTTTTCGTAGAAACTCAGCAATCAGGCTGGCCAGTTCAATACATTTCCGGCCTCCATAAAAATCTACGGTATCAGTAATAATGTTTCTTACACCGGGTATTTTCAGATCCTGCCTCATTCTGAGATACAACAACTTAAAATCAGCCTGAGTAATTGTTTCAGCCGGCTCAAACTTATGAATGATGCGCTGAATATAACTCACTACCGGGCCTTTATTCCATGAGTCATATCCTAACGTCCACTTTTCAAATTCAGGTATTTCATCATTTTTGTAAAATCCAAGGTTCAACTCATATCGTTTAAGATTTACTAAAAACATTAAACAATGTAACTGTCTGTTGGTTAAAGGATTTTGATAAAGCAGGTAGGCGTCATAAATGATATGGACAGCAGTGTACAATAATTCCTGCTCATATTTACTCTTAACTTTGTGATAATACTGATCATACATCATTGAATTTTCCATTAGTAAGCAATTATTAAGGCTTGAGAAATATACTATGTGATGACATATTAACCATAAGCGGATCAAAATTGACTACTTATTTATCAGTTTTTTTTCAATAAGTACGATACCTTTGCTACAAAGTTTTAGTCCATAAATAGTTATAGTCAAATCTTTTTTATAACTGATTTTTATTCAAACAATAACAATTTCTGACAGTACATATGCGCTCCACCGTTATTGACAAAGAACTCAGGGCCTTCTTCGAATACAAAAAAACAGATCGCCTCTGGCATATTCCGGCAATAGCTGCACTCAGTGTAAGTGTTCCTTTTTTTGTTGCTTATGCGTTGGGATTCATGCAAGACGGTATTCAGGCCAGTATCGGAGGCCTGGTAAGCCTGTACATTCATAGCGGTTCGGTAAAACGACGCATGAAAGTGTTGTTACTTGTTGCAGCCGGATTTGTTGTTTCATTCGGAACAGGACTCATTTTTAGTTATAATCCTTATATATCAGCCCTGGCCATCGCCGTTTTTTCAATGTTCGTGCATGGTTTGAAAAACCGGTACCGCTTACCCGCACCCGGTAATTTTTTCTTTATTATGGTGGCTTCTATCGGCTGTTTCATGCCTTATAATCCTCAAACGATTTTGTTGAAAATGAGTATACTTTCGGCAGGCGCTTTGTGGGCCTGTTTACTCGGTTTTTTATACGCATTGTATATTACCCGGAAGTTTCCGCATCAACCCAAAGCAAAAACACCACCGAAAAGAAAAGACGTTTCAACAGTAGAATCAATCCTTATAGGTATTATCATGGGCGCATCGATTCTGGCCAGCCACGCCCTCAAACTACCCAACCCTTACTGGGTACCTATTTCCTGTTTAGCTATTATTCAGGGTATTAACCAACGAATCGTCTGGCACCGAACCATACAAAGAATCATCGGTACCATTATCGGATTAGGTATTGCCTGGTTACTGTTAAAAATCAATCACCATCCCCTTTTCCTCGGCGTATGTATTATGGTGTTACAATTTCTGATAGAACTGTTTATTGTAAGAAACTATGGGCTGGCCGTTATATTTATTACCCCAATGACCATCTTTCTGGCTGAAGCCGGCGCCTTTTCCACCCTCCAACCCGACGAACTGTTCGTTTATCGCTTCATTGATATTCTGGTAGGTGCCATGATCGGAGCCTTGGGAGGTATACTCATACACTCCCAAAAACTGTACGCACACACGCGTCTGCAGGTAACACAAACCAAAAAGCGGTTAAGCAAAAAATAATGTCACAACATTATTAACCAACTAATTACGAATTACATTTTTTTCTACTTTCGAAAATGCAATTCCTTTCGTGGCAAATCAACCAACCACGTCTCCTGTAAGTTTGCGGCATTAAATCTAATTCGATGCCCTTAAAAATTTATCAACTAATCATTTTACTAATGAGTGCAGCAGCATCTGCCGCCGCACAAAATAACCAACTCAAAGGCCATGTTTTAACCTCAGACGGTGCTTCAGCCGAAGGCGTCACCATTGTGCTGGGTAAACACAATACCACTACCGATAACAAAGGAAATTTTACTCTCCGGAATATTAAAGCAGGTACTTATCAACTGGTAGCCAGCTTTGTTCATCATCAACCAATTGAACAAACCATTCGTATTGCTGAAGGAGAAACCACAATGGTTGAATTACGCCTAGAGTGGAATAAAGAAGAACTGGAAGCAGTTCTGGTGAGTGCAAAAAAATCAAACTACAATGTGGTAAGTCTCGATCCTACTTTACGCATCCAGGGCAAACCGCTTGAAATTGCACAGAATATACAAATCGTTTCTAACAGAACACTTCAGTCGCAACAAATCATCAGTATGAGCGACGGCGTGTTAAAAAACATCAGTGGAGCCATGCGTCAGGAACACTGGGGCGACCTCTATACGAATGTAAAAATGCGCGGCGGACAGTTACACGCTTTTGCCAACGGTTTTAATATGGTGACTTCTCCCTGGGGGCCTTTAACCGAAGACATGAGTATTGTTGATCATATTGAATTTGTAAAAGGGCCGGCAGGTTTTATGCTGAGCTATGGTGATCCGGCCGGTTTCTATAATGTTGTTACAAAAAAACCTACCGGAGCAGAAAGAGGTGCAATCGATTTTACTGCAGGGTCGTTTAATCTGATGCGGATAGCAGCAGACTACGACGGAGTATTGGGTAAAAACGGAAAAATTTTATACCGCATGAATGCTGCCGCTCAAAAAAAAGGAAGCCATCGCCCGAATGAATTCAACGACAGGTATACCATTGCTCCTGTAATGAAATTTAAACTGAACGACCGCACCCAATTAACAGCTGAATATAACCTTCAACTCGCTAACATGAGTGATGTTGGCAGTTATTATATATTCTCTCCCACCGGTTACAAAACATTACCGGTAGAAACCACTCAGTTACCCGCAGGTTTGCCCGCTACAAAAATCGCTGATCAGCGTGTATATCTTCAATTTGAACACCAGTTATCAGAAAACTATAAACTAACGGCCCAAACCATGTACAATAGTTACAATAGTAAAGGAAGTTCTTTATGGCCGGAAGCTATTAACAGCGACGGTACTTATATCCGCTCAGCAGGCATCTGGGACACCAAAAGTACCCTGACAATGATGCAGGCATTTATTAATGGTGAATCATATACCGGAAACGTTCGCCACCGGATACTGGCCGGCATAGATGCAGGTGAGAAAAAATATTATGCCGACTGGACAAAAACCCACCGCCTCGATACCAGCACCTGGAATCCACTCACCCAATCAGGTAGTTTACCAACAGCAGGTTATCCTGACTGGGACAGGTCTGAACCGTTAGAACAAAGAGCAACGCTCGGCGGTGGTACCAACTTCGTTAATTATTCAGGTATCTATATACAGGATGAGCTCGGTTTCCTGAACAACAATTTACGTATAACTATTGCAGGTAGATACACCTCCTTTTCACAGGCAATGTATGGCGGCGCTGCCTTAAAAGTAGATAAAATTACTCCCCGCTTCGGCATCAGTTATTCCATCACGCCTTCTACCAGCGTTTATGGTGTATTGGATCAATCCGTGATTCCTCAAACCGGATTAATGGCTGACAACAGTAAAGTAAAACCCATCACCGGTACCAATACCGAACTCGGTTTTAAAAGAGACTGGGCCGGAGGCAGCTGGAGCAGCACACTCGCAGTATATCGAATTGTACGGAGAAATGAACTCACGGCAGATCCGAATAGTCCGCCTAACTCAGGCAGAAGCGTCTCTCTCGGTGAAAAAACCGCCCTTGGAGTTGAGTTGGATATCAGAGGTACCCTTGCTACCGGTTTACACCTGATTGCCAACTATGCTTATACCGAAAACTATGTATCGAAAGTAACGCCGGGTGTAACAGCTTTTGCAAAAGGGCAACAAATTCCGGGATTTGCAAAAAATACCTATAATGCCACTGTACGTTATCAGTTACCGGTACCGGCACTGAAAGGAATAGGCGCACAGGCCAGCTTTAGTTACCTCGAAGGCAGGTCTACCTACAGCCTCACCAACGACCCTTCCAGAAATATGGAAGATTATCACCGTATGGATGCCGCTATTTTCTGGGAGAACCATCAGTTCGGTGTTCAACTGCAATGCTATAATCTATTCAATCAATACCTCTATACCGGGGGATATTATGATTTCCTGAACTCGTATTACTGGCAAACCGAACCCCGCAGAAACTTCAGGCTGTCGGTTCATTATAACTTTTAGCCAACCACCGGATAAATACCCGATTTTGATAAATCAACTTTTTTTCGTATCTTAATAGTATAAACAGGTGTGAACACACCTGTTTTTTTTATATAGATTCAACTAATTGCTTACTTTCTGCATGGTTCATTTATCATCAGGAAAATAAGAATACAGCATACCTATGCAGGCAAATCTAATTACTATTCTTTCTATCATTTACGGATTGGCGGTATTCGCCACCTGTCTCAAAATTATTTGGGATACCCAAAGTAATACCAAAGCATTAGCCTATTTGTTATTTACCGTTTTTGTTCCCTTTGCCGGTATGATTTTCTATTTCTTTTTCGGCAATAATATCCGCCGGAACAAAATGTATTCTAAAAAACTCATTAAAGACAATAATACTTATTCCCAATTACAAAGAACAATGATTTCCGAAGCCAATAAAATATATGCTTCGGGACATCCGATCATCAAAAAAAATAAAGAGCTGGCGCGGTTACTGTTGTACGATAAGAGTCCTTTAGCTACCGGCAACAAAGTAAACCTGCTGCGAAATGGTGAAGAAAAATTTAAATATCTTTTTCACGACCTCGAAAATGCAAAGGAAACCATCCATATCGAGTACTATATCTGGGAAGATGACCCTATTACCGTTGCACTAAAAGAGTTATTGATCCGCAAAGCAGGTGAAGGCGTCAAAATCCGTATAGTATACGATGACTGGGGCAGTAAAGCCATCCGGAAAAGATATGTACGGGAATTAAGAAGTGCCGGTATCGAAGCATTTCCTTTTAATGAAGTGCGGTTTATCGCCCTTGCCAACCGGGTGAATTACCGCAATCACCGGAAGATCGTGATCATTGACGGCTATATTGCTTACGTTGGTGGTATTAACCTGAGCGACCGGTATATCAATCACCCCGGTACTAAAAAACTGTATTGGAGGGATACACATATTCGTATTGAAGGCACAGGTGTTAACTATCTGCAGTATTTGTTTTTGTGTGATTTTAATTTCTGTGCAAAACAAAATGTAGAATTGAAGCGCTCGTATTTCTGTTTGCCTGATACCAACGATCGGGAAGGCGCAATTGTTCAGATTGCCGCCAGTGGCCCCGACTCAGATGTACCCACTATTATGTTTTCCATTTTACAAATGGTGAACCTGGCCACCAAAGAAATTCTGATCACCACTCCTTATATGATTCCGAATGAAGGAACACTGGATGCCTTACGCGTACAATCATTAAGCGGTGTGGATGTGAAGTTGTTACTGCCGATGGACAGTGATTCAAAACTGGTGAATTACTGCTCCCGTTCTTATTACACCGAGCTGATGAAAGCAGGCATAAAAATCTATCTCTATAAAAAAGGGTTCATTCATGCTAAAACAATGGTGGTAGACGGTATCGTTGCCAATGTAGGAACAGCAAATCTTGACATGCGCAGTTTTGATATGAACTTTGAAGTCAATGCGATTATCTACGACCAGAAAATAGCCGGTGAACTGAAACTTCATTTTCAGGTAGACCTGCTGGATGCAGAACCACTCAACCTGAAAACATGGCGTAAACGGCCGCGGTGGCAAAAATTTGTAGAACGGGTAGCACGATTATTCTCACCACTGCTTTAAAAAATTAAGAATGATGAATTAATAATAGAGCGTGAATTCACAGCTATTTATGTTCTTTTCTTATTTTTGAAGATGCATTATTTAGACCATCTGCTGAATTTAACGCGTGCCGAGGAACAGGCGCACCGTGCCCAATACATCACACAATATGAAAACCTCTCTTTAAATGATAAGAGAGCAGAAGGGTTAGTATGGTATCCCTTATTGATCAAGGGAACAGAGCTCAACCGGTTAGACTATCTCACCGTACATTTTGAAAGAACACAATCACAAAACGAACCGCATACCTTAAAGCCTGGTTTGCCGGCTAAATTATATTCGCGTAGTAATCCGGAAGAATATCTCGAAGGGCAGATTTCGTGGATGGCACAAAACGAGCTCAAATGGCAATGTAAAGAAGATGAATTGCCGGAATGGACACGTTTAGGTAAGCTGGTACTCGAACCATTGTTCGATTCGCAATCCTATATCCAGCAATACGATGCGATCAGAGAAGCCAAAGCTCTTTGGGAAAAACATCCCGTATTGAAAGTAATATCCGGTAAAACGGCACCTGCCTTTGACGAAACAGCACAGGCAAAAACATTCTCCCACCTCAACTCTTACCAGCAATCTGCTGTTGACCGCATGGTACAGGCTGAATCAGTAACAATCGTTCACGGCCCTCCGGGAACCGGTAAAACCACTACCCTTGTTGCCGGTATACAGGCTTTATTAGAATACCATCCTGCAGAAAAAATACTGGCAGTGGCACCGAGTAATGCAGCGGTAGACTGGCTTACACAACAGCTGGTGGCAGCCGGCGTAAAAGTGGTAAGAGTCGGTAATACCATTAAAGTAAACGAATCAACCTTAGCATACACAGTAGAAGAAATGATACAGGCTGATCCGCAGTTTAAGCAGATTAAACAATACCGTAAACAGGCAGCTCAATTGCGCGACATGGCCCATCAATATAAAAGAAATTTCGGTGCGGCAGAACGTGCACAACGGCAGGCTTTATTCAAAGAATCAAAGCAGGTGATGCAACTGGCACAACAAACAGAACAATACCTCACTGATAAAGTGATTCAACAGGCACAGGTCATCACCGGTACCTTAGCCGGCATTGACCAGTACTATCTCAAAAAACAAACATACGGTACCGTTATTATCGACGAAGCAGCGCAAGCCCTTACGGCGATGGCGTTGATTCCGGTATTGAAAGGTAATAAACTGGTATTAGCCGGCGACCACTGCCAGTTACCTCCAACGATATTCTCCAATGAAAAAGAATTGTCTGTGAGTTTAATGGAACGGTTGACGGAACAATATCCATCTCTTTCCGTACTACTGCAGGAACAATACCGGATGCAGGAACAAATTATGCAATTTTCGAGTAATGAGTTTTACGAAGGCCGTCTCGTGAATGGTACCTCCTACCCTGTTGAATTACCCGCGAGTGTACAATGGATAGACACTGCCGGAGCGGGTTATGAAGAAGACAAATCAGGCAGCTCCACCTACAACCCCGAAGAAGCCCGTTTTATTATAAAACACCTGCAATGGTTACAACACGAAAAAGGTTACCACGATGAACAGATCACTATTATCGCTCCGTATCGTGCCCAGGTAAAAATATTACAGGAACTGGTTACCGAAGCCGGTAAAGCCGTAAAAGTAAGTACGGTAGATGCCATACAAGGACAGGAATCAGACATCGTATATATCAGTTTAACCCGTAGCAACATTGATCAGCAGATCGGTTTCTTACAAGAGCTGAGAAGGATGAACGTGGCCATGACCCGTGCGAAACATTTGTTGATAATGGTGGGCGACAGCAGCACCTTAACAGGGATCAGTTTTTATCAACGCTTGCTGGATTACACTCAATCAATGAACGGTTATGCCAGTGCGTGGAACTGGATGTTGGAATAAATGGAGAAGGAAGAATGGAGCTGCGAAATCTGGCAGGGAATTATCCTTGAATCATGCCGAATAAAATAAATAACGCTTTTGGTTGATTTTTTATTGAAACATGAAGAAAAGTTAAAGGGGATGAAGTGAATGAAGCAGCGAAGCTGTTCTTATTTTCTTCCATCCGTTCATTTTCTTCCTGTTTAAATAATAATCTGCGAAAATCTGCGGGGAATAGCACTTTTTTTGGAAAGGATTTTATCCGCGTTATCTGCGGGAAAATAGTCCTTGAATCATGCCAAATAAAATAAAGAATGCTTTTGTTTGATTTTCATTGAAACATGAAGAAAAGTAAAGACGATGAAGTGAATGAAGAAGCGAAGCTATTCTTATTTTCTTCCATCCCTTCATTGTCTTCCTGTTTAAATAATAATCTGCGAAAATCTGCGGGGAATAGCACTTTTTTTGGAAAGGATTTTATCCGCGTTATCTGCGGGAAAATAGTCCTTGAATCATGCCAAATAAAATAAAGAATGCTTTTGTTTGATTTTCATTGAAACATGAAGAAAAGTAAAGGCGATGAAGTGAATGAAGAAGCGAAGCTATTCTTATTTTCTTCCATCCCTTCATTGTCTTCATGTTTTCATCGATCAACAATCAGGTATAAATTATCTGAAGTGGAAAATAATGCTTGAATCGCGACGAATAAAGTAAATAACGCTTTTGGTCGATTTTTTATTGAAACATGAAGAAAAGTAGAGGCGATGAAGTGAATGAAGAAGCGAAGCTATTCTTATTTTCTTCCATCCCTTCATTGTCTTCATGTTTTCATCGATCAACAATCAGGTATAAATTATCTGAAGTGGAAAATAATGCTTGAATCGCGACGAATAAAGTAAATAACGCGTTTGGTTGATTTTTTATTGAAATATGAAGAAAAGTAAAGGCGATGAAGGGAATGAAGAAGCGAAGCTATTCATATTTTCTTCCATCCCTTCATTGTCTTCATGTTTTCATCGATCAACAATCAGGTATAAATTATCTGAAGTGGAAAATAATGCTTGAATCGCGACGAATAAAGTAAATAACGCTTTTGGTTGATTTTTTATTGAAACATGAAGAAAAGTAAAGATGATGAAGTGAATGAAGCAGCGAAGCTGTCTCTTATTTTTCTGCTATCCCTTCATTTTCTTCCTGTTTACATCGATCAAAAACCTGATAGAATTTATCTGATGTCAATAAACAATGCTTTTGGTTGATTTTTTATTGAAACATGAAGAAAAGTAAAGCTGATGAAGTGAATGACGCAGCGAAGCTGTCTCTTATTTTTCTGCTATCCCTTCATTTTCTTCCTGTTTACATCGATCAAAAACCTGATAGAATTTATCTGATGTAAATGAACCATGTTTCTGACTTTTTTCATTCTCAAATGATTAAAGCTAAAAATCCCCCTTCAATAGATGAAGAGGGAGATGCTATTAGTAATGGGAAAAAATTATCTAATGCAATGAGCAGCTGCTCTTTATATAAAAAATAAGCACTTTAATTAAAAATGGTGAAGCTAGTAGTATACCCTTTAATCCGAGAAGACGAGGGTATACTACTCTGCATCACCGGCTGTTTGACCCTTTTACGGGCACGTCGCATTCATAGGTATTGGAAGCTAAAAGCGTTGGTTTTCATGGCTAAAACAGAATACCGAATTTAGCTTCTGTCTTTCATAGGAATAATCAATTTAAAGAACTTACAACGGTAAAGGGAAAATAATAAGGGGAGTGAGTCGATAAGAATCTAGGAGTCAACTGGGTTATGCAAATATAATAACATCTTATTAAAAATTCCAAATATATATTAATAATATTTTGCATTTAAGGTGGTATATATAGTAGTACTTATATGCATATTGATCAGGGTCAATGTTATGCTTAAAAACCTGATCGTATCAGTAACATCCGCTCAATTATTACCACTTTTTCTGCTCAAAAGATTGTAAAATACAAACTAAAGTAATAATTTTAGTTCACCTCTCAACACATACATCCTTCTCTTAAAGGTTAGTTAGCAAATATCTCATTCAATCAGTTAGCAAATCTCTCATTCAAAAAGAGTTAACCTTATTTAAATGAGTTTGTATGAAAATCATCTCGAAAAATGCATTAGATTTCACCTTAACGGCTGAAATGATCGCTCCGAAAGAAGGAATTAAAAAATTTAACGCCAACTGGGAATTCGGTAAAGTGGATTTGCTCGCCAAACGCTTAGAGCACCTTCGTTATTACCATTGTCAGATTCAAGGGCGTGGTGACGACGAATTAGTCGTTATCATTAAAGAACCCGCCATTTTACTGGTATGTTCTTTACACGGAAAAATTGACGCGCGTGTGAAAGGTTTGGGCGACCTCACCTTTCATGAAAGAGGGTTCAATGTGTTGTACTCTCCTATCTGGAGCGCTGAAGTAGTGATCCGTAACGCTACGCAGGATGTTTTCTTAATTGAAATTCCGCTGAGTATGTTACAGGAAAAACAACACAATTTTCCTTTGTTAGAAGCTTTTACCGCTATGATTGAGCTCGATCGTTCGTGCAAGCTGATGCGCCTGAACCAGGTAGCCGATCGCGCAATGTTACACAAAATCGAAATGGTGATTAACACGCAGCAGGATGAAGAAAAACTCATCTGGCTGAACAGCGTCATCAGTTACGCACTGGAACTTTCCATGCGCCACCCTGTGAAACGAATCCCCCGCTTAACCGAAGAAGAGATTCACAAGATGTATCGCGTAAAGGACATGATCTTAAATCAATTGCATAAGACTTATACCTTAAAGGAACTTTCAGAAAGAGTCAATATTAACATTCTGAGACTGAAAAAAGATTTCAGAAAAATCTTCGGCTTAACGCCTGCTGCTTTGCAAACAGAACAACGCATGAAAAAAGCGGCAGAACTATTATCTACCAGCAGAACATATACGATCTTGCAGGTGGCAGAAACGGTAGGTTATAAATATCATACGGATTTTACAAGGGCGTTTAAACACTTCTATGGGTTTTCGCCTAAAGTACTCAGCAAAAAAGCGCCCAGATATTAATAAAAACTACCAACATGAAAAAAGTAATAGAAGCTATTTTGATTCTATGGATTAGTTTGCCGTTACTGTTCGAAGCGATGAATGTTTTTACCAACCTGGAGAATTATAAGTTTTATATCGGCTGGTTTACCAATCGCCTCTACAGAAGCAATACTTATTATTATACCGCTGCCATTATAGAAATCGTACTGGTATTCCTGATCTTTATCGACGTTAAAAGAAAGATCATGCTTTATCTCGGTTTCCTGATCATCATCACCTGGCAGGTACTCAAGTTTGTACTGATGGAGTCTGACAGATTCTTAGGATATCTTCACCTCCGGTTCACCTTCAGCAAACCTGAGTACTTTACCATTCTCGGAGTATATGTGGCAATAGGGATGGTGTTGTTTTATTTAACTTATTACAGAAATAATAAAAAGGGAATTGTTTAATTCCCTTTTTTGTTTTCAATGGAAACATGAAGAGAATGAAGAGAAAAAGAAAAATATTATAAATTTAATAAAATTAGATCTTACGCATACTTTTTTTCGTATGAGTTCTAAAGAACTATATGACTAAAAAGCAGATAACTCAACTCTCCTACGACATTACCGGTATTGCCATCAGTGTGCACAAAGAATTAGGTGCCGGATTATTAGAAAGTGTATATGAAAAATGTATGATTTATGAACTCACCAGCAAAGGCTATGAAGTTTCTCAACAACTATCTACACCAGTAATCTATAAAGGCATTATTATTAATACCCGCTTGAAGTTAGACCTTCTTGTTAATGATTGCATTATCATTGAATTGAAAACGGTAGAAGTTATTCTTCCCATTCATGTGGCTCAGCTTTATACTTACATGAGAATACTTAAAAAACCTCATGGGTTATTGATTAACTTTTTAACCAAAAATATAAGAAGTTCGATGAAATCATTAGTAAACGATCATTTTTCGAATCTACCTGATTAAATGAATTGAAAAGTTTGCAAATTTAAGGTATTGCGCAGCAACCTTCATTCCCTTCAAGCACTAATTTATCTTCATGTTTCTTATTGATAACTTTAACTAAGCTAAATATTTCATTTATAAAATCAATTATTCTAATCAGCTAAAACACTCATTAGCAATTGAAAAAAAGGATCTTAGATTAGTATTATTCTAAATACAGCCACCATGCATAAAAATATCTTCACTGCAGCCCTCGCCTTTTTTCTGATTGCCACCGCCTGTAACGACCAGGCAACAATCGAACAACTACCCACCTACGTGGATGTTATCGATGTAAAAGACAGTACCCTGCCCACAAAAAACCTGACGGAACTGACAAAAGACCAGAACAGTCTGATCTTCTTTTACAGAGCAGATTGCCCGTTCTGTAAAGAACAGCTCACTTACTATATCGGTAAATACAACCATATCAATAACTTTCAGATTATTCTGGCGAGCACAGGCAGTACAGCCGAAGCCATCAACTTTCAGCAGGAACTCGGTATTGATACCTTATCAAAATTCAAACATGTGATTGATAAAAACCAGGACTTATGGAAATACGCCGGCGCTACCGGTGTGCCTTATAATATCATTGTAAACAAACAACAGGAAATTGCCTTACGGCAAGGAGGTATTTTAACCATCGGAACAGTGGAAAATGTTTTACATTAAAAGAGCCTGTCAGAAACATGAAGCCAAAAAACGCGATGAGATAAAATATATCCACCATTTTTTTGTTCTCTTCATGTTTCTTATACAGCACTCCAGGCTATCAATTGGGGGAAGCCTGTATTTTGCATCAACTGAATTCTTGCATTCCTGAATATTTGCCAGCTGCATCCTCAAAAAATATCTTCTCCCAGCATCAACCGGCGAAGTTTATCCAAATGGGGAAATACACAATTAACCTCTTCGGTTAAATCAGCGATTAACATACTTTCATAATGAATCTGTGCTTCCTCTCCTTTAGGGGAAATTTCTCTGACCTCATCAAATTCAGCTAACAAGTCTTCAATTTTCCGCATCGCAGCAGTAACTGCCGTCAGCTGTTTTGAATAGATTGAAATTGACGATACGGGCAAGGTATTCAAATATTCATCATACTTTTCTTTAGCAATTTCAAACATTTCATTATGATCATAGATCGCACCCAAAAAAGAGTACAATCCACTGAACTTAATATTAAATAAGGCTTCACCTAATTCACTCAGTTTTACAAAACGGTTTTGAAACTCTTCGATCTGGTCCTCCATTTAAAAAAAATTAAGTTTAGATTTAGTTATTATATACACTTTCTACCAAAAAGATGGTAAACATCCATCAATCGGCATGGCTACTTTTGTTACTGGTAGCAATGATTTAGTAATGCGCAAAAAGCTATGCATGTAATAGAATAGCATTGCACAATACTAGCAGAAGAATCCTTACGAGGAAATGCTCCACAGCAGAAATAGTTAAAATAAAAAAGCGTGCTGGCAATTATTCTTTTAACTAACTGCTCAATTCATGAAGAGGTGTGTTTAAATCGATATATATACTGTATGCGAAGTCTGAGAGCAAATATAACACGAAGATTAACAATTCCGAAAAAATATTGATACTGTTTATCTCTATTTTGCTTTTTTGAAGCAAATATTGACAAGGATCAACAGAAATGAGGCTTTTTCGAGTTACTCTTCATCCTCTATATAACTATCTAAAACAAAAAAAGTAACCTGTTTTTCAAATATTTATTTTTTAAACATCCCTGCCAAACCGATCGTAGCTCTTTTAGCTATTATAAATTCAGGAATTTCAATCTCTTCTATCTTTTAAGGTTCAAATACACAGTAAAACGAATAAACTGCTTTTAGGGTTAAATGCTCTTTCGTCTATTGCTCATCGTGTTTTATATTATTTACCACTCACCCCTAACCTTCTATTATGAAACTCTTTTTTTCATTTTTAGTACTACTCATCGCACAAACATTACCCGCTCAACTGAGCAGGCAGTATATTGATTCTGTTAGCAGTAACTACAGCTCCAACCTGATAGAAAATTTCAAAATCAGCCCCGATGGCAAAACCTATGTTTATAAATACAATCAACAGCTGATCAAGTTACATACTCCTGACCAAATTATTGATATTACGGCAAGATTTATATTCTATATGGATAATAAAATGCTGTTGTATTCCAATAACAATAAATTGTTCAAAAAAAATCTATTAAAACCACTTGAATCCGACCAGGAACTAGGTGATTTTATAGGTATTAACCTGATTTTTTCAAAAAAAATACTGCATCTGAAAAATAAAAACCTGTTACTTTTTACTGATAATTATTACGAGGAATATCAAAACATAGAAAACTTTCGCACCAAAGGTGATCTGGAGCAGTATGTGGTGCTTACCAATACCAAAGGTGAAAACATTTACCTGTTTCAACAACAGCAACATGTTTTTTCTGACAGTATACTGACCGTGATTGAAGGAAAAACAGAAAACCTGATCGTTACCGCCACACAGATTCATAAAATCAACAATACCACCGGAAAAGTAACGACCCTTCACCATCGTTTCAATAACACTGATCAGCAAATGTTCTCCCAACCGGGTATTCAGTATACTCATTCTAATAATAAAATCTATTCCAAAGAAGTTAAAGACACGGGTACCGTTCAGGATTTCTATTTATCTGCACCACAGCTTGACCTGAACTATTTTCACGAAATCAGCTCAAACCTCAAAGCCAGCCATATCACCACCATTCGATTTACAGATATTCTAAGCGGAGATACCGGTACTGTGTTTTCTTTTTTGAGCAGGAGGGCCAAAAATGAGTTTAACCTGTACAGAGACCTGTTCATTTATGATGCTAATATTGAGGTAAACAACGAACTAATGACGGTGGATAACCTGCCGGTTATCAGAAGTACTGTTTACAATATCCCGTATGAGCAATCTATTCAGATTGATTCTCTGGTACCCTCCTGTAATACCTTTGTGATTACGCCAGACGCCAGGTTCTTATACATAGCCGACCGGCAGCAGTCTTTGTACCGCTACGACTTTCAGCAACGGTCATTGATGCTGTTAATGCAATCATTTCCTTTTAAACCATACAATATCCAGGTAAACGACAGCAGAGATTACCTGCAATTAGCACACTATGATGAGCAAGAACAAAAGGCTTATTTTAATACCAACGGAGATCCTTTAATGATAGATGCGGCAGGTAAGATAGAATTTATCACCACCCGGCTCGCCAAAGGCAGCTTTCAAAATACGGTGCTGTATAAAGTAGTTGACAAAAATCAATACCTGGTTTACTCACTGAATGAAGAAACGGGCATTTCATCGCTGAACTATATCCATGGCAACAAAAATAGAGTGCTGACGGCCAATGACAGTTATAAAATTCCGCAGGCGGCTTTGTACCTGCCGAATAAAGATTATGAAAAAGGCTATTTTTTTATAAAAGGCAGGTTCATCGTATGGTCTGAAAGTAACCTGGCCACCGGTACCCGGATATACACTTACGATCTTACCACCGAATCGGTAAAGCACCTGCCGGTGGTATTTGAAAAACAATATGATTCGTTGAAATACGAATACTTTTCTTACCACACCGGCAAAGAACTGATCAGGGGCGGGTTAAAATACCCGAAAAACTTTGACATGGCAAAAAAATACCCGGTGATTATTTCTTTGTACCTGAACAAATTGCATCACTTACATTTTCCGTCGATGGGTAACTATGCGGGTGAATTGCAAAACATTGCCCGGAGTGCCTTATTGAATGAACTGAACCTGCTGCACCAGGGGTATATCATTGCTTATATAGACATCCCTTTTGAGAACGGTATTTATTCGAGCCACTCGTATTATGCCAATGAAATTATCCGGAAGGTATTCTCAAAAAATCAACACATCGACCTGGCCAGTATCGGGCTGTTGGGGCATAGCCGAACAGCCGGACAGGCATTGGGGGTATTAACCACCGATACGCTCGTAAAGACGGCAGTAATTTCGAATGGGGTACTGTCTGAACTGCTCGATGCCAGCCAGTTTTCAGATTACAGTTTTACTAACAGCCCTTACTCTCCTGAGCGGAGCAGCCGATTTTTCAGAAAACTAGGTTATTCGATGAACAGCTCCTACAACCAATTAGAAGACCTGAAAAACGATTATTCGTATATACAGACCAAAGATCCGTTTTTACAATTGAACCGCTTAAATAGTACCGTACTATTCCTATTAAACGATGCCGACGGCAGTATCAGCAGCAATAACGGGTATTTTACCTATATCAAAACAAAGCTGCTGAACAAAAATACCTATCTGTTGAACTTTCACAAAGAGGGGCATAATCTGTTAAAGCCCGAAAATGCGGCCCAGGCTTACCGGATACTGATGAGTTACTTAAACTTTTACTTAAAAGAGAAAAACGATAAAAATAAGCCCTGGGCATTCAGGCAACCGTAAAACTATCCTTTAAAGTATGGGTACTCCTGCTATTGAGCCGGAGGTATCATTTCATTGAAATAAACGGCTAAACCGGTTATAAAAGAAGGTGTCATGAAAAGTTAAAGAAGTAATTTAGTATAACAGGTTAACCTTTATTACTCCCTATAAAAATAACCTTTCTTTATTTCTCTTCTACTCACTCCCTTTTAAACGCACTGATTCTATCCTTAACAAATGAAACCGATGGTATTCACCCGGGTGTACGTGCTATTGCTACAATATTAATTCATTTAAAACTACTTACAATGAAAAAGACAGTACAGCTACTGGCGTTTCTGGTAACAGCCGGTATAGTGTTTAGCTCAGCCAGTTACAAAGGATTTGATTCCTATTTTGTTTATTGGATACCAAACTACCCTATTGAACCACTTTTTGTAGAAGAATGTGCTGAACAAGAAATACATTTTCGTATTGAAAGTACTTTTGGAACATCCTATTGGGCAGTATACGATTTAAGATGGGCACGATTTGTAAAGGGATCAGATTTATGGCCCGGTCAAACAATTATGAGCTATATCTACAGTGAAGGCTATTATAGTTTTACTTGTCGGCAAATATTTCTTATCCACGAATAATAACCATTAAATAATATTACATAGATACAACATTCTAATTAATCAAAACATTTTTAGAGAATTTATCATTTAATATAATTACTGATAATTATTTAAACATAACATATCTTTTTAATCTAAATACAGTTATAATAAAAAAAAAATATCAAATCTTAGCATTTTCTATAGTGCTATTTACGACATTAGTATCTAGTTCCATTTTACGTGGGGATGTTTATTACATTAAACCTGGTATAATCGACCCAAGTATTAGGCCTCCTGTATCTGAATGTACAGCGCCGATACCAAACAGATTTGAATTTCCTTTTGGACAAGGATACTGGGCTCTTTTTCAACACACCCCTCCTCCAGGACGTTTTGTTAGACAATCAGACTTAAATCCAGGAGAGACATTGGCACAATATAGGGCCAGAATGGGTGGCGATTCTAACTTCTCTTGTGAACTAATCATTCTTGCAGTAGAGTAATACAGGGTACAACTCAGTACCCTATACTTTTTTAAATATCTAGTCTCTTTTAAATTAATTATGAGCTAATCTAAACAATTTACAATTTCATTAACTACTTCTGACAATTTCAAAACAGATCTATCACTGTTGGTGGAAATACCAGAATCTTCAGCATTAATAAACATCCAATCCGTTAATATTTCATTGTAAATCATTTAATAAAACTCAATCTTCAATACATATTTATGGTATATATTATTCTCGTCTACCAGTAATGATTCAACAAAATTTTCATGCAATTTCATTATTTCATCACAATTCTCATCAAAATTATTAATACTGCCAATATAATGTAATAGAAAAGTCAAGTTAAGTTCAAATAGAGATCTTCTTAGTTTGCAAATATTAAAAATTTGATTATTAATTCTGTTATTTAATGAATGTATGATAAAATATATTTTAGTTACTTCTTTAATATATTTTATACGAAGAGTAGATTCATGTGGATTAAAATAAATATAAAGACTCTTTACTTTTACAATTAATCATCATTTAACACCATCTCTGTCAGTTTGTTTAAACAAAAGAACACATGGTTAATACGCTCCATGATATCAACGATCAGCAGGTCGTAAGTAACAAAAGCTTCACTTTCGATATCTGAAAAATCAATCACCGTCTTTTCCGTTTTAGCGAACAAGTCCTGCAAATCTTCTAACAAGAAATTGATCACTGCCAGCACGCGTGTATAAGCATCTTCATTATCTATTCTGATAACCTCTGCCAGGCTAGTACATTTTTGTTTCACCAATTGATAATCGTGGCGATAATGGTCGGCTGAAACCAGTGCACCGGCCAGTAAACTCATTTTCAGTTCTTTCAGCGAAACTTCACAATCGGCGATCATGATCATCTTTTCTTCTAACGATATTTTTCTAAAACTCACGTAAGCACATTTAAAATGAATGAATTAATATTCTCTTGTTTTAACAGGGCAATACTTAAAATTGACTGAAAATAACCCGGTAAGTACAGTTACTGTTATAAATAAGGAACAATACTTTTTGAATAGGCGAAGCTAATTTTTCAGATTAAAACAAAAGTTCATAGGTAGTTTTTCGAGCGTAACTTAGTATTAACAAAAGCGTGAAAGCAATGAACCAGTGCAGCAGCAAACCGATAAATCACTATCCTTCTCATTCAAGGCATTTTATTAACCGTGGATATAGAAAGCGGGAATTCGAAGACCATTCAACAACAAACTAAAACAAACTACCACAAAGATAATCAGTGGTACAATAAAAGAAAAAAGTGTAACAGTTTTTTCACCAAAACAACATTTTTTCAGCAAATTATTGACCAGAATCAACAAAACAGATCTATTGAAAATAAATCTACCACTTCGTTTGTTATCTAACGAACCAAGCAAAAATCTTACAATAAAATGACCGGTTACTAACCGTTCAACAATAGATAAATCATTGAATCAAATTGGTTTGTATAACACAAATCAAACAAAAAAACTTTGCCGGCCAGCAAGTATTGATCACTATTAATTAACCATTTTAATCAGAAAAATCATGAAAAAGTTCTTTCAAATTGCAGCTTTTGCAGTAGTTGGGTTTATTGCGTTTACTTCTGCTAAAGCGATTGGACCAGATAATTTCTATGCGATTCCTCAAACAACACATCCTGTTAAACCTACAGATCCAAATACATGCGCAATTTTACGCAATGGTACTGTAGAAGGCGGAGTTATAGCTTATTGGGCTTTGCGCAGTAGTAGTTTGAATAGATTTGTAAAAGCACAAGATCTAGCTACTAATCAAACAATTGAAGAGTACATCAGTACAAACTTAAGTTTTTTAAGTTGTGAGCAAATATTCTTAATTCAAGAATAATATTTAAAAAAGTACTAACATTGATACTTCATATGTTAGTACTTTTTATTTAAAAGCTAGTTATATATTAAAAACATGCGATATCTAATATTTTCTATTATTCTTATCCTTATAAACTCACAAATACTTAACGGACAATTATCAAACGATTATATACAAAAATATAAAGAAGAATATGATTCTAACATTCCTATGGATTTAAAATTAAGTTCAACTGGTAAATCATATATCTATAAATACAATAACGACACTCTAATTGTACATGTAAACAACAAAAAAATAAAAATACATGGTAATACTATATTCTCCATAATAAAAAATACAATATACATTGACCGAAACAAAGAATTACTAAAGATTACTTTCTCATCTGGGATGGATTACAATGTAGAAAAACTAGGAGATATCAAAAAATACCAAAAAGAAGAAGATGAATTCATAGTAGAGTTAACAGACAATACTATATATGTATTAAATATGGATACAGAAAAAAAAATTCATAACATACAAAAAGTAGAAAGGTACAATATAGATAAAGAATATATGTATATTTTCAAAAAAAAATCATTCAATATCATTTTAAAAGGTAAAAAATTCTTAACCATAAATGAAAATATAAATCAAGTAATAACTGGACCTGAAGAAACACTAATAGTATCAAAAAGTCACCTCTACATAATTAGTAATAACTTAGAAAAATTATTAAAAGAAAAAAATAACATTTCACATATATTAGAAGACTTGAATAAAAGAATCATAACCGAAAAAATATATTTTGACAACAACATAATTATAAAGAAAGAAAAAGACACAACAACTATAAAAGAATATTTCATTTCTTCATCAATACTCGACATCAACTACTTCTTAGAATTAACTTCAAACCAAACACTCCAAAAAATAAAAACAATTGAATCAATAAATATAAAAACAGGGGAGACAAAGCAGCAATACAAATATTTAAATAGACTATTAACACCTTTCAGTAATGAAAGTAAACTCATTAGCAAAAACTCTTTCCTTGAATTAAATAATATTTTTCATATATACAAAGAAGAATTAATACAAGAGACACATATACACAATAAAATATTTAATAAAACCATTAGAATAGATTCATTAGTTAATGATGTCGAATCTTACGAACCTACTACAGACGGAAGATATATATATATATGCAACAAAAAAAGAAATATAATTCGATATGATTTCAAAAAAGATACATCAATTAATATATTTGAAAAATTTGAATTCAAAAAAAACAATATAGATCTGCAAGAAAACAGAAAATATATTGAAATAAATGCATACAATCCAATTCAGAAGAAAACTTATATCAGTTCCGAAAAAAAAATATTCATTGTAGATTCTAATGGAAAAGTTAATGTCTTAAAAAATACACTAAAAAAAAACGATTACAAAAATAGTATATTGGTAAATATGCCAAATGACACATCATACATAATTTATTCTTTAAATGAAAGAAATGGAAATTCTGAAATTGAAATTTTGACGAGTAATAGTACAAAAGTAATTTCTAGCAATGACAGTTACAAGTTTCCATACAACCGACTATACTATCCAAACATTGATTCATCTAGAGGATTTTTTCGTGTAGTTCAAGATAAAATCGTTTGGTCAGAGACAAATCTACTTAAAGGAACATCTGTCTTCATATATGACTTGAATAGTAAAACAAAAAAAAAATTAGATATTTTATATGAAAAAAAATATGACTCTTTAGAGTACAATATTTTTTCTTATGAAAATGAAGATAGAATAGTTATGGGGGGGATAAAATATCCAAAAAAATTTGATCGCTCAATAAAGTACCCTTTAATAATATCTATTTATTTGAACAAGATGCATGGTTTCCATTTCATAAGTAATATTTCTAATTCCAATTATGAAATACAAAACATATCTTCAAATGGTTTAATGAATGAATTAAATTTACTTCATCAGGGATACGCAATCTGCTACATAGACTTACCTTTCCAAGATGGAATTTATTCGAGCAATTCTAATTTAGTAAACGAAATAATAAAAAAAATAATATCAACCATACCCAATATTGATAAAGATAATATTGGAATATTAGGACACAGTAGATCTGCTGGTCAGGTACTTGGTGTATTAACAAATGATACCATAGTAAAATGTTCTATAATATCGAATGGAATATTATCCGAATTATTAGACATAAGTCAATTTACCGATTATGAAATAGTTTCAAAAAATGAAACTGAAAGACACAGCAGATTCACAAGAAAAACAATGTATACATTCAATAGCAAGTACAACATGTATAGAGATATTCACAATAATTATGAAGAAATACTAAAAAGAGATCCATTTTTCAAATTGCAACAAATAAAATCCTCTATTCTGTTTCTATTAAATGATAATGACGCAACAATAAGTAGCAATAATGGATACTTAACTTATATAAAAACAAAACTATTAGAAAAAAATACTTATTTACTAAACTTCCATAAAGAAGGACATAGTATATATAAAAGAGAAATACAAGAATCACTATATTTAATATTAATAGACTACTTAAATTATTTCTTAAAAGATAAAAACAGTAAAGAATCATTTTGGATTCCAAATTTCAACAAAAAAAATTAATAATTCAAATCAATTTGTTTAATCAAATAATCATTTAACAAAAAAATTATTACACAAACTGAATCTTTTTAAAATATGAAGCATAATTTAGATTTGATGAATATGAAAAACCAACAGATCCAATACTTATGAAGTGCCTCCGAGATTTCATCACAGATTAACGAATAGTTTTTAAATTCGGTATTCTGTGAAAAACGTCTGCGCGATGTAAATTGCTCAAAGTAAAAAGCGAGAAAATTTACAAAAAGAAAGCTGTTATGTGATACGTAAGAACATAACACGGTTGAATTACTTACAGTGCAGATCGTGGTTAACAGCGATGTTAACCGGCTTGAAAAAGTGGGGGATAGTATATTATGTACTTAACTTCCGGTGGGCACTGTAATAATTCAATGAACCTGGCAGACTGTACGACATTCGTACCCGTTCTCCGGTTATATTTCAAAACTCATGCGTTAATCTGTTAGCTTGCCAATCGATTTACTTGGTTCTGTGAACCTGAAAATAATAGACACACCTTCTTAGCATTCGGCTGAGCCGATAGTAGTTTTTTCCCATTTTTAGTATTTGTTGGTATGTGCTTAAAGAAATTTAAGTACATACTTTTTCTATGGATGGGGTAGGTAACCGTACTTGTACTGTACCATATTCTTCTGATGTTTTTATTTTGTTTTACTCACTGAATGAACTTTTGTATTATTTCGAATTCCCAATTCTGATTTCCTCTTATTTTATGCTGCGCAGCATTACGATACCTGTTGCGGATACTCCGGGTATTGTATAACTATCAACATTAACATACAAACAACTAATTGCAACAATGGGCTTAACTAAAATAATTTCATCAATACTGCTATTGATGGCTTTTGTTGTTGCTGCGCAGGCACAGGTAACGGTTACCCTCGTTGACGGAGAAGGAAAACCGGTTGCCGAAGCTACTGTAGAAGCCAACAAAAAAGTAATCGGCAAAACCGATGCCGATGGTACCGCCACACTGGATTCCTCCTACCTCAACCAGCAATTGTGTTTTACACATGTGAGTTTCCAAATGTTTTGTGAGAAAGTAACCAGAAACGTGAACAAATTCACCTTAAAATCAAACGATAATTTTTTAGATGCAGCAGTGGTTACTTCGTATGAAAGTACCACTAGAAGAACAACTATTGGAAACGTCTCCACTATTGATATGACGAAAGTACCTGTACTTAATACAAGTAACTCGCTCTCGGCTCTACAAGGATTAGCACCAGGATTAGATATAAAAGTTAGCGGGGGTGGCCTTGGTCAAGCGTCTAAAGTAAGGATACAAGGTGATCAAAGTCTTCTTTTCGCAGCACCACCCATATACGTAATAGATGGAGTAGTAATTTCAGAATATCAAACAAATTCTATAGCTAAGACACCACAGGGTGGAAATCAAGTAATTCCAGCCATTCCCAATCAAAACTCAAGAGGAAACTTCATAGACTTCATTGACTTTAACAATTTAGAAAGTATAACTATACTTAAAGACGCTGATGCAGTGGCAATATATGGTAGCAGGGGAGCAAATGGAGCGATTGTAATTAAAACAAAAAAAGCACTTTCAAATACAATAACTCTAATATCAAATTCAAATTTGAGTTGGCAACCAAGACGCCTAGATTTGATGAATACAGAAGAATATCTTCAAATGAGAAAAACAGCAATAAATAATAGTGGAATCACAAACATAAGTGGTCAAGCATTCTATGACATGACACTATACGATTCAACTGAATATAACGACTGGCAAAAAATTGTTATGGGACATTCTGTCTTTAACTATAGTATTGGTTTTTCTGTATCCTCTTATACAAAAGGAGCATCAAATAGATTCTCATTCAATTTCAAACCAAATAAGCATTTTTATGACGACAAAAGCTACTTTAATCAATTTAACATAAGTAACAATTGGGAGAAAGAGTTACTCAATAATAATCTCATAATTACAAATACAAGTAATATTGGTTTCACATTTTCAAACCAAAATTCAATAGACTTAACTAATTTCTCTGTAACTGCACCACCTAACCTACCCATAGAAATTTGGAACAAAGATGAAGTAATATGGAAATATAAAGATAAACAATTATATGCTAGCAACATTCAACATCCTTTAAATAGATCTGAAGATATTCTTCAATACAATAATATTGACATGATAAATTCTTTAAACATAAAATATAGAATAAATAGAAATATTGATTATGATTTTATATATGGTCTTTCATACAATACTTCTACTGACAAATATATTACACAAATAAATTCTTCTGGTAGATTGATTTACCCAAATGTAATTGGATCATATAGTCTAAAGAAATATGAATCTTGGAAACATAATCTAGAAAGCTTCATAACATTAAAAGATATAAAAATTTTTAATTTAATACAAATAACTAATATCTCAGGTATTAACTACAATAATAGTAACAATGAAGGTATACTAGTAACTTATACAGGAAATCCAATAAAAGAGTATGTAACTAACATCAACTATTACAATACAGGATACAATAAATCACAAGATCAAATTTATTATAGATATTTTGCCATATACAATAGACTTTTAACAAGAATAAATAATATCAATTTTAATATTAACTATAGGTATGACGGCAGCAGTAGATTCTCTCCAGAAAATAGATGGTCGTCATTCTACAGTTTTGGAATTGGCTGGAATTTATCAGATGAAAACTGGTTTAACAATAAAAATTTTTATTTAAAACCTAGAATTACATACGGTAGACTTGGGAATGACAACATACCAGATTACGGCTATATGCAGAGATTCATATACTCCAGCTCCCAAAATTATCCAAACAATGGAATAATAAAAGAAATAAATTTGTATTCAAGAAACTACAAATGGGAAGACTTAAGAAAGTCAAATATAGGTATCGACTTAAAATATAAAAAAATATCTCTCATCCTAGATTACTCACTAACAAAATCTAAAGATTTACTAATAAATTATAGACTACCGGAATACTTAGGACAAACTAGTATTTTCAGGAATTTCCCAGGTGTATTCGAAAATAGATCATTAGAAATAAACTTAGGATATTCAATTAACTTCAAAAAAGAAAAAACTTTAAATATACAATCAATATTTACTATCCCAACAGACAAACTTGTAAGCTTCCCTGATATTGAAAAATCTTCATACGCAAATACACTAATTATTGGAAAAACAAAATCTCTTTCCCCATATTTCCAATATGCAGGAGTAGATCAGGGTACAGGATTGTACTCGTATTATGACAAAGACGGAAAAATAATCTATTCAAAAACACTAGCTAAGAGAGAACTTATTGAAACCCCAATCAATTTTTATGGAAGTTTTATCATCAATTATCAATCGAAAAAAATCTCAGCAAACCTAACATTATTTTACAGAAATGAAAAAAATATAGATAGGAAAATTCTAAACTATGGGGTGACTCAGGCATCACCAGGAGACAATACTAACAATTACAGATTTCTTCTATATGAAAACTTTGACGTAAACAATAATTCCAATTATCAAAAATTCATTATCTCCAGTGCTCCTAATTTGCCAAATGGTTATCTTAACAAATTAAATAGTAATTTCTTAAGAATAAACAACTTATCCATAACATACAAGTTAGAGAAAATAATTGGAATTCAAGGAATCAACTTTACGGCCTATATAAACAACTTACTAATAGCTACTAGTAACAAGGAACTCAATTATGAAAACAACTCTAATAATTTATTACCTATACTATTAAACACAGGCATAACTACACAAATTAATTTCTAAATCATGAAAAAATATATTTTAATTCTTGTTTCAATTTACGTAGCTTCTTGTGAAAAAACAATTTCCGCACCTACTAATAAATCATTTATTGTTATTAATGAAATAATTTCCGATGAGAACTTATTAGATTCATATATATCTAGTATATATAATGATTTATACACTTTATTTAACAATGAGACGTCAAATACGCCTGATGCTAACATCAGTGTGATACTAGGAGCATTTTCGGATGAGTTTAAAGATGTATTTTTCCCAAGCAACAACATATTAAGAAACTCCTACAATAATTCGTACTACACCAACGAACCTATCGGAACACCAAACTTCTTCATTCCTTTTTATAAAATAATTATTAGATGCAATGTAATGCTAAATGATGTTTTAGACGAAGAAAAACACAGCCATAAAAAATATATAAATGAAATAAAGAGTATTAGAAGTATTTTATACTTCTACATAGTTCAACTCTACCAAGAAGCGCCGTTAATTACCTCCTCAGATATTGATATAAATTTTATAACACCCAGAACAAATACTAATATAATTATCAACTTTTGCATAGATGAACTAAACAATGTATTTTCATCAATACATGAAAATAAAAATAAAATAAATAATAGCAGTACTAATTTCAGCTACACTGAAAGGATCAATAAAGACGTAGTATCTTATTATTTATCTGCATTCTACTTATTAAAAAAGGATTATAACAAATCAATTTATCATTCTTTATCTTTAATAGAAAAATACAATTTTGAGTCTAATTTTTCTAAAAAATTTGAAATACCATCATCTGAAAACATATGGCTCTTAAATCCTTCTTTCTCTAACCAAACTTTTCTATATAATAACGCTAATGCTACTTTTTTAAATTATAAACTAGTTCCTTCTATAGTACCATTCGTTTCTTTTACCAGACCCTTTTCCTTATCAGACTCTCTAATTAATAAAATGAGTGAATATGACAATAGACGAATCAATTTTATAGATTCAGTTTATTTTGAATCGAAATGGTATTATTTACCATACAAATATAAAGTTACTGGCTCTTACGATGTCAATTCTTTAAAAGAAAGATTTGTTTTGTTACGACTACCATTAGTTTACTTTAATCTAATAGAAGCTTACTATATGAATGATCAAAAGGATTTAAGTCTGTATTACTTAAATAAAATTTCCTCCATAAATTATTCTAAATATAATGATATCGAAAACATAGATTTACATATAATTTTAAAAGAACGACAAATAGAAATGTTTGGAGAAATGGGAGACAGATGGCTCACCTTAAAAAGAACTAACCTAATTGATAGCATTATGAAGATTTATGTTCCTTTAAAAAGCAAGGGGGAAAATAAATGGGACCCAAACCAAATGCTTTATCTTCCTATTCCTATTTCTGAAACAACCATAAATCCAAATTTGTAAAAAATCATTTTTATTCTCACTATTAATTAATAACATACCTCACCCCTAAAAAACCTCTCCGCCCCTGTAACGACGCATAGTTATACGAAGGATCAAACGTATACCCGTTCGGGTCTTCGTCGGCATATTTGTCAAACGGATCAAAAGGACGCAGAATACCGTTTTTCGGTACAAAATCAAAGATGTTTTTAATGCCGCCGTAAATCTCAAACGATTTCCAGGCTTTTTTCAACTGCAGATTCGAGAGTACGTACCACGGTGAATATTCCGGCCTGAAATCATTGGGTACCACCGGTAATCGCATAGGGCCATTCCATTTGTTCGTAAAATCAACTGTCCATGAACGTGGTAAGGTTCTGCTAACGATCAGATTGCCCGTATAACGGGGTGCATACAACTGTATTGTTTTTTCGCCTCCCTCTTTGCTGTACACGTCCATATAGGTAATTCCTGCCTGTAACTGCCATTTGTTCGATTGTATCGCCGTAATATTCAGGCCGAGACCTCTATTCACCGCATATCCTTCCAGGTTATCATAAATGATCAACTGAGGATCCGTATCCAGATCTGCAATAATTTTATTCGTAAAATAGTTGTAGAAAACATTGATGTCGGCATCAATAATCCAGCTATTCAGATAGTACTTGTTCGAGTATTGCGCTAAAAAGTTATACGACTGCTCGGGTTTCAACGCTTCTTTAATCACCACTTCGCGCGCACCACTCAAAGCCGCATGGTCTTCGGTAAAGATACTCACCACCCGGTAGCCTGTACCCGCACTTAACCGGATCTGCTGCACCGGATTAATCTTATACTTCCAGCCTACCCTGGGTGATGATACCCAGCCGTGTGCCGAATGATGGTCTAACCGGTACCCCAGCAACAACGCATGTTTACCCCACTCTGATTCGTTCTGTACAAACACGCCCGGTAAACGGGTATGCTTTGCAGCTACATAGCCTTCCGTTGCCGGTGTATTGTCATCGTAATAGGTATACCGGTAAGTAGCTCCTACCAATAAGCTCTGGTGCTCGCGCCATTGTTTGTTCCATAAAGCCTGTACAAACGCTACGGTCTGGTCGGCATCAAAAGAGGTGTTTCCGTACATGGAGCGCTGGCGGTGCCCGTTCAGCGACCATTGCACGCGAATATCCTCTTTGGTAGCTAACTGATACTGCCCCAATACCTCCCAGCGGTTGGTTTCGATGTATTCACCATATACACTGTCTGTTCCGAGAAATTGTTTACCCCAGTTGGTTTGTCCGCCCCAGCGCTCCTCCCACACATACCTGCCGGCGAGGGATAATTCTTTACCACTTTTACGTTCGAGCGTCCATTTATTAAACAATGCGATTCTTTTTTGCAGTGCCATATCGGTAAAGCCGTCGTTGTTTCTGTCGATGCGTTGCTGAAAATTATAGTGATTGATGCCCAGTAAAGAATTCCATTTACCAGCTTTAAAAGCGGTGGAAACATCGGCCTGGCTTTCACCCCAGTCGGTGCCCATCAGATCTACAGAAAAACGGGGTGAGTTGTTGGGTGATCTGGTAATGATATTAATGATACCGCCCATGGCTTCAGAACCGTATAAAGCGGCGGCAGGGCCTTTTACCAGTTCTACCCTTTCTACGAGGCTATTGGGAATACCCGATAAGCCGTACACCGTACTGAGGCCGCTCACAATCGGCATTCCGTCAATTAAAATCAGTGTATACGGGCCTTCCATACCATTAATATGAATGTCGCCGGTATTACAAACATTACAATTAATCTGCGGCTGTACCCCGTTGATTAACTCAACCGATTCAAAAAAACTCATGGTCGGGTTTTTACTGAAAAAAGCCGGTTTATATAATTCAATGGGAACAATCGAAGCCGATTTAAAAACGGTTCGCATGTTGCCGGTCACTACCACTTCCTGTAAAGTGTCTTGTTTTTCTTTGTCTTGCGAAAATACATCCTGTGCTAAAAATACAAATCCGATGAGTAACAATATTTTATCCATATTAACTTTATTTTCTTCACAACAAAACTACAAAGTTAGATTCATCTAACAAATAAATTCGGGTATTTTTTTTCTATCCTGTACTTTTGAGTGAAGAATATGGCTATGGTTTCCTATACTGAAGAAAATTATCTCAAGTCGTTATTTCTGCTTTCGCAGGGTTCCGGCGAAGTGGGTGTGAACGAGTTATCGCAGCACCTGGGCATTAAAATGCCTACGGTCAACAGCATGATGAAAAAACTGCGTGAAAAAAAACTGGTGGTATATGAAGCCTATAAACCGTTAAAACTCACTGCCAGGGGTAAAAAAGAAGCGGGCTTAATTGTACGCAAACACCGTTTAACCGAGATGTTTCTGGTAGACATTATGGGTTTTACCTGGGATAAAGTACATGAAATTGCCGAGCAGATTGAGCATATTGCTTCACCGGAGTTTTTCGACCGGATGGATTCGATGCTGGGGCATCCTACGGTAGATCCGCACGGCTCACCGATTCCTGATAAAAACGGTAACCTGGTATGGAAACAATACCGGTCTTTGTTAGAAGTAACCGCCGGTGAAACGGTCAAACTCTGTGCAGTAATTAACTCAAGCGACGAGTTTTTAAGATTCCTGAATGCAAGAAACCTTCAGTTAGGTACTAAAATAAAAGTGGTATCGGTAGAGTCGTTCGACCAGTCGATGCGGGTGAGTTATACCGGCCATAGTGATGAAATGTTGTCGAAGATTGTTTGTGAGAAACTGTTGGTGGAGTAAAAGATCAGTTAAGAATTAATAATTAAAAACGGGCTGACGCTGGTTTTGAGCTTAATCTAATTTGCTGTATTCAATAATTATTAACTCTTAATTCTAAATTATTAATTACTCTCAGATACGCCATTGGTGTGCACCCGAAATACCTTTTAAAGTGTTTGATAAAGTGGGTTTGATCGAAGAAATTATATTGCTCGCAAATCGTAATCCAGTCGAGTGATGGATGTTGTTCGAGGTACGATTTCACGTGATTCATTTTTTCAATTTGTGCAAAGGCTTTGGGGGTCATGCCTACTTTTTCACTAAAGTGAGCTCTGAAAGAAGTTTCAGACATATTCAGCTGCCGGCAGATTGCTTTCATCTTTACATTACCGGCGTTTTCCTGAATAATTGAACAGGCATAAGCAATTTGCTCTATCGTAGCGGTAGTTCGGGCAGTGTTTTTCAGTTTATTTAAGAAGTACTGGTCAAATAACTTAAAGCATTCAGCTTCGTTTGGATAAACCTCTTCTATCCGGTGAATGGTTTCTTTGATGTCATCCAGTAAAATACCGGCATCCATACCTACTCCGGAAATTTTTCGAATGGCAGCTCCCAGCAAATAAAAAGCACCATAGGGTTTAAAAATAACCTGCAACAAACGGTCGGGTACCCGGCTAATCGTTACATAATTATCTACGGGGCCAACAAATACCATAGATGATTTTATTTCTTTTATCCCCTCTGCCAATAGGTGTTTACGGTTTATATCAAAACAAATGATAGAATGATAATCGGGGTGATAATGTGTAAGTGTATGAATGTTGTTGTTTTCAAACAGTACATAGCCCTCTATATAAGGTTGCAGAAGAGGGTGCGGTACAAACATTTTACTGCCCGGTTGCATAGTTGTTGGTTTGCTGGAAAGGAAATTTAACAATTGAAGTTACCGATTTTGAATCATTTTTTTTCAGGGTAACTGATTTTACCCAACCTCCTTTTTCTTTGACAGGCACAAAAAAAGACTGCACGTAAAAACGTGCAGTCGTAACACTAAATGTGTCGATACTTAAATCGAGCGAACTTTCATTCGCAATTCGAATATAGATAATGTTTAGAATCCAACCAATTTTTTAGGCCGGAAAAAACGCCACACACCACTCTCATGGGTACAACTGGGTAAAAATCAACCTGGTAGTGTGCTTTGTTTTTAGTTTATGCCATAAACAACATTATCGCATCAAATCCATGAATGGCGATTCAATATTATATACGTAGCTGGAATGATGTTTGGATGTTGAATACTGAAATTTTATTGCTTTTTTCTAACTTTAGTAACATTTTAGTGTAATTTCCACCTTATGAGCGATTTAAAGACCGATTATGATGCAGTAGTGGTTGGAGCCGGCCCGAACGGCCTGGCAGCAGCTATTACTATTCAGGAACAGGGTTTAAATGTTTTACTGATTGAGGCTACCGATACCATCGGGGGCGGTTCACGTACAGCCGAGCTCACATTACCCGGCTTTCACCATGATGTATGTTCAGCCATTCATCCGATGCAGGCTGCCTCCCCTTTCTTTGCAAACAGAGACTGGAAACGTTTCGGTTTAGAGATGATACTGGCTCCTATTGAAGCAGCCCACCCGCAGGATAATGGCGAAGTAGCCTGTTTGTATAACAGTCTCGATAAAACGATTCAGCACCTGCACAGCGACAGAGATGCGTTTTATGAATTGTTTGAACCGATGGTGAATAACTGGGCGAAATTACAACCCGATGTACTCGGTCCGATCGGTTTTCCACAGCACCTGTTTCCTTATATGAATTTCGGATTAAAGTCTATTCAGTCAGCTCAATCTATCGGCAAAAGATTTAAATCTAAATATACCAGAGGCCTATGGGCAGGAATGACCGCTCATAGTATGCAACCTTTAGAAAATCTTTCAACTGCGGCTATCGGTATCGTTTTAACCACCGTTGGTATGGTACACGGTTGGGCGATTCCGAAAGGAGGTTCACAAAGTATTGCCAATGCAATGGAGCAATATTTTCTTTCGCTCGGTGGAAAAATTCAAACCGGTACTCCTGTTAAAAACCTTGGCCAGCTACCATCGGCAAAAGCTATTTTGTTCGACCTGACGCCTAAACAGGTATTGGAAATTGCGGGTGAGTCGTTTTCTTCGCTATACCGTTGGCAATTGTCAAAATTCAAATACGGGATGGGCGTTTTTAAAATGGATTTCGCCGTTGATCGCCCGGTACCCTTCATTAATCAGTTATGTAACCAGGCATCTACCGTACATATCGGTGGTACATTCGAAGAAATTCAGGAAAGTGAGTCTGACATCTGGAAAGGCAAACATCCTGAAAAACCGTTTGTATTACTCGCGCAATCAAGTATGTTTGATGATACACGTGCTCCCGAAGGCAAACATACGATCTGGGCTTATTGCCATACCCCACATGGTTCTACAACGGATATGAGTGTTGCGATCGAAAATCAAATCGAACGATTTGCACCGGGTTTCAGAAAAACCATTCTTGCTAAAAATACAATCAACAGCAAACAGCTGGAAGCTTATAATGCCAATTATATCGGTGGTGATATTAATGGAGGGGTTCTCAATATTACTCAGCTGGTCAATCGTCCGGCATTACGCTTTTCTCCATATAAAACCAGTGCAAAAGGAATGTATATCTGTTCATCCTCTACACCACCGGGTGGCGGGGTGCACGGACAGTGCGGATTTCATGCAGCGAAACAGGCGTTGAGGGATTTGTGGAGAATTAAAGTGTAAAAAATTGGAACCATTAAGCAATTCAGAAATGAAGAGATAACCGGTTTGGCTTTTTGTTTATAGGTATCAACAGTACATAGCTAATGGTAGTTTTAAAAAGAAATTCAGCCGGTTACACGAAAAAAGTGTACCCGCTTAATCAGCAATGCGGCTTCCTGAATACCTTAATTTCTGAATGGTTCAAAGCCCGATTGTCCTATAATATAAAAAAAGATATAAACAGCTGATATTTAATATACTCTGATTAAATTTTACCAAGAAACCTTAAATTGCGTAATCCGGTAAAATATATTTGCCGAAATTTTGTTATTTAATTTGATAAGCTGTTAGTAACTTACAGCCCCTGAATGCCTTGATGAAGAAGGTATAGGTTGAAAAAAGTAAAGTAAGTATGGCGAAGAATTTATTGATTGTAGAGTCTCCGGCAAAAGCGAAAACCATCGAGAAAATCTTGGGAAAGGATTTTGAGGTGAAGAGTTGCTATGGACATATCAGAGACCTCGAAAAAGATGATATGGGAATCGATATCCAGAATAATTTCACCCCACGATATACGATTCCGGATGAAAAAGAAAAGGTGGTGAAAGAGTTAAAAAGCCTCGCACGGAAAAGTGACGAAGTTTGGTTAGCAACGGATGAGGACCGCGAAGGAGAAGCGATCAGCTGGCACTTATGCGAGGTATTGGGATTAGACCCCGGAACAACCAAAAGGATTGTTTTCCACGAGATCACCAAACCGGCTATTAAAAAAGCCGTTGACAATCCACGCCATTTAAATATGCATCTGGTAGATGCTCAACAGGCCAGAAGGGTTTTAGACAGAATCGTAGGATTCGAATTAAGTCCTGTTCTATGGCGTAAAATGAGCATGAAAAATAACCTGTCTGCCGGCCGTGTTCAAAGTGTTGCCGTACGCTTAATCGCCGAAAGAGAAAGAGAGATCAACGCCTTTACCGCTACTTCACAATTCAAACTGGAAGCCCAATTCATTGCCGACGACCTTAATAAGAAGCCGGTATTATTTACTGCAGAGGGCAAAAAATACGATCAGGAAAATTCAGCCAAAGCTTTCTTAGAATCCTGCAAAGGAGCCAACTATACTGTTACAGATATTCAGGTAAAACCGGGTAAAAAATCACCTGCAGCACCTTTTACAACTTCTACCCTGCAACAGGAAGCATCGAGAAAACTCGGTTACTCCGTTAGCAGAACCATGTTACTGGCCCAACGTCTGTATGAGAGCGGTAATATCACTTATATGCGTACTGATAGTGTGAATCTGAGTGATACTGCTATGGGTGAAATCAAAAAACAGATCACAGGTTCTTACGGGGCTAAATATTACCAGGCCCGTAAGTATAAAAATAAAAACGAATCGGCACAGGAAGCACACGAAGCTATTCGCCCTACTTATATGGAGAACAGTACCGTTGATGATCCGGATTGCAAACGTCTGTACGAACTCATCTGGAAGCGTACCATGGCCAGCCAGATGTCTGATGCCGAACTGGAAAGAACCATTGCCAAAATTTCAATTTCCACTAATAAAGAAGAACTCACTGCTCAGGGTGAGGTTTTAAAGTTTGAAGGGTTTTTAAAGGTTTACCGTGAAGACCACGACGACGAAGATTTACCGGAAGAAGAACAGAACGAAGGTATGTTACCACCATTAAAGGTAAAACAAAGCCTTGAACTGCAACAAATGAAAGCCATTGAACGCTTTAGCCGTGCGTCGCCAAGATACACCGAAGCTTCTCTGGTTAAAAAATTAGAAGAACTGGGCATCGGCCGCCCTTCTACTTATGCACCGACGATCTCTACCATTTTAAAAAGAGGATATGTAGAGAAGCGTGATAAAGAGGGTATTAAAAGAGCCTATCGTATTCTTCAACTGAAAAACGATAAGGTTTCGGCTTCTACTGCCGAAGAAAATACCGGAGCTGAAAAGTCGAAACTTTTCCCGACCGATCTCGGACTGGTAGTAACAGACTTCCTTAAACAACACTTCGACGAAATCATGGACTACGGTTTTACGGCCAGTATCGAAGAACGTTTCGATGAAGTAGCTGCCGGTAAACTGAAGTGGAATAAAATGATTAAAGAGTTCTATTCTCCTTTCAAAGAAGACGTAGACAATACCATAGAAAACGCCGAACGCATTAAAGGCGAAAGAGAATTGGGAGTAGATCCTGAAACCGGTAAAAAAGTAGTGGCACGTATGGGCCGCTTCGGTCCAATGGTACAGATCGGTGATGTCAGCGATGAAGAAAAACCAAGGTTTGCCGGATTAAAGAAAGATCAGTCTATCGAAACCGTTACCCTCGAAGACGCGATGGAATTATTCCAATTGCCAAGAACACTGGGTGAAATTGATGGTAACGAAGTAATTGTAAATACCGGCCGGTTCGGCCCTTACCTGAAAGTCGGAGAACAAAATATCTCTATTCCTAAGGGAGAAGATGCTTTAGCCGTTACTTATGAACGTGCCCTTGAGCTGATCGAAGAAAAAGCCAAGGCCGACGCTCCTATCGCTACCTACGAAAACAAACCGGTAACGAAAGGTACAGGAAGATTCGGTCCGTTTATCAAATGGAACGATCTCTACATCAACGTACCGCGCCGCTATAATTTTGAAAATTTATCGAAAGCAGATATCACAGAACTGATTGATGCAAAAGTTAGCAAAGAAGCCAACCGCTATATCCAGCAATGGCCCGAAGCCAAAGTTAGCATTGAAAACGGAAGATGGGGTCCGTTTATCCGCTTTAATAAAAAGATGCTGAAGCTGGGTAAAAAAGCAGATGACACAAAGTATACAGCTGAAGAAGCGGCAACATTGGAACTGGAAGAAGTGAAAGCGATGATTGAGGCAAGTATTCCGGGGGCCTTTTCTAAAGGAGCAGCGAAGAAAACCGCCGCACCTAAAAAAGCGGCAGCTAAAAAATCAGCAGCACCTAAGAAAGCAGCAAAAAAAGCGGCGCCTAAAAAAGCAGCGAAGAAAAAGAAATAGTCCGTTTGTATACAACCATTAAGAAAATACGTTATCCCGCAGATAACACAGAAAACATCGTTTCAATTCAAATATTACTTCAGCGCAGATCTGCGCTGAAGTAAATTTAAACTATACTATAACTTATCCGCTCAATCAGCGGGAAAACTTCACCTGTCAACATAGGAGGAATTAAGTGGTACAGCTTATCCGCAATTCTTAATGGTTTATTTTTTATTCCTATTCCCCGAAAACTATGAAAGAAAAAAATACCCACTGGTTGTTGCATTTATTCTTTCGAATCACGGGCATTGTGGTGCTCTTCTTCATCATTTACAACCTTCTGTTGAACGGCAGAAAAGATCCGTTGGGTTACGGCTTCCTCTATACCTGCATCTCTGTTATCCTGATCAGCTTTGTTTACTTTTTAGCTGAGTGCATTATACTTTATCGCAAAAGACGAACTTCTACATTATATGTAAGCCTGTTGTTGTTATTATCAGCAACAGGAGTTTTGTGTATTCTCTCCATTTTATAACAATAACACCTATGAAAATTAAAAAGATCCTGCTTTGGAGTATTGCGATCTCACTGGTTGTATTTGTATTAATGTTCATTTATGTTATAAAAACAAAATCTGCCGATATCAGCCGGTATACCCCTTTCAGTGAATGGATAGGGAAAACAGTGATTTTACCTGTTGAAACAGTTTTGTTCGAAGACAGAGATCCTTTCAATAAAAAATATCCCGCTATACTTTATGACAGCCTGCATCCTGACTGGCAACAGGTAGAACAAAGAAAACAATCGGCCACTGACGCTCATCATACAATAAGAATATTTCCTGCGGGATCCAGGTTGACAATAGAAAAAGCCATGATTTATACCAATGGGGTTTCAGGCTTTTCTACAGCTATGCTGTTTGGCACAATTAGTGACAGTAGTAAAAACTATCCGGTAAGTTACAAATGGGGAACTTATAGTGCAGGAAGAGCATTCGATCAGCTGAAAGAATGCTGGTCGTTTCATCAGGCGCCCTGGCAATTGCAGCGGGATACTTCCTACTATTATCTTCCTGAAGGAAACTGGTAATAATTTAAAAAGAGGTTAACAGGTAAAGTCAATTCGTAATTTATGAGTAAAAAACAATTGGGTCACGGTTTCTGTATTATTGATAATTCTTTTATTCTTCATTTTGACAGTGAAGTGTATAAAAAATTTTATACGATTATTGACTTTGCCAGTTTCGAAATAATAAAAAGCAACGGATCAACTTTCCATTACTTTAAGGATAAAAAACATGTTTACCTGGAAAGTTATATGAATGCATTTACCATTCTTCCCGGGGCCAATCCGGCAGATTTTAAAATCACTGATTTTGCAACCGGATTCAGCAATTCGGGAAACCACGATTATATTTTCGATACGCTGCTTCCCTATAGTTTAAAAGATTACACTATTCTTTCTGAATATTATCAGTCGGTTGGAGACAAGATTTACTTCAACTATTACACAGAAGTACCGCAAGCTGACAGAAAAAGTTTTCAGGTATTAAAGGGAGATACGGTAAAAAATGTAGCAAAAGATAACAATCATGTTTACTTCCGCGAAAAGATTGTGGCAGATGCCGATGCAGCAAGCTTCGAACTGCTGGAAGAATGTTTTACCGCCACCTATTACAGAGAATGTGATCATACGTACTACGCAAAAGATAAAAATTATGCGTTTTACATAGATACCATCGCAAAAGATTTTAAGAAGATCAAAACAAAAACGCTTGATCAGCTACACTTTAAAGTAATGAATGAATTGGGGTATGCTATAGACGGAAAATACCAATATCTTTTTGGCAAAAGGAAACCGCTTTCGGTTGAACAGGGATAGGAACCATTCAGCAATTAAGAAATGAAGGGGGAGTTTTTAAAGCAGATCTGCCCCTTTCTCTCAGTCTCCACTTTCTATTTTCAATTCTCCCTTCTTAATTCTAAAAGTGCTTATTGTATATTTTAGAATACCAAAATGTTAATTTGTGGATAATCTTTTTTTCAGAATCCCGAAACTTATAGGAACTTGGATTATATTTCCCACAAAGAATGAATCAAAACAAGGAAATATCATCCCTTTTTACGTTGATCGATGACCCTGACGAAGAAGTATTCGCCGAGGTTGCCAATCGTATCATCACTCATGGGCCGAGATTGATACCCTCACTCGAAGCCTACTGGGAAGGTGCGTGCCAGAGTATGATTCATAAAAGAATAGAGGTGCTCATTCACCGTTTACGCTTCCAGGAGCTTTCCCGGGCTTTTGAGGAGTGGGCTTCCATTGAAGAACCGGATTTACTCACAGGCTATTTACTGGTAACCAAGTTTGAATATCCTGAAATCAACGAATCAGAAATTCAACTGGCGATTGAAAAACTCCGGAAAAACGTATGGCTAGAGTTAAATAATTACCTGACCCCGCTCGAGCAAGTCAATGTTCTGTCAAGCATCTTTTACAACTACTATCAACTGGAAGGTTCGGCAGTGAACTACGAAGATCCTGTTCAGTTCTATCTCAATAATTTATTAGAAAAGCGAAACGGTAATACTATTTCGAACGGATTACTCTATTTAATCATCGCCGATTTATTAGAAATTCCGGTAAAAGTATTGAATATTCCGCAGCACTTTCTTTTAGGGTATTTTCGTACTCATCAGGATCCGTGGGGGCATATTTTAAGTGCTGATACTCCACAATTTTATATCGACCCCACTTCGGGGAGCTTATACTCACAACAAAATATCGATGAGTATTTCCTGAATCACGGTATTGAACCACAACCTCAATTATTGTCTCCAATCGACAGCAAATCTGCAATAAGGATACTTTTACTCGAATTGAGTAAATGTTATCAAAACAAATCAGAATTTTACAAATACGAAGAGCTGCAAAAGCTCGCTCACCTCACAAAAGCGACCTGAGAACGCTGGTATTAAATTTTTATGTATTTTTTTGAAAATCGATGTGCTGCGCAATGATTCATCAGCAGACAGGAAGTTTATTGCAGAAAAGTAATTTATCCTTCAGTAAGGCACAAAAAAAAGCCTCCTGTAGAAACAGTAGGCCTCTAACGATTGCTTGCCATATGAAAAAGTTCGAAATATCTTTTTAGTGATCAACAGTAACTATTTTGTTGCTCTGTTGATGATGTAAAATTACAATCCTAAAAGTCGTATTGCAAATCAAAAAAACTGATATTTCATTATCTCAAAGCTCTAAAAAAAATTATAACTTATTAATATTCAACAAAATAAGCATTCTTTTTTTATTACCTCAAAGAAGAATTCAGTCAAGATATTTCTTTAAAAATGTTCATTTTTTGCATCAATCATTAAAAATGACACAGTCACACACACAAAGAGCTGTCTTTATAGACAGCTCTTTTTATTATTTAATGTGCTGAGATGCAGGGAAAAGAATCTTTCATTGTTGCAAGCGGGCAATTATAATCAGTTTTGCCGTAAACAACTCTTAATTTACTTAAACTCCCAACGTCCAGCCTTCTCTGTATTCTCTTTTCACAAATTGGTTAGCCTCTTCAAAGTTGGTAATTTTCAGTGCTTTAGCATCCCAGTTCAGGCGTTTTCTGCCCAGGTACTTATCGTCCCACCCTTTCAGGTTCGGATTTTTCATCATAAAGCTTCTGATAGCCAGGTTACCGATCAGGATACTTTCGGTAAAAGGGCCGGCATATTCAAATGGTGAAGAGGTTGTACCGTTTCCATAACCGGCGATACAGGCATTTACCCATTGAACGTAGTGTCCTTCAGGAACTCTGGCCAATGTTTCTTTCGGCATGGTATCCTGTTGCATGCGGATAGTAGGAATTAACCTTGGATTTTCTCCATAACAATCACACATGATTTTTCCTTTATCTCCTTCGAAAATAACTCCACCGTCCCAGTTGCCCATCGGCTCATCAGAACCCAGTTCTTCAGGGCGTGGCGGTCTTAGTCCTCCATCATACCAATGTACTTTAATACTGCCGTTACCGGTTGTTTTAGGATATACCAGGTGAATGATAGAAGACGGAGGGCAGCTGTCAGTATTCATTGTATCGTTCCACATTTCTTTCCAGATAGTGGCTAGGCTACATTCAACTGAGCTAGGATATAAAATTGGAAGGATTCTAAAAACGGGATCCATGATATGGCAGGCCATATCGCCTAAAGCCCCTGTACCGAAATTCCACCAGCCTCTCCAGTTAAACGGAACATAGGCAGGGTTATAATCGATATACTGAGCAGGCCCTAACCAAAGGTTCCAGTCAAGTTCAGCAGGTACTTCATGTGTACCGGTAGGAGTCGGTAACCCCTGCGGCCATACCGGCCTGTTCGTCCAGCAATGTACGGTATGTACTTCGCCGATCATTCCGGCATCTACCATTTCTTTCATTTTTCTAACACCATCACCGGAGCCACCCTGATTACCCATTTGAGTAACCACTTTATATCGTTTAGCCGCTTCAGTGAGTACCCTGGCCTCATGGATACTGTGTGTTAATGGCTTTTGAACATACACATGCTTATTCAGTTGTATGGCAGCCAAAGTAGCTACAGCGTGTGTGTGATCAGGGGTTGATACTGAAACAGCATCAATGTTTTTGTGTTCCTTCGAAAGCATTTCTCTAAAGTCTTTGTAATAAGTGGCTTTGGAGAATCTTTCTCTGGTTTTTTTGGCAGCTTCATCGCTAACGTCGCACAGTGCAACAATGTTCACTCGCGGGCTCTTAGCAAAGCCTGCCAGGTCAGATGCGCCTTTACCACCTGCTCCGATACCTGCAATATTCAGTTTATCAGAAGGGGCTACGTATCCGTTTCCGCCAAGTACATGGCGGGGAACAATAAAAAATCCTGCAGCAGCAAGCGCAGAATTTTTTACAAAAGTTCTACGAGAATTTTTATTACTCATTGGTTGACTGTTTTTGCTAAAAGGATTTAGTTATTAAAAACAGGTACAATTTAAGATAAAAAAACCCGAAAAACCAGCTATTGGTGAAACTTATTTTAAGAATTTACCAATTGAGCCTTTAAAGTTATGTTTGCATTAAATAATAAACTTACCGGGCAGTTTTCTTTTGCTTCATTGGCATATTTCTGAAAATCCTCTTCCGATAAGCCCGGAACTTCAGCAGTTAACTCCAATGCAGATTCACTGATTTTTCCATCTTTCAGCTCTACAGCCGCACTGGTGGTTAATCTGGTAGGGGTATAACCTGCCCCGGATAATACAAAACTTAATTTCATGGTAAAACATCCTGAGTGAGCTGCTGCCAGTAATTCTTCAGGATTAGTGCCTCTTCCGTCTTCAAAACGGGTCGCAAATGAATAAGCATTCTCATGCAGCACCCCACTTTGGGTACTCAAATGGCCACTACCTTCTTTACCTGTTCCTGTCCATACAGCTATTGCAGTTTTTTTCATACTTTGTTGTTTTTATATTTGAAATAAAAAATGACGATTCAGTGGAATGACTTCGGGAAAATCGAAATAGCGGGCAGGCACAATTGAAACAGTAGCAGAATTTCTCAAAGCCCAAAAACCGGCGTATCAACTTACTATCAATTTTAGTGCTAAAGGTATTAAAAAGTCGTCTGTTCAAACAACAGAGTTGAATTAAGAGAAGAATTGAAAGTGGAAAATGAAAAATGTAGAATTCTTAACTATTAATTCCTAATTATTAATTGATGAGCAATCTTTTGCCCATTTCTTAAATGATTTATCTCAATTATTAACCCCTTAGGTACCATTTTTTTTGTTAATCACGATCAATAAATTAAATAGTCAGAATGATTTAAACAACTGTCTGACCTGCTCTATTACATTGATTTTAATACACTTCTATTTTTTTCATTTTTTTACTGCTACATGACCTTCATTGAGCGCTGAATGTCGCATTCAAATATAATCGTAACTTTCTCTTCGTAATTCATTGGTTACATGCTTAGGATGGGTTAAATTGCTCATTAAAGCCATTTGTATGAGATTCAAAGCTATTTGGGTACAAGAAACAGCTGAAGGAAGATTTCAGCGCAGCATTATTGAAAGATCAGTGGAAGATTTACCTAAGGGAGAGGTAGTGATCCGTGTACATTACTCAGCCCTGAATTACAAAGATGCTTTATCAGCAACAGGAAACAGGGGTATTACCAAACTGTTTCCACATACACCGGGTATTGATGCAGCCGGTATCGTGGTGAGTAGTGAGAACCCTGACTGGAAAGAAGGCGATCAGGTGTTAGTGACCGGTTATGATTTAGGAATGAATACCCACGGTGGATTCGGCGGGTTAGTACGTGTTCCCGCAGAGTGGATCGTTGCTTTGCCCGAAGGGCTGACGTTACAACAGGCAATGATTTTAGGTACCGCCGGTTTTACTGCGGCGTCTGCTATTTATAAATTAGAACTGTTAGGCCAGTCACCAGCAATGGGGCCGGTTGTAGTAACAGGTGCTACCGGAGGTGTGGGCAGCATGGCAGTTGCCATACTTTCTAAAATCGGTTATCAGGTAATTGCCATTACCGGTAAAAGTAATGCAGGTGATTATCTTCGTCAGTTAGGCGCGCATCAGATTGAAAAACGTGATTATGTAAATGATGAAAGCGGCAAATTACTGATCAAACCAAAATGGGCAGGTGGTATTGATACTGTAGGTGGTAACACGCTGGCAACACTGTTAAAAGGATGTATGACAGAAGGTGCTATTGTAAGTACCGGATTGGTTGGTTCTCCTAAACTAAACACTACCGTATATCCTTTTATTCTTAACGGAGTCAGTTTGATTGGCGTAGGCTCGGCTGAAACGCCCATGCGTATCCGGAAAATTTTATGGAATAAATTATCTACCGATTGGAATATCAATGAGCAATTAAACGGAATAGCCAGAGAAGTTACCTTAGAAGAATTGAATGATACCTATATCGATGCAATATTAAATGGTCAGATTACCGGTCGGATACTAGTAAAATTGAATACTTAATATGAACATTGTCAGATGGGAAATCCGGGAAATGTATTCATATGGCAGAGGCATTTATGGATACATTCTCGATTCACTGGAAACCACTTCCCCAACATACCAGACAGGTCAGTTTATGACTGTTTTGCTCGATTATGAAGGAGCCATTTACCGGCGGGCATATCCCATCTACACAGTTCCGGGTATTGATGACGGTTTAGGTATTTTAGTACGTTCCGACACCCACTACAGTTTTGAAGCGCATATTCATGAAACATGGGAGCCCGGCACCCAGATTTTCACTTATCCACCCACCGGAAAAATGTTGCTCGAAACGCCGCCTGATGAAGGACGGCTGATTATTTGTATCGCCGAACATCCTTTTTCCGCTTCCATCTATCCCCTCATTAAACAAATTTTACATACAGAACCCGACTCACAGATACATTTACTTTATCAGTCGCCTAATGAAAAAGAAGTACTTTTTCAAAAAGAACTAAAAGCCTTACAAACTGCTTTTCACATGCATTTTCGCTGGGAAAGCTTTTATACGGAACCCCACTATAATCCGGCTCAACCCATCCCCCACCGCCAGTTAACCATTGAAACAATCGCCCAGTCTCTCAGCGACTACGATCCCTCCGACCAGGGAATACAGGTATTCATTTGTGGAAGTAACCAGTTTACGCGTATGGCTGTTGTAGCTGCAAGAATTACAGGTTATCGTGAAGATATTCTGAGATGGCAGCTGTTCAGCCCCGACATTATCACCGCACCTGCCGAAATGCAACCGCAGGATGAGTATAAAATCACGCTGTACTACGGTGTAAAATGTTATGAATTTTATAGCCGGCCCGATGAAAGCCTGATCGATTCGATCAGCCATCACAAACTCGACATTCCCTATAGTTGCCGGGGTGGTACTTGTGGTGAATGCGCCGTCATTGTTCGTAAAGGCGATTATATCATGACCAAAAATGAAGTATTAAAAACACAAGACCTTAAAGAAAACCAGGTATTACTTTGCACCTGCTTTGCGAAAAGCGATCTTGAAGTTTGTTTTCCCAATTATGTATACCTGAGTCTGGGTGACAAACTGATGTGGGATTGAGTAAATTAATTGAATCATTAGGAAATGAAATTGATTAGCCTCTTTACATATTCATCTCTTTTACTTCAAACTCCAATGGCAAAACATGAAGCGAATGAAGAAAAAAGTAAATCAAGGACGCTTCTGCCGAAGCAACTCGTTGCTTTCTTCATTCTCTTCTAAATGTCAGGGCTTCATTTCCTTCTTGTTTTTAAATACCAATTTCAAACATAGGAGAAACTTAGGAATCATGTTGATTAGCCTCCTTACATATTCATCTCTTTTACTTCAAACTCCAATGGCAAAGCATAAAGCGAATAAAAGAAAAAAGTAAATCAAGGACGCTTCTGCCGAAGCAACTCGTTGCTTTCTTCATTCTCTTCTAAATGTCAGGGCTTCATTTCCTTCTTGTTTTTAAATACCAATTTCAAACATAGGAGAAACTTAGGAATCATGTTGATTAGCCTCCTTACATATTCATCTCTTTTACTTCAAACTCCAATGGCAAAGCATAAAGCGAATAAAAGAAAAAAGTAAATCAAGGACGCTTCTGCCGAAGCAACTCGTTGCTTTCTTCATTCTCTTCTAAATGTCAGGGCTTCATTTCCTTCTTGTTTTTAAATACCAATTTCAAACATAGGAGAAACTTAGGAATCATGTTGATTAGCCTCCTTACATATTCATCTCTTTTACTTCAAACTCCAATGGCAAAGCATAAAGCGAATAAAAGAAAAAAGTAAATCAAGGACGCTTCTGCCGAAGCAACTCGTTGCTTTCTTCATTCTCTTCTAAATGTCAGGGCTTCATTTCCTTCTTGTTTTTAAATACCAATTTCAAACATAGGAGAAACTTAGGAATCATGTTGATTAGCCTCCTTACATATTCATCTCTTTTACTTCAAACTCCAATGGCAAAGCATAAAGCGAATAAAAGAAAAAAGTAAATCAAGGACGCTTCTGCCGAAGCAACTCGTTGCTTTCTTCATTCTCTTCTAAATGTCAGGGCTTCATTTCCTTCTTGTTTTTAAATACCAATTTCAAACACAGGAGAAACTTAGGAATCATGTTGATTAGCCTCTTTACATATTCATCTCTTTTACTTCAAACTCTAATGGCAAAGCATGAAGTGAATGAAGGAAAAAAGAAAATCAAGGACGCTTCTGCCGAAGCAACTCGTTGCTTTCTTCATTCTCTTCTAAATGTCAGGGCTTCATTTCCTTCTTGTTTTTAAATACCAATTTCAAACATAGGAGAAACTTAGGAATCATGTTGATTAGCCTCTTTACATATTCATCTCTTTTACTTCAAACTCTAATGGCAAAGCATGAAGTGAATGAAGGAAAAAAGAAAATCAAGGACGCTTCTGCCGAAGCAACTCGTTGCTTTCTTCATTCTCTTCTAAATGTCAGGGCTTCATTTCCTTCTTGTTTTTAAATACAAATTTCAAACATAGGGGAAACTTAGGAATTAAGTTATTAAACCTCATCCCTTTTTCAATTTTCCATTTTCAATTTCTTACAACAATTCCTTCGCCCCAAAAGCTAAAGGCAATAAGTTCGTGGCTTTGTCAAGCACTATCACTTTACCTTCCAGCCCCGACAGAATCATTTTAAAAGATCCGAAACGGGTTTCATATTCACTCAGCACCTGACGGCAAACACCGCAAGGGCTAATCGGGTGATCACTTGCCGCCTGTTCAGGTTTATATGAAATGGCCATTGCCAGTATATGATGGGGGTGATATTGCGAAATCACTGCAGCCATGAGTACACGTTCTGCACAGATTCCTGCCGGAAAAGAGGCATTTTCCTGATTCGTACCGGTTACAATCCGGCCATCGCTCAACAAAGCTGCCGCTCCTACATTAAACTTTGAATAAGGCGCATAACTATATTGAGTAGCTTTTCGGGCTGCTGCTAATAACTCGGCATCGGCTTTTGATAAATGCTCACCGGAGTCAAATTCTGTCAGGTCAAAAGACAATATAACCTTTCTACTACCCATATTTTTTAGTTTAATCTTTTATTCTTTTCAACATCCTGTCCCAACGGATACCATTCTCCAGACTAAAGAAAATCAACCAGGCTCCACCTACAATGTGATCTTCAGGAACAAATCCCCAGTAACGGGAATCCTGTGACTGGTCTCTGTTATCTCCCATCATGAAGTAATAATTCATTTTGAAAGTATATTCCTGCGCCGGTACACCATTGATGGAGTATTGCCCGGCTTTGCCTTCTACTTTATTTTGTTCGTATACTTCGATACAGCGTCTGTAAAAAACCATATTATCTTCTGTTAAAGCAATCGTAGCACCACGTTTAGGTACCCAGAGCGGACCGAAATTATGACTTGACCATGCATAGTTTTTATTGCGTGGAAATACATCGCTTCTCGGTGCTTCTGATTTCTTTTCAATTCTGGCCACTTCAGGCATCTGCATTACCTTACCTAACTCACTTTCGGTTAAGTTCAACTGTAATACTTTACCGTTTTCCATTGCCGCATAATCCATCTGCGTATAAGAAATACGAACCCCACGGTCACGTAACATTTGCTCGGTTAAAATAGACTTTACATATACATGATAAAAGCTGGCTTGTGTGGGTGATACGTAAGCAGATTCACCATTGATCAGCAACTTACCGCCTCTGATTTCCAATGTATCTCCTCCGATAGCCACACAACGCTTAATATAGTTTTCTCTTTTATCAACAGGACGTGTAATCAAAGGATATCTTCTCGGATTATTCAAAATCGCTTTACGGCCGAGCTCCAGATCATAAATCATTTTTCCGGCTGAGTCAAATTTGTTGGTCATTCCCTCGGCCAGCATCTGGTCGTAATAGGTAATCCGTGACTGGAACTCCGGTAAATTAATAACAGTATCTCCTACCGGCAGGTTAAATACCACAATATCATTTCTGTCAACATCTTTCGCAAACCAACGTTTATAAGGAAGCTGGATCAACTCGCTGTAAGATTTTACCTCCAGCTTAGGAACAGTGTGGTGTACAAATGGAATAAATAAAGGTGTATTCGGAACCCTTACTCCATAAGTTGTTTTACTGACGAACAGGAAGTCATTTACCAGTAATGTTTTTTCCATCGAAGAAGTAGGAATCATATAGGCTTCAAAAACAAAAGCTCTGATCAGTGTAGCAGCTACGATCGCAAATACAGCTGCATCCACCCACTCACGCACACCGGATTTTTTATGCTGACGAACTTTTTCTGCTCCGATAAAACGGGTGTCTTTATGATTGGCGATGTAGGGAAAATAAATGAAAGGAATAAGAACAGCACCGGCATGATCAAGAAAAGAGAAACGTCCTAATAATTTGGCGAACTCAACCAGAATCCACAAACTCACAAACCAGCCAACAATTGGTAAAAACTGACAATAAAACCACACTTTTTTAAGTCCGGTCAGTTTGTAGATTTCCCACATATTCAGGAAAGGAACAAAAGCTTTCCAGGCGGGAATATTCAACTTCTTAAAGATCAGATAAAAGCCGTACGAAGGTAACATGACAATCAGAATGGCTATCAGATAAATGATCGATATGTCTAAAAAACTCATTTTAATTAATTTATAAGCACCAAAAATAGAACTTTCTGTTCATTCCTATAGTTTACGAATATAGTATAAAACTTTATCGAGATCAAGATTTTACCATAAACGTTACTTTTTTAGTTTTTCTTTTAGAAAGTTTGCTAATTTACTATAAGAAAACCAGCCTATGAATGTTTTTACCATCAAAGAAGCCGAAACATTAACGGGTATTAAAGCTCATACACTCAGAATTTGGGAACAGCGTTATGAAATGCGGCTGTGTATTGATAAAAATGGTCGTCAGCGGCTCTATACGCCGACTGAGATGAAGTTTTTATTAAGAGTTGCCTATCTGATTAAAACAGGTTACAAAATTTCTCAGATAGCTAAACTGGCGGGCCTGGAAATAGAACAACTGACGGTTCAGTTCCATCCGAGAATTCCCCGGTTAGATACTTACTTTAACCGGTTATCCGATATCATTCTTGATATGGATGTAAACGAATTTAAGCGTTTGTTAACAGAAATGCAGGAGGAATATACCGCTGAAACCATCATCCACGAAATATTACTGCCGATCAGCAAACACATCGAACAGGTGAGCATTGTTTCAAAAAGAAAATTCACCCAAAGTGTGGTTGCACAGCAATGGATCAGCGAATATATTTGCCACTGTACCGAATTTCTACCTAAACAATATCAAAACAATATGCACCTGTTCATATTGTTTACTCCACCTCAGCAAAACTTTGAAACATGTCTTCTATTCACGAACTATCAGCTTAGAAAACACTACATACAAACTATTTATCTGGGTAAAAATATAGACCCGGCAGTGTTGAAGCAACTGTTGAATCGTTTTCCCCATGCCGCACTTTGTTTTGATATGGGCTACATGGACTTCAGTGCTTCTTTCAGAAACTATATCCAGGCATTAACAGAATTTGCCCCTACACAGAACATTTTCTATAGTCAGCAGCCGAATATGGGATTCTATGCTAATCTTCCCAAAAACGTACATGGCTTTAAAGGAGTAGAAGAAATTTTATATTGGACAGAGGTTCAACACGCGGAGCCCTAAGTTTTTTTTACCTTTGCCGTGTTATGGAAACATCACAATACGACAAAAACATATTAGGATTGCAACTTCCTACAGACCCGCGCTGGGTTGATCTGGCCGGTATTTCACTGGCCGACATCCTGACCGATCATGCCTATTGCGAGCAAAAAGCAGCCACCAGCTGCATCTCATTAATTCAACGTTATAGCGATAAAGAAAAACTGGTACGTGATTTGGCTCCCATTGTTACTGAAGAATGGGGACACTTCAGGCTGGTATTGGCTGAGTTAGATAAAAGAGGCTTACCATTTGGGAAACAAAGAAAAGACGAATATGTAAACGCACTGTTGCAATTTGAAATAAAAGGGGGAAGTGAAGAAAGCCGTTTGCTGGATAAACTTTTAATCTGTGCATTAATTGAAGCCAGAAGTTGTGAGCGCTTCAAAAGATTAAGCGAAGGATTAAATGATCCCTATCTCCAAAAGTTTTACCGGCGTTTTATGGAATCAGAAGCCGGTCATTACCATCTATTTATTGAACTTGCAGAAACTTATGTTGCCAAAGATAAAGTGCGTGAACGTTGGCAGGAATGGTTAGCGCAAGAAGCATTGATCATGCAACAACTGGAAGTTCGGGGTGACAGAATGCACTAAAAAATGAAGAATTAATAGTTAAGAATGAAGAGTTGAAAGCGAAGCATTGACCAGCTAAAAATGAAGAATTAATAATGAAGAAGGAAGAGTTGAAAACGAATCATTTTTAATTATTAATTCTCAACTCTTAATTTCTAAAGTTTCCCTTTCAGGAAGTGATCCAGCTCTTTCGAAAAGTCAAGAAAAGGATATTCCTTCATTAATTGCCGGGCTTTCTCCGCTTGTGTTTTCAAAAATACCTGATGAGCATTAGTGCCTTCATGCATCGGCCGGTGCTTAGCGGCTGTTACCAGTTTTTGTACATGCTCAGCAATTTGATTCGCCTCTCCCGACACAAATTCTTTCATGAAATTTTCAAGTACAAAGTTGGTAGCGGCATAGTTGGGATGAACCATGTCTACATCAAAAAAACGGTAATCTCTTAACACATCTATTACCAGTTCATAAGCAGCAAAGTAATGTAACCGGTCAAATTTGTTCACCAGATGATGTACAGATTCGAGTAATCTTGCTTTGGATCGATTATTCGCCACCACTCCATCACGGATATGCCGAACCGGGCTCACGGTAAAAATCACCTGTATACCCGGATTAAAGAAGAACAGCTGATGCAACATATTATCTAAAGAAGTAACCGTTTCTTCAATTGTCATCATATGTTTATCAAACCATTGCTGAGGTGCGCGGTGACAATTTGCTACACCCAATCCTGCCCCGCCACCGGTAGCAGCAGCCTGGTTGGTTAACCGGTAAGAAAAAGAAGATCCCAGCGTTATAATCAACCACTTTGCAGTTTTTAGAAACCGGTGAGCTTCCTCTTGTGATTGATTCATCTTGTTTAAACACGCTTCAGGAGTTAATGCTGAAAATCGTGAATGATGATACCAGCTTTGCCAAACATCATTCAGGTAAAAAATATCCTTTTCCGTGTATAAAGTCGGTTTTATATATGACTTCAGGGCATGCACCGTACTCGCCGGGTCAAACAGAATACCATTCGGATTCTGCAGTACCGGAAATTTATAGTTCGCCAACGCATTACCGATATGCTCGGTAAAGCAGGAACCTATTAAAAATACCGGTTCGTTATATTCAATCATCTTCCCCTGATAATGAGAAGGGATATTTAACATAAATGACGACATATCCTGATTATTGAAACACCTGTAGAGCCAGTGCTGTAGCTTTATGTAAAGCAGTTTTATTAATACCGGTATCGATCGATTTCTTTTCAAAAAAATCAATCATCCATTCTGTATCCATATTACCTACCAGATCGTCTTTTGCCATCGGACAGCCACCGAAACCTTTTAAAGCACCGTCATAGCGGATACATCCTGCCTCAAAAGCAGCCTGTAATTTCTCAATGCGGGTTTCAGCACTCGCGTGCAGATGTACTCCGATTTCAATAGCAGGAAATTCACTGATCAGGCGATGAGTGGTTGTATATACCTGTTCGGCAGTAGCAATACCGACCGTATCTGCCAGCGACAAAATCTTTATTCCCGCCTCTGTCAGTTTTTTTGCCCATTCCATTACAATCAATTCCGAATATGGATCTCCGTAAGGATTTCCAAATCCCATTGACAAATAAACCACCAACGTTTTTTGATGTTGTAAACAAATAGCCTGAATATTCTTCACTCTTTCAAACGCTTCTTGAATAGTAGCATTGGTATTACGCATCTGAAAAGTGGGAGAAATGGAAAACGGAAAGCCGAGATAGCTGATATGTTGCAATGAAGCGGCTTGTTGAGCTCCTCTTTCATTGGCAATAATCGCCAGCAGCTGATTATTGCCGAGATTATCTTTAATAGCCTCGTAAACCTCCGGCGTATCAGCCATTTGCGGAATGGCTTTGGGTGATACAAAACTTCCGAAATCGATGGTATCAAAGCCCGCTTCTAATAAACTTTTTATATAGTTTATTTTCACATCGGTAGCAATAGGATGTTTCCATCCCTGCATTGCATCCCGGGGGCATTCAATAAGTTTAATCGATTGTCGGTTATCCATAAAATTTATATTATGAAAAAGTTCTTTGTTTTACAGATTCATACAGTATAATACCGGCTGCCACAGAAACATTGAACGATTCAAAATTTCCGCTCATAGGAATGCGGAAAGTCTGATCAGCTAATTTCATTAAGGCAGGAAATATTCCATGTTCTTCACCACCCATAATGATGGTACAGGGTTGTTTTAAATCAACTTCATGCAGATATGATTGTGCGGTCATTTCTGAAGCCAGTACGGCAATACCGTTCAAACGCAAAGTATCGGCAGCTTTCATCAAACTGTTGACACGGCATACCTGAATTTTTTCTAATGCACCGGCTGATGATTTCAGTGCTTCTTCATTCAAGGCTCCCACTCCCCTGTCGGGAATGATTAACGCCTGTGCCCCGCAGGTTACAGCCGAACGGGCAATGGCACCGATATTTCTTACATCGGTAACACCGTCGAGCATAACAAACAACGGCGTTTCACCTGAAGAAACTACGTGATCGATGACTGCCTGCAAATCGAGGTATTGCACTAAAGCTGCGATAGCAATCACCCCCTGGTGATTTGCTTTTGTCATACCATGCAATTTCTCTACCGGAACATATTGAACAGGCACCTGATACTGACGGGCCAGGTCACGGATTTTTACAATTGCATCACCACTTGCATTCTTTTGAAGCAGTATTTTGTCAATGCCCCTGCCGGCTTCCAATGCTTCAATAATAGGTTGACGGCCTATCACTAAAGCCGATTGTTTGATTGCCGGTTTTCTTTTAAAGTATCCTTCCATCTAATAACATCAATTTTACTTTCAGTATACCTGCAACGCTTAAAGAGTCGGTGATTTCACCACGCTCCACCATCTCATATACTGTTTGAAAAGGTAATTTTTTTACGATGAGCTGTTCTGTTTCTTCAGGACAAGCTGTATGTTGTTCTAAATTCTGCGCAAGATAAATAATTCCGTATTCATCGCTCACAGAATTGGATAAATGCATGGTTTGAACAGGTGTCCATTTTTGGGCTACCAATCCGGTTTCTTCCAATAATTCACGTTGAGCGCCTTCTAAAGGATCATTGACCAAAGGGCTACCCCCTTCAGGAATTTCCCAGCTGTAGGCATTGAGGGGAAACCTGTATTGCCCTACCAGAAAAGTATTTAAATTCTGATCCAATGCAATAATACCGATTGCCAGATTCTTAAAATGTACTTTACCGTAAATTCCGGGGTTGCCGGCAGGATTTAGTACCTGATATTCAGTAATTTTTATCCAGTTATTCTGATAATGATCTTTTTCACTCAAAATAGTCCACGGATTATCCATTTGCATAGTAAAAGTCTGATTAATACGGTATAAAGATACTACTTAATTAAGAAGAGCGAATGGTTAGCCTGTAGATATGGAGCTCCATTCGGTATTACCCTGCTAATTACTTAATTTCTAAATGTTAAGTAATGACTGTTGAGTAATAAATACTCATTTCAACTAAAAAGGGTAGAGCTTCCGGCTCTACCCTTTTGTATAAAAATTCTTATAAAGTTATTTCAAGCCGAATGCTTTTTTCACTTTAGAAACATAGTCTAATTTTTCCCAGGTAAATAACTCTACTTTCTTTTTCACTGTTTTACCATCAGGAGAAACAAAGGTTTTTGTTACTTCCTGTGGTTTTCTACCCATGTGGCCGTAAGCAGCTGTTTCACTGTAAATAGGGTTACGCAATTTTAATCTTTTCTCAATGAAATAAGGACGTAAGTCAAATAATTCATGAACGATTTTAGCGATTTCACCATCTGTCAGTTCAACTTTAGCAGTACCATAGGTATTGATGTATAAACCCATTGGTTTAGCTACGCCGATCGCATAAGAAACCTGTACCAGTACTTCGTCGCACAATCCTGCAGCAACAAGGTTTTTAGCAATATGTCGTGTAGCATAAGCAGCGGAACGGTCAACTTTTGAAGGATCTTTACCACTGAAAGCACCACCACCGTGTGCACCTTTACCACCATAAGTATCTACGATGATTTTACGGCCTGTTAAACCGGTATCACCATGCGGGCCACCGATTACGAATTTACCGGTTGGGTTGATATGGTAAGTGATTTTTCCGTTGAAAAGTTTTCCGAATTTTTTATACTTATTCTTTACACGCGGAATCAGGATATTAATAATATCCTTCTTGATTTTATCCTGCATTTTAGTTTCGGTATCAAAGTCATCGTGTTGAGTAGAAATAACGATGGTATCGATTCTTACAGGTTTATTATTATCATCGTACTCAAGAGTAACCTGGCTTTTTGCATCAGGGCGTAAGTACTTGATTTGTTTATTTTCTCTTCTTAATGCAGCTAATTCAATCAACAACTTATGGGCGAGGTCTAATGCCAATGGCATATAGTCGTCAGTTTCATTGGTTGCATAACCGAACATCATTCCCTGATCACCTGCTCCCTGCTCTTCTTTTTTCTTTTTATCAACCCCTTGATTGATATCTGCAGACTGCTCATGAATAGCAGATAAGATACCGCAAGAGTTTGCTTCAAACATATATTCGCTTTTGGTATAACCGATTTTACGGATAACACCTCTGGCTATTTCCTGTACATCTAAATAAGCTTTTGATTTAACTTCTCCAGCCAGTACTACCTGACCGGTTGTTACCAGTGTTTCGCAGGCTACTTTTGCCTGTGGGTCGAAAGCAAGAAAATTATCAATTAATGCATCAGATATCTGATCTGCAACTTTATCAGGATGTCCTTCTGATACACTCTCAGAAGTAAATAAATAAGGCATAATAATGAGTTAGTCTGTTAATAAATCTTTACAAAGATAATGGAAGTATCTACAGTTTAGTATAGATAATGCGGAATTTAGCCGGCTTTGTAGTATGGCTTCCACCTCCTACAACCACTCTTCCTGCTCCTATGTAATCATTAATGAACAGGTAGCTCGCCAGGGGCCCGAATGCTCCAGTAGGAGATTCATAATACGGATAGGTTGCATAAGGGTTGTAAACTCTGAAAGTATAGTAAGGTAATTTATTAGTTACGACGCTCTGCATGAATCTCGACAGATTAAATCTGTAAGCATTGTTTTTATGTATCCCTTCCAGTGAAGCGATTTCATACCCCAGAATACTGCTGGTAGAAGTTACAAAATCTCTTCTGATAGTAAACACAGAGTCTCCGGTTTTACTGATCGCATCAATAAATAATATGTTAGGAGATAAGAAGGTATTACTTTCAGCGCTGGGTAATTCTTCAAAAATCAGTTCAGCACGGTTAATAATTCTGTTGGTAGTCTGGAAGGTATCCAACCCTTTAATATTAACAGAAATATACGATCCGGGAGAGGTCTGAATGAAACCAAGGTCGTCGTTGGTGGTTCCGTTATTAATATAAGATAAATAATCACCACCCGGAACACGTGTAATCAGGTTAGCCTGTGTACCCTGACTAAAACCTGATGAATAGTTATAAATCATGCTATAACTGGCAGTATCAATCACAGGGTTATCGTTCTGAATAGTAGTTGACTTATAATAGAAGGTTAATTTGGTATTTGTACTGTTAGACAGGTCCCAATAGCTGATCGCTTTTTTGTTAGCCGAGGAAGCAGCTAATTTCACCACAACTCCTTTAAAATGGGTTTTAAAGAGTGAATCGCTTTTGAACTGGGTAGCTGTATCGTAAGCCAGAAATTGATTTGCCCAGCTTAAATTCATAGGAATTCTTAACACATTCGTACTGTAAACAGTATCCGACCCGTTTTCGATATGCATTACGGAATCTTTCAGCATGGTAGGCAGAAAAATACGGCTTCCGATTACAGTAGGATCGGTATCAATCTGATCGGCGATATAGAAAATAGAATCCGTTTTAAAATTACCGGTTGTATTGCTGATCGGATAAACTTCAAAAGTTTGCGGTAAAAGTGTATCACCATATACAGTCGTATAGCTGATCGACAGAACAGCAGAATCCAAAACTACATTATCTCTATTTCCGAAAGGATAAAAACCGTAGCTGGTAGGATTCAAGCTGAAATACATAGCTGCTTCTGTATTGCCAAATACGGGATCCTCTAAAATACCGATGGCATTTTTGCTGGCAGCTGTAATACGTGTACTATCCGCCAGAAAATGGTTATCGATTTCAACAGGCAATATCACTTCAAATGTATGCACATTATCCACTTCAGGGATAAGGCCGGCACCAACAGTGGTTGCATCAATTTTAGCACAGGCATTCCATAAAATCGCAGACGACAGGAATGCTGAAACAGACACTAAGAATTTCCTATTCACGCAGAAATTGTTGTGGGTTAGAATTTGTTTTCCTTATTTAGCAAGGTCGGAATACAATTGCAAATAGTCTGTTAAATCTGATTCCTCATTAAAGTTTAAGACCTTTTTGCCTTTTACTTTACCGAATTCGTCCTTTAAACTCGGGTCAACATCTGCAGTACCGAAAGAAATAGCATCCGCATAGCTGGCACCCCCTCTTAACATACCCAGATTATCTGCACTTGCATAAGGCTCCAGATCTTTGTCTTTAATATTTGCATTAATATTCGCTATTTGAAGGAAATCATCCCCCAAACTTTCTGTAAATGTATTACTTCCAATCGTATAAATCAACTTGCTATGTGCAAAAACAGGTTCTTTTTTGTAGGCAGTTTTCAAGAAAAGAGGAACTAAACCTGTCATCCATCCGCTGCAATGGATAATATCCGGAGGCCATCCGAATTTTTTTACGGTTTCCAATGCACCTTTACAGAAGAAAACACTTCTTAATCCGTTATCATCGAACCATTTTTCTTGTTCGTCATGATAAATATACTTACGTTTGAATAAATCTTCATTATCGAGGAAATACACTTGTAATCGTGCATTTGGTAACGAGGCAACTTTAATCTGAAGTGGATAATCATCATTATCTACCGTCACATTGATTCCTGACAAACGCACCACTTCATGTAAGCGGTGACGACGTTCATTAATGACCCCAAACCTTGGCATAATACAACGAACTTCGTAACCATTGTCATTTGCTTTTATTGCCAATTTGTTCACGATTTCAGAAAATTCAGTCAACTCCAGATATGGAGACATTTCGTTGGCAATAAATAAAATTCTTTTCTTTGTCAGCATTATGGTATTAATTGGTTAGAATATCCCTATTCGAAATAGGGTGCAAAGTTAAGGCTTTTTTCGTAAAAAATGAGCCGTATAGCCAGTTTCGTTTAGATTAAACAACATTTTAGATGATTATTTTCAAAGAAATTGACGCGCTTCAAAGCTTTTTAGCAGGTAAGGATGAAATCGGGTTTGTACCCACTATGGGAGCATTGCATACGGGCCATCTAACCCTCCTTCAGGAATCCTTAAAGCACTCAAAATTAACGATTTGCAGCATTTTTGTTAATCCTACCCAGTTCAATGATCCAAGGGATTTTGAGAAATATCCGATTACCCTTGAAAAAGATATTGAACTGTTAACCAATGCCGGTGTGGACGCGGTTTTTGTACCCACGGTGGCTACCATTTACCCTGCCGGCCTCAACAAACTCGAAACTTATCCACTCGGCAGTCTTGAAAAACTTTGGGAAGGTTCTTACCGCCCGGGGCATTTTCAGGGAGTTTGCCAGGTAGTTTCCAGATTATTAGATGCCGTACAGCCCCATAAAATTTATATGGGTCAAAAAGATTTTCAACAATGTATGGTGATTAAAAAACTGATCGAACTCAAAAATATTTCTACCGAATTGATCCAGGTAGCTACTGTTCGGGAAACTTCAGGGCTTGCCATGAGTTCGCGGAACATGCGTCTTTCCGCTACAGAAAAAACAACCGCTGTTACTATTTCACAGGTTTTAGACTACCTGAGAGACCATATAAACATATTGCCCATTTCTTTGTTATTACAAGAAGCTCAAAACCGATTAATGCAGGCAGGCTTTAAAGTTGATTATGTAGGTATAGCAGACGCCTCCACGCTCGAGCCAATTGTTCAGATTGACCCGAAACGTGATGCAGTGGCAATGATTGCCGCTTATTTGAATGAGGTCAGACTCATCGACAATAAGCTCATATATACTGCTTTACAGTAATAATATACGATTTTTTTTCCAAATTATAAAGGTTTATGGCCTAACTTTTATAGCTTGCAGCAATTTTTAAAAAAGCTCACGTTAAGATCATGGAAATTGAAGTTCTAAAATCAAAGGTTCACCGTGCCGTTATCACAGAAGCGAATTTGAATTATGTGGGTAGCTTAACATTAGATGAAGATTTAATGGAAGCTGCTAATATGATTGAATATGAAAAGATTCAGGTGGTAAATGTTAACAATGGCTCCAGAATTGAAACTTATCTTATTAAAGGAAAAAGAGGTTCCGGCGTATGTTGCTTAAACGGTCCGGCTGCACGTCAGGGTGCCGTGGGAGATATTGTTATTATTATATCTTATGCAAGAATAGACTTCGAAAAAGCCAAAAGTTTTCAACCAAGTGTAGTATTTCCAAACGAAAATAACCGATTATAACGTTAGTATCCCGGTATGAAGAAAAAACTAGTTGCAATTTTACAATATGTCCTTTTTCTTGGATTAGGATTGTTTTTAGTATGGTGGTCGATCCAAAAAATCACTCCTTCAGACTGGGTAGATATTAACCATGCGATCAAACATGCACGATGGTGGGTACTGATACCGATCATCGTTTGTTTGCTGCTGAGTCATTACAGCAGAGCCATCAGATGGAAAATTTTGATGACTCCGCTGGGATACCGTCCCAGCCTCCGTAACACCTATCTGGCTGTACTCATCGGTTATCTGGCAAATCTCGCCTTCCCCCGCTTAGGTGAAGTATTAAAATGTACAACGCTCGCCAAGTATGAAAAAGTGCCTGCCGACAAACTGGTAGGAACGATCGTAGCCGAAAGAGCCTTCGATGTGATCTGCCTGCTGTTGCTGATCGGTATTACATTCTTTACACAGGTTAATGTAATCGGCGATTATTTTGAAACAGTACTTTCTGAAAACTTTGGTGAGAAGGCGGCTTTCTTCCGTTCATGGGGAATACTTATTTTATTATTAACAGGTGCCGCAGGGTTACTACTGCTGATATGGTTCCTCAATAAGTTTCAACACATCAAATTTATCGGCAAAATACGCGCAATAGGTATCAATGCATGGAAAGGCGTTACCTCTATTAAATATGTAAAAAACAAAGGGTGGTTTATCTTTCATTCACTGTTTATCTGGTTAATGTACTTCCTGAGTACTTATATCGGAATGCAGGCATTAAAAGAAACTGAACACCTGGGCATTTTACCGTCGATGAGTGCCTTGTCTATCGGATCTATTGCCATGATTATCACCCCCAGCGGCCTGGGCGCTTATCCGGCTATGATACAGGAAACAATGTTGTTGTATCAGTTAGAATCTGGTATCGGCCTGGCACTTGGCTGGTTAATGTGGTCTGCACAAATATTCCAGATTGCCATTGCAGGGTTTATTGCATTAATTTTGTTTCCTATCTTCAATAAAAAGAAAATAAATGAAACAGGTGAATAAAATTCCGGAGAAAATCTATGCTATCCACAAATTGCAACAACAAATTGCCATCTGGAAGTTTCTTGGAAAAAAAATCGCATTCACCAACGGGTGTTTTGATATCCTCCATAAAGGCCATATCTTCTCTTTATCTGAAGCAGCTGCAACAGCAGATATACTAATAGTGGGTCTTAATGCCGATAAAAGTGTTAAAAGATTAAAGGGTGAATCACGACCTGTGAATGACGAAGACGCCCGTGCGTTGTTGTTAGCCAGCTTATCGATGGTGGATGCAGTAATATTATTTGAAGAAGATACTCCTCAGCAACTCATTGCTGCTCTTTTACCCGACGTACTTGTAAAAGGAGGTGATTATACCGTAGAACAAATTGCCGGTGCCCAGGAAGTAATTGCCAACGGTGGAAAAGTAGTGATCAACCCTATTATTGAAGGCTTCTCCACTACCGGTATCATCGAAAAGATGAAGCAAACACAATAAAGCAATCTTACCTGAATACATTCTATATTCCTTAACAATTTCAAGTGTTTTTCTTAACACATTGGATGAATGTGTCGTTATTAATGCCCCTTCCCTGACTAAAAGTTAATCAGCTTTTAATACCATTAAAGAATCTAATCAGATTCTAATTTCCGGCGGTTGGATTGTTTACTGCTGGCGGATATTTTTGTAAACCTTGACAGTATAGCCATGAATACGATATTACTCATAGAAGATGAACAACACGTTGCTGACCTGATTAAACAAAGCCTCGAAGAAGTAGGTTATAAAGTTATTCACGCTACTGACGGACTGAGTGGTATCGAACTGTTACAAAAGCAACGTTTTCATCTTATTATTCTAGACATTCTTTTACCGAATATGAACGGACTGGAAGTCTGTAAAAAAATCAGAACCGAAGGGTATAAAGATATTCCGATTCTGATTCTCACTGCTTTGGGAAGTGCAGAGAACGTTGTTCTCGGATTAGAAACCGGTGCAGATGATTATCTCGCCAAACCATTCAAACTGATCGAACTAAAAGCACGCATCCGTAATCTTTTACGCAGATCCGATAAATTTGAAAATGTTGCACAACCTGCAAACCAGCACGTTTACAGATTTGCAGATCTTGAAGTAAACGATTATACCAAACAGGTTAAAAGAGATAATAACGAAGTATCGTTGACTTCAACAGAATACAGGCTATTACTCATGTTTATAAAAAATCCTACGAAAGTACTGGCCCGTACCGATTTATTGGATGAGGTATGGGGAATCAATTTCGACATCGGTACGAATGTGGTAGATGTATATGTAAACTACCTCCGCAAAAAACTCGACAAATACGGCAGTAAGAAATTAATTCACACTGTAACAGGTATGGGTTATGTATTAAAAGATTCAGAATGAAAAGCTACAACAGAGGTATCTATATAGTAATTGGAATTTTTATCTTTTATACGCTTATTTTTAGCGGTTATGTATATTATTCCTTTACCAATCTGGCTTTTAATGACTTTTATAAGCGGATGTCGGTACGTGCTCAGATGGCCGCTCAAATGGAATTAGGTACCCCTTCAGAGGTAGAAAATGTGAGGGATATGTATCAGGGATTTCTCGAAAAACTACCCGACCAGAGAGAATACTTCTTTTTAATAGAGAATAACCGGATTATTAAAGACTCTGATGCCAATCATTTACCCAATAGCCTTTTTAAAGAAATCATTGCAAACGGTAGTGCCGACGGTCACGAAGGTATATTGTTTTACAGCGGTATCCGCTACGATGCCAATAACGGAAATAGCTATGCGGTAATTGTAACGGCAGATAACTTCTTCTACTCTTACCACATCCGCCACCTCCGCAGTTTATTAATCAGTTCGCTGGTACTTGCATTTGTGATGATACTGATTGTTTCAAGGCTGGTTAAAAATACACTGACCAATCCGGTAAGAAGGTTTGTGAATGAACTTGATAATATCAGTTCTGAAAATCTGCATATGAGGCTGGATGTTCGTAGCAATAAAGACCCGCTGAACGATCTTACCAATAAATTTAATGATATGTTGAACAGGCTGGAGGCAGCCTTTGCAACGCAAAAAAACTTTATCAGTAATGCCTCACACGAACTCAATACACCTCTCACTTCTATCATCGGAGAAGCAGACCTTGCTTTGTCTAAAAACAGAACGCCGGAAGAATACCAGCTGGCATTAGGCAATATTCTGGAAGAGGCAGAAAAACTCGATAAAAAAACAAAAGCCCTTCTGTTGCTCGCCCGTACCGGTTTTAACGGCAAATCGCAGGTATTTGACAAACTACGTGTTGATCAGCTGCTAATGGATGTAAAAGAAACCGTACAACGTATTAACAGTAGATTCAAAATAAAAATAGACTTCAGCCTATTACCGGAAAATCCTGAAAAACTAAAAGTGAAAGGTAATGAGCAATTACTTCATCTGGCCTTATCTAATATTATCGAAAACGCATGCAAATATTCCGACTACAATATGGTGCAGGTTGCGTTAGGGGCCTCAGATGAAGACGTAGTGATTATTATCCGCGATAACGGCATCGGTATTCCTGACAAAGAAATACAGTATATCTATGACCCTTACTTCAGAGCCTCTAATACAGGCAACTACGAAGGCTATGGTATCGGTTTGCCTTTAAGTCGCAATATCATTCTAATGCATAAAGGAAAACTCCTCATTAACTCCGTTCTTGGAGAAGGAACCACTGTTCAGATTAACCTCCCTATCGGTAATTACAAGTTGTAAAAAAAGCCGGCTCGTTTAATAGAAAGTAGAAAATTGAAAATGGAAAGTGTGTGTAACTCTTGTTCGTTAATTGAACATAAAAACTACATAACCGTCTTCCATTCTCAACATTCAATTTATCTGCGAGCCGTTTTCAGTTTTCAACTTTCCTCTTTCAATTTATCTGCGTAGCTGTTTTTTAATTCTTAATTTTTAATTCCCTAAATTTCTTAAAGCTTTCCCTCAATTCTAATCGGTTTCTAACAACCTTATAAGATCTCTAATCGAAACCTAATAATCTTCTTATTCTCTAATTTTTTTCTAATCCTATTCTTAAGCGTCTCCAATAGCCATGATGGTAACTTTGATAAAAATAAATACTCATGGAATCAGTAAAAAAAGTATTAGTACCCACAGATTTTTCTGTTAAATCATTAAATCTAGTTGTTGATATCATCGAGCAAAGCAAGGAAGAGAAACTGGAAATAGTGCTTTTACACGGCATTGACATTTCTGCTTCTATTCCTGAAATTTTGTTTTTCTCAAGAGCTAAACTGTTAAGAAGTTTACAAACTCCTGAGTTTGTTGATTCATGCAACCTGATCAAAAATAAATTTCAGTCCAGAATAGTATCGATGTATGCCGATATCATTACCGGACACTCGCGCGCTTATTTTAATAACTATATCGACGCGAATGACATCGATGAAATTTATATCCCTGTATCATACAGAATGGAATTTAAAAACAAACAAAGTTTTGACGTTTGTGATTTATTAAAAAAAGTATCAGTTAAAAAAGTAGAAATTAACTGGCCGGAATATTTACATCATCACACTGTTCCTACCGGACAAATGGCTGATTTATTTCTGGCTCGTATTGACTAATCTTAAAAAACATAAATGATGAAAATAGCTTATTGGTACATGGTGGTAGTAGGCATTGCGTTAAGTTCTTTTATCGTTTTGTCGAAAGTTGACAGCCCTGAAACATTAATTAACGGAACCTGGCAGGAGGTAGAATGGGAATATGAAAAAGTTAATTATGTAGATGGAAAAAAAGAACTGACGATTACAGGAGAGCAAAAAAAAGAAATATGTAGCAAACTGGTGATTCATCATGATCCTGTATGGCATTTTACCGGCCAGAATCGTCTTTTAAAGATCGGTGAAACAGGCAAAAATGCAGAAGAGCTCAACTGGAATGTAAAAGGCCGGGGGCATATTCTCGAACTGAAAGGAACAGAAGGTGTAGAAGATTATCAGATAGTAGAACTTACCAGAGACAGAATGGTACTCTACTTCAATTTTGATTTACAGATACGTGGAATTATTAAAATGACTTTTAAAAGAATAGGATAAAATGTTACGGAAATACAGTACCCATAGAACACACTCTGATAATATGAAGCTGGGAGGCCTCACAGCCTTCTCGTCGGGCATGGTGAATGTGATATCGCTGATTGTATTCTTTGCATTCACTTCGAATGTAACAGGGCACTTTGCCATTTTCGCACAGGAAATAGCTAAAGGTAACTGGTACCAGGCAACAGTAGTTCTATTATGGATCCTGCTGTTCTTTCTGGGAAGCTTTACCGCAAACATGCTCATTATTCACGGAAATAAATATATCGGCAGATACCTGGCGCACGCCACTCCGCTTATATTAGAAACACTTTGTTTATTGTTTGTAGGCATCTACCTTCAAAACTTTTACAAAGAAACCTTACAGGAAACGGAAATATTAGTAGCCCTGATGCTTTTTGCTATGGGATTACAAAACGGTTTAACCGCCAGTATTTCTAATTTCTCTGTAAAAAGTACGCACTTAACCGGTTTATTAACTGACCTGGGAATTTTATTCTCCATGTTTACCAAAGAAAGGTTTCGTGCAGATAAACAACTTAGAGAAAAATGGCAACTCCTGCTCTGTATCATGACCTGTTATGTGTGCGGAGGTATTATTACAGGATTACTTTTTTATAGTATCAGTTATTCTGCTTTTTATATTGTGTGTGCCGTATTATGTGTAATCATGTTGTATGATTACTACAAACTATCAGTTATCAAGTACATGCACAAAAAGCAACCGCTGATCAGACAACATTATATTATAAAAGAAGCCAGTGGTGAAGAAAAGGAACCTTATAAGAAGAAAATGGTAGTTGATTAATTATAAAAATACAGCGATGGGTAATATGATACTGACTAAACCGGTTGACCCGTGTTTTCATCATCCATTTACCCCCTAAATCCTAAACCTGAGTTTAGCAGTATTATGCCCATCGTTTTTTATTACGACTTACTATCATACCATTATCAGAAACAGAAAAACGGGTATAGAACTACACCGGGTATTAAAATCTTCCGAAGTACATTATCTCAGCCTCCCGCACATATATTTCAATTTCGCGGTCATCACCATCCGGCCTATAAGGCTGTTTCAGATTACTATTAAAAACAAAGGCTATTGTTTGCCAGAATCGCGCAGAAACCCCGCCTTTATACTCTTTAATAATCTCGTAACAGTTATTACCGGTTTCGCGGTTAATGAGCTTCATCAGCACTTTGCCCTGATACACAGAAAGGTTCGTTAAAGGATCAGTGAACTTTTTCTTTAGTTCTGCTTCACGCGACTTTATATATGCTTTCTTGTCTTTATCTGAAGATATAGTAGCAAGATGCGCCTGCATTTCGAGAAGAATCTTAGCCGCTTCTTTGGCGTAAGGATAAGTCACCAGCACCGCATTTTTTAACCGGTTACGTTCACTCATTCTTTTAGCCTGTTGCTTCGATAACTTAGCCGTTACCACATGCCACTCAAGCCACTGAAAAGGTACCAAAGTATTTGATTCAATTAAAGCACCTACCAGTAAAGTATCATTCGGCCCGTATGGCGGAGGCACATAGGGAATAGTGTCTTGCGCTTTACCCAGGGTACAGGATAAAAGGAAGCTACATAGAAATATAAATACTTTACTCTTCATCTTTACTAAAAGTACACAATTTAAAACATACTCAAAATAGAGGGCATTGAAATACAAAAATTTAACAGACAACAGCAATATTCCTTTGCCTAATTCATTCTTTCAGCATAAACTATTAAAAATCCACTTTACCTATCATCCAAACCTGTTCCACTTTCCGTATATAACTTAAACAACCTTCTATTTATATGGAAAAGTATACAGACAATATTCGTTTTTTCTGGCAATGGTTTGAAAATCAATACGAAACATTCTTTAATCAAAACTGTGTTCTTAAAAAACCGGCACATCAGCTGCAAAAACACCTGGAAGCAATTCACCCGGATCTCTGTTTTCAGATTGCCCACCGCCTCGATGAGTATCATTACGAACTGGTTTTTTCCTGCGGGGCTAATACTGCATTAAAGCCTTTGGTAAAAGCTATCGCCGCCAATGCGCCCTCCTTTCCCCTGGTTCGGGTAGCTGCTTTTAAACAACGGGCAGATCTTTGTGAAGGTATTTGTTTAGAAGATACTACTATTCATGTAGAAAACGTTCGCTTTAAAATAACCACCTTCCTCAATAAAGTTGCCATTCACGTCTATACGCTGGAGGATTTTTCGCGCGAGGATATTCAGGTAGCGCTCATTTTATTACTTGAAAACCTGATCGGTGAAGAATTAATGCTGGATTATGTAGCCGATATTCAGTTTTACCGGCTTACAAAAGAAGAAGAACAAAAATTACCCTTACTGAATAAAATACCCCTGGCAATCGACCAACTGATTTCTACCATTGAAAAAGCATGGTTGGCTAATTAGATGATTTTTTCAATTATATGTCGATGATAGATCAGCCCGTATTCCTGATCAAACAAACTCAAATCATGGTTTTGTTGAAGCAACAAGACATATACCTGGATTCACTCATCTGATAACTCCACCTCCATCAGGTTAAAACCATTAAACCTTATCATTCTATAACCTCCGGCTCTATATTTCCATGAAAATATATAGTCGTAATTATGATGAGGCATTCTTGTTTTGATCATCTGAAAAGAAGCTTTATACAGCTTCTCTCAAAAAAAATTCCTCTCCGGATAACCGGAGAGGAATTTCTAATATGTTCAGATCATCTATTTTTTTAATCTGATGCGATACAACATACTCATCGCAAAACCAAGCAGCATTACAAATGTTCCGATCCACAATACATTGATGAATGGGAATTTTATAATTTTTAAGGCAATGAAAGGTACCATTCTCGACGATTCTTTTACTGAAACCTCCAGGGTTTGATCATCAATCACCTTATCAATTCCGATAGCCAACCCTTGCGAAAATAAGGTATCATTAATTTTCTTAGGTTGTCCGTTTTCAAGGTAGTAAATTGGTTTTATTGACAATTTACGTTCCTGAGTATATACAGAAAAGTTAGCCTGTATAGCAGTATCATTAGCACCAAACTGCTTTTTAGAAGTAGTAGGATTCACCACTACACTATCCAGTTTAATATAACCTTCCATAAAAAACAGTGTATCTCCCACTTTTGCAGAATGCTTTCTGAAAGTAGCGGTATCTTCTCCGCTCATTAATTTATCAGAAGCATTTACATAGCTGAATATATCTCTGTTCCAATAGTGTTTAGAGTCAGGGTTATTAGAATAACCGGTAGCCCCTTTAGTATTCTTGATAACATCCGGCTTTAATACAAAAGTTTCAGAACCGTCTTTTTTAGCCAGCTCTACAAAGAAGTACATAATTCTGCCGTTATCGACGGTACTGTCTTCAGTGTAAGTAGCCCAATATTCACCCATATCAAATGGAACACCCTGATAGAGCGTCAGATTTTCCCAACCTTTTTGCTGTGCCTCTTCTCCGAAGTTTAAAGGATTCACCCAGTTCATGGATAAAATTTCCTGTTTTGAAGAAGAAATCAAAATACCTACCAGCATTAAACCGAATCCTACGTGTGAAATAGAGGCACCGGCAACTTTCAGGTTACCCTTGAAACCGATCCAGATATACGAGAAGTTGGCAACAACAGTATATACTGAAGCAAAAATAGCCAGATGAATAGCAGCTAAGAAACCTGCTCCGTATTTTACAAAATTCACTGCACCAAAAACAGAAATACAAACTGCAATCACCACACTGATTATTGTAGGCAGTGCGATTTTGCGGTAAAATGTTTTCTTAGCAGTATCTTTATATTTGAAGTATTGTGTTACAGCAGTGAGTAAACCGATCAGGATAGCCACAAATATCTGTACTCTGTTATAAGAAAATTCAACATTCTCACCCACATCCAGGCTGGTTCCGAAAATAGTGTTGATCACCGGTAACGAAGTAGCACCGATAATATAAATACCCGCAAGAAATAATACCAGTGAGCCGATAAACATCCAGAATTCACGACTCAATAAGTTTTCTTCTTTCTGAATTGCCGGTATTTGTTTATATCTTCTGATTAACAGGAAAACGGGAGGAATTACAAAACACCATAAGAATGCTTTGATCTGCCAGCTGGTACCCGTATCTACGAAAGCGTGTACCGAAGTATCCTGTAAAGCACCGCTTCTTGTTAAATAGGTAGAATAAATAATAAAAATGTATGCTAATATATAAAATACATACGTTGCTCTTAAAGAGTGGCCTGTAGAATTATACACCAACTGCGTATGGATTGCTGCCACAAATATCATCCATGGAACCAGAGAAGCATTTTCAACCGGATCCCAGGCCCAATAACCACCGAATGATAAAGACTCATACGCCCATATCGCGCCCAGCATAATACCTAACCCTAAAACTGCAGTTGAAAACAATAACCAGGGCATAGATACTTTTGTCCAGCCACCAAAATCCTTTTTCCATAAACCGGCAATAGCATACGCAAAAGGAACAATAGTTGCGGCAAAACCGAGGAATAAAATCGGCGGGTGAATCACCATCCAATAGTTCTGCAACAATTGGTTCAAACCATTACCGTCTGCGATATGGTGAACATAATCCGGACGTTGGAAAATAGGCGCGTCTGGAAACTGCTGACGAGTTAAGATAAAAGGTGAATTACCCATTTTCAGATCGAAAATGTAAATACCCAGAATCATTGTACTGATCAACGCCTGTGCAAAAGAGATCGTGGTCATTACAGGAGCTTCCCATTTCTTAGCGGTTTTCATCAGCATCAGACCAATTACGCCATGCCAGAAAGCCCACAATAAAAAGCTACCTTCCTGCCCTTCCCAGATACTACTCAACAAAAACTTCACCGATAAAGAACGGTCAGAGTGATTGTATACGTAATAATATTCGAAGTAGTGATTATAAATAAGATAGAAAATGATTGCAAAAACTGCAGTAATAGAAAATGCATCTACTGCAAATGCAATTCGTCCCAATTTCTTCCAGCTTAAAGCTTCCTGAAGATTTTGAACAGTAGCGGCTTTAAAATAGGCAATCATTGCCACCAAAGATGCTACCAAAGAAAGTATCACCAGGAAATGTCCTATTTGACCCGGTAATAAGTGTTCGCCGACAAAGTTCATCAGGGATTAGTTTACGTTTTGAGTAAGTGTTTCGTAAGTTGCGTTAGGGTTGTCTTTGTATTTAGAAGGACATTTCATCAGAATGCCATCTTTACGGGTAATCTCAAATACGCCATTTTGCATTTTACCCTTTAACACAATACGATCAGATTTCTCCATATCGAATGGTTTTTCGAAATAGTAGTGAACTTTAGCTTTGTTGCCCAGTGTATCTACCACGTAAAAAGTAGTAAGATTGGCATTTCTGGCGGGGTCATAAATAATCGGATCTTCCATTGAATGGTCTAACTGAGTAACCACAGTAACAGTTTTACCTTCTTTTTGTCTTGCAGATGCTAATGTTTCATAAGTAGATAAATCACCTACAAAAGTTAAAATAACCATCAAACTCGCTGCAATTCCAATTAATGCTACGATATGGAGCTTTTTCATAAATCAATCTTTCAATGCGCAAAGTTAACAGAAAAGGTTCATCTTTATGATAATTTGGTGACAAACCCCGGATTTTTATCAATATTTAACCTCCGTTTCCGGAAGGCTGGCAACGTATTATTACAATCATTTTCTAAAACGGTTCACTATGAGTCTTAAAAATCCATTAGAAAACTTCAACCCAAACGCTCCCAGTACCGCCAATAGTACGCTATTTGGTTTACCGTTCGACGCTTCTAACGCGGAACTGATCCTCATCAGCGTACCCTGGGAAGTGAGTGTCAGCTACGGTGCAGGTACCGCCAGGGCTGTTTATAATATGCTGGAAGCCTCGAAACAGGTAGACCTTTTTGACATAGACTCGCACCAGGCCTGGAAAAAAGGAATTTTTCTGATTCCGCCTGACGAAACCATTTTATCGAAAAGTGACTTTTTCCGTTCACTCACAGAAGCCCATATTCAATCAATATACGAAGATAAAACTATTGATAATGAACGGCTGGCAGATATTAACCTGGCTATGGACCAAACCCGTGAATGGGTAAAAGCAACCACTTCAGAGTGGTTGGCCAAAGGGAAGAAAGTTGCCCTGATTGGGGGAGATCACTCTACACCACTGGGTTTCATGCAGGCCCTTCATGACCTCGAAGGCGAATTCGGTATCCTGCAAATCGACGCTCATTGCGATCTTCGTAAAGCGTACGAAGACATTGAGTTTAGCCATGCTTCTATTATGTATAACGCGCTTGAACGCATTCCTGGTATCAGTAAACTCGTACAGGTCGGTATCAGAGATTATTGTGAGGAAGAATACGACTACCTGCTCGCCAATGCCGATCGTATCAGCTGTTTTTTCGACAATCAGATCCAAAAAGCCCTGTTTGAAGGAGCTACCTGGAGAGAAATTACCGATAAAATCATCGAACAACTACCCCGGAAAGTTTACATCAGCTTTGACATAGACGGTCTCGATCCTAAATTATGCCCCAATACCGGTACCCCGGTTCCGGGAGGATTTGAACTCTCGCAAATCGATTATTTATTACATCGTATCTTAGCAGCCGGAAAAACAATTATCGGCTTTGACCTTTCCGAAGTAGGAAACGGCGAATCCGATTGGGATGCCAACGTGGGCGCAAGAGTGCTCTGGAAATTATGTAACCGTTTTTTATCAAACCCCGTATGACGTTAAAATCAGCTTATACCATTTATCTGAAAAAATCTTCCAGAACAGGTATTGTATGGATGGGATTGTTCCTTCAGTTACTCTCTATTCCGTTTTTCATGAACGAATTGTGGGTAACACAACAATTACCAATGCTGTGCGCCGGACCAATTATTATTGCCCTGCTCATCGGTATACTGAAACTCAAATACAAAAATTCGAACCACCTGGTGTTCATTTTAGATTATCTGCTGATTGCAGCCACCTGGTTTGCAATGCCGGAATTCAAATTCATGGGGATACTTTTTCTGGTACTCGCCTGGTTCGACAGAAAACAGTTTCAACAACAAACCGTTGAAATCGGCGACCGCATACAATTCAAAAATAACCTCACCAAAAAAGAAGTAAACTGGAACGAGCTCGAAAATGTAGTACTGAAAGCAGGTATACTGACCCTTGACTTTAAGAATAATAAATTGCTGCAGCTCGACATTGACCGCAACAAAACTTCGGTTACCGAACAGGAGTTTAATCAGTTCTGTCAGAATAAACTTTAAAAATAAATTATTCAGGAATTAAGAAGACAGATCGTTAGTCACTTAATTCCTGAATAGCACAAAAACGTTCCACGTCAAAAACCTTTGCTTCAACAAAATGCTTTAACTAATTAAAAATCAGTTTATTTAAACAAATCAATCAACTGCTTCATTTACTTCTTCAACAATTTTACCATCCTGTCGTTTGCGCTTTCCTGCAACTATACTTTTCACAAAAATTAAGACTTTCCCTTAGGTAATCCGCCATTAATTTACGATTTTTGCGCCCTTATTGATAAGCAAATATGGCACAATTACAACAATCTCCCTACTTGATGTACTCTGACGGAGAGGGAAATATTTTTGAGGACGAGACTTTGTACGCAGTAGGTCGTGCGGGTTGGGATGCATTTCCTATTCCCACAGAAGATTGGATTCTTTTACCCACAGGCGGTAATTTATACGAATTACCCGGCCGTCGCGGTATCGGAATCGATGTTCAAACCGGAGAAATGAGATTGTGTGAAAAAGGTTGGGCCGTTGCTGCATTTATTCCTCCTGCGCACACGGGTTTGTTTATGGCGGCTTATGAAACGGTAGATCCGGAAGCCCCTACTCTTCCACTTTTTTGCTATACCGCAGCCGGCTGGCACAACAACGAATTTTATGTACCGGCAGTGCGTATTGAAAAAGATATCCGTCAGGAATGCGGAGGTTTTGAACAGGAACAGATCGATAATGGCCTCGGTAAATTTTTAGAAGCTTACCCCCATAACCGGCTGGTAAAACACCTGGCTGAAAATTGCTGCAATACCTATCATTGCCCTGCTGCCCGTAATTATTTCATGGGCCGTTGGGAATGTCCGGTTCCCAGCTCTCCGGCATGCAATGCCAACTGTATTGGCTGTATTTCATTTCAACCGCAGGAAGAAGAAATTGTTTCTACTCAAGATCGCTTAACCTTCAAACCTACAGCTGAAGAAATTATAGAGTTTACCGTACCGCACCTCGAGTCGGCACCTTTCCCGATCGTTTCATTCGGACAAGGATGCGAAGGCGAACCCTTGCTGATGTGGGAAACGATCCGTAAATCAATTCTCGAGATAAGAAAACATACATCTAAAGGATCGATCAATATCAATACAAACGGATCAAAACCTGCTGCTGTAGATGCATTATGCCAGGCAGGGCTCAATTCTATCCGTGTAAGCACCAACTCTGCCCAAAAACATATTTACGAGGCTTACTACCGTCCGAACAACTACGAATTTGAAGATATTGTAGAAAGCCTGAAAGTAGTAAGAAAGTACGGCGGCTGGGCAAGTATCAACTATTTTGTATTTCCGGGAATGACAGACACGGTAGAAGAATATGAAGCGCTGCGAAAACTGATTCAGGATACAGACCTCACAATGATTCAATGGCGAAATTTCAACATCGACCCCGACTGGTACCTTGGTAAAATCGGGATTGTTGAAACCGGCGAACTGATGGGCGTAAAACAACTTCAGGAACTGATTCATGAAGAATTCCCGGATGTAAAGTTCGGTTATTATAATCCTCCGATTGAACGGATCAACGGCGATTACGACTTACATTTTGCGCATTAATTATGGGTAAACTTTCTGCAAAATCGATCGGTGTAGTGCTGGCTGTAGCCGCTACTATCATCTGGTCATTTAATTTTATTATAGCAAAATGGGTGGTTGGAAACATTCCACCCGTTTCTTTGGCTTTCTGGCGTTGGGGAGTAGCTGCTGTGGTAATGATCGTCGTATTTCTTAAAACCAATATAGCCCATTTACATCTGCTTAAAAAACATTGGCTTTACTTTGCAATAACGGGGTTGTTCGGCGTTACTCTTTTCAATACATTACTCTATATCGCCAGCACATCTTCTCCTGCAATCAACTTATCGATGATCGGAACCACTACCACACCAATTGTATCAATTGCGCTGGCAGGTATTTTTCTGAATGAAAAAGTTTATTTGCAAAGAGTCATTGGCATGATCGTCACCTTCACCGGAATCCTGATTTTATTATCAAAAGGTGATATAGATACATTACTGCACTTCAAATTCACCAAAGGAGATGCCTGGGTAATCGGCTCAGCGGTGTCTTTTTCGATCTACAATATTCTGGTAAAAAAACAACCGGCCGGCGTACCACCCACCGCTTTTCTCACTTATACCTTTACCTTAGGAGCATTACTGCTATTGCCCGCTTATCTTTTCGAAACAGGGGGCCGCACACCATTTGTATGGGATGCAATAAACATATCCATCATCGGCTACCTGGCTGTAGGAACTTCGGTTTTATCATTCCTTTTCTGGAACGGTAGTATTAAACGCCTCGGAGCAGGAACCACCTCTCTGTTCGGTAACCTGATTCCAATCTTCAGTACCATCGAAGCAATTGCCATTCTTAAAGAACCTTTTACCATCTTACATGCAATCAGCGCAGGATTTATCATTGCCGGGCTCGTACTAGCCAACGGAAAGAAAGTGATTTAACCTATTCGCTTACGGTTCGGGTGGATACAAGCACATCCACACCATCACAAACTTCGTATATAATAACAGGAGTGATAAAACCGTACAGGATGAAAATATTTATAGACACCAATATTTATCTTGATTTTTACCGGAGTAACAGCCACCCGATGGAAGTTTTCAATTTATTAAAAGAAAACATTCAATCGATCGTACTCACCGATCAGGTTATTCATGAATTTGAACGGAATAGAGAAATGGTGATAGAAAAAGTAATTGAACAATTCAGCAGCGATAGCCGCATTGATACTTTTACCAGCTCCTATTTATATGAACTGGAAGTATTTCAGGAATTATTATCAACACACCGACATTATAAATCAGTTCAAAAAACCGTTACAGAACAATTAAAAAGCATCATACATAGGCCAGCCGGAGATCCGATAGACAATTTTTTCTCACAACTGGTTAATATTTCCATTAAGGAGAACCGTGTTCATTCTACCACCAAAGATATTCTCAGATTAGCCATACGAAGAAAACAACATGGCAACCCTCCACTATCAGCCAAGTGATCAATAGGTGATGAAATAAACTGAGAAATTCTATTGAGAAATGTAAAAGACGATTTAATAATTGTATGTAGAGATAGTACATTTCATGAACATCTCAGTTATTTAAGGAAGGAGTTTTACAAAGAAAGAGGATGTGAACTCGTAACTATTACTAATAGTTTATTAACTGCATTTCAAATAAGTAAAATCAACACCCCTTCTAACCCAATGAGACTTGAAGAATTAACAAACTCTTACAATGATTTTTGAAAACATAAACCTCAATAAACCAAAAACTACTCCTATGCTTAAAATAGCAATATATGTGTTATCCTTCGGCGATTATCTGTTTAAGATATCTGATGAAGAAGGAATAGAAATATTCATAAGTGAACGGTATTCTTCAGAAGAAGCATGCTTAACTGCAATAGAAAGAGCGAGACAACATGCACACCTTCCACAACATTACGCAACAAGACTATCATTTGATCTTAAATATTTTTTCTATTTCACTACGCCCACTCACCTGATTATAGGAGCAAGTGAAATGTGGGAAGAAGCCGACAAAAGAGATAAATACATGAAAATAATGATGGAAGGCTTTAAAAATGCCGAAGTACAGGAAGGAGTTGTAAATTATTAAAAACTGTTAAAATCACTCCCCCCTTATGGAATTAGCCCCTAATTTGCATCCTATTAGAGAGATATATTGAAAAACTGTATTACATTCGTATATAAATGATTAAAGCGTATGAATAACCAATTTGAAACCAATAAAAACTTAAAAGCCGGCGGCTATACCGCACTGGTTTGTAGTTTATTATTAGTCGTGTTTATTTTTGTGCGCTGGACCTTGCCCGAAGAGCCCGAGCTGCTTTTAGACGAAGGCCTTGAAATAAATCTGGGATCAAGTGATGAAGGTTTTGGCGATGACCAGCCCTTCGAACCGGGTAGTCCGGCCCCCAGCTCTCAACAAGCTTATACACCACCTACTCCTACACCCGCTGTAGCCGAACAAGTGAAAGATATAGAAACTGATGACAGAGATGAAGAAGCTCCTACCGTAACAGCACCTAAAGTAGTTCATCCGAACGCTACCAAAGTAGCAGAAAAAGAGGTTGCTACCAAAAAGGTAACAGCTAAACCGGTAGAAACGCCTCCTGCCCCGCCCGTTCAGAAACCTAAAACGGTTTTCAAAGGGTCTAACGGAACAGGAACCGGCGGTAATGAAGCCGATACTTACAAAAAAGGTGGTAACCAGGGTATTGCCGGTGGTACCGGAGATCAGGGCCGTCCGGGCGGTAATCCGGATTCAGATAATTATACCGGCGGTGGTACAGGAAACGGCTCTGGCATCAGAACAGAATCAGGTATCGGAAATAGAAAAGTAAATACCTGGCCTAAAATGACCGACGATTTTAACGAACGCGGTATCGTAATGATCGCTGTTAAGTTTGATCAAAATGGCAGAGCCATCGAATCTACCATCGTTCCTAAAGGAACTACCGGTGGGCTTTCGCTTCAGAATATTGCAAAAAGAAAAGCACAAGACATAAAGCTAAACGTTGATGAGAGTGCTCCGGCCACTCAGACCGTAACGTTCAGAATGAACTTTGTATTGACTAACTAACCCCGATTCCTTCGGGGTTTTTCCTTATCAAATGATGACTTATCAGGAAACTATTGAATTTCTGTTTTCTCAATTACCGATGTTTTCAAGAGTCGGAGCACCCGCCTATAAAGCAGATTTAAAAAATACCATGGCACTTTGTGACGCCCTCGGAAATCCACAACAGAAACTCAAATTCGTACATATTGCCGGCACCAACGGAAAAGGTTCCGTCAGCCATAGCATGGCTGCAATTCTGCAAAAAGCCGGCTATAAAACAGGATTGTACACCTCTCCCCACCTTTATGACTTCAGAGAAAGAATCAGAGTAAACGGAGAAATGGTTGAAAAGAGTTTTGTAGTAGACTTTACCGAAAAGATTCAATCTGCCATCAACGAAATTCAACCTTCTTTTTTTGAGTTGACTGTAGCTATGGCATTGGACTATTTTCTACAGCAACAGGTAGACATTGTTGTAATGGAAGTTGGATTAGGCGGCAGATTGGACAGTACCAATATTATTTTACCGGAAGTATCCGTTATCACCAATATCGGGTTTGATCACCAGGCATTTCTGGGCGATACGCTCATCGCTATAGCCGGAGAAAAAGCCGGTATTATCAAAGAACATGTGCCGGTTATTATAGGAGAAATGCATCCCGAAACACAAGCTGTTTTTTATGAAAAAGCCATAGCTCATCATACTACTATTGTTTTTGCCGATCAGGACTATCAGATTCTGGCCACACAACAAACACCCGAATACCTGAAAGTGGCTGTTCAACATAACGAAGTAGTGAGTTATTACCAGTTAGATCTCAACGGGTGGTACCAGCAGAAAAACTTACTGACAATTCTGGCCACCGTAGCTGCATTAACGGAAAAAGGATGGAAAATAAGTGCACAGGCTGTTGAAGCAGCACTGCAGTCGGTTAAAACCGTTACCGGCTTATTAGGAAGGTGGGATGTACTTCAACAACATCCTTTGGTAGTAGCCGATGTTGCTCACAATGTTGACGGCATACAACAACTACTGGAACAACTCGTTCATCTGAGATATGAAAAACTTTTCATTATCATCGGAATGGTAAAAGATAAAGAAGTGGAAAAAGTATTGAGCCTGCTACCCAAAGAAGCGCACTACTACTTTACCCAATCTCATATTCAAAGAGCATTACCAGCCAATATACTGGCAGAAAAAGCCAATAACGTTCAGTTAGCAGGAGAAGAAGCTCCGGATGTGAATGGCGCGATTCAGCTTGCTACTGCAGCAGCAAAAGAAAACGATCTGATTCTGATATGCGGAAGTGTATTCCTCATCGCAGAAATAGACCGCTCCATATTTTAATAAATCAATCTACCTAGTTTATCTAAAGCATAAAAAAGGCAGGTTACATGCATACTCTGAATAATTTCACCGGCGCGTAACTTGTCTTTTACCTCATCAACCGAAAACAAATGGATTTCAATATCCTCATTTTCATCTAATGCCTGCTCTTCCATCTTTTTTCCACCAGTGGCGAGATACATATGCATCCAGTTACTGTTCGTAGAAGGATTGGCAGATGTTTTACCCAGATAATGGTACTCTTTAAAACGGTAACCGGTTTCTTCCAGCAATTCTCTTTCGATAGCCGACTGATGTGAAGCATCGGTATCATCCACACAACCACCTGGAATTTCCCAGGCTGTTTCTCCGAGCGCATGACGATATTGCCTTTCAAGAATAATTTGCCCGTCTTCTGTTAAAGCCACTGCAGTAACCCAGGTCGGAAATTCATAAACATAATAAGGATCTACAATTTTTCCGTTCGGTTGCTCACAGGTATCTTTTCTTACTTTAAACCATAAATCATCAAACAGCTGTTCAGACTGAAGAATCTTCCATTTCATATCTTTCATTACCAGTTCATTTTTTCTCTTAAATAAGTAATGTGAGCGGTGTGGTGTTTTCCATGCCAGGCGTAATGTTGTAAACACTTCCATACAGTGTCAAACTCTTTACGCTCGGGATGATAATATTGTTTTGTAGTAAAATAATCTTCAGGTAAAGTTCTCAGGAATTCATACAACCGTGCATGTAGCGCGTGTAATAAGGTCAGACTAATATTTACCGGCAAGTTTTCAGCATCCTGCATTACGGCCCAGATATTTTCATCATAAGGAGCAATGGTAGGAGTTGTTTCACTTGAAACAGCCAGTTTTACACGGGTATACATGTTGGTATGACTATCTGCTACGTGGTGTACAACGGTATGAGGTGTCCACCCTCCTTCCCGGTAGGGCGTATGCAACTGCGCTTCGTCTAAACCGGTAATGGCATTCTCCAGCAACTGCGGCAAAAATTTTATGTCCAGCAATTTTTCTTCCAATAATATTTTACTAAAGGGCTGTTCTGTAAATTTCCCTATTGGATAGCGGGGATCTTTCATACTTTATAATTTATTCTGTTCTGAGTTGTTTTCCGGTCAATTGAATAAACACATCCTCCAGATTTGCCTGCTTCACCTGTTTTTGTTTTTCAAAACCACTGGCCACCAGTTGATCAATCAATTGATCAGGTGTAGACAAAGCGATAATTTTACCGTCATCAATAATAGCGATCCGATCACAAAGTATTTCCGCTTCATCCATATAGTGGGTGGTAATGATAATAGTAGTTCCGTTATCACGGATTTTCAGAATTAAATCCCAGAGATTTCTTCTAGCCTGTGGGTCAAGGCCTGTAGTAGGCTCATCAAGAAATATAATCTTAGGCCGGTTGATTAAAGTAGTGGCAATCGAGAAACGTTGTTTCTGCCCACCACTTAAATCTTTAAAATAGGCTTTAGCCTTATCTTGCAACTGTACACTTTCCAATAACTGGTAAGCGTCAACTGTTGCATTGTATAAACCGGCAAATAAATCGATTAATTCAACCAGCGTTGTTTTTGTATAAAAACCGGCCGCCTGTAACTGTACGCCGATGATTTGTTTAATAGCTTGCGGGTTTTCATCCAGGTCAATACCATCTACCCATACTTTACCGGCTGTTTTGTGCCGGAGTGTTTCAATTATTTCGAGGGTGGTGGATTTACCTGCACCATTAGGGCCCAGCAATCCGAAGATCTCGCCTTCTCTGACAGTAAAATTAATTCCTTTTACCGCTTCAAAGTGATCATAATATTTCACTAAATCCTGTACAACAATAATCGCATCTTTCATGGCAGAAAGGTACTAATTGATACTGGTTATTTAGCGAATAATTGTGTAAAGTATAATTGATTTTTTGAGTTACGCGCTACGCCGATTCCCGATAAAGTAAAGTTTCCTTCGATATTTTTTTTATGGCCGGGGCTTTTCAACCATCCCTTTACCACCTCCTCTGCCGACTCGGAGCCGTAAGCAACATTTTCGGCAAATGCGGTCATTTTAGGGTATTGAGACAGTACTACATCACGACGGGTGTCAAAACCGAAATGCCCGAACTGCACTTTGCCAGAAGCCATATTCGCCGAATGCTTGCGGGCCTCTACCGACATAGGAGCCAGGTCAGCCAAAGCGTTTAACCCTTTAGACCGGCGGTGCTGATTCACTAAACGGAGTATTTCTTTTTCGATCGCCGGGGCTACGCTGGTGGTTAATATGGGCCTCGAACCCGCAGCACCGGAACTACCTGAAGTAGTTGTTTTTGTAGTGGTAGTGGTATTTTTGCCGGTACTGGCACAGGCCGTCAGCAAAAAAAGGCAGCTTAAAAATAAATAAAACGTTCTCATATCCTGAATCTATAAAAAATTGATCCAAAAACAGGAGAACGTTCTAATTTTTGCATTTTTTTATAAATGAGACTCTAACTCTTCCATCATTAACTTAGAGCCAATAAATAATGGGGAACGCTGGTGCAACTCTGTCGGTACAATTTCAAGAATACGTTGCTGGCCGTTAGTGGCTTTACCACCGGCTACTTCTACTATGAAAGCAAACGGATTACATTCATAGAGTAATCTCAATTTGCCATTCGGCTTATCCTGAGTGGCAGGGTACATGAAGATGCCACCTTTAATCAGGTTTCTGTGTACATCAGCTACCATTGATCCGATATAACGCTGGGTGTAAGGGCCACCATTCGACTTGTTTTTACGCTGACAACCATCGATATACTTTCTTACGCCTTCATCATACTGAAAGAAGTTACCATGATTTACAGAGTAAATTTTACCCAGTTCAGGGCACTTGATATCCGGGTGGCTTAAACAAAACTCACCAATACTAGGATCTAATGTAAAACCGTTACAACCTCTTCTGGTAGCATACACCAGCATAGTGGAAGACCCGTAAATTACATATCCCGCAGCTACCTGCTTTACACCCGGTTGCAGAAAATCTGCTGCAGTAACCGGTGTTCCTACAGGGGTAACCCGTCTGAAAACCGAGAAAATGGTACCGATTGATACGTTGACATCAATATTACCGCTACCGTCTAAAGGATCAAACAAACACACATACTTTGAGTTCACACTAACCGGATCATCAAAAACCACAAAGTCATCCAACTCTTCACTACCGATACCCGCACAGCTGATACCGTGCCTGAGTACCCCCATAAATTGATTATTGGCGAAAACGTCCAGTTTCTTAACGTCTTCTCCCTGGATATTCGTAGCACCCGCATCTCCTAATATATCCACTAAACCGGCTTTATTTACCTCCACGTTCACACGTTTAGCAGCCAATCCGATATCTCTTAACAAACCACTTAATTCACCTGTGGCATTTGGAAAATTTCTTAACTGTAAAATGGTAAATTCATCTAATGTTAGCACTTTGCGACTAATTGCGCTCATAACAATTTGATTTAAGCAGTAAAGTGAATATTTGCACCAAATGTATATGAAATCAAACATTCCTCACAAGGTTCTGATAGAAAGTATTAACTTCATTTTTTTTATCGAAATTTGTAGCCGATTCCTTTACTTTTATATAAATAATTCTGCTTCTTTATGAAGGTTTTCAAATTTGGTGGTGCCAGTATTCAAAGTGTCGAAAATATAAAAAACGTCGGATCAATTTTAAAAACTTACGCAAACGATCCCGTATGTATTATTATCTCTGCCTTAGGAAAAACAACTAACGCACTGGAACGTGTAGTTAATACATATTATAAAGGAGAACAAGCAACTGCGCTGGCTTTGTTTGAAGAAATCAAACAATCCCATCTCTCACTCGCAAAAGAACTTTTAAATGATCGGTTATCCCATACCGAGAGTTATTTACTGGACTTTTTCACTGAAGTAGAATGGTTAATGCATGACAGGGTTGTTCAATCATACGATTACTACTACGATCAGATTGTTTGTGTGGGCGAACTCATGAGCTCAACGATCGTATCTAATTACTTAAACGAAATTGGTTTTAAAAACGAATGGCTCGATGTAAGGGACATTCTTAGAACCAATGATGCATTCCGGTTTGCATCTGTTGATCTTGATTTCTTTCAGAATGCGGTAGACCAGCAGGTAAAATCTATTCTGAGCGAAAAGTCTGTAATCACACAAGGGTTTATCGGCTCTACCGATGAGAATGAAAGTACTACCCTTGGCAGAGAAGGCAGTGACTATTCTGCCGCACTATTTGCCCATGCCTTAAATGCAAAAAACCTGACTATCTGGAAAGACGTGCCTGGATTCATGACTGCTGATCCGAAAGTATTCAATGAGGCAAATTTTATCCCCTCATTAAGTTATCAGGACGTTATAGAGCTTTCTTTTTATGGAGCCCAGGTTGTACACCCTAAAACCATTCAACCATTACTGGATAAGAAAATTCCTTTATATATCAAGAGTTTTATACAGCCAGCTGAACAAGGAACACTGGTTAGTGAACAAACCGTGAAAGGGTTACCACCGGTGATAGTAAAAAAAGATCATCAATGCCTGATAGAATTTACCACCCCCGATTATTCGTTTGTGGGAGGAAAACCGCTTCAAACATTGTATGAAATATTAGACAATCATCATTTAACCTCTCATCTTATACAGGTAGGGGCTGTTTCTGTTCAGATATGTTTAACATACGATAAAAACACCACTCCCAACCTCGCCACCAGTCTGGCAACTTTGGGAGAAGTAAATATTCAGCAGAATCTTACTTTATATACAATAAGAAATTACAATGGTACTTTGATTAAAAAGTATATTGATAATGATAATATCATTTTATTACAACAGACGAACAACACCTATCAGGCATTATTGAAAAATTAAGCATGAAACCTGTCGACTTCTATAACAATTATAAAGACGAATTAAGCATCGCTTTAAAAAAGGTAAAATCTAAAATATCCTGGTTAGGTTTTGGCCGCTTACTGGTATTTGTATTACTGGGTTATTTTGTATACCATCAATGGAACCAGCTTAGCACTGTACATTATTTAATATTACTGGCAGGAGTGGCCATTTTTATCTGGTTAATCAAACTTTCAGCCAATGCACAATCTTTAAAAGAAGCCTTAAACGCTCAGATAAAGGTGATTGAAAACGAAGCTGATAACCTCGCTACCGGCAATAATTTTTTCTCAAAAGGCGAATCGCTGCAAGAGTTCAACAGTACAACCTTCGACCTTGACCTTTTTGGTAACAAGTCACTGTTCCATTATATAAACAGAACCCATACCCACTATGGTAATGCGGCACTCAGCAACAGCATTATCAATGCAAATTTAAATATTGAAGAATTGCTTATTGACCAGCAAAAGGTTAAAGCAGTTGCAAAACATCCGAAACTCAATATAGAAATCGCAGCTTATTATCGAACAGAAGAAGATGCATCTGTACTCAAAAAAATGCAGGCATGGATACATGATACCACCAAACACTTCAGTACTGCTAATATGAATGTATTGAGATGGAGCGTTCCTGTAATATCAGCAGTATGCGTTGTGGCCAGTATAATTACTGAAAATTTCATATGGGCTACAATACCCATGCTGGTATTCTTTCCTTTAAGTATCCGCCTTTCTCTGAAAAGCTATTCATTACATCAAAAAATAACAGCATACGAATCGTATATCGAAAAGTACAGTACTATCCTAAAATCATTTACTGACCATACCCGCCAGGTTAATGAATTAAAAGAAGAACATCAACAGGCAGAAAAAGCTTATCGCGCACTGCTTAAATTACATAAACACCTTGAGATGACAGAGGCCACTAATAACTTACTGGTAAAACTCTTTCTCAACAGTTACCTGTTCTATGAAATTCATTGTTTGGCGAAGGTTGAAAAATGGAAAGAAGAATATCAATCTTCTTTTCAGGAATGGGAAACTTTAATAGGTAAAATAGAATACTATGTATCTATAGGTACGTTTGCTTTTAACCACCCCACGTATCAATATCCGGGCTTTATCAGAGAAAAACTCTGTATACGTGCAAAAGATGTTTTCCACCCGTTGATGATCAGCAGTGCAGTGAGTAATTCTTTTACGATTGGAGAAGAAGAACAATTAGTTTTATTAACCGGCTCTAACATGTCGGGGAAAACTACTTTTTTAAGAACAATAGGTGTGAATGTAATTTTATCACAACTAGGAGCTCCTGTAGCAGCAAGCGAATTCTCACTTTCCCCTTTAAAAGTATTAACCTCTATCCGGGTAAGTGATTCTTTACAGGAAAACACTTCCTATTTTAAAGCTGAATTAAACCAGCTTAAAGACATCATTGATCTGATTAAAACCCATCGTTTTCCTGTACTGGTATTGATCGATGAAATTTTAAAAGGCACAAACAGCGACGATAAAACCAATGGTTCTGCTGCCTACATGAAACAGCTCATGAAGCATAACTGTTTATGTATTTTCGCCACACACGATCTGATTCTAAGTAATCTGGAAGAACAATACACTGGTAAAATGACCAATTACTGTTTTGAAAGTATTATTCAGAATGAACAACTCTATTTTAATTATCTTATACAAAAAGGGGTCGCAAAAAATAAAAACGCCAGTTTCTTAATGAAACAAATGGGCATTATCGAATAAAATAATCACTTCATTGTGTCGCCTGCCACATCAGTTGATGCAAATCAAATTTATAGTACTATTCCCTGCGTTAACGGTTATATAAACAAACAATAATCTAACGCAAGGAATTACAATGATATACTTATTGAGAACAGGCAGCTTTTTGCTTATTGCATCAATTCTCCCCTTTCTGTCATCCGGCCAGCAATTAATGTTTAAACCCGATCTTCCTGAAGCCGGTAAAACTTTGACCCTTGAATATATTGCCCGCAATGATTATCACAAAAAAGAACTCTACGCCTACCTGTATGTTATTACCGATGAAAAGCCTGTGCTCGTAGACGGATTTCTTTCGCGTAAGGGTAAAAAGTACAAAGGCAAAGTAAAGTTACCTGCGAACGCCAAAGCTATCTACACTTATGTTTATCAGCATGACTACTTTGATAATAATTTTCAAAAAGGATATACAGCTATTACGAGAGGAAATGAATCATCAGGCAGAATACTGCTATTGGCTGAAAAAATACTGAATGAAAGAAACTGGTCACCTAACACCTACTTTCCCGATTTAGATACAGAACTGAAAAAGTATCAGGAACTGTATCAACAAAACTGGCAAGTCAATGAATGGCTGGCAGCTTATGATATCAGAAACTACTTCGACAAAACTTATTCAATTGATGAAAGAGCTGATTTTCTGAAAACATTCATCACTCAGGAAAACCTGACACCAATGCAGGCAGATGCCTTAAAAAAGCGATTTAATTATTTTCAGGAAAGAAGTTATGATCAGTACCTGGATAGTATTTCAGGACAAAAACCCACTACTGCATCCGGAACGGAAATTCAACTTAAACGAAGTGTTTCCCAAGCTTATCCTGCTTATAAAAAAGCACAACAGTTCAGACATTTCTATGATACCATCCGGAATAAATCATTACAAGAAGATTTAATCAATGAACTTTCCGGACTTGTTATACAGGAATATTTAAAAGAAGAAAAAATAGATTCAGCGCTGCAATGGTTACAATCGGTTAATACGTTAAAAAACAATTCTCTTTATGGCCCTTTGGTGGTAATGGCCTATACAACTCTGCATCAAAACAATGAATCACAACTCACTCAATTAAACCGGTATATCCAATCTACCAACAAAATTACACTGAACAGATTTCCGTATGAGAATATAGTAAACTACCAATACAGACAAAAAGCATTAGATGATTTTTCACTCTTTCTTGATGCTTTGAAAAATATTCAACTCAATAAAAAAGAAAAGGCCACCGAACAGTTCAGCCGGTTATTAGCTAATAAAACAATAGATTTCAGTTTATTTTCTGATATCTACCTCGATTTATTAACAGAACAACACAAGACGGCTGCCATTGAAGATTTGTGGAAAGCATCTTACTACAGAAACCAGCCTGATCCCAAAATGGATACGTTGGTACGTCAATATACGAAAGAAGGAAAAACCTCCTTTTCTGATTATGAAGAGGCCAGAAGAAAAATTCTTGCAGAATTGCTGGAACAGGAAGCTCAATTAATCACTCATAGTTTATCAAAAGTTAAAGCTCCCGCATTTGATCTGGTAGATATTGATGGTAAAAAAGTTTCGTTAGAAAGTTTAAAAGGCAAAAAGCTGATGATTGATTTCTGGGCTACCTGGTGCACTTTTTGTAAAATGTCGTTTCCCGAATTGAAAAAACTCCAGGAATATTTCGAGGCTAACGACCCGACTGTTAAGTTTGTTTTCATACAAACTATGGAAAGAGGTAATCTGAATAAGATGGTAGAGTCAGGAAAAAAATATTTAAAAGAAAATGAACTACCTTTTTACCATGTAATAGATGATCATTCCGATATGTATTCTTCTAAATTTTACCTCAATTCCATCCCGGCTAAAATATTCATTGACAGTGAAGGTAATTTTGTTTATAAAAGTATTGGCTTCAAAGCCGGTTATGAAAAAAACCTTGCAGAAATGAAAGCTATTTTTAATGCAATGGATTGAAAAAATTGAATAGTAAGAATGGAAAATTATAAATGAAAATTGACTTATACACTTAATTCCCCACTCTTAATTATTAATTATTTATTGATTCCACCCACCGCCAACGGCCCGGTATAAATCTACAATTGCTTCTAACTGTTTTTGTTTGAGCGCAACGAGGTCGAGCTCACTTCTTAAAGCATTACTTTGTGCAGTAATAACTTCCAGGTATGTAGCGTAGCCGCTTTTAAAAAGTAAGCCGGCATTTTTAACGGCGAGAGCTGCTGTTATCACTCTTTGCTCGGTAAGGTCTAATTGTAATTTTTGTTTTTCAATACTGGTTAATGCATTGGATATTTCACTTACGGCTGTGTACACAGAACGGTTAAAAGAAATTTCGGCTTTATCGCGTTCTAACAAAGCAATTTCATACCGTGTTTTCAATCGCCTGTTCTGAAATACCGGCTGTGTTAATCCGGCGGTGAACCCTCCTAAAATTGCACCGGGCAAATTAAACCAGTTTTCTGCAAACATACTGTTTGTACCGAATGCAGCTCCCAGGGTTAAATTCGGATACCGCATAGCCTGCTGAACATTCGCATTCGCATTCGCAGCACGTAAACTCCATTCCGCCTGACGGATATCAGGTCTGTTTCTAACTACTTCAATCGGTGTACCCAAAGTGATATACTCATTTTGAATCAGTACACTATCAATATCAGAATTTCTGTACACTGTATCAGGTAACTGTCCTACCAATAAACGCAATGCATTTTCCTGAATAGCAATTTTTTGTTCCAATTCAGGAATCAGTGATGCAGCAATTAACCTTTGCGACTCTGTTTGCTGTATTGCGAGAGCAGTGATTTCGCCCGCATCAAACTGTAAACGTATAATACGTAATGTACTATCGTTCAACTGGAGATTCTTTTGAGCTACTTCTCTTTGAGCATCCAGCATCATCAGATTAAAATAACCTTTTGCCACATTCGCTACTAAATTTGTTTCTAAAACCCTTTTCGCTTCCTGGGTCGAAAACCATCTTGCTAAAGCTTCTTCTCTTCCGCTCCTCAGTTTGCCCCAGATATCAATTTCCCAGCTGAATCTTAAATCAGTTCCATACTGTGAAGTGAGTATATACCAGTTTTCCGGTGGATTTCCCCCATTATAGCGTTCATAATATTTTGATGCTGCGGTGCTCATAAAGTCGTCTGAACGCCATTGCCGGTTGATATTTGCCAAACCGATATCCATTGAAGGCAGGAATGCAGCATTCGCCTGCTTCAATGTTTTATTGGCGATATCAATATTCTTCAATGTGGTTAATAAATCAAAGTTGTAATTCAACGACTGATCAATTAATAACAACAACGAAGAATCTTTAAAAAACTGACGCCAGTTGACTAGCTGTAATTGTACCGAGTCTTCACCCAATTCCATCGTTTCGGGCACTCTGAAATTTTCGGGAAAAGTCAACGGTGGAGTTTGATAAGGTTTACCCACCTTACACCCCCATAGGGCTAACAATAAAAAGAAACCTGTTATATATTGATATATTCTCTTCTTAATCATACGATGCCTGTTCTTTTGCTTTGAATGAAGCCTTAACTTTTTCATCTAAGGTTTTAAATACGATAAACAACAATGGTATTATGAACACCCCTAACACCACTCCAAAAAGCATTCCTCCTGCTGTACTGAAGCTTAAAGAATGGTTTCCGATAGCGGAAGGGCCCACAGTCCACATTAGCGGAATCAAACCGGCAATAAAAGCCAGCGAAGTCATCAGAATCGGCCTGAACCTTAATTTTGCTCCCATAATAGCTGCATCATAAATGCTCATTCCTTTCGCCCGTTGTTGAATAGAATACTCTACTATCAAAATTGCATTCTTTGCCATCAATCCGATCAGCATAATCATTCCTACCTGAACATAAATATTATTATCTATTCCTAACAGCAGAATGGTACCAAATACCCCTACAAGGCATAACGGTATCGAAAGCAACACTGCGAATGGCAATACATAACTTTCGTATTGCGCTGCTAACAAAAAATATACAAACATGATGCTTAATGCAAAGATCAATATTGTTTGAGAACCGGCCTGTGATTCTTCATAACTCATACCTGTCCATTCATAACCATAGTTACCGGGTAATTCTTTTTCTGAAAACTTCTCAATAGCTTCCATGGCATCACCTGTTGAATAACCTTTAGCCGGATTGATATTTACCTGAATAGAATTATATAAATTATATCTTGAGATGGTTTCCGGTCCGATAATTTTCTTTAAACTCAACACTGTACTGATAGGAACCATTTCGCCATTCTTATTTCGTACAAAAATTGATTTTATCGATTCAGGATCTGTCCGGTAATCAAAATCCGCTTGAACATAAACCCGATACTGGCGTCCGAAACGGCTGAAATCACCGGCCTGTACCCTGGCAAAGTATGCTCTGAGCGTTGACATAAGATCTCTTATATCCACCCCCATTGTTTTTGCTTTTACCGCATCGATTTCCACTTCATATTGCGGAAAATTAGCTTTAAAGCTGGTTTCAGCAGAGCCGATTTCCGGTAAACGGTTCAACTTATTAATGAATGTATCTGCAATCGTATTAAAGTCTCTGATATCACCTCCCAAACGATCCTGCAGCACCATTTCAATACCTCCGAAATCACCGAACCCCTGTACTGTAGGGCGTGGATAAACCGTAAAGCGGGCTTCATGGATGAATGCCAGATCTTTTCTGATAGTATCCATAAATGCTTTTATATTTTTCAGCTCTTTACGTTGTTTATGCGGTTTCAGGTTAATATATCCTGCTGCAAATGCCGGGGAAGCAGATCCGTCGATTGCATTATAACCTGATACGGTAGTCATACCTTCTATATCCTCGCGTTGTTTCAGGATGGCTTCGGCAGTTTTCAGAACTTCCGTTGTTCTGGCCAGTGATGCACCCGGCGGCATCGCCAGCGAGAAAGTAACAAAACTATCATCTTCAGTAGGTATAAAACTTTTTGGAGTAATCGACATCAATACCACACCGATCGCAACAAAAACAATTAACCCCAACCAGGCGAGTTTTGAACGTTTGATTAAAACTTTCACCACCCCTACATACCTGCCGGTTAAACGATCGAAAGAGGCATTGAATGCTTTGAAGAATTTCAACTTATAGGCACCTACCTTATTTAAAGGTTTCTGTTTATCAGGATCCGGTGCGCGTAAGAATAAGGCACAAAGTGCCGGACTTAATGTCAAGGCATTTAATGCTGATATAAGAATTGCTGTGGCGAGCGTATAAGCAAACTGTTTATAAAAAATTCCGGCTGGCCCCTGCATAAAACCTACCGGCAAAAAAACCGCTGCCATAATCATTGTAATAGATAATACGGCTCCGGAAATTTCAGACATTGTTGTTAAGGTGGCCATTCTTGGTTTCAGGTGCTCATCGTGCATCTTTTGGTGAATCGCTTCCACTACCACAATAGCATCATCCACCACAATCCCGATCGCCAATACCAATGCAAACATAGTTAGTACATTCAGACTAAATCCGAAAAGATTCAGAAAAAAGAAAGTACCGATTAACGATACGGGAATAGAAATAGCAGGAATCAGTGTAGACCTGAAATCCTGTAAAAATATAAATACAATAATAAATACTAAGATAAAGGCCTCGAAAATGGTGTGCTGTACCTGCGAAATTGACTCATCAATCTGGTCTCTTACGCTATAAGTAACATCGTAATGAATTCCTTCAGGGAAAGATTTCGATAAATCATCGAGTACTTTTCTAACATCCACATCAATGTCATGTGCATTTGATCCGCTGGTTTGGGTGATGTTAAGGGTAAGCCCCGGAAATCCATTTACTTTATTATCACTTCCCAGATTGGTTGCTCCGAATTCTACTCTGGCGATATCTTTGAGATAAAGCACAGAGCCGTCCGGGTTTGATTTCACCACAATAGTTTGAAATTCTTCCGGCTGGGTTAAACGGCCTTTGTGTTTAATAACCGTTTCAAAAGCTTCATCAGATGTTTCACCAAACTTACCCGGCGCAATTTCAAAGTTCTGATCTCTCAGGGCGGTCATTACATCCTGTGGAATCAGATTATACAGTGCTAACTTTTCAGGATTCAACCATAAACGCATAGAATAATCCCTGGCACCTACCCTGCTTACCTGAGCAACTCCATCTACCCTCAGCAATGGCCTGATCAGATTAATCTGTGCATAAGCCTGTAAAAAAGTTTCATCATATAATTTATCGGGATGATCCGAAAAAATATTAATAGTCATAATTACACCACTCTGACGTGGCATTACGGTAATACCGGCTTCATTTACTTCAGCAGGAATGGAGGAAATTGCTCTTGAGATACGGGTTTGAACATTCACAGAGGCTACATCCGGGTTGGTACCGGTTTTAAAGAATACATTTACGGAGCCAGAACCACTGTTAGATGCACTGGAACGCATGTAAGTCATATTCTCCACTCCATTAATAGTTTCCTCAACCGGTAACAATACTGATTTTGCAACCGTTTCTGCATCGGCTCCGGGATAACTTAAAGAAACCACCACGCTGGGCGGTGCAATTTCCGGAAACCGTGAAACGGGTAATAACTTTAATCCTACTAATCCCAGAATGATCAACAGAATAGAGATAACTGAAGCTAATATAGGGCGATCTACAAATGTTTTTAACATAAACAACGTTAAGTTTCAGAATAAGAGAACGCAATTTAGTTTACGTGCTCAATTGGAATAATTTCAGAACCTTCGGTTACTTTATCAAACCCTGATAAAATGACCCTGTCACCGACAGCAAGTCCTTCACAAACGATATAGTTTGCTTTACTTTTTCCGCAGATTTTAATATTTCTTCTACGGACTTTATTTTCCTCATCTAAAACATAAACGATGGTTTTGTCTTGCAATTCACTGGTAGCAATCTGAGGTACCTGTAATACACCTCTTTTAATTTCTGAGATTTTTAGTGTACCGGTAGAGCCGGTACGTAAAATATTGTCGTCATTCAGAAAAGAAGCGCGTAATGAAATGGCTCCGGTAGCTCTGTTCACCTGCCCGCTCACGGCGTCCACTTTTCCGAGTTTGCTATAAATTTCTCCATCAGCCAATATTAACTGAACGTCAGGAAAAGTTAGTTTATTAGTATTATTGTAACGGATGCCCGCAATACTGTCTTCTTTGGCTTTCATCTTGGAGAAATACAAAAAATCAGATTCACTCATAGAAAAGTATACATATACTTCTTTTACATCCGACAAAACAGTCAGCGCCTGATTGTCATTTTTTGTTACGAGATTGCCGATTCTTTTAGGAATACGGCCAATATATCCGTTAATAGGAGCTTCAATAATAGTGAAGTTAATATTGATATCCGCGCCACGAACAGCGGCACTAGCCTGTTCAAGACTGGCCTTTGCTACTTCGTAATCACTCATCGCAGATTTTAATCGTACTTCCGAGATAACGTCATTTTCTACCAATGGTTTTAGTCTTTCTACTTCCAGCTTGGCATTTTCCAGTCTTGCTTTTGCTACATTTTCATTCGCTTTCGCATTATTCCATACTTCCTGATAAGCCGACGGATCTACTTTAAACAGCTTTTGACCAATGGTAACATAGTCACCTTCGTCCACATAAATTTCTCTTAAAATACCTTCAACCTGTGGGCGGATCTCCACGTTCAGCTTGCCTTCAATGGTACCGAAATAGTCTTTTATAGTACTGGCTGTACTGGTATCTGCAACATAAATAGGTAAAGCTAAAAGCCTGTTTTTTTGTTGTTCCTCTGATCTTGCATTTGAACAGGCATTGATAAACAATGCAGTAATCGTAAGCACAGAAAAGAATCTAAAGAAGTAATTAGTAGAATTCAACATCATATATTTTTTTCACGGAGGGCAATTTGCAGAATTACCCTTTTCTTTGGTTTATAGTTTCGTATGAAGTTTAAAAAACATGCCAAGCAATCAAAATGTTTTGTTAATTTCCATAAAGCATGCAACCATAAAAAAATACCCCCAAAGTTATTGGGGGTATTCATTTATCAAGACTAGTTAACTTTTACAGCTAGTGGTTTAACTAAATTGTAGGTGACCGTATTGAGTAAATCTACAAATTTCACGTCATCTGTCATTTCAGGTAAACTCTTCGACCACATTGATAAAAACTTAAATTCATTTCCCTCCTTCAAAATCGGCATTTTTATCAGGTGTGTATTTACGATTCCGCTACCGGTTTTTGGAGCCGTAGCAAAGCTTCCGAAATTCTTTTTATCGACCAGCAGTGCCATACCTAAACCATCTTTGTTCTCAGATTGTATACCATATGAATACATAGAGATATAGTGATCAATTTCGAGATATTTGAACTCTACTTCATGTAAGTTCACTATTCCGGTTATTAACATTAACTCCCCGGGGGCATTTTTTATTGTTACCTTATTATTATAATACCATTGCCCTTTTGTAATAGTGATCAGTTCTTCAACATCGATAGGTTCCAGGTCGGGTCTTACTTTAAACCCTTTATATACCATTTTAAAAGCGGCCTGGATAGGTCCATCGTACAATTCTTCATACGTTACAGACTCGAACTGGTCACCGGCCAGGCGATACAATGAGTCTTTGTAAGAGAAACCAACAGCTCCGGCGCCTAAAGATCCGCCAACCTTCAGAATGTCCATTCCCCAGGGTTGCAGGTTATGATAGCTGACAGTAGTATCGGTACCTACTTCACTTAATACTAATTCGGGAGTTAATTTACCCCAGATATCCCTGCCGTTTCGTTTGTCGAAATATAATCTGAAACCAACGAGATCGTTCTCCCATGCAGGGCCTTCAGTAAGATATGGGGGCAATTTTTCTTTAGAGAAATCAGTAGCTTCCAGCCCCAGAATCATCGTATCTTTTTTTAGCTCCGCTCCAAAAGTTCTATCTGTCAGTAATTTCCGGTGACGCACCTGGGTGGTATTTGGATATACGGGTGTAGCGGCAGTTTTTTCAAACAGCAGCGTATCTGTTGCTGATGCTGCAACAGACACAACGGTCAAAAGCAAATCCCATTGACCATCCAGATCTGTATCTACTAATTGATAAGGCAATTCCTGTCCTTTCAGTAAAAGTTTGAAGGGTTCTTCAGAGAAACTTTTTAAGTCCGTTCTCTTTAATTCTACTAATTCAGCAGAACGGTCATGTTCTTCTCCGTTGGTAATTAAAACCGACAGGTTTTCTTTAGTTTGACAAGCGCTTAACAAGGCAATACTTGCGCAGGCCGCCAGGTTAAATATTTTTCTCATGAGACATTTGGTTATGGTACATTAAATTTAAAAAGGTATCATAAAAAAGGCAATCTTTTTAAGATTGCCTGAAGATATAAAAGCTGTTTTATTTTAAAAAGGTTATTTGTTTTTTAATAACAGTTTATTGAACGTTATTGTGAAATAATAATGCTTTTCGCATGATAATATTTCTGTTTTTTAAACGTTTTATATAAATGGGGTATTAGCATCAAAACATACCTCCTACCCACTGCATTACTAAACCGCATATATATGCGGCGTTTGTACCGATAGCATAACCTAATATGGCTAAAATCACACCTACGGGAGCTAAAGCAGGATTAAAAGCTGAAGCCACCACAGGAGCAGAAGCGGCCGCACCGATATTTGCCATACTACCTACGCCGGCGAAAAACAAAGGGGTTCTGGTTAATTTCGCCACTACTAAAATGAGTAATCCGTGGAAGGTGATCCAGATAGCACCCACTGCGAATAAACCGGGCTGTTGGAACATAGCAAGAATATCCATTTTCATACCGATGGTAGCAATCAATATATATAAGAAAACTGAAGCCATTTTTGAGGCACCGTATCCTTCCAGTTTGCGCACTTTTGTAAAAGACAAAGCAACGCCTACCAGGGTCGCGATAAACACCTTCCAGAAGAACTGAGAATCTAATGAATATTTACTTAAATGTGCGGCGTTTTCTCTGATATAATCGGCCAAAAAAGTACCTAATCCATGTGCAATTGCCACACCACCCAGGGCAACTCCTATAATTTGCATCATGCTGGTCAGCGTAGGCATTCGTTCACCTTCTGCCTGTTGAATAGCGAGCTTTTGCTGAATAGCATCAATTTCAGAAGTATCGGCTTTTAACCATTTATCTATCTTTTTAGCTTTACTGGCTGAATAAATCAACAATGCCATCCAGATATTAGCACAAATAACATCTACGGCGATGGTGGCTGAATATAAAGCTCCTGATGGCTGTAACATCTCAAAAAGTGCCGTTTGATTAGCTCCGCCGCCGATCCAGCTACCAGCCAGCGTCGTCAGACCTTTCCAGGTTTCTCCGTTTACCGTTTCAGGAGAGAACTGCCCTACAATAAACATTGCCAGTGGGCCACCCACCATCACCCCGATCGTACCGGTGAAAAATAATAAGCCGGCTTTTTTGCGCAATCGCCAGATGGCAGGAATGTCAAGATTTAAAGTAAAAAGTACTAATGATGCAGGCAACAAATAAGAAGAAGCCATTTTATACAAACCGGATTGCTCGCCGGATATAACGTTAGAAGAATTCAATATTCCCGGAATGAAATAACACAATAGCAGTGCAGGTACAATGGAGTAAAATTTTTTCAGATGTTTGTTATTACTGGCAGCTGTAGTAAATACCAGCCCTAAGATGGCGGCTAAAATTCCCATTACCACTACATCATCTTGAATCAGGGGTTGTTGCATTGACTTTTCTTTAAATTAAAAACAAAAGGTCAATTTACAGTATTTCATTGAATTAGAAGAGGTATAGCGTCAAAAAAGCCTCCGAAACTACGTCAGGAGGCCTTTACAGATATTTTAAAACCTTTTACTATTCATGATAACCTCATCAACAGTAGCAGTTTATTTTATCAGTATTATTTTACTGCAGCATAGCGGGATGCTACATAATCCCAGTTTACCAGACTCCACCACTTCTCAATATATTCAGGGCGGCGGTTCTGATAATTCAGATAATAAGCATGTTCCCAAACATCTAATCCTAACAAAGGAGTGCCTTTAACAGCTGCTACATCCATTAATGGATTATCCTGATTGGGTGTTGAAGTTATCTGAAGCTGTTTTTTTCCGTCAATAATCAACCAGGCCCAGCCGCTACCAAAAGTAGACTTTGCAGCTTCTGTAAATTGACTTTTGAAAGCGTCGAAACTATTAAACTGGTGTTCAATAGCAGCCAGCAGATCACCCGCAGGGGCATTTTGATCTGCAGCAGGGCGCATCATTTGCCAGAATAATTCATGATTATAGTGCCCTCCGGCATTGTTACGCATTTTTGTAGAATACTTCGAAACGGTAGCCAGAATATTTTCTAAAGTATTTTTGCTTACATCCACATTTTCCTCTTCCAATGCAGCTTTTAAATTACTGGCATAACTGGCTGCATGTTTGGTATAGTGCAATTCCATAGTAGCTGCATCAATTACAGGTTCCAAAGCATTGTATGCATAGGGTAAAGCAGCTTGTTGAAACCCTACTGTAGGTAAAGCAACAGCCGCATTATTTCCACAACTTTGTAAAACTCCCGGTAAAACCATCGCACCAATACCCACTTTAGCTGTATTCGAAATAAATGCTCGTCGTGTAGTATTATTTGTAGACATATGCTTGAATTATAATTACTAAGGTAAAAAAACAATCCGACAATCAGCTTAATTACACAAAAATTAATCCAGGTCAACTAATTGCTTCAAATGAGGAGAAAATTACAAATTCTTTTGTATGAACGTAATTATACAAACAAAAGATAATATTTTAGCAATGCGTGAACTGTTACAAATAATATTCATGAGTCAACATCTCAGCAATCCCGAATGGTATTTTCAATTCAGTAACGGAACAACACTTTCCGTTAAGGAGTTTATTGAAAAGCACTCGAATTTCTTAAAAATTCAGGTGTACAACCATGTAAAAGATGCAGACGATGTAAAAGACATTCTTCAGGATGTTATTATAAAAATATATAAACACAAAGACCGGTTTGACTCTGAACGCAGTTTAATCGCCTACATACTGAAATCTTGCAAAAATGCCAGTATAGATTTTCAAAAAAAGAAAAACAAAGAGCAAACAACAATGGAGAACTATCAGGTACTTCATTCTAAGAAAAGCCAGGAAATGCAGGATGAAGAAGCATATATGAAAGCAAAATTATTGTCAAAAGTGTACAAAAAATGGCAAACACTCTCTCCTAAACAACGAGATATACTCAAACAGACATATGTAGACGGGGCTTCCAACAAAGAAATCGCCCACCGCCTGAAAACCACCGAAGCATATATAAAGACACAGAAATACAAAATCTTAAAGAACTTTAAAGACCATTTAAATTAGCAAAAGGTTACTGATGTTCAGTAGCCTTTTATTTTGATAATCAACAGATTAAAAATGTCTGTTTTTTTTGAAAAATAAAGTATACCTAAAGTGGTTACTATTTAAAGGAATCAGCGTTTTATATAAAAGAACAAGTACTAGAGGAACATGCCTGAACTGGATTATGAACATATTGACCGTATCGTAGACCTCATTGAGAGCTTTTTATCAGGAGAAATCACTACTGCTGAAAAAGATGAACTTATACAATGGGTCTGTCAAAACGAAGCAAATCTTGCCTTGTTTGAGAAACTGGTGGGCGAGTACTCTTCTGCTGCCTTATTAGATGAGCAATTTTCTAAACTGGAGAGCATCTCAAAAGATGACGTAGAAAAAATATTCATCGACTGTATACGTGAAACCGAAGAGCCTAAATCGTTCTTTACCAAATACCGGCAACTTTTATCTATCGCCGCAGGGGTACTGATAGTAGTATTGGGAGGCATAGTATGGTATATGAACAGTTTAGACAAAAACCCTACCGACCCTACAGCAATCACCAGGCTGTTTACATTACCTGCACACGTTAGTAAACCAGCTGCAGACAGAACAGTAATCAGAATTGGTAATGATCAGCCTATTATTATTGAAAAAGCTATAGATACCATTGTATTTTCTAATGAATCTATAATGTATCCAAACGGAGAAATTATCAGTGAAGTTCATAAAAAGCCAACATCCACCACCGTTTTTGTTGAAACACCTTATAACGGTAAAATTAATCTGCTTTTAGCAGACGGCAGTAAAATCGGTTTACACCCCGGATCATCGTTGAAATTTCCACTTTCTTTTACAGAAACGGAGCGCAAAGTAGCGCTCGCAGGTGAAGCCCTCTTTAGTGTTCAGAAAACGAAAAGAAAGCAACCTTTTAAAGTAGAAGTAATAAACGAAAAACTCAACGCACCGGCTCAGGTAACCGTTTTGGGTACAAGTTTCTGGATTAGTTCACTCAAAGAACAGGATTTTTTTGAAACGGGTGTATTAGAAGGTGTAGTGGAAGTAAACTATTATTCAGGAAGAGAAGTTCTTATTGCCGGTAAATCAGCCATCACTTCTAACGAAGGTATTGAATCAAAAGAATTTGACCTTGAAACGCTCTCCGGAAAGTATGATGGAATGCTCTCCTGGGATAACAGCGAAATCGGAAGTATTCTTTTGACCTTAAAAAACTGGTACAACCTGAACTTAGAGGTTAATAAAGACTTTAACCTTCACCGTAAGTTTACGATCACATTTGATCCAAGACAAGAAATTTCAGAAAATCTGAAAATATTAACCTATTTAGGAATTACGCTAAAATTAGATAGTTCCGTTTACCCAAATAAGCTTTCTATAATCAACTAACCATCAACGTAATACATATAACTCATTTATTCGCACAGAGCGGATATAACACTTTTGCAGTATGTTAATCAGATGAAATCCGCAACTGCATAGGATATTTGTATAAATATCTTATGCAGTTTTTTTTTGTAAACTTTGGGGTAATGTTTATTTTCGGATATAACTTCACTGTTATTTCTTGTCTCGATTGAAACACCTAGCAATTATATTAATTGTTCTTGCAGCAACATGCGCTAACGTGCATGCACAAACAATAACGATCAATGTCCGGAACACCTCTGTCAAGAAAATTCTCGACAGCATTCTTTCTACTGCCAAAGATCGTAAGTATGTTGTTCAGTTCGAAAACGACAAAATCGGTTCGTATTTAAAAGAGCGCATCAACTTCAAAGCAGAGAAACTTTCTTTTCATGCTGCACTCGACTCTTTGTTCTTCTCTTTTCCGATTACTTACATCATTGACCAACACGTGATCGTACTGAAATATGATCCCACACCCAAAGAAAGAATCATTCATAAAATCACAATTTCGGGAAGAGTAATTAACCAACGGCAGGAAGCCCTGAAAGGCGCTACTGTTTATGTCAACAATAAGAAAAGAGGCATCAGCACCAATGATAACGGGTACTTTGAAATGAAGGTTGAATCGCTACCCGTACCAATTACTGTCAGCTATGTAGGCCATCAGCCACTAAACACTCAGATAACCGATTCCATTACCTCTACCCTTCAATTAACAGAAGTGATTGAAGAATTAGAAACAATGATCAATACCGGGTATGTGCGTCAGGCAAAAGACAGGTTTACCGGTAAATTATCGTCACTTACAGCTAATGAAATTGCGACCAATGCCAATCCTGATATCATGCAAAACATTGCCATGCAGATTCCTGCCATGATTCAGCATTTTAATAATGATTTTACCAATAACATTCCTCAATATCAGATCAGAGGAAGAACTACTATACACGCGAATCCGAACCCGCTCATTATTTTAGATCAGATTCCTTATCAAAGTAATACATTCAATATACATCCTGATGATATTGCGCGCGTTGATGTACTAAAAGATGCAGCTGCAGCAGCCATCTGGGGTGCCCGTTCCGGTAACGGTGTAATTGTCTTTACCACAAAAGAAGGAAAAGTCAATAATAAAGCCAGGATAACAGCATCAGTCACCAGCGGTATAGCACGCAAAAAGAACCTCTTTGCCGAAGATTACCTGAGTTCTTCAGAAATTATTGATCTGGAGCTAAGGCTCTTCGATCAGAAATATTACGACAGATTCTACAACAGACCTAACTTTCCTATCCTCTCGCCTGTAGCAGAACTAAAGTATGCTGAAAGCAAAGGGCTTGTCAGTTCAACAGAAGTGAATCGCAAAATAGAAGGCTTCAGAAATCAGGATATCAGAAATGATATCAAAGATCACTTCCAACGAAATGCAGGCTTTACACAGGCTAATGCACAAATTATCGGAGGCGGAAATCAAAATACCTATTTCTTTTCGATCGGTGGTTTAAAACAATTGCATGAAACACCCGGTAAGGAATCGAACAGACTGACCGTTAATAACAAAAACAGATTTTTGCCTTTTAATGGCGTAGAATTAGGTAATCATATTTTATACACAGAATGGAGGCATGACCTGCCACATGATCCTACTCAAAACCTTGATAAATTTATCCAGTACGCACCCTGGGCTGATGCCGGAGGAAAAGCATTACCTGTAGCAATGGATTATCGTCAATCATTTAAAGACTCAATGACCGACCTGTTAGGTTACCGCAATTGGAATTATTATCCATTAACAGAACACCAGAATAATTTTGGTAATAAGTATCAGAACGAATTACTATTCCAGTTAAACGCAAAGTTCAAAGTGAAGAAAAGGCTTCATTTTGATTTCATCTATAACTTTAATTTTAGCCGTCATCAGGATATTTACCGTTTCAGAGAAGAAAGTTATGAATACCGGCACACTTACAACAAGTTTGCATGGGTTGAAAATGGTGAGCTGAAGAGTATTATTCCCAGAGGAGAAATGCGGCACGAAGGTATTACCGACGAAAAAACACAAACTTATCGTTATACAGCCAGTTATCATTTCGAAGTTCCTAAATGGAGCCTGAAATCAATGATCATTATCGGCGGTGAGGCTAGAAAAAGAGAAATAGGGTATACGAACGAATTGAAGTTTGGTTATAATTCTGAAAACAAATCATCTGTATATATTGATCTTGATCCGTTATACCCTATCCTGAATAAATCAGCATCAAGCATTATTAAACAAAACATCAGAAATTTTAACGTAAATGAAAACTACTATTCCGAATTCTTATTATTAACGAATCAATGGAAAGATAAAATTATCATTGAAACCAACCTGAGAAGGGATGCATCCAACCTGTTTGGTGTTAATATCAATAACAAGTTTATACCATTATGGTCAATAGGTTCGAAATTTAATCTTGAGGAGCTGACTAAAAACCGCCATTTTAAGAATACCAGTATAAATGTAAATTTTGGTAAAACCGGTAATATTGATCACAATACCACTTCGCTTTTACAAGTGATGAAGCAAACTACAGCACAGGGTGCCACTCCGATTTTACAGTTATTGAAACCGAATGACCCCAACCTTAAATGGGAAACTTCAGACAATCTGAATATCAGCTTAAACAGATATTTTGAAAAATTAAATATTAATGCAAGCATTGACTATTATGAAAACAACTCAAAGGATCTGATCATCAACAAAATGATCGACCCGATTCTGGGAGTAGATAATGCCTGGGTGAATGACGGGCGCCTGCTGAGTAAGGGCCTTGAAATATTTGTATCAAATGAAGCAAATTTTAGTAATAAAGTAAAGTGGTATAACCAGCTTTCTTTTAATTATAACAAATCTACTATCAAAAGATATGCGGCAATACCAGAGTATAAAATGGATATTCTGCGTAAACCAATTATCAATTTACCCGGCGAAGAACTGTATTCTATTTACGCTAATAACTGGAACGGTATGGATGCCACCACCGCATTTCCTGTTTTACCTAAAGGGTATGCCAGCTTTGAAAGTTATTTGAAAGAGCAGAACCTGAACAATACTACACGTGTAGGAAATCTTTTACCAAGATACCTGATCAGATGGATGACTAAGGCTGACCTCGCACCATCCCTTACAATCGGGATGAATATTTCCTATAGAAGTCAATTGAATGTATTATCAAAGCAAAACACTTTTAACGACTTCCTATCGTCATACATAGGGCTTCAAAGCCCACTTCTGAGTGAAATTACCGAAAGTGTCGGTGATCCGTTATTGATTAAATCATTGGCACTTGATAACGTTCTATACCTGATGTACTCAAATCTGGCTTATCACAACAGTTCAGTAATGAGTATAGAACACTTCTATGTTAACTACCGGATTAAGAAACTGAACAATCTGAGCATAACGCTCAGTACAAACAATCTGATGAACCTGTCAAATAACAAAACTCAGGAGATAATTAATAATTTCTTCAGAAGAAGCTTTAATGTAAACTTTAAATTCACGTTATGAGCAGTAAAGTTATCATCATAGTGAGTATACTCCTGTTAACCGCCTGTAACAGATCCGGACTACTTGACAGTATAACATCTACCAACGTTGAAACGATCACTTCTGCTGAAGATGTGGAACACTTACTCAATAATAAATTTTTATATGATTGGGAATCTAATATCTCTGTTCTGATTACTGATGAAATTTCCTACAATCCATCCATTTATCCACAGCTCAACACCAGGGATATCTCTTTTTACTACTGGAGAGACAATTTTATACAGGAAAACGAAAGTTTCGAAGACTGGAAACATTATTACAATAAAATACTTACCGTAAATGCAATTATAGATTTTTATAGTTTAAAACAAACGCTCTCAAAATATGATAAATTTTTACTGGGAATCAGCTATTTTATAAGAGCAAAGACTTACTACGATTTAATGCAGCTCCACAGCTATGCAAATATTAACAGTGAGTCAATGTTAGGTGTACCTCTCAGAATTACAGCCTATATTGATGAAACGATACAACAACTCAGTATCAGGGCCACTTTTGCTTTTATAGATTCTGATTTACAGAAAGCACTTAATTTAACTAAAGAAGCCGAAAAAACGACTAGTATCAATATATTGGTGAATAGAAAATGGATCCTGGCCTTTGCCTCAAGGTATTTTTTATATACACAACAATATGAAAAATCGCTGTTTTACTCCAAAGAATTATTGGGCATAGAAGGCGGCTCTTTGATCAATTTCACATTGTATACGAATCAGAATACAAGAATTTTTTTACAACCGGATATTATCGGTACCATTTCGTTTAATTCATTGGAAAGTGTTTTATTGTCAATGATGACGAATACAAATATTTATATCAATGAAGAATTGATCGGACTTTACAATAACTATGACAAAAGAAAAAGTTTATTCTTTACCTTGAGAAATGGTAAATATTTTTATAAAAATCCTTATCTGGCAAGTCTGTTTAGCTCTTTTATGGGATTCACTTATTCGGAAGTATTTCTGAATAAACTGGAGTGTGAGTTAAGACTGAATTACGCACAGGATTATCAGGCTTCATTAGCAGAATGGCTATCAAAAAGATATACGCAAAACATTTTCACTTCTGCGTATACAAATAGTCTTGATTTCATCAGGGATGAGCGTAAAAAAGAATTTATCATGCGAGGAATCAGGCTGGCTGATATCAAAAGATATTACAATGAAGGTACCGATACCCAATTAAAAAAAATCCTGGATCAGAACGAAGTTAAGATAACCGTTTCCGATCCAGGAATCAATATATTGTATCCAAATTCAGTAATTAAATCATTCAATATCCGTCAGGTAGCAAGAAATTAATACCTTACTACCAGTTTATCATTCAACTCCCTCTTCCACAAAAACGGGTACGCCCCTCATACAGGGGTCAAAATTTTGATACAATTCATTCCAGTTCCAGGCACAAATAGGAGTAAGATCAGTAGAGCACATCCAGACTTCACCAAACCCAGCCCAGGCCGGATCTGATAAATTTTGACTCCAGAACATCTGAAAATAATAGCACGGTGTTTCTTCCTTTGCTACTTCAAATGAAGAAAAGGCGGTAAACATTACAATAAATAAACCTAGCCAGATTTTTGCTTTTTTCGTTCTCATAATTTACTTTTTTAAGTGTTTCGAAATTGAGTGTTAAAAATGCATGGCAGTATGCTAATCAGTTCCGCGAATTTTAATAGGATGGTTTCGGAGTAATACCGGAAGTGATTACCGTTGGTTTTTCCGGAGCAATCGGATTATTTATGCAATACCAATGCATAAACAATAGTAAAAAGTTAATGATGTATTGTGTTTCCCATGACATAGTATGCCAGATTCCCACACAATTACAAGGAGCCAGACCAAGTTTGTTTAATAAAATAGAAGCGATGTATAAATTGTAGCCCATAAGAGTCAGCATGCTTATAATAAGTCCGGCAGTGCGTGTTTTCTCTATAAAGATCAACGCAGCCAGCAAGGCATGAAGCAGGGGCACAATGATTGCGATGAGAACAGCATGATTACCGATGAACTGTTGCTGTTTTAGCTGTGAAACAAAAGGGTCAAAACCAACCACTTTTGATACTGCAACAAAAACGTACAGACATACAATAATCATTACCATCCCTTCACCTATCCACTGTTTGCGCATAGATACGGGTTTTAAAATGAAAAGAAAAGATTATTATGATCGGGAATACTTGATGTGCAAGCTGATCGCGGGAGAAAGTAAGTTATACGAATAGGCTTTTCAGCCTATTTGCAGAGACAGAAAAAATTGACTTGGATTTTAAAAGCGAGGCACAATAATATCTTTGAGGGTTTAATTTTGGGGGAGTTATCAGGTAATCAATAATCAGAAAAGCAACCGAAGAATAATAGTGTGTTTGTATGTGTAGGATGTCTTTGTACTATAGGTAAGTATTCTTCTTCTTTTGTAATTATTTAACCAAATTTAACGACCCGCTAAAGCAAACCCATTTTCTGTTTAAAGATTTATCACAATTAATGCGGATAAATAAAACAAATTAACTTTATACAACTTTATTCTGTAGAAAAACATTCAGGTTGCGGCCTAACAACTCCGTATAATCGGAAATAATGAGGTCTGCGGCTGCTAATTGCTCTTTTTTATGAGTAGAAGTAATAGCGATGGTGAAAGCACCAGCTGTTTTTGCTGCTATAACACCATTTGCCGCATCTTCAAAAACAATACACTCCGCAGGGTCTATCTGCAACCGGCTGGCTGCCAGTAAAAAAATATCTGGAGCCGGCTTACTATTGTGTACTTCTTCGCCGGTAGTAATTACATCAAAAAATTGCAAAAGAGATAATCTGTTCAATACACTGTCAGCCTTATATCTTCTTGAACTGGTAGCTAAAGCTATTTTATAGCCCTGTTCTTTTAACTGTGCCAGCAATATGTCTACTTTGGCCAGCAACTCAATACCGGTTTCTTCTACATAAGCATCAAAATATTCAGCCTTTGCTTGTAATATAGAAGAAAACAGTTTTTCTTCTACTTTCATAAACTGAGCTACAAAGTCAACGCTTTTCATACCCAACAAAGGGAAATACTTATCCCAGGTTAAATCAAGATCATAATCTAAACAAACTCTTCTCCACGCCTGAAAATCAGCTTCAGTAGAATGGATCAGTGTACCATCCATATCGAAAATAATACCTCTATACTTCTTCACTGTATCTATTTAATAGTTAGTTTAAATTATATATTATAGAAAATCGTGCAATGTTAAATCAAATACTAATACGGAGTTTTCTTCAATAATATTCATTTTAGTACAACCGTAAGCTAATGATGGTGGTAAAATCAACATAATCCGACCTCCTTTACCAATTTTAGGCAATCCCATCTGCCAACCCGCAATTAATCCGGATAATGAAAAATGAACCGGCTCACGACTTTGATCAAAAGTTCTAAAGTCTGTCAGATAACCTTTATATTCAACTTTTACAGTATTACTCACGCTGGGGCGTTGACTATTGCCTTCTGCAAGAACAATGTAATAAAAACCTCTGGTATCGTGCTGAACGGTTAAATCATTCTGGGCTACAAACCTTTGAATAGAATCCGTATTCAAAAATGCCTGCATTCTTTTTTCTTCTTCTTCAGCAGAAATAGGTTTACAAACATTGTCTTTTAAACAGGCAATTGCACCAAAAATTCCAAGAAAAACCAGAACAAGTAAGGATTTAGGATAACGCATCGTTTTTTTAAATTTTAGCAAATATACTCCCACCAACGCAAAAAAAAACCCCGTATTGTTATTACGGGGGCTAAAATCGAGATTTTTATGGCATTATTCCTGTATAAATTCTGCATTTACTCTGATCGTAACAACTTCTCCCAAAGCTGCAGCTCCTGTACCGGGAGCAATTCCGAAGTCCTTTCTGTTCACTGTTCCGATAAGTTTAAAACCGGCAACATCTTTTCCACGCTGGTTTTTTACCGTTCCTCTGTAAGTAACTTCCAATTCTACCTGCTTAGTGATGCCGTGCATTGTAAGGTCTCCGATCACTTTGTACTTATTGCCCGATACCAACTTGAAAGAACTGCTTTTGAAAGTGATGTTTGGGTGTTTTGCCGCATCAAAATAATCTTCTTTCTGTAAATGACCGTCGCGCATCTTATTACCGGTATTAATTCCGGCAACCGGAGCAGAAAATACTACTACTGCATCAGTAAAATCAGCTTTTGAAGCAGTAATCGTAGCGGTAGCATGCTGAAATTCTCCCTCCACATCCGAAACTGTCATGTGCGATACCTCAAATCCTACCCGCGAATGCGAGGCATCCATCGTCCAGTTTTGAGCAAAAACACTCACCCCTAATAGTACCGCAAATAATACAAGACTCACTCTTTTCATATATTTTACAATGTTTGAACTCTAAATTACAGCTATTATCAGTTCTTAGTTCTTTCTTGCTTAAAAATGACCATTTTTTGAAAAAGACAGTCGGTTCGCTATTTCATTCTTTATGCCTTTAGCTTATCTTTCTGTAACAACTGAAACTCACCGACATATTTAATTAAACCTTATTTATGAAATTGCTCTTGTTCGTGTGCTTCTTATCAGCGGTTATTCAAGCTAATGCACAGAATACTACCTATCTGAAAGATTTATATCTTTTACGCGGCCAACTAGCTAAAACACCCTCTTACAAAGACCAGATAAAAGCACAAAAGGCGGTTGCTTATCAGGCTCTTGTTGATTCACTAAGTAAGCTTACAACTGAAGATCCAACATCCTTTGAATACTTTGCCAACCTATCACAGTTGTTGTTTCCGGTAAACGACAATCACCTCATTTTATCGCAAACGATAAAAACCACTCAGACGGGTAACCAGCAGATGATACAATTCAGAAAAGTACCGCAGTATAATTATAATACCGATTCACTCAGGAAAGTACTTAGCAGCAAACCTGACACTTCAGTAGAAGGTATTTATTATTACGAAAATAAATTTGAAGTGGGTTTGTTTCAGATAAAACCTTATGAATACCTGGGAGTGGTACTCAGCAGTAACTTCGCTGCTATGCAAACAGCCCAGTTTGCATTTTATTTATACGAAAAAGCTCCGTTGCAATTTCATGGCATTTATCTTCACCCCTACTCTGGTCAATACATACTTCAGCTGACTGAAAAATACAGGAATCTGTCTTTAGTGAATTCATATAAGCAGTTCTTAGACTTTACCAATACCTACAAAAAAGATACATTGAAGCCAGACTATGTTAACCTTCCTTCAAACGCCCCTCTTTTTAAATATGAGAAGATAAATGACTCAGTTGATTATGTTGTATTGAGAACCTTTCAGCGAAACAACGCCAATACCAAAGAATCCTTCGCTTTTTATAATCAGCTGCGCGAAAGTGTAAAAGGCGCTTATCTGATCCTTGACCTGCGCAATCATTACGGTGGTTCAAAACTTGAAATGAAAAAGTTTTATAAACTGATGCAGCAATACACCAAAAAAAATAAACTCTATGTTTTGGTCAATAACCGCACTTTGAGCCAGGCTGAAATTTTTACTTACATGTTGCAACAACTAAAAAACACAACGACTGCAGGCCAAACCACTAAAGGTATGATTACGTACGGATCAAACTACGGCAAGAGTAATACCTTACCCAGCGGTGAAATTATTTTTAATCCTACGGATATGTATGGCCAATTCAAATTGCTGAATTATGAAAACACAGGCATTGAGCCACAAATTATTCTTACGACCAACCAAAACTGGATTCAACAAGTGCTGGATTTAATAAAATAAAAACAGGGTAAAAACATTTATTCACCCCATTAAAATATTACAAACAATAAGCATTACAATCTTTTCAATGATTGATTTCTCTGATTAACGGTATGTTCAATCTGATTGATAAATGCGAGAATATCATTTCTTTCCATTCCTGTAACCGTGATGATAATTTTAATACTTGCAGATCCTACTGCAATAACATTCTTTTTAGTATAAACATACACTAGAAACTGAAAAACAGAGGCTGCCAGAAGCAATACAAAAAAAGAAGCAGGTATTATATCAGACCATCCCAGCGCTGCTACCAGTGTAATCAGGCCTGTAATTAAATACCAAAACTTACTATAATAATAATTTTCGCAGGAACTGACATGTTCCAGCAGGATACTTTGTTGAAAAGCTTTGCCTAACTCTTTATATTCATAAATAATTCGATGTGTCGTTAAAACAACAGAATTTTCATCTGATGAAGAAACTAATTGTTCATCCGGAAATAAATCAATCATTTGTCAGAATTTAAGGTTTAAGATATCTTACAAAGCCTTGTATAACGAGGATCTGTAAGTTATAAATACCCGGAAAACGATTTTTCCTGAATTTTTATTATCCGGGGTTTATTTATTCTGATTTTTGTCAATTCATTCATTTCAACAGCTGCTGTTCGAACAGTTTTGCATCGATAGATGTATTAATAGTATACACTTTCTGCTTATTTTTGTATTGATTTTTATTCATTTAAAGCCGGCATCATGGATTTCTTACGTTCAAAAACAGATTACAGTACCTATTTCACAGGTAATCAGGAGAATATGTCACTGATGGAGCTGAATCTCGGCAACCTTTACCTGCCCAGCGGTCAGATAGTAGCCTGTGATCCACTGGTCTGCTTAGGCAGAAGTCTGGCTTTTAACAAAACACTTCCTGCGGGTTCATATCCGGTTACTGCGTATGTTAAGCAAAATGAAGAACAGGGAGATAGGATTGCTCTGATAAAAATAGAATTTAAACCGGATACTACAGTTCGCTGGGAAATGGCCCTCACTGAATTTGATGATATTGCACTGATGACCAAACCAGATGATTTCTTTGGTTTTCCTGTAGATTCCGGCTTAGCCAGTTTATGTGATGCTGAAACACAGGAATTGTATGAAGCCTTTACAGATAAATACTACAGTGAGCAATCCGGTACAGATATTTATACCGATTACTTTAAAGCAATGTTTGAAAAAAATGCTGCTGAAACCGATACCGGGGGCAATTGGATTAATTTCACTATCCCACACTCAACCTTGCACAATGTAGTAATGTTCAGCAGTGGCTTTGGAGATGGTAATTATCCATGCTACTGGGGTATTAATGCAAAAAATGAAGTTTGCAGTTTAGTCGTTGATTTTTTTGTATTATCACATTAAGTTAAAAAAACAATTACGGCGTCTGCTATTGAAGAATTTAATCAGCAACAATGACTACATTATTTATCAAAAATATGGTTTGCAACCGCTGCATAATGGTGGTGCAAAATGAACTGGAAAAATTGAACATTCATCCAAAAGCTGTTACCTTAGGTGAAGTAGAACTGGCAGAACCGCTCACAACTAATCAGAAAGATGCCGTAAATGGCGCACTGGAAGCAATGGGATTTGAGTTGATCGATAACAAAAAAAGTAGAATTATCGAGCAGATCAAAAATATCATTATTAAAATAGTACATCACCAGGATGGGGAACTAAAAGAGAACCTTTCGGATATTTTGAGCAAGTCGTTGCATCAGGACTACCATTATTTATCCAATCTCTTTTCAGAAGTAGAGGGTATTACTATTGAAAAATATTATATCGCACAAAAAATAGAAAAGGTAAAAGAATTGTTGGTTTATGACGAGTTATCACTGAGTGAAATTGCTTATCGCCTCAACTATTCCAGTGTTGCCTATTTAAGCAGTCAGTTTAAAAAAGTTACGGGCCTCACACCCAGTTATTTTAAACAGGTGAAGGCCAATAAAAGAAAACCTTTAGACGAGGTTTAAATCTTATAAAACATTCTACAAATTCTGTAACAACAGAACCCACAACTATTGCCAACTTTGTATCCAGCAAAGTAATCATCATGGCAAAGTCAACTAATAATACATCCACAGCTAAGGGCATATATCCCGTTACAGGTATGTCGTGTGCTTCCTGTGCCAACAATATCGAATCTGCTACTCAGGCATTAACCGGAGTAGTAAACGCCAGTGTGAATTTTGCCAATGAAAAATTATTGGTAGAATACAATCCACAGCTCATACAACCTGGTGCTTTAAAAGAAGCCATTCGTCAGATCGGATATGATATCGAATTAGATGAATCGGTTGATACGAGTCAGGCACATCAGCAAAAACTCAGCTCTTTGCGTTTTAAAACAATACTATCAATTATACTTTCAGCACCGGTAGTGTTCATCGGTATGTTCTGGATGAATATGCCGTATGCAAATGAAATCATGTTGATTTTATCAACTCCGGTCATCTTCTGGTTAGGGAAAGATTTCTTCGTGAATGCCTGGAAACAGGCACGCCATCGTAAAGCAAACATGGATACACTGGTAGCTCTCAGTACCGGAATTGCCTATATATTCAGTGTTTTCAATATGATTTTTCCGCAGGTATGGCATGAAATAGGGCTGCACAATCACGTTTATTTTGAATCTGCTGCTGTTATTATCTCTTTTATACTGTTGGGCCGTTATCTGGAAGAAAAAGCGAAAGAAAGCACTTCCGGAGCTATTAAAAAGCTGATTGGTTTACAACCTGATGAAGTAACCATTCTATATGAAGGTAAAGCCTCTGCTATTCTTTTATCTGCCGTCAAAATTGATGATATTCTACTCGTGAAACCAGGTGAAAAAATTGCGGTAGATGGTGTTGTGGTAGATGGAAGTTCCTATATTGACGAAAGCATGTTGAATGGCGAACCCATGCCGGTTCAGAAGAAACAGGCAGACAAAGTATTTGCCGGAACAATCAACCAAAACGGCAGCTTACAGTATAAAGCACAGAAAGTTGGAAAAGATACATTACTCGCTCAGATTATTCAGTTAGTTGAAAGTGCTCAAGGCAGTAAAGCCCCCGTACAAAAACTGGTGGATAAGATAGCCGGAATTTTTGTTCCTGTAATTATTCTTCTTTCAATAGTTACACTGATTACCTGGTCTGTTTTGGGCGAAAACGGATTTTCTCAGGGTTTATACGCCATGATCACCGTATTGATTATTGCGTGTCCTTGTGCATTAGGCCTCGCAACACCCACTGCTTTAATGGTAGGTATTGGCAAAGGTGCCGAAAAAGGTATTCTTATTAAAGATGCGGAAAGCCTGGAAGTAGCAAAATCGATCGATACCATTATTCTTGATAAAACCGGTACTATCACAGAAGGTAAACCGTTGGTAACCCATATCGAATGGTTTAACAAAAAAGAAAAAGATGAACAGATTTTGTACAGTCTTGAACATTTATCAGACCATCCGATTGCTAAAGCAATTTCCAATCATTATTCCGATATGCTACCGGTTGCTGTTCAAAATTTTGAAAACTATACCGGGCGTGGAGTTAAAGCATCCTTCGAAGGAAAAAACTATTTTGCAGGAAACCGTTTTTTTCTGGAAGAAAATGGTATTCAATTAAATTATAGTATACCGGCTGAGTTACTGAAACACGCTCCCACTATTATATGGATGGCTGAAGATACAACTGTAAAAGCCATGATCAGTATTGCCGATACAGTTAAAACAGGTTCAGTTGAGGCTATCCGTCAGTTACAGGCAAAAGGAATGGAAATTCACATGCTGACAGGAGATAATGCCGACACAGCCAAACTGATTGCAGAGCAGGTAAATATCAGCCATTATCAGGCTGATATGTTACCACAGCAGAAAGCTGCATTCATTGAAGTTTTACAAAAAGAAGGACGCAAAGTTGCAATGGTTGGTGATGGTATTAATGACAGTACGGCGCTGGCGCAGGCAGATCTGAGTATTGCCATGGGGTCAGGCAGTGACATTGCGATGGATGTGGCTCAAATGACCATCATTTCATCAGATCTGAATAAAATTGTTGCTGCAATCGAATTATCAAAACAAACCTCCAATACCATTCGTCAAAACCTGGCCTGGGCTTTTATTTACAATCTAATCGGCATTCCTGTTGCAGCCGGCGTATTGTATCCATTCAATGGATTTTTATTAAACCCGATGCTGGCAGGAGCAGCAATGGCATTAAGTAGCGTAAGTGTAGTAGTAAACAGTTTAAGGCTCAAATGGAAACAGTAATTTTTATAAAAGAAAACAAAAAAAGCATAACAAACTACTTTTTTGTTTTCCGAACTTTATACTATAAAACTTTCAATCATGAAATATCAATTCAAAACAAATATAAACTGTAGCGGTTGTATTGAAAAAGTAAAACCGCATCTCGATCAACAATCAGGCATTTCGCATTGGGAAGTAGACACCAAACAACCTGATAAAATATTAACCGTAGAAACAGAAAATCTAAAAGACTCCGACATTATTAATGTGGTTAAATCGGCCGGATACAAAATAGAACCTATTCATTAACGTTATAATTCTTTTTAAGCCAAACAATTACAACTTTAACTTTTTCTTCCGGAAAATATTTAGTATATTAATAGTATGGGCTTTGTTTGACTTTTTTATGGCTAAATAAAAAAGCTACTCAGATGAGTAGCTTTTTTTATCAGTATCATATTCGTTATTTCTTATTAACCACAGTATCCAGACGATCCATATAGTCAGTGATGATACCATCTACACCCCACTCAATCAATCGTTGCATATCAGCTTTTTCATTTACTGTCCAGTTAACAAACTTCATTCCTTTCGCGTGAACTGAGTCAATCAGCTCTTTGGTTGTAATACCGTAAGCAGGAATATACATATCCGGTAAAAAACCAAGTTCATCCAGGTGCTGCGACATAGAAACCTTACCATCTCCGGTTAAAAAACCAAGCGGAACCTGAGGGTATTTTTCTTTGCTGTAAACCAGTACACGTTTATCAAAAGACTGGATATAATATCTGTCGCCTATATTTTTAGATTTAATTAATTCCATCAGTTTATCCACCAACACTTGCGGAGTGGCATTATAACCGATAGAATCATAATAAGGAGAAGTTTTGAGCTCTATATTGTATACAACAGGTTGTAATCCTTTTGTTTTGGTATAAGCTTCTACCGAATCGATCATTTCACCGAACAAAGGCATTGACACTTTTATTTTTTCCTGTTCGGGGTAAGTTTCGAAAAACTTAGACCCTACATCAAATTTTTTAATGTCTTCGTAATTCATCTGATGGAAGACGAATTTTTTGGCGTCATCAGCAGTTATTTCAGTACCGTCTTCGTATAAAGTATGTCTGAAATTCGGCAGTGGGTCATGTGCTACCAGAATTTGTTCGTCTTTGGTAAGATACAAGTCCACCTCAATAAAATTAGCTCCATGATCGATCGCTTTGATCATGGAAGGAATCGTATTTTCAGGGCTCAATCCTCTTGCACCTCTGTGCCCTTCCATCCAAAAACTTTTCGGAAAGCTGTCAGGAATATTAGGCTTAAACATTTTGTTTTCTTCGTTGGATGCGCAGCTGATCATTAAAGAGCAGATAACAGCTGCCGATAAAAATTTCATTTTCATGTTGAGCGATTAAGCATTTTGTAAAAAACAATATAACAATGCTGCGATGGCAGCACCAATGATCGGGCCTGCTACAGGAACCCAACTATAACTCCAGTTATTACCGGCTTTATTTTTTAAAGGAATTAAAGCATGAATGATTCTGGGGCCAAGGTCTCTGGCCGGATTAATCGCATAGCCGGTAGTACCACCTAATGCCAAACCGATTACCCAGATCAGGAAGGCAACAGGAATCGCTCCTAACGAACCTAACCCTACCGGTGTATCATTCAGTGTACCGTTTCCTTTGATATTAAATATTACAAACAGTAAAACAAAGGTACCGATGATTTCACTAATCAGATTATTCACTTTGTTATCAATCGCCGGTGCCGTACAGAAGCAAGCTTGTTTTGCACCGGGGTCATCGGTTCTGTTAAAATGATCACGATAAAAGATCCATACCAGGAATGCTCCGATCATCGCACCGATCAATTCGGCCGCAATATAAGAAGGTACATTCTCCCAGGGAAACTGACCACTAAAAGCCAGTCCCAGAGTTACTGCAGGATTCAGGTGTGCACCGCTAACATCTCCGGCAATAATTACTCCGGTAAAAACAGCCAGTGCCCAACCGGTGGTAATCACGATCCATCCGCCGTTATTTCCTTTAGTATCTTTTAAAACAACATTCGCAACAACGCCATTACCCAGTAAAATTAAAGCAGCTGTTCCGATTACTTCAGCAATAAATGGTGACATAGCAATAGTTAATTGGTTTAGTGAGTTTATTTATCATCGTCTTCAGCCCAAACTTTAGCGGCTTTAATAGCTTTTTCCCAACCTTTGATGAGTTTATCAGCATTTGCAGCATCAGGAGTAAAAGCAGTATCCAGCTGCCATTGTTGTTGAATTTCTTCAGGAGACTTCCAGAAACCTACTGCCAGCCCCGCAAGATAAGCAGCGCCTATGGCCGTTGTTTCTGTTATTTTAGGGCGTACTACTTTTGTTTGTAATACATCTGCCTGAATTTGCATCAACTGATTATTCACTGTGGCGCCACCATCTACGCGTAATTCCTGAATAGCTTCACCTGCATCTGCCTGCATGGCTAATAAAACATCCCTGGTTTGCAACGCAATACTTTCCAAAGCTGCGCGGGCAATATGAGCGGCTGTTGATCCACGGGTCAGTCCGACCATCGTACCTCTCGCATATTGATTCCAGTGAGGAGCACCCAAACCGGCAAAAGCAGGTACAAGATAAACACCACCATTGTCTTTAACTGAAGCTGCTAAAGCTTCCACATCACCCGAAGACTTAATAATTCCCAAACCGTCACGTAACCACTGAATCACTGCTCCACCGATAAAGATAGATCCTTCCAAAGCATAGGTTACTTCTTCGCCGATTTTCCAACCGATGGTGGTAACCAGGCTATTTTTAGAACGGATGGGCTTATCACCAATATTCATTAACATAAAGCAACCGGTGCCGTAGGTATTTTTTACCATACCCGGCTGTATACATTGCTGACCGAATAATGCGGCCTGCTGATCACCGGCAATACCTGCAATCGGAATTTGTGCAGCCAATATATTACTCGAAGTAGTGCCGTAAACTTCACTGGAAGAACATACTTCCGGCAACATAGAAACAGGAATACCGAAAAGTTCTAACAACTCTTCATCCCATTTCAATTCATGGATATTATAGATCAGAGAGCGGGAAGCATTCGACACATCCGTGATGTGTTTTTTTCCGCCTGTAAGGTTCCAGACCAACCAGCTATCGACGGTACCGAATGCAAGATGTCCATCCTGTGCACGTTCTTTCGCACCTTTTACATTTTCTAAAATCCATTTGATTTTTGTAGCAGAAAAGTAAGCATCGATGATCAGTCCGGTTTTAGACTGGATTTTTTCATTCCATTCTGCTTTTATACTATCGCAATAAGCAGCTGTACGACGGTCTTGCCATACAATAGCATTATAAACAGGTTCACCGGTACGTCTGTCCCAAACAACAGTCGTTTCACGTTGATTCGTAATACCGATAGCAGCAATCTGATCGGCATTAGCGCCTGCTTTAGTGATAGACTCAACGGCTACGGCAATCTGACTGCTCCATATTTCGGCAGGATCATGTTCAACCCACCCCGGTTCGGGAAAGTATTGCTGAAACTCTTTCTGTGCTACGGCAATCACATTTCCTTTCTTATCAAAAATAATAGCCCGGGAGCTGGTGGTTCCCTGATCTAATGACAAAATATAACGTTGCATGCAATGGTCATTTTAAAGTTATTTAAGATAGTTTCCATCCTTCAATATCTTCCCCCAGCGTTCATAACCTTTCATATTTAAATGCAGGCCGTCGTAAGTGAGTGAAGCTTCTAATTTTCCTTCAGCGTCAAGGAATTTATTATGAAAATCGATAATGGTTACTTTATTGTCTTTACCCATTTTTCTGATACCTTCATTTACCAGGGCAATCTGCTCATCTTTATTAAAATGTGCTCTCGGTGTAAAGGAGTTATTGACCGGTAACAATGTATGGATATAGATTTTTGTTTTCGGTGAACCGGCTTGTATCCTGTCTGCCATTTTCTGAATATTTCCGATCACTACCGTAGCCGGTACATTGCGCGAAATATCATTAATGCCGATCAGAATAAAAACTTTCTTAGGTTGCCCCTGAATAATCGGGTCAAGTCGTTCTAATACGCCGAACGTAACATCTCCCGCGATGCCTCTGTTTCTGATGTATTCGTTATCAAAATATTCATTCCACTCAAAATAATCAGTGATACTGTTTCCCAGGAAAATGATATCTTTTTTTGAAGTTTTGAACGTTTCAAACTGATTCTTTTTGAGTTCGTAAATACCTGGCCGGTAAGTACTGTCCCATTTAGGTTGTGCATAACCAACTGCTGTCAGCAACAAAGCCATTCCCATCAGGGTAATTTTTTTCATCCGGTTTATACGTTTTGGGTTACAGAATATATTTTTCCGAATCGGTCTTGTGCACGAACCGTAATTATTTTTGCATTTTCAGGTAATACGGCTTTAAATAAATGGTCTGTATTTCTAGGTTCCACCCATCTGCGCACAGCAGGCAATTCAGGACCTAAATATAATTCATTTGCAAGAGGATCAAAACCTTTATGATTCTGCATTGCTGCAAAACTTCCGTTATCAACACTATATTCCACTTTCCACATCGGGTCATAATTCCAAACATTTGCCAGTACTTCCTGTTGATTCGAAAGATTTTTTTCTACATATAATTTCAGCTGGTAATCGGCTGGTTTACCTGCTGCTTTGTAATACCATTCTAACTGGTTTCCTTTAACTGTATACACACCATATCCTGATGGAGTACCGTCACCGCAAATTCCACCTGTCCACCATGCTCCGCAAACGGTTCCGTGGTTGTGTTCAAATACATTATTTTTAATCACATTCACATTGATATGTGTATGTCCGGTCATTACGTGAACATTATTAAAACGTTCTACTATTTTATAGAACGCGTCATTGTTTTTTACTTCATTATACACTGGTATATGTGCACAGATAATAATCAGATGATCGGCCGGAATCAGTGCAAGATCTTTCTCGAGCCAGTCTAACTGATGCTGTTGCAAATAACCGTCATACTTTTTATCCTGCCCGAGATAACGAACATCATCTAATACTACATAATGTGCTTTGCCTCTGTTAAACGAATAATAGGTCGGCCCATAAGTTTCCTGAAAAGTATCATCACTAACAGAGTCGTCACCTTTATTCAGATCCATATCATGATTTCCTAAACACTGAAAAAAAGGAATACCGGTTTTTTCCACTGCAGCTTCATAATGTTTGAAATAATTAAAATCATCCCATACAATATCGCCTACCGTAATACCATGAATCAAAGCAGAAGCGCCCGCTGCTTTTACTAATTGTTGCAGATCAGGAACAGATTCACTCATTAATCTTTCTACATCTTTGTCATTCTGAATCTGCGTATCCGCCCAAATTACAAACTGATGTTCATCGTCAGATTTATTTAAAGCAGTGAGTTCAAAATCAACATTTTTTGCCGATTGAACATCTCTCAATAAATGATAAAATCTGGCGATTCCTTTTTCATTAGGAATAGCATAACCTGCAGGAACCGAAACAAATACTGCTACCGCATCAGTATGCAGTTTTATTTCATACCTTCCTTTTTTATCTGTTGTTACTACTGAATAACCATCGCTCACCACTACCCCTGCCAAAGATTTACCACTGCTGTGTACTTTACCTTTAACGGTTTGAAGACTTGCGGCAAATCCCTGTAACGGCATTAACATCCATCCGCCGATTGCTAAACTGATCGTTTGTAAGAACCTTCTCCTTTGCATAGCTTTTAATTAAATTGAAAGTTGATAATTTAAAGAGCAAAGTGTGCAGATACCGGAATAGAGTCAACACTGTTTTATTGAATCGATAGAACCTTTCTCCATTCACGACTTTCCACTTTACATTCTACAAAGATGGGTTTTGAATGTTAAGCGATTATTAATAACCTTATTTTTTCAATACAATATAACACACTTAATAAATTAAGAATTAATAATTAAGAATGGTTATGTAGTTTTTAAACTGAATATTATTTGCTGTTTTCAATGATAAAGAGCTGTTTTCATTTTCCATTCTCCAAACATAGGAGAAATTAAATTATTAATACGTTCTCTCTTAATGCTTCAAACGATAATCTTTACACAACTCCTCAAACTGTTTTACCTGTTGCTGTTGCCAGTTTTCATCTCTATTCAGCTCTTTCGCCATGATTGCCGCTACGGATGGAGCAAGTTGCAGGGCGGTATCAGCATCGAGCAGCAATACACGGGTTCTTCTTGATAAAAAGTCTTCAATGGTACGTGCCTGTTCAAAACGAATAGCCCATCGAACCTGAGCAGGATGAATCTGCAAGGTTTCATTCAGCCAGTTTTCCTCTGATTGATTGATTGCCTCTTCAATGGCTGCTGCATCAGATCCGTAATAGAAAAATCTGTATGACCAGTCGTGTAACTGTGTAGCACCATGAACAGGTAAATGTCTGGTTTGTGTTTGAGTCGGTTTCCAGCCTTTATGTTTTTCGATGGCATCAATAATATCTTCTGCCATTTTTCTGAAGGTGGTCCATTTACCACCTAAAAGGGTGAATAAATGTGCTTCAGTAATACTCACTTTATGCGAACGGGATATTTCTTTTGTTTTTTGTGACCCTTTTTTAGGAGCAGCCAGGGGTCTTAACCCTGCAAATACACTCAATACATCACTTCTGGTGGGTGCTTCTTTCAGATAAGCCGCAGCAGTATTGAGAATGAAATTGACTTCTTTTTCTAAAGCCACCGGATCGAGGCTGGCATGTTCTACGGGTGTATCGGTAGTACCCACTACCACTTTATTGTGCCAGGGAACGGCAAAAAGAACTCTGCCGTCTGATGTTTCAGGAATCATCAATGCATCGGTACCCGGCCAGAACTTCTTATCAAATACCAGGTGTACACCCTGACTGACACGAATGGTGTTTTCGCTATCAGGTTTTTCCATTTTCAACACATCATCAACAAATACACCGGTGGCATTGATGACTGCATTTGCTCCATAATAATAAGGCTCTTGTGTTTCCTGATCAATTGCATGCACTCCATTCAGAATACCCTGATCATTTTTCGACAAACCTGTTACTTTCATATAGTTCAATGCAACTCCACCTTTATCGATGATGGTTTGCATCAGGTTGATAGCCAGCCGGGCGTCATCGAACTGGCCATCGTGGTACTGAACACCACCTTTGAGCCCGTTTTCTTTAATAGTAGAAATTCTTGGCATTACTGCAGAACGATTGACAAAAACGGAGGAGCCGAGGCTTAGTTTACCTGCGATCCAGTCGTACAATTTCAGGCCGATAGTATATTTAATACGATCAAAAAAGCTATAAACAGGAATAATAAAGGTCTGGTTACGTACGAGGTGCGGTGCATTCTGAACCAGTAAACCTCTTTCGATACTAGCCTCCCTCACCAATTTAACATCACCCTGAGCGAGGTAGCGTACACCACCATGCACCAGCTTGGTACTTTTCGAAGAAGTTCCTTTTGCGAAGTCAACCTGCTCGAGCAAAAGTGTTTTGTAACCGCGGGTAACTGCTTCCAGCGCTGCGCCGAGGCCGGTAGCGCCACCACCAATTACAATCACATCAAAATCAGTAATTGAGCGGGATTGTTCTAATAACCGGGTACGTTGATATTTCTGTAATTCAGCACTCATACTTTCGTTTTGTTTCGTTTCATTTACTATCCGAAAGTATAAATAATATTTCAAAATTCAAAACGAATCAATAAGAAAGAAATCGCAACTCTACAAATATTGATAATCAGTTAATTATAAAAAGGTTATGAAAATAGCGAAGGATATATTAGATTTGAGGAAAGCAAAAGCAACATGTTAAGTTTAACTGAGCGTCATCAATTGATCTTACAAAAGCTACATCAGGAAGGACATGTGAAAGTGGTGGATTTGTGTAAAACACTGGATGTTTCTTCTGTGACGATTCGGAAAGATTTGAAACTGCTGGAAGAAAAGGGATTACTTTTCAGAAACCACGGCGGGGCGATGCAGCACAATCCTTATGCAGCAGATCGTCCGGTGAATGAGAAAGAAAAGATTAATTCCGACGAAAAGTCGAGGATTGCTCAAAAAGCTGCAGACATGATTGTACCCAATGATTGTATTCTGATAGCGTCAGGAACCACTGTACAATATTTTGCGAAACATATTCATCCGAATTTTCATTTTACGGTGCTGACTGCGTCATTAAACGTAGCACAGATTCTCAATACACATCCCGAAATTGAAGTATTACAGCTGGGTGGAGTGTTAAGAAAAAGTTCATCGTCTGTAACGGGTTTTTATGCGGAGAAAATACTGGAAGATTTTGCCTGCAGCAAACTCTTTCTGGGAGTTGACGGTATTGATCTTGAGTTTGGTTTATCCACCACCAATACGCTGGAAGCTCACCTGAATCGCAAAATGATTCAGTGCGCACAGAAAACTATTTTATTGGCAGATTCTTCTAAATTTGGCAAAAGAGGCTATGGCAGGATTTGTGGCATTGAAGAAATCGACCAGATTATCACCGATAAAAATATTTCGCAGCATCAGAAAGACAGTTTGCTGGAGATGGGGATTGAGCTGACAATTGTTTAGTGAAATTATCGGAACCTTATCCAACCTTCAGGAGTTTATTTTCATCTTATAATAAAGCTCAGCAGAGCATCATTGTTTTTAGCCCAAAATTAAACTGCATGATTCGAACAACGTTCAAGAGCATGTTAGTCTTAATGTTATTAGGCAGCAGCTTTTTTGCGCAGGCGCAAAAAGTTCCAACCCCTAAAGAACATTTTGGATTTAACATTGGCGACGATTACCAACTTGCCTCCTTTGTACAAACTGAGGCTTATTTCAAGAAATTAGCCAGTACTTCCGACAGATTGAAGTATACTGTTATCGGTAAAACTGAAGAAGGAAGAGACCAACCTATGTTGATCATCTCCTCTCCTGCCAATCTTCAGCAATTAGCTAAATACCAGGAAATTTCTCAGAAATTAGCTCGCGCAGAAGGAATCACTCCTGAAACTGCAAGAGTATTAGCAAAAGACGGAAAAGCCGTGGTTTGGATTGACGGTGGCCTGCACGCTAATGAAGTTTTAGGTGCACACCAGTTAATTGAAACTGCTTACCAGTTAACCACACGTACAGATGAAGAAACGATGCGTATCCTCGACAGAGTAATTATTCTGATGACGCACGCTAATCCTGACGGTCAGGATTTAGTGACCAACTGGTATATGAAAGAGTCTGATCCGAAAAAAAGAAGCACCGGCAATCTTCCGAGATTATACCAAAAGTATATCGGACACGATAACAACCGTGACTTCTATATGTTAAATACAAAAGAAGCACAGAATATCGGCCGTCAGTTATTTGTTGACTGGCTTCCGCAGATCATGTATAACCACCACCAGACTGCACCTACCGGTGCGGTAGTAGCAGGTGCTCCTTATCGCGATCCGTTCAACTACGTATTCGATCCGTTATTAATGACCGGAATTGATGCATTAGGTGCAGCAATGGCAAACCGCCTGAATGCTGAAGGTAAAACAGGATATACTGCCAGAAATGGTGCTGTATTCTCTACCTGGTATAATGGTGGCTTGAGAACCACTACTTATTTCCACAACATTATAGGTTTATTGACAGAAACAATTGGTAGTCCAACTCCAATGGAAATTCCCGTAGTTACCACCCGTTTGATTCCTGATGGAAACACCACCAACCCGGTAACTCCGCAAAAATGGCATTTCCGTCAGTCTATCGACTATTCTGTATCGATGAACTATGCCGTATTAGGATATGCTCAAAGACATTGTGATGAGTTGTTATACAACATCTATCGCATGGGATTGAACAGCATTGAAAGAGGCAGCAAAGATTTCTGGGCATTGTCTCCGTCTAAAATCGATGCCATCAATACAAAAGCGGAAGCTGAAAAACCGGCAAATGCTCCTGCCCCTGCTCCCGGTAACTTCAGAGGCATGCGTTATCCTTCAGTAGATGTATATAACGCAGTGATGAAAGACCCTGCCAGAAGAGACCCGCGTGCGTATATCATTTCAGCTGATCAGTCAGACTATGCCACTTCGGTTCGTTTTGTAAACGCCTTAATCAATAATGGTATTCAGGTACATAAAGCAACTGCAGGTTTCACCGTTAATGGTAAAACTTATCCTGCAGGTTCTTATGTAATCAAAACCAGCCAGGCCTTCCGTCCGCATATTCTGGATATGATGGAACCTCAGGATCACCCGAACGATTTCAGATATCCGGGCGGACCTCCGGTACCTCCATATGATGCAGCCGGCTGGACTTTAGCTTATCAGATGGGTGTTGAATTCGACCGCATCCTGGAAGGTTTCGATGCTCCTTTAGCAGTTTTACCATGGGGTGTTGCTGAAAAAGCAACCGGTAAAATCAGCGGATCAGGCAATGGTTATATTTTAAGTGCGAAAGAAAATATGTCATTCCTGGCAGTGAACCAGTTATTGAAATCAAAAATCAATGTGGTAAGAATCACTGCGGGTCCTGAACAAGGCAACTTCTTTGTTCCTGCAGCAGGAAAAGCAATTTTAGAAAAAGCTTCTAAAGACTTTGGCGTTACTGCAAAAGCAACTTCTTCTAAGTTTACTCAAACAGCGAAAGTACAACCGTCAAAAATCGCATTATGGGATGTTTATGGCGGATCAATGCCTTCAGGTTGGGTAAGATGGTTGTTAGAGCAATTCCAATATGATTTTGATGTGGTATTTGCTCCAACCATTGATGCAGGTAATTTAAAATCAAAATATGATGTGATTGTATTTGTTGGCGGTGCTATCGGATTGAATCTGCCAGATAGTAAACAATCTTATCAATTACCGGCTAATGATAACATTACTGCTGCTGAAAAAGTAAATTATGGCAGATTGAATAAAGACAAATCTATTCCGGCGATTCGTCAGTTTATGCAGGATGGTGGTACCGTTGTAACGATCGGTAGCAGCACAGCATTAGCTTATCACCTGGAATTACCTGTTAAGAATGCCTTAGTAGAAATTCAGAATGGTAAAGAAGTAAGATTAACGAACGAGAAATATTATATCCCTGGTTCTATTCTTGAAGTAGACTTCGATGCAGCTCATCCTGCAGTATGGGGTATGAAATCAAAAGCGGATGTTTACTTTGACAACTCAGCAGTATTCCATGTAGCACCTAAATCGTTAGCAGACGGTAGCATTCAACCATTAGCATGGTTTAGCACAGCTACTCCGTTAAGAAGTGGATGGGCATGGGGTCAGAATTATCTTCAGGATGGAGTAACTGCTTTTGCAGCAAACATCGGAAAAGGTAAATTACTGGCTTATGGTCCGGAAATTACATTCCGTGCACAACCACATGGTACATTCAAACTATTATTTAATCAGTTGTATAAATAAAATATAAACTGATGCTACTATAAAAAAGCTGTTACTCCGGTAACAGCTTTTTTGTTTTGGCAACTATTGTAGTCACGAAGAAATAAAGTCTTAACAGTATATCACACCGGATACAATCCGGCGCGAGTGAAGATCTGGTGCCGGATTGCGAGATCTGGTGCCGGATTGCATCCGGTACCGCTTTTATACATCAATGGTGCTGCTTTGTAAGCGGTACCCTTTTGTATGCACTACTGCTTTGCAAATACTAACTGTCTGCATTCAACACTTCTTCAAAACAATTACGATACAGGACGCACCGGATACAATCCGGCGCGAGTGGTGAGGGATATTCTATTACTTATTGAAATAAAGCCATTTCCGATATCCAGATATTATCCTTACCATACGCTGTTGGTACTGCACTGGCTGTAATTACCAGGGTTCCACCCTTTCTGATTTCATCTCTGGTAATCCATATACGGCCTAAATCCTTTCCATTTAAAGTAACTCTTTTTATATACCTGTTTGCAGTATGATATCCGTTAACACGGATTGTAAAAACGGACGCTTCGTTTTTGATTTTTACTGATTCAAAAAAAGGGACACTCAGATAATAAACCGGTTCACCAATCAACGGTTGGTGCAAACCTATTGCAGAAAGTACAAACCAGCCCGACATAGCGCCGGCATCATCATCCATTGTTCGGATATATGCCTTAGGTTGATTTTTATACAACCTGTCAATGCTTGGTTCAATACCACGAAGATTCTCATTGAAGTAATACTGTACAATCGAATCCAGTGCAATATGATGAATCAGGTACTGATACTTTGAAGGATGATTACTCGCATTGTACATAGTGGGAGATTGTATATCCGGTTCATTCGCACGATTATAGTAATGATTATCAAAAAAGTCATCTAACTCTTCAGTAAACTTTTCCTTCCCTCCTGCCAGTTCTATTAAACCTTTTACATCAAAAGGAACATTCCATCGGTATTGCCGGATTGTACCCTGATACATATTTCTTGCAGACATGCGGTCTACATCTCTCAAAGTAAGATCTTTAAATTCTTTTAACCAGACTGTTTTATAATCTGCAGCTCTTTTCAAGAACTGTTGCCGATGTTCAGGATAAAGTTTTGCCATTGCCCAGAAATCATAGGTAGCTTCAAGAAATTTATCAGGTTTAGAAAAATCGAAACGGCTGGTATCCGAAAATACTTTTTCCTTTATACCATTTACATCCACCTGATAGCCTTTGGCTACAGCATCGGCCAATACCACTGCAGCATGTTCTGTTCTTACGGAATTTGCCGGTTCATTTTCCCCTGCAAAATCATATTTGCCATAGCGGTAAAGATCGGCGATAGAAGTGATTATGTGCTGATAGGTTAGCGGATACAACAGCTCGAGTAAGGGAAGCTGGGTCTTATAATTATCCCATATTGCCCAACCATGATATCTTGTAACAGAATCCGTATATATATTACCATCCGTAGCAGCAAAACGGCCATCTTTCTCCGATACCTTAAAGGGAGATTGCAACGTCCGGTACAGTAAAGAATAAAACAACTTTTTAACAGCTTCATTACCTTCTACTTCAATATAATTAAAGAGATTATTCCATTCATCACTACTCTTCTGTTGAAGTTGCCTGATACTTAAATGTTTGTTGATATTTAATTTGCTGATCGCATAATTAGGATTGACTGATGAAAAAGCAATTCTCAGGTTGATATGCACCACACTTTCGGGTAGTTTTATTACAACCGTATTACCCGTTGTATCAACTGATATATTTTCAGGAACTTCAATAGCAAAATGAATCTTATAAGTGCCGGCATGACAAGTGGTTTTAGCGCTCACAGTACCTGATATAAAACCATTGGCAATAGTATACTGAGCGCCTGCAAATGCATTATTAAACGTATGTTCAAGATTAATCAACAGACCTTTTTTACCTCTGGGAAAGGTATAATGATGAATGCCGATATCATTCCATACGCCAAAAGAAGCATTCACTCCATTTGTGAAATGTATAGTATAAGCTCCGGGGCTGGCAGCTTCACTTTGCTTAATCAGTGGCTGCGAAAGACTGTCTTTCAAAAAAGGTTTTATAAGAATCAATCCACCACTTCCCCGGCAGCCAACTCCTTCAAATCTATTGTGTGTAAAGCCCAATACCTTTTTTGCATAATGCTCATATCCCATATGCAGATAAGGGTCGGTTTGAGGCAAAATACTCATTTGTGTAAATGGAGCAGAAGCAGCCGGTGACATCTGGCCGTTATCTCCGGAACTTCCCAGAAATACATTCACCAGTGAGCTTTTGGATTGGGCATCCACGCTTCCGTAAATTGTCAGAAACAATAGCAGCACATAAAGTTTTCTCATAGATTGTGATTGGGTCAGGGTAAACAAATGGTAAAACGGAATTGCACACACACTTCCTTTCGCTGATTCAAAGTTAAGTATTTGGCCAATATCCTGCTACAACGTTTTAGCTTTTTATAAATAGCAGATAAAACATCCGCAAATCACCATTACCCGCCCTGTTAAGATACATCATCTTACCAACCCGGAAAGTTATATTATTGTTTTACAACAAAAAAGGCACCTTTTCGGTGCCTCTAAATATAAATAACGTAATATATATCTTTTATAAAGTATATTTTACATCAAAAAATGTATAGAACTCATTTGCATAACTCACCACATTGGTATTTTCGTTCATTACCTTTGACTTCTCTTTTTTCTGTTTTGCCAGCTTTACTTCTCTTTCTACAAATTTCCCCCAAGTGATCTTTTCAAAAGGTTCATAAGAAGGGATATCGGGTTTAAAGCTAATTCCTGCATTTTTGATACCGGTGGCAACAATACGAATGTCAAGAGAAGGGCATTCTACTTCCATAATCAGGCCGGGCAATCCATTGAATTTCCAGGGGCCGTCCATGTAAGGAATATCAGTGGTAAACCAGGCGGCATACTTTGAACCTTTAAAATAACCGGTTGCCAGCTGACAGTTAAAACCAAGTATATTTTTCTTCTCGGCATGCATTTGCCAATCAATAGTTTGCAACGTGTCGGTAATTTCCTGCCACTGAATCAACTCGTTATTTTTATAGGTTTTTACATCCTTCTTACGATCAGCCAGTTTTACGTAACTCTGATAATCTTTATCAAAATATTTTACGATATACTCCTTGTACTTAAATTTGGTAGCAGGATATCTGAACTTCTGTCCATAAACTTCTCCTTCAACAGTTCCGCTATTAGTAGTTCTGTTTAACTCAAAAACACTGTAGTTCGAAGAATAAACATACAAAGTACCTGTATAAGATTTTGCATTCCCGAATGGGTATAACAATTGGGTATCATAAGTAATACTCAATTTCTGGGCAATACTGACCTGATATTGAATCAAACATAGAGTTACTATAGCAATATATTTCATAGTCTGTTTTTTAATAGATAAAGCGTACTTTTAGCAGTGCCATTCTGGGAACCAGTTGATTCGTGACCACTGATCTGGAATAGTTCGTTATAACCGTTCTCTGTGCGTTCACTTCATTGAATAGATTCATAAAATCCATTCCAATCACCCACTTCTTATTCTTCATTTTATAATTGACTTCTGCATTTGCCTGCCAATATGAAAAGTTGTCGCCGCTATTTAAGTCAGGAATTGAATAAATCATGTAACTTCTTAATTCCAATACCTTCATCAATACCGCATCTAACTGAATCGTATTAAACAATGAAGACAGGTTTAACCTGGCAGCTCTTTCACTTTCCTGTTGATAAAACTGGTATTCATTTCTATACTTTATATTAAAGTTTTTTACTAAAGGAAACCCTATTTCAATTCTTCCGGTTAGAGTTTTATAATTATTTCTGTTTAAATCCTGATTTAGCAGAAATAACTGATTTCCCTGATGATAATTTAAACTCCAATGAAGCAATGACTTTGTTTTGAAAATAAACTTACTGCCCGTATGTGCAAAGGATAAAGAATTAATATCATCCGATACAAAAACGTAATTATTTGAGTTGGAGGCTGGAGTTATTACCAAACTACTAGTTTCAATTCCGTTCGTATACTGATAAAAAAAACTATTCTGAATATGCAGACTTCTATCTCTGTTTTTATAGGTATGAGATACCCTACCAGAAAGACCAGTCTGATTCTGAGGTATCATTCCATAATTAATGCTCGCCCGTTGTGCTCTAAAAATTTCAAAGGGATAATGTCTTTTAAAATAGAGCGGATTACGAGAGGCAGTGGCACCTAAACTGATAGAATGCCTGTTCAACGATGCGAACAAACTCTGATCTGTGGAGTAAGCATGCGCCTTATTACCAGTTAAAAAAGGTACTTTATAGTAATGGTAACGATAAGATAAATTACCCGTATACTGTACTTTACTTTTATGTCTGCGCCATTCTACTTTCAGATCATTATCAAAAAAATCAAATGCACCTGTAAATGTATTGTTTAGATAATTATCAGAATAGTTCAGCCTTTCTTTAGTATATCTGATCTCGTTTGACAATGACAACTGCCAGAAGTCAGTATTAAACAGCAGTTCATGTTTGTTTCTAGTAATAAATGGTTTCTGCCGAATATTCTGTTGAACATCAGATGCCGTATCGCCCACATAGTAAAATACAGAAGAAAAGAAACGGTTATTGACCTCTTTTTCCTGAAAATCAATAAAAGTCTGATAAGCAAAATTTCCAGCTTTAGTAAGATAATCTATTTTAGCATATTTATGACGGTAAGACTGCTCTATATCGGTGTAAATGTCATTTGCATGCTGAGAAGAAATTGTAAAAGGATGTTTGTTCTCATTCTCAAGATATTTCCATACAGCTTTAATTATATTATTCTGATTGATCTCGTATCTGACTTCGCCTTCCACAAAATAATCACGCATCCGTTTAGTATGCGCATATTCATCCTTAAAATAAAAAGTATCTGTGTGAATGTAAGAATACTTTTCAATGGCAGACTGGTTAGTTAACCGATCGCTTCTGTAGCTACCTTTTACTTTCAAAGTAATCTTTTCATTTATATCAAAAGAAGTATTCAATTGTTGCGAAAACAACTTATTATTAATAGAATTATAAGAAGAAGGAATTGTATTATCAGGTTCTATCAATTGCAGATACTGGTCATTTTCCAGAACAGACACATTGGTGTTCAGGTGTTCCTGGCTCACACGGCTGGTATTCTGATAATTTGTAAGCAACTGAAAAACGGCTTTATTATAAATACCCAGCGCAAATGCTTCCTGTTCCTGTCGTAATTTTGCATTCTGGTCTATACCTAATTTAGAGAGTACTGAACCGGAGGTTTTGAAATAAGACTGCTTAATACGGAGATTTATAGCCGTATTTCCCTTATTAAAGTCTTTCAGTATTTGTTCTATATGGTAGTCTTGTAACACTTCTACTCCCTCAATTGCATCAGCAGTAATATTTCTGGTGCCAAGGGTATACTTTTCGTCAAAAATATTTCTGCCATTCACCAATACATGCTCGATCGGCTTACCCATAAACTTTATTTTACCTTCCTCATCTACCGTCATACCAGGCAGATTGCGGAGAACATCCTCCACGACCATTTCGTTACCTTTAAGGAATTTACTTACATCGTAAAATACCGTATCGTTCTTTTCTTTGTACAACTTTTCCCTGGCCAGAACAATAGCAGTGTCCAGAAGTTTCCCTTCTTCTTTGATCATTCGAATTATGCCAACCTCTACAACAGAGGTGGTATCCCTAAAAACCACCATTTGTTCAAAAGGCCGGTATCCGGGTGCCGAAACAGTAAAATAAACTTTTTGATCGGTTGTTTTGAGCTTTATTTCAAAAACAGGGCTCTTTATTCTATAATATTCTTTTACAAATTTATTCAAAGAGTCCTTTATATATATATACACTTCTGAAAAAATCTCTTTATCCTCTAACTCACCTGTAATTTTTTGAGAAAAGGCGTTTTTACAAAATGAGCTAAAAAGTAAAAAAAACATAATTATTCTCATGATAAAATGGATACACTAGAACGTTATATACTCAAATATACATTACATTTATAAAGAAGTATAATTTTTATATGTATTCATTATCGTTATTCAATATTCGAAAAATATCAATAACACTTAACCATCTCTAAAATAGAACTTTTTTTTTTATAAAATCAATTAAACCTAAACATCATGAAAAAACTTCTTTTCGTTTCAACAGCTGTTGCATTCACTATCGTAGCTAGCTCATTTTCAGCCAAATATACTGCTGTAGTAGCAGAACCAGATGCTAGATGCATACTTGCAAACGACGAAAAATGCAAGGTAGTAATTGAAGTAGAGGTAGAGGAAGGAGAAACAGGAGAGCTGGAAGTTACTCTCAACAACAGAAAAAGAAAAGAACCTTAAACAAACCGGATTCTGAATTAACCAATGTAAAGACGGCAATTGATAAACAATTGCCGTCTTTGTTAAAAACGAACTATGCGATTTCATTTATACTTATTTCTTCTAATCAGTTTTTGTATTTTTTCATGCTCTGATGACAAAGTTAAACACCAATTACAGTTTCACTCTCCTGATTACGAGTTATCTGATTTTAAACCTGTAAATATCAACAGCACCTTTAAGGTGCAGGAAAACCAGGTTTCCATTAAATCAATATTCATTTCAGAAAATACTCAACAGCTCATTCTTACTTCTTTAGAAGACAGCAGTTTTTTCCACTTCTACGATTTACAGACACTGGCCTCAAAAGGAAGTTTTATACAGATACCTAAGGAAGTAAAATCTTCTTTTTTCAGGATGAGGCTGCTAAATGCTGAAAATACACTTCAGGTATTAGACGACTATAATCAAAGATTACTATTGTATGATGTAACCCGGTTAAACCGTGATCACTATCAACCGGCAGCAATCGATTTACCCTTTTCTTACAATGACCCGGTTATTATTGATTCGATTTTCACCTTAGCAGATGATGTAAAACGAAAAAAAGCCGATCATTTATATCTTGTATCTTTATTAAAACCGCCTTACGAAATAGCCGAAGCAATGCCGGTAAATAAACTTTTTCTAAACGATACAGACCTCATTGACACCATTGCCTACAACACCACTCATCAGGGAATATTTCATAAATCAAAAAACACTAATGAGTGGTTATATATTTATGAAAAGATTCCTCTGCTGCAAATTTTCGACAGTACGATGATTTTACAAAAAACGGCAATTGGTCCGGATAGTATTTTTTTTCAGGATATAAGAGTAAAAGACAAATCTAACAGCTATAGTTATTTTCAACCATACACAGATCGGCCAAGCTATTTTTCACTCGAAGCAAAGTTTAACAGTGATTATATTTTTGTTGGTTTAAAAGACAAATACGATGATTTATTTATCAGTAAAATACTTCAATTTAACCATCGCCTGCAACCACAATATGTATATCACCTCGAACAAAAAGCTTCAGTTTTTGATATTGATTTTTTGAATAAGAAAATTTATTATGCAGATGACAAAAAATCTAACCGCCTATATTCTTTTGATTTCCATTCTAATTAGCCATTTGAATTGCTCTACTCAGAAAAATAGAAATATATACTCAAAAGATCAAATCAGTTTTTTGCCATTGGCGAACGAAATAAAGGAAGAGGAGAATTTAGTGTTTTATTATGCAGACATCAACTGTTCTGATTGTTTAGCAAAAATCATTACCATTTCAAAAAAGATCAAACCAAACAAATTTGTTTTACTATATAATGAAGATCAGTCTATTTATTTAAAAAATTTAAAGAACAGACTGAACAATCTGAATATAAAAAACATTACGATTACTGCGATAGACAATATGAGAGACAGCTATTTTAAGTATTTCAGATATAGTGTAGTGTATGAACTGACAGTTGAAAAAGATAAATATGTAGTAAAAGAAATTGATTTTTAATGATAAAAAAACCTGATAGCTATGCTATCAGGTTTTTTAAGTATATTTTATCTTACTTTTTCTTTTGTAAAAAGAGAGGCTGCACCGAGTAAAGCCGCCTGTTCTCCCAAAACAGCCTGAACACATTGAATATTTTCTCCTTTCGATTGAAAATAGGCGTGTGTATGTGGAATAAAACGATTCCAGGCTTTAGAGATATTTCCACCAACCACAACTACATCAGGTAAAGCATTGTGATAGCGTTGTAAAATAATTTTGGCCAGATTTTCTCCATACATCTGAAAAATTTCATCAACCATAGGAGTTTCTTCAGCAGCCATATCTTTTACACCGTCGAGTAGTGTGCCGGTTCTGGCGTAATATTGATGTACCAACCATCTGGCAGCCATATAATCTTCTGCTGTTCCTTCTGCAAACGGAGTACACCATAAGTCACCTTCAATCATTTTTCCGTTTCTCCATTGGGCACTCCCGAGTCCGGTTCCGAGTGTTACTCCTACTACATTCTGCTCACCTCTCGCAACACCAAAATATACTTCACCTAACAGATAAGCACTGGCGTCGTTGATAAAGCGTATTTTTCCGGGTACCAGATCTAACAAAATCGACAACATTTCTTTTACATCAATACCATATAGCGCATCGTATTTGTGTAAATCTTTCATCCAGCAAATACCTTTTTCATAATCAAAGGGTCCCGGCATAGCAATACCTATCTGCACATTAGCATTTACAAACGATAAAGACTTTTTGATTGCTTTTAACCAATCTCCGAAAATGATTTGCATTTTCTCATTTGATCGAACAGCTGCTCTGGCAAAACTTTTTTCATGTACACGGTTATTTGCCATATCTACTAAACAACAACTGATATGCGTACCTCCAATATCAACACCTAACACCCAGTGATTCATTGACATATATTTACTTTTTACCCCAGTTGTAATTCGGTTTACTATCTAACCATAATTCCAGCATCCCTCCTTTCTGAAAGGTTTCGTGCGAAAACCAGAATTTGGAATGTGATTGGCCATTTAATGCAGCACGTTGAATATATGGATTCGACTTACTGTTGTTATATGTCTTGATAATAAACTCATTACCCTCGTAGTACCTTTTATCTAAATGAATGATAATTTCGTCAAAGATAGGACTTGTTATTTCATAATAAGGATCTATCGACTGATTTCCTAAAACATTAAATAAACCTATTGCCATTAAAGCACTTACGCCTCCCATTTGTCCCTGGTCTTCATCATGTCCGCCATAACCCAGATCAGGTGTAACACCACCATAAGCCTGTTCTTTTACCCTTCTTACCCAATATTGAGTAAGCCATGGTTTACCTGCATACGTAAATACGTGTGCGTTAGAGCAACCTGGTTGGTTGGCATAACTGACATAACCATTTGAATAACTGTATACATAGTCAGATGCTACAGATTTTTCAAATGCATAATTCAATTTATTGGTAAAACTATCTGCGCCACCCATCATCGGAATTAAATCATCAAATGAATGGGATAATCCCCAGGTTGCCTGCCATGCATTGGCTTCTACCCATCCGTGTCCGTTCAAAGGTTCTTTATGAATATAATTTCCCTGGCGGTCTTTAGGGAAAATAAATTTCGATTCATCGTCGAATAGTTTTTTCCATCCTTGCGACCGTTTAAAAAAATAAGCTTCGTCTTTTTTCTTACCGATCTTTTTAGCAAACTGGGAAATTCCCCAGTCCTGAAATGCAGCCTCAAGTGTAATTCCTGCATTATCAGGCCAGTATCCATGCTTACTATAAAATTCTATATCTTTTGGTTCGCCCAACATTCCACCCGGCATTGCATTTCGTTTTACGATTGCATATGCCGAATCAACGGTTTGTTTAGTCAGAATACCTTTCATTACCGCACTCATCACTAAATTTGAAGAAGGTGAGCTGGTCATAATATAAGAATAACCGCCACCTGAAGGGCCACGTGGAATTTTATAGCCGTTCGTTGCATATTGCATCATAGAAGCAGCCATTTCATCATGTACTTCAGGCCATGCTAAACCCCATAACACATTGAGATTCCATTGTGTTAACCAAAATGCATCTGAATTGTACATTTGAAATTTCAGACTACCGTCTGCATTTTTAGGTACTTTTCTGATAATTAATGCTGCATCGGTAAATGTTCCGTCACGTTTGCCCTGTGTTCTGTCCGGATAATCTCCCGTTACATCTGTGATACTGTGCCGACCTAACAAAACATGCCATAAATCGGTATAAAATTTTATCCGGTCGTTCAGTTCACCACCTTTCACTTCTATTTTCCCTAACCAGCTATTCCACACTGTACGTGCATTATTTCTCACCTGATCAAAATCCCAACCGGCACACTCTGTCAATAAATTATTCTTAGCATTTTCTACAGAAGTATATGACAATCCGATTTTCATTTGAATTTTTTCACCGGCTTTTACATTGAATAATACGGCAGTATTTAAAGTATCTCCTTTATAAATATCAGCAACCGGCAATGATTTGTTTTCATTAATACCCAGAAAGTTTTCAATTTTTTTGTCGAATGCTACATAAGCATACAGCAACACTTCTTTAGGGCCACCCCAAAATCTTTTTACCGAGCTGAACTGTATAGCTAAATGATAATCATCTACTTTATGAATTTCAGCGTTGGTCATGGTAGTAGATCCCAGGTGGCGCGACAAACCTAAAATGATCTGGGCTTTTTGATCTTCAGTATATTGAAAACGATAATAATTGACTCTTTCAGTACTGGTATATTCTGCCCAGATTTTATGTTTCCTTAAAAACAAACGATGATAACCTGGTTGTGCAATTTCATCATCGTGTTTAAAATAAGATTTCCACTCCTGCTCTCCGGAGGCAAAGGGCTCGCCTTCAATAGCCGGCATTACATTCAATCCGGAAATCATCCAGTCGTGCCATTGGCCGAAACCCAGAATATACTCTTCGTTGTAGTTATAACCACCACCGTTTTGGTTTTTATTACGAGTATGCGGGGCAGCACTTGCCATTCCGAAAGGTAATCCACCGGGAGTAAAGAAAAAATATCTGCCACGGCTGGTTTCGATAAACGGATCTACCATTGCTACAAAATCTTTTGCATCGGCAGGGTCAGTAAAAATTTCGACTTCAGAAAAACCCAGATCCGAGCCGTTTCCATCAGTAACCAAAAATTTTACCCACCGCACTTTTTTAGCAGGAAAAAGAATCTCTTTTCCAAATCCGTTTGCAGGAATCTGGCGCACATATATTTCGGACCCGTCACTAAAAATTAATTTACCACCAGCGATATTGTCGGTGGTATTCACGCGATCATACAGCACTATTCTTGAAATAATATATTCTTTATCCCAATCAAATTGAATCCATGGATAACGCATATCCCCCCATGAAGTAGTAACACCTTCACAAGCCCACTCTCCCTGGCCATCTACTGCAATGATACCATCTACTGCATTCCTGGCTTTAAACCGGTCGTTTAATTCAGTAGATACGGTAACTTTTGAAAGTGGCGCAATATTATCTGTACCCGCAATTGCGGTTACAGCAAAAATGATAAATAAACTGCTTAATACATATTTCATAATATATTTTGAAACATTAAGAAATTAAAAAGCTCCTGCCGCTTCGCTTTGTCTTATTCTAACTGATGATTGCAATTTAAAACATGAAGAGAATGAAGTTGAAAAGCGAATGAAGTGCTGTCGTCCGCGCTGCTTTACCTTCATACCTTCATTCTCTTCATGTTTCCCATTACCATTTCAAACATAGGAGGAATTAAGGAATTAAACGTTCACATTAAAACAGTTGAATCCCCTGATAGCCAGAAACATCTGTAATTTGGAAATATCAACTTTTTTTCGTACCTTATTAGAATGAACTATTCGTATTTTACTCTGATAAATCTTGGTCTGTATAAGTTCGGATAAGTATAAATATCCTTAAAGAAATCAAAGGAATTCACATTATAACTGATCACCAGTTCATTAGGTTTCGACAAAACAGTATGTACTTTTGCATTGTAAGGAAAAATATTTTTATCCTGCTCTATATCGGCACTTACATTGTACAATGAAATCATATCAGAATAAGGTCCTTCAGGACGAGCAGCCAGTTTCAGGCCAATTACCGGACTCATTGTCTGATATTGATATACCATTGCATATCTGCCGTCACTCAGCTGGCTAATACTTAATTCATTAGAAACTTCAGTAGCGATTGCTCTGGCAGAGTCGAATACATTTGACCATTCAGAACCGTCCCAGAATCTCCAGGCACCGAAATCTTCAATATCTTTAGGTAATACTCTCGCCACCATTAAATCTTTTTGCTGACCTTTTACACCATAGATGTAAATATAACCGTCAGCATTTTTAACACCTGCTTTTTTGGTATTTACTAAAATTGCAGATCCGAAGTTCGGAACTTCTGTAATTTTTCTATCCCCATGAAAAGGAATATCTACCTGGCGACTGGCTCTCCAGTTATTCCACTGGTCAGAAGGAACAACAATTAACGTATTTCCTCTTTCTTCAAAAGCAAATGCCACATCCTCGGCTGTAGTTTTAATTCTATAGCCAATTACATACAAGTCATTATTTTTTTCTGTATTCACAAATCCGTCACCCAACCAGTAATATTCACCTTCCTGGGATTTAGGAGTAGTTGGTAATACAATAGAAGCGGCTGCATTCTGAACAGAATCCCATTTGAAGGCAGGACTTCCATCTGGCGGTACAATGGCTAAAGAGTTATTTATCATCTTAAACCATTTTAAAATGCCGTTCACAATATCTCCCAGTAAAGTATCACTGAACCAGATCAGAATATCATCTTTAGAATTATCACTGGCATATTCTACTCCATCTTTTCGAACCATGAAAATTCCATCACCACCGAACCAATCTTTGCTCCGGTGAAACCAGTTTTCATATTCAGGTGCTTTTTCCACCGTAAATGTAAATTCATTATTCGCCTTCTCTTCTCCCGTTGAAGGTTTTGAGTTGCATGAAGATGTTGCCAGTATGAATATCAAGGCAAATAAAATAAGATTGGCTCGCATGATGTGGAAATTATTTAGTTAGTATTTGTATTTTTATCTGGCAGGTAAAACACCTGCCAGATTCATATAAGATTTTAGTTAACCGGCTCATAAGTGTAAACGAATTTTTCGTTTGCAGTATATGGCTCACCGAAATCAGTTAAGTCAACTGTTTGTTCCAGAACGATTCTTTCTCTGGTTACAGATTTTACCGAATATTCGTGTAAATTAACAGAACCATCAAAAACGCCTTTCATTTCCATTACAAACTTTGTTTCGTCTTCAGTGATCCACCATTTTGTATACTCATTAAATCCGTCGAAAGTACAGGCTTTGGTTCCGTAGCTAATACTGTAAGTACTGTCTGAATTCCAGGTAAAAACATCATCTGTTTCACAATCTTTCAGATCACTTACATTCGGTGTAACAGAAACCCACATTTTAGAAACTAACTTCCATTGTCTGCTATAAATCGTTTGTTCTGCAGAAGTAATAGCATTAATACTTAAATCTTTCTGTACATTCTGGCCATTACCGTCTGTGTAAGAGAAGTTGAAACCGATCAGTTTGTCAGCATCATCATCTTCCAGAACATATTCAAATTCATATTCATAACGGTTATTGCCTACTGATTCCAATACTACAGTTTTAGTGCCGTTTGTTTCCCAGTCACGATCTACATCGGTGTTTACGGTTTTTGTAATCACTAATGAACCGGGCACTGTAGTGCTGACAGAGAAAGTGGTAGTTACAGCTCTTCCTGTTTTAGAAGTAACTTCATTGGTGCTTAATGCTGCTACCGGAGCAGGAGCATCTTCGTCTTTTTTACACGCTATTGCCAATGAAAAAATAGCGATGAAAGACAGGAGTCTTATGGGTTGCATAATCGTTAGTTTTTAGAGTTTATAATTTATTTGATAATTATTGCCACATTTTTTCAATTTCTTCGAGCGATTTACCTTTTGTTTCAGGAATGAATTTCCACACAAATACAAATGCTACTGCTGATAATATCATATAGATCCAGAAAGTTTTAGCAGCGCCGACACTTTCCAGTAACATTGGGAATGTTTGTGAAACGATGTAGGTAGATAACCATAAAAAGAAAATGGCTATACTCATGGCTCTGCCACGTACCTGATTAGGGAAGATTTCACTGACTACAACAAAAGTTAACGGACCCAGAGAAATGGCGAAAAATGAGATATACAACAAAATAGAAAGTAAGATAATCCAGGCTTGCCCGATATTCCAATGAAAACCTAATCCGACAATCAATAAACAAACAGCCATACCCAGCGAACCGATGAGCAATAGTTTTTTTCTGCCCAGGCGGTCAACATACCGTATCGCTACTAATGTCATCAAAAAGTTAATTGCACCTACAATAATTGTTTGCAACAAAGAACTTTCGGTATCAGCCCCTGTCTGTTTAAATATTTCAGGTGCATAATACATGATAACATTAATACCGGTTATCTGTGATAAAATAGCCAGAACAACACCAATCAGTAAAGCTTTTCTGAAACCGGTTTTCCATAATTCTTTCAGGGAAATCTGTTTTTCACCGATCGCCGACTGAATACTGTTCATTTCATTTTCAACAGTAACTGCATCATTAATTTTCAGAAGAATACTTTTAGCTTCTACTGAACGATGCTGTTGTACTAACCAGCGCGGGCTTTCGGGTACATTTGCCAACAGGATAATAAACAAAATGGAAGGCAGAATTCCTGAGCCGAACATCCATCTCCATCCGGTAGCAATATTCCATTCAACTGTATTTAATGAAGCGATACCGGCATTTACAAAATAGATTACCAGAATACCGATTACTATACCCAGTTGATAAATAGATACGAGACGGCCTCTGCTTTCTGCCGGTGCTATCTCAGAAATATATAGCGGGGCAAGAATCGAAGCGAGTCCGATACCGATACCTCCGATCATTCTGAAAACTATAAATCCGCTGAAGTTCATCGGAATTAAAATACCGATAGAAGAAATTGCGAATGCAAATGCTGCCAGTTGAAGTACTTTTTTTCTGCCCCATGAATCACTCAATACACCGGCTACCATAGCGCCGATCATACAACCGATCAAAGCACATGAAGCAGCCCAACCTTTCATTGCCGCATCTAATGAATAGTAAGTTTCCATGTAACCGATAGCACCTGATACCACTGCGGTATCGTAACCGAATAAAAATCCGCCTACTGCAGCTACAATGGTACATTTGTATAAAAAGCTTTTATGAGAAGCCTGACTCATATGGTTTATTTTAGGTTGAAATATTTTAAATGGTCGGTATTGATAAAGGCCTTCAAAACTGCAATTTGCTGATGCTCACTTTTGCCGTAAGGACGAATCGTATAGTCGCCTACCGAAGCAGGAACAATAAACGTCTCAGCATAATGGATAATATAAGGTTCAAAAGCATTGTGCGGACTTTCCACTATTGCCTCCTCACCTTCTACCAGGTTCAATACATTTACCGAACCGTTGGTATTATGATGCGTGATTGTATTCATCCAGTATCTTCGGGTTTCAATGAAGAAGTTATCATACAAACCTGTACGTTCTTCCTTCCAGCCTTCACCTTCATTTAAAGTAACAAACTGATTAATCAGATGATCTTTGGTATACTGAATGCGCCTGTTCCACTGAATTGCTTTCTTACCATGATCAATTGAAATAGGGCGTGGTTTACCATCTAATCCCATTCTTTCCCAATCATACAATTTAAAAGTAAAGATGTAAGGAGTAGCGCTGATTTCCAGTACTACGCTATCTGTTCCCGAACAGTGGATTGTACCTGAGGGGATGAGAAAATGATCGTGTTTGTTTACCGGCCATTTTGCCACATACTTATCGGCATCAAATGCAGTAGCATTTTCATAAGCTGATTCCAGTGCATCAATCATCTCCTTCGGGTCGGTTTCATCTTTTAATCCGAGATACACTATCGCATTATCTCTCACCTCCATCATATAATAACTTTCATCTTGCGTAAACGGCATTCCGAAATGTTCTCTGATATATTCTTTCAGCGGATGCACCTGCAAACTAAGATTTCCTCCATCCATGGTATCCAGAAAATCAAATCTGATCGGGAAAGACGCACCGAATGCATCATAAACTTTCTTTCCAAGCAAAGCTTCCGGATATTCATGTACCAGGTTGATAGAAGGTATTTCAACGGTTGCGTTTTCGAGCTTCAGCAATAAACTGTTTTCTTCAGGCACACAATCAAATGCCCAGGCATAATTAGGGGGCCCGTCGGGCAAATCACACACTTCTTTTAACCATTGTCCGCCCCATGGTCCCGGATCAAAAAACGGTACTACTCTGAAAGGCTGTTTTAATGCTTGTTGCAATCCTGATTGAATTGCCTGGTGGGATACAAGTTTCGGTTCGGCCGTAACAGTGGTATCTAACCAGTAATTTACAGTATCAAAAATATCAACCTTATGTTTATCTAACACTCTCCAATCAACGAAGAATGATCTTCTGTACAAATAAGCAAAAGGGGCCGTAGCATTATTTGCTCCAAGATTAGATACCAGTTTTTTTCTGAATCTAAGCTGAATCTCCCATCTTGCCATATCAGCATACACAGTTATACCGGTATTACGGGTTACCAGAGCAGCTGCCGGTCCGATCACAAATTGAATTCCGGTATGAGTTGATAATGTATTCTGTAACGCTTTCAACTTCTCCGAATCAATAAAGTTTTGAATAGTCAGGTCATTCATTTTTCCGAATACCGGGTGATCGGTTACGAAAGGTTCTACCATTTCGCCGATCGCGGCTTCAGTGAAAAAGATGAGCCGGGTATCATGTATTACCACTTGCGGAGCGAGCTGACGTACGTGTTGAATCACGGCGTCCAGGTCAACTCCCTGATAACAGTCAATCGTCACGAGTTTAACCTCCTGCTGACCGGCTGACTGTACTAACTTTTCAATAACTCCACTCCATCCTACAATTGCATGCTCATGCTGCACCGCTATGAAAGGAGCTTTTTCATAGTTCGAAGTTTGAATTTGCTTCATGATAGTTGAGAAACCTCTCTGTTTATTTATATAAATCGTTTTGCTTTAAGTTCGGATTGATATCTGTTTCACGTAAAGGAAGCGGAAAATAGACATGTCGCGGTGCCGGATTTACACCCGGTTTTGCCAATGGAACTTTTGTAGCGAGTTGTCCTGTACGAACCAGATCAAAGAACCTGTGTCCTTCTGCTACAAACTCGAGGTAACGCTCTTTCAGAATGGCTTCACGCATCTGGTCTTTATTTAATCCTGAAAGATCTGCCAGCACAGGTAATTCAGTAACACCGTTAAACCTTGCACGTTTTCTGATTTTGTTAATATAGTCATGTGCAACGCCGGCATTATCGAGTTCATTATTGGCTTCTGCATAAGTCAGCAGAACATCAGCATATCTGATTACCGGAAAATCGTTTGAAGATTCATTACCTTTCGGTTCTGCTGCACGATCCCAGTATTTTTGAATATGTGGCCTGATCGTTTCAATAGTGCCATTATTGTTTACTTCTGAAATAAAAGTTACTTCTCTTCTTCTGTCGCCGCTTTCATAAGAATTATAAAGATGTAAAGTAGGAACCTGCCATCCCTGTGCATTTACCACACCTTCAACAGAAAGTGCCGGTGGTAACAGGCGTACCTGAAACTGACCTGCTTCCCAGAAAATGAGTGCACCGTTTGCATCTCCGAAACCAACAGAGAATACGGCTTCCTTCCCGTTTCTGTTAGCCAGTTTGAACACATCACCGAAGTCATCCCACAATGCATATTCATTTAAACTAAATACTTCTTCACAAGCGTCGGAAGCCTTTTTCCATTCTCCTTTCGTTAAATGCATTTTTGCTCTTAATGCCCATGCCGCCCCTTTGGTGGCACGTCCTTTACCACTGCCGATTACATAGTTTTTAGGTAACACATCTTTCGCCAGATTCAGATCATTTTCAATGGCTGTATAAATAGCAGCTGTAGATACTTTAGAAGGATATAGGTCTTCTACCTCGTTTAACAACAAAGGAACTTCACCAAATACACGCACTAAATTGAAATACATCAGCGCACGCAAAAATCTGGCTTCTCCTACCAGGCGGTCACGCAAAGCAGGATTCATATTTATTTTAGGAATACGCTCGATAGCAATATTGGCAAGGGTGATGGTTTTATAATGGCGGTCCCAAACCTCCTCTAACCCACTGTTAAAAGGTGTATAAGTAAAAGTTGCAAACTGATCATACTGTGGTGAAAAGAATTGCTGATTCAGCAATTCATCACTGGCTAAACCCGCCATTACCCAAAACGTGCTATGATAAACACCCGCAGTAGACCCCGTACTGATTGAGTTGAGGTATGCATAAATGGAGTTAACGGCGCTGACAGCATCTGCTTCAGTCTGATAATAATTTTCAATTGTTACCAGGTGTTTAGGATCTTCCTGCAAAAATTTACTGCAAGAAGTAAAAAGTACTGAAACGATAATAATATATAATAATGACTTTTTCATTGGTTGAAGTTTTGAACGTTTAGAAACTTGCATTCAAACCGATTTGTAACATTCTGGCCTGTGGATAACCACCCAGGTCAATTCCGAGTAAAGTGGTACTTTGTCCGAATGTATTTGCTTCCGGATCAAACCCTGTGTACTTGGTAAAAGTAAAGAGGTTGCTACCACTCAGAAATAGTTTCAGTTGTTGAATATTTGCTTTCTTCAACCAGTGTGAAGGCACATGATAGGCTAAAGTGATATTTCTTACCCGTAAGAAAGAAGCGTCTTCAACGATAACATCCGAGATAATTCCCTGATCAACATTTCCTGTTGCCATCGCACGCGGATATTTGTTTGAAGGATTCGTAGGCGTCCATCTGTTCAATGCAGCTTCTTTCAATACATTGTTCTGTCCGTTGAAATTTAACAGATCGAGGTTATTGAAGTTGGCCAGTTTATTGCCGTAAGAACCGTGTAAGAAAATACTTAAATCAAAATTTTTGTATTGTAAAGTATTGGTAAAACCGATTGTAAATTTAGGTACGGCTGTTCCCAGAACAGTTCTGTCATTCTCATCGATTTTGCCATCGCCGTTCAGGTCTCTGTACTGACGGTCTCCTGCTTTAGCACGCGAAGCAACGTTTGAGCTGGTAGGCTCCTGGCCTACCAATACCGGGTTTGAAGCAGCTTCTTCATCGGTCTGGAAAATACCCATAAACTGATAACCATAGAAAGTTCCGATTGAAACACCTTCTCTTAGTAAAACAACATTGTTAAGAATTACATCTGTTTCGCTATTCAATTTAGAAATTGTATTTCTGTTCATTGAAAAATTCAAAGCAGAAGTCCAGGTTAACTTGCGCTGCACATTGATCGTACGCAAATCAAACTCTAATCCCCAGTTGTCGATATTACCGATATTCAACATCGTATTAGCAAAACCGCTGGTCAGGGGTATAGGGGTTGATAATAAAAGATCATTCGTCTTTTTATTATAATAATCGGCAGTAAAAGAGATTCTGTTATTAAACAGAGAAAGGTCTAAACCGATATCTAACTGATGAGTGGTTTCCCATCTGATTTTACGGTAAACGTAACTTAAAGGTTCTTTACCGGTATAAATTTCAGGGCCGCTTCCTGTATTGAAAGCACCTTCTCCGTAAGGTCCTACCAGTGCCAGTGACTGATAAGGAGGAATTGCCTGGTTACCAATAATACCATAACTGACTCTGAACTTAAGGTCATTGATCGTTGACTGGTCTAACATAAAATCTTCTTCAGAAATTCTCCAGGCAAAAGCACCTGAAGGGAAGAAGCCGTATTGGTTACCGGCAGCGAATTTAGACGATCCGTCTACACGACCCGTTAAAGTAAAAAGGTATTTATCTTTAATGGTATAGTTTACTCTTCCCAGATACGACAACATACTCCATGAAGATTCAAAATTTCTGGGTCTTTGCGGTTTTAAAGCTGAATAGATATCGTGATATCCTGTTCTGTTATCAGGAAAATCAAAAGCATATACCAGCAATTTTTCATTCTGGAAACGTTGCGCAGTAAAACCAACAACGGCATTGATACGATGATCGTTATCGAATGACTTATTATAACTCAAAGTATTTTCATTGAGCCAGGTAGAGCCGATTGTTTTTCCTAAAGAAGCTTCACCATTACTGGCTTCTGTTCTTTTAAGATAATTCGGGCCAAAACTATTTTCTTCATTGCTGAAATAATCAATACCGAAACTTGATCTGAAGCTCAGGTCATTACTGAGTTTCACCTGCAAAAATGCATTACCCATCAAACGGTTCAGTTTAGTAACTGAAGTATATTCGCGGGCTTCTGCGATCGGATTACCCAATACTTTACCTCTGTCATTTTCAAAAGTATAGCCACTGCGATGAGTAGGATCCAGAATAGATTGAATAGGATTAAATAATAAAGCCGAATAAGTAACACCCGGAACAATATCACCGGCATTCGTTAAAACACCTTTTGTATTAATATTAGAATAAGATAAAGACGTACCTACGGTAACTCTGTCAGAAATCGCTCTCTCTACATTTGTTCTGAATGAGTAACGTTTAAAATCAGAGTTTAAAACGATCCCTTCCTGGTCAAAATAACCGCCCGAAATATTAAACTTCGTTTTTTCATCACCGGCAGAAAAATTAACCTGATAATTACCCATCATAGCCTGACGGTACAGCGCATCCTGCCAATCGGTACCTTCGCCGAGGTTAGCCGGGTTTACATAAATCGGCGTTTGGTTAACATTTCTTTTGCCTTCATTCACGAGATAACCGAAATCACTTGCATTCAGTACCTCTACTTTTCTCGCGAGTGTCTGAAAAGTTTGTGAGGCATCCAGCTGAATTAATCCTTTACCGGTTTTTCCTCTTTTGGTTGTAATCAATACCACGCCATTCGTACCACGTGAACCATACATTGCAGTGGCAGAAGCATCTTTTAATATTTCAATCGATTCAATATCTGCCGGATTGATAGACGCCAAGGGTGAGATTCTGGGGCCACGTGTACCACCTGCACTCACGTCACCACCATCACTGCTGATTAATAATCCGTCTACAACATATAAAGGTTCGTTTCCGGCTGTGATAGAACTTGTACCACGAATACGGATAGACGTTTCAGCACCGGGCTTTCCCGACATCTGAGTTACTTCCACCCCTGCTGCCCTACCCTGTAAAGCCTGATCAATACTGGTAGTAGGAATGGCCTTCAGTTCATCACTTTTAATAGAAACCACAGAACCGGTCAGATCGCTTTTGCGAACCTGTCCGTAAGCCACCACTACAACTTCCGACAGTTCGTTTTTGTCGCGCAGTAACCTGATACCTGCATGCGTATTCGATTGAATTTCTTTTTCGGTGCTGATATAACCGATGAAGCTGACTAATAAAATTTGTTTTCCGCCCTGGTAGGGTATAGAAAAATTTCCTTCCGCATCAGTTTTCACCGATACATCAGTATTCTTCCATTGAACGGTAGCACCTTCTAACGGAGCACCGTCGTCGGATACAACAGTTCCTTTGAGCACGTTGGTTTGCGCACTTAAAACGAGGGGTAATAACCCAAACAAAAGCAAGGGGAAGCATTTGGCAAGCAACCCTTTTTGGAGAGCATTTATCATGGAGCAAAAGTTAACGATTTAGCATGTACGAATGTTCGTACATATTAATTGGCAAAAAATTGGCGCCTATCCGCCAGCGTTACTACTATCGTTCAATATCTATTGTATACGTAAACCTGTCTGCACGGTAGTAACCTAAGTTATATTCGAAAGGACGATCACCCGGATCACAAACCACTCTCTTTCTAAAAAGAATCGGGTCTCCCAACTTCACGGTTAACAGTTTACTCAGCTTTGCATCGGCCAGAATCGCACTAATTCCTTCTTTGGAAACTGCTGCTACTATATGGTGTTCGCGTTCAAGTGTTTCATACAAGGGCTTAGAATAGTCATCTTCTAAGGTGAGTCCTGTTCTCGGATGGAAATAAGATATAAAGTGTACGATCGGTCCGGATTCCGGGCCTTTCAAACGTTCCAGTTTTAAAATCTTTTCTCCTTCTTTCAAACCGAAGAGTTCTTGTATCTCTACATCAGGAACTATAAAATTGACTTTGATACTATATATTTTAAACACCACTCCCTTCTCATCCATTTCATGCGTGAAACTGGTCCATTTATTCAACTTAGTGGTGATATTGTTTTTGGCAACTTTGGTTCCTACCCCTTTTTTACGAATCAGGAGGTTTTCATAAACCAGTTTGTTAGTTGCCTGACGAACAGTACTTCTACTGATGCCCAGTTTCTTAGCCATGTCAATTTCGTTTGGTAATAATTTACCATCCTGATACTCGGGCTTCTCTATCATCTTCCTCAACATGCTTTCCACCTGAACATGGAGAGGCAACGCGCTATTATGATCTATATTAAAATCCATAGGTAAGTATGTCTATATGTTCGTACATAGTAAATGTAGGAAGTTTTTTTAAAACCCGCACTTTTTTGTTAAAAAATATTCAATATATTTACATAACAAGTTATATAAATGATTATGTAAATAGCTGAATCCTTTATAAACACAGCCCTGAATAAATTTATTTTTTTATAAAAGTTACTATCAATATGAAGATTGCATTTGTGGGATATAAACCCCAGTTAAAATATGCGCAAGGTGTTACCAACGATGAAGACAGTGAATTATTAACCTTCTTACTTCAAAAAGGCCTGGATATTACACCTGTAATATGGAATGATGTTACGATTGACTGGCCGGCATATCAGCTCGTGTTGCTGAAATCACCCTGGGATTACCACGAAAACATAGCCGCTTTTTATGATTGGCTGGAAATGCTCAGAAAACTGGATATACAGGTATTGAATCCGGTTGATGTGATCAAATGGAATAGTAACAAACGTTACCTGAAAGAAATTGCTGATCTGGGATTGGCTGTTATTCCTTCGCTTTACCTGACAAAAGGGGCGCAGGTGGATGAGCAATTATTCCATTACTTCAATGCAGATGACCTGGTAATAAAACCTTGTGTTAGTGCCGGAGCCAAAAACACGATTACGCTGAATAAACAAAACATTGCTGAAAAAGCATCGCTTGTAAAAAGCTTTCTGGAAGAAGAGGATTATCTCGTTCAACCTTTTATAAAAGAAATAACCGGTGGCGAATGGTCGTTCGTTTTTTTCAACGGAACCTACAGTCATTGTTTATTAAAAACACCCAGGCAGGGAGACTTCAGAGTACAGCATTATCTGGGTGGCAGTATTACCTACCCCACTGCTGACGGCAAACATATTGTGCAGGCACAGCAATATGTGGATGCATTTGCCAAAGGCACCCTTTACGCCCGTGTTGACGGTGTATTAATAGAGGATGATTTTCAACTCATGGAATTGGAATTAATAGAACCCTATTTGTTTCTGAATGCTGACAATACTTTATCAGAACGCTATTACAAAGCATTGACTGATTTAATATAATGGTACTATGAATATTTTTGAAAGAACCGGAAAGATGGCATTGGGCAGCAGGTTGCGATTTATGGCGGCCAACATCACAGATGAAGCGTCTGCAATTTATCAATTGTATAATGTTGATTTTTCACCGAAATGGTTTCCTGTATTCTTTGTTCTTTCGGAAGGAGGAACAAAGACCATTACGGAAATAGCCCAGGAAATAGGGCACTCACAGCCTTCTGTTACCAAACTCATCAGGGAAATGCGGAAGGCCGGATTGGTGGAAGACAAACTGGAAGCAACAGATAAGCGTAAAAATGTAGCTGGCCTTACAGATAAAGGGAAAAGCATTGCAGAAAAAATGATCAAAGAGCAATGTGCTGATATAGATAAAGCTATTGACGGCATCATCGATGAAGCCAGGCATAATCTCTGGGAAGCGCTTGCCGAATGGGAATTATTGTTAAAACAAAAATCGCTCTTGAAAAGAGTGCAGGAACAGAAAAAGTTGCGTGAGTGTAAAGACGTTCAGATCATAGAGTATTCATTCCGCTATCAGGCGGCTTTCAAAGCCTTGAATGAAGAATGGATTTCGACCTACTTTGAATTGGAGGAAGCCGATCAAACCGCATTGAATAATCCTGAAGAATATATTCTGAAAAAAGGAGGAAAAATTTTTGTGGCGCTCAGTAATAATGAACCAGTGGGCGTTTGTGCTATTATGAAAATGGACGACCCTGATTATGATTTTGAATTAGCAAAAATGGCGGTTTCACCTAAAGTACAAGGTAGAAGCATAGGCTGGTTACTGGCACAGGCTGCTATCCGTGCAGCCAGAGAATCAGGCGCTAAGAAAATATACCTGGAGAGCAATACGATTCTTAAACCCGCTATCCATTTATACTATAAACTCGGTTTTCAAAAAATAACCGGTCACTCCACCCCTTACAAACGTTGTAATATCCAGATGGAATTAAAACTGACAAACCAGAACAATAGTTGATACTATATAGTAAAGTATTACATCAGAAAAAATAACCGCTCAGCAAAATTGCGGAACGTACCAGTGTGCGACGCAAGAAAAGATGAACAGAAAAACAACCGCCGGCTCCGGATTACTTATATCTACGGCCTGTAATCAGCTTAAAGAATATAAAGCTGCTTTAAATCCTCTGAGAAAAACAATATATTTGTTTTAGTGGCAGGAATAGATACCGGCGAAGCAGTTGTTTAATTCACTTTTCTATAAATATACCTGTTGAGAAATAATTTCTTACATAATGAAAACGAACTGTTACATCAGATAGCTGAAGGCGATGAAACGGCCTTCAAAGCGCTGTATCATTTTTATTATAATGAGCTACAGCCATTATTAAATAAATATGCAGGTTCGGGTGTAGAAAGTGAAGAGATTATACAGGAAACTTTTATAAGAGTGTGGATGAACAGAGATCAGCTTCCTTCGTTAGATAACTTCAGGGCCTGGTTATTCACAGTTGCTTCAAGAGTTTATTTAACTGCGCTTCGCACACGTATCAACTACGATAAACGACTGGAAGGATTTTCGACTACCCTTGATCCGGAAAACAAAAATCTGCATACACCTTTTGAATTTACTCACTTACAGGCAATAAAGAATTGCATTGCCGATGCAATTCATCAATTATCTCCTCAGCGAAAAAAGATCTATGAGCTCAGCAGAACACAGGGCATGAGTATTGAGGAGATAGCGTCTGAACTCTCTCTTAGCAAACAAACTGTAAAAAATGTATTACAGACGTCAATCCGGGCCATCAGAGAGTATCTGAATGCTGCCGGATACGGCTTTTTACTTCTCTTGATCAGCTTTTTTAAACTTTTTTAAAACTTCGATAGTACTTTTTGTTTTCAGCTGCATCTTTATTATATAGAGATGTCGGAAAAAATTCAAAAGTGGTGGCGGAGAATTTAATTATATGAAGCAGGAACAACTCATTTACTTATTGAAACGGTATGCTGATAAAAGCATTACCGCTGAAGAAATGCTAAGTCTTCGAACACTTTTAAATGAGGTTCAGGAGGAAACACTCATTGAGGCCATCAGTGACCAATGGGAAGCAGAAAGTCAGGCGCAGGAGTACAACCACTCCAAACCGGCAGATGTGCATCAACAGGTAGAAGCTATTCTGTTAACCGATAAATTATCTGTTGATACCGGTAAGGTTCGTGAGTTACGTCTTCAGAAAAAGAATCAATGGTATTGGGCAGCGGCGGCAATAGTCGTTTTTGCCTCTGTAATTTTACTGAAATGGGGCCCGGCCAGTCATACTGTAATAACAGATCCGCATCTGAGTGTACAGCATGATATTGCTCCCGGAAAAGAAGGCGCCATATTAGTATTGGCAGATGGCAGTGAAATTGTGTTAGACAGTGCCGGCAAAGGGAATCTTGCTTTACAGGGAAATTCACAGGTAATAAAGCTGGAAAACGGTGATTTAACTTATGTTACATCAGGTAATAAAAACAATACCGAAGAAGTATTCAATACCATGCGCACACCGGCAGGTAATCAATATAAACTGGTACTGGAAGATGGTACAAAAGTTTGGTTGAATGCGGCCTCTTCTATCACCTATCCTGCTGTATTTACCGGAAAAGAACGTCGTGTAAAAATAAAAGGGGAAGCTTATTTTGAAGTGGCTAAAAATATTTCAAAACCATTTTTAATTGATGTAGAAGGCCGTTTTGATATACAGGTTTTAGGTACAGCTTTCAATGTAAACGCTTATCCGGATGAAAAAAGTTTAAATACAACTTTATTACATGGCAGTGTAAAAATTAAAGCTACAGCCGATGCAGGCAATAATGCGATCTTCTTAAAACCCGGAGAACAGGCACAGGTGGCGGCAAATGGCAATATCCGCATAGAAAAAAATATAGACCGTGAAAAAGTAATGGCCTGGAAAAACGGTTTCTTTAATTTCAATGATGCCGATTTGCAGGAAGTAATGCGCGAAGTAGCCAGATGGTATGATATAGAAGTGGTTTATGAAGGTACCCCTCCGGCAATTGAATTTGTAGGAAAGATCAGCCGGAATCTTACGTTGTCGCAATTATTAAACGGACTTAAAGGTACAGGCTTCAATTTTAAAGTGGAGGGGAGGAAGTTAATCATCAGTAAATAGACTGATAATCATAAATTTTAATGTCGGTGCCAAACGACACAAATAAATATATAAGCCTCAGAGCTACATTATTCTGTTATACCAAAACTAAACGACTATGCATTACATTTCAACATTTTTCTTACCCGGATATCGATCCTCTCCTCCTCCTCAATCACTGACAGGAGCGTAAAATCATTTCATTATAACGATTATTAGTAACATGGTCTGATGCATGATCTGACCCTGAATGGAATTTTCATGCCCGGACGTAAATACCCATTGCACATGACTATGTTCATGAAACGTCTGATTACTTTTTTGATTACCGGCATATTATTGCTGCAAGCTTATGCATATGCGCAGGAAATCACTTACAGCGGAAATAATGTTTCATTGGAAAGCGTGTTTGCTGTTATAGAAAAACAAACGGGTTACACGGTATTCTGTAATAAAAAACTTTTACAGCAATCAAAACCTGTTTCCGCATCCGTTCAGCAAATGCCGCTTGAAAAATTTTTAATATTAGTTCTAGACAAACAAAACCTCCGTTACGACAAAGAAGGTATATCCATTTTTATCAAAGAGAAAGAACCAACGAACCCTCAACCCCTGAGAGTGCCTGCCGCTACGCCCGTTGAATCTGATCAGGTTGAGCAGATTCGTGAAATCAGAGGAAAAGTAGTAGATGATCAATCTAATACGCCTCTTACGGGCGCAAGCGTCAGTGTCAAAAACAAATCTACCGGAACCAGTACCGATGCTAAAGGTGATTTTATTTTAAGAGTTGCACCTCAGGATATATTGGTCGTAAGCTCGGTTGGTTATCAGGAAAAACAAGTACCGGTCAACCTCCATACCGATTTACAGTTAATTCGCCTCGAAGTACTGGAAGAATCATTAGAAAATGTAGTGATTACCGGTTATCAGAAAGTAGATAAACGTCTTTTCACCGGTTCTGTGGGTAAAGTAGAAACCGAAGCATTGGCTACAGCGGGTATTTCAGATGTAGGCAAATCACTTCAGGGAATGGTAGCGGGTGTATCAGTAGAAAACACCAGCGGTACTTTCGGTACGAAATCTAAAATAAGAATCAGAGGAAACTCTTCTATCAGCGGTAACCAGGAACCTTTATGGGTGGTAGATGGAGTAGTCATTGACGACCCTGTCAATATAAACCCGAATCAGCTTTATTCAGGTGACGCTGCCACGATGCTCAGCTCAGCCATTAGTGGAATCAATCCCGATGATATTGAAGATATTCAGATATTGAAAGATGCTTCGGCTACAGCGATGTATGGAACACAGGCGGTGAATGGAGTAATCGTGATCTCTACCAAAAAAGGAAAAGTGGGTGCACCACTCGTTTCATACAAGAATAATTTTTCACTCACCATGAAACCTTCCATACAAAATTTCAACCTGATGAATTCAAAACAACGGATGGAGTTTTCAGAAGAGTTATATGAAAAGAACCTGATTGACTTCACCAATTTAAACAGAGATTACGGCGCTTTCGGTAAACTGCTGTCTCAATTATCGAGAAAAGAAATTACCTGGAATGAGTATTACGACAATATTCAACGGGCAAAAACTTATAATACCGATTGGTTTGATGTTTTATTTAACAACTCTCTTATACAGGAACACAGTATAAGTGTGAGTTCGGGTACCGACCGCTCACAAGTGTATATGTCGGGAAGCTACTTCCGCGACGAAGGACAAACTATCGGTCAGAATACCGATCGTTTTACGACCAATATCAGAGCTAATTTTAAGCTATCCAATAAATTTACAGTAACCGGAACGGTATACGCATCAGCAAGGAACCAGCGAACTTTCGGTACCAATAATTCACAGGAAGATATTGCGGGTATAGTAACCCGTGATTACGATATCAATCCATTCACTTACGCACGTACTACCAGCAGGGCGATGCGTCCTTATGACGATGCAGGTAATTACGAATATTACCAGATGAATTTTGCCCCTTTCAATATTCTTCATGAGCTGCAAAACAATTTCATCGATATAAAACTAAGAGAAATCAAATTTCAGCTCGATGCCAACTGGAAGATATTGAACAACCTTACTTATAACAGTATTGTTTCCGGAAGATTATCATCTGCAAACAGTGATCATATCACCACCGAACGTTCAAATGTAGCCAATAGCTACCGGGCAATGCAGAACAATGCAGTTCGTACAGCCAATACCCGTCTATATAATGATCCCTATGACGAAAGCCAGTACAAAATTTCCGTATTACCAAGAGGGGGAATTGTAATTACCGACAATACATTGGGAGAATTTTATACAGTTCGGAATTCACTCAACTGGAAAGGATATATCTCCGGAGCACATAGTTTTGATATCATGGCCGGTAATGAAATACGCCACCGTAAATACCTCTCTGATTATACAAAAGGATACGGCTTTGAGTATTTCAGAGGGTTAACTTCCAGTCCTGATTACAGAGCATTACAACGAGATATCCTCTCAGGAACAGCTGATCCTTACTATGGTAAATCACAAAGTATACACAGAGAAGCCTCCTTCTTTGCAAACCTGGCTTACAGTATTCATAATAAGTATAATCTGACATTATCTTCACGTGTTGACGGTTCTAACAGATTAGGCACTTCAGAAAGATTCAGGTTTCTGCCTATATGGGTAGTAGGTGCCAGCTGGAATATTGATGATGAAGCTTTCATTAAAAATATCTCACAGATCGATTTTATGAAATTACGCTCGTCGTACGGTTTAAGAGGAAATATCAGTGGTCTGGGTAGTGCAGAAATGTTAGCGTACTACGGAACAACTACACGTTTTGACCCTTCCACTGTAGAAACAGTGATCAATATCGCTGCAGCGAACAATCCTGATATGCGTTGGGAAAAAGAAAAAATGTTTAATGCAGCTTTAGAAATCGGGCTGTGGGAAAGAGTAACCGCTACGCTGGAGTATTATCACCGTAAAAACTATGATCTAATCGGAAATATAGAAGTATCGAGAGTCAGCGGTTTTCAAAGAAAAACCGTGAACTGGGCAGATATGGAGAACAGTGGATTTGAAGTAACCTTAAACACTACTAATATTAACCACAAAGATTTTTCATGGAATACTATCCTGACTTTCGGGTACAATAAAAATAAAATTACTAAAATACAAACCAACAATACCGTATTACTGGCAACTGTTGACAGAGGAGCTGCGGTATTGGGGCATCCTGTAAGCGGATTATATTCGTTCATGTTTGCTGGTCTGAACGAACAAGGCTTACCTCTTTTTTACAATTCCAGAGGAACCGCTACCAATCAGATTTCAAAATACAGCAGAGATCTTGATATGCTGGAATACCAGGGTAGCCGTGAACCGTTGGGTTCGGGCGGTTTAACCAACATGTTTCGTTACAAACGATTAAACGTTTCATTTCTTTTCACTTATTCATTTGGCAATGTTATCCGGTTGAATCCGATTATGCAACGCTACTATTCTGACGTAGAAGCGTTAGATGCAGAACTTGCAAACAGATGGCAGGCACCCGGACATGAACTGTATACCAACATTCCGCGGATCATAGAAGAAGAAACACGTAACCAACTTTTACAAGCCAGTGCAGATCCTTTTACATTTTATAACAGAAGTAATATCAGAACAGTAGACGGTTCATTTGTGAGATTGAAAAACATTATGCTGAATTATTCTTTACCGGAAGCATGGATAAGAAAAATGGGCGTAAAAGGACTTCAGTTAACTGCACAGGCACAAAACCTAGTGTTATGGGCAGATCCGGGCTTAAACGGACAAGATCCCGAAGCATTAGTGAGCGGTATTTCAATTCCTGCTCCGAGAACATTCACCTTTGGACTTAATATAAATCTATAACAAAATGAAAATGATAAGATCAATAAATTATATCGCAGTTGTGGTGATTGCCGGATTTACATTTTCATTAGCCGGTTGTAAAAAGTTTCTGGAAGTGAATCCCGACAACCGGGTTCGTCCGGAACTCGTAGAAGATTATCAATCGATTATCACCGGAGCATATCCCGAGGCATTTCATTTATTTACTGAATTATACACTGATAATTTCCGGTTTTACAATTATCCTGATTTTAATAACGCGAATATAAACTCGTGGTTAAGGCCGATCTATTTATGGTCGGATGAATACATTACCGGCAATGCAGTGACTCCTGAAGCAGGATGGAGAAAATACTATAATTGTATTTACGCTGCCAATGTTGTACTGGAAGGCATAGATGACGCAGCAGGCGATGATGCACTAAGAAAATCAGTTAAAGGAGAAGCGTTATTGGTTCGTGCTTATGCCCACTTTATGCTGGTGAACATCTTCGCACAACATTATAAAGCGGCAACTGCTACTACCGATTTAGGAGTTCCTTACATTACAGAAACAGAAAAAATACCGGGAACTTCTTACAAAAGAAATACAGTACAGGAAGTATATGACAACATAGAAAATGATGCACTGGCAGGACTTGACCTTATTAATGATGCAGTAATGAAAGTACCTAAACATCATTTTAACAGAAACGCTGCCAATGCTTTTTTATGTCGCTTTTATCTGTTCAAAGAAGATTGGGATAATACGATCAAATACGGAGAAAGGGTACTCGCGAACAACTCAACAGTACGCGATGTACTGGCAGATTGGGATAAAGACTTTTCAACAGGAGATTACAATGCCTTTGCCAGAGCCTATTTTTCTGTTGCGAAATCAAATATATTGATGATGCAGTATACATTGGAATGGAATTCTTTCTATGCAACAGGTATGTACGCCAATGAATTCAGAAGTACTTTCTCAGCCGAAGATATCCGGGGCAGAATGTTCACTTTTTCTAATAATCAAACACCCAACTACTGGTCAAGAAAATTCAGGTCTACACAACTGGAAGGACATCAGTATTCTGATGTAGCATTGTTCGTAGTGGAAGAAGTGATGTATAATGTGGCAGAAGCAAAAATAAGAAAACCCAATCCGGATATGAATGATGCCGTCGGCAAGCTCAATACGATACTGATAAAGAGAATGCGTCCATTTACAGAATTAAAAACTTCAGACTTTCCAGACACACAGGCATTACTGAATAAGTTATTGGATGATAAAAGAAGAGAGCTCTGTTACGAAGGATACAGATGGTTTGATATTAAACGATTCAACATTCATGTAACCCACTGGAATGGTGTAAGCGAAATTCATTTACCACCGGGCGATCTGCGCAGAGTATTTCAGATTCCGTTTGCAGAACTCAGTGCAAATAGTGAAATGGAACCCAATCCCAGATAACTTAAAATAGCAGAATTATGTTTATTAAAAAAAGCATTTATATAGTTGTGATCAGTATCATTATCCTCACCGGGTGCAAAAAGGAAGGTACTATACCTTATGAACCTTATGAGGAACATTTCATCATAGAAAATGAAACTGATGAGGCTATTTATGATATCTATAAAGACTATCAATCTAAAATAATTTACCGGTGGGACAGAAGATACATCACCGCCGATGCCTTCGCTTCTCCCCCACAGTTCGAACTGGTATTACCGTTTATAGATAATGTTATCCGAAAACTTTTTATAGCTCCTTATGACCGGCAAAAAGCTGATTTCATGAGAGCCCACATGCCTATTGAAATGATTTTATTCGGCACTCAAATGAATTATGTGGAAGGAGATGAAAGAAACTTCAGCGCAGCAGGATTAGCATATGGCCTGAGCCGTGTTATCATTACAGGAGTAAATGGTTACAATCTTAAAAACTCTAACTGGCTGAGAGGACAATATGCAACACTTCATCATGAATTTGCACATGTGCTCGACAAAAAATACGGGCGACCTGCTGAATTCGATAAAGTATCAGAAGGTAAATACGCAGGTGGAACCGTTTACTCAGCATTTACCCAGGCAGAAGCAAGAAACAGAGGTTTCTGGAGAAATTACGGAATGAGCAATGAATCGGAAGACTTTGCCACCTGGGTAGACGGTATTGTTACAACACCTAAAGCGGATGTGTTAGTAATTGCAGCAGGAAATGATCTCCTTGCTCAGAAATATAAAATCGTTTACAACTTTTATCTCGATAAAGGAATTGACCTGCACTTCATTCAGGAATATTTACAAAACGTACTTGACAATCTTTAATTATGAAATCAATCTTTCATCATCTACTTATTGCAGGGATCATTTGTACAATATCCCTTCTTTCCTGTAAAAAAGAAAAAACTCATTTACCTGAAAGAGAATTACCTGAATCATTGGAAAAGCAGGCTGCCGGTTACCGGTCTTTGTTAACCTCTCCGCAACAGGGTTGGTTTATGCTATATCAACCCAACGACAGTATAGAGGCCATTGCGATACAAATAAAGTTTATAGACGATAATACGATCTCTGTGCTGGCAGGATGGAGAAACTATCACGAAGAATCCGGTGCATTAAGCTATAGCTTTGATGGTGAATATACTTTACAGATTGTATTTCCTGAAAACTCTGTTTTTGGTGAAATAACTAATGAGTTGAATGGGTTTAATAAATTTAAAATATATCTGCAGGATAATGGCGACTTTCACCTGAAAAGAGCAGATGGATTTGATGGAAAAACCATTGTACTCACTCAATTGAATCAGGAAAATCAGCTGACACTCAATCATCAGATTCAACTTATCCTGGATGAAATTGCTTACGAAGAAGAAATGGAAAGATTAAGTACAGAAGCAAAAGAGAAACTGACCGCATTCATCAGTGCAGATCCGGGATACTATTTTAATAACCTGATGCTTGAAAATGTGGGTGCGTCATTCGATCATATAGATACTGCGAATCGTAAGGTAACCTTTAGCTGGCGGCCAAACGGAGCAACCAAACAACAGCAGACATTCAGCTACAGAATCATTCCCGGAGGTTTATTACTACAACCTTCATTGGTTTCCGGAACGTATGTAATCGATACATTGCAATTCGGAACATTTGAAGATCATAAACTGCAAATCATTTCGGCAGGTAATGCCGGCCAGGGACATCTCGGATGGATGCATACACCTCCATTTGAGTACCAAACCGCCTGGACAGGCCCTTCCGAAACTTACACAACGGCTGATTACTTTGTAAGAAAAGAAGAATTACCCCGTTTCTTCGGTTATACTTTAGACGCAGTTGATTTGTATTACAGTGAAATGCTTCAACCACACTTGGAAACATTAAGGTCGTACTTTATCAGCCAGGGTTTCAAAGCAGATGAATTACTGAGATTACAATTCTATAATAACAACCATGGATCGAGTTTTCCTGACACACATGAAAGAAGAAACCAGTTACAGGTATTTACAAGAAATGCAGCAGGTACAAATGTTTGGCTGGTATTTTATAATGATGTAGAAAAAGTAAGCGCCAATCATGTAAGGCTTCAGTCGTTCGGAACAGCTAATACGGCGGGGGCACCACATGTAGAAAAAGTATTTGAATTTATGAATACCATATTTACTGAAGAAGGAGTAACGGTAGTTCCTGCCGGCCGTAGCGGAACCGGATCTACGGCTACCCAAATCATACGGTTAGTGAGCAGAAAAGACAGCCGGTACTGGGTACAGTTGGTTGTATCAAACTTTACACCTTCCATTTATTTTGATTAGGCCGATAGCATTACTCAAAACATTCAGTACAGATAAAAAAAAATAGAATGAAACAAATCATTTATATATATATCAGTATAATGCTGCTTTTGATATCCTGTTCAAAAAATGAGCAAGACAATACGATACCTGATGACGTACCCGGCATGAGTGAATTGCAAGCCGGATATACCAGTTTGCTAACCGGCAGTACAGAAGGTTGGTATATAGAATATAAACCGACAAACGCAGCCACAGTGATCAGCATACTAATGAAATTCAATGATAACGGAACCGCTGTTATTACTTCCGATTATAAAGGATATACCAGCGATCAGGAAAATGTAAGATACCGTATCGGAGGTATCCTTCAGCCTGAACTAATTTTCGAAACCTATTCAGTATGGCAGGCTGTGACCGAAAATATAGGCGGAAAATTTGAATTCTACATTAAACCGGAAGAAGATGGAAACTTTTTGCTGAAACAGGTAAATGGTACGGTAACCACAGAATATTTATTAAGAAAAGCAGCGGCCGCGGATAAAGATAATATTCTGGCAAAAGCTTATACAGCGAATATGTTACAGGAATTTTCAACAAATGCATCTGCCTATTTTAAGAATCTCAATATCGGCAACTTTGGTGCTTTTTGGGAACTTGACCCCGGTAAACAATCGCTTAAACTTACCTGGGAAAATGATCAACAGGAAAAAGTAGTGAAAAACTTTACTTATAATTATATTCCTAATGGCATTCAACTGAACACCCCATTAGTAAATGGCAGTATCAGTTTTGATGAGTTGATTTTCGGAACACCGGATGAAAATGAATTGGAGATTATATCTGCCGGTAATGCAGGGGCAGGTAGTATATCCGTAGCTCATACACCAGCATTTCCTTACAGAGGTACAGCCAACTTATTCATGCGTATAGAAAACGAATTACCAAGATTTTTTGCTTATACCTTAGACGATCTGAATACATATTACAGTACCGACCTCCAACCACATATCGTAGCATTAAAAAACCTGATATCACCCGAAAGATTGAGAATTCAGCTATACCATTATAACATGAATGCGGCTGGCACCACTCCTTCCAATCAATTGCATTCGATGCAACTGCTGGTGAATAATGCTTCCGGAGCAAGCGTTTGGTTACCGTATTACACTTCACTTTCAAAAATAGATGAAAGTCATGTAGTAGTTACTTCATTGGGAACAACCAACACAAATGGCACGCCTTATCTGGCGGAAGTGCAGGAGTTCATGGAAATAATATTTCCTGCAGAAGGTGTCACAGTAGTTCCGGCCGGCAGATCCGGCTCTTTGCAAAAACTTCGAATTATCAGCCGGAAGAACAGCCGCATATATTTTGATATTGTAGTAAGTACCCCCACTGGAATTTATGTAGATTAAAACATGCCGGCCAACAATAACTCCTTACTCTCAATGCCGGTTATGTTTCTATCTCTAATATAACTTCCAGTTAAAACAAACCCCCTTACTGAAGGGGGTTTGTTTTATCAGTACGTATCCAAAGAACGTATATTTCAATGCCGTTTATTGTTTAAAAACATGTCGAATACCATTTGCAATTCCTTCTTTAGAAATCGTATGACCAAGATTTTTGAAATAATCTACTTTAATATCTGCATTTAATTTCTCGAATTGAACTTTGGTTTCTTCTACCCTTTCAACGGGCACATGCGCATCAGGGTCACTGGTTCCGATGTAGACCGGTGTTTCTAACAAATTACCATTGTATTGTTCAATATCCAGAATATCTCCAATCAACCCTCCTATATAGGCAAAAACACCTCCATATCGTGCGGCATGAGTTGCCACAAACTCTAAGCTTAAACAAGCGCCCTGCGAAAAAGCTACAAAATATATTTGCTCACTGGTAAATCCTTTCAACTTTAGTTCGTCTACCAATTGTTTCAGGGTGCCTATAGCACTCGTTAACCACGGTTCATTCTGTGCACGTGGCGCCATAAAGCTATATGGATACCAGGTATTCTGTGTTGCCTGCGGGGCTACGAGGTAATTATTCTCAAAGGGAAAATATTGCTGTAAAGACATTATATCTTCTGCAGTTCCTCCTCTACCGTGAACAAATACTACTGCCGCTTTTGCTTCGGTAGTATTTGTTCCGCCTTCTATAATATTATATTGATGCATTATTGTTTCAATTTAGGTAAAACAGATTCAATACGGTCTCTTTGAGGTTCATATTGTGGAGGAAGTTTCAATGCTTCGCCCAGTGTTTTAATATCCTCATCTGCTGTGAACCCGGGATTATCGGTAGCTAATTCAAATAATACACCCCCCGGTTCTCTGAAATAAAGAGAATAGAAATAGTTTCTATCAATTTTTTCAGTAATCGGTAAACCAGCACTCTCTACCAACGCTCTGTATTTCATCAGTGTTTCTTCATCTTTTACTCTGAATGCTACGTGGTGATTAATACCTGCACCTAACTTACCATAAGGAATTTCAGGATTTTCGATTACATCCACAACGTTTGCAGTATCAATATTCGGATTGATAAAACGGGTAGTATTACCTTCAACTTTTTGTTCTTTATAATTCAACAAACCTGATAAAACGGCTTTCGTAGCTGCTCCATTCTGCACAGTAAGCGCTATACCATAAAAACCTTTAATGGCAACAGATTCATTAATTTCATCAGTCGTCCACGCTTTACGGGCGTCGTTTTCTACTTCTACTAAAGAAAACTTCAATCCGTCAGGATCTTCAGCCACTAAAACATTTTTGCCTTCTACTACAGAACTCACTAAACCGGCATTTCCCAGACGATTGATCCAGAAATCAGTAGCTCCTACCGGAATGGAATAATAAATTTCAGTCGGTTGACCAGCACCTGATACGCCACGCTTCATATTGGCCCAGGGGAAAAACGTCATAATAGTTCCGGGAGTTCCTACTTCAGAACCGAAATAAAAGTGATAAGTACCCGGATCATCGAAATTGACAGTTTTCTTAACCAGGCGCTGTCCTAACACTTTAGTGTAGAAATCATAGTTCTTTTGCGCATCGCTGGCTACTGCGGTGATATGGTGTAAGCCGATGATTTTATTTTCCATAATAATTAATTTGATACTGCAAAGATAAATCAATGTTTAAACATTAAATGTTAAAGTTATGGCTCTTTTTCTTTTAAAAAGATCATTCCCGGTGTATACTATTCTTTTGTAACAACATTTTTCATAAACATTTAGTTTTCATTATAAAACAACAGGGTAGTATTTTACTGAACACTACCCTGCTTAATTTTTAAACCCTTTTATTATTTCACGGTGACCACTTTCCAGGTTCCGGGTTTGTCTATCAGGTCTAAACCAATCGTAGATTTAAACCGTTTTACTTTAATGGTGATAGTTTCTGTACCCAGTGGTATATGTGCTAATAATAGTTCTTCCATGTAAGAAGGAAGTTTGGGATAGTTAAAATGTATCTGGCGCTCGAATGCATCTATTTCAACACTGAGAATAGATTGAATCATTGCGTAAATGGAAGCCACCGACCAGGCCTGCGGAGAACAGGCTACGGGATAAGCGGTCGGTCCTTCACCTTTTCTTTTTTCAAAGCCACAAAACAATTCGGGTAAACGGTTCAGATCCATCAGCTGGGCGGTTTCAAACATCCCTTCCAATACCCTTAATGCTTCATCTGTGTAACCATATTTTGCCATTCCTGCCGCAGCAATGGCTGTATCAAAAGGCCATACGGAACCGTTATGGTATGACATAGGATTATATCTGGCTTCTTTATTTCCAAGTGTTCGAATCCCCCACCCTGTGTACATTTCTTCACTTAGTAAAGTGTTTACAACAGCTCCGGCATATTCCTGGTTTACAGCCTGGCAGTATAATGCATGTGCGGCATTACTGGCTTTTACCACGCACGGCTCTTTCAACTCATCTAATGCCAATATAAACGATTGTAGTTCTTCATTCCAGAACCGCTGATTAAATTCATACTGAAGATGATCTGCCTTCTGTCTGTATTGATCTGCTAATTCAGGCTTACCCAGTTTTTCACTGATATAGGCCATTTGCCGGTTAGCTTCCACCACATATGCCTGTACTTCACACAAAGCGATTGGTAATTCAGCCAATGTGCCATCAGTATGTGAAATGGAATCACCTGAATCCTTCCACCCCTGATTATACAATCCGCTTTTTTCTTTTCGCTGGTATTCATAAAAACCATCACCATCAATATCTCCATAAGTATCGAGCCATTGCATCGCCAGCTCAAGATGCGGATATAAAGTTATAATCAGGTCCAGGTCTGCCGTACGCTTGAGATATCTTCCGGCCAATACCACAAACAAGGGAGTTGAATCGATACTGCCATAATAATGTTTGAAAGGAATTTCTTTACAGTTAGCCATTTCTCCATATCTGGATTCGTGTAGTATTTTTCCGGGTTCAGCATCACTAAAAGAATCAAACAGCTGAGCCTGGTGATGAGCCAGATACTTTAATACACCTTTTCCTATAAAAGGAGCTATCCATAAAGTAAATAAGGCTGTGATAATACCGTCTCTTCCGAAAGGTGTATTGAACCAGGGTACACCCGCATATGGATACACACCGAATGCAGTTTGTGCCAGCAACGACATTAAATCATTATTTGAACGGTTAATCCATTCATTAAAGTTTTCATTGGATGAGGCAATATGACCGATCGCATCTTTAAACATGGTCAGATGATGATCCAGATTTTTAAAAGCTTCATCATAAGTTAATACTGACTTCATCTCATCTCCTTCTTGCATGCATACAGCTATTTCTAAAACAAACTTCTTTCCCGGAGATAATGCTACCTGATAAACAGCACTGCGGTCGTTTACTTCATGTGGAACCGGATTCAACTTTACGTGGGTAGATCGGGGTATCTGGTCGAGCCCGGTATATTCAAAAGTCAGCGTATCATTAGCTGATAAGTAAGGTTCTTTTTTAACTCCTCTCTCTTTACGCGAGGTACCTCTGATTTCAAAAATATCTTTAAAATCTGCATTGCATTCCAATTGAATTGAAAACTCTGTATATACCAGCGAGTGATTCGTACATTCAATTCGTTCATAAAAAACACCATCCTGTAAATACATGTTGCGGTTGATGTGAATATTGCCGTGAGAAATATCATTTCCGGTATTAAGTGATAAAGTGGGATTGGTGAGGTCGACAGAAATCAACTCATTTTTATTGCGAATAGTAGAGCTCAACAGAAAAGGTCGCGCACCATTCATACTCATCTTAAACTCACTGAGATAACGGGTACCCCGGTGATAAACACCTTGTAAATCGCGGCCGATAGGGTTAGCATCTCCCCAACGATCAAAAATTGCAAATGTGTCACCAAAATTCAGTGTACGGGTAATATCATCTACATAAGAAGAGTTAGCAAGTATGTAATATTTGTTATTGTGTTGTACAAAAGTATCTTGCGGATGCATATTATACAATTTAAGCGGTGGGAAAATTCATTGTTTCATATTTGTGACGAACATGAATCTGCTCATACAACTCTAAATAATTATCTGCCATAATAGAGGCAGTAAATCTTTTTTCAAATTCATGTCTGCACACCAATCTATTGATCTGGTACAGATGCGCTACAGCATCAATTGCCTCTGAAACCGTTTCAACAATGAAGCCAGTTTTTCCGTGTTGAAGAATTTCAGGAACCGATCCTTTTTTAAAGGCTATCACGGGTGTACCTGCTGCCAATGCTTCTATCATAACCATTCCAAATGGTTCTGGCCAGTCGATCGGAAATAATAATGCCGCTGCATTTTCCAGAAGTACTTTTTTTTGTTGCTCATCCACCTCTCCAATAAATTCAATCAGCGGATGATTCAATAATGGCTTTATTTCGGCTTCAAAGTATTTTTTATCTGCTTTATCTATTTTCGCAGCTATTATTAGTTTTTTATTGGTATTGATGGCTATTTCAATTGCTTTATCCGGACCTTTCTCGGGAGAAATCCTTCCCAGAAATAAAAGATAACCGCCCCTGCCTTCTCCATAATTATATAAATGAAGTGGCAATCCGTGGTAAACAGTTTTTAACCAATTAGCCATGGGCAGTGGTTTTCGCTGATCATCAGAAATTGATACCAGCGGCATATCATTATAACAGTTATAAAGCAATGGTAATGCCGGTAAATCAAGACGTCCGTGAAGAGTAGTTAAATTCGGTATTTTCAGCACTTTTGAAACAGGAAAGTGCAAGTAATCAATATGGAAATGCCAGATATCAAATAGTGTGGAATGATCTATTACAGCCTTCAATAATATCTGATGAATCGCTAACGGATCTGAACAATCGTCTAAACGCAATGCCCGCTCGGTTATCGCCTTCAAATGAGCTTTTGTGACGGAATCTCCGCTCGCAAAAAGTGTTACCTCATGCCCTTTTTCTACTAAGCTTTCTGTCAGATACGAAACCACCCGTTCTGTTCCTCCATATAATTTGGGAGGTACAGCTTCATAAAGTGGAGCAACCTGTGCAATCTTCAATTTCATAGCCGGATGATTTGTGGCACATACCGGATTCTATATTATTGATTTCAATAGATGTGCCACCCGTTGCCGAACTTTTGTAGTTGTATTTTGTTAATTCATATATCCGTTGACATCTTCGCTTTTATAAAACCATTAACATTGCTGTCATATCCGATTATTAACACTTTTTATTATCAAGGAAGAATTGTATGACTCAAACAACAAAAAACAAGGCTATTATTCTGGATATGGATGGAACGATAGTAGACAATATGCATTTTCATAGAAAATCATGGATCGGCTTTCTGAAAAAACATTCCATTTTTATTAATGAAGATCAGTTTCAGGCGCAAAACCATGGTACCATCAACGAAATGATTACCCGCTTCTTCGGTGCTGCAACAGGTACTGAAAAAATTAAAGCGTTAGGTCTCGAAAAAGAAGCGTTGTACAGAGATTTATATCAGGGACAGGTGGAAGAAATTAAAGACTTCACCATTTTCTTAAAAAAATTAAAAGAAAAGGGTTTTAAAATAGCATTGGCTACGATGGGAAATAAGGATAACATCGATTTCACCTTATCAGCAATCAATGTAACCGCATACTTTGATGTAATTGTAGGCGGTGATGATGTTACCAGAGGTAAACCGGATCCTTCAATTTATTTAAAAGCGATCGAACTGCTCGATGCAGATGTTAACCACTCATTTGCTTTTGAAGACTCGCCAGGGGGTATTCAATCAGCAAAAACCGCCGGTTTAAAAGTGATCGGCATTACTACTTCTCATTCAAAAGAAGAATTAGTTGCATACGGATGTATTGATGCTTTTAAAGATTTTCAGCATTTCAACTATACTATTTTCAATTAAATCTTAAATCCTTATCTAACAATATGAACCCTTTCATTTCATTACTACAAAAATATGGGCCTATCCAGGATAGTGTTGCTGATAAAATAAGCAATTATTTCCAGCAACACTATAAATCAAAAAATGACTATTTCCTCAAAGCAGGCCAGCTTCACACAAATCTCTTTATGCTTGAAAAGGGACTGGTCCGGGCTTTTTTTATAAAAGAGAATAAAGAAGTGAATACCTGGTTTGGGAGTGAAGGAATGATTTTGGGTTCGATTCTACCAGCCTATTCATTGTTACCCTCTTTTGAAAACATTCAGTTCTTAGAAGATTCTATCGTTCATTTTATAACAATACAGGATTTAAACAAACTATATCTTGAGTATCCCGAATTAAATCTTATCGGACGAAAAATAGCAGAAGAATATTGTAAAATAATGGAAGAAAGAATTGTTTCGTTACAATCTAAAACTGCAGAAGAACGCTACCTGTCTTTACTACAACACGAACCGGATTTACTGTTTAGGGTATCGTTAGGCCATATCGCCTCTTATCTGGGAGTAGCACAGGAAACACTTAGCAGAATAAGAAAGAAAATATAATTTGACTTAGGTCAAAAAATACAATTTCATATCTATTTAGCTTTGCAAAAAACAGTTATGAAATATCTCTATCTGGCATTGGCAATTATGTTTGAAGTGATAGGTTCAGCTTTTATGAAAAGCTCTAACGGATTTACCAAATGGTTACCCACCACTATTACATTATTAACCTATATCTGTTGTTTTTATTTTTTGTCAATTACGCTTAAATATATTCCGTTAGGAGTCGCTTATGCCATTTGGGGTGGAGTTGGTATAGTTCTTACTACACTGGTATCCGTATTTATTTTTAAACAATCTGTTGATCTTCCTGCAATATTGGGAATTCTGTTAATTGTATCGGGCGTACTGGTGATGAATATATTCTCAAAAACAACTGCACACTAATACCTGATTTTCTCAATAGGCTATTTTGCTCATAAACAATTCAATAACAAACGGCAAACAATGGTTCAATGCCGATTTTTATTATTTTAGCGATAAATAGTGCATTAAAAAATCAGTGCATCATTTTTGCTCTTGAATTTTAATAAAAATACCTTATCACCATGTCACACGAAAAAGTAACGATTGAAGCTGTTGTAAATGCCGATATTAAAAAAGTTTGGGAATACTGGAACCATCCTGAACATATTGTAAACTGGGATTTTGCTTCAGACGACTGGCATTGCCCGAGAGCCAGTAATGATTTAAGACCAGGCGGTAAATTAGATGTCAGAATGGAGGCAAAAGACGGTAGTTTCGGTTTTGATTTTGAAGCTATCTATGACGAAATTCTTGAGTATGAAAAAATTACTTATACAATGGGCGATGGGAGACAATCTACTTCCATCTTTGTAGACCTTGGTAACCATCAAACAAAAATCAGTACCAGTTTCGACGCAGAGCACGAAAACCCTGTTGAGATGCAGAAAGCCGGCTGGCAGGCAATTCTTGACAATTTTAAAAAATACGCTGAAGAAAATTAAGATTATAAAATTCTGAGTGATGAATGAGTGTAAAATTAATGCCAATACTGTGATACCTATTTTCTGCCTTCTAAATTCATCATTCTTAATTTTCAATTCGTATTTTTGCGCTGCATGAATATTCACTATACATCTATAAATACCGGAAGCAATGGAAACTGCTTCTATATCGGAAATGCCGGGGAAGCAATTCTTGTAGATGTAGGTATTCGTAAATCAGTATTACTCAGTAGAATGGAGAGTCTCGGCCTTTCCATGAATGAAATCAAAGGAATATTCATTACACACGAGCATTCTGATCATATTTTCGGACTAAGAACTTTGTTAAATGAATTTTCTATCCCCATTTACACTACTCCCGAATGTTATCAGCAGATCAGGCATTTAATGCCGGAAGAGTTATTTCGCCCTATAGCAGCAAATGATCAGATAGCGTTTCAACAGTTCCGGGTCAAATCATTTGCAAAACAGCACGATGCTGCCAATCCGTTTAGTATAGTCGTTGAATCAGGTTCGGGTAATATTGGTGTAATAACCGATTGCGGTATGCTTTGCCATTCACTGGTAAACCATTTTCAGCAATGTCAGGTTGTTTTTTTAGAATCTAATTATTGTCCGGAAATGCTTGATAACGGCCGCTATCCAAAGTTCTTAAAACATCGTATTAAAGGAGGATTGGGGCACCTGAGCAATCGCCAGGCAAAAGAACTGGTTATCAGTCATCGCCATCCTCAATTGCAACATCTGATACTGTCACATTTATCAGGCAATAACAATCGCCCGCAACTGGTAAGTGATACCTTCTCAGGATTTGAGTCTGACTTTAAGGTAACAGTTGCCAGCAGAGATATCAATACCGATCTATTTGTATTAGGCGAAATTACGGTACGTAAACAAACACTAAGAGTAGAAGCTCCGCAGCAACTCGGTTTGTGGGAGTAGTAAGATTGAATTAACGCATTTTAGTATATAATACAGCCATCAGAATGGCCCATCCGAAACTCAGTAAGGTTCCCACCAGTACATATTCAGTAAGGTTTCTATCTTTGGCATTATTGAGATCTCCGAATCTGAAAACAGACTTTGCAGCGAGTAAAAAACCGATTCCCGACCAGAAGTCTATACAGATAAAACCAAATACAAATAATCGTTCAATCATTCCGATAATTTGTCCGGCATTGTTTACACCAATATCTTCGATGCGCCACTGAGAGAGAAATACTTTGATAAAAATGGCACCTACTTTGGTTACCAGCAATACAAATAAAATAAAGAGTACTACCTGTGGAATACTTAAAATACCTAATTGAACGGGATAAAAATGTCCGTAATAATTAGCTACACCGAAAATAATCAACAGATGTAATAATTGATCCACCAAAAAAGCAGCAATCGGATTCATTTTTCCGGTAACCGCCTGCTTGGCCCGGTCAATAAAGAAATGACTTACAATAATTACAACAGCTCCACCCCAATACCGTTCAATCGGAACTACTAACGCCATCAGTGCAAAAGTGAGCACCGCATGTACTCCCATATGATAAAACAGGTATTTAATACGCTTATATTGCGTCCTTTGCTTTACCCAATGATTGGGTTGCAGAACAAAGTCACCTAAAATATGAGCCAGTAATAAGTTAAGAACCAGTAGCGACATGTGCTTCTATTTGCTGTTCAAAATATTGTAGTAATTGTTGTATCTCTTCATAACCCCCACGCTTTAACGCCTCACTGATATTTCCCTGTCCCTTCTTTTGCAGATACGCTGCAATTTGTTGTTGTGACCAGTCAGGGTTCCACCATTTCAATAATAACACTTCAGCTGACTTCACCGTCCAGGTATCAATTGTCATTAAGGCTAATGGAATAGCCATTTCCATTGTACGATTCACATCGTTCCAGGGAGTTACTACCGACAAGGTTTGCTTCTTCAACTCATCAAACTGTCGCCCCGACGCCACAAACGCCGGACCGTTTGATTCGGTTACTTTCTGGGCACGTTGATCAATTGTACCTATGCCAATAGCAATACGTACATCCAAACCGGTCATACTCTTTAAAGCCGCTTTGATAATCAATGCCTGCCTGAGAGCAGCTACCGGTTGGGTCACCAGCTGAAAACTGTCTCCACGAAAAATTTCCCAGTCGAAAGGATACTCCCCTATAGTACTTAATACCTTTTTTAAGGCACTGGTCCATTGGGTGGCATTTCCAGACTGTGAATTGATGATATCACCGGTTAATACAGCATACATAATTGTAAAATAAGAAAAATAAAGCAAACAAGCAAATATATCTGCAAAAAAGCAGATTTGTGAAATTATCTGCTAAAAAGCAAATACAATTCATTATCTGTCTGTTACAAGTTGCTTTATTTTACTTCGGATGCACTAATATTTTCTGATAAGTTCTTGAATTTCATTTATAAAAAACATCAATATCCAGTAAATTTGCTGTATAACAATTTTACATGTCATCTTATTATCAAGACCAGGTAATCGAAAATATCGACTTTCAAAACATACCGTTTCAACAGGGCGAATATGACGGCTGCCATTTTAAGCACTGCAACTTTCAGGAGATTGCCCTGACAGGTGTTATTCTGGTGGATTGTGTTTTTACCGATTGTAATTTAAGTATGGCAAAACTCAATGGTACGGTATTAAGGGATATCCGGTTTGAACGATGTAAATTGTTAGGTATTCAATTCGAACAATGCAATCCATTCGGACTGAGTGTTTATTTTGAAAACTGTTTGCTTGATCATGCAAGTTTTTATGAATGTGCGTTAAACGGAACTACTTTCAAAGCATCGAAACTATTGGGAGTAGATTTTTCTAAAGCCAATCTTACTAAAGCGGTCTTTGATCATTGCGACCTTGCAGAAGCTGTTTTTGAAAACTGTAATCTTGAGCAATGTGATTTTACCAGCTCATCCAATATTCAGCTTGACCCAAATTTGAATAAGATGAAAAAAGCAATTTTTTCATTACATAATCTGCCGGGGTTACTCACCCGCTACCAGATCAAGATAAGATAAATCTTGCGCCACCTATACGTCAAGTATCAGTTTAAGAAGTCTGAGTATTTCTTATACATTTCTAAATCAACAGTTGAACGAAACTCATAATCACACCTGATGGGTGCTCCTTCCTGTTCTATAACCCATATCTTTTGTGTTTGAATAGAATCAGTGCCCATTAAAAAAAACTCAAAAATATCCTCATGAACTTTCTTTTCGAAAGGGAGGTATTTAAATGTTCTATAGGTTTCTAATCTATAATTCTGATTGTTTGATCCTATTACTTTATAAAGATAAGTTCTCGTTTCATACCTTTTACCCTCTGTTTCAAATTCAATTATTTCATTAGCAGTATATTTAGTGAAAACAATTTGAGCAGTAAGGAGAATCAGCCAGTAAACAAAAACGAGTGTTTTTACCAAAATCATGGAAAACCATAAAAAGATCATACTCCATTTCTCCGAACCATAAAATAATGAAAGCAGAATAGCCACAAAAGCATATTGAACTCCCATAATAGTATAATCAGCATGATCTCCCTTTATAGAAATGCCGAAAATATATAGTAAGTCATAAACAATAAAAAAAACCAGTAGCGAAACCAGTATTTTCTTTTGGGGAAAAGAAAAACTACCCGAAAGATGCCGCATAGCAACCGGAAGTAAATAGATACTTACTAGTGAAATAACAAAATAATACACTCTATTAAATAAAATTTTAATACCAAAACTTAAAGAGACAATATAGAAACAAGAATTAAATTTGCATAAAGAACACCGCTTTTTTATTCTTCATGGAGGGCAGACACCTATAAATATTTACTAATGCAAACGAGAAGATTTTACAGCAATAGAATCAGTTTGATAATGATGCTCATCTCATCCTTAATTTTCCTTTACACAAACTGTATAATGTTCATTGAAAAATACAATACAAATCAGGATGATAGTGTGAGGCTAATGATTATAGGTGCAGCTATCGTGTTCTTTACCGGTTGTTTATTTATATTGATATACAGACTGGTAAAACCTAAACTGCAAATTGAATTATCAGAAACTGCTGTAAAATACAAAAGCGGAAAGGGTTATACGGTGGTTCCGTGGAATGAGATTGATTCATTTCAGGAAGTAACTTTTAACCAGCAAAAAATGATTGCCATCATTCCTAAAAAGTCTGAGCAGGTTTCTAAAGACGCCGGAGCACCACTTTATCTTTATCCCAGTGCCACAGCCATACGTTCTCAAAAGCTATTACTTTTGCTGGAAGAATATCATACAGCACAAAAAGCATCCGCTTAATTATAAAATATCTGCTCAAAATAAGATATTAAATAAAATCTGCTTATTGGCAGATTTCATTTAATAAGGAAAGTTGATTTACAGTGGAACAGTTTTTTATTGAAAGAATATATTGCTTCACTATAAAATCAATGACCATGAGAATAGCAGCAGATAAAGATCCTAAGATATTTACCAACATCAGAAAATTTTTGAAGGAAGTGAACGAAAATACCGACACTCCGATGGAAAAGTTATCTCCTTCGGAGGCACGTCAGGTATTGATTGATGCCCAGCAGGCAGATCAGCAAGATTATTCATCGATTGAAACATATGAAAGAACGATAGAGCAAGGTGGTTATGCGGTTAAAATCCATATTGTAAAACCCAAAGGAGTGAAAGAGAAAACACCGGTATTTATGTTCTTTCATGGAGGTGGTTGGGTATTGGGAGACTTTCCTACACATAAAAGATTAGTCAGAGACCTGGTAGTGCATAGTGGTTTTACAGCGGTATTTCCGGATTATACGCCTTCGCCTGAAGCAAAATTTCCACAAGCGATTGAAGAAGCATATGCCGCTACTGACTGGGTATACAAAAACGGAAAAGAGATCGATGTAGACAGTTCAAAAATGGCAGTGGTAGGTAACAGTGTTGGCGGAAATATGGCCGGTGCAGTGGCAATTATGGCTAAGGAAAGAAAAGGACCGAAGATCAGTTTTCAGGCGTTGCAATGGCCGGTTACTGATTCAGATTTTGATAATGCATCTTATAAAGAGTTTCAGGATGAACGCTTCTTAACCCGGAACATGATGATCTGGTTCTGGAATCATTATAAACGTACAGATGCTGATTTAAAAGACCCACATGCAGCAATTTTGTTAAACGATGTATCGGTTTTAAAAGATCTGCCTCCCGCTCTGATACAAACAGCAGAAAACGACGTTTTACGTGATGAAGGAGAAGCTTATGCACGTAAACTGGATGAAGCTGGTGTACCAGTTACACTTACCCGTTATATAGGAACCATACATGATTTCGGAATGCTGAATCCATTGGCAAAAGAACAACATAGCGAAGATTCCGTAAAACAAATAGCAGATTTACTAAAAAAATATCTTAAATAAAAAAAGTGCTGGTGTTAATTCACCAGCACTTTTTTATACTTTACGCTTCAGACTTTTTGTCATCAGGTTCTTCACCGCTATCATTATCCTGATCACCCGGTTCCTCTTCGGATGACTGTTCTGAATCAATCATTGTTTTATCTTTACCTGCAATATTATCAGCTGCTGTCTGGTTTTTATTTTCATCAACAGGCTCAACGTTTTTCTGATCTACGTCTTTACCAACTATAACACGCTGCTTTTTCTGTTTATCAGAATTTTCTTCACTATTGGTGTTTATTTCTTCTGTTGCTTCTTCAGCAGCAGCAGTAGCCTGTTCAGATTCTTTGCCGGCAGGCGCTGTTTGTTCATTGCCAACCACTACACGCTGTTTTGCCGCTTTATCTGCAGTTTGCTGATGGATAGTATCAGTATCGTTTTTGTTCTTTTCGGCAGAAGCTGTTTTATCTGACGGATCATTCTTTTCATCTGCTGTAGCAGACTGTTTCTCAGGTGTATTATTATTTTGAGCTTTATTATATAGAGCTTCACAATAATTTTTCAATCTATATAAAAACATTGCCCAGTTATAATTACACCATCTGTAGTAATCCGTAAGCACCCGCCAGTCTGAGTGTTTTAAAATAATCTGGGTAACACCTTCCTTTTCTTCCGAAAGTACAAACGAAACAGAAGTACCCCGCCATTCCTGATCAGAGTCTACACATTCCCATACAACCCGTTGCCCCTCTTTTAGTTCCATCACTTTCATTTTAGTGATTACCTCTTCATTAAAATCGAACTCATTAATAAAACCAATCTCCGGTTTCACGGTCAATTTGTTTGTCCATATATTACCCAAACCAGCCTCAGTAGTTAGTGCCTCGTACACAACGGTTGCAGGCACTTTTATGTAGTTAATATGTTCAATATCATGCATAGTAATAGTGTTTTGACAAAAAATAAGTGATAATGGATTATAACAGAAAAGATTATACCAGTGTTGCAGCAATGATAGCAGAAAAAATTTGTATCCTGTAAAAAAGGGGAAATTTACTTATATCAGGAGTGAAATGAATTGATTACTTTTCCCAAAATTGACTTATCTAAAATATACAAAATGAAAATCCTCAAGAAAATTCTGATTATACTGGCTATCATTATTGTAATTCCTTTTATAGTAGCCTTATTTGTAAAAAAAGATTTTGTATCGGAAGCAGAACTTACAATTAACCGTCCCAAACAGGAAGTATTTGAATACATCAAATACATAAAAAATCAGGATAATTTCGGCGTATGGCAACTTTCAGACCCTGATATGAAAACGACTTCGGAAGGAACAGACGGAACGGTAGGTTTTAAATATAGTTGGGATGGTAAAAAAACCGGCAAAGGTTCTCAGGCTATTACTAACATAGTTGATGGAGAACGAATGGAATCTTCACTGGATTTTGGTTTCGGAGAACCTGTTAAAGGTTATTTTATTCTAAAAGAAATATCTCCTGACGAAACTTCAGTTACCTGGGGAATTGAAGGAAAATCACCTTATCCCTGGAACTTCTTTGGTTTGTTTATGAATATGAATAATGATTTCGAAGTAGGTTTAAAAAACCTGAAAACGATTCTTGAAAAATAATATATATACAGGTCGGTGCTGACACCGACCTGTATATTAAAAACATCCATCCGGACCACAACCTGGTCCTTCTGTTATATTAAATAATGGCGAAGGATTTTCTTTTTTCCATTCATTGTAGGCTCTTTCGATCGTTTGTTTAAACAAGGTAACATCCTGTGCGCCGGAAATAGCATACTTACGGTCGAATACAAAGAATGGTACTCCGGTAATAGATAATTGCTGAGCTTCACGAATATCAGCATTTACCTGTTGTTCATTTTCCTTTTCTGCTAATACTCTTTCAAAAGCCGCAACATCTAATTGTAATTGTTCGATGACAGATTTCAGGTACTCCGGGTCATCTACATTCTTTCCCTGACGAAAATAACCATCCAGTAATATTTCTTTTGCTTCGTTCTGTTTTCCGTGATTCTTCGCAAAATGAAGCAATTGATGTGCGCTGAAAGTATTAGCAAATACAGCTTTGTCGAAATTAAATTCTAACCCCACCTGTGAAGCCATCTGAGTAACATTTCTCATCATGTCTTTAGCCTGAGGAACGGTAAATCCTTTTTTCTTTGAAAACACTTCGTATATATTTTCTGTGGGATCAGTTACGGTTTCAGGGCTCAGCTGAAAACTTTTCCACTCCAGTTCTATTTCATTTTTATACGTTAAATCACTGATGGCTGTTTCGAATTTTCTTTTCCCGATATAGCAGAATGGACAGGCAATATCGCTCCATACTTCTATCTTCATTTTATTGCTCATACTTGAATAAGTTACATGTTTACAAGAACCCCTTTACAGGATGAGTTCAACCTGCTAAATGGGTATAAATAATAACAATGTGAAATGAATAATGTTTAAACTGTCAAGAACAATTGGGCTATACCATAACGATCTCATTTCCAGAACTTATAATAAGAAACAACCATATCATGTTCTGATCAGCTATTCACTATAAATTAATCGTTCTGATGAACTGCTCTACGTGTTTCCTCATTTTCTTATGATTGCTGAATTTATTCTTTACGGCCTTTCTGACATTTGGAGTGAATGCGTAGAATTTTTCCAGTTCTGACCGAATCTTTTTAGAAGCATCAGCGTTCATCAGAAATAATAATTCATTATCAATAGTTCTTGTAAAAGTATAATATTCGATAATACTTAAAGTTCCTTCACCGGAACCATTTTCATACCGAATATACGAAGCACCGTTTTTACTCTGTGCCAGTTTCAACATAAAAGTGGGTACTATTTCTACAATTTTATTGGTAAAAATCTGATATCCGGGACGTGCCTGTGTTTCAAAAATGTATTGTTTCCGTGAACTGGTAAATGCAAATCCGATTATTTCTTCAGGTTTAAAAACCTGTTGAGTTTCATCCAGAAAGTTTATTTTGACCTCTCTGAATAGTTTTTCAAAACCTTCAACCTTAAAAAACGACTTAGGTATTACAATATTTGCAGCTATTGTATCGCCCTGAAGGGTGATATAATAGCCATTCTGTGCTTTCGTCGAAACATGTAGCAGCAATAATAAAGTTATAAGTAAATATCGCATTAAATATTAACGCTATAAAAAGGGTAATAGTACCTGAAGAGGTATTCGTTATAGGTATCGAGAAAACATATAATAAAGAGACTTACCTGTTTTGATTTTTTAATTCACTTATAATCAGTTTTTCTAACTCTTTTGAAGGAAGAGAAAGTTCATACGCTGCCACACCGATTGGTTTATGAATATCCTGTAAGGCAATTTCAACATCAAGATGATCTTTATCGGCACAGAGTATAATACCAATGGAGGGATTTTCATTTTTTTTCTTTTCAGTTTTGTCAAGCAAGCCCAGATAAAAATTCATTTTTCCGATATATTCAGGTTTAAACTCACCTATTTTCAGTTCAATCGCTACTAACGACTGCAAAACGCGATGATATAATAATATATCTGTATAATAGTCTTTATGATTATAATGCAAACGGTGTTGATTGCCTATAAAAGTAAAACCGTTTCCCAGTTCGAGCATAAACTGTTTAATTTTTTCAATTAATCTACGTTCCAGTTCTTTTTCTCTTACTGTTTCATACAAGCCCAGAAATGCCAGATTATATTTGTTTTTGAATAATTCAGTCATTTGTTCGGCAACCCCGGCAGGCAGTGTTTGCTTAAAATTATGGGATAGATTAGCTTTTTTTTCTATGTGATAGGTTCGGGCTTTGAGATGATTCAGCAATATATCTTTTGTTCAACCGTTTTCAGCTGATTTTTGTGCGTAGTAGGCAGCTTCCTCAAAAGAACCTATTTTACTCAACAGAAGTAAATTGTGTGCCCAGGGCAAAACTGCGACGCTGCGTCGCAGTTTTGCCGGAGCATCCTTATAATACTCATAGAATCTTTTCATATCTCACAAATTTCGGGGAGAGAGCCCGATATCAGGAAATTCCTGCTTTAAATCAACGGATAATTTTTCTACGACACCAGCACCATGACCTTTCTCAATTTTTTGTTCGAAAAGTAGTTTACCCAGGTTTCAGTAAACATTCATCATCTGTGTGTTGATTCTATACAAGGTAATGGCTCTGGCAGTTTTTATCTGCTGTATAGCTGTATTTAGTATTTCCGTATAGTTATCCATAATAATAAGTTTACCAGCCGGTACTTTTTATACCAACTTAATTCCACTAAAATTTAACGCTTTGATATTATACGCAATGAAGGGCATTAAATGACTAAAAGATATAAACAAAGTTATTCTACGCCTGTAAAAAATATTCTGCCTAATGAATAAAACATGTTTTGTAACAGAGAAAAGTATGTGCAGCGGATAAAAATGCTCACTGATCTATTAAACCCAACCCTTCAGAATGGCCAATTTCACCAGTTCAGCAGGAGAGCCGGTTTTCGTTTTAGACATGATATTCCGGCGATGTGTTTTTACAGTATTGGGGCTCAAAAAAAGTGTTGCAGAAATTTCCTCAGTGTTATAACCATCCATAATGAGTTTTACGATTTCCTGCTCACGTCTGGTGAGTAATGGCTTTTGGGGTTCAAAAGATTTTTTAGACTTTACATCATAATAAGAAGGTTCTCCATTGAGCCCGTAGAAATTTAAAACAGGCTTTCCCTCCTGTTTTATATTGGTAATATCGGTATGCACTCCTAACGTACGAAATACAGAGCCGTTATCATCTACCTGTATAGCAGTAACCTGTTGTAATAATCGGATATACTTCCCTTCAGCATTCATAATGCGGTAATCGTAAGAAGTTTTATAGCTCAACATTTTCTCCAGTGGAAGCTGTGTATAGAACTCAGTAATGGTATCTTCATTATTTAGTACATGTGCTAAATCTTCAGGATGTATTTTGGTAAAAATAAAACGCGGAGACAAAATTTCTTTCTTATAACCTACTATTGTTTCAGCCTTTTCATCCAGTAATTCAAATTCGGCAGTACCGCAATTGAATATATAATAGTAATGCGGCCCCACATGAAAAAGTTCTAACAGGCGTTTATGGATTTCCAGTTCAAACACGAAAGTATTATTATCTGATGATTTAATCACTCTCTTCCAGATTTCTTTCGCCTGATCGAAACTAATGACTTCCATACTGTTTTCAATTTGGTGAATACTGTAATATATTAAACTCCCCTCTAAAACAGTGTTGATAACATGAATTAATTTACAGTAATATTGCTCTATTTATTGTGTACGAATTTTTAAGGGAATACGAAATTTTACGCGTACTGTTTTTCCATTATGAATACCGGGTTTCCATTTTTCAGACAACATCAATACTCTTTCCAGCTCCTCTCCTGTTCCGTATCCAACATCACCAATAATATTGATATGATCAACACTACCGTCTTTTTCTACTACAAACGTTGCCAGAACAGTACCATCCACTTTTGCTTTATAAGCTTTTTCGGGAAGGTTATAATTAGCTGCTACCCAATTCTTAAAAGCATCAAAACTGCCTCCGGGCGGCAGCGGCTCAACTGATACGTTTACAGACTCTAAAGCCGGTTCTTTGGGCTCACCTCCCGGATAGTATTCTTTAAAATTTCCTCTCACTAAACCATTCTGATAGATTCCGCTTAATTTCAGCTGTCCGTTCTCGTAGTACATTTCCCAATTCCCGTCTTTCAACCCGTTTTTGTACATCCCCTTAGCGGATAATTGGCCATTATCATAATAAAAATGCCATAAGCCGGTTCTTTTTGATTTAGCCGTCTTTCCTTTACCATTTCTGAAATAATCCTGCGCGTGCATTTGTGTACACATACAACAGAGAATGGTTATAAATATTATTCCTCTCATATATCACCCATCAATTGTGTTAGATACTACTTGAACTTATACATATTTCCTTTTTTAATCGCTTCCATTCTGGCATTCGCATTTTTCACCTGGGTTTCATTTTTTCTTACGGTGGCCAGTTTATAGTATTTTTTGGCGTTTTTCAAATCTCCGTTATGTTCATAAGCTTCACCGATTCTGTTGTAGATAGCAGACAGGTCTACCGGTTTTTTATTTCTGTCAGAAGGATTATCATTTTTAAATTCATCAACAATCGACTGCCCTACAATGATCAGATAATTAAAAATATCCTGCGCTTTTATCAATGAAGCATCAGTTCCCTGTCCTCTGAAAACCATCCAACCCATTGTATGTAACAAATCGGTATAACTGGAAACCTCCGCAAAATATTCAGTCTGATAACGTGATGCCCCTTTTGCACCCAAATAAGTTCGTTTCATATTTTTAAGATAAAAATCCCACCTTGAAGATTTTTGTGACCTTACGTAAGCCTCCAATGCCTGTTCATAGTCCTTTTCCTCATAATAGAAAATATCTCCTGCAATTTTATTCGCCAGCGCATACAAGGGAGAAGTTTCAGGAATTTTACTGAAACAATAAACTGCCGCCATGCTATTCTTGTTACTACCTTTTTCATTAAATTTCACTCCCATCACATACCACCCGTCATCTCCCTTATAAACGTCGCCATTGGTTCTGATAAGTTCATTTCCACTTTCCATCAACAATCCTACTTCAGTTCTGTACGTTTTAGGATTTTTATACTTGAAAAAAGCTACTCCTCTTTCAAAACCGGCGATTGAATCATAATTACCGGTGAACATTAATTTACCGGATTCGTTATAAATGCCTTTATCGGAGGCGGCCATTCCATCTTTAAAATCTTTCACGTATTTATGTTCAAAAGGAATGATCACCTGGTTCTTTTCATTTACTGCCCCCCAGTATACACCTCCTTCCCTGCTTCGGAGATCCCTGTTGCTGACAGCAGCCACAAAATGTTCAGGCATTTTTTTAATTTCGTAAGAACAATCGATCCCTACTTCAAAATCAATTTTATACCAGACACCTTCTTTTTCGAATAAATGAGCATAGTAATATTTTGTAATACCATTCTGATGTTCAGAAGGTGATGCATTCATTGGGTAAGAAGTCAACTTTATTGTTTTATCCGCTTCAAAAATATTACTGGTATAAACTCCTTTTTCAAAATCAAGAATATAAAAGTCGCTACCCTTTGCCTGAAAACCATACCCTTTTCCATTCGAATTTGCAACAACCAATAATCTGTCGGCCAGTTCCTGTGTCGTGTAAGAAGCGTTGTTTCCATTTCTCTCAGCATTTACCTGATTACTTGTACGTTTGATTTTGATCCGATCCATGGTATACCAGATACCGTCATATTTAACTTCTTCAATAATTTTACCTGAAGGATCTATCTCACCCCATTTATCCTCTATCTGAATCAATATACTATTCTCATTCTTCTTATCTGTAAGTTTGAAACTCATTGGGATGACACTTTCAAACTGAGGTGGATAAATGACTGTACCATCGTCAGCAGCCAGTCCGTATTTACCCTCCTGCTCAATCAGATAAGCATATGCATCTCCCATGGATAATTCCATTTTTTTGAATGCATGCGGGTTACTGCTTTCATCATCTCTAACTTCACCAATATAGGTAATAGGATATAAGTTGAAAGAAGAAACTGAATTGTATTTACTTTTCAGCTGTCCTTCTATCTTTTGTGCATATTTCCAACGTTGATCACGTACTTCATCATGGTAAGCATTTAAGGCTTTCACCTTTGCAAAATAGTTATCGATTCCTGCCTGTATTTCTAATCTCCGCTGTTCACTTTTACGTTCGCTTTCGGCCAGGATACTTCCTACTAATCCGCTCACAGCATCCGTTATATCACCCCCTGCCTTGGTGTACGCATCCACACGTCTGTTAGTAGCCATTTGCGAAGCCATTGCCTGGTAATTACCATGGCTGTAAGCACCTGCGCGGTAATCTCTGAGCGTTTGCTGTTCGCGGTTTGCATCTACCTCAAGATGGCGTAATTGCTGACGTACATTCGGATTATTCATCATTTCAGGATTTCGTGCCACCATATCTTTCAGGTCAGCATGCATCTGAGAAGCGGTTTTAGGAATATAAGTGCGTTGACTATTTTTTCCCGAACCGGAAGATGAACTGCTATTATCCGAAGAAGAATCATCGGAAGAACTGCTGCTATCTTCTGAACTTTTTGTTTTCAATGTAGCCACTGCTTCAGTGGTTTTGCCAGATGATGATGCTTTTGCAGCTTCTTCTTTATCTTTCTTTTCTTTTTCTTTTTTCTTTTCGGCTATCAGACTTTTTAAAGCTGCAATTTTTGAACGATGATCGGCTGATTCGTTTGATAACGCTTCCGCATCATTCAAGGCATATTCCGCTCCTTCAAAATTGAAAGCGTTCGCATCGCTTGTTCCTGCAGAAATTTTAGTTTCAAACGCACGTTTTTCGCTATTGTATTTACCTATAATTTCTTTGATCTGATTTTTAAGATCGGTCAGGTATAGTTCTTTTACTTCCTGTGCGTTAAAGCCTCCATATCGTTCCCAGAAAGTAATATCCGGATTTTTCTTATTCCATTCATCGGCATATTTTTTCGTTGCGTCACTGAATGAAGGCGTAACATAATTACCTTTTCCATTATTAATAATAAATGTAGATTTTTCTAATGCAATATGATCAGTTCTTGTAATGATATAGGCGTGCCCCTCCACATAAAACTGATATTTCTCAGGAGTAAAAGTACCCTGATAACGTTTTAGCTGCAGGCCGGCTTTATTCAATACGCTGATTTCTTCTTCAGTTGCATCATAACCGGTAATCACGAGTTTCGGATTATCTTCTGCTACTACGCGGGTTGGCCCCCCCTTAGCAATTGTAGAGAAATTAACATATCCCGAAAAGCCATCCCTATTCTGAAAGTAAACGGTATGTTCCTGTCTGCGATTCTGCGCAAAACTATTTGCAACAAAAGCGTTTAACAGTAATAAAAACAATAATAATTTCTTCATAGTTTTCTTTTTACATCCACGTTCTTATAGCTGATTGCTATCAGCTACAATGAATGGTGTCTGATAAATAAAAAGTATGTGTGTATAGTATATAGAAAAATAAAAACAGCGAAGAGGAGGATGCGTTTCAACGTATGAAAAACTACAGTGTCAGGTAATAATATCAATAAACCCGAAAAACACTTTTTATATAGAATAAATGATAATAATTGTTTCATTAATGTGGAGTTTCAGAGCAACGTGATTGCATCTTTTCTTTCTCTCAGAGTGCTCTCAACCATCAGATTTAATTGAAATACAAGGTATCTATCTGGTTAATAATACATTTAAAATTTCGTAAACACAAATTTACCCTGTATGTAAAGCGAAAAAAATACTTACATGTAGGTATATTTTGTAAATAGTAAGGAGGGATTTTTAATGGAGGGAAAATGCATGCGTATTCATGCCTATATGTAAATTATTTATTTTCAATACAAATATAGATGTAAAAAACAATGTTCCGCTATTAAAAACGGAGTATCCTTTACATCAGAATAAATGGAAGACATAAAAACTTTTTGCATCCGGCATAAATATTCAACCCTTTCAGAGTCGTACCAATTCTTATTGCTGAATGTCGGTATATAGAGTGCCCTTCGGGGTTCGGTGGTAATTCAGTAGCTGTGAATAAGATGAAGAAGTAAACAAAACTTATGCAGGAAAAAATAAGCTGATCGTTGTTCCTTTATTTAATTCACTGTTAGCGGAGATATGGCCTTTATGATTTTGCATAATTTTTTTGCACAAGGCTAATCCTAACCCTGACCCTTTTTGGTCTGATTGTAAACGCGTAAACAATTTAAATACTTTTTCATTGTATTCCGGTTCAAATCCGGTTCCGTTATCGGATACATGAATCACATTATACAATGTTCCTGTATTTTCATGTTGGTAGATGGCAGGTTCTTTTGCACGCGTAATGGTAACCACCGGTTTTCTATCCGTATGTGAATATTTTATAGAGTTTGAAACTAAATTTGTCAATAGTTGCTTGATCAAAAAGGGCATCCCTTTTATTTCGATAGTTTCGGTAAGCTGTATTTCTGCTTCTTTTTCTGCAATACTTTCTGCCAGGTCAAGTTTTACTTCCTCCATCACTTTTTTAAAGTCAATGGGCTGAAGAGAATCATTCGAATGTCTGAGTTTTGTATATTTCAGAATATCAATCAAAAGTGTTTGCATCCGGTTTGCCGAATTGCTCATGCGTTTTACAGAATCTTCTACCGGTGCCGGCAGTTCTTTCTGGCTTCTAAGCAGATAAGATGCAGTCAATTGAATTTTTCTCAGTGGTTCCTGCAGATCATGTGTACTGATCCAGTTAATATTTTCCAGTTCACTGTTCATTTCTCTCAGTTGCTCACTAAGGACGCGATATTTTTTTTCTTCCTGTGTAATAATCAAAAGATTGATCTGGCGTTGCAAAGAATAGGCATAGGCTGCAGCTACTTCCAGTTCAGGCTTCCACCAGGGTTTGGAAGTACTGTTTACAATCTCTTTCCAGAGTGCAAACGAACGTCGCGGCGAGAGTCCATTCTGATCTTTAATAATAGATTTTGAAGGATCGCCTCCCCAGTTTACTTCCGTTTTTGTTTCAGGGCGGTACCAGATAATACAGTTTTCGCTATCGATATCCAGTGAATGATAAATGATGCCCGACGCTTCCGGGCTTATTCCTTTAAACTGTGGTAAGTAATCAGATAAGTTTTCAGTATTGAAAGTTGTATGACGGGTGAATTCTGCAGCCCAACTTCCTAATGCTTTAATGTGCCCGTCATCAGGTGTAAGTCCGCTTTTATAAACAGTTCCGTTGAATTGTATAGAGACCCCTGCGGCGTTACACAGGGATAATATTTCAGGTTTTTCAATCAGCAACGTTAAATCTTCTTCTCCGCGAAGTGATAACAGATGCATCTTCTCTAACGCCGTATTTGTTTTTTTTACCAGTTCATATTCTTCAGATGATTGTCTGACATCAATCTGCGATGTAATGAAATGGCCTTGTAACTGTGCTGCGAGTCTTAACTCAGGAGTCAGGTTTTTAGCCGAATAATGGTGGCAGGCAATAAGCCCCCATAGCTTTTTCTTATAAATTAAGGAAATAGTCAACGTGGCACCTACCCCCATATTTTGCAGATACTGTACATGGATGGGGGATGTACTGCGTAAAACCGAAAGACTCAGATCCAGATTTTTAGAAGGGGTATCATCGATTGTATAGATGGGCACCGGTGTATAATCAACATCTGTTATAAGACGTAAAAGATTTTTAAGATATAGTTCGCGGGCCTGAGGCGGAATATCCGTATGCGGATAGTGAAGCCCTAGGAAAGATTCAAGATCTTCACGGCAGCTTTCTGCAAAAACTTCACCGTTATAATCTTTATCGAAACGATAAATCATTACCCGGTCGTAACCGGTAATTCTGCGGGTACCTTCCGCTACCAGCTGACACAGTTCCTTTAGAGAATTTGTATCCTGCATATAACTAAAGAACTGGGACGTCTGATCATATACTTTACTCACCGCTTCCTGCGGCTGAATAGCGGGCTCTCCTTCCAGGATGAATAATTTCTGTTCGTTCTGATGTACAGTACACAAAAAGTCAGTGCCGGCCATATTAAGCGCAAGCAAACCACTTGCCTTCGTCAGATTCTGCTCAACAATATATTGTCTGAGCTTGTCAGCATTTTCATCACCGAATATTGTCCGGAATGATTTTCCCAACAACTGTGTATGCAGCAGCATTAAATATACATCTGTATTTGCACTGCAAAAGTCAATTACAAATTCATCTTCCTTTAACCCTAATAAAAATCCATGTGGCTGAATACTGCCGGGGATATGTATGGGTTCCTGCTCACAATTTGTAAGATTAACTATATCACGGTTTACGATATCCTTTATATTCATAAAGAGGGATTATGTTTTATCCACGATTAAAAAAACTATGGATCGATTTAAAAGCATGATTGGCGCCGTTGATGATTTCTCCTGCATCTCCTTCACTGGTCTCAAACTTCATCAGCATTTCCAAAAATGATTTCCAACGTGGGCCGGTGAGGTTACCGTAACCTGCAAAATAAGCGGCGCCGTTGTGTTCGGTATAACCCAATACTTTATTAATATTTTTCAATATTACCCTGCCTCCCAGAGAAGAACCTTCAATCACATACAATACGCCCATAGCAAAAGAATCACTATAGTTTCCCAAACCTTCTGAAACCGGAAGACTTTCATCAGATGTTACTTTCCCTATCACTTGTAAATCTTTTTCGATCAGGAATGTTTTATTCCTTTCCGAAAGATCCGGTATGTAAGCAGCCAGGCGCGGAAAGATATTTTCTTCCGCATCTTTTACAACCCGGTGCATCAGCAGAAGATAATTTCCATAATCATCCTGCGTAACGTCAGGTTTCATGACAGACATTGACACCGGTAATGCTTCCAGTTCTGTATGAGCCTTTGCAGTACCCAGTTTCAATTGTTCGGCAAAAGATATCGTTGTACGGGTATTATCCATGAACGGTTCTAGTTATATTGATAAACAAAATTCTGTTCAGAAGCAATGAAACTGTTCCAATTGACAGACAGAACATATCTGATTGATTCGGTCAGTTTTTCAAAATCATTGGATTTCGGAACATAATAAGTAGCTCCCAGCAATCTGGCTTTATTAATCACTGCTTCATCGTTCGAAGTCGAAATCATAATCACAGGAAGCAGCTTATGTTTTTCATTTTCACGGATTTTTTCAAGTGCTTCGAAACCATCCATTCCGGGCATGTTGATATCCATGAATAAAAGATAAGGATGTGGTGGCGGGTTCTCCAGAACTCCTAAAAGTTCTTTTCCGCTATTTTGTGTATGCACGGTAAACTGACTGCTTAACGAAGAAACAATCTCTCTGAAAAAATATAAATCGTCTGTATCGTCGTCGGTATAAAAAATGGTTAATTCTTTTTTCATGAGGTATTTTTAAGATTCTAGATTAGAGGTTAAACAAATATAATTCATTAAGCGCAGCTAGACAGGTGAAGAATATGTTTTTCAATCGTCAATTACCTCTATTTTCATGCAAATTCAAAGTGTAAACATTGTACAATATAATCTATCACTTTCAATGATAAACAATTAATTAAACTTTGTTGCAACAATAAAAAGGGGCAATACTTATGCCAAAAACGAATTATATAAGGATGTTGTTCTTCATAAATGAAAACCCTGATCAGATTCTTAACCATTAAAGCACATGATCAAATAAGAACGACTTCGTATATATAAATGGTCACGTACTACAGTATACAGACACCTGTTTAGTTCAACAAATTCAATCAACATAACATGTATGAACAATTGAATAAACATTTTATGTATCTGTTGGTGAAAACATTGAAACCTCAGTCTTTCTACTGTTAATCGTTTGCTGTTTTCGATATGTGCTATATCATAAAAACGGTGACTATTCGCAAAAAATCAGTGTTATTCTAAAAAGGTAAACGGCATAAAAAAAGGGAAACAATGATCGTTTCCGTTTTGTGGAGTTGGGGATACTTCTAATTGAACATTTAATTAAATTTCTTCAGGGAATCGGAATAAAAGATAAAGACGTTTTGAGTATTGGTAAAGCGAGTGATTTATGGCGGTAAGTTCAATTGAAGCACAGACATTCAGCAAGGGCACCCAAATTTTCTATGACCATACTTTCCACCATTTTTTTTTATTTTCAAATTCATAAAAACTTCCTCCTGTCAAAGTTTTTGCGTCGAGGTCATATTTAAACCCAACCCATTCGTCCGCATCGTGCATTGGATTATACGCAAGACCATATACCAAATTATCCTCAATTTTTATTTCAGCCAACCCATCCCATGAAATTCTTTCTGTGTTCCAATGTGTTCCATCAGGCTCAATAATTGTTAAGCCGGTTTGGTCATGCAATACAACCCTATCATTAACTCCGAAAACTTCAATGGGCTTTGTTTCGTTTGGGTTCATTATGTAACAGGTTCCACAAGCAATAATCAATAAGTTTTTATTTTTTTCAAAGCTTATTATTTGCTTTAAGTCTGTTGAGCCTGGTTGAAAGTTTGCTACCCATTCTGCTCCATCAGTTTTATAGAAACGAACTACAAACCCTTCGAAATAAAACGGTTCTCCATTGTCTGATATGGGAACATACATTGGTCCGTAAGTTGGTAAAGAGTTTAATATTTCGTATTGCTTTTCTGCCATCATTGTGTTCTTTGTAGGGCCGCCATAAAGTAATGCCAGGAATCTCAGGTTTTGCAGGCGGTTTTTAGAGCATCAGGTTACCTGTTTGCAAGTGAGCTACCTGACAAAAAATCGTGTTGCCGGTAGTGCTTTCTTTTGCCATCATACAAATTTAGCCTCTCTCGTTAATTCATTTTTGTCTAAGTATAAGTCATTACTAAACAAATCTGTCAATATTTTTTCAATTTCTTTTCTGTTAAATGACTTTGGTGTTCGCCTTGATTTTAAATAATTCTCTCTTGTCATTTTTCCGGCGACCTGTCCTACTGTCTCCAAATCAAGCTCGTTACCGAATTTATTGGCAAACCTAAGAGCTGCAATCGAAAACAAAAGTGTTGTGAGCCCTATTTTCCAGATAAAGAAAAGCCCAATAAAAGAGGCAAGAAGTAAAATAAAAAGTGTTACGGTTACCCAATATGGTGGTCGAAGGATATTAAGTTTAAATCCTAATTCATCTTCTATTTTTTTTGTAAGAGAATGTCTGTTTTTTTTGGGTAATATGTGCGCAAGAGAAAAATCTGTCGTGATTATTTCTTTATCTATTTGAAGCGTCGATACTATTGCCTCACGTAATTTATAAAATGCTTGTTGACTTGTGCAATCGTCTGAATGATCAAGTTGTATTTTATTAATTACATGATCACACAGTTCACCAAAAGTGGAAATGTATATTAGTTCGGTATGTCCAAACTTAATATCAAATGATTTTTCAATTTTAATGAGCAAATCACTAATGTCGTCAGGGTCGATATCGTTAAGTTCGTAGTCTGCCATAACATTATACATTAATCCCAATATACACAATAATATTTCTTCATGTAAACATATTCAATTACTTTCTTTGTTTCTTATAAACAGATGCTTCAATTGTTTTCCATTGGTAACGGAGATAGGGTAGAAAATGCTATGAGAGTTTATTATTTAAAAAGTAAGCAGAATATGTCAATAAGAGAAATGTAAATCTGAAAGTTCAATCTCTCCTCATATTAAAAATAGCTAAAATATTATAACAATTTGATTTTTCAGTAGCAGAGTGAATAACTGATGTGTTAGTAAGCACTATTTTTATGATTTAAGCTATAGCATACACAAATAAAAACGGAATGATTTTTCAATCATCCCGTTCTGTGGAGTCGAGGGGATTCGAACCCCTGTCCAAACATATTCTTCCAAAGCTTTCTACATGCTTATTTGATTATTAATTGTCGGAGAAAGGCAGGAAACCAACAAACCAACATTCCTCTTAGCTGGATGTTCTTAAACTACCGGCACAGCCTACGGCAGTAGCAACCTGAATTGTTTTGTTGAGTCGGCGGCGGAATTTGGTAACAGGTAAACCGATTCGGCGGCCCATATGACTATTTAATCACTGATTAAGCAGCCATGGCATAATTATTATTGCCATTTAAAGTTTGAGTATTCAGATTTACGGGCTAATTACACAACGCCCGGCATGCTTACACTTCCAAAGCACTACGCTGTCAAAACCAGGACGACCCCGGAAGAGTTATACAAATTTACGATTTTATTTGATATTTTATATCGCTCTGCCTCAATGAATAAAGTTAAAATTTAGTTCTTTGAGCCGATTACAGTCCATAATCGGCTCATGCTCTTTAACTGGAAAGAAAAAATAGATGCTTTTTTCCAATTTCATGCTATTCTTGATTCCCTTAATTCCTCCTATGTTTGAAATGTTAATGGGAAACATGAAGAGAATGAAGGTATGAAGGTAAAGCAGCGCGGAAGACAGCACTTCATTGGCTTTTCAACTTCATTTTCTTCATGTTTATGATGGTCATTATAAGATAGAATGAGCCAAAGCGAAGCGGCAGGGGTATCTTAATTTCTTAATGGTAAAAATGAACCATTAAGATTATATTTAACGGATGAGAAAGATCTAAGGATTCTCACTACCTCCCTACCTATGCCAGAGTAGCCATATCTATCACAAACCGGTATTTGATATCTGATCGCAACATACGGTCGTATGCGTCATTGATCTGATTGATCGGAATCAGCTCTATATCCGCCACAATTCCATGCTCACCGCAGAAATCCAGCATCTCCTGTGTTTCAGCAATTCCACCGATGATAGAGCCGCTCAGGCTACGACGGTACGACACTACGCTGAATGCATTTACAGCCATCGGATTTTCAGGTAATCCTACCAGACACATGGTTTTATCTACCTTTAATTGAGATAAATATTTATCAATCGGGTGCTCGGCAGATACCGTATCAATAATAAAATCTAATTTTGTTCTGTACTTTGTCCATGCACCTTCTTCTTTCGTTAATACCACATCGTCAGCTCCCAAACGTTTTGCATCTGCAGCTTTACCGGGCGAAGTCGTATACACTACTACCGTAGCGCCCAATGCTTTTGCAATTTTAATAGCCATATGCCCCAATCCACCGATTCCTACTACACCCACCGTATCCCCTTTACCGATATTCCAGTGCTTTAACGGAGAATAGGTAGTGATACCGGCACATAACAATGGGGCTGCAGCTGCCAGATCCAGATTTTCGGGAATATTCAATACAAAATTTTCATCTACTACTACATTCTTTGAATAACCACCAAAGGTTTGAATACCTAAATGTTTGTCCGGACTATTATATGTATAAGTTGCACCTTCTTCGCAGAACTGTTCGTATCCGCTTTTACAATGTTCACAGGTACGGCAGCTGTCTACCATACAACCTACTCCTACAATATCACCCGTTTTAAACTTTTTTACATGTGCTCCTACCGATAATACTTTACCGATAATTTCATGACCCGGTACTACAGGATAGGTAGCAGCTCCCCATTCGCTTCGTGCAGTATGGATATCTGAGTGACAAATGCCGCAAAACAAAATCTCAATTTCAACATCATGTGCCGTATTTGTTCTTCTTTCAATAGTAATTTCCTTTAACGGCGCATCTGCTGCTGCCGCTCCCCAGGCTTTTACAGAATTTGTTGTCATATAAATTGTATGTTTTAGATTGTTTACAGGATGAATGAAACATCCACCATAATAAGAAATATCCGACAGAATAAATTATTCTCATTCATCAACAAAAAATGCTCCCGTTTGGTTGGGAGCATTTTTAAATATAATGATTCAATGATCTTGTAATTAGTTACCGCCGCCGAAAATATAGCGCCAGAGGTCTAACCCGATAGCATAAGCCATTAAACCTAATACCAATATCATACCTACGATCTGGGCGTATTCGAGGAACTTGTCAGAAGGCTTACGTCCGGTAATAATTTCATATAAAGTAATCATTACGTGCCCTCCATCTAAAGCCGGAATCGGCAACATATTCATGATAGCCAGTACGAACGACAATAAAGCGGTCATATGCCAGAATCTCTCCCAATCCCATTCAGCACCGAACATATTTCCGATAGAAATAAACGAACCTAATGATTCACTGGCTTTTACTTCATCAGACGTAAATAACATTTTGAAGTTTTTCAGCTGCATTACCACTGTTTCCCATCCTTTTGATATACCTGCAGGAATCGATTGCCCCAGATTATAATCAACTTTTTCAGTAGGCAACTGATCGATGTTTACAAAAAAGCCAATGGCAGCACTGCTGTCGGTTTTAGCTCCTACCACTACCGTATCTGTTCCGCGAAGCACTGTTAATGCTACTTCCTGATTCGGATATCCTTTTAGTTGCGTTAACAATTCATCCTGAAACTTTACAGGTTGTCCGTTTAAAGCAACAATAACATCATTTTTAATCAAAGAATCTTTAGTAAAGTCAGCAATGTCTTCATTAATAGTTCCGACGATTGGTTGAATACGTGGTGTAACAAAAGAGGACTTCGATTTAATGAGTGAACGAATGGTTCCTTTAGGAATTTCAAGGTTTACGACCTCTCCATTTCTATTAACCTGAATACTTTTCGCCTCATCTAAGATTAAGGTTCTGTTGATATCAAAGTAATCGTTGATGACTTTCTGATCGATACTGATAATTCTGTCTCCGTTTTGTAAGCCTGCATTTTTAGAGATGCCGTTTACTACAATACCGTTTTCCAGTTTATTCATATCTAAACGTGTATCACCCCAAACAAAAGAGATCATCACGAAAATCACAAATCCCAGAATTAAGTTAACCGTTACCCCTCCGATCATGATAATCAAACGCTGCCATGCCGGTTTGCTTCTGAATTCCCATGGTTGGGCAGGTTGTTTTATCTGCTCTTTATCCATGCTCTCATCAATCATCCCTGAGATTTTTACATAACCTCCTAAAGGAAGCCAGCCGATACCGTAAACGGTTTCGCCTATTTTTTTCTTGAATAAGGAGAAGTAAGGGTCAAAGAACAAATAGAATTTCTCTACTCTGCATTTAAACCATTTAGCCGGTAAAAAGTGGCCGAGCTCATGCAATACTACCAGAATCGATAAGCTTAAAAACAACTGCGCGGCTTTGATACCCACTAAAGACCAATCTATTGCTAAAAGTGTCGTCATAAAACTGATGAACGGTGTTAAAATTTGAAAGTTAAATATACATTCTTTGTCAGAATTGGTTCTTCAAAGAAATGATAAAACCTTCCTTGAATGTTATAAATTAAGTTAAACTTATAATTTTATAAGGGATGCAGCAAAATTTCTTGCGTCTGCATCACTTTCGAAGTAATCGTCGAGACCAGGTTTTTCGATAAACGTAATTTTCTCCATAGTTCTTTCGATTAAATCTGTCATATCCAGAAATCCGATTCTATTACGTAAGAAGGCGTACACAGCAATTTCATTTGCTGCATTCATGACACAAGGCAGGTTACCTCCTTTTTCTAATGCTATCTGTGCGAGATACAGGTTTCTGAAAGTTTTAATATCCGGCTCTTCAAAATTGAGCGTGTCGGGACGCATGAAATCATAACGTGGAAAATTGTTCCTGATTCTGTGCGGAAATGCCATTGCATATTGAATCGGCAGTTTCATATCAGGTAACCCCATCTGTGCTTTGATGCTTCCATCCTCAAATTGTACCATGCTATGAATAATAGATTGCGGATGTACTACTACTGAAATCTGCGAATGATGTAAATCAAATAACCATTTTGCTTCGATCATTTCCAATCCTTTATTCATCAGGGTAGCCGAGTCGATAGATATTTTAGCTCCCATATTCCAGTTAGGGTGGTGTAAGGCGTGATCACGCTTTACATTTACCAGAAAATTGGGTTTCCGGCCCAGGAAGGGACCTCCGGAAGCCGTTAAAATAATCTTTTCGATTTTATTTCTGGTTTCGCCTACCAGACATTGAAAAATAGCAGAGTGTTCAGAATCTACCGGAATCATGGGAACGCGGTATTTAATTGCTTCCTGCATGATAATATCACCTGCTACTACCAGCGTTTCTTTATTCGCCAACCCTATTGGTTTACCAGCCTGTACCGCTTTCAGGGTAGGTTTGAGCCCTGCAAAACCTACAATAGCAGCCAGCATCATATCATAACAATCGAGTGCAGCAACGTCTTCCAGCGCCTGCTCGCCGGTAAAAACTTTTATATCGGTAGAAGCCAGCGCTTCTTTTACTTTATTATATTTTCTTTCATCACCAATCACAACAATATTGGGCTGAAACTTCAGGGCCTGTTCGATCAATAACTGATCGTTTGAATTGGCCGTTAATACTTCAGCGGTGAACAGGTGTGGATTCGCTTCAATTACATCCAGTGCCTGGGTGCCGATTGAACCGGTGGATCCAAAAATTGCAATTCTTTTTTTATTCGAGTTTTGCAACATTACTTAGTTTTTTCGTAAGGAATACGTCTTATATCAAAAACGGTTGTAATCCGTCGGCTAATTTTCTATCATTACTTAAACGGGGAACTTTATTTTGCCCACCCAGCTTACCTATCGATTTCATATAATCGATGAAGCCGTTTTTCCGAACAATAGAGATCTTTAAAGGTCGCAAAATATTACCGGAAATCAAATCTTCGTAGTAGATGTTTTTATCTCTCAGATAACGATCTACCCTTAAAGAGAAATTTTCAAGATTATCAGGAACGTTTTCAAATTCAACAAACCATTCATGATACGATTTTCCTTCGCCCTGCACGATTTGAGGAGCCACCGTAAATTCGGTAATACCCACTCCTTCTTCCTGTGCTGCTTTGATTAATGCATGTTCAACCTCTTCTCCGATCACATGTTCGCCAAAAGCAGAGATAAAGTGTTTAATTCTGCCTGTTACTACAATTCTGTAAGGATTCAACGAAACGAACTTTACGGTATCACCGATATTATATCCCCACAAACCGGAGTTATTATTAACGATTAAAGCATAATTCTCGTTCAGTTGAACATCTTTCAGTGTTAAGCGACGGGGATTGGGCTGCTGCATTTCATTTACCGGCACAAATTCAAAGAAAATACTACTGTTTGTATTTAACAGTAATCCTTCTTCAGTTTGCGTATCCTGATAAGCAAAAAACCCTTCGGAGGCAGGAAATGTTTCAATAGAATGTACAGGTTTTCCGATTGAATCGAACAACTTTTGTTTGTACGGTTCAAAGTTAACCCCTCCGTGCACCATCACCGAAAAATTAGGAAAAATGTCTTTAATCGATTTACCCGTTTTTTCCTTTAAACGGTCAAAATACATTTGCATCCATGGTGGGATACCTGAAATCAGCGTCATATTCTGATTAAGGGTTTCCGCAACAATCCTGTCCAGCTTCTCCTCCCACTCTTCGATACAATTGGTTTCGTAAGTAGGTAACTGATTTCTTCTGAGATAAGCCGGAATATGGTGATTCACGATACCGCTCAACCGACCGGTAGGAATACCGGCAATACGGATCAATTCGGGAGATCCTGAAAGAAAGATCATTTTTCCGTCAGTAAATTGTGCATTCCCGGTTTCGGCTATATAAGATAGCAAAGCATTCCGGGCTGAATTAATCAGATTGCCGATAGAATCTTTAGTGATAGGAATATATTTAACACCACTGGTCGTGCCGGATGTTTTTGCGAAGTAAATAGGTTGCCCTTTCCACAAAACATTGTGTTTGCCCTCCTTAATTTTCTCGATATAAGGCTTTAGCATTTCGTAGTCGCGAACCGGTACCGCCTGTGCAAATGAAGCAAAGTCGTTCACTTCGTTCAAGCGGTGATCTTTTCCAAAGTCAGTATTTCTAAGGACTTTGATATGTTGCTTAAAAATTCGCTCTTGGTCTTCAATAGCCGTATTCGCACTTTTCTTCAGCCCCTTCGTAACATAGCTGGCAAATGGTTTTGCCAATAAAGACTTAATATGCATTACAAAATCAAATAATTGTGATCTATTATATAGATTAACAAACCTACATTAAATCGGTTTATAAAAGAAATTGAAAGTTTAAAAATTAATATTTGATTTTCAGAAAGATAGCTGAAAAGTGAGAAAATAGTGCCGTGTGGGTAAAAAAGTGCCTGAAATTCAAAGTGAAAAATAGGAAAATGCAGAAAAAGGATTTAATTTCGCGGCGTTAATGGGTTAAAAATGTAGAAAAAATCAATTTTTTCAGAATATTTTCTGAAAATTTGATGGTTATATAATTTAAAACCCTACCTTTGCACTCCTAATTTTGGAAAATTATGTTCGCAGTTGTAAAAATAGCCGGCCAGCAATTTAGAGTTCAGAAAGATCAAACTTTATTTGTGCCTCACGTAAACGGTAATGCCGGAGACAAAGTGGAATTCTCACAAGTATTAATGATCGATCAAGACGGTAACTTGACCGCCGGTAATGATGTAAAAGCTGTTGTAAAAGCTGAGATCGTTGATCAAGTAAAAGGTGACAAGGTGATTGCTTTTAAAATGAAGAGAAGAAAAGGCTTCCGTAAAAAACACGGACACCGTACTCATTTTACAAAAATCAAAGTTACTGATATTGCTTAATTGGATGTGAAGTCACCCATAACCGGAAGGTTATGTTGAGTTCATCATTGTATCAAATTCAAATTCTATTTATCATGGCACATAAAAAAGGGGAAGGTAGCGTAAAGAACGGCCGCGACTCACAAAGCAAACGTCTTGGAGTAAAAATCTACGGTGGTCAACCAGCTATTTCCGGTAACATCATCGTACGTCAACGTGGTACTCAATACCATCCTGGTAAAAATGTTGGAGTAGGTAAAGATTTCACTTTATTCGCTTTAACTGAGGGTGTAGTAGAGTTCAAAAAAGGTAAAGAAGATAGAACGGTTGTGAATATCGTTACTATGCCATAATATTTTTTTCACAAATTGTGAAAAATTTTTTTGACGGTTTGTAGAATGTTTATATTTTTACTTTCGTAAATTCTATTTTTACTAACCGTTAAATTCAAAAAAAATGGCAACTAAAAAGAAAGCTGCTAAAAAAGTAGCTACTAAAAAGGCTGCGCCTAAAAAAGCTGCTACTAAAAAAGTAGCAAAAAAAGCAGCTCCAAAGAAAGCCGCTAAAAAAGCTGCTCCTAAAAAAGCCGCTAAGAAAGCTGTTAAAAAGGCTGCTCCTAAGAAAGCTGCTAAAAAAGCTGCTCCTAAAAAGGCTGCAAAGAAAGCTGCTCCTAAGAAAGCCGCTAAAAAAGCTGCAAAAAAAGCACCTAAAAAAGCTGCAAAGAAATAATTCTTCGCAACTAATTGAACGAAATAAAAAGGTCCCCAACTTTGTTGGGGATTTTTTATTGTCTCTACCCCCCTCCCATACGCTGCTTTTTAATTTTGACGCCCCCTACCGCTTTTCCTCCTTCTACCCTATTTTTGCACTATGCAAATCGATAACGGATATATATCAGACCAGTTCACACTACTTGCCAAATTGATGGACATACACGGAGAAAACTCCTTTAAGTCTAAATCTTACGCCAATACCGCCTTTACAGTGGATAAACTGCCCATGCCACTACATGGTTTATCACCTGATAAAATCTTTGCTATTAAAGGCATTGGAGAGTCATCAGGCAAAAAGATTCTGGAAATACTTGAAACCGGTACACTGTCGAACTTAACCGATCTCATTTCTAATACCCCTTCCGGTGTATTAGAAATGCTGCAGATAAAAGGCCTGGGGCCAAAAAAAATTGCTACCGTCTGGAAAGAAATGGGCATCGAATCGTTAGGAGAACTATTGTACGCCTGCAACGAAAACAGGTTACTTTTATATAAAGGATTCGGCGAAAAAACACAGAAGAATGTAAAAGATGCCATCGAATTTTTCATGCGTAATAAAGGCAGCTTTCTATGGGCTGAAATCGAACCATATGCCCTACAGCTCGAAAAGAACTTTCAAACAGCATTTGCATACGCCCTCTCCAAAATAGCCGGTAATTTTGTTAAACAAATGGATACGATCGATGAATTAACCATCGTTACTACCGCCATCCCGAATGATGTTCAGCATTATCTGATAACCGCAGGTTTCAGTGTTGAGGAAAGTACCAACATTACTCTGATCGCTCTTTCACCCGAGCAAATTAAGGTAGAAGTGATTTTTACTGCTATAGAAACTTTTGGTCAGACGCTTTTATCGCATAGCAGCGATGCTGTTTTTGTTGAAGCAATCCAAAACAAAATGGGCGATTCTTTCAACAAAGCATATGTTGATGATAAGGCATTACTGGAAGCAGCCGGTCTTCCCGCGATTTTACCGGCACTCAGAAGAAGTGCTGCACTTGATCATATCATTGAACAACAAACAACGCTCATTCAACCGAACCAGATTAAAGGAATTGTTCACTCCCACAGTAACTGGAGTGATGGCGTTAATACCATTGAAGAGATGGTAAAAGCCTGTATTCAGCAAGGTTATGAATACCTGGTGATCAGCGATCACAGTAAATCGGCTTTTTATGCAAACGGATTGAATGAAGAAAGAATAAAAGAACAGCATTTATATATCAATCAGCTCAACCAACAGTATGCCAACTTTAAAATATTCAAAAGTATTGAGTGTGATATTCTGAATGACGGACAGTTGGATTATTCTAACGAAATATTAAGCACTTTTGACCTGATCATCGCTTCCGTTCACAGCAACCTTAAGATGACTGAAGAAAAAGCAATGCAACGTTTGTTAACAGCCATTCAAAACCCATATACTACCATTTTGGGGCATATGACCGGAAGATTATTGCTGAGCAGACCAGGATACCCCGTTGATCATAAAACTATTATTGACGCCTGTGCCGATCATTCAGTAGCCATTGAAATTAATGCACACCCGAGAAGATTAGATATTGACTGGACCTGGATTCAATACGCGATGGAAAAAGGGGTACCTCTGTCAATAGATCCGGATGCCCATAGCATTGAAGGGTTTCATGATTGCCGCTTCGGTGTTATTGCTGCCCAGAAAGCGGGTTTATCAGCCGCGCAAAATCTGAGCAGTTTATCCTTGAACGAATTTGAAGCTTATCTGCAAAAAGTTAAACAACGCAGATTTTAACCTACGGAAGGCAATAAGGGTAAGCGAACAAAAAAGACTGTTCCTTGCCCTTCATGTGTTTCAAACCATATATCTCCGTTAGATTGCTCTGCGATCGACTTACACATCGCCAAACCTAAACCTGTTCCGGATGATTTGGTAGTGAAATTTGGAGTAAATATTTTATCACCCATATTTACCGGAATTCCCTTTCCGTTGTCTTGAATACTAACAATGATATCTTCTCCAAAATGAACTTCTTTTACATCAATTTTCCTGAAGTCATTTTCGGCAATAGCCTCTACCGCATTCTGCAACAAATTAGTGAACAACCGGTTGATTTGTGTTTTATCAGCATTAATCAATAGCGCCTCGTTCAAAGGCTGCCAGTTCAATACGATAGCTTCGTTTGTTTGATACAAGTGTGTTAATGACTGTAAAACTTCATGCAGATCAAACACTTCTTTTTTAGCCACACCAATATTTGCAAACTGCGAAAAGTCAGAAGCAATCTTGGATAAGTGATCAATCTGTTCTACCAGGGTATTGGCTACATTTCTTGTAAGATCTTTTACGTTCGGGTGATTATCGTCGATGGCTTTTTGTAAATATTGAATACTGAGTTTCATCGGTGTCAACGGATTTTTAATTTCATGTGCCACCTGACGAGCCATCTGACGCCAGGCACCTTCGCGTTCAGACTTTGCCAGCGCATCAGCACTTTCCGTTAACTTTAATACCATCCGGTTATATTCTTTAACCAATACGCCAATTTCATCGTTACGATTCCACACAATTTCTTCATTCATCTTGCTCAGCGTTACCTCACGCATTCTTTCAGCGATTAATGAGAATGACCGGGTAATTCGGTTGGTAATAAAAACAGCAATCAATCCGGCCACAAGAAAAACAAAGGCATTAAGGTTAATAATCGTTACCAGGAAGTTAGAAATTTCCTGTTTTAATTCCGATTGAGTATTAAATGAAGGGGTATTCAGATATGCTACTGCCCTGCCGGCATCATCTCTCACCGGAGAATAAATACTTTGATAATCTACTGCACCTATTTTTTCGTCAGTTACAGTTTGTACCTGCCGTAAATTCTGTAACCGGTAAAATGCCAGTGGATTCATCATATCGCTCACCACCCCTCTCTGGTAGATATCCGGATTTGAACTCACTCTTAATTTACCCAGTGTGTCATACAGATTAACGTCCGTACCATGAACTTCAGAAATTTCTCCTACCAGATTTTCAAGCTCAAATTCATAAGATTTATCAAAAAGAGCTGTACCGATAATATCGATCAACCTGAACCGGTTCACCTGTTTTTCTACTTCGGTCACCATCAATTGACTGGCGCGGCTAAGCCGGTCCTGATTATCTCTCTGGTAACGATTGATAAAGAACAAAATAGTTACAACAGCAATAATAAGGAACGAGAATACACTCACCATAATGATTACACCATGAATCTGAGTGCGGATGGTTACCTGAAAATACCTGTTCAGTGATTCATACTGAAACCTCGATCGCAACAGAATTGACAATAAACGGTACCCTAACAGTAATACCAGAAAAGTACTGAATAGATAAGCAAATAAGGTAATAGTTTCAAGTATGGTATTTGTTTTTATAGCAATAACTACAATTCTGTCACCGCTGTGTTTGTACCATAGTTCAGTATATTCACCCTGATTATTGGTACTAAATTCTTCTTTCGGTAATTGATCGCTACGGAGCGAAGTCGGAAAGGCATAATCATTCACATAATTCAGCAGTTTACCGCCTGAATACACCGCATAAGAGTAATTGGGTGCATATTCGGGCGTCAGTTCTCTCGACTGCTTAAATAGTTCCGGTACCAATGCATCCGCCTTGTAACGTTTCGGATCTGAGATTACGAAAAAATATCCTACAGGAACATCATTATCATCGATAACTTCTCTTCGGAAAATATAGGTATACTTATCATAAGCACGTTCATAATATTTCAGATCAGGAATCAATGTTTTTTTGCCCTGAATCTGATAAATGGTATTCAGAACGTCATAAGAACTGTTGTCTTCATTATGCAAAACATGAAAAGAAGAGTCGAATGTGTAGATACGGGTATCATACTTATTCAGATATGCACTGAAGCTTTTGTTAATGATACTGTCTTTCAGGTAGGCATTAATCACCGGATCCTGAAAACGTTTGAAGTTAGGATATAGAAAATTATTATCCAGATAAGTTAGCGTAATACTTAGTAATCTCTCACTGGACGGATCTGATTGCTGTGCCAGTTTTTCGGCAAAGCGTTTGCGCTGATCTAACTCTATTTTTTTGTTTTCGAAAACAATCAGTACTGACATGGAAACTGAAAAAACAAATAGCCAGATCAGCATTTGCGTATTGGTGAGATTAGGCTCCATGCCACCCAGCCATTTTGTTTTGATCAAAGCAACAAACAGCAGTAACCATAACAATACCATGAGGTTTAACTCAATCATTTCGTTATTACGGATCGCCGACAATACAGCGAGGCCGAAAAAAGCGATTACTCCGTAAATAATAAACGGTATTGCAGGTTCAAAATATTTTGACAGTTTAATGAGTATATGAGCACCAAAGAAATAACCTACCGTCAATACGGCAAGAATCAGGAAACCCAGTAAACTATAAATACTCAGGCTAAAGAAGTTAGTAACATTGAAAGAGATTTTAGCATCGGCTACCAGACTTTGAATCAGATCAGCCACCAGAAAACTGTAAATTACTAAGCTGAAAAGCAAGGTAAGGTAGAGGGCTAAATTCATCCATCCTTTTGAATAAACTTTGATGCGCGAGTAATCAATTCTACGATTAATAAATAAAATCAACCAGCATCCTAATAGTACATGTATCAATAAGTCACCCAGCGAACTCAGCAGTAATGAAGAGCCGTACACACTCGGATCAAACAGTTCAAATTGATTAATGGAGAAGTAAACGGTACACCAGTAAAGGAAAATCCGCAGCACAAATATGATCAGTAATAATATTGAAGCTGCAAAGGTCAGATTTTTTTTAAGATAAATCCGGTGTGCCCATTGGTGCACTTGTAAACAAAACAGAAAAAAGACAACAGCCCAGATAATCACAATACCAGCTGTGTGGTGTTGGCTGGAGTTATGGTGCTGATAGAGATAAAAAATATTATCCTGCTCACGGCTATGTACGGGGTAATCGGTGATATTAGTGGTTAGATCAATCCAATCTATAGCACGGGAAAACCCTTCAAAATTCTTACGAAGGTTGGCATTTTCAACAAAATACTTCCATTGAACCGGAATCAATCCAATCACCTTAAAAATTTGATCTTCCCAATAAACTGTTTGTGAAAGCCTTACAAAAAAACCGTTTTCAAGTGTTACCAGACGGGGAACATTAGAGGCATCGTAAGCAGAAGTTTTAGGCAACATTTGTTGCGTATTCCAGAATTTAAGCTGCAGTTCTTTTTCGGGGGATATTTCATAAACATAAATACCTATTTCCAGGTTTTCCTGTAAATAGTATTTCAGTTTCTCTTCAGTAAAAGCCTGTTGCGCCAATGCATGTATGGTTTCACTATTGGCAACAACATCAGCAAAAACCTGTTCTTTTTTGTATATCTCTTTTTGAATGCGGCCCTGGTAATGTGCAACGGCACTATTCTCCTGTTCATTAAACTGAATGATGCCTACAGTAATCAGCAACAAAATGATGGAGATTACCAGGAAAACGTTTTTTCTTACAAAATTGAAAATTCGGGTTTTCAATACCGCTATTTTTGGTGTTTAATTTCATTCCAGAGCTGATCCTGCTCTTCAAGACTGAGCTCACTAAATATCAGTCCTTTTTCTTCAGCCAGGGCTTCCATTGCTACAAACCGGTTCATAAACTTCTGATTGGCTTTGGCCAGTGCGTTTTCAGCGTCAATCTGCAAAAATCGTGCGTAGTTTACCAGCGAAAACAATAAATCTCCAAACTCTTCTTCAATATGCTGCTGTTGTTTTAACTCAACAGCCTCCTCCAGCTCACTCATTTCTTCCTTTACTTTTTTCCATACATCCTGGATATTATCCCATTCAAAGCCTGCCTGTTTTGCCTTTTCCTGCAGGCGGGTGGCTTTAACAATAGCCGGTAAAGCTTTCGGAACACCGCTTAATACTGATTTTTTTCCTTCTTTTAACTTCAGTTGTTCCCAGTTTTTCTTGACCTCCTCTTCATTTTCAACCTTCACATCGCCGTAAATATGGGGATGTCGGTGTATCAATTTGTCGCAAATTTTGTTAATAGCGCCCGCTAAGGTAAACTGTTGTTGTTCGCTGGCAATTTTTGCATAAAATACCAGATGCAGCAAAACATCACCGATTTCTTCTTCAATGCCTTTCCAGTCTTCGTCGGTAATTGCATCTACCAGTTCATACAATTCTTCTATTGTTAAAGGCCGTAAAGTATGAATAGTTTGCTTACGATCCCAGGGACAGCCTTGTCTCAGCTCGTCCATAATTTTGACCAACCGGTCAAAAGCTTCACTATGTAAAGATTGCATGAATTAAGATTATAATTTTACCAGTAGTAATATCATACCTGCTACAAAAGCGAACAGTAACACCAAAAACGCCAGTACACTAAACAAAATATACTTGACCAGTGTTTTGGAACGGCTCTGCTTATAAAAGTTTTTAAACGATTTATAAATATGATAAATAATAAATATAGTCATAGCAAAAGTTACCAGACCACCTACACTCCACGGTATCATATTGAGTAAAATGAGTATCAGGTTTGCTATAAAAATGAACAGAACCAGGTGCATGGTAAATATTCCATGATCACTATAATAATATTCTTTTCTTCGTATATACAATAACTTCAGGATACCGGCAAATATGGGTAAACATATAAATAGGAGGTACGGTATAGTACTCACATAAAGTTTAATGAGAAAGTTAATGGAGGAACTTCCCTGTAAACGGAAAGTGTCATTCAACTTGAAGGACTTTTCATTAAAAAACTTTCTGAGGCCTCCGTCTTTCTCTGATTCGGGTAAAGAATCCTGCCGCTTTTGATAATCCTCATAACCTCCATATTTTACCCCATACAATGTTAAGCTATCATATTTCCAGTTAATTTCTTTCTCTTTCCCATTAATTTTGATATTCTTACCCGTATCAGATATTACAAAAGACAGGGTAAAGAAAAAGATCGCAGAGCCGAAAATATACATTTTGAATGGATCGAGGTAACTGGCTCTTTTCCCTTCAAACCACTTATTTGCTAAAAAACCGGGACGTGTAATCAGATATTTGATAGATAACAAAAATTTACTATCATAATGGAATAAATCAGCAAGAAAATGCGTTATCGTTTGCCAAAAGGTTAATTTCACTTCAACGTTTGCTTGCCCACATTTTGAACAATAAAGTCCATTCACTTCATTTCCACAGTTCAGACAGTTTGTTTCGGTGCGTTGCTTATGATGACTCACTAGAAAATATTTTGCTTAAAAGTAAGAAATGAATGAATTTTATAAAAATATAACTCGTTATTTATGATGCGCTTGTTGATTATATTGAGTATAGCTTTAATAGCGAACCAATCTGTACATGCCCAATATTATTACAATAATATTTTAAGAATCCGTCAGTTACAAACGCAATTGAAAGATTATAAGTCGAACGGAGTAAAGCAAATCACCATGATTTCTTTCGACGACCGCGGTGAAAAAATGGAAGATTTCTCATCTACTATCCAGTTTTTACAACAATACAAGACATGGAGATCTGCTACAACATCGTGGGAAGGTACCAGTATCACCCAACATCAGTTTAATGAAGCCGGGCAACTTATTCAAACCATGGACAGTTCGTTAAATACGAAACAGATTACTCAATACTTCTACGAAGGTGAGTTATTAAAAAGAATGCAACTGAAATCATACAGTCGCGGGCAATTGAGCCTGGAATCTATCCAAAATTATGAATACGCTGGAAATACCCCATCCAGACTTACCGTCACTCAAAAAGGTTACGATACTTTATTTGTTGAATTTGTAAAAGATGAGGAAGGAAAAATAGTTGAAGAAAAAATAAGAAAAGGTAAAGTATTACATCAGACCTACTATTATTATTACAATGTACAACAACAATTAACGGATATAGTAAGGCATCACGCACGCTCCAATCAGCTACTGCCCGATTTTGTATTTGAATATCAACCCAATGGCCGTCTTGCTTCGATGCTGGTTACTACAGATGACAAAAGAGACTACCAGTTATGGAAGTATGCCTATAATGAAAAGGGACTAAAAATAAGCGACGTTTGTACCGGTAAGCAAAACCGTTTGATCGGAAAAGTTGAGTACCAGTATAAATAAAATTTCTTTATACATCTAAAAAAGCTCATTCCGGCATTGTACCAGAATGGGCTTTTTTACAATAGAATATATACAAATACTTATTCAAGACAGAATAATGTTGTACGCTTAGATTTTTATCCACGCTTTACCATTGTTTTACTTCCTGTAAAGTATGGCTTTCTGAAAAGCGCCGATAAGATGATTTGAAACTTCGAATACTTCTTCTGTTTCTGATATACTTTTACTGCTGGGGGCCTTTGCCACTACGTGTATTTCCATATGAAGAGCATCTTCTTCCAGCCAATAATAACAGATCAACAAATTACCTCCTACAGAAAAGCTACTGACCATGCGGCCACCTATAAATTGTTGCGGTAATACAATTCCGTTTTTTTCGTCAATTTTCCAGGTTTCTTTTTCCTTTACCAATTCATATTTTCTCGGGGTTTGATTGGGTGCTTCGTAATGCAAGGTCCACGACCAGCGGTCGGAATCTATCGGATGAATGACAAGACTCACCGGAACCAAATGTTTACCATTGGCTGAAAAAATATTTATTTCACCTTTCCAGTTACCTTCCCATGACTTTGGGAAATCGTTTGTTTGTGCAATCAGGCAAGAGCTCAATGACAGCAGAATAATTAATGTCAGTAAGGGTTTCATTCTATTTCTTTACAATTAGAATTATATCAGTAGCGTAACAACTTAGTCAGGCATTTACCTAAGTTTCATTATTTGTTCCAATAAAGGCGACAATCCACCGGCATTGATCTGATCATTATTCCAGAAGCTCATAACACAGCTTACATAATGATCTCTTACGGGTGCTGCAACAAAATAGATCGTCAGGTTTTTACCACCACTCATACCCGCCAGTAATCCTGTAACCCCGGTAAAGTCGTACATAATTCTTCTTGCATTTGTTTCAACTCCCTCAAAAATTACAGAAACGGTGGTATCGCTTACAATTTTACCTTTATTTCCGGCAGAAATACTAACATACTGGTTATTGACTGATTGGGTAGCGCTTTCCTGTGTTTTGTGTACACTCCAGTTCATCTGACCATAAAAGCGGCATTGAACATTGTTTACCCCCATCCATGCACAACTATTACCTAACAAAATTTTTCTGCCGGCGAAGTTAATACTATCAAGTTGCAGTTTATTATACACATTGGAAGGTATCAGATTGTTTCTTACCAGGTTTATAAACTCTCTTTGTAGTTCATTATCGGTTTTATTAACAGTAGTAAAAGTAAACCCTATCACTTTTTTATCAATACTTTCTACAAAATAGTAGTCAGTAGTAGTGTGTAAACCTGCCGGCTTTTCTTCCGTTTTAGAAAAATAACTATTCGGAAAACCCAGTAAAGGTTCGGTTGCTGTGAGGTCTTTTTCTTTCAGTTTCAGATTTTTAAACCCTTTTACAATACTTTTTGCATTCAGGGGAATGTCTTTGATTTCGCTGGTAATTTCAATTCCGTCCACATTATAAAAGTCAATACCTCTGTTATGGATTGCCTGCAAACGATTTAACAAATCAGTATCCTGTGCAGTAACCAGGCAAACCGATGGTATCAGCATACATGCAAGTAATATTTTTTTAATCATTTTGCTAAGGTAAAAGTGAATACAGGTTTTCCTTTTTCGTCAATAGATTTCACCCAGTTATTTTCCAGGTTAGGATCATTAAAAACAATGCCTTCTACCGGAAAATTTACAAACTGTGTAAACCATTTATTAGGAGGAATATCGTTTCTCAGTTTAACTTGTCTGGCCAGTACACTATCTCCCGGCAGTACGGTGAAAGGCAGTGTCATTTCGTAAGGTCCCATTGAGTTATATTTAATAATACTGGCTTTAAAGTTGAGTGATTGTGCCGTAGGGTTCTTTACATAAAAGGTGGTAAGGGTGTAGTTGGTTTTGCAACTGCTAAAACCAATAAGGATGATCAAAAGGAAAAGGTACTTCATTGTACTGGGTTGATTAGGTTTAATGACGCATTCGCATTCCCGAAAGGTAATAGGATAACGTCCACCTAAATTAACGAAAAAAAGAAATGCAAAGTGCATCGTAATTTGTAATCATTTGTTGAGCACGCTGCAACAGAGTACTTCTAACAGCAATGCTCCTTTTTTAAATATGAAAACCAGAAGAATATGCAGCAGCAACAATGATGTGTGAGAAGAAATATTTCAGTGAAGATTGACTTGTGAAGTATTTACGTAGATAAAACTTCCCACATCAATATTAAAAAAAACAGTTGTACTCAAGACAAGATTCAAACATCTTAAAGTTTACCTGATCGATTGAAAAGAAAGTGCATAAAAAAAGGCCATTCATTACTGAATGACCTTTGTACTCGGGATGGGAATTGAACCCACACTTCCATTACTGGAAACAGGATTTTAAGTCCTGCGCGTCTACCAGTTCCGCCACCCGAGTGATTCTAGGTAGAACTTGAGCGGAAGACGAGATTCGAACCCGCGACCCCAACCTTGGCAAGGTTGTGCTCTACCAGCTGAGCTACTTCCGCATAAGAGTTTGCGAAGATACAATTTCTTAACAAACCACCAAATAAATATTTGATTTTCAAGCAAATATTTTAAGAACTTTTTTCTTCTCCAACTATATGAAGAGAGAAAACCCTGGTACTCGGGATGGGAATTGAACCCACACTTTCATTACTGANTGCATAAAAAAAGGCCATTCATTACTGAATGACCTTTGTACTCGGGATGGGAATTGAACCCACACTTCCATTACTGGAAACAGGATTTTAAGTCCTGCGCGTCTACCAGTTCCGCCACCCGAGTGATTCTAGGTAGAACTTGAGCGGAAGACGAGATTCGAACCCGCGACCCCAACCTTGGCAAGGTTGTGCTCTACCAGCTGAGCTACTTCCGCATAAGAGTTTGCGAAGATACAATTTCTTAACAAACCACCAAATAAATATTTGATTTTCAAGCAAATATTTTAAGAACTTTTTTCTTCTCCAACTATATGAAGAGAGAAAACCCTGGTACTCGGGATGGGAATTGAACCCACACTTTCATTACTGAAAACAGGATTTTAAGTCCTGCGCGTCTACCAGTTCCGCCACCCGAGTGCAAAAAAAATCCATCAACCTAAAGATGGACTCTTTTTAGAGCGGAAGACGAGATTCGAACCCGCGACCCCAACCTTGGCAAGGTTGTGCTCTACCAGCTGAGCTACTTCCGCAAACAATATTTTAATAAAGAGCTTTTTGTTTTGGGATTGCAAAGATAAGAATGTGATGATAACTTCAAAATTTTTTATCATCTTTTTTTTATCTTTTTTCTACCCTAAACTATTTATACTCAGGTGTATAATGAGAAGAAGTCGGAACCTCTACTTCAGGTTTGCCTTTATAACGGTGTTTATATAAGCTGTAGCAACCACCTAAAACCATGGTTACAATAGCAAATACTGATAAATACCACAAATAACGTGAAGAGCTCACCCAATTTTTGGTGATGTCTTTTTCTGTTGGTTGTTGTTGTTGATCCATAACGTATTGATTGCGTTGCAAAAATAATATTTACTTTTTAAAAAATCACGCTTTACCTCTCAAAATTTCTCGAAATGTTTTTTTCTTCCCCGCAAAGTGCCACCACACCACACTTCCTTTATAATATCCTTTCAGGTTTTTGGTTGTTTTTTTCTCTTTTCTGATCGTTTTCCAGTTACTGCACAGCCATTTTCCAAAAGCATGGTGCGCCCGGATCACCGCATAAGCATACCTCATTTCACCATTCCAGATCGCTTTTGCTGAAGAAATATGGTCGAGCCAGAACCTGACTGTCAATACCCAGAGTAACCGTCTGAAAGGTAAGTTCTTCGATAACATTACCAGATTATTTCTGAAGTTCAGGTATACTTTTCGCATATTTCCTTTCGGCAGCGTTCCGCCACCTACGTGATACACTTTCGACTGGCCGCAGGCATATACCATATAACCGGCGCGTTGTGCCCGCCAGCATAAATCAATTTCCTCCTGATGCGCAAAAAAGTACTCATCCAACCCTCCCAGTTCATGATACAAATATGATCTTATCATCATTGCAGCACCACTTGCCCAGAATACCGGCACTGAATCATCGTACTGTCCTTTATCTTCTTCACAAATATCAAAAATTCTTCCCCGCGCAAAAGGATAGCCCCAATGATCCAACCATCCGCCGGCAGCTCCGGCGTACTCAAAATGATCAGGTGAATGATATTGTAATAGTTTGGGTTGACAGATGCCTATTTTCGGGTCAGACTCCATTAATGCAACCATCGGCTCTAACCAACCGGTATCTACCTCTACATCTGAATTCAACAGTACATAGTACTCTCCCTCTACCTGTTTCAAGCCTTCATTATAGCCTTTGGCAAAGCCGTAATTTTGTTTCAGCTGAACAATCGTTACCTGCGGATATTGACTTTGGATAAAGGCCACAGAGTCATCCGTAGAACAATTATCCACCACCACTACTTCTGTATTAAGATATGAAGTACCGGTTACAGAGGGCAAAAATTGTTCTAAATAATTTCTTCCATTCCAGTTTAAAATAACCACCGCAACTTTTGGAGCAGACATTTATCTTTTTTTATCGTTCTATTCTAGGCAAGTTATCAATTATTCAATTAAAACGGTAAAAGTTATAAGCAATTGTGTAAATTTAACGCATGTTCAAATCATTATGGAGCGGAAAAACGATCGGCGCTTTTATCGCTATTTTAATAGTGACCGGAACGCTATGGTACTCTCAACACATTGCCAAACAAATTGCCGATGCTGAACGTAAGCAGGTAATGCAGTGGGTGGAGGCAGGTAAATTATTGTTAATCGATTCGAGTGGTATCACAGACGGACTCACTTCTTCTATCATCACTCAGAACACTTCCATTCCTATTATTGAAACCAACGAAAAAGGAGAAATCACACAATATGTTAATATCAACGAAGATGAAATACGTAAAGACACCACTTATCTTCGCCACTTATTGAAAGAGTTTTCAAAAGTGCAGGAGCCAATTATCTGGCAGGATCCGATTAAAACTGATCAGAAGAATTATTACTATTACGGCGCTACCGCACTGTCTCAACAAATCAAATATTTTCCGATCGTACAATTAATTATTGTTGGTCTGTTTATCGGACTGATGATTTATGCCATTAATACTGCCAATAAATCTACCCAGAACCAACTTTGGGTAGGCATGGCAAAAGAAACAGCTCACCAGCTTGGTACTCCACTCAGCTCCTTACAAGGATGGGTAGAACTTATGAAAGAATCTCCTCCGCCCAACCTTTCTGAGCTCATGGAAAAAGATATTAACCGGCTGAAACTCGTATCTGACCGTTTTGGTAAGATCGGGTCGATTCCGGTATTGCAAAACAGTGAACTGATTCAACAAATCAGAAGCGTAACAGACTACATGCAGGTGCGGGCCTCCAATAAAGTACAGTTTGAAGTAGATTTACCTCAACACCCCATTCACCTTCCACTTTCTCCTACCCTCTTTGACTGGGTACTGGAAAACCTTATTAAAAATGCACTGGATGCTATTGACCACTCTGGTAAAATCAGTATTCAGTTTACAGAAAAAGCAGAAGAAGTTCATATTGATGTTACCGATAACGGAAAAGGAATGTCGCGTACCGTTCAGGCACAGATTTTTCAACCGGGTTTTACAACTAAAAAACGTGGTTGGGGATTAGGCCTGAGTTTAGCTAAAAGAATTATTAATGAATACCATCAGGGTAATCTGCAACTCGTACATTCAGAGCCGGGAAAAGGCACTCATTTCAGAATTACATTAAAAAGATCACTGACTTAATTTTCAATTTATTAATCCTTTAAAGATATGGCTAATAATAAATTTAATATAGCGGTGTTGATAGACGGAGATAATGCACAGGCAAAATTAATGAAAGAAATCATTGAAGAAGTTTCTATATACGGAAAGGCAACTATCAGAAGAGTATATGGCGACTGGACTTCGCCTCAACTGAATAGCTGGAAAGAAATCATCAATCAGTATTCAATTAATCCCATTCAGAAATTTTCTTATACCACTGGTAAGAATTCAACGGATAGTTCTCTCATTATCGATGCAATGGATATTTTACATGCAGGAAATATCGAGGGTTTTTGTATTGTATCAAGCGATAGTGATTACACCGGATTAGCCAAAAGAATCAGAGAAGAAGGTCTTTTTGTAATGGGTATCGGAAAACGACATACGCCCATTGCCTTTGTTAACTCCTGTGAAATATTCACCTTTACAGAAAACCTGGTAAATGAAGAGCCTGGTAAAATATTAACACTTACAGTACAGAAGGATCAGACAAAAGCAAAGTCTAAAAAATCTGCTCCAAAAAAAGATAAAAAAACCACAGTTGCCCCAACTGGTCAAACAGGTAAAACTGAAAAAGTAATTGTTAATGAAAAAACACAGGAAGCTTTGAAGCTGGACTTAAGTCTTATTGATAAAGCATTTCAAATTTCAGTAAACGAAGATGATCAGGCTTTTGTTTCACATGTAGGGTCGAACTTAAGAAAAATAGATCCAGCATTTGACCCCAGAACTTATGGATTTAAAACACTGACGAAACTTTTTGAAACAATCGATAAATACATTGTGATTAAAAATGATGTAAACGGATTGAAACATCCGATTGTAAAACTTAAATGATTTTTTCGACAATAGAGAATATTCATAATGCTTTGAGTTATACAATGGAATGTTTTTTATCAATTCCTGATTTACCCTTACTGAACACCTGCCCCTGCCCGTAGTACCCATCTGTTCGTACAAAATATTTGTAACAACCTGAAAAATAAAATTCGGGATTTTCAAATAAAAGTAAACCTGCTTTGTTTTAGTTTATATTTATAAAGTTCGGAATTGACGAGGAACGATATGTTATTGAATAACCCGATTTCTTATTATCAAACTCACCTAATTAATGATTACAAGAAAGACGCTTAGCCTGAATAATATCTTCACATTTGCCGGCCATCACTTATACTGGCTTACCGCATGGATGCTGATCGTAACCGCTATCTATTATTTCACCGACTGGAAAGTTCTGACAATGCCCACCCTTCCGCTAACCCTGATAGGTACATCTGTAGCATTTTACGTCGGTTTTAAAAACAACCAATCTTATGATCGTCTTTGGGAAGCCAGAAAAATATGGGGGGCTATTATTAATAACAGCCGCATTGCCGGTACAACAATAAAAAACCTGCACTCGGAGAACACTCAGCCAGCCGACTCTCTTGACATACGAAAACAATTTATTTTTCGTCATATTGCCTATCTGTACCAATTAAGGGTACAGCTACTGCAACCCACTCAGTGGGAACATGTTAGTTTGGGATTGCGCTTTGGAATATTCAATCAAAAAAGAAAAAATGCAATATTCAGAGCTTATACAAAAGAGTTAGAAGAGATTGCTCACAAAAAATATCTTTCCGAAGCAGAAATGCAATCTTTATCTAAATTTTCTAATAAGGCAACCCACATACTGGATAAACAAACTGAAATAGTGCAACTATTATTCAAAAACAGGCAGATTAATATGATGCAGCAGATGGAATTACAAAATACCATCAATAACTTTTATCATGAGCAGGGTAAAGCTGAACGTATCAAAAAATTCCCTCTTCCAAGGCAATACAGTAGTTTTAGTTTCATCTTCGTTTGCATTTTCGTTTTTCTGCTGCCATTCGGACTAATAGGCCCTATCAGCAGCCTCGGAAAAGAAATGGTATGGATGACAATACCTGCGGGTGTAATCGTAGGTTGGGTATATGTGGTGATGGAAATAATAGGCGACTATTCAGAAAACCCTTTTGAGGGATTATTTAATGATATCCCCATGCTCAATATTTGCCGTACGATAGAAATTGACTTACTTCAGATGATTGGTGAAGAGGAAATACCATTACCCGTAGAGCCAAAAAACAATATTCTGATTTAATTTAAAGATTTTTTTTACAGATACAAAATGATTGAAAAATAATATAATCCGGAAAATACTAAAACTCAGCATACAATAATAATGGCTGGTGCCAATAATCAACTATGCTTTTTTTTCATCCTGAAACATTTTAAATTCATATACGTCTTTATTCATGGAAAAAACATTTTAAAACTATAACTGTTCCATGAAAAAGACAATTATAATCTGCGGTTCATTTTTCACTATACTTATGAGCTGCTTTTTGCTGCATGCGCAAAATCCGGTGAAACATATCTCTGAATACTTTAACCATCTGCACACTTTTGACCAATTTAACGGCAATGCATTGATTGCTGTCAATAATAAAATTATTTACCAGCAATCTTTAGGTTTTGCCGATCAGAGTAAGAAAGTTCTTCACACTAAAAACACCCGATTCCCCATCGCATCCATTACCAAACCCTTTACGGCTACAGCTATTCTGCAGCTCAAACAAAAAGGTAAATTAACTCTGGATGATGCTGTTCAAAAATACCTGTATGAATTTCCCTATCAGAATGTAACCATAAGACATCTTTTAAGTAATACGTCAGGGCTGCCGCAGTATTACGATATTTTCAACAATATCATGGAACAAGATCCAACCCGCCTGATCAGTAACCATGATCTTATTCCTGTTTTTGTTCAAAATAATCTACCACTTCAGTTCAATCCGGGAGATCAATGGGAATACAATAATACCAATTTTTGTATTGCTGCATTGATTATTGAAAAAGTATCAGGACTAACATTTGCCGAATATCTCCATACGTATATATTCAACCCTGCAGGTATGAAAAACACGCTACAACCTGCTAACCGAAAAGATGTTTATCCTCAACAAACAGAGCGTTATACCTTTACTAATCTCTATACTACCACACTTGAAAATACCAGAAATATTCCGGACGTTTTTACAATAAATGAAAGAAGTAATTTTTATGGAAACGGGGGAATGATCAGCACTGCTGAAGATCTGTATCAATTCGACAAAAGCCTTTATAACGGCAGCTTATTGGGTGCAGAGGAACTGGAAGAAGCATTTACCCCCGCTAAACTAAACAATGGAAAAAATGCTACCTATTATTTAGATGAAAAAGAAGTTTATTACGGACTAGGATGGGAAATATTCTCAGATGAAAAATATGGAAAAGTAGTTTTTCATGACGGCTCACTTAGCGGATTAACGACTATGCTGATGAGAAATATCACCAAAAAACAAACGATCATTATCCTCGATAACACCGGCTCTAATGCTGTTTTCGCTGCTTCAAATGCCCTCTTATCAATGCTTAATCAACAACCTTACCAACCTGCTTCGAGAGACTTTTCCAGATTCTATGGTTATACAGTAGTAGAAAAAGAAAAAAATGATGCTGAAATATTACTCAACGATTATTTCTTAAAGCCTGAAAAATACCGTGTAACGGAAAGACAACTCATAAGGCTTGGATATGAACTACTCAGACATAACAAAAAAGAAAATGCAATAGTGGTTTTTAAAGCAGCAACCATGATTTTTCCGAAAAATTGGAACACATTCGACAGTTACGGTGAAGCGTTGCTGTTAACAAATCAGAAAGAGGAAGCGATCAGAATGTATAAAAAATCTATCGAACTGAATCCCGATAATGAAAATGGAAAAAAGGTATTAAGAGATATTTCCGGCAATTAATACTATAGCCTAAAATCATTTTTCTTATAAACAAAGCATATTCTGATTTTTAAACAAAGTCACGGGTTTGAATGCATCCTACTTTTGTTTCAACAAATCAAATTAATATGAAACAGAACATATGAAATTGACATTCAATATATTAACAATAATAATGAAACAAAAAAATGCAGGTTTAGATTAGAGAAAATTTTCTAATAATGTATCTGCTGCACTATTTTCGAAATAAGTTCAGGAAATGAACCATTAATGCAATAAAAACTTATAGTATCTACATAAAAATAACCGGCTGTAATACAGCCGGTTATTTTTATGTCAGTGCCCAAGACAAGATTCGAACTTGCACGCCCTTTCGAGCACCACCACCTCAAGGTGGCTTGTCTACCAGTTTCAACACCTGGGCAACCTTAATTGGGTGGCAAATATAATAATTTTTTGAATGAACAATAAATTATTTACAAAAAGAAGTGAAATAATCTATTGGTATACAAAGATAAAGGACCAGAAAAAAGTGTGCCTATGCTAGAAATTCTTACTTTTTTTCCATAAGCAAAGAGTCAGCTGAATAGCGAGATTGTTTTGGGGTTTGGATATCTCCTTAATTTTTTGTATATTATTTTAGAGGGGATACATATGCGACCCCTCTGGGGTCGTTCCGGTACTCGCGCTCTGTTATAAGTATGTGACCCCTCCGGGGTCACGATGCGTTACAATTAATTAAGTTACCAATACACTGTAACTATACCAAAACTCATCCACAAGGGAGTCAATATGCCTGACAATAAATACATACGCTTAACCTATTATTCAGTTGATATACACAGAATCTTTCGTCTCTGTAGAAGAATGCCTTCAACAGCGCATCCCGGAGGGTAATCTCACTAAGTTAATAAATCAGATACAGGTAATAGCTATTATCATCAGCTTCAATCATAGCAGACTTTAAAAATATTTACTTTTTGGTAGAGCCAAAAACATCCCGCATCCCGGAGGGTAATCTCACTAAGTTAATAAATCAGATACAGGCAAGAGCTGTTATCATCAGCTTCAATCATAACAGACTTTAAAAATATTTACTTTTTTGTAGAACCAAAAACATCCCGCATCCCGGAGGGTAATCTCACTAAGTTAATAAATCAGATACAGGCAAGAGCTGTTATCATCAGCTTCAATCATAACAGACTTTAAAAATATTTACTTTTTTGTAGAACCAAAAACATCCCGCATCCCGGAGGGTAATCTCACTAAGTTAATAAATCAGATACAGGCAAGAGCTGTTATCATCAGCTTCAATCATAACAGACTTTAAAAATATTTACTTTTTTGTAGAACCAAAAACATCCCGCATCCCGGAGGGTAATCTCACTAAGTTAATAAATCAGATACAGGCAAGAGCTGTTATCATCAGCTTCAATCATAACAGACTTTAAAAATATTTACTTTTTTGTAGAACCAAAAACATCCCGCATCCCGGAGGGTAATCTCACTAAGTTAATAAATCAGATACAGGCAAGAGCTGTTATCATCAGCTTCAATCATAACAGACTTTAAAAATATTTACTTTTTTGTAGAACCAAAAATATCCCGCATCCCGGAGGGTAATCTCACTAAGTTAATAAATCAGATACAGGTAAGAGCTGTTATCATCAGCTTCAATCATAGCAGACTTTAAAAATATTTACTTTTTGGTAGAGCTAAAAAACATCCCGAAGGGATGCCATATTTATAAAGCATGACTGAGTTACGACCCGACCCCGGAGGGGTCGCATATGNGTAGAGCCAAAAACATCCCGCATCCCGGAGGGTAATCTCACTAAGTTAATAAATCAGATACAGGCAAGAGCTGTTATCATCAGCTTCAATCATAAAAGACTCTAAAAATATTTACTTTTTTGTAGAACCAAAAACATCCCGCATCCCGGAGGGTAATCTCACTAAGTTAATAAATCAGATACAGGCAAGAGCTGTTATCATCAGCTTCAATCATAACAGACTTTAAAAATATTTACTTTTTTGTAGAACCAAAAATATCCCGCATCCCGGAGGGTAATCTCACTAAGTTAATAAATCAGATACAGGTAAGAGCTGTTATCATCAGCTTCAATCATAGCAGACTTTAAAAATATTTACTTTTTTGTAGAACTAAAAAACATCCCGAAGGGATGCCATATTTATAAAGCATGACTGAGTTACGACCCGACCCCGGAGGGGTCGCATATGTATCAGATAAAAGAGCTGACTATATAAGTCAGCTCCATTTTTCAGAGTTGCTATTCCTGTGAAATAATCTCCAATACCTGTATTTTATTTTAACCTGAAACGGGTGGTCAACACATCACGGGAGTTACCTCCGGCAAACACTTCAAACCAACCTTCTTCCAATACTTTGTTTCCCGCGCCATCGTAAAAAGACAGTTCTTCGTTTGTGAGAATAAATTCCATCACTTTTGATTCACCTTTCTCTAAAAATACTTTTTTAAACCCTTTCAGTTCTTTTACCGGACGGAGTATGGAAGAGGTTACATCATTTATATACAACTGCACCACTTCTTCCCCATCGAAACTACCAGTATTGGTTACCGTCACTTTTACCCGTAAAGTATTTTCTCTCTGAAGCGCGCTATCGCTCAACTCCAGATTGCTATAAGAGAAAGTGGTATAACTTAATCCAAATCCGAAAGGATACAATGGTTCATTCGATATGTCGCGGTAACGGCTTACCCATACTTCATTACTGTTAGCAGTTGCCGGCCGGCCTGTTCTGAAATGATTATAGTAAACAGGAATTTGTCCGGCTGCTAAAGGGAAACTCATAACGGTTTTCGCAGAAGGATTGTATTTACCTGAAAGTACCTGAGCAATGGCATTACCACTTTCGGTACCTAAAATCCAGGTGTAAACGATGGCATCACACAAGCCTGTAATTTCAGATAAAATCATCGGACGGCCACTAGACACAACAGCTATAATTTTTTTACCGGTTTTTTTCAGTTCTTTCAACAGCGCTATCTGATTCTGAGGAATGCTCACATCCGACAGCGACCGGGCTTCACCGGCTATTTCTCCTGAGAGGCCAATGTTTACAATCACGACATCTGCGGCACGGGCTTTATTAACCGCATCAGCAATAAGTGTCTGGTTTGATATTGCTCTATCCGCCTCGTAACCCTGGCTATAACTGATAGCAGTATTTGCAAAAACAGATTGCAGTCCTTCCTGTAATGAAACCGCTTCGTTAAAATCGCCTTGTGCCACCCAGAAATCGAACAAATGTTTCTTATCCTGCGCAAACAAACCGACTAATGCAATTTTTTTCGTATTGTTATTTAAGGGTAGTGCGTTATTTTCATTTTGTAAAAGGATGATAGAACGTTTAGCAGCCTCTAAAGCTTCTTTTCTGTGTTTTTCATTCAGCAAAGTAGCGGCTTCTCTTTGTTCATCAGAATAAGCAAAAGGATGATCAAACAGTCCGAGCTTAAATTTGTAATAAAGGATTCTTCCAACAGCATCATCGATGAGCTGCATAGAAACCTTGCCTTCTTTCACTAATTCAGGAATGTGTGCCACCAGTGCTTTGGTTTCCATATCCATCATACTACCGGCAGTAAGTGCTTTTAAAGCAGCGTCTTTATTGTCAGTAGCATATCCCCAATTCACCATTTCGCCAATGGAGTTCCAGTCACTTACTACAAAACCTTTAAAATTCCATTTATTCTTCAGTACTTCATCCAGCAGGTATTTATTTCCTGTAACAGGTGTGCCTTCAAAAGTATTAAAGCCATTCATGACAGTGGCTGCGCCGGCTTCAACAGCAGCTTTGTAAGGTGGTAAATATTTATTCCACAGTTCGGTTCTTGACATATCTGTATAAGCATATTCTTTACCGCCTTCTACCGCACCATAACCTGCATAGTGTTTTACACATGCCAGGATATGATTACTGTCGAGATTTCCCTGTAATCCTTTTACTCTTGAAGCGGCAATCTGAGCGCCCAGCCAGGGGTCTTCACCGGCACCTTCCATCACTCTTCCCCATCGCGGATCGTTACCGATATCGCACATTGGTCCGAACGTCCAGTGCACACCGGCAGCTGAAGTTTCGTTTGCGGCTACTGTTGCATTTTTTTCAATCTGTACCAGATCCCAGCTACAGGCTTCTGCCAATGGAATCGGGAAGATTGTTTTATAGCCATGCATTACATCATATCCGAAAAGTAAAGGTATCCCTAACCTGCTATCAAGAGCAGCCTGTTGCACCTGCTTTGTTTTACCTGCCCCCACAACATTCAGCATAGAACCTACTTCACCATTTTTAATGGATTGTAATTTATGCTGCCAATCTGCATTTCCTGATGCGGGGCCGGTATTCAGGTCACCGGCTAACTGGTTTAATTGTCCGGCTTTTTCTTCAATTGTCATTCGAGCTAACAGATCACTCACTCTTTTTTCAACGGATAAATCTGCGCGTTTATAATCGGGAATACCTGTAGAGTCGCTACAACCTGCCAGCAACACTACCAGTAAATGAGGAATATATTTAATCATCTTCTCTACAATTTATATTATGCTTCGGTTTATTTCAGAATTCCACCGAAAGTGCGGTCGGTTACCACACGCGGATTACTTAAAGCCGCTTTAAAAGCATTGGTGCTGGTTTCAGTCTGATTAAACAACCAGTTTGTTTCTTTATCAATATTAAACCACACGAAGGCTTTAATTTTCGGGAAGTTTGTTTCTAACTGAACAAACATGTCCGTAATCCATGCAGCTTTATCACCTCCTGTAGAAGAAGTTCCCATTTCGCAAATAACAATTGGTTTATCAGGGTGATTTTGTGTAATCCATGAATAAACATTTGTAAATACTTCGCCAAAACTCTGCCATTTAGACCATGATTGTGATGTACCGAAATTATATCCGTCCATACCGATAATATCTACATATTCATCACCAGGATAATAGGCATCCAGGGTTTGAGGATTGTTATTACCATTTGCATTATTCGGAGCCCATGTCCAGTAAACATTTGTTGCACCGGTTGCTTTAATTTTATCATGAACATATCTGAACCCTTGTACATAAGTAGCTGCAGGTACCAGTTCTTCATTAAAAATACTCCATGGATACCAGTCGCCGTTAAACTCATGTGCAAAACGTACTACGATTGGTTTTCCGAAAGCGGCCATTGCTTCACCGTACTTTCTGATATCGTCATCATATTTACCAGACATCAGTTCTGCTAATCCTAACATTGGCTCCCATGTAATATGCGGTACATACCCGCCGGCATCTGCATTTCTGCAAAACTGAACCGGGAAGTCTTTATTTCCGGTTACAGTCCATGCATCAAACATCATTGCCATACTTGGTTTTTTTCCAAATCCGTCGTAGAATGACATTGGAGTGCCGGAGTCATCAAAGAATCCCCAGAACAGTGTATTCACAACTGGTGTTTCAGCAACAGTAATATTTACGGTAACAGTTTGTCCTCCAAAGCTCACATTAAACACTGCGACACCTGAAGCTGATGGAGTACCGGTTAGTTTATAAACGATATTTCCCATACCATTTTCGAGTGTACCTTTTTGTAACACGGCTGTTAAGCCTGTTACTCCTGTAGAAGCGATAGCGGAGCCTGCGTCAAAAGCAGCACCATTTCCACCGGAATAAGAAATATACAGGTTACCGTCGTATACATTTCCTGCAATCACTTCAGGTGATACATGCGCAAAATCAGCGTTCAGCATTGTCACCGATGGTACAGAAACCGGCGTTGCATTATTCTTGTTACAAAAGCACATGCATGTAGCAAGTAATAAGCAAAAGATTGTTCTAGTCATAATTAATCGACATTCTTTTTTTGTAGGTTCAAAATTATTTTCAGGCATACTGTAAAAGCATCTGCAAATGCTTTTACAGTATAAACCTGTTTTCGCACTCATCCATTATTTCACAAACAGGATATCATCAAAATAAATTATTTCATTATCAGGTACATTCCAGTTGTTCAATCTCCATCCGAATTTTCTGAAATTATTACCGTTGTTCCACATGGGTTTACCGGAACCCGGGCCGATAGGTATTTTGTAATATGTCCATTGCGGCGACACTACGATACCAACACCCGCAAAGTCATTTCCATATCCATCAGGCATACCACTACCCATCAGCGATAGTTGAATACCTTCGTTACCCGTACCGTTGGTAGTACTTCTTGCCCAGAAAGTAATGTATTGATAACCGTCATTAATAAACCCTTCCCCATTCAGTATACCGCCGGGAGAATAATTATTACCGAAATAAGTTATTGCCAGTGATGCATTTCCTCTTTTAGCAACAGTAGTACTCACCGCCTGAGAAGAACCGTAATCATCACCGTCTGTATTCGGGCCAATATTAATTCCATAACCGTCTGTAAACACCTGCATGGCATTATTTACATTCACCAATTCAAAAGAAGATTTTGTAGTACCGAATGGTGTTACCAGATCAATCGACCCTCTGTTGAATGCATTCATTTCAGGCATTGTTACTACCAGTTCGTTTGATTTCTGCGAAACCACAGGAATGGTTATATCAGTTCCTGTAAATTTCAATGAAGTAACCTGATCAAGGTTTTGTCCGGTGATGGTGACTGTTATGCCTTCTTCCACATTGATTTCAGAAGTACCGGTAGCATTCGGGAATAATGCTTCTATATCCAGATCTACAATAGTTGTAGCACGCGTTGATTGAATTTCGTATTGACTGGGATTCGCTATTGTAACTGCCAGTAACAGGTGTTTTCCAAAATAAGCCGGATCTACAATCACTGTATTTTTTACAGACAGGTTAAAAGTTGCATATCCTTTATCGGAAACTTCCAGTTTTGCCGGAATTGAATAACCGGTATCTGGCATCAGGATGTAGTTGGCACCGAAGTTTCCTGTATTGATCAGTTCCTGTGTCAGGTTATTATCAACAACGACATCTACGCTGTAAGCACCAGCTGCAGAACCGGAAAGCGCTACTCCCAGAATAATATTGGTCGTCTGATTTACCGGATCTACCATATAATTCATTCCGGTAGGGCTTGCATTATTAGATGACCTGGGAACAGCATAAAGCCTGTCCACTTCACTTGCCGTATTAATGCTCTGAGGCATATATATCAGAGAAAACCCATAATCTTTTGCCGAATCATCCTTCTGACAAGAAGTGAAGATCAGTAATACTGCAAGCAGTAAGTTGGTAAGACCGCTTATATTTTTAAGTTTCATAATTCAGCTTTTTTATTTTTTGTACCGATGAGCTCCGGATAGTTATTGTTGAACTACCAGCCCGGATTCTGTACAATTGCGCCGTTAGAAATATTGATTTCAGACTGAGGGAAAGGGTAAAAGTTCATCTTAGGGCTAACAAATACCCGGTTCTGCACAGCTTTCGGAGTATAAATGAATACACTTTCATGCCGTGTAACTTCAACGCCGGTTACCGGTTGGTTCTGAATATCAGCTGCATTTCCCCAGCGAATAAGATCCCAGTATCTGTGATTCTCAAAAGCGAGTTCTATTCTTCTCTCATGTTTTACAGCTTCTCTGAAATCACCCTGAGCTGCCGCGGTTACCGCAGGCATGTTAACTCCCGGTCTTGAACGAACCATATTGATAGCTTCACGTGCTGTGAACACATAACCATTATTATTATCAGGTCCGTAAGCTTCATTCATCGCTTCAGCATATACCAGTAACAATTCTCCGAAACGGAATACCGGCCAGTTGTGTTGAAACTGCGCATTATTAATCAGATCTGCATTATCTACCAGAAACTTCTTTAGATAATATCCGGTTCTGCTTGCATTGATTCTTTTCATATCATCGCTGCCACCGGGAGCCTGATTAATAATTCTACTGTTCCAGGTACTGCCGTTTGTAACAATAGTATAACCCAGTCTCGGATCACGGTTTGCGTATGGATTTCCCGGAACTTCCGGTCCTGTGAATTCATACGCGCTTACCAGATTATGCGTAGGTGTAATTCCACTGTTACCACCGGCGGTTGCTATAGGATAATTTGCTCTTTCCAGATTATTATCAGGAGCATATCTTATAGCCAGAATTGTTTCGTTACTCATGAGCGTATTACTTCCCAGAAAGTAGTTTCTGTAATCAGCATCCAGCTGGTTATTACCTCCTGTATTATCTGTTCTGCGGGCGAAAACGAGTGCTTCATTTGCAGCTGCTGCTGCAGCTTCCCATTTAGCAGCGCTGTTTGAAGGGTTGTGCAAAGGACTTGCTGCATATAACAACACGCGTGCTTTTAAAGCCAGTGCCGCACCGACGGTAAACCTTCCGTCATAATTACTGAAAGCCGAAGTTTTCCAGTTAGGTTGCAGATCATTTTTATAAGTATCTATTTCAGTAATAATAAAGTTTACCACATCTTCAAAAGAGGATGCTGCTACTGATGGTCGTTCTGATATCGCATAAGTTTGTGTAAGTAAAGGAGCACTTCCGTACCTTTTGATTAATTCAAAATAGAAGTAAGCTCTTAACACATGCGCTTCAGGAATTGACCATTCCATCAGTTTTATATCATTCTCAAAATTCAATCTGGTATCTGCTGTAATGGTATCTCTGTTTAAAGCCAGCAATGCTTTATAATCACCACCATTTTTATTCAGGTATTCTAAAAAGTAATTCACGGCAAAAATTCCGGAATAATAATTATTATATCTGTCGTCAGGATTATTAAACTGATTCCAGTTACCATTATTAAAGAGGTAAACATTTCCTACACTGTTTGTTTGTACCGCTTCATCCGTTACTGCGGCAAACAGGTTACCATCTAATACATTGAATTCATTAATCTGCTGCATGTACGCATAAGGCGCATTCGCGAGCTGAATAATAGTAGTATAGTTCTGATCAACATTGTGTTGAACAGGTTGCGTATCCAGCCTTGTATCCAGAAAATCTTTACTGCACCCTGTTGCACCAATTAAAGCGAAAGCTAATGCCGCTTTAGTAGTTTTGTTATATAGCAAGTTCATAATAGCATTCATTTTTAAAAGGTTAACGATACACCTGCGCTGTATGATTTAATAGGTGGATACCCGGCAGTTGCTTCCGGATCAAATCCATACTCTTTAGTGAATGAAGACCAGGTAACAGGATTTACTGCAGTAACAAAAACTCTCAATCGGGTAAGATGCAGCTCTTTCAGTATATTATCAGGTAAAGAGTATCCTAACTGAATATTTCTTAATCTTAAAAAGTCTGCATTCTTCATCCAGAAAGTAGAATTCGTATAATTATTCGAATTACTTACTGTTGTTAACCTTGGAAAATCAGCAGTGTTTCTTGTATCGATACCCTGATCAGGATAATAAGCCCATGCATTTCCTGCAAGAGGATAAATATTGGTGTTACCTACAAATGGAACGACCTGATTGTAAGAAGCTCCTAACAGATTCACACTAAGTCCTGATGCTCCCTGAAACAATGCGGAAAGATCGAATCCACGATAAGAAAATGCCAGATTGAAAGAGTAATAGAAGTTAGGATATTCAGGATTACCAATTTTAGTAATATCTGTATTATCGATGAATCCGTTGTTATCAAGATCTTTATACTTAATGTCGCCAGGTTGTACCGGACCAAAAGCCGGCACTGGTAACCCTGCTTTCAAAGTACCATCATTATTAAAATCTTCCAGTTGATATAAACCATCAGCAATTAAACCTATCGGAGTACCGATTGGTAATCCGGTTGTATTCGAAAAGTCATTTTTGTTTGGAATTTCAGCCTGATAATTTATTTTATTTTTAGCATAAGTTCCCATTACATCCACTGAATAATGAAAGTCACCTGCTTTATCAGCATAATTCAATCCGAATTCAACGCCGGTATTGGTTACTTTACCGATATTCTGGAACGGTAACATATCGGCACCGGTATAGCCAAGGTATCCCGGAACCAGATTATTTCTTGTAATGATTCCGCTTCTTTTATCCAGGAACCAGGCTGCATTCACAGTAAGTTTACCCAACAATGTAAGATCAAAACCTGCTTCATATTTCATGCTTTGTTCAGCAGTAATGTCAGGAGTAGCGATACGCCCGAGGCTGATGCCATTGTTATAATTTAAATTACTGTTGCCAGTAACACTTCCTGCTACATATCTGTAATATTGTTGATAGAGATAACGTCCCTGGAATGTTTGGTCATTACCTGATTTACCGGCAGCAGCTCTTAATTTTAAGAAACTGATGACATTGTTATTTTTCAGGAAATCCTCATCAGAAGCAATCCATCCCAGCGAAACTGCCGGATAAAATTTCCAACGGTTTCCCGGGGCATAAGAATCTGATCCGCTGTATCCCCACCCCAGTTCAGCGATATATCTGTTTTTGTAAGCATAGTTTACTCTGCCGCCAAGGTTCTGAAAACGGTACGACAATCTTGAAGCATCTTCATTCGCATCAGGAATCATATCACTGGCATAGTAGTTAATTGCCGCTGTTACAGCATGATCATTAAAAGTGCGATTATAACCTGCAACCAGGTTCGACTGACGCCAGGTCAATTGTCCGTATGGTTGATTATCCTGAAAGTCAATAGGTGTAGTTCTATCTGAAGTGGCCTGATTTCCTTCGAAGAAACGCGCATAGGTCATTACTTTATTCTGAATTACTCTCGACCAGGTATTAAATGAAACGGATTGACTCAGGTATAATCCCTTCGTAACAAAGTCAAGGTTTTCTTTCAGCATAAAATTACCTTGTAAGGTTCTGTCATGTGAAGTAAAAAGTCCGGTTGAGTTGAGTTGCGCTACGGGGTTATTGGGATATAAAGTATTACCAGACCAGTTACCGGTAGCCGCATCGCGCACAGGATAAATATTACCCGGATAAGTAGACAGTTCTCTCCAGAAAGCAGCCGCATTATCATAATTGTTACTGCTCATCGGGTGCCTGTAGCTTTCAATTCTTCCTCCCAGATCTACCTTTGCCTCAAAAATTTTAAAGAATTTCAGGTCTACGTTTGAGCGGATATTAAAACGTCGCAAATCTGAATTAGTAGCTACATCAGATGATTTCGGAACATTAAACAGTCCGGTTTCTCCCAGATAATCTACAAACAGATTATAACGTGATAACTCATTAATATCTCCCTGTACATTTACATTTGCGTTGGTATAGTTACCTGTATTGCGTAATGCTTCATTATACCAGTCAACGTTTGTTCCCTGACCATTTTTATATGCCTCCAGTTCAGCTTCTGAATAAGAAGGAGACCAGATATAGCGGTTTCCATTCAGTGCATAATTATCATTACTAACAGCCTGATTAAACAGTCTTGCATAATTATAACTATCATAAGGTTTTTGTAGTTTGGTTGCCTGCTGCACACCAGATACTATATTTGCGTCAACCCTGAAAGTTCCGGCAGTTGCGCGTTTAGTGGTAACCCACAGTACTCCGTTAGCACCTTTCATACCGAAAGTAGCCAGGGTAACAGGGTCTTTCAGCAGGCTTACACTTTCTATTTCACCTGAAGCGAGGTATTGAAAATAGAAAGAGATATCTACCTGAAAGCCATCAACAAAACAAACAACGGTTGAATTGTCATAGGTTCCGGTACCTCTCATCATCAGCGAAGCCTGATCATATCCTAACTGACCATTATTCTGCATCACCATCAGACCGTTCAGTCTTCCGTATAATGTATTAGTTATATTGGATACAGGTGTTTTAGTCAACAGTTCGCCTGAAACTGTTGAATGAGAAGCAATAGATCTTTGCACCGGTATTTGTAATAAAGGGCCCGGTTCATATTTATTTTCAGAATTGCCGCTGGTATTCTTTGTAGTATCTTTTGAAGCCGACTGTGCGTTAGCTGTAAAAGTACCTCCGGTGAATATTGCCAGCATTAAGAGGCTAATTCCTTTTATAGTCAAATATTTCTTCATATAGCTGAGTCTTCTATGATTATGAATTTGCACATTAATATCCTGGGTTCTGAACCAGATATCCTTTGTTTACTTCGCTTTGCGGGAATGGATTCAGGAATTGTTTTGAATGCCAGTATCCATTATATCTTACAGTATTGCTGTAATTGACATTACCGGTTGCCAAAGCATCGCCACCATTATTGAACGCGAGGAAACGGATCGGACCACCAATAATTCCGTTAGCGATATCCGGATGTTTCCAGTGCTTAAGGTCATTGAATCTGTATTTTTCCTGAATGAATTCAATTGCCCATTCACGTTGGATAATTTCCCTTAAAAGATCCTGATTGGTTTCAGTAACGGGAGGAAGTCCCGCACGTTCATGCACAATATTCAACCGTTGTAAAGCGCGAACCGGATCACCGGTTTCATTATAAGCTTCAGCAGAACTCAGGTAATAAGCCGCTAATCGGAAAAGAGGAAAATCAAACCACTCTCTCCTTCCTGCCATATAGTAGAACTTGGTAGGCTGACCAGCTCCAAAGTGATTCACATCTTTATAATGTGAGGTCATATGCCAGAACGGATCACCAGGGTTATTGTCTGCCTGCATTTCCCATCCGTTAAAGTCAGCTCTCATTCTTGGTTCCATTTCCTGGAACTTAGTAAGGTATTCAGCAAAAGGCTGATTCTGTCCTAAAGCAGGCCATGTCTGATCAGTACCATCAGCTTTATAATAATTCTCGAGCATGCTGGTTGATAAAACCGAACCATTTGCCTGATAGTGATAGTTCACTACATTAAAAATATTATAAGGACCGGCACCACCTGAAGAAGCCACCTGTTGTTTAAAAGCAAGAATTACTTCTCTGTTACTTGGGGTAGACGTTGCTGTTCCATAATCAGCCATAGGATTACCGGTATTAATAATCGACAGACCTCCGTAACCTTCCGCTTCCGCAATCACCGCTTCACTTGCAGCCAAAGCCCTGTTCCAAAGATTCGGGTCATTAGTGCCCATACAGATAAGATTATTATTACCACCCAGACTGAGATACGGAGTAGCCGTATTAAATAAAGGACGTGCGGCATACATTAATGCTTTCGCTTTGATAGCGAGTACAGCGCTTTTAGTCATTCTTCCTAATGAATTATCAGGCCATCTTGAAGGTAATACTGCAGCAGACTCGTCACACCAGGTAATAATTGTATCCAGCAGATTACTCAGCGGTGCTCTGGGAATAGCCAGTACATCCAGGTCATTCAGAGAGGTTAAAGGAAAACTTTCAGGAATAATGGGTACTCCACCATACATAATGAACATCTGTACGTAACGATAAGCTACCAATCCCTGCATTTCCGCTTTCACGATTGCTTTATCTTCCGCACTCATGTTTGGAACATTGTCAATATTTTCTTTTACCAGATATGCTTTTCTGATAGCTCTGAAATTGTCAGTATAACCATCATTTCCATAACCACCGTTCGAGCCCATGTCCTGGCTGTTACTATTAGGAGTAAACCCTCCTCCCAGAATAGCTACTGACGCTACACTACCCGGAATCTGTACCCAGAAAGCCTGGCTACCAGCCAATTGATCATCGGTACTGGGCGCATAATAACCTGCCCAGTTTAATCCCTGACGAAGTGATGCAAAATAAGCAGCGGCTATTGCATTATACGCATTGGTAGCGTTGCTAAAAGCTGTATCAATGGTAGGATTACTACCAGGGGGTACCTGCAAAAAGTCTTTTTCACAAGAAGTGATACTTAATGAAAAAACAATTCCTATTGTGGCAAACAAACATTTTGACCAATGTTGTTTTTTATTATTAGTCATAAACTTCATTATTTTAGAATGAAAGATTCACCCCTACATTATAGGTTTTAATCAATGGAAAAATATAGCCGTTACTCGACTGGCTGGTAGATTCCGGATCGATACCATCCACCAGTTTCGTCCAGGTAATCAGGTTGTTTCCATTTGCGAAAACATTCACGGCTTTGATACCTGCTCTCTGGAAAGCTTTAATATTCTGGAAAGAATAACTAACAGAAAGATTTTTTAATCTTACAAAATCTGTTGAGCGCAACCAGAATGTACTGGAAAGTTTAGAGGCTTCGGAAACACCAGTGATAGCATTCATTGCCGGATAACTGATATCCGCACCCTGCTCATATTTTTCCTGCGTCCAGCGACCATCATTTACCGCTTCAACAATTCTGTTTCCGCCATAATAAGTTCTGCTGATATCATATGAACCTTTGGCTGTACCGATAAATAATGCCGACAGATTGAAGTTTTTATAAGAGAATCCAATTCTTGTATTGTAAGAAATCAGTGGGAAAGTCGGGTATCCGATCGGCACCTGATCATTTACATCAATTCTTCCGTCGCCATTAATATCCTTGTATCTGATATCTCCCAGATCAGCCAGCGGGCTAAAAGTATTAAGCGGTCTGTTTGCAAGCTCTTCCTGCGTATTATAAAACCCATCAGCAATTAATCCTTTAGGCTGGCCAATCATAAATCCTGTCTGATTCATCCATGGATGCGGGAATGGTGCTTCAGCCATATAATCAATCTTGTTTCTGGCATAAGAGAAGTTTGCTTTAACGAAATAACTAAAATCATTACCTATTTTATCATCCCATCCTAACTCAAATTCCCAACCCTGATTACTTACTTCTCCCAGGTTAGAAGCAGGAACACCTATTACACCAAAACTCTCGGGAATAATGCTTGGCTGTACCAGAATATTTCTTCTTTTTTCAGCAAAATAAGTTGCAGAAAGAGATAGCCTGTCATCTAAAAACCGCAGGTCTAACTGAATATTTGTTTTATTCGCTCTTTCCCAGGTTACCACAGGGTTACCCAGTGATGCTTCATAAGCACCTGAAACCAGCGGATTAGTAGTAGTACCGTTTGTACTTCCAAAGTAGTAACCATTTCCACCATCAGACATATTCCATGAGTTCGGAAGGTACAGATAGCGGATAGCACCAATCTGATCATTACCCACTTCTCCGTAAGAACCACGTATTTTGGCAAATGTGAACCAGGAATTATTACCAAAGAAAGATTCATTAGATATAATCCATCCGGCAGACACTGCGGGGAAAAATCCGAAACGGATTTCAGGAGCAAACTGTTCTGTACCGTTTATACCCATGTTTCCTTCAATCAGATAACGCTCATCATAATTATAGGTAGCACGGGCAACCAAACCCATTAAACCTGAAGGAGTACCATAAGCTAAACCATTTGCCACATATTTCTGTGCATGCCCCAGTAAAAGTCCGGTTACATTGTGTCTGTCATAGTTCTGAGTATAATTCAATCCTGCCTCATAATATGTTTTTCTGAAGTTTGCATTAAACAAATAATCGGTTAATGTATTATCGGCACTTACGGCTCCACCCACAAAAATTATTTTTTCAGGATCGGCAGGATTGCGGTAAGCAGAATAGGTAGGCACCCCAGGCGTTACGGTATATCCTTTCGAATAGTTATCATCATAAGCCATGGTAAAATGAGAAGATAACCCGGAAGTAATATAGTCCATGGTATGTTTCAATGTCATCTGTGTGCTCAGGTTTGTTCCCTGCGAAACTCCGTAACCGCGTGTTACGAGATTTAAAGGATTCACTACCTGGCTCGGATAACCACCGTTACCACCTCTGATCGTACCAACAGGGTTGGTAAAGCTTCTGTCAGATCCTGCAAAGTGTAAAACAATACGATCATCAACAATACCAGGAGAAATGAACGGACCATAACCCATTGTTTGCAACATCGCCTGATATCTTGCTGCAAGGTTTGAAGATTCTACGTTACTAAAGTTGTCTGATTTTGGATTAGCAACTTTATTTGTCAGAAACTGACCACTGATATTAACGCTTAACTGTAAATTCTTAACAACGTTGATATCGAAGTTATTTCTGAAAGTATATCTTGAGTATTTCGGATCTACATTTGCGCCGGCCACTTTTGTGTAATTCAGAATACCCGTCTGGTCAAAATAACCGATCGAGCTGGAGTATCTGAATTTAGAGCTACCGCCTGATACATTCAGATTATATTGATTCTGTACACCTGTTCCACTGAACAGCTCTTTATACCAGTCATGACTGGTATAATATAAAGCCGGACTATTTCTCAATCTTTCTTTTTGTTCAGCGCTGAGATGGCTCATCGCATCGATTTCTGCGTTCGTATAATCTCTGTTATTCTGAAATTTCCAGAGCTCATCGTCAGAAAACAACATATTATCATATGAATTATTACCAGAAGCCTGTAAGGTTCTGATAGACTCATTTCTGCTGCTTGCAAAGTCATATGAATTGGTGAGCGGCATCAGGGAAGTAGGATTCGTATACCCTCTGTTCATACTAAAGCTGAAAGAAGGGCGGCCGGACTGGCCTCTTTTAGTAGTAACGATGATTACACCGTTTGCACCTCTGATACCAAAAACCGCGGTAGCTGACGCATCTTTTAATACGCTGATATTATCAATATCATTCGCATCAATTGCATTCAGCATGGTAAAAGGATTTTCAGCGGGTTGTTGCACCCCGTCAATTACCACCAACGGATTTGAGCCGTTCAAAGTAGCGATACCTCTGATCCGGAGCATTGTAGCGTTCTGGCCGGGTTCACCACTATTCTGTATACCGGTAATACCGGGGGCCATACCCACCAGCATATTACTGACGTTGGCAACTGGCGTTTGAACCAGTTCTTTTCCTCCGATTACACTTACCGATCCGGTCACCGTTGGTAACTTCTGGCGGCCAAATCCAACCACCACCACCTGTTCCATCTGGCTGTTTTCAAGCGCCATCTGAACATTCAGGTCGTTGAAAGAAGTTACGCGAACTTCCTTCATCTGATAACCTACAGATGAAAAAATCAAAGTGTCGTTCAGAGAAACGGCCAGGGAATACAGGCCTTCATTGTCGGTAAAAGTTCCGATACTTTTGTTTTTTACCGTCACGCTCGCACCCGTCAACGGGTTATTTTTATCATCAGTAACTTTGCCTGCGATACGGTTTTGCGCTACCGCCAGGTTCATTGAAACCGAAACGAGCAATAAAAGAAAGACGCTTTTAAGCAAAGGTACTTGTGCACGTGCAGGACAGCCGGGAGGACTGTCAATTGGCAAGCAGATCATAAAACAAGTTAGTTTTAAGTTGAAAATAAATCGGCTCTGTTCTCATCCCGTGAGAGAGCGCAGAACGTAACAAAATTAAAAGGATGAGGTAGGTATGAAGGGCGAAATTTTGCAGAAAATAGGGGGAAAAATGTTTCCCCCTATTTCATATATGTATGATTATCAATAATAAAAATAAAAACTCACGAATTATCCTTCTCTTTTTTATGAGAATCCTGATAAGCAGAAGGAGTTAAATTATATACTTCCCGAAACACTTTAGTGAAGTATTTCGGATCATTAAAACCTACTTCGTAGGCGATTTCCGAAACAGTTAATTGTCTGGCTTCGAGCAGTTGAACGGCTCTTTGTAAACGGATCGACCGGATAAACTCAACAGGTGTCTGACCAGTAAGTGTAAATAATTTCCGGTAAAGAGTGGCTCTTCCCAGCAACATTTCACGGCCTAATTCCTGTACCGACAATTCCGGATTAGATATATTTTTTTCAACAAAAGCCAGTGCTTTCTGAACAAAATCTGCATCTGTGGAAGCCGTCACCGGTTCTGTGGCAACCACACTGACCTGCTTTTGATAGGTTTCTTTAAACTTATCCTGTTGGGTCAACAGATTGCGGATTTTTGAAATCAACAACTCGATATTAAAGGGTTTGGTGATGTAATCGTTCGCTCCCATATCCAAACCTTTTAACTGGCTGATTTCCGAACTAACCACTGTCAGCAAAATGAAAGGAATAAAAGAAGTACGTTTATCTTCTTTTACTTTACGACATAATTCCATACCACTGAATTCGGGCATGTTCAAATCACTGACAATAAGATCGGGGTGTTCAGATAATGCTTTCTGCCAGCCTTCTTTACCATTTGAAGCCTCTATTACAATAAAGTGTTCTTTGAGATTGTCTTTTATATAAAATCTGTAATCTTCGTTATCTTCTACGAGCAAAATCGTTTTTCTGGGCTGCTGCCGCTTTTTAAGCTGTTCCGTTTCTTTAATACCGGTAGTTTGTTTTAATTCTTTTACTTCAGTAGTTCCGGCAGATGATACCGGCTGCCATTTTTCTTCTTCATATAATAATACAGGTAACTCTACGATAAAATCACTACCATGATTCAATTCACTTTCAGCGCGGATAGAACCGTTGTGTAAACGTACAAATTCTTTACTGATTGAAAGACCAATACCACTCCCCTGATTAATCATAGAACCGGGCAGTTCATTTTGAAAAAATCTTTCAAAAATTTTCTCGAGCCTGTCTGAAGGAATACCGATACCAGTATCACTCACTCTTATTTCAATTGTGTTCTTTGGATGTAATGTTTTTATATGTAAAGAAACATCTCCTCCTTCCGGTGTAAATTTAAACGCATTGGCTAAGAGATTAAAAAGTACACGCTCCAGTTTATCCGGATCAAAACTCATAATCAGTTCCTGCTCTTCAGCATGAAAAGAAAAGTTTATATTTTTCCGTTCAGCAATATCAGAGAAAGAATCGTAAACATCTTTACAAAACCTGAATATGCAGGCGTTTTTTTTATTGAGTTTAAGTTCTCCCAGTTCCAGCTTACGAAAATCAAGTAGCTCATCCACCATGTTTAATAAACGGCGGGCATTTCGGTGAATTAAATTGAACTGACGATGTTCTGTTTCAGGAAAAGGTTGTTTTAATAAATTCTCAACCGGAGTAAGTATTAATGCCAAAGGCGTTTTAAATTCATGACTGACATTTGTAAAAAAATGTACTTTCATGGCATCTAATTCATGCTTACGACGTTCTTCCAACTCCTGCTGCTCTTTAATGAATTTTCGTTGAGTACGACGAATAATCCTGTATCTGCCATACAGCAAACCAGATATAATTAATAAGCCATATAAACAAAAAGCCCAGGTGGTTGCCCATACCGGCGGTAATATTCTGATTTCAAGATTAGCCGTTTGAGGTAACCAGTCGCCATTTTCATTTTTTGCTCTTACCGACAAAGTATAGATACCAGGATTTAAACCGGTAAAGCTTACTTTTCTGTTGTTACCATCGGTACTGATCCACGTATCATTGAAACCCTGTAAACGATAGAGATAAGTTATTTTTCGGGCATCTACATGTTGCAATGCAGCAAATTCTACCGCAAAAGCATTCTGATCGTGTTTTAATACAAGTTTTTCAGTAGTGGTAATACTCTGAGGTAAGATAATACGGTCATCATACTTTTGTCCGACGCGAACACTATTGTTAAATAATTGCAGATCGGTAAAAGTCAACGGAGGATAAAAATTTTTTTCAGCAGCAGCCGGAGGCATGAATATATTAAACCCGTTACTTCCTCCAAAAACCAGCTCACCTGCTCTGGTTATAAAAGCAGCATCATCATTAAAAGCACGGCCTTGCAGTCCATCGGTTTCATCATAGTTTCTGAACTGAACGGTCAGTTTTGAATCTTGCCGGTTAATATTTACATTCGATAATCCGTTAGGTGTACTCAACCAAAGATTATCCAGATGATCTTTTAAAACTCTGAGTATTGTGTTATGAGGAAGTCCGTCTTCACGGCGGTAGCGGGTAAACTGATCAGATTGCGGGTTGTAAAGATTTAATCCATCTCTGGTACCCATCCAGATAGAACCGTTTTTATCTTCTACAATATCCAACACAGTACTATTACTTAAACTGTGTGCGTCATTTTCAATATGTGTAATATGACGGATTAATTTTCCTTCTTTATTATACACTTCCACACCGGCAGTACCACCTGCCCAGATATTACCGTTTTTATCTTCTGCGATAGAATTGGTTGAATAAGGGAATGTGTGTGGCATTCTGAAACTGTAGAATTTATTTTCCTTTCGATTAAAAAGCTCCAGTCCGTTAGTCAGGGTACCGATCCATAAACGTCCCTGCGTGTCTTCATAAATTTCCCAGATACTGTCATCAGAGATACTATAAAGATCATTATCTACATGCTTGTACCGAACAAAACTATGACCGTCAAAATAATTCAGTCCGCCAAAGTAAGTACCAATCCAGAGTTTGTTTTCCTGATCAACAAAAAGACTGGTAACAACATTATTGGAAAGACTGTTCTTATCAGCAGAATTAGCCAGATACTGTTTATAAGTATTGGTTTCTCTGTTGAAATAAAGCAGGCCGCCACCATTCGTACCTATCCACAAATTTCCTTTTTTATCTTCGGCAAAACAGTTAACATCATTGTAAGGAAGACTTTTGAGATCGGTATCGTTATGTTGAAAAAGTAAGAACGCTGATTTATCAACATTGAAATAATGAATGCCTGTTTTAAAAGTACCTATCCAGATAGTACCCTGATCATCTTTAAAAATTGAGTTAATAGCGGTCTCTAAAATCTTACTATTGGAACCGTACAGATACTGAACGGTTGCGCTCTTTTTATCAATCAGATTAACGCCTCCATGATCGGTCGCTATCCAGATATTTCCTGATTCATCCTGTACAATACCATTAACAATATCATTATTTAATGAGAGTTTTCCTGAATTACTTTTAATAGCGATGAGTTGATCTGTTTTTGGCTGGTACCACCAGACACCCTGATTTTTTCCCGGTACATATAGCCACACATCGTTATCATTATCCAAGAATAACTGATACTGCACTTCTGCTGAAGAAGTATGATTAAGTGATTTATTTCTGCTCAATAAACGGTAGTCGGCATAATTCCTTTTTTCCAATACACCTTCCGAATAAACCATCCAGATATTACCTTCTTTATCAAAAGCTACTGAACTGATATTACTTGAATAAAGCGGGAATGCCCCGCCCCATTTATTGAGCGTATCAGTTTTTTTTGATAAAGTATCATAGCGGAATAAACCTTCACCCGCAAATACAAACCAGTAATTACCTTTCGGATCTGTTACAATTGTTTTAAACCACTCATGCGGAACACCTATCGAAGAGAGAAACGTTTTAGGGCGTGATACAAACTGCTCCGTTTTAGGATCATATTTATTCCAACCCTTAGGAGTGTAAGCCCAAAGAGAATTTAATGGGCCGTTTACCACTTTATCTATAAAATTATCATTGATACTGGTACTGTCGCCCTCCTTATTCAGGAATACTTTAAAAGAATATCCATCGTAGCGGTTTAATCCCGATGCAGTACCAAACCATAAAAAGCCCTGATGATCATCGGTGATAGCAGTAATTCTGTTACTGGAAACACCCTGGTTTAAACCAATGCTATTAAATCTATATTGAACAGGTTGGGCAAAAAGCGTACTATTACCTGATATTAAGAGTAAGAAAAACAGGAATATTCGGGTACAATAACAGTCTGAAGCCTTCGATTTCAATAATGCAGGTTATAATGGTACTAATCAGGTTAACTACTAAAAAAGATATTTACTGATATTCAGCAGCATCAATTTAGCCCCCTAAATATATAATTTTTTATGCTTATGGGCTTTATTAGCTTAAAAAGAATCTTCTATATTCATTTTTAACCAATCGTATTCACGCATTTTATATTAGCCCTATCTGGCAGAATGTTTTGCAGGATTTGTTGTTTTCAGAAAAATTAACATACAACAGCTTTCTCTTACAAGCGATACTTTATGATCGAACTAAATAATAATCAGAGTAATATACTACAATTAAAGATTATCCTCATCCTTTTATCACTTTCAGCCGGGCATCATTTTTTAAATGTATAATCAGATTAAAAACTTTGTTAAGTAACCTGAAGAAGTTATTTCACATTTCAGAACAAGCCTTCAGGCTTCAGCAAAACGAGCATTATTAAATATTAAACCATCATCTATGAAATATTTAAGCACTTTACTCATCATTATAATAACTGTTCTATCCGGATGCAGTTCTTCACAAAAAGTAACCAGTTCTTGGGTTAGTCCTAATCTGCCTACAGGCACTCAATACAAAACAATTTTTATTGCAGTAATGAGCAGTCGTCAGAGTATAAAAACAAAAATGGAAGACGAGTTTGCAAATTTCCTTACACAGAAAGGTTATAAAGCCATCAAAAGTTCGGATGTATTTCCACCTTCTTTTACCGCAGAAAAAATGCCCGAACGTGAAGATATGTTAGGTAAGATCAGGCAATCAGGTAGCGATGCCATCTTTACAGTAACATTAGTAGATCAGGAAAGTGAAACGAGGTATATACCTGGAGCTGTAGGATATCAACCATTTGTAGGTTACGGAAGACGATTCTGGGGATATTACAATTATTGGTTTCCTTATGCCTATGATCCCGGTTATGTAACTACTGATAAAACATATTTTTTAGAAGGCAATTTATTTGATGTAAAATCTGAAGAACTTATGTGGTCGGTACAAACGGAAGCATACAATCCTTCCAGCATCGAAGATTTCAGTAAAGGGTACGCAAAATTATTGTGGCAAAGAGCAGAAAAAGAACTGAGAGGGAAACGGTAAAAGCAAATATATGTTATGTGTGTAAAGATATAAGCTCCATCCTTCGCCCACAAACGAAGGATGGAACTTTTCTTTATTCATCTGCAAAAGCTATGTTTCAATGTCAAAATAATACCATGTAACTTAACTCTTAATTATCAATTCTTCCCTAAATAGTGATTCTTCCTCCTGTTGCCGGCAATGTTGCTCCGGATATGTAGCTACTTTCATCAGAAGCCAGAAATACAAATGCCGGTGCTATTTCAGCCGGTTGTCCGGGTCTGCCTACAGGTGTATTTTCACCAAAAATATCAGCGTCCTGCCATTTGGTAGCCGGTATCAAAGGTGTCCAAACCGGACCGGGTGCTACTGCATTTACGCGGATACCTTTTTCTGCATTTAAAAAAATCTGACTCAGATTAGCAGTAAAATTCTGAATACCAGCCTTCGTAGCTGCATATGGTAATAAATCATCAGACGGATGATAAGCATTTACTGAAGTAGTATTAATGATAGAACTTCCGGGTTTCATATGCGGTTCAGCGGCTTTGCATAAATAAAACATTGCATGCATATTAACGGCAAAAGTATGCTCCCACTCTTCAGCTGATATTTCCTGTAAAGATTTTCGCGCCATTTGAAAAGCTGCATTGTTTACCAGAATATCTATCTGGCCAAATTCATGCATTGCCTGTTGAACAATCTTTTTACAATGTGCTTCGCTGGTGATATCTCCTTTCACTACCAAACATTTCCGGCCTGCTTCTTTCACCAGTTTTGCCGTATCAGCAGCATCTTCATCTTCCACATCACTCAGATAACTGATCAATACATCTGCACCCTCTCTGGCAAAAGCAATCGCAACTGCTTTTCCGATACCGGAATCACCTCCTGTAATAATTGCTTTTTTACCCTCTAACTTTCCCGAACCGACATAGGTATCCTGCCCATGATCAGCTTTAGGTTTCATTTTAGCTTCAACACCAGGGTATTCTTGTTTTTGTTTGGGAAACGGTGGTTGAGGGTATTTAGTTTTCGGATCTTCCGAACCGTTAGTTGACTTTGATTCATGTTTCATAGTATCTACTTTTACGGGTTATATATAATATAATAGAAATTATTACCTGTTTCCCGTAAGGCAGATTGGACCATATTGAAGAAGTATATATTTTGCAAACATTATTCCATTGGAAAGTGTTTGACATTAATTAACCCGTTTTCTGTTGGAGGAAGGAATCCATTCACTACTTTCACAATGTTCACAAACCAGAGAAGACAAACTGTTTTTTACTGCTGTATAGCCGCAAAATGAACAGGAGTAATAAGCTTCTATATCAAATTGTTGTACTGCTTTATCCTCATCATCAGGCATAATCGGCAAACCGTACTTTACTTCTTCATCTTCATAAAAGAACACACTGATATCACCGGATATTTCTTCAATAGCGGTTTGTACCTGCCCTAACTGTGAAACACCTTTCAGACGGAGTTCAGACAACAGTTCCTGTGACCCCAGTAATTCTTTCTTAAAGTTTTTAATAGAGAAGCGCCCTTCGCGAATCAGACAAATCGGTTGGCCTTCCATCATATTTTCCACAGTTTTACTTTTTCCGATAAAGTACATAATCAACCTGTATACACTGATAATTACAATAAAAACCAATATAGCAGAAAGAATACCGATTTCTTTATAAATCATCGGGTCGCCGGCGGCTGATCCGAAACTGATAATTACGACCAATTCAAAAATAGACAACTGCTTCACTCCCCTCTTTCCTAAAACCCTCAAAGCCAATACAATCATAACAGTCATAATAATAGTGCGTAACATCACTTCCCATAAGAAAGTCCAGTCTTCATCACCTATCAAAAGACTTTGCCAGTTGATATTGAGGTATATCCCATTCAGCATATACATTCTTTTTAAACTACCGGTCCAAAAAGTAAGCCAGGCAGTGTTTCAACAATTACAGCAAAAGGGCTGGTCTCATTGTTGCAATAAATAACACATCAACCATTAAACATTGACCATTAAAAAACATTTTTATTATGGCCACAAGAACTAAGACAGCTAAAAAAGCAGCAAAGGTTCCTGCCAAGAAATCTGCAGCAAAAGAACTACAGGATTTGTTTGAAGATGGATTAAAAGATATTTACTGGGCAGAAAAAGCCCTGTCGAAGGCATTACCCAAAATGGAGAAAAATGCCACGAACGCAAAGCTAAAAGCAGCTATTACCGGTCATATCAAAGAAACTGAAAATCATGTTCACAGATTAGAAAAATGCTTCACGGCTTTAGAGAAAAAAGCGCAGGGTAAAAAATGCGAAGCCATGCAGGGCTTACTAGACGAAGGAAAAGAAATCATGGAGGAAACAGAACCGGGTTCGGTACGCGATGCCGGTATCATCGCTGCAGCGCAGAAAGTAGAACACTATGAAATAGCTACTTACGGTACATTAGCCGCTTATGCGAAAGTGTTAGGACATAAAGAATGTTTGAAAAATCTGTTACAAACATTAAAAGAAGAAAAGAAGTGCGATGAAAAATTAACAGGCATTGCAGATACAGCATTGAATACAAAAGCGATGCACGCAGAGTAACGCTACACACTCAATTCCACCATAAAAAACGATGCGGCCTGGTAACTGCATCGTTTTTGTTTATATAGATTTAACTACACACCGGATATAATCCGGCGCGAGTTAGCGGAATACTCTGGCGCCGCTTTGTAAGCGGTGCCGTTTTATAATTGTACATTTTTGAGTGGTATTCTTATAATATAGATCAAATGACTGGCGCACCGGATACAATCCGCGCGAATTAGATAGCATACTCTGGCGCCGCTTTGTAAGCGGTGCCTTTTTATAATGGTACATTTTTGAGTAAGTATTTTTATAATATAAATCAAATAGCTTGGCGCACCGGATACAATCCGCGCGAATTAGATAGCATACTCTGGCGCCGCTTTGTAAGCGGTGCCGTTTTATAATTGTACGTTTTTGAGTGGTATTATAATATAGATCAAATGACTGGCACACCGGATACAATCCGGTGCGAATTAGATAGCATACTCTGGCGCCGCTTTGTAAGCGGTGCCGCTTTATAATGGTACATTTTTGAGGGTATTCTTATAATATAGATCAAATGACTGGCACACCGGATACAATTCGGCCCGAAGGGGATGCCCTGCATCACTAAACCAAATGGATAATAGTGTTTTGGAAGAACTAATATAAGTTTTTATTTGGTATTGATTGTACTGCGGTTCTTCCGGTGGGGTTAGCCCAGTCTAACAAAATACAAAAAAATATTGAAATTCAACATCAGCCATACTATAACATTTACTCTATCGTGTAAAAAAATAACGACAGGCTTTCAAGCCTGTCGTTATTAACAATCAGATATTCTTTTCACTTAAAAAGTATTATTCTATGCACACCGGATAAAATCCGGCGCGAGGGGGGGGCCTGGCGTTTTGATATTTTTCAGCATCTCTCCTTTTTATTCTACTGTCTTAGTTTCTTTATTCCTCCTGTATAGACCGTAATATATGATAACTGATAATAGCAAGCTCTTGGATAGTATTCTAATTCCGCTAATCAAATAGTAATCAGTAGCATTATCCGGGAGCATTTCAAAAATGAAAAAATCAACCACATAAAGCATTGCTGCAATAACAATAATTAAAGTGTATTGTAGGAGTTTATTTTGCAGTCGGTAATACAAAAATACGATGCCTATCAGTAGGACAACCCAGACCGAAAAAACTAAATAATCACTTGGCTTCCCACCTAACAATTTAAAACCCTCTTGCAATGTTCCTCCAACTACCCCACCTACTATATACAGCATTGTATTCTCAAACAATAATTCAGGTAACAGATACACCAATAAGGCGATAATGAGAACAATCCCCAATTTTTTATTTATTATCATCTGACTTAAATTTCTTATTCCAGTCATCAATAGAAATCATTTTATTGCCTTGCATCACACCTTGAAAAACGCCGTCTTTATTTACCTTGATACGCACATCAATATTGATATGAACGTCATTCTCATTTTTTCGCGCTAAATCCAAAGTAGGGCCAGTAACTGAATTTCCTGAAGTTTCAAAATTTCCTAACCATAACGTATTTCCTTTGGTATCATAAATCATACTCTCCTGGTTAGGAAAATCATCGCCACTGATTGTACCGGATATATGTAAAATATGGTTTTTCTTAATATTGCCTTCAATGTTGGCGGTTACTTTGGTAAACTGGTCTATGTCCCAAGAACCTTTTTGAGCAGCATTGTTACCGTAAGAATGAACATCAATAAAATCGCTACCCGCTTTGGTTCTATTATTTACTTGCGTTTCAGATATCGCATTCTTAGTTCCTCGCTCATTATGCGAACGGGAGCGCCCTCCGTGTGCTTCGGTTGTTCTAAGCTCGGTATCATGTACAATAGATACCATAGTACGATAAGAAGCCCCTTTATCCAAGGTATGTCCTCTGTTATCTCCGTAAAACTTATCTCCGGGAGCGCCAAAAGTTCTAAACGGTGCATAGCTCCGTGTAATAAAATATATCGGATATTGACCGTCAGGGTCAACGAAAATAAGCGGGTTATTAAACATTGCCGAGTACGGACTCCAAGCAGGCATTAAATGTGCTTTTGGGTCAACAACGCCCCATCTGCCGGTCTGTGCATCATACATTCGGGCACCATAATCTAACCATTCT
>NZ_RCWL01000005.1 GCF_003991195.1 Gynurincola endophyticus | reverse complement strand
GATACGGGTTCGAATCCCGTACGCGGTACAAAAAACCGTAAGTTTAACAGATGGTTAGGCTTACGGTTTTTTATTTGGCAGGTGTTATGGCAACACTATTATTTTCATTCCTTTTTCCATAAGAGCTGATTGAGCACGAGCGCTTTGAATTCATTTCCTTTTCCGGGAATAAACTCATACCGGATATCATGTCCATTTGATCCCTTCACCGTAAGCGAATTTTCACCAGAAAAATACAGTTCCTGCTCCGGAAGCATATCCTGCAGGTAAGTTGAATAAAGTTTACCCTCTTTCAGGTAGATCTCCAGTTTACCATAAGCTCCATCCAGTACGTAGGTACCAGTATATTTTACGAGATCCACAATCGGTTTTTCCAGATAAACAGGTACAATCAGGCTGGCAATGTATTCATTAATACGATTAAATGAAAAGTCTGTGGTATTGGTCAGTATCACCCATCCAATTTGAAGCCGCGGGTGAACGACGATTGTTGCGCGTGCGCCAAGCATTGAACCCTCATGTGTTATAAACGGATAGTTACGCATCCAGCCGATACCCAGTTGCTGCATCATCCGAAGTCCTTTTGCAGAAAGCACTTCCTTATTTCCGTCAAATTGAGCACTGATAAACTTGGCCATATCCAGTGCGGAGGAGTACATCCCGCCAGCGGGAATCATAGAAGCAGAATAGTAATCAGGCGTACGGATAAAACCTGCCGAATCATTCAGGTAATAATAACCTCTGGCAAGAAGATTCTCTGTTGTTCCAACTGTTCCGAAGCCCGTATTAGAGAGTCCCAGAGGCTTACAAATATTGGATAGTATATACGTTTCATAATCTTTTCCTGCGGCTCGTTCCAGGGCCAGACCTAACAATCCATACCCAAGATTGGAATAGCGCCTGGTATCCTGTCTGAGAAACTCATAACTTGGATATAACTTACTCACAAACGCAAGTGATTGAATAAACGCTTCCTTTTTTGCTGAGCTGATGGCACTTTCATTCTTCTTTGTGAGGAACCATTTGTCGACCTGCCGTGCAAAGTCAATATCTGCCGGAGAATTTCTTGGAAGCCCTGAGTTGTGAGTAGCGAGTTCAAGATAGGTAGCATCTCCTGAAAACTCCGGAACATATTTGCTTACCTTGTCAACACCGTTAATCACCCCCTTTTCCCAAATTTGCATAAACATTGTGGCTGTGAACATTTTAGTAACAGACTGAATCTGATACCTGGCATCTACAGTGGCGGGAATTTTATTTTCCAGGTCGATGTAGCCTCCTGCATCACTAAAAATAAGTGAATCACCATGAACAATGGCTACGGCTATACTGGGCGAGTGGTATCTTTCCTGAAAGCTACGGATGCCAATTTTTAACTGTGCTATGGTAGAGTCAGGCAATTGTTTCCGGGCAACGGCATTTTCGGGCGAAAAAACAATCCAGATACAGACATATAACTTCAGGCTGGCATAAATTAACTTGTTCATATGCATCAAAAATTTTATGCAAAATAGATTACAGGCAACTTACCAGCCTTTCAGGAAGGCCGCCATTTTTACGACAAAAAGACGACATCAGCCGCCTTCAACACATTCAGAGGATATCCGGAACAAAAGTAAGCAGATCTTGTTTCCTGTTGATATCACTGGCTGTTTTCAGCGTAATCAACATCAAAACAATGACTAGCAACAGATAGCTCCAAACAAAAAGCGGGATTTCCAACACTTCACCAACCTTTAATAAGTAGTAATCGATCAACGGAATGGCGATCAGCATAATTAATGCAGCTACCGACCAAAGAATTTGGAGACTAAGTATCTTCTTTACGGCAGTTTTATTGCGACTGTCAGTGAGTGATTTTCTAAAGAGGAAATAAAGCGCGACAGGAATCACCAGATTCAGAAATGGGAAACAGCAGGCAGTTAGTGCACTGAAATTAATATACTTTACCCGCCTGTTATAGACGTATTCAGTTATACTACCACTTTCCGGGAGCTTCTCGGTATTACTCTCCGGCTCCGGAGCCGCATTAACAGGTATTAAATTCAGCGAATCAATATTCAGCGCTGCGCTTAGTTGCCTGATGATATAAGGGCTTCCGGCAGACGCGCCACTTTCGATACGCTGAATAGTTCTCAATGAAACTCCGGATTGCTCAGCGAGTTGCTGTTGTGAAAGATGCTGATACAGCCGATATTCTTTTAATGTCTTTTTCAATCTCAAAAGTGAATTATACTAAAAATAAGCATTTTTTGCTATTTCCGGAATAAGGTGAAGCAGCAGCGGAGCTAAGCCATCCGGCAATAATTCTCCTTGTGTCTTTTACTTATTCTTTGCAGCTGTTAAAGTTACAAGGTTGTCTGTCTGTACGGAAAAGCATTGGGCGATGAATCGTTTCGGAAAACAAAATAAAAAATGGATTCAGATAAGTCTTTTTTATTTAAATTCCTGTACTATCTTCAATTAACAGCGATACCGCTACATCAATTCAGAAAAAGATATGCATTCAAATATAGAAACCTCAGAAATCAACTGGGATGATTTCGCAAAAATAGAAATGAGAGCAGGTACTATCATCAGTGCAGAAGTGTTTAAAGAAGTGAAAAACCCTGCGTACAAAGTAGTGATAGACTTTGGCGAATACGGTATCCGAAAATCATCTGCCCAGATAACAAAATTATACACTCCCGAAGAACTGGTGGGCAAACAAGTAATAGCAGTGATCAATTTCCCACCCAAACAAATTGCAACCATTCAAAGCCAATGCCTTATTCTGGGTGTGGTGAATGATAAGGAAGTTACTTTACTAACAACGGATAAACCTGTTGAAAACGGATGGCGGGTAGGCTAAAATGCCTAAGTGTTAAATAGTAATAAATACTGTTAAGCATTATTAAGTCACTCTTTTTTATCATGAAAGGATTGTACATTTCATGATCACAAACCTTCATGTATGAAAAAATTGTTTCCCTTCGCCGTCATTATACTGTTAACCGTTTCTGTACAGGCCCAAACCGTTCTGACTGCAGCAAAATTAGTTTATAACGAAGAAAATTTTATAGACATGCAGGATGGCCGCACGTCTAAAAGAGCAAATGCACACTCAATAAGTTTTTCCGATCAATATCTCAAAAAGGAAAGGAAAGAAAGTGAAAACGTTCTGGCCATCAGCCTGCTGGATGCAAAAAATAACCGCGGGTATTTTTATCTGACAGATTACGAAAATTATTATTACCTCGACGAGGAAAACATGCCGACCTTTTTTTCTTTAGGGCTGTATGAACAGTCAACCCCTTCAATGAAATTACTCAATGAAACGGCTACGATCAATGGCTTCAATTGTAAGAAAGCTATTTTTGAATATGATGTGAATGGGATCAAAGAACAAATTGAAGTTTGGTATACGACCGATTATAAACTGGAAGCGGCCCATCTCGGTTATAGTTTTAAAGATTTACCTGGTTTACCGGTTAAGTTTAAACTCAAAATGCTGAATTCTATTCAAATGAGTATGGGAGCGAATGGTAAGCGTGAGTTTTCGCTGGTTAGTTTAGAAGAAATAAGACCAGCAGAAGCAGCTGCCATTGAAAATAAAGAAAGGTACAAATACTTAGACTACAACGAGCGCCAGAATATATTTATGCTCATCAATTTACATGGCTCAAAAAACCGTCCTACCCCACAAAAAAAGGGTGAAGCAATTGAAGAAAGCATTACTTCCGCAAACGGTAGCAGTATCAAAGTTCTGCGCTACAATCCGTTCAAAGTGGGAGAAATTTTATCTGACTTTGAAACGAAAGATGTAAATGGTAACAAAAAAACATTAGCAAGCTATAAAGACAAGATCATCGTTTTAAATTTCTGGTTTACCGAATGTGCCCCCTGTATCAAAGAGATGCCTTACCTGAACAGTCTTACCGAAAAATACAAGGATAAGGACATTGTTTTTGTAAGTATGACATTCAACAAACAGGAAGAAGTAAAGAAGTTTTTAAAGAAACATACTTTTAAGTTTGAGAATCTTACCGATGCCCGTGAAATTGTAGAGGGGTATGGTGTTTCGTCTTATCCATTAACGCTTATTGCGGATAAAAATAAAATCATCCAATACGTTAGAACGGGTGAAGCAAATGAGGAGCTGGAAGTGCAGTTGAATAAGCTGACGGGTAATTAACCATTCACACCGGACGGGCTTTGATGAACGGGCACCGGACAGAGTCCGGCGCCAGCGCTGTCAATCAGACTTTTAAATGATCGGTAGTTTCAAAAATTTCATCATTATTTCCGGAAAAGGCGCATGTGTTATGCGTCTTTTTTTTTATCCATTGTATGGGTTAACTTTTTTTGTTCCGTAACGGTTCAAATAAAATTGTTGAAGCAAACCTACCCACTCATTTCTCTACTCTCCACTTATTTACCTACTTTTGTATCACTCAGGGGTGCCGTAAGGCTGAGAACAGACCCTTTGAATACCCAACAATAGTATTCAAACACCTGATCCGGATAATGCCGGCGTAGGGAAAATCAATTTTTATGTTAGATCATTTACTCAATGAATTAAAAAACACCGGTTATCTGGAATATATTGCCGTTCTGGCCGGCGTTACGCAAGTACTTTTAGCACGTAAAAACAATGTGCTTTTATATCCTTTCGGGATTTTATCAACTTCTTTATCTATCTACATCTTTGTTGACGTAAAATTGTATGCAGAAGCACTATTGCATCTCTATTATGTTGTAATCAGTATTTATGGCTGGTATGTATGGATAAGGCCGAAAAATCAGTCTGTATTGCCTATTACGAAATCTACCCGACGTGATTACCGTATTACCGCTATGATTACACTGATCAGTTTCGGGGTATTGTATACTGCATTAGTTTTGTACACAGATTCTACCACCCCTGTATGGGATTCGGTGGTATCTGCTTTTGCCTGGTCTGGAACGTGGTTACTAACGCAACGGAAGGTAGAGAACTGGATAGTTTTAAATATTTCGAACATCATTGCAATTCCACTACAATGGCACAAAGGAATTTATTTGTATGCGATTCTCACTACATTTTTGTTTATTGTTGCTATAACTGGATATATTGCATGGAAAAAAGAACTCAAGAATGAACTCAATTAACAGATTGCTGCCGGAGAAAACAAGAAACGATTTACGACAAGAAGCTTTTATTGCTGATCAACAGAATGCATTAACGCCTGTCCAATGGAAGATCATTCAAGAGAATAACTGGATCAATATCTGGCTGCCTGAAGAACTTGGAGGGAATGATTTTGATTTTCCGACGATTGTAAAAACGCTCTATGAGTTAGCATGGATCGATGGCAGTTTGGGTTGGACGGTAACTTTATGCAGCGGAGCGAACTGGTTTGCAGGCTTTATTAAAAATGGAAAAGAAGTATTTAATACGTCTGATAATATCTGGGCAGGGTCAGGTCAAACCAATGGAATTCTGACTCGTACAGAAGAAGGTTTTATTTTAAACGGACAGTGGCAATATGCAACAGGTATTGAGAAAGCCACACACATCACTTTTAATGCAAAAATGAAAAATAGCAATGAAGTGGTGAGCGGTTATCTTTATCCGCATCAGATCAGATTGTTGCATACCTGGAACAAGATGGGGATGCGTGGCACAGGTACTCATAACTTTGCGGTAGACAATATTCTTTTATCACCTGAGCAGTTGTTTAAAATTGATCAGACCTTAACTACGCACGACAGTAAAGTTTTTCAAATACCTTTTAATATTATGGCGATGGCCACACTGGCCGTAAACTATGGTGGCATGGTGGAGCATTTCTGGGAGGAAGCCTATAAAATAGCTGAATCTGAAAACAAGAATGTTATAGCTGATAAAATTCAGGGTTATCAGTTTGCACTGGAGCAAACCATGTTAAAGTTTTACCAGCAGATTGATGGCATCTGGAACAAAATTCAACATGAGATAGTTATTGAAGAAAAAACGAGTGTATCATTTATTACCAGCTGCAAAGAAATTATTAAAGAACAGTACAGAAATATTCACGAACTGTTTCCGCATTTAGGCATGCACGCGGTAGATGCCAACTCTATGATTAATTTAATCTGGAGAGATTTGCACACTGCTTCGCAGCACGCCATGTGGAGAAGCTAAGAATACAATTAAGAATTAATAATTGTGAATAAAAAACCTGCATAGCTTTCTCAACTAATAAATACTAAAAAAAGACTATATCAATTAAGATATAGTCTTTTTAGTACCGGAAAGAAAATTTCTATTCCACAGTAAGATATTGTGCGTATGCATATCCCTCTTCTCCTTTTTCTGTACGCACTAACCACCATTGGTCATTAGTCTTACTGATCAAGGTAACATGAGATTGGTGAGCAGCTTTTCCGACGATTGGCTGATCAGTACCAGGACCTTTACGAATGTTCAGATTTGAAGATTCTGTGGTCACTCTGGCTTTTGCTCCTGCTTCCATATTGGAAACATTCACATTTAGTACAACATCACCTGATCTGAAATCAGGATCAATTTGTCCGTAGGTATCCCAAAGATGATCCTTCACCGAACCGTTGGGTGCATCACCATCTATATACAACACATTATTTTCTTCCCGAACCCGTAAGTTATCTACCCCACTTTTCTGTGCGGCTTCAATGAGTGTCTGATATTTACTTTGTAAGTTCATTGCAGTTATTTTATAGTGAGGTTATTTACAACATTTTTAGGTTTCAGATCATGCAACATCTGCATTAGTTTAGGCAGTTCATCTCTTTTAATTTCACCTGTTAAAGTGATAACGCCTTCTTTTACTTCAGCGGTTACTTTTTTGAAATCTTTAATGGCTGTATTCACCCCTTGTTTGATCACATCATCAGCAGGGAATTCTTGTGGAGGCGGTGGTGGCGTTACAACAGTAAGATTATTAACGACTGATTTAACACCTTCTACTGATTTAACATTATTCTCAGCTGCACTTTTCGCTTGCTCGGAAGGCACTGTTCCGGTCAATGTAGCAACACCGTCTTTCACAGTGATTGTTACATCATTCATATCAGGCATTCCGGCCTTTGATGTTTCAATTTTATTTACGATATCCGCATCTTTAACCGTTGGTTTACAAGATGGTAATGAAAGGCCAAGCATTGTTGTTATCACCGCAATAGCGATAAGTGATTTTTTTTTCATAAAAGGAGGTTTTTTAAAAATTTGCGGTGGGTGAAGGGAGTATACCAGTTATTATTCAAAAAAAATGCCAACCGGTCTGGTTGGCATGCTAATGAACAGAAGATTCATTATTGATATTTTGCTCCTGCGCCTTTTTTAGGCAGAGATTTCAAAATGAACTGACGAATATGTTCATTTCCTTCTCCCAGGTCTGGCTTACGCAGATACATCATGTGTCCGCTACGATAACCTTTCCAGTCAACTCTGTCGCTTAATTTACCCGATGGGTCAAAATGCCACAGATTGTATTTTGCCATGAAATAGTCACAGGCACCGTCATAATAGCCAGATTGAACCAACAAATGCAGGTTAGGATTTTTAGCCATGGCAGCTCTTAGTCTTTCTGCGGTATTATCACCGGTTCTGTCCCATGGATTTACAGGACCGAACATATTATATTGTAAGTCGGTTTTATAGTTCAATGCATTTCTCAGATACATATTGATCGGCGGGGTAAATGAATGTGACCATGAGTCTAACTCAGCATTATAATCAGGAGACATGCCGGCATTTGAGCGGTCGATACCTTTGTAGCGCGAATCTAAACGTCCTACGGTGAAACCTTCTTCTCTCAATAATTCTTTCCAATAGAAGTTAGTAGACACCTGTAAATTATTTTGTTCGATTACTTTTTGACTTAAGCCTGAATATTCTGCCATTTTCGCTGCGATAGCGGCACGTTCATTTACACTTAAAGAGTTTCCTTTATGAAGAGCTGGAATCAGTTCATTCATCGTGAAAGCTTCTACCTCGGGTAAGAAAGCGGTCAAATCTCTTTGCTGATGTTTAGGAGCCAGTTTTTTATGATACCAGGCGGTAGCCGCAAAGTAAGGTAATCTAAGTGCTGCCTGTAAAGCCGGGCCTCTGGTAATACCAAGTTCGGTAGGAGAAACAAGGATTACTCCATTCATAAACATCCATTTACTGTTTTGCAGTTCGTCGGCCAAACCTGATACACGGGTAGTACCATAACTTTCGCCGATCAGATATTTAGGAGAGCCCCATCTGTTATAACGGGTAACGAATGTTCTCACCCACTCAGCCAGGTAAGTAATATCTGCGCGTACACCGAAGAAAGTAGATTTAGGAACAGACTGATCAACGATTCTTGAGTAGCCGGTATTTACCGGATCTATAAAAACGATATCAGCTACATCTAAGATTGATTCTTTATTTTCTGTAAATCCATAAGGTTGTACCGGATATCCTTCATCATCAATATTTAAAAGAACCGGGCCGGTATATCCGATATGCATCCATACAGACGCAGAACCCGGGCCACCATTGAATGAAATCACCAATGGTCTTTCATCAATATTTTTTACGTCAGTTCTTTCGTAATAAGTGAAAAATAAGCCGGCAATTACTTTTTGATTTTCACCGAATACAGGTAGTGTTCCGGCAGTTGCTTTATAAGGGATTCGTTTGCCTTTGATAGTTACTTCTGATTGGGTAACTACCTGATGGTCGGGATTAAAGGTGGAAGTGTTTTTTTCTTCTTTGGCAGCCGGGGCAGCCGTTGTGGTATTTGGGGTTGCCGGCGGCACCTGGGCCGGGCGTTGTGCCAGTATTGAAGTTGCGAGACCTAAGCAGGCAACAAAACAAGCAGTCTTTCTTGCAATTCGCATTATTGTGAAATTTGGTTACTTGTTTAAATTTATAAAGAAAAGGAATAAGCACAAAAATTAAGGAGATTTATCGCATAAAAAAAGGAAGTGCGGTCGCACTTCCTTTTAAACGATCGAAAGAAATGATATTTTAATAGCCCGGATTCTGATTTCCGATATTCGGGTTTGCTAAAATTTCAGCAGTTGGGATAGGCCATGTCCAGGCTCTGTTATTAGAAGCAAGGGTACAAGCCACGCTACAATTATCACGATTAATCGTTCTTACGGTTCGTTTCAGGTCGAAAAAGCGGTGTCCTTCAGCGATTAATTCTTTTCTTCTCTCGAGTGCAATTGCATCTTCGAGTGCGGCGCCGGTTTCTCCGCCAGATGTAAATCCGTTAATTCTTGCCATTCTTACTTCATCCAGGTCATCTAATGCACCGGCCGGGTCAGGTGTAGGTTGTTTCAATTTAGCTTCCGCACGAATTAAATACATTTCGGAAGTTCTGAATACTTTATAGTTTACCACACCGTCTGGCTTTGTAATCATTGCCTGTTTGGCCAGATGTTTCTTAAAGCCTGTTACATTCGGTCTGTAATTCTCTATATAAAATGTTGAATAACGGATATCGTTTACTTTATCATATGTAGCTTCCAAAGCTTTTGATACGGTAAAAGATAAACGGTCGTTCGGTGCCCAATAGATGTTTCCGGCAATACGTCCTTCTCCGGCATTAAATGTATACGACCAGATGACTTCGTTTAAAGTGGCGTCTGTCCATATTTGCGGATAAGTTGCGCGATTTGCTATTGGAAATTCATCAATTACATCTGTAGCATAATTAATAGCATCTACATAAGATTTATTGTAGAGACTGATTCTTGCCAACAATGCTTTTGCTACAAATTCGTCGATGAATGCTCTGCCTCCACCTACATTGATATCTCTATCCATATTTTGGAACAGGTTCATTGCTTCGTTTAAATCAGCATAAATCATATCATAATCGTCCTTCACTGTAATACGCGGCGGTTTATTAAACTTGTCGATAGACTTTGTATAAGGAACCCCTAGTGCGGTAGAATTACGATCATAGTTATCAGCAAAGTATCTCATTAAATCGAAGTGTGCCATTGCTCTTAATACATAAGCCTGTGCTTTTAAACGATTGGCCCGTTCAGGATTTTCGCTGGCTAAAGATTCGATTTTAGTTAATACAATATTCGCATTTAAGATAACATTATAACCGGCAGTCCATACATTTGTAATTCTCGTATCATCTTCTGTAATAGCCCAACGAATGTGGGTAGTAAAGTTTCTGAGAGAATAGATTGTTTCGTACAGGTTATCAGATATCATATCCGGCAATGACAGGAACGGGTTGGTGTCATCACCGAACCAGCTGGTGCTTCGCAGGCGAGCATAGGTACCTACTAATTCATACTCTATATCATCGAGGTTTTTGAAGAACTTTTCGCCGTCAAGATCGTGCGTAGGTTCTACGTCGATGAATTTGCTACAGCCCCCTAATAGCGACGATGCTATCAAAAAGCTTAAGATATATTTTTTAATCATAGTTGTAGTCAGTTAAATTATAAACCAATATTTAGCCCTAAAGAATAAGAACGAAGTTGTGGATATACCGAACCGGTAACAACAGGGTTACTGAATTCGGGGTCGTATCCTTTGAAGTTGTGCCATACGTGCACGTTTTGTCCGCTCAAGTAAACAGAAGCGTTTCTAACTCCAATCCGATCTAACCAAACTTTAGGTAAGCTATATGATAACTGAATATTCCTTAAACGAAGGAAATCTCCTTTTTCCATGAATCTTGTGGTAGTAGTTCTGAATACGTATTCCGAAGAAGGAATATCTGTAATATCACCCGGTTTTCTCCACTCGTTTAACATAGCGCTCGACAAAGAAGAGAACCAGTAATCAGGGTTTTCAACGTTTGTGCGATCATTATTATACAGTACATTTCCGAATGCATAACTGAATACCACATCCAGCGTAATTCCTCTGTAGGTTAAGGTATTGGTTAAACCACCAAAGTGCGGGGCGATTACGGTACCAACGTTTTGTCTGTCATTGGCAGAGTAAACCTTAGTAATATTTCCGTTAATATCATAATACAATTCTTCTCCTGTTTGAGGATCCACACCTGCTACTTTTACCAGATAGAGTGAATTAGCAGCATATCCTTCTTCATTGATTACAACACCTGAGAAATTCTTCGGCTGTCCTGGTTGAGAAATGATTTTGTTTCTATTGTAGGTATAGTTGGCGCCTAAACTCCACTGCCAGTTTACACCTCTTACCAGATTTGCTGTTAACCCTACTTCAATACCTCTGTTTCTCAGCTCACCCAGGTTTGACTGAATAGATCCGAAACCGCTGGTTCTGGAGAGGTTTTGATTCAGGAACAGGTCTTTAGTAACAGAGTTATAGAATTCTACGCTACCCACTAACAGCCGGTTGAACAAACTGAATTCAAAACCTGTATTCAGAATTGCTTTTTTCTCCCAACGTAGTGATGGGTTAGCGAGGTTGGTCAGGAATACACCTGGCTGACCATTATAAGAAGTGGCAGAATACAGTTCTCTTGAAGCAAAGTTTCCGATTCCTATCTGGTTACCTACAGAACCATAAGATATTTTAAACTTCAGTTCATCAAGGAAATTTGCATTTTGCAAGAAGGCTTCATCGCTCATGATCCAGCTGAAACCGACTTGTCCGAAAGTAGCCCATTTATTTTCGGCTCCGAATCTTGATGACCCATCACGACGAACACCGGCCGAAAGGAAGTATTTGTCTTTATAGCCATATGATCCGTCTGCGAAATAACTCAGCAATGCACTCTGGCTGGCATTTCCTGCTACTTCAGGAATAAATCCGTTATCATAAGTTCCGGGAGTGATACCTGCTTCATTTTTGAACGGTCCCATCCAACCGAAGCCACGGAAGTAGTTACTATTGAATTTATATTTTAAAATTTCATTGAACAATGAGATTCTGAAATTGTGATCGCCTACCTCATTTTCATAAGTGATCGAAGTAGTTCCTGTATATCTTGAGAAGTAACCGTTATAACGGCCATACATACCCATGCTACCTGTTTGCTGGCCACCTAAGTTAGTAGCAGGATCTGCAGAAGAGGTACTGTCGATCTGAGAATAATCAATACCCCAGTTGGTTCTGGCAGATAAGCCTGGCAGGAAAGGAGCTTTATATTCCAGATAGGCATTTGCCACGGCTTTCAGCTGATTGGTACTTCTTCTTACCCCTTCAATTTCCTGTAAAGGGTTTGGTTGATCCTGCAGGAAGTCGATCTGATAATTACCATCAGCATCACGCAAAGTAATATATGGATTAAACCATCTTACGGCGTTTAACGGAGCACCTACATAAGTAGATTCTTCGAGCGTACTGTTTCTTTTTGAGTAACCGACAGTTGTATTAATACCTAATTTAAACTGGCTGAACCTGTGTTCAACATTTAAACGGCCGGTATATCTTTTAAAGTCTGTTCCCCGTACAATACCTTCCTGATCAAAAACAGAAACGGAAGCATAGAAAACTGTTTTATCAGAACCACCCGATAAGTTGAGCTGGTGCATCTGCATTTTTCCTTTACGGAACAGTTCGTCTCTCATACGGTTGTCTATTTTACTCAGGCTATCCTGTTCAAAAGCACTCCAGCCGAACGGATTTAATCCGTCTGGTCTGTCGTAATTCACTTCATAGTCGATTTTTTGAGCTGAGTTCATCAGCGGTAATTTATCGGGAGGCAGTTCTGACCAACCTACCTGAAAGTCATAATTGACTCTGGTGGCTCCGGCGCGTCCTTTTTTCGTAGAAATTACCACCACACCATTTGCACCTCTGGATCCATAAATGGCAGTACTTGCTGCATCTTTCAAGACAGTGAAGGTTTCTATATCACTCGTATTTAGAGCGGCGAAATCGGCAGAAGAGATTTCAATACCATCCATAATAAATAATGGTGCATTAGAGCCGTTGATTGAACCTTGCCCACGAATGATAATCTGTGCGGGGGCACCCGGTTGTCCTGAAGTTGAAGTACTTAAAACACCCGGAATTTTACCTTGTATAGCGCGGTCAAAACTGGCAACAGGTTGATTTGCAACTTCGTCGGCTTTGATTACCGATACAGAGCCCGGGCTTTGCCGCTTATTCTGTTGTACATAACCCGTAACAACTACCTGAGACAATTCTCCGGCGGCAACTTTCATTACAACATTTAAAGTTTCTCCGTTAATTCTTAAAGTTTGACTTGCAAAACCGATACTTGAAAATTCTAGATCTCTTACGGTTGCCGGTACAGTAATGGAATAGTTACCGTTCTCATCACTTATCGTTGCCACCATGCTTCCTTTTCCGGAAACGGTAACATCCGCAATCGGTTGACCATTTTCGTCTGTGACTTTACCAGTCACTTTCTTGTTTTGTGCAAACACCAGAAAGGGCGACAGCAACAAAACCAGCAGTAATGTTCTGGACATACTCATTTTTTTAGTGAACAATGTATAAAATTGAAATAGAAGATTGTTGCCTTAAATAAAGGCAATTAATTCACGAAACGATCTAAGAAATTAGGGGGTAAATTTTTTATTTAAAGAAGTCAGTACTCTTATGCTAAGATAAATTTATCAAGTTGACATCTTCAAACAAAAAAATGCTTCGACTGATTCGCTAACGAATAAAATCGATCATCTGTGATCAGTATTTTTTTGAGATTCTCCGAATAATTCTACCACTAAGGTATAACTTTTCTGAATATGATGAAACCTTTTAGAGGCAAACCTAACATTAACCATGCATTTACATTTGTTAACCATTTAATTAATGGCGATGGCAAAAAATCACTGCCTGATTCCGGTTATGAAACGGCTCTATCTTTGTTTTCTTCAGTCAGCTGTACAATTTTATCATATAAGTCGCCAGGCTTAAAGGGTTTCAGTATAAAATCGTTAAATCCCTTTTCAGAAAACAAGTCTTTCATGTCATCAAAAACGCCGGCGGTAAAAGCAATGGCTGGTATATAATTTTTTTGTTTTCTTAATTCTTTAATTGCCGTAACGCCATCAACTTCGGGCATTTCCACATCTATCAGATAGAGGTCATACGTTTTTTTTGTTGCTATGTCTAAAAAGTCTACACCATTAGTTACTTCTTCTACAATACATCCCCATTTTAGTAAAAATTTTGTAACGATGCGCATATTAACAGGATTATCTTCGGCCACGAGTATTTTAACTCCTTCAAGATTAGATTCATTTTTAATCAGCTTCATAACAGAAGGCTGTATACGCTCTTTCTGCAAAGGAAGCTGTAATTCGAATTTAAATCCTGAGCCTTTGTTTTCTTCTGATTCTATGCTGAGTTCTGAACCGAATTTTTGTATAATTTGTTTTGTGATGGCCAAACCTAAACCTGTACCACCGTATTTCCGGGTAGTGTTTACATCTGCCTGGGTGAAACTTTCAAAGATTTCTTTGTGTTTATTTGATGGAATACCAATTCCTGTATCCCGTACTTCGAATATTATTTTTCCAAGTTGTTTTTTTTCAATAACACCTGTAACACTGATAGAAACTTTTCCGTGATGAGTAAATTTAACTGCATTACTCAGCAAATTGCTTAGTACCTGATTAAGCCTTGTTTCATCGAACAAAAAGGTTTCGTTCAGTTTTTCATTAAATTCGAAATCAAAAATCAAGCCCTTTTCCTTAGCCATCAAGGCAAAAGGAGCGATTACCCTTTTTAAGAACGATTTTATATGTACCGGCATTGCAGCCAGTTCTAATTTACCGGCTTCAATTTTGTTATAATCCAGAATATCATTCACCAGCACCATCATGTGCTCTGAAGCATTTTTCAAAAGCTCCAGATGATCTTTTTGTGCGGCAAGATGAGGTTCTTCTACCAATAAATTGGTAGATCCTATAATACCGTTGAGTGGCGTTCGCAACTCGTGGCTCATGTTTGCTAAAAATCTTGATTTCACGCGTGCAGCCACTTCTGCTTGTTCTTTGGCTTTCATCAATTCAAACTCAGCCATTTTTACCTGTGATACATCCAATACGCTTATTTTGAGGTATCGGTTTTCTTTTTCTTCGAAAGGAACCACACTTACATATCCGAAAATCACTTTTCCGGTTTTTGAAGTAAATGCCAGTTCTCCCTGCCAGTTAGCGGGTTCTTTTTCGAGTTCCATTTCAATAGCATTGAACCGTTTCAGGTCACCCTCATCGAACCACGACTCTATATATGTGCCTATGATTTCATTTTTATTATTGATCTCAAACAATTCTAACACCCTGTTATTGACACTGGCTATTACATTATTTGTTCTGTCCATAATAAATACTCCATCCAGAGAAGTATCGAAAATAGTATCGCCAAATCTTTTTTCCTGTAGAATTTCTTCCTCGTTCTTTTTATTGATCCGGAGGATGAAATAGGAGAAAATAATTGTCATGCACAAGGTCATCAGCAAATTAGAATCATATAATTTCTGATAAAGAGAGGCTGTAATTACCTGAATATTATTTTCGTACGGCAGTGCCTTTAAGCAGCAAAACGCTGAAATAATTGTAATAGTATAAACGATCATTAACTCACGCATATTTCTTCGCATCGACACCACAAAAGTCAGCACCAGAAAATAAGGAAAGTAAAGTAAGTAAGTACCGGCTTTCAGCCCCTCCACATAACTTACTACCATCAGGTAAGCATTGATATTTATGATACCCAGAATACGCCCCCAGTTCACTTTATTTTTTGCACCCAGATAAAATGCCAATAAAAATATATAGGCTGAGGTGATATTTATTAAAGCACTTATGTATAATTTGTGATAGAAGTAAAGCAGCACTGAAAAGAAGTTGAGCAAAAGTGCTAAAATGATAAATTGATTAAACCGTATATTTTTGCTCTTTTGTTCTTTGGTCACGCCATTTTCAATACCGGTAAAAATAATTTCCTGGTAGATTGAAAGGCATAAATCAAGAATTCTTGTTTTCATAAGTGGGAATAGGTGTTAACATATAACGAATCAAATGAAAATCTATTTTTATGGAAGCCTCTGAAAATAAAAATTTCCGTTTTGACCCAAATTTCGACAGTGAATTTCTATGGGAGCTGTATCAGGATGATTATCAAACGATTGAGAACCTCTTTTCGGTCTCACTGGAGCATTTCGATACAGATCTGGCTGAAATTACCGGCGCTTATGACCGCAACGACCGGCAACAGCTGCTAAAGTCGCTCCATAAATTTAAGCCCACCTTCGGCTTTCTGGGTTTACCGCAGGTACAGGAAGATTGTAAGAATTATGAGGATTTATGCAGAAAAAATGAAGATCTGAATAGTGGTTCTGCTGTTTACAAAGATTTAATTTCAACCATTCTAAATAGTAAACAATTGCTTGAAAAAACTTATCTTCAACTGAAGGAATATAATACCCAATTCTTATGATGCTACGTTGCGTTATTGTTGAAGACTTATCTGTAGCAGCTGAATATTTATCCAAATGTTGTGAAAAAGCTGGAAATATTCAGGTGACGGCAAAGTTCTCGAACGTTGCAGATGCTCTATCCTACTTAAATGAAAACCCTGTTGATCTTATCTTTCTGGATGTTGAAATGCCCGAAGCAACCGGTTTTGATTTATTAGACCAATTAGCTTATCTGCCTAAAGTAATTCTTACCACTTCAAAACCTGAATATGCTTACCCGGCTTTTGAATACAAGGTGGTAGATTTTTTAAAGAAACCCTATACTTATCAAAGATTTTCTGAAGCGATCGCTAAGCTAAGTACCGATTCGCCATCGATACCCACACAAACATCGCCTGATCATATTTTTATCAAGTCTGACGGCAAACTCATCAGGCTAAACCTCACTGATATTCTGTTTATTGAAAGCATGGGCGATTATGTGAAATTTGTGACCGCTGACAAAAAATTCATCTCACACCATACCATTAAAAACCTTGAAGAGAAGGTTCCCAAGCAGCAGTTTATACGAGTTCACCGATCTTATATTGTGAATATTGCCAGAATAGATGACATTCGGGAGAATTTTATTTTTATTCAGGGTAATGAGATTCCTGTTTCCAAATCACAGAAGCCGGAAATACTGAAAAGATTAAACATTTTGTAATCGTTCACCGCAAGAATCTGATCATTGATCGCTTTTTTGTTCTGTTTAATCTAAAAAACTTTCATTTACAGAAAAGGATTTACATATTTGTTACGGATCGTATTTGAGTTGAAAATAATATAGCGACGGTTTCTATATTTAAGGATTAAAAGAAAAAAGCTGGTTGGTTCACCAGCTTTTATTTTTTTAACTGAGCCCGAATACCTGATGCATTTCCGGAATACTCACTTCAAATCCTTTTTTCATCAGGCGATCTTTAAATGCTTCCTGCACTTCATATTCTCCGTGTACCAGAAACAACTGTTTTACGAGCTTAGGATCCTGGCAAGCGAGAAATTGCGAGAGATCTTCGAAATCTCCATGTGCGCTCATACTTCTGATACTTTTAATAGCCGCGTGTACTTCGTGACGTTGTCCGAAAATACTTACTTCTTTTGCACCGTTCATTAAGCGTCCTCCTAAAGAATTAGGCTCACAATAGCCGGTCATCAGAATTGTATTTTTGCTATTCTCGATATTGTTTCTGATATGGTGTTTTACTCTTCCCGCATCAGCCATACCGCTGGCAGAAATAATTACACAGGGCTCCTGCCGAAAGTTGAGTAGTTTTGATTCTTCAACGGTTTGTATATACTTCAGTCCTTTAAATTTAAACGGATCACCATCTACCTTTAATAGTTTCTGCATATTCTTGTTAAAGTATTCCGGATACTTTTTCAACAGTTCAGTAGTTTCAACACTCAAAGGGCTGTCTACATAATAATCGACGTTGGGTAATCTCTTTTCGAGTTCGAGTTGGTTTAATGCAAACAGCAGTTCCTGAGTTCTGCCTACACTGAATGCAGGCATGATCAGTTTACCTTTATTCTTTACACATGTTTCTTCTATTATTTCAAGCAGGTGATCGGGAGTCGTAACATGTAAATCATGCAAACTGTTTCCGTAAGTAGATTCTAAAATAATATAATCTGCCTGTGGAAATATTTGAGGAGACTTTAGAATAACATCGCGGTACCGGCCTACATCTCCACTGAAAGAAACCTGTTCGGTTTTACCGTCTTCTGTAATTTTCACATGAACTGCGGCACTTCCGATGATATGTCCTGTATCAGTAAACAACACTTCAATATCATTATCTACTTTATGCCAGCCGCCGTATTCAATTTTTTTGAATTGGCCGAATACTTTTACGGCATCATCCATCGTGTATAACGGATCTAACAAAGGGCGACCTTCTACCCTTCTTTTTTTGTTGATATACTTCGTTTCATCTTCCTGAATTCCTGCTGAGTCTTCTAATAAAATTGTAGCAAGTTCTGCAGTAGCGGGGGTACAATAAATTTTTCCTTTAAAGCCGTCTTTCACTAACTTAGGTAATAGTCCGGAATGATCTATGTGTGCATGCGACAAAAACACATAATCAACGGATTCCGGTTCAAATCCCCACTCAGCATTTAACCTGCCGGCCTCCGAACCTTTTCCCTGAAACAAACCACAGTCTAATAAAATTTTTTTCTGATTCTTCAAAGTAATAAGATGTTTGGAACCTGTTACTGTTCTGGCTGCACCGTGAAACGATATTTTCATATATTGATTTTTAACTGATACTATGCAATAATAACGAGCATACTGGTTTCAGTATAACCGGTAAAACGATATTAATGTTCATTGTATATGAGAGAACGTATTGATTTTATTACCCGATATATTTTTCTATGATTTAGCTTTAAACGACCAGTAAAATCTTGCAATGGCAACCACTTCTCCGTTTTTGTTGATTCCTTTACTGGTAGCCATCACTTCCACTCCTTGTTTTGTATCAATAGCCTGTTGCACTGCGTTGGCAATTTCTACACCATCATTACAGGTAAAAGTGGTAATATCTACAGCCTTCTTAAAATATTCCATTTCCATTTTTACCACTAGCATGGAAACACCCGGTTTTCGCTGATAGATATTTGCAAGGGCCAGAATGCCGGTACTCATTTCTGCGGCCATCGACAGGCAGGCGAAATAAGTAGACCTGAATGGATTTTGACTAAACCATTTATAGGGAACCTTCACCGAACAAAAGCCGGCCTTACAATCCACTACCCGTACACCGGCAAAATAGGCGCTTGGTAATTTTGTAAATAAAAACATCCTGCCCTTGACAGGATGTTTCACTATTTTAAGAAATTCAGTAATATCAAAAGTCATCATTTATTGCTTATTGTTTTCAGGGCTCAGTGCATTTTTTGACCAGTTATCAAAAAATGTTCTGACATATCCTTTATTATAAGATTCACCTTGTTCCAGTAATCCTGAATCCTGTGTATGTATTCTTTTTCCGTCTCCATCTAACACGACAAACACCGGAAATCCGAATCGCTGCGGATATTCCAGTTTTGCCAGAATATCTTCATTTTTATTTTCAGGGCTCCAGTTTAAATGATAAACCACATAATTGGCTTTCATCATAGAGTCTAATTGCGCATCACCTTTTATATAGTTATCAAACCGGATACACCATACGCACCAGTTACCTCCGATTTGTAACAACACATGTTTTCCTTCAGTCTTTGCTTTTTTAACTGCGTTCGATATAGAGACAGCTGCATTGTCTTTCGGATTATACAAGGTTGGTTTTGCAGTTTGTTGTGCATTCGTTACTACGATCACGAATAGTAAAAATATATTGAGAGTTAACTTTTTCATATCAGAATATTTACTCTATTAAGATACAACTTTAATTGGTTTTATCAATGGCTATTACACCCAGGGCTAAGCCTGTGGCACTGGTTGCCTTAAACTGAATGGTTCCCTTCGAAGACGAAGCCAGTTGTACATTTCCGGTGGGTTGAAACACCTGTTCGCATCTTGTCTGAAAATCACTTTGCGGGTTTTGTGAGAGTTTTTTATTCAGTTCAACCCAGTTGAGTTCACGGTCGCTTACCACCACTGCGATATAGTCTTTATTTCCTATTTTATCAGGGGTCATGCTTTTATCTTTTGGGAAGAGCCGGTAACCGGTAATTCCACAAAAAGCCGAATACTTTGTTTTGGACGGATCATTTGTTTCCGGATAAGGAAATAAGGTATAACTCGTTCCGTCTTCTTCTTTTCCAAATACATAAATGTAGCAAGGGATATCATTTTTAATTTCCATCTTAAAACGGGTTCCCATAGTGATTGGTACACTTGTATTAAAAAGATAACTACCTGTTTTCTGTAAGGCTATATAACCTTTGTTAACCAGTTCGTTGTTATTGAAGTCTACTGCAACTAACCCCATTTCACCCGTGAGTGTTTTCTGCGATTGAGCACCGGTTACACGCATAGGTTCCAGTCCATAAGCTTCACGTACAAAATATTGGAATTCAGGATACCTTACCCATGCAAAACCATTCCGTCCCCATTCACTTCCCCAGCTATTCATAATCAGAAAAGCACCACCGTACTGGCGATCATCGTATCCCACCACACACATAGCATGCCCACCAAATCCAACCATTCGTTCATCACCGCTTGCAGGCTCCCAAACATCCTGCCCCATCATTCCCTGCATAAAGCTGTTTCCTACCATCATACCGATTACAACGGGCGCCCCTTGCGATAGATTTTCTTTAATGGCTCTCAGATCTATTTCGTCGGTAGTATTACCTTTCGTTAACCGGTTAAAACCCTGCATGCGGTGTTCGCGCGCTTCAGTGAGCAAACTTTGATCTGGTTGTCGTGAGCAATTATTTTCATCATAGGGAAACTCGCTGTAACGCAAGCTACCTTTCTGCGTCATGTATTCCATTGCCCGAACAATATAGGTTCCCTGGCATCCCTGCAACCCGATCTGGTTATACAAAAATGCCGGGCTATAAGCAATTTCTGATGGCCGCGCACCTGAACGGGCTGCTTCCAGAATAGTTCTGGCCGCGTAGGCACTACTCCATCCAACACAAGAGCCTTGCGAGCCCTGATTACCTACCGGTGGGGCAAATTTATACAGGTTTGCAGCGCCGGGTAATGGATTTTTGGTATCATCCTCTGCCAATGATTCGTATATACTGGCTTTGTCAAATTCTTTGGGATCTAAAAATCCGCCGGTAGCTAATTGGGAAAGAGAATCGCCAAGGCTACTACCAGAGCGATTGAGAAAAAAATATCCTCCTACTATTATTAAGATTAGTACCCATCCGAATTTAGAGCGGAAGAGACCTAATAATAAGGGTAAAAAATTAATCAGATTGCCGCCGCCTCCGGTGTTAGAGGACCTGCGATAGTTTTTGTCGTTAGACGGGCCCGAAGGATCGTCGACCATTCTGATGGGCATAAATTATTATTTTGAAGTAGAAAATGAGGATATGCTGAAATTGCTATAGGAAAGATAATGCAAAATCAATTCTTTAGCTGCTTCTGCAAAGTAAAAAGTTCGAAGCACTACCTGAGACCAGCTGATTGTTGGAACAGTTCTTGATTCCGCAATCCGAACAACAATAAGTTACTATGAAAATGAGACAATTAGTTATTTATATATTTATGTTATTTATTATAATGGGGTGTTCAAGAAAGGATGAAAATCAACCAGGCGACAACAATTTTGCAGATTTATATGGTGGCAACCCTTATAAAGGATCAGTTACCGGCATACGTTCAGAGGGCGGAAACCAAACGCATCGCTGGGAAGGAGACGGGCGTATCGTTCTGATAGAACCCACAGCAGATTCAGTTTCATTAGTGGTTATGGCTGACTTCAGAGATATCGGAGAAGTTAATTTAAAGTTCAGAGGAGCCTACAACCACAATAGCTTTCATGCAGAAAGCGATCATATAACATTTCAGATCAACAATCAGAAAATAACAGGTATCATTGCCAATACCGATCAAAAAATGAGTTTTGACGGCACATTGACCACTGAACAGTCAAAACTAATCATGACTATTGAATTTATTCAGGGTCAGGAAGGTTTTCCACCCGGGTCAACTCTTGAGGTGATATTTGACACTTCAAGAAAAATAAGTGATGATGATGAAGGTGGATGCAATATGCGGATGGTGCCGATATTGGGGCCGTCGGGAATGACGATGGGAATGGTACCCGATTGTTAGCCTTCCGGATACACAGTGATCAACAGATTACAATAGTTTTTAAAGTACAGTTTACACATACAAAAAGGGCATTAAAAGAGTGATCTCTTTCAATGCCCTTTTTTACTATTCTGCAGGTTGCATTTCAGTGTAAAATGAGCTTATTATACAACCACTAAAGTACTTCAATCTGTTTTCTGAACAAATCCGCAAACTGGTCTCTTTCTCTGATCAATGCGTCGTTACCGTTAAGAACCATCACTTCTGCCGGTTTGTAACGTGAGTTGAAGTTAGATGCCATTTCGAAACCATAGGCGCCGGCATTTCTGAATGCCAGAATATCGCCTTCTTTAATTTCATTCATCGGGCGCTCCCAGGCAAACGTATCCGTTTCACAAATATTACCGACGATGCTATAGTTACCCACTTCTCCATTCTCATTTGAGATATTATCGATCTGATGAAAAGCATCATAAAACATTGGCCTGATCAGATGATTAAACCCTGAATTCACCGCAGCGAATCTGGTAGTTTTTGTTTTCTTCAGCACATTTACTTTAGTAAGTAATGTGCCACATTCGCTTACCAGAAATTTACCTGGTTCGAACCAAACCTCCAGTGATCTTCCCAAAGCATTCGGATGACTCTTAATAGCATCAAAAACTTCTTTGGCTAACAGATCAATATCAGTTCCCTGTTCGTCTTTTTTGTAAGGTACTTTGAAACCACCACCGAGGTCAATAACTTTAACATGCGGGAAGTGTGGTAAAAGATCGAATAAAACTTCTATCCCTTTCACAAAAACGCCTACATCTTTTATTTCAGATCCGGTATGGATATGAAGATCAATTACATTAATATCGTAAGCTTTAACAATAGTCAGGATATCATCTAATAAATCAACAGGAATTCCAAACTTACTATTCTCATGCCCGGTTGAAATTTTCAAATTACCGCCAGCCATAATATTAGGACGTAAACGTAAGCCGACAGGATATTGATCACCAAAAGCTTCACCGAATTTTCGAAGATTAGAGAGAGAGTCAATATTAATATAAACACCCAACTCTTTAGCCACTTCGATTTCATCAAAACTGATTCCGTTAGAAGTATAAAGAATTCTTTTCGCAGGAAAACCTGCCTTCAATGCCAGTTTCACTTCATTGATAGAGCTGCAGTCGATATTTGCTCCCAATGATTTCACATACTTCAAAACATTAATATTGGTTAAAGCTTTACAGGCATAAAAGAACCTGGTGTTAGTTCCTTCGAATGCCGATTGTAGCTTTTTATATTGACGCTCGATTGTATTGAAGTTATAAACATACAACGGCGTTCCGTATTTCTCTGCTAAATGAACAAGGGTTTGATTAGAGATAGATGTTGACATTGTTGATTGATAAAGGGCCAAAAAAAAGTGCAGGTATCGAATACCTGCACTGTAAATTTATCTGATAATTAAGTATAAACAAAAAAACTATTAATTCTTTTCATTTAAGTCATCTTCATCCATATTCTCATCTGAATCATCTTCATCATTTTCTGCATCTTCTTCATTCTGATATCCCTCTTCTTCTGCTAATTCATCATTATTTTCAACACCTTCGTTCGCATTTTCTTCAGTCTGTGCACCTTCATCCGTCAGCTTATCTTCGGTTTCGAGTTCTTCTTCAAACAATTCATCTTCAAATGTTTGCTCTTCCTCATTGAAATCTTCTTCTTCCTGACCGGGTTCATTTTCGGTATTACCGGTTACATCTGCATTGTTGTTATCTGCTAATTGCTCCTCAGCTGTTCTTACCTCAACCAGTTGACCGTTTTCATCCACTTCCAAAGTGAAAGAAGTATCTTCTTCCGCAGGCTCAAAATTTTCCGGAGCATCTTCGTGTACAGCTTCGCCCGCTTCATTTACAATAGCAGGTGTAACAGAGCTATCATCAATTACATCTTTCAGCTTAGGCAGATCATCGGTGGTATTAATACCGAAATAATCCATGAAACTTTTTGAGGTAGCATACACCAGCGGATGGCCTGGCATTGTTTCATTTCTACCTATAATTGAAACTAATTCTTTTTCCAGTAATTTTTGAATAGCGTAATCACTGCTCACACCTCTGATAGCTTCAATTTCAGCTTTAGTAATAGGTTGTTTGTAAGCGATGATCGATAATGTTTCCAGCGCAGCTGTTGAAAGGCGTTTTAAAAACTTATCACCATTAAGTTGAGCAACTGTTTTATGATAGTCTTTTTTAGTTAAGAACTGCCATCCTCCACCGCTTTCGCGCACTTCAAAGGGGAAGAATTCAGAAGAATATTTTTCTATAATTCCTTCTAATGCCGATTCCACCTGATCAAGTATGATTTTATCTTCCATAAAACCAAAAGCCTGATTAATAAGATCAGTTAATTCGATAGTGGTTAACGGTTTTTCACTAGCAAAAATTAAAGACTCAATATGTGGTATGAGATTTCCGATTTCCATAGATCATGCTATTTAACAAATGTGCGAATAGCATTTACTATTCGCACATCCACAATATAAGGAAAAAACTTATGATTATCCTTTTAACGCTGCTGCACCTGATACAATCTCTGTTAATTCAGTAGTGATTGCAGCCTGACGAGCGCGGTTGTAGTAAATTTTCAGTGTACGCAACATGTCGTTCGCATTTTCAGAAGCTTTATCCATTGCAGTCATTCTTGCTCCGTGTTCAGATGCGTGTGCGTCTAATACAGCTTTATAGAGCTGTGTATTTAAAATTTTCGGCATTAGCTCAGCGATCAGTTCTTCTTTGTTAGGTTCAAAGATAAAGTCGATGCTAGCTTCACCTTCTTCTGTTTCCACCTTTGGAATCGGTAAAAATCTTTCAGTCACAAAACGCTGAGTAGCAGCATTTAAAAACTGGCTATAAATAATTTCAACGACATCAAATTTTTCTTGCTGAAATGCTTTTACGGCATCCTGGGCACAAGTCTGAACATTCTCAAAGCTTAAATTGATGATCAGGTCTTTGAAATCTTCCTGAACTTTGAAATTATTTTTAGCAAAATGCTCATATCCTTTTTTACCGATAGCCCAGATAGTTACATTTCCTTTTTCACTTTGAGCAGCATATCGTTCTTTGATAACGGCTTTAGCTGTTTTAATGAGGTTAGCATTGTAAGCACCACACAAGCCACGATCAGAAGTAATTACAATCAGTAATACTTTTTCTACTGCACGTTCTTCAGCTAATTTACCCACTGCACCAGCTTTAGCTCCAGAAACAATGTTACTCAACACATCCTGCAACTTACGTGCATAAGGACGCATTTGAATAATGGCATCCTGCGCTTTTCTCAATTTCGCAGCACTCACCATTTTCATCGCCTTCGTAATCTGCTGCATATTTTGCACTGATTGTATTCTGGAACGAACTTCTTTTAACTGACCTGCCATGGTTTATAACTATTTGATTTTCAATATGAAATAAGTTCTTTTTATCCTTATTACATGATTTGGCTGCAAAGGTAGCGCAAAGGTTCTAAAAATCCATGCAACCTTAAAAAATTCCACCCTTAGTCTGAACTAAAAAATAAAAAATTTCGTATAATGTTATGGATAAATGAATGATTTTGAACAAATCTTTGTAGAATTTACACAAAGGCTACAAATTTGGTCATAAATTCATGTTTCAATTAATATAACCTAATTTAATTATGTCGTTGAACCAAGAAGAACCTATTATTTTAGTTACCAATGATGATGGTATTACGGCTCCTGGAATCAGAAACCTGATTGAGGCGGTAAGGGGTTTAGGAAAGATAGTAGTAGTGGCGCCGGATAAACCGCAAAGCGGGATGGGGCATGCCATTACCATTGGCCAACCGCTCAGATTATACCAGGTAGAAATGTTTGAAGGCATCGAATCGTGGCAATGTTCGGGAACTCCTGTAGACTGTGTAAAGCTGGCGGTAGATAAGATTTTACATCGTAAACCAGATTTGTGTGTGAGTGGAATTAACCATGGTGCCAACCATTCTATTAATGTAATTTATTCAGGTACAATGAGTGCGGCGGTAGAAGCTGCGATTGAAGGCATTCCAAGTATTGGTTTTTCATTACTCGACTATAGCATTGAGGCTGATTTTACAGCATCCCGTTTTTATGCGCGGAAAATAGTAGAACAGATGATGCAGCACCCTCCGGGCAAAAACGTAGTATTAAATGTGAATATCCCGGCTGTTCCTTTGGATATTATAAACGGCGTCAAAATTTGTCGCCAGGCGCATGCAAAGTATCAGGAAAGTTTTATTCAACGCGAAGACCCGCACGGTAGAAAATATTTCTGGTTAACGGGTGAGTTTCAAAATTTTGATACAGGTGAGGATTGTGATGTATGGGCATTGGATAATAATTATATCAGCATGGTACCGGTTCAATATGATTTAACGAACTACCAATTAAAAAATCAAATAGAAAAAGACTGGAAATTCTAATGTTTAAAAAAGATTCATTTGCCCTCGGCATCGCCCTGGGCATCATTGCCCCGATCCTTAGCGTAGTTGTATTTTATTTCTGGAAATTTTCTCCGACATTTTCCTGGGGAGATTATTTTAGTTTTCTGGCCACAAACGGTACCCAGCTTACGTCTCTTTCTGTTCCGTTTCTGGTGTTAAACATCGCACTGTTTACTATTTATATTAACAAAAAAGTTGACAAAACAGCTAAAGGAATTTTTGCTGTTACCTTATTAATAGCATTGATCACCTTACTCATTAAATTCTTTTATTAAACTGTACCTTTACAAAAATCAAGATACAGATGCGCTATTATATTATTGCAGGTGAAGCTTCGGGTGATTTGCACGGTAGTAATTTGATCAGGCAGTTAAAAATTCAGGATCCTCATGCAACGATACGTTGTTGGGGGGGAGACCTGATGCAGGCTGCCGGAGGTAATGTTGTAAAACATTTCCGTGACCTGGCGTTTATGGGTTTCGTAGAAGTTCTGATGAATTTAAAAACCATTCTGAACAACCTGAAATGGTGCAAAAAGGATATAGAAGAATATCAACCTGATGCAATTATATTAATAGATTATCCCGGATTTAACTTACGGATTGCCAAATGGGCAAAAGCAAAAGGATTTAAAGTTATTTATTATATAGCCCCGCAGGTGTGGGCATGGAAAGAGAATCGTGTTCCCGGCATGAAAAAAACAATTGATCAGATGCTGGTAATTCTTCCTTTTGAAAAAGATTATTTTAGAGATAAATGGTCATGGGAAGTGAATTATGTAGGGCACCCGCTGGTAGAAGTGGTAGATGCACCGCGTGCTATTCCCAGACTATCCAATAGTGACCGGCCAATCATCGCCTTACTTCCCGGTAGCAGAAAGCAGGAAATCAGAAAAAAGCTGCCGGTGATGTTATCTGTTGTAAAACATTTTCCCGACTATCAGTTTATTGTAGCCAAAGCTCCGGGGTTAGAGGAGTCATTCTACGATGAATTCATCAGAGGATTTAGTACAGTACAAACTGCATCAGGTAAAACTTATGAAGTATTAGCTCAGGCAAAAGCTGCACTTGTAACTTCGGGAACAGCAACTTTAGAAACAGCATTGATGGGTATTCCGGAAGTTGTCTGTTACAAAGGCAATCCGATTTCTTATCAAATTGCCAAAAGATTAATTAAAGTAAAATATATATCGCTAGTTAACCTGATCATGGATCGTTTAATCGTAACCGAGTTAATACAAGACGATTTAAATGAAACCAATCTGGTAAAAGAGTTGAATGACTTGTTAAATAACGAGGAAAAAAGAGCGCAGTTAAAAGCTGATTATCAGGCACTGAAACATAAACTAGTGGCAGGTGGTCATGCTTCACAGCAAGCCGCAGAACAAATTGTTCGTTTTTTACACAGCTGATTATCCCACCAATAATTTGACGATAATAATAACTATTGCAATCAGGAACATAAAAATACTGATCCGGTTCATTCCATGCATGTATCTGACGAAACCAGAGTCAGGCCTGTTGGGATCTTTCTTTTTTATAAATAAATACTCTCCTATTTGTTTCCAAACACCCATAATGTTTTTTTTACAAAGATAATCGGTTTTAGGAGACCGGCTTATTAAAATCAGGCGGAGGAGGAATTTCCTGCGCATCTTTCAGGTATCCTTCTTTTAAATGATCGTAAAAGGATTTCCTGTCAATCAGTTTAGCAATCAGATTGGCGACCATTCCTGCAAGCATCAGTTGAAAAATAACAGAATGCCTGTCGGTCATTTCTAATACCAGAATAGCTGAAGTAAAAGGGGTTCTGGTTAATCCTGTTAAAAAAGCGACCATAGCCGACAAAATCAGGAGATTAGATTCAGTTGGAGTCAGGTTAAACCAACCGGCAAAAACTGCTCCTATACTCGCTCCGGCACCTAAAGACGGTGCAAAAACACCGCCGGCTGCACCGGTCGTAAAAGAAAAGATTGAGCCGAGCATCCGTACAATCGGTAAATACCAGGGGAGCGATTTGTCATCAGTAAACAAGGTCTTCTCCATAATTTCCTTTCCTGATCCGACAGAAAGTTCGCCCATAAAATAACCGAACGATGCAAGGATAAAAGCACAGATAATAATATATATAACCTGTTGTTTATTAGATACGAACTTTTTGGTGAATCGTACCCCCATCAGAATTCCTTTGGACATAGCAGCACCGGCAATACCGCTGATAGCAGCAACAAGCATAATCACGAGAAAGATCCACCAGGCATATGGCGCCACTACCGGATACCCCAGGTACAGATAGGAACCAATGATTCCCTGTGCGGTTAACCCGGCTATAATGACCGCCGTAAAAAGAGCTGTTTTAAAACTACTCATATGTGTACGTGCCAGCTCCTCCACAGCGAATACGATTCCACCTAAAGGGGTATTAAAGGCTGCGGCCAATCCTGCTGCCGCACCAGTCATAATAGAGTTTCTTTTAGATATTTTTGGCCAGGAGGCGGGCAGCCACTGGTTAATTTTCCAGAAAACGGTACCGGCAATCTGAATGGTCGGGCCTTCTCTCCCCACTACGCCACCACCAACTACCATTAACATCGAAGAGATTATTTTAACCACCAGAATACGTATACTCAGTAAAGAACTGATTTTATCTGTGTTTTTCGGATTAGCGAGTTCAATTGCAGCCATCACCTGAGGAATACCAGAACCTTTAGCGGCGGGGGCAAACCGTTTAACAATCCACCAGGCGGTCACAAAGCAAATTGGTGCAACAATAAATAACCACCACTCCAGGTTGTGCAAAACGTGCGCACTCCACTCTTCGGCGAGTGCAAAAAGTTTGGCATATACCACCGCAATAATACCTGTACAGAAAGATGCAATCCAAAAAGGAACAGCTTTCAGCAAATCCTGCTTCAATTGATCATTCATTATTCTTGCGAATAACGACTTCAAATAAATCATGAACCGATTCAGCATTTCTACTTAGATATTTTGGTTATTATTTCTAAAAAAATTCCGCTTTGTTCAAAGAAACAAATGTACATCAAATATTAATACATTTAAATAATAATATATTTTCGTTTATTCATAACATTTAGTTTACAATATTATTAGCAATAATTAAAGATGTGTACACTTTTAGTTAATATGATTTAATAATATTAAACATATTAACATAAGAAATAAAAAACTTATAATAATTACAGTTAGTGTTTTTATTATTAAAACTCAAACTATATTTGTATCCGTCTCAACGCATACTGAGACATCTTCGATTATCGCACCTAGTGACATCTTTCATCCTCCGCTAAAATGAATCAACCGGTTTTTATAACCGGTAACATATCAACTCGATTCATACATCAACAAATAAAAGCAACATGCCGGAAAATTTATCAAAACCTTCTGCATGGGGTCTTACAGAAGAAGAGAGCTTAAACCGTTTATTACATTATTATAATAAATGGTATTGTCAGTATTATGTTTATGTTTTTCGAGTAATTGACGATCCCTATTCCGCTAAGTCCATAGTGATTGAAATTTTCTTATCGCTATGGAAGATGAGAGCAGAGATAACATCAGAGGAACAACTTAAATCAAGTTTGTTCAAATTAGCAGATATTCATTGCAGTGAGCATTACAAAAGGAAGCATCAGTCTAATGAAATCACGGACGATTCCTGGGAAAAGATCTGGGGGAAGTCAAAGGAGTTCTTGCACCTTGAAAAAGAAATAGCCATCATAGTGGGGCGATTGTTTGAAGATGGATACTTTAATCCGCTAAGTATCCAGCACTACAAAGACCCCACCGGTGGCTTAGCAGAACTTTAGTTACACTAGTTACTAGTGGAGGCTTTTGCCTTGCTAGGTGTGTCGTAATGGGTTTCTACCCGTTACTTAAATCGAAGACGGCCAGTTTCTACTGGTCGTTTAATTTTTATATTTGTATAAACCCTGACTATTTTCTTTATTAATCATCTTGGCCAATCGTTCAGCAATTAATTTTGCTCCTGCCTCATTTGTATGCGTTTTATCACTTGGAAAAAACTTTAATACCTTTTCTTCACCCAATCGTGAATATTCATCCGAAATTAATTGATTCAAATTGATGTAAGGTACAGATTTTTCTTTTGCTATTTCTTCTGCCCAGACAGCATAATCATCCATTGAAACAATTTTACCTTCTACCCAACGCACGCGAGGTACAGGACTTAATACAATAATCGTTGCTTTCTTTTCTCTGGCTTCATCAATATATTTCCGTAGATATTTTCCATAAGTGTAAACGACTTCTTTTTTTTGCAATAGAGGATTATAAATCTCCACACTATCTTCAGCAATTCCTTTCAGGGTACCTCTGGCCCTGGCCGTATCATCCATTGGAGACTGGTCATTATGTCCGAATTGCATCAGAATGTAATCACCCGGCTTGAGCCGGTTCAATACCGAATCCCATCTTCCTTCTGTAATAAAAGTACGCGTACTTCTTCCTCCTTTTGCATGATTCTCTACCGGTATTGTAAAGTACTGATCAAAAAAACTACCCCAGCCCCAATGTTGATTTTCACCTTGACCTTCTCCGCTTTTTACGGTTGAATCCCCAATCAGGTACAAGGTTGTTTTTTTAGTTCCTGCACAACTAACAAATATGCAGGCAATGCCAAACAGATAAAGCCACTTCATTAATTTCATTTTTTACTATTTAGGTTTTTAAGGTCATGATTCGGCTGGTTGCTATTGTAAGCTGATAACGATAAATTTTCTTTCCGGCTATTGTTTGCTCCTTCATTAACTTTAATCCTTCTGCCCGCAATAATTTCTGACCACTTAAAAGCTCTATAGTTTGCGCTACCGGAGAGAATATGTTTAATTCGGTTAACTTATTATCCTTCCAATAAATATTTATGGTCAGGTTGCCTTTTGCTTTCAGTCCTGTCACAAAACCGTTCTTCCATACATCCGGTAATGCCGGTAATATATGTAACTGTTTAGTTTGTGATTGCAGCAACATTTCTGTAATACCACTGGTTGCTCCGAAATTACCATCAATCTGAAAAGGAGGATGTGTATCAAATAAATTATTCAGCGTAGATTGTTTTAATAAGTCCTGCAATAATTTATAGGCTCTGTTTCCATCCCATAATCTTGCCCAAAAATTAATCTTCCATGCTTTACTCCATCCTGTACCGGCATCGCCACGTAATTCAAGGGTAGTTTTTGCAGCTGCTGCTATTTTCTCGTCAATCAATGGTGAAATCTGATTTGCCGGATGTAAGCCGTATAGTTGCGACACATGCCTGTGGTGCGGGTCTTCATCTTCCCAGTCATCTAACCATTCTATAATGTTCCCTTTTTTTCCGATTTGTATCGGTTTTATTCTATCTTTTTTCCGGGCAATAGTATCCAACCAGTTATCCTTAATATTTAAAACACGGGCAGTGGTTAAGAGGTTTTCAAAGAGTTCGATAATCAATTGCCGGTCCATGGCTGATCCGGCAGTTACTTCCGCCCTGTATCCTTTAGGATGTATATATGTATTTTCGGGCGAGGTAGATGGAATGGTTACATAGTAACCGTTGAGCTCATACAACCAGTCTTCACAAAACTCAGCAGCCGACCTGAGTACCGGATAGGCTACCTGCCTTAAGAATGATGTATCCAACGTGTATTCAAAGTATTCAAATAAATGATCAGACAACCAGGCACCACCCAAACTCCAATTGGCCCATTTAGGATCTCCGTTACCTTCTCCTACCGGATTTGTTTGTGCCCAGATGTCTGAATTATGGTGAGCCGTCCAACCACGCATTCTATAATATTCCGCAGCGGTGGATTTACCTTTTTCACTCATATTCTTTACCTGCTCTATTAAGGGTTGGTAAAACTCCTGTAAATGAGTCATCAATGCCGGCCAATAATTCATCTGCAAATTAATATTCACAGTATAGTTACTACGCCATGGCGGTCTGATATTTTCATTCCATAGTCCCTGCAAATTCATTGCTGCACTTTCCGGTCTTGAAGCACTAATGGTTAAATAGCGGCCAAATTGATAATAGAGAATTTCTAATGCAGGGTCATGTTGCCCATTTTTGTATTGCTGTAAACGCTCAATCAAATCTATTCTATTGGAAACAGCATTATTGATCGAGAAATCAACTCTTTTAAAATACTTATGATAATCTTTAATATGTATGTCTGACAACTGTGTGTAAGATAAATTTTTCACTGCTTTAAGACGTTCTTTTACCAATGCAACTTCGTCTTTACCATCTCTGTCAGGACATTTATCAAAACCGTTAAAACTGGTTGCGGCACCTATAATCAATACGGCATAACTGGCATTCTTTACCGATATATCTGATTCGTTAAAGGTTACAATACCGTCTGTTTGCTGAACTCTTACATGGTACCGGTAACGCATGCCGTAACAATTATTCATATCCTCATAAATGAAAGGTGCTGGCGAACCATCCTGATCATTATTAATTCTGGCTTTACCGGTCAGCACCAGGTCATTCTCATAGTTTACATATGCCTGATGCAGAAACTGATTATCTACTTTTACGGTGAATTCGAGCGACTTCATTTTTGAAGCTTCCCAACGAATCACCATCACATTATGCGGAGCTGAAATAAATTGTGTTCTTTTAAAATCAATTCCATTAACCTGATAATTTACCGTACTTACAGCTGATTCAATATCCAGTATTCTATTATAATCTGACACACTTCCATCAATATGCTGATTGAGATATACATCGCCTAAAGGTTGATACATTTCAGTATCAGGTCCCTGCATTTTTTTCAGATCTGCCACCGCCTCATCAATACGATCATCAATAATCTTTTCTCTCACCATGCTCAAATACTGGTAAGCCGTAGAATTAGGCGCCATTGTATCCGGACCACCTGTCCATAAAGAAACCTCATTCAATTGAATTTTTTCATTCAGTGGCTGGCCCCAAACCATGGCTCCGATATGGCCATTACCCAGTGGCAATGCGTCGGTCCATTTTTTTGCCGGAGAAGTATAATACAATTCGTAAACAGATTGTGCGGAAGCTGTAGTTGATACTACCAGTACCAAAATCGTGAGTAGAAACTTCATACGGTTAGCATTTGCTATAAATTTAAGGCAAATACCCTTTGTTTATCCGTATAAAAGAGGATTTTCAGTTATTATTCATGCAACTGAGAAAAGTTATTATGCAACAAATCCCTCTGCCGATTATACGAAGAGGGATTTGTATACTATTATTAAACTTTTCGTCCGCCCATTGATCGGTGGGTAGATTGATTTTTATTAACGGAACTTTTCTTTACTAATAGTTTTGCACCGCCGCCTTCCGGCAAAACATAGTAAGTGTATCCATCATACTTTACGGCACCCAATCCTTTCAACCAGGAATCGGCATACAAGGCATAACTTTTATCTCTGTTCATCGAAACCTCACCGAAGGTCAGATAACGTTTTTCTCCTACCTCAAAAGAAACATCCACCCGATTATTATACACTCTGGTAACAACACCCGGTGTTCCTTTTTTCAGTTTAATTACATGTATATAAGAACCGTTTTCCATTTTTATTTCACCCCCTTTGACCTGCGCGTTTTTATCAGCGATTTGTCTTTGCAGAACAACATCCCGATCTACATAAAACTGCACTTTCTTAATATCAATATTACTGGCTTCAAGGTCTTTTTTCAACTCACTATTAAAATAAGTTTTATTAGCAGAGCAGCTCATAATAAAAAGACATCCTACAATTAAAAGGTTAAGCTTGGGCATAGTGTTGCTTTTAGTTCAACCTAAATTAAAGGATGTCTTTCTATGAAAAAAGTTAAAACAAACGGTATTTTCTTATAATTCTGTTAAGGTGCGTCTTCATTGTTCTTCCATTTACTGAGTAAATCATAAGAACCGATAATTACAACCCGATCTCCTCTTTTAAGCTGATCATTTTCTTTAATACTGGTAACACGGCCGTTACTATCTTGTATTTCTACCTCAATTGCTTCAAATTTATCTCCCTCTTCAACCGGAACAAAAACAAAGTTTTCTCCCTGATACTTTGCAATAGCAGATGTAGGAATACCAATGGCGCTGTTATTACTCAATTCTAAAAAGGCAGTCAGATACATTCCGGGTAATATTTTTTCAGATTTTTCCAAAAAATTACAGATTATCATTACCGATCGATCTTCATTGATTGCTTTTCCGATGAAACTTATTTTTGCCGGCAACCGGGTGATACCATCAGATAGAAGCACTTCTATTTTCTGATTTAACTGCACCAGGGAAAGATCTTTCTCAAAAACATTTATACTGGCATATGCTGTAGAAACATCTACAATATCCACTAAAGCTTCGGCATTACTTACATATTTTCCTTTATTAACGACAATGTTAGAAACATACCCGTCAACAGGTGCATACATGTTATAAGTATTTGTAATTTTTCCACTTTCCAAGTGCTGAATATTTACGTTCATCATACTTAAACGGGCACGCATTCCTTCCAGCATTACTGAACTGGCATCATAAGTAGCTTTTGATTGTTCCAATGCTTTTACAGCATTTATCTTTTCAGCAGCGAGGGCCTCCTGTCTTTCAAAATTCGCCTTATCAACTTTCCATTGATGATAAGTAGTCAGGTATTGTTCCTGCAGCTGGATAAAACTCTGATCTTTCAAACTCAGAATAAACTGTCCCTTTTTAACTTTCATTCCGTTCAACACATCCATTCTCTCAACAAAACCTCCAATCGGAGCAGAGAGAGTTATCTTTTTTTCAGGAGGTACATCTACAAAACCATTTACCTGTTTTACAACAGGTACATTGATTATACCTAAGGTATCGGTCTTTAATCCGATGGTATTTAACTGAGCAGCCGTTAATGAAACAATATTATCGGCGTGATGATCACCAACCGTTGTTTCTTCAGGTTGTTTTTCATTGCAGGCGATGACTATCCCACTTAATAAAACGAATGTAATATATCTGATTATTGATTGCATTTTTTTTTATTTATTTGCTTCATAATACTGAATCAGGGCATTTGCTTGTGCCAGATTGTATAAGGCGTTCAGGTAATTCATTTCAACATCACTTACAGTTCTCAAAGCCTGTAACAACGATACATACTCCAGCTCTCCTGCCTGATATGATTTGGTAGACTGCTCTAATAATAACTCCACGTTCGGCATAGCTGCAGTTTCATAGTATTTTATTTCTTCTTTAATTTTCTGAAGATTCATCCATGCCTGATAATATTGTCTTTCAAAGTTGTTAAGCCCAAGATTGTACTGTTGTTCGGCAATTTGCTGATTAACCGTAGCCAGTTTTATCTTTTGCTTAAAAGAGCGATCGAATATATTAACAGCTACTCCAACGTTTAATCCCTGAAAACGTTTACCGCTACCAAAATACCTTTCAATACCATCTACATTTGCATATCCAACGATTGTCTGATTAAAATAACCGATATTAAAATTGGGTAATCTGTTGGCTTTTTCAAGTCGAAGTTCATTAAAAGCAACCTCTTTTCTTTTTTGCAGTTGAAATAATTGCGGATGCAGTAAATCAATACGGGAGATATTTGCTTCCTTATACTGAACAGGTTCATAACTCAATACAGGAATTGTATCATTCATTAATAATCGTTGAATATTAATTTCTGCAGCTTTAATTTCTCTTTCATTTCTAACTTTCTGCATCTGGATTTCTTTCCACTGTACTTCAGCAGTGGTTTGTTCCAATAAATTGGTTTCACCTACCCGGTACCTTATGGAAGCCGCTTTTTGAAACTGAGCGTAGATGCTATCCATCTTATTCAACCAATTACTTACTCTCTTATAATGTGCCCAGTCGTAATAAGCCAGTGCCACTTCATACATCAAAGTGACCCTTACCTGATCTACTGACACTAAACGTTCGTCGACCTGCGCCTGTGCTAACTTTCGGCGTGCAGCTACAGTAGACGGATTAGGAATCTGCTGATTCAGGCTGATATTATTATCCCGGTAATAGGTGTTTGTTTGCCCGTACTGCACATCAAAACTGGTCTTACCCCATTGAGCAACTCCCGTTTGGTTCGTTCTGGCCGCTTCCACTTCCAGTAAAGAAGACTTTACCTGCAGGTGATTATTGATCACTTTTTCCTGTAAATCTTCCAAACCTGATTTTACCTGTTGAGCTTCTGTATTCATGTTCATCAGCAGTAGAACAAAACCGATGGCTATTATCTTAGTATGTTTTGCTTCTACATTCTTTTGCTCGAGCCAGCGATACAAACAAGGCAATACAAATAAAGTTAGTAAAGTGGCACTTACCAGTCCACCGATCACCACAGTAGCCAAAGGTCTTTGCACTTCAGCACCTGATCCGTAAGAAAGCGCCATTGGTATAAAGCCCAGCGAAGCTACCATTGCGGTCATTAATACCGGCCTTAAACGCGTAGCTGTACCTTCATAGATGATCTGATCGATTGAAGTAATACCGGTTTTCTTGAGACGGTTAAATTCCGATACCAATACAATTCCATTTAATACGGCCACACCGAATAAAGCAATAAATCCGACACCGGCTGATATACTAAAAGGCATATCGCGTAAAGAGAGTGCAAATATTCCACCGATAGCTGATAAAGGAATCGCCGTAAAAATGAGCAATCCGTATTTTAATGATTTGAAAGTAAAGTACAATAACAGTAAAATGAGTAATAATGCTACGGGAAGTGCGATGCTTAAACGTTCTTTAGCCTCTTCCAGATTCTGAAACGTTCCACCATAAGCTATACTATACCCTGTTTCGAATTTTATTTTTTCTTTTGCTTTTTCTCTGAGTTCACCTACTACTGACGCCACATCCCTTCCTCTAACGTTAAAGCCTACCGTAATTCTACGCTTTGCATCTTCTCTTTGAATCTGATTAGGGCCAATTTCAAAGTTTACTTCTGCTATTTGTGATAGCGGTACCTGATTACCATTTGAGGTAGTGATATATAAATTTCTCAGAAACTCTATATCAGCTCTCTTATCCTGCTGAAGCCTTACCACCAGATCAAATCTACGTTCGCCTTCAAATACCTGACCGGCAACTGCTCCTGCATAGCCGGCACTGATGGCCCGGTTTACAGATTCGATGGTCAGACCATACTGTGCTAATCTGGCACGATCAAACCTGATGATAACCTGGGGTAAACCGGTAACTTCTTCAATATATAAATCTTCCGCACCTTTTACATCGGCCGCAATTCTGCCCAGTTCTTTTGCATACTTAGCTAATTTATTCAAGTCTTCACCAAAAATCTTCACTACCACATCCTGTCTTGCTCCCGACATCAGCTCATTAAAGCGCATTTGTATTGGTTGCAGAAACCCGAAAGTTACCCCGGGAATATGTTCTTCCAGAACAGCTTTCATTTTTTCACCCAGTTCTTCTTTTGTTTTGGCTGACTTCCATTCACTTCGGGGCCTTAATGTAATAATGAGATCACATAACTCAACCGGCATCGGGTCAACGGGAATTTCCGATGATCCTATTTTACCTACAGCGTATTCTACCTCAGGAAAATTTTCAAGCAGTAGCTTAGACGCTTTTGTACTTACTTCTACTGTTTTACTCAAACTACTACCGGTAAGAATTCTTGTTTCAATCGCGAAATCACCTTCATCAAGATTAGGAATAAACTCACCCCCCATCTTAGAGAAAGTCCATGCAGCAACGGCAAATAAAATAATCGCAGCAGCCACAATAATTTTTCCGTGATGAATTACATATTTCAAAGCTTTCTGATAAACGTGATTCAATCGATTCATCAGTTTATCAGAAAAAGTTTCTTTATCACTTATTTTTTTATTGAGTACCCATGAGCTGATTACCGGAACATAGGTGAGAGAAAGAATCATTGCACCCAGAATAGCGAATGAAATGGTTTGCGCCATCGGTTTAAACATTTTTCCTTCGATGCCCACCAGCGTTAAAATCGGGAGATAAACAATAAGGATAATAATTTGACCGAACGCAGCGGCATTCATCATCCGTGAAGAGGCCATCTGTACTTCACCATCCATTTCTTTCTGCGTTAACCTTTGTCCTTTTCGTAACATGAGATGATGCAGAGTGGCTTCTACAATAATTACCGCTCCATCCACTATTAATCCGAAATCAATAGCGCCTAAACTCATCAGGTTACCACTAACACCAAATAAACGCATCATAATAATGGCAAACAGCATAGACAAGAAAATCACTGAGGCTACGATGATACCACCTCTCAGATTTCCGAGCATTAACACTAATACAAAAATTACGATCAAAGCTCCTTCGAGCAGGTTTGTTTTAACGGTTTTAACCGCTGCATTTACCAATTTTGCGCGGTCAATAAAAGCTTCGATGGTAATTCCTTCCGGAAGATTATGCTGAATTTCTTCAATGCGGGCTTTTACACGTTGAATTACTTCGTTAGAATTCTCATTCTTCAACATCATTACAATTCCTCCCGCTGCTTCACCGTGATCGCGATAAGTCATGGCACCATAACGGATTGCATGTCCGAACTGAACAGTTCCTACCGTTCGGATAAATAGCGGTGTTCCGTTGGATGAATATTTCACCACGATGTTCTCTATATCTTCTATACTACCGATAAGACCGATACTTTTCACAAACCACGAATTCGGATATTTATCGATATAAGCACCACCTGTATTTTGATTATTTGCCTGCAGCGCATCAAAAACGTCTGCGATATTAACGTTGAGGGCACGCATTTTCTCCGGATCGAGCGCCACTTCATACTGCTTCAAAAAACCTCCGAAACTGGATACGTCTGCTACTCCCGGCACACCTAATAACTGGCGCCTTATCACCCAATCCTGGATCGTTCGTAAGTCCATGGCGGTATACTGATCTGTATGCGCTGAATCTACGGCTAAAACATATTGGTAAATTTCTCCCAGGCCGGTAGTAATAGGTGCGAGTTCAGGCAAACCGATTCCTTCCGGAATCATTTCTCTCACCTGTACCAATCGCTCCTGTACCTGCTGACGTGCCCAGAAAATATCCCTTTCTTCTTCAAAAACAACTGTAACAACACTTAATCCGAATCTTGAAAAAGATCTTATTTCAACGATTCCCGGAATGGTAGATAAATTCATTTCAACCGGAAAGGTTACCAATCTTTCAATATCTTCCGGTCCGTTTGAGGGGGATATAGTAATCACCTGTACCTGATTGTTTGTAATATCCGGTACAGCATCAATGGGCAATCTCACTAAAGAAAATACGCCAACGATGATCAATGCTACTACGAATAGCATAACCATTAGCTTATTCTTTAATGAGAATGCTATAATCTTATTTAGCATTCTTCATTCAATTTAAACACTGATTAGTCAAAAACAATAAAAGTGATAGCGAGTGCTATCTTCAGGAATTAACTAAATGAAGGTCGTGGAGGCTGGAAAATTTCAAACGAAGGCTGGTCTGTGTTTGGTCTGATCCAAACTGCAAAAACTTCGTCAAACTGATTGGCTAATAAAGGAAAAAAGTGTACAAGAGGAGTTTCTATAGAAATGCTACAGCAGGAACACATACAAAAAGGCGGACAAATATCCTGTTCCAGCACCACATGTTCATACACCATTGCATGTTCTGACATAACAGTAGTTACCTCAGAAATACAACTGGGTTTCATGTCTTCACACGGATGCACGCTCAGTGCAAAGATATAAAAAGCCATTATGGTTAAAAACAACCTCACTTAACAAATTTCAGTCTTTCACTTTGCATAAACAAATAAAAAACATTAAGTTACTATGCCGGCTTTACAAATTATCAATAAATTTAATAGCTTTACTTACCTTTCTTACTTGCATGAAATCAAAAGAAGTTACTATATACGATATTGCCCGTGAGCTGAATCTTTCGATTGCTACTGTGAGCAGGGCATTGAAAAATGACAGTGTGGTTAGCAAAAAAACCAAGAAGAAAATTCTGGATGCTGCAGCGGCAATGGGGTACCGCACCAACCATTTTGCCCGTAACCTGCGTTTGCAAAGAACCAATACATTAGGGGTTATTATTCCGCGGCTGAATTCATATTTCATGTCGAGTGCTATCGCAGGTATCGAAAGCGTGGCCAATGAAAAAGGTTATAACCTGATTATCAGCCAGTCATCTGAGTCTAAGCTACAGGAAGCATCGATTGCTCAAAACCTTTTTAACCACCGGGTAGATGGCTTATTGGTTTCATTGGCTTACGACACCACCGATTATTCTCACTTCTTACCTTATCAGAATAAAAATGTTCCGTTGGTATTTTTTGACCGTACCGATGATACCATTGACGCTACCAGTATTTTAATAGATAATGAGCTGGCCGGTTACACAGCCACCGAGCATCTGATACTGCAAGGTTGTAAAAGGATTGTTCATGTAACTGCCCACTCGGTTCGAAACGTTTACCAGGACCGTTTAAAAGGTTACCAACGGGCATTGGCACATCACCAGCTTCCCTTTAACGAGCAAATGGTACTGACTAATAACCTAAGCCAGGAAGCCGGTATCAAAGTAGCCGAATTACTACAAAGTATGCATCCCCGGCCCGACGGTGTTTTTTTTGCAAACGACAATTGCGCAGTCGGATGTATGGTGGCCCTTAAAAAAGCCGGCTGGAAAATACCGGAGGATATTGCCGTAGTAGGATTTAATAATGATCCCGTTGCTACCGTAGTAGAACCAAATCTGACCACTATTCATTACCCGGGGCACACCATGGGTCGGCTGGCAGCCAATCACCTGATTAGTACCCTGAACGGCAGTTATACATTAAACAATGCTAATAAATTACTGCTGAGATTCGAATTAATCATTAGAGATTCTTCCACAAGAACCTAATTATCAATCAAATAAGAAACATTAAAACCATTTGCCTGAAAATTAAAGTCTCATTAGGATTAGCGTTTATGGTTTATCTTTTTCAGAAAGAGTTTAATTTTGGCTGTTCGAAACCATTAATATGTACTCAAGATTTTTCCAATTTGTTGTAGGCTCAATTTACGCTATAGGGATGATCAGTTGTGGAAACGCTTCAACGCCGAAGCCCAATCAGGATAATTTTTCTACGATTAATGACGGATGTAATATCAACGCAGTAATCAGTGGTAAGAATTGGAAAAGCCATTGTCATACCTTACACGCAAATCACATTGCTAATCAATTGATTATAGGTTACGACTGTAACGACACCAACAATATTGTAAAGGGTTTTATGATCAGTTTGCAAGACTTTGACGGAAAGGGAATATATACTTTTTCAGACACTACGGATGGAAAAATAACACTCGTAAATGCTCAGTTTCAGAGCTATATTCTTACCTATCAGCTGAACGACACTTTAAAAATCACCAAGTATTCTCCCAATCAGCTAAAAGCTAAGTTTCAATTAAGGCTGGTAAATGCGAACGACCGGTCAGATACACTTTATATCAGCAGTGGTAATATCAGCATTCATGAAGAAAAAGGAAATTGTACCATCAACAGGATGTTATAAATAAAAAAAGGGTCAGGATAGAAATCCAACCCCATTTTTAAATCCAATATCCTATGAAAAACCGAATTAATAACGCGGTCTTTGATATTTAAATTGTATAAGTTTATTATATTTTTTTTAATTCATAATTCCTGAGTCTACTACACGGCGTACATACTGCCCGTCTGCAATCACCCAGGTCACTTCATATCTTCCGATTCTTTCATTGTTCAGCATATAGATGTAAAGACGTTTCTTGTCATTTGAAAGCAATACATTACAATTAGTGCGAATTTCACCGCCTTCGCTATAAGTAAAAACGGGGGCATATAAATCATTAAACGCTGTACCCGGAATGACAATATTCTGGCTACCCCTGGTTACAATCACCGTATCGATTTTCGTTTTAGGAATAGCTCCGTAACTTCCGTAAAAGGGTTTACCATTAATTTTTATAAGATATTTTTCATCATAAAAAACCAGTTTGGCATTTTCCTGATAAAAGGGTGAACTCTTGATGGTAACATGATAACCTTCTCCTTCGAACTTAATATAAGTAGACTCGTAATCGATCGGATTCAGCTCCGTTAAAGGAGTTGAATTCATGCGTTCAACAATTCCACTGATGGTAAAGCTCGACAATTCGGTACGCATCTGTTTATCTGAAACGCGCAAAAAACCGTCTTTTTTCGGCCTGTTATCGGGATATAATTCTTCAGACTGTGCAAATGCAGCTATATTGACAATCAACAAAAAGAAAAAAAAACGGTATTTCATGTGCTTAGTTTTAATAAAAATACAATCAAATTCTTCATGATTTAAGAAAAAAATCGTATATTAATGGAAAGGAATTTTTGTGTCTGCTGTTTTACAAAGATATTATTTACAATCTCTGCAAGAAGAGGTTTTATGTAGGTTTGATAGTAGAAAAGCTACCTTATCTACCGGTCTCTCCTATGATGAATTGTCAGAAGACATTTTAAAAGCTACAAAAATTAAAATATCAGCGCAACATTTAAAACGTTTTTTCGGTAGTGTGAAGTATGATGACTTCCCCCCTCAACATCAGCTGGATGTTTTAGCAAACTATATCAATGCTGATTGTTGGAACAGTTTTCAATCAAAGCTACAACAAACTATCAGTTTTCAGGAACGACAGGTTCCATTCTTACACACCATTGAGCCATTACCTGCCCTGCCTTTTAGTTTTAATCAACGACAGGAGTTGTTGTACATACTACTTTTTCTTATGATACTGGCAATTGGGCTGATTCTTTTGAATATTTAGCACCCCAGTAATTAGCAATCCAGCTGGCCAGAATTAATTGCAGCGCATGATAAATCATGATGGGCAATAACATCAAACCAGCCATCGTACTTTCTCCGAACAATACTGCTGCCATCACCGAACCGTGTACCAATGACTTTTTTGATCCGCAAAAAATCGCAGTAACCGTATCTGCCTGATTAAACCTGAGTAGCTTACAGATATATCTCACAATGAAGAAAACTAATCCGAACAAGCACAACATTGATGCAAATAGAGCAATAATTACCCATACCGATTGTTGTGAGAAAATATTCTGATCAAAAGACTTTGCGAAAGAGGCATACACAATCAACACAATAATTGATTGATCGAAGTACTTGAGTGTATTTTTATTTTTTGACGCCCATTTGCCCCAGAATCTATTTAATACAACACCTGCTATTACAGGAACCAGCACTTGCAAAATGAGTTTGAAGAGCGTGTCTTGCATATCAAAATCACTACTGCCTGCCTGCATTTCAATATTCATCCACAAAGGGGTAAAAAATATTCCCAGAAAACTGGAAATAGAGGCATTAAAGATTGCTGAGGGTACATTACCATGAGCAATATTCACCATTACAACAGAGGAAGAGACCGTAGACGGCAATGCTGCCAGAAAAAAAACTCCCAGCCATAACAGATAATAATCAGTGCCTGCAAAGAAATATTTTAACAATAAAATAATTACGGGAAAGAGTACAAAAGTGGTAAGATGGATGAGTACATGGAGTTTCCAATTTTTTAATCCTTTCTTAATCTCCTCAAAATTAAGCTTTAAGCCGTAAAAGAAGAAGATGAATGCCACGCCGATATTAGTGATTTTGCTCAATGAAAACGACTCATAATCAAGGCCTGCAGCCGGATAAATTTTAGCAATTATTACTGCAAAAGCCAACGCGAGTATAAATCCATCTAATCCAATCTTCTTTAACATATACCAAAAGTAAACTGAATGTATTAATTTTAACAAATCTTATTTAGGATTGTTATAATATGAGGGTACAACTGATTCCCTGAAAAAAACATCTTAATAAAAAAAGTATCGCTTGAAAGCAAAGTTCATCATATTACTCTCAATACTTATCACTTCATTTGGAGCATTTGCTTCAAATGATATTAATTATTGTGATGATGTGGCTGCGCCTCAGGACTTTTTAATTCAGCTGAACTTCTCAAATATTCCCATTGCTTTTGCTTTAGATGCGGAAGATATTGATCCTGATGAACATTATGAGCTCTTTTTTGAGCAGGACATCGATATAGATGCCGTTCGTTTTCAACAGAATAATCAATATCAGACACTGGGCTTAAGCAGAAAAATAGACAAAACGGAGATTCAGTTTCCTAATTTAGTAAAAGCTGTCAATGCACAATACGAAATACGTGCACAGCGACTCCCGAAACCTTCTTATTATCACTATCTGTTCAGATTGTATCCTTTCTGATTCATTACTGCATGTACTATGCAGGTTTTTGTTATTCCTGTAATTTAACAACACCACAAGGTTATACGTGAAGATTGGAATACTGATGTGAACAACATCAGCGTGTAAGTTTTGAATGAACTATTCAATTGCTTTCGTATTACCCGCATGTACCGCCCAATCGAAGTAACACACAAGACAAGTTCTTGTATCCTAACGAATCGACGCACGATTTGCGGCTGCCTTTTAACATAATAAACAAGTAAACTCAATCATAGAACTCATGAAGATTAGTTCCATTCAAGGATTTATCGCACTGGCTGGTGTTATAGCAACAGTTGGTTGTCAAACCAATGCCGAAAACCTGAATCAGGCATCTATACTACCGATTCCGGTAAAGGAAGTAACCACCTCAAGCACTACCTTACAACAATCGTACGTAGCCGACATCCAGGCAGTACAAAACGTAGAAATCAGAAACCGCGTAGCCGGTTATCTTGATAAAATTTTTATTGACGAAGGAGAAAGAGTGAAAAAAGGACAGGCTCTTTTTCAGATCAACGACGATGAGTATCGTGCAGAAGTAGCAAAAGCAAAAGCTACGCTAAGTTCTGCAGTGGCAGAGAATGAAGCTGCAGATCTTGAGATAGACCGTATTCAGATCTTAGTTAATAAGAATATTGTTGCTGAAGGTGATCTGGCAGTAGCAAAAGCAAAACGTGCTGCACTACAGGCTAAAATCACAGAAGCACAATCTGTATTGAGTAATGCAGAAAAACAATTGACTTATACAATCATCAGAGCACCTTTCGACGGTATTGTAAATAGAATTCCGATGAAAACCGGTTCATTGCTGGCGGAAGGAACATTACTCACTTCAGTATCTGATGTAAGTTATGTATATGCCTACTTTAATTTATCAGAAAGCGAATACCTGCAATTTGCGAAAGAAGCAAAATCAGGTGATTTTGGTAAAGTATCATTACAATTGGCAGACGGCTCTATTTATTCAATTCAGGGTGATGTGGAAACATCAGCCAGTATTTTTGAAAAAGGAACCGGTTCTATTGCCTTCAGAGCAAAATTTCATAATCCACAAAAATTCTTAAAACACGGTGCTACCGGTAAAGTTTTGATTGACACAGAAGTTCAGGATGCCATTTTAATTCCTCAGAAAGCAGTATTTGAAATTCAAGACAGAAGTTTTGTGTATGTCTTAAAAGAAGACAATACTGTTGAGATGAAAAGTTTTATCCCTGAAAAGCGTACAAGTGATCAGTTCATCGTAGCCGAAGGTATTGAGGCTGGTGATAAAATCGTATGTGAGGGTGTACAAAATATTAGAAATGGTATGGAGATTCAACCTGTGTACAACTCAGACTCAACGAACATTTCAGAAGACAAATAAATCAATCCATTCAGAAAGTAGCGACCGATTATGTTTGAAAAATTTATTAAGCGACCCGTATTATCGCTGGTAATCTCTTTGATGATCACGTTAATGGGGGTACTCGCCTTATTTACTTTGCCCATTACACAATTTCCCGACATTGTACCACCATCAGTAATGGTAACAGCCAGATACACCGGTGCCAATGCCGAAGTAAGTGCCAAAGCAGTAGCCACTCCTCTCGAGCGTGCAATTAACGGGGTACCGGGCATGACTTACATGCAATCTGTAACATCCAATACAGGTACCACTCTTATTCAGGTATTCTTTAAAGTAGGAACTGACCCTGACATTGCTGCGGTAAACGTTCAGAACAGAGTAACCACCGTACTCGATGAATTACCTGAAGAGGTAATTAAAGCCGGGGTTACTACCGAAAAGGAAGTAAACAGTATGCTCATGTACCTCAATATCATGAGTACCGATCCGAATGCCGATGAGAAATTCGTATTTAATTTCACCGATATCAACGTACTGCAGGAGTTAAAACGTATTGACGGTGTGGGCTTCGCAGAAATCATGGGAGCCAAAGACTATTCAATGCGCGTATGGCTAAACCCCGACAAACTCGTAGCATATAATATATCTGCCGACGAAGTAATTACAGCTATCAGAGGTCAGAATGTAGAGGCAGCACCTGGTAAAACCGGTGAAAGTTCTGACAGATTAGCACAAACGCTTGAGTATGTATTAAAATATACCGGTAAACTCAACGAACCTGATCAATATGAAAATATTGTATTGCGGGCTAACCCCGACGGTACCACGTTACAATTAAAAGATATTGCAACGATTGAGTTCGGTTCATTGAGTTATCAGATGGTTTCAAAAACCGACGGGCGCCCGAGTGCTTCTATTATGATGAAACAACGTCCCGGTTCAAATGCCCGTGAAGTAATTGAGAATGTAAAAAACAGAATGGCAGAGTTGAAAGAAACTTCCTTCCCGCCGGGTATGGATTTCAATATCAACTATGACGTATCACGTTTTCTGGATGCTTCGATCAACGAGGTATTAAGAACGCTGATTGAAGCCTTCCTGCTCGTATCAATTGTAGTATTTATTTTCTTACAGGATTTCAGATCTACTTTGATTCCGGCGCTGGCCGTTCCGGTAGCATTGATCGGTACATTATTTTTCATGCAGGCAATGGGCTTCTCCATCAACTTATTAACACTATTTGCGCTGGTATTAGCCATCGGTATTGTGGTAGATAATGCGATTGTGGTAGTAGAAGCCGTGCACGTGAAAATGGTTCAGGAACACCTGAATGCAATGGACGCCACCATTAAAGCGATGAAAGAAATCAGTAGTGCGATTATTGCCATTACGCTTGTTATGTCGGCTGTATTCGTTCCTGTAGCATTCATGGATGGCCCTGTAGGTATCTTCTATCGCCAGTTCTCTTTAACATTGGCCATATCCATTGTTATTTCGGGTATCAACGCATTAACACTTACCCCGGCATTGTGTGCAATCATGTTGAAACACAATGACCCCAATCAGAATAAAACCATCTTCGGTAAATTCTTCAGAGGTTTCAATAAACGCTACGATAAAGTTGAAAACAATTATAAAGGAACCGTTGCAAAAATTGCCGGTAAAAGAAGTATTACTTTAGGATTACTGGTACTGTTTGTTGTAGCCACTTTTGGTATTGCAAAAGTTTTACCATCGGGCTTCATTCCTACAGAAGATCAGGGTATGATCTATGTAAACGTAACCACACCTCCGGGTGCAACGGTAGAACGTACTGAAATAGTGATGGACCAGATCCAAAAAATCGCTGCCGAACTGGATGCGTATGAATCCATGTCAACACTGGCAGGTTATAGCCTTGTGAACGAGGTGGCCGGAGCATCTTATGGCATGGGTATGATCAACCTTAAACCATGGGCAGACAGAAAAGAATCGGTAGCTGACTTAATCCGCATTCTGGAACAAAAAAGTGCCAGTATCACTGATGCCAGTATTCAATTCTTCCCACCTCCAACCGTTCCGGGATTCGGTAACGCCAGTGGGTTTGAATTAAGAATATTAGATAAATCCGGTTCTGGTGATTTGCAGCAAACCGCTGATGTGACCAATGATTTTATTGATGCCATCAATAACTCACCGGAAGTGGTGAACGCTTTCAGTAGCTTTAACCCGAACTTCCCGCAATACCTGTTACATGTTGATCAGGAACTGGCAGCGAAAAACGGGGTTACAGTAGATGCAGCGATGAGTACACTACAAACATTAGTGGGTTCTTATTACACCACTAACTTCATCCGTTTCGGAATGATGTATAAAGTAATGTTACAGGCATCACCTGAATACAGAAAAACACCTGAAGATATCAAGGAGTTATTCGTAAAAAATATTCATGGAGAAATGGTACCGTTTGCCAACTTTATCAGAATGGAAAAAGTATTCGGACCTGAACAGCTCACCCGTTATAACATGTATACTTCAGCAATGATTAACGGAGATGCTGCACCCGGATTTAGCTCCGGCCAGGCAATTGAAGCAGTTAACAAAATTGCCGAAGAGAAATTACCAAGAGGATTTACGCACGAATGGTCGGGTATGACCCGCGAACAGATTATCTCGGGCGATCAGGCTGTTTATATTTTTGCCATCTGTTTAATTTTCGTGTATTTACTTCTGGCTGCACAATATGAAAGTTTCTTATTACCAATGCCGGTAATCTTATCATTACCAACGGGTATATTCGGAGCATTCGGATTACTATACTTATTAGGATTGGAAAATAATATCTATGCTCAGGTAGCACTTGTGATGCTGATTGGGTTATTAGGTAAGAATGCCATTCTGATTGTAGAGTTCGCTATTCAACGAAGAACGGAGGGCGCCACTATTTTACAATCGGCGATTGAAGGTGCAGCTTCACGTTTGAGACCCATTTTAATGACATCCTTCGCATTCATAGCCGGGTTAATTCCGCTGTGTATCGCATCCGGAGCCGGAGCTATGGGTAACCGATCAATCGGTACTGCTGCTGCCGGAGGTATGCTGGCGGGAACTATTTTCGGAATATTCATCATTCCGGGCTTGTACGTGCTGTTTGCATCACTCGGAGAAAGAGGGAAGAAAAAGAAAGTTGAAAATGCGTAAACAAAATTTAAGAATGAAAATGCAATATAAATATTGGATAGGCGCTGCATTAATCGGTATAGCAAGCTGTACACCGGCTAAAAAACTGGTAATACCCGAAACAACTGCAGTTCCTGAAAAGTTTGTAGCAGAAAGCGATGTTGATACCAACAGCATCGCTCAAATTTCCTGGAAAAACTTTTTTCAGGATGAGAAGTTAATCAGATTAGTAGATTCTGCATTGGCAAAAAACTGGGACTTCCTATCGGCATACCAGCGTATTGAAGCTGCCCGCGCTCAATACAGAAGAGCAAGAGGCGCAATGGCACCAACGGTAAACCTGCAAGCCTCCGCTTCGGGTGACCGTTACGGTAAATACACCATGACCGGTGTTGGTAACTTTGATACCAACCTGTCTCCCAACATTACCGATAACCAAAAAGTAAATACCGATTTTACACCCGAAATGTTTTTAGGAGCCAGAAGTATCTGGGAAGTTGACCTGTTCGGAAAACTGAAAAATCAAAAGGTAGCCGCCCATTTACAAATGATGGCTGCTGAAAAATCAGTTCAACTGTTTCAAACAGCATTGGTAGCAGAAATCAGCACTTTATACTATGACCTTATTTCATTGGATAAAGAACTTGAAGTAATTTTGAAAAACATCGAATTACAAACAGCCGCTACAGAAATTGTTGAAGTTCAAAAAATAGGTGGCAGAGCTACAGAACTGGCCGTTCAACAGTTCAAAGCCCAGTTATTGAATACAAAAGCACTCGAAAAAGATGTAAGAACAGAAATCAATGCAATAGAAAATCAACTGAATGTATTGATAGGCCGTTTTCCGCAAAAAATAGACAGAGCCCAAAACTTTGATAATATCACTTTTACAGAAAATCTGGCAACCGGTTTACCGGCTTCCATGATATTAAACAGACCTGATATTCAGGAAGCAGAATTAGCACTGGCCTCCAAAAAAGCAAGTGTAAAATCAGCACGTGCTGCTTTGTTACCAGGACTTACCATTAGTCCACAGGTAGGATTTACCTCCTTCAATGCAAGTGTTTTGTTTAATCCCTCTTCATTGGCCTTCGGTGTATTGGGCGGATTAACCCAGCCATTCTTAAACAGATCGGCGTTAATTGCAGATATCGAGCAAAATAATGCTTCTGCCATGGAAGCATTTTATCAATATCAGAAAACCATTCAGAATTCATTTGCTGAAGTAAATACACAAATCAATAAGATCGGATTCTTAAAAGATAAAGTACAACTGAAGTTTGAAGAATCCTCTTTAATGAACGCTGCGATTACCACATCTAAAGAATTGTATCTGGCAGGTTATGCAAATTACCTTGAAGTAATCACTTCGCAGAAATCGGCTCTGGAAACAGAGCTCGACCTGATTAAAACCAGAAGAGATTTATTGAATTCTTCAATTATATTATACAGAAGTTTAGGAGGAGGTTGGAATTAATTCCAACCTTTTCTTTTTTATTCAAAGAAAGGTTTTGCATTGACCCACCATTCATCGAGTTTAACGATCCCCGATTTGAAAAAAGTAATTAATGCAGGCCAGTTTTTCCGGTCATACAAATTAACATCGTATAAATGAGTAGCAACCGTTGATTTTATTTTTCCATATTCATCCTGTTTCAGCAGCCGCCACTCCCACTCTTCTTCCAGTACATCTTCGAGCATATCTTTAAAACCTTCTAACTTTTCATAGGTTTCTTTTTGTAATTCAAGAGAAGCATGTACCAGGTGAATACCAACAGATGACTCCCACTGATCACCGTCCATTTTAAACTGAATACCATTCACACCGGTTTTATAGTTCATCCAGTTAACCGGCTCACCGCTGGCAGACAATACGGGTTGCATATACTTACCAAAGGTGGTCCAGAAAGCCTGTTTATGTTTTGCTATTTCTTGTCGGGTATACATATCAGTACAAATTTAACCCTTCTCTAAAAACAAACCCAGGCTTTTTCTATATTCAACCACCTTTAGCCAAATATTATCCCGAATCAAAAACGCAACACTGTTGCGCAACTAAAGAAGTTGTTAAGCCTTTTAAACGCTTCTGCCTCCAACAAAACAGCTAATCTGCCACTCATACCGCAAAGCCCTTTTACTAAGCTTAAAACCGGTTTATACAGCCTTAAAACACTCCTCACCAATTGTCCTGCACATGGCAATATCCATCCGCTCATTCAACCGTAAAACACTTTTCAATCATTTTGGAAATGGCTAATTTTTATGTTTGTATCCACAACTTTCCATTCGTTTTTCACTAAAGTATAGTCATGAAAATTTTTACCCTTCTTGCAGTAATGCTGATTACTGTAACGGGCATCTATGCCACAGATACGGTACACATAAAAGTTATGAATGAAGATCAATTGCTCATTCAGGAAGTGAACATTACGATCAGATCACCACAAGGTCATCTGCTGCTGAACGATGTTATTAAAACCGGCACCTACAGCTGGGTAAAACCTGCGTCGGGTGTAGTTATAATTTTTTTATCACATATTGAATATGAAACCCATCAGTCAGAACCTGTTATTTTAGAAAAAAATAAATCTCAGCAGCTGGAATATATTTTGATAAAAAAGAAAAATCTCCTCGACGAAGTTGTGGTGCAGGCGCTTCCGCGTGTAGCAGTACAACTGGCAGACCGGCTGGTTATTAATATAGCTGCCAATCCGAACAATACCGGAGCTTCTACATTAGATGTTCTTGAAAAATCTCCGGGAATAGGTTTTGATAAAGACGGCAATTTTACTCTAAAAGGAAAAAACAACGTATTGGTTTTAATCGACGACAAACCCACCTACATGAATGGAGAAGCGTTGAAACAGTTTCTGGCAAACATCCCCGCCAGCGACGTTAAACAAATAGAATTTTTAGATAATCCGCCAGCCAAATATGATGCAGCGGGTAATGCCGGTGCAATTAACATCGTTACTACAAAAAAAACAAATCAGGGATGGAATGGATTGATCAATCTGAGTTACCTGTACAGTAACTTTCATAAATCATTCAACAATATTCAGCTCAATTACGGTGCAGAAAAATTATCTCTTCAGTTTGGATATCGCCAACAGTACAATGAATCGGAGACCAGTTTATACGGTTTAAGAGAATTTTTCGAAGCAGATGGCAAAACGATTAAAGCATACCTTAACCAACCGACTATGTTTTACAATTTTACAAATAATCATCAATGGACTACCGGACTTGATTACAGAATAACCAAAAAATCAACAGTAAACTTCAACTTTATCGGTACAATTAACAGAAGGAACAACCCTAATGAAGGACCTGCAGAATGGATGGATGCTAACAAAAAAATAGATTCAATCGTATACGTAAGAAGTTATTTCGAAAATGACTGGCATTCACTGATCTCTAATCTTGGATATCAATGGTCAATATCAGACAAAAAGAAGCTCAGTGTTGATTTAAGTTTATTGAATTATCGTTTTACTGACAACAATCTCTTTTCACACAGACCTTGGGGAAGTTCAGACATTATCCCCTTCAGTAATGGCTACTTACCGCTAATGCAGGATATTTATGTTGCAAAAACAGATTACTCCGTTAAAACCTCTTCCGGATGGAATCTGGAGATGGGAGCGAAATATTCCAGGATAAAAACCAACAACAATGCCATTTATCACGCTTATACCAATAACGGCTGGATAGAAGATTCAACGCGTACCAATAAGTTTGTATACAATGAAAAAATTTATGCGGCTTATGTTAGCACTGATAAAAAAATAGCTGATTGGACTATTAAAGCCGGACTCAGATTTGAACATACTAATTATGAAGCCCAGACATTTCCTTTAAAAGGAAATGATTCTACTTTCAATAGAAAATATACCAACCTGTTCCCCAGTTTATATTTACAAAGAGCGTTGAGTGATGACAGAAGCATCGGCCTATCCGTATCCAGAAGAATTGACCGTCCTCCATTTTCGTTTCTGAATCCTTTTATTTTTGATGTAAACAAATACACAACAGTGGAAGGTAATCCATACATATTGCCACAATTTACCTGGAATATAGAAGCAAATTATATGCCCCTTGAAGGTATTATTACCAGTATCGGGTACAGTATCACTAATGACTATTTTTCACAACTATTTTATAGTAAAGATGATAAACAGGCTGTATACACCAGGGGAAATGTAGGTAAACTACATCAATACAGTTTTAATTTAAGTTACATTAAAGCTATCCGGAACTGGTGGAATATCGTATTTCAATCAAATCTGATTTATAAAGACTTTAAAGGATTTTCATGGACGAATTATGAAGTTTCAAGATTACAGTGGCAGGGAAGTTTAACACAGCAATTCAAAATATTTAAAAAACTGAATGCAGAAATTGCCGGCAACTATATAACCAAACATCAAATGGACTTACAGGAAGTACTGTTTCCTACCGGACAAGTTGGCATCAGCATTACCCGGAATATCCTGAAAGACAAAGCCACGATAAAAATTGGCGCAAGAGACTTATTTTATACCCAGGCAATGGAGGGATACACTTATTTCCAATACTTTGGAGAATATTTTAAAGTACAAAGAGATAGTAGAATGGTAACATTCAATTTCAGTTACAGGTTTGGAAAAAAAGTAAAAGAAGTGAAGAGCAGAAGCGGAAGTTTATCAGATGAATTACAAAGAGCCGGTATCTGATGCTAACTATATCAATAACATGTATTTGTATAAAAACCACAACATAAACAACATAAATGATTAAACGCACATACACTTACTAATGACTGAATTACTTAACCAATATGACATATATCAATAAATAATTCTTCATAACTTTATTAAACATATACATAACCGTTACGAATACACTTAAATAAGCATAAACAAAAAAAATGAACTAAATAAAATTCGTTTTACTCAAATTATCATGACGAATTGTATTTATTTCATTAATTTCTAAATAATGCTAATTAGTTTAGAAAGGTTAATTAATCTTTTATTCAAAAATTTTATTTATGAAAAAAGTATTTTTCCTTTCTGCTTTGTTTATCGGAGCATTGAGCATTATGTCTTTTACTGCTAACAAAAGCAAAAACAACATGATGGATGCAATTCAGGCTGAGAGCGTTGACGCTTCATTAATGGCCGCTGCAGCTGCATCATTCTCTGAAACACATTCTTCTTACTACGACAGCGACAAGAATGTATGGCAAAAATGGCACAAAACCTGGACAAGCCTTGAGCCACAAAAAGTTGCTGAAATCACCAATGTTTTAGCTGCTTATTAATCGATTAAAATCAACCTGTATTTTTGACAGGTTGATTTTTTAATAATTACTCTCCTTTGCATATATTCGTTTAATCATAACGGTATACCACAAATGTTGTATTAAATATTTTTTTACAACAATTTTCAATACATTATTGATATTCAACATGAAAAGACTAACAATCTTATTCCTGATCCATTTTTTCATAATATTTGTTAATTCTATTTATGGATTCTGGAGTCAGATTTCATCTAATAATAAAGTATCTGAAGAGAAGAAGATGGTATCTGTACTACATCCGTTAAAAGCTTTATTTAGCAGTTCTGCCATTCGTCCATATCTTGTTATTTCGGGCATAGAAACCGGATACGGATTTTATGGCAAAAATGTGGCTACGAATAAATACCTGATCATTGAAATTTATAATAAAGACAGCAACCGTATAAAAACTATTGATTACGCACAAGCATTTAACACGAGTAACGGATTATCCAGATTCGAGACACTGCCTTCTAAACTTTACAATTTTCTGACTGAAACACAAGACTTAAAAAATGGAGAAAAAAAGGGCGACACAGTAGCGCTGCAAAAAATGATTTCAGCCCGTGAACAATACGTAGAAAAATCATTAAAATATATTGCCCGATCTGTAGTGAATGAAGAGATATCGAAAAGAATCAATCTTTCTCCTAAAGAACAAACAGAAATAAATTTTTTCAAAATAAAATTAATTACAATCGTTCCTCCTGAAAACATATTCAAGAACAATAATAAAGAACAATCAATTTTTATTTTAAAAGAATATATCTATACAAATACCTAATTAACTGTTATGACAAAAACATTCTTTTTATTTATATTAAGTACCCTCCTCCTTAGTCAGCAAAATTTTGCGCAGCAGTCTATACAGGGAAAAGGAAAATTTATCAAAGTCAGCTATTTGGCGATCCCCACGAGCCAGTATCAGATACCGGCAAGTAGTGTAGGAAAAGCTCAGACTACTGATCCAGACCAGCTATTAGCAGCTTCCTACAAATATTATTATACGCTGTTGATCAATCCTGAAACACAACAATCTATTTACAAAATTGATTCATTTGTAAATAGAGATAAGCCGGCTAATATGAAAAACATCAACTATCAGGTGAATGATAGCCTGGCATATGTGGTAAAACATACAGAAAACAAGTTCGTAAAGTTTGAATCTGTTTTTAACAGAAACTTTTATTCCGAAGGAACATCTGCAGACCTGAGCTGGAACTTAACAGATAATGTGAAAACTATTTATGGAATGAAAAGCAGGGAAGCAAAGCCACAAAATAAAAACTTCTTAATGAATGTCTGGTTCACAAATGATGTAGCCATCAGTAGCGGTCCGGGTATATTCATCAACCTTCCGGGTCTGGTAGTTCGTGCTGAAGATTTCTTCTGGACTACAGAAATCGAAAAAATAGAATATGTTAATATTCCCGACTGGGATAAAGTCATCGAGCTTCACCTTGCTCAACATGAAAAAAATAAAAAAGGGAATGCTATTGTGGAAAAACAGCTTCTGTTAGAGAAATCAAACCTCATCAAGAGTATGATACAAATGATGAATAACTAAAACAGCTGCATATGCAATTTGTTAAACCAGTAAAAAATGCCATGTTGCATTTACAGGATTTTTTTACTCAAAAAAACACCCATACGCAACTTGAATTTCTGACTTTTTTCAGAGTCAGTATCAGTGCTATCGCAATTATTGATGTATGTTCAATGTTTTCAGATTTTCATTTATTCTTTTCAAAATCAGATACGATTATTCCTCAGGAAATCACATTTGTTTTTTCTTCTTACTTCGGTTATCTGCATGAATTTTATAAATGGCTGAATTCAAATAATTATACCGGTATCTTTTATAACTATGCTCTGTGGATCTACTTATCAATGCTTTTTTTACTGATGATTGGTCTTTTCACGAGATTTTCCGCTTTTATGGCATTAATTGCACAAATTGTTATTTTTAAGTCTTTCGATGACTACAACTATGGATACGATACCTTCTTAACCATTTCGTTATTCTATTGCTTTATTTTTCCTGTTGGAAGGGCTTTCAGTATTGACCATCTTATTAAAAAAAGACCTGTATCTCCGTTTAATTATGCCCGCATTCTTCAACTACATTTATGTATTGTATATGTATTTGCGGGGTTACCAAAACTACTCGATAGTTCCTGGTGGACTGGCAAGTCAATGTGGAAGGCGCTGGTATCAGTTTACAATGACTATCAGACATTTCCTGCCTATTTCTTTTTACTTGCAGGAATTACTACCATTTTGATTGAAGTTTTTTATCCTGTTTTGATGTATATCAAACACACCCGTTTAATTGCTTTGGTTATGATTATACTCATGCATATAGGAATCGCCATCCTGATGCATCTTTTCATATTTGCTGCCATTATGATTGCCTTAAACATAGCTGCGTGGTACCATTTGCTTCCTTCAAAAAATCCAACACCTCTATTAAATACAGAAACTGCATGTTAAGATTGCTGTTATTTATTGTGATACTGGGATTCACTTCTGACGCGTTTGCTCAGGAAAAAAAGGTTCATGGTAAAATTACCAGACCCAATGGAACCGGAATATCCGGAGCAACCGTTATGCTTCATTCCATTGAAAACAATAAGCTGCTTACTTATGCCATCGCAGATGTTAAAGGAGAGTTTAATGCTACATTTAGTTACAGCGGAGATAAAATCATTGTAGAAGTTTCAATGCTGGGTTATGAAACAAGAAAAGATACATTGATTTTATCCGGCGGTACCACCTCCTACAATACCGAATTATCAGAGAAAATTGTAGAACTCGAAACAGTAGTCATTAAAGCTAATAAAATTGATGACACCGTAAAGTTGTTAACAGATAGATTAGTATTAAACGAGCGCTCAACACTAAAAGATATTCTCAATCAGACAGATGGTTTTATTATTTCTGAAGACGGATCAATCGCATACAGAGGGAGGCAAATCACAAAAGTATTGATCAATAACAAAGAAGTTTTCATCAATCAGAATAAGATAGCTTTAGAGAACCTCAACTTTGGCATTATGGATAACTTAGAGCTGATTAATAATTATCGAGACAAGTTCAACATTGACTTTAGTAACTTTAAAGAATCTATTATTAACATTAATACCAAAAAAGAATTTAAAGGCGTTTTAAAATTCACAGGAGAAGGAGCAGTCGGCCACCGTGATAAATTTGAAGCCCGTTTCAAAGCATTCTATTTTTCAGACCGCCTCAACAGCTTCTTAACAAACAACATTAATAATATCGGACAAAAAGATTTCAGTATAAAAGACATGCCGAATTCTTTTACTGAATCGTCTTCCACTTTCTTTAAAAGCAAAAATTCATTTTATTTTCAACCAAATGACCTTGTACAAAAAGCCCTGGATATAAATAACAGTTTCACTATCAGAAAAGAGGGGAATAAATATCGTTTGGGAACTATCATCTACCATACGCAGGCTTCTCAAACGCAGGAAACAGAGTTATTGTCGTATGCAAGTATCGATAATCAAAAGGTAAAAGAAGAAATTTCCACTTTCACACAAAAGGGTAAAATGATATCCGGAAATATTCAATGGGGCTATTTACTGAATAATAAATCGGCATTAAATTTTTCAGGAACAATGGGGTATAGCAGTAACACCAATAATGGCATGATTGACATTCAAAATTACATACCCTCGTCTGCATTTATCAATGAACAAAAACAGGAAAAAGCTAATACTATATTATTAGATGCTAATCTGAACATTAAAACAATGCTCAACCCGTCTACGCGTTTAACAACCGGAATTCAATTTTTTAATGAAAATACAAAGCCCCGGATTCAGGTAGCATTTAACCCTCCGGTAGACACCGTATGGCAATCATTTTCTTTTGGAATACGACACTCCAAAATTTTCAGCGAAATTGAAAAGAGATACAGCAGCTTATTTACTGCCGGTATAGGAATTTCGGCAAAGTATATTTACGAATCACTATCTCCAGATTATAAGCAAACTGCTAAAACCAGAGAAGCTTTACTATGGGAACCAGCACTCATTGTCAGAGGTAAAAGGAATTACTGGGAATACAATGCACGTCTGGCACCGCAGCTCTTTCATTTTTACATCCCGGGCAATGAAAAAAATAGAAAGCGCCCTGAAATAATATCGTCTCTTCATTATATGCCGGATGGCAATAACGACGTATGGGTTAGTTATAGTCAAAGAAACTATATGCCTGATATTTACAATGATTTGGACACATTGATATTATCTTTCAATAACCGGTTAATTAACAGGCAACCTATTTATAATACCATTTCATCTACATCAAACTGGCAAATCGGTTATTACCATTCCAACCTTACTCAATTAAACAACTTTGGAATATCTTACTCAAATGGCGTCAATTATGACAATTTAGAAGCTGTATTTGAATCTGTGAGCAACAATGTATTTTATTATAAAAACATGTTCATTCCGAAGCGTCGCTGGCAGCAATTAGATGCAAACATCGGAAAAGGGTTTTATTTTACTAATGCTTATCATAAAATATACTTTACCGCAAGCACATTATTTAATCAGAGTAGATTTCAAACACTGGTACAAAATGACTTTACTAATTTCAAAAACAACGCCAGTCAATATTCAGGTAGTGTAAGATTTGAACCACAGGAATGGATAATCAGTAAAATATCAATCGGCGGCACCTGGAGAACCGAAGAGCTTTTTTTAGAAAAAGAAAATATCAATACTCAGAAGAGCGTTCGTTTGATGGCAGAAATTTCGCGTAAAGAAAACAAGTTTGATTTTGAACTGTCAGGGGGATTTTTAAGACTGAGCAACAAAGAAACAGATTTTACAACGCCCCTGCTAAATTTAAAAACTACGCTACAATTAAAGGGCTCCTGGCAAATTTATCTGAAAGGCCGGAATCTTTTACATCTGGTAAACGCCGCAGGTACACCATTTACCGGGTTAAGTATACAATCGGAGGGAAACTTTGTACACCAGCAGATAAATCGCTATAACATGAATTACCTGATTGCAGGGCTCATCTATAAACCTTAATAAAAAAGCTGTTCGATACGAACAGCTTTTGCTATACTGGTGAATTATTTTAGTTCTTCAAAAGTGCCGGTTTGTTTATTTTTTCTCACATTATCCCAGTTAAACACTCTGCCGTTCATGGCCACATACACTCCATGTGGTAATACCTGACTAAAAGCTAAAGCACTTCCCAGATTAAATAGACCATCAGAACTACCAAACTTAATCGGAATCATTGCACCGGTTAAAACAATTGTTTTATCTTTTACTTCTTTTGCCAATACTTTAGCTGTTTCAGTCATTGTATCGGTTCCATGAGTAATAACAATTCTTGTTTCTTCACACTGTACGCACTGCCGGGATATTAACTCTCTATCCTGATCGGTCATCTCCAATGAATCAATCATCATTAAAGTACGGATTTCGACAGATACTTTGTTTCTACCCATATCCAATAATTCATGCAAATGGGTGTCTTTAAAGAATAGCTGTCCGTTTAACTCATTGTACTCCTTATCAAAAGTTCCCCCTGTTATAAAAATTCTCACTACCATAATTCCCAGATAAATTTTTATGATTCTCGTATCGCTTCAATCTCAGACAAATACTTAGGCAGGTATTTGCCGAGTTTCCTGGCTCCCGTATCAGTGATAACATAGTTGTCTTCAACTCTGACACCACTAAAGTTTTTATATTTTAATAATTCTTCGTAATTAATAAATTGTTCCAGTTTTCTTTCATTGTACCAACGATCAATCAATGTTGGAATGAAATATATTCCCGGCTCTACAGTAAAGGTCATACCGGTTTGCAGTGTACGGGCCAGGCGTAATGATTTCCACCCGAACGCTTTACTTTTCTGAGTTCCTTCTTCATAACCTACATGCAACTCACCCAGGTCTTCCATATCATGTACGTCTAATCCGATCATATGTCCAAGGCCATGTTGAAAGAATAGCGTATGCACATCATTTTGAAATGCTTCTTCTGCGTTCCCTTTTAGTATACCCAGATCCAGCATACCACCAATCAATGTTTTTGCGGCAATACCATGTACTTCTTTATAGGTGATTCCCGGCTTCAATGCATCGATTGCATTATCCATCATTTTTATTACCAGATTATAGATATCTTTTTGTTGTTCTGAATATTTAGAACTTACAGGAAAAGTTCTGGTAAGGTCACCCGCATAATGGAGGTCGTTTTCAGCACCCGCATCGATTAATAACAAATGGCCCGGTGCCAGTGTATTACCATGGTAATGGTTATGGAGTGTTTCGCCGTTCACCGTAAGAATGATCGGATAAGCCAGTGCCCCACCCTGCTCATAAGCAACTTTTCTCACCTGTGCTGCCACCTCATATTCCTTCATACCGGGCTTTGCATATTGCATTGCAGCTAAATGCATGTCAGCCGATATATCACAGGCTGCTTCCATCTCAGTTAGCTCCAGCGCCGACTTAAAAGACCTTTGCCCGATAACTGCCTTTATAAGTTTTAAAGAAAAGTTTTCTTTAATCTTACCCAAAGGCTGATTCAGTAAAGAAGATAATTTTATTTGATTAACTGCTCTGTAAGGAGGCAGGTATTGTATATTTTTTTTATTACTCAGATACCCGGCCAACTCGCTGATAGAAGCAGTTTTTGAAATACCTACCTGATCAGCCATGTAAGCCATGGTAGGTAAAGGACCGGTCCAGATAACACCGTCAAGCGAGATATCATCACCGAATAAAATCGTTTGTTGTGCATCTGCATCAATAATTGCAGCAAGACCTGGAATATCTATGCCGAAATAATACAAGAAAGTACTGTCTTGTCTGAAAGGATAGGTATTATCCGCATAGTTCATTCCCACTTCCTCATTACCTAAAAAAAGTAAAATGCCTGACTGCATTGATTCCATTAAAGACTTTCTTCGTTGGGTATACACCTCTTCTGCAAATAATCTGAAATGCATTCTTAAACAATTAAACTGATGAATTCAAAGTGAACAAAAATAAGTTATTTATATGGGTTTATCGAGAGGTTCCTAAGCTTATTCAATTTAACTCACCAATAGAACTAAGCTAAAACCCTTATCCACAAAGGGTTTTAAAGCGTATCAGCAAAACACTAACTACTGTTAGCAGAATCTTTGATTTTTGATAGTTTCAAGTTCCCGGCTTTCCATTTATCAAAAAAAGAATCCCGTTTTTCTATTTGTGTATAACAATAGGAATCCCTCATTAAAAAAAATCTATTTTTTTTAATGAGGGATATTTTAACTTTTGATAAGACTAATTAACAAAAATCAGTAGCCAAACTACACTACTCCGGCGTTATTTTTTTATTTGTGCAACTGCATATTCCACACCTCTCAGTTCAGCCAAACCTTTTAGCCTGCCAATAGCCGAGTAACCGGGATAGGTTGTTTTTTTGAGGTCGTCGAGCATCTGATGTCCGTGATCGGGTCGCATCGGTAGCGAGAGGTTTCTTCTCTTCTGTATCTCTAGCAAAGTTTCTATTACAGCATACATATCAGTATCCCCTTCTAAATGATTCGCCTCATAAAAATTTCCATTTTCATCTCTTTTGGTATTTCTAAGGTGCAGGAAGTGAATACGGTCGGCAAACAGATTCAGCATTTCTACAATTGCATTATCCGGGCGGGCGCCTAACGACCCTGTACAGAAACATAAACCGTTTGCAGGATGATTGACCGCACTGGTAATAAACCGAAGATCTTCTGCCGTACTTACAATACGGGGTAACCCCAGTACCGGATAGGGCGGATCATCGGGATGGATAGCCATTACCAGGCCATTTTCGGCCGCAGTAGGAATAACTGCTTCCAGAAAAAGCGAAAGATGTTTCCGCAAAAGATCGATATCTATTTCAGCGTATTTATTCAACTCACTCAATACCAATTCAGCGGTAAAGGGTATATCGCTACCTGGCAAACCTAATAAAGCATTTTTGAAAATCCGTTCCTTTTCAGCATCGTCTAACGTCAACCAATATTTGTCAGCTTTTTCTAATTCAGATTGATCATAATCATTTCTTGCGCCAGGTCGCTTCAGCAGGTAGATATCAAAAACCACAAATGCCAGACGTTCAAAATACAAAGCTTTGGCACCCGTAGGCAGCGTATAGCTCACATCTGTTCTTAACCAGTCTAGTACAGGCATAAAGTTATATGTGATTACTTTTATACCTGCTTTACCAAGATTGACGAGGCTGGTTTTATAGTTTTCAATATGAACCAAAAAGTTTCCGGATCTTCTTTTTATATCATCACTTACGGGCAACGACTCTACTACTGTCCAGGTCATTCCAGCCGCTTCTATCAATTTTTTCCTTTCAGTAATGGCTTCCAGAGGCCATACTTCTCCTACGGGAATCTGGTGTAATGCTGTTACGACTCCCTCACATCCAGCCTGTCTGATATCAGCTAAACTCACCGTGTCGTTCGGACCATACCAACGCATTGTTTGATGCATTAACATTGTAAAAGTATTTATGATACAAAAATAAGACAGAGGGAGTAAAAACTCCCTCTGCTTCTAATTCACATTTCAAAGTAAGAATGCTTAAATTAATTCACCTTTCAACATTCTTTTATTCTTTACCCAGCAAAGCGGCTAAAAATGCACCATAAGCTGGTTTTTTCTCATAATTATCATCGTAGAACAAAGCGAATTCTTTACCACCGTCAGATACCCAGCTATTACCATCATTGATACCCCAGATAGTGATACCGGCGCGTTGCGGAGCAGGGATATGTTTTACATATAGTTCCACAACTTTTTTAGCCATTGCAGCCTGATAGCTATTCAACAGGTCTGTTGGTGCACCGGCAGGAGAGCCCATTACGGTTTTAATATCCAGTTCAGATATTCTGATCTTCAATCCGGTTTGACCAAGCTTTCTGAACATATCTTCCATTTTACCCAGGTCAGTTCTCCAGCTGATATGCATCTGCGTTCCGATACCGTCTACTTTCGCACCACGTTCTTTCAACTCAGCCACGTGTTTAATCAAAGAATCTACCTTCTGAGGAGAATATTCAAGATTAAAATCATTAATGTAAAGATCTGCTGCAGGGTCGGCAGCTTCCGCATATTTAAAGGCATTGTAGGCAAAGTCTCTTCCAAGGTAACCGCTCCATAAGAAATAGTCGGTAGCTCCTTCCGGAATCGTTGTATTTACCGAGTTACGGATAGCACCATTATCAGTAAACATTTCATTCACAACGTCCCATGCTTTTACTTTACCTTTAAAGTGATTAACGGTTGCAGTGATATAATCTTCCAGTAAACTGTCTACGGCGCGAACCAATGCAGGACCGGTTGGAGCTTCGGATACTTCAATTACACTAAAATTATCAATATAGTAAGTTCCTTGTACGGCACCAATATCAATCATCAATCTGGTATTACCGGTAATTCCGGTAAAAGTCCATACGGAAGGTTGATAACTTGAAGTAACATCAACATTTGGCCCGTATTGTGCATCAGTACCACTGGTTGACAAACGCATCTGACCGCTACCGCTTTCTGTTCTTATATTAAAGCTTACGCGATATGACTTTCCGGCTACAGTAGGAAATGCATTCGAAGCGATCTGTACGTTCCATGGATTTCCGTTTACCGGATTCACTACTTTCATCGCATAAGTTCCCTGAAAAACATATGTAGCATTATTGGTCACCGTAACTGAAGCAGCACCACCGGCGCTGTTCCAGACACCCCAGTCACCAAGCGCGCCAGACTCCAGAGTTCCGTTATTGATCAATTCTACTACAGGAGCATCGCTGGACAGGCCTAAAACGGTGTTCAGATAAGAAGCATTCTGATTCTGATGCCACGCCAATGTATGTCCGAAAACCGGAATTCCATTCAATGCGTTCATCATATTATCAGCTGTTGTAAAATCTTTAGTACCGTTACTTCTCTGAATAGCTCCATGTTTCATATGATATTCAAAAGTAACAGAATTAAAGTCGCGTAACACGGCCTCTCTATACTTCGCATCATTGTTAAAAGGAGTCGGAGAAATAGCCGTTCCTATAGGAAAAGCAGCCGCATCTTTCAATGGAGTACTTTTATCAAGATTCTCATATCCTCCTGTATTGAGGATACCAATATCCTGCATTTTAGTGCAGCTCACCAGCACCAGTGCGGAAGCTGCATAAAAGGTATTTCGAATAATATTTTTAGTCATTGTGTAAGTGTTTAAAGAGTTACCGATTAATAACCTGGATTTTGGAATCTGGACGGATTCGGATCAGATACATTGTCTAACTGCGATCTTGGGATCGGTCTTAACATGTGATGATCCTGAATATTACCTGCACCGTCAGTGTTATAAGCACGAACTCTTTCTACCAGTTTTTTTCTAACTGCCAGATCAGGCCAGCGCATAGATTCACCACACAACTCTCTGGTACGTTCATCCAGAATATAATCAAGAGTTATGGTATTCGCATTTACAACTCTTAATACTTCATAATTGGTCAAGATGGTAGCTCCGTCAAGGTTCTTTCTGTTAGCTGCTCTTCTTTTTAAAACATTGATATAATCGCGTGCTTCCGTTAAACGGTTAGTTTGCATAGCCGCTTCAGCAGCCAGCAGATAAGTTTCAGCAAGTTTTGCTACCGGAAAAGGTCTTGTTGCAGAGTTATTCGGCTGAATATTACCCGGATCTTCATACTTACTTAATGAAGGGTAAAAGTTAGCAGTCAGACTTGCATCCACACTACCGCTGATAAAGTAATATTCAGAAGGAGGAATTGCTCTGTAAGGTTTGTTCAACGCATATAAAGAATCTCTTTCATAATCTGAATTCACCAATACAAATGCCGTATCCTCTCCTGCTACAAAATCACCTGCATTTTCAGTAGCCATGTATACTCTTCTGAAAGACCCGTCATAACGGCTATCTTCTCTTTTATTGGCAAAAGCGGTAAAATAAGTATAAGGAGTCGGACAGAAACGACGAATCGGGCGACCATATGGTACAGCTCTGGTTGCAGTTGGTCTCGTACTGGAACTCAAACGAGGTGAACGAACAGAAGTGTAATCGCCACAAAAATCATTGTGTGCATCTATTCCTTTAGAACCGCTGATACTGGTTGGATCGCTCACTTCATTTGCATTGAAGTTTCCAACAACCCGCTCGATTGAAAATAGAATTTCTGAGTTGTAATCATTCCCTGCAGCATGAATGTCTTCATAATATGTTTGCAGTTCAGTTCCGTACTGTGATCTGTTATCGATGAGTTCTTTTGCCGCTAAATAAGCATTTTCGAAGTCAGACGGCTGAGCAGCATTTGAATATCCTCTGTGGATATAAGCTTTGGCCAACATATGATAAGCTGCAGACTTTGATAACCTGAATGCATTATTAGGGCGTCTCTCTGCTAAAAACTGAGTAGCATATTGAAAATCTTCAATAATCAGATTATAATTTTTCACCAGTAACTCTGCAAGATTTTCACGATTGAAGCCCTGAAAAGGTTTATCGTTAAACATCAGCTCACCAGATCCTAAATCTAAAGGAACTGCACCGAACTGCGCTACAAGATTCATATAGTACAATCCTCTCAGAAAATGAATCTCTGCTCTTTTTTCGTTGAGCATAGATTCTGCCATTCCGGTTTCTTCGGCAAAACTTAATAACATGTTTGCCATGTTAATCGCGTTAAAGCTTCTGTTCCACGGAGTGAGGATACCACCATTTGCAGCATCGAGTGTATAATTGCCCAGCGTCAGGTGATCGGCTGTACCACCTGCACCATTACGTGGTTGTTCTGCATACGTCCATTCGTCTGTACCATTAACGCTGATACTTACAGCACCTTCCGGCCCATATAAATAACGCATGGTAGAATATAGTGTTACAATACCTGATTCGAATCCTTCAGGAGTTTTAAAGTACTCAGTAGAGAAGACTGTTTTAGGTTCTTCTTTCAATATATTATTACAACTCGTAACAGATAAAGTACCTACTGTTACAGCAGCGAAAAATATCTTATTAATTAATTTCATAACAAGTAGTTTTTATCGTTAGAATTTTACAACAGCACCAAAAGTGAATGTTTTTCTTGAAGGTGTAGATAAACCGATCGTTACAAATCCGTTTCCTCCGTTATTGTTTCTCAGGTTATAGTTTGATCCTACTCCCTGGTAACCGGTACCTGTACCTTCAGGGTCGACACCTGTTAACTTATAAAAAGGCGAATACAGTACTGCCAGGTTATCGGCATTAAAGTATAAACGAATTGATTGAACTTTCAGATAGTCAACAACTCCTTTGCTAAATGTATATCCTAAGCTGATATTTCTAAGTTTCACGTAAGAGGCATCATAGTAACCCAAAGTTCTCCAGGCGTCAGAAACAGGTGAAATTTGTGTTTGCGGTGCAGGGAACCAATTAGTAGGATTGTTTGGCGTCCAGTAATCAACTTTTAACTGATTTCTTCTTCCGTCCAGTGCTGTGATATAAGCAGCGTTAGGCTGGTGTAAAGTGGATACAAGATTACCACCGAATCGGCCTGTCATTACAATGCTGAGATCCCATCCTTTATAAGCGAAACGGTTGGTTAAACCACCTTGCCATCTGGCATCACCATCACCAATAACCCGACGGTCAGCTTCATTGATTACACCGTCTTTATTGATATCCTCTAATTTCAGCTGTCCGGGAATAGATCCGTATTGTGCAGCTTCCAGTGCTTCATGTTGTTGCCAGATACCCAGTTTATTATAATCAAAAATAGCAGTCATCGAATATCCTTTGTGCAACTGATTGGCAATATCTCTTTCAACGTTGTTAGAAAGGTGCTCAATTCTGTTTTTGTTATGATAAATATTGAAATCGGTATACCAGCTAAATCCGCTTGGACTTACAATATTTTCTGAGCTCAGATTAAATTCAATACCCTTATTACTCATTGCACCTACGTTACTGGTATAACCACCGGCTACACCACTCGTTACAGGAAGCGTTACACTGTAAAGGATATTATTGGTATAAACGTCGTACCAATCGATACTACCGGTCAATCTGTTGTTAAACAAACCGAAATCAATACCAACATTATAGTTGCGGCTGAACTCCCATTTCAAAGAACTGTTAGGAAGTGCTGTGATTCCATAACCGGTAACAATCTGATCCTGCCCCCAGTTATAAGAAATCACCGTATTATTTCCGCTGCTATTAGAAACACGTCCGAGAGAAGAGTAAGGAGCAATTGCCTGGTTAGAAGTAATACCATAACCAGCTCTCAATTTCAGGTTATCAATCCAGGTAAGATTCATCATAAAATCTTCTTCAGAAACATTCCATCCTAAAGCGATTGCAGGATAAGTGAACCCTTGATTTCCGGGTGCAAGTCTTGAAGATTTATCATGACGGATCGTACCTGTTAAAATATATTTGTCTTTATAACCATAGTTTAAACGAGCCATGTAAGAAACCAACCCTGAAGTAGATTCACCTCCGCCCAACAAGGTATTCAGCGATGAAACCGGTTGTGACATAGCAAGATTATACCACTGCACGAAGTTTGCATCAATACTATCTTTTCTGATATAAGTATTGTTGCTGTGATCTTTTTGAGTAGAAGTCATACCGGTTACATTGAAACGGTGATCGCCAAATGTTTTATCCCAGTATAATAAATGTTCAACAGTATAACTTAAAAACTCACTATTATTAACCGAAGCCTGATTTCCCTGAGCAGGTCTGAAATAGGAAGGCGCAGTAGGCTCATCACCCGGAACAAAAGTAGCAATGCGTGATTGGGCAAGGTTTACCCCGGCATTCACTCTGTACTTTAATCCTTTAATAAATTCATATTCTCCATATAAGGTGGTAAAATTGCGAATTCTTCTGTTTTCATCTACCCATGTTCCTTCATTTTCATATAAATAAAGTGGGCTATAACGTGAATTACCGTTTACGTCATCTACGTTACCCCATGGAATATTATTGATACTACCATCTGCATTACGCGGTTTGGTAAGTGGCGTAATAGCCAGTAAAGAGAACATTGCAGATCCTGAAACAAACTGGCTTCCTTCGTTGATGCTGTAGTTTGTTAAAGAGGTTAACCCAATTTTTGCTTTGTTACTCAATTTAATATCTAAAGTAGCTCTGGCTGTGAAGCGTTTAAATTCTTCACCAGGCATTAAAGTTGTTTCATTAAAATAACCGGCACCTAAAGAATAATTACTGCCATTCGCTCCGCCTGTTACAGAAATATTATGGTCGGCACGGTTAGCATTCTGATACATCACATCCTGCCAGTTGGTATTGGTACCGTCGGCCATTCCCTGAATTTCATCAGGCAGATATCCTAAACTCCAGGTAGAAGCATTACGCATAGCCTGGTATTCAGTTGCATCATATACCGGATAAGGATTAAAAGCCTTACCGATACCATGATAGCCGTTATAAGAGATGCTGGCTTTACCGCTTTTACCTCTTTTAGTAGTAATCAGAATAACACCGTTAGCACCTCGTGAACCATAAATAGCAGTAGCAGATGCATCTTTTAATACATCTAAACTGGCGATGTCTTCAGAATTGATATCATTCAGATTACCTTCATAAGGAATACCGTCCAGAACAATAAACGGATCGTTACTTCCTGAAATTGAACGGATACCGCGAATACGGATTTGTGTGCCACCGCCCGGCTGATTCGAAGAAGATTGAATCTGCACACCGGCAACTCTACCCTGTAATGCTCTGTCAAGACTCGCAGCAGGAACCTCACGAATCACTTTCTCATCTACCGAAACAATCGAACCGGTAACATCTTTTTTACGTTGGGTACCATATCCCACCACTACTACCTGATCCAAGGCAGCCTGTAGTTTTAATGTAATTTTTAAAGTTGTTTTGCCCTCAACACGTACATCCTGAGAAGCAAATCCTGCAGCAGATATAGATAAAACTGCATTTGGAGCAACCGTTAAAGTGAAATTTCCTTTTTCATCGGATTGAACCCCGCCTGTAGCTCCCGACACCACTATGGAGGCGAAAGAAACGGGATTGCCAGACTCGTCAACAACCTGGCCTGATACTGAAATGTTTTGTGCAGATAAGGTTTGTGTGAGCAAAGTGCATTGAAACAGTAAAGCTATTATAAGTAATAATGGTTTACTGAATGCCGATTTACTCCTGCAGTAGTTTGGTAGTTCTACAGTTTGTTTCATATAAATCTTTTTGGCAATTAGTTTGAATGTTGAAGACTAGTAGAATACCTGTAGAAAAAGAAGAGTAGAAGATTATAATATACAGGAATGGTTGAGTAATAAGATCGGTTTTACGACTCTCATTACCTCTTTTTCATACAGCCCACTAAGCTTCAGCAATCGTATTTTAGGTGCTTGGTAAAGCGAATATAATCCAATTTTTGATTTTTGAAACCGATTACATATTTTTTTTCATTTTTTTCTACCCTTTTTGAAAAACGATTGATTTTACATAAAGTCTTTGCATTTTCCGGCTTTCTTTGCCTTTTCAAAGACAAATATTTAACCATCAGGCCTGTATACATTTATTTATCCAACCTTTAATAAGCAGTTGTTAACAGCCTTTTTCTGTATATCAGGGAAACCTTTGTTCACAAAAGGTTACATATATAAAATACAATCAAGCAAATACATATTAAATATATTTAACTAACAATTATTTCACAACAAACTAATGTAACCGTACCATTCCTCTGCCGGCTTTTTGCATTTTGCAACTTAGTTTACGCACAAGAGCATGAAAATGAAAAAAATAATGCAACCGATTGCAACATTGTTTTGTTTTTTTGCCTAGATTTATCCTTTCTTTTAACTTATTTAGATTGTTCTATATGAAGCAGCATGCTATAATTACAGGTGGCGGATCCGGTATCGGCCTGGCAATCGCACATACATTTGCCCACAACGATATCCATGTGATTCTGATAGGAAGAGACGTTCAGAAATTACAATCCGCAGCAGAAAGCATTGGTAAAAATGTAAGCTTCTATGCTTTTGATTTAAACGACCGCGCTAACATCCCCCAACTCATTACAACTATTGTTAGTGACCATGGACCGATAGATATTCTCGTAAACAATGCCGGCATTAACCTTAAAAAAGAATTCTGGGAAGTAACGGATGAAGACTTTGATAGTATTCTTCAAACAAACCTACAGGCTGTTTTTTCTCTCAGCCGGGAAGTAGTAAAACAGATGCTTCCAAATAAGAAAGGAGTTATTCTGAATATCAGTTCAATGGCTGCACAATACGGAATTCCTAAAGTTATTGCTTATACTGCCAGTAAATCTGCAATTGATGGAATGACACATAGCATGGCAGTAGACCTTTCGCCCCATGGTATCCGCGTAAATGCTATTGCTCCTGGATTTATCGCTACAGACATGTCTGCCAAAGCACTGAATAACGATCCCGAAAGAAAAGCAAAAGTACTAGGCAGAACACCGATGGGTTTCTTAGGATCTCCTTCAGACGTTGGTGAAGCCGCATTATTCTTATGTACTGATAAAGCTAAATATATTACAGGTGTTGTTCTTCCTGTTGATGGAGGCAACTCTATCGGATTCTAAACTCATTGCCATGTTAAAAAATTTGATTGTTTGCTGTATTTTTTCAATCAGCTCTTTATATACTTTCGCCCAGGTGAGCGTTGTTTCTAACCCCGGTCAGAACACTTTTCACCTGAACCGGTCTTCGATTCTTTACGACGATAATGAACCTAAACTGATTAAAATTGCTGCTCAATTATTACAGCAGGATATCCAATCTGTGACGGGTAATGAATCAACTATTTACACAGAGAAAAACAATTCTCCTTTAGTTATCATCGGAACGACCGAATCTAAACACATTCAACTTTTACTTAAAAACGGAAAACTAACACAACAGTCTTTACCTGCCGGATGGGATGGATATTCGATTCAAATCGTAGCCAACCCCTTCCCCGATGTTCAACAAGCACTTGTTATTATTGGTTTCAATAAACGCGGCGCTGCTTATGGCACATTACTTCTTTCTGAATTAATGGGCGTTTCACCCTGGTACTGGTGGGCAGATGTTCCGGTTAAGAAACAGGAAAACATTTTTGTAGAAGTGAAGGATATTTTTAAAGATGCTCCTTTAGTAAAATACAGAGGCATCTTTATTAACGATGAAGCACCTGCGTTAAGTAACTGGAGCAGGCAAAAATTTGGCGGCTTTAACCACCTCTTCTATACCAAAGTTTTTGAACTTATATTAAGAAACAAAGGTAATTTCCTTTGGCCGGCAATGTGGGGTTCTGCTTTTTATGATGATGACCCGAAAAATCAATACGTAGCTGAAGACTGGGGTATTGTAATCGGTACTTCACACCACGAACCACTCATGCGTGCACACGACGAATGGAGAAGATATGGAAAAGGAGCATGGAATTACCAAACGAATGATTCTACCCTTCGTACCTTCTGGCGTTCTTCTTTATACCGCTCCAAAAATGAAAAAATTATTACCCTCGGAATGCGGGGTGATGGTGATGAACCAATGAGTAACGAAACTGCCACCGGGTTACTGGAACGGATTGTTGCCGATCAAAGAAAAATTATTGAAGAAGTTAGCGGTCAACCGGCAGAAAAAAGTCCGCAGGTTTGGGCACTCTATAAAGAAGTACAAGATTATTACGATAAAGGAATGCGCGTACCCGACGACGTTACTTTATTAATCTGTGATGACAACTGGGGCAATGTTCGCAGATTACCAAAAATTACCGATCCTGCCCGCACAGGTGGCTATGGTATGTATTATCACTTTGACTATGTAGGCGGACCAAGAAACTATAAATGGTTAAATACCAATCCACTTCCCAGAGTATGGGAGCAAATGAACCTTACCTGGGAACATCAGGTAAAAGAATTATGGGTAGTAAACGTAGGAGATATAAAACCAATGGAACTTCCTATCAGCTTCTTCCTGCATCAGGCCTGGAACCCTACCCGTATTTCTATTGATCAGGTAAAAGACTTTACTGTTCAATGGGCAACTCAACAATTCGGGCAACAATATGGGGAAGAGATTGCCGGTTTATTAGCGGCTTATGCCAAAATTAATGGCCGCAGAAAACCTGAGCTGCTCGACCATCAGACCTATTCACTCACCCATTACAATGAATTCGGAAAGGTGGTGCACGAATATCAGCAACTGGCGAAGAAAGCTGAACAATTGTATGCACAATTACCTGAAGAATACGAATCGTCATTTTTTCAATTGGTACTTCACCCAATCATAGCCTGTGCAAATCTGAACGAACTTTATTACCAGGTAGCACTGAATCACCATTATGCCGATAAAGGAGATCTAAGGGCAAACATTGCTGCCGCTAAAGCAAAAGATCTTTTTACAAAAGACTCTCTCATTACCGTTCGCTATCATACAATCAACAACGGCAAATGGAATCATATGATGAGTCAGACGCATATCGGTTATACCATCTGGCAACAACCTGAAAAAAACATCATGCCTTCTGTAAAAGTTTTACAGGAAGGAAGTTTTAAAAACGATACAATTGCCACTTATCAACCTGTTACAGAAAACTTCAACCGGGCGAAAAACCTCTACAAAGAAGTAGAAGGAGTAGTAAGTATTGATGCCGCAGAATATACGGCTAAAAAAGAAACACAGGGTTTTAGCTGGAAAGTTTTACCTGACTTAGGAAGAACGGCCGATGCCATCACTTCATTTCCGGCTACATCGGCACCTGCACAGCTGACTAAAAAATCGCCTTATCTGGAATATGAAATTCATACTACCGGTAAAGGGCAGGTTTCTCTAACAGCCTACTTCTCCCCTACGTTGAACATCTATCACGCTGAAACAGGATTAAGATATGCTATACAGATCGATCATGAAACACCACAGATTGTAGGCATTAATGCCGAAGACCACGATACTGATATATGGGAAGAATGGATGCGTAGAAACATCATTCAGAAAACAACAAAACATTATATTAAAAAAGCCGGAAAACATACCATCCGTTACTGGTTGGTAGACAACGGTGTTGTTTTACAAAAATTAGTTTTAAATATGGGAGGAGAAAAACCAAGTTTCTTAGGTCCCCCATCAACTCGTAAATAATTAAACCAAACGTCATGCTAACACGTCAAACAAGCTATTGGATATTCGGTGCGTTATTAGCAATTGCCTGTAACGATGCTGCCCCCGAGAAAACACCAGACTATCAACATCTGGAAGGGAAAAAACCTGTTTCGGAACCATTGGTTTCACATATATATACAGCCGATCCGTCAGCACATGTATTTAACAACAGAGTTTATATTTATCCATCTCATGATACTGCCACCGGTATCAACTCTGAAAATGATAATGGTGACCATTTCGACATGCAAGACTATCGAATTTTATCAATGGATAGTATCGGCGGTAAAGTAACCGAACATGGTGTAGGTTTAACATTAGCCGATGTTCCATGGGCGGGAAGACAGATGTGGGCACCTGATGCTGCAGAAAAAGACGGCAAATATTATCTATTCTTTCCTGCAAAAGACAAACAGGATATTTTCAGAATCGGGGTGGCTGTTGGAGATAAACCGGAAGGGCCTTTTACAGCTCAACCTGAAGCCATCAAAGGTTCTTACTCAATGGACCCCGCCGTATTTAAAGATGACGACGGATCGTACTATATGTATTTTGGTGGCATCTGGGGCGGACAGCTACAAAACTGGGACGCACAAAACAATTACACTGCCGGTGACCAACTTAAAAAGCCTGAAGAAATAGCAGCATTACCAAGAATCGCTAAAATGGATAGTACGCTGCTTGAATTTGCAGAAACACCACGTGAAGTTCAATTAGTAGATGAAAATGGTAATCTCTTCAAAGAGCTGGATAATAACAAACGTTTTTTTGAAGCAGCCTGGGTGCACAAATACAACGGAAAATATTACTTCTCGTATTCAACCGGAGATACTCACCTGATCTGTTATGCAGTAGGCGATAATCCCTACGGACCTTTTGTATACAAAGGGGTTGTTTTGAAACCGGTAGCAGGCTGGACGAATCACCACTCTATTACCCAGGTAAACGGAAAATGGTATTTATTCTATCATGACGTTCAATTATCAGGTAAAACATGGTTGAGAAACGTTAAAGTAACCGAACTCAAACACAATGCAGACGGTTCTATTGAAACCATTGACCCCTACTACAATTAATAGTATAATATTTAGTATGTATACTTAACTAAAAAAGCGTTGAACTTTCTTATTAGTAAAGTTCAACGCTTTTTTAATAAATACCTGTTAGCAGGCATTCAACATATTTTCTGAGAAACACATATCACCACTGCTAATCCCTAATTCTCAATTACTAATTCTTAATTATTTACGTGGTCCATACATTATGGATAACAGCAATCAGATAAAACTTATTTGCATCCATTTTAAAAACAAGTTTCAGCTGGCCCCAATCCATTTGGGCATATTCTTCGGTGCCCGGAACATAATACTCTACCACCTCAACATCGGGATAAATTTCACGAAGATTATCCAGTGAAGAGCCGTGATGCACATAGTTATTCAATGTTCGTTCGGTAACCGTATCATACGGCTTATCCATTACAAATCTTTTTACATAATCATTTAAGTTGTAACGGATCGTATCGCCGGTTCCATCAAACTCTCCCCACACAATAACATTTCCAGACTTTGCAAAATTCAAAAACTCATCTCTTGTTAAACAAACATCGGTAACTGTATTGACATAAGCATAAGGTGAAAAACGAACTCCTTCGGTTGGATGAAAATAAGCAGCAAATTTTTCCCAATCAGACTTTTTCAAGGCGCTGATAATTTCATCGCCCATGTCATATAATGTTGCACTGCTTACTACGGGGTTTTGCGGTAAGTTGGCCGGAGTATCTTCTCCACATCCCATCCATACCACACTTGCTACCATACAGGCCATCATCCATTTTTTTATAGCATTCCATTTATTCATGCTCAGCTAAAAACTTAATTTTATTAACAATTGTATCCACGAGCGGGCGTCTTTTTTCCATTTCTTCTTCGCTATCATAAGAAGCTACCGATAAAGTAAGCCTGGTTTGCTCATTACCCAGGTATTTCAAATCATAGATCACCACTTTATACGGCTCGTCCTCATCAGGATTTCCATAATCCACACTCCACAAGTTTAGCACCAAACGTTCATTTTCTACCAACTCAATTATTTTTCCATGATCGAATCGTGGAGTTGGCTGTTCAACAAACATAAATTCTACTTTACTGCCCACCTTCCAATCAGTTGCCACCCTGGCTCCATTCCACCACTTTTTAATGGCGTCGGCATCGATTATTTTTTTCCAGACCGGATTCGCCCGGGTATTAACAATCTTAGAGGTGGTTAGATCGAATTTGTTCATAATAAGGAGGTTTAGCCTAAATCTATTCAAAATAAACTGAGTAGACAAAAGTTTATCAAGTACCCCTTAAATATTAAAGTTTCACTAACATTTAATGGTAAATGCTAAGGCAAAAACACTAATTTGTACCTTCGCCCTCATTAACAGGAGGCAGATGATGCGTTTGTATTTTTTTTCACTTTTGATAGTAGGGTTACTTGCTGGGTGTGACAGTGAAAAAGTTGATCCGATCATAGAAAAACATATCCGGCTATGGCAAAAAACCGGTATTGACCAATCTATTATTACCTATGAAGTGGTAGCCGATCTTATCAACCGTCAGGACTCAGCTCTTTTTGAAAAAGAAATACTTGCACTTTATAACTATCTCGGTCATCATCCTGACAAAAGAATTGAAGCACAAACTCTTCTTTATCACGTTCTTGGGTCAAAACTACTTCGTTTAACACATATTCCGGATGTTCAGCTTCTTGATAAAGCAGCACTGCTGGCAGAACAATTGGGTGATGAAATGCTCAGTTCAGAAATTTATGCAGTGTATGCTACACTCTATGGTCATGATGGTACTTACTTGTTTTATAGCTTAAAATCACTGGAAATTCAGGAAAAATTCGGGCTCGAGTATTTCACCTATGTACAAAACAGATTCTTCGATATCAGCAGAACTTTATTAAATGCAAAAGAATACCGGAAAAGTATTTATTATGGTATGGAAAGCCTTCGCCAGGTAATGACCACCCAACGCGTTTTTGATACCGGCATCTATGTTTACATTTTTGATATTCTTGGAAACGATTACTTACATTTGAATGAATTAGACAGCGCTCAAAAATATTTCAGTCTTGGTCTGGAATATACTCCGAAAATATTTACAGAAACACGTGAACGGAATTTATGGGTCAGTATTTTTACCGGTAACGCAGCACAGGTAGATTACCTGAAAGGCGATTATCAACAGGCTCTTCAAAAAACTTTTACTCACTTTGATACAGCGTTCAAATATGAAGATCATTTGAATATTGCCATTGCCGGCAACAGGCTGGGAGATTTATATCTTCGGGAAAAAGAATACACCGCTGCAGAGAAATATTTCCGCCTCGCATTAGAATCAGCGCAGCTCAATCAGGCCCATGCTTACGCTTCGTATGCCGCTAACAAACTCAGAGATCTTTCTATTCAGCAAAAACACTATCAAAAAGCACTTGAATACGAACAACTTTTTACCAGATTTACTCAGGAACATCAGCAATATCTCGATCTGATTAACCTGAACCGCCTGCAGGCGATTCAACAAGTTGAACGTACACAGGGAGCTCTTGCCGAATCAAAAGCCGAATTGGAGAAAGAAAAAGTTAAAAGAAACAACATCACATACCTCTTTCTTTTTCTTTTCATCATCGCCGTCGCTATTACTTTACGTATGCGAATGAGAAATCAACACCGTGTGTTAATGAGCAAAAAAGAAAAAGAAACCTTTGCTATTGAAATGGCTTTTTCAGAAGCACAAATACAAAACTTCAAGAATAACATCATTGAAAAAAATAAACTGATTGAGGAGCTATCCGCAAAAGTTAACATCAGTCAGAAAACAGAATTGAATCAATCTTTATTCGAACAAACCTTAATAACAGAAAAAGAATGGGAGCGGTTTAAGCTCGAATTTCTGAAAGTATACCCTCACTTTCAAAAAGTGGTGAAAGAGCATCTCCCTCATCCAACCCCTGCCGAGCAAAGGTTATTATCGCTCATTGTATTAGGCCTTGACCATCAGCAAATAGGAAATGCACTGGGCATCAGTAAAGACAGTGTGGCCCGAAGTAAGCGCAGGCTGCGCCATCGTCTTATGATAAACGGTCCGATAGACCTTGAAGAATTGCTGAAAAAAATCTCTTAAACCATTTCGTAAAACACTGCCTTTTAATGTTTTTTATATTTCATAAATAAACAATATCAAATGTCCGCCTTTTGTCCTCATTCAATTCTATTTTTATTGAGCAGTTTAGCTTAAATTTAAATAAGCACGGGCACCGGAAACATTTGTTTATTATTATTCTAAATAATGCCATTAAACTTTATCCACCACTCATCTTGTTTCAAGATGAGTTTTTTTTAAATTAATTACGATTAGAAATAATTTTAAATTACAACTAATTTAATTATATTTGAATACTTATTTTGATTCCTATTATCAATAGAAGTTTTAGTCAATAACCCCCAGGATCATTGGGGGTTTTTTATATTTGTACCTCCACCCATTTCTACACACCTGATGTTGTTGCCGGAGGAATAATAATTGTATTCACTTTTGAAATGATATATCTTGACCAGTGTTACATTACCCGATGAGAAGATTCAGAAAAACCTACCCTGGATTGCAGCGCTTGCAATGTTCATGCAGTCGTTAGATGCCACTATTCTCAATACAGCTTTACCTTCTATTGCCAGAGATCTTAACCGCTCCGCATTGTCGATGCAATCTGTTATTGTTTGTTATACATTGACATTGGCGCTACTGATTCCTTTAAGCGGCTGGTTAGCTGACAGGTTCGGATCGCAAAAAGTTTTCATACTGGCGATGTCACTTTTCACATTAGGTTCATTTGCCTGTGCCGTTTCGCAAACACTACCCGAACTGGTTGCTTCCAGAATTTTACAAGCAGTGGGTGGATCGATGATGGTGCCCGTATCACGTTTAGCCATTCTTTATACTTATTCAAAAGATAAACTTTTAACAGTTATCAATTTTATCACCATTCCCGGATTGGTGGGGCCGATTGTAGGGCCCACCCTCGGAGGCTGGCTGGTAGATATTGCCTCCTGGCACTGGATTTTTCTAATCAATATTCCCATTGGTGTAATAGGAGTTTTATGGGCAAGGAAAGTAATGCCAGACTATAAACAGGCAAAGAAGAAATTTGACTTTTCGGGTATGTTGCTATTCGGCGGATCGCTGGTTTTGTTAACCGTCGGCATTGAGTTGGGAAGTGAAAAGGTAATTGCCAAATGGTGGCTACTCGCCATTATCGGATTAGGTTTTTTATTAATGAACTTATACTACTGGCATTACAAAAGAACAGAAAGTCCGATTATCAATCTTCATCTGATACGTATCCGAACATTGAGGATAGGTATTTTCGGAAATCTTCTTACCCGGCTAGGCATAGGGGGAATGCCCTTGATGCTTCCTTTATTATTTCAGGTCGGATTACAACATAGCGCCATGGTATCAGGCATGATGATGATACCTGTAGCACTCAGTGCAGTACTGATTAAACAATGGGTAGTACCGATTGTACGTTTCCTCGGATACAAAAAAACACTCTTAATAAACACGATTATTATAGCTGTTGTTATCAGTCTCTTTTCTTTCACTGATACATCTACCCCACTGCCTAATCTGATTCCATTACTGGTAATTTTCGGTGCAGTAAATTCAATACAGTTAACTGCAATGAATACATTATCACTATCCGACCTTGACCAGCAAACAGCTTCAGGAGGCAATAGTATTCTGATGGTTATGCAACAGTTGTCTATGAGTTTAGGAATTTCCGTAGGAGCTTTTCTTATTTCAACTTTCAGAGAAATCAGAGGAGTAGAAAGCTACACCAATCTACAACCTTTCCATGATACATTTCTTACCATGGGTATCATTACTGCATTATCGAGTTTGTTGTTTCTGAGATTAAAGAAAACGGACGGAGCGGAGCTGGCCGGAAATATTACTGAATCTCCCAAAAGCTGATTTGCCTTCTGAACTCAAACCCCGATTGCCTGTATAATTCTATAGCGCCGGTATTAGCCGACAAAACGTGCAAAAAAGGAATTTTATCTTTTAGCAGAATATCATTTACCACTGCCTGAATAATTTTACGTTGTAATCCGCGCTTCTGATAATCCGGATGTGTTACACATCCGCTCACCTCTATGAAGTTATTCGTCTGCATCCGTTGACCGCCTACCGAAACTAATTTACCCTGATCAAAAATTCCATAATAATTTCCCAGATCGGGGGTTTGTTCTTTTATGTAACCCGGTTGAACAAGGCTGATCAGCTCAACAATTTCTTTACGATTTGAATCATTTAACAAAGTAACTACCGGATCAATATTATCAAATGGCTGAGCACCTTTCCACACCATCTGATCACATGGAAGTTCTTTTTTAATAGATAAACTTTTGGGGAGTGAAGGCTTGTCTCCGACAAAGTAAAAATGAGGACTTAACTGGGAATAAATTTCCAATGAATTCGCAATTTTGTTGGGATACAAAGATGCCGCGAAGTCTGCATACTCAGGTAAATAGGCCTGCAAGTGCGGAAATAATGCAGCCTGTTGATCTTGTACATCCCATAACGCGTACCATACCGGATTATCTAAATGTTCCCAATTCATACTTGAAATTAATTAAATAATTCCGGAATTGGAAATTGAGAAATGTAAATGAAAAGTAAAAAACAGGTTTAACTTTCAATTAAAAGTTTATAGCCTATTCCTCTGATATTGATAATTTTTATTTGCGGGTCTTCGTTCAGATATTTTCTGAGTTTAGTAATATATACGTCCATACTCCGGGCATTAAACATAGATGCTGTTCCCCATATTAATTCAAGCGCAATGGTTCTGTCTAATACATCATTTTTATTTTCATAAAGCATTTTTAACAGCATCGCTTCTTTATAAGAAAGTTCAATGGTTTCGCCTTTTATTAATAAGGTTTGTTTTTTGAAATTAAAAGAGTACTCGCCTAGTACAACAGTTTCTGTTTCCGGAATTTCCTGATAGCTTAAATTTTTAGTGAGGTGACGCATTCTGATGATCAGCTCCTCCATACTGAACGGCTTCTTCAGATAATCATTTGCGCCGGCATTAAAACCTTCAATCACATCTTCTGTAGTAGATTTAGCCGTTAAAAAAAGAATCGGTATGTCTTTATTAACAGCCCTTATCTCTTTTGCCAATGAAAATCCGTCTTTCAGGGGCATCATTACATCGAGCACACAGATATCAAATTTTTGGTTTTTGAACTTTGAAAATGCTTTCACACCATCAATTGTCCATTCCACCAAAAAGTCTCTGCTTTCAAGCGTTTCTTTTATGATTTTCCCCAACAAAGGTTCATCTTCTGCCAGTAATACGTATATTTTCATATTTAAAGAATAGGTAGAGTAATTGTAAATTCAGTAAAAGAATCGGGTTCACTTTCTACGGATATAGTTCCCTGGTGGTTTGCTATTATTTTAGAAACATAACTCAAACCCACGCCAAAACCTTTCACATTATGTACATTGCCGGAAGGAACACGGAAAAACGTATCAAAAATATAAGGTAAATATTGTTCACTGATGCCTCGTCCGTTATCACGGAAAGTGATAACAACATTTGATTCGTTTTTAGTTACTCTTATTCTTATTTCCGGATCACCAGATTTGTATTTAAAACTATTGTCAATCAAATTCACAAATACATTGTTCAGATGGAATTGGTCTACATTGATCATTGGTATATCATTCTCCACCTGCAGATCAAAATGAGCATTATGTGCTTTACCCAATGTTTTCATCTGATCGATCGATTTGCCGATGAGTTCAGGTAAATGAGTGGGTGTCAGTTTCAGCTTGAAAGTAGTTTCTTTCGAAATATTCAACACCTGCTCAATCATTCTGTTAACTTTCTTCAGCTCACCTTGTGCGATATCAAGATATTCATCCATTTTTTCAGGCTGGTCGCGCACACCGAAATTTTGAATCGATTCAAGTGCCAGTGATACGGTAGCAATCGGCGTCTTGAATTCATGTGTCATGTTATTGATGAAATCGGTTTTCATCGAGTCTAACCTTTTTTGTTTATTGATAATTCTGAATAACTGATAAAACAATAAAACCAATGCCGCCACTACTGACAATGAAATAAATATACCGAACAGAATATGTTTAGCCCAGTAGCCCGACTTCATGGTAGTATTCAGGTAGAAGATGACGGGCTCAGATTGACCTAGTTCTCTTTTAAAAAAGTAATCATCAACGCTCTCTACAAAATCACCACTATAATACACCACCGAATCTTCATTTACATTTCCTACTCCATACTGATACTCAAAAATTTCTTCATATGGTGTGTATAGTTTCTCAAGTACCGTATCAAGACTTTTATATATTCGCTTCATTTTATCACGGTAGTCTTCATCATCATATACAATCTGAATTACGATGTCTCTGTCAGATCCTTTATCACTACAGGTATCGCACTTTGGGGTGTCTTTATTTACGTTCTTATTTACATGTACGCTTTTTATCCGTTGCGGGTCTAGCCCGTCCAAATTAATATCAGGATTACTTTTATTCAATACCAGATTAATAACTGAATCCGGCTTTGCTACGGAGTCATACTTATAATCAAAACTAATCCTGGCAGTAGATTTGGTACCAATGATCTTCAGACTATCGGCAGAAATCTTTCTTATAGTATCCGGGCTGGTGATGCCTCTGATGGTAATATTTGTTTTAGTATTTATTTTACCGGTTCCTTTCACTTCTCCAAAAGTCAGGTTAGTAGTACCGGCGGTTCTGAAAAATCTGGTTCGCTGCATCTCGCTGTACTGAGCGTTCAAATCATTGAAATTATTCAACACGACCTCATACACTTTCGCTTTCAAAAGCTGGTACTGACGGTTCAGGAGGTATCCCTGATATACCAATAGAAGCACCAGTACGGCGCCTATCAGCAGATAGATACGTTTTAAGTCATTACCCTTTTTCATCTGTCAAATCTATGACTTAACTACAAAAGAACAGAACACTATAACACAATTTCACAATTTGTAACACTTTTTAACACTGTAGAAAAATAGTAACACTAATTAACACTTGAAATTCAGCGGGCTTAGCGGATTTCTTTCTTTTTGTAAAAAATAAGATTCATGAAAAAGATTGTTCTAATTGCAGCAGTATTATTCGGTATAACCACCCTACAGGCTCAGGTTACAGAACCGGGTCTGGCCTATGTAAAATATCATATCAAATTTGCGAACGACACCAATAACAGAGCAAAATATTTTGAAACTGATATATACACAGTAATCGGTAAGGAATACAGTGTTTATACCATGCGTCTTCCTGAGCCGCCTGCACCGGAAACAAATCTATCCAGCGGTGGTACGGTCAGAGTAACCAGCAATGTTTCTTACGCTGCCGGAGCACCACCTATCATGGAACCGTTCTTTTACAAATTTCCGTCGAATGAATTAATCTCTATAGGCAGATTCGGTTCTGACTTTATGGCTATTGTTGACCAGGTACCTACCAAATGGAACATTACCGAAGAAACAAAAGAAATCGGTGGCTATGATGCACAGAAAGCAACTATTCACTGGAAGGGAAGAGACTATGAAGTTTGGTTTACCAAAGAGATTCCTTTCGCTACCGGACCATGGAAATTTGTGGGCCTTCCGGGATTAGTATTAGAAGTAAAAGATAAAAGTGGTGATATTCATATAGAATATGCAGGATTCGACAAATTTGACGAACCACGTCCTTTCACGCTATACTACAGTACTCCGAAGCTGGTAAGCTATACAGATTTTGTAAAAACACGTAAACAGTTTCAGGATAATGCCGGCAGTCATCTGGACAATATGCTGAACAGCAATCCGGGGGCAAAAATTACCATCAAAGGTAAAGACGGCCAGGAAATGTCTATTGACGAGATGAAGGCAATGATGAAGAAAAGTGCGGAAGATGGTAAAAAAAGAAATAATAACCCCGTAGAATTCTAAGATATAGCCATGAAAACAAGCCTGTTTGCTGTTCATATTCTTCTGCTTTCGGGCAGCTTGTTTTCTCAAAACATAGAAGGTACCATTGCTAACAAAAAGCAATGGTCCTCTTGTTTACTGCCAATCATCCGGCAACTGATAAAAATCCAACCTTAAAAAACTACCCTGTTTTAGAACAACAACAAAAGTTATTCAACTGTCAGAACACTTACAGTTAAGCATACCTGCGTAAGTATTCTGAACCAAAAGAGTCTGTAACACAATTTCACAATTTGTAACAGTTTTTAACATTATTCAAAAACTGCAACACTAATTAACACTTGAAATAAAGTTAGTAACTCCATTTTGTGTCATTTTGTAAAAAGATAGGTCATGAAAAGAATCGCTTTACTAACATCAGCTTTGTTCTGTATATACTCACTAAAAGCGCAAACCGTAGAAAATGGTTTGGCTTATGTAAAATATCATATAAAGTTTGTAAATGACACTACCAACAAAACGAACTTTTATGAAACAAATATTTATACCGTTATTGGTAAGGAATTTAGTCTTTATACGCTTATACTTCCCAAAGAAAAAGAACCTACACCAAATAAAGGAAATTCATCTATAGTAACCAGCAGAAGCATGGCATTTGTTTCAGGCAGTAGTCCTATAGTTGAACCATTTTATTACAAGTTTAAGTCTAATGAATTAATGGCTTTAGGACAATTCGGTTCAGAGTTCACAGCTTTAGTAGATGAACGTCCTACAAAATGGAATATAACAGAAGAAAAGAAAGAAATTGGTGGATATGAATCGAAGAAAGCCACCATCAGTTGGAAAGGGCGTGATTATGAAGTATGGTTTACGGAAGAGCTCCCATTCACAACCGGTCCGTGGAAATTCACCGGCCTTCCGGGATTAGTACTTGAAGTAACCGACAAAAGCGGTGACATTTCGATCACCTATGAAGGATTCGACATGTTTGACGAACCGCGTCCTTTAACTATTTTCCAGGGTACTCCCAAAACAGTTAGTTATAAGATTTTTTTAACCACCAAGGAAAAGTTTCAGGATAATACCGGCGCTTACCTGGAAAGTTTAACCAGCGGTAATCCTAACTCTAAAATCATGATTAGTAGTCCAAACGGCGGCGACAGTCGTGAAATTTCAATAGACGAGATGAAGGCAATAATGAAACAAAGTGCGGAAGAAGACAAAAAAAGAAACAATAACCGGATAGAACTTTAATCTATAGCAATGAAAATAAATATACTGCTGATTTGCATTTTATTAGGCCCCTTTGCACTTTTTTCTCAAAATATAGAAGGCTCCATTGTCAATAAAACAGGGAGTGCGATCTCTTTTGCCACCATCAACCTGCTCAATGAAGAGCTGCAGGTAATTAAAACCGTTTCCAGTTCAGATCAGGGAAGGTTTTCTATACCCGTATCTGACAGCCTTAAAAAAACTGCCAGATATTTGCAGATTCAACATATTAGTTATCAAAAAAAACAGGTTACCATAGACTGGAGTAAAAAAGATTACAAAATAGAACTTGAAGAAAATAAAAGCCTGCTTGATCAGGTAGTGGTTAAAAGCCGGCCAATGGTAAAACAAAAAGGTGATACCATGAGTTACAATGTAAGCTCTTTTGCCAAAGAGGAAGACAGAAGTATCGGAGATGTGATGAACAGGATGCCGGGAATGCAATATACTGATGACGGTAAAATATTTTACAATGGTCAAAGAGTAAACAACTTGCTGGTAGAAGGCGACAAAATACTGGGCAACAATACTAAACTCGGAGGTGACGCTATTCGTAAAGATCAGGTAAAAGATCTGGAAGTAATCAGCGATTATCATGATAAAAAAATGATGAAAGGAAAAACGGAAAGTGAAGAACTTGCAGTGAATTTAAGGTTGAAAGAAAATCTTCCGGTTAAGCTTACCAGTTTACACCAATTAGGGGTTGGTTATCCAAAACTCTACGATGTAAAGTCTGACTTAACCGCTTTTAATCAACGTTTCAAATTCATCAGCAGTACCAGTTTCAATAATATCGGAAAAGACATCGCACCTGAGAACACTTTCACCAATATGATTAACGGTTCTACAGCCAGTACCCCTTCCATTGATAAGAATCGCTATTACAATAACCAGTCGTGGGCCAATTCAACTGCTTTTTCAAAGAAACTTTTAAAGAAATATGACTTTAATCTTCAGGGAGGTTTCTTTGCCGATAAAGAAATATTCGGAAGTCAGAATCAACAAAAATACCTGCTTGAAAATGATAGTTACACTTATACAGAACAACAATCATTCAGAAGCAAACCTTTAGCAGCAAATATTGGTGCCACTATTGAATCAAATGAGTTTACACATTTCTTCAGAAACAAAACTCAGTTTTTATACCGGCAGCATCATTTAACCTCTAACAGTTTATTGAACGATCAGCCTGTTGATCAGAAATACAGTAACCGTCATATGCATTTATCGAATAACCTTGAGTACAATAAATCACTGAAAAAAGGTTATACCCTGAACTTCGGCTGGAAATTTAATAGCATCCAGGGTACGGAAGATCTATTCGTTTCACCGAATATTGCCATTGAACAATTAAGTAATGCAGACCTTCAGCAATCTGTGAAGTTGCCGAACTGGAACACCACGGTGAATGCATCTCTAATGAAGAAAGTGGGAAACTTTAATCTTTCATTAGGTGGAGATTATACATATACGAATCAAAACCTTCATTCATTACTTGGAAATTATGAGAATACGTTTAATGCACTTTGGTTAAACCAATTCAGATGGAGAGAACAAAGAGCTTCATTAAAACCCAATTTGTTCTATAAAAAAGATAAATGGCAATTCAGTATAGGAATACCGTTTAACTATGGCAACTGGAACCTGACAGATACTATTGCCAGTTACAGCAACAATGAAAACAGATGGTATGCCGAACCGAGAGCCTTTGCAAAATACAGTTTCCATGATCATCATTACATACAACTAACAGGCGCCTTTAATAAGCGATTCGAAGGAATCAATACCATGTACAGAAGTCCTATTCTGACCAATTACAGAACAATGGAGCAAAAGCTTAACTCGTTAAACTATAAAAATGCTTACATGGGTATATTAGACTGGAAATTCTCTGAAGCGATGAGTTTATTTTATCTGAATGCCGGTGGTACTTATTTTTCTCAAACGGCCAATTTTATCATTTCATCCAGACTTACTGAAAATGGAATTGAAAACTTTACAATTCCTATGGATAATAAAGTAGACAACTGGGAAGCTCGTGCAGGCACAAGTAAAATTGTACATAGCACAAAAACTAATATTAATCTGAATTTAAAATCAAACTGGGCTTTCTATAATCAGTTTTTAAATAACGACCTGTATGCGTATATACAACGTACATCCAATGTAGAATTCAAAATAACCCAGGAGTTTGGATCAAAAACTACACTCACCAGTTCCTGGACACATCAAAACAGCAGCAATAAATTACGGGAATTGAATGACAAAATTCCGGCTACCAATTTTACTGCAAACCGTTTGGATACAAGATTAAGCTACATTGCGCTGGGAAAAATTATGGCAAGCATGTCATGGAAGTTTCACCATGTGCAACAAAGCAACCAGATGAACTGGAACTATCATTTCCTGGACGCATCTGTTCGTTACAAAATGAATAAAAAATATGAACTGGAACTGATGCTTTATAATCTTACAAATGTTCGCAGATTCGAAACCTATTCACTAAATTCCATTGTACAAAACCACGCAGTGTATGAACTGAGGGGAATGATGGGATTATTAAAATTGAACTTTGCGCTTTAACCGGTTACTTCTAATATCCTTACATATATATCAAATACGAAATAATCGGCCTGATGGCTGGTTAAATCGTAGATTTCAAAATGCGGATGATCATTATGATCGGGAGTAAACTCCAGCTGATGCTGCTTCATCCATACAAAGATTTTATGAAACGAAGCAGGCGTATCTAAACCTTCATGGCGGTATTTAACAAATCTTCCGGCAGGAATAGTCCATAACTCCATATCAACCGGTAAAGTTGCTGAATCATTCAACAAAAAGCCGACACCCTCGTTAAATATTCCCTCTTGAATATCTTTGGTAATACAAATGAGTTCGAGAGGGTTTTTCTTTAGCCCACTTAGATAATCGGGAGCACTTAATTTTTGAAAAACCGGCGGCACCAATACAGATAACTCTTCAAAACCACAGGAAACAGGTATAACAGCAACAGTAGTTGCAGGTAGCTGTACGATCTCCATCATGAAATAATCTAATTTGATATAAACTAAAGTTTTCACATCAAATGTAAACAATGTTCAGGAACATTTAATTTTCAGAAGTACCAATACATTCCTGGCAACAGTGCGGGCAGGGAACCACCTCCCAACGGGGAAAGAGTTTGGTAGCTTTTTCTAAAGCGGGCTGACAATGGAAGAATTCTCCTATAGATTCATAATCGGTAGGAAAAAAATAACAGGCTCTGATGTGTACATCATGTTTATTGGAAAAAACCAGTTGTCTGGAATTGATATAATAGGTCGGCATCGAAACACATTTTGACCAAATATATCAGTAACTATCGTATATATACAAAGATGTTAATGCATGGAGCCTAAAATCAGGTTTCACTTGAACTATTTAATGTTCATCAATCCTATTCGTATTTCTTGAATATCCGGCAAGTACTGTTACGATAGTTACATAAACCATCATTCGCCTGCTTACTATTGTTATTACAACTATTTACGCTACGGTAGAATAAAACTCTTCTGCATATTGTAACACACCCGATTTATTGCTTAATGATCCGGGTCTCAACTCTAAAGCCATGAATGCATCCTCCGGTACCGGAAAGGGTGCTTCAATTTGCCACAAAGTACTTGATTGAAATCCAAATCGTGGATAAAAACCAGCATGACCTAATACCAGAACCGCTTCATAATTACGATCGGCAAGATCCTGTAAAGTTTCTGTAATAATTCTCGTTCCGATGCCTTGTCTTTGAAAAGCAGGATGTACCGAAACAGGTGCCATTACTAAAACTGAATGAACAAAATCTCCCTGTATAATTCTATTATGTGTATATAGAATATGTGCAACAGGTGTGTTATTCGAAAGTATGAGATACTCTAATAACGGATCGTAAACATTTGAGTTCAGTCTTAATTTTCGAACTAATTCGGCCTCCGCCTTTCTGTCAAATGCAGCCTGTATCAAATCGTCAATCAGTTCAAAATGTTCATCTGTCGGATTTAATAACTGAATAGACATTTTATTTTCAATTTACCTAAATTTCATCAATCTCAGAAACCGTTAACCAAACATTTTGCATACGTTAAATAACATATATTATGATTTGATTTCTTCTATATTTACCTGAATCACCTCTTTGGCTGTATGAATAAGACGCATAGAGTCACGACTCAGATTGATTAAAGTCACTTTTTTATTTTCCTTTATATATTTTGCAGTGATTTTATGTAATGCATCCAGTGCACTCATATCTACCACCCTGCTTTCTTTAAAATCAATAACGATTTCATCAGGGTCTTCTTTGGGCGAAAACTTTTCTAAAAAAGCTGTTGTTGAACCGAAAAATAAAGGTCCGTAGATGGAATACACTTTACGACCTTTATCATCTATTGTTTTTTTTGCACGAATCCTTTTTGCATTGTCCCAGGCAAAAACCAGCGCAGCAATTACCACCCCTATCAATACAGCGAGAGCCAGGTTATGTAATACGATTGTAATTAATGCTACAGTAACACCCACAATAATATCCGACTTCGGCATTTTGTTCGTAATCCTGAAAGATATCCATTGAAACGTGCTGAGAGATACCACCATCATCACTCCTACTAACGCAGCCATCGGAATTTGTTCTATAACGGGTGCACCTACGAGTATAATAAATAAAATGGTAAGCGCTCCGACGATTGCCGATAGCCTTGCCCTGGATCCGGCATTCAGGTTTACCAGAGTTTGTGCAACCATTGCACAGCCGCCCATACCACCGAAAAATCCATTGAAGATATTGGCTGTTCCCTGTGCCACTGATTCACGATTCGTATTACCTCTTGTTTCAGTGATTTCGTCTACCATTGATAAAGTAAGTAATGATTCAATTAAACCCACACCTGCCATTACCAACGCGTAAGGAAAAATAATTTGTAAGGTCTCAAATGTAAAAGGAATAGAAGGAATACTGAATGAAGGTAAGCTGCCGCTGATGCCGGCAATATCGATTACTTTTTTAGTTTCAATACCCAGTCCGATTACTACTCCGAACACTACAAGAATTGCCACCAGTGAAGCCGGTACCGCTTTAGTAATTTTAGGAAAAAAGTGCACGATCAATATCGTCAACAAAGTTAATCCTGCCATTATCAGCAAAGGAGTTCCGGTTAACCAATCGCCGGATGTATTTTTGAACTGACTTATCTGCGACATAAAGATGATTACAGCCAATCCGTTCAGGAAACCATACATTACTGGTTGTGGAATGAGGCGGATAAACTTTCCCCACTTCAACACGCCTACTAATATCTGAATAGTGCCGGCCAAAATAACGGCAGCAAATAAGTACTGAATACCGTGTGTGGCGATTAAAGCTACCATAGTAACAATGGTAGCACCTGCACCACCGGAAACCATACCGGGACGCCCCCCTAAAATGGCTGTCACAATCCCCATAATAAATGCGGCATACAAACCGGTGAGGGGAGGTAAACCGGCTACAATAGCAAATGACAATGATTCCGGAATCATTGTCATTGCAACGGTTAAACCGGCTAAAATTTCGTTTTTATAATTAATCTTTTGTTTCAGATCGAAGATGGAATACAACATAAAATTGTCTCCTTTAACGGAGCCTGCAAATATAATTTAATTGCCGTATTCGTTTGAAGTAATTAAAGTCACGGAGCTATAGATAATCCTTTATTAACAACTGTAGGTTCGATGAGATCCCATTGATTTCCGTACAAATCCTTAAAAACGGCTACTTTACCATGAGTTTCCGTTACCGGTGGCCGAACAATTTCAACGCCATTTTGGGTAATACGGGTATACTCACGATCAAAATCATCGGTAAACATAAAAAACCCTACCCTTCCCCCGGTTTGGTGACCGATACACTTCTCTTGTATTTCTGAGGATGCCTTTGCTAATAAGATGGTACATTCCTTTGCACCTTTCGGAGCTACCTGAACCCATCTTTTTGCAGGAGATAACACGGTATCTTCAATCAAATCAAATCCAAGCTTATTCACATAAAAATCGATTGCTTCATCATAATCTTTCACCACCAGCGCAAAAGATGCAATTCTGTTATACATAAACAAGATTTATAATTTTACAAGATAATCAGGATGATACTGGAGATGCGCCAATGATTTTCCGACCAGCTTTTTAGCCTGCACAAATTGAAAGCCCATTTTCTCATACAGTTTCCGGGCATTCGGATTGTCATCGTCTACCAATAGTCCGAGCACAGCCTGCTTTTCTGCTACAAAATGGCTGATCAATGACTGTAATAATTTGCTACCAACGCCTTTACCCTGTGCTTTCGGAGAAACAGCAATCGTGTCAAGATAATACTCTCCTGCCGTAGTTTCCTCTTCCAGCGAAGACAGCTCAGTATAGTTTGCAGCAATATAATTCAAAACAGGCTGACGCAGTGAGATCAGGTCTGCACCATTATACACATTCGCAACAGCTACCGGATCTCCCGACAATTCAACTACCCAACAATTATTAAAAGAATATTGATTATTCTCCTGAGCAGTAAAATGAGTCATAAAACGAAGTGCTTCTTTATCATCCTCTTTGCCGATAAACTTATATACGATATCCTTCATTGCCAGCAACATAAACTCTGCAAGCATTCCGGCATCTTTCATTTCAGCTCTTCTAAACTTCATATGCTAATGATTTATAGTGAATAAAGCGTTCCTACACTTAAAATATGATAACAATTGATGTATCTAAAAGTTTTTAATCGATAACACAGATTTGATTTCTGACAAAAAAATGAAGAAAAGATCATGATAAGAATACATCTCACAAATACCCAGTTACCGCTAATGAAGAAAAAAATACCTGCAGCTGGTCTGCAACCTGATTCAATGCCTTAGTGCGGTTAGCAGAAACACGAAAATATATTTAGAAGGAAATAAGCAGATTCAGGTATCCTTTATTCGATACCGCTTGTAAAAGAGGTAAAAGGAATTGTTCTTTTTTGTCTATTTTTAGATTTCATCAACCAAAATTATCATTTTTCATGAAGCACCTACTTGTAAGCACGTTCTTATTATTAAGTATGGGCTTAGTGGCACAAAATAATGGCTCTGAAGTAAAAGCCAACTACCACCAGGCCTCTAAATTTTCCCCTACCAAACTGCAAAACCTGATTTTCTCTACTGCCGTTTCTCCTAACTGGATTAACAACGGTGACAAATTCTGGTATGTATATTCTACACCGGCAGGAAAAAACTGGTATTTAGTAAATCCGGCTGCGAAAACAAAACAATCGCTTTTCGACAATGCCGATCTTGCTGCTAAAATCACCAATATCGTAAAAAACCCTTTTGATGCACAACATTTAGAGATTAATGGGTTGACTTTTACTGATGATGAAAAAAGCATCCGTTTTGAAGTGCGTAGCACCAAAGACACTGTTAAAACCAAAGAAGAAATAGAAAAACTGAAAAACAAAAGCGATACGATTAAAAAGAAAACTTACTACTTAGAGTATAATATTGCTACACGTGAACTCAGAGAAATTGCTGATTCTTTGAAAGATCGTCGCCACGCCAGCTGGGCAACTTTTAACCCGGATACATCAAAAGTATATTTCGCTAAGAATTATAATTTGTATTGGATGGATAAAGTAAACTATGAAAAAGCTTTAAAAGACGAAAAAGACAGTACGATCATAGAACATCAGATTACCACCGACGGTATTCTTAACTACGCATGGGGCGGTGACTCTTACAGCATCACTACCGGCGGCGACAATACCGAAGATGAAACCAAAAAAAGAAAAGGTATCGGCGTAACCTGGTCTCCTGACGGTAAACATTTTACCATTACCAGAAAAGACAGCCGTCATTTGAGCCCATTATGGGTAATCAATAATGTAGGTAGCAAAAGGCCTTCATTAGAAACCTACAAATATCAAATGCCGGGAGAGTCTGATTCAACTGAAATAGAATTCTATATTTATAATGTAGCAGGCAATAGCTTTAAAAGAATAGATGTGGGTGCCTTCAAAAACCAAACTATCGGAAGCTTCCGTAAGCCTTTCAAAAAAGATTCTTACGTTGGAAAAATTCCTATCTGGTATTGGTTAGGTACAAATAACGAATTCTACGCACAAAGAGCAAGCAGAGATTTAAAGAGAATTGACATTATTGCTATCAGCACTGACGGTAAAGTAAGAACAGTGGTTGAAGAGCGTTCAAATGTATACTTAGATATCAACGCACCTTACTTCATCAATAATGGTAAACAATTCATCCATTGGTCGCAAAGAGACGGTTGGGGACATTATTACCTTTACAATGCAGACGGAAGTCTGGTGGGCCAGTTAACCAGAGGTTCTTATAACACAGAAAGAATTACCGGTCACGATGATGCTACACAAACATTCACTTTCACCGCAAACGGAAAAGAAGAGAATGAAGACCCGTATTATGTACACCATTATTCACTGTCGTACAAAGGTGGAGAACCGAAGTTGTTAAATAAAGGCAACTTTGATCACCAGGTTTCTGTAAGCGAAAGCGGTAAATTTTTCATTGACAACTATTCAAGAGTAAATACAGTTCCGGCATCTGCTCTTTATAATTCAGCAGGACAGTTAATCATGAAACTGGAAGAGGCTGATTTATCACTTCTTTTTGCTGCAGGATACAAATTTCCGGAACCGTTCAAAGTAAAAGCCGGTGACGGTGTTACAGACTTGTATGGCGTAATGTACAAACCATTTGATTTCGATTCAACTAAAAAGTATCCGATCATCGAGTATGTATATCCAGGCCCTCAAACAGAGTCAGTAAACAAAGCTTTTGGTCGTAGTATGGATCGTATCGATCGTTTAGCACAAGTAGGATTTGTAGTAGTAACTGTAGGTAACAGAGGCGGACACCCTGCGCGTTCTAAATGGTATCATACTTATGGATATGGTAATTTAAGAGATTACGGCCTGGATGATAAAAAAGTAACAGTTGAACAATTAGCCAATCGTTATTCATTTATCGATATCAACAAAGTAGGTATTACCGGACACTCAGGTGGTGGATTTATGTCTACTGCAGCAATGCTTGTTTATCCTGACTTCTACAAAGTAGCAGTATCAGGTGCAGGTAATCACGAAAATAATATCTATAATCGCTGGTGGAGTGAAAGACACCATGGTGTAAAAGAAGTAGTAAGTGCTAAAGGCGACACTACTTTTACTTATGCAATCGAAAAAAATACTGAGCTGGCTAAAAACTTAAAAGGTAAATTATTATTAGCAACCGGTGATGTTGATAACAATGTTCACCCTGCTAACACCATCAGAATGGCTGAAGCTTTGATTAAAGCCAATAAACGTTTTGATTTCTTATTATTACCTGGTCAGGCACACGGCTTCGGCAACATGACTGAATATTTCTTCTGGAAAATGGCTGATTACTTTGCAGAACATTTATTAGGAGACTCTAAAATTAACGACGTTGACATTCTTGAAATGAACAGAGAAGTTCCGTTAAAAAGATAATTTCTTGAATGGAATGTGAAGAGTGAAAAGTAAGAGACGCTATAATATAAACCCATTAATAAATTAAGAACACTTGATTTATTAATGGGTTTTGTTGATTCATATTAAAAAGCATTTCAGAATGATACACTCAAATTCATATTTTCTAATTCTTCACAGTTCATTGATCAATCTTCCTTACTTCCGTCATCTGCCATTCTAACAATCTTCGGATGGAAAGTTGCCACAACATCTACCAGATCTTTTTGTTCGGCCATAACAGTATGTATGTCTTTATAAGCCATCGGCACTTCATCCATTCCCGAACCGATCAGGGTGATTCCTTCTTCTTTCAATATTTTATTTAAAGTTCCTCTGGTATAGGTTTTAATTGCCTGCGTGCGGCTCATTAACCGGCCGGCACCGTGTGATGCAGAATGAATGGCTTCCGGTTCTCCTCTTCCTCTTACCAGAAACCCCGGAGTAGCCATAGAGCCAGGAATGATACCCATCACTCCCTTACCGGCCGGAGTAGCACCTTTACGGTGAACAATTACTTCTTCTCCGTTCAGTACTTCCTTCCAGGCAAAATTATGATGGTTCTCTACCTTCGCCAATACTTCAGCACCTAATGCCTTTGTAATTTTTGCGTGAATGATTTCATGATTTGCAGAGGCATAATCACCTGCCAGGTTCATTGCTAACCAATATTCCTGTCCGGCTTCCGAATTTAAATCCAGATAAGCAAGATTCTGTGCTTTATAAGGCAATTCACAAATTTGTTTCGCCAGCCTGGTATAATGATCAGCAATAGTAGCTCCTAATCCTCTCGAACCCGAGTGTGTCAACAAAGCAAGGTATTCCCCTTTTTTAATTCCCAGCACTTCATCATCTTCTGCAAATTGCATCATCCCAAACTCAACAAAGTGGTTTCCTCCGCCAGATGAACCTAATTGAGTCCATGCTTTATCTTTCAGGTTTTTAATAAAAGCATGTTCTGCAAAAAGCGGATTCTCTAAAACGCTGTGGTCAGATTTTTCTTTTCCCCTAAATCCGTTTCCGGCACCAAAAGCAGTGTGATCGATAATAATGTCGGTTAACCAATCAAGTTTTGTTTCAATCAATGCAGAAGGCAGATCAAAAACTGAAAGGGCCATTCTGCAGCCGATATCAACTCCCACCCCATAAGGAATAACTGCATTATTAGTAGCTAATACACCTCCGATCGGCAACCCATACCCCTGATGAGCATCCGGCATTAAGGCGCCGGCAACTGTTACAGGAAGTAACATTGCAGTATTCATTTGGTCGATAGCTCCCTGCTCAATCTGCTCAGCACCATATACACGGTAGGTTTCTGCTGTTTCACGTAAAGGAATTGTTTTAGCCAATAACTCTTCTTTATTTAACAATGCAACCGCTAAGGTTTTAAATACTTTATCCTCTTTATACACTTCAGGATTTTCTAACACTGCCTTATAATGATCTAACATTTCCTGACGTGTATAGCCGGTTCTTTTTTTATTGATTTGCAGGGCGATTCCTAACATTTTATTCTCGTCATAACCCAAATTCAACAAATCATTTCCGTTTATTCTTTCCATAACTATTTTACAAATAAGGTTTTTAATTGGTCTAATAACTGACCGTTTCCATTCAGCGAAACCTCTGAAATTTTTTCTGCCATCCGCTCCACGTATTCCAACTCTTTCAACTTGTACAACATCGCATTTTCTTCCAGTAATTTCGCAGTATTTAGTAAGCTTCGGGTGGAAGCTGTTTCTTCCCTGCGGGTAATAACATTTGCCTGTGCTTTTTTCTCTGCTACCAATACCTGATTCATGATATCACGGATTTCACCCGGTAAAATCAAATCTTTACATCCTGAATGTAACAATTCAATGCCTAACATTGCACCAGTTGATGCCATACTGGCATTTACAGCTTCGCTCACCTGATCTTTACTCAACATCAACTCATCCAGGCTTTGCAAGCCTATATAATTACGCAAAGCAATTTGTAACATTACATATAACTGGCGTTCGTAATCGCTGTTCTCCAATAAAGCCTTTTCCACATCCCTTACCTGATATTGTGCTACAAAGTTCATGCGAATCTGTGCCTTATCTTTGGTTAACAGTTCTTGTCCTGTCAATTCAATGTTTCGAACCCGCATATCCACACGCTTCACTTCTATTTTATTGATATTTTTCCAATAGGTATATATTCCGGCATCTAACAGACCCATCATTTTTCCGTCAACCAGTAAAACTGCTTTTTCATGTGCTGCGATATCCAGTTCACGAATGTAATTTTTTAGAGGCACAACATTTAACAATTCACGTTCTACTGATTCGCCGATATGATAGTCTGCAATACTTTCATATTGAACGCGAACAGGCAGGTTTGATTTCCAAACCGCATGTTTACCTGCGGTATACACATAGGTTAACTTTTGATCTACAAAAACCAGTGCCAGATGATTCAACGGAACATCTACCATTTCAACTTCTTCCCTGAAACCGTCTACCAGCATTAGCTGGTCAATCCAAAGGTCTAAAGTAAATTCTGAGAATCTGTTAAAAATAGATACCTCTTCATTAAAAATCCAATATTTCCCTTCCTTTAAAATCCGAACATAGGCCCTGTCTTTAATGACTAATCCTATCTCGTGTTTATTAATTTTAATTCTTTTCATAAAATCAGTTTTGTTTAAATAAGCTTTTCAAACGGTGCTCACCAGTGTTCCGGAATAAAGAAGGAATCATGAAACGCATCTTTTCATCATTTGTTCTTTGCTGCTAAGGATGAACCAATGGTGAAATAAAATTCACAAAGCACGGTTCAAAAAGCTTTTCGTTTGTGATAATCAATACTTCTCTACCAATTGAGATACTCTTTTTACAAAGAGGCAGGACTCGAACCTGCAACACGTATACCGGAGCTGACCTCCTTTTCAAATAGAATATTGTAACCAACCGGGCAATACTATTCTGCTTTAAAAAACAGTATGAAAAACTATCAGCCTGAAACAACAGTATATTGCTGTTGTTCTATGCAAAAATGCATCTACAAGTACGCAATACGATTGCGTAATAGATATTTTTTACAAAAAAACTTGAACAATCATATATACGTGAATATCAATAAAATATAATTAAAAAAATTATACTCATTCATTTTCTACGCAAATTGATTGCGCAGAAAATAAAATAATCACTACTTTAGAACTCTATGGCCAGTAATAAATTAGCGTTGATGCGCTATAAAATTATCGACAATTGCCTGCGCAGAAGAAATCGCAAATGGACTTTAGACAACCTGGTAAATAAAGTAGCAGAAGAGCTTTATGAACGGGAGGGAATTACCTCTATCAGCAAAAGAACCATACAATATGATATTCAGTTTATGCGGGATGCTAATCTCGGTTATGGAGCACCAATTGTTATTAAAGACAAGAAGTATTACGAATATAGCGACCCCGCCTATAGCATTACACAATCTCCCTTGTCGCTCAATGATGTGGAGAAAATGAAAGACGCTATCGGCATCCTTAAATACTTTAATGGTTTTTCTTACTTTGAAGAGATGAATGACCTGATCGCAAGGTTAGAAGCAAACGTTACCCATTATCAGGATGAATCAAAAATCAGTATTCAGATTGAAGAAAACCCGCTGGTACATGGGTTGAAATGTATTCCGGTTTTGCATAAAGCCATCAGGGAAGAAATACCGGTATTGATAAAATACAAATCATTTAAAAGCCAAAGTCCGACACAGGATATTTATCACCCGTATTTACTGAAAGAATACAGAAACCGGTGGTTTCTTATTTGCCGGAACAATCGAAATCAAACCTTACTGACACTTGCACTTGATCGTATTCAGGAAGTACATGAAATGTCTAAAAAGGATTTTAAACCTTATAAAGGTGTTTCGTTTGACCGTTACTATTCTGATCTGATTGGCGTAACCAAGTCTGAAAAAGACCGGCCGCAAAAAGTGATACTGTTGGTGGATGCGAAAAATGCTCCTTATGTAGAAACAAAACCTTTACATCATTCACAACAAATTATTAAAGCAGAAGAAGACGGATCTGTATGGTTCAGGATAGATGTTATTCCCAACTTCGAACTCGAACGCGAAATTCTGGGATTTGGAGAATCGATGAAAGTAATGGCTCCACGACTTTTGCGTGACCGTATTATCAGGAGAATGCAGAAAATGGTGATGAATTATACCAGAAAAGAGTAGTTGAACCATTAAGAAAATTAATAAAAATATACTCACGACAATTTGATAGTTTCAATTGGTTAATCAGAATGTAAACATGAAGGAAATGAAGAAATGAAGAGGAAGTAACGTTGTTACTTCGGCAACAAATACGCTGATGGTTCATTGATGGACAGAATCCTTCATTCGCTTTTTAGCTTCATTACCTTCATGTTTAAATTGCAATTAACAGATAGAACAAATCAAAACGAAGCGGTAGAAGCTTCTTAATTTCTTAATGGTAAAAAATACTACTCTACTTACCAAAATGATATCTCACTCCAACAGTAGCCCATCTGCCCGGCATTGGTACTGCAGCCGTTTCTACATATTCCTGATCCAGTACATTGGTAAGGTCTGTATAGATGTTGAAAGCTTTATATTGATAACTGGCGCGAATGTCCATCAGATAATATCCCTTATTAATCTCTCTTTTGATATAACGGTTATTCAAAGAAACATTCCATGCACCCAACTGCACATTTGTATTCAACAAAAACTGATGCTTTAAACTCTCAATCTGATATTTAGAATTATAACCGGCCGGAAGTTGCATTTCGTTCGGACTTAAAAAATTATAACTCAGTCTGTACCGGAACAAATGCTGATGACCGAAATTGATGCGTTGTGCGATCTGCACATTCCAACCCTGCATTTTAAAATCACCTAAGTTAAAAGGTTGATAAGGATTTCCGGTGGTTTCTCTGATCCAATCTATAAAATCGCTGATATTTCTATTAAAATAACCGGCTTGCAATTGAACGTCATTGGTATGATACTTCACATTAAACTCATAACTGAAGGCATTTTCAGAAACCAGGTTAGCGTTACCGATATTGGCACTACCTTGGTTCAAATACAAGTCTGTAAATGAAGGAATACGCTGACTGGTTCCGATATTTGCACCCAATTTCAAACGGTTAGTAATGCTATAACCAACATCAACTCCGGGAAATGCCTGCCAGCCATATTGTGAATTATAGTTAACATAAGTACCAACATTTAAGAGTAAATTTTTAATAGCTTCTGTTTTATACTCAGCATAAAAACCCTGGTTATTTCTTTTACGATCACCGATATTAGAACTTTGGATAGACTCATATCTTGTTTCTACTCCAATTCCGAAATCACCAATACCTGTTTGTAAACCGGCATGTAACTCACCCGCCAGCACATTGTTATAATGCAGCGATCTCGAGCGACTTAAATCATCACGGTAAAAGCGATAATCATCTTCGTTATACCGGTCACTGATTCTGGCTCTCAGTCTGAACTTATCGGTAATCTGATGGCTGGATGAAATACTGAAAACTGACGTTTCTACTACTTCATAAGATTCCTTATCGATCGGACTCGCATAAAATCCATTCGCTCCAAACTGATTGTGTGTATAACCAGCAGTTACATCGAGTTGATGTTTTTCATGCAACTGATAGCGGCCCTGATAAAAGAGCCTGTTATTATCTGACTTACTATTGTAACGTTGTCCGTTATAATAATCTTTACTCAGTGTGAACAGGTGATTATGATTTTCTTTAGCAATGGTTCCTGTTAATTGGGCTCCACCGCCACCGTAAATTCCAGTACCATCTCCCGCTTCTTTGTTTTTAAAAGAAGACCCCGCATAAACATTTACATCCAATCCGTTCGACTGAGGTGTTTTAGTAACGATATTAATTGCACCGGTGAGGGCATTGATACCATATACGCGTGCGGCAGGTCCTTTTAATACTTCAATGCGTTCGATAGCATCCAATGGAATTGGAATATTCAAAGAATGGTGAGCAGTTTGAGGATCTGATATTTTAATTCCATTCAACAAGAGGAGTGTCTGTTCAAAAGATCCGCCGTCAATACTTACATCGGCCTGTGAACCAAACGGACCGCGTTGACGTAAATCAACACCGGCTATAAAACTCAATACTTCATTGATACTTCTAACAGACAAGCGGGCAATTTCTTCTTTGGTGATAATCTGAATATTGCGGACATTCTTATTAAAAGGAATCTGCATTCTGCTTTCTGAAATAATCACTTCTCCTAAAGTGGCCGTATCCTGGGCCCGGGCGAAAAAAGGACTCCCTAAAAGAGTCAGCACACATAATTTCCTAAACATATTTTCAATTGACTTTAGGGCAAAACTCGTACCTTTCCGGCACATCAAAATAGTCCAGATTCAACAAAATGACTAGTCCGGTTAATATTCCTTTCGAAAGTTTTATTACAATCGACCGTGCCGGCAATACGGCGGTTTATCTGCAAATTAGCCAGCAAATGATCAATGCCATTCAGCGTGGTTACTTGTTGGTAGGATCCAGGTTACCCGGCACAAGAACTTTATCTTCTTTGCTAAAAGTTCACCGGCAAACAGTCGTTGCTGTTTATACCGAGCTGGAAGCGCAGGGTTGGATAGAAATCAGGCCCAACAAAGGAACTTATATCATCTACCAATCTGCTCCCAAATTCTCATCCAAGCCTTACAATCAACTTGTTTCACTGGCAAAATATCCGTTGAAAACCGGATTTTCATTTAAGCAGTCGAATATACTGGACGATCCGTTTGAACATTCTGATTGCGTATACAGTTTTAACGACGGCTTACCTGATTACCGGCTCACACAAATAGAAAATTTGTCGAGTTTATATTCCGCCTCTTTAAAAAGAAAGATCAATCGAAAAAAATTAAGTACTTCCAACCGCGAGGGTAGTGAATATTTCAGAACTCAATTAGGAAATTATCTGAATTTATCACGTGGATTACATATATCCAAACAAAACATACTTATTACCCGCAGTACAGAAATGAGTTTATACATTATTGCACAGGTACTGATTAATCCGGGTGATATAGTATTAGTAGGCGAATTGAGCTTATTTACTGCAAACATGATTTTTCAGCAGGCGGGTGCAAGTTTGCAAACCATTCCTGTAGACCATGAAGGTATCTGTATTGATTCTATAAAACAGTTAGTACAAAAAAAGAAGATCAGGTGTATATATATTACTCCGCATCATCACTATCCCACTACTGTAAACTTAAGTGCTTCGCGCAGGGTGGCGTTATTACAGCTCGCCAAACAATATGGATTTGCCATTATCGAGGATGACTTTGATTTTGACTTTCAATATGAGCGCTCGGCAATAATGCCGCTGGCAAGCGGAGACGTGGAAGGAATGGTTATTTATCTCGGATCATTCGGTAAATCATTGGCTCCGGGTTTTAAAACCGGTTTTGTTGTAGCTCCTGACAACCTGATTACTGAACTCAGAAAATACATGGGCATTATTGATCAGCAGGGTGATATTCTGATGGAACAGGTGTTGGGAGAAATGATCGAAGAAGGAAATATACACCGGCATCTGAAAAAATCACTGACGATCTACCGTGAACGGCGTAACAACATTTGTACATTACTGGACGAACACTTTAAAGACCTTATCAGTTACAGAAAACCCTCGGGCGGCTTAGCCGTCTGGACGGAATGGCATTTTCCATTATCCTTGTTAAAACTCTCACAGGCCTCTGCCAAAGACAACTTGTTTATTCCCAAAAACATTTTATATCAGAATAAACACATTACAGCAATGCGTATAGGTTTCGGGCATCTGAGTATAGAAGAAATGACCGAATCGGTAAATATTCTGAAAAAAAATATACTTACACTTTTATAAAAAACTCTATGATCTTTACTATATTCCACTAAGTTAAACACAAAGATCATGTCAAGTTCAACGGTTCAGGGCAACATTCTGATTACCAGAAGTGTGGAAGAAGTATGGGATGCGCTCGTCAACCCTTCTAAAGTCATACGGTATTTAGGGTCAACCTTAAAGACAGACTGGAAGGCCGGCAGTGCAATTACGTGGGAAGGAGACATGCACGGAACACCTTTTGTAAATAAAGGTGTAGTATTAACTTATCACCCCTATACGTTATTAAAATATAGTTATTGGAGTGGAATGGGTGGAGATGCTGACGCTCCGGAAAACTATTCGGAAGTTACTTATCAGTTAACTGAGCAGGAAGGAGGAGTCTATTTAAATTATACAAGAGAAAACATTCCCACCATTATCGAGCAACAGATTTTTCAGACGCATATCAACTCAATGCTCGAATCAATAAAAAAAGTAATAGAAACCGATTAACTATTGTCTCATCCATTGCCAACAGTGAATTGCATGCTCATGAAAAAGTCAACATTTTACACCATTCTCTTTACTATAGTACTACCCGTTGTTTATGCATTAATCGCAAGAGTATTATTCAATCTGGATATCAGTTTAGAGTTATACAACCTGATGGGAATTACATTTATCGGGCTAATACCTGTAGCTATTGGTGTAATAGCCATTAACTGGTCGAGCGAAGAAAAAATAAAAAAAATTTCATACCGCATACTTTATCCCTGGATTTCCATCCTAATATTTTTTGTACTCACCCTGCTTATCAATCTGGAGGGATGGGCCTGCTGGGTAATGATACTTCCCATATTTTTAGTATCCTCCTCAATCGGTGGTTTAATAGCCGGATTTATCCGCACTTTGCGCAAAAACGAAAAACTAACCGTTCAATTATTAATCCTGCTACCCTTCTTTATATCTCCTCTTGAACAGATGATTAAAGTAATTCCTGGTACTTACCAGGCATATACCTATATTGATATTGATGCTCCAGCCGAAAAAATATGGAACAATGTAACAAGAGTACATGAAATTCCGGAAGAAATGGATAAAGGATATCTCACGCGTTTTTTACAATTTCCACGTCCTGTAAAAGCCGAACTTGACCATGAAGAGGTAGGCGGTTACAGAGAAGCGATCTTTACCAACGGGCTCGTTTTTCATGAAAAAGTGACTCAGTACATTCATCAGAAAAAAATGTCATTCAGCATTACTGCCAATCCACATGAGATACCTTCCACAACATTAGACAAACACATCGTCATAGGAGGCGATTACTTTGATGTATTAAACGGTACTTATGAACTCGAGCAACTGGGCATCAATCAATACCGCTTACATTTATACAGCTACTTCGAATTAAAAACCACTTTTAACTTCTACGCCAGCTGGTGGGCAAGATGGATTATGCAGGATATCCAGAACAATATCTTACAGGTACAAAAAATCCGTTCAGAAAGTAAAACACTATAATTTTTTAATCAGTTTCAAATAACCTTTACCAGCAATACCACTTTCGTAGCATTTCACAAGTACTCTACAAAAGCAGTCGTCTGCTATTTTACATAATTCAATCTTTCTCAACAACTTTTGAAAATTATTCAACAATATATTCTCATTGATCGCCGTTTAATGATGACTCTCAAAAACAAAAAAAATTATCATCATTAATTACACATTATCCATGAGAAAAATTTTCTATTTGCTGTTTATTTCGGTTATTACTTTTGTAGGTTGTTCGAAAGACAAAGACGGTGATACTCCAACCGTAACCGATCAGGGAAGAATAGAACTTTCAATGAGCTTTACGAATGCCACCGTTAACAAATTTTTTCAGTTAATGAAAGCAAGTAATAAAGTAGGGCCCGAAGCTATTATAGAAGCCAGACTGGGTTTGACTGCTGAAGAACTGGAATTTTTAGATGAATTAGGCATGGAAAGCTGGTTTTTACTGGAAGACTTCTTTATGAAGCCTTTTGTAAAAAATGAAATTTTCTTCAAAGCCGACGAATTCAGAATGGTATCTACCTCTATCACTTACACTGTAGAGAAAAAATGGAATAACACCACCAGTGAGGGTAATTATTTTATTACCAACAGAAGAGACGATGATATTTCATTCGATTACGATTTAGAATTACTAGGAGGATTAATTACAAATCTACCGCTTAAAACAGGTTATTACGACAGAAACGAGGAGTCTATTATCACCACTCTTAACGGTTTACCTGCCAAAAAAATTACTTACACATTGAAAGAAGGTATGAGTGAAGGCTTAAAAGCCATTCATGTACATACTTCAACTGCTATTGACAAAATGTACAACGCATTTCATCCTGTATATACTCAGGAAGAAAATGGTATTATCAGAATAGAGCTGGAATATTCTAACAACACATTAGGCAGTATGATTTATGAAGTGGCGAAAGTAGAGAACAGAGCAGTTAGCGATGATGAGTTAACCAACTCAACATCTGCTCATATAATTGACTCAAAAGAAGACGGTGCAAGAAATGAAATCAGTGAAAAAATTCACCAGATCATTTCTCTTCCAAGATAATTTACGAACCCCCAACACATCTCGTGGTTTGGGGTTTTTCGTATAGTTCACATTCATTTAACGACATTTATCAACAAAAAAACTATGAAGAAACTCTCTTATCTGTTACTATTAGCAATAGTTTCATTTACCAGTTGCACGAAAGACAAAGGTGACGATGACCAGGCACCTATTTTAGAAAATTACGTTCAGGGTAGAATTGAATACTCTTACACTTTCACAAACCCTACTTTAGCCAAGTATGTAAACTATATTAAAGAAAGTGATAAACGTTCAGATCAGGCTATAGAAGAAGCGTTCGAACTTTTGACGGATGAAGAGCAGCAAACGATCAATAACTTTCGTGACGATAATCCGATGGGATTTTTCGCTATTTACACTTTGCCAATTATAAAAAATGAAATTTTCATTTCAGATAATCATACCAGAAGCAATACGCATTCATTATCTTATAACATCGAAAAAGCATGGGACATACGCAAAGGAACAGGTAGTTACTATATAGAGAATGAATTCGAAAATAACCTTTCCTTCACTTTTGATCTGGAATTTGCTAAAGGAATCAGCACGCTGAGCCCAATTAGTACAGAAGAATTATATGACAGATCTGAGTTGAATGAAAACGCTACTGTTTTTGGCTTCAATACAAAAGTGATCAATTACGCACTAAAAACAATCGGACAGTACGATTTCACTTCTAATATAAAAATTTACGTTTCTGAACAGATCAGAAAAGAAGCAAACATTTTACACTTCATGCATACTAATGAAGAGCATGGCATTGTTAAAATGGAAATAGACTTCAAAAATAGTGATATGGGTAAATTAATATATGAAGTAACCAAAGTAGAAGCAAGAGCTGTAACTGCCGGCGAATTGGATATTAAAGTAGCTCCGGAACATATCACAGACAACGATTTTGATACGAAATTAGAGATAAATGAAAAATTATTAAACCTCATGTCATTCCTTCGTTAATAAGCGCAAAAAAGAATAATACACATTCGTTTTAATAAAAAACATTTATCTGTTTCAAAAAAATATAGATGAAAAAACTATCTTATCTACTTTTATTGGCATTAATTTCTTTTGCCAGTTGTTCGAAAGACAAAGACGGCGATGACAACTCTCAAACTTCAGAAATTACGGAAGCAAGACTTGAACTGGACATCAGTTTTAGCAACCCCGTTGTAAATAAATTCTTTAGTTATATTAAAACCGGTAACAGTTTACCATGGCAGGCGTATTATGATTCGTGGGACAATTTAACCAGTGAAGAAGACAACCAACTATCTTCTTTGTTCTCAAATAACCCAACAATAGCCGGTTATTTAGTAAGGCTGCCGATAGTAAAAAATGAAATTTTCATTAAGGGAGCGCAGGTAAGAGGTGTTTCAAGAGGTATTGCTCATGAAATACAAAACTTATGGAACAATGACGCCATTAAAGGCAATTATTATGTTGGAAGTTTAATGAATGACAATAGTCTTGGTTTCAGCTACGAACAAAACATCCTGGGAGAAACAGGTTTATCTGTAAGTGTAGATCCGGATGATTTTACCAGAACAGAAACCAATGAATCGATCACAATCGAAGGTATTACAGCTAAAAAAATAACTTACACAGTAAAAACTGCTGTACAGGATTTTTATGAAATTAAAAAGATTGATGTCTATGTTGCCTCTTCTTTAGATAAGTCAATCAATTTAATGCATCCGTTTATTACCAATGAAGCAGCCGGAGTAATTAAAATTGAAGTTGAAATGATTAAAACTGATTTTGGTAAAATCGTTTACGAATTAAAGAAAGTAGAAAAAAGAGCAGTAAGCGCACAGGAATTAATCAACTCAACACCGGCCGAAACACTTAACCCCCAAACACCAGAAGAGTTCGAAACACTTTATCTGGAAATCAGAAGTATTACCTCCTTCTTTGTATAAAATCTAAAAATAAAAGCTACCTGCAGGTAGCTTTTATTTTTTATACATGCCATCTTCAATTACAATATAAGTGTGTGAGTATCCGTTTATTAGCTACAAAACATTTATCAACATCATTAAACTTTATCCATGAGAAAACTTTCTTATTTATTTCTCTTAGCGATTATCTCTTTAGTTGGTTGTACGAAAGACAAAGACGACGACAACAACAATGCAAACTTTCAGGAAGGAAAAATAGAATTGGAAGTTACTTTTACAAACCCATTGGTAGCGAAATTCTTTAACAGTATTGAAAATAGCAGCAAACATCCCGCATATGCGTACGATGATGCCTGGAGTAATCTGACATCAGAAGAAAATAATACACTGGGCAATCTGTTCGAAGACAACTGGAGTATTGTTGATCATCTTTACCGATCACCAATTTTCAGCAATGATATTTATATAAAAGGCAATATTGTTCGTTTAGTGGGTAGAGGAATTGCTCATGAAACTCAAAACATCTGGAATACCGAAACTGCTAAAGGAAATGTATATGTTGCAAGAACTTTTGGTAACGGTCAAAGCATGTCATTTAGCTATGAGTCAGATTTTCTTCCTGAAACAGGCATTACCCTCACCACCGGAGAGGGTGTTTATGTAAGAACCGAAGGAGAAACCAGTTCTATTGAAGGATATCCCGTAAAGAAAGTAACTTATACTGCCAAACCTGAGTTCGACAGAGTTGTTGTACAAAAACTTGAGCTTTACGTAGCTGCTGATATTAACAAAGGCATTAACCTTTTACACCCCTTCTATTTTGAAGAAAACGGAGGTATTCTGAAAATTGAAGTAGGTGTAAGAGATGCAGACTTTGGTAAAATCATTTATGAAATGAAAAATTTCGTGAAGAGAAATGTTAGTACTGAGGAAATTACAAATGCAATCTCTGATGATGTAGTTAATACAGGAGATGACGATGCAGCAAACATTGTTTATGAAAAATTCAGAAATATCACGTCCTTTATATTCTAATTCTTTTCTCAGAGCCACTGTTTAACAGTGGCTTTTTTTATTGCTTTCCAAAATTACTATTTACTATTCTCCCCCTGTAATCTGTTCAGAATTTTATTTATCTTTAAAGGTACTCAGTACCAGCAAAACAATCTGTACAATCTAAAATTCCTTTTGTTATGCAACATAAATCCAGTTTAAAGGAAATTGAAGAACGTTTTGACAAAGACGTTGAACGTTTTTCCAACCTTGAAACAGGTCAGGCAACTACGCTTGATGCTACCTTTAACATGAACTTAATTACTGATGCAATCAATCAGCTATATCCTGATTTAAAAGAGGTTTTAGATATTGGCTGTGGAGCAGGTAACTATCCTGTTAAGCTACTTCAAAAAACCGGTACTACAAACGTTACGTTGGTAGACCTTAGTCAGCCGATGCTGGATAAAGCAAAAGAACGCGTTCAGACATTAACTACCGGTACTGTCACTACTTTTAAAAGTGATTTCAGAACAGTTGGTTTACCCGATCAAAAATTTGATGTTATTATCGCCACTGCAGTACTGCATCATTTACGCGATGATCAGGACTGGGAAACCTCATTCAAAAAACTGTACAATCTATTAGCTCCGGGCGGAAGTATCTGGATATTCGATCTGATTCAACAAAATAATTTATCGCTGCAAAAATTTATCTACGAGCAAAAGTATGGAGAATATCTGATTTCATTAAAAGATGAAAAATATAGAGACCATGTATTTAGTTACATCGAAAAGGAAGATTCGCCTAGAAGTCTGGTGTATCAATTACAACTAATGGAAAAAGTTGGATTCAAAAATGTTGACCTCCTGCATAAAAAACTTTGTTTTGCATCCTATGTGGGTTTCAAATAAAAATTTAAAGACACTTAAACCATTTATACCGATCCATTAATCTTTTGCCGGAGGAGTATCAACTCTTTTCTCGAGTGCTTCAATTTTAGCAGAAAGTGTTTTCAATAATTCTAATTGAGTTACCTGTGATTCATACAGTTCCCTCACCTGTTCTTCTAATAATACATCGAGTTTTTGATGCAGACTTCTGATTTCGAGTTCAGCTTTCAGATTGATCAGGTAATCATTTTCTCCACGCATCCTGTCTTTTTCTTCCTGCCTGTTCTGGCTCATCATAATGATGGGTGCCTGAAGTGCTGCAATACAAGACAAAATCAGATTCATTAAGATAAAAGGATAAGGATCGAACTGATCACTTTTTGGTGTCAGAGAGTTATATATAATCCAGCCAAAAAGAATGATGATAAACAAAATGATAAACATCCAGCTACCTCCAAAGCGCGCTACTTTATCAGAAACACGCTGACCGGTAGTTAGAATATCTTTGGGAGGATGCAGTAAATTATTTACGATCAGTTCTTCTTCCTGCATGGTTTTCTTTACAATGTCATGTAGTTTACTGATATGTTCATTGCTGTGGTTAATCATACCGGTAATTTCATTTTCGTTCATCTGATAACAGTTTTATAATGAATTTTTAATAATAAACCATCTTACTATAAATCAAAAAAGAAGCATCCTTAATGCTTCGTTATGGAATTTTGCCTGTATCTAAATCTCTTAAATCTGCACCGTTATTGAGCGCATTGCGGATTTCTTTCTCTTTGAATTCCAACAACTGATCATAACTCAAATCAAATATATCCTGTAGATGAACTTTGCGTAGAGCTTCTTCCAGACTTACTTTATAATCATTTCTATAAATCAATTGAAATTGTTTATCTAAAACCAGACCGATCGCCATATACTTTTCCCTATAAAAATCTCCCTCTCTTATTTCGAACAGACGTTTTAGGTATAACACATTTTCGATTTCTTCATCTGTTAACAAGTGATCATTTAATGCTAATATGATATAATCAATCACCAGATCTAATAGTTCATTCTTGTACTTCAACAAAGTGACATCCGGAAAATGATTTTGAATTGCATTTAAATCCTGACGGGTAATGTATCCTTTTTCGGAAATTTGAGTCATGATACCTGTTACAAACTCAGTATGATTATGGTATTTTAGTAAACGGGAAAAAGCTGATTGAAGCTCAGTGGAAAGCGGATTATCCGATGAAAATTGTACCATACAAATTTGTTTAAAGTAGTTGAATAAATGACTACAGTCTTTTTGTGGCACTAGGGTTTACAGATCTTGCAAGCGGCATATCCGTTTTTGATAGCCTCCTTACGTGATATTTTAATGGAACTCTTAGAGAGATGCCGGCAACTTTCTTTATGATACTTCTCTCCGGTTTTTGTGATATAAACAACAGATTCTTTCTGATCATGAATAACCAATAGGCTAGCCTCAGGTTTCTCAGCATACAAAGATACCAATGAACAACACAGCATCAGAGAAATAAGCCAATACTTAAACATGAACTTTCTACCTATGGTGAATATACAATATAATACTTGCCCGGCAATATTCCAACCTAATCAATAAACATCTATTTATCAATTACTTAGGAATAAAAAAGTCTGACTAAAATAGCCAGACTCTATTCTGTATAATTTACAACGATTATTTGTTTTGACAGTTTATTCTTCGTTTAACACGGAGAATCCACTCATTAAAAGACCCAATGCTTTAAAGCCCCAGGCCGGGTCATTAATAGTAGTAGATGGGGTGGCTGTTCTGGTAGTTAACTCACCAGAAGTAACAACTCTTGGGATGATTGATTTTGGAGCCATTACCAGAGTTGGCTCGGGAATATTTTCAAAATAAATATCTAACCGTAAGATACCTCCGTCTTCAGGAAGATAATACGGATGTGTAAAATTGATCGTTTTATCAAACAAAGATGATGTATATACAACAATTTTATAAAGGTTCAACTGACTTCCCGGAACATTATTAACAGCAGTATAGGTAGTTACATCACATAAATAATTCAAAACATTTTCTTTCTTTGGCTGCTGCTCTCTTTTAAAATTACTAAAGTCAATGGCATTCAATTGACTTCCTAAATCTTCAGAAGGTGTGTAGGTTGCAAAAATTCTTTTATCGGCATCACTGATCTCATCTGTCTGAACCAGTGTTTCAATATATACACTTCCTTTATCAGCAGATCGGTTATGATAATTATCCATTACCCACCCCATTCCTCTCGCTTTACCCAACACAGTCTGGTCTTTAATGTAATAATCACAATTAGTCATATTTAGAATTAAAGAAAAAGCCAGCCATGGATTATTCTCACTGACCTTTTGAATAATTTTCATCGGATTTTCTTCATCAGATAAATTGTTCAAAACATTTTCAACCTGTTCACGCACATTATCTGCAGACCAGTTCACCTGATCAATGACCACTCCCAAATCTGCACCTCCGCTATAGATTCCCATTTCAATCACTCCTTCCTTAAAAGTATCTTTAATTACATTCTGATCATCAGGAGAATCATTACTTCCGGATTTACTACATCCCACCACCAGTATCGCTAGTAAGAACAAGATATTTTTAATACTTTTCATATGTCAAATATATTAAAGAAAAGCCCTTTTCAGCATTAAAATGTTGAAAAGGGCTTCATGATATTTACATGATAAACGGATAAATTACCGGCACCTATTGTTTGGTTCCGTCAAATGAATAATGAATTTCATTCGCACCCTGTTTCTGGGTAACCACAGTAATCGTTTTATTAGAACCGTAATAAGCAAACATTCCTTCAACTGAACCAATTTTAGAAATAACATCTACCGGAGCTTGTCCGAAAAATGCGCCGGCTTCTACGGTAAAGGTTTTAGAGGTAATACCTGAATAAGCTTCGCCTGATTTGGCTGCGATTTTAAGTTTGTCATTTCCTTCTTTGCTCACCACAATAATAGCATCAAAGAATTCCCATCTGTTATCACCGGGAATTTGTTCATACACACTGATTTTTCCTTTGTAAGTACCCACCGCGGCTTCAATCGCTCCCTGTCCTGTAGGTTCATCATCTTTTTTCTTGCTGCAACCGGTTACCATAGAGCTTACAGCAAATAATGCTGTTACGCATAACATTGTGATTTTCAGATTCAGTTTTCTCATTACGAATTATTTAAATTGTTAGAGCAAAGTTCCTGAAGCCGTCCATCACGAACAATCCCGATATACCATGATTTTTTTCTCATGGTATACAGTGATATCTTTCTAAGTAAAAATATTTACCGTTTTTATTAGGATATTTGTACGATTAATTCATTTGCACCCTATGTTCAGAGTTCCGATTATAGTTCTTTTTACGCTGTTATTGCAGCTTTATTCACCTGTTCAGGCTCAACAGCTTTTACCACTTAACGAACAGCAATATTACCAGCAATTAAACGAAAACTTACAGCAAGAGAAGGAAAACAGTAAACGCCTTCAGACCTATCTGTTGCTCTCTGAATACTGGCTGCAAAAAGATACACTGAAAAGTAAAAACGCGTTAACAGCTGCCAGATCAATTGGCGGTAACAGTCCGGCAACCAGCGGAACCATATTATATTACGAAGCATTGTACTGGAATAAATTACTCGAAAAAAGCAAAGCAGAAAAACTTTTTGAGCGGGCTGTTTTTTTACTTGAAAAAGCCTCAGACAGTATTACTAAAAGAACATTAGCACAAACCTTGTACAATCTGGCGTATCTAAGATTTCAGAGTAAAGGTTATGATTACATGGTAGATCTGTTAACCAACAAATGTATCCCGTTAGCAAGTGAAATAAATGACCTTCCACTACAGGCATATTACTATACACAATTAGGACTGATCTTTATGTCGGTCGGGCAATTGAGCAAAGCTGATGAACAACATCAGAAATCTTTGAGCATTCTGCAAGGCATCCCGGAAGAAGAAAATGTTCACCTGATTACTTATCTGAATATGGTGAGTAACTATTGTTATATGCCTGACAGCAAAACGGCAAAAATATACCTCGACAAAGCTGCTGACATCCTAAAAAAGTATCCATCTTCTTTTCATTATGTAAACTATTACTATCAGGAGGGCATGTATTATACAACCACCAGCAATAGCACCAAGGCCCTTGAAAGCTTACAAAAAGGGGTAGAACTGGCAAAAGAATATCAGCAGATTCAATCGCTTCAATTAATTGAGTTTCGCATTTACAATAACTACCTGGTACAAAAAAAATATTCTGAGGCTAAAGCTGTACTGGAGAATATATTAAGAGAAGGAATTTTAACAGCGGAGGTGAATAACAGGAAAATAGTACTGACCCAATTATCTATTGTGGATGAAGCAATGGGCAATTTTAAAGAAGCATATTATTGGTTAAAAAAGTCGTTTGCATTGAGTGATAGTATTCAGGCGGCCAGGTTATTAGAAAAAATGAACGAACTGGAAATTGTTCATGAAACGGCAGAAAAGCAAAAAACAATCAATAAACTGGAGCAGGAAAAAATGCAGGCAGAACTAATGGATCAAAATAAAAATCTTAGGATTCTGATTTTGATTGTTGCGCTTGGTCTGGTGATTTCCATCAGTATTCTGATTTATTTCAACTACCGTAATCAACGGCAACTGAACGAACAAATACATATCAACCATCAACAGAAGTTAAATCAGATATCGAACGACAGAAAATTCGAAGCAGCACAGGCTATCCTGCAGGGTGAAGAACAGGAACGTCAACGGGTGGCGCAAGATCTTCACGACAGTATGGGAGGCATGTTAGCCAGCATTAGAATGAACCTGTCAACCGATAGTAACAGCGATAAAGAAATTCTCAAAAAGTTGGATCAGGCCATACTCGAAATGAGAAGAATCTCAAGAAACCTCATGCCCGAAACACTCAAAAATCTCGGTTTAGAAACTGCTTTAAAAGAATTGTGCGACTCTATGAATCATAATCATCTTGCCATACAATTTGAAGCGTATAACTTATGTCGTCACGTACCTTTTAAAACAGAATTGGCATTATATAGAATTGTGCAGGAATGTATCAGTAATGTTTTGAAACATGCACAAGCCAGCACTGTAATTGTTCAAATCAGTCAAAATGAGAACAGTTTACAACTAACCATAGAAGACGATGGAATCGGTTATGACCAGGACAGCATCGTTTACGGATCAGGTATAAAAAATATAGAAAACCGTGTTCAGCTCATTAATGGATTACTAGAAATAAACTCCTCCAAAGGCGAAGGAACCACTATAAATGTAGAATGTTATGTCTAAAGAAAGTAAAATAACCTTAGCGATCGTTGACGACCATCCTATGGTACTGGAAGGGTTAAAATCTTTAATCCAATCGCAGGAAAATTATCAGATTTATTCTTTTACTAAGGGCACTGCATTTTTAGATTTCATTACAGGCAATGAAGTAGACCTTGTACTGCTGGATATCGTTTTAAGTGATGGCAGTGGGTTAGATTTCTGTAAATCTATTAAAAAGCTATCTCCCAAAACGATAGTGATCGGTGTTAGTAACCAGGCTGAAAGAAGCATCATTTTTCAGTTATTACAAAATGGAGCGAGTGGCTATATTCTAAAAAATGCGGATTCGCAGGAAATTATCAGCTGTATTAAAGAAGCTTTAAATGGGAAAGTAGTTTTAAGCAAAGAAGTTCAGGAAATCATGTTGACACAACCGGTTTATTCATATGAACTACCCAAAATCACCAAGCGTGAAAAACAAATATTGCAATCTATTGCCGAAGGAAATACGTCTGCCCAAATTGCTGAAAAACTATTTATCAGTCTGATTACGGTAGAAACTCATCGCCGCAACCTGCTACAAAAATTTAAGGCCAGAAACATGATAGAGCTGGTGAGAATAGCGACGGAGAACAGGTTGATGTAAGTCATGGGCTTAGATCATTTGAGTACAAACATATATTCTATTTTTTAATTTTATGTCGGCCACGTAACAATCCATTTAAAACAAATAATGATGCAATAAACAATCCACATGCAATCAGCCAATTACAATTCTCATCTTCATTCCATTGAATGAAGTCTTTATTTTTTTTATCTTCTATTACCGCATCTCTAATATCTTTAGGTTCAGCAGACAATAAAATACGACTACTTAAATCAATCTTGATGCAGTTTATCTTATTCTTTTTATAATAATTAATCTTTTCTGAGGTTAATTTATTTCTGACTACAATTTCAAAATGCAGTATTGAATCATTGTATTTAACACTCACATCAGAGCGGTATTTATCAGTAACTGTTTCTAAAGATGGATTTGTGTAATTAATTATCTTTTTTTTTGATTGAATGAATGTGTTTTGGCAAAGTAATAATTTTGCATAGTTGTGCAAGGCTGTTTCATTATTTCCCTTGCAAGCAGATTTATTATAGTGACGAAAATACCAATCCCGTTTTCCCTGTACTGCTTCTAACTTTTGTTCACATTCATAACAAATGCAATTACAAGACAAACCATTACTCGCATCTCGAACATGCAATGGTTGTCCATTTTCAATACTTTTACCTATAATAAAAACTGCGCTCACTTTATTATATTTCAATTATTGAGGTAATAATTTATTTGATTGTTACTATTGCCAATAGTACATTTTATCATCTCTTACATCTATTTTAACTCTGTACTTTTTTTTACATTTTATATACATAATTGCATTAACAACACTAAACATTAGAAAAATCATTATAGGCAATTTATTAACCTAACGATTTATGTAAACGAAAAAGTGGTATAATAGCTAATAAATTATTTTAGCTCTTTTTGTGATATTATTCGACTTTTCTAAGAAGTTTGATTTTACTTCCCGATACAAAATATTTTAATTGCTTTTAACTTACTGTAATTCAGTGTATTGCTAAAAGTGTAGAAACGCATTAGCAACAAAAAACGCTTAGGAATGTCAAACTAAGCGATAATAAAGGAAAAATCGAGGGGTATGGGCATAAAAAAACCGCTTCACAAAGGAAGCGGTTTTCAAGGAAAACACCAATCGCTTTACGCAACTGTTACAGAGCCTAAATAAACGCTTTTGGCGACTTTAATTCCGTCTTCTGATACAAAACCTAAGAAGACTTCAACGTCTTCTCCTGAGTACTCAGAAGGCACTGGAATGGTCGCTGATCCGGCAGACCTTGCTGGTCCCGCAGTGGTGAACACTGCTTCCCCTCGGGTAGTGTTCAGAAGAGCAATCAGAGCTTTGTCTGTTGCTTGAGCACTTCCGCTTCCTGAGTTGTCTGTCCAGGTTGCTTCTACGTTTCCAGCACTTGGAGAAGTGGCTGCACCGTTGGCCGCACCTGTCAAGTTACCACGAGTGACCAATGCACTTGCATAGTCAATCATGAAGTTTGGATAAGCTCCGGTAACTGCATTATTCAGGTTGTAAGACATGGCCGCATTGAATTGGGTCATACGGTTTGCATACAACTTGAAACCGACTCTCAGGAAGTCTGTCATTGGTTGCAAGAACCTTAGGACAGTTGAAAATTTAGAACGCTGGTCAACCTGACCTTCAGTTCTTGGGTTCGCTACACTGGAAGGTTTGATGCGCAGGTAATCGATGCCCTTCCAAGTTCCACCGATTACATTCCCTACTTGGCCTGATACGCCACCGAGAATACCTTGATTAATTTTTCCCATCTCTTTACGATTTTTAAGGAGTTAAACATTTGCTTGGACTTGACACGGACTTACCATGGATTTGCCCTTCGCCAACTAAATTACTTCAAGAATTAAGCGGTAGTTCTCTCTTGGGTGCTGTTGCGGTAGTGTGCTTTATTTTGCTTTTGTTGCCCTGTTTTTTTGGCAGTGCAGGATTCTATCCTGCTCCTGTTTCTTTCATCAAGTCATAAAATATGGCTTGTCTGGCAGTATCAATCATCTTTAGTGTGACCTTGATTTTTTGCTCGTTGGTATCGAGTAGTTGAAGGGCTTGAATTGCCTTCTGAAATGCCTGGTCTTTGCAGCTTGCTTTGGTGGAGCTTTCCCGAATCAGCTTTCGGATTTCATCAATAGTCACAAATGGAATCACTGAGCCTTTCAGGAGATAGTGAAATGATTTTGACCTCCACAATCCAAAGCATAGCCAAAAGAGAAATTCCCTGTCCTCTTGGTTGTCGGTGAGGCAAACAAAGCAATTCGGGCAAGCTTGGTTGAGCGGTTTCCCGCTGTTCAATCCTTTATTCAGGATAAAGAAGTGCGGCTGTTGGTAGCTGCTTTCCAGTCGGTGTGTTTTGATACGAAACGATTTCATACAGTGAGCCATTAAAGTTTTGCTCGCTGCGCTTCGCATATATTTTTTCAAAAGAGAAAAGAAAAAAGGGAAAAAAAGAAAAGAGAAAGCTGTCTTTCAGGCGGGTGAGGCTCGGCTGTCAAGGTTTTTGGAAAAAATACTACCCTTCGGGTAGAGATTTTTTTCAAAACCCGTAGGGCTTGACCTTGACTGTCCGAAAGTGCGTTGGGCATGTGCGAACCCGCCTATCTTTGCTATTCTCTTTTTAAAATTTTCCCTGTACGAGTAAAAAAAAGAGCCCCCTAAAAAGGAAGCTCTGAAAGGCACAACTCGAACCAAAAGACACGCAGCGTATAATCAGTGATACCGAAACGCTGAACGCCTGCATGGAACGGACGACCTGAGGTGCGAACGCCCGCCAACAACCACCGGCTGCCGAAACGGACTCTGAATAATAACTTAAACATAATACCCTCACACTACAGGACGGTGCGATTGATGCAAGGGCTGTGGGAAAAAAATACTACCCGTAGGGTGGAGATTTTTTTCCCAAACAGGCGAAGCGAACCCTTGCAGCTCTCGCATCCGCACGCCTGTAACTTTGCTTTATGTTTGAGTTATTTATTGACCCGAGTTAAGGTCGAATTGAAGGATTAGAAAACTGGAATCTGTTTCTATTAAGATGCTATTGCAAGCATGAAACACATAAACCCGATGAAAGCAACAACCAGAATTTTAACCCATAAAGGACTGTCGGTGTCTGTCTTGTAAACACCTTCTTCATCCCTGGGGAATATTAAATAATAAAAGTCTTCAAATAGTTCTTTCATTGTTAACGAATGTACTCAATTGTGCGGTGGGAAAAAAGCGGGAAACGCAGGTAAACCAAGGCGAAGCCATTTCTGCGAGCCGCCTGCGAGCGGAGCAAGGGTGGTGGCTGCAAAAGCCCGAAGAATGAGGGCGGCAGACGCCTACCGTTTACGGCAGGGCTGGCGTGTTTTTTTGCATCAGGGTCGGCAAAGGCAAGGGTAGCGACTGAACGAAACGAAACGATTATTGGAAGGGAATGGAGCAATAACTGCCTGCAATAGCATTGGTTGGGTTTGTATTTTTTGATTGGAGTACAAACCCATTGGAGAAGGATTGCAGGCAGATTGCGGAATGACGGTACGTTGGCTCGTGTAGTGTAGTGAAAGAGCTACGCTTGTGAGCGGTGCTGAAAGTGGCTGAGTTGAAGGAATGAGGAACGAATGACTGAAACGAAGCGACTGAAAGCACATAGGGGAAAGCAAAAAACATGACAGCCCGATCAGCCCGCAGCGACCCGCAGGCGAGCAAAAACAATAAGCAGCGGCAGACCCCCAATAAAAAATATTGTGAGTTTAGCGAACACCATAGAAGGGGTTTGGGGGGATGAAATAGCTGCGAGTGAGGAAGGAGAGAGTGTGTGAAGCAAAACAAGTGAACGGCAGTGAGTGAGCACCTACTGGAGCGCAAACGAACTGGTAAGTGAACGGTATGTGCAAGGGCGACCGAAGGGAGTGCATTTTACCCTTGCAGATATGTTTTTGCGGAACAAAACGGAACGACTGACGAACACCGCTTTACCTGCGTTGGGGGGTGCGTTGGGAAAAGCAAGTGTGGCACGGTATGGAATGTAGCGCAGCGGAATGGAATAACGGGCTACTCTTGCTGTGCGGTGCTGGAAGTGGGTGAATGAAGAGAGTGAGGAACGAACGACCGGAATGAACCTACTGGAAGCACATTGGTGCGGGTTGGCAAATGTGCGGTGGGTGTTCCGTAATCATCATAAGAACCAAAGATTGTCTTTACCGTAATCAGGAATCTCGTTGCCTTCAAAGTAAGGGAGCATTTCTGCAACCATTTCAGGGTACTTGATTGTAACGGGCAAATTTTGTTGTCTTACTGACTTCCAGTACATGCGACTGAACTGATATACTTGATCGATAAGCTCCTTTACTGTTTTGTAATCATCAACCAATTCAGGATTGGAGCAATTTATCTTGAGCTTTACTGGAAATGAAAATCCATCATTGAAATTGAACTCTGATGCTGAATACCTGGTATTGTTGAAAAGTAGAAATCTGTTGTAGCCTAATTTGATAAAAGTGCCACTTACGGGCATCAAATCTTTCCAGTCCAAATCAAAGGCAACAATATCGGATGATTCCGTTTTGTTGATGGTGACGATAAAGACCGGAATGTTCAAGTCCAATTCTTTCAGGCCGTTCTCAATCGGTTCTACTTCCTCTCTACTCATGTCTTTGTAGAAGTGAATTACAAGCCTTCTGATTCCTGTATTTACATTCACATAGTCTTTAACTGCTCTTAGAATTGAACCTGCCAACTCTTTTGTTTGGTCTTTCTGAAAGCATTCAAATCGGTTGAATTTCCCTGTATTGGAGAAACTGAAAGCACTGCCGATATATTGGATGTCAACTTCTGTGTGCTTGAATGCTCCAACTCCAACAATCAATTCATTCTTCAGCTTTGTGTCCAACCTCCACGGAGTGCCATTGAGCTTTGCGAGAATGGCTATTGCGATGTTTGGCAAGCTGAAATGATACTTGTCGTTGGTAATCACTTTGTCAGGATCTATCACCTGAGAGGAAACTCCTTTTTTCAATAGTAGCTCTTTCAGCTTGTAGTAAATCAACCTCTGAGATTTGACTGGAACATTCTTGCTGATTGGGGAAATGTAAATAGCTATGTGCTGAATGTCGGTATCAAAGTCCTTGTCATTGATTTGCTCATACAGTTCCGGCCAAGGGTTATCCCTATCCTTGAAATAGATTGCGAGTTCTTTATCTGGATGATACGGTGTATGAATGAATTTTGATAGCCCTCTAAAGCCGTTGAGTTTGCCATTAAAGTAGTTGTGAATCTTGGCAGCTACTTCTCTATCATCTTCATGGAGAATAAAAAAGAAATGAATCTTTGATGATGGGCTTAACTCGAAAGGACCATTTTCTGTAATGCCATAATACGGTACATGGTGCAGCTTTTGATTTCCAAATACGAGTTTGTTGCTGGACTTTTCAATTGAACCGATGCGGACTTCATCAACTGTAATAAACCCTTTAGATGAAAGCGGAATGATGGCCTTGAACTCGGCTGCATTAAGCTGCTCCCTGTAAAATTTATCAATGGCCGTTTTGAACTTCCTGTATTTGTTCGTCTTGTCCGGGGCTTCTGTCTCCTGGTGCAAAGCATCCCTTATTTCAAAATTCCAAACAGGATAAACCTTATCGTAATTTCTTTTCCCATCATCTGGCAATTCATCAAAGCGGTGTAGTCCTTTTTCATAGACCACCCAATTGAATGCCCTTACAGGTACTTCTTCAAAAAGTTCTGATACAGGAGTTTTAAAAATCTTTGACTTGCCTTCAAATGTGACCAATAATTCAAGACTATTGGAAACTGTTCTGAACTGCACCTTCAATGAAAAACGGTCAAAGGTTTTGTATATCCCTTCCTTGTCTTGTGTATCGCTTGGCAACCAAACTTCTGTATCGCTGACAAAGTTAGGTTTGACCAAACAGCCCTTTGACTTGAAATGGTTATGAATTAGTGAATTGTAGTAACGTTTGAGAATGGATGAAGACAATGCGGAATTGGAAACCTGAACTGATTTTTCAATTCCTTCTTCGTTAGTGATTTTCTCATAGGTTGGTGTAGTTGGCTTAGTAACCGGAATAAACCCTTCTTTTTCTTGGCAAAATGAAGTGTAGTAATGTTCCTGTTCTGCATACTTATCAATGACCTCATCAGGAACCAATGAATGATAAATTCGTGTAGTTCCTTCTTGCTCCTTCTCGGAAAAATAGAAGGTGAGCGATTCGCTCGGATGATTGAATGTTAGTATGTTGAAACAGTGCTTTGCCATTATGAACGAGGGTTTTAATTCGATATTAAGTTTTCATTTTTTCTTTTAACGGGTGTTTAATCATTGTTTAATTTGAACGTCAACAGCTACCTCTTCACAACGGACTTCATACTTCCGCTCTGGTTTTGAATACACATTTACAGTTTGGTGAGAAGTAGCGAAGGAGTTGTCATAAATGTAGGTATCGCTGCCAAACATAATTTCCTCAATCTCCGTGGATTCGTAAACTGAGTGATTGTTAGGAGCATGGCGATAAATCAATCTTTCTATTTTCTTGATTTTATATAGGTTCTCAATATCCTGCGTGTTGTCGTCTGGCATTATGATGAATAAATAATCTCTTGCCCGACTAATGGATACATTGAGTATGTTCTGCTTATTGAGGAACATACCCGGGTGTTTGCTTATCGAGTATGGCGGGTTAAAAATCGAAATGATAATATCACATTCATCACCTTGGAAGCCGTGAATAGTCCCGATAAGGATTTCTACCTTATCAGTGTCTTCAAATTGTTGAGCAAGGAGCTTTTCAATTAGAGTAGCTTGAGCCTTGTAAGGACAAATGATTCCAATTCTGAATTTGTCTTTGTGGCTTGATTGAATCTGAAAAGCAAGTGACTGGGCGAACTCAACCGTGAACAAAGCTGAATAGACCTGATAGTTTGATTTGTTAAGCGTATTTGGCTTGTAAATGCTTTCAAACTTTGCTACTGGAAATTTGATAATGTTAATGTCCTTGAAATCAAAGCCGGATATGGTCAATGGCTTTTGCTCTGTACTTGTTCTATGGTGTTCGAGAATGCCATTGTAAGTGAAGTGACTGAAAACATTTCCAATGGTGGGAACTGCCCTATATTGCTTGCGTAGGTTAACTATTTCAAATTCATGGGGAACAGTTGTTGGCTCTACGAATCTGTCGAGATTGACCATGCTGTAGATATTCATATCCTTCCAATGGTCAATAAGTGTAATTGGTTGAATCTGGAAAGGATCTCCTGCTATTACAAATTTTGCATCTGGCTTTTGATAAAGGACGTAAGCTATACTGGCCAAGTTCACCATTGAAGCTTCATCAATGATAATGTAGTCCCATTCAAGAAATTTCAGGTGCAGGCGTTCATCATGGATTTCGGGTTGGAAATAGTCGTAAGCAAATCTCGCAATTGTGGTTATTGTGGTATTCTTGGGCTTGGTTCTAATGTCGAACGCTTTATCAATTACAACCGAGCTATTTTCCAGTGATTCATCACTTGTATTTCCAAAGCGGAGAAGCCAATGGTGATAGGTTTCATCATCACCCATTTTTTCAATAATACGCTTTGTAAGAACGTCTGCTGATTTATTGGTTGGTGTAAGTACTAGCACTTTGAGGTTTTCTTCCTGCTGCATAAGAGGTATAATCTCATTGGTTGCGAGATAGGTTGTTTTACCTGTACCGGGAGGGCCAAATATGAATCGAATATCCTCTGGAAGGTTTTGCTGTAGATTATAATCATCCTCTAAGCCAAGTTGATTGAAGGCTTTTCTAAGTTCTTCAAGAATGAAAACAGGATTCTTTATGTCAATGACTATTCGGTTTACCTTAGATAGGTCAATCTCTGAAATGTCGGCAGACTTTTTCAGCTTTGCCCGAAGGGTATATTCTTTAACACTCACAACCTCCACGGTTACGGTCTTGGATTCTTCACCATGATACAAGCGAATTTGCAGGTCTCCAATATCCTCAATGGATTGAGGGATATATCTGTTCGGATGCTTGAGAATCAATGTCCTTTCTGTACCCGGTTCTTTTTCTGCTTTAGTGAATTGGATTGATATTTCTTTTCCTTGAGTGTTGGATTCTGAACTACTCAGGTATTCCAGTTCAAGCAAAGCTTTGAACCAAGCATAGGAATACATTTCAGATTCATCAACAATCTCGTTCAGTTTCTCAATTCGGGTAAGGTCTTCAATTTGAGCTTCTGTCTGTTCCTTTAGCTTGTCAATCTTCTTTTGAAGGTCAACAGAAGGTTTTGTGTATTCATCCTGATCTGCCATTGATTCAGGAGATTCCTGCTCTTCTTTTTGAGTTTCTTCATCTTGATTTTCAGCTCTGGCCTTTCGCTTCTTTTTGATTCCCTTTTTAAGGCGGTCTAAGGTGTCTTCAATGGCATCATCCATGAAGTCTTCTTCTTCATCAGTATTGGGATTGCCCTGAGCACCTGCGGACTTCTTTTTAGCCTTTATCATGCTCAATGCCTCTGCTAATTCTTCTTCAGTGATTCCTTCCTCTTGTAGTTTTTTGCCAAGCAGGTAAGCTGCTCGTTGTTCCTCGGAGAGGTCTAATTCATCTTCAGGGCTTTCAATTCCTAAAAATTCAAGGAATGCAGAAATGTCAAAATCCTGTGAAGTGTAGATTTCGTTTAGGTCTTCTCTTTGAATTTCTGATGCTGATTTTAAATTGCCCTCTGTATCATATAGCCATTTATCATTTTTGAGAATAGATGATAGTGTGGATTCAAACTTTTGGGACTTTGGATATTGGTTCCATTTGGGGACGTATCGAAAGTTGCCCATGATACTTGATTCGAGCGAGTAAGACGACTTACCATGTACATGGAATAACATGTATTCCCAAATCAGGGCTGATAGTTCGGGATTGATGTTTGATACTGCTTCCTCTATTCCTTCCAGAATGGTATCTGTAATAGTTTGATTAGAGACATAGGTTTGTGATACTTCAATTTCTTCAAGACCAAATCTTTCCTTGTTCTCGTAGTTGGATTCTAATTCCCTATCTATCAAACGGGGTTGATTGCTGCAACCTAAGGCCGAAAGAAATGAATAGAACGAGCTTTTGCGAGGACTATGGATAAAATCCAAATAGTAATCTTCATCCAAAATATATACCTCCTTTGCGTTAGCAAAGTATTTGTTGAGCTTTTCACTTGGAATGTAAACGGACTCAGGGAAGCAAAAGTAAATTGTATCAGGGTCACTGGCTTTTCGGGATGCTATGAAACAAGTCTCTTGGAGCTTATCGAGATAGTCACTTTGGAGAGAAGCCGGGCAAGCATCATAGTAGGATAAGAAAGAATCGAAGTGGGCTAAGATTTTGTCCTTATCATCATAGTTAAACCCATTCTTGTATTGCGGAATTATGGTCTTGAAGATTTCAGCTCGTAAGTCGGGTTTACCAATACCCAAACCCTTGAAGAAGTCCAGGGCTTCTTCATCCTCTGTAAATGGCTTGTAAATGGTATCGTAGCTTGTTGCCCTTTCAGAAGGTAGAAAAATATTTGGTGCTGTTAAATCATCATTGAAGGGTACAACGGCCTTTCTGTCTTGATTTAGCAGGATTGGTCGTTTTTGAGCAAGCTTCTCTTTATCGTCCCAAAGAGATTTTCGACCTCCCAAATAGGCATAGAATTTCAATAACCATTCATCTGATTGTGCTTCCATGAAAGAAGCATCAATTCTCCTCAGAAGTTTTTTAGGGTCTAAGGTGTCGTTAATGATTGAATTGATATAGCTTTCTAAGGTCTTATTCGCTTGGTTAAGTTGCTTCTGTCCCTTGCTTACGAACACCAATCCTGAATCTGGGTTGCCCATTAGCTTGCTGATTTGTTGGTCGGAAAAGAGTTCTGCTAACTCGGGATCTGATGCCCAATATGACTTTGCAGTTTTGTAGTACTTCCCATTTCTGCCAGGCAGTAATTGGTCGGCTTGAAACTTCTTTAGGATTTCGGTATAGAAGGGTTTGAATGAAATTTTCGCTTTACTACCTACGTCTGAAAAATCACTTTCCTTGTATGGAATCAGTTCTAAAATACTGTCGTTGAGTAGGTAGGTTTTATCCCTTTCACCAATGGTTTTGAGTATCGGTAAAGAATTGGCAGCAAGCTTTGCCGCAAGCTGCATGATTTCCACATTCCATTGCTCACCTGCTTTTATTCCCTCTCTACTATCTGTCAAAAGGAATGGGGCCTGAATAACAAATCCTAACTTGGTTTCTTCTTTGGTTGGAAAGAAGCAAAATGCTTCATAGGTATATCCAGTTTCCAGTTCCTTTTGATCGAGAACAAAGAAACCCACATAGATGCGGTGGTGGGATTTAAGCTGCTTGTGTGAAACGCCAGTAGAGAATAACCATATCAATTCTTTTTTATTGACTTCATTTTCTACGCTTTCAACCTCCATTAACTCAGCTCGGATATTGTCGAACTGTTCTGTTTTTAATGCTCGCTTTGAATAGATGCCTTCTTTCTCATTGGATTTCCAAGTTATCTTTTGAAGATTGGTAAGGAATAAAATAGGTTGAAAGAGTGAATCTAATTTGTCCTCAATCTCGGTATAGGCATCCTCTGGCGACTTTGAAATGTGATTAAAAGGGAAGTAGAAAACTGTTTCACCTGCTGCCCTCTGGCCATTCAAGGATTCAATTTCATTGGGCACAATGTAGTTTTCCAGTTTGAAGTTGAAATTATCATCATAAATGTGCGGAGACATGCTGTAAGCAAAAACCGCTTTGAAGCCTATTCCAAACTTTCCGATTTTTTGTTCATCAATCTTGGTTGAATTGCCAATGGAAGTAATGGCGTTTATATGGCCAAGGTTGCCAGTTTCTGAATCTTCATCTTCATTGTCCGGGTCTGATATGGAGAAGCGAACAGAGCCATTGTGCTTAAACCAAAGTCCGTCTTCTTCAAGGCGAAAATCAACCCAAGTGGCTTTTGTATCATCTGCGTTCTGCAGCAATTCATAAACGAAGTGGGCACTGTCGGAATACTTCTTAATTGCTGTTTCCCAAATACCACGGTACGCCTTTTTAAGCAAAACTTCCACGTCTCTTTGCTTAATCTCCTGTAGCCTGGTTAAAAATTGTTTCTCTGTTGCCATATCAAAACGGGTCAATGCTGGTTGTTTCAAACTTTCAAATCACTCACTGAGCCAACTACACGGTAATTCACATGATCTATTACTTCAAAATGCTTTTCTGCACATGCTATTTTCAATCGCTCGCTATCTCTTAATAAGGTGCGGTCTTTTGCTGCTTTAGGGTCTTTGGTTTCAGCTACAAAGTAGATTTTGGTTTCTTCACCGTCCTCTTTCTTAATCAATGCCCAATCAGGATTGTAGGGACCAATTGGAGTTTTGACCACAAATGTTCTTGGAAGCTTTACATAGAAAAGTATATCATCCCTGTTTTCGCAATCTTCGGCAAACCTGCGTTCCGGTGAACTGAGTGAATCAATGGCCACATAGTTGTAAAGCGTTTTGGCTTGTTTCTTAACCTCTATCAGGTTTTCTAAATACTGCTCAATTTCTGCGGATTCAAACAACTTCATTTCATAGACCTGTCCGGCAATCTTTTCATATTGGATGCCATTGATCTTGATTCGGTCAAATTCATGTTTGATGATGCGTACCACGCTATCCATGAATAACTGAGGGTTGTTAAAGATTTCGCCCAATCGGTTTGAGTTCAATACGATTTGGGTAATGGTATCTCGGGTAAGCTCTGTTTTAGACTGGATATAAGCAATGAAATCAGGGATTTCATAATTGGTGTCCTTTACCATTTTCTCCTTTGAGCCTTTCTGCTCTCCGCCTAATTCAATCAGCTTGCCTTTGGCATCCCTAACGAATTTTGCTACATTCTTTTCACGGTAGATTACAGGACGTTCGATAGGGGGCATTGCTTGCAATGCAGCCACACAATTTGCAATTAGCTCTTCGGTGCTATAATCAACTTTATATTCTGTTTTAGCTCTTATTTTCTCCCAAAGCTCAAGGAATAGCGCATCCTCCATCCATTTGTCTTTGAGTTTTACGCTTGTTCTTGCTCTTGCATTTTTGATACGGCCTTCGAACTTCACGCCACAATCTTCCTCTATTTCCTTTTGTAAGGCTTTAGAGAATGATTCATAGGCTTCATTGGCGATGACAGTAAGCCTATTGATAGCACGGTCAAGGTTTCTTGCTCCGGTTTGGTCAACGCATAAGCGGAGACCTCTTCCGATTTCCTGTCGTTTCTTTATATCCGACTTGGTTTCGTTAAGCGTACAGATTTGGAATACATTGGGATTGTCCCAACCTTCACGCAATGCGGAGTGACTGAAAATGAATCGGAGAGGCACTTTTTCATCCAATAGCCTTTCCTTATCTCGCATGATTAGGTTGAAGGTATCATCATCAGCTTTGGTAGTTCGAGTTTCTTTGGTGTCTTTGTATTTACCTGCTTTATCCTGGCTGAAATATCCATCATGCACGTCTTTAGCTTTGAAGCTCATTAAACCCCTGTAAGCAGGCATACTTTGCCATTTGGTATAGCTTTCTTCAAACCATTCGGCAAACTTCCCCTGTACGGTGTTTCCGCTATCATCATACTCACGGTAGTTTGCCACACGGTCGATAAAAAAGATTGATAAGACCTTGATTCCTTTGCCCTGCAACTCTTTCTCCTTCTTGAAGTGGTTCTCTACCGTGGCATCTACCATTTCCCTAAGTATCTGGTCGGTAAGACCCCCTACGGCTTGACCCTGATAGACAATTTGACCACTTGAAAATTCAATGAACTGATTGTCGGCATCTATCTCATTGATTACATAGCCGTCCTTGTATATGTCCCAATTTTTAGAAAGCTTATAAAGGTCGTCTCCAACATTTGCGGAAACTTGTTTCTTCTGTACACCTGTTTTTTCATTGACAAATATTGAAACCTTGGCAGTTACTGATTTCTTAGCCATACGGAAACCATCTACACTAATAAAGGCTCCTGAACTATCGTTTCGGGCTATAACGGAATCAACCTCAATTTGCTTTACCAAGCCTAAATCATACGCCTTCACCGGGTCAAGCTTATAGACCAGGTTGTAAAGGTTTTTGTGTGTAGCAGAATACCTCAGTGTAAATAGGGGGTTTAGATTGGCAATAGCTCGCTTTCGAATATCCGTTTCCATATTCTGCGGCTCGTCTATAATCACAATCGGATTGGATTTCTGAATGTACTCTATGGGCTTTATGCCTGATTCTCTTACCTGATTGATGACGTTGGCATCTTTGGTGAAGGAATCAATATTGATTACTAAAATTTGTATGGCGTTGCTTTTGGCAAAATTGCCCAAGTCTGACAAACGGCCTGAATCATAGACCTTGTAATCCGCAGGTTGATTTTCGTAGATTTCCTGAAAGTGATCGAAGGTGATTTGGAGGGATTTGATAACTCCTTCACGGATAGCCACGGAAGGAACTACAATTACAAACTTCTTAAAGCCATACACCTTGTTGAGTTCGTAAACAGAACGGAGATACACATAGGTTTTGCCTGTTCCGGTTTCCATTTCTACGGAGTAGTTGGGAAACTCGGTTACTACCGTTTTACCTTCCAGAACGCCTTTTACGGATGCGTCTTCATTGTACCAAAGCTTTTCAATGGCAGGTGATATTTCGTCTTCTCTTAGCTCATTTTCCGTCTGAACTTTGTTGAGGTTTGTGAGCAATTCTTCTTCCGTAAGTGCAAGATTGTTACCCACACCTGCCTCGGTGAAAGTAATACTGCCACTATTGGTATCAGCCATAGAGAACTCAAAATCTGAATTGCTCAAAGGCTGGCCGTCAAACAAGTCAATAACTGATTGAATGGCTTGAAGCTGGTATTCTTGGTTTTTATCGAACTGTAGTTTCACCTGCTATAAATTTTCAAATTCCTTTAATGTGATTATGCCATTATTCTCTATTGGCGGATTTTTTGAAAAATCAACTGAGAATATTTTTAGTCTATCTATTTTATCCTGAAAAGGAGTTTTGATTCTTTGGTTATAAAGAATTTTGAGCTTGATACCAGCTCTTTGACAAAGATTTGAGAGTAATTGAAAATTCCTGTAGTCATCAGTGAATGGTTTCCATTTTTCTAAATCATAGTAAGAGCGTTTCAATTCATAAATAATTTCGGGATTCCCTTCATTATCAAGACGCCATAAGTCAATGTCTGAAACAGTTAAATCAACGCCTAAGCTTGATCTTTGCCAATTATGGTAAGCACTTGATGATTTGTCATTAAGATATTTGGCGGTTGCTGTTCTTGATACTGGAAGTCCAGTGGACTCAAAAATTCTTGATAGACCGTCCATATTAACAGTTGTGTAATTAAAGCTCCCATTTGAAGTTATGACTGTATCAATTTCTGGAATGTCACAAGCAAACCTTATGTAACCCACTCTTAGACCTGCTTTCTTCCCAGTATATTCAAGTAAGGAGAATGCTTCTTTTTCTTGGTCGCTTGGAGGTTCTGACAAGTGAGAGTTTGGAACGCCTACAGCAAAAATTAATACTAAGGGCTGGCAAGATTTATTACCATAAACAAGTTGCCAAGCATTACCTACTACGAACTTATAGTGGGGTGAATTTGATTGAATCAAATGGTCATATATTGCATTGTTCTTGTAGTAATCCATATCATCAAAGTGTTTTGAACTCAATGCCGCTGTCTTGCAGTTTAAGCTGAGTGTTTGTTTTGTTTCGATCGTCCTTATTGAATAGAGAGTCCAAACAGACAAAAAGCGAAGGAGCTAATTCAATGATTTTAGCTTGTATTTCAGGGGTAAACTTGTCTAGGCAGAATGCTATGCGATGACCTTCAGTGAGATATATTATTTCGGATTTCCCAAGTTCTACTTTCTCTATCTTTTCTGTCAATGGAAGACCACTCTTTAAAACTAGTTCCCATAGGATATTTATAGAGGCAGAATTTGATTTAATCGAATCGTTAAACATGGATATTTGATTGAGAAGTTCTTCTTCATTCGAAATCATGTCGCCTCTCCATATTTTAAAATTGGACGCAGTTAAAACGAAGCTGCGGAAGCCTATTGGCTTTTTGTTATTAAAATTCAGTTGTTGGGCTTGTGAAGCATTATAGTCCGTAAAAACTCTTTTAATACGTTCAGTTGTAAGTTCTGCAATTGATGCAAAACCCCTTTTGAACATATCTGAATCTTCATCAATTTTTTCGGGAAGTTGGACACAAATAAATCGTCTATTTCCGTTGTCTGATTTATTGCATTCAATGACCGCATGTGCTGTTGTTCCAGAACCTGCGAAAAAGTCTAATACAATATCAAAACTGTTTGGTTTTGTAAATGCTTGAATAAGTGATTTAGTGAACTCAACTGGTTTGGGATTTTCAAATTCTAAGTCTAAGTTTCTCAGCAAACTGTCATCACTACCGCCATAAAAAAGAATTGAGGGTAAGTTTTCAGACATATTTTCCTTCAACAAATACTTCCGTTGTGGTTGAACTGTATGGTCGGCTCCAAAGACTATTTCTCCTTTATCCAACAACTCCTTCATTGTAGAAGTAGGGAACCGCCAACCTCTTTGAGGTAGTGGGCAAGCTTTATTGGTTACGGGATGAATTAATGGAACAAAGTAATCATCTGGTGCTTTCTTTTTATTTGGCCATGCCATTGAAACCAGCCTGTATACATTTCCATTTTCATCAATCTTATTGTATGCAGCTTCACCACCAGATAATCCTTGCTTTTTTATCCAAGTATTAAATTGTGAATTAATTTCCTCTAAAGTGAATTTACGTTTGGCTTTGGTCAAGACTTCATCTGGCAGATTAAATTCTTTATGGACTTTCTTAACTTCTGCTGGAATGTCAATAGTATTAAGTAGCTTGTATAGTTCTGATGCCTTTTTGAGCATCCTTTCAGCATTCTTTTTCTTTCGTGATAAATCTGTTTCAGAAAGAAATTTTTCTTTGTTTTTAGCATAAACCAGAATTGATTCATGCTGATATGCAATACCCATTGCGTCACCCTTGGGATTGCCTTTATCCCAAATAATATTGCCAATCAAATTATCCTCTCCAAAAATTTCATTTAATAAGAGTGAAAGGTTGGCTTGCTCATGCTCGTCTATATGAATCAATATAGCCCCATCTTCTTTGAGTAAGTTTCTCGCTAAAAATAGTCGTGGTAGCATCATGGAAAGCCAATTTGAGTGAAATTGGCCGTTCTCTTTTCGATTAGGCCGAAATAGACCTTCTCTTGTCATGTAACCTTCCTCATCCTTCTCCCCAAGCTTTTTGAGGTACTCTTCTTTAGTTTCCGAGAAATTGTCTGGATAAATAAAACTATCTGAACCCGTGTTATACGGTGGATCTATTGAAATAAACTTTACTTTACCATAATAAGATTTTTGCAATGCTTTAAGGACCTTGAGGTTCTCTCCTTCAATAAAGATATTTTCAGCATCATCCCAATTTACTGAACCATTAAAGTTTGGTGCTAAAGTTTCAGTTGTAGGTATTTGAAGAACCTTATAAGCTTCGTTTTTGCCTGCCCAAGTAAGTTGATAACGATCTGTATCTGTACTAATGCTTTCCCCTAAGACTTGCTTGAGTTGTTCTACATTGATTTTGTCCTCGGTAAAGGCACCCGGAATGATTTCCTTCAATTTGGAGATAAGGTCTTCCGTAATATTCAAAGATTTGCCGTCCATGCTCATTTATTTCTTAGTGTTTTTAATCCAGTCAATTACCATGTGAAGGGAATTTGAGGCGAAAGCCTCATCCTTCACAAAATCAAAAATTTGGTCTGCCAACCAAAGAGTGAGGAGCTGAGGTTTATCCGTATGGAGTAATTCTGCCAACAGCTCTACCTGTTCACGCTTCGCCTTCCTATCACCACGCTCAATCTTGCTAAACATGGGAGTGTCTATTTCAAGATTGGCCGCTAATTGTCGCTGCAAAAGCCCCTGGCTTTCTCGCAGCTCTCTAATCCTTTCACCAAAGTGCATGACCTGTTAATTTATGACTTGTCAAATTTAGGACAATATAGGAAAAGAAAAGAAAGAAAAAAGAGGTTGGACTGATTTTTTAAGATTCAGGATTTTGAGGAAATAGAGGATGCCAAGGATTATAAGTCCTCAGCATCCTTAGAATCCTTAACTTCCTCAAGTGAGGTGTTGATATAATTGTCCTGAGATTCACGGTGAACTAATCCCGATTTGGCAAAAGCGGTGATATAGCCTTCGGCTGTCTTTGCCGGAATGCTCATGGCTTTTGCTACTTCGAGATACTTCTGTCGATTGAAGGTGTGTGGCAATGCATACAGAAACTTCTCCTTCTTATTCATTCTGCTTGGCTTGGGTTCTTCTTGTGGAAGTTCTCCAAACACTTTGCTTGAATGCTTCACCAGTACTTTGACCATTGAAAGCGAAGCTTGAAAATCCCTTTCTTCACAAATCAGCTTCTTGGAAGTGTCACCTGTTTCCATGATCCGCAAAGCGGAGAATATCATGGAGATTCGGTAAGCAATCAAACCTAACCTCCTGATAGTGGCCATGTAGTCCAACCCTTGAAGGTTCATGTATTTATCCTGTATCTGACCGAAGACCTGGTTGAATTGCTCCTGTTGGTCTGCTGTAAGGTGAAACTGGCGGGGTTCATCCTGCATGATGACTTTGTAGAGTTCATAGAACTCATTGCCCAAGGCTTCAAAGTAATCGTCCAATCCGTTATCGGTTTGGCTCGCAAAGACATTTTTCCATACCGGACGAACGTTCATGAAATAGAAGATGAAACGGCTGAACAAGCCGTTTTCAGCGTTGGGTATCAAAGCTGAGACTTGTTTTGGCGTTCCTGAAAGGACAGTAGAAAGGCAAGGGCTTTCTATGTCCACAAACTCACGGTCGGTTCTGCGATAGTAGGAAATGGTTTCATGGTGAAAGGCTTTTCTAAAGCCATCACTGTAATTTCCGTAATCGCTTTTGAAGGCATGCGCTAAGGTATCACCTTCGGTCTCGAAAATTAGCCCTCTGCCATCACTGTCACCCAAAAGTTGATAAGCTCCCGTTGAACTATTGTTGGCCGGAATGAACAGCATTTTTTCAGGTGGTTTGGCTGGCTTCTCGATACCGTCTTCCTTTCCCTTCTTGGAGTTGTATTCTGCCATTTCCAATTCATAGTGCTGTTTGTGGAGTTTGGCTTGTTCCCTCAATTCTTTGTGAATAGGGTTAACTAACTGGCGACAATGCACCAAGCGGCCTTTACCTGCGGATGCCTGGGCTGTAATGAATAGGAATAGATTGGGGAATACTCGTTTGCCATCATAGATGCCCGATACTTTGGGCAAACATGCGCTAATAGCTCCGAGGGAACCGAGGAGTAGAATATCTCTTTCCTCATTGGAGGTGGCAACAGCCACAACCTTTTGCAGAAATTCAGGAAGTTCAGGAAACAAGGAATCTGGAAAGGTTGGCATTTCTTCGGGTTCCTGATTTTCGGGCTGTTGGTATTCAGATTGACTACTATTCAGCTTTTCACTTTTGAAAGTACGATGATCCTGTTTTTCTGTCCGTGGAGGTGTAATGTCAATTCCTGCATCTTTGGCGAGGTAGAAAAAGGTCTTTAGTGAAACGCCATGACCTTTTGATTTCAAGCAATTGTCAAATTGCTTGTCGCACTCCGTAGCGGAATAATCGGGATAGAACTGGCTTACTCTATGGAAAAGGTTTCTGCCGTTCTCACCAAACTCATCAGCAAAGGCAAAGCCGACATTTACCCAATCGCTATACGTGGAGGTAATATCTGTTCGGTTGGCTTCAATGCTCTGGATGATACGTTCTACTTCGTCTATTTGAGAATCTGTATTGAAAGTTTGTTGCTCTGTAACTTTCGGTTGCGGGGTTGGCTGATTAAGCCAATCCTGCGGATTGAATGTTTTTCTTTCCATGTCCTACAAGTATTTAGGATTGATGAATATTTCTGAATCATGCGGAAGGAAACAGGCTCTTGAAATGTCCTTCCCTGATTGGTCTATTTCGAGTTGGTAAGTGTGGGAAACGTAGTTTGCCACTGCCTTGAAATAGTCCTGGTGTTTTGCCTGCGTCAAGTCGATTGGAATTACCCATTTGAGGCCATCACCTGAAGGAGATACAAACAGTAGCTCCGTTTCAAAGTAGTGGTCGTTGAGTAGTGCTGCCTTGAGTGTAGGAATGTCCTGAATGTGGTCAAAATCGATTGTGAGCAAACCTGAATGTCTTTGGAGGTTTGCATCATTTCTCTTTGAGAAAGTGCCTGAGAAGGTTACATAATCGAAATTTTGAGCCTTGAATTTTCTGGCTTCCTTCGGGTCGGGAATGTTGCGGAGTGTACTTGTACACGATGCAAATTCATTGCCTTTGATAAGGTTGTACACCTCAACCAAGGAGGCTTGCCGACTTGGTGTTACATTGGTGACAGGCTTATTGAAATAGCTGAAAACTGGCGGAGCCGGTTTGACTATTTCAGGTAGAGCAACCGTAGGTTGCGAATCTGCCTGAGTGTAAAAACCCTGTTGCTTACCGATACGCAAATGCAGTTCTTCATTCAGCTTGTCGAGAAGGGCTTGCCCTTCGAGGCTGTAATGCAGTGCTGCAAAATCAAAGACATTGCCTTGTGCAATGGCTTCTTCTGAATCGGTGTGCGTAGCACAACCGTCAACAACCTTTACCAACAATGTAGGCTTGTCCGCATTGAATGGGTTCTTCGCAGGTTTGCAGTCCCTTCCCGAAAGGGAAAGGACTGTTTCACCCGGATAGTACTGTCGCAGCACATAGGCGTAGATATTTAAGCCGTAGTGCGTTTTGTCGAGAATGGCTTTTCTACTTACCTCCATAGTGCTTTGATTTTGAAGGTGAGTAATTGGATTCCAGCAAGGCTTCTATATCAGAAACCTTGTAGTAGAATTTGCCATTGATTCGGCTGTAGGGAAGAACCCCACTATCCCGAAGGGATTGGAGGGTTCTTTTGCTGATGTGAAGCGTTTGCATCACTACCTGTCCATCAATCCACTCTTCGCTGAATTGCTCCAAGCGTGATTTATGGAAGTTGAGGAGGTAGGCTTTGACTGTTTTTATGTCTTGAGTTAGCGTCAAGATCATATCCATTATCTCGTTCATAGCTTCACCCTCCCTTTCTTGATTAGGTAATCCGCTGCCCTTTGGTCTATTTCTTCCTGAGTGGAATTGCGGTTGCGTAGCAACCAGCTTTCCAACTCGCTTCTTTTGAAATAGAGCTTCTTTCCATTGGGCTTGTAGTGCGGAATGCTCCCTGCACTTGTCAACTTGTACAAGTGAGATTGGGAAAGCTCCAGATACTGGCAAGCTTCATTGAAGTTTAAAACTTCCTTTGTGTAAATCCCCTGGTTCTCAATTAGGCGTTGGAGATTTTCAAGACGTTCAATTATTTCGTCCATGACTTAATCAATTATGAATTAGGAAATGGACATCTGGCCAAATGTCATATTCGATTGTCGAATACGGGGCTAAATTAGAATGGCTAACAGGGCGTTATGAGTGCAGAAAGCAAGGTGCAGTGCAGAGTGCAGAGTGCAGAGTGGGGCATGAAAAATAAAAGCCCCCTTTTTGAGCAAAAGAGGGCTAAACAAAAACAGAAAAAAGATAGAAGGTGTAAAGTGCAGAGTACCTTATTTCAGGTTGGAAACGGACTTTTCAATTTTATGGGCTGTTAGTTTCGGTTTCTTCTGCGACCTGAATTTTGCTCTTTCAAAGGGCTTACCGTCAGCATCAACGAAACATTGGCAAGTAACTTCCCATTGTTTCTGTTTCAAGTTCTCAACCAATTGCAGGTCGGTGTGAATGAGTTTTATGAAATAGAATAGTTCGCTGATTGTGCCTGTCCAGACTACAGGATTTTTGATTTCAGCATTAGAAAATACTCGTTTGAAATTTGGAACGGTTGTGTCTTGGCTTATCAGGTTGTTGAACTTTAAGCTGCTGCACAAATCGGAAATCTTCTCTTGAGCGGTATTGAGTTGCTTGTATGTAAATGAATTGAATGGAATGTCCTTTGGTTTAGGTTCCGGCTTTTTAACTGGTTTCTCCGTTGCTTCAACCTCAATGATTTGAATCTCGGTCAATAATGGTTTCTGCGGTATTGGTTCAAGTAGTAGCTGGGTGTAAAAATCCTCTATCACCAAATTGTCATCAATCCAAGTGCTGAAAGCATCTTGGATTTCAAGATAAAGCTGCATGTATGCAAGCTTTAGCAATTGGATGATATAGGTGTTGGCTTTGTGTGCCTGGTCAAACTCAATGGAAGCTTTCTTGGGATCTATGTATGTCAAATCAAAGTCCTTCTCTTTAATCAGCTTTCCAATGTCTTTTAAGCGGGTCTTTAAACGCTTGTTGAGGGTGTCATCCAGCCAATAGCGGATGAGGTTTTCTGTATCGTCTTCACTGATGAGGTTGTAGAGCCTTTCAACGTCTGTCTTGAGGGTGTTCAGAATCAGCTTTGAGTAGTATTTGGTTTTGTTGTCAAATGGCCTTTCAAATTTGATTTCATACCGGAATGGGTAATCGGTGGAGACTTCTTTCAGGGAACGGAACTTTGGAGCAAACTTTTCGTCCACGCTGTTTTTCTCTGACCAAGGGCGAAGCCCCTGGTAGAGAATATCGTCAAGTATTTTGGTTTGATTGCTCATAGGTCAAGTTTGATTTTACTGGCCGCCTCTTTCTTCTTGTCGTCTATGATTTTCGCATAGACTTGGGTTGTTTTCAATTCCCTATGGCCTAAGAGCTTTGAAACCGTGTAAATATCGGTTCCCATTGTAAGCTGCAATGTGGCATAGGTATGACGGGCGCAATGGAAAGTGATTGTTTTGGAGATTCCGGCTTTCATCATCCATTGTTGCAATTTCAGGTTGTGCCATGCCGAATACTTCAAACCTTTGAAAACTCTTTCTTCTCTTTCCTCACGTTCTCCGAGCAAGCCGAAGGCTTGTTCTGAAATGGGTAGGGTTTCCGCTCCTTTGGTTTTCTTCTGTCTGAATCGAATATAGTAGCCCATTTCATTTGAGTGCTGTACTTCCGACCAAACGAGCTTGTTTATATCTGACCAGCGCAACCCTGTAAGGCATGAAAAAATGAATGCCGTTTTTAGGATTGGAATTTCACATTCTGCCTTTACTGCTGCTTGCAGCTCTTCCAGTGTCAAAAACTCTCTTTCCGGTTCTCCTTGCTTGAAAGCTTCTACACCTTCAGAAGGATTGGTTGGAATGATGCCGTCTTTCACGGCCTGTTTCAGGGCTGCCCTTAGCTTATTGAAATAGGAGTACTTGGAGTTTTGGGATAGCTTCTGATTTCCGTGGGCTATGGCCTTCTTATCAAGGTACTGTTTGAAGTCCTGGACAAACTGCCTGTCCACTTCCGTGAAAGATAAATCATAGTTGCAAAAGGCTTTCAGGTGCTTAATCATGCTGGTCCAATTGCCATGATTGCCGGGGCTGTCATCCCTTTGCTGTGCAAGCAATTCAATGTAGGAAAGGAAGCTGCCTTTTTGCTTCTCCTGATCACGAAAGCCATAAACACCGTTTTGGATTTCGATTTGTCTTTGTGCCCTGATAGTCTCTGCTAATTGCATGGTCTTTTTGTTGACCTCTTTTTCCTCCTTGGTTTTAGCATTGGGGTCGAGGTACAATTTTAGGTACTCGGTTTTCCGCTTTCCTTTATGGTAATAGTCGAGGTATAAGCTGGTCTGTCCGCCTTGGTTGCGTTGTCTTAGTGTTACCTTCATATCTGAAACAGTTTATCGATTTCGGTTCTCTTGATGATTGTGCGACTGCCAATCTTTGCTGCTCTGATGTTTCCGGCTTTTATGTGCCGATAGATTGTCATGCGGCTTGCACCCAAGAGCTTGCAGGTTTCATCAACACTGAGAAAATCTTTGTCCTTCAACTGTTCCTGATTGTATTCAATTCTCTGTACCACGATAGGGGCGACCTCCTCAACCTTTTCTTCTCGCTTACGCTTCTTGTAGTTTCGGGAGGCGCACTTGTGGCTGCAAAATTTGGTTACGGTTGTCTTTGCGATGAAAGACTTTCCGCAGTCCTGACAAATCTTTGGAACTTCTATACTGCTGCTCATGGTGTTTTCCTTTTTGGCTTAAAAATGTCTCAGAGAATATCCCTTTGTATCGGGGTGTATCTCTATGTAACATGATTTCGCCTGTTGCTAAAAATCTTGTTGCTACCAACAAACCTGTTGCTATCAGTAACAGATTAGAAACAAATATAAGCAAAAAAAGGGAAAATTAGCAACAAGTAAAGGAAAGAAAAACAGCCTAAATGATAGTAAAAGAAGGGTTTAGAGTAGTAAAGGAAATGTAATTACTTTCCGATACAAAACTTACTGAATATATAATCGAGCTGGTCTTCATTGGTGATTTCACCGGTGATTTCACCCAGATAGTGTAAGCATCGACGGATGTCCAGCGCCAATAAATCGCCGGGGATATTCATTTGTAATCCGTTTCTGATTTCAAGGAGTGATTTTTCCACTTCACGTAATGAAGCTACGTGCCGGGCATTGGTCACCACCGTATCTTCCGTATGCAAATCACCTGAAACCACTTTTTCAACTAAACGCTGTTTCAACGCCTCAATATTATTCACCTGTTTAGCAGCAATAAAAGTAATATTACCGATGGTTTCGAAGTTCTTTTTTACAGATTCATTTACCTGATCGCTTTTATTAGCCACCAAAAGATATTGAAAGCCCTGTTGTTGAAACTCTGCCGCTTTCTCCCGAATAGCCTCTACCGTTTCGGTAGCTATATCAAAAAGATATACGACCAGATCTGCCTGGCGCATTTTCTCCAGACTTTTTTCCACACCGATACTTTCTATTTCATCAGCCGTATTATCGCGGATTCCTGCGGTGTCAATCAACCTGAAAATAATTCCGTCTATATTTAAGGTTTCTTCAATCGTATCTCTGGTAGTACCGGCGATATCACTCACAATAGCACGATTCTCATTTAACAGGGCGTTCAGTAAAGTACTCTTACCCGCATTCGGTTTACCGATGATTGCCACCTGTACTCCGTTTTTGATCACATTTCCTAACTGAAAACTTTGTACCAACTGAGAAACTTTTATACCAGCTTCCTGCAATAACAGATTTAATTGGGTTCTGTCAGCGAATTCTACGTCCTCTTGCGAAAAATCAAGTTCCAGTTCAATTAAAGCCGAAAACGACAATAACTGGTCTCGTAGTGCCTTTAAAACAACAGAAAATCCGCCTCTCATATTCTGCAATGCAGTTTTACGGGCAGCTTCTGTATTTGAAGCAATCAGGTCTGCTACGGCTTCCGCCTGTGTGAGGTCCATTTTACCATTCAAAAATGCTCTTTGCGTAAACTCTCCGGGTTTTGCCAGTCTTGCGCCTGCCTCAATACACAGGTCAATAATATTCTGTTGAATATAAGGCGAGCCATGGCAAGATAATTCCACCACATCCTCACCGGTGTAAGAGCGGGGGCCTTTAAAAAGGCTCACCACCACTTCATCTATTAACTGATCATTATATTTAAGAAAACCTACATGTAGCGTGTGAGATTTTTGTTGTAATAAGTCTTTGGAAGGAAACAGGTTATTCGCAATCGACCATGCCAGGTCACCGCTTAAACGAATCACTCCGATCGCTCCTACTCCATTGGCGGTTGCCAATGCTACAATTGTATCATTCCATCCGGCTAGTTTACCAAGCATTACAAAAGATTTGCAGCAAAATTAAGCTATTCTCCCAAAAAAGCATTTTTTGGAAATCCGTTGACGCAATCGCATCGTATAATATAGGATGCCTAAGCATGCAGGCATCAACCGGATTCATTCAGATGTTTTTACATTTTTATGCATCCGACTGGGGTTTGTCGTATTGCTCTTTAAACATCGCTTAGTGGGATTTACGCAGAGCGGAGCGATTCATAAATTCACAGTATAAAGGGTACGATGGTAACACTATAAAGGCGGTTGGTGGAGTTTAGTGTTACAAAAAATAATTCGGAAATAATTTAAAAAGCAGATATAAAAGGAAACGATACGAAATTTCAAGATCTCTGTTGTCACAGAGAGCAAATTCTTATGCACGTTTAATACATACGTACAAAGACCTGGTTATAACTATACACTGGTACGTCTGGCAAAAGAATTCTTTTAAAGCCTGACCATCAGTTAATTTATCTATCCTCTTCATTTTTATGCAATGGCGTTCACCAAGGAAGCAAATCAGCAGTTATACACTGTCTAATCCTACCTCAATCAAAAAGAGGATGCCCGTATCGGACACCCTCTCCAATTAACACTACGAGATAGTAAATTTGATTGGCTGCTTTTTGATCGATTTTACTTTTCTTCCATTTTGTATAGCCGGAGTCCATTGGCCACTTTTTCGAATCACCCGTTCCGCTTCTTCATATAATTCCACAGGCCCGCTAATCGCTTTTACGTCTTTGACATTTCCTTCTTCATCAACTTTAAACTCTACTACTACGACACCCTGAATTTCATTATCCATGGCCTCAGGTGGATAACGCATGGTGCGTTGCAGGTAACGGATCCAGGCCTGACTATTGGGTGGAAACTGGCTTTCTTTCTCCACTTTAATAAAATAACCACCATCAGGTTCTTCTGTTGCTTTTGGGCCTTCAATGACGCCACTTGATTTTGCCTCTTCCACTACAGCAGGCATATGAGTATCTATCCCTTCCTGTGTATAGGTAGCGATAGCTGCCATGTCAATAACATCAACCGGTGGCGGCGCTTCATTTTCAGGTACTTCACCCTGTACAATAATGGGTGTGGTGTTACGAACGGTTCTGATCTGTTCAGGAGGTGGTGATTGGCGCGGCGGTTCTACTTTCACTTCAGGTGGTTCTTTCTGATTGAGATCTACTTCACGTAGTTGAGTGACCGGAAAATCTAACTGGGGATTAATATTTCCAGATTTTGCCGGCAACCACGTAACAGCTGTAAAAATTAGTGCTGCTGCCAATGCACCGCTAACGGCATAGTACATTCTGGTACTATAGTGCGTACGCAATTCATACGCACCATAAGCTTTGTTTCTGTTTTGGAAGAGAAACTCGAGAATAGAAAATTTTTCATGGCTACCTCTATTCATACGATAAAATTTAAGAAATGAATTCAGCGCTGAATGAATAGAGAATTCTCTTTTAAATGAGATGTTTTAACTTGATTTTTCCATAAGAAAGATTTAAATATTTTTAAGGACGGAGTATGTTCTTCACCTCATTATCGAGATCTACTAATGCATATCTTTTAATCTGGTGAATTGACATTTCATCCAGGATATCTACTACATTTTTAAACGACGCCTGATCAGTAGATTGTATAATCACCATCAGTTCATCATTTCTTTGTTGCTTCTTTGATTGTAGTAAAGAGGAGATATTCTTAAAGTTTGTTTTGATAATATTTTCTCCTTTCGGTTGCATGGCACCTTCATAATAATAGATCTCATTATTCTGATCGAGTATGATCGAGAGGGCATTGGATGCTGCGACTTTCGTGTCTTTTTTCTCACCGGCAGGGAGAAACAATTTCAGAACATTGGCTTCTGAGAGCGTAGCGGTAAAAATAAAAAATGTAATGAGTAAAAAACCGAGATCCACCATTGGTGTAAGGTCTACTTTGGTAGATTGTTTTTTTCGTAAAGATTGTACGCCTTTTCTCTTAGGTGTAGTAATATTCATGTCAGCCATAAGCAGTCGATTTAAAGTGGAGAAATGAATAATCAGAAACAGGTTCTTTTAAATTAGATGCCAGAAGAAGGATATTCCACAAATAAATCGTTACAAAATATTAAGGTACTGACACAAAAAAAGAGGCAGTATTGTAATACTGCCTCTTTAATATATTAGACTGAATTGTCTGCTATTAGCTCATTTTGAAAAGAATCGGTTGTTTTTTAATAGACTTCACCTGACGACCGTTTTGTACGGCAGGAGTCCATTTACCACTTCTTTTAATTACACGAACAGCTTCCGCACGAAGTTCTTCAGGACCGCTGATGGCTTCAACTTCAGAAACGTTTCCTTCTTTATCTACCACGAATTGAATAACAACTTGTCCTTCAATTTCGTTATCCTGCGCTTCAGGAGGGTAGCGTAAGGTTCTGTTTAAGAAACGTAACCATGCCTGAGGGCCTCCGGGGTAAGAAGATTCGATTTCTACTTTGGTAAAAGTTCTGTCCCAATCTTCTTCCACTTTTTTAGGAGCTTCAACAACACCAGTACCGTGTGTTTCCACTGGAGGAGCTACGATACCCATGTCTTTGATACCTTCCTGGTTAACAACTGCGATTTTTACATCTTCCAGTTTATCAACTTCTGGTGGTTTTTCGTCCTCTTTCACCTCTTCATCTTTTACGATTTTAGGAGGTGTATACTTTGCCATTTCCACTTTTGGTGGTTCTGGTGGTTTTGGAGGAGGTGGTGGAGGTGGTTCCTCCTGTTTAGGCTGTTCTTGCTTGATGTCTTCAAGCTGAATGTCATTAACATTCATTTTAACAGCACTATCATCGGGCTTAATGGAATTTCCCAAAACATAGGCACCTACCGCCAAAAGAAGAACAGCTAAAGTACCAACAATGGCAACTGTCATTCTTTTATTATATGTTTTGCGAAGCTCATAAGCGCCGTATTCTTTGTTCTTGCCCTCAAAGATGATGTCAAGAACATCGGCATATCTTATTTTATCGGCTTCCATAATAATGTTATTAACAAGATGGTTAAATCTAGTTTACTGATTCGCTTAGTTAGTAGATAAACCTCCTGCAACTTTGATTAATTCAAGTTCCTGAGGGAATATTTCTACTAAAGCATAGCGTTTAACTTCGTTGATTGACATTTCGTCCAGAATATCTACTATATTTTTATAAGTAGCATCAGGAGTTGGCTTGATCACCACTACGAAGTCTTCAGGGTTAGTAGATCTTTTCTTATTAACAATCACGCTTCTGATGTCGTTAAAGTTAGTCACCTGGAAGTTTGAACCGTCTTCTGCCAGAGTTCCCTCATAATAGAAGATTTTTCCATCATTAGCTAACATTATAGACAATGCACCTGATTCCTTTACTTTGTTTTGCTCTTCCTGCTTTTCTGTATCTTTTGGTAAGAACAGTTTCATTGCAGTAGGCTGGCTCATAGTAGTGGTAAAGATGAAGAAGGTGATCAATAAGAATCCAAGATCCACCATCGGTGTCAAGTCTACCCTTGTCGAAAGTTTTTTACCTTTCTTGACCCCGGGGCCTTTCTTCCCCCCGGACGACGAGGTATCCAATTCTGCCATTGTGCAAAAATTTTTGGGTGAATAATGTTATTTACTGTTCTTCATTTTTAACACCAGCCATATTAGACCTCCAAAGATCGGTACCTTCAGGAACACCTTCAGGGCTAGTTATTAACTGAAATTTCAATTGATCATTTTCTTTTAAAGCTTTGATAACTCCTTGAAATGAAGGGTATTTAGCTTTATTATCTCCTTTAACCATCAGGTTCATGGTTTGACCTTTAAATGCTTCTACTGCACCACGCACCCACATCGTTAATTCGTTGTTAGTACTGTCTACAGGAATTCCAGGAAACTCTTTAAAAGAGCTTACTTGTTCAGCAGATAAATTTAAATAAGAACCTAATTGAGTGAAAGGTACACCAATAATACCACCAGCTCTTTTAAACGCAGCTTTCTGAGCATCAGAAAGATTCAGTTGTTTTTGTTCGTTCACAAAGTCGATAATGCGTTCTTTTTCACCTGTATTCTCTTCAGACACATTGAAATAAACTTTACCGTCACTGCCAATTGTTATCAATACTACGTTTTTAGCTTCAATAGCCTTTGTTGAAACTGAAGAAGGGGTTTCCACTTCAATTACTTCAGGGCTTTTAAACTTGGTAGTAAGGATAAAGAACGATAACAAAAGAAACGCCACGTCCGTCATAGCCGTCATATCTACGAAGGTGCTTTTTCTGGGCATTTTTACTTTAGGCATCGTAATAATTTTTCGTTCTTTAATAATAAGATGCAATCAGTTCAGAATTCCATAACTTTTTTTGAACTTTTTTACAAATAGCTGATTGCGTGCTACTTAAGCTCAAACCAGTTGTTGAAATAAGTCTTATTTATATAAAGAAGCGTAGCTCTGTGTTAAAGTAAATGCAGACTCATCAATACCGTAAGTAATTCCGTCGATTCTTGTAGTAAAGATGTTATACATAATTAACGCAACAGCAGAAGTACCGATACCTAATGCAGTATTATATAACGCTTCAGAGATACCTCTTGAAAGCTCAGCAGCAGCAGCACCACCACCTTCAGCAGCAAGAGCAGAGAATGAGTTAATCATACCAATTACCGTTCCTAATAAGGCGATAAGGGTTGCTCCTGAAGTTAAAGTTGATAAGAATACTAAGTTTTTCTCTAACATAGGCAGTTCTAAAGCAGTAGCCTGCTCAACTTCCTGTTGAATAGATGCAATTTTTTGTTCTGTATCTAATTCAGTAGTAGAAATCATTTCTTTATACTTACGTAAACCAGCTTTCATTACATTACCTACAGAACCTTTTTGTTTATCACACTCAGAAATTGCCTGATCTACATTTTTATTAGCTAAGTTGTATTGAACTTTACGGATAAACTCGTCGATATTTCCGTTACCGGTAGCTTTTGCTAAAGTTAAGAAACGCTCAATTGAGAAAGTTAATACGATCAAGAAACACGCGATCAAAATAGGTACAATGATACCACCCTCGTACATTTTCACCAAACCAGATTTTGGTCCTAAGTGGTGAGGCCAGAAACCACCAGCTGGATCCGGAGTTTCGAAGTTATCAGGATGACCTAATCCGAAACGCCAGATGCAATAACCTAATATTAAACATAAAATTGGAGCGATCAATGAGATTGCATTTGATCTTTTCTTTGGTTGAACAGAAGTACTACTTTTCACCGCAGCTGTTGCAGTTGGTTTTGTCTCAGCCATGATTGTTTGTTTTTAGTTTGTTTTAAAAAATATACTCTATCGGCTTATAAAAAATTGACTTACAATTCTAAGGAAATTTTCATTTCAACGCTTAAAAGCTATGATTTTTTTTTGGATAAGGGTTCACAATATAAGAAATTTCACTAAATCATTACAATTTATATCGAATCGTTAATTTCTAAAGGTCAGCAATTTAACACAATAATTTTTTATAAAACAACTTACACAAAAATTTAATAGTCATTTCGATATCTATTGAAGCTTTCAGTATCTTAGCTTGTCTAATTTAATCAACTAAAGGAGAAAAACAAACACATGCGAAAATTTCTTTTACTATGCTTAGTGACAGGGATGATACAAGTGGATGTAGACGCTCAACGCAGAAATCAACCTGCCACCCCGCCTGCTTCCGTTGTTAAAGACACTGTACCCCCTGCTCGTCCTAGCCAACCAGCTAACGCCCAAAGACCTGGCCCCAAAAGCTACAAAGACGTAGTTACTGACAAAGCCATCACCAAAAACGGCCTGTTTACTGTCCATTTTGTTAACAACCGCTGGTTGTTCGAATTCGACAAAAACCTTTTAGGTAAAGACCTTTTACTGGTTAGCAGAATTACCAAAGCTCCGGGTGAAGCCAGAGGTGCTGCTACCATTTATGCCGGCGATGTCATTAATGAATCTGTAATCAGATTTGAACAAGGCCCTGATGACAAAATCTTCCTGCGTAAAATCTCTCACGCGGTTCTATCGAAAGACACTGCCTCTGAGATGTACAGAAACATCGAAAATTCGAACGTACAGCCTATTTACGGCGCTTTTGCCATTCAGGCTTATACTCCGAACAAAAATGGCGTAGTAATCGATTTAACCGACTTTATCAGCGGTGACAACGATATCCTACACTTCGGTTCCCGTCAGAAGTCTTCTTTCCGTTTAGGTAATATCCAGGCTGATAAGTCTTATATTCAAGACGTTAAGTCTTTCCCGATCAACACAGAAATTAAAACTGTTAAAACTTATACCCAAACACCTCAGCAACCTACCGGTGCTGCAGCTGCTTTCGGTTTAAGAGGCGGACCAACAAATATTACTTTCGAACTGAATGCTTCTATTATCAAATTACCTGATAATCCGATGCAGCCACGTATTTTCGATCCCCGCGTTGGCTATTTCGCTACCCGTCACACTTCATTCGATTTAGATCCACACCGTGTAAACGATGTTACCAAAGTTACCCGTTGGAGACTCGAACCCAAAGATGCTGACATGGAGAAATTCAAAAGAGGTGAATTGGTGGAACCTAAAAAACCGATCATTTTTTATATTGACCCAACCACTCCGGCCAAATGGGTTCCTTATCTGATTCAAGGGGTGAATGACTGGCAGATTGCTTTCGAAAAAGCTGGTTTCAAAAACGCTATTTATGCACTTCCTGCTCCTACCAAAGAACAAGATTCTACCTGGAGCCTTGAAGATGCACGTCACTCCGTAATCGTGTACAAACCATCTGCTATTCCAAACGCATCCGGTCCTCACGTAAATGACCCAAGAACAGGTGAAATTTTAGAATCTCACATCAACTGGTACCATAACGTAATGAAATTATTACGCAACTGGTATATGATTCAGGCTTCGCCTAGCGATCCAGGCGCAAGAACAGGTAAATTCTCTGACGAATTAATGGGAGAATTAATCCGTTTCGTTTCTTCTCACGAAGTAGGCCACACTTTAGGTTTACAACACAACATGGGCTCTTCTGCCGCTACTCCGGTTGAAAAACTACGTGACCGTGCGTGGGTGGAGAAATTCGGACACACTTCTTCTATCATGGACTATGCACGTTTCAACTACGTAGCGCAGCCAGAAGACAAAATGAGTCAGAAAGGTTTATTCCCACGTATTAATGATTATGATATCTGGGCAATCGAATGGGCTTACAAACCAGTTTTAGGTAAAAATGAATTTCAGGAACAGGCAACCTTAAACGAATGGGTAAAGAAAACTTATGGTGACCCACGTTTACGTTTCATTAATCAGGACGGTATCGATCCAAGAGCTACTACCGAAGCATTGGGCGATAACGCAATGAAAGCCTCTACTTACGGTGTTAAAAACTTAAAATGGATTCTTCCTCAATTAGCTACATGGTTAAATGAACCGGCTAAAGATTTCGCCAGCTTAAATGAGGTGTATGATGATTTAGTAGCCCAGTATAACCGCTATATCGGCCACGTGATCGTTAACATCGGTGGAGTTTATACTGATTTAAAAACTACTGATCAATCAGGAGACGTTTATACCATCGTACCTAAAGCAACTCAAAAAGAAGCTTTAACTTACCTGGATAAAGAAGTTTTCCAAACGCCTACCTGGATTATTCCAAATGATCTTTTAAATAAATTCACTCACCCTGCAAGCGAAAACTTATCAGGCATTCAGATAAACACATTGAATAATTTACTTTCAATGGGTCGTCTTTCCCGTATGATTAACTATACAACAAGAGATGCCGGCGCTTACAGAGCTGATGATTTAGTAGGAGATACTAAAAAGATTTTATTCACTGAGTTAGCTACCAGAAAAAATATCGATTATCACCGCAGAGCTTTACAAAAAGCTTTCGTTGAGCAATTAATCACACTTTCGAATCCCGGAGCTAATGCAAACCCTGCTGCCGCAGCCAGCGCAGCAAATGCAAAACGCTCAGATGTGGTTTCTATCGCAAAAGGTACTTTAAGATCATTAAAGTCTGAATTAACAACTGCTGCTGCAGGTTATGGTGACAAATTATCTAAATACCATTTACAAGATTTAGCTGATCGTATTACTGCTGCTTTAGAAGCAAAATAATTTCAGCTTTTGATATTTTAAAAGGGTATCCATTTACGGATACCCTTTTACTTTTTATGCATATTGGCTCTCAGCAAACACTAACGCCTTCTCACCGGCTTAACTTAACCTTGCCGGAAACTTCTTACCTAATAGTTTCCAACTGTCTTTATCAGCCCTACAGGCCCCTTAAAATAAAGTTTGCTTTTTGATGACGCATAAAAAAAGTCCCTACTAACGTGGAGACTTTTCATTAATATTTTTCTTCTTTATTCGTAACGTAATGCCTGAATCGGATTCAATCTGCCGGCTTTCCGGGCCGGATGCAGCCCTGCTAATAATCCAACCACACTACAGATAAAGATACCTGCCACTACCCAGTTCCAAGGAATTATCAGAGACGTATTTAGTAGAAGGCCGATCAGGTTTCCTAGTAGAACGCCGAATACAATTCCGAATGCAGCACCCATCAGACTGATGATAACCGCCTCCAGCAGAAATTGATTCTGAACGTTAAAGGATTTACCACCGATAGCTTTGATCAAACCTATTTCTTTTGTTCTTTCAGTTACAGCCACCAGCATAATATTCATCAGATTAATAGAAGCGGAGAACAATGTCAATATACCGATCACCACTGCAGCAATCCGGATACCCGCCAGCTGTCCCATCAGCATATTAGTTAAGCTATCGCTTTTATCAATATAAAAATTATCAGCCACATCAATAGGCAAAGTTCTCAGTTTTCTGAACAAGCCCTGTGCTTCATCTACAGCAGGTTCAAGTTGTTTGATATCTTTAATTTTTACGCCGATATTATAACTGGCATTCGGATTCGTATTAAAATATTGACGGGAAGTCGGGTAAGTAATTACGACCGTTTTATCGAAGTTTCTTCCCATGATAGAACCTTTTTCTTCGAGCGTACCTACAATTTGTAAAGAGATATCATTTACACGGATATTTTTACCAATCGCATTAGCAGGAACTCCTTTGAAATAATCATCAACGATCGTTTTTCCCACCAAACATATATTTCGCGCACCCTGTACGTCTAGGTCTGAGATATTTCTTCCTTCCTGCAGGTTATAACCATTCAGCTCCAGATAATTCTCATCGCCACCTACCAGACTATAGTTAGGATTTGACTTCTTACTTTCATACGTTATGATAGCATTTCCAGAACCAAATAAAGAAATAGCAACGCTGGCAGGAATCGGATACTCTTTTTTGAAAGCTTCTGCCTGCTTACGGGTAATAGGCCGGCCCAGGTAAGAAACCTTTTCCTTTTTTGACCCTACTTTTTCTTTGGAGGTATTGGAGCCACCTCCATTGAAAGAGAAGTTGCGCTCCTTCAATCTGATACTGAAACCGGAAGCTCCGATAGCAGAAAAAGATTCGGTGAATTTATTTTCAACTGCCTGAATAGCAGTATTAATTCCGATTAAAGCCGTTAACCCCAATGCGATCGTGGTAACAGTGATTGCAGTACGTAACTTGTTGGTACGAACTGTACGATATGCGAGAAATATGGTATCCTTGATGGTCATAAATAATCTGTCGTACTAAAGTAATAAATATTACCAGTAAACAGGTAAATCTTTACCGGGAAGTACAATTTTTATCAGTTACAAAGTTTTCTTGATTTATTCCAGAGGATACAAGATCTGTGAAGTGGTTTAGCTTACAGCAATTACAGCATATACTAAAAACCCCCAACAATGTTGGGGGTTTTCTATTAAAAATGTAAATAATTGAGTAGTAATTGTGGCTTAATACCCAGCAATATGATTAATGCAGCCAGTACACCCAAAGTAACCTTAAATCCGGTACTTACGGGAGTCATTTCAGCATTGCCTTCTTTAAAATACATTGCCTGGATAAGTCTTAAATAATAATACACGCTGACCACTGCACCCAGAATGGCAATAATAATCAACCAGGTATAACCACCCTGATAAACGAGTGACATCAGCATATAAAACTTAGCCATAAAACCGGCTGTGGCTGGTATACCCGCCAGCGATAAGGTGAAAATAGCGGTTACGGCAGCAATAAAGGGTTCTTTTTTTGCTAAGCCGTTAAATCCTTCGAAGGTATAGTCTTTCATTTTGATCAGTACAGCAAAAATTCCGATAGTTGCCAATGAGTAAGCAGCGGCGTAAAAGATAAGACCTTCTTTTCCGAAACCATTCATTGAAACTATTGCCAGCATCATGAAACCGGCTTGTGCGATAGAAGAGTACGACATCATGCGTTTTACGCTCAACTGGAATACAGCGGTAATATTTCCGATCAATAATGTTAAAGCGGTAATAATAGCAATGATTAGCTGCCATTGATAATGAGTATCGGCAAAACCTATTCTTAACAATCGGTAAAACGCTATAAATGATGCTGCTTTTACAATAGTTGCCATATAACTGGTAAACACAGACGGTGCACCATCGTACACATCAGGCGTCCAGAAATGGAACGGAGCAGCGGATACTTTAAAGGATAAAGACACAATCAACAGTACTAATCCTACCAGGGCATATGCAGGTAGCTGGAAGCTCAATGCCTCCGCAATTCTGTCGACATAAAAGGTTCCGCTCATACCATAAATCAGAGTCATACCCATCAACATAATACCGGTACTGAACGATCCCATCAGAAAATATTTCAAGGAAGCTTCATTACTCTTCAGATTTCTTTTATCCGATCCTGTCAGAATGTATAAAGGAATAGAGATAATTTCAATTCCTAAGAAGAGAATCAGCAATGAGTTAAACGAGCTTACAAGCGCAATACCGCAGGTAATAAAGAAAATCAATGCGAAATACTCAGCCAGTTCAATACCTACATTTTCCATATCCTTTGCGCTTAACAAAAAATACAGCAGTGTAGAGCCTATGGCAATAGCAGTGAATAAATAGCTGAAGCTATTAAACTGCAACATATTTTTGGTGTCGATTGTAAAGAAATGTACTCCATTAAAATCGAGCAGATGTACGATGAGTAAAAGCACCATACCCGTTATGGCCGTTGTACGAATAATAGACTTATTTTGTACAAAGGCGCCACAGAACATCATCACCACACCCCAGATAGCAGATAATACAATTGCATTCATAATTTATCTATAATTCGTTCGCTTAAGATGGACGTTTTAATAGCATGACAGACAATAACTGGTCTACTGCTTTTTGTGAATACTCTAAGAATGGTTGAGGATAAACTCCTAAAACAATGATCACAACAACTAATGCTGCCAGTGTACATTTTTCAGCCAGTGTAATATCACTCAGTTTCTCAGTAATATTATTTGTTTTACCAAACAATACTTTTTGCAACATATTTAAAGTGTAAATGGCAGACAGGATAATACCTAATCCGGCCAATACCGTAAACACTACATTATATGATGATACTTCAGAAGTGAAGATACCTGTAAACAACAGGAACTCACCGATAAAGCCGTTTGTTAGCGGAAGAGCAATGTTTGCAAAAGCAATTACTACAAAAAGAATTGCAAGAGCTGGTTGTTTTTGAGCCAGCCCCCCTAACTCATTAAGTTTTCGGGTACCGGTATTTCTTTCGATAATATCCACTACCATCCACAATGCGATAATAGTGATACCGTGATTAAACATCTGGATCATCACCCCCTGAAGAGAAATATCAGAGGCTACAAATATTCCTAATACCATTAAACCCATGTGGGCAATAGAAGAGTAAGCCACGAGGCGTTTAATATCATTCTGACGAAGTGCAATAACAGAGGCATATAACATACCAATTACACTTAATGTAGCGATCGTATCACCCCATGCCCATGTAGACATCGGCATCACCGGAACGACCCACTTTAAAATTGCGAAGATCCCCATCTTTACCATCAAACCACTCAACACCATCGTTGTACTGGTAGGAGACTGTTCATAAGTATCCGGCTGCCAGGTATGTACAGGGAAGATCGGAACTTTGATTGCAAACGCGATGAATATAAACCAGAATACCCATGCTTCAGTTTTATAAGCCAGTCTTACCTGTGTAAAAGCTTCCCAGGAGAAAGAATGGTCTGGCGCCTGACTGCTGATGAAAATAATTCCGATCAGCATGAAAAGTGAACCGAAGAAGGTATATAAAAAGAATTTAATGGTAGCAGCGATTCTTTTTTCTCCTCCCCATTGTGAACACAGGAAGTAAGCGGGAATTAATACCAACTCCCAGAAGAAATAGAATAACAATGCATCGTTTGCAACAAAAACACCCATTAAACCAGCCTGCATGAACGACATGAGGCCAAAGTAATTATGTGGTTTTGAATACGTATTTTTCGATGCGATAAATAATATTAACGGATATGTTAAGCCTGTAAGCAATACCATGATCATCGCCAGCGTATCGATCGATACGGTAAAGGTTGAATTGATCAGCGGAATCCATTCAGTTGAGTACGATAAACATTCGGCTGAAGAAGTGGTGCAGGCCCAAAGCGTCACTGCCAGGGTGGCTATACTACCTATGATAGAAAGATTAGCCGCACGATTCCCTCCTTTCATTAAGAAAGCCAATAACCCACTCACTAAAGGAATTGCAATTAATAAAACTGGTATCATTGTCTATATAAAAATTTCGAGATTCAAGTTTCTTATTTCTTCGTAAAGTACATGACTACAAATAATGCAATCATTCCTAAAACCATCAATAACACGTAATTGGTAACCTGTCCGCTTTGTAAATATCTCAGCTGACGGGCGGTATATTGTACCAACCTTCCGGAACCGTTTACAATACCATTGATAAATTTATTTTCAACGAATTTTTCTAATAAGTTAGACAGTGCGAAAAGCGGTCTTACAATAATTGCATTGTAAATTTCATCTACATACCATTTATTGGCTAACACTTTTCCGAAACCGGCCGGTTCTTCTAAATCAGGATTTTTAGAGAACTTATTCACTGCGTAGAAAATAGCTATTGCTGCTATACCTACAGATACACCCATTAGCATATACTCAGTGCTGTGAGATAAATGATGCGCATGACCGGCAGTCAATTCTTTAGAGGCGGCAAAAACAGGAGCCAGGTATTGATCTAACCAATGTGCATTTTCCATCAATACAGCCGGTACACCCAGAAAACCAGCGCCTGCACTTAATACAGCCAGTACAATCAAAGGAAAAACCATCGCTTTCGGGCTTTCATGTAAGTGATGTTCCTGCTCTTGTGTTCCTCTGAATTTACCCAGGAAAGTAGTGGCGTATAATCTGAACATATAAAATGCAGTCATTGCAGCACCGATAACGCCTAAAATCCAATAGATTTTATTAGCAGACCAGGCTGCCGCCAGAATTTCATCTTTCGAGAAGAAACCAGATAAAGGTGGAATACCTGCGATAGCAATACAACCAACAAAGAATGTCCAGTGTGTATGTGGTAAATGTTTTTTCAGCCCACCCATTTTACGAATATCCTGTTCATGGTGCATCGCATGAATTACAGAGCCTGCACCGAGGAATAACAATGCTTTGAAGAAAGCATGAGTCATTACGTGAAATACCGCTCCGGTATATGCTCCCACCCCTAATCCCAGGAACATATATCCTAATTGGGACACGGTAGAGTAAGCCAATACCTTTTTAATATCGTTTTGCTTTAAGGCGATGGTTGCAGCAAATAAAGCGGTTACTAAACCCACAACAGCCACTACACCTTGTGTAAAAGGTGCCATCGTATAAAGTACATTACTTCTTGCAATCATGTAAATACCGGCAGTTACCATCGTTGCGGCGTGAATGAGTGCAGATACAGGAGTAGGACCCGCCATCGCATCAGGTAACCAGGTATAGAGAGGTAACTGAGCCGACTTACCCATTGCTCCAACAAAAAGCAAAAGAGTAATACCGGTAATATCGGTAGGCGTTAATACCTGCAATGTTTCAGCAGAGAATACAGTAGCAAATGTAACTGTATCAACTTTTGCAATTAACCAGAAGATAGCTAACAAAAAGCCTAAGTCACCAATACGGTTCATAATAAAAGCTTTCTTAGCAGCATTGGTATAGTCAATATTCTTAAACCAGTAACCGATTAATAAATAAGAACACAAACCAACACCTTCCCATCCGATGAACATAATTACAAAGTTATTGCCGAGTACCAGTAATAACATTGAGAAAACGAACAAATTCAGATAGGCGAAATATCTGGCAAAATGACTATTTGATTCTTCGTGCATGTAAGCTGTAGAATACACGTGAATCAAAAAGCCGACGCCGGTAATAATCAGTAGAAATAAAGCCGAAAGCTGGTCAACCTGAAATGCAAAAGGAATAGACAGTTCATTCACTTTAATGAATGTAAATAACTCCGATACAAAAGTTGCCCCTTCTTTCACTTGTAAAAAGAGGAGTAAGCTCAAAATAAATGAACCTAAAATTACTCCGCTACCGATTATTCCTGCAGCTGTTTTGGAAAGTTTGTTCCTGAGCAAGCCGTTGATCAGAAATCCGACCAAAGGAAGTAAAGGAATAAACCATACTAATTGCAAAGCACTCTTCATAAAGCCTGTTTATATGCTATGAATCCTTTTAGGAAAAAATTCAAAGATTAATGTTTCAATCTGTTTAAGAAGTTCACATCCACCGAACGTGTATTTCGGTAAAGCAATACGATAATTGCCAACCCGACACTTACTTCGGCTGCCGCTACTACCATGATAAAGAACACGAATAACTGTCCTTCGGTACCGGCATTCGGATTCACTTCCATTAATTTCAGGTGATGCATTTTAGAGAATGCTACCAGCAATAAGTTTACGGCATTTAACATTAATTCAATGCACATAAAAATGATGATGGCATTTCTACGCGTCAGCACCCCAACAATACCAATAGTAAATAATGCTAATGATAGAAAAATATACTGTTCTATAGGCATCGTAAAGATTTTTAAGATTTAGTGGTTTCTGTTTTTTTACCTAAAACTACAGCTCCCACCATCGCACTCAAAAACAACACACTCGCTATTTCGAAAGGAATGACGTAGTCGGTAAATAATGTTTTACCTAAATTTTCTAACAATCCGATACTTCCTTCATTGGTTTGGGCTACCAGTGTAGCTTGTTCCGCTCCTTTCAGAGAGGCAACAATGACCAATAATAAAAGCCCGCCGGAAAGTACTCCTGCCATCTGAAGCCATTTGTTTTTCTTAGCTTCTTTATGGGTACTCAGGTTCATTAACATGATTACAAAGAGGAACAATACCATGATAGCTCCTGCATAAACAATCATATTAACAATGCCGAGAAATTGCGCATTCAAAAGAATATAATGGCCTGAAATAGCTACGAAGGTTACAATCAACCATAGTACGCTATGCACGGGATTTTTACTTAAAATCACTAATAGTGCGCTACCAATTGCCATTGCACTGAGTGAATAAAATAATATTTCTGTTACGCTCATAGCAAAGATTAATTTTGGGTTGCTTTTGCTCTGTTTCCTAATGCTTGCTGATATGCTTCGGGTTCATTTACCGGGTGAGGAATCAACAAATCAGGTTTGCCATATATAAATCCTTTTCTGTTATAGTTTGCCGGAGCAAATGTTTCTGAAAGGTAAACGGCATCTTTCGGACAAGCTTCTTCACATAATCCGCAGAAAATACAGCGCAGCATATTGATTTCATATTTTGCTGCATACTTTTCTTCTCTGTACAAATGTTCTTCTCCGGGTAAACGTTCAGCTGCTTCCATAGTGATGGCTTCTGCCGGACAAGCGACTGCACACAAGCCGCAGGCTGTACAACGCTCTCTCCCTTCTTCATCTCTGTTCAAAATGTGTAACCCTCTGAATACTTTACTGAAAGGGCGTTTTTGTTCAGGATATTGAAAAGTCGGTTTCTTTTTAAAGAAGTGCTTCAAAGTGATCATCATCCCTTTGGCAATATTCCACAAGTACAGACTCTCCACGAACGTCATGGGTGACCTGTCTACCGGCTTCGCTTTATTAGTTAACGGTTGCATATCTAATAATTTCAAAAAATTTATACGAACGCTATTGTTGTCTCCACAAAATCACAATAGCAGTGATAATCATATTTACTAATGCTAACGGAATAAGTTTTTTCCAACCTAAATCCATTAACTGGTCATATCTGAATCTCGGAATAGTCCATCTTACCCAGATAAAGAAGAAGATGAAACCACCGGTTTTAATTAAGAGTACTACCGACTGGAGAATTGAAACAGGGTTATGTCCCCATGATTCCCGTAATGCGGCATCATTTACAAACGGAATATCATAACCTCCGAAGAAAAGGGTTGCCATTAATACGGAAGAAATAAACATATTGATATACTCGGCAAATAAATAGAACCCGAGTTTCATGGAAGAATATTCCTGGTGGTAACCAAAGTTCAATTCAGATTCAGCTTCCGGTAAATCGAACGGTGTTCTGTTACATTCTGCAAATGCACAAATAAGAAAGATTAAAAAGCCTAATGGCTGTAAGAATACATTATAAACACCATCGACCTGCGCTTCCACAATGCTCGACATTTTCAGGGTTCCGGTTACCATTAATAAAGCAATTAATGATAAACCCATCGGTAGTTCATAAGATATTACCTGTGAAGCTCCTCTTAACGCAGCAAGTAAGGAGAATTTATTATTGGAAGCCCAGCCTCCGATCATTACTCCGAATACACCCATCGCTACAATGCCGAAAATATATAGAATTCCGATATTGATATCAGCCACCTGCAGCGCTACTTCCCTTTCACCAAAGAACAATGTACTTCCCCAGGGAATAACTGCTGATGTTAACATTGCTGTCAACATCGCCAAACAAGGACCTAAAACGAATAATACTTTGTTAGCAGAGTTAGGTGTAATTTCTTCCTTCATGAACAGCTTTAAACCGTCTGCCAAAGGTTGAAGAATACCACCGGGCCCTGCACGGTTCGGACCTAAACGGTCTTGAATATAACCGGCAATTTTACGTTCAGCCAGCGTTTCATACATCGCTACTACTAAAGAAATCACAATAACAGCAGAGATCAATAGCGCTTTCTCTAAAATCAAAGCCCAGTCAATGACTAATAATGTTGGATGCATTTTTATTGCAATTATTATCTTGATGATAGTTGAATGTTACTTTGTTTCAGATTGAAAATCGGTACTATGTGCAGGACCATCAATCATCGACAACTGTTTTCCAGGTTTATTCACCTCACTGATGCTATGGATATCCATCAACAGTTTCGGTTGACGGCCATTTAAAACTTCAGATAATGGCTCTTTTGGTTTTTCCATACCTACGTAATGCCCTTGTGAGATCACTGAATGGCGTGAAATTTCTCTCGGCCCTTCGATAATCCAGTCACTGGTTTTCTTTTTCTCAAAGCGGCATTCGTTACAAATCCAATCTTCAACTTCACCATATTGATCTTTTCTGGCAGTAACTCTGAATACTTCGTCACCTCTGTACCATAATGTTACTTTACCCGAACATTTGCTACAATTACAATGAGCATCTACCGGCTTCAGGAACCATACACGGTTTTTAAAACGGAAAGTTTTATCGGTAAGGGCTCCTACCGGGCAAACATCTATCACGTTTCCGATAAAGTCGTTATCTAAAGACTTCTCAATGTAGGTAGCTATTTCAGCATGATCACCTCTATCCAGAATACCGTGTACACGTTTATTGGTTAACTGATCAGCAGTAAACACACAACGGTAGCAAAGAATACAGCGCGTCATGTGTAACTGTATATATTTTCCTAAATCATGTTTAGGGAAAGTTCTGCGTTTAAATTCGTAGCGGGTGCCTTCTTTACCATGCTCATAGCTGAGGTCTTGCAAATGACACTCACCTGCCTGATCACAAACCGGACAATCCAGCGGGTGATTCAACAATAAGAATTCTACCACACCATTTCTTGCGTCTACAACTCTTTCGCTGGTAATATTTTTTACCACCATTCCATCCATTACGGTAGTTCTGCAAGACGCCACCAGTTTCGGCATCGGGCGTGGATCAGCAGTAGATCCCTGTGCCACTTCTACGAGGCAGGTTCTGCATTTACCACCACTACCTTCGAGTTTACTGTAATAGCACATTGCCGGAGGAACGACCTCTCCGCCGATTTGACGGGCGGCATTCAAGATGGTGGTTCCCGGCTCTACGTCGAGGGTGATATTATCAATCGTTACCTTAAATAACTTTTTTTCTTCAGCCATTGCTTATCTTATTAAAAGACTACGATATTATTAAGCGGTTGGTGAAACTTCTAATGGATCTGCATAATGTGCTAATCCGAAATTTCTGGTTAAGCATTCTTCACGGTTAGTGATATGCCATTCAAATTCATCACGGAAGTGACGGATTGCAGCGGCCACAGGCCAGGCGGCGGCGTCACCTAACGGACAAATTGTATTTCCTTCAATTTTTCTCTGTATGTCCCATAAAAGATCAATGTCGCTCATTTCTCCTCTTCCGCTCTCAATTTTCTGAAGAATTTTCTCCATCCAACCGGTTCCTTCTCTACAAGGAGAACATTGTCCGCAAGACTCATGACGATAGAATCTCGCCAGCGTTAAAGTATGTTTTACCACACACTGATCTTCATCTAACACGATGAATCCGCCTGATCCCATCATTGTACCGGTAGCAAAACCACCGTCTGATAAGCTCTCGTAATTCATCATACGTGTTTCGCCTTTTGCTGTTTTCAACAAAAGATTAGCAGGTAAAATAGGTACTGAAGAACCTCCGGGAATACAAGCTTTTAAACGTTTCCCGTTTTTAATACCACCGCAATACTCATCGCTATAGATAAACTCTTCTACGGAAATAGTCATATCAATTTCATACACCCCCGGTTTATTGATATTACCGCATGCTGAAATTAATTTGGTTCCGGTAGATCTGCCTACACCGATTTTTATATATTCTTCGCCGCCCATATTAATAATAGGCACGACAGCTGCTAATGTTTCTACGTTATTGACCACTGTCGGACAACCCCATACACCTTTTACAGCAGGGAATGGAGGTTTAATACGAGGGTTTCCTCTTTTACCTTCCAGTGATTCAATCAGGGCAGTTTCCTCACCACAGATATAGGCACCTCCTCCACGTTGAACATAAATCTGACAATCGAAGCCGGTTCCTAAAATGTTTTTACCGAGAAAGCCATTCTGATTGGCTTCGGCAATAGCTTCTTCCAGAATATCTACAATCCAGGCATATTCACCGCGGATATAAATATAAGTTCTGTTAGAACCTAACGCATAAGAAGAAACGATCAATCCTTCAATCAGCAGATGAGGGATTTTTTCCATCAGGAAACGATCTTTAAACGTACCGGGTTCTGATTCGTCGGCATTACATACGAGGTAACGTGGAACGCCTTCCGGCTTTGCCAGAAAACTCCACTTCATACCCGTAGGGAAGCCTGCTCCTCCTCTACCTCTAAGTCCGCTTTTTTTCACTTCTTCGGTAACATCATCGGGGCTCATCGTTTTCAGTGCTTTTTCAACACTACGATATCCGCCTTCCCTACGATATACGTCGAAACTGCGAATGCCTTCGATATGTGCTTTTTCAATTAAAAGTTTTCTGCCCATTGTTAGATTGGAACTTTACCTTTTATTTAAAATACTTTCTTCAAATTATACTTCATTCCGAATTCGTCGTTCATCAGTTTTCCTTCCATGTCAATTGCCATTAAAGCTGTATCTGTTCTGAATCTTTTCGACACACCTTCCTTTCTGTTCAACAGTAATGTATCTCCTTTCCACTCGTAAGACCCTTCTTCTTTGTGTTGCGGGTTTCCTTCTTTATCTGTGAGGTAAGTATTTGACTCTACATAAGAATGATCATCATTTAAAGTCAATACCACTTCAATTCCCATACAATCCGCACAAGGAATTAATCCTTTATATTGTTCCACAGCTTTTGACGTTGTCAGGTTTTCATCTGGTGAAACGGAATTCTGATTTTTATTCTCTTCGCTTTTGCATGCAAAACATGCAGCGATCAAAACAAATGCAAATACTTTTTTCATAATGATGTTTTTTGAAAATTGTTATTTCTTAACATCACTATTCCGTATTTTTTATACACGTACTCAGTGATGAATACGGTTTAGATTTGCTTTAGGTTAATTATTAGCAGCAGCATTTGATCTGCATTCTGCTATAATCTGGTCAACTCTTTCTTTTGTTAAATGCTCTTTGAAATGTTTGCCCAATTGCATCATAGGAGCATATCCGCAGGCACCTAAACATTCGGCCACTTTCAGTGTAAACATTCCATCGCTGGTAGTTTGTCCTACTTCAATTCCTAATGTTTCTTTGATATAGGCTACGATATCATCGCTTCCATTGATCATACAAGGGCCCGTCTGGCATACTTCAAAAACGAATTTACCAACAGGTTTCAGATTAAACATGGTATAGAAGGTAGCTACTTCATAAACCTCAATAGGTTCAATTTGTAACAATCCTGCTACATAATCCATTGTTTCAGCACTCAACCAACCGAATTCTTCCTGAGCAAGGTGCAGCAAAGGAATCAATGCACTTTTTTGTTTTCCTTCCGGATAACGTGCAATGATCGTTGCTACTTTTGATAATTTCTCATCTGAAAATTTAACCATATTCGTTGCTTTTTTCGGTTATGCGTCTAATTCACCTGCAATTAAGTTCAAGCTACTCATTACAATAACCGCGTCGGCCAGCATACCGTCTTTGATTAGTTCTTCGTAAGCCTGATAATAGATAAAACTAGGACGGCGGAAGTGCAAACGATAAGGAGTTCTTCCTCCATCACTAATTAAATAATATCCTAATTCACCGTTAGCACCTTCAACCGGGAAATACAATTCTCCTTTCGGAATTTTGATTTCACCCATAATAATTTTGAAGTGCCAGATTAATGCTTCCATTTTAGTGTAAACATCTTCTTTCTTCGGCAAATAATATTCTGGAATGTCGGCATGATAGATCTGACTTTCTGCTTCCGACATATTTTTTACTTTGCTATAAGCTTGTTCGATAATTCGGAGAGACTGCCACATTTCAGCATTTCTTACGAGGAAACGGTCGTAGCAATCGCCTGTAGTACCTACAGGTACTTCAAAATCGAATTCTTCATAAGAAGAATATGGTGTATGAATACGAACGTCATAATCCACACCTGCAGCTCTTAAATTCGGGCCTGTAAATCCGTAGTTCAATGCTCTTTCAGCACTGATCGGACCAGCACCGATACAACGTTCCATAAAGATTCTGTTTCTGGTAAACAGGTCTTCAAACTCTTTCAGCACTTTCGGATATTCTGCTAAGAATTTCTCCAGTTTCTGGAATGCTACCGGCGTAAAGTTTCTTTCGAAACCACCGATTCTACCAATATTGGTAGTTAGTCTCGAACCGCAAACTTCTTCATAGATTTCGTAAATCAATTCACGGTATTGCATTACATACAGGAATCCTGTGAACGCACCAGAGTCTACCCCCATGATAGAAGAACAGATCAGGTGATCGGCAATACGAGCCAGCTCCATGATGATTACACGCAGGTAATCAACACGCTTAGGCGTTTCAATGCCTAAAAGCTTTTCGCAGGTTAAATGCCACCCGATATTATTAATGGGAGAGGAACAATAGTTTAAACGGTCGGTAATCGGTGTCACCTGATAAAGTGGTCTTCTTTCAGCCAGCTTTTCAAATGCACGGTGGATATACCCTACAGTTTGTTCAGCAGAAACAATTCTTTCTCCGTCCAACTCCAGAATATTCTGGAACACGCCGTGCGTTGCAGGGTGGGTTGGACCAAGATTTAAAGTAGATGTTTCTTTACCGATTGACCCTTCGGGTAATCTGATATTTGAATGATGTATTACGTCAGACATTACTGTCTATCATTTAGCTTAAAGAAATAGGTTTTCTGTTGATAGAAATATTATCTACCAAACATGTCGTCATCTTTATCGATTCTGGTTTGATCTTCCAATGGAAATTCTTTCCTTAGTGGGAAATAATCCATTTCATCAACATTGAGAATACGTTTTAAATTCGGATGACCGACAAATTGCACACCGAAGAAATCATATGTTTCGCGTTCCATCCAGTTTGCTGATTCAAACAAACGTGTAGCGCTGAAAACGTCTGGGCTTTCTACCGGAACATATATTTTGAAACGTAAACGAACATTTTCAACGAGGTTATGCAGGTGATACACTACTGCCAACTCTCTTCCTTTATCGTGCGGATAATGCACCGCCTGAAGGTCTGTTAAGAAGCGAAATGCAAGATCATCCTCGTCATAAAGAAACTGCAATACTTTCAGATTCATTGCTGCAGTTGCTTCAAACGTCAACATCCCATGAGGTTCTTCAAAGCCGGTGACCTCTTCACCAAACTTCTGCAATAACCGTTCTTTTATATGATCGTAAGATAATGCCATGTGCTTTGTTATTTCAATCGTAAAGATTATTATTGAATGCCGTAACTTTCTAATAAAGCTTTATACTGAGGACTATTTCTGCGGCGGATATCTTCCTTGCCTACCAGGTCCTGTATTCTCATTACGCCATCAATTACAGCTTCCGGCCTTGGCGGACAGCCCGGAATATATACATCTACAGGAATAATCTGATCGATTCCCTGCAGAACGCTATAAGTATCGAATATTCCACCACTGCTGGCGCATGCACCCATTGCAATTACCCATCTCGGTTCTGCCATTTGTAAATACACCTGACGAACAACGGGAGCCATTTTTTTAGCGATAGTACCCATCACCATCAAAAGATCACATTGGCGTGGTGAAAACCCTACACGCTCAGCACCAAAACGAGCCAAATCGTAGTTAGAGCCCATTGTTGCCATGAATTCAATTCCACAACAGGAAGTTGCGAACGGTAAGGGCCATAGAGAATTTTTACGCGCCAAACCCACTACTTGAGAAAGTGAGGTAGCGAAAAAACCTTCTCCGGTATACCCGTCAGGACTTTCGTGAACGAGTTTTACCGAAGTTTGCCCATAAATATTATGTTGTACCGGACGTGCCATAAACTTAATTGTTTCGATATGGATCAATATTGTTCCTAATAACGTAAATAACAGGTTATTAGTCTTCCCAATTCAATGCTCCTTTCTTCCACACATAAATAAACCCACACAGGAAAAACCCTACGAACATCATTACTGCGGCAAAACCTTGCCATCCGAGCTCTCTGAAGTTCACTGCATAAGGATAGAAGAAAATTACTTCAACATCAAATAGTACGAATAAAATTGCCACTAAGAAGTATTTGATGGCCATGGGTTGGCGGGCATCACCATGAGACTCAATCCCACTGGTAAAATTGGCTAATTTATCAGCGGTTTTTCTTGAGGGGCCCAGTAAATGGGTCGCAGCTATGGTGATAACTACAAATCCAATGGCAAACAAAAACTGCAAAGCGATTGGAAAATACCAATAAGCACTGTCTGCATGTTGTGCTTGTAACAAGTATATATTCATAACTCGCTTAGTTTCTAACAAAAATAAGGTTTACTAAGACAAATTTCAAGATAATTGGTGAAAATCAATAAAATAAAAATCCCGATCGACAAAATCGATCGGGATTTTTAATTTCCTAAATCGGGAATTTTTTTATATTAAAATCGAAATACAGCTTATTTGCCTTTTTGATTTTTAATAATATTCTCCACCACCTCTTTAAATTTAACCGCATTTTCATTTGCTGAATCTACAGCCAGTACTTTGTTAAAGTGGTCGAGTGCTTTTTGATACTCTTTGCTGACATTTACTTCATATTGTGCCAAGATAAAGTTAGCACGGATGTAAGCGTCTTTTACAGCATTCACCTGATTCAATTCTTCCATTTTTGTAACAAACAGGTTCCACGCCGGGTAAGCTAACCCTTTTGACATTTCATCATCATCTAATGCGTTGGCGCTGTATGCTGACCATAAATAACCGAATGATTCTGTTGGATATTTCTCAATATAAGTATTGAAAATAGCATAAGAAGAATCATACATACCTGCCTGATAATAAGCATATCCGTAATCGTATAAATCTCTGTTGCTCGGTGTTTCTTTTGCACGGTAGATCATACCCTGAACATACGCTTTCGCAGCTTTCAGGCTATTTTTTGCCGTAAACGCAGAAGCTTCATTCAGGAATTTAATTTTATCGTTTTTGTCAGCATCTAATGCATCACCTCTTTTAATTGCTTCTAAAACCGCTGCAGTATCGCCTAATTTCAAATCGGTTTTAGCTAACAATAAATAGTCTGTAGGCAGTGCCGGGGCATCTTCGTTTGCTTCAGCAAAGAAAGTTTCGATGTATTTTTTAGCATCTTCCGGCTGACCTAATGTGTCAGAAGCGAAAGCTGCCATACGGTACATTCTCGGACTCACTTTGTCGCCCATAGACTGCGTTAATTCCAGTGCTTTTTGTTTTGCAGCAGCATACTCACCTTTTACATAAGCAAGATCTAATTTGGTATACTCCAGATTAGCGTCTCTGTCTGCATTTTGCTCATATTTAGCGAAATATTCAGAAGCTTTATTTAAATCTCTTGAATACCAGTGGTAGAATAATTCATAATAGGCTGGTTTGAAACCTGCATCTTTGCTGATGGCAGATTCAAAGGCAGGTACATATAAGTCAGCACTTGTTTCACCCTGAGTCTGATATAATTTACCTTCTTTGTATTTAGCAGCAGCGTAGCTGCCATCGATCGCCAAAGCCTGGCTATAGCTGGTAATGGCATGTCCACCGTCTGTTTTTTTACGGTATGCATCGCCCATTAAAACATACGTTTCAGGATCGTTGAACTTTTTAATCAGGGTAGCCGCTTTCAATTTGTCGATAGCATAATCAGCATCGCCCAGTTTAGAGTCAACGTTTGCTCTGCCGATTGCGTTATAAATATCAACCGATCTTCCTTTTGAAGCGGTAATAGCTGTTTCGAATTTCTGACGAGCTTCGGCTGTTTTACCGAACTTCAGGTCGCTGTGTCCTGCAGCAACTAATAATAAAGGATCTGAGCTGCTTTTCGCCAAAGCATCCTGATATAGTTTCTGTGCTCCAACAGAGTCTTTTAACTTGAATAAAGTTTGTCCTAACCAATAAACTGCTTCAGTATTGCCAGGATTACCTTCCACTACTTTTTGAAAGTTTTCTTTAGCGCTGGTATAGCGCTCATAATAAAACATTTTCTTTCCTTGCTCTACACTCTGAGCAAAAAGCACGTTGCCCGAAAGAACAACCACTGCCAATAAACTGAATGACTTCTTCATCATTATCAATTTCTAATTTTTGATTTTGAAATGTTGCTATTTTATTCAGAGATTTCCACTGTTCTTACGGTGAAACTCATTTTTCCAGGTAATAGGTAAGAACGGTAAAAAACCTTCTGACCTTTTTCATAGGATAGGAAATTTGCAAATCCATGCCCCAGGCCGTTCCAATTTTCCTTTAATATATAATATAAAGGCCTGAACATAGGATATCTTACGTGAGCTATATTATACTGTACAGGATCTACATAAGTACCTTCACAATTCCGACACTCTAATTTCGCAATTTTTACTTTTTCTAAAAAACTTAATTGAGTAGAATCATCTTTATTTCCTACCCAGCTTACTCCCAGAATTCCTATCGCGTCCTGATTTTTAGAAACATAATCAATTACACCCAAAGAGTTTTCCGCACCTTCTATATTTGTTCCGAGATCTTTACTTTTTAATACCGAATCCTGCAAATACCTTACGGTAGAGGTTGCCACTTTTCCATCTACCACCACTTTATAAGGGTATTCACTTTTCTTCTCTAACATTGCTTTGATATCAGACATTTTAAACAAAGTATCTTTAGACTTTTTATTTAATATAACTGCCAAAGCATCATAAGCGACTATTCCGAAAGAAGGTCTGTATCTTTTTCTTTGTTCGAATTGCTTCACTTCATCATCACTCAAACCGCGTGTTACAATTACCATCCGGATACTGTCATTATTCAAATCTTTTAAACATTCGGCTTCCGGCTTGTAGGTAACATTAATTTTTGCGTTGGGATACAAGCCTTCAAAAGCAAAAATCTGCTGCTCAATTACTAATTGAAAAGACTCGTCAACACTAATATTAATAGTTCCTCTGGTAGCGCTTTCCCTGGGCTGCTGATTAGCAGTATCCCCTGCGCAGCTCACCAACATTGTTACGGCCATGATTGCATAACAAATATGCTTCCAAAACGAATGTTTCATATTCTTCCTATCTATCTTTATCAATATAATAATTCTGCTTGATTGCACGATAAATTCTAAAAGCACCGTACAAATAGCAAATGCCAACGAATACATACAGCATTTCTCCCGGCAAAAAAGACTCTCCGTCTTCTCCTTTTACAAATAGTAAATAGGTTCCTACGCCAGAATATAGTAATCCCATCACTGCATCCGCTAAAGAACGGCGCATTTTATAAGCCTTTTCTCGTTTATCTTGTTGATTAAAACTCATTTCCATTCAAAATTCGGTTCGGGCAAGTTAACAAAATATCATCAAAAATCGTCAAGTACACCCTTGCTAATTCAAATTTTTAGGGCAATAGATAATATCAGATTGTTAAAGAGCCTGTTTTTTTTAATTCTTTTTAATCTCTGCCGGCATTTTTTCAAATACCTTTCTTATAAAGGATGCTAAAAGTTACAAATTCCATACGCATTACTCATTAAGAAAATGTTATAAGCTTTTCAATAACCGTATCTTTGCAAGCATGAAAGTGCTAATGGTCTGTTTAGGAAACATTTGTAGAAGTCCGCTTGCAGAAGGTATTTTACAATCTAAAGCCGATACCGCAGGTTTGAACTGGAAAATAGATAGCGCCGGTACCAATGGCTACCACAATGGTGAAGCCCCGCATAAACTCTCGCAGAAGGTAGCGAAGTTGAACGGAATCGACATCAGTCACCAGCGATCCAGAAAAATTACCGCGGCCGATTTAGAAAGCTATGACCTTATTTATGTAATGGCAGGAGATGTTTTAGATGATATCAGAAGGCTCACCAAAGCGGCCTTTTTGCAACATCATTCAAAAATATCATTAATAATGAATGAGTTACATCCAAACGAAGACCTTGATGTACCAGATCCCTGGTATGGTACAGAGCCCGGCTATCATGAAGTTTATGAAATGCTCAACAATGCCTGTAACCGAATCATAGAAAAATACGCAAATAAATAATTAACAGATTTATGAGTAAACCAGGTTTACCACAAGGAACAAGAGATTTTGCCCCGGCAGTAGTGCGTAAACGTCACTATATTTTCAATACCATCCGTGAAATTTTTGAGCGTTATGGCTTTCAACCCCTCGAAACTCCGGCAATGGAACAGCTGGATACACTGATGGGAAAATACGGTGAGGAAGGAAATAAACTTATTTTCAAAATTTTGAATAACGGATTAGAAAATCCGGCCAAACATGAAGAAGCCCAACAGGCTTTTGAAAAAGCACTCGAAGGTAAAAACGTGAAAGAGCTCACCGAAAGAGCCCTTCGCTACGACCTTACCATTCCTTTTGCCCGTTTTGTAGCAATGAATCACGGCCAACTGGTTTTTCCTTTTAAGCGCTATCAGATTCAACCCGTATGGCGTGCTGATCGTCCTGCCAGAGGCCGCTACCGCGAATTTTATCAGTGTGATGCTGACGTAGTAGGAAGTAACAGTTTGCTATTCGAAACCGAATTAGTAAATATTTATAATGACGCACTCACCAAACTCGGTTTAAACGGATTTATTATTAAAATCAACAGCCGCAAAATCCTTTCTGCGCTGGCCGAACTTTGTGGAGGAGCCGATAAAATGGTAGATATTACCGTAGCAATTGATAAACTCGACAAAATCGGTATTGAAAAAGTAAAGGAAGAATTGACTCAACGCGGCATTTCAACCGAACAGGTCGGAGTAATTGAAAAATACCTGAACATTAATGGCTCTAACACCGAAATGATGACGCAGGTAAGCGCCCTTTTATCTCATATAGCAATCGGTCAACAAGGTATTGACGAAATTCAATATGTTTTAGACCATTTCAGCGCCGGATTAAACACCGGAGATAAAAATCCTTTACAAGTTGACTTTACATTGGCCAGAGGATTAGATTATTATACAGGATTAATCTTTGAAGTAAAAGCACCGGAAACCGTAAAAATGGGAAGTATCGGTGGTGGTGGCCGCTATGATAACCTTACGGGCCTTTTCGGGGTGAACGGAATTTCCGGTGTAGGAATATCTTTTGGTATTGACCGTATTTATGATGTAATGGAAGAATTACAGCTTTTTCCTGATACGTTAAATACCACTACTCAGATTCTATTCTTTAACCTCGGTACTGCCGAAGGCAATCAGGCGTATAAATTGGTTCAACAGCTAAGGAAATTGGGTATTTCTGCTGAAATCTACCACGAAACGGCTAAATTTGACAAACAATTCAAATACGCTGAGAAGAAAAGTATTCCGTATATAGCAGTGTTGGGCAGCAATGAATTGCAGAATAGTTCGTTTAATGTCAAGAATTTACAAACCGGCGAACAAAAAACATTTAATTACTCAGAAATTGATGAAAAAATATTTTTTTAAAGCTTGGTAACACCAGGCTTTTTTTGTCGACATATATTATATTAGCACTTACTACTATTAACATAAATTGAAACATGAAAAAAGTTTATTCATTCTTACTCGTAGCTGTTGTTCTGATCGCAAGCTGTAGCAGCCCGGCAACGGACGTTATTCCGATTCCAAAAGAAGCTGCTCAGGTAGTGAATTTTAACACTGCGTCCTTATCTGAAAAAGCATCACTCAGTGATCTTTTTGAAACCAAGCTTTTCAAAAAAATTTCCAGCGAAATTAAAGACAGTAGTATTTTACAGTTATTCAAAGATCCTGCGAGCTCTGGTCTTAACACAGATAAAAACATTACCTACTTCAATGTTTTTAAAAATAATGCTAACTCTATTATTATAGGTGCTTTTATCGCAAATAAAGATCAGTTCGAACAAGTAGTGGCTACCCAGATCGGTACTCCTATCGAAGGCAAAGAGTATAAATATGCTACTAAATCAAATTATTTTGTAGCCTGGAACGACAAAGTTGCCATTCAGGGAACGGCCATTGATATGGATTTCACCAAACTTGGTCAGTTCGACGAAAACGGCGACCCTGCCGCACTAAATTTAACAAACACCATCTCTTTTCTCGACACTTACTTTAAAGCCAGCGGTAAAGATTTAGTAAACGACTCAAAACACTTTAAAGAAGCATTGGCATTAGGCGGAGATATCCAGACTTATGGTAATACTACTTACGCAATGGCTCCTTATCAGATGTATATCGGTATGAGTAAAATCGGTGATCTTTTAAAAGATAACTATTCTATCGGTAACTTATCATTTGAAAATGGAAAAATCGTTTCTAAAACCAAAGCATTCCTGAACGATTCTTTAAAGAAAATCTTTAAAAAACACTTCAAGAATAATGTAAACATCGACCCGCTTACAAAATTCGGCGGTGCGGATGTAATTGCCGGTTTTGCGATTGAATTAAGTCCTTCTGCAATCGTTGATATTATCAAAGAAGCAGGATTAGATGGTTTAGTAAACTCTTACTTACAAAAAGATAATCTTAGCCTTGAAAATATCAGTGAAGCTTTCGGAAACACTATTTTCGGTGGTATTACTGAAATCATCAGCGTTCCATCTAAATACTATGATTTCGAAAAAGATGCTTATGTAGAAAGCACAACATCTGTAAAAAGCGAGCCGGTAGGCGCATTCGGATTTGAAATCAGAAATAAAGATTATTTCAAAAAAGTATTAAATACTTTACAAGCCCAGGGAGCTAATACAACCGATTCATTATTTGCATCTGATGATAAATTGTTCGTAGTTGCTACCAGCAGCAATCTGGCAAATCAGATTTTAACCGGTTCGAAAGGTTCATTAAATGAGTACGCTCAAAAAATCAAAAATACGAGTGGTGGTTTCTTTATCGATTTCCAGAAATTATTTACTCAACTCGATAAAACATTCGTAGAAGAAAACGATAAACAAGGACTTGCAGCTTTCAGAAAAGTATTAAAAGGTGCTTATCTGATCAGCGAATTTGAAGGCGGTGAAATCGTAGGTCACCTTCAGCTTGACTTAATGAATGCGAATGAAAACAGTGTCAAGTCATTAATTAATTTACTAGATGAATTAGGAGCGATCAACGAAGCAAACGATGAAATGTTGCCTCCGCCACCACCTCCAGTTGAACAACAGTAATTTTTAATTATTAAAATAGTAAAAGGTTCGAATAGTATTCGAACCTTTTTTTCAACTATGCTACAGATTCAATCATTAATTCCAACTTACTTCGACGAAAATAAAGTTCGAAATTCTGAAATCTGGAATCAGGCCGTTCACTTTCAGAAAAACCAACAGGTAGAAATCGTTGCCCCTTCCGGAAGCGGTAAAACTTCTCTGATTCACTTTCTTTATGGAATGCGGCATGATTATAAAGGAAAGATTCTTATCGGTCAACAAACAATCACTGATGCCGGGGTAGACGAATTAGCGCTCATCAGACAATCAAAGCTCAGTGTAGTTTTTCAGGACCTTCGTTTATTTCCTCAACTAACCATCGAAGACAACCTGCTGCTACAAAACAACATCACTCCCTTTTTATCAATAGAGCAAATTAAGGAATTACTGAACAGACTGGGTGTAATCAGCAAATGGAATCAATTGGCTAGATATTGCTCTTACGGTGAGCAGCAAAGAATCGCCATCGTTCGTGCACTCAGCAAACCCTTTGATTTTTTATTACTCGATGAACCTTTCAGTCATTTAGATGAAAACAACTCGCTTTTAGCGCTGGACCTTATTCGTGAGCAGGTTAAAGCCAGAAACGCAGCACTCATTTTAGCAGATCTTAACAAGAATCATGCGTTTCAGCCAGACGTTATTTATCATCTATAATCAGCTATCATGTCGAAACCTTCTTTTAAATATATACAGAAATTACTGATTGCCAATACCAATAAGTCTTCTAAATGGTTAAGCTATTTCGGCTTATGGGTGGGGGTGAGTTTAGTATTGATTTCTCTTCAGTTTTATATTAATCTACAGGTAATTTTAGGAGAACAAAAACCTGATGCAGAAGGAAACGAATTTATCTCTATCTCAAAGATTATCTCGAATAATACTATGGGCAATGTAGAAGCCAACAGTTTTCTGCAAAAAGATATTACCGAATTAGAAGCTCAGCCTTTTATCATATCTGCCGCACCACTGGTAGCCAACCAATTCAGGGTACAACTGAGTGCTGCCGGTCGTCTGGGTTTCAGAACAGATTTCTTTATTGAATCGCTCGATGCAAAGTTTCTGGGTACCACTCCCCCTACCTTCAAATGGCAGGAAGGAGATGCGGAATTACCGCTCATTATTTCAAATACTTTTTTAGAGCTTTTCAATGTGTTTGCTCCGAGTTATGGCTTACCGCAATTTTCAAAAGAAACTTTATTTAATATTCCGCTGAATGTTATCTGTTATGACGCCTTGGGCAGATCGCAGGTATTCAACGCCAGAATTGTAGGAACAACCGATCGCATTAACTCCGTATTGGTTCCTGAATCATTCCTTAACTGGGCTAATCAAACATTTACCACTACTGACCAGCTAATGACTTCACGTGTATATCTGGAAGTAAACGATCTGAATAATATAGATTTTGTAAGCTTCCTTGAAAAAAAGGGTTACAGCATCCAAAATGATAAAGTACAATTCGGAAAAGTGAAGCAAATACTGAATGGTGTATTAGGAAGTATCGGAGCTATTGGAATTTTTACATTACTATTATCGATCATGTTATTCAGGTTCTACCTGCAATGGATGTTAGCCAAAAATCAGGATTCACTTAAATTATTAACAACGATCGGTTACAGCCCCGCTTGGATGGTACAGAAATTAGATAAAGCATTCTTACCGGCTTTTGTATTAGTAGTAATATTTGCAGGAATTGCTACTGTTATTTTTCAATTCATATTTGTAAAAACCATTCCTTTGATCAGTCACGATTTAAGTCATTTTATCAGTTTGTGGACAATCAGTAGTACAGTACTCATCTTTATTGCAATTTTACTAGCCAATCACAGAACATTAAAAAAAGTTTTATATGAATATAGCCGTTGATCAACGGCTATATTTTTTTTATCTTGCTGCAGAAACACCCTAAACCTTGTAATATGAGATATCTTCTTTTTTTACTGGCAATTGTGGCCGTAGGCTGTAAACAAAACAAAATAGTTCATCCTCCGATTCCGAAGGGTTCAGTTATCGGAGCAACCTACTCTATTAAATCAACCCTTGATAAATATCAATGGAACGAAATCAGAACATCTCTTATCTACAAAGAATTTCTTGAATATTATCCGGATTTTGAATATCTGAACTTTGAATATACCGGTATTGATACTTTCTCTAACGGAATTTTTTTTGGGCATAAATATAAAGGGCAATACCTGATGGCTATAGTTTTACCCATCAGCGATATAGAAGTTTTTAAAACTAATAAGATATTCTCAACAGGAAATAAACCAGAACAAAAATCTGGTTACAGTTATATTAACCACAAAGACAATCTGATTTTCTGGAATAAAGATTGGGTATTAATTCCTTTTTCTATTGATTTTGGGTATCAGGCACAGCTTCAACCAGAATTGCTGGGTAACGTATTTTTGTCACCCGAAAAAACGATAGAATATGCTGACCTTTATTTCAATATGAAAAAAGCAGATCATCTGGATTTATCAAAAATCTACGATAATAATATTCCAACAAATAGTGACGCTACTTATTATATAAACATTTCAGAACTAATTCAACAGGTGGCTCCTTTTGTATCTACGCTTAAAGGATATGACTTGATCAATGACAGTTATTTTTTCGGACACTCTTCTATAGACAGTAATGTTTTGAAGATGCACACCTTTTTTGCTCCGAATAAAGAACTCACGAAGATTTTCAACACTCATTATAAAAATAATATCAACACTTCTTTTCTTCAATCAGAACAGAATACATTTTTTTATATAATAAGCAATTTGCAGCTTGACTTTATCAATGAAATTATTAAACAAACAAACTCTGAGATACTTTTTGATCAGTTATTTCAGATGTTTAATGTTTCTTTTGCCGATATTGCTAAGCTTACCGGAGAACAGTATTCCATGAGCATGTATGCGAAACAGAACAGCAATCAACCTGACTCTGTTCAAACAATGTATATGTCCATTAAAGTGGATATTAAAGAAAAGGATAAATTAAAAGAGATATTTAAACAAACAGAGGATACCGTAGTTACAGAAGAATCCATTGCAATACTGAGTGATCAACTATTTGATATTTCAGTTTTCAGAACTATCCAATCAATCACACCAACCGGTAAAATACCAACTCCCGAAAAAAATAATGCCGGTGTTATGTATGTTAATATAAAAAGCTTCTTTGAGAGTCTATCTGATCTTGAGGGAACCGAAAGCATGCCCCCGGAAGCGAAAGAAATGCTCGACCTTTATGAGTCTTACTTTATTACCTGGAAATGGGAGAAAAAATATCTTAAAGCAGATATCATTACTAAAATGGCCGGAACTGACAATTTCATCAAAAACATGTTTGAAAATACAATAAACAACATGTTAAAACTAAAAAGGACAGAGTCAAAATGACTCTAAATGATGTTCAGCTATTTTTGTAGTTTACCAATAAATTTATAAATAAAAGCTAACCGGCGGGTTAGCTTTTATTATATAAAACTGATAATTGAAAATGTAAAATGCAGTACCAGTGTCTTTTAGTGAATCTAAAATAATCGGATTTCAATAACTGTGTAGCTGTTTTCAACTTTCAATTTTCAACTATACATAAGTATTCTCATAAACAATCGCAGCGCCCTGACCTACCCCTATACACATGGTTGCTACTCCGTACTTTACTCCTCTGCGTTTCATTTCGTGTAATAAAGTAGCTGATATTCTGGCTCCGGACGCCCCTAACGGATGTCCTAAAGCGATGGCACCACCATTTACGTTTACTTTCTTTTCATCAATACCCAGATCCTGGATACAGGCTATACTCTGACTGGCAAATGCTTCATTCAATTCAAACAATCCAATATCGTTCACAGTTAAACCTGCGCGCTGCAAAGCTTTCTGAGTAGCCGGCACAGGACCGATTCCCATAATGGCAGGATCAACTCCCGCAATTGCCATTGATATAATTTTACCCAAAGGTTTTAATCCGTATTGTTCCACGGCTTTACCGCTTGCCAGTAACACCGCTGCGGCGCCATCATTAATACCTGAACTGTTACCCGCTGTTACCGTACCATTTATTTTAAAAGCAGGCTTTAACTGAGCTAATTTTTCGAGAGCACTTAAACGCGGATGCTCATCTTCAGAAAACAGCACTTTTTCCTTCTTTTCATTCATCAGTTCAAAAGGAACAATTTCATCATTGAACTTTCCGGCCTTAAAAGCTGCCTGATATTTTTCTTGTGTGTTAACAGCAAACTGGTCCTGCGCTTCGCGGGTAATATTCCATTTAGCAGCAACGTTCTCCGCTGTTTCTCCCATCGTATAGGGTGGATATAAGGCTGATAACTTAGGGTTGATAAACCTCCAACCCATGGTAGTATCATGAATTTCCGGTTGACGGCTCCAGGCACCTGAAGCCTTTGGCATCACAAATGGCGCACGGGTCATACTCTCTACTCCACCGGCGATATAAAAATCACCTTCGCCACACATAATGGCGCGTGAAGCATCCATAATTGCTTGTAAACCTGAAGCACAAAGCCTGTTAACAGTATTTCCACCTACAGTTACAGGCAATCCGGCCAGCAAAGCAGCCATTCTGGCAACATTACGGTTATCTTCTCCGGCCTGATTAGCAGCGCCAGCAATCACATCTTCAATGAGTTGCGGGTTTACAGAAGAATTTCTTTTCATCAAATGCAGTATCACATGTGCTAATAAATCATCAGGACGCACTCCGCTCAATTTACCACCATACTTTCCTATCGGGGTTCTTAATGCATCTATTACGTAAGCTTTTTCCATGGCAACAATCGCTAAGTTGATAGTTAATTTGTTAAATTATGGTGCAATATACCATTCTTGAGAAAAAGAAACTGTAAATCCATAAATATCCAAATATCTTTGCAGGATGGTGAAGCCGAATATCAGACATTTAGCGCTCAGCGAGCTAGAGGAACTTTTCGCTGAAATGGGAGAGAAAAAGTTCAGAGCCAGGCAGGTATATGAATGGCTTTGGAAAAAACATGCCCATAGTTTTGATGAAATGACCAATCTGGGCAAGGAGCTGAGAGCTCAGTTAAGTGAAAAATTCACCTTACCTGCTCTTGCTGTAAACACCACCCAGCATTCCAATGACGGCACCATTAAATCTCGTTTCCAAACAGTTGAAGGTCATTTAGTTGAAGGTGTTTTAATACCTACAGACGAAAGAAAAACAGCCTGTGTTTCTTCACAGATTGGTTGTTCATTAAGCTGTAAGTTTTGTGCAACCGGCTATATGGCAAGAAAAAGAAACCTCAACCATGATGAGATTTACGACGAAGTGGTATTAATTAACCGTCAAAGCGAAGAAACTTACCAGCAAAAGCTGACCAACATTGTTTTTATGGGAATGGGTGAACCGTTACTCAACTATAAAAACATGATGAAGGCCATTGAGAAGATCACCTCTCCCGACGGTTTGGGAATGTCACCCCGCAGGATCACTGTTTCTACTGCCGGAGTAGCCAAAATGATCCGTCAACTTGGTGATGATAAAGTAAAATTCAAATTAGCCTTATCATTACATGCTGCTAACGACCAGAAAAGAAATGAAATCATGCCAATCAACGAAAGCAATAACCTGAAAGAGTTGATCAGTGCACTAAATTATTTCTATAAACAAACGAAAAGTGAAATCACTTTAGAATATATTTTATTCCAGAACTTCAACGAAAGTTTGGCAGATGCCGACGACCTTATCAAGGTTTACAGACAAGTACCAGCCGATTTGGTGAATATCATCGAATACAACCCGATTGAAATGGCTACCTTCAAAAAACCTTTAGAGCCTGTAGTTGACCAGTTCATGGCTTATTTAGAAAAAAATAAAGTAAACGCCCGTTTAAGAAGAAGCCGCGGAAAAGACATTGATGCAGCTTGCGGACAATTGGCGAATAAGGATCTGACAACTATTTAATTATATCACTACTGTTGAAAAACAGCAAAATTTTATTTATGAGTTCAAAAAAAGGCGGTTTCGATCGTTTTGTACACAAAAAAGAAACCGGCGCTAAATTAAAAGAGAAAATCCGCCAGGAGAAAAAGCAGGCCCGCGAAGAAAAAAATGCATTCTTCGAACAAAAGAAAAGAGAAAGAGCCGGACTGAAAGCGCAAGATCCTGCCGCTCCTAAAAAAGTTTTCGAATCAAAAAAATCAGCACAATTCCGCGAGAATGCTGACGAAAGACCTTCTTTCGGAAAAAAGAAAACCGGACGTCCTTATAAAAAAGACGACCAGAATCGCGCAGAGCGCCCCTACAAAACCGATAAAGAAACACGCCCGTATAACAAAAAAGGAAATACTTCACGTTCTTCTTTTAAGGATAATAACAGAGACGATGCTTTCAAAAAAGAAAGATCAGACCGTCAGGATACTGCACGTCCATTCAGAGGCGAAAAAACAGAACGCTCATTCGGTAAAGGCAAAGAGCGCTCTAATACAAGAGATAGTTATAAGAAAGAAGACAAACGCTTCGGCAAGACTTATGATGACCGTAAAAGAGAAGTGAGAGGTAAAGAATATGAGTCAAGAAGCAAAGACTCTCTTATTGAAGCGCCTAATTTTAAAGCAAAACCAATTAACGAACCAATTCCTTTAAATAAATTCTTAGCACATGCCGGTGTCAGTTCACGCAGAGATGCTGCTGATATTGTAAAAGAAGGTAAGGTACAGGTAAACGGAGAAGTGATATTAGAGCCGGGCTTTAAAGTAACAGAAAAAGACGAAATAAAGTTCAACGGTAAAAAACTGATGGCCAGAAAAAATCTGGTTTACATTTTATTGAATAAACCTAAAGATTATATTACTACTACCGATGATCCTCAAGGTAGAAAAACAGTATTAGACATTGTTAAAAATGCTACAACTGAAAGAATTTATCCGATTGGTCGCCTAGACAGAAATACAACAGGTGTACTTTTATTAACCAACGACGGCGAATTATCTCAAAAACTTTCTCACCCAAGTTATGAGGTAAAGAAAATTTATGAGGTGCGATTAGACAAAGCGCTTACAAAAGCAGACTTTGATAAACTGATCGGTGGGGTAACCCTTGAAGATGGATTTATTGCTCCGGATGCTTTGGGATATCCTGATCCGAAAGACAAATCTGTTATTGGTATCGAAATCCACAGTGGTAAAAACAGAATTGTAAGAAGAATTTTTGAACACCTTGGATACGACGTCAGAAACCTTGACCGCGTAATGTACGCAGATCTTACAAAGAAAAACGTAGATCGTGGTAAATGGCGTTTCTTAAATGAAAAAGAAGTCAGATTATTAAAATTCCTGAACAAGTCTTATTCAAAAAACAAATCGACCCGTGGCTAAGCAACAACCGGAAGTATTATTTGAAAACGATTATCTTATTGCAATCAATAAACCTGCAGGTATGCTCAGTATTCCCGACCGTGAAGGAAAGGAACTTTCATTAAAGCAATACCTGTTGGAAAAATATCAGCAAATCTTTGTAATTCATCGGCTTGACAGAGACACCAGCGGTGTGATTCTGTTCGCAAAAGATGAAGCTACGCACAAAGAACTTTCTAAATTATTCTTAGACAGAACTGTTGAAAAATATTATACAGGATTAGTATTAGGTGACGTATTAAATGAACAAGGATCTATAGAAGTATATCTCGACGAACACCCTACCAAAAAGGGTGTTATGACGGTGATGAGAAAAGGAAAACATTCACATACTGATTACACGGTAAAAGAAAGATTCGGTAAATATACCTTTATGGAATTTCAGATTCATACAGGTAGAACCCACCAGATCCGTGTGCATATGAAATACCTCGGCCATCCATTGGTATGCGATGAAGTGTATGGGGACGGTAATCCATTATTTGTATCTGCTTTCAAGCGTAATTATAAGCTTTCCAAGCATGAGGAAAATGAGCGGCCTATTTTGAGCAGATTGGCCTTACATGCAGAAAGAATCGTATTTACTTTTCAATCACAGCAAATCGAAATAATAGCAGAAGCGCCAAAAGATATACGCGCCTGTTTACAACAGATGAGAAAATAAGTCCGGTAATACCGGACTTATTTTTTATAATTATATTAAATCTGTCATCAATATTCTTCAGCCTTCGGCTTGTTACTACTCTCCTTCGTTTGACAGGAGAAATTTCTTCGCTGATGTACGCGCATAAGTGGTCATATAGATTAAATGATGCTTTCTGCGAAATCTGCTGAACAACTTAATTTGTGCATGGTTGTATTCACGTTAAAAATACAACACCCTATACTAATAAGATACAGAAAAAAAATCATTAAAACAAATATACATACACGTTATATGTATTCAATTGATCATCATTAAAAATACTGCACTCCGGCTTTCATTACAAACTTCACTTTTCCCATTGACTGAATATCTTTTATCGGATCACCATCTACGGCAATAATGTCAGCAATTTTTCCGGTTTTAATACTTCCCAGCTCTTCCCAGTTACCAATCAGTTTTGCCGCCTCTATGGTAGCAGATTGAATGGCTTCCATTGCCGGCATTCCGGCTTCTACCATGTATACAAACTCTAACCAGTTTTTGCCGTGTTTATACACGCCGGCATCCGTACCGAAAGCAATTTTAACACCAGCTTTATAAGCAGCCGCAAAAGTTGATTGAATTTTCGGGCCGATGGTAGCAGCTTTCGGCTGAACAAGGGGAGGATAATAGTTAGGAATTTTAGAGGAGTCTGCAACTGACTTACCTGCAGTAATAGTAGGAACATAATAAGTACCTTTTTGCTTCATCAGATCCATTACTTCAGGAGTCATATAAGTGCCGTGTTCAATAGAATGTACGCCTGCTCTTACTGCTCTTAGCATAGCTTCGGTACCATGGCAATGGGCAGCTACTTTCAAGCCATAATCATTGGCTGTTTTAATAATTTCCTCTAATTCATCCTCCATAAACTGAGGGTTTTCACCACTTTTTGCCACAGACAATACGCCACCAGATGCCGTAATTTTAATAACATCCACACCTTCTTTATATCTTTGACGAACAGCTTTACGTGCATCACTTATTCCGTTAATTACACCTGCTTCCGGCCCCGGGTCACCCATCAGATCTTTTCTTACTCCGTTGGTAGGATCTGCGTGTCCTCCGGTGGTTGCAATTGATTTTCCGGCACTATATACACGAGGCCCTACGATTACTTTACTGTTAATAGCATCTCTCAATGAAGTATTTACACCATTACCTCCAAGATCTCTTACACTGGTAAAACCAGCTTTCAGTGTTTCACGGGCATAGATAGTCGAAGTAAAAGCAATATCAGCAACGTTACGGGTAAATCGTTGAGAATAATTGTTAGGCGAAGTTTCACTCTCTAAATGCACATGGCTATCCATTAATCCGGGCATAACGGTTTTATCACTTAAATCAATGAGTTTATCGGTTGAAAGAGGTTTTGTAAAACCGTTTTCAACAGAAACAATTTTAGTTCCGTCTACAACGATTGTCTGTTTATTTAAAACAGTTCCTTTTTCTACGTCAATTAATTTACCGCAATGAATAACAGTTCGTTGCGAAAACACTACAACAGGTGCAATGCAAATCAGTAATAAAGCAATCAGTCGCATAAAAATTAGTTTGCTTTAAGATAAGCATTAGCGGTAAAACCTGCAACGTTAAAATAGGGTATAGAGGCAGCGGTGAACACCTTCCTCTATAAAAAAACCTCTTTGTAAAATTTACAAAGAGGTTTTTGAGTACCAATTTATGATGAAGACAATTCTTAATCAATATTCGGCTGAGGTGTATATCTCAGGTAGGGTTTAACGATTTCTAAACCCTTGGGAAACTTTTTTTCTGCTTCCTCCGTAGAAACTGCAGGTACTACGATTACTTTTTCACCGTGTTTCCAGTCTGCCGGCGTAGCCACACTATAATCAGCAGTTAACTGTAAAGAATCTACTACACGTAATACTTCATAGAAGTTTCTTCCGGTTGATGCGGGATAAGTAATAGTAAGTTTTACCTTTTTATCTGGCCCGATCACAAATAATGATCTCACAGTAGCTGTTACAGATGCATTTGGATGAATCATATCGTACAAAGTGGCCACGTTACGATCTTCGTCAGCAATAATCGGAAATCCGACTGTACAATTTTGTGTTTCGTTAATGTCTTTCACCCATCCGTGATGATGTTCTAACTGATCAACACTCACTGCTAATACTTTCACATTACGTTTGGCAAATTCCTCTTGCAATAATGCAGTTTTGCCCAATTCTGTTGTACAAACAGGGGTGTAGTCGGCCGGGTGAGAAAATAATATCCCCCAGCTATCTCCTAAAAATTCATAAAAATCAATTTCACCAATGGTGGTTTTTGCTTTAAAATTGGGAGCAATATCGCCTAAACGTAAACTCATAATGGTAAGTTTATTTTGTTCTTGAAAGATTTAGATGTCAAATATAACAATTCCCTACAATTTTAGTAGACTATTTTATCTTTTCCGGTTGATTTAGGCTTTTTTTTAACTTTTGGGTTAATTTTTACCTCCTCCTCGTTTTACAGCCAGTTTTCCGAACTTATTTTTTAAGTCATCGATCGCTTTATAGAGATCTGTTTTTTTCTCGGTATTGTAGAACAAGTTAGTTTGTTGAGCATGATTAGTGAGTTCACTCAATCTGATTCCCAGCAGGCGTACGGGTTGATTTTTTTTATAGAGTTGATGAAACAATTCTTTTGCTATAGGAATTATTTCATCGTCGTAGCAAGTGTAAGGTACAGCTATTTGTCTGGAATTTGTATCAAAATTCGGGTAGCGGATTTTAACAGCGATGCAACCGGCCATTTTATCTTCCTGGCGCAATTCATAGCCTACCCGTTCAGTCATTGTTACGAGCTCAGCCATGAGTCGATCGAGGTCCAGCACATTTTCTTCAAAAGTTCTTTCGGTTGAAATCGATTTTGCTTCGTGATAAGGAGCTACAATGCCTTCATGTTTTCCGTGTGCCTTGTGCCATAATTCAACACCATATTTGCCGATTACCTTTTCCAGCAAAGCAACAGGGGTTTCGGCTATCTGGCGAATAGTTTTTATTCCGATAGATTCCAGTGTTTGTTGTGTGTTTTTACCTACTCCGGGAATTTTTCCGACGGCCAATGGAGCAAGAAATTCTTTTTCCATTCCGAATGGCACTTGTAAATACCCATTTGGTTTAGCTGCATCGGTAGCGATTTTTGCTACCATTTTATTAGTAGACATTCCAAAACTGATGGGCAGTTTGGTTTCATTGATAATTTGCTGACGCAGGTCGATTGTCCATTGAAAAGGATCAAAAAACCTTTCCATACCGGTTAGGTCTATATAGAACTCATCGATAGAAGCTTTTTCAAACAGCGGGGCTTTATCTGCAATAATCTGCGTTACCATACGTGAATAATGGCTGTAAGCAGCTCTGTTACCACCTATAAAGATACCATTGGGGCAAAGTCTTTTTGCCTGTTGAATGGGCATTGCAGAGTGTACTCCATATTGACGTGCTTCATAGCTACAGGTAGACACTACACCTCTTTCTTTACCTCCTACAATTAGCGGCACACCGATATAAGCCGGATTAAACAGCCGTTCTACAGACACAAAAAATGCGTCCAGGTCAAAATGTGCGATTATTCGCTGTGGTGTTGTTGCTGCCATAGTTTAGTAAGTTGGAGGATGGGCTAGCAAACAAAAGATTTTAGCGATAAATATCCAGTAAACCGTCGGGTAGTTCAACGTAAATTCTCTTTTCGTCCTGATCTATTTCCAATAAAGTATCCTGATGCAGTGGAATCAGCGCTTCATTTCCTTCAAGATCGATCCGGCACAATACCTGGTGGGGTTGTTCAATAATCTCTAATATTTCACCCAGATCAACGTCCTGATCAATAATATGATAGCCTAAGAATGAGATGGGTGAGGTAGCGTCTGCGTACTGACGAAAATCTTCTTCGCTCAACCATACCGTTTTCTGAAGTAATTTACCTGCTACTTCTTTCGACTCAATACCTTCTATTTTTATATATACCTCCTCCTCATTTTTAGCGCGTGTATATTCCACAAAATAAGGTAACATCTCATCTTTTTTGTTTTCTATAAAGAAAGTTTCCAGTCCTTGCAGATCAGTTTCTGCTCCCAGACGATGAGATAAAATTACTTCTCCTTTTACACCAAAAGTGGCCACTAATTTACCAATGCTATTATATTGACTCATAACTGTGTAAAATTAAAAAAATAGCCGACATAAAATCGAAGTAATAAAAATATGAGTATATAATAGTAAGAATTCATAGCAATGATGGGGAAAATGACAAATCGAATATTTAAGACATTGAGAAACAGAAACTTTCAGCTCATTATAGTGAAATTATGAAGAAGGAAATATAAAAGTTTATTTAGGAAGCATCATCTGATCCGGTCTCAAATTCGTATAAATTATATCCTCCGGAGTCTTAAGACTCCGGGTTTGAAAAAAATGTAGGTGAAAACACATCTTGTTTCTGTGACAATCCTTATCCTTAATGGTATAAAAAAAGAGATTATCCTCACGGATAATCTCTTTAATCTTTTTTGCTATACAAGCGTTGGACTATTCGCCACCACCGTTTCTGATTGGAGCGCGACGAACTCTTCTGTCTCTGGCATGTTCTTCTTGTTTCTTTTTGATCTGAGTTTCATGCTCTGAGTGCCAAGCTTGGAATTTCTCCATGGCAGCAGTTTCGTCAAATAATCCTAGTTTTACGCCACGCAATAAATGCTTTAAGTATAATACACCTTTGAAAGAAAGGATCTTACGCACTGTGTCAGTTGGCTGAGCACCTTTGTGCAACCAATCTAAAGCTTTCTGACGATCTAATTGAATAGTCGCTGGAACTGTTAGAGGATTGTAAGTACCTAATTTCTGAATGAATTTACCGTCTCTTGGAGAACGAGCATCTGCTACTACAATAAAGTAGAAAGGTCTTTTTTTAGACCCGTGACGTTGAAGTCTGATTTTAACTGGCATTTTAAATAGAAATTTAAATGCGTGAACAAATAGGGTTACAACTTTAGAAGGATGGTTATTGTAGCCATCCTCCTAATATTTTCAAATTTAGTAAATCAGATTAATTTACCAAAAAAACAATAATCAACTTTAGAAAAGATTTATCGTTTGCCTAATCCGGGCATTCTTCCCATTGGCATTTTATTCATCATTTTCATCATTTGCTTCATCTGCTCAAATTGCTTCATAAAAGCATTCACTTCAGCAATATCTTTTCCTGAACCTTTTGCGATCCTGGTTCTTCTTTTCTGGTCAATTACATCAGGATTAGCCCTTTCAAAAGGAGTCATTGAGTTAATAATGGCTTCAATTCCCTTGAAAGAATCATCACTGATATCAATATCCTTAATGGCTTTACCAACACCAGGAATCATTCCCAACAGGTCTTTAATATTCCCCATTTTTTTGATCTGCTCAAGTTGTTGTTTAAAGTCTTCAAAATCAAACTGATTCTTACGGATTTTCTTCTCAAGTTTTTTTGCTTCTTCCGCATCAAACTGAGCCTGGGCTTTTTCAACAAGGGTTGTAATATCCCCCATCCCCAGAATACGCTGCGCCATACGTTCAGGATAAAAAACATCCAGCGTATCCATTTTTTCACCACTCGAAACAAACTTAATCGGCTTATTTACAGTGTATTTGATAGACAGAGCCGCACCACCACGGGTATCACCATCCAATTTGGTTAAAACTACCCCTGTAAAGTTCAGGCGATCGTTAAAAGCTTTTGCAGTGTTAACCGCATCCTGCCCCGTCATAGAGTCAACTACAAACAGGATTTCAGTCGGATTTACGGCATTTTTTACATTCGCTACTTCGGTCATCATGACTTCATCTACCGCCAAACGACCTGCTGTATCTATAATAACAATGTTCTTATTATTCGCTTTTGCATAGGCAACTGCCTTATTAGCAATGTCTACTGCGTTTTTGTTCTCTGGTTCACTGTATACCTCCACACCAATTTGTTCACCCAACACCTTTAACTGATCAATTGCAGCAGGACGATAAATATCCGCTGCTACTAAAAGCGGTTTCAGATTCTTCCTGGTATTTAAGTAATTAGCCAGTTTCCCGGAAAAAGTAGTTTTACCCGAACCTTGTAGCCCGGCGATTAATACCACGGCAGGAGTACCTTTGGTTTCGAAACTACTTTCTGTTCCGCCCATCAGCTCAACGAGCTCATCCTTAACGATTTTTACCATTAACTGGCCCGGGCTAACGGCAGTAATTACCTTTTGCCCCAGCGCTTCGTCTTTGATTTTATCCGTAAATTCCTTAGCAATCTTGTAGTTAACATCGGCATCAACCAACGCACGGCGAATGTCTTTAACAGTAGCAGCAATGTTTAACTCCGTAATACGGCCTTCTCCTTTAATCTGCTTAAAGGCGGATTCGAGCCTTTCCGACAAACTTTCAAACATGAAAGAAATATTTTGATGTTTTGGTGTTCAATTATCTGGAACAAAAAAGTGAATGTAAGAATACATTCACTTTAATGCGTGTGCAAATTTACAAATATTTATGTAGATACAGGCTTTCGGGGCCCGCTCTTCAGTATTTTTTTATACTAAACACCTAAATAACTTCTCAAAGCCTTGGCACGAGAGTTATTTCGTAGCTTCGAAATCGCTTTATCCTTGATCTGACGCACCCTTTCGCGGGTCAGATTAAAACGTTCGCCGATATCTTCCAGGCTCATCGGGTTTTCAACCCCGATACCGAAAAAGAAACAGATTACTTCTTTCTGGCGTTCAGTTAATAAACTCATGGAACGCTCTATTTCCAGCTTGAGCGACTCTTTGTATTCGATATTCACTTCGGCCCGCTCTGCATTAGGATTTTCCATTACATCCATCAGGGTATTGTCTTCCCCTTCAGACAAAGGAGTATCCATACTGATATGACGGGCAGATATGCCTAGCGTGTCACTCACTTCCTCCGTTTCCATTTGCAGCAATTCGGCCAGCTCTTCGGGCGAAGGCTCGCGTTCAAATTCCTGCTCTAAACTGGAAAAAGCTTTTTGAATCTTGTTGGTTAATCCTACTTTATTTAAAGGAAGACGTACAATGCGGGATTGCTCGGCCAAGGCCTGAAGAATGCTCTGACGAATCCACCAAACAGCATAAGAGATAAACTTAAAGCCTCTGGTTTCATCAAATCTTTGTGCGGCTTTAATTAAGCCAAGGTTACCCTCATTAATTAAATCGGGTAAAGAAAGTCCCTGATTCTGATATTGTTTCGCTACCGAAACAACAAATCTCAGGTTCGCCTTTGTAAGCTTGTCTAATGCTTTCTGATCTCCTAATTTGATCATTCTGGCCAAGCGTACTTCTTCTTCAGGAGAAATCAACTCTACTTTTCCTATTTCCTGAAGATATTTTTCAAGGCTTTGTGACTCTCTATTAGTTATTGATTTTGTTATCTTGAGTTGCCTCATACTAATAGGCTGGTTTAAGGTTTAATGGTTAAAAAAGACCACTTCAGGTTTATTAACGAAAAAATAGGCATTTTCTTGTAAATATGAGTCACTTATACAGCTTTATTTCTGCCGGGGAATTGGACGAAAAAGAACGTTAAACCTTTAAAATTATCTTAATGAGCTAATTTTCAACAAAATCAATCATTTTAGTACTTATATTTATCTTTCCATATCTTTAACCAGGTTGTGATAAAAAAATTTTGACGGTACGTTTTATTGTCTATTATTGCAACAGGTTTATCATCATACATGATTCAAATTTTAATTTAAGGAGTAGATGAGTAAGAAACAACTATTTACATTAGAGTATTCGGTGAGATGTTCTCCTACCATTTTATATGATTTCCTAAGCACTCCTGCGGGCTTACAGGAATGGTTTGCCGATCAAGTAGACGAACGTGAAGGCCTTTTCAGCTTTAGCTGGAATGGAACTGTAGACAGAGCCGAGGTTCTTGAAAAAGAAGAAGGGAAGTTTATTCGTTACCACTGGTTACATCAACCCGATAACGAATATTTTGAATTTTCTATTGAAAAATCAGAAGTTACGAATCAAACAATTTTAGTGATAAAAGATTTCGCAGAAAAAGCTGAAATTAAAGATCAGACTCAATTGTGGGATTATCAGGTAAAAGACCTGTTACACAGGCTTGGTAACTAAATCAACCATTCATTTAAAGTTTGATGGGCATGTAGAAGCTTTTCAGGTAGTTCATTCCACTCTTCTAAAGCGAAAGGAATAGCAAATTTTACAAATCCTGAATTTGTAATCATCTGTTGTAAGTCTTCGACTGTAAATTCATGCACCGGTAAATAATAAGGTGCCGCAATTTCGTGTTCCCACTCATCCTTACAAATAGCTTCAAAACAGCAATATTGGTACTGCTTCACCTGACAGTTTTTTAGCAAAGCGGGCTGGTATTGCTGTTTATATTTTCCGCTTAAATGAAGTGTTACACTAATTGTTTTGCCCCACCAGAACATAGTTCTGATGGCAAACACTCCTTCTTTTCCGAAAACTCTGGGATAATCCAATATTACATAAGGCAATTCTTTGTATTGCTCGCCCCTGGTAATTTTGGGTTCACTCAGCCTTACTTCTTCGGGTAAGTGCCTGTTTTCAGGAACGGTCAGCCTCCACTCATCTGCTATCATTCCCAACAATTCATACACTTTTGCTGTTATTTGTTTCTTGATAAATATCCAGTCAGTTTCACGAATCATTTTCCATTCATTTGCCGAAAGATGTATTTTTGCTTTTTCCATGTGATAAAGGTATAGAATGATAAAAAAACTCGACATATTAATACTTAGAGCGTTCATAGGTCCTTTTATTGCCACTTTTTTTCTCACCCTATTCGTTCTGATCTTACAATTTTTCTGGTTGTGGATTGACGATTACGTAGGAAAAGGTATTGATCCGATTATTATGTTAAAGTTAGTGGTTTATCTGAGCGGTACTCTCGTTCCGCTGGCTTTACCGCTGGCTATTCTGTTATCTTCTATCATGACGTTCGGAAGCCTTGGAGAAACCTTTGAACTGATTGCCATCAAATCGGCAGGGATCAGCTTAATGCGATTTATGCGCCCCTTGTTAATTGTTGCCGTTTTTATGAGTTTTGTTGCTTTTTATTTTAACAACAATGTGTACCCGCTGGCTACACTTAAAATGAAAACACTCCACAATGACCTCGTACACAAAAAACCAGCCTTCGACCTGAAAGAAGGTGTTTTTTATACCACCATCCCCGGTTATGCCATTAAAGTATCCAAAAAAGAAAAAGATTCTATTCTCCATGATGTTTTTATTTTTGAATCAGGCAATGGCCCCCAAAGTTTCGTAACAATTGCTGAAAAAGCAATCATGCGCATGTCGCCCGATCAGCGCTATCTCGAATTTGTAATGTACAATGGCGCGCACTATGAAGAAAAGGGCTCCAGAAACATGAGCAATAACGAATTCTCCAGATTAAACTTTCGTAATTATACAAAAGCACTGGATCTGAGTTCACTGCAATTAAACATGACTTCCGACTCTGTTAACAAAGACAGATACGAAATGCTGAGTATCTCTAAACTTGACCTCGCAGTTGATTCAATGAAAAAAGTTAACCAGGCAATGTTCGGCCGTGTTAAAAGAGAGTTGAGTTATTCGTTGTCATTCCTGAATTATATTGATTCTACATGGGTTGAAACTACCATCCCCCGGGTCACTACCAAAAATTTTGAAGATTTATTACCTGATTCAGCCCGCAAAAGCGTAGTTGAAGTAACAGAGAATTATGTAGGAAACATGGTTAGCTCTTTAGAAAGCTATAACCTTGAATACCTTGGCAAAAGAAAAGATACCCGCCTCTATAAACTCGCATGGCATGAAAAATTCTCTATGGCAATGGCCGTATTGGTACTTTTTCTGATCGGAGCCCCTTTAGGTTCTATCGTACGAAAAGGCGGTATCGGTTTACCCGTTGTATTTGCACTCATTTTCTTTGTTATCTTTTTCCTGTTAAATAACTTCGGAACCAAGTTTGTAAAAGAAGATGTGATGACTCCTTTTGCAGGTAAATGGCTTCCGACTTTCGTACTCTTCCCTATCGCCGTATTTCTGATCATTAAAGCATTAAATGATTCACAACTTTTTAATAAAGAATCGTATCATAGAGCTTTCAAAAAAATAAAAGCACTGGCACTAAAACTCAAAAAGAACAAAGAGACGCTCTGATACACTAATTTTTAAGTATTGGAAATTACTAAACAGAATTTAAACATACAGAAATGGGTACTGGCTGTAGCCGTAGCCCTCTTTCTGATTAAAGGATTCGCTTATTTCCTTACCCGGTCTGTAGCCGTTTTAACAGATGCGCTGGAGAGTATTGTGAATATTATTGCCGCCGTCATTACATTGGTGAGCTTGTCGATTGCCGCTAAACCGTCAGATAAAAATCACCCTTACGGCCATGGAAAAGCAGAATTCGTAGCAGCCGAAATTGAAGGTATTCTGATTTTACTGGCAGCAATTGCCATTCTTTATAAAGCAATTCACCAAATCATTTATCCCAGTCCTTTAAACGCTGTAAAAGAAGGTATAGGTTTGATTGCTTTTACAGCTGTTGTAAACTGGACCATGGGAAGCATCTGCATCCGCAAAGGCAAAAAAAACCACTCACTGGCATTGGTAGCAAGTGGTAAACACCTGCAGACAGACACCTACTCTACTATCGCCGTTATCGCATCGCTCCTACTCGTTTACCTTTTTAAATGGGAAATCATTGATAGTGTAGTTTCGATAGCACTCAGCTTATTTATCGGCTATACAGGTTATAAAATTATCAAAAGCTCGCTGGCAGGAATCATGGACCAGGCAGACGAGGAAGTTCTTGATCAGATCATTCAGGAGGTAAATAAGGCCAGACAACCAGACTGGATCGATTTACACCACCTCAGAGTGATTAAATATGGAGGTACTTTTCATATAGACTGCCATTTAACCCTCCCCTGGTATTTTACTGTTCGCGACGCACACAAAGAAGTGGATGCACTCTCACAAACAATCAGAAACTTCTCCACCCAGCCAATTGAATTAATGGTACACGCTGATGATTGTAAACCGCAGTCTTGCAAAATATGTTTTAAAACAGATTGCCACGTTCGCCAACACCCTTCTGAAGCAAAAATTGACTGGAATTTTGAATCTGTTACCACAAACTCAAGACATTATCTGCCAGATTAGTAAAAGTTATTTTTATACCACCCAGAGCCGGCAAGGAATCTTATCTTTGCCAAACATTATTCAACTAAAATCTCCATTATTATGGAAGCTTGGAAAAACTATTTAAATACGCATAAGGAAAGATTTTTGGAAGAATTAGTAGAACTGTTAAAAGTTCCTTCCATCAGTGCTGACAGTAACCACAAAGGAGATATGCGTGCCTGTGCCGAAATCGTTAAAAAAAGATTAGAAGCATCCGGAGCGGATAAAGCTATGATTTTAGAAACAGCTGGCCACCCTTCGGTATATGCTGAAAAAATTGTAGATCCATCCAAACCTACCGTTTTAGTATACGGACATTACGACGTTCAACCACCGGATCCTCTGGAATTATGGAACAGTGCTCCTTTCGAACCATTAATAAAAGATGGTAAAATTTACGCACGCGGAAGTGCCGATGACAAAGGACAATTCTATATGCACGTTAAGGCATTGGAGATTCTTACTCAAACCAATACACTTCCTCTGAATATTAAATTCCTGATAGAAGGAGAAGAAGAAGTAGGCTCACCTAACCTCGCTAAATTGGTACACGAAGAAAAAGAATTATTAGCATGTGATGTAATTCTTATCAGTGACTCTGCTATGATCAGCCTGGAAACACCTTCCATCGATACCGGCATGAGAGGCCTGGCTTATATTCAGGTAGAAGTAACAGGACCTAACCGCGATTTACACAGTGGTGTTTATGGTGGTGCCGTAGCCAACCCTTTAACGATCTTATCAAAAATGATCGCTTCCTGCCACGATGAAAATAATCACATAACTATTCCTGGCTTTTATGATGATGTATTAGAAGCCACTCCGGAAGAAAGAGCTCTATTATCACAAGCCCCTTATGATGATGAAGAGTATAAAAAAGATTTAGGAGTAAATGCTACCTGGGGTGAAAAAGGATATACTTCTATTGAAAGAACCGGCATCAGACCAACACTTGAGATTAATGGCATGTGGGGTGGATACACGGGTGAAGGATCAAAAACAGTATTGCCTTCTAAAGCATTTGCAAAGATTTCAGCGAGGCTGGTACCTAACCAAAGCTCTGAAAAAATAACTGAAATTTTGTTAAACTATTTCCGTCAGATCGCTCCTCCGGGAGTAACTGTAAAAGCAGAAAACCATCATGGTGGCGAACCATATTTAACACCGCTCGACTCAAAAGGATATCAGGCTGCTGCTAAAGCAATCGAAACAACTTTCGGTAAAAAACCAATTCCTGTAAGAGGTGGCGGTTCTATTCCTATCTGCTCACTGCTGGAAAAAGAATTAGGTTGCAAGATTGTATTTATGGGATTTGGGTTAGATAACGATAACCTACACTCTCCGAACGAAAAATATGATCTGGCAAACTTCTATAAAGGAATCGAAACCATTCCTTATTTCCATCAGTATTTTGCAGATGCAAATGCATAATTATCGTTATGGCAGACAAAGAGAAATTAAGAATTGATAAATATTTATGGTCGATCAGGCTTTTCAAAACCAGGTCACAGGCAGCTACTGCCTGTGATAGTGGAAAGGTAAAGTGGAACGGCAATACGGTTAAAGCTGCAAAAAATGTTGTAGTGGGTGAAGAGTATGAAGTCAAAACCGAAGCTAAACGATGGGTAATAAAAGTAACCGGATTACTTCCCAACCGGGTGGCTTACAGTGAAGCAGTTAAATATTATATTGATATCACTCCTGCCGAAGAACTGGAAAGAATTCAATTTCAGGCGGCCAGCTTCCATACCGGAAAAAGGCCCAGTAAAATCGGAAGACCTACTAAAAAACAAAGAAGAGATCTGGATGATTTTTTCACTGAATAATATTCGTGGTTATATCAACAATCTTTTAGTTAAATAAAAAGCCTCCAATAATTTGGAGGCTTTTATTATTATGTGGCAGATAAATTATCTCTTCGAGTTTAATCCGATAAATAAGCCGGTATATACATTCACTTTTTTAGACCCATTGGTTAATAAAGTAAGTGCATTGGAAGAACCGATATAAAATCCTCCGAAACGTAACGCCGCACCAAAGTTAGTACCCGTTAACTCGCTATGGTTTATCGGTAAATAAACGCCTAATTTTTTCAATTCGATTCTTGGTGTAATTGTGAAATTATCTAACATCGCCAGGCTTTGTCCATGTTCATTTTCAGTATCCATAAACTTCTGATAGGCTCCGTTTACATATAACCAGCTTAACAATCTCACATCAAGATCAACATTTAAGTTAGTGGGCATATTTAAGGTATATACGGCAGGATTTGCAACGGCTCTTTCCGTAAAATACTGCGGACGGCTTCTCAGGTGTGTCATTAAACCTGAAGGAATTTCAACATCTTCCAATTCTCTCAGATTGTAAGCTTCAGCTCCATTGATATCAATATCAAATGTACCACTGTTAGCAGCATTTCTGTTAAACTTCATTTTACCAAAATCTAACACTGCTACACCTAATCTGAAAGCATATTTTTCTTTTGGAGAGTTATATTGGCCGTTCTCTGTATTTCTGTAACGCTGATGTTTAGGACGATATTCATACACCACTCCTAAATCAAATCCAATTGAAGGATTATCCGTTTTAAAGAAATCTTTTACCCTGATATTATCAAAGTCTGCACCCGATTGCTCAAATCCGATGGTACCGCTTGAATTTCTCATCTCCGCAGTGTTGTGATCAGAATCCACTACAATAGTTGTATTCAGCTGATTAATCTGCATGCTGTAATTAGCAAAAGGAATTAAATACTTTGCCGTAAGACCGACTTTCAAGAAATGGGCTTCTTTATCATAAATTGTTCTCGCATAAGTTAAACCAATCTCGCCCCAACCGGTAGCATTCACTGCTTGTCTGTAAGGAGAATTGATGCTTTTAATACCAGATTCCAGTTCATCTTCACTAAGTACTACATTCCTATATAGTTCCTGATCTAACTGACTTACTTCTGTAATAAAACGAACACGCGTGTTTAATGCAATGCTGCTCTTTTGATTCAATTTTACCTGCACACCCGGGCCTACTATTCCGCCGCTGATCTTCGCACTGATTGGTCCGTTGGCATCTTTAAAAAGATCTTGAATATTCGATAAATCTTTAATAGAATTTTGATCAAAAGTGATGAATGAATTGTTCACTAATACATCAAGCCCAACCAGATTCAAAGAAAACTTATGCCGGCTGTCGGCAATGTTTGCCGGATTAAAAATAGCACTGGCACCTCCGATGTATCGGCTCGTTCTCAAACCCAGCAGATCCTGTGCAGTGGTACTTAATGAAGAAGATAACGCTAAAACGGTCAGCAGACCGGTAATTCTTGATTTCATTCTTGTTGGTTTAGATTTAGGGGCATTTTGTGAAACCTGCACAAATAACGTCAATTACCTATAAATTCTTATGTTTCACACCCTTTTTGATTTTTATCCGTACGAAATACCTAAAAAGGGTGATTATTTAATTGAAACAATATCTTTGCAGTATGAGGATAGATATCATTTCAGTGGTTCCGGAATTATTAGAAAGTCCGCTGGCTCACTCTATTATGAAAAGAGCCAAAGAAAAATCTTTATTAGTAGTAGAAATTCATCACCTTCGTCAATGGGCAGTGAATGAATATGGACAAGTAGATGATTATCAATATGGAGGAGGAGCAGGAATGGTGATGATGCCTGAACCTTTAGCAAGTGCTATTGAAAGTCTGAAATCACAAAGGCCCTACGATGCTATTATTTACATGACACCTGATGGTGAAACCTTTCACCAGAAAATGGCAAACAGACTATCCCTTCTGGAAAATATTATAATTATCTGTGGGCATTATAAAGGTATTGACGACCGCATCCGGCAATTATATATTACTCATGAAATTTCAATCGGTGATTACGTGCTGAGCGGCGGAGAATTGGCAGCAGCTGTAGTAGTAGATGCAATCGGCAGATTAATACCCGGTGTTTTGAACAACGAAACATCTGCTTTAACCGATTCATTTCAGGATAATCTTTTAGCCCCGCCTGTTTATACCAGACCTGCAGATTTTCAGGGATTAAAAGTTCCGGATATATTATTAAGCGGTGATTTAAAAAAAATCGAAGAATGGCGCTATGAACAAGCCATGGAACGTACTAAAAAAAGACGACCCGACTTACTACAAGAAGAGGAGTAAAAATTACTCCTCTTTTTTATTTTATTGAAATCTTCACCGGCTTACCTTCAAAGTTCACCCTGAAGCGAAGAAACTTCCCTTCCTGTAGCAAACTGATACCCGTTTGATTAGTCGACACATTTACCGCAGTTCCGTTTACTTCAATACTCTTATATTCAATCGTTGCAGGAATTGAAATTTCAATAACACGTTTCTTCATTTGTTGTGTTTTCAAAATAGGTGTACTGATTTCAATTTCTCTTGAACCACCCTGATAGCCGGCTGTGAAATGTATAATCTCATATTGCGCTTTTTCTAAACTGCCGGCACTTTTACCATCGTCATCAAACCACTCATAAAAGCTGTTATTGTTGGCAGGATAATAATAAACACTCAGGGTATCTCCTGTATAAGCATCGGCTGAAGAAAACTTAAACGAATTTGTCCAGAAAGGAACAAACGCACCAGCTTTTACATATAACGGTATCTTTTGCAGGTTAAAATTAAATTCTTTCTCGCGCTCGCCTTCTGTCAATTCATTTGTATAGAAATCATACCACTGTCCTTTAGGAAGATATGTTTTTACAGATTTATTTCCTGATTCTGTTACCGGGTGTACCAGAAAATGTTCGCCCCAGTAATACTGTTTATCTAACGAAGTATGCTTAAAAGAAAAGTCATTGTAATTCAGTGTACGCATTAAAGGTTTACCGTCTTTTACATGCTGAAATGCAAGATCATAGTTGTAAGGAAGTAATGCATATCTTAAATCGATCCAGTGTTTTACAAACGTCCGATAAGGTTCTTTCCAGAAAGCCGGTTCAGATGGAATATCTTTTTCAGGAGCTTCAAGATCTCCCAGAGCAGTGCCATGCGGTCTGAAAATCGGTGTAAAAGCGGCAAAACTTAACCAACGAACATATAATTCAGGATCTGCTTTATCCACCATTGAAAAACCACCTGCATCCGAATGTATGTAAGGAAATCCGCTTACACTCATTCCCAATAGCAAAGGCACCTGTGCCTGTAAGCCACTCCATGTACGGGCAACATCTCCCGTCCATGGAAATACGCTATACCTTTGAGAGCCTGCAAATCCGGAACGGTTTAAATGAAACAATCTTTCATTACGTTTTTCTTTTTTAAACTGTTCGTAGAGAAATTTATTCCAATAATGCCCGTAAGCATTGTGTACTTCATCAGCTGCAAAGAGTCTCTTATATCCGAGTACAGATAAATCATGGTATAAATCTGACGGATGTTTTTCCGGTTCTCCTAAATCAGTCCACCATCCGATCACACCATTTTTCATTTGTTGCTGATAGAATTTCCACATAAACTGTTGTGCGGATGGTTTAAAAATATCTATCAATCCTCCTACTCCAAAATAAAAATCCTGAAGAAGATAAGGTTTACGGTTTATGTCTAAGGCAAAATGAGGTTTTGCATTTTCAAACTGTAAGGTACCTTCCAGAATAAAAGGTTCTAAGATGGCAACAGGTTTAATGTTCTGAAGTTGGAGTGATTTCAGCATCTGAGGAGGATTAGGCCATTTCTTTTGATTCACCCAACTCAGGTTGCCCATGGTACCCTTGATAGAGTCACCAAACCAGAAGAGATCAAAAATAAGCGCATCCATTTTAAAGGCATGTGTACGCATTGTATCGGTTACCTGTTTCACCTGATTTTCACTTCTATATCCAAAGCGGGATACAAAGTTACCGAAAGCCCATCGCGGAGGTAAGGGCTGTGCACCGGTTAACAAATGATAAGCTTTTAATATATCCGCTATTCTGCTACCGGGTATAATATAAAATTGTAATGCACCACTTTCAAAACTTGTTTTCCAGGATCTGGCATCTGACTTCCCTAAATCAACGCTTCCTTTTGAAACATTATTAAAGAGAATACCATACCCGTCGCTTGACATAAAAAATGGTACTGAAAAATTTAGCGCATCTGCTCCCGTTTCATAACCATAATGAGGTTGATTAAACAGCGGAAACGAAAAACCTTTTCTATTTAAAGGCAGCGCTCTTTCTCCACCTCCGAAAAAGTGTTCGTCTTCATTAATAACAAACTCATAGCCGCGAACCGAAGCATCACTTTTCACAACAGCTTTTTTCAATAATACTTTGTTACCGTCTTTCACATACCATGCTCCCTGCTGATAAATAACAGATAAACCGTTTTCTAACATTAATGTATAGATAGCGGTTTTTCTAGCCTGTATACCTACAGTTAATGGAGTTGCTACTACAGCATCACTTATCTGTTCCTGATTTTTTAATTTACCAGACGAATAATTAAACTCTACCACTTTATGATCATAAAACTTTAATTGCCACTCACCACCCTCTTCTTTTAAAACAACCTGTTGATATTTTCCATTCACAGGCTCTTTACCCAAACTATTTAAAAGTAAAGTTTGTGCATTCAGATAAGGAATGGCTAATAATGTAGCTATCAGTATGCTATAGAACTTCTTCATAAAAATAAATATACAATATCTAATAATCTGGCACAAAAAAAGGAGCCTTTTGGGCTCCTTTTAATTACTTATTTAGTTGATTAAGGCTTTTCGAAAATTGCCGGATCAATTTTTTCATTGATTAAGAAATCTTTATACTTCATTTCGATAGAAGCCATTGGCGTGTTAGTGATTACTTTGAAAGGAGCTTTAAAACCAAAATCAAGATCACGGTAGTCTGAAAACTCAATCGTTACACTACCTTCAGCTGAATTGATTTCCTGTAATCTTAAATATCCTTTATTATCGAAATAAATTTTCACATCGTTACCGCTTTTTACCGTTTCGATACCTTCGAAAGTTTCACCCCCCACTTCTTTCTTTCCGATATATTTGAAAGTATCATCTACTTTTGACGGATGAACATAACCGAAAAGGTTTAAAAGTTCAACTAAATTAACTGCCTGATCTTCAGAAATATCTTCGGTACCTCCGGTCATCGGGTTAGTCATCCAACCTTTACCTTTACTCCACACCTGAATAATTTCCATGATACCGGCATCAATCACAATTTTAGAACTTTCACCAAGTACTACTGATTGTTTCACATTTAATGGCTGCCCCATTGCATCCATTTCTATGTTAGCAACATATGATTTGATATTCGTTTCAGCAGATTTACCTCCTAAAGCGTTATAATATTTATCAACCAAAGATTTCGCATCTTGTGCAAACACCACTGAACTCATCACAGTAGCACATAAAACAAATAATACTCTTTTCATACAGATAATTTAATGCTCGAAAGATAATTCTTTTTTCTCATTTTACCGGTATAATCATGACTGTTTTTGATAATAATATTCTTCTCTCCATATTATCAAAGTATTACCTAAATTGCGGGTAACCACAGCATTTATTTTATGCAAGATTTTACTATCAAAGCGCAACTGGTAAACATTGAAAAAAAAGAAATCCGCCCGGTTGAAATGGAGGTAACACAAGGATCTATCCGTTCCTTTCGTATGATTGAGGAAGACACCAACCTGCCTTTTCTTTTACCAGGATTTATTGACAGCCATGTACACATTGAAAGTTCAATGCTGATTCCTTCTGAATTTGCAAAACTGGCAGTCGTACATGGTACGGTAGCCACTATCAGTGATCCGCATGAGATTGGAAATGTATGTGGGGTAGAGGGCGTTAAGTATATGATTAATAACGGAAAAACAGTTCCGTTTAAATTTCATTTCGGAGCTCCTTCTTGTGTTCCGGCCACTAAATCAGAAACGGCAGGAGCTGAAATCGGCATAGCTGAAGTGAAAGAATTATTACAGGATCCTGCTATTTATTACCTCAGCGAAATGATGAACTTCCCTGGTGTATTAAACAAAGATCCGGAGGTAATGGCAAAAATTAAAGCAGCGCACGCATTAGGTAAACCTGTTGACGGACATGCCCCCGGGTTACGCGGTGAAGCCGCCAAACAATATATCAATGCCGGCATCAGTACCGATCATGAATGTTTCACACTTGAAGAAGCTTTAGAAAAACTTCAACACGGTATGAAGATTTTAATTCGTGAAGGAAGTGCTGCTAAAAATTTCGAAGCACTGATTCCTTTACTAAATACATACCCTGATCATATCATGTTTTGCAGTGATGATAAACATCCTGACTCATTAGTAGATGGGCATATCAATCAATTATGTCAAAGAGCAATCGATAAAGGTATTCCACTGTTTAATATTTTACAGGCAGCCTGTATCAACCCGGTAAAACATTATAAAATGGACGTAGGCCTGTTGAATATTGGTGACCCGGCCGATTTTATATTGGTAAAGGACCTGCATACTTTTGACGTATTATCCACATATATCAATGGTAAAAAAGTAGCAGAAAACGGAAAGTCTCATCTATCCACCACTCCTCCCACACAATTACTCAATCAATTTACAGATCCTCATTTCAGTATAGAGGACCTGGCAGTTCCATTTAACGGACAGGAACAAATTCCCGTAATCGGGGCATTAGACGGACAACTCATCACCGAAAAATTAACGTTCAAACCCACCCTGTCTGGTAATAATATCATTAGTAATACAGAAGAAGATGTGCTCAAAATTGTGGTGGTGAACCGCTATCAGAACACACCCGTTGCCAAAGCTTTTATTCACAGGTTCGGTTTTAAATCAGGGGCAATTGCCTCTACAGTAGCACACGATAGCCATAATATTATTGCGGTGGGAGTAGATGATGAAAGTATTTACAAAGCGATTCAATCGTTAATTCAATTGAAAGGAGGAATTAGTTGTGTAAACGATGGAATAATAAAAACGTTAGGTTTACCCGTTGCCGGTTTAATGTCAGCTGATGATGGATACCAGGTTGCCAGACAATATACGGCAATCGACGAAATGGCGAAAACCCTGGGTACTTCTTTAAGTGCTCCTTTTATGACATTATCGTTTATGGCACTGTTAGTAATTCCGCATTTAAAGCTCAGCGATCGGTCATTATTCGATGGCGATCAGTTTAAACTAATCACCTTTTAGTAGTATTACTAATCAATTTCTTTGTTTTAGCTAAGTATAAATACTTAATATTTAAGTAAATGTTATTATTGTAACAAAATAATATTATTTTAGTTTACAAATGTAATCCTTTGATGAGCCATAGTCGGCAATGCCGAGAAATAACAGTATTGGTTAAACCCTTATTCTAGATTATGGTATCAAACACAGAGGCGCCCATTCCTCCCTCACAAAAGGAGAGTATTGGTAATTTTTCATTCACTCAGATTCTACAACGAATTCATCCGCTTTCAGACGAAGTAAAATCATATTTAGATCGTCATATTTCGCAGAAACAATTCAAGAAAAACGAAGTGATTCATGAAGCAGGTAATATCTGCGAAAATATTTACTACATTAAACGAGGTGTATTAAGAGGATTTTATTTGTATAACAATAAAGAAATCACCACCTGGTTTTCAAGAGAGAATCAACTGGCAGCTTGCATTTCAACTTTCAACAATGAGAATCCTACAAAAGAAAGTATTCAGGTAATTGAAGATGCAGAAGTATATGTGATCGATTACAATGTATTACAAGAGATGTACAATCGATTTCCCGAGTTCAATTACATTGTAAGAATGTTGTATCAGGAATATCTGATGGAAGCCGAAGACAGGGCATTTGTAGCCCGTTTAACAGAAGCATCTTTAAAGTATGACTATTTCGTTCAGACGAATGGGTTATTACTCAGACGCATCCCCTTAAAATACATTGCATCTTATCTGGGTATGACGTTGGAAACCCTGAGTAGAATACGTAACAAGTATACGCAGAAAAAACAATAGTGGAATAACAAACACCTTTTTACCACAGATACACAGATAACAAACTAACTCCAAAGGTTATGTATGGTATATGCTTTGCCATTTGTGTATCTGCGGTCAATTTAAAGTCATTGAGATATTACAGAATGTAAATAAATCATTCATAACCCTTCATTCTTAATTCTTCACTTATTTAATATTCCTGACCGATCCATAATGCCCCACCGATGCTATTCCTTCCTGCACCTGTTATTTCAGCTAATGCGTTATTATTTTCACGCCATCTCAATACACCGATAAAGGCCATAATAAGTGCTTCTTTATAGTCAATCACCTCTTTTGAAGGTTTCTCTACTTCAATTCCGAATACAGCCAGTTTAGATTGAATGGCCTGCATTAAAAAATCGTTATGCGCTCCCCCACCTGTTACGAGCAGTTTACCTGGTTGAACCGGCTGCTCAAATTGTTGGAAAGCATTTGCCAACTGTTGAGCGATATGCTCAACATAAGTGGCCAGCCCATCTTCGGTATTTAAATTCTCAAGAAGCGGATAAATAGTGTCGCTGCCAAATTCATTATTCAATGATTTAGGAAAAGGTTTTTTATAATAATCGAGCGCATTCAACTCATCTAATACCGGCTCGTTGATCATTCCTTTAGCTGCCATCGCTCCACCTTCATCGTATTTTTTTCCTATCTGGCCGGCAATCATATTTAAAACACGGTTTGCCGGAGCTATGTCAAATGCAATGGATTGGTTTTCGCCCAAAACTGTCAGGTTAGAAATTCCACCGATATTGAGAAGATATGAATAGTCGCTGAATAAATACTTCTCTCCGATCGGAACAATCGGAGCACCTTGTCCACCCAGGGCAACATCCAGCGCGCGCAGGTCACTCACTACATTAATACCGGTTTCTGCCGCAATAGCAGCACCGTCTCCTAATTGAGCAGTCATACGGGTTGACGGCTCATGAAAAATAGTGTGACCGTGCGAAGACACTAATTGCACCTGATAATCAAGTCCTTTTGAAGCAATAAACTGGTTTACGGTTCTTCCGAGATAGTGTCCGTATGCTGAGTGCAGCCCCAAATATGTATATGCAGAAGCTTGCGATGCAGTACGTAGTTTTTCCATCCATTCATCATCATAAGGCACACAGGCAGAAGCTTTTATTTCATACTGCCATTTGCCACTCTGTTCTGTAAACTCCACAAATGCAATGTCTAAACCATCGAGCGACGAACCACTCATTAATCCTATAGCACGGTAAATCATATCGAAATAATTTCTATTTTCGGGCAACTTAATAAAGTTCAAAATTATGGTAATCAACTTAAGTGAACAATTTTCGCTCCTAAATAACTGGGTCGCAGAATTAAGGGATGTAGCAGTTCAGCGCGACAGAATGCGTTTCAGAAGAAATTTAGAGCGGATTGGCGAAGTGGCAGCCATTGAAATCAGTAAAAGATTACCTTCTAAAATAGAAGACACGCCCACCCCTTTAGGAATCAGCAAAAGTACTGTACTGAATGAATATCCTGTATTGGCAACCATTCTACGTGCAGGAGTTCCCTTACATCAGGGCTTATTGAATTATTTTGATAAAAGTGATAATGCATTCATTTCTGCTTACCGCAAACATAACGAAGATGGTAGTTTTGAAATCAGTCTGGATTATATTTCCTGCCCGGCCCTTGAAAACCGTGTACTGATTATTTCAGATCCGATGTTAGCTACCGGGGCATCTCTGGTAAAAACCATCCAGTACCTGAAGCAGGAAGGCAAACCGCGTGAAATTCACGTTGTAGCAGCGATAGCCAGTCAACCCGGCATCGACTTTATCAGAAAGAGTGAACCTGCAGTTCATATCTGGGTAGGTACCATTGACGCTGAATTAAATGACAAAGGCTACATCGTTCCCGGTTTAGGTGACGCGGGAGATCTAGCCTTTGGTCCGAAAATTCAATTCTGATTATTTTGATATTGGCGGAATCAACATTGGTACTACATACCAGCAGAATAACACGATCAGTACAATTGAAACAATATTCATTATAAAACCGGTTACAACCATTTGTTTTAAGCGGATGTGACCACTTGCAAATACAATCGCATTAGGAGGAGTGCCCATCGGCATCATACTGGCGCAGGAAGCGGCCAATGTCATGGGTAGTCCTAATAATAGCGGATTCATATCCAACGCATCTGAAATACCTGCAACCACCGGGGCAAATACTATAACCTGGGCAATATTACTCATCACTTCACTGATAAAGATTGAAATAACTGTAATTAATATCACCAGCATAATACCACCTCCTCCTGAAAAATCAGCCACCCATTTTCCGAGCGCTTCTATCAATCCCACACTTTCTAATGCCGACGCTAATGCTATTCCACCACCAAACAGCAGTAAAATACCCCATGCCATTTTAGTAGTGTCTTCCCAAACCAACAGCTGAGTGTCTTTTTCTTTCATGCCTGAAGGGCTGATAAATAGTGCCAAAGCACCGGCTACAGCAATCATGGTATCATCCAGCCTCACTATTCCCAGTTTATTGATAAGGTCTTTAAAAATCCATAAGGCAGCCGTAGTACAAAAAATAATCATTACTCTTTTTTCAGCTTTTGACAACTTTCCCAGAGCCGCCAGTTCACTTTTTATCACGAGCTTTGTTTGTGGATTTGCTTTAATATTATTCGGAAATAATATCCGCGTAGATAAAAAATATAAAGCAGTCAACAGTAAAATTGAAATAGGCATACAGATAAGCATCCAATCGACAAACTGAATATCATAGTTGTATTTATCTGAGATGAATCCTGCAAAAGCTACATTCGGAGGTGTACCGATAATGGTAGAGATACCAGCAAAATTAGAAGCATATGCTATCACCAGCATTATAGAAGCGGCAAAGTTTTTATAATTAACATTGCCCGATTGATTTTCCTGAACAACAGATATTACCGATACTGCGATCGGAAACATCATCATCGTTGTAGCTGTATTAGACAACCACATACTCAATAAGCCCGTGGCTACTATAAAGCCCAATACAATTTTATTTCCGCTGGTACCTGTAATGTTTACAATGGTAAGAGCAATTCGCCGGTGCAGATTCCATTTTTCAATCGCCATTCCGATCATAAAGCCTCCCATAAACAGAAATATTACTGAATCGGAATATCCGCTGGCTACTTGTTTTATAGAGTTAATCTGAAAAAGCGGAAACAGCACCAACGGAGTTAAAGCAACCACCGGCATCGGAAGGGCCTCCGTAACCCACCAGGTAATCATTAATGCAGCTAAGGCAAGAACCGTCACGGCTTTCGTTTCTAATCCGAAGGGATTAGTAATATAAATCAGGAGAGCGAGAACAATTCCCAATACAATTCCGCCCCATTGTTTGAGCCAATTCATCCAGTTAGTTTTTGTTATAAACTTAAAAATACAAATGCTTATTGATATTATAAGGCTTTTGAGTCTAAAACATGTATACGATTTTTAAGACTACCCTCACTATGCAAAACATGTAATTTCTTAACTGTTAAAAGAGTATCAGCTATCATTCATCAAGCTCCCGGATACAAACACAAAACCAGCACTGCCGAATCGGTCTGTTTCATAATGGTAAATACTCATTACGAAAATTTCCGCACTCTTCTCCGTTTCATTTATGGTCAAGTGTGTTTTTTTTTATAAGTTTGATGCCTGTCCAATGATAACCTAAAATCAAAGAAAGTTGCTGAAAGAAATTGTAATCGCCATCGAATCATACATTAATGCTCACCGGTTTATACGTAAGCACAATTTATGGAAATGGATTATTATTCCAGGAATACTGTATGCTTTACTGTTTTTAATCGGTATGTATTTTTTCTGGACCAGTTCCGGCGATGCCGTATCATACCTATCCAATCGATTAGGAATCGATCGTTGGCTATCGAGAAAAGAAAGCGGACTATTGAGTTTTCTTTTTATGATGTCGCAGATCATGATCCGGTTTATCATGTTGATTTTCTGGTTTTCTCTTTTTAAATTCTTATTCCTTATTATCGGTAGCCCTATTTTTGCCTACCTCAGCGAAAAGACGGCCTCTATTATTGAAGGCAAAGATTTTCCCTTTAGTCTTTCACAACTGTTCAGAGACATGTGGCGGGGTATTAAACTGGCATTAAGAAATACGGTATGGCAAACCTTATTCACCATTTCTACCTTACTGGCTTCACTGATACCGGTTGCCGGATGGATTACCCCAATCATTATGGTATTCATAGAATGTTATTATTACGGATTTTCCATGTTAGATTATAGTTGTGAACGCAATAAACTATCACCGAAAGAATCGATTGAATTCATTGGACGTCATAAAGGGTTAGCCATCGGAAATGGTATAATGTTTTATGGTTTACATTTCATTCCTTTTATAGGATGGGTATTTGCTCCTGCATACGCAGTGATTGCAGCTACTTTAAGTTTATACGAACACAAAGAAGTACGCTATAAGATTAATCAATAATGTTTTTATGAGTGGAAAAGGAACCGTGTATCTGATACCTTGTTATCTGCATGAAACAAATATGGAATGTTTACCCGATTATATTTTATCGGCTATACAGAAATGCCAGGTATTTTATGTAGAAAACGATCGTACCGCCAGAAGATATCTGAAACGCTGGTGGAAAGAAATGGTCATTGATGACTATGAATGGCAAATGATTGGAAAAGCTGAAGAAAACGTATTGAATGCCTTTCAAAAAGATATAATGGCAGGCAAAACAATCGGTATTATTTCAGAAGCCGGTTGTCCGGGCATTGCAGATCCCGGACAATATTTAATTGCACGCGCACAAAAATTAAATATAAATGTTTCGCCACTGGTGGGCCCGAACTCCATATTACTGGCATTAATGGCAAGTGGAATGAATGGCCAGCATTTTACCTTTCACGGCTATCTGCCAATAGATAATGTAGCAAGAGATAAAAAGATCCGGCAGATGGAACAACAATCCCAACAAGATAGTTCAACACATATATTTATAGAAACACCCTATAGAAATCAACAGTTAGTACAATCGGTACTGAAAAACTGTAAGCACACCACCCGCTTTTGCATCGCTGTTGATATTACTGCTTCTACAGAAAGCATAATAACCAAAACAGTTAGTGAGTGGAAACAAAACACTCCCGACGACCTTCATAAGCGTCCTGCAATCTTTTGTTTGCAGGCATAACAATAAAGCATAACCGACAACTTCACTTTTAGACTATTTTAACATGTAGCTTCATTTTCGGCATAGTAATTGGATTTTTTAAGTTGCACTAGCTAGTTCAAAACATTCTTATTGAAAACAACTAAAATGTTATCTTATGAAGCAGATTAAAATGTCGATTGCAGCTATTGTAATCCTAGCAGGTTCATTATTAGCCTTTAAGGCACAGAATTCAGGAAGTATTAAAGGTTCGGTTTCTCCGACAGACGCAGGTGTTAAAGTGTGGGCAATCAGTGCCACAGATACTTTACAATCAGCCATTTCAAATGGATTGTTTGAATTGAGAGATGTGAAAGAAGGTAGTTACAGAGTAATTATTGAAGCAACTCCTCCATATAAAAATGCAGCAAAGGATAATGTATCTGTTACAGCAGGTAATGTTACCGATGTTGGAACCATTACCTTGTCTGAGTAATTCATATATAAATTTACACTTAAAAGATGGCACCGTAATGCCATCTTTTTTTATTGATAAGGATAACTTTTTGCATCTCTGATTTCGTATACACTGTCTACAACATATTTCTGCATTCCTCTCCACGGCAGCGCCCCGAAATACTCTTTATAATGCAGCTCTAACTCACGTCCTGAGTTTTCCATTAATATTTTTGCTACTTTCTCGTCTGTTACACTAAACTCAAACTCATTACTCTGGATGTTGGCTTTAAACCCGGTTTGAATGATTTTACCCTCATAGGTTTTAAAAACATATCCTTTCCTTACGAAACTGTTAAGTACACCGGCTTTAGTACCTTCACCAAAAACCATATAGTATCTTGCATAAAGAAATACAATAAGGCCTACAATTAACACAATAGCGGCTATTTTGATGACTTTCATATATTTCTGTAATTAATACTCAAATTTAAGGGGAAGAAACCAAATTTCTCAGAAAAGTGAACAAACCAATGAAATTGACTGTTCTTCTGTAGTTGTGTAACGGAACTGTGATATTTGATTTTTTCTATTAATTTAGCATTCAACAAGATATAATTTATGCGCATAGGAATTGTTTGTTATCCTACATTTGGCGGAAGTGGTGTTTTAGCAACAGAGCTGGGAAAGGCTTTAGCTCATAAAGGTCATGAAGTTCACTTTATTACCTATCAGCAGCCGGTAAGGCTGAGTGAATTTTATGCCAATATCTTTTATCATGAGGTAAGGGTACCTCACTACCCGCTGTTTGATTATCCTCCTTACGAAACCGCTCTGGCAAGTACAATGGTAGATGTGGTGGTTAATCACAAAATAGATTTATTACATGTTCACTATGCCATTCCACACGCTTCAGCAGCCTACATGGCCAAACTGATTCTGGCAAAACAAGGTATTGACTTGCCAATCATTACCACTTTACACGGTACAGATATTACTTTAGTAGGTAAAGATAAAACCTTCGCTCCCGTAGTTACCTTCTCTATTAACGAAAGTGATGCGATTACTGCCGTTTCTGATAACCTTGCTGCTGAAACTTATCGCAACTTTAAGATTGATAAAAAGATTGAAGTAATCTACAACTTTGTTGACGTAAAACGATTCAGTAAAAAGCCGATTGATGCTTTTAAAAGAGTTATTGCCCCCAATGGAGAAAAAATTCTGGTACACGCCTCAAACTTCAGAAAAGTAAAAAGAGTAGAAGATGTGGTAAAAGTATTTGAAAAAGTAAGACACGAAGTACCCTCTAAATTATTACTGGTAGGCGATGGGCCTGAACGACCGGCTGCAGAAAGGCTGGCTCGTGAACTCAATATATTTGACGATGTACGCTTTTTAGGAAAGCAGGAGCGCATGGAAGAAATTCTGGCTATCTCCGACTTATTCTTGCTGACTTCAGATTATGAAAGTTTTGGATTGGTAGCATTAGAAGCAATGGCAGCAGGTGTTCCTGTAATTTCTACAAATGCCGGAGGATTGCCAGAGGTAAATCGTCACGGCTTTACCGGTTATCTGGCTGATATAGGCGATGTAGATGCCATGAGCAGGTATGCTGTTGATTTACTAACAAATCAGGAAAAGATGCATACGTTTAAAGAGTGTGGGATATTACATGCACAAAGCTTCGATATTGATAGAATTATACCACAATACGAAGCTTTGTATCAAAGATTTATGAAGAACTGATCTTATTGATTCTGAAGAGGAACCGCATTGGTTTTTAACCATGCCAGCGGATCTACATTTTTACTGTTTTCAAGCATCATAAACTCCATGGTACCATTGTGGGTAAGAGAAGTTTCGATTCCTCCAATGGTATCACCCGTATACACCTGCTCACCTTCTTTTACTACTACTTTAGTGAGATGGGCATATACACTGAGAATATCATTGTGCTTAACAATCACTACGTAATTACCATCCATTTTATAAACGGATTTTACAACGCCGTCAAATACAGACTTAGCTTCTCCCCAAACAGGAACAGCAAGTGTAATTCCGGGATTGTTTCCCTTTAATTTTGTACCGGGAATATCATAATAACCGAAGTTACTGACCAATACGGCATTTGTTAAAGGAGCTTCTAAGACCCCTTTACTGGCAGTAATGGCTTCAGGCTGAAAAGCACGCTTTTCAATATGTTCAGTTTTTTTAATATGAAACGTTGCGGATAATAGGGTAGGCTGTTTTTGAGCCGATGCGGTGGACACTGCGCCTAACAACACAACAAACCAGCTTAATAATTTCAATTTCATTGAAACGCTTTTTTTGTATAACGTACGACTCGGGCAAATATTATATCGTCCGTCAGGAGTTTGCTACTAATACCTTTCAACGAAAATTACAAAAAATGCGAAATACCGCCAAATTATCGTTTGTTTAACCAAAGACCCGGATTAACATTTTTTCTTTCTTCGTAGATCAAAAACTCAATTTCGCCATTTCCATCTGCATTGGTACCTGCTGTACCGAGTACTTTACCTCCTGTAACCTTATCCCCTACAGCCACTGAACTGGTTGATAATCCACTATATACAGTAAAATACTTACCATGTTTGATCATAATGGCCCATTGGCCCTCAATCTCGAACACGCTGGAAACGACACCTTCAAAAATGGCCTTTACAGCGCCATTTTTAACAGTTTCAAATGTTAAACCCGGATTATTTCCCTGCAATTTCGTACCCTCTACATTATAAATACCAAATGGAACTTTCACAGTAGCCTGATCTAAAGGCCAACGCATTTTACCTTTATTACCTTCAAAATTACCCGACAGCGCCAATGCTTCCGGCGTACTCTCAAAAACACTGGCAGAAGTATTAGTGGTAGCAGGTTTCGTAGTGGTAGTCGTTGTATTATTAGGTTTGTTATTGTTTGCAGCATTGTTCTTTTTAGCCAGTTCTTCTTTTTTGCGGGCCTCTTCCTGAGCTAACTTAACCTCACGGTTAATAGCTGCATTGATGGCAGACTTCAACCTCTTATCTGCATCCTGCTTTTTCTTCAATTCAGTATTTAGCTCCTTCTCCCGCCCTCTTAAACTGGCAACAATTGCGTCCTTTTCTTTTCGCTCACCCAATAACGAGTTTTTTTCTGTTTCCTGTTTCTTTAGAATTTCATCTTTCTCCAGCTTTACCTTTTCTAAAGAAGCAATTTTATCTTTTAATAAAGATTGCTTTTCCTGTAAAGCTTCTGACTGCAATTCACGGTGTTTTCTATAAGATTTTAAATATTCTATTCTCTTTAAGGCATCATTTACAGATGGAGCAGAAAATATAAAATTTAAAAAGTCATAATTGTTTCTGTTCTTATAAGCATATACCACACTTTTAGCATATTCCTGCTTAAGCTGTGCAACATCTTTTTCCAGCTGTACAATTTCTCCATTAGAACTGGAAATGTCTTTCTGAATATTGTCGATTTGTGCTGAAATATTCCGGATAGATTTTTCTCTCAGGGCAATCTGATTTTTAATCAGATTCAACTGTCCTAAACCTGCCTTTGTATTTTTCTGTGCTTCCGTAATCTGTTTTTTCAACTGGTTGATCTCATCCTGAATAGCAGCTTGCTGACGCTTCAGTTCGTCACTTGATTGTGCAACTGAAACGTTATAACCCAACACTCCCAACATTAACAACAGCAATAGTTTCTGTATCATGACGATATTTCGACTGGTTTATTTAGAATAATCTTTCGGATAGTTAAAAGGAAAACTTACTGCACCATCAAACTCATATTGCCTGAAAGTGATCTGGATATTTGCTTTTGTAGAACCTTCTACTTTTATATTCCTGAATAATGAAAACCATCTTTTACTCTTCTTTTCATATTCATCATTCAATATAGTAGAAACCCTGTCTTTAGCCGGATCCATTTCAGACAGAACTGCACTTAAAAACAATGCCCGTTTCGAATCAAACTGCAGGGTACTTTTAATTTTTTCATTCACCGACAGTACGGTTATTAAGTCATCTTCTTTCTGATAAGCTACTACACCCTCATCGAAGTACAAGGCATTTCCCAATAAAAGATCCTGCAACGAATGAAAATCAAGCGGAAGGTTTACCAGTTCCTGCAGATATGTAACTGAGTGCTCCACTATTTTTTTGTCGAGCTTATTAATCAGTTTTACTGAATCGGGGGTGATTAATACCCGTGCAGCTTCAATACCGAGTAGTGCGTTTATACTCACCCAGATAACGCTGTCTTTCTTTATCCGGATGATTGCATTTACTTCGGTAGTTTTATCTTCTTTGTCGGTAAACAACACTTTTGCTTTAGCACTGAAAGTTCGGAAGGAAGCTTCATTCAGAGCAACCTGTTCTCTAAATTCGGTGATATACTTGAGTGTATCGCCAGATGCTGTTTGACCGGTATAATCAATTTGCTGGTCAGGTTGAGTAACTTTTTTTACTTTACGCGAACTGCTACAACTGGCCATTGTAAGCAACAGCAAAAAGCAAATACCGATATTATAAATGAGCTTTTTTTTCATTCTTTTATTTTTTTCCGGTATGCCCGAAACCTCCGTCCTGACGAACGGTTGCAGAGAGTTCCGTTACGGCCTCCCACTCAATATTTTCCACTTTGTTCAATACCATTTGCGCCACACGATCGCCGTGTTGAATAGTATGGGCATTGTTCGACAGATTGACTAAAATAACTTTAATCTCCCCTCTGTAGTCAGCATCAATTGTACCCGGTGAGTTTAATACGGTAATACCATGATTGATTGCCATTCCGCTGCGGGGGCGAACCTGTATTTCATATCCGGCCGGTATTTCAACAAATAAACCGGTTGGCACTAAAACTCTTTCTAATGGGTGAACAGTGATCGTATCCTCAATATTCGCTCTCACATCTACTCCTGCTGCTAATTCTGTACCATAAGCAGGAAGTTCATTGTTTGATTTATTTACAACTTTAACAACAACTTTATTTATCATATTGCAAATTTACTATTATAGCCTGGGTAATCGCCGCCTGAAAAACGTTAATTTTTTTCTAACAGAACAGTAGCATAAGCCACCAATCCTTCCTCCCTGCCTACGAACCCCATTTTTTCAGTGGTAGTCGCTTTGATAGAAACATCCGTTATTTCGAGCATTAATATCTCCGCAATTACTGCCTGCATTTCGGGTGCATACTTTTTTATTTTTGGGGCTTCCAGGCATAAAGAACTGTCTACATTCACTATCCGGTATCCTTTCTGACGAATCATTTCAAAACTCTCTTTCAATAAGATTTTAGAATCAATATCCTTAAAACGATCGTCGTTCGGAGGAAAATGTACGCCTATATCTCCTAACGCCAGTGCCCCCAGCATTGCATCGCAAATTGCGTGCAATAATACATCAGCATCGCTATGCCCTAATGAACCTTTATGATGTGGAATTTCAATACCACCTATCCACAGTTTTCGACCTTCTACCAATTGATGAAAATCAATCCCAAAACCAATTCTTAATGACATGACATCTCAGATTAAATAAAATAAAAAAGAGGCGGTCCCCACAGAACAGGGGCCGGCCTCTTCAAATATATTAAAACAATAGATATGCTATGCATTATTCTTGCATTCCCAAATCAAATACAACTCCTAATCTCAGGGTATTTGATAATGGGTTTCTGCTAATTCCGCTACCAGAAGGAACAAGGTAGGAGAAATTTAATCCTACGAAATTATATTTTAATCCAACCCCTACAGAGAAGAACTTTCTATTTCCTTTATTTCTGTCTTCATAAAAATAACCTGCACGGGCAAAAAATAAGTCGTCGTATGAATATTCAGCACCTACTGAGGCAGTAAATTCTTTCAACTCTTCACTAAATCCGCCAGGAGCATCTCCGAACGAACTAAACCAGCTACCCAATACACTTTTATTGCGATAATCATTGATAGCAGCCTGATCAACGGCAGGGTCTCCTGTTGCAATCGGAGGAGTTGGTACCAGCAATTTATGAAGATCTAAACCTACCATAATTTTATTCTGATCGTCGAAAGCATGTGTATATGATGTACCTATACTCAGGTTAGCGGGAATATAATCTTTCTGCGAATCATCTGAAGTATAACCGATTTTGGTACCGAGATTGCTTAAAGCAGCACCTAAATTCCATCCCTGACCTGCTTCATTTTGCGCAGTATAAAATACAGAGATATCACCGGCAACTGCGTTACCAGCCTTATACTGACCACCTGCATAGTTTCCTACCAGGTTTGAGTGAATATATCTGAGCGCAATACCCAAACCTAAACGCTCTGACAACTTACGTGAATAACCAACATCGATTCCCATTTCACGTGGTCTTGTATCCTGTAAGATATTACCATTGAAATCAGTGAAGGTAATATTACCTAAACTGAAATAACGTATACTTCCCGAGAGGGCCTGCAATTCATCTAATTTATAATAACCGGTTGCTGCCAGTAAATAAACGTCATTCAAACCCAGGTCTTTTAACCAGGGTGTATATGTAGCTGCAATAGCAGAGGGTGTTTTTGCAAAGGGTGTTTTTGCCAGATTATAGAAAGCACTGTTAGCATCAGGATTGGTAGCTACGCCCAAATCTCCCATTGCACCGGCTCTTGCATCCGGTGAAATTCTAAGAAACGGAACAGATGTCGTAACAATATTAAGCGGTTGTACATTATCTTGAGCATATAAACCTCCTCCTGCGAGCGTCAATGCACAAGAAATCGTTAAGGCAATTTTTTTCATAATAAATTTTGCTGTTTTAAGGTCTACCTCCAAGATAATAATTTTTTCAGTACCAAAACGTACTGCATTATAAGAGGTATGTTGATTGTCAAAGTAGAGTTGATTCGATAGGCCTTATATATAAAAAAACAACAATTTAAAAGATTTGCTAAAGTATAAATAATTTCTCAAACTTCATAGCTTCTTGTTTCTCGCGGGTTTTTACAGTTATCTTATAAATATACACTCCCCTACCCAAAGTATTTCCAAATTGGTCTTTGGCATTCCACGGCATTTCATTAGAACGTGTGCCCTCGGTGATTATTGTTTCCCTGATTGTTTTCACCAACTTACCGGTTACCGTATAAATTTGAACGGTTACCTGTAGTTCTTCACCCGGGCGATTATGCTCAAACCAAAAATTGGTATTGGTAGTGAACGGATTGGGATAGTTTAAAACATTTCTGATCACAAATTCACCGTTCTCCACCACCTGAAAATCCAATTCTTTTTCACTCCATTGATTATATACATCCCATGCCCGTATCTTTAAACGGTGCATACCTGCAGGCAATTGCGGTAGTTGAAACCGTACCACTCCTGCCTTATTTCCTTCTCTTTCCGGCTCAAAAAACTTATTCAGGGTATAAACATACTGAGGATCATTATTAATCGTCAACTGAATATCATGCCCTAAACCGGTACCCAGCAAATTAATTCCTGTACTATCTTTTATTTTAGCAATCAGCATCGGTTGATTATTCGTAATACCCCCACTCACAAATTTTTCATCATTCAGATATAACTTTATGTCCGGGCCAGCATTATCCGCAGCACCATTTCCTTTACCTCCGATCCATTTCGTTTGATCAATACCGGCCAATTGTTCATTTGCGTTATATAAGTAATATAGAATTTTAGAACGGGAATATTCGTACTGCGCATCAGCTGGTATTACAAACGAAGCACTGAATTTACCGTCTTTCAACACTGCCGATCCCTGATAAATAATACCTGATTGTTGTTGAAAAGTTCTGCCGTTGCTGCCAATTGTTTTCTGTAGAACAGGCTTGTTTAAGATCAACAAATTTGCAGTACCGTTATTGAGGCTGCTGCCGGCCTTCAAAGTATATTCGTTCGTTGCTTTCAATGTGTCGACCGACTGATTATTAAAAACAATACTATCAGTAAAATTGCCGGTTTCACTCATCAGCAGCTGCAATGCAGGGTCACCCAGTAAAGTAAACTTTGCGTTGTTATTAATATCGCCTTCTGCATACAATTTATTTTTAGCCCGCATCAGTGAACGCCCTACGGTACGCTCAGTTAATGGTACCGACTGGTCGAACAAGGCTTCAATAAATGCTTCATTCATTCTTCGGTTACTATTGGCATACACAATTCTGGTGGTACTCAAAACAGCTATTGCACCCGTTTGAGGTTGTAATAACAATTGCTCACCGATAGATGAGTACTGTACCTGATCATAAGGAGCAAAGTTACAGGTAGCCGTAATCATTAAAGGTAAACGATACCTGTTTTTTAACTGTTGTATGATAGCTGCATCCAACAGATTTTCATCCGCAAGTTTCGAGTATCCTCCGTGCCCGCTGTAATTCCACAACAACACACCTTTGTTCAATAAATTTATATTTTCATTTACGGCAGCAGGATAAGTTTTAATACCATTCTGCTGAACACTGTTGTATGCATCAAAATAAATTTTATGCAACCAGTAAGGTATATTCTGGGGCAATTTATTTACGATTGCTTCAGCATCATCAAAGTGCAGAAATTGATCTCCGTCATCAGCCACAAATACCATTTTTTGCTTCCAGGCTCCCCGGCTATTTTCACTGTAATATTCTAAAAATTTATTTATGTAAGCATTTAAAGCAGCTGCATTTTTTACAGGCAAACGCCCTATTGAAAGTTGCAGGCCTAAATTATTCCCCTGATCAAAATCTGCCCCCGGCCGCAAGCTTACAAAGTAATCGTCTGCAGTATAAGTAGCCAGGGGATCTACACTGTTTTTTGTTTGAAAAGCGGGAATACTGTTTTTACCATACTTCATTTTATCAACAGGATCAAAGCTGCCGCTACCAACCAGTAAAATATACTTCAATCTTTCCGGAGATAACTGATACTGATAACCGATAAAATTTCTTACAGCACTTACATGATTACCGAATTGACAATATATATCATCGATATCCACAATAGCAGTAACGGTATTTCGTTCATTATGAAAAGCTGCGATACGCTCCGTTTCTTCTCTGAGTTCTTTGGTAGTTATAATAATATAATTGCTATTCAACGGCTCAAAAAGGTTTTTATACTTTACTTTCTCTACAATGTCGGGGGTGGATACAAGGCTGGCATCAAAAACATAAAACAGCTCAGTACGTGTAGTTGCAACATAAGCAGAAGCATCGGCAACGATATATTCTACAGGTTCCTGTAAACTTGTAACGTTCCAGAGCTTCCATTGATTTTTCCATTGGGGAAAATTCAGTTTTATCGTTTGTTGTTGGTTTTGCTTATTAATATAAAACAACTGATTACTTTGTAAAGAAGAATTCTTTACGGGCGTTTCCCACTCTATATAATCTATCCATGCCTGTGCATTAATACCGGTTGACAGAATCGATAATTGCAATTGATTGGTACTTTCTGCTCCTGTAAAAGAAAACACTTCTTCATTAATCTGTGCAAACAATTCATATGGTGAACCGGAAACAGCAGCCGCTGCAAATTGATGAGTTTGCTGCTGATAACGGAATGTAAAAATATTTTCTGCGCCAAATGATCTCGACGCTGTGCGGCATCGTAAATATATAGGAGCATCCGGCTGTAAGCTTCCCTGTAACAAGAAAAGCTTTTCAGACGGTTGCTGATTGAGAGATGGATAAAAGTCGCCCCACCAGTCCCGCCCTGAACTCAACAGGTTAAAACTGTCTTTTTCATGTTTATGAGCGGTGTATACGAACGGAAGTTCTGTAGCCGGAGCGGGAGAATGATTTAAAGAATTGATATTCAGCGATCGATTAGTTTTTTGAAAATAATAATACTGAAGAGTATCATAATTATTCTTAAAAAACAAAGGACCGGATGCACTTATCTGATATCCTTCGTAAGCATTTGCATACCAGCGTATCTGATCATTAAAATCAATCATACCATCGCCTCCGTCAAGCACCTGAAGTGCTATTTCCTGCAACGGCGGAATGGTGAATGAAGTAGTAGTGAACTTTGGAAAATCGCTGCCAGTACCAAAAGCCTGAATTTGCTGGCTGGGCACCGGAAGGTTCCATCCCATGGCTTCAAGCTGGCGACCGGTAAGCTGAAAAACACCGTTTTTAGAAACCCCAACACGAAAAACGGTCTGAGAATCCAGAACAGGTTGTACAATAGTCTGAGAATCAGCATTATTCAAAATACCAATCAAAAAAAGGAAAAGGAAAAGAAGCTTTTTGACAGTCATAACCTATTCAAAAAATAGCGCAATTTTAACGCAATATATACATTGATGACAGAGCATTCAACGTTAAAAATAATTATATTCGCAAGGTATTATGTAAACATAGTAAAACAAGTACAATATTTGCATTAATACTACGTTTAGAGAAATTGAACCAAAGGCAAAAGCTTACAAAATGAATTTGAAAAACCTTTTAATCCTGCTTTCCTGTACAGCAGTTGTTACTTCTTGTAAAAACGGAAGTTTATTCAAGAAAAAACCGGAGACATCATCTGTAACAGGATGGAATTATAACGACCGTGAAATGGGTGGTTTCCAGGTAGCTACCGCAGCGGAACAACATACCGGCCCGGGTTTGGTATTTGTTCAGGGTGGTACCTTTACCATGGGTGCTACTGAAGAGGATGTTATGGGCGACTGGAACAATGTACCCACACGTAAAACTGTAAACTCATTTTATATTGACCGTTCAGAAGTAGCAAACGTTCACTATCGTGAATATTTGTACTGGATCAATAATGTATTTGATGGCGATGAATATCTGGAAGTTCGTCAGAACGCTCTGCCTGATACATTGGTATGGCGTAGCGAATTAGCTTATAACGAACCGATGGTTGAATATTATTTCCGCCACCCTTCTTATAATATGTATCCTGTGGTAGGTGTTACCTGGCGTCAGGCTTATGATTTCTGCTTATGGAGATCAGATCGTGTAAACGAGAAAGCATTGATCGACTTAGGATATATCAATAAAAACTCTTTAAGAAACATTTCAGGTCAGGCATCTGAATCGTTCAATACAAAATCATACTTATTAGGATTAACTACTCCAACTGCCGGTGATGCGGCACGTTCTAAGAAAAATCCTCTTAAGAATCCAAACGGTTCACCAAGAACAAATGTAACTTTTGAAGATGGTATCTTATTACCGAATTACCGCTTAGCAACAGAAGCTGAATGGGAATATGCTGCCCTTGGTTTAATTGGTCAGAATCCTAATCCTTCACGCAAAGAAGGGGGAAGAGGTGACGAGTTGATTACAAATAAACAAGTGTATAGCTGGAGTGTAAATGCCAATGGTTTACGTGATCCTAGAAAAGGTGCTAACAAAGGAAACTTCTTAGCAAACTTCAAACGCGGTAACGGTGATAACATGGGTGTTGCGGGTGGTTTAAACGACCGCGCTGTATATACTGCTCCGGTTGATTCATACTATCCAAATGCTTTCGGTTTATACAATATGTCAGGTAACGTAAGTGAGTGGGTATTTGACGTTTATCGTCCGATGACTGCCATTGACGGTGATGATGTATCTCCGGTTCGTGGTAACTACTTTGAAAACTACGTTAAAAATCAGGACGGTGAATTTGAAAAAGACAGCTTAGGCAGAGTAGTGAAAGTATACGCAACTGATGAAGAAAGCAAAAACAGAAGAAACTATCAAAAAGCTAACGTAATCAACTATCTCGATGGTGACTCATTAGTAGCTGGCGTTGGATACGGATATGGTTTAACCACTTTAATCAGCGATAAATCAAGAGTAATTAAAGGTGGTAGCTGGAATGACAGAGCTTATTGGTTATCTCCCGGCACCAGAAGATTCTTAGAAGAAGATCAGGCTAGTGCTACTGTAGGTTTCCGCTGTGCAATGGACAGAGTAGGTTCACCTGAAGGAAATGGAAGAGGAACTGGTATCAAATACCAGGAACGTCGCCAGAACCAACGTAAAGGATAATTTATCTCTGACAATATATTTAAAAACACTCTCTGATAACAGAGAGTGTTTTTTATGCAGTATACCTGTTATCATTGTTATAGTAGCTACAGATATATTTTACTTTGGCACTACTTAACACCTGATTCAAGCAGGCAATATCAACTTATCTATACAAAACGGCCCCGCTTGCACAGATAAGTTGATAAAGATTGCAGACTCATACTTTATAGTATTGTTACAAGAGAGAATACTACAGTGATTTGTATTGAAAAACTATCTGTATTGAATAGTATAGCCGCCTATAGTAAAACAGTTCCTGCAGAATCAGCGAACCTGATACTAAAATCAACGGTGTAATTCATGAAAAGAAAAGAGAAGTATTCAACAGAGAGTGGAAAATCGCAATCCCGGCATCCGCTTCTGAAGAAATACTCGTTTCTTACTTACGCAACAAGAAATGATCGCGGTATTAATGCATAAAAAAATGTCCTCCGGTCGGGAGGACATTTTTATATAGTAATCAGAATAAACTACTAAAGAGGGTTTTGAACAACAATTTCGGCAGTATAATTAATTTCTGCCTGAGGAATAAGGAACTCCCATCTGATGTCACCGGCAGGAACATCAAAGATATTCGCAGCAAGGCTGGCATTATGGTTAGAGTTGTTTCTGTCAAGAGGAAGATTCAGGCGCTTCAAATCTTTGAAACGGAAACCTTCACCCCAAAGTTCAATTCTGCGTTGAACAAGAATTTCCTCCAGTAAATCAGTTCCTGTGTTAGTAGAAAGGGTATAACCCGGATCTCTCATAGAAACTAATTCAAATAAAACCTGTGCAGCATCAGCATCTCTTGAACCTAAATGAGCTAAAGCTTCGGCTTCGATCAGATACATTTCAGCAGCTCTCATTAAAGGATAATCTGCATTAGACATATTCACATCAGGCACTAAGAACTTTCTGTTCATATAAGGCTTTCTTTCAGCAGTACTCGCCGGGATAGGAAACGCAGTGTTGGTTCCTGTAGGATCCCATAAGTTTCTTCTGAAATCTGTAGGAGACATCATATTATACAGTCTCTCACTGATAGCTTTCGGGTTTGTACGGATGTTAGTAGAGTTAAAGTTTGCTGACATATAAGCAAAGAAGTTATAGAAGTAGGTATTGTGCTCAGCAATCTGGTGAGTACCCCACATCCATTCCTGATTTGAATAGTCATTAAAACCACTCATATATTGATCTTCACTCATTAAAGTGAAACCTTGACGGGCAGCATTTGCTAAATCAGCAGCTTCCTGCCATTTACCCATTGTTAAGTAAACTCTGGCCAAAAGACCTTGAGCAACTCTAACGTTCATGTGTGACTTGTCTTTACGCGTAGTAGTGAAAAGGCCGATAGCGTCTTCAAGATCTTTCACGATTAACCCATATACATCTTCAACACTGGCTCTTGGAAGAATTTCTTTTTCATTACTGGATGTTTTAAGGGGAACGCCTAATTGTTCGTTTGGAACATTCAGCGGATCATATCTCTTACCAAAAACCTGTACGAGGTTAAAATAAGAGAACGCTCTTAAAGCTTTCGCTTGTGCTGTTACATAGTCTTTATCAGTTGTAGTACCTTCTGCAGCGTCAATATTTTCTAACAAATAGTTCGCATTAATAATAAAGGTATACGGATATAGATAATGGTATTTAACAGATGAGTTGGTAGGTACCCTGTGATTTACCCATCTGTAATCAGAGATAAACCAACCGTTTGACTGACCGGTCATAACTACATCATCAGCCAGAACTTCCATATAAATCATGTGGCCACCAATACCACCTAAGGCCTGGCTACCTTGAATCTGAGCATAAAACATTCTATACATACCATCAACCACTTTGATGGCATCTGTAGCTGTTGCAAAAACCGCTTCAGGAAGTACGGCATCTGTAGGCTTGGTTTCTAAATAATCTTTAGAACAAGACCCTAATAGCGCTGCAGCAACAACAGCTGTAAGGAGTTTATTTTTAAATCTTTTCATTGTCGTAATTTTTTAGAATCCTAAGTTTAAACCTACAGTAACCACTCTGGCCATTGGATAACCATTACCCACTGTACCGTTGAATGATTCGTTAGACATCAAGCCTTTTCTTCTGCTGAAGAATGCTAAGTTTTCAGCTGAAGCAAATACGTTCGCTGATTTAGCACCGATTTTAGAAGTGAAAGCAGAGCTAAAGTTGTAATTCAAAGCAACAGAAGCTAAGTTGAAATAACTCGCATCAATTAACCATCTTGTAGAAGTACCTGCTGCGATATTAGTTGTATTAGCGTTGTTGAATTTAGGAACATTAGTGATCTGACCAGGAGTAGTCCATCTGTTCAACGCGTCTACATGTGATGCTGTTCCGTAAACACCCCCGTGCATTAAACCTGCATACTCACCATCATACATCCATCCACCGATCTGATAGTTCATTACTACATTCAAAGTAAGTGCTTTGTATCTTAATGAAGTTCTTACACCACCGTATACATCTGGAATTGCTGATTTATTGACATAATCCCATTTCGCATTTGCAATATCAGTCGTTAAAGTATCTGTACCACCTTTACTATTAGCAGCATAACGTACGCCGGTTGCAGTAGTATTACCTGCATAGAATAAAGGAGCACCATCAGAAGGGTCAACACCATACCATTGACGCAAATAATACTCATAAATTGAATACCCTACTTCCAATTGTTTAGTACCGTTCTGAATTTTAGGAGTAGCATCTGGCATTGTTTTCATAACGTTGCTTAAAGTTGTAGCATTTACAGTTACGTTTAAGCCCCAGTCTTTAGACCTGATGATATCAGCACCTAGTTCAATCTCAATACCTCTGTTTAGCAATAAACCGATATTCGTTGGAATTGAATAGTTATTACCTGGAGTACCACCTGCCTGATAAGGCTGTGGCACGTCAAAGATCATACCGTCGGTTTTTCTGTCGTAATATTCAACAGTACCGAAAATACGGTTATTGAATAAACCGAAATCTAACGCTACGTTAAACTGCTTCAAAGTTTCCCAGGTTAATTTGTCGTTACCTAAAGAAGCCAACAATACACCAGGAAAGTTTTGGTTATTATATCCTAAATCGAATAAACGTTGGTAAGCATAGTAGCTACCGATTCTATCGTTACCGGTTTTACCGTAAGAAGCACGTAATTTTAAAGTACTGATAGAATTGATGTTTGTCATAAATTCTTCTCTGTCAATTCTCCATGAAGCTCCAATTGTGTAGAAGTTATCCCAACGGTGGTCTTTATGGAAACGAGAGTTACCATCTCTTCTTAATGAAACTGACAAGAAATATTTAGAGTCATAGTCATAGTTCACTCTACCTAAGTAAGATTCAATTCTATAATTATCTTCATATGAGTTCATGCTGGTAATAGTAGAGTAGTTTGGATATTCTACGTTACCATCACTGAAGATTTCACCACTTTTGAAACCATAGATATAGTTATACTTATAATCGTAGTTCTCATGGCCTGCCATCAGATCCAGATTATGTAAGTCGAACTGTTTGTTATATTTCAATAACTGGTTGAAAGTATAAGTTTGAGTTTTAGTCCAGGTTTGAGAAGCACGGCCTGCCGGAGCACCATCACCCACCTGAGTATTTTCTCTCACATTGTTTTTGTTGCTGTTCATATCAGCACTTAAAGTACTGGTGAAAGTTAAACCAGGCATTAAGTATACATCTATATAGCCTCTGCTGGTAATCAATTCACGCGAAAATAATCTTGAGTTCAACTCATGTTCCCACAAACCGTGGCGACCTAAGTTAAACGGACGAGCAGCACCGCCACCCGCATCACCCGGATCGAATTGTTTGTTTCCGTCTGCATCTAAAACATATCCACCATTAGCATCGTGTAAGTATACCGGATAAATAGGACCGGCATATCTTCCCCAATAAAACGGGTTTACGATACCTGAAGTTGGAGCTGAGTTACCATTTGATCTGGCATAGCTCACGTTGATACCTGTTTTTAACCAATCTACCACCTGAGTATTAACACCTACTCTACCGGTAAATCTTTTCTGGTCAGTTTTGTCAACAAAACCATTTTCTTTTAAGTAGTTGAAAGAGGAGGTATAGTCAGACTTACCTGCTTTTCCACCCGCTTGGAATGAAACTTCATCACGGTTACCGTTTCTGAAGAAAGCATCATACCAGTCTAAATCGTCATATTTTAATTGTGTAGCGTTCGGGTTTAATAAACCGTCAGCGCCTACGATAGCATCATTTGCAATACCAACAAACGGATTGTATCTGCCTAATGAACGGTAAACGTCATTATAAGTACGGCCGTTATAAACCTGCAAACCATTACTGTTTCTGTTACCCCATGTACCGGCAGCTAATTGACGTGCAATATCCATTGGTACAGGCGCACTTGCACTGGTATTGTAAGTAGCGTTTGCCAGAGATTCAAACATTAAAGGATAATATTCAAAAGCATTTACTTTATCATAATCAGGAACTGCTCTTGAGGTAATACCTTTTAATACTTTAATGTTCATAGACCCGCCTGCTTTAGTACCGGTTTTAGTGGTAACGGCTATAACACCATTCGCAGCACGAGAACCGTATAAGGCAGCAGAAGGACCATCTTTCATTGTAGTAATGGTAGCGATATCATCAGGGTTGATATCTGCTAAAGATCCGCTGAAAGGAGCACCATCCACAACAATTAAAGGAGAGTTGTCAGAGTTATAAGAAGTAAAACCTCTTAAACGGATGTTTGGCGAACTACCAGGAGCACCACTTGATACAGTTGTTTGGATACCAGGAGCAGAACCCACTAACGCGTTTAATGCGTTGGTTACCGGACGCTCAGCAAGGTCTTTTGCACCGATCTGTGCAGTAGCACCCACGTTAGCACTTTTCTTAACAGTACCATAAGCAACCACGATCACCTCATCAAGGTCATCAGATTTTGCCAATAATACGATGTTCAGAACATTCGTAGTACCAACCCTAACAGTTTGCGGTTCTTTGTCAACAGACGAGAAAACCAGTGATACGTTTTCTCCTGTTACGTTGATAGAATAAGTACCATCAGGTTTAGTTGAGGTACCAGTGGTAGAACCACTGATGGTAATGGAAACATTAGGCAAAGGGCTTCCTGCTTCATCTGTTACCTTACCTGTAATTACTCTTCCTTGGGCCATCAAACTTCCGAGAGAAGTAAGAGTAATTAGAAAAAGCCAGACAAGTTTTCTCATTTTCTTGGTTTTTTAATTGAAAAAATTAGGGTACAAGTTTGCATACCCTAAAAAATTTATCATAAACGATCCCACATATTAATAAATATTAATATGCAATGATCATCGGATGGTGATTAATGTTAATGTAAGTAGAGTTGTTCGCAAGGATAGGTTTCGCACATTTTAAGCTTATATTACATAAAAGTTTAACATTTACAACTCTTGAAGAGCGTTCAGGGTTTAACTGAATTTTTACTTAAACTTTACACGTATGTTAATTATTTACTAACAAATATATATAATTAAAAAACAGTATACTTATTTAATATCAACTTTTTTCGCAAAAATTGACCTTTCTTTGAATCAAAATCTCTCACTCTCTTCCGAACCTCATTCTGTCATCAGATTATCATTTAAAGTACTATATTACTGAATTTCATCTAATTAAAATTAAGCAAATAAGTTCGTTTTGCGACTAGTATATGCTAAAAACTATCAATTTCCATATACAAATTAAACGCATCTAACTGAATCATAAAGAGTTAACATACTTTTAATGCCAAATTTTTAATATATCTTGTTAAAAAAAAATTGACTGGTATCTTATCAAGAAGTAATTTATTTTGAATCACCCTACGTTTTTTGCAATCTCCCCGTTCTTTGTAACTTCGATTCAAATTATTTCAATGAACATTCAGGCTTTATATAAATTATATTTATCCTCTACCGGAATTACCACAGACACCAGAAAGATTGATAAAGGAAATTTGTTTTTTGCACTCAAAGGAGAAAATTTTAACGGCAATGAGTTTGCCTTATCAGCACTAAATGCCGGGGCTAATTTCGCCATTGTAGATGAAACGATTGAAGAAAACCATCAGCTCATCAAGGTTAACAATGTGCTGGAAACATTACAGGAACTTGCCAAATTCCATTTAGAACAGTTTAAAGTTCCTATTCTGGCCATTACCGGGTCTAACGGAAAAACCACTACTAAAGAATTAATCCACGTAGTAGTTTCTCAAAAATTCAAAACTTACACGACTAAAGGAAATCTTAATAACCACATTGGTATCCCCTTAACTATCTTATCTGTAAAATCTGACGCAGAATTTGTGATTATTGAAATGGGTGCAAACCACCTGGGAGAAATAGCCTCTTACTGTAGCATTGTTCAACCTGATTACGGTATTATTACCAACTGTGGCAAGGCACACCTCGAAGGTTTCGGCAGTGAAGAAGGAGTCAGAAAAGGCAAAGGAGAATTATACGATTACTTACGCGAACACATGGGCGGCGTTTTCGTTTACAATGAAGCTCCGTATCTGAGAGATATGGCCCGTGGAATCGCATCTATTATTACCTATGGAGTATCCCCTTCCTGCGCTATCAGCGGAGATATTTATGGTGCAGAAGAAAAGTTATCTATTCAACTGAACAATGCCGAAAAAACAATCATTCATACCCAATTAATCGGTCAGTATAATTTACCGAATGTATTGGCCGCTATCACCGTAGGACGATTTTTCGGAATTGAATTAGAGAACATAAAAAAAGCTATCGAAGCTTACACTCCTACCAATTCACGTTCTCAGCTGGTAGAAAAATATGGTGCTAAAATAATACTTGACGCCTACAATGCAAATCCCTCCAGTATGAAAACCGCCATTGAAAACCTCATCAAAATCCCTCATAACAGAAAAGTTCTCATGATCGGTTCGATGGCAGAACTCGGCGACGCTACCTCGCAGGAACATCAAAATATTATAGAACTCATAAGAACCGCCAAATGGGATCATGTGGTACTGGTAGGACCACATTTTGCCACTTATTCAAGTGAGTTCATGTACTTCAAAAATGCGGAAGAAGCTAAAGAATGGTTTAAAAATATTGACTGGGCAGGAGCTTATATTCTTGTAAAAGGTAGCAGAAGCCAGGAAATGGAAAAGATTATTTCATAATTGAGAATGAAGAATTGAGAATGAAGAATTACTGATACCGCATGCAGAACGATGATCTTAGATATTCTGAACTAGCAATTTCACATATCTCATTTTTAATTCTTCATTCTCCATTCTCAATTAATTATCATGCTTTCTCTAAAGCCTGTACTACATCTGCAATAAGATCATCAACTTTCTCAAGCCCAATCGATAACCTGATCAGGCCCGGCGTAATGTTTACCTGCTGGCGTTCAGCTTCTGAAAGTTTAGCATGTGTAGTACTGGCCGGGTGCGAAGCTATACTTCTTGCATCTCCCAGATTGGCAGTCATTGAAAATAGTTTCAAAGCATTCAAAAAGTTTCTACCGCTTTCAATACCACCTTTCACTTCAAAACAAACCACACCACCGCCACTACTCATTTGCCTTTTAGCAATTTCATAGTTCGGATGACTTTTCAGATGGGGGTATTTCACCCAACTCACTTTTTCATGTCCTTCTAATGCCTGTGCTACAGTCAGCGCGCTTTGAGCGTGACGCTCCATTCTTACTTCCAGTGTTTCTAAGCTTTTGCTCAATACCCATGCATTAAAAGGTGATAACGCAGGACCAGAACTTCTGCAAAACGTATAAATATCTTTAATTAAAGAAGGTTTACCCACAATCACACCACCTAAGGTTCTTCCCTGGCCATCGATCCACTTAGTAGCACTGTGAATTACAAGATCAGCGCCGAACTCTATCGGCCTTTGAAAAATCGGTGTAGCAAAACAATTATCTACCACCACAATCACACCATGCTCATGTGCGATATCCACTACCCGCTGCATATCCACCACATCCAACCCCGGATTTGTGGGAGTTTCCAGATAAATCAGTTTTGTAGTAGGCTTGATCAGTGTTTTCAAACTTTCAACCTGATCTACCGCAAGATAATCATGCGTGATTCCCCACTTCGGCAGGTACTTCGTTATAATTGTATGAGTAGAACCAAAAATCGCATTGAACGAAATCATATGATCACCGGCACTCAGCAATGTCATAAAGGTGGAGAAAATAGCACTCATTCCTGAAGCAGTGGCAAAACCTGCCTCCGCTCCTTCTAAGGCACATACTTTATCAATAAACTCCTGCACAGACGGATTACTGAATCTGCTGTAGATATTGTCATCAGTTTCATCAGCAAAAGCAGCCCGCATATCTTCTGCATTATCAAAACAGAAACTACTGGTTAAAAACAAAGGAGAAGAATGCTCCATTTCATTTGTTCTTTCAACACGGGTACGAACGGCCCTCGTAATCGGATGCTCAGACATACTATTAATTTTGCGTGCCTAATCTACTTGAAACGGCACATCGTTTACGATCAATTTCCATTGGATATTTCCACCTGCCAAACGCAATGTTTCAGCAACTGAACAATATTTTTCCATCGACAAAGCACACGCACGATGTGCTTTACCTGGCTCTATTTCACCTTTTAAGCTAAATACAATATTAATTTCTTTCCATAGAGAAGGTTCTTTTCCCGCTTCGCGCTCGCCTTCAATACTCATCTCAAAATCTGTAATTTCCTGACGTTGTTTCTTGAGAATAGATACAATGTCGATTCCACTACATCCACCTAAACCCATCAATAACAACTGCATAGGACGGGCACCGAAGTCAATTCCGCCACCATCAGGACTATTGTCAATTTTTACTACTTTACCTTGCGCATCTGTTGCTTCAAAGCCATAATCTCCCGCTACACGCTTTAAATTGATTGAAATCATAATAAAAGATTTTTACAAATGTAATTCATGCTTACATTTACTTTGCAATACAGTTTAATAAAATTAGCATGAATTATTTTCATCTGAAAGAAGAATTTCAGTTAGAACGGGGAGGAGTTTTGCCGGAATTATCCATCGCCTATAAAACCTATGGCAATTTAGCCACTGCCAAAAGAGTGGTTTGGGTTTGTCATGCATTAACCGCCAACGCTGATGTAGCTGAATGGTGGACCGGAATGGTCGGAGCGCAGGCGGCTTTTGACCCGGCCCATGATTTCATTGTTTGTGCCAATATATTAGGATCCTGTTATGGTACTACTGGTCCTATCAGCCTTAATCCTGTGTTAAACAGACCCTATTACGAAACATTTCCAATGATTACCATCCGTGATATGGTAAATGCACATCAAATACTTCGAAAAGCACTGCAAATAGAAAAAATTCATTGTTTGGTGGGTGGCAGTATGGGTGGTTATCAGGCACTGGAGTGGATATTAGCCGAACCTGAACTTTTTGATGAATTAATACTTTTGGCTACTTCAGCTACTGAAAGTGCCTGGGGAATCGCTATCCATACCGCACAGAGAATGGCATTGGAAAATGATCCTTTATGGAACAACGCCAGCCCGGAAGCCGGTTCAAACGGGCTAAAAGTTGCCCGTGCCATAGGCATGCTCACTTATAGAAATTATCAACTGCTGGTAGAAAAACAAAGTGACAACGACAACAACAAGCTTGATAACTTTAAAGCTTCTAGTTATATGATTTATCAGGGCGATAAACTATCAAAACGTTTTAATGCCTACTGCTACTGGCATCTCACGAAGGCAATGGATACACATCAAATAGCAAGAGGAACAGAACAATCTATTGCAGAAAGATTACAATCTATTAAAGCAAAAACATTAGTAATAGGTATCAGTTCCGATATTTTATGTCCGGTTACCGAACAGGAGTTTCTGGCGAAATATATCCCACAGGCACACCTGCATATTATCGACTCAACTTATGGTCATGATGGATTTATTGTTGAAGCAAAAGCTATAACAAAAATAATCAGAGAATGGAGTAGAAGAAAGTAAGAATTAAAAGTTAATCATTAAGAGTCTGAATTTTGACATTATTCATTCTTAATTTAAAAAATACAAGAGGTCCCTCAAAGAATTGAGGGGCCTTTGCATTTACTAACTAAACAACAAGTACAAGAACAAGATTCCAATTTGCCAAACGTACCTATCCTTGAACTATTTTAATAAACCATCTACCGTAATGGATGCGTAATACAGTGCACCGATAGTAGGGCCGGCTGCATACTGCACATAACGATGGTTCAATATATTGCTACCACCAACTTTTATAGTGGAAAATAATTGGGGTACTGCGAAAGAAACCTGTGCATCTACCGTACTGAATGCAGCAATTTTTCCGTTAGCAAGCGGGCTAAACCATTCAAAAGCATCCTGCCATCTCCACACCACATTAAATCCGACATGCTCTGTAAGTTTTCTATTGCCGAAACTGATATTCGTTACCCATTTCGGTGTATTAAAGGCATTGATAAAAATATCATCGTTCTTTTGAGCAGCGATATCATTATAACTTAAATTTCCTGAAACAGTATAGGTTTTGTGTATGATATAAGTAGTACCCAGCGCAAAGCCATAATTTTCATAAACATTCTTTGCATTAGTATATACACGGTATCTGGTTTGTTTACTTCTATTGGCCTGTACCATATCTATTACAGCGCCGTCTGTGAGTATTTTATCCGTAGAAGGAACTGCTACTTCTACCTGACCTAAAAAACCATCGTATCTATTAAGATACACATCGATATCAAAAACAAGTTTATTATTCAGCAGAACAGATTTATAACCGAATTCAAACGAGTTAATTCTTTCCGGCCGGGTAGCGGCCAGGTTTGTTACCTCCAACAAATTTTTGTTTTTTAAGGCAGCTGCTTCATCCACCACACCTGAAGCCAGTGCAGGATCTCTATCTCTGTTATAAGCTGCATTAAAATTATTTACTGAAGACAGTGTATAAGAGTTATCCAGGTATCCCAATCCTTCATTAATATAAGACAACCCTCCTACTCTCCTTACATTTCCGTTATTCACAAAAGAAATCGCTTCAAATAAAGCCGGAAATCTGAATCCATTCTGATATGACAAACGCAGGTTATGTTTCTCTGCTAAAGTATATACCACTGCAATACGGGGATTTACTTTCGGGGTAAACTCAAGATTATGATCGAACCGCAATGAAAAAAAAGTTTTTAATTTCTCATCGAAGAATGTTTTGGTTACCTGTGCAAAAGCACCGTACTTTTTATAAAGAACATTTTTGCCAAAATCAGTTGTACTGTTACCAATAGGTTTATTTCTTTCGGCAACCGGACGCGAAAAGTCAACGAAATTATTTCCATCAGGAATCACTTCATAAATTCGTAAATCTGCCCCCACCAGTAAATCAAACCATTTAATATCATTAGAGAAATCCCATTGAAAGTCGGAGTGGTACATTCTGCTTTTCTGTAACAGCCAGGCACCGCCCGTAGCAGGAGCATCTGCAATACCGGCATTCACATGATCCCAGTTATTAATACCGATGATCGTTTGTTTTAGCTGATCAAATGCTGCGGTACCAGGCTCAACTCTTCCCTGATCAGCAATCAGACGGGCCGATTGCATTGCAGTAGAAAGATCAATCTGATTGTCTAATGCTTCCTGTAAAGCAGCTTTAAAACGGGTACCCCAGGCGTTATTGGATAAATGTGTTAATTGAAGATTATCTGACAGCGGTTTTATATTATAAGAATTACCGGTATTCTCAACACTTAAATAAGTTCTGAAAATATAATTGTTTCCCTTTACTTCAAATTTATGGTTCTGAACTTTTACATCATCTAACTGAATTTTATTTCCACGTTGAAAAACACCATCCATTTTTCCGAAGCGATAACTATAACTCACTTCGGCATTACTATGTATTCTATAATGCAGGGCTGCATCAAACTTAACATTCTCAACAATGGGATTAACAAGATCTTTTTCCCAATATCCTGTTCTTCTTAAAATAAATGTATTACTTCTACCCTGATAATTAACACCGGTGATTGTTACAGCATTATTATTTTCATCTCCATATTTATTCCATAGATCAGCCGCAACATTACCCGTTCCATTTAATTCAGGATAAGCCGGATTAGCTGTATTGAGATTGTTAGAATTCTGATCAGTACCTGTATTAGAAACCCAATCCGTTCCACGTAAGAAGCTGGCATTTACTTTAAAGGCCCATTTATTATTAAAGGCTTTAGCATATCTGATAGCCGTTTCCGTCAGAATACTGGCATTTCTGTCTTTATTATCAACATGATTGACACCTGATTTATGATAAACACTTAAACCCTGACTGGTAAACGGGCTTTTTGTAAGCAGGTTGGCCATACCATTAATAGCATTCATGCCATATAAAGCACTGGCGGCTCCGGGAGTAATTTCAACAGAAGCGATGTCCAGTTCGGTGGGGCCGATAGCATTTCCCAAAGGCACACCTAAAGTAGCCGCCTGCATATCTACTCCATCAACCATTTGCATGAAACGAAAGTTATTGGGTATATTAAACCCTCTCGTATTAGGTACTTTGAATGTTAAACTGGAAGTTGTCATTTGCACGCCTTTTACATTAGCAAGCGCATCATAAAAACCCGGAGCGGGTGTTTCACGTATTGCACGGATATCAAGTTTTTCAATAGCCACCGGTGATTTTAAGATACTCTCTGCTACCCGCGATGCGGTTACAACAACTGCATCGCCCAACACAGATTGAGTTTCTAATTGTACTTCAAGATGAGCACCCAGTCGCTCTACCACAAACTCCTGTGACCTAAAGCCGATAGAGCTAAAGACTAAAGTGAAAGGAAGTTTTAAACGTGTTCGTAACTGAAAATTACCTTCTTTGTTAGTGGTTGTACCGGAAACTGAATTCTTTACCTGAACCGATACATCCGTTAAAGGGTTTCTGAATTCGTCGAGTACTTTTCCACTCACTTCAATAATCCGGGTTTCCTGAGCATATGCCAGCACTGTAAATAAAACAAGAATAAAAGTGAATGTTATTTTTGGTTGATGAAAACGGTAATGTTTCATTTTCTCATAATTTAATTGTCTACAATTTTAGTAGACTATATGATTAATAAAAAACCCTTTCGGGTTTTTAAAACAGTTTAACCAGTATACGGATACTCCAGAAAATTACCAGAATTCCTAAAAGTATCATAGCCGTTTTTTTAGGAAGTTTACCCACAAGTTTTGCTGCTATCGGAGCGGCAATAAGACCACCCACAATCAAACCGGTAATAGTTTGCCAGTGTTGAACTCCTAAAAAAATGAAAAAAGTAACGGCGCTGGCAAGGGTTACAAAAAATTCAGTTAAACTAACAGAACCTATAACATAACGAGGATGCCTACCCTTATTAATCAGCGTAGTTGTAACAATAGGTCCCCAGCCACCACCGCCAAAAGAATCCAGAAAACCACCCACTCCGGCGAGTGTTTTGTAGTTTTTGAACTTCTTTTGAAAAGTTCGTTTATAAAATACGCCCCAAAGTATTTTTATACCCAGAAATAATGTGTAACAAGCTAAAAGGGGCCGTATATAATCAACATGTTTTTCTCCCAGCTTCACCAACAATATGGCACCCGCAATAGCACCGATCACACCTGGAATAACCAATACTTTGAATAGCTTTTTATTTACATTTCCAAACTTGTAATGTGAATATCCCGAAGCACCGCTGGCAAACATTTCGGCGGTATGTATACTACCACTGATAGCAGCCGGAGGCACACCCGCACTTAATAAAACGGTAGCGGATGTAACGCCATATCCCATTCCCAATGCACCATCTATCAATTGTGCCAGAAAGCCGGCCAGCAACATGATTCCGAAATTCTGATCTAATGAATGATAAAATTCCGTCAGAGAATGACCAACTACATCCAGCGGTATGTAAGAGAAAATAAAATGACCTATCAACATCAGTGCAAAAGCAATCACTGAATAAGAAGCAATCTTTCTCCACCTGCGTTCTTTTCTCGCCTCCTCCTCTTCTACCAGCACACTCGTAATTTTATTTAACTGCCGAACCTTATCCTCAAAATTTCCATTGAGATGATGTCTTATTTTATGGATATTATCCAGTGAAATATTGATATGTTCAGGAATTGACTGATTTAAAATCTCTTTTAATCTTTTTGAAACTGTTGGCGATTTTCCATTAGTAGAAATAGCAATTTTCAATTGACCCTTCTGTACAATCGAACCAAGATAAAAATCACAAAGTTCAGGTTGATCTGCAACATTTACCAGCAATCCGTAGTTTCTTGCTTCTTCTGCAATCGCTGTACTTTGTAACTGATTACTCACAGCTACAATCACCAGATGTGCATTCAACAAGTCGCCGGTATCAAATACTTTCTGTATGCCTTTTACATTTTCATGCGTATTGATCAGGCTTTCTGTTTGCTGTGTAAAAAACTCAGACACAACAGTTATCTGACAGGTGTCGCAATTCTGTAATAATGCATTTAACTTTTCTGCTCCCACTTTTCCTCCACCAACGATTAATATATTTAACCGTTCTATTTTGAGAAAAACCGGGAACAACTGATTTTTATCTTTTATACTTAAAGTTTCTACCGACGACATTCTTATACTGGTTTTGCAATTTTTACTCTATTACAATAATCTCCGAAAGTTTCTCCTTCAGTTTTCTCTTTTGAATAATCATTGAACAAATCATCAAGTGTGTGCAGAATCTCATCTTCTTTCAGCCCCGATTGATATTTTGTATTCAGTCTGAAACCAAGCCTGTCTCCGCCAATATGCAGGTTGTATTCACCATAAGCCGTTCCGATTAAACCGATTTCAGCCACATAAGGCCTTCCGCAACCATTCGGGCAACCTGTCATCCGGATAGAAATATCTTCTTCCTCTAATGCATATTTCTTCAACAGCGGTTCAATCTTAGTTATCAATTCAGGTAAGTATCGTTGTGCTTCTGCTAATGCTAAAGGACATGTATTGAATGCTACACAAGCAATAGCTGTTTTTCTGAAAGGAGATTGTTGTTCTGTATGCTGGTAAATTCCATATTCCTTCAATAACCGTTCTACAGTATTTTTATCTTTATCCGGAACGTCACCCACAATCAGATTCTGATTACAGGTGAACCTGAAACTGGCCTTACCTGTTTCTGCTATTTTAAGCAACCCGGTTTTTATCTTCGTTTCACCAACATCCAACACCCGGCCGTTTTCTACAAATACAGTATAATACCACAATCCTTCATGGTTCTGGTGCCAACCGTAATGATCCGAACGATATTTAAATTCGAATGCCTCAACTGGCGACAATGCGAAACCACATCTGTTTTGCAACTCTTTCTTAAATACATCTAAACCCATTCTGTCAATCGTATATTTTAAACGGGCTTGTTTCCTATCCGACCGGTTACCATAGTCTCTTTGAATGGTGATGATTTCATAAACAGCTTTCAACAATTTTTCTTCCGTATCTACAAATCCTAACAAGGACGCTAATCTTGCATACGTATTTTCATTACCATGTGTAGTACTCAGCCCACCTCCGGCAGCGATGTTAAACCCTTTAAGCTGATTGTTTTCCACCATGGCAATTAATCCGATATCATTTGAAAATACATCCACATCGTTATCAGGTGGTATGGCTATGCCAATTTTGAATTTTCTGGGGAGATATCTATCTTCATACAAAGGGTCTTTTTCAACTTCTTCTTTCTTTTCAGTGGTAAGCGGAGCATCATCTAACCATATCTCATAATAAGCTCTGGTTTTAGGTAGTGCCAATTGAGATATTTTATCAGCGTATTGAAATATTTCTTCGTGTATCGCCGAATGCTGTGGGTGTGCGGAACACACTACATTTCTATTCACGTCACCACAAGCAGCTATTGCATCCAGAGCAAAAGTATTAAAGGCTTTCAGTGTAGGTTTTACGTGGTTTTTGATAATTCCGTGTAACTGCACTGTTTGCCGGGTAGTGATTTTAATAATTCCGGTAGAGTAGTCTCCGGCTACATGGTTTAGTCCAACCCATTGATCAGAACTAAGTTTTCCACCTGGCAGGCGTAAACGTACCATATATGAATACAACCATTCGAGCTTTTTATCAGTTCTTTCCTGACGACGGTCTCTGTCGTCTTGCTGATACATTCCGTGAAACTTTATCAAAGACTGATCATCCGTGTGCAATGCTCCGGTTAACCCGTCTTGTAAACTTTTTTTCAAGGTTCCTCTTAATCCGTCACTGGAGGTTTTAATTCCTTCTACGGGTGATAATTTATCTTTACTCATAGAATGAGGTTTCTTTATTAATAAACATCCAGTAATAATCTACCGGATGATTTCAATTCATCGAGATATTGTATAGATTCGGCTTCAGCTTTGCCGCCGAAACGTTCAATTACTTTTGCAATTGCTTCTAATACATCAGTACTCATCGGATTTTTAGCACCACAGATATAAATAATTGCACCCTCTTCTATCCACTGCCAGAATTCTTTTGCATGCTCCAGTATACGGTGCTGAACATATATCTTGTACGACTGGTCTCTTGAAAAAGCAACACTCACGCTTTGCAATAGCCCCGTATCAAACCAGTTTTGAATTTCGGTTTGATACAAGAAGTCTGAAACAAAATGTTGCTCACCAAAAAACAACCAGTTTTTACCTTCAGCACCAATAGCGTCACGGTGTGAGAGAAAGGCTCTGAACGGAGCAATGCCAGTTCCGGGGCCGATCATTATCACCGGTCGGTTATTATCGGGTAGTTTAAAATGATGGTTAGGTTGGATATAAAACTCTACCGTTTCATCAATTTTCCAATCACTTAATTGTGCGCTACATAACCCCTTCTTCAGTTCTCCGTTTACTTTAAAAGTATCTAAGGCAACTGTCAGATGAATTTCTCCTGAATGAGCTTCAGGAGACGAGGATATCGAATACAGTCTGGGAGCATTCGGTTCGAGACACTTTATCAATTCACAATAATGCGACAAATCGTTTGAAGGATATATTTTCAACAACTCTAACAACCCCATTCTTGTATCAGGAATTTCCTGTTTAGTAATCGCAGCATACTGACGTATTACCCTGGAAGACAAATAAACAATATTGGCCTTTTCTTTTAAGAATGCGCCAACAGTAAACTGTTCTCCTCTGAAATCAAGTAACTCTTCTTCATTGACACCAATCAATGAAATAATTTCACGTACTAATGCAACCGAATTTTTAGGAATAACGCCTAACGAATCACCCACTTCATATATATTACTGTTAGTTACTGCTATTTCAATATGAAAAGTTGACTTTGCAGAACCCCGGTCGTTCAGATTAATAATCTGTTGTATTGTTCCTTTGTAAAACTGTTTACCGCTTTTAGGTTTGATACTTGTTGCAGTATTTACTGGTGTATTAACTACGTGTTGTTTCGATAGTACATTCAATACTTCATCAAACCATTTTTGAGCTACTGCTGAAAAATCAACATCTGACCTTTCAAGTGGCAAAATAGCTGTTGCGCCTAATTGGGATAACCGTTGATCTACATCTTCACCGGCTTTACAAAAAAGAGGATAGGAAGAATCTCCTAATGCCAGAATGCCGAATTTCAGGCTGTTCAACTGAAGTGGTTGTGCGTGAATAAAATCGTAAAATTTTTTAGCACCTGCCGGAGCTTCCCCATCTCCTTGTGTACTGATTACTGCAAAGAGATATTCTTCTTTCTGCAGGTCATTCAACTTGTATTGATCTAAACCTTGTAGTTTTGCCACAACACCTTTCTTTTTGGCAAAAGAGGCAAACTCAGTGGCTACCTTTTTAGCATTACCTGTTTCTGTACCATAAACGATGGTAATTTTCTTTACAGCTGTTTGTACAACTGTATTTACCGGAACAGCCGGCTGTTGAGCCAGTAAGCCGCTCATGTACCCATTCATCCAGATCAGCTCTTCTTTACTGGCCGAACGCAACAGATCGTTTAATATATTTAGTTTAGGCTCTGGTAACATTGTTCACTTCTTTTTCTGGTGAAAGATTTACTTCCGGAAAGTATGACTCTGTAGAACCGGCATTCGTCATCCAGATAAATTCATCGTGCAACTGTACCACTTTACCGATAATAATAATAGATGGACTTACAAACTGTCTGGTGCCGAGAATTCTATTGTAATCGTTAAATGTTGAAGTATAAACATTTTGATAAGGTGTTGTACCCTGTTCTATTACAGCAATTTCTTTTTCCTCATCAATACCTGCATCCTTCAGATGTTTTACCACTTCAGGTAATGTTTCACTTGACATATAGAATACCAATGTATCACTCGTAGACGCGAGTTCATTCCAGTAATGCTGATTAATTACATCAGCTTTATAATAAGTAATGAATCTAACACCGTTAGCGTAATTACGTGCGGTTAAAGGAATACCGGCATAAGCTGCCGCACCGAGCGCTGCAGTTACTCCCGGAATAATTTCATAATCAACATGATGCTCTACGAGTGTTTCCAGCTCATCCAGTATATTTGAAAAAATAGAAACATCTCCCCCTTTTAAGCGTACCACCAGTGGAAATTGTTTGGCTTTCTCTACCAGTAGTTCATTAATAGATATCTGAGGAGTTGATTGTTTTTTTCTGCATTGTTTTCCTACGTAAATGATTTCTGCACCCGGATGTACATATTCTTCCAGGATCGCCCTGCTCACCAATCTGTCGGTTAAAATAATATCTGCTTTCTGCAGATATTTTATTGCTTTGACGGTAATCAGTTCCGGATCACCGGGACCAGCCCCAATGAATACGACTTTACCGAATGGTTCTATTCTTTTTTGCATATTTGTCTACCGTTTTAGTAGATTAATAAATTAAAAAAATGTCTCCCTACTGTCTGAACAAAATTTCATGAACAGCAGAATCAAAATCGAAGTCTTTTCGTGCTATAACTTCCGATTTATGATAGACTAAAGAACCACCCGGAACACTGTAAGTAATCCAGACATTTCCGCCGATAATGGAATTTTCGCCGATATGAATATTTCCTAAAAGTGTTGCGCCGGAGTATATAATAACATTATTACCGATACTGGGATGGCGGTGTATTTTTTTTCTGCCTGCATCGCTGTGAATAGCGCCTAAAGTTACCCCCTGGTATAATTTCACGTGATCACCGATCACTGCTGTTTCACCAATTACAATACCTGTACCGTGATCAATAAAAAAAGATTCTCCGATAATAGCACCGGGATGAATATCTATACCGGTTTTACTATGGGCGTATTCAGTCAGCAAACGGGGTAATCCTTTTACTGACTTTTTCCATAGTACATGCGCAAAACGGTAAACCGAAATAGCATAAAATCCGGGATATGTGAGCGTTACTTCTTCAATACTATCTGCTGCCGGATCATGCTGCAAAATAGTATCAGCGTCTTTCAATAACAATTGATGAACAGCCGGAAGTTGCTCAAAAAAATGACTGGTTATTTGCTGAGACAAAAACTCGTCTTTAGTAATCTCATATACCAGATTCGTCAACTGGCTTTCAAGGCCTTCGTATGCGTACTGATATTCTGCCAAACTTTCAATTTTGTTTTGTTGCGGCGAAAAGAGAAAACCAATTAACTGGTCAACAAACTGGGTAACACTTTCTTTGTCTGGATAAATTGTTTTCGTGTTACTTTTTTCTTTGTACAATTGTTCATAAAAACTCATGATAAATCAGATTAACAGGTGAATGATAAATTATTGAATCATACAAGCTCCGACCGTTACGCAACTTGTTTCATCAATCAGGATTGCACCTCCATTCGACCGAAGCGTTTCATACGCATCATGTGGCAAAGGCGCGGCTGTTTTAATGGTTGCTCTGACAATGTCATTCAGAGCGGCTGTGCTAACCTGCTCATCTTTCTGTAATGTATTTACATCTAATCGATAAGCAATATGCTTAACTGCACATCTAACGGTTTTACTGTTTATCTGTAAAATATATTTATTACCGGTTTGTAATTTTTTGCTATCCATCCAACACAAAAGCACGTCTAATTCCTGCGCTGTTTTACAAGGTTGACCGGCAGGTACGATAATATCCCCTCTGCTTACGTCAACGTCATCAGCTAAATGCAGCACTATACTTTGTGGAGCAACTGCTACTTCTACTTCTTTGCCTCCAAGTTCAATTTTTTCAACCGTAGAAGTAGTTCCGCTGGGTTGAATAATAACCTGGTCACCTTTCCGGTATATACCCGAAATTATTTTTCCGGCATATCCTCTGTAATCATGTAAGTGTTCTGTTTGAGGGCGGATTACATATTGAACGGGAAAACGTGCGATATCCAGATTTACCGACTGATGTGTTTCCACATTCTCAAGAAACGTAAGTAATGAATCTCCATCATACCATGATAAACGTTCAGACTTTTCCACTATATTATCACCATTTAAAGCGGAAAGCGGAATAAAAGTTATTTCCTTAATACCAAGAGATGTCGCTACTTTTTGATAATCAATTACAATATTATTATAGATATCTTCCGAATAGTCTACCAGATCCATTTTATTAACAGCTACTACCACTTTCGGTATTTTCAGTAACGAAGTAATAATGGAGTGTCTTCTTGTTTGTTCAACTACACCGTTACGGGCGTCAATCAGAATAATCGCGAGGTCTGTATTAGAAGCACCGGTAACCATGTTTCGCGTATACTGAATGTGACCGGGTGCATCTGCTATAATAAATTTCCGTTTATTGGTAGAAAAATATTTATAAGCAACATCAATGGTAATACCCTGTTCACGCTCTGCCCTTAAACCATCGGTGAGCAATGCCAGATCTATTTCTCCAGCCAACTTATTCCTCGTTTGCTTTTCAATAGCTTCCAACTGATCGATCATTATACTTTTCGAATCGTATAATAAGCGACCGATTAGTGTACTCTTTCCATCATCCACACTTCCTGCTGTTATGAAACGCAAAATATCCATAGCTTAATTTTGTAATAGTAATAGTTAATTAGAAATAACCGTTTTTCTTGCGGTCTTCCATCGCTGCTTCTGAAACCTTATCGTCAATTCTTGTTTCTCCCCTTTCACTGGTTTTCGTTGCAATAATTTCATTTATGATATCATCAATATGACTGGCAGTTGATTCAACTGCTGCGGTACAAGTCATATCTCCTACCGTTCTGTATCGTACGGTTTTCTTTAACACTGTATCCGACTCCTCTAATTGAATAAAATCTGATACAGCTACCAATTGTCCCTGATGACAGATGACTTCTCTTTCGTGAGAAAAATAGATATTGGGTAATGCTATGTTTTCACGTTTGATGTAATTCCATACATCCAGCTCCGTCCAGTTACTGATCGGAAATACGCGCACATTCTCTCCTTTATGAATTTTCCCATTATAGATATTCCACAATTCGGGACGCTGAAGTTTTGGATCCCATTGCCCGAACTCATCTCTCACACTAAAAATTCTTTCTTTAGCACGTGCTTTTTCTTCATCGCGCCTTGCACCACCAATACAGGCATCAAACTCAAACTCTTCAATCGTATCTAATAAAGTATAGGTTTGTAATGCATTTCTACTGGCAAATTTTCCTTTGGGTTCAGTTAACCCTTTTGCCTTTATAGTATCTTCCACCTTCCTGACAATCAGTTTTTCACCCAGCTGCTCGGCTAAACGGTCACGAAACACCAGTGCTTCAGGAAAGTTATGGCCGGTATCTATATGCACCAGCGGAAAAGGGAATTTACCGGGACGAAAAGCTTTCAATGCCAGATGTACCAAACAAATTGAATCTTTACCTCCGGAGAATAATAAAGCAGGCCGTTCAAATTGCCCGGCTACTTCTCTGAATATATGTATGGCCTCTGATTCTAACTGATCTAAATAATCCAATGAATATGTTTCCATAAAATCTACCTGATTGATTAACGATGCACGTGCAATCCGCACTCTTTTTTACTCTTATCTTCCCACCACCAGCGCCCGGCTCTGAAATCTTCTCCTTCCCGAACAGCCCTGGTACACGGCGCACAACCAATGCTGATAAAACCGCGATCATGTAATGAGTTGTAAGGAATATTATATTTATTGATACACTCTTTCACTTCTTCTGTAGTCCAATGCAGCAGTGGATTAAACTTAATAATCTGATTGGTATCATCCCATTCCAGCACCTGCAGGTTCGACCGGTTGGGAGAATGTTCGGCGCGCAGACCTGTGATCCAGACAGACTGACCATTTAGCGCTCGCTTTAAGGGCTGCACTTTTCTGATCTGACAACAACTTTGTCTGAGTTCAGTGGATTCATAGAAGGCATTCGGTCCGTTCTGAGTTACAAAACTTTCAATATCTTTTGCATCGGGATAGTATACTGCAATAGGTTGCTGATATCTTTCCAGCGTACTGCTCCATACCGAATAGGTTTCTGGAAACAGTCGCCCCGTATCAAGTGTAAATACTTTTACAGATAACTGTTGCGAAAAAATATGATACGTGATTACCTGATCTTCATAACTGAAACTGGTAGAAAATACCACTTCGCCGGGAAACTTGTCCGACAAAAGCTTCAATGCTTCACTCATTGATAGTCTATCAATTTGATAGGATAATTCAGTAAAAGTTTCCAGATGCTCCATGTAATGTTTTTAAAAGATTGAAAATCAGGCAGGCAACAATAAGATGATTAACAGCAACAGCAGGTTGCCATCATCTTAGACATGGGGAATATGGAAGAAAAATAAACCATAGCAGATTTGTTAGAACAAAAATAGGTGTTCAAATTAAACTACAAAAATATTTTTCTACTTATTTGGTAGACTAATGCGGTTTAACAAAAATTTTTCCTTTTTTTTGAATTATTTCTGCTTAAAAGAGCGTTTTCGGCCAAAAACCTGGTCTTTTTCGAAAAACCTTCTGGCCTGTCTGTTTGAAGAGGCTATATCATTTCGATTTTGAGGTAGCACACAATAATATGATAATAACCGTTGTCTGTAAGGATACAGAAGATGCTATGTTTTACCTGATCTGTCCGATATCCAATCTGATGATTTTTTCTTCATCATTCAATTGAAACTTAAAATACACTTTGAAAGTACCCCATTGCCCGGCATAAAAAACACCATAGATATCTTTTCCGTTGTTTTCTATGCGTTCAATTTGCAGAAATTTTTCCTTTTTAGCAAAGGCGTTCTCAAAGAATGATTTGAAGTTGAGCGTATTTCCGTCATCAGTAAACACTATGTCTTTAGCAAAATAAGAAAACCAGGTATTCTTGTCATTTTTTTGCAGGGCCGCCACAGCACTTCTTACGGTTTCATTCGGTATGACTGATAAATCCATTATAATCTTTTGATTTTCGTGATTGAATTTTAAAATGGGTAATTGAAAATTTTCTTTTCATTACCCATTTTTTATTTTCTATCTGGTAGTATACCCACCATTGGCAAAAATGGTTTGTCCGGTAATCCACCAGCCATCTGTTACTAAAAATTCAACAAGTGGAGCGATATCTTTAATATCAGTTAAACCTCCCAGATCAGATGCAGATTTGTGATAAGCTACCGCATCATCACTTTCCTGTCCGTAAAAGAAAGGTGTATCCATTGGTCCCGGAGCAACTGCCGTTACAGAAATACCTCTTGAGCCGAATTCTTTGGAAGCTGCACGTGTAAAATGTTCTACGGGAGCTTTTGCACCCGCGTAGGTAGAATAATATCCTGTGAAAGCAGCCAGTAATGATGTGACGATGGTGTTGATCTTCCCGTTATCATTTAGCTTTTTTCCAGCCTCCTGAATAAAAAAATAAGCCACTTTAGAATTGATATCACTCATACTATCGTACTCTTCTTCTGTGGTATCTTTAAAAGGTTTTTTCAGTACTTTACCTACTGTATTGATAGCAATATCAATACCGCCGAATTTTTCTATTGCGGCATCAAAAAGTTTAGTAATATTTTTTACGTCAGTCAGATCTGCCTGAAACAAAAACGCTTCTCCACCTGCTTCTTTAATAGCAGTCAACGTTTTTTCAGCTTCAGCTTTTGTACTGTCACTATTGTAGTGAATCACTACTTTTGCACCTTTGGCTGCAAAATCCCGGCTTAACAAACCGCCTAAGTTTTTAGCACCACCTGCAATAAGCACCACTTTTCCGTTTAGATTGTTTCTCGCCATTTTGTTTTCTTTTAAATGTTATAAAATGAACATTACAAAGATGGCTGGTATGTATATTTATTTTGTGGTGAACTTTTCGGAACTTTTATTTTTCTGCCGGTACTGACCGGGTGTTTGTCCAACAAATTTTTTGAAAAACTTAGAGAAGTTGGAAGGATCATAAGTGAGTATTGTAGCAATATCTGCGATGGATCTGCTGGTATCTGTCAGCATCCGTTTTGCCTGATCAATTATTTTGAGATCATAAAAATGACAAGGATGATTACCGGTTTCTTTTTGCACCGTATCTGTCAGATGTTTGTGCGATACAAACAATTCACCGGCAATCTGATTCAGCTCCAGAAAATCAGCAGCGCGACCATTTACCACATCACTAATATGCCGGTCTAAAAAGTCAAAATATTGACTGGTTATCTCTACACTTCTTTTACTCATTTTGATTTTCAGCGTTTTAGTAACTATTGCTCAACACAATTTACTGAATTCAGTATAAATGAATATGGTGAACTTTTCGGGTAAATTCCTCTTTCATTCATAATAATTTGGAGATTAAAAACAATTTACTACATTTGTATTATACAAATTGTATAATACAAGTAATGCAATAATGACGACTGAAGAAAAACTACAGGAATTATTGTCCTCCTGGGAGGAAACCTACAAAAAGGGGCAACTAACTCTATGGATCTTCCTGGCGCTCAAAGAAGAGCAGAAATACGTAGATGAGATCAAACGATTTGTTGAAGAACAATCGAATCATACAATGACCTGTGAAGAACAAAGTCTTTATCGTGTGCTTCGAAAATTTGAGCATGTAGGTATAGTAGATCATGAGTTACAAAAGGGAAACAAAGGGCCTGACAGGAAGTATTATTTCCTTACCGGTCTGGGGCAGGATTTATTTAACCGGTTTGTAAGCCGTAACATTCACCTGTTTTTTTCTCCCTCTATTAAAAATCTTTTAAACACTTAATGCCATGAAATCGATTACTCCTTATTTACTGAAGTTTGCCGCTGCAGCAATCATACTCACCACAATTTTCAGATTCTGTTTGAGTTATACCATAGAGCACGGCTTAGTTGCTATGATTATTATCAGCGCCGCACTTTATGGAGGTTTAATGGCATTAGCCGGCTGGCATTTCGGAAAACAGGATGGAGAATACCTGCCGATTTTTGATGTTGGATTTCGTTTCCATCTTACGACCTTTCTTATTCATGTTGGTATTTCTGAATTATGGTTTGCAGCAGGATTTCAATCGCGCTTTGAAAAAGTACAGGTAATTCATATCACCGCTTTAATATGGCTGGTATTCTTATTAATTCACTTCTTCTTTTATCTCTACGCCCGAAAAAAATCTATTAACGGATTGAACAGAAATGACCTGTTTGAATAATTATAAACTGTTTTTCAGTGAACGAAGTTTTGCTGATTAACTCAACAATATTAAGGTAGCTGTCGGGTATTTATCATATGTGTAACCATTCGACAGCTCTTTCACAAACATACAATTGTATATCAGTGTTTTGTAAAAATCGGATCTACATTTACCTCTTTTAGGGTATAGTACCCGTCTATCCACTATCAGAAATAATGATTAGTTTAGGCTCAAAGAAACCGGAACAGAAGTAGTGTTCTATTTTTTGTTTCCTAAAAAGACTGAAACACTAAGGTTTGTTTTGATAAAATTAATCTGGAAGATAATGGAATCTATCGGTAAAAGTCAACCGTCAAAACTAACCTTCGAAAATGCAGGTTATTATGCTATTGGATTAATTGTACTCACTCTTCTTGGCTTCTGGCCTTCTTTCTTTTCAAAGTATATAGACGGAACCGCCAACTTTAATTACTATTTCCATTTTCATGGAGCGATAGCAACGCTTTGGATATTTCTGCTGATTGTACAACCTATCTTAATCAGAAAAAAGAAAATTCAATTACACCGTACGATCGGAAAATTCAGCTATATCATTCTTCCATTATTTCTTATCTCGGTTATTCTATTAAAACACCATACGCTTGGAGGAATTGTAACGGAAGATCTGGGAGCCGGTCTGTGGCTACAAACTAAAGATATTATTATTATCGGCGTGATGTATGTTATAGCACTTGTCAACAAACACAATACACCTGTTCATGCCAGAGCAATGATTGCAACTGGAATTGTATTTATAGAACCAACGCTCGGCCGCTTTCTGATCAGATCGGTTTTTACTGAAGAATATTTTTTAGCGGCATTCATGGTTACCATCTTAATAATATACCTGTTGTTGATTACACTTATTATCAGAGAAAGAAAACAGCAACGGGGAAGATGGATTTTTCCTTTGGTGCTGGCTTTCTACATATTATTTCATTGTCTCATGATTTTCCAGGTCAGCTTTCCGTTGTGGGATACATTTGCCGCCTGGTTTGTGAAGTTACGGCTTACATAAGAAAACTATCTGTTCGTATTATCTGAACAAAAAGTAAATCGCATAAAATAACAAAGCCCCGCTTTAAAACAGCGGGGCTTTGATTGAACAGGATCTATTTTTTATTCTTTTCTTCAAATTTCACACGTTCGTCGTAAGTCATACCTTCTTCAATCCATTTTGGTGCTTCTTTCTTCAATAAGAAGTGATCGAACCACTGGCGTTGACGATTCATATAATCTATACGATTTTCTTTTTTAGCTAAACCATGGTTTTCATTAGCATATACCAACAAAACGTGGGGTTTTTGCATTCTTCTCAGTGTTCCGTACAACTCGATACCCTGATGCCAGTCTACTGCGCCATCTTTATCACCGAAAGCTACCAGCAAAGGCGTTTTCAGATTCTTAGCAGCATAGATCGGAGAGTTTCTCATATGCTCTTCCATACGCTCATACCATGGACCGTCAAAGCGACCTTGAGAAGTTTCAAAGATTTTCTGATCAGGTACACCGCTGTTCCAATAAATAGACAATGACATTGAAATCATGTTTGTCAAAGGAGCTCCGGCTACACCTGCCTTAAACAGGTCTGTTTGTGTAACGATGAAGCTGGTTTGATAAGCACCCCATGAGTGGCCCATAATTCCGAGCTGATCTTTATTCACCATACCGGTTTTTAATACTTCTTCTACCGCCGGCACCACACAGTTAACTGCGCTGATACCCGGATCATTCATATCATAAACGATATCCGGCTGGAAGATAAAGTAACCTGCATTCGTAAAGTTTACGGTATTATATGCACTGGTTGGAGATGGCATCGGGAATCTGTTTATCCCGTCGCTTAATTTCTCATAAATATAAACGACCAACGGATATTGTTTTCCGGGTGTATAGTTCACCGGATAGTACAAAGTACCTTGTAATTTTTTACCGTTCTTATTGGTATAGTTAATTAACTCAACTTTTCCGTTAGCATACTCACTTGCAAATTTGTTTGATTGGTGAATGCTTTTTAACGCTTTTAATGATGTACCACTGTAAAGCGCTATCGGAGTCTGATTGGTTTCTTTACTAATTAAGAACATATTGGCATCTTCAGCTTTAACAACGTTGCCGAAAAGAATATCCTCAAAGAATAATTCATCAAACTTTCCATTCTGATAACTTACCAGTCCGGCTTTCTTAGTTAAATCGCCGAACTTTCTGAAATAAATCGGTAAAGCCGGGTCATAATAACTTTTGTTAGAGAACTGAGCATACACTCTGTAAATATTACCTTCTTCTTTACCTTTTGTTAAACGTTGTTGTGATTTGCCGTCTAAACGAACTGAGTACACATCATATTCGGTATTGATAAATACGGTTTCTTCATCTTTACTGAACATAGAAGCACCGAAATAGAATAATGGCCCCGGATGATCATCTCTGGTATCCCATACCGGTTCATCAATTTTCTCAGTGATATTGGTAACCTTTTTTGTTTGTGTATTAAACGACCACCAATGTTTATCTTTGAAGTAAATAATATACTTACCTAAACGGCTGATTGCTAACCCTCTTCTTGTAAGGTCTAATTTTTCAGCAACTGATACTTTATTACCGGTCAATGCATCCACATAATATACATCTGCGAAATCTTCTACCATTGCCGGTTTGTATTTTTCGTCAGACTGTACTACTACAGCATTTTTCTCAAAATTTGACATTGCACGATCTGTTAACTTTTCAGTTAACTGAAATGCTTTCGACTGAGCCGGAACCCAGCTTACCAGGTAATGAGCATTGGCAATAGTATTTTGCATTAACTTCTGGTAAGGCTGAATATCCTTATCCTTCCAATGCCATACATCTACATCTGCCACATTCTCTTTTTTAGGAGCTGCAGGAGCTGCTGTTTTTGCAGAGTCTTTTGCAGCAGTATCTTTAGCAGGAGATTTTTTCTCAGGTTTTTTTGTCCACTCCTTAATACCGAAATATACAATCTGTAAATCTTCAGAAATCATAATTCTTGAAGCAGGCAGAATTCTAAAACCAGGTTTCAACTGAGCTGCTGTATACGAATACAACACAGGTGTTTTATAGATTCCTGAATAATAATGAACACTGGCTGCTTTTTCTTTGTCTTCGTACAAAGTATCTTTGAGTTCTTTGTAGAAAGCCAGTGATTCACCGTTAGGGCTCCATGTTAAAGAAGAATATCCTAAAGTATCACTGTTAATTACTTTAGTAGCGTAAGATCTGAGATCAAACAACTCAATCGTATTTGCATAAGTGTTTTCTCCCCCTACTATATAAGCCAGGAAGTCTCCTTTCTTATTAAAAGCATATTCTTTTACGTTACCAATCGTTCTTGTTTCACCGGTAGAAAGGTTTCTTAACAAGATAACTTTGTTGGGTGATTTTTCTTTTTGAGCATCCAGCTCAATAACAATAAATTTTCCGTTATCAGAAAATCTAAAACTGTTAGCATCTTTAATTTCCGATTTGTTACCGGTAGAAAGGTCTACTATTGCAACGCCTCTCGGAACAGGTTTTTTACTTTCTGTCAGCTTTTCTTTTTCAGTAAAAGAAACAGTCGTAATATAGGCACCCCAATTTCCTAAAGGAGCAACCTGTGGAGACATTGCTTTTCCGAAAGCATATTCTTTTCCGGAAGAGAGATTCTTGAAAAATGCAGAATCGTCAAAAGTGGTAGTAATTACAGCATAGGCTGACCAATTTCCGTCTTTCGCCAGACTTGGATAACCCATTAGCTGGAACTTACCATAATCATCTTCGGTGAGGGTCTTCTTTTGTGCAAAAAGAGCGCTACCAAAGAAAAGTGTTAAAAGTGTGATTGATAGATATCTCATGAGATAGTTTTGAATAAGAAAAAGCCTCAGATTTTTTCTGAGACTTTTAAAATTAAGTAATCCTTATTATAAGTCGGTCAAATATGTGTTACATTACATTTTGATCGCCATAAATTTTGATGTTTTTCTGCTTTTTTCGGCCATGAAGCCCATGAGGTGTGATTCTATCGATTCTTCTATCGTAGAAGTAAGTATAGCAGGGTTTTGTTGTCCGACAGCTTGTACAAAGTCGCGAACCAATAACCAGTCACCACCACCGTGTCCTGAGTTTTTGTAATCTCCTACGTCTTCTGCCTTGGGAACTAATGTTATAGACTTACCGGTTTTAAAATCTGTAACTACGAGTTCATTCATATCTCCTACCATATCACCCATTGAACCCATGATTCGTGTTCTGCGGCCATGATAAGAAGTGAAAGCTTCCATTGAGAAGCTGGCTGTTACATCATCCTGAAAAAGAATGTTGGAGATATAATGATCTGGCTGATCATTTTCCATCCGGTAAACACAACGGCCATAATTGGTTGTTTTTAACTGCTCCATGATAAATGCACCTTGCTGCGTTTTATCTTCGGGCAAATCAAAAACATAGTTCCGCTGACGGCGATCATGATAATATCTTACCGCATCATAAGGACAATCGTTCGCTACTTTACAATCAATACAACGGTCAGCACTATTCTGAGGAGCATTTTCTTTTTTAAACCATTTCAAATTACCCATAGCGGTAATTTGTTTAGAGGGCTTGTTAACTACCCATTTTATAATATCAAGATCGTGGCAGGACTTTGCCAGCAAAATCGGAGTGGTTTTGACACTGTTATGCCAGTTTCCGCGTACATACGAATGCGCCATATGCATATGCTCTATTGGTTCAAAATGTTGAACACTCACTACCTCACCGATAGCACCGTCTTTGATCAGTTCGCGCATTTTTACAAAATACGGGGCATACCGGAGCACGTGGCAAACGGCTACAATTTTGCCTGTTTTCTTTGACATTTTCAGAATATCCCGGCATTCCTGCTCACTGGGTGAAATGGGCTTTTCCAACAAAATATCATAACCCATTTCCAATGCTTTCATACAAGGTTTGTAGTGTACATCATCGGGGGTTGAAATGATAATTGCGTCGGCAAATTTCGGTCGGGTAAAAACCTGTTCCCAGGTGTCAAAACAGTTTTCGGCAGCAATAGAATGTTTTTCGGCAAAACGTTCTTTTCGCAAACGAATCGGCTCAGCAACTCCTACAATATCTAACTGATCCGGAAATTGAATACCATAGTTTGCATACGTATTACCTCTGCTACCAGCTCCTAACACAATGGCTGTGATTGGTTTATCTAAAGACTTATGCAATGGATTAGGAGAAATGGAATAACGATACCGGTCTTTTCCGATACCTGCAAGTGTATCTCCACTGATAACGGCAGCACCAATGGTGATGCCTAAATTTTTAAGAAGTTTTCGCCTGTTCATATGGTATAAAATTGTGGCTATCAGTTTTTATAACGCAATTTAACCTTATGGAGTATAAAAAATTTGTAGAAGCTTATAATTTGTATTGCAATTTATTGAAATTAATCGTTTTATAATCGTTAAAATTAAGGCATGTGTGTACAATATCCGGGAATACTATTCAACCGGCTTATACAAATGAGGTTTTGTACCAAAAGAAGGGAATTAAGAAAAGAATTTTTTCTCTACGATTTGCAAATACGCTGTACCAATAGGAATTTGTTCATCTGCCACATAGATAAAGTTCTTATCTATTTTACGAACGGCATGATCGGCGATGATATAAGAACGATGAACTCTGGTAAATTGTGGTAGGGGCAGCAATTCTTCTACCTCGCCCATCGTAAGGCGGGTAGTTATCTTTTTATCTTTATCGATAAAGTGTACATAGTTGCCCGCACTCTGTACATATAATATTTCTGACAATAATAATTTTATCTGTTCGGTTCCACTTTTTACAAAAAGGAATTGTGTAGAGCCGATTTCTGTTCTGTAAGATTTCATCGATTTCATTTCTTCTGCTTTGTTAGCAGCTTTGAGAAATCTGGCCAATGAGAAAGGCTTCAACAGATAATCCAGTGCATTCAATTCAAAGCTCTCAACAGCGTGCTCGCTATAAGCAGTAGTAAAAATAATCATTGGCGGGTCGGGTAATGACTTCAGCCATTCGATACCGGTGATATCGGGCATTTTAATATCCAGAAAAACCAGGTCTACCGGTTTGGAACGCAGGTATTCCAATGCCTGAAACGCATCAGTAAAGTACGCTTCCATTTTCAGAAAGGGTACTTTTTCTGATAAAGATTTTATTACTTCCAGCGCAAACGGTTCGTCATCTATTGCTATAGCGTGTATCATTATACGTAGTGAATTGAAAATAGAAAGTTCAAATGGAAAACGAGCTATGCAGTTATAATATTTCTGGCCTTAATTAAAACTGAAGAATTCAACCGTTCATTTCAATTCTCCATTTTTAACTTTCAATTCTACTTTATTACTTTGTAAAGTACAATATTTTTTTCTTTAATCCGTCCCAGAAACCACTCACCGTTCCCTTCTGTTGTTTCCATTCCTGCAATGATTCTTCAGCCATTTCTTTTCTTGCCTGATGAATTTCTTTAAGCATAGATTCCTGCAATTCTCTGTCAGCAGCCAATGCCTGTTGATAATATTCTTTCTCCACTGCGGAAGCGTATTGTTTTCTAAGCTTTATAAGTTCTTTTTCATCCTGCGAAGCAGCATTTAACAGCTCTTCGTACAACCCTGAAGGCATCATTAATTTTGTGAGTAACGGCATCAATTCTATTAGCAGAATCAGTACCAGTATAATTCTATATCGGTATTTTACAGGTGGATGTTGAAGCATTAAATCATCGAGCGTTTCGATACGCGTTAAAAAACCATCACTTTGATTTTTTTGAAATTCTGCTTGTTTTGCTGCAATCAAAGCTTCGGTTCTTTTTTCCTGCGCTACTGCAGTGTCCATCTCTGCCTGGATATTACGTTTCCAGGTTTTTAAATCTTCCTCTGCTTTCAGGTATTCGCTTTTCTTTACTCTTGCGATCGTTGACTCTCCTATTTTTCCTGAGCCGCCGGTTCCGTCGGTTTCCTTGATGTACGCACTCTTCAGATCAGCAATTTCCTGCCCTTTGGCATTCTGAATATTTCTGATTCTTTCAATATCCGTTTTTGCATTTTGCAATGTTATGCTATGTGCTTCGCGCAGTTGTTCATTAAAAGCAGCTGCCTGTTTAGATTGTACCAGCGGTAAATGACCATCGATATCTTTCTTAAACAGCATCAATACAACAGGTTGCGAAAGAAAGAAACCAATTGTTAATGCAAGCGACATACGAAATACGACCGATAACCACTTTGCTTTTCCATTGCTGTTAATACCGGCAATCAGAGCACGGTCGATAGACAAAATCACAAACCCGAAAAACAAGGCTGCAGGAATATAAACAACAGGATCATCAGCAATGGTCGAGAAAAAATATCCCCATGCAAGGGTTGCAAAAATCCAGGTCACCATTACCGTATAACCGATCACTGAGAAGCGGAATTTATCCGGTCCGCAATGAACGATTATTTTAGGATCAGCCGCGGCCAGCCACCATAAAAATTTTTGCCAGCCTGAATACTCATCCGGCTCAAGGTTCGATGGTGAGGTGTACGATGTATTCATTGGGGGTATTTCTGATTTGTAACTCATGCTTGTTGGGATATAATAATGAAAGTCGTTGCTGTACATTTTTTAAACCGATACCACTACTAAACTTCTCCGTATCACCTTCCGTTTTCTGGTGTACACTATTGTATACATCCAGGTAAACCTTTTTTTCGTCACAAGTGAGATGAATAGTAATCCAGGAAGGCTGGGTTAAACTAATACCGTGCTTAAAGGCATTTTCTATTAAAGGAATCAAAAGCATCGGCGCGATAGAGTGATTACAATCATGGCTATACTTCTTAAATGTAATAACAATCTTATCCGATGCCTGAGTCCTTAATTTCTGTAAATCAATAAAATGTGATATATAGTTTAGCTCCTTATCAATAGAAACCGTTTGCTGCTGATTCTCTGTTAAGACAAATCGCATCATATCTCCCAGCTTCTGTATTCCTTCCGCTGTTCTTTCAGCCTTTTCTGTTAGGGACAGTCCGTATAGTGTATTCAGTGCGTTGAAAAGGAAATGTGGGTTTATCTGTGACCTTAAAAAATCAATATTGGCCGTTTTGGTATCTACCTGCAATTGAAGCGCATCCATTGCTCCAAATTTCCTTACAATATCGTTGTAGTAAATTCGTAAAAAAAACCAGAATAATGGTATACTCGCTGCAAATATTAAGAAAAATGTAACACTCGTTTCTCCATCTCTGATACCGGCAGCTTCATGAAAGAGTGTATATAGTGGCAATGTGATCACTAAAGTAATAATAATGATCCTCAAGAATAGTTTAAGTAAACTCTTTTCTTTACTGAAAGCGGGATATACATAATTGATACCTAATATAAACAGGATAATGTATTGCGGTACCAGAAAGATTAATGAAAATCTCCAAACCCGGTGAATATACTGTTGAAAGAATAATAAAATGATTACTGCCAGTATACTACCAATCGATACCATCAATGTTCTCTCTAATAACTCCTGTTTTATTTTACTGCCACCCGATACACGGTCGTGAAGGCTGGTAAGCAGGTATCTTACCAGCACATACAAACCAAATATAAAACTGATAATGAACGTTACGGTGAGGCCTTCTTTAAAAGCCAGCGAGAATAATCTCCTGCGCGGATAATATTCATGAGGCTCATAAGATGAGAAAGCGACGAAGTTATAGAAAGTAGCAGCAGCCAGAATAATCAACGCTGCCGGTATTATAATTAAAAAAAACCTGCTGGTGATTACTTCGTTGATCACTTTTGGCAAAAAATAAAAATAGACCAGACCGATCACCAGTACACAAATTAAGGATGTGAAGAGATGAATGACCGGTGTATATGGTGTAATCGGGTACCGCGGGTGATAATACATCGCTTCATCCACATGAAATGGATTGTCTAACAGGATGTATAGTAATGACAACAGATAGGCAAAGGATACAATGGAGTAGCCCCAGAGTTCTTTTTTTCGTAATTCAGTCATAAAGAGATAATTCGAAGACAATATTACTGAACTGTTGCTTTAAAAGCCGGCAAATGTGATGTAAGCCACCATTTTTGTGACGAATCGATCCGTATAAGGTACTACATTACCTCTTTTGCTGGTCTTACCCGGTTTCTGCCGCCGGCTGTAGTTCAACAGTCAGTTCATCAAAACTTAATACTCGCATAACATTCACACTTTATTTATACAATAATCTTGTACTAACGGGATTTGTCTACCGATTAACCAGGTTCCGGTACAATCATAAATTCTTGTTATCTCATTCATACGGAATTAAAGCACTATAACCGCTATATGCATCACCCACACAAACTGTTATTGCAAAAATTTCTTGAAGGAAGCTGTTCCGAAGCCGAACTTATTCAGGCAAAAGAATTACTTAAACAGCCTGACATAGATAAATTATTAGACGAAATCGTATCAGACCAAACTGCCGGCGAAAACAATCAACGGTTTGTTATGGATGCTTATATGATCAGAAGAATTGAACTAAAACGCAGTGAAGCACAACAACGCATAATGAGCACAGCTTATGTTGACAGAAAAAAAAATTCTCCTAAGAACGCTTTTTTAATAAATCATAGCTGGCTGCAGGAAGTAGAGGAAATAGCTATCGGAATCATTTGCGGTAAAATCATTCTCGAGTGCAATTATCTGAACGAAAACTTTCATACGCTGAGTATCTGACAATTTAAAAATACTGTGTCAATAACTATTTACCTTTTCTGCTATTCAGAATAATATCCTCCGAACTCAACTCAAACATCGGCGGCGTTTTTATATCCAGTAAATTAAGATAAATATAAAGCTCTCCGCGATGATGTACTTCATGTTCAGTCATCGCTCTTAACCATTTCCATATAGTTATGTCAACATTTCCGGGAGTACTGCATTTCCCTTGCAGGTCGGTATCAGAGAGCCTGCTAAATATACTGATCGACTCTTCGTGCATATCATTAAAAAACTTCATCACATTTTCATATCCGTCTGCCAGCTCTTTTCCACAACCGCTGTAAGTACATGGCTTTCCCTGAACCGTCTCCGCATACATATATCTTTCAATAGCAGCAATATGACGAACCTGATCTGCAATGGTAAATTTACCAGGTTTATATGACCAGTTCATCGACTCTTCAGGAATCACCGACAGCAGACGAAGTGTTCTCTGGCGTATTCTTTTGTAATAATCTAAAAACGGTTGAATAGTAGTTATTTCCATATAAGCGATTTTAATCACAATCGTTCTGATTCTTTATTTTCTATCACCTCTTTTTATTTTATGCAAACCTTCCTGCCCTTTCTTCGAATGCCCACGCAGCCATCGCCTCTATCACCGGATAAAGACCCTTTCCCGAGGCACTTAAACGGTAAGTAACATGAGGAGGAACAACAGGTTTTGATTCGCGAATAACCAGGCCGTCTGCTTCTAACTGCTTCAAATGCTGAATCAATACTTTTTCGGTAATCGCCGGAATAGCCCGTTTGATTTCACTGTAACGCAAAGGCCCTTTTGCAACATGAAATAAAATAATCGGCTTCCAGTAATTACCAATTTTTTCCATTACATAGGTAACCGGACACAGCTCTAATGCATATTGTTTATTCTCCTGAATCGTGGAGCTTGGTTTAATGGCTGCCATAATACATACTTTAGGGTAAGTACTTGTTAAAAAGTATGTACAAAAATACCTTTGTGTTTCAAATAAAACAAATCAAATGAAAATAGTTGTTACAGGTTCGTTAGGAAATATCGGAAAAGAGCTTACCAATCAATTAGTTAAAGCTGGTAATAAAGTTATTGTTGTAACCAGTTCTTCTAACAGAAAAGCCGCCATTGAAGCAACCGGCGCGATACCCGCCATCGGATCAGTCAATGATGCCGTTTTTTTAACTGAAACGTTTAAGGATGCCGACGCGGTTTTTGCCATGACTCCACCCAATTTAGGTGGTTCAAATGTTGTAGAAAATACGGTTGCCGCCGGAAAAGCTTTTGCCAAAGCATTTACTGACGCAGGCATTCAAAGAGTGGTATTATTAAGCAGTATCGGTGCTGATTTACCGAATGGGAATGGACCGATCGAAAGTTTATACCACATCGAAAACATTTATAACGAAGTGAAAAATGTTGACTTCACTTTTTTAAGAGCCGGTTATTTTTATACAAACTACTACAATGATATTCCTGTTATCAAAGGTGCAGGAATTGTAGGTTCAAATTTACCTGCCTCCACCCGGATTCCTTTAGTTCATCCACGTGATATTGCGAGTGCAGCGGCAGCATTCTTACAAAAAACATCTGCAGGAGAAAAGATACATTACATCGTAAGCGATTTCCGCAGTGCGGAAGAGGTTGCAAAAGCATTGGGAACCGCTGTGGGAAAACCGGAATTACCCTGGGTTGAATTCACAGACGAACAGGCTTTAGAAGGAATGACCAACGCAGGTGTGCCGGCTGAAATAGCAGGTTTATACACTGATATGGGTGCTGGTTTACGAAAAGGCAACATACAGGCAGATTTTATTAAAAACAATGCACCTGTAGAGGGAAAAACAAAATTGGAAGAGTTTGCAAAAGAGTTTGCCGCGCGCTTTAATGGTTAATTATTCAATAACAAAGCATAAGAATAACGAGGGCAATTGAAAGGTGAAAATGGAAGATTGAAAACGGCTACGTAGATAAATTGAGAATTAAAAATTAAAAATGGGTACGCAGTTCTTAATCTGAATATCATTTGCTGTGTTCAATTACAAAACGTTTTTGTACACTTTCGATTTCCAATTTTCTAACCTATTAGAAATATAGTAATTAAAAGAAAGGTCTATCTATTAAGATACGAAAAAAAGTTGAGATTTCAAAATATCATTACCTGCTGGCGCTGCTCTCTGAGCAGCGCTTTGTATTTGTATTAGTTTGTTTACAATTTTATAACATAGAACCTTCTGAGAAGGTATTTACTTTTGTGATCTATTTACGAATGAAAGTGTTGATTTCAGTACCATATAAAACCAGGTATTGTAATTGACAGAAAATTCACAAGAGAATGAATAAAGCTAACAGGGATGACGTATTCATTTATCAGGATGAATTAGATGCATTTAATGAGACTTATTATAAGTACAACCGTGCTGTTTATCTGAACATCATCAAAATGGTGAAAGATGGAAATGCCGCAGAAGATCTGTTGCAGGAAGTTTTTATCGCTCTTTGGGATAACAGAGATCATGTGAAAGCCGACAAAGTTGATCGTTGGCTATTTGTTGTAAGCTATAATAAATCAATTAATTATCTCAAAAACAAAGTCAAAGCACAGGTCGCTTATCAGGAACAGTCGTATATAGAAAATCAACATAAAGAGGTCAAATCGCCGCAAGAAGAAGAGTTTATTTTCGACCTCCGCCTCTCGGTTTTAGAAGAAGCCATTGATCACCTTCCCAAACGGAAAAAAGATGTACTGATGATGTGCCGCTTTGAAGGGCGCACCACCAACGAAGTAGCAGGCATTCTGAACATTTCTGAAAACTCTGTCAGAGACTACCTGAAACAATCTACACGTTTCATTAAAAAATATATTCAGGCACGTTATCCTGAAATGCACGGAACCTCTTTTCTACTTTTAATGAGCTATTTTTCCGCTTAACCGGATCGGTAATAATTTCGTAACATTAAACCGAATCCCCATTTTACAATTCTCGTGTATTTAGGGCGTAGAAACACCATACATGAAGAATATTGAAAGCAGGATTAATGGAATTTGGAATGACCGGTTAACCTCGGAAGAGTTAAGAGCATTTTTGCGTGATTTTCAGCAAAATGAAAATGACTGGCGTATTTCATTATACCAGGATTTTCAAAAGAACCTCGAAGAACAGCAGTCTACTCCACAGGAAATAGCCAGAGAAGCAAAAATCTTCGCTTCTATTCAGGATAGAATTCTTACCAACAAAAAAATCATCGACCGTCAACCGGCGAAAAGACTCATTCATTTACGCGTTAAATGGGCTGTAGCGGCAGGTATTCTGTTACTGGCCGGTACCTGGTCGTTCTACCAACTCAACAAACAACCCACCCCAATATTTCAACCTGAGTTACAAATTGTACAACAGCAATCAACCGGTGAATGGCAAACCAATACTTCTCACAAGCCCAAAAAAATTATTACAACCGACAGTTCTGTTATTACATTATCGCCCGGATCCAGTATCTACGTAGAAATGTCGTCGACCACCAGCCGCCACATCCTTTTAAAAGGAAAGGCCAGATTTGATGTTAAAAAAGATAAGAACCGACCTTTTAGTGTTGAAGCTAATGGCATTATTACTACAGCCTTGGGAACCATCTTCAGCGTTGACGGAGAAACGGCAGCACACAAAGTCAATGTTCAGTTATTTGAAGGAAAAGTAATGGTAACGGCCAGCGACAAAAAGAAAAAAATTAAAGAGTTATACCTGAATGCCGGTGAACAATGTTTTATCAATACAGCTGAGGAAAAAGCATATGTAACTTTAATACCTGTAAAACCAATCACCAAACCTGCTATTCCTGACGTTAAAACAATTGACATTCCTGTAATAGAATATGAAGAACTGTCACGATCACTTGATTTCGATAAAACTTCTTTACCGAATGTATTCAAACGACTCGAATATATCTACAGTTGCACGATTGCTTATAAAGAAGAAGACGTAAGAGGAATGCTTTTCACCGGAACCTTTGCAACAGAAGACTCTCTTACACAGGTATTACAGGTAATTGCCAACATGAACGACCTGAATATTATACAAGAGAATGGAAATTATAAAATAATCAAACAACATACATCGAAGGAAACCCCTTCACCAATCCTGAATGAAAAAAATAAAGATTCATCTGCTGGTAATCAACCGGTAGAAGTTTCTTATCAGACACACTTGCCTTATCCGAATCAGGCTCTTGATTCAAGATTTAGTTCTTTATACAAAAACTTTATTTTATTCAATGATTATGCATAGGCATTTATCCATTCGATAAACGCATACGCAAAAACCGTTTATTATCATGAAATTAAAACTGAAGCGTTCAAGCCGATTGAGCGCCTGTATCTTGCTGTGCTCTATTTTGTCGTTACAGGCATTGGCACAGACCCGTCCGCTTATCGGAACCATTCTCGATGAGAACTCAAAAGTAATGTCGGGAGTAACCGTAGAAGCTTTTAAAATAAACGATACTGCGGCAGTATTGTCAACAATGACGAACTCTCAGGGTATTTTCAGACTTAACCTGACACCCGGTGTTGCTTATAACTTCAGAGCCTCATTCATTGGCTACGAAACACAGCAAATCAACCGTTTTGTCATTAAAGATGGAGAAAACAATTCTCTGATGATTAAAATGAAAATTGATGTCAGAGAAATTGAAGAAGTGATAGTTGTTGGTTATGGTACACAAAAGAAAATGAACCTTTCTGGTGCCGTTCAGCAAATAGAAGGCGACGAATTAAGAGACCGTCCTGCTACTAATATTACGTCTCTTTTACAGGGAGCGATTCCCAACCTTAATATCCGCGTCAGCAGCGGTATGCCCGGACAAATGGGAAGTCTCAATATCAGAGGTATTACTTCTATCAGCGGAAGCAATGCCGTAAATGGTGCCCCTCTGGTGATCATTGACGGAGTACCCGGAACCTTAGACCGCCTGAATCCGGAAGAAGTACAAACTATTTCTGTATTAAAAGACGCTTCAGCCGCTGCCATCTATGGTGCACGTGGTGCTTTCGGGGTAATTCTTGTAACTACCAAAAATGGAACAGCCGGAAAAACAGCCATCAGATATAACAATAACTGGGGTGCTTCAACACCAACAGTAAGCACAGATTTCATGACTACCGCTTATGACTGGATGCGACTGAATGATGCAGCGCTGGCACACGTAGGTGGTTATTCAGGTTACACAGAAAGAGACTATGAAGAATTATACGCCAGAAGAAATGATAAAGTAGAAGACCCTTCCAGACCATGGGTAACCGTACAAAACAGAAACGGCAGAGACCAATATGTTTATTACGGCAACTACGACTGGTGGGATATCATGTTTACCAAATGGCAGGCATCTCAGAATCATAACGTATTTATCAGCGGAGGAAGTGAAACAGTTAACTACATGATCAATGGTAACCTGAAATCGAAAGATGGGATTATGCGAATGAACACTGACAAATACGGTTCAAAAACATTGAGAACAAAAGTAAATGCACAGATCAATCCGTGGTTAAGAATTTCAAACAACACCAACTTCTACCACATGAGTTATGATTACTTTGGTAGAGATGGTGGCGGTTCTGCAAACTTTACCCACGTGAACGTACACGCATCTCCTGCCTATGCACCGATCAACCCGGACGGAACTGCCAGTTACAGAACCGGTTTAAACAACTATGATATCGGCGACGGTATTTTCGCAATGCTGATCAGTGGTAATACCAGAGGTTTAGATAGAAAATATGAACTCACTACCATTAATGAAATAGGCATCACACCGCTTAAAAACTGGAATATCACAGCTAACTACAGTTACAATTTATATACAGACCCCAGCTTTTACAGACAAACAGCGGCTACTTATTCATTATATCCCGGAACTGTTGAAGTAGCACCTAAATATGCAATCGACAAACTCAGCGAATCACAACAGTTCAATCAGGTACACGTAATGAATCTCTATTCTGATTATACCAGATCATTCAATAATCATAATTTTAAAATTCTTGCAGGTTTAAATCAGGAGTTAAGCAAAGCAAAAAGAATCGGAGCTACCATTGACGATTTATCTTCAGAAGAGCTCAACAGTTTAAATCTCGGAACAGGCTTACAAACCGTATCCGGCAATTCAAGTGAAGTGGCATTAGCAGGTTTATTCTATCGTTTCAACTATGACTTCGCCGGAAAATATATTCTTGAAACAAGCGGACGTTACGATGGTTCATCACGTTTTCCCAGCGGAAGAAGAAGAGGATTTTTCCCTTCTGTATCAGCAGCCTGGAGAATCAGCGAAGAAAACTTCTTCCTTCCTCTTAATAATGTAATCAGCGATTTAAAATTCAGAGGATCTATCGGATCATTGGGTAACCAGCAGATTTCCAGTGCCTATCCATACATTCCGACGATGAGAGCTTCTGTAATGAACTATATTCTGGGTGGAGAAAAAGCCAGAAGTTATTCCGTACCAAACCCCGTTTCCGGTTCTTTTACATGGGAAACAGCGATTACCTATAATGGTGGTATAGATGTATCCTTCTTCAGAAACAGATTAAACATCAGTTTTGATAAATATATCCGAAACACCGAAGACATTTTAGCAAGCGATGTTAAATTACCAAGTGTGTATGGTGCCAGTGAGCCGATTGTAAACGTAGCTACTATTCAAACAAAAGGTTTTGAGTTAGCCGTAAATTATCGTGATCATTTCATGTTACTCAACAAACCTTTCAAATACAGTTTCAATGTTGCTCTAAGTGATAACCATTCTGTAGTTAAAAAAATAAACAACCCAACGAAACTCACCTACTCTCTTTACGAAGGAAAAGAAATAGGAGAAATCTGGGGATATATCACAGACGGTTTCTTCCAGACCGATGCAGAAGCCCGAACATACCCGGTTGATCAGGTATTCTTAAACAGGGTAAGAAGAGACAACAACATTCCGATTCGTGCAGGCGATTTACGTTGGTTAGATTTAGATGGTGACAATGTGATCAGTGCGGGAAAAAACACGATCGACGATCCGGGTGATCAAAGAGTAATCGGAAACAGTACTCCGCGTTACATGTATTCATTCGGTGGTAATGCAAACTGGAACAATTTCGACATCAGCTTCTTCTTTCAGGGTTTAGGAAAAATGGACTGGTATCCGGGTAATAACGCCGACCGGTTCTGGGGGCCTTACTCCCGTCCTTATTTTTCATTCATTCCGAATGATTTTGAAAAAGACGTTTATTCACCGGATAACACCAATGCTTACTTCCCGAATTTGTTAGCATATGTAGCCCTGAATGCAAACAATGAGTTGAGAGCTACCAATAACCGTTACTTACAAGACCTTGCTTATTTAAGGTTAAAGAATCTGACAATTGGTTATACAGTTCCAAACAACATTACTAAAAGAGCCTTATTAAAAGGTCTGCGTGTATATGTAAGTGGTGAAAACCTGTTTACGTTCACTAAATTAAGAAGTAAGTACATCGATCCTGAACAGGCAATGTCACAAATCGATGGCCGTGTTTATCCGTTCAGCAAAACAATTTCATTTGGTATCGACATGTCTTTCTAGTTACGATCATTTTATTCGAAAAAGATTTTTATGAAACTCAAACATATTATCATACCCGCAGTAGCATTGATGCTCACAGGTTGTACAAAAGATTTCTTAGAGAGATACCCAACAGCTGATATCTCTCCGCAAACATTTTTTAAATCTGAAAATGACTTTGCCGCTTACACTAACTCTTTTTACGCCGCACTACCAGATGCAAACTATGTATTCGGAGAATCAGCCGATAACATTGTAAAATCATCTGTTGCAGCTGAAGTAAGTGGTACCAGAATCGTTCCTACCACCGACAGCCGCTGGAACTGGAGTGCTTTAAGAAATATCAACTTTTTACTGAACAGCCCCACTGCAATTAACTATACTGACCAAAACGTTCGAAATAAATACTTTGGCTTAGCTAAGTTTTTCAGAGCGTTTTTTTACTTTGAAAAAGTGAGATGGTACGGCGACGTTCCATGGTACAATGTGGTAATTGAAACGAATGATATAGAAAATCTGATGAAGCCGCGCGACTCAAGAGTATTGATCATGGATTCTATCATGGCTGATCTGGATTTTGCTATTGAACACCTGGATAACCAGAAAAATGTAGAAAGAGTAACCAGATGGACGGCACTTGCTTTAAAAGCGAGAGTCGCATTATATGAAGGAACCTGGCGTAAATATCATACTGAATTTAATCTTCCCGATGCAGAAAAGTTTCTGAATTTAAGTGCGGAAGCAGCCCTGCGCTTCATTAATGAAAGCGGTTACACGTTATACACACAAACCAACGGTCCTTCAGGAAAAGCTTATCAGGACCTGTTCGCCACACTAAACGCCGATGGTGTAGCAGAGGAAGTAATTTTGACCAGACGTTATTCAAACGAACTGGCATTAAGACATAACCTGCAATTCTACATCACTGCCAGAACACAGGGAAAACCCGGTCTTGAAAAATCTTTGGTAAACAGTTACCTCATGGCCGACGGCAGCAGATTCACCGATATACAGGGTTATGATACCATACAATATTTTGAGGAAGTACAAAACCGTGATCCGCGCCTGGCACAAACCATTCGCGTACCGGGATATACCAGAATCGGACAAACCGCTTCCCTTGCTCCTGACTTTGAAGCGACCATGACAGGTTATCAACCTATTAAATGGATGAATATCGTAGCCATGGACGGTAACAATCAATCTTACCACGATATGGTAATATTCAGAACCGGTGAAGTATTCTTAAACTACGCAGAAGCCAAAGCAGAACTTGGTACGCTTTCTCAAACAGACCTTGACATTTCATTGAACAGACTCAGAGCACGTGCAGGAATGCCTTCTCTGGATTTAGCAGCAGCCAATGCATCTCCCGATCAATACCTCGCTGAGCAATATAAAAATGTAAGCGGATCGAATACAGGCGTGATCCTTGAAATCAGAAGAGAAAGACGAATTGAACTGGTAATGGAAAATAATTTCCGCTGGGATGATTTAATGCGCTGGAAAGAAGGCCATTTATTAACCCGTGCCTTCAGAGGAATGTATTTCCCTAAAACCGGAATGTTTGACCTCAACAGAGACGGAAGAAACGACGTTGAAATTTATGACGGAGCCAAACCACCGGCTACTGGCCCTTATCAGATTCCCAGCAGCGAACTATCCGGAGCAGGAAAAGGAAATATTGTAACCAATATCAATATCAGAAAAACTTTCAGAGAAGACAGAGACTACTTATGGCCTTTACCCATCGAAGACATTCAGTTGAACAAAAATTTAAAACAAAATCCGCACTGGGATTAAAACTCTAAATGAAAATGCGAGCAATTAAAAATATAATTATTCCTGCGCTACTGTTAACAGTTAGCGCCTGCAATAAAAAACCTTATATGCCCGATAACCCGCCTACTTACATAGAGCTGGGTACGGCAGAAAATAAATATGGTCTTGACAATGATGGTCAGCAGGTATTACCAACCATTAAAATAATGACTTATAACATTCATGGTGGTGTTCCGCCTTTATCACCCGGAACAGTAGACCTTGCTGCTATTGCAAGAGTGATTAATGATGCAAACCCTGATATTGTATTTCTTCAGGAAGTAGATAAAAACACTGCCAGAAACGGGTACAATGGCGACCAGGCAGCAGAACTGGGAAACCTCACTCAAAGAAATGTAGCTTTCTTTTCAGCTACTAACATAGGAAGAGGATTTTACGGAACAGCTATCTTATCGAAGTATCCTTTAGGAAGTATTCAAAAATATTTGTTGCCAAAAGGAAACAGTGATGAAGAACAACGTGTAATCGGTATGGCACTGGTTGATTTACCCGGAGTTGATTCTGTAATAGCTACCGTTACTCACTTACAACATAACAGTGATGTTTCACGACTTTTACAGGTAAGAGAAGTGGCACGCCTGGTTTCTTCAAACAATATACCGATGGTACTTGGCGCTGATTTAAACGAGAAGCCTGAAGTCATCAATTTCTTTAATGTGTTTGATGGTGCATTAACCAGAACCTGTGCAGGCGGAGGCTGTCCGAATACATTCCCTTCAAGAAATGCCACTTCAATAATTGACTATCTGGCATTTCGCCCGTCAGATGCATTCACCATACAATCGCACAATGTAGTGGTTGAAACGTATGCCTCTGATCACTTTCCGGTGGTCAGCGAACTAAAAAGAAACAGATAACTCTAATAAATTTTAACAATGAAAAAGTTCATTCTATATATCTCCTGTGCATTATTATGCTTCGGTGTAATCATTACAGGATGTAAGAAAACAGAAATAAACGCCCCGGCTCCTGTTATTACCGTTGATGACAGTTACAAGAATATTGAAGGATTGAATGAAGGACAGCAATTGGTAGTACCGGTAAAAGTAAGTTCACCGATTGGCTTAAAGAGACTGGCTTACTACGTAATCAGCGCTACATCGAATGGCACTTCATCAGGAGATCCGGTTTTCTTCGACAGAACCGATGCACCTAACAATATGGAAGAAACCATTAGCGTAACCGTGCAAAGCAATTTTAAAGAATTAGTGATTATTGCATTCGACATCAATCACAATAACAGCGAAATACATATAGATACTGATAATATCAGAGCGATTCAAAAAATAAACTTTAAAGATAATATTAAAGAAAGAGCGTCTGTGTTTGCCGGTAAAAGATTATCAATTGAAGGAAACATCGTATCAGAGTATGATCTGAGTTCATTAACATATCAGATAACCATCAACGGAGTAACTTCTGCTGAAACAGCCATCAGTTTCGAAAATAAAAAGAATACGCCGTTTCAGTTTAATGTAGATGTAGTGGAAGATCTCACTGCAATTATCATTAACACAAAAAACATCTACGATGCTTTTGTAACTGATACTTTTAAAATCGGATCCGTACAGGAAGACGCAGTTGTAATTGCTATCGCAGATAATAAAAATCCGATCGAAAAGCTGTACACTACAGTAAACAATACTTTCAGCGGAGCAGTTTTCTCAGGAACCTATATAAACTCTTTCACTTATGCGGTTAAGCGCAACGGTATTTATGGTGCAGAGCAACCCTTAAATATCGGCACCCCTGCCGATGAATTCAACTTCTCATTCGACATTCTGGGCGAAGGAAGTATTGAAGCCATACGCATACAGGGTGAAAACGAAGGTGGTAAAAAAGGAATGGCCGAGTTTAAAGTTAGTAAAGTATATAATCCATTAAAGGAATTTAAAAACGTCGTATTAACCACTGAAATCGGACCGGGTAAAAATAACTTCTTTGCAGCTTATCAGGCTCCTCACCTTTTCAGTATTGAAAATGCAGCTCCGTATGATGAAATGATCGACTTAGGATTTTTCAAATACACCGCTACCAGCAACAACATTATGCCTCCGGGCGTATTTATGGCAGGTGCCGCCTATGCCAACGCACTGGCTCCTTATATGGTCGGTTTTGACAAAGCACCTTATACTCTTGTTACAGCCAACAGGGCAAGTGCTAACAGTACATCTTATGATACGCTTCATTGGGACACTCAGTTAATGGAACACGTTGAAAAGAGAGTAGCCGCTCCTACTGCACAAGGTGGTGAGAACTATAATATCTACGAAACCAACAGACGTACCAATAACGTATTTAACCCAGGTCAGGGTTTCTATATCGGATGGGGAAGATGGGAACCGATTCTGAATCAGTCATTTGGTATCGTGATTGTTCGTGATTACAAAAATGAAAATGGTATCGGAACAATTACCCTCGATATTAAAGTACCGATGGAAGATCAGCGTACCAAATACAACCCTGAATCATTATTTAATTATCCATAACAGTAATCATAATGGTAAAATTATTATCAATATCAATTTTAACCTTGTTATGTATCGGATGTAGTCAGCCCAAAAAGCTGACTACGGCCGGTACCGGCAACTTCAGCGTGCTGACTTACAATATTCATCATGGTAACCCTCCTACCCAGCCAAAGGGATATATTGATCTCGACAGTATTGCAGCAGCCATTCAACTTTCCGGAGCAGATGTAGTGGCTATACAGGAACTGGACAGTGTTACCATCAGAAGTCATAAAACCTATCAGCTAAAAGTACTCGCTGAAAAATTGAATATGTTTTATCACTTCGAACAAACCATTCCTTACGAAGGCGGATCATACGGTATCGGCATTTTATCGAAACATCCCATTAAAAAAATCAGTGCTTACCGTTTACCACATACCGAAGGAACGGAACCCAGAAAAGTCTTATTCGCCACAATAGCTTATCAAAATGAAGAGATCGTTGTTGGCTGTACACACATCGATTACAAAACAAAAGCGATCAAAATCAGTCAAACCGCTGACCTGATAAATAAAGTAAAAGAATTCTCCAATGATATTATTATCATAGGCGGTGATTTCAATGCGGCACCAAACGACGAGAGTATCACACAAATGAGTTCATTACTGGTTGATGCCGGCAATGAAAAAGAGTATACCATACCGGTGAAAAAACCTACTAAAAAAATAGATTATATTTTTTATAAAAAACATGCACGTGTTTCGCTAATCAGCAGTCGCGTACTCACCGAGCACCATTACGGTTCAGATCATCTTCCGGTATTAGCCGGTTTTGAAATCAAAAAGTAGTCTTTGACCGTATAAATTATCATCACATGAGAAGAAGAACATTATTAAAAAATCTGGGGCTGGGGCTGGGAGGAACCATTCTCACCAATGAAGCAATTGCTGCCATTACCACGGATGTGCAGCAATACACACTTCCTGACAACCCTTTCCACATAGTGCTTGAAAAACCGGTTACTGCTATTACATTAGGAGCAGGCGGACGCGGAACCGTATATGGTAACTATGCTTTACAATTTCCTCAAAATATGAAAATTGTTGGTGTAGCAGAACCCGTTGCCTTCCGGAATCAGAAATACACAACCTCACATAACATTCCGCACGATAACCGTTTCAATACCTGGGAAGACGTATTTAAACGTCCGAAATTTGCAGATGCGATTATCATTTCAACTCCAGACAATCTGCATTACGGCCCCTGCATGCAGGCTTTGGAAATGGGGTATGACATTCTATTAGAAAAGCCCATCGCTCCAACCGAAAAAGAATGCCGTGCAATTTTAAAAAAGGCACAGCAAAAAGGCAGGATCGTAGCCGTTTGTCATGTATTGCGTTATGCGCCGTATTTTGTAAAGATGCGCGAAATGATTGCCGAAGGAGCAGTCGGTGAAGTAATCAGTGTACAACATCTGGAGCCGATCGAGTTTCAGCACATGGCACATTCCTATGTTCGCGGTAACTGGCACAACTCGAAACAAACAACGCCGATCATTCTGGCAAAGTCGTGCCACGACCTGGATATCATTAAATGGGTAATCAACAAACGTTGTACAGAAATTTCAGCGATGGGTGACCTGAAATGGTTCAGAAAAGAAAATGCACCGGAAGGAAGTACCGACAGATGTATTAATGGTTGTAAAGTAGAAAAAACCTGTCCTTACTCTGCATTAAAAATCTATACGCCGAAAAGCACCAGCAGAAACAGGGTCTTAGACTTGTCAGAAGACAAAACCAAACACGAAGCCGAAATTAAACAGCGGATGTACACAACCAACTACGGCCGATGCGTATACCGTATGGAAAACGACCAACCGGATCATTATATCTCCAATATTCAGTTTGAAGACAATATAACAGCCAGTTTTTCCATGGAAGCATTTACCTCCTATGCCGGTAGAAGAACCCGCGTAATGGGTTCAATGGGTGATATGGTGGGAGACATGAAAGAACTGGTAGTAACAGACTTTATCACCGGTAAAGTAACCAGACTTCAGCCTAAATACACTGATGTGGCGGGTTATGAAAAAAGCGGACATGGTGGTGGAGACTGGTTGATGATGCGTGATTTTGTACAGGCAGTAGCACAGCAGAATGCATCCTTGCTCACTTCTACGATTGAAGAATCGATAGAGAGCCATATTATGGGTTTCAAAGCTGAAGAGAGCAGGTTACAAAAGAAGTTCAGGAAAGTGGTTGTTTGATTATAGTGATAGCGTGGTAACTATTAAGGAATTCAGGAACAGAAGCTTTAATACCGAGGGTTCTCCTGTGTTTGAAAATACAATTTGAAACATGAAGGAAATGAAGAGGAGGTAACTTTGTTACTTCAGCAAAAAATTCGCTGATTGTTCAGTGATGGTTTGAATTCTTCATTCGCTTTTCAGCTTCATTATCTTCAAATTTAAATGGTGATTATCAGATAGAATGATGCAAAGCGAAGCGGCAGGAGCTTCTTAATCTTAAGAGCAAAATATAAAATGCCTATCTTATTAAGATACGAAAAAAAGTTGATATTTCAAAATATCGTTACCTGCCGGCGCTGCTGTGAGCGGTTCTTTTTAAATTATTTATCCATAAAAGAAGCACCTCTATGCAGTTTTTTAATACCAAACATTTATCATTAGCACCGGATGCAATCCGGCGCCAGAAGGGGTTCATCAGCAACGTATACAATTGGCGCTAGAACAAAAAAAGACACCAAATGGTGTCTTTTTTTGTTGCGGAGGGAAAGGGATTCGAACCCTTGATAGGATTTCTCCTATACACACTTTCCAGGCGTGCCAGTTCAACCACTCCTGCATCCCTCCCAAGGGGTTGCAAAAATAGGAAAACGATTCCTAGATTACGAAAATATTTTTTGCATTCTGTGAAGTAATATTTGCCACCTCTTCAATACTTAACTGCTTGATTTCAGCCACTTTCTCCGCCACATACTTCAAATACGCCGATTCATTACGCTTTCCACGGTAAGGAACCGGGCTCAGATAAGGGCTGTCAGTTTCCAAAACAATATATTTCAGGTCGATTTTTTCTACGATTTCCGGCAAATTCGACTTCTTATAAGTCACTACCCCACCGATACCCAGCAAAAAGCCCATATCAGTAATCTCCTGAGCCTGTTCCAGCGAACCACTGAAACAATGGAAAATACCGGTCAATCCCTGAATGGCATATTGTTTCACGGCTTCAATACATTCCTGCGTGCTTTCGCGTGAATGAATCACAATCGGTAATTGATGCTGTAACGCCAGCGCACATTGATAATGGAAAGCTTTCAACTGCAGTTCATCAAAAGAACGATCCCAGTAAAAATCTAATCCGATTTCTCCGATAGCCGCTACTTTTTCCTTTTCGAGCCAGTCTTCAACAATTTTAAGCTCATCTGCAAAATTTTCTTTTACCGAACAGGGGTGCAAGCCAATCATCGGAATCATAAATCCGGGATATTCATGCGCCAGGTCAAACATGGCCTGATGCGTTTCGCTATCAATTGCCGGTAGATATACTATTTCAACTTTTTCATCAAGACATCTTTTCAGCATATCATAACGATCTTCATTAAACGCATCCACGTATAAGTGGCTATGTGTATCTACCAAACTCCACGACATATTATATTATTTTTATATAAAAAGTAAACTCAATATTTGTAAAACTACGTTTCTTCAACTTGGAAATTTTTCGTAAACCTACTACTCAAAATTAATACTACTAAAAGAGTATTTTTAATTAAATTATTTACCATTCCCTATGAACATCAATAAAATATATAAATTATATTAATAATTTCTCATATGAAAAATCAATTTAGTTTGATTGAATCAAAAAAGTTTTTACCTTTAAATCAGTTTTCATAGGGTACGGATTAAAAACGGGCCAGGGTTTCTACCCCGGCCCATTTTATTTAGTAAAATTACTTACATTATAATACTTTCAAATCTGTATCCGAGCTTCGAAAAATGCTCTAAAGTTTTGGGTAATGCTTCCGTCATTCTGGGGTATGCTTTTTCACTATCATGAAACACTACTATACTTCCGGCCTTTGCATGATTGATTACATTCAGCGCTGTTTCCTTTCCATTGATAGTTGTATCAAAATCTCCACTTAACACCGACCACATAATGATCTTAAATGGGTTTTCCGTGCTATTATAGGCACTTACTGAACTAAGATGCTTCGATTGGAATAAGCTGATTCTTCCGTATGGAGGTCTGAATAAATTTGAGTCAATATACTTTGCCGCAAGAAATATGTTATCAAAATATTCTTTATCACTGACCTTCCAGCCGTTCATATGATTGTGCGTATGATTGCCTGCCCGGTGGCCGTTTTCCAGTATCGCCTGATACACGTCAGGATGTTCTACTACATTTTTACCTATACAAAAGAACGTCGCTTTCGCATTATACTCTTTTAAACAATTTAGCACAAAGGGAGTAGCGGTTGGATGTGGCCCGTCATCAAATGTCAGATAGATTATCTTTTCATTAGCGGGCATTTCCCAAACACAACGATGATATATCTTCTTCAACAATGCCGGTGTTTTTACCAGGTACATATTTATTCTTTTATGGCTTCTCTTCCGGCTTCATTGCTTCATATTGATAGCCGGTCATATAAATAGGTTTGCTTTCTATCTGATAAGATCGTCCAAGGTTACTATTCAGAAAGTAGGACTGCCATTGCTCATCACGCAACATATTTTTCAGGTACAATTCTACCGTATCCTTCGATATTCTCACTTTGCCACCCTGTATTACCGCCGACTCGATATAACTGATCAGAAAACCTTGCTGATATTCTCTCATCAGTTCGGCAGAAGCGAATAATTCTACCCCAAGTATTTTATTAGCCGATAAAAAAATCAAGCCATTGGTATTGCTGGCAAGCTTGTCCATCCTTTTCTCAAAATATTGCATATACTGTTGAATGGCAACAGCATTTTCTTTCTGTTTACGGATAGCCGTATAAGCCTTGGTTTTGGATTTTGTTTTTGTTCTGTCAACCTGAAAATTGATTTCATTCCAGATTTTCGTTTGTTTTGCTCTTTTTGCGAGCATCAGACGAAGTTCGGTGTTAGCCATTCCCTGATAACTGAAGGGTAGTTCTTTTTTGCTCCATCTCCCCTCTTCCAGGCACACCACGGGCACATATTGATCTTTCTCTGAGGGCATTAGTAGCGTATCCATAGCAATCATCCTGTCTTGGCGCCCACCTTTCAATACTTCTCCGCTTAGTAGTAAAACTGGTTGATCAGAGTTATTGTTGACGCGTATCCAGCGGATATTCTCAAAATCCATCCCTCCTCTCTCCGTAACTTTTACAGATCCTTTTTGCATTCCTTCACGCAAACTCAATATTGTTTTATTCCAATGAAAAGCAGGGTTTTGAAGATAAATAGGAATCGCCATCAGATGGTTTAGCCCAAACTGATCTGCCCAGCCTATCGTCAACTCTGCCGACGTAAGCTGTGCCCGCGCAGGCAATGCTGCTCCTGCTACCGCGGTAAACAAACTCCACCAAAATACAATACATTTTAACATGGCCCCTACAAAGTTACACAATCTCTTTATCCTATCTTTGTACCTATGAGTACAAAAGTTCGTGTCAGATTCGCACCCAGCCCTACAGGAGGCTTACACCTCGGTGGCGTGCGTACCGTTTTATATAATTATCTGTTTGCCCGTCAAAATCAGGGCGATTTTATTTTAAGAATCGAAGATACTGACCAAACTCGATTTGTAGAGGGTGCAGAGCAATATATAATTGATTGCCTGAAATGGTGCGGATTAAACCCCGACGAAGGTCCGCATATCGGCGGTACTTATGCCCCCTACCGCCAATCTGAACGCAAAAGCATGTACCGCCAATACGCTGATCAGCTGGTAGCTCAGGGAAATGCTTATTATGCATTTGATTTACCGGAAGATCTGGAGAAAATGCGCGAAACGTTCAAAACTCCTGAAAATCCATCTCCCCAATATGACAGGAACGTAAGAGATAAAATGAGAAATTCATTATCCCTTACTACAGAAGAAACGCAGCAATTACTGGCAAATGGTACCCCCTATGTAATTCGTATCAAAATGCCCGATAATGAAACCGTACAGTTCAACGATATGATTCGTGGAGAAGTCAGTTTCCATACCGGTCTCATAGATGATAAAGTTTTGTTGAAAGCTGACGGAATGCCTACCTATCACCTGGCTGTAGTAGTGGATGACTACTTAATGAAGATCACACATGCATTCAGAGGAGAAGAATGGTTACCCTCTTCACCGGTGCACGTATTGTTGTGGAAATATTTAGGCTGGGAAGCAGCAATGCCTCAATGGGCACATTTGCCATTGATATTAAAACCAGACGGAAACGGAAAATTGAGCAAAAGAGATGGCGACCGTTTAGGTTTTCCTGTTTTTGCAATGGATTGGCAGGATCCGAAATCAAATGAAATTAATCAGGGCTTCAAAGAAAGAGGGTTTTTACCGGAAGCCTTCGTGAATATGCTGGCAATGATGGGTTGGAACGACGGTACTGATCAGGAAATTTTCAGCCTGGATGAATTAATCTCTAAGTTCTCTTTAGATAGAGTGCACAAAGCAGGAGCTAAGTTCGATTTTGAAAAAGCAAAATGGTTTAATCACGAATGGATTAAAAAAACAGATGCTAAAAAACTGGTGGCATTGGTAGCCCCGCTCCTTGAAAAAGAAGGCATTCAAACCGATCCTGACTTCTTAGAAAAAGTGATTCAGCTGGTAAAAGAAAGATGCACTTTTCTGACTGATTTTGTGGGTCAGTCGCGGTTCTTTTTTGAAACGCCTTCTGCCTATGACAATGCAGCGGTTCAACCGAAATGGAACGCTGAAAAACAAGCCTTTTTCACCGGAATGGTAACAGACTTCAAAAGTTTTGAACCGTTTGAAGCCACTGCACTGGAAGCACATTTTAAGAATAAGGCCACTGAAAAAGGCTTAAAACCCGGAGATGTAATGATGCCGATGCGTATCATGCTGGTAGGAGGAAAATTCGGACCGGGTGTATTTGAAATTGCTGAAACCGTAGGCAGAACGGAAACGATTGTACGCATGGAAAAAGCATTGAATCTCTTTGCTGATTTCCTTTAAAAAAAATACATTACCTTCCATCATTACGAACGTGAGCCATATTGAAAATTAAATTATTATGAGTCGTCCTATCAGAGTACTGGTTGCAAAAGTAGGTTTAGATGGTCATGACAGAGGAGCCAAGATCATTGCCACTGCGTTGAGAGATGCGGGTATGGAAGTTATCTATACCGGTCTGCGTCAAACGCCGGAAATGGTAGTGAGTGCCGCTTTGCAGGAAGACGTGGATGCCATTGGTATCAGTATTTTATCCGGAGCACATATGACCGTGTTTCCGAAAATGCTTGAACTGATGAAGCAACACAAAATGGATGATGTTTTACTCACGGGCGGAGGTATAATTCCTGAAGAAGACAGAACCTCTTTACAGGAAATGGGTGTTGGTGCATTATTCGCTCCCGGTACCACTACCGAAGATGTTGCTAAATACATCAGCGACTGGGTAAAAGATCATCGTAACTTCTAATTTAATGTACTATGTCATATCAAACTATTCTTACTACTTTAGAAAATAATATTTTAACGATTACCATTAACAGACCTGATAAAATGAATGCACTGAATAAAACAGTCATTGCTGAATTATCAACTGCAATCGAAGAAGTTTATCAGAATAAAGATATCAAAGCTGCTATTATTACCGGAAGTGGCACTAAAGCATTTGTTGCGGGTGCTGATATCAGTGAGTTTCAGAATCTCACTGTTGAACAGGCCAAACAATTGGCACAGGTTGGCCAGGATCTGTTTTTTAAAATAGAAAAATCTCCTAAACCGATTGTTGCAGCGGTAAACGGATTCGCATTGGGTGGAGGTTGTGAACTGGCACTTGCCTGCCATTTTATATACGCCAGTGAAAATGCGAAGTTCGGACAACCCGAAGTAAACCTTGGTTTGATTCCGGGATATGGCGGAACACAACGCCTGGTAAGTGCCATCGGCAAACGAAAAACAATGGAGTGGATTATGAGCGCCAAATTGTATAGTGCTGCCGATGCAGAAAAAGCCGGACTTGTAAATGAAGTACATACACCTGAAGAATTACTACCCAGGTTAACAGAAAGTCTCGCACTGATATTAACAAAAGCTCCTGTTGCCATCAACTATGTAATACAAGCCGTTAACGGTTATACGGGAGAAAAAAAAGGATTTGATCTGGAAGTTGAATTATTTGGAAAATGTTTCGGAACAAAAGATAAACAGGAAGGAACCAGTGCATTTCTCGAAAAAAGAAAGCCGAACTTTACGGGTGAATAAATTCGGCAGGGCCATTGTTTTTATCCAAGTAAACTGAGTGAGATGTCGAAAAAAATAACAACAATAAAAGAAATAGCCCAACAACTAAACATATCCATTTCAACCGTATCAAGAGCACTCAATAATCATCCGAGTATCGGAGCCAATACAAAAGCTGCCGTTAAGAAAAAAGCAGAAGAGTTAAACTATCACCCCAATCAAACAGCTATTTCTTTTAAAAGTAGTCGTACCAATACGATTGGGGTAATAGTACCCAATCTGAAAGAAGAATTCTTCGTTTCTATACTTGCAGGCATTGAAGGCGTTCTCCGTCAACAAAATTACATTGCACTTATCACGCAATCGCACGATTCTATGAATCTTGAAAAAGAGCTGGTAGCGTCTATGCTCAAATACAGAGTAGACGGTTTATTAGTTTCATTGGCAAAAGACAATGATTCGCTGGCTCATTTTGAAAAATTGAACGAACTCGACCTGCCAATAGTTTATTTTGACCGCGTTCCGCTTTATCAGGATATCAACTACATTATGTGCAGCATATTTCATTCAACTGTAGAAATGATTCAGAGTTTAAATGAAAAAGGACACCAACGGATTGCTCTTATTTTGGGACCCGAAAACTTTCCTGATAAAAATGAACGCTGGATGGGTTATAAAGAAGGATTAAAAAAAATTAATCTGGATTATCTCGACGAATACGTTCAACATACCGATTTTACCTACACTTCTACATTAAATGCCATTAACCATTTAATGAAGTTACAGGAGCCCCCCACTGTTATCATTACAGTAAATGATTATGTTGCATTAGATGCATTCAAAATATTGAAGTCTTACAACACACCTGTAGACATAGCCAGTTATGCTAATATTTCTTTTATAGAATATCTTGAAAAGAAACCGGTCATTTCTATCGAACAATTTCCTACATCACAAGGAAAAAAAGCTGCCGGCTTATTATTAGAGCTCATACGGGCGAAAGAAGAACAAAAAAAACCGGCTCCCCAACAAATTGTGTTACGCAGTAAATTAATTCAACGATAAAGCTGATAAATTCTTGCAGAAAGCTTACAATCAAACTTACAATTAACTAACTTTACTCAAATTTTTTGACATGGAATACCGCATTGAAAAAGATACTATGGGTGAGGTGCAAGTGCCTGCCAATGCATTATATGGTGCTCAGACGCAAAGAAGTATAGATAACTTCAGAATAGCACAAGACACTAACAAAATGCCTATTGAAATTATTCGTGCGTTTGCCTATTTGAAAAAAGCTGCTGCCATTACCAATTTTGAAGCTGGTGTACTTTCTGAAGAAAAATCGAAACTGATCGGTCAGGTTTGTGACGAGATTCTGGAGGGTAAATTAGACGAATGGTTTCCACTAGTAGTTTGGCAAACAGGTTCGGGTACTCAATCAAACATGAACGTAAACGAAGTGGTTGCTTACAGAGGCCACGTTATCAAAGGAGGTTCACTAACAGATAAAGAAAAGTTCTTACATCCGAACGACGATGTAAATAAATCACAATCTTCAAATGATACTTTCCCTACAGCAATGCATATTGCTGCTTACAAAATTCTTTTAGAAGTTACTGTTCCGGGTATTGAAAAACTAAGAGATACGCTCGACAAAAAGTCAAAAGCCTTTATGAATGTGGTGAAAATAGGAAGAACACACTTCATGGATGCGACCCCATTAACTTTAGGACAGGAATTCAGCGGATATGTATCTCAATTAAACCACGGTTTAAAAGCTATCAAAAATACTTTAAGCCACCTGAGCGAGTTAGCATTGGGCGGTACAGCAGTTGGAACCGGTATCAACACCCCTGAGGGTTATTCTGAAAATGTAGCAAAACATATCGCTGATTTATCAGGATTACCATTTGTAACTGCCGAAAACAAATTTGAAGCGCTGGCGGCACACGATGCCATCGTTGAAGCACACGGTGCGTTAAAAACAGTTGCTGTCAGCCTGATGAAAATCGCCAACGATATCCGTATGTTATCATCAGGACCACGTTCAGGAATCGGTGAAATCTTCATTCCTGATAATGAACCGGGGTCTTCCATCATGCCGGGCAAGGTGAACCCAACCCAGTGCGAGGCATTAACAATGATTGCTGCACAGGTTCTTGGAAATGATGTTGCCATTAACGTAGGTGGAGCTACCGGTCATTTCGAATTGAACGTATTCAAACCGATGATGATCTACAACTTCCTGCATAGTGCTAAATTATTAGGAGACGGTTGCGTTAGCTTTAATGATAAATGTGCAGCAGGCATTGAACCGATCGAAGCAAACATTAAAAAACATTTAGATAATTCTTTAATGTTAGTGACTTCACTGAACACTAAAATCGGTTATTATAAAGCTGCTGAAATTGCCCAGAAAGCCCACAAAGAAGGTACTACCTTAAAAGAAATGGCTGTAAAATTAGGATATGTTACTGCTGAAGAGTTTGATCAATGGGTGATCCCTTCACAAATGGTAGGAAAAATATAAAAAAAGGGTCGGTGTTAACACCGACCCTTTTTTTATATTTTATGCCAGCTTTTCTTGCTGAACTTTTTTTGTTTCTTTCGTTTCTTTAAAGAATTTCTTTTGAAAGATAAGAATGAAAATAATACTCAAAGAAATTGATGCATCTGCAATATTGAAAATCGGAGAAAAGAACGTGAATCGTTCTCCACCCCATATCGGAATCCACTCAGGCAATACTTTATTCTCAATGATCGGCATATACAACATATCTACCACTTTCCCATGAAACAGGGTTGCATATCCACCTTCCGGAGGAAACATAGTTGCTAAAGGAAGCCCGTATCCGGATTTTGCAAATATTACTCCATAAAAAATACTATCTATCAGATTTCCTGCAGCACCGGCATACATTAATGCAACACAAACAAAAAATCCTTTATGGTATTTAGGGTTATTATAATTCTTAAAAATAAACCAGGTACCGAATGCTACGGCAACCAATCTGAAGAGGGTTAACGCCAGTTTCCCGAACTCACCACCGAATTTCCAGCCCCATGCCATACCTTCATTTTCGATAAACAGCAAACGAAACCATGAACCCAATAGAGGAATCTGCTCGCCATATCCCATAGAAGTTTTCACCCAGATTTTAAGAGCCTGGTCAATAATTAATACTGAAAAAATAATTATCCAAATCGTTCTTAACTTCACAATTAACAATTTAAGTTATCAAAGATAATAGTTATCTAGAGTCGCCCATCAACACGAAGGTTAAATTAATCTACAAAAACTTAATCTCCCTGTCTGGCTTTAATATTGGCAATACTCTTTCTACAATTTATAGCAATAGTCTGAAAGTACGGTATAGAGCTTCGTTAATTTCTTATCCTGTAATATAAACTCTTTTTACCCGATTACTGATTCCTGTCAAAATCTCGTACGGAATTGTTCCGGATATTGCACTTAATTCTTCCAACGAAACATTTTCACCCCATAACTCGGCTTCATCCCCTTCCTGTACATTAGGTATTTCAGTTATATCTACCATTAACATGTCCATGCAGATAGTACCTATAATGGGTGCAAAATACCCGTTTATCCAAACCTTTCCAACCCCATTTCCCAATGTTCGCGGATAGCCGTCTGCGTATCCGATCCGTAAAGTAGCAATGGTACGTTTGGTGTTTACCTTTCCTTTACGTCCATAGCTGATAGTAGTACCGGCTTCTACCTCTTTTATCTGTGCAATAGTAGTAATCAGGCTCACGACTGTTTTTAAATCTTTACGGAATACAGGTGTAACCGCTAATCCGTACATGCCAATTCCCAACCGAACCATATCCAATTGCAAAGATGGGTGTCTGAGTATTCCGTTGGTATTTAGAATATGCTTTAAGAAACGATATTCAATTACTTGAGAAATTAGCCCTACAATTTTTTGATATTTAGCAAATTGTTCTAAAGTGTAATTATCATGTATCGGATCTTCACTTCCTGCCAGATGACTGAATACAGATTGTATTTTTATTGCCGGATGAACAAGCTGTGGTAACAGCTGCTCTATTTCTTTTTGCTCTAATCCCAATCGGTTCATACCGGTTTCTAATTCTATATGTACAGGATATTCCTGTATTTTATTTTCTTCAAGATAGCTCAATAACTTTGACCAGATATTCAAACTGTAAACGACTGGTTCCAGATTATATTCTATTAATCGCTCAAATGAATGATATTCTACATTCATCACCATGATCGGCAGCTGAATACCTTTTTGTCTTAATTCAACCCCTTCGTCTAAATACGCTACCGTAAGATAATCGATTCCCTGGCGTACTAACACCTCAGCAATCTCATATGCGCCGGTACCATAAGAAAATGCTTTCACCATTCCCATGCATTTCACTCCGGGCATCAGGTGCTTCTTAAAATATTGAACATTTTCTATCAGATGTGGAATCATTACTTCTATCCGGGTATCATGACTCTGGAACTCCAATGACTTTACCACACGTTCCAATGAATAATTTCGCGCTCCTTTTAAAAGAATTAATTCTTTCGGCTGGATATTATTACGTAAATACCGGATTGCATCGCTCACTTCTTCAAATACCTGTAGGTTTTCAAAATGATTCACCGGAAGAGACGCTCTGTTCAGGTACCATTCTTTTCCTATTCCAATGAGACGCTGAAACCGGTAGTGATTCAAAATATCAAAAACCTCTTTTAACCATTGCTGACCGGTTCTTCCCGTTTGATCAAAATCTGACAACACCAGCGTCTTTATTTTTGTTTGATCAAAACCTGCCAGATAATCTAAAGCTATTTTTAAAGAACCGATATCTGCAGAGTAAGTATCGTCAATTAACAATGCATCATTAGATAGTTTTTTCAATGTCATTCGCATCGGAACCGATCTTAATTGCAATAGTTTCTCCTGTATTTCATGTGGAGGATACTTCAAATACAATAGCAACGAAATACAGTGCATTGTATTTTCGATGGATGCTTTATCTATAAAAGGTATTGAAATATCAAAAGTATCTTCATCGAATTGTATTGTAAGACGGGTACTGTCTGAACCGGTTATTACATTCTTCAAATAAACATTGGCTTCCGCTTTTCCACCCCAGGTAAAAAAAACAACCGATTCATCTGTTACGTATTCTTCTACTAATTCGGCAGAAGTAATCACTACTGCTGCGTTCTTGAAAAGCAATTTTTTTTCATCAAACTTTTGCTGGAGACTGTTAAACCCAGCATCATGTGCATGACCGATATTGGTTAAAATACCGATCGTCGGTTGAATAATGTTTGCCAGCAGCTGCATTTCATTAACAGTAGAGATGCCAGCCTCGAATATAGCCAGTGTACTTTCCTCGTTTATTTGAAAAATACTGAGCGGCACTCCTATCTGTGAATTAAAACTTCTTGGGCTGACTGCTATCTTTTCATGCTTTTGCAGTAGTTGATACAACCATTCTTTTACAATGGTTTTTCCATTACTGCCGGTTATTCCGATTACAGGAATTGTAAACAGAGAACGATAATAACGGGCAAACTGTTGTAAGGCAACTACTGAGTTTTTTACAACGATGTAGTTAACATCATTGAGTTGATTTAACTGTTCTGTTTCCTGAACAATAAACATACGAATACCCTTTTCGTATGCTGTTTGAATAAAACGATGCGCATTAAAATGTTCACCGTTAATAGCAACGAAAAGGGTATGATTATTTAAAACCGGAGTTCTTGTATCAATACTAACAGCCTCTACCCGCATTTCGGGGTCATACACGTGAAACTCTCCATCCACCACAGAAGCTATATCCTTAAAAAGAATTTTCAGTTTATTGTTTATTTTGTTTCTCAAGTCTCTTATTCACCATAAGTGAATATAGAATCGAGCCGGTTATACATAATACGATTACACCCAGTGATATATAAATCGGAATATGAATGTGGAAGTAGGTTACCAGCATTTTCAAACCGATATATACCAGCACTATTGCAATTCCATGTTGTAAATACTGAAATTTATTAGCAGCCCCTTTCAACAAAAAGAATAAAGATCTTAGTCCTAATACTGCAAAAATATTAGAGGTATAAATGACCATTTTATCAGTTGAAATGGCGAACACCGCGGGAATTGAATCCAACGCAAATACGATATCCGTTGTGGCCAGCATTACTACCACCACGAAAGTGGTGGTATAAAAGGTTTTACCGTCTATTTTTACTCTGAAGCGGCCTTCACCATCGTGTGCTACCAGAGGAACTACTTTTTTCAGAAACTTATACACTTTGTTCTCGTTCATATCCACCTCTTCGTCGTGACTGGCTCTGAACATGGAAATACCGGTGTACACGAGAATGGCTCCGAAAATGTATAATAACCATCCGAAACGGGTTACCAGTTCAATACCAACAGCAATGAAAATGATACGGAATACAATCGCCATTAAAATACCGATGAGTAAAACTCTTGGTATATAAGACTCTTTCACCCCAAAAAAACCGAAAATGAGAATAAATACAAAGATATTATCAATACTCAATGACCATTCCATCAGGTAAGCACTTAAATACTCCAACGCTTTGGTACTTCCGTCCTCAAACCACATGAACACGAAAAAGCCTAAAGCAAGTGAAACCCAAAAGAGCGTTTGATACAACGCTTTTTTAATAGAAATCTGAGTAGATTTTTTACTTAGTAATCCTAAATCAAAAATCAGCGCTAATATCACTACTACGCCGAATACAAGGTAAGTTATTTGTTCTGGTGTCATGAATTGTTAAATATGAATTACAAAGATCGAAACAAGCAATCTAATAATATCAGTTTCTTATTAAAAAAATTTTAAGATTGATATTTTCTTCTTCTGATTTGCTGGAAAACGGCTCCAAACAGCATCACCGTTAACACCGGAACTACTGTGCAAATCAGCTGCCACTTCCCTTTCTCTGTTTCCACACGTTTGGGATCTAACAACCTCAACGAATAATCTTTATTGCGAGCCATTAATATGCCTGAATTATTCACCAGATAATCAATTGAATTAGCCAGAAAGTCGTGATTTGCATATCGTTGCTGCGTAAACTGATTCATTCCCATCGGCAAAGGCCCCTGTTGTTGGGTAAAAACATTCGAAGCAACGTCGGCATCACTGATTACAATCATTTTATTATCAGTCATTGCCTCGGATAAGTATGGCTGCTCATAAAAAAGGCTAAAGCTATCTAATACACTTTTCGATAATCGATTGCTATACAGAGACTTAAACTTTCCTTCCAGTAAAATAGCAATCGGTATCGGGCCCGATTTAAACGTTTTCAGATCATCCTCGGTCTTTACACTGTTTAATGATACGATTGCCGGTGTGCTTAATATTCTGGCTGCATTGGAAGTATTGAGTAATACGGTTTTTTGAATACCGGCTGACTCCACCGTATCTAATGATTGTGGAAATAAACTCAGTACATAATCGAGATTTTTCACAATCGGATGTTCGCTGCCGCTACTCAACAAAGGAAAATAATACCACGGCGCCAGCTGCATCTGCGGTTGATTGCCATAATTACCTATAACCAATGGTAATTGGTCACTTTGAAGATCCTGTACCAGGTCGCTGTTCAAACGAACACCATATTTGAATAAAATATCATCTAATTTCAAGTCTCTGTCGAACGCTACAAAATCACTTTGCACCCGCATTAAGCTGTCCATCTCAGCATACAGCTTATCAACCATCCATAAAACTTTTCCTCCATTCATGATATACTGATCGAGTTTCAGCTTCTGACGGTCGGTAAACGGTAGTGTTGGTTTCATCATTACCACTGCATCAAAATCAAGCGGAATGATATCTACACTATCAATCGGAATAAATCCGAATCCGTAATTAGGTTTTATTACCCCTTCAATTAAATCATATACATTATAATTCAGAGGCTGTCCGTTTCCTATAAGGTAACCTACGTTTGCTACATCTGTACGGGTAATTTTTTCAATCGTACTTGCAAATTTGTATTCCATCAATGCTTCTGCTGCATTTAAAGTACTGAAGGGATCACCATCTACCACTTTGGTACCCTGTAAGAAATCGATTGGTAAAATTCTATTCTGATATTTTACCAAAGCTCCCGGAAACAAATAACGCTGTTCTTCACCTTCCCCTTCCTTTGCTTTCATTCGAACGTTGGTTGGGCTCATTCCTAATCTTATTAATGAGTCCATCGTAATACCTTCGGTAGAATCACTGGCAGAAGGACGCAGGTATTTAAATGTAATCTGCTGACTATTGATCTGCTTAAACTCTGTTAATAAATCACCGGCCGTATTTCTGAGACGTTTAAAACCTGCAGGCATATCTCCGTCTAACAGAATCGTAATTTCTATCGGTTCATTTATTTTAGCAATAAGATTTTTGGAAGGTTCGGTTAATGTAAACCTTTTTTCTGCAGTCAGGTCAATTCTTGTATGCACAAATGATGCGAGCAGATTAATAACAATTGCTCCACCGATGATATAGATCCAGAAATATCTTGAGTTGAAAATATTCTTCATGATAAATGCCTTAAGCCGTTCTTTTTTCGAGGTTTCTGATAGTTAAAAGTGCAAATGCGCCGATTAGAGTAAGGAAGTATACAATATCTCTTGTATCTACTACTCCTCTGCTGATACTTCTGTAATGAAAGTCTATTCCAAACATTTCAATGTAATAATCTGCCCCTGCTTCAAAAACAGGAATAGAAGCGATAGCACTAAATGCGCCGTACCAGATGAATGATAAAAAAGCAGCCAGAATAAATCCGACAACTGCATTGGCGGTGATGCTGGAGCTGAATACACCTATTGCCACGAAAGAAGCAGCCAAAAGATACAATCCGATGTACGAACCGATTGTTGCACCAACATCAATACCTTTTGTTTCAGCTAATGACTGAATAGCCCATACATACAAAACGGTAGGAAGAATCGCAATAAACACAACTAACAAGGCGCCGAAATATTTTCCCAGTACCAATTGCGATAATTTCAAAGGTTTGGTTTGAAGAATTTCAAAAGTTCCCTGTTTAAACTCATCCGCAAAACTGCGCATGGTGATGGCAGGCACTAAAAACAATAAAATTAAAGGAGCAGTTTGAAAAAACTTTTCTAAAGTTGCATATCCGTCTTCCAGAATATTTCCGTTGGGAAATACAAAAAGTAATAATCCGGTGAGAATTAAAAATACGATGATGGCAATATAGCCGGTCAAACTACTAAAAAACTGTTGAAATTCTTTTTTACAAATCGGCCACATGTTTAGAGAATATAGGTTTTATTGAATATAACGACATTTTAGACGAATCAATACATTTATTTCAGGAAATCTTTGAAATTGATTTGGAAGTAATAAATTTTATTTTTAGTATTGTTATCTAAATGAATCAAAACTAACTGTACCCCCTCTCCCTATGAGAGGGTTTTTTTTATTTCCAATGCTGTAGATTTTCTCTCCCTTCCTGATAATTTTTCCAAATATAACTCGCGGCTCTTACTTCACTGATTCCCTTACGGAATATATTTACGGCTTCGTCAATTTGCGCCTCCGTTGTATTACGTCCGATACTGATTCGAAATGAAGCTGCCGCTCTGTTTTCGCTATGTCCCATTGCCAATAATACATAACTGGGTTTATTGAGATGAGCAGTGCACGCACTGCCGGCACTAATACCAATTTTATCTTTTACTGCAGCAAGTATAGCTTTTCCTTCAGTGTAAAGAAAAGATACATTAACCGTATTGGGTAATGAAACATCTATATTTCCATTGACAACTGTTTGTGGAATAGTTAATAACTGCTGTAACAGTTTTGTTTTAAGAATGGTGTATTTTGACTGAATATCAATTAATTCAGCAGTAATTATTGAACAGGCCTTACCCATTGACACAATTCCCGGAACATTTAATGTACCGCTGCGTAAGCCTTTTTCATGACCACCTCCAAATAAAAAAGGAGCCACTGTTACCCGGGGTTGTTTTCTTCTGATATACAAAGCACCGGTTCCTTTTAATGCATAAATTTTATGCGCAGAAACCGCCATCAGATCAATTTCATCGGTGACCACATCGATTGCTATTTTTCCTAAAGCCTGTGTAGCATCACAGAAGAAAATAACACCATGTTTTTTAGCAATTTTTCCGATTGATTGAACCGGATGAATAACACCAGTTTCATTGTTGGCATACATTAATGCAATCAGAATGGTGGCGGGTGTAATCGATTTCTCTAATATATCCAGATTGATATTTCCCTGCTGATCGGTAGCTAAATAAGTAATCTGGTAACCTTCTTTTTCCAAAGCATTACAAGTATCCAGCACTGCTTTATGCTCTGTAACAGCAGTAATGATATGTTTTCCTTTATGCTGATAAGTTTCGGCAACACCTCTGATCGCAATATTGCAACTTTCGGTAGCGCCGCTGGTAAAAATAACTTCCGACTCATCTGCCCCGATACATTTAGCCACTTCACCGCGTGCGATTTTCACCGCATTGGCTGCATAGGTACCCAAGGAATAAGTATTACTGGCGGCATTACCGAAAAACTCCGTCATATAAGGCAATGCGGCTTGTAATACCCTTTCATCACAGGGAGTGGTAGCGTTGTAATCAAGGTAAATAAATGAAGTATTCAATTATTTCGTTTTGCTCAAATTTACTTGAAAATTGTAGGTATTTTTACTGAAACTATTTTCTTCTTATGTTAAAAGTAGAACATATTGGCATTGCCGTACAATCGCTTGACGAAATGATTCCTTTTTATGAAAAGTTATTAAATACGCCCTGTTATAAAACTGAAGTAGTGGAGTCAGAAAAAGTAAATACTGCCTTTTTTCAAAAGGGGACTACTAAAATAGAGTTACTGGAAAGTATTTCCGAAGACGGTGTTATTGCTAAATTCTTAGAGAAAAAGGGCGAAGGCATTCACCATATTGCTTTTGAAGTGGAAGATATCGAAAGTGAAATGAAGCGGTTATCAGACGAAGGTTTTCAGCTTTTACAAACGGTACCTAAAGAGGGAGCAGACAATAAACTGGTTTGTTTTTTACATCCTAAATCAACAAAGGGAGTACTTATTGAACTCTGTATGGAGAGAAAATAAATTATTGAGCGGGTTTATTATTAGCTGCAGGAGTTGTTGAGTCATTCACGTCTTCTTCGCTTTTTAATAAGCCCAGCTTTTCCAGGGCAACAACAGCAGCCACCTGACTGGCGTCTTTTTTATTAAAAGCTTTTCCTTCTCCCAAACTTACGCCATCAACAACAGCTCCGATGGTGAAAAGTCGTCTTCCTCCTTCAATTTTTTCATTGAGCGTAACAAACTCTAATGTTTTACCGAGTTTATTTGCCCAGCCGTAAAGTTTGTTTTTGTGATTGATTTCAAGGTTCTCGAGGTCGTCCATGTAGAAATGCGGGATAATTACATTTCTAACAATCCATCTTTTGGTTTTAGTGAAACCTAAATCGAGGTAAATAGCACCTACTACCGCTTCAAGCGTATTACCAAAAATCTGGCTCATTTTTAATGAACTGTCGATTTTATTGTAAATGGTAATTCGTTTTAAACCCATTTTAACTGCTATCTCATTGAGTTTATTACGATTAACCATCTTACTTCTCATTTCGGTAAGAAAGCCTTCTTCTTTGTAGGGATATTTCTTAAAAAGATAATCAGCCACCACAGTACTTAATACAGCATCACCTAAATATTCCAGTCGTTCATTATTCTCATCTGCATTGTCGCGGATAGAACGATGCGTCAAAGCAGCTTTATATAACGCAATGCGCTTAGGAGTAAATCCAAGCACATTACGCAAGCTTATCTTGAACGAATGATTCTCATCCTTTTCAAATAGACGTTTGAGAATACTCACTATAAAGTAACATTTTAGATGATTGATTAATATATAAACGAAGATATAGCATCTTCCTAAATATATTAACAATATTGTAAGTTACTGACTAACCTTTATATTTTTTCACAATTACGCAGGCATTGTGGCCTCCGAAACCGAAGGTATTACTCAATGCAGCATTAACTGTTCTTTTCTGAGACTTATTGAAAGTGAAGTTCAGGTTATTGTCTAGCTCAGGATCGTCAGTAAAGTGGTTAATAGTCGGAGGTATTTCGTCGTTCACCACACTCATGATACAAGCGATTGCTTCAATTACACCGGCAGCTCCTAAACAGTGGCCTGTCATTGATTTGGTAGAGCTGATATTTAATTTATAAGCATGTTCGCCGAATACTTCCGTAATCGCTTTTACTTCTGCTATATCTCCCAGCGGAGTAGAAGTACCGTGTGTATTCACGTAGTCGATTTCAGAAGCCTGCATTCCGGCATCGTCGAGGGCTGACAACATTACGTTTTTAGCACCTAAACCATCCGGATGCGGAGCGGTGATATGATAAGCATCAGCAGTAGCACCGGTACCTGCAATTTCGCAATAAATTTTTGCACCACGTGCAATTGCGTGCTCGTATTCTTCTAAAATTAAAGCACCGGCAGCTTCACCCATTACAAAACCATCACGGTCTTTATCGTATGGACGGCTGGCCGTTTTAGGATCGTCATTACGCTCACTCATCGCTTTCATTGCATTGAAACCACCCACACCAGCTTCGCTGATAACACTTTCAGATCCACCCGTAACAATTGCATCGGCTTTACCGATACGAATCAGGTTAAAGGCTTCCATGATAGCGTTAGTAGAAGAGGCACAGGCACTTACAACGGCAAAGTTAGGACCGCGCAGTGTATGACGCATTGAAATATGCCCAGACGCAATATCTAAAATCATTTTAGGAATGAAGAATGGATTAAATCTAGGAGTTCCATCCCCACCTGCAAAAGCTTTTACTTCCTCCTGAAAGGTAATTAAACCTCCAATGCCGCTCGCAAATACAACACCTACCCTGTCTGGGTTAAAAGACGGTGAATTCTTGATTTGGCTATCTTCAATGGCCTGATCAGCTGCAACAATGGCAATCTGTGAGAAACGGTCTAACTTTCTAGCTTCTTTTTTATCTAAAAATGCCGTTGGATCAAAGTTCTTCAATTCACAGGCAAATCTTGTTTTAAATTTAGAAGCATCAAATAATGTAATAAAATCAGCTCCGGAAACACCGTTCACTAAGCCATTCCAGTATTCTTGTAAGTTATTTCCCAGGGGCGTTAGTGCTCCAATTCCGGTTACTACGACGCGTTTTAATTGCATAAATGATAAGTCAACGAGGATATTTTAAAAAGGAAAAAAACCCGCCTTTCATTCCCTTAGGAAAGGAAAGACGGATTTAATTTATTGCATCTGAACTTAATTCAGTTTACTTAGCATGTTCTTCTAAGTAAGATACAGCTTGACCTACAGTAGTGATAGTCTCAGCTTGTTCATCAGGAATTGAAATATTGAATTCTTTTTCAAATTCCATAATTAGTTCAACGGTGTCCAATGAATCGGCACCTAAATCATTGGTGAAAGAAGCCTCATTGGTAACTTCCGCTTCTTCAACGCCTAACTTGTCAACAATGATCTTTTTTACTCTGGTTGCGATGTCTGACATTTTTGTAAAGTTTAGTTACGGCTGCAAAAATATAGATTTTGATTTTATATAACAATTCATCGGTTTTTAATTCTTACATCCATTTTTAACAAAGCCGGACGTTCGTATCAGCCACCGAATGATCATTTCGATATTTTTACAATCAATTCTGGGCGCAAAATAATGGATAAAACGATAACTTTCCATCTATTTTTCGAAAAGTTTTTAAACAACTGCCATTTTTGTTTGTTATTACACCTCTGATATCCAGTATTTTACTATTATTTTCGTTCTTTTAAACGTCTCCAGAAAATATTTATTTTTGCGCCAAATCAGATTGTTTTTTTAACAGTTTCTTGTATTTCTTTCTTTCAATCCCCTTTTTTACAATGAAAATCAATATCATTCCATACAATTCTCCCTCCTACCATAACATGGTTGCCCTTCGGTATAAAGTTTTAAGAGCCCCTTTAGGACTCGATTTCACTCCCGAACAATTACAACCCGATGAAAACCGGATTCTTATCGGTGCTTTCCAGGAAGATACCCTTACAGGCTGCTGTATTTTATCTAAAGAATCGCCCCAGCTGCTCCAACTACGACAAATGGCAGTAGATGACCGGTTTCAGGGACTCGGAATCGGCAAAATGATTGTAGATTTTGCTGAACAGTGGGCAATTTCTCACCATTTTTCAACAATAACTTTACATGCCCGTTACAACGCTGTACCATTTTATGAAAAACTGGGTTATATAAAAAAAGGTAACCCCTTCACAGAAGTTACCATTGAGCATTTTGTAATGGAAAAAGTTCTTTCTAAATAAATTTGATGGAAAACGGATACCTGAAAAATTCACCGTTTAAGGCCTTAACAGCCGCTACCACCACTAATATTACATTCAATACACTTAATAACCATAACATAAATATCCCTACTAACACAAATACCAGCACCCAGGCTATCAGATACATCACAATCAGAGAAAGTTGAAAATTCAACGCCTCTTTCGCGTGCTCAGCCACTATATCATCATCGTTTCGTTTAGATAACCAAACGATTAATGGCCCTACAAACCCAAACCCTAAAGGGAGGATCGCAGATATATGTGCGATTGCAGATAAAATTTTTTGATCTTTAGTCATCTTAATACTGTGTTTAAATATTTTGCTGGTGCTAAGATTGTACTTTTGCAGTCTTAAAGCTAATCAATAATGATGCGTCGAAGACTTTTAATCTACTGTTTCTCAATACTTTTTGTTACTTCGCTTGCCACCGCTCAGGTACTTCCGTCGCAAACCGACCTCTATAATATTAGTCTTGATAAACTTAAAAATATTACAAAAGACAGTCTTAAAACCCAATTAATAAAACTGCAGCAAACCACCAATGATCAGTCAGACCTTCTGCAACTGCTTCACAAGAATTTACTGGAAGTAAGTATTGGAGATCAATACCTTGGATTACAAAATCTGGAAAATCTCAGTTCCCGCTATCCGGATAATTATGATGTGTGGAATACTTATGCATGGGCTTTGTTTATTGCCGGACAGCCAGATAAGTCATTGATAGCTAATGACAAATGTATTGCCATCCATGCGCGGCAGTTGGGCGGCTCTGATCACTTGTTCAGAAAAATGGCCCTATCCGCCACAGGAAAACTCCCGGTAAAAGAAATTACTCAGCTTAAAACGGATGATTATTACGATTTTCTGGTTTTGCAAACCATTACCGGAAACTCAGACTCGTTGTTAAATCAGATACACTACCTTTTGTATAACAGATTAGTGTTTTTGCCCCAGCAGGATTCGATCACGGGCAGATTGCTATTAGATGCCGGCGACCTGATCGCAAAAAAAACAGACCGTAACCTTGGTGTTGAATACTATGCGCTGGCTATTAAAAATGATAGTTCCTTGATTCAGGCAGTAAAAACGCGCACCGACTTCATTGAGGATGGAAAACGTTCGGTAAAATCAACTTTTAACTGGGCATCTGCTATCTGGGCAATTCCATTGGTAGCCATGGCAGTAATAGGAGCAGCGTTTATGAAGTCACAAAAACAATAAAAGAGAGATCATTTACCATTAAGAAATTAAGCGAATGAAGTATTCTTCACTTACTTAATTTCTCCTATGCTTGAAAATGGAATTTGAAACATGAAGAAAATGNCACTTACTTAATTTCTCCTATGCTTGAAAATGGAATTTGAAACATGAAGAAAATGAAGGTAAAGCTGCGCGGAAGACAGCACTTCATTCGCTTTTTATCTTCATTCGCTTCATGTTTAAATCGTAATCAGCAGATAGAATAAGACAAAGCCAAGCAGAAAGGTCTTATTAATTCGTTAATGGTTAATATTTTCAGATCTCAATAGGAAATAGGAAGATAATGAAGGCAGTAAGGGAAACTAGCTGAACGAACACACATCATTCGCTTTTTATCTTCATTCACTTCATGTTTAAATCGCAATCAGCAGATAGAATAAGACAAAGCCAAGCAGAAAGGTCTTATTAATTCGTTAATGGTTAATATTTTCAGATCTCAATAGGAAATAGGAAGATAATGAAGGCAGTAAGGGAAACTAGCTGAACGAACACACATCATTCGCTTTTTATCTTCATTCACTTCATGTTTAAATCGCAATCAGCAGATAGAATAAGCCAAAGCGAAGCGGCAGGGGCTTCTTAATTTCTTAATGTTTCATTCCCTATCATTACCCCTCTACTCTCACTTCTCCCTTCTCAATTACACTTGCATGCATACCCTTTAAAAATCGTTGTACATCATTCATTGATTTCATATTCTCCACTATCAGCAGGAATAATTTTCCGGTTTGTTTCAAACGAGCATTATTCACACGTGTTTGAATATACCCCAACATATCATGGAAGATAGACGACTCAAAATAAGGAGAGTCAGGTTTATTAATAAAGAAGCATTTCAGCGTTTCTTCTTTTAATAGCATTTTTTCAAATCCAAGATCTATCGCCATTTTCCTCGCCCTTACCGTATCAAACAAGGCTTCCACCTCTTCCGGCACGGCGCCGAAACGATCTTCCAGCTCATGATGAAACTCCTGTAATTCTGTTTCGTTTTCACAGTTATCAATCCGTGAATACAAACTCAGTCGCTCGTTGATACTTTCAACATATACATCAGGTATTAAGATTTCCAGATCCGTCTCAATGGTACAATCATGTACATAGTCATCCTGCGCCCGTATTTCATCTTTAAACAAATCAGCAAAATCTGACCGTTTTAATTCCCTGATTGCTTCTTCGAGAATTTTCTGATACATTTCAAACCCGATTTCTGCCATGAACCCGCTTTGTTCACCTCCCAGCAGGTTGCCTGCACCACGAATATCCAGGTCGCGCATCGCGATCTGAAATCCGCTTCCCAGATCACTATGCTGCTCGAGCGTTTGCAGTCTTTTTCTTGAATCAGGCGGTAAAGTACTCATCGGTGGTGCCAACAAATAGCAAAATGCTTTTTTATTGCCCCTTCCTACTCTTCCACGTAACTGGTGCAAATCACTTAAACCAAAGTGATGCGCGTTATTAATAATAATAGTATTTACGTTTGGAATATCAACCCCGCTTTCAACGATATTGGTACAAATCAATACATCGTATTTTTTATCGGTGAAGTCAAGAATAATTTCTTCCAGTTCACTTCCTTCTAACTGTCCATGTGCATAACCGATACTCAGATCCGGACACAAACCCTGCAGCAGGTTCTTCATCTCTAACAATCCCTGAATACGATTATGAATAAAGAATACCTGTCCGCCACGTTCCGTTTCAAAATAAATCGCATCTCTGATCATGTCATGATTAAAGACAGCTACTTCAGTTTGTATAGGTTGACGGTTAGGGGGCGGAGTGTTCATAATACTCAGGTCTCTGGCTCCCATTAAACTGAATTGCAGTGTTCTCGGAATCGGTGTTGCTGTTAAAGTAAGACAGTCAACATTTGTACGAAGTGTTTTTATTTTCTCCTTATGCGCTACTCCGAACTTTTGCTCTTCATCAACAATCAACAATCCCAGGTTCTTGAATTTTACATCCTTTCCTAAAATGGCGTGTGTACCTATAATAATATCAATTTTACCGTCGCTTAAGCGGGTAAGTGTTTCTTTCTTTTCTTTAGATGTTTTAAACCGGTTGATAAAATCAATGGTCACCGGAAAATCTTTTAATCGCTCCTTAAATGTTTTATAATGCTGAAAGGCAAGGATGGTGGTGGGCACTAATACAGCCACCTGCTTACTATCACAACAAGCCTTAAAGGCTGCTCTGATAGCAATTTCAGTTTTCCCGAAACCAACATCACCGCAAACCAGGCGGTCCATCGGACTGGGCGCTTCCATATCCTTTTTTACATCAGCTGATGCTTTCGACTGGTCGGGTGTATCCTCATAAATAAAAGAAGCTTCCAGCTCCATCTGAAGGTAATTATCCGGTGCAAACTGAAACCCTTGCTGGGCTTTCCGTTGAGCGTATAACTGAATCAGATCGAACGCTATTTCCTTGACTTTTGTTTTTGTCTTCTCTTTCAGCTTATTCCAAGCATCACTACCCAGTTTATTTACTTTAGGTATAGCCCCTTCTTTACCGGTGTATTTAGATATTTTATGCAGCGAGTTGATATTCACATATAGAATATCACTGTCTTTATAAATAATCCTTACAGCCTCTTGTAACTTACCGTTTACTTCAAGCTTTTGCAATCCGCTATAAACACCCACACCGTGATCGATATGTGTTACAAAATCTCCAGGTTGCAATTCACGAAGTGTTCTCAGGGTGATCGCCTTATTTTTATTATAGGCCTGCTTCACCTTATATTTATGGTATCGCTGAAAAATCTGGTGATCAGTATAACAAACTACCTGCAAATCATCATCAATAAAACCCTGGTCAATTGCTACCGGTACAGGAGTTAACTGGATATTTGCATTCTGATCTTCAAAAATGGTATGAATACGTTCAAGCTGTTTTGCATTCTCAGCAAAGAGGTAGATAGAATACTTTTTGGCCTGCCATTGCTGAAGGTCTTTAATCAGCAACTCAAACTGCCTGTTAAACGGAGGCTGTGGTTTGGTAGCAAAAATAATGTTCGTTAAAGCAGTATTGTGTGCCTGAAAATATACCTGGTCACTCCATTCTATCACCGTAGATTTTCTAAGTGCATCCTCTACCAGTTCTACCGTTACAAACTCATCAATACTTACCGTTTCTTTTATCAGCTTATCATCTTCTTCCGGATCAATGGCTTTCTTTTTCTTTTGAGAAGCTTCGGCTTCTGCTGATTTTAGTAATTCAAGAAATGCATTCAACTCTTCGTATTGGGTTATCAGACGCTCTCTGGTTAAGTCCCAATCCTGAAACCAGTAAACTGTATTTTCAGGTAAAAACTCAAACAATGGAATTTTTACATTGCTTTCATAACGTGTAGAAACATTTGGAATAATCGTTACCTGTAATAGTCTGCGTTCAGACAATTGCGATGCAGGATCAAACAATCTGATAGAATCGATATCATTTCCGAACAATTCTACACGATACGGTTTTTCATTTCCGAACGAGTAAATGTCAAGAATACCACCACGTAAAGCAAATTGCCCCGGCTCATAAACGAAATCCGTTCTCTCAAAACCATAATCTACCAGTTGTTGTAGTAAACCGTCTACATCTAAAGCATCTCCTGCTTTCAGGTAGATAATATTACCGTTCAAAGTAGCAGGCAATACCACTTTCTCAAACAAAGCTTCCGGATAAGTAATCAACATTCCGGCTCTGCCATAATTTCCCGCAGCACTCATAGAAAACTTAGTGAGCGCTTCTGTTCGCATCATTACATGACTCGAGTTGAGCAACTGATAGTTTCTTCTGTTCTTAAACGAAGCGGGAAAATAAAATATGTTCAGGGCCTGAGTGATGCTTTCCAACGAATTATGCAAGTAAGCAGCCGACTCAGCGTCTTCGCAAACTACTACATGATTTATTTCAGAAAGTGTGGGATGTTCAAATGCACTGGCAATTGTAAAAGCTGTGGCACCTCCCCGCAGGTTTTTTAGTTGGATGTGTTGAGGGGTAGACATAGTAAGCTTGTCCACCAATTGAAAAAGGCGGGGATTCTTTTCAAATGCCTCTAACAAGGTCTTCAGATTCATAACTACTTTGCAAAGATACTACAATGTGAACGATTCCTTTCAGTATCCCTTTCAGGAAAATCTTTTTTAGATATTTTTTTAAACGCTATATAGTTTCTTTTATAACTAATCAGAATAAAAGAAAAATCCAAATAAAATAAATTTATTCAAAATCAATTAGTTGCAAACTAAAAAACAAATTAAAATAATTAACATATCTATCGGGCTGCAATAAAAAAGGCAGATTTATAAAAAGTTAAACTCCAAGAAGAGATAACAAATAATTACAATACGAAAGCAAAAGAAAAAAATTGAAAGAATAAAAAATTACCGCTAATTTAGCGGTAACGATTGCCTGTCAGATATTAAAAAAGGTTCTCCAGCTGGAGAACCTTTTTTATTAAGTGTAAATTTTTTCTTTGCCTATATTGATTTTAGTGCTGATTCAATGACTTTTCCCTCTTTGGTAAAGATCGATGGGTTTTCTTTTTTCAATAATAACTCTAGTTTCGTCTTTTCCTTTTTCAACTCTAATATTTCAGCGTGATTCGATAGCATTTCTCTTTCTAAAGAAACTATCCTCTTTTTCAATGCCTTTGTTTTTAAATTCCATAACCATAAAACAAGCGCAATCGCAATCCCTATTCCAATCAACACATTGAATACTGAAAGGGTAACTGATGTTTGAAGCATATGCTGGATTTTAAACGTTGGATTTGAGTGCCAACTGAGATTACTGACTTATTAATAACGCAGCGGCACCTTTTTTATTACCAAATTCTTTATTCCAGGTCGAGTATAGGGGTAAACACCTATAAAACTACTTAAAATATTTCACTTAAAATAATCGCTTTTATCTTTTCTATCGGAATTCTTTCTTGCTGCATTGTATCCCGATATCGAATCGTAACTGTCTGATCCTCTTTAGTTTGATGATCAACTGTTACACAAAAAGGAGTTCCGATTGCATCCATTCTGCGGTAACGTTTACCAATAGCGTCTTTTTCCTCATAAAAACAACGGAAATGCGGCTTACAGTTGTCCATGATTTCGCGGGCAATTTCCGGTAATCCGTCCTTCTTTGTAAGTGGCAATACAGCCAGTTTAACAGGAGCCAGCTTCGCAGGAAATTTTAATACCACCCGGCTGTCTTGTTTTTCAGCAGTACTCAGGTCCTCTTCGCAATACGCCTCACTCATCACCATCATCACCGTACGATCAAGGCCTATGGAGGTTTCTATCACATAAGGTACATAGTTTTGATTAATTTCTGCATCAAAGTATTGCATTTTTTTCTTGCTAAACTTCTGATGTTGACTTAAATCAAAATCACCTCTTGAGTGGATACCTTCCACTTCTTTAAAACCGATCGGAAATTCAAATTCAATATCACACGCCGCTTTTGCGTAGTGAGCTAATTTAGCATGGTCGTGAAAACGGTAACGCTCAGCAGCAATTCCTAAACTCAGGTGCCACTTCATGCGTTCTGCTTTCCAGTACTCATACCACTCACCTTCTGTTCCGGGACGGATAAAAAACTGCATTTCCATTTGCTCAAATTCGCGCATGCGGAATATAAACTGGCGGGCAACAATTTCATTACGAAACGCCTTACCGGTTTGAGCAATACCAAATGGTATTTTCATTCTACCGGTTTTCTGAACATTCAGAAAATTAACAAAAATACCTTGTGCCGTTTCAGGACGCAGGTAAATTTCATTACTATCTTCCGAAACAGAACCTAGTTGTGTTGAAAACATCAGATTGAACTGGCGAACATCCGTCCAGTTACAAGTGCCGCTGACACTGCACTTCATATTATGTTTTTCAATCATTGATTTTAACCCGGCCATATCATCTGCACCTAACAGGCTTTCCATTTCCTGAATAAGCGCATCCGCTGCTTCTTTTTTACCGGCTTTCTCTAACTCGTCGGCAAAAGCTTCAATCAAATGATCTACTCTGTATCTTTTTTTACTGTCTTTATTGTCGATCATCGGATCATTGAAGTTGTCTACGTGACCACTCGCTTTCCAGGTAGTCGGATGCATAAATATAGCTGCATCAATCCCAACTATATTTTCGTGCATCTGTGTCATACTTTTCCACCAATAATCACGAATATTTTTCTTCAATTCACTGCCCCACTGGCCATAATCATATACAGCGCTGAGTCCATCGTAAATTTCACTACTCGGGAAAATAAACCCGTATTCTTTACTATGTGAAATGATTGCTTGAAACTTGTTTGAATCTGTTGCCATAAGGACACAAAGATAATAGTTAAATGATTTATGCGTTGGCTATTTCTTAAGCTTTTCGTTCTGTTGATGACGATCTTTGTCGCGAATTTGCTTTTTCTCAAAGTTTTTTAATAAAGCGTCTGTTAAATTCACACCGGTTTGATTCGCCAGGCAGATCAATACCCATAATACGTCGGCCATTTCATCTCCGAGTTCGCGATTTTTATCAGACTCTTTAAATGATTGTTCACCATAAGTTCTTGACATCAACCTCGCCAGCTCACCCACTTCTTCCATCAAAATCGTCATATTCGTCAGTTCGCCGAAATATTTAACTCCAACGGTTTTGATCCAGTGATCCACCCTTTCCTGTGCTTGCTGCAGTGTAATTTCTTTTTCCATTACTCTTTATTTTCGGTATCAATAATTATTGTAACCGGACCGTCATTCGTCAGGCTCACTTGCATATCCGCACCAAAAATACCGGTACCAATTTCTTTTTTAAGATCTGTGCGCAGCTGCGCTATCATTTTTTCATATAAGGGAATTGCCTTTTCGGGCCGCGCTGCGCGTATATACGAAGGGCGGTTACCTTTTTTAGTGGACGCATGTAAAGTAAATTGAGAAACCAGGATAATATCCCCTGCTGCATCAAGAACAGACTGGTTCATTACTCCTGCTGCATCATTAAAAATCCGGAGGTTTACAATTTTATTACTCAGCCAGGGAATATCCGTTTCCACATCATCCGTTGAAACACCAAACAGGATCAATAAACCGGCTTGTATTTCAGCCACTATCTGTCCTTCCACCTCCACTTTAGCCGAAGTAACCCTTTGAATCACCGCTCTCATACCTGATTTATTATTAGTTCAATGCTTGAAAGATACTAAATTTGTAATATGCTCCCTATAAATTGGAAAGATAACATACGTTTTATGACCTCCAGAAGCGGAGGCAAAGGTGGCCAGAATGTGAACAAAGTAGAAACACAGGTGGAGGCACATCTGCCAATCGTCAATAATCCTGATTTTTCACCCGGGCAAATCGACTTGTTACAGAAGAACCTTAGCTCCAAACTAACAAAAGAAGGTATATTAATTGTGAAAGCCCAGGTTCACCGGTCGCAGCATGCAAATAAGTGGGAGGCAGAACAAAAACTTGAAAAACTGCTGATCAATAGCTTAAAGAAAAAGAAAACCCGTATCGCCACCAAACCTTCGGTTGCCTCTAAAGAAAGGAAACTGGAAAGCAAAAAAAAGCGCTCCACTGTAAAAGCAGAGCGCCGCAAATTTCGTTTAGATGACTAAGTGCTGTTAATTGGTCTGACGGCCTTTCATGGCATTCAATACCTCTTCTTCACGTGTAATTTCAGCTCTCAGTTTTTCCTGATCCTGTTTATTTTTAGCAATTTTATCCTGCAATTGCTTTAATTTTTTTTCATTGTCAAGCTGACCTGATTCTAATCCTTTTAAAGATTTTTTCATTTTATCCAAACCGGTAGACTGTGTATTGATCTGCACATTCAAATGATGTTTTTCAACGTATGGCAATATACTGTTCAGTAATTCTTTTCCTTCTTCCAGCTTATGACGGTCAGATTCTGTTCTTAAAGCAATATTTTCTGAAGGACGCCCTACTACCAGGTACACAAGACTCGCGTTTTTGTCTTTGCGGCCTTTCTTTTCTACCTTAAAATGAAGGTCATGTAATTCATTGGCGTGCGACTGTAATGTAGCATTTCTGAAAACAAGAAATTCTTTCGATTTGTCAGGTTTCTGGCCTTTCTCAGCCATCATATTTTTAATTGCCTGTTGTACCTCTTCTACTGAATAAGGAAATTCAATTACTGCTGCCACTTTAGAAGATTTACTGTGTGTAACTTTGCCTTCCATGGCATTGCTTTGTGCAAAAGCATTTACTGAAGTAAGGGATAATGTCAGAATAGAGAATAGAGGGAGTATAAATCTTTTCATAAAAAGTTTTAATTTTCCTGTTAATGAATGTACCTCGTTCAATTCACTGAATGGTGTACCTTTAACGCAAATATCCCAAGAATTCAGAAAGTTAATGTGATTGAAATTATTTTTTTATAAGTATTAACATATAGAAAAGGATTTTTGAGGCAATATTGCGTTTTATATTTTTGGCAAATCTAAACGGATCATAATTGAGTATTAAGAAATTAGCAGGGCAAACACTTTGGTATGGAGTACCTAGAATATTTAGTAAATTTCTGAGCTTTGGCGTTAGTTTACTAGGATTTAGTCTTTTTGACCCAAGTGGCAGTGCCCCTTTTACGCTGATTTATGCGCTGATTCCTTTCTTTAACATCCTGTTTACTTATGGTCTTGAAACCTCCTATTTTCGTTTTGCCACTACTTACCCGCAAAAAAAACTTTATAATACCTTACTGATTTCGATTGTCTGCAGCACTATTTTATTCAGTTTGATTCTCTGGATTTTCAGGCAGGATATTACCCACTTTCTCGAATTGGATGCACATCCTCAGTATGTAAACTGGATGATCGGTATTTTATTCTTTGACACGATTTGTACCATTCCGATGGTAAGGTTGCGCCAGGAAGAAAAGCCGAGAAAATATGCGTTCATCAATATGTTTTCTATCGTCATCAACGTAGCAATCATTATTTTCTTCTATTATGTAGCCAAACCGGCTTATGAAGAAAATCCGTATTCCATTTTAGGTCAGTTTTTTGACCCCACTATTGGTATTGGTTATTTCTTCCTCGCCAATATGATTGCTTCTTTTTTAACGATTCCGTTGCTTTATAAAGAATTTTTAGATTTCCGCTGGGAGTTTGACAAAGAACTGTGGAAAAAAGTACTTCATTATTCTTATCCGCTGGTAATTGTTGGTTTTGGAGGAATGATCAATGAAATGATCAGCCGTTTAATTTATCTGAAAGTAAGAAATGTACCTACTGAAGTGAAAGATTTTGAACTGGGTGTATTCGGAGCAAACTACAAGCTGGCCGTACTTATTACCATTTTCATTCAGATTTTCAGAATGGCAGCAGAGCCTTACTTCTTCAATCAGTCGAAACATGAAGGCGCTCAGAGAACATACGCCCGTGTGATGAAGTTTTTTGTAATTGCCTGTTGTTTTATGTTTCTCGGCGTGGTGATGTTTCTTGAAGTATGGAAAGTACTGATCGCTAACAAACATCCGGAATATGCCCAGGGTTTGCAAATCGTACCGATTCTTTCAATGGCCAGTATTTTTCTGGGAATTTATTATAACCTTTCGATATGGTATAAATTGCTCGACCGTAACATGACCGGCGCATGGATTACCCTTGCCGGAGCAGCCATCACCATTGTACTGAACTTTGCACTGGTGCCGCATTTCTACTATTATGGTGCGGCCTGGGCTACTTTTATTTGCTATGCATTCATGATGATTGTTTGTTACCGCATGGGGCAAAAACACTATCCGGTTCCTTATGCTACCAAAAAACTGATTGCCTATATCGTTATCGTTAGCCTCCTGTATGCGATTCACGAACTGATCATATGGCCGTTCGAAAAAGGAACCGCCACCTTTAATATCATTTATTTTTCCAGTGCTTTTCTATTAATCGGAGTATTTACTTTCTTGATTTTCAAGGTAGAAAAAAAGGAGCTGTCAAAGCTCCCCTATGTTGGAAAATTCATAAAAATTTAGTATCTTATGACAAGAAAGGGTTTTGTTTTTTCTCAACCCCGATTGTAGTAAAATTTCCGTGGCCGGGATACACAATGGTATCATCGGGTAATTCAAACATACTTGTTTTGATGCTATTGATCAGCGTATCATAATCTCCTAACGGCAGATCGGTTCTCCCGATACTACGCTCGAACAATACATCTCCACTCACGATAAAACCATTCGTTTTAGAGTAAAATCCAAGATGACCGGGTGCATGACCGGGTAAAAACAAGATGTCTAAGGCCTCATTTCCGATGATGATCTGATCTTTTTCATCGATAAATTCTAATGGCCCTTCATAGTTTTCAAAGGGAAGGCCCCATTTTTGTCCGGAAACCGGAGCATTCTCTAACATGATCTTTTCATTCGGGTGCAGGTGCAGCGACAGGCCGAAAGTGTCTGCTACAAATTTGTTTCCGAATACGTGATCGAGATGACAATGGGTATTTAACAAATATTTAGGCTCCAGATCATTCGAATTGATAAAATCTTTTAATTGATTGCACTCGTGGTCAAAATAACAACCCGGATCGATAATACAACATACCCCCTGTGGCTCATAAACCACATAGGTATTTTCCTGAATGGGATTAAAAGTGAATTTTTTGACCTCTAACATATTCGGTACTGCTTATTTAATTTTAAAGGTACGCAGGATTGTTTTAACTTTAAAACATAAAGTGAGGATATGACATTTCAACGAATTTCGCCATCTGCTAAATCTTTGCTGCTAACACTGGCGGTGTTTATGCTTTTCAATCAATTAAACGCCCAGGTAAATGCAGTAGAATTCGGTAAAAACCGCGTGCAGTTCAGAAAGTTTAAATGGGAAAATTATCAGTCTGATAATTTCAATGTTTATTTCTACGAAAATGGTAAAACTATTGCCAATTTCATTATTCAAACTGCCGAAGCAGAATTGGAAGATGTTGAAAGAAAAGTGGAATACGCCCTTCAACGACGAGCTAATATCATTGTCTACAATTCGTATAACGAATACGAACAATCTAATATCGGATTAGGTAACGACTGGCAATCGCCCGGAGGTATCACCAAACTCGTCAACAATAAAATCATTGTTTACTTCACGTCTGATCACGAAGCCCTGCGTCGCCAGATCAGAGAAGGAATTGCCCGCGTATTAGTCGACAATCTGCTTTTTGGTGACGATCTCGGTGAGTTCGCAGCCAATCAGGCACTACTCGATTTACCTAAATGGATGACTGACGGTTACATCCGTTACATAGGTGAAGGTTGGACCGCCGAAAAAGACGACGAATTAAAGTCAGCTCTATTGAGCGGCGAGTATAAAAACTTTTATCATTTTGCTTACGAAAGACCCTTACTGGCCGGCCAGGCATTCTGGAAATATATCTCCGATACCTACAAACCGGAAAATGTTACTTACTTCCTCTATCTGGCCCGCGCTTACAAAAATATCAATAACGCATCACTCAGAATTACCAAGAAAAAGTATAAAACACTTTTAGATGAATTCATGCAGCAGACTACTGAAAAGTATTATGCTGACCTGAAAGGAAGAAAAAACTTCCCTAAAGGAACCATCTCCATCACTGAAGAAACTTCTAAAACAAGAGATTATATCCGCTTCGCACCCAATCCTATCGCCCGGTCTCAGACTTATGCCGTAGTAGAATACATCAAGGGTAAAAATCAGGTAGTTTTATGGGAAGATATGATCGACAGAAGAGTTTTATTGAAATACGGTGTCAGAACTGCTTCACACGAAATCAATCCTAACTATCCGTTATTAGCCTGGGATCCGAAAGGAGCCCTGCTGGCTTGTATTTATTGGGAAGAAGGTAAGATAAAACTATTTGTATACGATGTAGTGGGCAGATACAAAAAGGTAAAACAGGTATTAACGCAGTTTGAGCAGATTCAGGACGTGAAGTTCATGCTCAATAACAATACGCTGCTGATGAGTGCAGTGAAGAATGGCCAGTCGGATATTTTTATCTACGATATAGAAAAAGACACTTACGAACAGGTGACCAATGACGCTTATGCAGATGTAGATCCTAGTTTTGTAGCATTCCCCAACAAACAGGGAATTATTTTCGCTTCTAACCGTCCCGATCCTTATGCCGCCGGTGGAGATACTGTTTCAAAAGTTGCTCCTTTTAATATCTTTTTAGCAGACTATTCAAATAAGTCTGACTTCAGACAAATCACCCAATTGACTAAAATGACCTGGGGAAATGCACGTTCTCCGGTTCAATATAATACCACCCACTTCACCTTTGTCAGTAATGAAAACGGTATCGCCAACAGGTATGCCGGATTTTTCAATTCTGAAAATGCCGGGGTAGACACCGTTTACGTTATCGGAGATGAAGTGCTTCGCAATGCAGACGATGCGGAAATAGCCGCTACACTTAAAACCTGGGGCAAAGAAATGCCAGACTCTGTGTATGTATACAGCGTAACACGCGACTCTGCCTATACCTTCCCAATCACCAATTATCAAAGTAGTTTGCTGGAAACTAAAATTGCTGGTGAACAAGGCCTGGTGAGTGAAGTGCGTCAGGAAGGAAATTTAAAGTTCCTCTACAAATTAAAAGTAGACGAACGTGCACTTGAAAGAAGAAATATCAATCCGGCGCCGACACTGTTCCGTAAACAGCAGATGGCTGCCAAACAGGTGAATACCGGCCGAAAGGTACTGGCGCCTAAAAAAGCCGTGTCTAACGACTTTGGCTTTGAAACAGAATTTGAACCGGCCGCAGCAAAACCGGTAACCGATACCGCTAAACCGCCTGTCAACAATGCTGTGGTAACACCGCGTGCTGAATTTAACAATTTCGGCAACGATAAGGTAAGTCTTGATGATCCTAACTACGTATTAAAATCTGCAAAACGATTCGACTATAGATTTAAGTTTTCTACCGACAATATTACTGCCGGTTTCAATAATGATGTGCTGGTAAACAGATATCAGGTATTCACCGGATCACTGCCGATTAATCTGCAAAATAACAGTGGCTTTAACGGGATGTTGAAAGCAACGGTAGTAGATCTGTTTGAAGATCTCAAATTTACCGGAGCCCTTCGTTTACCAATTTTTGGCGGCGGCGGAGGTGCAGGTGCTTCTATCGGTGGTGGAGGTGTAGGCGTATTCGTACCATCTACACAATCATTATTCAATGGTGGAGGCGAATGGTTCGGAAGAATCGACTATCTGAAACACCGTTTCGATTATTCATTGGTATACTATCGCCAAACACAACAAGGTTCAGTAACCGGAGTTGGCGGTACCACTACTATGTTTGAAGGTAAACAATTCACAAACCTGTACCAGGTAGTGGTGAAATATCCATTTGATAAGGTAAGATCATTGAGGTTATCTACCGGAATCAGAATGGACAGAACCTCCGTTAAAGGTGCATACGGACAGGATATCACCCTTAAACAAGGTGATTTTAATAAACAAAATTTCCTGTTAACCAAATTGGAATATGTTTATGATGATGCCGTTATTAAAGCCAATAACATCTTAAACGGCTTACGCTATAAAGCCTATATGGATGTAATGACTCAGGTATCGAAACCTGATGTATTAAATAGTTCTCCGGATATTCAGAGAGGTAAATTAAGCTTCAATTTCGGGTTTGATGCGCGTTACTACAAGCCGATTTACAGAACCTTTATTTATGCATTAAGAGCTGCAGGTGATTTCAGCTGGGGTAACCAGAAAATGATTTATTACCTGGGTGGTATGGACGGATGGATTGGTCCAAAATACAATACATATCCGCAACCGCAGGGTTCTGATTATGCGTTTCAATCTTTAGCTGTAAATATGCGCGGACACCGTCAGAACGTCGGCAATGGTAATAATGCCCTTGTTATTAATAGTGAATTCAGATTACCTGTCTTCCAGACACTGTTAGATCGTCCGATCAATAACGCGTTTGTAAGAAACTTCCAGCTAACTCAATTTATCGATTTAGGTACTGCATGGAATGGCAGTTATAGCAAAATCGAGCGTCCTTATATTATGTATACCAATCCGGGTGATGACTTGGTAGCTGTTCGAATCAGACCGGGCGGTATTGGTCCGTTCGTAGGAGGATACGGTTTTGGTGTAAGAAGTACTTTACTCGGTTATTTCCTGAAATTAGACGCCGGTTGGGAAATGGATGGTTTCTTCAAAGGAAAACCGTTACTGCATTTCTCATTTGGTTTAGACTTCTAATAATATCTAAAACTGCTCAGTATACTGAGCAGTTTTTTTTAACCCCTATTACTCCACATTACACTGATACGAAGATTGCCGGATGTTATAACTGCTTATTGATAACTACATGCCTATTTGCCATCAACTGACCTTGATCAGTAATTCTCCCCACTATCCTCATTAAAAATTTGGTTATCTTAGAGTTACCAAACTAAAACAAACATGAGAAATTACTTTTTAGGATTATTATCACTTTCTCTATGCATGATGGCATGTAATAGTGATGGTAATATTAAGACGACCCCATCCAAACCGGAAGCCGGGCAAAATGTTACGATCAACATCCCCTTAAAACAAACCACGCTGTCTGATGCAGAAAATGTATACGCCTACGTATATGCCATCGGAGCAACAGAGTTGAAGGATACGGCAATCGATGTATTACTTCAAAAAAAAGATAACAGCTTTGTTGGTGAGTTTACGGTTCCTGATAGTTCGCTTGCCATTTATATGTATCTTCTCGACAAAAACAAGATCGATGATAACAAAGGAAAAGGATATGGCTTTACACTTTACAAAGACGGAAAAGAATTAGCCAATTCAGAACTTTACCTGATCAGTACTACCAGAAGAAATTCTTACTACTGGAATGAATACGGATTTTCACCGGGCTTACTGGCTGATCTAAAAAAAACATACGACAAGAATAAAAGTGCATATACAACACAAGATTTAATCAAGTACTACAACACTTATCTTTCAGTAAGAGAAAAAGTAGATACCGCTTATGAGCTGTCACTATTAAATACGATCGCTGAAGCAACCGATTTATCAGAAGCAGATGCCTTTAAAGTAAAAAACTATTACAAAACATTAGGCGATAGTTCTAAGAATGAAGTATTAGCAGCTAAAATAAAAGAATATCAACCTGCCTCTAATACGGCAAGTGATTTGGTATGGGATTTATATTCACTGCCAACAGCAAAAGAAAAAACAGATCTGTTTCAGAAATATCTGGACACATTGACGGCTGATCCGTATACCGGAAAAGGTGTTACTCAAAACCTTGCTTATTATACAGCTATCGGTTTACTCAATGAAGGCAAAACCGAACAGGCATTAAGCTATACAAAATATTTCCAGGACAAAGGTTTTACCAATAGTATTCAATCACAAATCGTTGACAAGCTAACTGAACCATCTTATAAACTGACAGCAAAAGATATTACTCTTTTAAACAGTATTGTGTCTGATCAATCAGAAGGAGATTTCAAACGTGTTGCGGTAGAGGATTATTACAAATCTCAGAAAAGCAAATTAAGTGATGCAGACTACAACAAAGTAAAAAAAGCTAAGATTTTTGCAAAGCAAAATCAGGCAGATTCTGCTTATTTGATTTTCGGGTCGATCAGCAAAAACGATGCATTAGCTTACTATGCATATGGAAATAGCTATTTCAATTTATTAATAGCCGATAACAAAATTAAAGAAGCGGTTGACTTATGGAAAGAGATGAAAGTAAAATCGTTTTCTGATGAAGACATTGATAAAACGTTAGAAAGCAAACTGAATGAAAATGCTGTACCGGGAGTTACCTGGGCTTCGTTACAAGAGTCACTGACTACTGAAGTTAAAGAAAAATCACGCGAAAATATTTCAGCGCATTTTACCAATATTCCTGCGCCCAAATTTCAGCTAACAGACTTAGATGGCAATCCATTTAATATGGATCAGTATAAAGGTAAAAAATTAATGATTGACTTTTGGGCTACCTGGTGCGGGCCTTGTATTGCATCATTCCCGGAGATGGCACAACTGCAAGAACATTTTGCCAAAGCTGATACAACTGTTCAATTCTTGTTTGTATTAACAATGGAAGATGGTAAAAAAGAAGCAGAAGTGATTGCCAGTGCGAAAAAATTAATGGAATCGAAGAATTTGAACTTTTTGATATTAAATGACATCAGCGGTAATTATGTAAACCAGTTTCAGATTTCAGCAATTCCTTGTAAGGTATTTGTTGACAAAAACGGAAACTTCAGATATAAATCAACCGGATATATGAGAGGTTATGAGAAAAATCTTTCAGACTTTGAAACCATATTCAGCCTGATGGAGAAATAATTAAAAAAGGAGAGTGGAATTACTTCACTCTCCTTTTTAATAATATAAAGCTTAAGTATTTTTGTATAAAACAGTAATACTTCTTCACTCTTCATTTCTAATTCTCCATTCCTAATTGTTTATTAGTCATTCCATCTCCAATCACCGGCAATTTTTAATGCTTCTTTGAGATTAGCATTGATCAGGAATTGTTTCGTTTCTTCGTCAGACATTTTTTTAGCCGGTAATTCTTTTGCATTTGCCAATGCATATAAAAACATAGAAGCAAATCTTACCTGATTTACCATCCAGGAAGGATCAATCAGATTTGTGGCATCACAGTCGGCGTGGTAACAATCATAAATTTTTCTATCCATTCTGCTTGAAGAGCTTGCCGTAGGAACACCCTGTAGCATAAAAGGTTCGTGATCGCTATGCAAACCAGCGCCACCGGCACCGGATTGATTAGGGAAAGCTGTATCAACCTGTTTTACCAATTCTCCTACAGACTTAAAGAAAGCGTCTGCTTCTTTTCTTCCTCCGGCGGTAAACCCGATAGCATTTCCGGCCATATCATAGTTTACCATATATACTACATTCTCTAAAGTATTAGACTTAATGGCGTTTTCTACATAATGTGTTGATCCGAGTAATCCCTGCTCCTCACCCATAAACATAACGAACTCAATCGTTCGGTCTGTTTTTAAATTTAATGCCTTAAAAGTTCGTGCAATATCAATAATAGAGAAAGAACCAATGCCATTATCAATAGCTCCGTTAGCGAGGTCCCAACTATCAAGGTGGCCACCGATCACGATTTTTTCATTAGGATATTTTTTACCGGGTAAAGTAGCTATTACATTTCTGGCCTTAATAGGTCCGCTATGATTCTTCATCTTAATGGAAACCTGGAGCGGTCGGGTATTCAATAATTCTTTAATAACCCATCCATCTTCGTTACTGATATTCACAGCAGGAATGGGAATTAAGTCACCGGTAACCGAAGCGGTACCAGTTAAAAGGATACCTCCCTTTACACCGTTAAAAAGAATAATCCCTTTTGCACCATACTTTATCGCTAAAGCTGTTTTCTCAGATCGATGAAGGTTTTTGGTTCCGGCCGGAGAATTAGGTAAAAGGCCCAAAGAGGCAAAAACAACTTTTCCTTTTGCCTTGTCAGGATTTTGCAAATAATCGGCTTCCAAACCGTTTCCTAGATCAACAATTTCTGCATGCTGCAAATCAACGGAAACCGGAGAGTGCGCCAGTGTTACCGCTTTATAAGTTTGTTCAACACCGTTATTTCTGATAGAGAACGATACTGATTCGCGCGACCAGCTCACCACTTCAAATGGTTGAAATTGAACATCTTTAAAGCCATACTTAGTAAACAGATCGTAAGCATACTGCTCGGCTTTAGCACCGTTAGCAGAACCTGTTAAACGATGCCCGATGGTTTCACCGGAGTGTTTTAGAGTAGCATACGCCTGAGAGTTCTTTAAAACTTCTTTATTTATTTTTTTAAACGTTTGCAACTCTTTTTGTGCCTGAGTTGTTATAACAGTAGTTAAGATAACAACTGTAAAAAAGATTTTTTTCATCATGTGCAGTTATGTATTTAAAAATACGTAGATTAAGTAACTTAAAGAAATATAGTGCATTAAAGTATCTTAGGAATAAAAATGATTGCTCCTGTTATCAAGGCATAAACCGCAGCAATCAGTACAGACCCGGCAGCCACGTCTTTGATTACTTTTATTGCAGGATTCTTTTCTTGAGTCACATGATCACATATTTTTTCAATCGCTGTATTGATCATTTCAGTAACCCAAACTGCTGTTATAGCTGATAGAATAAATAACCATTCGGTAGCGGCAAGTTGGAAATACATACCAGCTGATACTACTAAAATTGTAGATAAGAGATGGAATCGGGCGTTTCTCTCACGAAGCAAAAAATAAGTAACTCCGTTAGTAGCATATTTAAACGCTTTAAAGAAACCTGAATTGATCATTGAAGTTGAAATTTATCCTAAAATACACCATTAATTCTTAACTTAAAACCGATATTAACGATTTAAAAGCCTTAAATAGATCAAATAACCGGTATTTTTGAGCAGCTATATGGAAGCATTGTTGTGAAAAACTATTTGACTTTGAGAAAACTCGTACATTGTTTGTTGGCATTAGTTCTTAGTATGAGCGGAGAGCAACTCTTCGCTCAAAGATTTATTCAGGGTATCGTTAAAGATGCACATAGTGAAGAAGTTATTCCATTCGCTTCAGTTGAACTCATCCGATCGCAAAGAGGAACACTTACCGAAGCCGATGGTACTTTCAGTATATGGTTTCAGAACTGGCCGCTGGATACTCTTTTAATCACCTACGTAGGTTATCAGGATTATAAACTGGCCATTGATTCGTCACTCGTTCAGAGAGCAGTGAATGATACACTTACCCTGCTCATTAAAATGGAACGGGGAAAATTTATGCAGGAAGCCGTTGTTCGAACAAAAGTAGATCGCGGTTTGAACATGTGGAAACGAATCGTTCGGCAGAAACCCAGAAACGACCGGTATCGCTTTGATAATTTCAGCTACGAATTATACAACAAACTCGAAATTGATATCAAGAATATCAAACGAAGTAAATGGGAAAAAATGCCCATCGTTAAAAACTTCAGTTTCGTTTTTGATAATATTGACACTACACAGGAAGGAGATGTATTTTTACCCGTATATCTAACCGAAGCTATTTCAGATTACTACTATCAGAAAAACCCCAACATGCGCAGAAGAGAGGTTTTCAAAGGCACTAAAACAATCGGTGTTGACAATGAGAGTATTAATAAGTTTCTGGGCGGTATGGAGCAGAATGTAAACGTATACAGCAACTTCATTCCGGTATTTGACAAAAACTTTGTCAGCCCTTTTAGTGATAACGGTAATCAGTTTTATAAATATCACGTACTCGACTCTCAATTCGTAAACGGCAGGAGACTGATACATATGACCTTCACTCCCAAGCGCCCCGGAGAAAACACCTTCGAAGGTGATGCATGGGTACATGATACAACCTGGGCAGTTCAGAAAGTAAATCTTCGCCTCGCCAAAAATGCCAATATCAATTACGTTGATAAACTCAGTTTAATTCAGGAATTTTCATTAGTAAATGATACCACCTGGTTCTTAAGCCGTGATAAATTTGTAGTAGACTTTTCATTTGCCGGCGAAAAAGTATTAGCAGCTATTGGTAAAAAAAGTACTACTTATAAACATATAAAAATTAATGATCCGGCAATAACGGCTTTGCTTGCAACCAATCAAACGGCTGAAGATATTGTTTATCCCGATTCAACCAACAAAAAATCAGATGAATTCTGGACCATTGCACGGCATGAACCGCTTAGTTTGTCTGAACAAAAGTTGTATCACACCATAGATACTCTTTTACAAATGCCCTCGTTCCAGAGAACAACAAAAATGCTGTACTTTCTCGGAACCGGATGGTATAATATAGGCAAGTTCGAAATAGGGCCATGGTATAACTGGATGACCTATAATCAATATGAAGGCTTCCGCACACGTTTTGATTTAGGAACCAATAAAGAGCTGAGCAAAAATATATACCTGCACGGTTACCTTGCTTATGGCTTTAAAGACAAAGAACTTAAATATAAACTGGACGGATTGTTCATTGTAAACAGAAACCCGAGAACACAGATTTTTGTGTCACATAAATATGACCTTGATCGCGGACAGTCTTATTATGATGCTATCTCTCAGGATAATATCTTCGCCCTGGCAATCAGAAAAACAGGTGTTCCGATTAAGTTTCTCATGACAAGAGAAACCGAAGCTAACTTTCATAAAGAATGGTTATCAGGGTTTGGGTTTGATATTAATACGAAACATCGTGAGTTTATGCCCAAAATGAATTTACCTTATCAGGTTCATTACCAAACTGCGGGCAAAGACTCCAGCATTTCTTCATCAGAAGTTTCAATAAAACTTCGTTATGCTTACCTGGAAAAGTTTCTGGAAGGAGATTATCTGAGGTATAGCTTAGGAAGTAAATTTCCGATTGTTGAATTGAAATATACCAAAGGATTGAAAGGAGTATTAGGTTCGCAATATGGTTTCGACAAGTTAAGCTTCAGTGTTTCAGACTGGACCAAAATTTCTCCGTTTGGTGAAATCTATTTCAATGCTTTCGGAGGAAAAACCTGGGGCAAATTACCGTATATGCTATTGGATATTGCACCCGGAAACGAAATACATTATTACAACAGGTATGCTTTCAACTTAATGAACAGATTTGAGTACATACATGATGAATATGCAGGTATTAATTTTGAACATAATTTCGGTAATAGTATTTTCAGATTCGTACCGGGTATTAAGAAGCTGAAACTCCGTCAATTCTGGACAGCGAAAGCTTTAGTAGGAAATTTATCAGACGAAAACTACAATTATAATTTTAGCAGTACCAACCCATATCCCTTTAAAACACTCGACAATAAAGTGTACGTTGAACTGGGAACCGGTATAGACAATATTTTCAAATTATTCAGATTTGATCTTGTTTGGCGGGTATCTCCTACTCCGATGCCGGTGAAAAAAGTAGAACGCTTCGGCGCATTCTTTAGTTTCAGACTTGTATTCTAACATTCAACTATCAGAATATACTAATGTAAAAAGAGTTCCGTCAGTTAGACGGAACTCTTTTTTGATAAGATATAAAGTAATACAATCAGGTTATTTCTTATCCATTAAACTGAAGATAGTTTCAAAATCCGATAAATTCTTTTCGTATCCTCTCATATACCCTATAGACTTATAACGGAAGTTTCCATTCTGATCAACAAATACCTTACAAGGAATTGCTGAAATCTGAAATTGATTTACATATCCGCTCGGATGATCCAGAATCACAAAGAATGGTAGCTGCTGCGCTTCTAACAGCTTTTCAGCGTTCTTTATCAACGCTTCTTTTTCACCACGCTCGAGTGTTAAAACAAATAAGAATTGAACAGTGGTATCAGCTTTGGCAAAATGCTCCTGCAATTGCTTCATTTCCGGGAATGACGCAATACAAGGCCCGCACCAGGTAGCCCAAAAGTCAATCATTAATTTTTTACCTTTATACTGATCGAAGTTCACCGGATTACCTTTCAGGTCGGTTAATTCAAACTTCGGTGCAGGAATACTGGTAAAATGTTTTAAAATTTTCTCTTTCGATTTTTCGGTAATATCAGCATTGGTTGTTTTTTCCAACTCTTCCCAGGTGGTGCCGGTTACCAGGCCTTCTGCGAATTTTGCTTTCAGTGCAGAATCAACCTGATCATTTACAAACGAATTTTTTCTCATTTGTTTCCATAAGTCTGTAGCTTTTGCATATTCACCCTTGTCAATCAATAGATTGAAATAACGTTCCCCGTAACCCCAGAAACTATAGTCATCTGCAGCTAACTGACCGAATATTGCATTCGCCTCATCAGTTTTACCTGTTTTATCAAGATACTTTGCTTTATTAAGTAATTGTGCGGAAGACGCATTCTTAATTTGCTTTTGATACATATTATACGAATCAGTATTCGCACGTTTCACACTTTCTTTACCCACCGGTGTATTAATAATAGAATTTATCAGCGCGTCATCGGCAGTAGTCATTTTATAATCCTTACCGGTTATTTTATTGATGATCTGGTTATTAACCTGATTTTTCAAAGCAGCGTTCTCAAAATACTGTTCGTATGATTTTGCTTTTTCAAATTTTCCTTCGTTTACATATGCAAGGCCGGTATAGAAAAGCATATATTGGAAATCATCTTCTTTCTTTAACTCTGGTCTGATAGTATCCATTATTGATTTCAGCATGGCATCTTTTTCATCTGCAGTTTTTAAGTCATACAATGTCCATACAACATTTGCGGCAGGATTTTGCGGATCAAAATCACCAATCAGTTTATTCAGATTTTCATGAACCGTTGTATCACCCAACAATTTAAAATTCTCTCTTACGCTGCTTGCTTCAGTTTGAGTGAGATCATTTTTGTCAGCTAATTCCTGTAACAACTTAAGCTGATAAGCAGTATCTACTTTATCTGCTACTCTTGTATATGTAGTGTAATACTTCAACAAATCTTTAGTACTCCATGCTGTACCATGTTGTTGATATGTTTGCTTAAAGTCAGAAAATAATCCGGGAATGAATGAATGCTCATTCCAGTAATAAGAGTTTGCTCTCATTGTTGCCAACAGATACAACTTTGAGTTAGACAGTTCTTTTCCATCTTTATATAATGTAAAACCGTATCCTTTTCCTTCGTTATTATCTATCTCATCTTTAGCTTCAAAATGAACATATACGGCCACCGCATCAGCAGGTATAGTAAACTCCCCATCAAATGCTTTATCTTTTCTGGTTAAGAACACATCAATTACTTCATCGTTTTTTGTATTCTCCTTAATAGCATAAACATAAGCATAAATGCTATCAGCAGCACTTAATGTTGTTTTTGATTCAGGTAAATGAATCTTTACCAATTGTCCGGGCTCTGGTTTTGAAGGAGTAATTTCATACTTATCATTACAGCCCACGAAGACGATGGTCAGTAATAATAAAAGTCCGTAATATTTTCTCATGATTAACAGTTATTATGTGTCTCTAAATTTACGCAATGATCGTTACATTTCCGAACTCAATTATCAACCGTTGATCACTTATTCTATTTCCGGGATACATTCCTTTTCATATTCAATTATCCTAATTCATATCCCACTCTATAACATACTCTTATAAATAAAGAGGCAATGTAAACATTGCCTCTTTATTTATTTTAAACTGGTATTTCTTATGGGTGTCTGTTCGTACCATTCCTGATTTAAAAACTTCACATTATCCGGATAGGTTTGATGTAAGGTATTACCATCGTACAACCTTCCGTCTTTCATAACTTGTCTGATTGAATTTGTATTCCGTATATCATCTAACGGATTTTTATCCAGAATAATTAAATCAGCAAGTTTTCCGACCTGGAGTGAACCGAGGTCATTCGCAAGGCCCAATGCATTTGCTCCCAGAATGGTTGCTGTTTTTAACGCATCGTGATTAGTCATTCCCCCGCTTTGTATACTCCACAATTCCCAGTGGTAACCGAGCCCCTGTAACTGACCGTGGCTCCCTATTCCTACCCATCCTCCTTCTTTTACGATATCATTCATAGTAGCCGCATGTTTAGTAAACACATGTTCTTCTTTCATCGCCCAGAACTTCCTTCTTCTTGATTTATTAGCCAACTCTTCGTAGGGAGTAAGGCTTCTCAGTTTTTTATCACCGAATACATTTTCGGTGCTATAGTAATATTCTTCCGCCCAAGGGCCTCCGTAGCTTACCAGTAAAGTTGGTGTTACTGCCATTTTCATTTGTGCAATCACATAGTTGACATCTCTGTAAATCGGATAAATCGGAAAAGAATGTTCATGGCCGGGATATCCGTCTATCAGGTTTGTAAGATTCAATTTAATATTTAAACCTCCTTCTGTAGTTGGCAACAAAGCCTGCGCTCTACATGCATCCAATATCCATTGACGAACTTTCCGGGTTCCGGTCAGATACATTTTAATATACTTTGTATTATAATATTTAGAGTATTGTTTTAATACTTCGGATGCTTCTGTTGAATCCTGAATATCATACATCCAGAATCCCACACCCGGTCCGGTTGAATAGATCCTGGGGCCGAGTATATTACCCGCCTCCACCATATCACCATAGGTTAATACATCAGTAGTAGCTGTTTGCGGATCACGTGTAGTAGTTACACCGTAAGCAAGGTTAGCCGCATACATCCAAACCTGATTTTTAAAAACTTCACGATTCGGCCACATATGTGCATGCGTATCAACAAATCCAGGAACGATTGTTCGTCCGGTTACGTCAACCACTTTTGCATTTTTGGGTACTGTAAGCGTACCGGTTTTGCCAATTGCTTTAATACGGTTATTTTCAATAAGAATATCTCCCGATTCAATAATCTCATTACCGTTCATTGTAATAAGCCTTGCGCCTTTCAACAGTACTATCCCTTTAGGCTGATCTCGTTTATAATAAACTTTTATCTGATATTCATCCGATTCAAAATTTGTTTTTGCCAGCAGCCTGGCTGAGTCTTTTTTCGTGGTGTCTTTTTTAACTGTTTCTTTCTGCGTAGTATCTTTAAGGGCAGCCTTTTCTTTTTCTATCTTCCTGGCAAGTTTTACACTGTCATCGAATTTCTTTGCACTATCCAGATGGTAAACAAAATAACCGTTTCCGATGGTCCAGTGAATTTCTTTTCCGTCTCTTGACCAGGAAGGAAATTCGCCTCCTATTTTCGTAAGTTTTTTAGAAGGAAATGATGAATTTCCATTTGCCTGAAAACTGATATCAACAGCAGATTTTAGTAAAGGAATTTCGAGGTAATAAACATCACTTAATATTTTAGCAATAGCCAGGTCTCCTTTGGGCGAAATAATCACTTCGCTGGCAGAAGAAGCAGTATTAGCTTCCATCGCTTCAGCAGCTTTTTCTGTTAGTATACAGTATAACCCGGCATGACTATGATCGTCTGCGTGCATCATTCCTGCCACCGCTTTTCCGGTAACTTTCAGGTGTGTTTTTATATCGGTTCCGTCATAGCGCATAGAAACCAATGAACCATATTGATTAAAATAAATTCTTTCTTTCACACCTTCTACAAAATGTGGTTTTATATAAGAAGCATTATTAATAATTGTTGTAGCATCACCTCCTTCAAGTGGCCACCAGGCTATTTCTCCCCGGGAGCCGTTTACATAGCTTTCAACAGACTCCTGAAAATCTACAGCCGGAACTTTAATTGCAACGATTCTATTATTATTAAAGTCGAAGGAAGGATGTAAATAGTAAGCAGATTCTTTCGTAATTTTCTGAACATTTATTTTTCCGTTTACACTGGCTTTATACAAATGTCCTTCTTTCCCATTCCAGGTGGTAAAGATGAGATGCTGGCCATCATTCGTCCAGGTTGGCTGTGCTTCCGAAAACTCATTAGTGGTTAAACGTCTGGGAGTTCCGTTAGGATAATCCATCACATACAAACGATTCATAGCTGTAAATGCCAGTTGTTTACCATTCGGAGAAGAAACGGCATCTCTGATTTGAGTAACGAGGGCGTGTGAGGTATCTTTTACCGGGTATTTAAACTCTAACGGAGCTCCTACTTCTAAAGCAACATTTACTTTAAAAGGAATTTCGGTAGAAACACCGGAAGCTATATTGATTTTATAAATCTTTCCTCCATAAGACGCCAGTAAGAACTGATTATCTGGTGTAAACGCCATACCAGGCATAGTGCCAAAGTTAGCGATCGACTCCTGATCATCGCGTTGAACAGGATAAGCCAACCATTTCTCCACGCCTGTTTTCAACTCTCTCAAAACCAGTCCTGTTTCTGTTTCATATCTTGATGCATATACCATCCATTTTCCGTCTGGCGAGAGAACCGGTGAAAATGCTGATCCGTATCTCGACGCTATAACTTTCCATTCGTCTTTATCAAAATTATAGGCCATAATGGAATACTGTGGAAAAGCCGCATTATAATCCCAGGGGCGGGATCTGGTAGATGTATACAACCATTTTCCATCAGCGCTGAAAAAAGGATCTATATGTTTAAGTGTTTGTTTGGGTATAGCCATTCCCGCACCTCCGCCAATATTTACAATATGTAACTGCGGTAACATCTTTCCTTTAGAGGTAACAATATATTTTCCATCTTTGCTCCATACTGCACTGAAATGATTGAATGAAGGATCCTTCGTTACCTGTATTGTATCTTTATGCTCGAAATCAATGTACCATACATTATCCGATCCTGAACGGTCAGATATAAATAAGATCTTTTTTCCGTCAGGAGAGAAGCGCGGTTTCAGGTCATACGCCAACCCCTTTGTAACAGGAGTAGCTTCACCGCCGGTAATCGGCATCGTGTAAATATCACCTAACAGGTCAAACGCAATGGTTTTTCCGTCCGGACTTACGTCCAGTGATATCCAGGTACCTTCCTGTGTAGTAAAATTAATTACTCTGGATGCTTTTAGCGGGAGACCCGAAAATCGGGTATAGGTAAATGTGGAATCTTGTTTAAGTTGAGCAAAGCCCGACAAACCCAAAATCAGGATGAAAGTGGAAAACAAAAAATGCCGCATAAATAATTAGTTTTGAGTAAAGTCAAATTACTAATTATTTGTACAGCATTTCACAAAAAAGTTGATTAACGGCTTAATCTTTCTTTTTATTGAAAGTATCTGATTGTAAATCATCGAGTATACTCAACAGCTCTTTACAGAAACTTTTGATTTCCTTTTTTGTAATGACTAATGGAGGGGCAATTCTTAAACATTGCGGTGCAAATAAAAACCAATCAGTCAGGTATCCATTCTCAATCAGTTTTGCAATTGCTTTATGGCAAATGGCTTCATCATGAAATTCAACAGCCAATAATAACCCAACACTTCGTATTACCTTGATTTTCGGATGAATCAACATTTCATGAAACATCAATTCTTTTTCTTTCACCTTATCCAGAAGGTTTTCTTTCACCAACACTTTCGTAGCAGCCATACCTGCGGCACAACTTACCGGATGTCCCCCGAAAGTAGTAATATGCCCCAATACAGGATTTTCGGTTAATGATGACATTATCTTTTTATCAGAAACGAATGCTCCTAACGGCATTCCACCACCGAGTGCTTTTCCGAGCAATACGATATCCGGAGTTACCTTAAATTTTTTAAACCCGAAGATTTCACCGGTTCTTCCAAAACCGGTTTGAATTTCATCCATGATCAGGAGTGTGCCTGTTTCTTTACATCTTTTTGCCAGGGCTTTGATCCATTTTTTATCAGGAGCATACACCCCCCTTTCTGCCTGTACCGTTTCCATAATCACACAGGCTGTTTTTTTAGAAATAGACTGAATAGCAGCCTGGCTGTTATATTCCAGGTGTAATACATCGGGTAGTAAAGGGCGATAAGCATTTCTCCAATATTCATCTCCCATTACACTCAGTGCACCATGTGTAGAACCATGATAACTTTTATTAAAAGCAATAATCTGCGTACGCCCGGTGTATCTTTTTGCCAGTTTTAAAGCTCCTTCCGTAGCTTCTGCACCTGAATTGGTAAAAAAAACGCTATTTAAACTATTCGGTAATAAGTCTGATAAAAGTTTTGCATACTGCACCTGTGGAGTTTCAACAATCTCACCATATACCAGCAGGTGCATATACTGGTCAACTTGTTTTTTTATGGCATTCACTACTTTAGGATGTGTATGCCCTACATTACAAACACTGATACCGGCAATCAGATCCAGATATTCTTTACCGTTTGTATCAAATAGCTTTGTTCCTTTAGCTTTTATAATCTCCAGAGCCAGTGGGGCGGGGGATGTTTGAGCCACATGCTTCAAAAATAAACTACGTTGATTCATTCCACAAAAGTAGAGTGCCTTTCTGAAAATCAACGATATTTGTTGTTAAATTCATAGATATGCAGCAACCGATTATCTTACCGATAAAAGATAAAAAGCCTTTATTTGGAGAAAACTGTTTTATAGCCCCTAATGCAACTATTATTGGAGATGTGAAAATGGGTAATGAATGCTCCATTTGGTTTAATGCAGTTATCAGAGGTGATGTAAACAGCATTGAAATGGGCAATAAAGTAAATATCCAGGATGGCGCCTGCGTACACTGTACTTACGAGCGTACCAAAACTTATCTGGGAAACAATGTATCAGTAGGGCATAACGCTATCGTGCACGGATGCACCGTACACGACAATGTTTTAATCGGTATGGGTGCAATTGTGATGGACAATGCCGTTATCGAAAGCAATTGCATTATTGCTGCCGGGGCAGTTATTCTAGAAGGAACACATGTTCCGGAGGGAACTATCTGGGCCGGCGTTCCGGCTAAAATGGTTAAAAAAGTTGATGCAAAACATGTAGAAGGCGAAATTAACCGCATTGCCAACAACTATATTATGTATTCCGGCTGGGTACAGGAACAAATAATAGAAAAAAATATGTAATTGATAGCCAAAATAATATAAAAATCGGGAGGTGGTTGAATAATAAATCAAACCTAATGCTCGTTATTATATTGATTCGATTCTGATCGAAAAAAGAACTGGCAAACAAATTGCAATTGTAATACAGAATTTTTATAAAGTCTTTACTCAATACAATCCGTACACTTTTGAGCTAAACATCCCGATTTTTCGGGATGTTTTTTTATTTCCACTTTTTATCTTCAATCGTTTCTAAAATTGAATAATAACTTCCGAAGCGCTCTTCAGTGATTTTACCATCCAGCACTGCCCGCTGTATGCCACAGTTAGGCTCGTTAATGTGTAAACAATTATTAAACTGGCAATCGGGCAGAAAAGGCCTCATTTCAGGAAAATAATGTGACAGTTCATTCTTAGAAATATCTACCAGTGCGAATTCACGCATACCGGGTGTATCAATTACTTTAGTATGATCGTCGATATCAAACATTTCCGCAAAAGTGGTGGAGTGCATCCCTTTACCGCTCCATCCGCTTACTTCCATCGTTTTTAAGCCCAGCCCGGCGTCAAGAAGATTTAAAAAGCTGGATTTTCCAACGCCGGAATGTCCGCTTACCAGCGTAGTTTTACCCTTTAACGCTTCTTTCAATTCCTCCACACCCTCCTGCGTTTGTACGGAAACCTTAAAAACCCGGTATCCGATGGCAGTATACAGCTCAGACAAAAATTCAAGCAGGGCCAGTTCTTTTTCTTTGTATATATCAATTTTATTAAACACTACTATCGCCGGCACATGATAAGCTTCAGCTGTTACCAGAAACCGGTCTATAAATCCTGAAGAGGTTTTTGGGTTTTTCAGTGTTGCAAACAACAATGACTGGTCAATGTTGGCAGCAATAATATGGTGAAGATGTTTATTAGCCGGCGATTTGCGGTTGATATAATTTCTGCGGGGATAGATCTCAACAATCATCGTGTCACCGTCATCAGTTTTAACTTCAACGTGATCACCTACCGCAATAGGATTGGTGGAAGTTATTCCATCAATTTTAAATACTCCTTTAATACGGGCATTGTAAAACTGCTGGTCTTCACCTTTTACTACATACCAACTACCGGTAGACTTATACACGACTCCTTTCATTCAAAAAATATTATTGTTCAAAGTTACAATATAAATCTAAGGTAATTTTTTAAGGAAGGTTGTTCTAAGTAACAGTTCGAGAAATAACAATACCACGGCTGCCACAGCCCACGGAAAAAACATTTCGCGTACTCTGGTAAAGGTTTTCACTTCGTAAGGTGATTTTTCTAATTGATTGATCTCATTATATATAGAAGAAAGACTGGCATTGTCAGTTGCTCTGAAATACAGACCACCTGTTTCATTAGAAATGCGGCTTAATAACTCTTCATTAATTGGTTCACTCACTTTACTACCGCTGGCTGACGGTTCTCTTTGTATGGTTTGCGCTTTGCTTCCAACCCCAACAGTATATATTTTAATACCAAAACTTTTGGCCATTTCCACTGCGGTTAACGGATCAATCAAACCACCCTGATCAGCTCCGTCAGTAAGCAAAACTATAATTTTCGACTTACCTGTTGCCTGACGTAAGCGATCAATACTTACGCCTAAACCATCACCAATGGCGGTACCGTCATCCAATACTCCTTTTTCAATAATGGCTATCTGGGTCACCACCAGATTATGATCTGTTGTAAGCGGCACTAAGGCAAATCCTTCACGCGAGAATTTTACTAACCCAATACGGTCTGTAGGTCTTTTCTCAACAAATTCCATGGCCACTTTTTTAGACGCTTCCAGTCGATTCGGCACAAGGTCTTTTTCAAACATACTACCACTTACATCCATACAAAGAATGATGTCAATACCGGCACCGGTTTTAAACTCTTCCGCATTTCTCAATTGTGGTCTTGCCAGAGCAATAATCACGCACAACAAAGCCAGTATTCTGAATATAAATGGCAGATGCCACAAATAGTATTTCCAGTTTTTATTTACCTGAATCACCCTGCTTGAAGTGATACCGGTTTTTTGATTAGCAGACACATATACATACCAATAAATTACTACCGGTATAATCAGCAATAAAACAAAAAAATAAGGATGTAAAAAACTAATATGCGAGAACCAGTTATATAACAAGATTAAATTTTATTTGCGTTGAGTTGTATAATAATGTTTGATATATTATTAATATCATTCTGCCACTGTTCGTCGTTCTGCTTTTTCAATGCAAACACACTCACACTGGCAGCATTTAATGTTCCTTTCAAAGCATTAATATGCTCCAGTGAAATTTTCAGATTCTGTACAAAACGATATAAATGTGCGTAGGTTTGTCCGGTAGCGGAAAATCCTTGTGTTGCCACCAGATAACCTCTCAATATGTTCACCAACACCTGATATTCTGCGGCTTGCGGCTGGTGATGATTTCTTAACTGTTGTAATTGTTTGATAGCTTCTTCATAAGAAGATAAGTTCGTAATTTTCGGAGCAACCGGTTTTTTCTTTATCTGATTCAACAAGAAAATAATCAGTGCAATGACAATAATCGCTCCGCTGAACCACCACCAGAATTTTGAGGGTGGCGGCGGAACAGCCTCTATATTATGTATATCTTTATATTCCCCGCTTACATCCTGGGGGCTGAATTGCACCTTCAGCTGAATCGGATCTGAGTAAGACTTTTGCCTGTTGATAATAAACTCATATTCCGGAATAGTAAAAGTTCCGGTATCAAAGCTGATTAATGTATATTCCTGCTCGATACGTTTATTATTAGTCGTTATAACTGAATCAACAGGTTTTACCGATACAATTTCAAAATGAGGAATACTGTCGATTTTAGGAAGTGCTATTGCAGCATTTGAAGGACCGACCGCCTGTACTGTAAAATGAATAAAATCACCTACAAATACTGCGGTTTTATCAACACCGGTATTAATCATGTATTGTGCTGTACAAAGCTTTGTATAACACAATATCATCATCAAAAAAATATATTTCATCCAGTGCTTCATCATTTTTTATGTCTTTTTCGGAAAAACTGATGCAGTTTTTTTACATAGTCTTCATTGGTATTAATATGAAGATAGTCAGCACCGGCCTGTAACATTTGTTGTTTCACTTTTTGCTCTCTGTCAAAATAAGTTTGAAACCATTGACGACGTTGCTCCTGATCACCTGAGTTAATCAGTACATATGCCTTCGATTCAGCATCGTATAATTCTATCCAGCCGATATCAGGCAAATGGCATTCAAAACTATCATAAAGGTTAATACCGATCAGATCATGTTTTTGAGCAGATGCTTTTAAAGTGTCAAGATAGTTGTCAGCAAAAAAATCAGTCAGCAAAAAACATATACTTTCATGTTTTGTATAAGCATTTAGTTTTCTTAATGCTTCCTGCAAATTTGTTCCGGTAGATTTGGGTTGGTAAGTCAGCAACGTTCTTACAATATGTAAAACATGGTTACGACCTTTTTTGGGAGGAATATACTTCTCTACCACATCAGAGAAAAGTAAAAGACCTACTTTATCATTATTACTGATTGCTGCAAACGCCAGCACTGCTGCCATTTCCGCAATCATTTCATTTTTTTGCATTCCCTGAGTACCAAAGAAAAAGCTGGCACTTACATCCACTACCAGCATGACCGTTAGTTCACGTTCTTCTTCAAATACTTTGCTGTAAGGATGGCCTAATCTGGCAGAAACATTCCAGTCAATGAAACGGATATCATCGCCCGCTTCATATTCACGCACTTCTTTAAAGTGCATACCTCTGCCTTTAAAAGCAGAATGATATTCGCCTTTGAATAAATGGCGGGTTAATCTTTTGCTTTTAATCTCCAGTTCATTGACTTTCTTTAATATTTCTTCAGTAGTAGCCATTATGGAACAGGTATCGTACGAATAATTTTTTCTATAATCAATTCGATTGACTGGTTTTCAGCTTCCGCTTCGTAAGTTAATCCGATACGGTGTCTTAGTACATCTAATGCGATCGATTGAACATCTTCGGGAGTTACAAAAGCGCGGCCTTCGAGATAAGCTACGGCTTTTGCGGCCAGTGCCAAACTGATACTCGCTCTGGGGCTACCACCATAACTTATATAGGGCGCTATTTCAGTCAGGTTAAATTTAGCCGGTGTTCTGGTAGCAAAAATGATATCAAGAATATAGTCTTCTATTTTTTCATCGATATAAATCTTTTTTACCAGATCGCGTGCTTTAAGAATATCTTCGAGTTGAACAACCTGATGCGTTTGAGGAAATGCAGCAGCACTTACATTCTGCCGGATAATCATTTTTTCTTCTGAACGCAATGGATAATCAACCACTACTTTCATCAGAAAACGGTCTTGCTGTGCCTCAGGCAAAGGATATGTTCCCTCCTGCTCTAATGGGTTTTGTGTTGCCAACACTAAAAAAGGTTGTTCCAGCGTGTAAGTGTTTTCTCCAATAGTTACCTGCCGCTCCTGCATTGCTTCCAACAGCGCACTTTGCACTTTCGCCGGAGCACGGTTAATTTCGTCGGCTAATACGAAGTTCGCAAATACCGGCCCTTTCCTTACTACAAACTCATTTTTCGGCTGATTGTAAATCATAGTACCTACAAGATCTGCCGGTAAGAGGTCAGGAGTAAACTGAATTCTGCTGAACTTACCTCCCAGCGTATTTGCCAAAGACTTAATTGCTAAAGTTTTAGCTAAGCCGGGAACCCCCTCCAGCAAAATATGACCATTGCTGAGTAACCCGATCAATAAACGGTCAATCATATATTCCTGACCGATGATCACTCTTGAGGTTTCACTTTTTAATTTTTGTAAGAAGGACGAATGGCCCTTTATCTGCTCGCTTAATTGCTGTATTTCGGTTGATGACATCGTCATTTCTTAATATATTTCGATGTATTTTGGAATCAAAGTAAATGCCAAGTTATGAACGATTTACAAATTACTAAAAGAATTTTATATACACAGAATTCTTTATTGTCAAACCCTTGATTTACCTTACATACTATTCATACCGATTTACCGTTTTAGATTAATAAAATTTTATTTCTATGAGAAAATTTCTGAACCTCTGCTACCTTTCGTTAACAATTTTCATTTTTGCTTTCAGCTGTTCCAAAGACGATAAAGACGAAGTGGTTGCTCAGCTGGAAGGAAAATATAATCTTTCAAAAATTGAATTTTCTACAGGTCCGGTATGGACAGATATGACCGTTCTAATTAACGAATGTGAGAGAAACATAATTATTGAGTTTAAAGATGGCCGGATATCAACCACAGACCCTTCTAACGAATGTGAATCACAATACATATATAGCGGTACTTATACTGTAGATGGAGACCAAATCACCAGTAACACATTATTTCAGGGTGAAATTGTAAGCAATTCTGATGCAGAGCTGGTACTCAAAGTTTCATTTGAAGATAAAGCTGCGAGAGCAACTTTAAAAAGAGTAAGATAAAAGTGGAATCTGCAGATAACCTATTTAACAATTTGCTTTCTAAACAACTTTATAAAAAATCCCCGGTATTATCCGGGTATTTTTTATATGAACATAAAATTTTAGTACTGAAATTTTGCCACTACAGGAATTCTTCTCCCCACGCCATAAGCCTTATCTGATACCCTTAAAATCGGGCAAAACTGTTTTCGTTTGTATTCATTTACATTTACCATCCGAACGATCCGCTCCACCAGGCTTCTTTCAATTCCTAATGAAGTAATTTCTTTCACACTTTTCTTCCGTTCAATATATTGATATAAAACTTTATCGAGTATATCATATTCCGGTAAACTGTCACTGTCTTTCTGATCAGGCCTTAACTCGGCACTTGGTGCTTTAGTAATGATGTTAACGGGAATAATCTCTTCCTCCTTATTGATATATTCCGCCAAAGCATATACCTGCGTTTTATAAACATCTCCTAATACACTGATACCTCCCGCCATATCTCCGTATAAAGTTCCATAGCCGGTTGACAGTTCACTTTTATTTGAAGTGTTCAGTAAAATATAATTAAATTTATTAGCAACTGCCATTAAAAGGTTACCTCTGCTACGGCTTTGAATATTCTCTTCTGCTAATGAAAAAGGTAATCCTTTAAATAAAGGTTCGAGCGTTGTTAAGAAGCTATCGTAAATGTTTTTAATCGCCAGAATATGATACGGATTTTTCAGTTTTTCACTCAGTAAAACCGCATCTTCCACTGAGTGGGTTGAACTATATTCAGAAGGCATGAGAATAGCTGTTATATTTTCAGCGCCGATAGCTCTTGCAGCCAGCGCCAGTGTTACCGCACTGTCAATTCCGCCACTTGACCCCAGAATGGCTTTTTTAAAACCCATTTTATGAAAATAGTCCCTCACACCCATGATCAGCGCATCGTGAATTTCCTGAATATTATCTCCGTGAACGAGATATTCATTTACCTTAGCCGGATCATCATATGCCGATACTCTTTCATCAGCTGTATCAAATTCTTCAGGAGCTTCATTCCATCCCTGATCATTGAGATCTACAATAGCAAAATCTTCTTCGAAGAACTGTAGTTGCGATACGATTTTACCTTTCGCATTCATAGCCATACTACCGCCGTCAAATAATATTTCTGTTTGTGCACCAACCGCATTACAGTAAATAACCGGAACCTTGTATTGACGAACATTTTGCGTAAGTACCTCTATCCTGTCTAACTGATGATCATAATCAAAAGGTGATGCAGATAAATTCACCAGCAATGAAGGATGGTACTTTTGTAAATGATCCATCGGATTGGTTTTATACAACGGATTATCCTGCAGGTTCCAGATATCTTCACAAATCGTTACGGCTATTTTTTTTCCTTTATATTCTAATATATTCCATTCACCCGCCGGCTCGAAATATCTATATTCATCAAACACATCATAAGTAGGCAGCAGTGTTTTTTGAAATACCTGTTTCACTTCCCCTTCATAAAGAAACCAGGCAGCATTATATAAATCCTTACCCTGAATCACTTTATTACGTTGAGGTGCGCCCACCAATACCCCGATCGTGTCTGCATGCACTTTAATCTGATCGATAGCCGCATTACTGGCTTCGATAAAAGAATCGTATTCCAGCAAATCGCCGGGAGAGTAGCCGCAAACACTTAATTCAGAAAAAACCACCAACGAAGCACCGGCCTCTTTTGCCGTATGAATCGCATCGATCATTTTTTGAGCATTTCCCTCAAAATCACCAATAATATAATTCTGTTGTGCTATAGCAATTTTCATATTCCACAAATTTACAAGAAAGCTTATTAACTTTATGCGGACCGTATCTCAATAACAACATTTTTCCACATAGAACGTTTTATCATTCAAATGAGAAAGATCCTATTCGCCAGTCTGATTTTTTTGTACGCTTGCGGTGGCAATAAAGCCCCCGATGTAAGCCACATTGAAGCTCCCTTAACCGTTCAACGGTTTGATCAAGATTTCTTTCAGCTCGATACCCTTCAGTTAACACAACAGTTAGAGGTGCTCAGACAAAAATATCCTGATTTTTTAGGAGATTATCTCTTTGGCATTCTGGGCATTAACAATCGTTTATCTGAACAGGAGATGTTTCAGCTGATCAAAAAGTTCATCACTGATTATCACCCCGTTTATCAGGATGCACAGGCGAAGTTTAAGGATATGTCATCGTATCAAAAAGATATCCAACAAGGTTTAAAATACGTTAAATATTATTTTCCCGACTATACTCTTCCTGAGCAACTGTTTACTTTTATCGGACCGATGGATGCCTTTTTTGAAGCAGGAACCAGCATCTACGGTGATATTATTACTCAATCCGGATTAGGCGTAGGGCTTCAGCTACATCTGGGAGCTGATTATCACATGTATCATTCCGAAATGGGACTTCTTCTGTATCCGACTTACCTTTCCAGAAGGTATACACCAGACTATATTCCGGTAAATGCTTTGAAGAATATTGCAGACGATATCTACCCCGGTCAAAACAACAAAAACAACCTGGTAGCACAGATGGTTGAAAAAGGAAAAAAATTGTACCTGCTCGACCTTTTTCTTCCGCATACCTCTGATACGCTGAAGTTAGGATATACCGAGTCTCAATTAAACGGTTGTATTAAAAATGAGGGCCTGATCTGGAACTTCTTTATTAAAAACGATTTACTCTATAACCAGGATGTAAACCGCCTTCGCGGTTACTTAAATGAAGGACCGAATACACCTGAACTGGGTGACGGTTCACCCGGATATATAGGATTATTTGTAGGAAGGCAAATTGTGAGAGCATACATGGCTAAATTTCCCGACACCAAACTGGAAGATTTATTGAAGAAAGATCCTGAAGATTTATTTATGGAAAGCAAGTATAAACCCAAGTAATTAAAAATCAACAACTTGGGAAAAATTTAAAATATCATTTTTTTTCGTATATTAATAGAATAGACGCTCCTGCCATTTCGGGAGCGTTTTTTTTGCTGTATGCCTATACCTAAAATCTGCTATAGTGCCTGACTTATTGGGGACATACACAAATGCCATTGCGGAACTCTTTGAGTTGATCTTCTTGATTGTTAAATCTTAACTGATTATCCGGAGCTCCAAACCCTAAAGCATTACTGCTGATGCCCTGCATACCACTCTGAAAAATAATCCACCATCGCTAATCTTGTAAATTTTGGTCGGAGTTAAACTATTACGCTTGAATTCTTAATGAGATACGAAATAATATTGAAAAATAAAAATTGTCCAAAATATACCATTTATCCTATCAAATAAAAAATAATGACTGACATTCAACCTGTCATTATTAACTGATCAGATTTTTTCACTTGAAAAGTAGTATTCTATTCACACCGGATACAATCCGGCGCGAGT
>NZ_RCWL01000004.1 GCF_003991195.1 Gynurincola endophyticus | reverse complement strand
TTCAGTTTAAATGATTACTATGTATTTGGCGCTACCAAGCGTTGGAGTGGCAGTGAGGGGTACCGTTATGGGTTTAATGGCAAGGAGAATGATGATGAACTCAAGGGCGATGGGAATAGTTTAGATTTTGGATCAAGGATATATGATTCCAGGCTAGGTCGTTTTTTTAGTGTAGATCCAATGACGAGTAAATATCCAGATTTGTCTGCTTATAGTTTTGCCGCTAATTCACCAATATGGCTTATAGACAGAGAAGGTAAAGAACCTGATCGAAATCGAGCGGGAACGATTGAGCAGGCTACTGCTCAATGGTCAGGTTTAAAAGTTCAGACTGTAAGCAGTATTCGAGAGTATATTCAGAATGATAAAAATGCTGTAAGATATATTTATACTGAAGAAAGAGGTTGGATAGATCTTTTACACTATTTCGGTACTTTGCAATATGGAAAAATACCGATGGACATTTTAGAGCCCGTTAGTGGTAATCATTTTTTCCAGAATAAGTTTTTCGGACCTGGTGCTAATGAAAGTTATTATTCTTATGAAGATTTACCTTCTAATCAGTTTGCGTATGATTCAAAAAACTTATTTGAAAGAGAAAACGACAGAGTAGGAGCATATAAAAAGGGAGGTTCATTAATTGAGTCTGTAAGGGAGAATTTCGAAGTAGCTAAAGCTGTAGCTCCAGAATCTGCTCCAAACTGGAAACAGATACCTTTTATGGACCATGGAGAAAGAAAAAGGTTACCAGAAATAAAAGGTAACAAGGAATCTTATTTGAGCGTAGGAATACCTGGCGCATCTGCTACAGTGAAAAGTAGCACGCCTGTGTATTATACGAAAGATGAAAAAGAAAAATTACTACAAACAGGATTGTATGTTCCACAAAATCATAGTAGAACCCCCTACAATTTAAAAAACTTTCCAGCTGCACCATCTAGTATTGAAAAAGGAAATAAACAAAAAGGCATAACAGGCCACTAATTTTATGAAAAAAAATTTAACTTTTGCAATTATATTTTCTTTATGTTGTTACTCTTGTAAAGAGATTCAGTTTAATTTTGAATTTGAAATGAATAAAATAGAATATCAACAGGTTGTTGACTGCTTATTGGAAAATTATTACTATTTATATGATTCTACAACATTAGAAAATTCAGTATCCCTTTATTCTTACCAAATGATTGATCGAAATTTATGCCATCAAAAAGCCATATTTTTTGATAAAAGATTAATAAGTTATGTTAGTATAGATAGGGATAGTACTATATCTTTTTACTCAGAAGTGCAGAAAGGCATGATGTCTAAGCAGTATATCTTAATGTATGCATTAGATAGCTCTAATGTCTTTAAGAATGTTCCGAATACGGCTAAATTAATAGGAAAAAAGGATGAAGGGTGGTACGAGTTTTATAGAGTAATCACTATGGCTGATTAGTAATCCATTCTTTCCCCGATCGCGCCGAACTCTCCGGTGCTTAACTAAACATTCATCATCGTCAATAAATAATTTTTAAAACCGCTATACTATACCGGTTTTTCTATTGTATACAGGTAGGAAAGTGTACTAGGTAAATTGAAGAAAAAATTGTATCTTACAATAGTAGGCTATTCTTACCTTTTACCTATTATTTATATCTTATATTTCCTATCAATATCATTCAGCTGAATAGAATTATTGGTGTACCAGTGTGCGACGCAACCGGTGCAGCATATTGATAGGCAGTTGATATAAAAATATATATTGCTATAATCAGTTGTAGTAGCTATTCTGTTGTGATGAATGAGTACATTCAGAAATGAAGAAACCGTCGTATTACCGAGATAAAGCTAAATCTCTTCATTCCTTAATGGTTTCTTCTTCTGTTAACTTAAACTTTTCTTTCCGGAAGCGGTACAAAACCGGTTTCGCCAATCACTTTCGGAAAACGTTGTGCTTTCCAGTCTTCTTTTGCCTGTTCGATTCTTTCTCTGGAAGACGAAACAAAGTTCCAGTAAATAAAACGTTCTTCAGGAAACGGTTCTCCCCCGAAAATATACACTTTTGTTCCGGCAGCAATTTCAAAAGTACACAAATGAGCATCCTGTGTAATCAGTAAAAAACCAGGCTCGTAGGTATGACCCTGATTTTTAATACTGCCTTCTACAATGTATAAACCACTTTCGCCATATAATTGATCTACCAGATCTACGGTCGCATTTTTTTCCGCTTTTATTTCGAGCATGAATAGTTTGCTATGGGTTGGAACGGGCGATTTTTTACCGGCAATTTCTCCGGCAATTAATTTATAGGTAACGCCGTCTTCCTGCCATACCGGTAACTGATCGGCAGCGATATGCGCAAAGGAAGGGTCCATCTCTTCCAGGTCTTTCGGCAGTGCAATCCATATCTGTAAACCATGCAGGTATTTATCTTCGTGCCGGAGCCTGTCGGGCGTTCTTTCAGAATGCGTAATGCCTTTACCGGCAGTCATCCAGTTCACTTCGCCTGGTTTTATCTCCAGGGCGTTGTTAAGGCTGTCGCGGTGCATAATGGCACCGTCAAACAGATAGGTGAGGGTAGATAAGCCGATATGCGGATGGGAGGCTACATCGAGATTCTCATTGTCTTTCATACAGGCCGGACCCATGTGATCGATAAATACAAACGGTCCGACTGATCTTTTTTGTCTGAAAGGTAATAAGCGTCCCACCAGAAAATTTCCGATGTTAGCAGCCTGTTCGGGTAGAATAATATCAATATTTGACATAGAATAATCTTAATAAATAAACTTAATTCAAGTTACAATAAAATAATAAAAATTAATAATTAATAATGGTTACGCAGTTCTTGCGCTGAATATCCTTTGCTGTATTCAATAACAAAGAACGATTCTCTACTTTCAATTTTTATTCTCCATTTTCAATTAAAAGAGCCGGTGTTGTTTATTGATGTAAACATGAAGAAAATGAAGAGATGAATAATCCTAAGAACAGCTTCGCTGCTTCATTCCCTTCATCACCTTTAGTTTTCTTCATGTTTCAAAAAAATCAACCAAAAGGAATCTTAATTTATTCGTATTAATGCATGCATTCTCTTCCTCACAGATTTTGAAGAGTTGTTCTCCCCTTTCCCTTTTAAATTTTTCATTTTCCTCCTTAACTCTTCTTATTCCTCATTGCTTTCACAATTGTTACCATATCTCCGGATACAAAATTTTTATACTCTTCCGAGCCACATCCGTATATAGCCATTTTACCTTCTTCGTTAAAATGGATACCCCAACCGTACTTTTTTGTTAGTGGAGAGGCTCTTAAACAGGGTTGCCCTTTAGAGAATAGTTTTTCTCTTGCTTCGACATAATCTGCTTTGTTGATATTATTCTTTTGTGCGTACACCTGAAACACTACATCATCGGAAGTGTATTTATAAGGATTTTCCTGAATTAAATTGAATTGCAATGCTGCGATACTGGGCGCTTCTTCTTTCATCGGAGGAATTTTACCTTCTTCTTCGTTACAGTCTTCTGATATCGCAATAAAGGCATTGTAATAATTCGTCGTATGAACTTTCATGAACGTTGAAATTTTGAAATCGTAGGATCAAATGTTTCACACGGTATCCTATCATAGAATGATAAACATTTATCCAGCGGAATGAAAACAAAAATCCGTGTGGAGTTAATATACGATTTTTTTTGCTTTTATCCAAAAAAAGTGTTGATAGTGTGCATTTTACGATAAAATATTGATTTTAAGCATGGAAGATAATAGTAAGCTTCTTTCAATTCAACAATTGAGTCAGCGCAGATCTGCGCAGTGTTACATTGAAATGATACAGTAACCTATCTGCGAAATCAGCGGGCTGATTGCTGTAGCACTTTATTAACGATCAATTATACATAAGATGATTATTTCTTTTTTATTGGCGGCCAGCTGCTGGATGTTGAACACGTCTTACAAGAAGGCTATTCAGAAAACTGATACTGAAATTACTGTACCGGTCGATATTGCTTTTCAGAGTATGGTTACAGACGGACAAAGAGGTGTTGCCGGAGTGGTAGTATAAACAATAACCGGCTAAATTTCTTAATTTCTCCTGTGTTTGAAAATGGTAATGGGAAACATGAAGCAAATGGAGGGAATGAAGGTAAAGCGGTGCGGAAAACAGCACTTCATTCGCTTTTAATCTTCATTATCTTCATGTTTTAAATTGCAATTACCAGATAGAATTAAGTAAAGCGAAGCGACAGGAGTTTCTTAATTTCTCCTGTGTTTGAAAATGGTAATGGGAAACATGAAGCAAATGGAGGGAATGAAGGTAAAGCGGTGCGGAAAACAGCACTTCATTCGCTTTTAATCTTCATTGCCTTCATGTTTTAAATTGCAATTAACTAATAGAATGAATTAAGTGAATAATTGTTGATCGGTTTAAACTCAAACTATTTTTATTTCATCTAAAAATTCAGCTGATTGAGAATGTCTTCTTTCTGTTTGATAACAGAACTGTCAGCTTTCCTTTGTAAACGCTCATTATCGGTGAAATAACTTTTGTATTTAGCTTTGCTCAGCCTTATTTTGAAATTATCATAAACCCCTGTTACATCTACTCCTGTTTTGAATGGAATGGGAGATTTTAAAACTGAAATATGATAATCATAACTAAAGTCTATATTTTGTATCCCCCCGACTGCTAACTTGTAACGGTCGATCTCTACATAAGAAGGTAATAGTTCGAGCTTGTTGTCATGAATTAACATTTCCATGTTCAGTTCTTCAATCGGGTTCTTCTCCTTTGATTTGAACATTAAAGTTTTTGCCAGCTCTCTGAAAGTTTCACTATCGAAAACCATGATATTTTTTGCCTGTAGTGCGGCAATTCCATTGAGCGTCGGTGTATTGATCATCAGGTATTCATCCAACTTTGATTTTCCTTTGATTCTGAAATCAACCTGCCCTTCGAATGATTTTGTGATAGGAAAAAGTGTATCCAGAAAGGGAAGCATTTCACTGAGCTTGTCCATTTCGATATCATGAATGTTGAACTCGAAATTAACTTCCGCTTCTTTTTCATTCAGATAAGTATAAGTAATATTACTAGATAAATCGGCAGCCAGTGTTTTCATTTTGAAATCTGATAACTGAACGTTCCCGTCTTTAATAACTACAATGCCGTGAATATCTTCAAGGTCCATATGTCCGTAACGAAGCTTGTTAATATTGGTTTTGAAGGTAAAGTCAAGATTGCCAGGTAGTTTGAATACATGTTTTTCCTGTAAGCTGTCAGGAATTGCTTCGTTTACCAGTATTTCCGGTTCGTCGTTTAATGTTGTATCCTGATTGTTGTCTGTAAGTGTAGTGAACACGCCCATGAGTTCATTTGCATCGAGGTAACCGGATTGTACAGTTAATTTTCCGGTAGTTTTTCTGCCGTTGTTATTACTCAGCCCCATGGCGTTGTCAATAAAACCGGTTAATACAATATCAGAGTGTCCGAAAATAACATGTGAGTTTTTTAATTCTATCAGTTCCTTTTTAATGGTAAGCGTAGAGTTTTCCATCTTCACCGGCATTTTAAAGGTGGGAGAGTAGGCGATGAGTTTGGTGAAGTGTATACCACCCATGGGTTCCCATTGCTGATCGTTGTTTTTTTGTAGCTTCACTCTGTACTTACCATTGTTAATACCTACAAAACGTTTGTTGTAATAAACACCCAGGCTATCCAATTGAAATGTTGATGTAATTACATTTTTTAAGGGATCATTTTTATAAGTTTCCAGATTCGCTGTAATGTCTCCGCCCATCCATTTAATACGCTGTCTGCGCCCTTTGTTGTAAGTGATATTGCCGGTTTGTATCTTGGTTGATAAAGTAGATTTATTGGAATCTATACGATTCAGTTTAAAATCTAAACCAAGGCTATCAATGATTAATCTTCCGTATTGTTTACTCAAGGTAAGTGCATCCGTAATCTGGATATTTCCTACCGCCACTTTTTCACTTTCATAATGGCTGTCAAAATCCAGGCGTTTTATTTTTAAAGAAACAGAATCTTTGGGTAAATTGATGTTAAGATCATTGGCTATCATCGTTCCTTTAGCAAACAGCGAGCTCAGATCCTGCTCTTTGACTTCCTTCACATCAAAACTGGTTTCAATATTCAGATTTACGATTCCATCCGCTGTAATATCCGGATGAAAAGGAATTACATCATGTAATTTGGTTAAATCAATATTTCCTTTGAGTTTGGTTTCAAGAAAAGGATGTTGAAGCAGGTCGGTTACTTTTGCAGTACCGCTTAACCCGATTCCTAATCCTCTCACGTCAAGTGTTTTTAATGTCAGTTGCGATTTTTTCTTATTGTTAAAGTCGATAGTCAGGTTTAAATCGGTAGCAATATGGTTGATAGATCCGGGATAATCTTTGTATTTAAATTGACCGTCCCCGATACTCATATTCAGAACGGTAGTAGGGTAATCATCTTTGCCGTAATATCCTTTAATGGTGGTTTCAAAATTGACTTTTCCTTTTATATCGATTTTTTCTTTCTGAATAATTTTTTCAGGTATGAGCGCCAGTACCGAACGTAAATCAGGTGCTTTTAAATGCAGTACGAGATCGGTATTTATTTTATGTGCTATTGTATCTGTTTGCAATGAACCTTCAACTGTCAGGTCAATTCCATTGACGGTAATACCTCCTTTTTCAAAGATAAGTTTACGTTCTTTTTGTAAAAAATCTAAAGTAGTATTGATACCAATACTGCTGTGCCGCAACATAACAATACTGTCTTTCATCAAATCTATTGACGGTACGGAAGCCGTCAGGTCACACATAAAATGATCTTTGAGATATTTCATTTTAAACCCGGCCGTTAAACTGTCAATAGTTAACAGATCATGCGTTTGTTCGTTAATATAGTTGATATGTATATTGTCGAGCTTCAGTTTCTTGAGGTGTAGCTCCTGTATAGTGAAATCAGAAGTAGAATCAGTTTCGGTAGAATCTGACTTGAATGCAATGATATGATCCCAGTCACTGTTACCGTTTTCATCAATTGAAAGATTGAGGGTTGTATTGCGTAACGTGATATTTTTTATATCTATTACATGATCTTTATATAGTTTTTTGGCATTGAAAGTTGTTTTACAAGATCCGATCTCCAGTAAAGTACCACTTTCAGAACTTAGTTTGCCACCATGTATTTCTACCCCCAGATAAGGAAAGGTAGAAAAGAAAGTAAGCTCTGCTTTTGCACACTCAAATCGGCCGTCAATATTTTCATTAACAATTTGAACCAGTTGCGGTGTTAACTTTTCAGGTGTAACAATAAAGTGTATCAGAAAACTGATTCCTGCCACCAGTAACAGAAAAAGCGATAGGATAGTCCATAATGAGATGCGTAAAGCTTTTCTCCATTTACTGATTTTTTTTGTTTTTTTCATTGATATGCGGGATTGAGGTCAGCTAACAAAAATAGATGTATAAATGTTAAAAGAATTAAAACGTATTATTAGAATATGCTAAGAGCCATTCACTTCTTATTAAAATGGCAGAATGCTGATTTTATTATAAATTCAGGAGAAAATTAATAAAAGAATTGAAAATGATAGCTATATACGAAGTTATTTGTTAATACTGAGAAACTTTATCGGCAAATTGAGTGTTGGAAACTTTCCCGGGTCAGGTTTTGGGTCTGGCAGCAATTTGTTAGTAATATTGAATACCTGTACAATGTATACGCGATAAAAATGTGAAGCCATAAGCAAAGTGGTCACTGGTGTATGTTGTTGTATGGATGGTAATCAGGAAGCGATCGTGTAAGAACTATTTTTAAATAAAGTTGTTATATTGATGACGGAACAGGCATTATATTCTGCATCCGTTTGGAGAGATAGCGATCTCCGGTTGAAATTGATTTAATTTAGTACGGTAACATAAATTACATTGTGGAATGATGAAAAAGATTGGATTTTTATCGTTTGGCCATTGGGCCAATCATCCCGCTTATAGTACAAAGACTGCGAGTGATACGCTCTTGCAATCTATTGATCTGGCTGTAGCGGCTGAAGAGATTGGTATTGATGGGGCCTACTTCAGGGTGCATCACTTTGCTAATCAATTGGGTTCGCCGTTTCCTTTATTGTCGGCTATCGGAGCCAGAACCAGTAAGATAGAAATTGGTACCGGAGTCATCGACATGCGTTATGAAAATCCATTGTATATGGTAGAAGATGCCGGTGCTGCGGATTTGATTTCGAGGGGCCGGTTACAATTGGGAATCAGCAGGGGTTCGCCCGAGCAGGTAATTGATGGCTGGCGTTATTTCGGGTATGAGCCCGCTCAGGGAGAAACAGATGCTGATATGGGGCGCAGGAAGGGACTGGAGTTTCTTGAAAAGTTGAAAGGCGTAGGATTTGCTGAGCCCAATCCCAACCCTATGTTTCCCAACCCGCCGGGCTTGTTGCGGATAGAACCGCATTCAGAAGGACTACGTGACCGCATCTGGTGGGGCGCAGCATCTAATGCTACCGCTGTATGGGCGGCAGAAAATGGCATGCACCTTCAAAGTTCAACCTTAAAGTACGATGAAAGCGGAAAGCCTTTTCATGTGCAGCAGGCCGAACAAATCCGGTTGTATAAAGAAGCGTGGAAAGCTGCCGGGCATCAACGCACACCACGCGTTTCAGTGAGCAGATCTATTTTTGCGCTGGTCAATGATCAGGACCGTTATTATTTCGGACGTGAAAGAAATAGCGGTGACCAGATAGGTATGATCGAAAAAGACAGGCGTGCTATTTTCGGTAAAAGTTATGCAGCCGAGCCTGATCAATTGATTAAAGAATTGGCAGAGGATGAAGCCATCAGTGAAGCAGATACATTGTTACTCACCATTCCTAATACATTGGGTGTTGATTATAATGTGCACGTGCTTTCTGCTTTTCTCGAACATGTAGCTCCGGGATTAGGGTGGCGTTAAACACTTTTCATGGTAAATAATGTTCGTTTCAAAACACGTATAGTAATAATTGGTGCCGGGCAAGCGGGACTTTCCGCTGCCTATCACCTGAGGATGCTTGGCTGGGAAATCGGACGTGATTTTGTCATTCTCGATGAAGCACCTCAGCCCGGAGGAGCCTGGCAGTTTCGATGGCCTTCGCTCACTTTGACTACAGTAAATAAGATACATGACCTTCCCGGAATGTCTTTTAAAGAAACGCTCGGAAATAATGCAAAAGATGAAGTGCAGGCAAGTGTGGCCGTTCCCCATTATTATGACCTGTACGAGAAAAAATTTGGAATTAAAGTCTATCGCCCGCTAAAAGTAGAGAAAGTGTTTTTGCAGGATGAACGTTTTTATGTGGACACTCCTGAAGTATTGTTCTCATGTTTGGGAATCATCAATGCTACCGGTACCTGGGAAAATCCTTACATTCCTGATTATCCGGGTGCAGATTTATTCGAAGGCGAACAATTACATACGAAAGATTTTAAAACAGCCACTTATTTTAAGAATAAACATGTGATTGTTGTTGGCGGAGGAATCTCCGCCATTCAGCTTTTAGACCAGATTTCTAAAGAAACTACCACTACATGGGTTACCCGACGTGCTCCGGTATTCAGAGAAGGACCCTTTGATGATATGGCCGGACATGATGCCGTTGCGATGGTAGAAGAACGTGTGCGAAAAGGATTAGTTCCTTTATCTGTTGTTTCCGTCACGGGTTTGCCCGTAACACCTGCGATAGAGGCAATGAAAAAAAACGGTGTGCTGAACCGTTTGCCGATGTTTAAAGAAATTACAAGAAATGGGGTAAAATGGGAAGATGGCAGAGAAGAAAAAGCTGATGTGATACTTTGGAATACAGGCTTCAAAAGTTCTTTACAACATCTGGATGCAGTTTTACCCAGAGAAAAAGAAGGCGGTATTGTGATGAGTGGCAGACTGGCAACGATGGTAGCAAAAGAGCCGCGTATACATCTGGTGGGTTATGGCCCTTCTGCATCCACTATTGGTGCTAATCGTGCCGGCCGTGCTGCCGTAAAAGAATTAATAAATACACTAGGATTGTAAAAAGAGTAAATAATAATTATTTTGTATTTAAGTGATAGAAACATGAATAAAAATATAGATAACAATGAAGAGAATGAAGTTGCAGCTTAGCTGCACTTATCGTTGTTTTATTTGCTTCATTTTCTTCATGTTTGCATTGAAAAACTCTTGAATAATTAACTGCCGCTTTATACCAGCCCCAATAATATTTTTAAATTTCTTAATTGCTGAATGGTTTAAAACCCTTATACAAACTGCTAAGTATTATTAAACTGATTGCATTATCAAATTTTGTAACTTCTACGAAATATTCTGAACATCAGTACTTTAAATAGGTGTTCTCATCAAATTCTAATTATATCTTCATTAAAATCTTATAACTCCAACTAAAAACTGCTATAATTTCGTTTATGGCAAAAAAATTGTGGCCAAACAGCCTTGAATATTTTAGTCAGATAGTTGCTAATGAATGTGTGTTGCGTAACAGAATAACTATTTTGATAGATGATAAATATCAGCTGAATCTTATTAAGAAATTAATAAAGAGCACATAAAGGCGAACGATTTTTTGAAAATAAACTATCTATGAGAAGTTATTGTTGGCGAAAATTTATTTGTTTACTTGTTTTGTTTATTTGTTTTTCTATTGAGTCTGATGCGCAAACTGAAAGAGAATCAGAGTTGGAAGAAACCGGTTTATGGTTTGGTGCTTACATCCGTGTTAAGCTGTCTGATAAACTCGGGTATTATGGAGAACACCATCTTCGATACCGCAATAGCCTCGAAAATGTAAGTTCTTTTGTTGGCAGAACGCGTCAATCTTATAACAGAGCCGGATTAAGTATTCAGTTTAGTGAGCATATGGAAGCGATTATCGGACCAACATTAGTCTGGAACTATTCTCCCGATCCGGATAACCCGGAGCTTGTAAACTCTACTATAGAGCCGAGAATCTGGACGCAGTTATTGTATAAGAATAAAGTAGGTAAAATCAATTTTTACCATCAGATAAGAACCGAACACCGTTGGAAGAAACCTGATCATCTGAAGGACTCAGATTTTGATTATACAGATCGCTTCAGGTATAAATTTTTCCTTTACATCCCACTGAATAAACCGGTTATTGAAAAAAATACACTTTACTTTTCTCCCAGTGCTGAACTGTTTATGGAATTCGGAAAGAGTAAAGTCTTTAATCCGTTTGAAGATTTCAGAACGTATAACGGATTCGGTTACATCTTAAATAATAATGTAACTTTTTTTGCCGGGCATATGTGGACGTATGGACAAAAATCCAGCGGTTACCAATATAAAACCAATCACATTCTTCGTTTTAACGTATTTATTGGGCTGGATGCCCGAAAGGCCGATCAGAAAATGCCGCCGATTAATATGGGTTATTAAATTGCAGAAATTTATGAAGAGAAATATACTTTTTGTTGTTTTAGGTATGATGATAATTGCTTTAGGCGCACTCTCTTATTATTATCATGAGAGCAGTAAGAAAAATGCTATTGCTGTCACTTCTTTAAAAACAGCGCATCAATTATTATCCGATTCTTTACAGGTCATTCATCAAAAACAATCTGCCGTCATTGAACTGATCGATAGTTTGATGAAAGCTGAATTCATCAGTTACCAGGATGACAATAGTTCCTCTTTAACCATTGAACATGTTCGGGAAAGTCTTTATCAATTAGTAGATAGAATTGATGAAAAAGAAAATTCTCTTAACAAATTGCAAACGATCAACTTTCAGTTCGGGAAAGATCTGATTGCAGAGAAAAAGAAGTTACAATCGCTCGATTCAATATATAACAAAGAAAGTTTTGTGTGGCAACAGCAAAAGAATAATTTCCTGACCAGATTAGAGCGTGAAGAAATGACCAAGCAGACCTTACAGAACAGCAGAGATAGTATTCTGGCTTCATTCGGAAAACTGGTGTATAAAAATGTTGCAGGCATCGAAGTGACGTATGTCGGTAATAAAGTTCACAATAAAGCAGAAGGCTTTGGAATCGGACTGTACAGTGCAAAAGGTACTTATGTGGGAATGTGGCACAACGGCCGTCGTCATGGAGAAGGTATGTACAAATGGTTAAACGGTGATAAATACGAAGGACGTTATTATCAGGGAACCAGAGAAGGCTTTGGTATTTACTATTTCAGTGACGGTAGTCGCTTTGAGGGAGAATGGAAAAATGATAAACGAAACGGTGAAGGAGTATTTTATTCGGCAGATAATAAAGTGCTGGCTAAAGGAACATGGAAAGATGATAAGCGATTAAATGTAGAAACGATTAAAAAGCCTGTTTTGCCAGAAGACGTGGATCCAGCATAATACAGGGTTCAATACAGCTATTATTTGAAATAAGCCGGAGTGATTTTTATCACTCCGGCTTATTCATTTATAGTAGAACAATATATTTAGTAAACCACTTTCTGCTAGAAGAAAGGAGTTCCTACATGATTCCATTCATTTGAAATGAGGTCACCATGTACATATTGATAAATAGTACCGCTTAAACTTACTTCCCAGTAAGGGGTTGCTATAGGACGCGCATTACCTGCATAACCACCTAATACTACATCAACGTTAGACGTTGTGGTAAATGGTGCTGAAGACTGTATACCGGTAAAAGGTATAGTAGCTTCGAGTGTTCCGCATGGAGGGTATACATTTCTCAGATAGATATTCTTATTCAGGTTATATGAAACCGTTCTGCTTTCACCGGCAGGCCTGTAGTTGTTATTGTTACAATTTCTCCATTCCATTTTAATACGTAAAAGTATTCTTACGTAAAAGCTGTTGATAGTACCACATCCCGGATCAGAAAAAGTATTCCAGTTGTCTACTATTCCGACAATTTCATGTACGAACTTTCTGCAACCTGTACCCTGAGTAGAAGACTGTTGTGTGAAAGGGCGTTGATAACTGGCGTCTAAAAAGTTTAAAGGATAATTGATGGTTTCCTCTTTAGGGGCATCGAGAGTGGTAATGGTGCTTAAAGAATACTCACCTTTGCTGACTGCTAATAAAGTATTTCTTTTGATTTTTCTCAGCAGGTCGCCCTGATCAGCACCTACATAATATTTAACACCCTGGTTATACCATACAATCGTATCACCTACCTGAAATTCGCCGTCTTTATTTAATAATACCTGATAGGCAGTAGGTAAGGCTAATAAACTTTCTTCTTCTTTGCTAGGATTGTAATTGTCTTTCCAGTTGTGTGAATAAGTTCTGAAAGATGCATGCTGGCGCTGACTTTCCCAGTCTTTTAATTGCTGGTCATTTAGTTTTTCTACCTGTTCAAGTGTTTGAAAAAGTTCTTCCACATTGCTGAATACTAATCTGGAAGATACCTGTTGTTCCTGAACATATTCGTTTTTCTTACAGGCACTAAAGGTGAGCAGAGCTAAAAAAACGAAAGAAACATAAGAAAATGATGGGGCGTTTACAAGTTTTTTCATAATGATAATTTAGTTTTGAATGTTAATCATATGTACAGTCTAAGTTATCTAAATTCGGTTGTGTATGATCGGTATTTTGTGGAGATTGGTTCAGTTTACGTATTTTAATATGATCATTTAGTAAACACGAATACGATCCTGATAACAGCTGATGCAGTAATGTTGTATGACAAAATCTGCCTGTTGATTGTACCGGAAAGGATATTTACAGTATTATTAAGTGATTAATCTGAAATTATTAAATGCTTATACCTATCAAGCGAAGATTTATCTGAAAAATTTCAGCAAATGACGGTCTGATTGTCGCATTCTCCGGAAAATGGTAATTAACATAGGTCAATGTTTAGTTGATCTGCAACCGCGACCTTTGTAAAAAGGTAAATAATGAATACAAAAACTGTTAACAAAATAGTAAAGCCTCAGGCGCCTCATTTTGTAGGAGATGGGTTCAGAGTACATAATTTTATTCCGGGTATTGCCGGAATGGACATGAAGAGTATGGATCCTTTTATTATGCTCGATTACAATTCAAAATTCAATTTTCCTCCTTCTGCTATTCCGAAAGGAGTGGGCGTGCATCCGCATAAAGGTTTTGAAACCGTTACCATTGCATATAAAGGACGGGTTGAACACGGAGACAGCAGTGGTGGAGGTGGTGTGATAGGAGAAGGTGATGTTCAATGGATGACAGCAGCTTCCGGAATTTTACATAAAGAATTTCATGAAACGGAATGGAGTAAAAAGGGTGGTGAGTTTCAAATGGTACAATTGTGGGTGAACTTACCTGCAAAAGATAAAAAAACTGCGCCTAAATATCAGGCACTGAAAAACAACGACATTCATCGTGTTAAATTGCCAGAAGGATCGGGCGAGCTTGAAATCATTGCGGGTAATTACGATGGTGTTACCGGTTCTGCCAGCACTTTTTCACCCGTTCATTTGTATAATCTGAAGGCTAAAAAGGGAGCAACCGCTCAGTTTTCTTTTCCTGCTGATTATGCCACCTTGTTGTTGGTATTAGAGGGAAGCATTCTTGTAAACGGAGATAAAAGCGCACCAGCTGATCACGTTGCTTTGATGAATAAAGACGGAGAAGCGTTTAACGTAGAAGTTACTGAAGATGCTGTGGTATTAGTACTGAGCGGACAACCCATTAATGAACCGATTGCACATTATGGCCCGTTTGTGATGAATACCCAGGCTGAAATTTATGAAGCCATCGAAGAATTTAATAATGGAAAATTCGGTACATTGTCTTAATAATTCACGCAGTTTAAAAAACTGGTAATTAATTGTTTTAAGTCTTTAAAAAATTAATAATGAAAGAAGAATATTTACATATACCGCTAAACAGAAATGTTGAAGACGAAAGATTTGAATTAACTGTTGAAGGATATACTGCTTTTATTGAATATGATGAAAAGGAGCAGGGTTTGAGATTGTTACATACTGAAAGTCCTGAAGAATTGGCCGGCCGGGGCGTAGCCACCGCATTGGTAGAAAAAACACTTGTGTATCTGGAAGGGAATAATTACAAAATTGTTCCGCTGTGTCAGATGGTTTTTGCCTATATCAAAAAACACCCTGAATGGAAAAGAATCGTTGCAGATGATTTTTTACCTCGCTTTCATTAGGATATAAATATTTTATTTCAATAGTATTAAAAAGGTAAGCAGCTGCTTACCTTTTTATATATCTGTTAGAATATTTTATGGAACAAGCACTGCACGGCCTTTGATTTTTCCTTGTCTTAACTTGTCGTAAACTTCCAGTGCCTGATCTAATTTAAATTTTTCGATTTCAATATGGATTTTCTTTTGCCGTGCTAAACCGACCACTTCCATCAGTTCGGTACGTGAGCCCCAATATGGATTGCTCATATTGACACCAAATGGGAGTCCCATCATGTTGTACTGAAAAAGGCCGCCGCCAAGTCCAATGATGGTCAAATCACCGTCTAGTCCGACTATTTTTGTTCCTAACTCAATCGTTGGTGAAGCACCTACAAAATCAAGTACCACTTTGGCTTTTTTAATTCCTGTAATTTTATTGATTTGCGTTGCTGCGTCAGCATCTTTTGAATTTACTACGTGTGCCGCACCCAGGCTTTTTGCAAACGCTAACCGGTCGGCAGTAATATCGCAGGCAATGATGGTCGCACCTGACATTTCTCTTAAAATCTGTAGAGCTACGTGTCCCAGTCCGCCAATTCCGATGACCACAACGTATTCATCCGGCATAAGTTTGTTTAAAGAGCGTTTAATGGCTGCATAAGGCGTTAAAGCGGCATCGGTAAGCGGTGCGGCAATCACCGGATCAAGGTCAAAAATCGGCACCAGTAAGCGCGACGAAGGTACCAGCATGTATTCAGCCATGCCACCGTTTAAGCCTAATCCTCCGCCAAATGCCTGTTCTGATTGATGATCACAATAATTTTCTTTTGATTGCTGACAGGGTTTACAATGCCCGCATCCCCAGGGGCCATACACCAGAACGGCTTCGCCTTTTTTGTAGTCTTTAACAGCGGGGCCAACTGCCTCCACCCAACCGGCGTTTTCGTGCCCCAGAGTAAAAACAGCACCGGATACCACACCGTCATCAATGACGTGTAAATCTGAGTGACAAACACCGGCACCGCCGATTTTCAACAAAACTTCATCGCCCTGTGGTTGTGGAATTTCCAGATCATTGACTACTCTGACATCCTTATGTCCGAAAAAACGTACTGCTTTCATAATATTAGGTATTAAGTGATGGTGGTGTTATGCGGATAGGGTGGTTTCGATGGAAGGGATTATAAATTTATCATTTTTGTCTGAATCGAAATGTTAATGTGTTGTTGAGAGGCTAGCGGTGGTTATCATCCGTAATGGTTGTTGTGGATTAAGCCGATTCCGGTTAGCAGCACACCGGTTACCCAAAGGGAAATGCCTGCTAATGAGTAATACCGACAGATTTGGAAAATTCAATAATTTTTCGTATCTTATTAGAAGGGGCTGTAGTATTTTTTTATTAAGCATCGGACATCGTCCGGCACCAACTATTGGTGCCACACCAGACAAAGTTTGGCGCCAACTATTGAAATATTAGCGCCGCAGTGTCCGGTGTAATGCAATTAAAGAATTCTCATCTTAATTTTTTTCAGATCTTTATTGTCAGAACTGCCTCCCACATAAATATTGTAATTACCTGAATTCGTAGTCATTTCCTGCTGAAATTCGTCCCAATACTCCAACTCTCTGGCGGTTAGTTTGAAAGTAACCTGTACAGTTTGTCCGGCAGCAACCGATACTCTTTGTACACCTCGTAATGCTTTTACCGGACCATCTTTATCATTTTCGCTATGCACATACAGTTGTACAATTTCATCGCCGTTTCTTTTACCGGTATTGGTAACAGGTATGGTGAGTATTACTGAATCCTGTGCTTTCATGCCGGTTTTGCTCAATATGGGATTACCGTATTTAAACGTTGTGTAGCTCAATCCGAAACCGAATGGAAACAGTGGGGTAGCAGTAAGGTATCTGTAGGTACGCCCTTTCATATCGTAATTCTCAAAATCAGGTAACTGAGTGGTGTCTTTATAAAAAGTAACCGGTAGTCTTCCTGAAGGATTATAATCTCCGAATAGTACCTCTGCAACTGCTTGTCCGCCTGCCTGGCCCGGATACCAGGCCTGTAAGATGGCTTCACAGTTTTTGACTTCTTCGGTTAAGCCGATTGGTGAGCCTGAGCAGTTAACCATGATTACTTTTTTGCCTGCTTTTTTCAGTGCTGCGATGAAGTTCCGCTGGGTAGCGGGTAGTTCGATATCGGTACGGTCGCCGCCTCTGAAGCCCGGTAGATTAACACCCATTTCTTCTCCTTCCAGTTGTGGTGAAATGCCTCCCACAAAAATGATGACATTGGCGTCAGCTACTTTTGCTAATGACTTTTGAATATCAATAGCTTCTTTAAAACCGATGTCAAAATTCAGCTGCGCATCGCCCATGTTATGTGCAAAATCTATTTGTAAGTCGTAATTTTTTCCTTTTTCTACATTCATCGAATGAGTGAACTTTCTGCTTCCATGTCCGGTTTTGATATTCTTTACTTCTTTTCCGTTAACGAGCAGGCTGACAATGCCGTTGACATAAAAGTCAAAAACGACAGTTCCTGATTTATTCGGTTTAAATGTACTGTTGTATTGCGACGAGAATCCGGTAAGGTTTACATTCGGTGCAAAAACAGTAGCGCCAGAGGTACAGAAAGTAAAAGCATTGGTGAGTTGTTGGGTGGCTGCAACGGTACCGCTTTTGTTTTTAGTATTCCAGTATTTTGCTGTAAAGCCTTGCTCTTGATCAGAGAAACATTGATTCAATGCACTTTGCAGAATCATGTTTTCTACGAGGCCGCTCCCTTGTTCGTATATGAGTGGGTAGTTATCACCTAAAGCGTTGCGGATTCCTTCTAAAATTGTAATGGTATTGGGTGGAGTACCGGTGTAGTTGCCCCATTGCATTACTGAGTCGTCGGCGTTCGGGCCCATTACGGCTATTTTCATACCGGTGCGCTGTAATGGCAGGATATTGTTTTTGTTTTGCAGCAGTGTCATTGATTTGCGTGCCATTTCAAGGGCTATCTCATGATGTGCCTGTGAAGCGATGGTTTCAGCGCTGATAGAAGCCCACGGGCTCATCGATGGTGGATCCATTTCTCCTAATCTGAAACGTGCGAGTAAAAGTCTTCTTACAGAAACATCCAGTGCTTCTTCTTTGATATGTCCTTTATTAACAGCGTCCACCAGTGCTTTATAGCTGGTACCGCAATCAAGGTCAGTTCCACTTAAAACAGCTGCAGCTGAGGCGGTAGCGGCATCGGCATGTGTCATATGGGTATTTTCTTTGTAAAAGTCTGCGATGGCGCCGCAATCAGCTACGACGACGCCTTTAAAGCCCCATTTTTCTCTGAGTATATTAATTAATAGTTGATCGCTTCCGCAGCACGGATCACCTTCAAAACGGTTATAGGCGCACATAACTTCCTGCACATTTCCTTCTTTTACCAGTTTTTCGAAAGCAGGTAAATAGGTTTCATACAAATCGCGGGGTTTGATATTGGCTGCGTTGAAAGAGTGACGGTTCCATTCGGGGCCTGAGTGTACTGCAAAATGTTTGGCACAGGCATGCAGCTTATCATACCCGTTTTGAGATTTACCCTGTAATCCTTTTACTGCTGCTAAACCTAGCATACCGGTGAGGTAAGGGTCTTCACCGTAGGTTTCAATACCGCGTCCCCATCTGGGGTCTCTGAAAATATTAATAGTGGGTGTCCACATAGTGAGGCCTTCGTATCGCCCGTAACTGTTTTTAGCCGAATAAACATTGTATTTGGCACGTGCTTCATCAGACACTGCACTGAAAACTTTTAACACGGCATCCTGATCGAACGATGCTGCCATACCGATCGGTTGAGGAAAAACGGTGGCCAGACCGGCACGGGCAATGCCGTGTAAAGCTTCGTTCCACCAGTTATATTCCTGAATACCTAATCTGCTGATGGGTTTGGAAACATCCTGCATTAAAGTTACTTTCTCTTCAACAGTTAATCGTTTTAATAAATCTTCCACACGGGTTTCGAAATCGAGTGAACTGTTTTGAAAAGGGTATTGCTGACAAAAAGTAAATAAAGGTGCCAGGCATAAAAGTAAGCAATAAGCGAAAAATCGGATGTTCTTAGATGCAAGTGTCGTCATTGTAAAATAAATTTCTATAGCAGCGTTAAAAATAACAAAGATGTATTAGTGAAATACAGGAAGAATCATCTCTGTAAGAGTCAAACAAATTACGTATTTATTTTGAAGGGCAACCGATATAAAGAGAGAAATTACTGATTGAATAATAATTACTTTTTGTTGCATGTGATAGTTACAGAAATAGTATCTTTTGTTGCGTTGTGTTGCATTGGCAATATAACAGAAACTGAATACTCCGGTAATGTTTAAAATGGTGTTGATGATCTCTGAAAGTTTCTGTTATATAAGGTATTTTAAATTTTTCTTTGTGTAAGAAGTAATTTATTATAATCTTTATTATTTGAAGAATGAATGAGATTTTAAAAATGATCTATTATGTTTTCGTATTAGATATTGTATTGATATGAATGTTGTTTTTTTATGTTTATTACTTTTATATTTGTGTTAAATGGATTTGTTATGAGTAAAATGTTTTTAACCTTTTTTTTATTGATTGTTTCGTTTATTGGATATTCACAGTCAGATAATCCTGCTGTAATATATAGATCAAATCTGGTAACAGATAGAATGAATGATAGCCTGTTTTTAAGTCCGTCTCAAAAAGATAGTATTTGGAGTATGACTGCCAGATTATTAAGAGAGACTGAATTGCTTTTCAGTCAACAGATGAACAGCGATTCTCTGAAGAAGTCCATTCAGTTAGTTGAAAATAAACGGGATGGTTTATATAAGACTGTATTAACTGATGAGCAGTTTTTAAAGTATAAAAAACACAAAGTAAATATCGTGTATGGCGATAATCAATAGTTAGTATAATTTTTTATAGCAAAAAGCCGGTTTTCCGGCTTTTGTTACTTTTATATAGTATAGATTTTACCTTTTCGTGATCTTTCCTGCTGTTAATAAGATATGGGTAGATAAAGTATTTGTTATCATTTGTCAAGTATGTAATTATCTTTTTTAAATCTTACCTGTAAAGAAAGTGTTTTGTATATATTTGCGATGAATAATGTATTTATATGATTTATTTCATATGTGACAAATTTTTCTATCTATTTTCCAAAGTGTATTATGAAGTGTTTTTTGTATTCGTTAATATTTTTGTTGTTTACTGTAGTTTTGTTTCAGCAAAGTTTTTCCCAGTCTTCTCTTTCTGCTGGTATGAGTGGTGCCAAATCTTTCCCAACTCCGGATGTTGCAAAAATTTCTGAACATGGCCTGTATCCGGCGAGTCCTTTTAACGGAACTGTACAAATAGGTATTCCTTTGCATACTGTTTCTTATAAAGAACTGGTCATTCCGATCAGCATTAATTATTCTACCGGTGGAAATCAGGTAGAAGAAAGATCAGGCGTTGTAGGCCTTGGTTGGTCAATTATGACCGGCGGATCGATTTATAGAAAAGTAAACGGTCTTTATGATGAACATGGTAATAACAATCCTGCAGGGGGGCATGCTTTTAATCTTGGCTATTACTATAATGCCGGAGCGTTTACTACTGATTTGAAAGATACTTCAGAAGTAAAAAAATATGTAGCTGATTTGACAAATCAGGTTACAACACCTTATCAGCTTAAAGAATCTTCTCCTGATGAGTTTATATTTAATGTAAATGGAATGTCGGGAGTCTTCTTTTTTTATCAGGAAAATGCATCGGCTCCGGTCAGTATAAAAATAAGAACTAATGGAGATTATACTTTCAAGGCTGAAATTGTTGCTATAGAGAATAACATAACATTTTATGATTATAGAAATATTAATAACAATGTAGCGTATTTTAGGCAAAGCGAAAAAGCCATACGTCAGATAAAATTAACTGATGATAAAGGCGTTCAATATTTATTTGGAGGGGATTCCAGTTCTATTGATTTCAGTAACTCATCATCCGGTATAAATGATGATTATTATAATATACCAACAACGTGGCATCTTACAGAAATGATATCGCCCTATGGGTACAAAATTCAATTAGAATATGAAAAGAAAGGAAGAACAATTACGCACAAAAGGCAACGAATAGGTGATGCCTATCATACGGTGCATGATCTTACAGGAGTCTATTTTAATAATCACTTTTTCAAGTACAACGAATTTAACATAAATACGTATAATGAAATGGTGGTTACTTCGGATACGTATATTCTAAATTTTCCTTCACACATTAAAAGGATAATTGCTCCTAATCAGACGGTGGATTTTAATTTTTCAAGAACCAATGATTTGTTATATGATTTAGGATATGGAGATAACTCTTTTTCTAAATCATTTAATATTATTAATAATTTAATAGAATCAGCAAGTCAGTCTTATTGGCAAAAGTTAAATAGCATTGTTGTTAATGACAGCTTTAAAATTTTTAATTTTTATTACAGAGATACCAGCAATGCCAGGTTGAGACTGGATAGCGTTTCGTTTAAAGGTGAAAAAGCCTCTACTGTTGGTGAAGTTTATAAGTTTAAATATAATAATACGCAACTCCCTCCTTATGCTTCCAGAAAGAAGGATCACTGGGGGTATTATAATGATGTAGAGTATATCTATGATGCCAATTACTTTTCGATGCGTTCACCGGACGCTGAAAAAATGAAAGCTGAAGTTTTGGAAGAGGTTATTTACCCGACCGGTGGTTTTTTAAAACTGGAATATGAACCTCATCAGTATAAAAAAGTAGCCCAACAATATCCTTTTGTGGTTAGGGATACAGCAGATAATCAGATGGCAGGTGGCCTTAGGATTAAAAAAATGACCGCACTGGCAGATATACAAAGTACTCCTGTTGTGAAGGAATACTTTTATACTACTAATTATTTAAATGGAGGTCTGGCTTCTTCTGGTGTATTATCAGGAGTTCCCAGTTATACAAAGTCTGGTAAAGGTAGAAGTGTTTTTAGTTTTGACCGTTCCTGGTTAGACATTTATTTTACTGTTGAGTATTATTTTATGAAAGGGTTCGATAATAACCTGTATCCTTTATTTTCTACGAATGGTTCAAATGTTACTTATAGCGAAGTGGTTGAAAAAGTTGGTGATAGTAGCTATATAAAATACATATACTCGAATCTGGATAATGGTTATATGGATAAAGAACCTTATATGGTTTATGGTAATTATGATGCGCCTTATTATGACCAGGGATTTGTTAGCCTTGAACTCTTTCGGGGCCTCAACCTTAAAACAGAGTATTTTAATTCAGGTAAGCAATTGTTAAGATCTACTGAGTATGATTATTTTATAGATACCAGTTCTATATATAAAGTTCCTTACCTTCATAAAAATTATATTTCTGTCGGATCGCTGGTTATCTTGTCGAGGATCTCTTCTCTGGCTTTTTTTACTAAACCAGCTTTATTGAAGAAAACTACAGAAAAGGAATATATACCTGTGTCGGGTGTTCAGTTAGAATCTAAAGTTGAAAATATTTATCTGTTGCAGAAATATCCTTCGATGAACTACCTGTTAGACAATTATAAACCAGTTGAAGTACTTAGCATGAACGCTGTAGGGGATACGATTAAAACCACCGTGGAGTACCCCTATCACCTGGAAACCACATTTCCCTACTCTCTAATGGTTTCAAGAAATATTGTTTCTCCTGTTATCCGGAGCATTGACTCAAACATAACCGGACGGAAGGAAATTAGCCGTGCAAAAGTCGAATACTATTCTTTTTTCAATGATGCTTTTGTTGCTCCTAAGATTTTTAGTAAATCTAATGGAGGAGATACGCTTTCAGTAGAATTAACTATAGATGCTTACGATTACATGGGAAATATTCTGCAACAAACAGATAGAAGCAGCGTTCCGAATACTTTTTTGTGGGGATATCAGGGAGAATATCCAATAGCTAATATAATGGGTGCTAGTTGGGAAGTTACAAAAAATCATATTGATACTTCTTCATTTTATAAAATGAGCAGGCATCAGATTAATCATCAGATAAGTAATTTAAGAGCTGCTTTTCAGTCAAATCTTTTAGTGAATGCAACTACTTTCGATTTCAAACCTTTGGTCGGTATGATTAAATCTACTGATAGCCGGGGATTGAATACTTTTTATGAATATGATGATTTGCATAGATTAGCCCGTATTAAAGATAATGATGGAAATATTATTAAAAAGTATTATTATAATTTGGCTAGTCAACCGGATGAGAATTTAGCCAATAGTATTGTTTTTTATAATGCCTATCAGGAACAGTCTTTCAGGAAAAACAATTGTACTTCAGGCGGTATTGGTGATGATAAAGTGTATAAAGTACCTTATGGTATGTTTTCGTCTCTTGTGAGCCAGCACCAGGCAGACTCTCTGGCAATGAAATACCTTACTGATATGAACGGGCAAAATGATATCAATACTGTAGGTGGATGTACATGGTATAATATTGAGGAGGTTAGAACTTACTACAAGCAATGTGGCCTGAACTCGGATTCCGGAAGTGCTGTTATTTATACTGTACCAGCTAATAAATACAGTTCAAGGGTAAGCTATACTGCTGCAAGAAATCTGGCAATTGCTGAAATAAATGCCAATGGGCAGGCTTACGCAAATGCTAATGGTATTTGTATTTATAATTGTTCTGTAAATAGTTGTGATGAGGGCTTGATGAAGCGATGTGTAAATGGCAGTTGTGAAACAGGTATTCAAACAATGATTAATTGTGAGTATGATTTTATGATGGGGAGATATGTTGTTTGGTATGTGTACATGTTTAGCGATTTGCATCCTTCCCGAGCTTGGTTTGAGTACTCTGATGAACCTTGTGATTGGTAATTCTTTTTGTAAACTGACTACGTTTTATCCTAAACTCTTACAACCTTATTATAATGTTATTGAAGAAAAGTTTATTATCTTCTTTATTCCTATTCATGTTCAGTTCACCGTTATGGTCACAGGCACCACGCCCGCAACCTGCCGTGTATACAGATAGTGCAAAGAACTATGTGCGCAGCTGGACGGCCGTAAAACCCACAACGGATGCGGGCCAGTTTACAGTCACCACTCCTGTGACTACCGCTCAGATGCAAACGGTGTATTATGACGGCCTGGGCCGCCCGATTCAAACGGTGCTCAAACAAGGTTCACTGATCACCGACTCGCTGAACCCGACCAGTGCTGCCGGAGCGGTAGACCTGATCAGTATGCAAGTGTATGATGCATATGGCCGTGAGTCGTATCAGTACTTGCCGACGCCTGCAATGGCTACGGCTAACAATGCGCATGTGAACAACGGTTTTTTCAAAAGAGACCCTTTTGTACAACAACACAACTTTTATTCGAACAGTGATCCTCACCAGAACCCGATTGCGGGCCAGGGAGAAACTTATTATTATAACCATACAAAATATGAAGCCTCTCCGTTGAATCGTGTGCTGGAAAGTTTTGCGCCGGGTAATAACTGGGTAGGCACGAGCCACCTGACGGAGAAAAACAGCCGCCGTTCTGTAAAAGCTGATCAGTGGTTTAATACAGCTATTGATAGTGTACGCATCTGGCGGGTAACGGATGTGGCCAATAACTGGGGCACCTATCAATCACCGGGCGTTTATCAACCGGGACAATTATACAAAACGATTACCACCAATGAAAATGGCCATCAGGTGATTGAATTTAAAGACAAGCAGGGTTTATTAATTCTAAAAAAAGTACAAATTCTGGCCGTTGCTGATACAGGAATGGGAAATGGACATACCGGCTGGGCAAATACCTACTATATCTATGATGATTTAAACCGGCTGCGTTGTGTGGTACAACCGGTAGGGGTGAATCAGATTCGCTCTAATTTTATTTTGACCAATAGTGTGCTTTTAAATGAACAATGTTTCCGCTATGAGTATGACGGTCGTGGTCAGCTGATCCGTAAAAAAGTGCCGGGTAAAGGTGAGGAGTATCTGGTGTATGACAACCGCGACCGGGTAGTAATGACGCAGGACGCTAAGATGCGTGAGGAGAATGCGAACCGCTGGCTGGTGACGCTCTATGATGCGATCAACCGTCCGGTAGAAACGGGTATCTATACCAGTGGATCATCCATTAGTTTTGAACAACACCAGATCAATGCAAGAGCCACCACCGGTGCTTATCCTTTTGCGGTTGCGCCGGGCAGTGGGTGGGAATCGCTGAGTAAAACAGGTTATGACGGCTATGCCGGTATGCCTGTAGTAGCAGGTATGGATAGTACTTATCAGAGTAGCTGGAACAGCTATCTGCAACCAGCCAGTATGAGTGTGTACCCCTATGCCGTAAAGCCGGTAGCAGTATACATGGTAAAGGGATTAACCACCTGGACACAAACCAAAATACTGGGCACAAATCAATGGATGACCAGTGTATTGCTTTATGATGACAAAGGCCGTGTGATTCAAAGCAAAACAAAAAATGAATGGGGCGGGGTGGATGTGCTCACCACTCAATACAGTTGGGCGGGTGCAGTATTGGTAGTGGTGGATAAAAAAGCAAAAGACGGAACGAGTGCCAATGAAATCGTTTCTGTGAATTATCACACCTATGACGAGTTAGGGCGATTGGTACAAACAGAAAAGCAGGTCAAACAGCATGCAGTGGCCGTAGCGGGCAATGATGTTCGTAAAACGACCACTGAATTACGCTACGATGCTTTAGGGCAACTGCGGGTAAAAAGTTATGGAAAAAATCCGCGTAATACGTCCCGTGCACTCGAACAGCAAGTGTATGACTACACGATCCGCGGTTGGTTGCTGGGGGTGAACCGTGCAGAACTGAGTGCTAACAGCGATGGAACGGGCAGTTTCTTTTCGTTTGACCTGGGTTATGACAAAGCCGTCAATAGTACCAACCGTGATTACCAGTGGTTACAGTACAACGGTAACATCGCCGGAATGACGTGGGAGAGTAAAGGAGACGGTTTTAGAAGACGATATGACTTTACCTATGATGCCTCTGGGCGCCTGCTTCGTTCGCAATTTGCCCAGAGTTCGAATAACAATATTGCCTGGGATGCCAATAGTGTGAATTATTCGGTCAATATGGGGGGCAGTACCACTGCAACGCCTAACCAAGCGTATGACCTGAATGGTAATATCCTTCGCAGCACGATGTATGGTTACAAAATAGGGTTGCACGTAAATACACCGATTGATCAGCTGAGCTATACTTATGCGGAACACTCCAACAAACTGTTGAAAGTAACGGATGCGTCCACAACGCCGTTCAATGGGCGGTTAGGTGATTTCAAAGACGGTGAAAATAGCGGCGATGATTATGCCTATGATGTAAACGGCAGCCTGATCAAAGATGGGAACAAAGGCATCGATTCTATTCTTTACAATTACCTGAACCTGCCTGAGCGGGTGGTGATGAAAAATGGTCAGGGTCATATTGTTTATCAGTACAATGCCGGGGGCGTAAAGTTATCCAAAACGGTGGTGGAGTATAATGCCACGATCGACAGTTTACTGACCGATATAACCACTGTGACTTACTATAACAGTGGTACGATATATGAGTCGAAGCAATATAGCCATGCGACCTTAAACGATCGCCTGGGTTATTTAGCGCAATTGCAGTTCATCTCTTTTGAAGAAGGCAGAATCCGCTACACAGCGGCAAAGGGTAGTGATTCGGCACGGCTGTCGTATGATTATTTCTTAAAAGATCATTTAGGGAATATCCGTTCGGTGATCACCGAAGCACAACAAACGGATTACTATGTGGCCGCTACGATGGAAGAGGCGGCGGCTGTGGTGGAAGAAGCATTGTATTATAACCTGCCTGAAACGCGGGCAGATAAACCGGCGGGTTATCCTTCTACAGGGGGAACCAAAGTGGCTAAAGTGGGTGGCGGTACGGCAGAAGCGGTGATCGGTCCGGGTAAGTTATTAAAAGTGATGGCGGGCGATAAAATCCATTTAACGGCCACGAGCTGGTGGCAGAGCAGTGCTACGCCGGTGAATAGTTTAAGCCCTTTAACGCCGTTGCTCGATTTATTACTGGCAGCTATTCCGGGAGGCAGCAGTGGCAAGGTGGGAGTGGGTGATTTAACGGAAGGGATGTTAACGACTCCGATTATTAGCTTTCTGAATGGCCGCAATGCCAATACGCCTGCAAAACCGAAAGCGTATGTGAACTGGATATTGTTCAATGATCATATGCAGTATGTACCGGAAGGCAGTGGCGCGGTGGTGGTGGGCAATAGCGGTGTATTAACGACGCATGTGCGCAATAATATCGAAGTACCTAAAAATGGTTATATTTACGTATATGTGAGTAATGTATCGGAGAATATACCGGTGTATTTTGACAACCTGCAGGTAACCCATGAACGAGGGGCTTTGTTAGAAGAAACACATTATTATCCGTTTGGATTGGTGATGCAGGGCGTCAGTAGCAAGGCCTTAAAGTTCGGCGATCCGGTTAATAAGTTTAAATACAATGGAGGTTCAGAATTAGAAAATGAAGAATTTCTGGAACTTCGTGGTTTAGAGTGGTACACTACCGAACACAGGAAATATGACCCTCAATTGGGCAGATGGCACCAGATAGACCCCAAGCCGGAGAAATCCTTCAGCTTGTATGGTGGCATGCTGAATAACCCGATTCTTTACAATGATCCATTAGGAGACTCTATTCCTTGGGGAAGAGTATGGGGGGGAGTTCGTTTGGTAGGAGGAGCAAGTGTAGCGATATTCTCCTTGGGAAGCGCTTATGTTTCAGGAGGTACTGTTTCGCCTTTAGCAGCTGTAGGTTTTGGTTACGGAGTAGACCAAATGCGTGTAGGGTTTAATGAAATGGTTTATGGTAGTAAGGAGAAGACAATAGTAGAAACCGGTGTTTCCAGTGTGTTGCAGGCCGTAGGTGTCAGTGAAAACGTAGCGGACAAAGTAGGAGCAGTTGCGGATGTAGCTACCGGATTAGTACTAACCAGCGGGGTCGATTTGATGAAAGTCGGTGGATTAGGAAAAACCGCAGCACCCTTAGCTTCAACTTCTGAAGTTGCCGCTAAGAGGGGAACGGAAGCATTAGTTGCTACAGGAACTCAATGGAGTAAGCACTCTTTACAAAGATTAGCCGAACGAGGGGTTACTCAAAAAATGGCAGAAACAGCGATAAGTAAGGGACAGAAATTCTATGACCCGCTTAATAAATCAATAAATTATGTTTTGCCTAATGGTTTTGCAAGTGGAAAAAGTTTATTAGTTGGAACAAATCCTTTGACAGGTCAAGTAACAACGGTGCTTAGGAGTAGCAAAAATTTAATCAATAAAAGGTTCATACCAATAAAATAAATCCTATGAAATCTACAATTGAAATAATAGAAAGCCTCCATAAAATTATTTTAGAAAGAGAGCCTATTAGAATGGAACTTATCAAATCTTTCCAAAATAAAGTTTGGGAAGATGAAAGTATTAAAGATGAAACTCTAAATGAAATCTTATCAGGACTTGCCTACGATTTGGATTTTTATGAACCGAACGAGGATTGGAGAAATGAAGACCCAAGTTATTATGGAGATGATCGTTTGGAAAAAGAAATAAGAATAGCCATTCAAAAATTGCAAGCATTAAATCCCGAATAGAAACCTTAAAAATGAATTTACTTCTAAAAATATTATTTTTTGTACTTACAATATTTCAAACAAATATTTGTGAGGCAAAAGTAGTTGTTTTTGCAGGTGTAATTTTAGAAACAATATTTTCGAATACTTTAAATTCGGGAAAAAGTAATCTTGAATTAAAAAGAGTATTTTCAAGAAACGACTTAGCTAATACTTGTAAAAATGATAGCGGTTTAGTAGATTATAGAAACAGGGGTATAAGTACTGCACGAGTTGCCGCTAAGACGGGAACTCCCCCTCTCGCACCGGATTGTATCCGGTGAGCATAGAATAGTACTTTTTAAGTGAAAAGAATATCTGATTGTTAATGACGACAGGCTTGAAAGCCTGTCGTTATTTTTTTTTCGAGAGGATAAATTGTATAGTTGATATAGTATGACCGATTTTGATTTTTCAATATTTTTTTTGTATCTTATTAGACTGGGCTAACCCCACCGAAAGAACCGCAGTACAATCAATATCAAAATAAAAAACTTATATTAGTTGCTAAAGGCATTTCTATTTTTGGGGGTTGGTGATGCAGGGCATCAGTAGCAAGGCCTTAGGATTTGGAGATCCTGGAAACAAGTTCAAGTATAACGGCAAAGAAGAACAGCGTAAAGAGTTCAGCAATGGCAGCGGATTAGAGTGTTTAGATTATGGTGCCCGAATGTATGATGCGCAGATTGGGAGATGGGGCGTGGTAGATCCGTTAGCAGATCAGATGCGCAGGCATAGCCCGTACAATTATGCCTTTGATAATCCGATTAGGTTTATTGATTCGGATGGGATGGCGTCTGTTGATGATTACTATAGTAGGAAAAATGGAAAATATTTGGGTTCAGATGGAGCTACTTCTACTAACTTACGATTAATTGATGATGATAAATTTAACGAGCTAAGGTCAGGACATGGGGGCACTGTTAGCGAGACTGCAACAAGTGAATTACAATCCTCCAGTACTCTTATTACTATTGATGATGAAACTATTCAGTCAAATATGCAAGAGGTTAGGGATAAGTCAAGAGGAGGGAAAGAACATCAAATGTATATAATATTAGACCTGAAAGCAGCTAAAATAACATCTTTTATGGGTAATTCCGGTAGTAATAGTAAAACAGAATTTGAGTATTACCCTGCTCCTGGGTTAGGTACCAATATGCCTGTAGATCAGGCTGGAAACAAAATGACATTTAATGTTATTTTAGGAGGTGTGCATGGGCATCCTGATTCAGAAGAAGCAGGAATTGTGACTCTACCAACAATGTCTAAAGATTATGATCTACCTACTGCAGTTAATCGTCAGGTTCCCATTTATGGTATAGATGCAATGAAACATACTGGAAAAGCCGGCACTTCAGGTAGTATACATCGGGCCAACCCTGATGGAACAATAAACAATAATATAGGAAAGACAAAAGGGAAAGGTATTGATACATTTAATATAGGGAGAAATGCTCTGGAAATATGGGGAAGAAGCGGTAAGCCGAAAATTTAAAACAATTTATTATGTATAAAATTTTAATTACAGTATTTCTTTTTCTATATACTGATATAGCTAATGCTCAGAAAGGAAAGTTCATTAAATATTACTTTCCTGATAGTATCGAGATTTTGATAAATACACATTTATCTAGTAAGAACCAACGAAGTGATATTAAAAATATCTGTTTAAAACTAGATAGTGAGGATGATTTATACAGATTAATAATAATTGAAAACATAGATGTAAAATCTTCTACATTTTATTGGAAAAAAAGGACTAATAGATTTGCTGTTATTAATAGTAATTTAATTCCTCTCATCTTTGATTTGGATGAAAAATTTAGTGCGCCTTTTCCACAAACATTCGGAAATTATGGGAAAAGGGAAGGTGAGATTAGAAAAGTCTCAATAATTTATCATGGTCCAATTATTTACTTTAATAGTTATGGAGAAATAATAAAGGTTGCAGGTTTCTTAAATTGACTAACCCTCCTCGCTTGCGTTGGACTCGGGCTGCGTCCGGTGTATAATGTAAAAGCACTTTTATTTGGAGAAGTTTTCAGATAATATAATTTACTTTACAACGATAGGATTTATCCCCCCCTCCCCCCTCGCGCCGGATTGTATCCGGTGTGCATAGAATAATACTTTTCAAGTAAAAAATATCTGATCATTGAATAGCGACAGGCCATAAAGTCTGTCGTTGTTTTTTATACGATAGTGTAAGTGTTATAGTTTGACTGATGTTGAACTTCCATTATTTTTTTGTATTTTAGTAGAATGGGCTAAGCCCACCGGAAAAACCGCAGTGCAATCAATGTCAAAGTAGAAAACTTATATTAATTGCTAAAGGCATTACTATCCATTGGTTTAGTGATGAGGGGGATCAGTAGCAAGACCTTAGGATTTGGAGATCCTGGAAACAAGTTCAAGTATAATGGTAAAGAAGAACAACGTAAAGCGTTCAGCAATGGCAGCGGATTAGAGTGGTTAGATGATGGTGCCAGAATGTATGATGCACAAATTGGCAGATGGGGTGTGGTAGATCCGCTGGCAGATCAGATGCTCAGGCACAGCCCGTACAATTATGCGTTTGATCATCCGATTAGGTTTATAGACCCGGATGGGATGAGTCCTTTAGATTGGATAAAAAATAAAAGTACTGGTAAATATGAATGGAATAAAAGTGTTACATCCGTATCAAATACACCTGAAGGTTACTCTTATATAGGTAAAGAAGATAATTCAATATTAAAAGATTTAGGTTGGAATATAAATTCTAGATCTCAATCTACGACTACAATTGGATATATTGCTTCTGATGTTGAACCTGGTAGATATGTTGTCAATAATATGGTGAAAGTAAATGTAGAAACTACTGTTATGGTTGGAGCCTCAGTCTCTTTAGTTAGGGGGGCGGATGGAAGTTTTGTAAAAGAATTTGAAGGAGTTGTTATTGATCTAATTAATGTGAATAGATATACTGGTAGTGATGAGATTACGACAGTAGGAGATGCATTCCTTTCTTTTAATGGAAAAGATTATTCTACTAATCTTCAAAAAAATAAACCTGGTGAATCACAGATTAGAGGAGCTAATTCAAGTATTAGTAAAGAGAGTATTTTTCTGCCCGCTTCGGAGTTGTCTAGTGGTAAAGACTTCCCTAGTATTAAAAGTAGTGGTTCGTGGTGGCATACAAAAAGTAATGGTACTGGAATTACTCCATTAGTTTTAACTCATTTATTACCTGTTGCGAAGAAATATGAAAATAGGTTCCCTACTGTCTTTGCCGGAAACAAATAATAAAAAATAATGTTGAAAAAAAGAATAAACCAATTAGTTGCATTACTAGGATTATGTTTTATAATTGGTAATGGTTGTGGAGATCAATCAATAAATAGTACAGTCTGTCATGAAAGACTTAAGAGTTCCTCAATATATTTAAGTGAATATTATGCCAATAAAGTAAAAGATAATTTGATAAAGGGGTTAGTAGATGTAGAAATTGCTATCAAATGTTATGAGACAAAAGCTGCAGCAATTGAATATAAAATTATGATAATAGCCTTATTGGAAGATTATAAAAAAGGTTATGAGTTTCTAGACTCATTGAATACGGAGGATTTTTCCTACAGCTATAAAAGAGATATGGGAAAGTTTTACTTTCTTGCTAAAGAATATGAAAGAGAAAGTGATTTAGTGAATCGTAATCAAATGCTAGAAAAAGCAATAACAACGATTGATATATATATACAAAATGAAGCTAAGGAACATTTTGATGAAAAAGTATATTATGATTTATTTTTTTTAAAGAGAGAAATATTAAATAAAGATAGTATTCTTTTTGAACTAGACTCACTGATCGTAAGATTTCCAGAAGATAAAGAATTTATTAATATCTTGAAAGAGACGTTTACGATACCTCACAATTTTAATTAATTATGTATATTCATCCCTCGCGCCGGATTGTATCCGGTGAGCATAAAATAATACTTTTTAGTTGAAAAATATCTGATCATTGAATAACGACACGCTATAAAGTCTGTCGTTGTTTTTTTATACGATAGTGTAAGTGTTATAGTTTGACTGATGTTGAACTTCCATTATTTTTTTGTATTTTATTAGAATGGGCTAAGCCCACCGGAAAAACAGCAGTGCAATCAATATCAAAATAAAAAACTTATATTAGTTGCTAAAGGCATTTCTATCCTTTTTGGTTTGGTGATGCAGGGTATCAGTAGCAAGGCGTGTCTGGAGCCGGAGTATCAGCCCAAACAAATAAAAAAGAACGATGATGAGTTTATTTTTTTAAATTTCGGATAAAGATTTTCTGTCAATTAAGAATAATGTATTTGTTGAATCGAGTATTCCTGAGCTTAAAAAAAAGGGATTTCAAAAGTCCCCTTTTTCAACTTCTTGGTTTGGAAGAAACAATATGAGTGACTATACTTATGAGTTATGTCGAATCTCTAGTGATTCTCATTTGGAGTATATAATAGTTCATATTCCCAAAAAAGACCGTTGGATACAAATATATTTAAACGTTTTTCAATTATCACCAACTCTCACTGATATCAGAAAATTGAATGGAATAGACGGTCTAAATTACCGTTTAATTCCAAATTCTAACACAGAAATGAGACTTAGAGCAGATGAATATAAAGTACCACCTTTGATTCTTATACTATTTTTACCAAAATATAAAATTAGTAGAAGTTTGTGTAGTTATAGCTCTAATGGAAAAGTAAAGAAAATTACAAACTTAATTAAAGGAGATATGGCGAATATAGATTTTTTTATAAAACGTTGGCATGAACTTTATAAACCTGTAATAACAAATTGGGAGGGCGTTCGAATAAAATAGTTTGATATCCCCCCCCTCGCGCCGGACTGTGTCGGGTGTATGATGTAAAAGTGTTTGATGCAGGGCATCAGTAGCAAGGCTTTAGGATTTGGAGATCCTGGAAACAAGTTCAGGTATAACGGCAAAGAAGAACAACGTAAAGCGTTCAGCAATGGCAGCGGATTAGAATGGTTAGATTATGGTGCGAGGATGTATGATGCACAAATTGGCAGATGGGGCGTGGTAGATCCGTTGGCAGATCAGATGTGCAGGCACAGCCCGTACAATTATCCCTTTGATAATCCGATTAGGTTTATAGACCTGGATGGGATGACACCGAGTGATCCTGGCGATAAATTTAAAACTATAATTCTGGCGGCACTTGACTTCAGAAAATTGTATAATGATAACTCTATAGTTGAAAAAAGTGAATATGGTGCTACAATTTATAAGGGAAAAGATAAAGATGGGAAAGTTTATTATAGTTATTCAGTTCCTAATGCTGCGGAAGGTATCTGTAAGAGTTAGCGATGCTCCCGAAGGAACAGTTCCCAAGGCTGATATACATACACATGGAAACTCTTGGGGAAAAGGTACTGCACATAGTGATAATAATTTTTCAGGCCAGGACAAAGAGGGAAACCGTAATGCAGGTATTGATGGATATGTTGTTACACCTGATGGGTCATTGAAGAAATATGATCATAAAAGTGGTAAGGAAAGTATCATTTCTACAGATATGCCGAGTGATCCAAAAGACTTTATACGAAAAAATGGTCAAGGACCTTGGCCATACAATAAGAATGAACCTAAAGTTGACCTAAGAAAAGAGAAAGAAAAAAGACCATCAAAACCAATTATTCAATTAAATTTTTTTGAATGAGATTATTCATTGTTATAATTACTTTGATTACCGGATGTCAATACAAAAGCTCAAAAGTAATTGATAGATTTCAAGAAGAAATAACAGATATTAGAAAAGAAAATTATTTTTTGGACAATGCATTCCCCAGTTTATTAACTGAAGAAAATATTAGAAATGATTCATTTTTTACAAATTGGTTTTCTGAAGTTTTATATTCATTTAACGAACCTAATTTGTATAAGTATAAAGGGAGAGGAGAAAGTATACGATTTGTTTGGCTTCCCACATTGCGAAATCCTTTCTTAATAAGATTAAACAACTTCAATGACACCATTACAGTGAGTATTAAGAGAATACCTCCCTATCAAAATGAAAGTCAAAAAATTAATTTTCTTAAAGATACTGTTTACTCTGTAGTGTCAGATACATGGGACGAATATCTGATGCTGCTAAAGGATAATGATTTTTGGTCTGAATCAAAAACTATTGACTATTCTAATCAAACCAAAGACGGTGTTTTCTGGCTTTTAGAATGCCGACTCTCTGATAAATACCACTATATAATTAGAGAAGAGGAAGGCGATTTTTCATCTAAACATGTATCAAATTATGTAAGATTTATCTTAAGTCTGTTAAATGAAGAAAATGCTCTAAATAAGTATTTTTTAAATTAATTCTCATCGTGCCCCGCCGCTCGCGCCGGACAGTGTCCGGTGTATAATGTAAAAGCACTTTGATGCAGGGCATCGGTAGAAAGGCTTTAGGATTTGGAGATCCTGGAAACAAGTTCAATTACAATGGCAAAGAAGAACAACGTAAAGAGTTCAGCAATGACAGTGGTTTAGAATGGTTAGATTATGGTGCCCGAATGTATGATGTACAGATCGGCAGATGGGGAGTGATAGATCCGCTGGCAGATCAGATGCGCAGGCATAGCCCGTACAATTATGCCTTTGATAATCCGATTAGGTTTATTGATTCGGATGGGATGAGTCCTTTCTCTGCCCATACAGACAAAGATGGAAATGTGATAGCTGTAATTGATGATGTGGGGATAATGGTGTATATAGACATGGGGATAATCGTGACGGTAATGCTCCTACTGCATATCAGATAGGAAAAAGGCAAAAAAAACATGGAACATCTGCTAATGGTGAAAAAATGGGAGAAACCTGGACTAGTTTTGGCTTTGCAGATTTTGACCAGTATGAAAGAGGTAACATTGTTGCGGCAAAAGGTGCTAAAATTGATTTTAATTCTGACTGGGCAATGCAGGAAGTTAATAATATTCTAGATCAAGATCCTTCTGCGTTAGAATACGCTTACAATGCAAGAGGAGGCGAAGTTTGGGATATTAAACTTAAAGCCCCTAATAATAATGTTTCTTTTGGATCAAAATTATTCGGTAAACATGCGTCAGCCAGAGATGCAGGAAATTTTGCAGCTGGAGCAGTGGGCGCTAATTCATTTTTGACGGATAATCAACTTGATTATGTTTTTGGAACATATAATCAATCCGGTAATTCTGTTAAGAATAGTGTAATTAAAGTTGTATCAGATTTATTGTTTTCATTTTTTCCAGATACACAAGGAATGGCAGACTATAGGATTAATAACACTATTAAACATGGAGAACATCCTTTATCAATGGATGGTATTAAAGCTGGCCGAAATTATATAAAGAACAAAAAATAGAACTAATGAAAGTAAACTTGTTTTTCATTATTGTTATTATCATGTTTGGTTGCTCTGATAATAAAAAATTGGTTTATTACAATTTTAATAATATCTGGCTGACAAGAATTGATGATGGGGGGAATTCTAAGTTTTTTTATGGTATAGTTTCAGATTTATCTATCGATGAAAATTTTAATGTAGACTATTTTGGGATAAATAATGGAATGCAGGCTTATTTTATTTTTGATTCAGATAGTAGTATTTGTATAATTCCCGTAATGGGTGAATTTAAACAAATAAAAAAAGATGATAAATTTAGGGTGTGTAATTATACTAATCTGGAATTTATTTTGTTAACAGACAGTATCTCGGGTAATTATAAGAATACTTTATTTATTTCAAATATATTGTCACTTGAGAGAACGCATAATGCTAAAAATAAATCTAGTGTTACAATAATTGATAAAGGATTACCAAAAAAATAAGTTATTATATTAAAAAATCCCCCCTCGCGCCGGATTGTATCGGGTGTGCATAGAATAATACTTTTTTAGTTGAAAAATATCTGATATTGAATAACGACAGGCCATCAACCCTGTCGTTTTTTTTGTTAAACGCATTATTGTCCTTTTGAATGGGAAATGCATGATATTATTAACCTCATGGATTTAAGGTTAATTTCCTGTATATTTTGAATAAAAAACTCCGGCTGAAAAACCGGAGATAATTGTTAAAAACAAAAACTAACAATTTATACGAATGAATGCTTATAGAATGCGAATTTTATTTTGAGAATTCTTTCAGGTATGCCGCATAATCAGAATAAGGGGTATTGGTTCTTTTGTTAGGAGACAGATAAATAGCTCCATTCAGATTATCAAGAATCACATTGAATTTACTCAACACCTGGTTACCCAACAAACTGCCTCTTCCTCCAGGCTTTGACGGATCGGCTGCATTGGTAACAATATCATTAATTTTTACACCACCCACTATCGCATCTAAACGGATAATTTTTTTTCCATTGATGAGCTGCAACTCTTCCAGCTCTTTCCAGTATTTCTTCTGTTGTGTGAAGTCTTCACCGATTAACATCGTTCCTTCACGGCCTGTATCGAATAAAAACCAATGGCTATACAATTTTTCTTCGTGTTGAAAGTATACTTCCAGTTTAGGGCGGTGTTGTTCAAACAATACCGGTTGGGTAGCAAATCTTTTAGCCTTCTTAGGTAATCGTTCATGTACTGTCAGCAATTGAAGGTCATAGTCAATTTCGATGACCTTGTCTCTGAATAAACTATTACCGATAATCAGGTCTTCATGCGATTGCATATTACTTACTTCTGTAAAAGGAACTTCCTGCCAGCTAAGTGCTCCGATTGTTAATTGATTACCCGTACTGGTTTTGGAGAGGTTCGTGCCCTGTGTATTGTTTACCAGCGTTTGTGAATTGAAAGTAAGTCCGGATTGGCTAGCAATGGCTTTATTAATACAGGTAGTACCGGCACCTAAATCAAACTGAATCTTAACGGAGCGCTCGTTGTTGAGTTTCCCCTGCAGATAAATGCGTGAACCGATGATCTCAAAAGGAATACTTACAGGATATTCTTGTTCAGTATTCGCTTTAATTGCAGTAGGCTCATCTGCTGCTTTAAATTGAATATGACAGGAATCTTTTTCATTCAGCAGTACAATAAAGTTAAACGATTTACCATATTTACTGTTAAAATTGATCTCACCCTGATCGGTTTTGAGCGTGGTAATTCCTTTTTTACGGGGAATATTTATATAGTAAATGTCAGGATTAGCCGAAGGTTCTAACCGCCAGTTCAATCGAATGTTTTTACCGTCTTTGATCACAACGTTGTCGATTGATGATTTGATAACGGGAACCTTTTTTTGTGCTGCTAAAAAAAAGGGAATGAGTATTAATAAAAATATTAACGGTAATGAATAAGTGGTATGCTTAAATGTGTATTTGTTGTTTTTCATTGCTATACTGAAAGGTGTTTTGTGCCTTCCGGAAGCTAAATTAGCAACAACAAATGTTGTATTTTAATGAATGTGACGAAACAGGGTGGAATGATGTCGAGCTGTACTACAATTGTGACAAGTGAAAAACCGGCGGGGTAATTTTTTATTCATCTATTCATGAAGGGATCTCGTAAAATTCTATCGGCAGATTATCGGGATCACTGAAGAAAGTGAATCTTTTTTGTGTAAACTCATCTGTTCTGACCGGTTCGGGTTCTATATCGTGTTGCCGGAGGTGTTCAATAGCCGCTTCTATATTATCAACCGCAAATGCAATGTGCCGCAGACCGGTAGCTTCAGGACGTGATACCCTGGCCGGGGGATCCGGAAATGAAAACAGTTCTATCAGGTATTGTTCGTTCAGCGACAAATCAAGTTTATAAGAATCTCTCTCAGCTCTGTAAACTTCCTGATCAATCTGAAAACCCAGTACTTCGGTATAGAAGCGTTTGGATACTTCGTAATTACTGCAGATAATAGCTATATGGTGAAGCCCGGTGATTTTCATTTTCGTGATTTAATTTCATGGTTCAGTTGTTTCCAGCGGAATAATACCGGAAACAGCGACAACATACTGGCCGGTAAAATCGCTGCTAAAGTATACTTTTTAGTGGTTACTATGAGGTATAAAAGGACGCAGAATACCAATATTAACACTACTGCAATACCGATCATGGCACTTTTAAGAGTTTTTTGTTGCCTGTGCAGTTCTTCAATGCTGTATTCAGATAAAGGGTTACTTTTCATATTTTAAAGCTTTATTGTTGACGAGTTCAATGGTTCTGATTGCTCCAACCGGAGAAATTTTTATATGCCGGTCGCCTTTTGAAACATAGAAATAATAAATACTGTTAGAACCTACCAGATAAATATCTTCCACATCGCCATTATTGAAATTCATTTTTCTGTCATATTCGAGTTGATTACCGACAATTTTTTGAGAAACTTTTTTCCCTTCACCAAATCCAATACCTACAAAAAAAGTAAACAAGGTAACCGCCAGAAACGGAGTGAACAAATCGCTGAAGTGTGTTTTGATTTCGTTGTCGCTCAGGTTTTGTTTATTGTATAATCCTGAAAAGATCTGTGCCCATTTATGATTGCTCTTTTTTGATAGAAGAGTAAGGAATAAGTAAGAAAAAAGTAGCATAAAAACAACGGCTCCCAGTAACACCGGATGTGCAGCCATATCTGCAATCGGACTGATCAGGATATCCGTAATGGTTGAATAATTGAGAATATTAATACCTAACTGATAATAAAAGATACTTTCTTTAAAAATTCCGAGTATGATCAGGAAGAGGTATCCGAAGGAAATTAGTTTTTGCAGGTTAAGCGACAGTTTCATTGAAAAGGGGCTTGCTTTTTTTCCAAGCGAACTAATATACGATAAAAATGAAAAATTAAGAATGGAGAATTAAGCATTGGGGAAAATGGAAAGTGTAGAATAACCCTTAGTAATTGTGTACGTCCCTGATCCATGTTGACCGTTTCCATTTTTTAACTTTCAACTCTCCATTCATCTGCGTAGCCATTTTCAATTTCCCATTAAAATATTATGATTTACAAGCACCTATACATGCACAACATTTATATTCGTTTAAATGCCTATAAATTAGTATCTTATTATAATAGACCTGTATCTTTCAGTACTGCTGATAATGTATTTATCTACAGCCTGTCTATTCTCCGGCATTTTCTCTAGAATTTACTCATTTGAACAATTTGTTTCCGCTTCGCCAAAAGAGGGCGAAAGCAGTATATTAGCTTTCTTACGGCTGGTAGGGGAGGTTTGTTACCAATTCAGTTCCAATAAAATAGGACCGGAAAAATGAAAAAAAATTTGGCTGAAAAAGAATTGGTTTGTAATATTGCATCCCCTACAATTAGAGAATGAGCCCAGATGGCGGAATTGGTAGACGCGTCAGACTCAAAATCTGGTTCTCGCAAGGGAGTGCAGGTTCGATTCCTGTTCTGGGCACGCTAAAAGCCCCCGAAGTATACTTCGGGGGCTTTTGTTTTAAATATCTTCAATCAATTGATAAAGTTGCATTGAGCGTTCAAATACTTATAAGTATTTGCTGTATTTTCCACTTATCCTGAAAAGAATAAAAGGTATTTGTATGAACGTTTTGAATAGGTATTGTACGATACATTAAACTGAAAAACTATTCAGGGGTATTATTGTATGGAGGTCGATCAGAATGGACGTATGACCAGCTTGTAGCCTTTGCCATGCACATTCAGAATCGTTACCTGTGGGTCAGCCTGCAATTTTTTTCTCAATTTCGAGACGAACATATCCAGGCTCCGGCCAACGATGACGCCTTCATCTTCCCACACTTCTTTCATCAATTGATCACGATCTATTATTTCCTGCTGGGCGTTGGCAAATACATGCAACAATTTGGCTTCTTTCGCTGTAAGCGCAATGATAGCAGAGCCGGCTACCAGTTGCTGACTTTCCCGGAAGAACAGCAGGTGCCCAATAGCAATGCCGGTTGGAGTAACAACTTCCTGCGACAAATCTGGCTGAGAATTTATAGGTGCCGGAATATTCATCTTTATACTGTCAGAGGTATCCGGAGATGGCATATTGCCTGCCCTGACGGCAGTTTTTCTTTTTCTGTACAGGACGCTGAATAATAAACTTATTGAAATAGCTGCGAGGCTACCTGTCAGCAAGCCGCTTGAAAACAGATTGATGCTGCCGGCTTCGGTTGCTGTAAACCTGATCCTGATATTATAACAAGCTTTTTCCTGCTGGCGACCCAGACAGGGTACGAGATCGCGGGTACTGTCTTTATATACCTGGAATCCGAAGATCACTTCGGAAGAGGGGGAGCAATGGATTACTTCTACGACATAACCGGAAGGCAGGTTGTTGGCAGCTATTACCTGACGCACAGTAGCCACCAGAGTATCGGGCACAAAAGCAAAAGGTGCGGCAAACCGGATCAGGTATTCGTTACCCGCCAATTCTTCCACAGGGAAGATACGCGAAGAAGAGTCACCGGCTTTTAACAGCAACTGGTGACCAATCTGCCGCATCACCAGGGTTTCAGTTGCCTGATAGGTGTTGGGCAGGGCCGCCCGGCCACGAATGGCTGTCCAGAATACAAGCACAATAAGCACGGTGCCTATTGCCAGTAAGGTTTTCCTGTTCATACTTAAAATTACATCATTCCATGCGAGCCCCGGCGGCGCTGAAAAGATTTTACATTCGTTTACAAAGTTTTTACGACGTTTTTACTACTCCCGCTGCCAGACATTGTAGGTTTGTTTCAACAACCTTGTCTCCTTTGTTTTCACTTTCATCATCACATAAAAACTTTTTATGAGGTCAATCTTATTTTTCGTCTGTGCACCCTTTTGTCTGCTCCTGGGCGTCGCCTGCCGCGATCGCTCAACGGCGGCTATTGCTATTACAGCGTCGGCTCCTTCTACGCCGGTAGGAAATGCAGTAGGTTATTCTCTTGTTATACCGGAAAGCTTTGTTAATTGGAAAGGCATGAATGTTCTGGGAACAAATGAACATCAAGGCTATATCAAACCACTGACAGGCAACCTGGCTTTCGATGTTAATGACATCATTGTAGGAGGCTATTTTGAACTGGATATGAATACAATTACCCTTACTGACAGGAAAGACACCAGCAGCGATAACGGGCTGGTATCGCATCTGAAAGACCCTGACTTCTTTGATGTGGAGAAGTACCCCAAAGCTATTTTTCAATTAACCAAAGCAATTAAAGGTTCGAACGATTCCTCTTACGATATTACCGGCCAACTAACTTTGCTGACCATCACGCAGGAAATTCGTTTTCCGGCTACGATTGTCAGGAACTTAGAGGATATCGTTGCAACAGCTTCGCTCACAATAGACCGTACGAAATGGGGGATAACTTATCAGTCAGGTAGTTTATTAGGATTTGTGAAAGACGGGTTGCTGCAAGACAAGATTCCCGTGTCACTGTTTTTACGGTTTCACCGGCAGCAATAGCGGGCCTACTTAAGGTAAAGCCGGAGATTTTCTCCGGCTTTACCTTGAATAAAGTATTATTTATTGTCTTAATATTGATACTCTTAAATTTTAGACTGGTAAACGGTTTATAATGTTTTGAACATGCAAGTGGGTAATTCGTTCTTGTTCTAATCTTGTATTGTTTTGTATTAAAAAATGATACATATCTGCCTCCTCTGAATTTAAAAGAGGTAAACTAATTTGCCTGTATTCAGAATGCACAGAAAATGCTGAAAATTCACTGTAGGTATTTTCATCCATTAAAAAACTTCTGGCTTGACTATAATATTGTCGTATCATATTCAACATTTCAAAACCTGCTGCGTCTAGGTCAAACCAACAATATAACTCACAATCAGCCAGCCAGGGAATATGTTTACTGATCCGGCTTTTAAATCCTTCCCCAAAGATGGCCACGCTGTTTTTTATTTTAGGAAAGGAACGAAAACAAGCTCCATTTTCAATAATAAATACTTTTTCTGGCTGCCAGGAAAGTAAGGCTGCATCATCTATAGTAAGTGCCAACTCATTGAACCCAAGGGTAGATTTTAGTAAGTCATCCAATACCCTGACCTGAGTATAGATATTGGGACGTTTTATATTGTATCTGCCAGAGAAGTCATTTTCCTTTACGTTGATTTTTTCGGCAGGTAAAATCTTATCCAGCATTTTTTTTAAAGGCTTATTATTATCCTCAATAAACTTTGTGTGCACCTGTATGGGCAATTCACGAAGATAAAGCGAATGTGGAGGGTCATAATCCCAAAAATAACGGACTACTTTTAGCAGGTCGGGCATTATGTCTGCATAAGTTAAAAGAAAAGCAGGTTCTTCTTTTACCCAGCCTGCATTGAGCGGAAAGAAATCTGCAATGAGTTCGTATGCTTTTTTTATTTTTGAAAAGTCTTTTTCCCGCTTCGTAAAAAAGAGATAATCCTCCAGGTTTTCGTAGTATATTTTAGCAGGAATTTTTTGTTGAGATCCTTGTATTTTTTTCATTTTCCATGTTACAGTATATCCTTTACCCTTTACTTCTTTTGATTGATTATAAAGAGGTACAATAGCACTGTGCAGGTCATTAAAGCCGGTTTCTTTTATCTTTTTGTCAGATGGTATAACCAGTGGAAAAGGATTTTCTCCCTTTAATACAGCAGCTGCTATTTTAAAGAAATGTTTACCGGATTTATCAAAAAGTTCCTGGGGTGTTATCATTATGGATCTTGTTTAAAGTTTTCTTTTTGTTCATAATATTGTTCCATCGTCAGGTTATACAGCACTGAATTTTTTTTATTTTTAATCTCTACAAAATGCACCGCATGAATATAAGGTTCTGCTATATTTATTTTGTCTAATGGAGTTACTACCAATATCTGAAGATTTAGCTGTTCACAGAATTCCATTAAGAAACGGCTTTTCTCAGGATCCAGCTTGCTGAAAGCCTCATCTACCATTATGAAGCGGAGGCTTTTGTGTTGTCGCCCCTGCTGAAAAATACCAAACTGATGTGCAATGGCTGCTCCCAGGATGGCATAAGTAAATTGTGCCTTTTGGCCACCCGAATAGCTGGCGGTGTTGTCATGGTATTGTTCTGATTTATTCTCTGCCATGGAGTATTCTCTTGCCCCAAAAGTGAGCCAGTTACGTACATCACTTACCTTCCTGCGCCAGGTTTCCTCTTTTTGCAATTCTGTAATGAGTTTTTTTATTTGCTCAAATACCTGTTGCCGGTAATTATCGTCTTGCTGGGTAGCATACTCCAACGCATTAGGAATCGCAGCACTGAGCTGTCCACGAAAAATATTGATTTCATTTTCTCCGCGCAGTGTACGGTATTCCAGTTGAAGGTAAGTATCCGGGTTGCGATTGAAAGTTATTTTCTTTAAAGGAATGTTTAGCTCATCGATCATACTCTGAATCTTTTCCAGTTCCACGTTAAGCCAGGTACGGTAGCTGGTGAGCGCGTCCAACATGCTTTTATCCATGTATTCGCGGAACCTTTTTTTATGCTCAACCAGGCGCTGCGTTTGTATAGTGTTGTAGAGCTCTTCAATATCCTCTATACTTTTAAGATCAGCGCTGATGTTGATCACATCGCCCTGCCAGGTGGGAAACTCTCGTATTATTTTTTCATCCGGGTGTACAAAAGCTGCGATGTCCTTTATAATCTTTTGCTGCAGTTGGTTAATGGTATTAGTAGCGCTTTTTTGTCGGTCTGCCAGCATTCTTGCAATCTGCCGCATCTTAGTTTCAAATGCTGCCAGGCTCTGTTCCTCGCTGATGTCCATTTCTTCTTCCTGCAGAAATGCCCGGATCGATTGCTCTCCTGCACCAGTTAGGCCATCAAAATCAAGACTTAATAACCGGGCATTTTTTTCATTATAATCAGTTTCCAGTTTGGTCGTTTTCCTCAGCAAAGCATCTCTTACTTCATTTTCCTGTTTTAATGAGATTTCTGTGCTGCTTATCTGCGCTACAATAAGCTCATAAGCCTGCGATGATTTTTTTAGCTCCGTTATCTGTTTATTTAACGATACTATTTTTTCTGCATGCCGCTGCCAGTCTATCTCGTCGTAGTTTTGGTACCGAAGTAAGTGAGTAACAGCAAGTATGGTTTTATTAATGGTGTCAATGCGTGGGCTTATGTCCCTGATTTTGTCGCCAAAATGCTGATAATTCGATTCTTCCTGCAGTTTCTGTTGTTGCAGGTATTTTATGGTTTCCCGGTTATCCCATCCCAGGCGGTATTTTCCTTTATGCCATTTGCCGGGACGATCATCTTTTTCATGGCGGTTTACATTCCGCATCAATCCATTGGAAGTGATGGCTTTTGGGGATCCATAAAACACATCCAGGTCATCGGTACAGTAATAGTTGAATCGTTCCAGCAGGGCGGTTTCCATCCAATCTTTATAAGCCGATTCCTTAAACTCAAGTTTACTGACCAGGTCGTTACCATCAGTAGACCATCGGACTGGTTGTATCCTTTTCTGTTCTATTTTCTGGTACACTAATTTGGTTCGCATATCATTGTTGTAAATAAAATGATTGACAGCCTTTATAAATTTTTCCGGTACCAGTAATTGCATGGAAAAGTTATGTAACAGCCGCTCAATAGCATCTTCCCATTTTTGTTCTGCCGGTGTTACCTTTATAAGCTCCCCCGCAAAAGGAAGTTCCGTTTCTATTACACTCAGCAATTCCGTAAGGCGTTTCCTGGCCTGTACGAGTTCATCGGGAATACGGTTTTTCCGCTCCAGCAGCGAGTCAATTTGCTGTTGCAGCTCCTTTATTTTTGTTTCTGCGCTTTCCTGTTCAATTTTCCATCTCGTTTTTTGTTCCGAAAGAGCTTCCTGTTCTTTGGGCAGTGTTGTACTTAGGTGTTCGGCCTGGTTATAATTGCCATTAAACGCGTCGCTGCCGGCAGGCAGGTCCAGGTTTAGTTGTTTGCAAGTGGTTTCATAGTGTTTGCATGCTGCTGACTTATCATTCTTTTTACCCGTCTCTGCTTCTATACTCTTGTTCAGCAAGGTCACCTGGTGGTCTATGTTAAGGGCAGCTCTCTGGGAGATCAGCTGGTCTTTTTCCCGGTCCAGCTCCTTTATTTTTTCTGTAACCAGCCGCTCTTCTTCGCGGGCTATTGTCGTATCCCGCTCTATCTGGCTGATATGTGCGGCCAGCAGTCCATACTCTAATTTATCGCGGTAAAAAGGCATTTGTTCTTCCACAAAATCCAGGCTGGATTTCCGGCTGTGTTCGGTATACAAGGTTTCTTTACGGGTAATAATAGGCGTAAGCAGCTCCAGTTGTTTTTCATCTTTCTGTATGGCTTTATGGCTGATCAGCAGATCACTGTAATGCTCGTACAGATTCTTAAACTGCTCTTCAGCATCTGATTCTTCCAGCATTTCCTGCCGGATAAAGTTAGTAAGGTCGCCCAGCACTTTAATACCCACTGTCTGACTAAAGAGCGACAACGCTTTGTCTTTTAAACCAAACAGGTCGCTAAAGCGGGTAGCATATTCTTTAAAGCTGTTGTAGAGTTCTGTTTTGGGAAACTGGTTTTTAAGTTTCTTTTTCCAGTCGCCCCGCATATCAAAATGGTCTTTTCCGAAATGGTCGTTAATGTTGATCAGGTAGGGAGCAATAATGAATACCTTTTGCAGGCCTCCATTGTTGTACCACCTTATTTGTACCAGCGTTATAGTGTGCTGCGTACCCGAATTTTGAAAACAGGCCAGCAGCACGGAGTAAGGGTTATCTGCTTTTTGACGCAGTTGCTCAGTTTTTGATTTATCTTCTGCTTCGGAAAAAGTTTTACCATAGTAGCCCCAGAAGTAGGAGCTTTCATCTCTTTCCTTCTTCGATTCTGCTCCTGATGATTGGTTGTAAAACCGCTTGCCGGTGGGCACTAGTAGGGTAAGCAGCGCATCGATCAAGGTAGTTTTTCCACTGCCGTTGGCACCGGTCAAGAGCGAAGTACGACCATCGGGCTGCAATTTGTAGACTTTGCCATTAAAGGTGCCCCAGTTAAATATTTCGAGGTACCGCAGCCTATAGCCATTATCTGCATTATTGTTGCTGAATAGTGTGGACATAGTCGGCGAGCTTTTGTTTTATTTCTTCCAGCTTTTCGTTGCTGATGAATGCTTTTACGATGCGTTTTATTTCGTACTGGTTATTGTCTTTATTTGCGGTATCTTCTCTATTTAGTTTGAGAATTCCGATATTAAGAAGCGCAGTGATGGGTTTGGATAAATCGCGCCACAACTTGCTTTTGTTGGTTTGCTCTTTGTAAAACAATTCAATACGCTCCTTCATCTCTTTTTGTGTAAGGAAATATTTGTTTCCCTCACTGCGCACATCAAATTCTTCCAATCCTTCCCGCAGCATTACCGCCAGAAGGGTTGCCTCGTAATTCAGCGCCTGTTTTTTCATCAGGCGGGGTAACGGATTTTCTTCGTCTTCCGCTGCGTCCGGTTGTACCAATCTTGCAAATCCGTCCTGCTCTGTTATAATTAATTCTATTCCGATTTTTCCAAAAAACTCCTGTATAGCTGATTGCCATCCCAATATATCTCGCCAGGTATTTTTATCATCAGCATAAACGGGACCCTGCAATAATTTGATGACGGCAGCAGCATAAGGTGACCGTTGTATTTTCGGTTCCATATCACTGTTTTATTGGTTTTGTATAAATAATCATAGGCACATTTACCCAACGTTCGCCCACCAGTATCGGCTCTTTTGCATCCTCGATAATAATGTGGTGACTACCCTCGGTTGCCAGCGAAAAGTAACCCACCACTTCACTCAGGCCATTCTCTATACCATAAGTATCAACAATTTCTTTTAAAGTTGTCTGGTCTTTTGTTTCCAACATTTGGTCTATTCGCTGTTGCAGCTTTTTCTTATCAATGGTAAACTGGTCAAACAATACTTTAAAGTCAACGGTTTCTTCCTCGTCGTTATTGTTATCAGGAAACAGTATATTAGTGGTAGTATTCCGTTCCTCACCGGGTTGCCAGCGGTCAAAAAGGTTGATATTGGGTTTATCTTCAACGAAAAAAAAATCGTCGTCTTTTAACTTCACATCAATCAGTTCAAAAGCCATTTGCCGTATGTCGCCAATCAGCTCCATAGCCCTTCTCCGTTCCAGGAGGTTTTTTTCTGATAATACGCGGCTTATTTTTTCACTTAGTTTTTTGTTGGCATCAATTACTTTTCGACCGGATACGTGCAGGTAGCGTTTCAGGTTTTTGAGGAATTTGTCGTTGTTATAGTCAATATTGTTTTCGGAAAGTATCTGGTACAGCCGATCGGTAAGTGCGTTAAATTCCTGCTGTCGCTTTTCGTTCATCAAAAATTCCCAAAAAGCTTTAAAGCTTTTTCCCTGCGGCTTTTGATCTATATCGTCTAACGCGTCCAGTGCAAATACCAGCAGGGTACCTTTGGCTACGTCGCGTTCGGTATATTTTCTTTGAATGTCTTTACGTATCTGTTCAAAATTTTGCTCCACTTCCGAAAAATCCGCCAACAGTTCACGAGACATTTTATTGAGGTCGTAAAACTGCTCTTTAATTTCTGTTTCGTCAAACACGCTGGGCTTTTTACCCAGCCTGATCAGGTTAATTTCGTTTTCTATTTCCCATTTCTTTTTCTGCAGTTCTTCTATGCGGGCCTCGGGATCTTCATTGGTTTGTTCCACCATTTTTTGCAGCTTAAAGAAAATATCTTTAAACCGGCTGTTGGTGCCTATGTATTCGCGTGGTGCCAGGTCTTCGAGCCATTTCAGTACTTTAATGGTGTCGGGTGTGAGTTCATGCAGGTCTTCGCCATCGTCGCCGGGATATTTGCGTAAATAACCGCTGTTGCTCCATTTGTCAATGTATTGTGCTGCTCTTAAGGCGAAGTCGTCAAACAGCGTGGCAGCATCCAACTCCTCATCTTTTTCCTGATAAGACAGGTCTTCCATATACCCTTCCAGTTTGCTGCGCAGTTCACTGTTGGCAATAGTGGTAGTATTAGCATCGGCAAATACTCTGTGCAGGAAGGATATTATAAAAGGCGCATTACGGGCCCGCAGCAGCAGCAGGGGCCTGGCCGTTTTAAATTGCTGAATGAGTGATTCGAATGTCATGTTTACAAATTTTAGCTTACCGGTTGGGTGATGAATAGCATGGTAAACTGTTTTACAAGTAAGGGTTTAATCATGAGTAACAATGATTGCATAATCATTTGTACACTGCCCGCCTGCTGGTTATTTACACAGAAAATACGTAGTTTACATGTCAAATAAATTTAAAATTTACTGCTATGATACATACCGCTACTCCTACTAACAAAATATGCGAATGACGCAATGTAAAACGTTTCTGAGAAATACTTGGCATCAATCAGGATGCACTGGCTGCAGAACTGGGCGACGACTGGAACCAGCAAAAGGTATCGCTGCTGGAACAGAAAGAAACTATTGATGCGCCCCTGTTGCAACAAATTTCTGCGGTACTAAAAATACCCGTTGAGGCTTTCCGGAATTTTGATGAGGAACAGGCGGTGAATGTGATTGCTAATACTTATTCTTTCCAAGACTTTAAAGACAATGCCGTTGCATCAGGATTTACCTTTCAGCCATCTTTCAACCCTGTTGATAAGATGGTTGAGCTATACGAACGTATGCTGCAACAACAAAAGGAAATGATCGACAAGCTGGAGAAGTTGATTGAAAAGAAATAGTTTCTTTACCAGGGCGTGCCCCCTGCCCGTTTTACATTTATCAAAGAACTACAAAAATAGTGTGGGCAGGGGTCGGGCTATTCGCTGCAAGTCCTCGCTCGTCCCTCGCTGCGGGCTTTCCGCTGCTATCCCTCACGCAGGTGTGTGTGTAATTATATCCTCTCCAGAATAAACCGCCGCACATACTCTCCCATTGCTTCCGTTCTATAGTTCAAAAACAGGTTCTCATCCTTTTTATCATAATAGTTCCAAATGGTGTCACAGTTAGTGCTGTCCAATATAAACTCTTTTATGTGGTAGTCATTCCCTCTGAGAATTCGGATGGTATTTTGGTATTCTGCCCCATTAAGTTGTTCGGCCATAAATAGGAAATCTGAGTACCATTCAAATGAATCAAATATTGTAAAACTTCAACGTGGTAGTCTTTCCCGAATTTTGATTTCTCACCAAAAGAACAGCTAAACGATTATGTCTTTTTAATTTTTCTATTTTTTTTATTGGGGTTATTACTTTTATCCTATTGCCCTATTTTCTAAAGTTCTTAAATTAATTTTCATATACTACCTATAATTCTATTCAAAATAGTGTTCTAATAAAGTCAAAGACATTATCGGCACCCTCGTTTCCAAATAAGTTAATAATGACGTTTGATTGCTTAAAATAATTGTTTTAAGTTCCTCCTGATCGGCATAGTTTATTTCATTTTGAAGAAACCAATCCGCTATTTGCAATACTAATATCCTGTCAGGAATATTGATTTCTGTTAAATCTAATTTCAGGCGGTCATTTAACCCGTATATCACGTAGTTGGACCAATTAAGAATGGCTTCAGAAGTGCCTTCTTCATTATCTCTACGTTTTGTTTCAATGTACTTTATTATAGATGCAGCTAGGTTTTGTAGTTCATACTCAAGAAATTTTATAAAAATCAGAGTTTCGTCAACGGTTTTGCCCAAACTTTGAGCTACTTGATGGTACCAGCCTCCATTCATCCATGTTATCAAAGCTTCAATAAACCTATCTCTTGATATCTCCAACGGGATAGCACCAGTGAAATCATTAAGCTGGTACATAATATCGAATATGAAGTCTATCCATTGATTATCTAACGGACTAAGTGTTTGTGAAAGAAAATCTTGCTGGTAGTTCACTAATTCCTCAATTCTACCAAACGATCTTAGGGGAATACCGGTGTACCTTATCAGTCCGATACTTCCATTTTCGATTGTAGGTCTTACTCGTTCCGTCCGTAAAGTAAAAAGCTCTCTTAACCTGTTTTGTAACGCATTGTCACTTTGGTAAAAAGTCAATGTATTTTCAATTAATGTATTGATTTCCTGCTCCAGATTTTCAACAGGAACATCCTCAGCTAGCAATTGAATAATTGAGTTATCAATATAGTTAGCCTCTTTTAACTGGTCTAATAGTTCATTACTTAAAGTAGTCTTGTTTCTTGTTATATAACGTTCAATTATCTCAACAACATGGTATAAAAACCCCTTAACTTCCTCCAGGTTTCTGTTGGTCAGTACATCAGAGAGTATAGCCCGGTCATTAGGGTTAACGACTATTACCGTACCCTTGGTTTCCTTCCCTGCTCTACCGGCCCGACCTATAAGGTTTTTTAAATCCCTTTTTTCTAAAGGCACAATTCGTCCTAAATGTTGATTGAATCTCCGTGCTGTGCTAATTACTAAGGTTTTTATAGGTAAATTGACTCCTTCCGCTAAAGTATTGGTACATATTAAAAGTTTAATCCTCTCATTTCTTACAGAACTTTCTATAAGTTCTCTGACAAATTGAGGTAAATCGCCGTGATGATATAAAAAGCCCTGGCTTACACATAAAGTCAGTAAAAAGTCGTTCCCAAAAATGTATTGAAAATACTGCCCCAATATTTCAACTTCTTGAGCTATACAAAAATCAATAGGCTTCGGCAACGAAGTGTTAAGTTGAGAAATTACTTCCGATGCGATGCCGGACACACCTTGCGTTGAACCTTTAGTTGGAGCAAATATTGCAACAGCTCCTGAGTTTAACGACTTAAGCGCCACCGCAACAGTTTTCGATTTATACGTTCTTGCTTTATAAGTACTGTCGGAGGTAATAAAATCTTGTGGAGATAGAAAGCGGTTTAAAATATATCTTGTTGGTAGTTCTTCATGAGGATTTACATCCAGATTAAAACGAGTTTCATCTATTTCATCCAGAAACGCCAGTTCAATTTCGGTAGGTCTGTAATTTGAACGGGCAATGTCTTCTTCTGTTCCGCCAAGCCATGAGTTTATTACTTCTATGTTGGGAATAATTGCTGACAGGAAAACAAACCTCCTTTCTACAGATTCATTATTTTTTAGTCTTGAAAGAAGCAATTCATAACTGATCCCTCTTGACGTATTATCTATTAAATGCCCTTCATCACAAATTACTGTCCGAAAAGTGTCAAGAATTCCTGATAAGCCCAGCTCTATAGCCATGAATTTTTCAGGCGTGGATATCAATACATTTGACTGTTCAATACTAATACGATCCGAGTCTGTTACAATATTACCCCCATAAATAGTTTTGACCTTTATTCCCAACTTAGAAGTAAGGTTGCGGCCCAAATTGTTTTTTAATTCTGATGCTAAAGCACGAAATGGTGCTAAATAGAGTATTTTACTCTTAGGGTTTCTCGACACCTCGTTGTAAATAACTAATTCTGCTATGGAGGTTTTGCCAGAACTGGTGGGGGTCTGTAAGCTGAAGGCCCGACTAAAAGTTAATAGGCCTTTTCTTATCGCCCCTTGTTGGGATGGAAAGAAACTCCAAACCTGAGGGTTTTTTGCTACGTTGAAACGGACATACGCCTTCCAGTCTATTCCGTCTGCATTTTCCGTCAGGTCATGCCAAAGATTATTGGTAGAAAATTTCTTAAGAACAGCTCTTGCAATGTAAGTAAGGACAAATAAATGACTTTCAATTTCATGGTTGGGACTAAGAATATTATCGAAAGTCTCCTGCAAATTTGCAATTGCTTCTCTATTTCCTTCTCGCAAATATTCCAGAATATAATGAAAGTAATGATTCTCCTTAGCTTGTTTTCTTGTATAATTTCTTGACAAAAAATAGTAAATAAATCTCTCTATATGTGTCTGGAAATAATCTTGCGAAAATGGTTTTAATAACAAAAATGAGGTAGCCGGGAAATCGGCAAGATAATATAATGAGGCAACGTAGAGCATATTACGACTATAATTCACGCCGGAAAAATTCTCTCTTTTACCACGTAACGAATATACTTCAAGCCCTTTGGCTAGCGAAAGCAAATCTTTTTTTACCTCTTCTGATTCTTCTTCTCCAAATTGTTCAAGAACGTCTTGCAATTTGGTCAAAAGCGAAATATAAAAATCGTGGGGCCTGTTATAAAAAGTATAGTTTGCCTGATCTTCATTAGCAACATTATAATCGATAAATGCCTGCCATGACTCCGACTGTGCAATCCACCGCTTAAGCTCTTGGTAAATCATGTGTTTGGTATTTGGTTATAAGTAAGTTCGTATCCTCCTTTTAAGTCTTCTATTCTTATAAGTATTACCTCAAAAGTATCTTTAATATCCTCTGGTATTGCCGTTACATGCTTAAGATGGTCATCTGCAAATGCGCCATCGACTGTTGCAATAGCCTTGAAGTGTTTTAGAAAAGAAGGATATTTGACCACATCCATAAAACGCTCTAATTGATTTACAGCTTGGGCATTTCTATCATCCTTGTAACGCGTTTTTATATGGAAAAGACTTTCACTCAATCTACTTACGTAGTCTTTATACGCATCATCAATTGCTTTTTGGAGTGAACTTTCAGTGCCATTTGGTTTAGTCGCTCGAGCCTTGGATTCAATCGATACTAAACAATCATCCGGACTTGGTGATTTATCGTCATTTTGACAAAAAAGAATTACATCGGTAAAGTGGGCAGGGTTATTTTTACTCTCTTTCCATTTCCACTTTGGTGGTCTTAAATGTGATGCCGGTAAATATTTTTCAGGGATAATGTAATAACACAAAATTTCTGAAAACTCTCCGGACATGATAGAAGGGTTATCAGGAATTTTTTCAAGAATTTCTTCTGTCGAGGATGTTGCAAAATTACTAATGCGCCAATTCAAATCTTCATCTGTCAGATACAACTCTCTATAGGGGTGGGGCAACTTATCGAAAAAAGCTTCCCTTTCCGCTTCTTTCAATGTAAAAATGGTTATTCCATTTTTGGTTATTGCCTCTTCAAAATGAGTTAATATATCAATGTTTCTCATGCTTTTGTCTCTGGATTATTTTTTATCTTCTTCTTTTTCCACATCCTCTTTTTTCCATCTTTTAATAATATTATCAAAACTCAACTCCTTCCAGTCCTTTTGCCATTCATCCTGAAACTTTACAGATTGTGACTTAGGTTGCGGATCTGGCATATCCAGTTTGACTACAGAGGGTATCAAGGCAGCGTCTCCTACAATTAAACATTCACCTGAACCAAGATTAGGTAAAATGTCTGCTATTGCATTTGAATTCTCCGGCATTAGGGCCTTCACATAATTTTGATCATTTACATTAGTCAGTCTGAGTGAAATGAAATTGTTGCATTGCGAAAAAATAGTTTCGGATACCTCGGATGGTCGTTGACTTACTACCATTAGACTTAACCCATATTTTCGCCCTTCTTTTGCTATCCGTTCTATTGATTTCTTCGAGGCCTTATATTCTACACCTCCGGTTTTAGGAATATAATTGTGAGCTTCTTCACAAACAATCATAAATGGTATGTCGTTTTGCTCGTCTTTCAGATGTTTGATTTTAGAATAGTGAAAGGCAAAATCAAAAACCAGACGGGAAATTAAACTTACGGTTATACTTAATACTTCGAATGGTATGCCGCTCAAGTCTATTATTGTGACATTGGCTTTGTCAAGATATCCCAAAAATTGTTTCAGAATATCTCCGAAGTCTTCTGTTTTATAGAAACTCCCGCCTTTTTTTTGTGGGTTTAAAATGAAGTTTAATCTTTTATCTGATAGCTTCGTTTCTAGTCGAGAGATAAATCTATCGAATTCGCCATTAAATCCACCTGCTTTTGATACTTTAACACCAAGCTTCTCATGTTTGCTATTTCCAGTAGACTCCTCAAAATTAAGAACTTCCCAAAGTCTGTCAGGATTAGATTCAATTTTGGTTTCATCCAATGTAGCGAAATATGTCTTACCCCCTTCGGTGAAAATAGTTAAGCTGTTTATATTTTGTATATAGTTAAATACCTCCTTTATATCGAAAAATACAGGAGTATCATAATTAACCTTATCTTTCAGTGACGGGTTATGTTTTTCTTTATTCAGAATAACAGCTTTTTTGAACTGCGAGACCTGATTATGATGATTATTTTCATTCCCCTCAATGAATAATGTTTCTAATTCTTCTGAACTCATCAACCAATATGGAAGTTTTAAAGTATCCACATCAAGAGTATTGAGATTAAACTTTTCTTCTTTTTTCAGGCTGAACGCCGATTTGTATTCGGAGTGAATGTCGAATATAATGATGTGTGCATTTTTTTGTTTTGCAGTATTTTTATTCTTTTGCGTATTAATACCAACGGCATCTTGTAAGATTTTAGCTACCGTACATGATTTACCGGAACCTGTAGATCCTACCAAGGCAACATGTTTGCCAAATAGTTTATTGGCATCGATTTTAAAATCAATACTCTTATTCTGTACTAGCTTACCGAAAGGAAAATTAAAATCCTTATTGGAATTATAAATCAACTTAATGGTTTCTTCATCAACCATATATGCTGGCTCGGTCGGACTAGGTATAAGAGTACTGCCACGATGAAATTCATCATTTTCTATATATCCAATTGGTTGTGTTTGAATAAAAAACTTTAATTCCGATCCATTATCGGCTGAGTTAGATTTAATATTTTGAATGACAGCTACAACCTTATTTAAATTTCCTTCCGAAATTTCCAAGTACTTTCCTATTTGAAATCCTTTCTTATTTCTTTCAAAAACCTTTTCATCTCTTACTTCAATAAGTATAGAATCTGGAGAGCTTTCTAATACTTTGCCTATTTCTTCCATGCTTTATATAGTTTTAGTTAATGATAACAGATATCTAATTTCGTTAAATTCAGAAGTCTTTATTTTTTCTATATTACAGGTTACTTGTTCTTCAAATGGAAATTTTTTATCGGAGATAAGTAATAAATCGTCAAAATCCTCCTTTGTTAGAACTGTTTCAAAATCATTATCATGATTACATAACTTCATGTTGAATTCAACATTACCCCCGTCTTTAAATGATTTCATAGGTTCTCTTAAAAAATGATTTATGTCAAATACTCCAGCCACAATCCCTCGCTCTACACGCATTTTTTTTGTATTTAGAGCCGCCCATATTTTATTTAAAGTTCCTTCATTACATATCAAACTAAATACAGGACATTGATGTAACCTAATCTTGTTGTTGTATTTGTCTATATATTCTTTCATCAACATAGGAATTTTATCTTCAGAACCAGACAGGTAATGAGTATCTAATACGATAGCTCTTTTCCTTGTATTTTCCTGTAAAATGTTATATAATTGTTTTCTTCTTTGGGTCAATAGCTTTTCGTAACTTTGCAACTCTTTTGTCCATCTGCTAATAGCGGTTTTCTTTTTCTTCCTAAGCTCATTTAAAAAGGCTGTCTTCTTTATCTTGCGTTTGTTTTCTTCATGCTGAATACTCAGTTCGGCTATTGTATGTATAGCGTTTGGGTAAAAGATTTCAGTTACATCTTCTGTTGTAAATCCTTCGCTGGAAAGACATACGATGACCGTCTTCTCTGTATCGGCCAGCGATGCCCCAAACTCGATAGTAAAACGCTTTAAAAATTCATTACCTCCCTTAAAGCCACTGAGTTCAGTAATGTATGTTTTTAAATCCACGGCTTTCGATTCCAGTATTGAATCCAATTCCTCTTTGGTGAGAACTTTATTTGAACCGACCGTTTCATTCGGGAAATGTGCATGAAGCCGATATTTAATATTGGCGGTCGGATTTTTCTTGTAATGGCAGAGCATCTGTAATACTGGCTTGTAAATAGTAGACAGAGTAAACTTTTGCTTGCTCTCGTGATACTTACATTGGATTGCTTCCTGACCTGTTGGGGTCGTTATATCAATGTCTTCTATTATTCCTTCAACAGTAATTTCCTCATCATTAACCGAAACTAACAGCTTGTGAAATGTTACGATAAACTGATAGATAAATCCTTGGATAGTATAATCTGCCGTTCTGGTACTCATGATTTTTATTTTTTGAATACAAAATTTTCTTGCGTGAGGGATAGCAGCGGAAAGCCCACAGCGTAGCGAGGACTTGCAGCGGATAGCCCGACCCGAAGGGGCACGCCCCATAAATAATTTGTTTTGTTGTTTTGGTTCAGGTGCATTGTTTTTATATTGTTTTAAACGCCAATTACTTCCACTTTGCTTTTCCCACTCTGCTGCTTACTCACCTTAATCTGCACCGGTATCCGTTCCGTCATTTCCTGCACATGCGATATCACACCCACCTTACGCCCCTGGTTGTGCAGGCGTTCCAATGCATCCATCGCAATATTCAGCGTAGTAGGGTCGAGGGAGCCAAAGCCTTCGTCAATAAACAAAGACTCCACCTGCATGCTGCTGCTGGACAGCGAGGCCAGCCCTAATGCCAATGCCAGCGAAGCCAGGAAGGATTCGCCACCCGAGAGGGAAAACACGGTACGCACTTCATTGCCCATATCCTGGTCTATCACCTGCAGGCCCAGGGTATTGGGTATGCGCTGCAGCAGGTAGCGGTTGCTGAGCATGCCCAGGTGTACATTGGCATAACTGAGCAGTACATCCAGCGTATATTCCTGCGCTATGAGCCGGAATTTTTTGCCATCTGCCGAGCCAATGATATCGTTGAGCTTTGCCCAGTTTTCTGTAATCAGCCACTGGGTCTCTATGATAGCCAGCAGGTCGCCGATCTTTTGCTTGTTGGCCAGGTCCTGCTGCAGTTGGAAACCTATCTCGTTTTTTTGCTGTACCTGTTGTTGCAGGTTTGTTTTTACGTTGGTTAGCAATTCATTTAACTCTTCGGCATTTCGCTCTGAAAGCCGCTGCTCTTGATGCTTCTGCAGTTGCGTGGTACGTTCCTGCAATACCGATTGCGCTTTTGTAATGGTATCAGCTATCGTTTTTAATTCGGTACGTTCTGTTTCTATCCAGTCGCTGCTATACGCCAGCAATTGTAATAACCGCTCTTCGTCTACTACCGGGTTATTGCGGCTATTGAATGCAGCAATCCAGTCCTGTATTTTTTGATGGAAGGTTCCGGCCTGTTGCTGCAACAACAGTATATCCTTTTCGGCCTGCTCTTTTTGTGTGGCTGTACGGGTAAGGTTTGTTTGCAACAGCTCCCTGTCTGCCTTTATTTTGTCCACCGCCTGCTGTGCTGCTGTTACGGCTTGTTTTAAATGCTGTTCTATAATTGCGGCAGCCTCGCCGTTAAAGATGGCTTTCCGCTTTTGTGTAAGGGAATCCTGTTGTTCCTTCGCAGCCTTCAGTGCGGCTTGCTTCTTTTCTACTTCCACTGAAGCGTTTTGTAGCTGACCACTTGTGGCTTCCAATGTTGCCGTTAGTACGCTGTGCTGCCGGGCATCTCTTTCCAACTTTTGAATAGTGGCGTTCCATTGTTCGGTGAATTCGCTGATGCGCTGCACGAATGCCGCAGCATCATTTTTCCAATGCGTAAACCAACCAGGCGTGGTAAAATAAGCAGACAAGCTTTGCTCTATGGTGGCCAATGCCTCGTTGTGCTTCTGCTGTTCTTTATGGTATTGCGCGGCTTGTTCCTGCAGAGATTGGAGGCGCCGGTCTGTGTCTTTTACGGTATTGCTGTTTTCATGCTGTTGCCGTTCCAGGTCATTTGTTTTTTGCTGCAGTGCATCCAGTTCCTGTTTTTTTGCAGCATATAATTGTATTTGCTGTTGCAGGTGTTTTTGCTGTGCTTTCGCATCTTGTAATTGCTGTGCCAGCCAGGTGGCTTTTTGCTCATCGGGTATTTCAGCAGCATGCGGGTAGATGGCAAAACTTTCCCAGGTTTTTTGATGCGCTGCCAATGCCGTTTTTTTTGTACCTGTTTCCTGCTCCTGCAAGGCGATGGTTTCTGTTAGCCCTTTGATGGTTTCCTGCAAACTGCTTTCTGTTTGCAGGCAGGTGGTATATGCTTTATCATTTTGCTGGTGTGCCGCTTTCAGCTCTGCCAGCACATGATTCAATTGCGGCTGTTCGGTAACATAGGGATGCGCTGTGCTGCCACAAACGGGGCAGGGTTCTTCGGGTATTAGCTGTGAGCGCAGGGAGGCTACATTTTCCGCAGCAGCAAGGCGTGCTTTATCCAACATACGCAGTGATGCATCCCGCTCTGCGGCAGCAATCACCACTTGCGCTGAGGCCTGTGCCAGTAAGGGTGTTGTACTGTTTAATTCGCTTTTATGCTCAGCTAGTTTTTGTTTTATTATATTAAGGTCTGCCTCGCTGTGGGATACTATTTTCCACTGCGCTTCTGCCGCAACCATGTCCTCTATGCGGGAGTCTATAGCTGCCTTTTCCTTTTCTGCAGTTGCAACAGGTATTTCCGCCAATGCTTGCGATGCTGCGGTATGCAGTTCCTCCTCTGCCTGTAATTGTTGTGCAATAGTTCCTGATGTTGCTTCCAGGTTAGCTTTTGCCTGCTGTGCTTCGGCTATAGCTGTTTGTGTACGTTTCAGCTCCGGCAACAACGATTGTGCAGCATCCAGCAGCGCCTGTGCATCGTCCAGCTTTGCGCTGATGAGGCCGTAGTTTTCGGCAATGGGCTGCCGGGTGCTATTGTCTGCCTTCCATTGTTGTGATTGCGTAATGGAAGCCAGTAACTGCACGGATTGTTGCTGTTGTTCCTGTAATTGTTGCTCCAGTTGCTGCTCGGTTTCTTCAACCGTTTTTACCTCTGTTGCTGCCTGGGTTACCTGTAGTGCTTTTTCTTTGATTTGTACATCCAACGCCCTTGCTTCTTCCAGGTGCGGTAGCGCTGCTTCCTGTTTCTGTATAGCGGCGGCCAATGTTTCTTTTGCGGTTTGCAATTGCTTATCCAATTCTTCCTGCTGCTGTTGCAGGCTATCAAGCGTTGTCTGTAAATCTTGCAACGATGCAGTTTTTTCGGCCAGTTGCTTTTCCGCCGCCTGTTGTCCCTCCACCCATGCCCTGGTAGCCTGCACTTGTTCCACCTGCTTTAATTGTTGCTCACGGCCTGCGGCATTTTGTTTGGCCTCTATGGCCTGTGCCTGTGTTGTATATGCGGCATTCACACTACTTTGTAACACCCCAAGCTGGGTATGCCATGCAATTTCATTGGTTAACGCTTCTGCTTCTTTTTCCTGTATAGCTATGCTTTGTTCCAGTATTACTTTTTGTTGCTCCAGCTCTTCCAATTCTTCTGCTGTCAATGTGGTAACGCCTTCCCGTTTTAGGTTTAAATCTTCCAATTCTCTTTTTTCTTTACTGTAATTGACAAATATCTGTTTAGATATTTCAGAATAAATACGGGTTCCCGTAAGCTTTTCCAGCAGGGCCGATTTTTCGTCTTTAGCTGCTTTTAAAAATGCCGTAAAGTCGCCCTGGGCCAGCAGCACGGAACGGGTAAATTGTTCGAAATTCAAGCCTACCAGTCGTTCTATGGTTTCCAGCACTTCATTTTTCCTTCCGGGAATATCCGTATTGGTATCGATGTTTTTTAAGCCAATGCTATATTGCTGCAGGCTTCCCTCGGCTTTATCCCTTGCTCTTCGCGCCCGCCAGGTGGCCCTGTAGCGTTGCCCATCCACGCCTGCAAAATCTACTTCGGCAAATCCTTCGCCGGTACCGTCTCTTAATATGCCCCGTACATCGCCCTGGCTTATAGCACTTCCCTGAGCATCCGTTATTTCAATCCCGGATTCTTTGGCCTGCAGGTACCGGGGCGTCTTGCCATATAAAGCGAGGCAGAGCGCATCCAGGATAGTAGATTTACCGGCACCGGTAGGACCGGTAATAGCAAAGATGCCTGCGGAGGATAAAGGCTCCTGCGTGAAATCAATTTCGGTTATCCCTTCCAGCGAGGCCAGGTTTTTGATGCGGATGCTCAGGATTTTCATTCAGCTACCGTTTGCGCCACCTCCTGGGTTGCCTGGTTAAATAATTGGAGCAGCTCTGCCGGAACGGCATTGTTATATTTAGCCTGGTACACTTTCGCAAACACATCCTGCGGTTGTAGTTCCCGGAGATTGTCTTCCGAAACGGTTGCTGTTGTATTGCCGGCATCAGCAGCCACAGGGTATTTCACATCTATTTTTGCCAGGCGCACATTTTTGCCGCTTAGGGCTGTTTCTATCTTGTGGCGCAGCCCGGGTTCGGGCCCATCCAGCAGCACCCGTACTTCCAGGTAGGGCGCTGATTGGAGATCGCTACCTGCTGCGGGCAATTGTTGTAATGCATTGATTACTTCGGTAAGTGTACTATGCACCGAGGGCACTCTTTTCAATGGTACCGATATGGGTACTTCAATAGCTTTCAGATTGCTGATACCTTGTTCTTCCAGGTCGAACACAATGACCTGGTGTTTATAGTTGAGTTCTGAAAACGACATGGGGAGCGGGCTGCCGCAATACCGGATATGATCTTTACCGCCAATGCGCTGGGCCTTGTGAATATGTCCCAGGGCCACATAGCGAATATTTTCATGGAAAGCCATTGCGCCAATACATTCCACGCCACCCATGATGGCACGTTCGACGGATTGATCGACATCGGTCATATCGGTTTGCTGAGCATGTAAGTGTCCCATACAAATAATGGGTTGATTGGCCTGCTTATTAGCACAGGTAGAATTGTAAGCCTCAGCATAAAATGCGGCAACCCCTGCTGAATAAGAGTTCCCTGCTTCAGCAATAACAGGATAATCGCCCATGCGCAGAAAAGGAACGGCCAGGCACCAGGCCTTAGTCGTTCCATCTTTATCCTTCAGCGGGATGATGAGTTTAGCATAGTCAATGCTACCATCCTCCTTTTTCTCTACCAAACCAATGATATGTATGTTGGATGATTCAAGCAAGGGTTTGGGTGATTCCAGGCGTGCTGCCGAATCGTGATTTCCTGCTGTGATCACTATTTGCAAATTCAGATTGCCTTTAACCGCATTGTTCAGAAAACTATAAAACATTTTAACAGATGACGCTGAAGGATTGGACAAATCGAATACATCCCCACTGATGAGCAGAACATCTATCTGCTCACTTATAAGCGTTTCCAGCAGCCAATCTAAAAACTGGTGGTGTTCATATGTGCGGTCATACTCATGAAAGAGTTGACCAATGTGCCAGTCGGCAGTATGGAGAACTTTCATTGGCACAATCATTTAGACAATTATGTTTATACCCGTTCCGGGTTTGTTCAAAGGCTTTACAAATTTCAGAATACACTGTGGCAACATCACAGAACATTATCATTTATTCATCTTAGTGATATCATGTCACCATTATTTAATAAGATATAAATTTTCTCAAACACTAACGAACATATCTTTATAGAAAATATAAAAATTGACAAATGTCATCTATTTGGTCATTCCTAATACTACTTTCGTGTTACTGTCATAGTTACAAAATACTAATGTCTGAACCCAAAAGAGTTTATAATTCATTATATAAATGATATCACAATGTTATTTTACAGATTTTAATACCGCTATAAATTGCTCAAACTCCCCTTTACTCATAAAGACCAGCGAATCATTACTATACTTATCTAACTGAATAAAATACGCCCATTCACCTTTACTCGAAAAAGATCCGGCTTTAAATCCTTCTTTACTAGTGAACTGAAACTCAGTATAAATTTCTCCCGGAGCATCCATCTTTAGAACAAAATTTGAAGATTTTATAATCTCCTCTATCTCGTCGAGATCAAGAAAGCAAGAACTTTCAGAAGTAGAATATGATTTAACTACTGAGGTTTTAATTTTAACTCCGGTAAGTTTTACTTTAGTAAGAACATCAGTAAGTACCAATTTGTCTATTGAAATTTTTTTTACTGATCCTAGAGGAAAAAACTCTTTTTGAATCATACTGCCTGTTTTCAAAGAGAAGTTCTGAATTTTGGATTTATCAGAGGTTGTCTTTTCCTGTGAATAAATATTGGTAGAAACTAAAATTAAAATAGCAAATATTAAGTACTTCATAAATATGTTTTTAGGATTAGCGAAGATGAGTTCATTACATAATGCAGATAAAGTATAAATATAGAATAAGTGTTAATGGAATATTTACGGGTTACCGTAATTACTCTAAAACATTTCCAGGAGTAAAATACTTTTACTAATCAAAGAAAATAGTAAAAATAGATATGCACGAAGTAATACGCTACTATAGAAGAAATATTAATGCGTAAAAGAGGATTAGTAGCCTAATTTCTAAATGATAAATAGTATTTGAGAGCACTTTTTCATCATTAAGAACATTAAGGCTGCAAGAGTGGAGAAGGGAGAATTGAGAGAGGAAAATGAAATTACTTTCGGGGTTTGATTATAAATCTGAAGCTGGCTATATCTTTTATGACTGCAATGTAAACATGAAGGGAATGAAGAAATGAAGCCGATAACGGTCTGAAGGGAATGAAGGGGGAAGTAACTTCGTTACTTTGGGAACAAATCCTCTGGCGGATCAGTGGTGGATGTCTCATCCACCACATACTGGAAAGAACTTAATTCCTTAATGGTGAATAACCAGTCTTTCTGATTTACAAACACTCGTTAAAACCCACTCTCAACCTCAAATTTCATTAGTTTCTTCGTTTTAGGATGTATAAACTCAAGATAAGCCGCATGCAGGTACATTCGTTCGGCAGCAGTGCCATAAAGGTCATCACCAACAATAGGCGCGTTTAAGCCGAATTCGTGCGCAGCGTGCATTCGCAGTTGGTGTGTTCTGCCGGTAAGTGGCCAGAAATCAATTCTGGTAGTGGAATCATAACGCTCCGCCACCTTCCATTTCGTCACACTTTTTTTGCCGGTTTGAAAACATACAATCTGCCTCGGACGGTTTAGCAGATCAGCCGCTAGCGGAAGCGTAATTTCTCCTTCGTTTTCATGTATCACTTTTGAAAGCAATGCCGTGTAACGTTTGCTGACAGTGCGTTGTAAAAATTGTCGTTGGATGTGTTTGTGCACTTGCGTGTTTTTGGCAATCACCAGCAAACCGGAAGTATCCATATCCAACCGGTGAATCATCAACGGCTCGGTGTTTTGCAGCGTATCTTTTAAACGGGTATAAACTGAATCTTTAATGTTTACACCCGGAACAGAACGTAATCCTGCCGGTTTGTTCACCACCACCAGACTTTCATCCTCATAAACAATTTCAAGCGGTGCGATAGCGGTTGCATCCTGCAATAAAGGATTTTCATCTACCGGTATCCCCTCCAGCATATGTGCCAGAATTGGTTTGCACTTGCCGGTACAGGATGGGTAAAACTGCCGGTGTTTACGGATCTCCGATTTCGGTGAAGCTCCCCACCAGAACTCCGCCATGGCAACAGGAGTGTATTGATGCCTGAATGCATACTGCAATAACTTGGGCATCGCACATTCACCTGCTGCAGAAGGCGGTCTGCCTAATGGTGTTGCGCTGAATATCTCGTGTAAACTTTTAGTTTGCCCGGCTTTATTCAAAAAAACATATTGATCAAAAAGCTGTTGTTGTAATATGGCAGATCTTTCCTTCCGTTCATTTTTCAATGCTTCAATATCAGCTTCATATACGGCTAATTTTGTACGGATGTCTTCGAGTGTCTCCTCCCAATTAGCAGTGAGTTTTCTGAGCAGCCGTTTATCGTATAAACTTTGTGCGATGAGATGGGCTTCTTCAGTTTCATACGCTTCCTGACACAGGTTTTTGCTGAGGGTTGCTCTAAGATGTTTACGATGATCTTTATTGGCTTTTAACTGATTTTTCAGTTCATTTATCTCCTGTATCGATTGAGCGGATAAACGTTCAACATCCCGGCTCAGGCGCTGATAAGATTCGTTTTCGGTGAGCTCTTTTACCCGGGCATTCAGTGCATTGATAACATGTACGCCTTTAAGAAAAAAACTGCCTTCCTCCAGCATATCAAATACCGGTGGAACAAATGTTGGATGATGATTGGAGTCGGCCAGTTTACCCGAAAAAGCTGACAAATAGCCTAACCGGCCGTTCGTATCCTGTACGACCAGTACACCAAACATTTTGCCGATAACAGTACCTTCCTGGCCGGGAATGAGCCCAAAGTTATGATCGGATCTGGTTTGTGTTTCAAGGTATTGTTGTAGTTGGGCAGCAGCCAGCTTTGCCAGTGGATGCGGCTCATAATAAAAAGGAAAAGTAAACCGTTCGGGTAATGCGATATCCCTGATTAAAGCTTCCGGAAAATAAGAAATCATGCTATGACGAAGGTCTGCCAACTTTTTTGGTTTATTTAGCTGCAAAATTATCGTTTCTGCTTCAATAGGATGAAAAAATAACAAAATAGATTGTTACAATGATAGGATGTATTCTTTTTCCTGTGGTACGGATTGAATGTTACAGCGTAAATTTATAGTACGGTTTTCCGTACTTTTAACCTGTTTCCGGTAATTATCTTACAGAACATTATCATTCACTTCTTGTTACTATATTATGATTGAAATATTATTATATATCATTTTGATTTTATTGGTAATTAATTTGCTTTTTTCTGTGATCAGAAAGAATCAACCGGCACAAGTTACGCAGGATTTATATCAGCTCGAACACCGGTTAAGAAGCGAGTTTGCCAGCAATCGTGAAGAAAGTCAACGTTCTTTTCAGCATAACCGTGAGGAGCTCAATCATTCTATTTTAAATTTTGGAAAAAATGTTTCTGAGAATATAACCACTCTTTCTGCTCTGCAGCAACAACAACTTGAATCCTTCTCTCAAAAAATTCAGCAGTTTGTTACTTCCAATGAAGAAAAAATAGAAAAGTTAATTGCCTCTAACGAAACCAAGCAAAATCAGTTCAAAGAATTAGTGAGCGTTACTCTTGGAGAAAACAGAGATGAAAATATCCGTTCAATAAAAACAATCAGAACGGAGATCTCGGAATCACTCAAATCTTTTCAGGATGTTTTCATTCAAAATGTAAGGGAATTTAATGAATTGCAACGGCAAAAGTTTGGTGATATGCAGCTGCGTCATGATCAGTTAAAAACGGATCTTGATGCAAAACTTGAAAAAGTTCGTGAAACTGTAGAGATGAAACTGAGTCATATTCAGCAGGAAAATGCTAAAAAGCTGGAAGAAATGCGACAAACAGTGGATGAAAAATTACAATCCACCGTTGAAAAACGGTTCAACGATTCCTTCAAGCTAATCAGCGACCGGCTGGAGTTGGTTCATAAAGGGCTGGGAGAAATGCAGACGCTGGCAACAGGTGTCGGCGACCTTAAAAAAGTATTATCGAATGTTAAAACACGCGGCAGCCTTGGTGAGATACAATTAGGGGCTATCCTGGAAGAAATGTTCTCTCCCGAACAGTATGAATACAATGCCCTTGTGGTAACGGGTAGTCAGGAAAGAGTGGAATACGTTATAAAACTTCCCGGAAAAAATGAAGACAATAAACCATTATTGTTACCTATTGATTCGAAATTTCCTAATGAAGATTATCAACGCTTATTGGAAGCATATGACAGAGCCGGAAATATGGATGCTAAAGAATTGGAAAGTATCGGCCGGCAATTTGAAAATGCAGTGAAAAAAAGTGCAAAAGATATCAGAGATAAATATATTCATCCGCCGGTTACCACCGATTTTGGAATTATGTTCGTTCCTACTGAAGGTTTGTACGCAGAAATTCTTAGAAGAACCGGTTTGTTTGAAAGTTTACGGAAAGACTTTAAAGTAACAGTAGTTGGTCCAACAAACCTGGTAGCTTTTCTGAATAGCCTGCAGATGGGCTTCAGAACCCTGGCGATAGAAAAACGGTCGAGTGAAGTGTGGGAAGTGCTGGGTGCAGTTAAAAGTGACTTTGGTAAGTTTGGTGATATATTGGAAAAAACAAAAAAGAAACTACAGGAAGCTACCAATACGATTGATAAAGCCGGGGTAAGAACCCGTGCAATTGAACGGCAATTACGTAAAGTACAGGAATTGCCGCAAGAGCAGGCAACTGCACTCATTGGTGATTCGTTGAACGATGAAGTGAATCAGATCATGGACGAGGCCACCGACGCTACTCAGGATAATGAGTGATGTTTATAGATAAGATGTTAACACCCGGCATAAGCCGGGTGTTTTTATATCCGGGAAAATAGTTGCTGAAAGACTTGAGTACCAGATCAGGTGACTTGTTTTGCGGTGATGGTTCAAATCTACAACCAATCAGATTTTCCCTGTACTGCCTTTTAATGTGATTGATGCTTTAAAAGAGAATTATGAATTTTATATCTGGCAAAAAATAAACGCTGAAGTTGCTGCTATACGGCTCGTCACCAGCTGGGCTACGCAAGTACATCACGTGGAGCAGTTTGTTAATGACCTGAATAATACAAAAAAAAATAAGTTTTAAATGCATACAAAGATGCTTAACTATGTGCTGTTAAAACCCACGCTGCCAATAAAAAATGACAGATAATGATGAATAGGGAAATACTCGAAGAAAAACAAATCTATATTTATATAGCAACACTTGTGGTGAGTGTTGTAACAGCACTCATCTGGAATAACAGCCATTTACTGGAGAAAGCGATTGAACCGGTTATTGCAGTGTTACTCTATAGTATGTTTTGTCAGATTCCTTTTCTGGAATTAAAGAAGGCCTTCAGTAACCGCTCATTTTTCAAAGCGCTGTTGTTAGGTAACTTTGTATTGATTCCGTTTTTGGTATGGATTCTGATCAGTATCTTTCCTTTGAGTCAGATAACCACCATCGGCGTATTGCTCGTGTTATTAACTCCCTGTATCGATTATGTAATTATTTTTACGCACCTGGGTAAAGGTGATGCTAAATCTGTGTTAGCGTCTACTCCGTTATTGTTTATATTTCAACTGTTGTTGTTGCCGTTATATTTATGGCTCTTTTTAGGAAAAGAAACGATCAGTATCATTGAAATTAAACCTTTTGCTCAGGCATTTATTTATTTGATTGTGCTTCCGTTTACACTGTCTGTAATCACTCAGTTATTTTCACAACGCAGCAATCAAACCGGTAAAGCCTTGCTCAACTTTTCTTCCTGGTTGCCGGTTCCTTTAATGGCCCTCACTTTTTTTGTTGTTATCGCCTCTCAGATCGGGGTTGTATATAACAATGCAGATATTATATATACCGTACTTCCTGTTTATATACTATTTGCTATACTGGCTCCTCTGGCAGGTAAATTATCTGCTCGTTTATTCAGGGTAGGTATAAAAGAATCAAGAGCGATTTCATTTTCAACTGCTACCAGAAACTCGTTAGTAGTATTACCTTTAGCACTTTCGCTACCGGTACCTGTTAATCAATTGGCGGCAATAGTGATTGTAACTCAGACTATTGTTGAAATTTTTTTTGAACTTATCTATATTAAAGTAATTCCTGTATTAACAAAAGAATAGGTTTAAAAAACAATTTGCTTGAATTTATATATATCATCTGTAAAGGTGCTATGATATTCATGTGATCGAATGCTTATGCCTGTTAGTAGTATTTTTTTATTTTTTTTTGTTGTGTAATTTTCGTAATTGCTTTTTTATTTAATTTGACATAAAGATTATTTCTATTTGCTGCGTGATTTGAAATATTTACCCTTCCGGAAAGTAATAAAATGTTTAGTTAAGATCTTTCCTTTTTTGTACCTGAATCGCTGCCTCAATTGATTGTTTGATTTTATTATTCGGCCTCATTAGTAAAACTAATATACTACACAGCGCAAAAATCATTAATATCATTAGCGGGATACTGTTTAGCTTTCCTGTATCCTGACTCATAAATGCTGACAGTAATGGTAAACCGATGCCGCCTCCTAAAAAGTACGCAGTATTGGTTAAACTGCCTCCAACCCCCAAATGTTCTACCGGAACTTTTTCCATGGCAATTACCGAATAAGCTGTAAAACATAAGGTCATTCCTACACCTGCAATGAGTGCTCCCCCTGTTAATAAAAAGAATAAATGGTTGTATTGTACCGCCATCACCAGTGAGAATGCACCGGTCAGCATGGCCAGTGCACCAAGTGATGCAATTTTTTTAGGTGATAATTTCAGCGATAATACCGGTATTCCGAATCGGCCGATGAGTATGGAAAGGATATTGAACGGCATCATCAGAAAACCTGCTTTTGCAGCAGAAAAATTAAAATTATGTTGTACCAGAAAACTCATCAGAAACAGATACCCTGAAAACAATGCACCTAACAGCAGAAACAACAGATTGCCTTTTCTTAACGAACTTAAAGCAAATAGTTGCAGGTTAATTAATGGAACAGGTTGTTTTCTTAAACGTCTATACAGATAGTAACCTGATAAAATAAAGGCAGTGAATGATAACAAAATATCTAACCATTTATCCGGCGTTTTTGCCAGTAACTCAGTCACCCAGGTTAATGACAACATTGATACGACCAATGCTATGGCAGAAGGAATATCAGGCTTGCCGGTAGTGGCTTTGGTATCTTTCTCCAGATGTATATATGCAATGAAAATAATCACCAGTAAAACCGGAATGTTGATCAAAAATATCCACGACCAACCCCAATAGCTGGCAATGATACCACCCACCGATAACCCCGCAGCTGAACCCGTTGCCGCAAAAGAGCCGAATATTGCAATCGCTTTACTACGTTCGTAAGAATCTGTAAAGTAATAGTTCACAATTGAAAAGGCCGAGGGCATTAACAAAGCAGCTCCTAACCCCTGTAATAGCCTGAATGTTAATAATGCTTCGAAAGTAGAGGAGAGGCCCGCACCTAATGATGTCAGAAGAAAGATAATGGATCCTGCTAAAAAGATGTTTTTTCTGCCCAGATAGTCAGATAGTTTTCCGCCTAAAATCAAAAAACAACCATAAATCAATACATATCCGCTCTGAAGTTTATAGCTCGATTCATTTGTTAATCCCAAATCTTTCTCAATGACCGGCAATGCCAGATTCACAATGGCAATATCTAAAGCTTCCACAAAAATCCCCATCGACGCAATTGCCAGTATTACTTTCTTATTCATCCGGCAAAGTTATCAGGAATGATTCATTTGTGTGCCGGAAAGCAAAAAAATAATACATTTGATTTGTTTTAACCGGTTTACCCGGTTGTTTGTACTTTTAAAACTATTTATAAAAGATGACTGTAGAACATTTGAATACCCATCAGGCAGTTCCGGATGATAAGGACATGGAAATTCTGCAGGTTTTACAGGAAAACGGCCGGCTTTCTATCAGGGAAGTGGCTGCGAAAGTAAATCTGAGTGCAACGCCGACCCAGCAACGTATCCGCCGTTTGGAACAGGAAGGCGTTATTTTACAATATGGCGCCTTGCTGAATCATAAAAAAGTCAATAAAAGTATTATCGTGATCTGTGAGATTACATTGAAAGAACATAACAAAAAAGCAGGCCAGCATTTTATCGATCAGATCATGTCATTTAAAGAAGTGGTGGAATGTTATAATATTGCCGGCGACTTTGATTTTATGCTCAAAGTAGTGACCGAATCAATGGAGTCGTACCATCGCTTCTATGTTAACAAATTAAGTGAAATTGCCTATATCAGTCAAACGAAAAGCATCTTTGTGATGGATGTGATTAAACAAACACACAAATTGGTATAGTGAATCTTGGTCTTAGTTTCTTCTGTTTTCTGGATGAAATTTTTTGTTATTCTTACTTTAAATCAAAATATAACAGATACAAAATACAGGTATAGCCGGAGGTACCTGTATTTTATATTGCCGGGATGCAGATGTCAGTGCTCAGTATTTCTTCTCATACACTAATTGCACTACTCCTGATTTGAATATGTTTGTTTGTAACAGCTGTAGATTTAATCTTTGTTGCAGTTCTTCAAATAATGGTTTTCCGCTACCCAGCGCAACCGGATGTACCGAAATACGGTAAATATCAACTAGGTTCAACTGAACAAATGTTTTAATAAGACTGGCACCACCATACAACCAGATATCTTTCCCTCCTTGTTCTTTGATAGAGGTTACCTGTTCAACAATATTACCATTGATATAAGTTACATTTTCAGCCTGCTTACTTTGATGCGAGAATACCAATTTGTTTTTTGAATGAACAGCCTTCCATAGATTCTGTTCTGTTATACCGGCGTTTTCATCCGGTTGAAAGTTTCCCCAGGCATCATAACTTACACGGCCGTAAAAGATGGTATCGATACCTGAAAGAAAACCATCGAAATCCATGTCTTCATCCATGATACACCAGTCTATTTCTCCATTTGGCCCTTCAATAAAACCGTCTAGCGTAACAGCTAAATCTAAAACTACTTTTTTCATATGTATAGAGTCGGGAAGATTATTTTACAGGTTCTCGCAAAATTGTTTTCAATTTATCCGGGTCAGTTTTTCTGAAGTCGGATAAATATATTTCATGATGTTCGCCATTTTTCTGAAACCCGTGTTGCTGTATCAAAACATTCATTTTTTCTAATGTTTCTGGTTCCGTTGAAAAGGGTCCTACGTGTAACATCTGCACACACTTGCCTTCTGTCATGGTATAAAATTCAACAGATTTTGCCAGTTCTATCTGTTTCTTCGCAACTACTGTCTGAATCGCGTTTTTTACATCCTGCTCAGTAACATACCCGGGCATTCTGATCAATAAACGATATTCCCATTCGTTGCGTGGTATTTTCTGAGGAGCTTCAGATAGGGAGAATGCCCCGAAACGAGCCTGGTCAAACCACCACAATGCTTCCAGTTTTGAAACGGTAAAATCTTTATCAAGCTGTTTAAACACAAACTTGATCGTATAAGCGGTTGAATAAAGCGCCTCAATGTTTTTTGCAAAAGGTTCTCCTGAAGGATCCCCTTTTCCTGTTAACGATAAAAATTGAGCAGCTTCTATTTCTACAATTTCAGGTTTAATTTTGGCGGTAAAATAAGTTTTGTACTTTTTGGTCAGGTCTAACTTTTCCATACTGAATGCAATTGGTGATTAGTGGAACAAAATAAATTCAGGGGTGTGACAACCTTATGGCAGTAGAATTTCTTTTTTTAATTTTTAATGGCATGCGCTACCAGTTGCCAGAAGTAAGCAGGGGAGATTTTTAGCAGCCAACTATTCCAGATGTGTTGAAGCTTATTGACAACACTTCTTTTTGCGGACAAACACCTTTTTAAGTATCCAGACAAATCCTTGCCAGATCTTTTTCATACGCTTCTTTTTTATTTCAACAACAACTATTTAGTCATTGTGTATCACTGGTTTTTAGTTAAATTTGTTTTACTAGTTAATTCAAAGGTATGATTAAAATCGGACTCATTAAGGAAGGGAAAACGCCGCAAGACAACCGGGTAGCTTTTTCTCCGCAGCAATGTAAATTTTTGAAAGAGAAGTATCCGTCGCTCACCATTCAGGTACAAAGCTCTCCAACCCGCTGTTTTTCTGACCAGGAATACATCAAAAAAGGAATAGAAGTAGTCGAAGACCTTTCAGACTGCGATATCCTCTTCGGTATTAAGGAAGTGCCTGTTGAACAGTTGATTCCTGGCAAGACCTACTTTTTCTTTTCTCACACGATAAAAATGCAGCCCTATAACCAAAAGTTATTCAAGGCAGTGATAGATAAAAAAATCACCTTAATCGACTATGAACGGCTGGTACATGAAGATGGACAGCGTATACTCGGCTTCGGATTTTTTGCCGGGGTGGTCGGAGCTCATAACGGAATGATGGCTTATGGTAAAAGAACCGGAGCATTTGATCTGGTAAGGGTTTATCAGCAGCGAAATTTAGATATGCTGATGCATACTTATTTCGGACTTAAAATTCCACCGGTAAAAATCGCTGTTACCGGTAGTGGAAGAGTGGCACACGGAATTCTTGAAATCATGAACCTCATGGGAATTCATGAAGTGGAACCGGCAGATTATCTGAAGCGTTCTTTTACTTATCCTGTTTATACGCAATTAAAGGGGGCTGACCTCTATCGCCATAAAAAAACCGGTGAATATACCAGAGACCATTTCCACGAAAATGCCGATGATTATATCTGTAAATTCAAAGACTATATTTCTGAAACTGATATTCTGATGAACGGCATTTATTGGGATCAGCATTATCCCCGTTTGTTTGAGAAACAGGATATCAAAGAAGATTGGTTCAGAATCCAGACGATTTCTGATATTACTGATGATAAAGATGGTTCGGTGCCGATTAACTTGGGTGATCAGACCATTGAAGACCCGATTTACGGAGTAGATAAAAACACTATGGAGAAAACAACTCCTTACGCAGCTAATTCGGTAGATATTGTAGCGGTAGGTAATCTTCCCAACGAATTACCAAGAGATGCTTCAAAATATTTCGGCGAACAATTAATTAAATACATTCTTGAAGATTTGCTGGAACAGCCTGATTCGGATGTGCTTACCCGTGCAACCATCGTAAAAAACGGTATTATTACCACCGATTATGATTACCTGAAAGAATATGGTGGCCAGGTTTAAAGATGTAAATAAAATGCACGCATTGTATCTTGAAAGGCCGTGGTATATTGTTGATCCGGTTCTTTAATGATAAAATGCTGTGGTGCCTCAAAGTTTGAGCTAATACGGTTGAAAGTCAAAATTGACCGAAATGCAGGCCTGTTAGCCTGATGATACAAATAAATAACTTCTTCTGTATAAAAGGCGGCTTTTTCGAAAGCTGCCCTTACTTTTTCCGTTGCTGTAAACGGAATCAATAATGCTACCTTCCCTGTTGATAACAGGTTTCTTGCAATAGCATCAATCCATACTTGCCAGCCGTCTGCTTCTAAATGTTTTGCCAGCTGCTCTTCTGTGGTTTGTGAGCGAAGTACATTCTCAAAAAAAGGAGGATTGGTAATGATCCAGTCGAACTTTACCGCACCGGTGTAATTGTTGACGTCGGCCTGTAAGGCTTGTAGCCGGTTGCTCCATTTACTCAGTGAAAAATTTTGAGTAGCCTGTTCTACTGAGGGTTGATGAATATCTATACCTGTAATGATCGCCTGATTAAATTGGGCAAGCATTAAACTGAGCAGGCCGGTACCACAGCCAAGGTCAAGAATGTTTTGTGCTTGTGCTGCTTTGGGAGCAATTAATGCTCCTAAACAACAGGCATCCGTACATACTTTGAGTGCGGCTTTGTTCTGATGAACAATAAACTCTTTAAATTGAAAATAGGTGTTGCTCATTACCAGATAGCTCTTGCGCTGGGAGTGGTCGTTAATGGTGCAAAATCATTCGCCATAAACTTATGATAGGCGGTAATGGCGATCATACCGGCATTATCAGTACAATACTGAAAGGCAGGGATATAAGTTTTCCAGCCTTCTTTACGGCCCATTTCTTCAAATGCTGCACGCAATCCTTTATTGGCAGAAACCCCTCCGGCTATACATAAAGAACTGATACCCGTATCCTGCGCGGCTTTTTTAAGCTTATCTAACAAAATTGTAATGATTCTATGCTGTATCGAAGCGCATATATCCGCCATATTTTGTTCTATAAAAGCAGGGTTTTCTTTTGTGTTTTGCTGTAAAAAATAAAGAATAGCTGTTTTTAAACCCGAAAAGCTGAAATCGTAATCAGGAATATTCGGTTTTGGAAAAGCATAAGCTTTCGGATTGCCGTTTGCAGCATACTTGTCTACCAAAGGCCCTCCCGGATAAGGCAATCCCAATAATTTGGCAGATTTGTCGAATGCTTCACCGGCTGCATCGTCTCTGGTTTCTCCCAGAATACTGAGTTGGGTAGGGGAGTCGCAACGAACAATCTGTGTATGCCCGCCACTGACGGTTAAACATAAAAAGGGAAATTCCGGACGATCTTCCGGTATCAGGTTGGCCAGCACATGTGCCTGCATATGGTGTACGGCAATGAGTGGAATGTTTTGTACCAGAGCGATGGATTTCGCAAACTGTGCACCTACCAGCAGTGAGCCGATTAAACCTGGAGCCTGCGTAAAAGCGATGGCATCGAGTTCGCTTAGCTGAACGCCTGCTTTGTTTAAAGCAGTATCAACCACCGGTACAATTTGCTGAATATGCGCTCTGGAAGCTAATTCAGGCACTACACCACCATATTGTTCATGTACTGCCTGAGTAGCTATTATATTGGATAGAATCGCTCCATCTACACATACCGAAGCGGATGTTTCATCACACGAGGATTCTATTGCAAGTATTTTGACTGACAAATTCTGAAAGTTTAGAATGCAAAGATACCTAATTAGCTTCTAATTGCTTTCACCGGATCCATTCTGGAGGCATTCCGGGCCGGAATTATTCCAGCACAAACACCTACTACAATACAAATAGTGAGGGCTAACAGAATAATATTCAAAGAAATTATAAATGTAAAGCCCATCAGGTTGGCAGCGATGGCAATCAATACAACCATCGATAACCCTATTGCTCCACCTATAATACACATGAAGGCCGATTCCAGTAAGAATTCGGTTAACACAATACTGTTTTTGGCACCGATCGCTTTTTTTAAGCCGATCTGTGAAGTACGTTCCTTTACTGTCACAAACATGATATTCGCCACCCCGAACATACCCACTACTAAACTTAATGCGGCAATTCCCCAGCCAACGAGGTTCATATAAAAGAATACATCGTCAAAAAATGAAGCTAATCCTTCAATGTCGTTCAAACTGAAGTCATCATCTTCATTGATTTCTAAGCGGCGGATGGCACGCATCGCACCTCTGGTTTCGCTCAGTACATACTCTGTAGGAATATTCTCTTTAGCCTGTACAATAATTACCGGACCTGAAGCTCGCTCACTGTTGAACGAACGCATAAATTTGGTCGATAAAATAATACAGTTATCGAAATCAAACGCCTGTAAAATACTTTTACCCTGTTTTTCGATAATACCAATAATATTTACCAGCTTACCATTTTTGATACGGATGGTTTTTCCCAACGCCCTGTCGGTAGAACCAAACAGGTCGGTTGCAGCCTGACTACCCATAATAACATTATTGGTAGCCTGATCAAAGTCCATATCAGTTAATGTACGCCCCTGGGCAATCTTGATATTCTGAATATTAAAGAAAGGCTCCTCCACGCCATAGAAACGCACGTTGTTTACACGGTCGTTCCCATATTGGATGTAAGAAGCAATATCATAATACATCGTTACATTCTGGAACAGATCAACTTTTTCTTCCAGTAAACGGGCTTCACTGGTTTTGATATCCGGGCGCTTCATATACTTCCACCAGGGGTAGTCTTCTTCATTCCCGTAGTTCCATTTGTCAATATAGATGGTGTTTTTTCCTAATGCTTCGATATCCTTTTTAATCGCATATTCCAGACTCTGAATAGTGGCTAACACAGAAATAATACAAAAAATCCCCAATGCCACACCGGTTAAGGAAAGGATGGTTCTGCTTTTGTGCGATTTAAATTCCTGCCATGTAAGACTCAAGCTACTTTTTAATATGACGTACAGTTCACGCATATCCAAATATAATAAATGAAGAATGATTTTCTAATTTGTCGTCGAAAATTACCAAATATTACAAGATTACCTTTGATTTGGATGTTGTAATTTTATCGGCATTTAAATAAAATTCTATGTATACCATTCAATCGGATCAGATCATTGCCGGTTTTGAAGCAAAAGGTGCTGAATTAACCTCTCTGAAACAACTGCACCTCCCTCTTGAATACATATGGCAGGGTGATCCTGCTTTCTGGGGTAAACACTCGCCGGTATTGTTTCCTATTGTGGGTGGATTAAAAGCAAATGTTTACCGCTACGAAGGTAATACATATTCTTTAGGTCGTCACGGATTTGCGCGCGACCGCGAGTTTATAGTGGAAAAACAACAAAAAGACAGTATTACTTTTCTTTTACGCTCCGATGAGATATCTAGAAAAGTTTATCCGTTTGAGTTTGAATTCAGGATACGTTATGCCGTGTTTGAAGCAACACTCATGATCACCTACGACATTGTTAATACCAGTAACTTCCAGGCTATGTATGTGTCAGTGGGAGCTCACCCCGCTTTCAATGTACCTTTGGAAAAAGGATTGAATTATCAGGATTATTTTCTGGAATTCGAAGAAGAAGAAGATGCACCCCGCTATTTGCTGACCGAAGACGGCTTAATCAAAGAAAATCCGGTTCCTTTCTTACAGGGAAACAAACTGCCACTGGATAAGTCTTTATTCCGGCAAGATGCATTGGTATTTAAAAATCTTCAATCGTCTACTATCCGTCTGGCAACGGAAAAATCAAAACACGGACTTGATTTTAGTTTTGATGAGTTTCCATTCTTCGGAATCTGGGCTGCTAAAAATGCCGATTTTGTTTGCCTCGAGCCCTGGTGCGGTATTGCTGATCATGAAAACCATGATCAGAACCTGATCAATAAGGAGGGAATCAATACTTTGCCCCCAAACGAAGCTTTTACCAGAAATTGGTCGGTAACAGTATTCTAAAACGCGGGAAACTGACAAATTTGCAATAATTTTGCCGCTTCTAAAAAGAGGAAAAGCCTATTCTAATAAGATACGAAAAAAAATCCACAACAAAAAATGGTAACTTTTTCATATCTGTTTTTATTTGAAAATGATAGGCTTATAACAATTTATTCAAAATATTCATGAAGTATATCAACGAAATAGAAAAACGTAGAACCTTTGCGATTATCTCTCACCCGGATGCCGGTAAAACCACTTTAACGGAAAAATTCCTCTTATTCGGGGGGGCCATCCAAACAGCCGGCGCCGTTAAGAGCAATAAAATTAAGAAACATGCGGCATCTGACTTCATGGATATCGAACGTCAGAGAGGTATCTCTGTGGCTACTTCTGTGATGAGCTTTGAATATAAAGGAACATTGATTAACCTGTTGGATACACCGGGCCACAAAGACTTTGCTGAAGATACTTACCGCACACTTACCGCAGTTGACTCAGTAATTCTGGTGGTAGATTCTGTAAACGGGGTAGAGGAGCAAACCCGCCGTTTGATGGAAGTGTGTAGAATGCGCGATACACCGGTAATTGTATTTATCAACAAAATGGACCGTGACGGTAAAAACCGGTTCGACCTGTTGGAAGAAATTGAAAAAGAACTGAACATCTCCTTACACCCTTTAACATGGCCGATTAACAGTGGTAAAGAGTTTAAAGGAGTGTACAATTTAAACGATAAAAACCTTTTGTTGTTTACACCGAATACAAAAGCTACTGATGCAGACCTGCTGGAAATGGATGACCTGAATACACCGCTGCTGGATGAGAAAATCGGTGAAAAAGATGCTGCTATTCTTAGAGAAGACATCGAACTGATTGACGGTGTGTATGGCCAACTGAATGTTGAAGATTACCTTGCCGGAAAAGTTGCACCGGTATTCTTCGGTTCTGCCGTTAATAACTTTGGTGTAAGGGAAATGCTGGATAATTTTATCCGGATAGCACCGATACCGCGTGCCCGCCCGACAACTGTCAGAGAAATTAAACCGACAGAAGACAAATTCAGCGGTTTTATTTTCAAAATTCACGCGAATTTAGATCCTAAACACAGAGACAGGATTGCGTTCTTACGAGTATGTTCGGGTAAATTCGAAAGAAATAAGTATTATAAACATATTCGTTTAGATAAAGACGTTAGGTTTAGTAATCCTTATACCTTCCTCGCACGGGATAAAGATGTGATTGAAGAAGCATATCCGGGCGATGTAGTAGGTTTGTTTGATACAGGTAACTTTAAAATCGGCGATACGCTAACCGAAGGTGAAAAATTTTACTTTACCGGAATTCCTAGTTTCTCACCTGAGATCTTTAAAGAAGTAATCAATAAAGATCCGATGAAAACGAAACAACTTGAGAAAGGATTGATGCAGTTAACCGACGAAGGAGTTGCACAGTTATTTACACAGTTCGGCGGAAACAAAAAAATCATCGGTTGCGTGGGTGAGCTACAGTTTGAGGTAATTCAGTATCGTTTGTTACAAGAGTATGGCGCTTCTTGTGAATTCAGAGCTCAACCTTATTACAAAGCCTGCTGGTTAACCAGTAAAGATCCTAAAAAGGTAGACGATTTTGCTAAATTTAAGTCAAACAATATTGCCACTGACAAAGATGGCTATACTGTTTATTTAGCACAGTCTGAATGGTTCCTGAATACTGAAAGAACGAACAATCCGGATATAGAGTTCCATTTTACTTCAGAAATTCATAAAGATCATTAATATGCTGACATCCTCTTCTTTAAATATATTACCGTTGAATAAAGAAGATCTGGTTTTATATCTGATGGGAGATGATGTATATGAACAAAAATATAGTTTAAATGCCTGGGGGCGTACGATTCCACCTGTTATGCAGGAAATGATGGTGGAGGGTACACTTCCGGGCATTGATATTTGCTCTCCGCAACAACTTTATTTTTTTACACTTTGGATTGCTATCGAAAAAGAAACGGCTTCCATTATCGGTGAATTTCAGTTGAAAGGTTTGCCTGATAAAGAAGGGTGGGTAGAAATCGGCTACGAAACCTTTGAGCCGTTTCAACGCAATGGATATATGTTTGAAATGGTACAATACATGAAAAACTGGGCGGTTGATTATGGCATTACCGGCTTTATTGCAGAAACTCACCAATCCAACACTCCTTCCATACAACTGCTCAAAAAGATGAACTTTACACCCGTTAAGCAAGAAAAGCACCTGATACGCTGGAAATGTAAACTGTAATATATAGCAATTGTCTACCTGATTATAAATGATTATATAACTGTTATGGATATTACTCAAAAATCTTCGATTGCTCAGTTATTCGGTATTGAATTGTCAAGGTTCGATGATTTTTTGCAGATCGCCGAATGTAAACAGGTTCTTAAAAATCAGCTACTGTTAACCGACCGTGACGTGTGCAATGGTTTCGGTATTATTTTATCAGGAGCCCTGCGAACGTTTACCGTTAATGATGCCGGAGAAGAAATGAGTTACCTGCTGCAGGTCAACGGCGACTTTTTCGGCGACTATGAAAGTTATATCACCCGGAAAAAAGCAGCCTTTAATGTACAGGCAGTGATAGATTCTGAAGTGTTGGTTTTTGAAAAAAACGAATTAGAACGGCTTATTGAAACGGATTTATATTGGCTGAAATTTGCCAAACAGATGTCTGATATTGCTTTTCTGGATGCTAAAAGAAGGCTCGATGAGTTTCTGTTTCACACACCGGAACAGCGATATCTGAATTTATTGAGAAAATCACCGGAAATTATTCAGAAAATACCTCAGAAATATATTTCTTCTTACCTGGGTATTACTCCTCAATCGCTCAGCAGAATCCGTCACAGAATTAAAGACTGATAGTTTCTTTAATTAACTTAAGTGAACGTTCTTCTTTCAAAGCCCTTGTAATTTTGCATTACAATAAATGCATAATTATGAAAGTGGCAGTTATAGGTGCTGGCATCGGTGGATTGACCGTTGCAATGGCTTTAAAGAAAGCAGGTATTCCTTTCCGGATCTTTGAAGCTGCCCCGGTTATTCAGCCGGTGGGAGCCGGTATTATCATCGCAAATAATGCCATGCAGGTATTTCGTTATTTCGGTATTGATCAGGCGGTGAGCCAAAAAGGAAATCCCATCCGGGTAACCAATCTGGCAAAACCTGATTTTACTCCTTTGTCTTATATCCCCCTCCATAGTTTTGAAAAGAAGTTTCAGTTACAGAATCATGCGATTCACCGGGCCGATCTCCATCGCATACTAATGGATACAGTTGGCAATGAATATATTGATACTAATAAAAAGCTTACAGATATACGTCGTAATCTTTCGGCATATGAACTTTTTTTTGAAGACGGTTCTGTTATAACAGCTGAATTTATTATTGGCGCAGATGGAATTAAGTCTATAGTAAGACAACTACTTTTTAACGAAAATGTTTACCGGAATGCCGGGCAAAGCTGCTGGCGCGGCGTGTTGAATTTTCAATTACCTGAATCTTACCGCCATGAATTGGTAGAAGCCTGGGGGAGAGGCCGGCGCTTTGGTTTTGTGCAAATCAATGAGCGGGAAGTTTACTGGTATTTACTAACAAATACTGATTTATTGGTACACAATGCGAGTCTGCCGGATCTTGTTCATTCATTTCATCCTTTGGCTACTCAGTTAATTAAAAATACTTCTGCTGATAAAATTATCCGTGCAGATTTATACGATATAAAACCTGTACATCGCTGGTATAATAATAAAGTTTGTTTATTAGGAGATGCCGCCCACGCTACCACACCTAATTTAGGACAAGGAGCTTGTCAGGCAATTGAAGATGCGTATGTATTATCGCGCCTGCTGGAGAAAAATTCTATAGAAAAATCAATGCGTTTATACCCTGAAATCCGGCGAAAAAAAGCACATGGTGTAGTGAACTTGAGTTGGAATTTTGGTAAAATAGCACACTTAAACCATCCTTTTGCTGTCAGTGTCCGAAATATGCTGTTGAGAGCTACTCCTCTCAAAGCAAATCTTCGGCAAATGAATGGACTGTTTACGTTGGATGAAGTAGAAGAGTGAAATATATCTACCGTTAAGAAATTAAGAGAATGAATGCAATGGAGAGTTGAGAATTAAAAATTAAGAATTAAAAATGGCTACGCAGTTCTTGCACTGAATACAATTTGTAGTGTTCAATTATAAAGAACTATTCTACATTTTCCATTTTCAATTTTCCATTATAACAGGCAATTTTCCACTCTCCATTAAAAATAGAATTTTAGATATTTTTCTTCCATTCTTTTCCACTGATATCAATAAAATGTATGGACTGTATATCTGATGCAATTACTTCTGCCGGAATTTTGAAATGCAGGAGAGCTTTTGCGCCTAAAGGAATTTCAAGACTATATTTACCGGGTTTGATTTTGGCAACGTAAAAGTTGGAAATATTTGTCTGATCTAATCTTGATAAATCTTCCGGTTGCAATTGATAAATAATATTACCTTCTTTGTCTTTCAGATGTATTCCTATTAAAAAAGATCCATACACATCAGCTCCTTCAACTCGCATTATTTCGGTATTGACTGTTTTGTCGGTTACTGTAAATAAACTAATGGCTAACTCCGGGCGCACCGATTTGTTGTGCAATGTTCCCCAAACACCACCGTGGAACACCTGGTTTGTCATTAGCGTAAGCCCTAATACGAATAGAGCTATACAGAGCATAATTTTGGGTGAAAGTCTTTCTAACATTCGTTGCCAGAAAATATCGGCCCTTCCTTTCAATAAATAATGGTCCAGTGAATAATTACCGCCACCGGTATAGAAGATAGTGAGACCTCCTGCTATTCCTAAAACGCCTATCTGCCATTCATCCAGACAAGTGGTACCAATCCATCCGGCACTGAATAAAATGCCCAATGCCAGTAAAGAGGTAGCAATGCTCATCCAGCGGGTGAGCAGTCCCAACATGAGCAAGAGACCAACAATAGCTTCTACGATGGTGAAAATAACCATCGTCCACCAAAGCTGTTCAGGGTTACTGACGAGGTGTTCAATAAAAGGTTTTACAAAGAGCGCATTGGGTAAAAAGTGGTTGAACTTTTCACCAATATATCCTGCCTGTTCTTCAATAAGTTTATTTTCGAGGATGAGACGGCGCCAGAAGGCGGAGAAATAAGTCCAGCCAATAACCAGCCGGAGCGCAAGGCTAGCCTGCGCCAAATATTTTGTATCTGATGATTTCATTGTGCAAATTTTTTATGATTGAATAAAAGTGAGCTATTTGCACTTACGAAGGAATCTTTAACTGATTATAGGCTAAATATAATTTATCCCGGAATACGATTTCCCGGGTCTGTTTCAGTATGTATTGTTGTTGAGAAACGGAGCATAAAAAGGCCTGTTGAAAAAGAACAGGCAGAATATATTTGTGATTTATCTGCTGAACCGGGGCAGATACAAGCTTATCGGAAGAAGCAGTTGTACAGGTGAGGCTGTTACTATTATGTTTGAATTGATTTTGCTGATATTCTATCTGACCTATTTCCAGCAGATTCTTCTTGATTACACAAGGATTCAGAAGTGTAACAAGAACGAGTACAAGAGTTTTTATTTGAGCTGGAATATGCATGGATGATATGCTGCAGGGAAAGATAAAGAATTTACTGATCAGAAAAGTAAGCGGCCGCAAATTTTAATAAACTATTAAATAAAAAAACTCTCCCCAACAAGGTTGGGGAGAGGGCGTGTGATGTATCTCAATGTAACAACTTACTTAGGTGAAACTCCGGTATAATTGTGCGGAGTAATCTTTCTCAATTCCTGCTTTACAGCTGTTGATACTTTTAAAGTGCTGATAAATTGATGAATTGATTTTTTATTGATTCCTGCTTTACCTCTGGTTAATGCTTTTAACGCTTCATAAGGTTGAGGATAATTTTCTCTTCTTAAAACTGTTTGAATTGCTTCTGCCACAACAGCCCAGTTGTTTTCAAGATCTGAAGAAAGTTTTGACTCGTTCAGTACGAGTTTTGAAAGGCCTTTTTCTATTGATTTGATCGCTAAAATCATATGAGCAAAAGGCACACCGATGTTTCTCAGAACGGTACTGTCTGTTAAATCTCTTTGTAATCTGCTGATCGGCAGTTTCGCGCTCAGGTGTTCCAGTAAAGCACTTGCTATACCCAGGTTTCCTTCAGCATTTTCAAAGTCAATAGGATTCACTTTATGTGGCATTGCAGATGAACCTATTTCTCCTTTTTTGGTTTTTTGTTTGAAATAATCCATTGAGATGTAAGTCCAGATATCTCTGCACAAATCCATCAAAATGGTATTAATTCTTTTCATTGCGTCAAAATGAGCGGCTAAATTATCATAATGCTCAATCTGAGTAGTATATTGCTGACGTTGGAGCCCAAGAATATCTTCTACGAATTCATTGCCCAGTTTTACCCAGTCTTTTTTAGGGAAGGCAATATGATGGGCGTTGAAATTACCGGTGGCGCCACCGAATTTCGCTGAAATAGGTACTTCCAGAAATAATTGAATCTGATTGTCGAGTCTTTCAACAAATACTTTCCATTCCTTTCCTAAGCGGGTAGGAGAGGCTGGCTGTCCATGGGTACGTGCTAACATCGGAATATCTTTCCAATCGGTAGCAAACTGATCAAGTAAACGATTCAGATTTAAAATTGCGGGTACATATTCCGCTTCAATAGCTGCTTTCCAGGATAACGGAATGGCAGTATTGTTAATATCCTGAGAGGTTAAGCCAAAGTGAACCCATTCTTTCAGGTGTTCCCCTTTAGCAGAATCCAATACTTCTTTTAAAAAATACTCAACTGCTTTTACATCGTGGTTGGTAACTTTTTCGGTTTCCTTAATCTTTTGAGCAGCGGCGATGTCAAATTTTTCTAATGATTCTTTCAAAGCATTTCTCAAGGCTGCCGGAGCGCTGAAGAACTTTTTATCTGCCAGAAAGAGAAAATATTCAACTTCTACCAGAACACGAAACTTCATCAAGGCATATTCAGAGAAGTATTCGTCCAGATGCTGTACTTGTGAGCGGTAGCGCCCATCAATAGGAGATATAGCCGTTAAAGCGTTTAATTCCATGATTGTTTGTTAAATTACCGGTGTTATTAACACCAATGTCGTTTAATATTGGTCGCAAAGTTAATTTTTCCTATAACTTTGCGGATAAAATTAAAGGAATTGGACAAAATTAAGGTTGGAATCGTTAATTACCTGAATACTTTGCCATTAATTTATGGTTTAGAGAGAGATTCCGTACGCGACAGGATACAGTTGGAAGGCGATTATCCCGCCAAAGTAGCTCAAAGGTTAATTGAGGGGGATATTGATATGGGCCTGGTTCCTGTGGCAATTATCCCTTACCTGAAAGAATACCATATTGTAGGCAACTATTGTATTGGTGCAACTCAGGCGGTGGCTTCGGTATGTATCTTCTCAGAATGTCCCATTGAAGAAATTGATACCATCTTACTCGATTATCAGAGCAGAACCTCTGTAGCATTGGCACAGGTACTGTTGAAGCATTACTGGAAACTAAATCCCGAAAAAAAGGCCGCAGAAAAAGATTTTCGTAACCAGATAAAAGGTAAAACAGCCGCCGTAGTGATTGGTGACCGTGCTTTGGAACAAAATCATATCTCTCCATATGTTTATGATCTGGCAGAAGCCTGGCAAAACCTCACCGGACTTCCTTTTACATTTGCTGCCTGGATCAGTAATAAAAAGCTACCTGAAAGTTTTATTCAGGAGTTTGATGCAGCCAATGCGCTCGGTTTGCAACATATTGATGAAATTGTAGCATCGCACCCATACCCACATTATAATCTGAAAGAATACTATACTAAGAATATATCCTATCTATTGGATGAACCTAAAAGAAAAGCGATAGAGCTGTTTTTAGAGTATCTTAAAAACTTATAGGCTGATTCATATTTTTGAGGTCTACCATTAAGGAATGAAGAAACTTCTGCCGCTTAGCTTTGGCTCATTCTATCTGTTAATTGCAATTTAAATAGGAAGAGAATGAAGCTGAAAAGTGAATGAAGTGCTGTCTTCTGCGCTGTTTTACCTTCATACCTTCATTTTCTTAATGTTTCAAATTCCATCCTCAAACATAGAAGGAATTAAGCGCATTGAGAATGATGAGCGGGAGTTTATCCCTCATGCTTATAAGGATGCTATTTTGTGTGGAAGAGTGCTTTTAGCTCTTTGCCGAGTCCCAGTATATAATCTTTTTTCATTTGACGGGCTAGTTTTTTATCAAATGAAGTTATCTGATGTGCCTCTTTTCGTTTTTCGAGGTATCTTTTTTTTGTGTCGTATAGAATGAAGTAAGCGTTTCTGCTTCTATATTCACGTGTAGTAGTATTATTGGTGTGAACGCGATAGTCTAATAATTTTTCGTTTAGCTTATCAATGATAAAGTCATCGCTGAGCGTGTGTAGCCAAAGTGGGTAATCTTCTACCGCATAAGAGTTACTTCTGATCTGATTTAAATCGTATCCATATTGATCGATGATAAACGAACGCATCATGACTGTTGAATGGGTAATACAGTTTTCAATGAGCATCTGTTTTTTGATAGCGGTAGGAGTAAGTGTTTTTTCGTCTAATTCCCATCCGGCTATTTTTTCTCCTTTTTCATTGATATGTTGTGTAATGGTTGATAATACTGCTACTTCCGGATTGGCTTCTAAATAATCATGTTGTTTTTGAAGCCGGGTTGGATGAGCGATATCATCGGCATGCATGATCGCCACATATTTGTGGTGCGATTGAATACTGGCGGTTAAAGAGTTCATTGCGCGAACAACGCCCATATTCACAGGGTGTTGTAAAACGGTAATCCGCGGGTCTTTAAAAAGTTCAATAACATTGAGTGTATTATCGGTAGAACAGTCGTCGCAAATTACAAAATCGAAATCTTTAAAGCCCTGTTGCAAAATGCTGCTGATGGCCTCTCCGATATATTGAGCTGCATTATAGGCAGGCATTAATACGATCACTTCATTTTTTTTCGCCATGGTTCACTATTTAATAACTAAGCCTTGCGTCTACACTTTTTAAATACGCTAATGTATTATACGATATTTTAACCCTCTTTTCCGTCCGGGAAATATTAATTATTTTTTTCCATCCCTGCCACCAGCCTTTTAAGTCAAAACCGCTTGATTTGAGATATTGTAACGACCATAAAATACTGGTACTATAAAAGTATTTCATAGGTAAATAACGAAAGGCTACTTTTGATTTATTCACCCACATCATTTGCCACTTCTCGGCTTTTGTAGTTCTTCCCAACGGAGACTCTTTATGCAGCATGACCACTGAATCTGTAAAAGCAATCGACCAGCCTTTTTCAAGCATTCGATAACTGAAGTCATATTCTTCCATTCCGTAAAAAAAGTCCTGAGAATAAGATCCCGTCTGATCTAAAACCTCTCTTAAAATAGCATGGGCTCCACCGGCATAATAATAGGTAAAGAAAAAACTTTGATCTTTATATTTATCAAATTGTTTATGAGCGAAAGCATTTTTTTGAATCTGGTTGTTTTCAAAATATCTTACCAGAAATGAAACTATACCAATTCTTCTGCCATCTTTGCCAGACTGGGAAAATGCTTTTGCAATCTGTACTAAACTGTTTTTTCCTTCGAGTTCAGCATCATCGTCTAATAATACCAAAATTGGCGCGTCGGTAAATTGTAATGCAAAGTTACGACCTTTAGACACACCCAGATTTTGAGGTGAATCAATATATTTTATAGAAATCTTACGCTCTGATTCTATGAACGATTTTACTGAACTATAATCACTTGTTGAGGCATTGTTTACAAGAACAATATCTCTTAACAGCCGCTCCGTTTCTTCTAATGCACAAAGATTTCTCAATAATGCTAAAGTATCCTCCGGCCGATTGTAAGTAATAATTACAAAACTGATAGGTTTATGATATGTTGAATAATCGTTCATATTTTTTTTGAAAAGTGCGTAAGCCGAATTTCTGATAAGCTTTTTCCATATTGGTATAACTCATCTCTGCCAATAGTTCGCGGTCTTCATTTAATTGTTTTATTTTACTGACGGCTTCTTCTATAATCAATGTTTCTTTGTCTGACGAAGATAGCACAAAACCATTGATGTAATTTTCTATTTCCAGTGGAATATCACCTACAGGCGTTGCGATGATAGCCAAACCATTCATCATTGCTTCCTGTATTACAATGGGCATTCCTTCGGTAGAAGAACTGATGATCAGTATATCATGTTGCTGATAAATTTGCTCGAGTATTTTCGGGTCATTGATATTCCCATACAATTCTATATTCGAACTTATGTGTTTGGGCAGGGCGGCCTGTACCTCTCCGGCGAATCCGAAAATAATACCGTCTTTTTCCAGTTTTTTTGCCATTGCTGCTACCAGATGAACTCTTTTTTCTCTGGTTCCACGACCTACATACAATACTTTCAGGGAAGTTGTTTTCCGGTTGCGGTTTCCGTTCTGTGCCGGTGCTGCTACAGCATTTTGAATTAACTCTATATTTGAATAGAATCTGTGTGGCACATGAAGACGTTCATATTGACGAAAATGGTCTTCAATTCTGGATTGTGCAATCATCACCGTTTTGGTGTAATATTCAATATACGGAATTCTTATTGCTGAAAAACTATTATAAGAATGGATTAGTTCGAACTGAGGAATTGATTTTTTAATCCACGGACTGATTTTATAACCAAAGTTTGATTGTCCGTTGAATACAAACCGAACTGAACTGTCGAGGTTTATTTTAGTGGAAATAAAACCCCTCATAATCAAATTTGTAAAATACCAAAGTTTATGATCTGTCCATTTTGATAAATCTGTGATATCCCAGCCACTGTTTTCAAATAATGACCGGTATTGATCGTTTTGTGATCTTCGGGTAAAATATATTTTACCTTTTACACGATGCTTCAGCACCTGTGTAATTTGTGCATGTACATATTCGGCACCACCTGTATGATAAAAAGGGAAAAAGAAATAACAATCGTAATGCCGGGTCTGATTGCCGGTCATACGTTGTAACACTCGTCCCGTTATAATAAACGGGAGCAATAAAACGTGTTCAATTTTTCTTTTAAGAATCCATCTGCTATATCGCATATTAAAACTGCCCGGTATATTTACCGGGCAGTTACAAATTTAAGCTTTTGTATGATTTTTATTTCTTTTCCACTCTCCAAATATGGCTCCTAACATTAATATTAGTGTTAATACGGTAGCCGTTGTGGTTAATGTTTTGCTGCCATAGTAACTTTGAGGCTCAAACTTCAGCTCAATTTTATGATTACCGGCCGGAAGGTTGATACCCCTTAAAGCATAGTTGACATTGAAAATAGGAGTCTCCTGTCCATCAACAAATGCCTTCCACCCACCAGGATAGTATATTTCACTTAATACGGCAAACTGCGGTTGTTGTGTATTGGACTCGTACAAAATATAATCATTGTCGTTATTAATCAAACGGATATTGGCAGTACTGTCTGTCAATTGAGGTGTATTGATCTGTGAACGGTCTTTTTCATAAGCAATCACAGTTCCTGCATCCTCCAGATTTGTTAACGCTGCCATTGCTGCTTTCGGAGAATCGGCAAATTCAATCTGACGTGCTATCCATGCTGGGCCGGCTGCTCCCGGATTTACTGTAACTCTCGGTTGGCCGGTTTGCTGGTCTTGCTGAATCACATATTTCGCATTCAGCATATTGACTACGGTCGGATTGATATTACGGCTGAGCTGTTGTTCTATCAGATCCTGATAAATCAGCAATTTAGCAGCTGAATATCCTCCTACCGAATTATGATGCGCGGAAGTATAGTTTTCATTATACGTATTGCCTGCAAGGTTGAGTACTCTGTAATAGGAAGTATCTTGCTGAATCTGACGGTTTACATTGCTGAGCGGAATATCAATATTGGATTTCGGTACATAGTTCTCTTTATTGAGATAACGCACATCTACCATCATCAGATCAATAAACACCAATATGGTCATTGCAATAATGCCATACTTTACCTGTACTTTATTTTTAATAATCAGATAGATGATTGCCAATGCTAACAACACGTAAACTAACCCTTTGGTAATATCTGTCATTAACATGCTCTGACGGTCTTCTTTCAGGGCATTGATATATTGTTGAATTAATTCAAGTAACTGGGGTTGATTCATACTTTGTACAGACTGTAATATCTGATGATCCATTCTTCCCATATATTCGAAGTTGAAATAAAGGAGAAGCATTAATCCAAATACGCCAGCTGTGGCATACAGCCCTTTCTTTAATTGCGGTAATAATTTAGGATCGTTCCAGCGGCTTACGATCTGCTCTAACGATAACATCGCCATTACCGGTAACAGGAAGTTGGCAATCACCAATGCCATTGATGGAGCCCTGAATTTATTGTAGAATGGTAAATGCTCGTACAAGAATGTGTTGAATCCATCGAAGAACGAACCCATTGCGAGGAATATGCTCAACACCGTACCGGCAATTAACCACCATTTGTATTTATTTTCTATCAGGAATATACCCAGAATTGCCAGAAAACAGATGACTACTCCGGAATAAGGCGGACCTGATGTTCCGATACCGGTTTCTGTTAAACCACCCCAATAATAAATTACAGGAAGTTGTTGCTGCAATTGCTGCGGAAATGATCTTAATACGCGAATAGTACTTGATTTTTCAGGATCCATTTCCTGTTTTTCATTCGAACCGCCATACATGTGCGGGAACATTAATACCAATGGTTCTGACTGCTTCATGCTATAGCTAAAAGCGTATTCTTTGTCTAAACCGTTCTGTTTATTGTTCTCATCCACTTCGGCTAATGGAGAAGCTCCACCTCTGATCGTATATTTCTGATAATCGTAGGTTGAAGAAATTGATGTATAATTCGTACCAACTCCCACCAATGCAGCAATTAAGGTTAAACCTATTACTGCACCAATATGTTTATAGTCTTTTTGACGAATCCAGCTGACCATAAATCCTAAGCCCATTAATACCAGCGACAGCATCAGGTAATAATCAATCTGTAAGTGGTTCATTGCTACAATGATGCCCACAAACATGGCTGTTAACGCCGCACCGGATAAGTATCTTTTTTGGAAAATTAATAATACACTGGCCGTTACTGCCGGCATGTACGCGATCGACCACATTTTGGTATCGTGTCCTACTGATATAATCACCGGGTTATAAGTGGCGTAGGCAAAAGCTAATGCTCCCAGTACACCCACTAACGGACGAACCCGCAGTACCTGTGATAAAAAGTAAAAACAAATACAGGCCAGGAAAAAAAATTGAATCGGCGTTGGTAACCCCAGTGTAATTACTTTATGAAAAAACCAGGGTAAATCATTACCTGGTTCATATGCAATCATGAAAGTAGGCATACCACTAAACAATGCATTTGTCCATAATGGATAATGGCCATTTGCCTCTTTATAAGCCAAAGACTGCTGATTGGCAGCATTCCAATGGATAACATCATTTTGTTGAACGGTTTTTCCCTGAAGGGCAGGACTGCAATATATGATTGCCACTACCAAAAACACCAATACCGCTATCAGATGCGGCAAAATTTTCTTAAGAAGGCCTCTATTCATGATCTAAAATTATAAAACAACAAAATAAGGGAAAAATGTGATGGATGTGAAAAAATATGACAATTTTTCCTCTACAAAATGAAACTTCTATTCATTGAAAACCGCTATTTTAGCAATTAAAATTTAATGAATCCTTCTTATGCTGGATAAACCCACAAAACTTTTTATGCTACTGGGCGGCTTTTTCATCGCTAATGCGTTGATGGCCGAAGTCATCGGAGTAAAGATTTTTTCGTTAGAAGCTTCTTTAGGGCTAAGTCCGGCTAATTTTAGTTTATTGGGTGAAGGCGGACTTTCTTACGATTTAACGGTAGGAGTGGTTACCTGGCCGATAGTATTCATTATGACTGATATTCTGAACGAATATTATGGCGTAAAAGGAGTAAAGTTTTTGTCTTTTCTGGCTGCGGGAATCATCGCTTTTGCTTTTTTGGTTTTTTACGGTTCGATTCATACTGCTCCAACTACCTGGTGGGTTGAATCGCAAGCCGATAAAGGAGTACCGGATATGCAGGCTGCCTATACGCAGATTTTAGGACAGGGAATGAATATTATTGTTGCGTCTTTAACTGCTTTTATTATCGGGCAGCTGGCTGATGCCACTATCTTTCGTAAAATCAAATCCATTACCGGAGGCAAAAAAATCTGGTTGCGTGCTACCGTCAGCACCCTGATTTCACAACTGATTGATACAATAGTGGTTTCTTATATTTATTTGTACTTTTCACTCGGCTTTTCTTTTCCTAAAGTAACCGCTGTTGCCTTAGTAGGGTATACCTATAAATTTGTAATTGCCATTTTATGTACACCGCTGATCTATCTGGTTCATGCTGCAATCAGAAAATATCTTGGTAAAGACCTGGCGAATAAAATGAAATTAAATTCATAAATCGAGCTGATATATGTAGTCTTCCATCAGGTAACCATTACCAATAGGTACATCAATGGTTTCGATTCTTTTAAATCCGTACTTTTCGTAAAAACCAATTGCACCGGCATTGTAACGATTAACATTTAGTATTAAACGTGTTGCACCCAGTTCTTTTACTGTTTGAATCATATGTGCTAATAACGATTTGCCTGCACCCTTGCCCTGCGTGGAAACATGAACGTAGATTTTATGCAGCTTGTACGTGCCTTTGTCGTCATGTAACCCATAACTGGCAAATCCTAAAGGCTCTTCTTCCTGTGATAAAATATAGTAGACTTGTTCTTTTGAGTTCAGCTGTTTTTCCAGTACAGGAATGGAATACATTTGGTCAAGCATATAATCCAGCTGCGTGTTCCCTAAAATTTCTCCGTATGTTTTAGGCCAGATGCTGTAAGCCAGTTGTTGGATAACCGGTGCATCTTCTTTTTTGGCAAGGGAAATCGTCCACTTCATATTAAATCATTAAATTATGTATGAAGGTAGAGAAAATTATCGCATTTAACAGATATAACCTATATTGATCTTATGAAAAGCAGAAAGGAATTTGTATTACTCCCTCTTTTGTTAATGTGGTGCCACTGGTTAGCTGCACAACCAGCTTATTTCGGTGGTCATCCCGTTAAACAAAAATGGGAAAAAATTCAATCGGCATCTACCAATATTTTCTATCCTAAAGGATGGAACCGGTCTGCTCAGCTGGTTGCCGGCTATATTCACCGGTTCGATTCCCTTTCTGCTGCTACTTCACTCGGCCCGCAATCCGTACAGGCAAATATTGTTTTACAACCTTATACCACTCAATCAAACGGTTATGTTGCTTACGGTCCGTTCAAAAGCGAATTCTACTTAACCGGCAATCCGGATATTTACAGCCAAAGCAGTACCGACTGGTTACAACAACTTACTTTTCATGAATACCGGCATATTGAACAGTTCAGGGCATTCAGAAAATACCCGATTCCTAAAGCTTTTTACATTCTCTTTGGTGAGTTTGGCCTCGATTTTTACAGCAATATGGTTATTCCGAATTACTTCTGGGAAGGAGATGCCGTTTATCACGAAACAAGATTTACCAATGCCGGAAGAGGCAGAACGTCCAATTTTTATAATCCCTTCAGGGTGATCTTTGAAAATAATAAACACTACTCCTGGATGCAATGGCGAAATGGCTCTATGCGTAAAAATATTCCCAACCATTATGCACTCGGATACATTATGGCCAGTTACGGATATGAAAAATACGGTGATGATTTCTGGAAGAATATTACCGGAGGCGCACTGAACCTGAACGGTCTTTTTTATCCTTTTCAACGCTCTTTTAAAAAACACTATCAAATAAGTTATAAAGATTTTAGAAAAGAAGCTTTTCAATATTACCGTTCAAAACTGGTGGGGCAGGATACAAGTGTGCAACCAACTTCTGATCTTTTCCGCTCTAACCAATACTGGTCATACTGGTTAGACGAAACCCGCTATCTCTATCTGGAGAACTCCTATAAAAAATTACCACGCTTTTTTGTAAAAAACAATTCAACAAAAGAAGTAAAGGAATTGAAGTATCAATGGATTTCCAATGAACGCCAGTTTCATTATAACAATGATAAAATAGTATATACCAGTTATACTGTTCACCCGAGATGGCACTGGACAACCTTCCAGGATATAGTACTCTATGATTTACAAAAAGAACAACAAACGAAAATTACACACAAAGGGAAATACTTTCAGCCGGCTTTGAATGAAACCGGTAACCAGATCATTGCTATTTATCAGGATGCCGATCAGAATAATCTGCATCTGCTCTCAAAACAGAACGAAACGGAGTGGACTACTCAGGAAATAAAAAACGAAGAAACATTCACTTATCATCATCCACGAATTTACCGGAATGATATTTATACCGTTGTGCATACAAAAGATGCAAGAATGTCTATTGCTAAAGTGAGTGAAACCGGACAACACGATTTATTGTTTGAACCTCTCTTTGCCCAAATAGGAAACTTTGTAATAAAAGAAGATACACTTTATTGCAACATGAATTACCAGGGACGTGATCGTTTGTTTGCTTATACCAACAATAATTTTTATTTACTTGATCATGGTAAACCCAATGAATCTTTTTACTTCATTGACCAACGTCACCATCAATTTATATATTCAGATTATGAATTGCAGGGTTTCACTACTCAAACCGCAGCTTTGGAAGAGTTTAAATGGATTGCTATTGACAAAGAATATTGGTCTGCAAAAGATAATTATTTTACTGCAGCTGTTTATAACGGAGTCGCTGCAAGTACGGTAAATAAAGATTCTCTTCCTGTGCAAAAGGTAGCAGCAACAGGATCGCCTTTCAGAGTGTATAGCTGGCTTACCAGTCCGGCTGCTGAAGATGAAATCAATATCAGTGTGGAAGGTGCCAATATTTTGAATAATTTATATGCATATGGCGAGTATAATTATAATTCCACCAACCGGATCAATAAGTTTAACGCCGGTGTAGGATTCGGTGCCTGGCTGTCACGGCTCTCACTGAATTTCCAACACCAGGGAAGAAGCGATACTTATACATTAAGTGCTGATACTACATTAACAGCTATCAGGTTTAAACAAAATGAAGTAAATATATCTGCCGCTGTACCGTTAACCTGGTATAGAAAACGCAGTATTAAAACTTTGATAACACAGGCAGGTATATCGAAAGTCAATCGCGAAAATACCGACCTGCATACAACGTTAAATTATAATAGCGCCCGTTTCACGGCGCAGTTCACCTCTTATATTCCTCCTGCTCAGAATAATATACAAACCAGATGGGGGTATTCGGTACTGGTCCGGTTTGACCGTAACTGGGGTGGTGCCAAAGCAAACCGTGAAGCTTTTGTCGGAACACTCTTTTTACCGGGCCTGAGTGCAAATCATGCATTTGATTTATCTGTAAGTCACCAAAATATCGGTAAGCAAAATCAGATTGCATTAACGGAATATATCACACTGGCAAGAGGATTCAGGCAGGTATTTGTACATCAGATTTATAAGTTTGCTTCTAACTATCATCTGCCACTTGTATATCCTGACTGGGGTTTTGGAAATATCGTTTATGTGCAGCGGATCCGCACACAATTATTTTATGATGCATCTACTTATAATTATCAATATAATAGTCCGCAAGGTACACGTGCCATCAGTGGAGATGCTTTATCGGTAGGAGCATGGTTGTGGCTAGACGGTAAAATATGGAACCAACATCGCTTATCACTCGGTCTTAGATATGCTCATGCGGTGAAAAATGATTACAACCTGCCGTTCGAACAGTTTATCGTTTCATTACCGATAAATTTTTAAGAAGCAGTTGGCCGCAAATCTTGAAAATATGAACCATTAAGTAATTAGTAGTTGCTTTCGTTTTACTGCTAATCAGATATACCAGAATTATTTATGTTGAGCAATGTGAAATATGAAGGAAATGAAGAAAGGAAGATAATATAAGGCAGCGTAGCTGCAGCTTCATTTCCTTCATCCTTACTATTTTCTTCATGTTTATATGGGCATATTATAATAATAGATACTGTTCATATTATTACAATAACCACTTTTTCGCTGCATCTATAACAGCATCTTTTGTTGTGGGTAGGGTATTGCTACCGGTAAATCTAATATAAACTTAGCCTGCAGATAGTCTCTTTTCTAACTCAAAGATTGAATCAGTGCAGATCAGTGTAGTGTTGTACTTATGTTGTATGGTAAGTTATCCGCATAAATCAGCGCGAAGGGGGCTACGATAATTGACCATACTTATAAAAAACCTCCAACTTTTGGGGTTCAGTCCACTTTGTTGGAGGATTTTTATTTTATAAAAGCTTTAAACTGTCTTCAATAATCTGAATTTTTTCTAAAGCATCCGCTTTTTTCTTTTGTTCAAGTGCTACCACTTCAGGTTTGGCATTTTGCACAAATCGCTCATTACTCAGCTTTTTATCTACACTTACCAGAAAGCCTTGCAAGTGTTCCAGATCTTTTAGTAAAGCTTCTTTCTGAGCTGCTACATCTATTTCTCTTTCTGCTGCCAGATAGAACTTATCTTTTCCGATAACGGTTGTAATACAATTATCCTGTACTTTATCTACAAACTGAATGCTTTTCGTAGCCGCCTGTTTTGATAAGATGCTCATGATCGGCTCATATACCGGTTGTTCTGCTGTTTGAATAAACAGATCAATCTCTTCTTTAGGCTTGAGCTGGTTTTTATTACGGGCATCTCTTAAGCCTGAAATCACTGTCTTCAATAAATCACCTTGTGCCAGTATAGCGTCATTAGGTGTTTCAGCAGCCGTGAATTGTTTAACACATAAATCGTCATTTCTCTCTGCCAGTAAGTGGTAAATTTCTTCCGTCACGAACGGTGTGAAAGGATGTAATAGCTGCATCAATTCACTGAAGAATCCGATGGTTTTATTATACACTAACGGATCCATCTGCTGATCCTGGCCAGGTTTTATCCACTCCAGATACCATGAACAGAAATCATCCCATATCAATGAGTAAATAGTTTTCAGTGCTTCACTTAACTTGAAGTCTTTATAATATTTCTCTACATCAATTTTTGCCTGTTGTAAACGATTCTGGAACCATTCAACGGCAAAAGGGGTTTCGTTGTTCGACGTTTCTGATAACCTGCCTTCCCAAAGTTTTACCAGTTTTAAGGCGTTCCAGATTTTGTTGTTAAAATTTCTTCCCTGTTCAGGAGAGGTTTCGTCAAACAATAAATCATTACCGGCAGGAGAGGAAATCATAATTCCGAAGCGAACGGCATCTGCCCCGAACTGGTCAATCAATTGTAACAGGTCAGGAGAGTTTCCTAAGCTTTTACTCATTTTCCGGCCTTGTTTATCTCTTACCATTCCGGTAAAATAAACATCACTGAAAGGTTTCTGGTTTTTATATTCCATACCCGCCATGATCATGCGCGCTACCCAGAAGAAAATAATATCCTGTCCGGTTACTAATACTGCTGTAGGATAGTAGTAGTTAATTTCGGGGTTATCAGGTTGTGTAATTCCTTTGAATACCTCCATCGGCCATAGCCATGAGGAGAACCATGTGTCCAGTACATCTACATCCTGTGTCAAGGTCACACCTGCACCTGCTAATTGTTGTGCCTCTTCTGCTGATTCGGCTACATAACAATTACCGGCTTCATCGTAGTAAGCAGGAATTCTTTGTCCCCACCACAACTGACGTGAAATACACCAGTCTTTTACATTTTCTAACCAATATTTGTATGTAGCAAGAAACTTATCTCCGGGATGAATTTTCACTTCGCCACCCACCACAGCGTCTAATGCTTTATCAGCAAGATGACGCATTGATACAAACCATTGGGTAGAAATGCGTGGTTCAACCACTGCACTGGTACGCTGAGAGTAGCCTAGTCTGGTTTGATAAGCCTCTTCTTTGAGGTAAAGGCCGTCTTCTTTCAGTTTTGCAATCACTGCTTTTCTGGCAGCAAAACGATCCATACCTACAAATACTTCTGCTGCTTCACTCAATGTACCGTCTTCATTCAGGGTGTCGATGATCGGTAAATTGTGTTTTAAGCCGAGGTTATAGTCGTTAATATCATGAGCAGGAGTAACTTTTAAGGCTCCTGTACCAAAATCTTTGTCTACATATTCGTCAAAAATGATCGGAATAGGACGGTTTACCAATGGAACCAGTACATTTTTCCCCTTTAAATGGGCGTAGCGCTCATCATCAGGGTGTACACAAACTGCTACGTCACCCATAATCGTTTCAGGGCGTTGCGTTGCGATGGTAATAAAATCATCCGATTCTTCAATCTGATACTTCACGTGGTATAAAATACCCTGGCCTTCTTTATATTCCACCTCTTCATCGCTCAGTGCTGTTTTTGCAACCGGATCCCAGTTGATCATTCTTGCACCACGATAAATGAGGTTCTTTTTATATAAGTCAACAAATACTTTGATTACAGCACGGTAGTAATCCGGATCCATTGTAAATGATACCCGGTTCCAGTCTACACTACAACCCAGTTTTGCAATCTGATGATAAATGATACCACCGTATTTGTCTTTCCATTCGTAGGCATGTTTCAAAAACTCTTCGCGGGTCAGATCCGCTTTTTTAATGCCTTTTTCTTTTTCAAGCATCTGTACCACTTTTGCTTCAGTGGCAATAGAAGCGTGATCGCTTCCCGGAACCCAGCAGGCATTGAAGCCACTCATACGTGCTTTACGAACTAAAATATCCTGAACCGTTTCGTTCAGTGTATGGCCCATGTGTAACACGCCCGTAACATTCGGTGGCGGAATGACCACTGAATAGGAAGGACGGCTATCGGGTTTACTATCAAAATATCCTTTAGATTTCCAATGCTGATACCATTTGTCTTCAATTGAAGCTGGATCAAAATTTTTGCTAAGTTCCATCATAATTTCTCCTGCATTAAACGGATGCAAAGTTACTCAATGTTGTTGGGAGCATCAAAAAAACCCCCAACAAAGTTGGGGGTTCCTTACAAGAAAGTAGTAAAAAATACTATACTACCACTGTATAATAAATTGCAACACTCAAGATCAATACTGCAACAAATCCGGCAATAATCCAGTTTGCTTTTAATTGGTCTGCGTTGCTGTGCGTGTCAATTTTTTTCATGATACCTAGGTTAAAAGTTAAGAAAACGGTTTACCAGGTATTCATAGGGGCAATTGAACCGGTTATTTTCAGTGGAAGGATTCTTACTACGAAAGTAATTAATATTTGTCAAATAACCAATACTTAACGTAAACTAACTATATTGATAATCAATGGTTTATGAAATAGTTTGTAAATGTTTTGTTATCCTTTGATTGTCAGTATGTTATTGTTTCGCTTCTTGAGTACAAACAGCTTAAAATTGATTGGTGTCAATAAATGTTCGTGTTTATTTAATTAGAGGCTTGATTTCCCTATGTTTGTTTAAGCGAAACTGGTTTTTAAGAACTTTAACCTTAAACTGCTACGCGAAAAAGCAAATGAGTCATGCTCAAATTCACTCCTCCATATATTGAATTCGAACGGTACATTATTTTTCGTGATAACAATTATCCGGAATTGTTTTACTATCTCAGTCTGTGTCCGCAAATCAGCCTGTTTGAAGATCGTCCCGCAGTTTTGATTGAATATGAAAAAAATGCTGAGCAGGTGAATCATTTGCTACTCCGGTTTAAGATCAATTACATTGCTACTGCTTACGATATTACCGAAATTCAAAATTTTCTCCGTAATAAATTCAGAATACGTTATCCTTACCTCGTACCGGCACCAATGGGTATTGCGAAGGTCTATCTGCAGTTGCAGGAAGAGGGTAGAACAGTATGGACTTCGGCTGAAGATAGTCAATCGATGGTCAACAGGTTTTCGCAGATTGCCCAGTTTGTGGCGAAGAATGAAATCGCAGCTTCCTTCTACAATGCCATTATGCGCGGAGGGTGTTCCGTTAACCTCAATTTTACGGTAAGTGTCGTAGGTTTTCCTCCTGAAAATCCGGCCAGTCTGTTCATCGAGTGGGCCGGTATTTATAGCTATTTTGACCAGTCTGCCAACCGGCCATACAACAGCGATGAAATTTTTGATATGATCAATAAATGGATGAGTAAAAATCTTGATACCATTCATTTCAGCAAAATGGATAAAACGATTCGCGGACTGGCAACGCTTGATATGATGAATGAGGTACGAAAGATTGCTTTTAAAAAACTCTTTGTGAAAGGTTCACACAATAAGCAGCTGCCACTGGATATTACTTTTCAGAATAATATTCACCGGTACGATCTTCAAAAAAAGTTTTTTTTACGGGAAGCTTCTACAATCTCTCCCGCCTCAGAAGAAATCAACCTGGTGTGGAAATCTCAAAAAAGTATCGATTTTAAATATGTACTCAGTTTAAAAGACCTGGCCCGTAATATTGCACGCATTGCCGAATATGTGGTGGATACCACAAACTTTAGTTTTCTGAATAAAATTACCCTGTATGTGGCCATTGCAAATAATACTTTCGACTTTGTTAATATCCGTAAAATCGAAGTACTGATCGAAATATGGCACCGGAAAACCAATACGATAGAAAAAAATATCTATATCACCTTTGAGAAAGGGGGTAAGTCTTTACATGAACTGGCATATGATCTCCTGGATCAATACCATACTTATCAAGTGCAGTTTAAAGTGTTGTACAGTATTATTCAATCGAATAATTACACTATTGAGAATATAGAGATGTCGCCGAAAGTGGAACACAAAACACATTTGTTTATTGACCCGACACGCGATTTCAATGTTTACTTCGTACGATTTTTACTCGATAAGGCTAAACGGTTGGCTATCTTCGATTCGATTCTGGCTAAAATTACTTTCAGAAGCCATTTTAAGAAAAATGCTATTTGGGAAGTATCAGAAAGCCTGAATAAAGATTCCCGCGAGTTTACGCTTGCTTTTGTATCGACCCTGGATGGTATTCGTGCAAAGGTGGAAGTTGAATATATCGTCAATAATGCAAAAGTGGCTAATACTGTGTATACGAATGTTGCAAAATCCAACTATATTGTTGATAACCCTTTTGAGCACTGTTGGGAAGTTGAAGTTTCAGCTGAAGCCAATTGGGCGGATACAAGAAAAATTATTCTGGAAGCCAGTGCCTATGAGCAGAATTCAAACTCTGTTTATGTAAAAAGAATCGAACTGAATAAAGACGAACCGCAACAAATGATAGGTTTTTCACGGCGACATCTGTTTAATGAGTACAGTTTTTATTATCGTATGTTTTGTGTCGAACATGATGGGGTATTCCGTTGTCAATCCGGCTTAAAGCATACCGGTGAAAAGTTGACTGTCAGCGATTGTATTTCCAATATCCGCACTATTCATGGTTATTTGCCATCCGATTTTAGTTTTCGGCACAAGAACTATTCTAAAATCGGATGGACACTCCGGTACCTGGATAAGTCTAATAAAATCAATTTCGTCAGTGCTACAAAATACTTCACCGATACTGAGAGGTATCAGCAGATCAGCCATGAAATGGCCAATCCGTACCTGATAGATTATGAGTATAGTTTTAGCCTTGAGTATGACGACGGAACTGAACGGGAAAAAAGTGTATGGCTAAAAGCCGATCAGGATCAAATTTTTTTGGAAATTGAATAAATATTCTTTTTTGCTAAATTATTTAGTAATATTGCGTTATGGAATACGCGATTGTTGATATAGAAACTACCGGTGGTTATGCAGCCAGTAATGACATTACTGAAATTGCTATCTATATTCATGATGGTAAGCAGGTGATTGATCAGTATAGCACACTGATCCGCCCGAGAAGAGCGATTCCTTATCATATTCAGGTATTAACGGGTATTCAACCGGCTATGGTAGAAGATGCACCTTATTTTGAAGAGGTGGCAGCTACCATATATGAGTGGTTACAAAACAGAATATTCGTTGCTCATAATGTTAATTTTGACTATTCATTCGTAAAGCATCATCTCAAAGAAGCAGGATACATTCTCAACGTCAGCAAAGTTTGTACGGTACGGCTTAGTAAGAAAGTTTTTCCGGGTCATCCTTCTTATAGCCTGGGTAACATCTGTAAATCTTTAGATATTCCTGTTTACGACCGCCATCGTGCCGGTGGCGATGCGGCCGCCACTGCACAATTATTTGGCTTGATCCTGCACAGTGACGGTGATCAATACCTGCAGCAAATGCTTAAAAAAGGTGCAAAAGAACAATGGCTTCCGCTACACCTGTCGCCTGACGTTATTGATAATTTACCCTATACACCCGGCGTATATTATTTTCTTGATCAGAAAGGTAAAATACTTTATATCGGTAAGGCAAAAAAACTGAAGTACCGTATCAAAAGTCATTTTACCCATAATGGTGCAGGAAAACAACGGCAGGAGTTTTTAAGAAATATCCATAATATTGAGTACGAAGTATGCGGTACTGAGCTGATGGCTTTTATACTTGAAAGTATTGAGATTAAAAAGAAATGGCCTCCTTACAATCAAAGTCAGAAAAAGCCTTCGGTTACCTATGGTATTTTTGATTATGAAGACAGGAACGGTTATATACATCTTGTAATTGATAAAGTACGAAAAGGTATTCAACCATTATTCACTTTCGGATTACTGGTAGAAGGACACCGTTTATTAAAGAGCTTAATTGAAATGTTTCAGTTATGCCCTAAGTTATGCTATATCCAAACCCAAGGCACATGCGAATCTAAATTAGCCGGCCAATGTTATGGTGCTTGTGAAGGAGAAGAGCCAGCTATTGATTATAATCAAAGAGTACAACAGGCGGTTGATTATTTACAAGATAATTTACCAACCTATATGATCAGTGACCTGGGTAAAAACAGAGAAGAGCAAAGTGTAGTATTAATGGAAAAAGGAAGATTCTACGGTATGGGTTATGTACCGAAAGAGATTAATGTTGGCACGATTGAAGACGTAAAAACTTTTTTAACCACTTACCCCGATAATGATTATATACGATCATTGATTGTAAACTTTGCTGATAAAAATCCACATAAGCTGATCCGTTTTTCAGATAAAATATCTTTGGTATAATTTTCATATTATCAATTATTTTTATTTTATCTTTGTTGTACTATACCCCTTTACACACTACATCGTAGAAGTTTATCTTAATTATTCGGATTGTCCCAAATTTTTACCTAGAATAAATGTTTGGGTTTTTAAACTTTAATTTATGAAAAAGAAAACTTCTGTTTTAGGGTTGTTAATAGCTCTATTTGCACTCACTTTTATTCCACAGTCTACAAAAGCTCAATTACAAGAAGGTAACATGATGGTCGGTGCCAGTTTAGCCGATTTCGGACTTGATTTTCAGAAAGGTAATACCGGTTTTTCAATGAGTATTAGTCCTCGTATAGGTTATTTTGTAAAAGATAATATTGCTATCGGGGGTATTGTAAAATTAGGCTTAAACACTCAGAAAAACTCTACCATGTTTGATTATGGTATCGGTGCTTTCGGACGTTATTATTTTTCTGATAAAGATCTTGAAGTTTTAAAATCTGCCCGTTGGTTTCTTGAAGTAGACTTCGGCTTCAATGGAAGAAACACAAAGGTGAATAGCGTATCGGCCAATACAAATGGTTTAGGTATCGGCTTCGGACCGGGTCTGGCTTATTTCATTACCGATAATATTGCCTTGGAAGGTTTATTAAAATATAATATTACTACCGGTTTCGGTAACTCAACTACTAATAACAGACTGGGACTGAACCTTGGTTTTCAGATTTATTTACCTACTAAGAAAGTTCAGAGCGTGGTAAATGATATGAGAAGAAATTAATTCTATTTTTTCCCTTCACATTAGGTCCGGAGCTTCCTGCTTCGGACTTTTTTTTTTATCTTAATAAAAATTTACCGTCATGCGACACCTGCACTCCTGGTATAGCCAATCCCTGCATACCGACATGCCCATTGCCGTTTATGGCCATTATGGTCATGCATTATTACTAGTGCCTACTGCGGCTGCAGATTATCTGGAGTATGAACGGTTTCAATTAATTCACTCTTTGTGGCATTTAATTGAAGCAGGAAAAATAAAGGTTTTTTCTATTAACTCTGTTAATAATGAGTCATGGATGAATGCACATGTGCCTGGTGAATGGGCTATTGAAAGGCACCGTCAATGGAACAATTATGTTTATAACGAGGTAATCCCTTTTATTAAAGCACAAACCTCTGCAACGACCCCTATATATGTATCCGGAGCTTCTTTCGGAGCGCTCCACAGCGCTAATCTTTTCTTTCAACGCCCGGATCTTTTTTCAGGAGTTATTGCTATGAGCGGAGTATACCATTTAACAGAATATACCAAGGGCTTCTATAATGAAGAAGTTTATTACAATAGCCCGAATCACTATGTCTCTAATCTGGAAGATCCTCAGATTCTTCAACAAATAAGATCTTCAAACCATATTCATCTTTTCTCAGGTAGTGGTGATTATGAAGATCCGAGAGCAACTCAGAATTTTTCAAATGTATTACACGATAAACAAATTAAGCATGATTGTTTTATCTGGGGGCAGGAATGGAAACATGACTGGGATACCTGGAGAAAGTTTTTACCTATTTTACTGGAGCAATCGTTTGAATAGATTGATTCAGTAACTCAAGAAAATGAGTTCGCTCTATCATTATAGCACCGAGGGTTTCCAGATGTGGATTCCATACCTGGCAGTCGATCAGGGTAACTCCGCGCTTTTTTAATAATTCATTCAGCCGGATGAAAGCAAATTTGCTGGCATTAGGCTGGATACTGAACATGCTTTCACCAAAATAGACATTTCCTATGCGTAATCCATAAAGGCCGCCTACCAGTTGTCCGTCTTTCCAGGCTTCTCCGCAAATACCATAACCCATTTCAAATAATCGGGTGTAAGCCTCAATAACATCCTCTGAAATCCAGGTACCTTCATCTTTTCGATTGGCTTGCTGACAGGCTGTAATCACTTCTCTGAAGGAGGTGTTGTAGCTGAATTCATACTTTTTCTGATTCAGATATGGGCGCATGCTCTTACTGATCTTAAGTTGATCAGGGTAGATAATACAGCGGGGGTTGGGGCTCCACCATAGAATAGGCGGTTCATTGTACCAGGGAAAGATTCCATTCGTATAAGCAGAAATAATTCTTTCAGGCGATAAATCTCCACCCACCGCCAGCAAACCGTCAGGTTCTGCATACGCGGGGTCAGGAAATTTGATATGCTGGTCTAATGCAAAAATTGCCATAAGAGGGGTTCTTATGGCAAAGATAGGATGAATTTTAGCATTAAAATTAAGTTGATTGGCTTCACTTACGTTTTAACTCCTCCGATATTTACATCACAATGATAAACAAACAATCCAGGTCCTGTATTCTGAATGCATAATCCTTAACTCTTCCAATTAATTCTCCATTCTTCATTCCTCTAGATACCCGGAACGAATTTCAGCTTAGCCTGTATTTCTTTATAATAATCAACATTGTGTGGGGGAGGAGTAAAACCTGATGGCCACGGACGTTGATTCTTACTTTGAAAATAAGCTAAACAGGCATCTCTCCACCACTGCGCTTCTTTTAATTGCAATCGCAACAGTTGTTCTATATGTTTTCCTTCCTCTTTACCAAACTCGTTCTGAATAGATAAAAAGTCATTTAATAATTGTTGCATTTCCTGAACGCCTTCTTCATACCGGAAACATAAGTTTTCCCAAACTGTTTTTCCATTTTTCAGTTTAAATTCCCAATTCACACGGTGAAACCACAATAAAAAATTTTCATCAATAGTGTTTTTGTCGCCATATAATTGTTGAATCTCCTGCGCATATTGTGCTAATGCATTACTTCCTGATGCTGTTCTGTCAAAACCGATTCCGGTGCTATCTGCTTTATGATAGTATACTGAAGTCCAGTCGGCACGGTGCATATTATCAATCCATGGAGCAGGCCCGAAGTGATGGCTCCATCCCATAATATGATGTAATCCTAACGGTGTCATATATTTGAACAATACTTCTCTTGAGTTGAGTAGTAAACCGGCTAAAATATCAGTTGCTTCCTGCGATAGTAAATAAGTCTGGTCAATCCACTCTTCAATGATTTCTTCACTGCTCAACTGTGGGTTCCATGCCAGCCTGCCGTATGCATACCAGTTGGCTTGTGATAAAGGATGCCCTGTCCAATTCACATCATTACCGATATTGGCCACACCGGCAATGGCAGACAATGTGTGTTTATCCTGTTCGCCTGTAACAATTCTGGCAACGGTAGCATTCGCGTCCGGACGATAAGTCGGCATTTCCAGCACTTCTTTATACATAGGTGCCAAATAAGCGGCATGTGTAGCCATTCCCAGATATTCCTGTGTAAGCTGAAACTCCATCATTAACGGTGTTTTTGGCATTGCTCCAAACAAAGGATGGAACGGCTCTCGTGGTTGAAAATCAATAGGACCGTTTTTTACCTGTACCAATACATTTTCGGCAAAACTTCCGTCGAGCGGTTTAAATTCATTATAAGCCTGCTTAAAACGGTCTTCAGGAGTTTCATTGGAGTATACAAATGCTCTCCACATGACTATACCATTGAAAGGTGCCACTGCTGCGGCCAGTAAATTTGCACCATCGGCATGAGTACGCTGATAATCCTGAGGGCCTGGCTGACCTTCGCTATTCGCTTTCACCAGATAGCCGGCAAAGTCAGGAACATATTCATAAATTTCCGCTGTTTTTTTCTTCCACCAGTCCTGCACGGCCGGTTCCAGCGGATCAGCTGTTTTTAATCCGCCGATTTCAATCGGTGCTGAAAAACGAGCCGTTAATACTACGCGAATATTATAAGGACGTAATGCGTCAGCCAGTGCTTTTACTTTTTCTAAATACTGCGGTGTTAATACCAGTGCATTGGCATTCACATTGGTCAATGCTACAGTATTGATACCTATGCTGGCATTTGCCCTTGCATAATCTATATACCGGGGTTCGATAATATCGGGTAATGTATGCCAGTTCCATAAAGAAATGCCGGCATAACCTCTTTCTACCGAACGGTCTAAATTATCCCAATGATTCAATACACGGTATTGAATGGAAGGATAGTCAATAATATCTTTTTCTTGTGAACGGTAGCCGCCTGTTTGCAGTTCTTTTAACAATCTGAAGCTACCATATAACAAACCGGCATCGTCATTTGCATAAATGGTGACCACAGGCTTTTTTTTGTGATAGTGATGTGATAGGATGTATCCTTCGGCTGGTAAGTTTGCTAAAGATGAATGTCCTTCTTTTTTTAATTGTATACTGGCATTGGATTGCTGAACAATCGATTGATTCAACATCTTACGCACGGCAATTTCAAACTCCCGTAAAATGATTCGTTGAGTCGGATTGGTATCATCGAGTTGAATAGAGGAGAGTAGATTGGAATATTCTTTCTGAGCTGTTGCCTGAACCGGATAATAATTTAGCCAGAGATCATAACCGTTTTGGGCATGTACAGACAATACGAGGCTGCTCGCAAGCATCCATGCGAAAAAATGTTTAAACATAGCAAGTGGTTTAGATTATTCGATAGGTTTTCTCAAAGAAGATTCCCTTACAATTAAATCAGATTTTATAATAATAGAATTCGTTAGCGTGATATCAGCGTTACCGTTCAGGTGATTGATCAGAATGCGTGCAGCAATTTCTCCCATCTCTACACCCGGATAATTAATAGTAGTCAATTGCGGTTCAATCAATGTACAGATAACATCATTATTGAAGCCTACAATAGCGATGTCTTCCGGAATTCTAAGTCCTGCAGACTTAAATACCCTCATACAAACTGCTGCTGAAAAGTCACCTGCACAAAATACACCGTCCGGACGCGGTTGCATATTTAATATCTCATTGGCCACTTTTTCTGATTCAACCCGGTCAAGGTCAGTTATTTTTAAGTTTGCCGGATTGTACTCCTGGTTATTATCGAGCAAGGCATCTTTAAACCCTTTTGCTCTTTGTTTGTATACGTTTCTCGATTGATTACCGGTAATATGGATGACTCTTTTGCAGCCCTGGTCGAGCAGGTGCTGGGTGGCCTGGTAGCCGGCTTTATAGTTATCGATTATTACTTTAGTGCCCAGGCTGTCTTCCTCCACACGGTCAAAGAATACAATCGGGATATTTTTTTCGCTGAATTGTAAAAAATGAGAGAGGTCTGGCGTGTCAAAGGCCAGCGATGCAATGATACCGTCTACGCGTTTATGAAAAAGGTTTTGTGCATTGGCTACCTCTTTTTGCCCGCTTTCTGAACTGTGGGCAATCAGGATATCGTACCCGGCTTCAGTCGTTACTTTTTCAATACCTGCTAAAACCGAAACAATAAAGTGACTGTGTAATTCATGTAATAAAATACCGATCGTCTGGGTTTTTTGTTTTCTGAGGTTACTGGCGAAGTTATTACTTCTGTAACCCAATTCTTTGGCCTTTTCCAGAATACGGCGTTTTGTTTTGGTGCTGATGGCCGGATGGTCTTTTAAACCCCGGCTCACCGTGGCCGGCGAAACGTTTAAAGTTCTGGCAATATCGTAAATAGTCACTTCTTTATCTGGACGCATACCTCTAATTTGAAATCAAATTTAACAAATATATTTTTTTTACAAAAAAATTTATGCAATCGGTTGCAATTTGAAGAGGATTCTTTACTTTAGCTTTCATATTTCAGTTTTTGAACTGATTTTTGTTCCTGTTTCAATAAAAAAATGTGTAAACGGTTGCGTAGATGAGAAAATCGCTTTCTATAATTACGTGCTTGCTTTTGAGTGGAAAACTGTTAGCCCAGGCTGATGGTGCGGATTTACAGCCGGTAAATATACTGGTTGATGCCGCAGCAGCCACCAAAACATTCCCCTCAGCACACTTTTACTCGGTAGGAGCCGGAAGAGCGAATGAAGGGTTACGGGCCGACTGGCAGCAACAGCTGAAATATATCCAAACGCATATTCCATTTCAATATATTCGTTTTCACGGCATTTTTGCCGATGATATGGGAGTTTATTCTGAAGATAAAAACGGAAACCCTCTCTTTAATTTTCAGTATATAGATGTATTGTTCGACTTCCTGTTGAGTCAGAATATCCGCCCGTTTGTAGAATTCGGTTTTATGCCTGAAGCGCTGGCATCCACCCCGCAAACTATTTTCTGGTGGAAAGGAAATATCTCTTATCCTAAAAATGAAGCGAACTGGCAGGCTTTAATAAAAGCATCCGTACAGCACTGGGTCAATCGATACGGTTTAGAGGAAGTAAAAAAATGGTATTTTGAGGTATGGAATGAACCTAATTTAAAAGACTTGTTTTTTGCCGGTACACAGGAAGATTATTTTAAATTATATGCATTAACAGCGAAAGCGGTTAAAAGTGTAGATGAAAGCTTTAAAGTGGGCGGCCCGGCAACAGCGGGTGGGGAATGGATTCCTGCGTTTATTACGTACTGTAAAAACAATGCAGTGCCGCTGGATTTTGTATCCACCCATAACTATGGCGTTAAAAGTGGTTTCTTAGATCATTTAGGAAACCATACAACTGTTTTACATTCAGATCCTTTAGCAATTGCTCATTCCGTACAAAAAAACAGAAAAGAAATAATGGCGTCTGCGATACCTGCATTGTCATTACATTATACCGAATGGTCTTCATCATATACACCTACTGATCCGTTTCACGACAGTTATCATAGTGCAGCTTATATCCTGCATCAGTTAAAAGCAATCGATACGGCGGCGATGAATATGAGTTACTGGACATTCACTGACATCTTTGAAGAAAATGGTCCCCGGTTTACACCATTTCATGGAGGATTTGGTATGCTCAACTATCAGTCGATTCCGAAGGCCTCTTTTTTTGCTTATAAATACCTGAAAGCATTGGGCGACCGGCAGATTGTAACGAATCAACCCAATTTACTCGCCGGAAAAGATAGTACAGGCGGAATAAATATTTTGTTCTGGAATTATACGAATACCCATCCTGGTGACACTGTCAGCAATCAGGCCTATTATAAGCAGGTGCTACCGTCGGCAGCCATCGCACAAGTACAATGGCAGGTTGAAAATTTACCGCCCGGAAAATATGAACTCACCATCCGTAAAACAGGTTATGAAAATAACGATGCTTATACGGCTTATATGAAGTTAGGAAGCCCGCAACAGTTATCGAAACAACAGGTGGCATACCTGAAAGAGAAAACGGCTGATTTACCGGTGTTCAGTGAATTGGTACAGGTCGCTAATGATAAAAAATACAATGCTGCATTGACTTTACATCAGAATGAAGTAATACTTATACAAATAAAACCTCAAACAAAAAATAACAGTAAGAAAAAATAAAAGATATGGCGAATATCATTAAAGGATCCACAGAATATTTCAAAGGAATTGGTGCAATTCCTTACGAAGGCCCGAATACTGACAATCCGTTAGCCTACAGATGGTATGATGCGAATAAAGTAGTGGCAGGAAAAACAATGAAAGAGCACATGAAATTTGCAGTGGCTTATTGGCATAGCTTCTGCGGAAACGGTGCCGACCCGTTTGGTGGTGCTACACACATTTTCCCATGGGATGCACCGGCTGATCCGATTGAAAGAGCAAAAGCAAAGGCTGATGCAGCTTTTGAAATGATTACAAAGCTGGATGTTCCTTATTATTGTTTTCACGATGTGGATGTGGTAGATTTTACCAATGACGTTGCAGACAATGAAAAACGTTTACAGACTTTAACAGCGTACCTGAAAGAAAAACAAGCTGCTTCAGGTGTTGAATTGTTATGGGGTACAGCCAACCTGTTTTCACATGCAAGATACATGAACGGAGCTTCTACCAATCCTGACTTTCAAGTGTTAGCTCATGGCGCCGCACAGGTAAAAGCTGCTTTGGATGCCACTATTGAGCTGGGAGGACAAAATTATGTATTCTGGGGTGGCCGTGAAGGTTATATGAGCTTATTGAATACCGATATGAACAGAGAAAAAGAGCATTTAGCCCGTTTCTTACATACGGCAAAAGATTATGCACGTAAAAACGGATTCACCGGTACTTTCTTTATCGAACCGAAACCTTGCGAACCTTCTAAACACCAATATGACTATGATGCCGAAACTGTCATCGGTTTCTTGCGTAAATACGATTTATTGGGTGACTTTAAATTGAACCTTGAAGTGAACCATGCTACTTTAGCGGGTCATACCTTCCAACACGAATTACAGGTAGCTGTTGATAATGGTTTATTAGGAAGTATTGATGCTAACAGAGGTGATTATCAGAACGGCTGGGATACCGATCAGTTCCCTAATAACCTGAATGAATTAGTAGAATCTATGCTAATCATTCTGGAAGGCGACGGTTTTAAAGGCGGTGGTATTAACTTCGATGCTAAAATAAGACGAAATTCTACCGATCGTGAAGACCTGTTCCACGCACATATCGGTGGTATGGATACTTTTGCCCGTGCATTAGTAATCGCTGATAATATCTTGCAAAAGTCTGATTATAAAAAAATCAGAACACAGCGTTATGCTTCTTTCGACACCGGTAACGGTAAAGCGTTTGAAGAAGGTAAACTTACTTTAGAACAGTTGCGGGATATCGCTGTTCAGGGCGGAGAGCCGGCTGTAATCAGCGGAAAACAGGAATATCTTGAGAATGTAATTAACAGATACATTTAATTTCCTGGGTGAAATTAAAAATTAAGAGTTAAGAATGAAGAATTAATAATTAAGGAATTAAGAAATTCAGGTAATCTGTTTCTTAATTCCTTTTATGTTTGAGAATGGAATTGGAAACATGAAGAAAATAAAGAGATGAAGGTAAAGCAGCGCGGACGACAGCACTTCATTCGCTTCATGTTTAAATGGTGATCATCAGACAGAATAAGCCAAAGCGAAGCGGCAGGAGCTTTTTAATAGTTTATACGAATGACTTTTTTGTACTGGTTATTGTTCGAGATATTCAAGTGCTACCGATAACAAATCCTGCGTTTGATCTACATAAATATCAGGTTGTACCCCGATATTGTCAATAGGAAAGTCTGGCAGACGTGTACTTCTGTAAGTGGGTAGAATCATCGATAATCCCAGACAATTATAATCAGTTATCCGTGCAGATGCGTAATCTAATGCACCGAATGTAGGAATACCCATTACTTTTACTTTTTTACTTTGACGAACGGTTAATAAAAAGCTCTCTGCTGAGCTGGCCGATCTTTTATTAGTCAGTATCAGTATTTGTTTTGGACTTTTTACGGCTAATTTCCGTTCCGTTATCATCAATCGCTGCTCGTCTGGATATACTACAAACTCTCTTAAATGTTGTTTTAAGTAGTTGATGTTATTATTAATCCGTTGAATATCCTTTTGATTGGTTTCGTTATTATCAAGTTTGGCTACATAATCCTGTAATCCTTTAATCAGAAACTCTGTTGAATAAAACTCATTACCTGTATGACGTGTATTGTTTGTGAGAATATAAGGTAGTAAGGGGCCATAAGTAATGTCTGTACCACCACCATTATCAGTAATATCTATAATGAGGTTTTCTATGTTCTCTATCAGATCGCGGTTTAAGGAAACCAGCTCGTCGATTCGTCTTATATATGGATAATTGAAGCTTTTTATTTTGAAAATAGCTGTTCGGGGTGTTAACTTTTTTATGTAGAACCCTTCGAGTTCCCACGTTTTTACTTTGAGAAAGTTGGTGTCTAATACTTCTTGGTTATCTTTTATAAAACCATAACCCAATCTATTCAGCAGTAAAGTGTCTTTAATCACAGAATACGCTCCGTCAAAAGTGGTTTGATTACTGAAAATATATTGAAAATGCTCCCTTTTATCTAGTGTGAAGATGACTTCATGCTGCTTTCTGTCTGAGTTTGCAGCAGCAATCATAAATCCTTTATAGATACTATCCTGCTTTATAATACCAATCTTCATCTGATCATTCACCCAGATTCCTTCCAGTGTGTCTGTTGTTTTGGCAATTGTTTTTCTGAAAGAAGGCAATGTCGTTTTTACAAAAGTTTTTTCAACTTTTATACTACTTTGATTACTTAAAAAAGCAATATGGCCGTCGCGGAAAAAACTGATATAACTTTTAAGTATTGTAAGACATTCTTCTTTTCCGGTGGTGTCGGCTTTGCTGATCAGCTCTTTTTTGAAACTTGAGTAGAGGTGTTTGTCACGGGTTTTTTCTTCCAATCCCGGATAATCTCTTTCTATCAGCGTAACTAATTTTTCGAGCGCTTCGTTGCAATCGCAATCATGTTGTGCCTGTAATGAATGAATACCGAAGACTATTATAATAATGAGAAATATACATTTTTTCATGAATGAAATATTTGAATAGCAAAGTAAACAAGTCAATAATCAATAAAATTGTAAAAATCATTCATGTTTGAACTTGATTTCACTCTTAATTCTTCATTCTTAACTCTTCATTATTAAAAATCCAGGCCAATGCATTCTGTTCTACTGAAATTTTTCGCATCAGTTGTTTAGGTGAATAGCCTGAAAATGATTTACAGTCATGAATAAAGTGCGACTGGTCGTAATATTCGTTTGAGTAGGCTAATTGGGTAAGTGACTGACCGGAATGAATAATATCATGTAAGGCTTTTCTGAACCTTACTGTTTTCAGGTATGACTTTGGGTTTTGCCCCAGATGGGTGGTGAACAAACGAAACAGCGTAGCGTCACTGATGCTGAGTTTTTTGCTTAACTCTTCAATCTTAAAAGACCCCAGATGGCTGTTTTGAGAGATATAATGAAGCGCTTCCTGAAGCTTGCCCGGAATAATTGACTCATGTAAATTTTTGAACAGGTGCTGCTCCAGTAATGCAGCGCGCATTGAAAAGTTATCATGATTGAAAATTTCTTCCAGAAGAAAGGTATTTTTAGAATGAAATATACATTCAAATACCTCTTCAGAATTAAGTAAGTTATGGTAAGCTTCACCAGTAAAAGCTCTGATAGCCGAAGGGTAGAAGATAATGCAAATCTGATCTAATGAGTCATAAATATTAGCGTGAAAAGCAGTTTTATGAAATCCGTAAAGTCTGCTGGAATAGTTTTGACTGCCTGCTCTTACAATGCAGCTGTTCGTGTTGCCTGTATTAATGTAATCAACATTGTTTTGCTTGTAAATTGCCAGGCACAGGTTATTATTCGGAAAAGTAGTATAACTCACTGTTTCAGCACCGCTTTTTCTGAAAAACAGAAAATACTGAACATATTTCTTCAGTAACTGGTTTTGGGGTTGAATAATGACTGATTGCATAAGGGGTACTTTACGGCTCAAATGTAGGATTTTTTAAATACTGGTAAAGAATGGAAATTACTTCCCGTTTCAGGAATATTATAATTGTCATGATAATATCATCTTTTGTAATAAAAAATAATCAAAGTCTTTGTCAGTCTGCTTTACATTAATAACTTCTTATTTTGGGCTGATCAATTAAAAATTATGGTCCGGAACTTGCGTCAAAGCCGTTTTTGTGTGCAATACTTGATCTGAGTCATTGTTTCGAATGGGAGAAAAGTATAGATTGCCGGTTTAAAAGATGGAGGTAAGCCGAAGGTGTTTCAGCTGTTGGAGAAAAGCGATCAAATGATAACAGTCTGTTCAGGATACTAACGGTGAAAGAAGACCTAAAAATAAGGTGGAAACCCGTAGCTTGTTGGTTTTTTAGCTGATTTTTAGGAAAAAAATAAAGTTTATAACTAAAAGATTTGTAAGTGTTTTTAGAATAAAAATAAATGTTAACACTTATAACGTACTACGAAACTTTTTAGAGGTTTGTTGTACATGTCATTTATTATTCGTTATTTAGCTCAGGTATATAACATCTACCCCCAAGCTTTTAAATCGTATCTCATAAAAAACCGTTGTTCGGTATCCAATGACTTTTGAAAGTAAATTTTAAAAGAGCTGATATGAATTTAAAAGATACAAAAACTAAACTGCTGATTGTAGCTGTATTGTTTGTTGTTGCTAAGCTTTCTTTATTTGTAGTGATCTGGAATTTAATGTTAGGGCTGAGGCCTGATCATTCATTAAAAGCAGCCATTGATCACCTAAAGTACAAAGACTCTTCACTGATTCATTTAAACCTGGCTAAACAAGACATTTCCTACGCGGAAAATTATTATCGTGATTATCTTTCTTCGAAAGATACAGTTTCGCGTAATCTCTTTGTTACAAAACTGGAAGGCGTATCAGCGCATCTTGAACAGGTTGATTTTACTGATACTGTTATTGCCGCCCAATTGAAAAATGAGATGGGTGACAAACTTAATGTAGCAGAGACAATTTCATCATTAAAAGGTTTAGCCGACCAGTTACTGGCCGACACTTATGCACAGTCTCCCTCACTGGATGCAAACGGCATCAGGTTGGGTAAAATATCGACCTCAATTTTAAAGAATCATATTGTTCACAAGGTGGATACTTTAAAAGCTGTGCAGGAAAAGAAAGGTTTTTTTAAGAAAATATTCGGTGGAGCTGATTCTACAAAATACCAATTAGCAGAGGGAGGGGTTACAGAAGACCAAAATGAAGAACGCACAGAAACGGGTGATGATACCCAGCCTGAATACGATCAGCTGGCAACTGCGGTAAGTAAGTTTTATCAAGACCGGCTCGATCAACAAATACGCTTGAGAAATTCTATTGATCAGAAAGAACAGGCATTGGCTTCGGTAAATATGTCTATCATGCGTCAGATTAACACCGGAATTCAGCATATATCCGATCAGGTAGACCAGCTTGCAAACGAAAGAAGCATTGCCGCCATCCAGGATATAGAAACGGATACTGAAAAGTCACTGGCAAACAGAAAGCTTTTTTTATGGCTGACGATTGCTTTCATGCTGATCATTACTGTTATTTTCGGTTTCTATTATAAAACATGGCTTAGTGAAGAATCTGCTAAGAAAAAAGCCAATCAACTGGCGGATGTAAAAGCCCGTATGTTAAGCAGTATGAGCCACGAAATAAGATCTCCGTTAACGGCTATTATGGGATTTGCCGAACAACTGGTGGCGAATCCGTCTATTCAATTTAACGTTGACTATCTCGGTGCCATTAAAAAGTCTTCAGAACATTTGTTGAGTACGGTCAATGATATATTAGATTATTCGAAACTCGATAAAGGGAAATTTAATATTGTAAAAGAAGATTTTGCGGTGCGCGAAATACTGGAAGACGTGATCTTTAACTTCTCTATACTGGCCGAAAAAAATGATATCTATTTAAAGCTGAACTCAAATATCCCTAAAGATCTGGTACTGACAGGCGATGCATTCCGTTTGAAACAGATATTAATTAATCTTGTCACGAACGGTCTTAAGTTTACCAAAAACGGTGGCGTGGAAGTAATTGCCAATACCAAAACAACAGGTAACGAAAAATTACAGCTTGAAGTAACTGTAAAGGATACCGGTAAAGGTATTCCGGATGATCAGCTGAATTTGATTTTTGATGAATTTACACAGGTCATCAGTAAAGACGGAAATGCCTTGGATGCCCGCAGGGGTACAGGTTTGGGGTTATTCATTTCTAAGATGCTGATTGAACTGCAAGGTGGTACCATTAATGTGACCAGTGAAGTAGGTAAGGGGTCTGAATTTACTTTTAGTATTCCTTATGAAGTAAGCAAACACAAAATATCACTGGCTCCGAAACAAATGATTTCTGAGCATTTTGAGCACATGGCAGGCAAACGGGTACTGATGGTAGAAGATTCACCCATTAATATTATGTTATTAGGGCACTTGCTGAAAAAATACAAAATCAATTTTGATGTGGTGCAGTCGGGTGATATGGCCTGGAAAACCTATCAGGAAGAAAACTATGACCTCGTATTAACTGATATTAATGTTCCGGAAATGTCGGGCGATGAACTGGCAATTAAAATCAGGGGTATGGCAGACCAGGCAAAAGCTAAAATACCGATCGTTGCCCTTACTGCTGAAGTTTTGTGGGAAGAGCAGCAGCGGTACGCAAAAGCCGGTATTGATAAAGTGGTGGCCAAACCATTTAAAGAGGCCGAATTTATTCAAACCATTTCTCCTTTTTTAAAGGAAAACAGAAAACAAATGGTCTCTTAATGAATTGATAAATTGATAGTTGATAAAAATCCCGTTGTCTTTTCACAACGGGATGCAACTTTTTTCATATTTTGAAGGTCAATTAGAATAACAGATATGAAGAAGGTTTTTGCATACATATTATTGACCGGAGTAATTATTACCGGATGTAATAAAAAAGAAGGCACCAGCCGTAGTGCACTTCTGACAACTCCTTTTAAAGCTTATGTGGAAGAAAGAGGATTATTACCGGTTGAATTAATGGTAACCTCTCCTCAAACTTTCGAAATCGGTTATAATTTTACTGTGATACGGAATCAGCAGGTATCAAAACTGGGGGCTTTAATGCCCGACCCCGGTGAGTATTTCGTTACCCTGTGGAAAGCAGATGATGAATCTGTTATGGCCAGGGCCACTATTGTTGTAACCGAAAAAGAGTTTACTTACACCAACATTTCCCCGGTAAACCTGGAGCCGCGTACAAACTACGTTTTGTCTATCAACACTTCTAATAAAGGCGCCGAAGCCAGTTATTTTGCACATCGTTTAGCGGAAGAGCCTTATCCGCTTTATCCTTTTCAACTGGGCATTATGTCGGTCTCTAGTGTTGTACAAAAACATTCAGCCACTCCCTCTTTCCCATATTCCTCGTTCAACGACTATCAGTATTTCCTGATGGGAATTCCTGACATGCTTTTCGAATAACAATTTTGTCAGCCAGGTCACTGTAACGCTGACAACATGTATCTAAAGATTTGATTTAGAGGGCATCTCCTGCAAAAAGCTGACAATTTTTCACTTATTCTGTCAGCGGCACAGAGATTGATAAAATCTAAATAGCAAACTAAAAAACTTTAGATAAACATGGGTAAAATTATAGGAATTGACCTGGGTACAACAAATAGCTGCGTAGCAGTTATGGAAGGTAATGAGCCAGTAGTAATTGCAAATGATGAGGGTCGTCGTACCACCCCTTCAGTAGTTGCTTTCTTGAAAAGTGGTGAACGTAAAGTAGGTGATCCTGCTAAACGTCAGGCAATTACCAATCCTCAGAATACGATTATGAGCGTTAAGCGTTTCATGGGTCGTCGTTTCGATGAGGTTTCAGAAGAAATTTCTCATTGGTCATACAAAGTAGCAAAAGGTGATAACAATACCGTTCGTATTGATATCGACGGTCGTTTATATACGCCTCAGGAAATTTCAGCAATGACACTTCAGAAAATGAAGAAAACCGCTGAAGATTACCTGGGCCAGGAAGTTACAGATGCGGTAATCACCGTTCCTGCATACTTTAACGATGCTCAACGCCAGGCTACCAAAGAAGCCGGTGAAATCGCAGGTTTAAATGTACGTCGTATCGTCAATGAACCTACAGCCGCTGCTTTAGCTTATGGCCTGGATAAAGGTCATACCGATCAGAAAATCGCTGTATTTGACCTTGGTGGTGGTACTTTCGATATCTCTATCCTTGAACTGGGTGATGGTATCTTTGAAGTAAAATCTACCAATGGTGATACTCACTTAGGTGGTGACGATTTCGATAAAGTAATCATGGATTGGTTAGCTGAAGAATTCAAAAGCGAAGAAGCGCAGGATTTGCGTAAAGATCCAATGGCTTTACAACGTTTGAAAGAAGCAGCAGAAAAAGCAAAAGTTGAATTGTCTTCTTCCAGCGAAACTGAAATCAATCTTCCTTATATCACTGCAGTAGATGGTGTTCCAAAACACCTGGTGAAAAAGTTAACCAGAGCAAAATTTGAACAATTGGCAGATAGCCTGTTCGAGCGTTGCCTGAAACCTTGTGAAGCTGCATTGAGAGATGCTAAAATGTCAACCAGCGATATCGATGAGGTGATTTTAGTAGGTGGTTCTACACGTATTCCTAAAGTACAGGAAATCGTTGAAAAGTTCTTCGGTAAAAAACCTAACAGAGGTGTTAACCCTGATGAGGTAGTAGCAATCGGTGCTGCTATTCAGGGTGCCGTATTAACAGGTGAGGTTAAAGACGTTCTTTTGTTAGACGTTACCCCTCTTTCTTTAGGTATCGAAACAATGGGTGGCGTAATGACCCGTCTGATCGAATCTAATACGACCATCCCTACTAAAAAATCTGAAACATTCTCTACTGCTTCAGATAATCAACCGGGTGTACAAATTCACGTATTGCAAGGTGAGCGCCCGATGGCCAACCAAAACAAAAGTTTAGGTATGTTCAATCTGGATGGTATTCCTCCTGCACCACGCGGTGTTCCTCAAATTGAAGTTATCTTCGATATCGATGCAAACGGTATCTTACACGTAACTGCAAAAGATAAAGGAACCGGTAAAGAACAAAAAATCAGAATCGAAGCAGGTTCAGGTTTAAGCAAAGATGAAGTAGAGAAAATGAAAGCTGAAGCTAAAGCAAACGAAGAGTCTGACAAACAAGCTCGCGAGCGCGTAGAAAAAGTAAATCAGGCAGATAGCTTAATTTTCCAAACCGAAAAACAAATTAAAGAATTCGGTGATAAGATCCCTGCTGATAAAAAAGCTCCGATCGAAAATGCTTTAGTAAAATTGAAAGAAGCGCATAAATCACAAGATCTGGCTCAGATCGATGCAGCTGTAGAAGAAATGAATAATGCCTGGACAGCAGCTTCTGAAGAAATTTACAAAGCACAACAACAGCAAGGTGGCGCAGAACAAGCTCAACAACAACCTAATCAAAATGACGGTGGAGCTGATAATATCACAGATGCTGAATACGAAGAAGTGAAATAAGTAACTAGTTTATAAAGTAAAAGTCCTGCCGGTTGGCAGGACTTTTTTTATACTAACCCGTTAATAATGTGTCGGTTATGGGAGCTTCCATAGGTTCGGTACTATAGTGAACAGGAAGTCAGGTTTCGATAAAGTTAAAGGTAATTTTTTAGATATCGAACGTTTAATATTAAAAATTCTTGAAGTTTTTTAAACTTTCTCATGATAAGATAATTTATTTTTTTAACTACTTTGTTGATTGTAAATCAGTTGTTTATGATTGTTTTGATAAGTTTTGTTTATAAAGGATTTCAATTACACTCTTAAGAAAAACATTACAGTTATTACAAAATCACACCAATTATGGAAGCCTTTTTTAACAGTTTCGGGTTTCTTCAGCCAACAGATATCCGGCAACTCATGGATTGTTTTAGTTTAAAGCAATTTAACAAGAATGATTTTTTTAGCAGAGAGGGAGAGATTTGTACTGAAGTAGCTTTTATTAGATCTGGCATTTTCCGGTCATTTTATTTATCCGATCAGGGCGATGATATTACTTATTGTTTCAGATTTCCTAATGAAATGATGGCAGCCTATTCGTCTTTCATTACCGGCCAGCCCAGCGTTGAATCATTGCAGGCAATAACTACGGCTGAAGTACTGATAGCCCGTAAGCAAAAACTAGATCAACTGTTTGCCAATAACCCTAACTGGATAAAAGTATTAAAAATTATTGCCGAACAACAATACCTTGAACTGGAGAAAAGAATGTTTCAGTTTCAGAAAGAACGCGCACTACAACGATATGAACGTTTATTAAAAGAACAACCTGAATACATCAGACAAATTCCTTTACAATATTTAGCCTCTTATCTGGGAATTACACAACGCCATTTGAGCCGCATCCGGAAATCAGTAAATAATTAGACATTTGTCCTGAAACTTGTACTATACGCCATTTATCTTTGAAAAAGATATTTACTCGTATGCAAAAGAAAATAGCGATCATTAACGGTCATCCGAATGCGGAGTCATTTAATTATGCATTGACAGCCGCTTACAAGGAGGGCGCTTTACTGGGTGGAGCAATCGTTCAGGAAATTGTCATAGCCCAATTAAAATTTAACCCCAATCTTGAATTCGGTTATCGCAAACGTACAGAACTGGAACCTGACCTTTTGAAAGCATGGGAAATTATTCAATGGGCAGATCATCTGGTGTGGATTCACCCGGTATGGTGGGGTGGGCTGCCTGCTATTACCAAAGGTTTTATCGATCGCCTGTTTTTACCGGGAATGGCATTTAAGTATCGTGAAAATTCGCTTTTCTGGGACAAGCTTCTTAAAGGAAAAACCGCACATATCATCACTACAATGGATCAACCAGGCTGGTATTACCGGTTGGTATATGCAAGGCCCGGTATAAATCAGTTGAAGAAAACCGTCTTACAATTTTGTGGAATAACACCGGTGAAAGTAACCGGCATCGGAATTATAAAAACAGCCAATGAAACTAAACGTTTAAAATGGCTGGATAAAGTAAAAAAAATTGCACGTAGCGAAGCAAAATAAACAGGTAAAAGCCGGTTGTATCAGCAACCGGATTTTTATGGGTTGATGTTAAAATTCTATTTGAATGTTCTCATCAAATGTTTGTAGTGTTGTTAAAAAACCGGGAATGTTTTGAATGAATCTATGCGAATGATGAACACCGGATGGCGCTGATTGCTGTAACATCAGTAAAGCAGTTTGTACTGCAAAAAATGCAGTCATCTTTCCTTCACCATAACCTTTTACGCTACAGGCATATTTTTCATTAAAAGCATTTACAGCTTCGGCTTTTACTGCAAAAACATCAGAACCGATCATTCGTTTTCTGAATAAAGCAATCATGAAATGTTGAATTTTCTCCCGGGTAAAAATTTTTGTAATACCGGTTTTTCTTAATAGCCCGATACTTTGTGTAAGAAACCTTGAATCAAAAGCCATACGTGTTGTTACCTTTTGAATGGATGTAGTTTTTGATAAAGTATGCTGGTCTGAAAAATTAAAGAGATAAAAGCGGCGTTTTCCTATCAGTTCTGTTGTTTTCGGTTGAGTAAAACTCTTTACAAGGGTTGTCTGATCACCGTTTTTTAAGGAATAAGAAGAATGAATATTGTCAAAAGTCCATTTATACGCATGTTCTCCGTGTTGTTCTCCCAATCCCAATAAAATAGAGATATCCACCGCCTGAACTTCTTTCAGCTTTTCTGTACAATGTTGTGCAAGCAGGTTGGTAATACCCGGCGCCAGGCCTACACTTAATAACATGCTACTTTTATTAAGTATAGCTTTGGAATGTAGTTGCTCAATTTTTGAAATGATATTTTGATTGGCAGTAATATCAATATAATGAATACCAAGGTCAGCACAAAGATTCGCTACCCGAACGAATTGATCGTCGATACACATAATGACCATACCGGTATCATTGAATATATCCGTAGAAGCCAGGTTTGATAAATCAAGTTCGTGAGGAATAATTGTATGGTCTAACGTTGCTGCAAACTGTCGTGCTTTTTGAATACTTCGACCGGCAACAATGATCTGATGCGGAAAAAGTTTTGCCAGGTGGCGGGTGATAATACTGCCCACTGCTCCGTAGCCGCCGATGATTAAAATTTTTTTCATTGAAATGAATTTGATTCAGTGCGATAAGCTATTGAACTGCAAAAATCAGCAGAATAGAGGGGGGGATTGTTACAGAATTAGGAGAATAAGTTATAAGTTTTAAGGCTGACAGGCTGTGTTATATAATAAATTAAATAAGTTGAAAATTGAAAACGGGTACGTAGGTCAATTAAAAATTAATAATTAATAACGGCTACGCAGTTCCTGAAATTAATATCATTTGTTATGTTCAATTACAAAGAGTTATTGTACAATTTCAATTTTTCATTCTTCATTTTTCATTATCAAACATCCTGTTTTTGATTTAACACGCGATTTTTGTGGATTTGAATAAATTGACGTACATTCATATTATGCGACCTGATTTCGCACATAAATGTTTCCCTGATGAGCGCAATAATTATTGCCTGCTTATGCTTTGCTTAGCGATGGATTCACTAAGCTAACCTCTTATTTCCCTTGGCTATATAACTTTTTTTAGCTTTTTCTTAAATCATACAAATATGTCTACACCGATTGCGTCTGGTATGCAGGCTGCTGCGCATACAGACTTTTTGCCATTACACGGTACCGATTACGTAGAGTTTTACGTAGGTAATGCCAAACAAGCAGCACATTTTTATAAAACAGCATTTGGTTTTCAATCGCTTGCTTATTCCGGTCCGGAAACAGGTGTGCGTGATAGAGCCAGTTATGCAGTTCGTCAAAACAAGTTGACTTTTGTTTTTACAACCCCTTTACGTACTGACAATGAAATTGCTGATCATATTTACAAACATGGTGACGGCGTGAAAGTGCTGGCATTAAAGGTAGAAGACGCTACCAGTGCCTGGAAAGAAACCACCAAACGCGGTGGCGAGTCTGCAATGGAACCAACCGTTTTAGAAGACAAACATGGAAAAGTAGTGGTAAGTGCTATCAAAACCTATGGCGATACATTACATTACTTCATTGAAAGAGGCCAGTACAACGGTGTTTTTTTACCTGGTTTCGTAGAATGGAAATCTGAATATAATCCGACTTCAACCGGCTTACAGTATGTAGACCACTGCGTTGGTAATGTTGGCTGGAACCAGATGAATAAATGGGTAGGTTTCTATGAAACGGTGCTGGGCTTCAGAAATATCCTGAGCTTTGATGATAATGATATTTCTACAGAGTACTCTGCTTTAATGAGTAAGGTAATGAGTAATGGTAATGGTTATGTAAAGTTTCCGATCAATGAACCTGCAGAAGGAAAGAAAAAATCGCAGGTAGAAGAATATCTCGATTTCTATAATGGTGAAGGAGTACAGCACGTAGCCTTAGCCACCAATGACATCATTGAAACAGTAACTGCTCTTAAAAGCAGAGGAGTAGAGTTTTTAAGTATTCCGACCAGCTATTACGATGATCTGGAAGAAAGAGTCGGTAAGATTGACGAAGACCTGAAACCACTTGCTGAATTAGGTATTCTGGTGGATAGCGATGACGAAGGCTATCTGTTACAGATTTTTACCAGACCGGTTGAGGATCGTCCAACTTTGTTCTTCGAAATTATTCAACGTAAGGGAGCAAAAAGTTTTGGAAAAGGTAACTTTAAAGCGTTATTTGAAGCTTTGGAAAGAGAGCAGGAAAAACGCGGTAACTTGTAAGATGTAGTCTGACATTTAGTATATAAAAAAGCTGTGCAGTATCTGATACTACACAGCTTTTTTTTATGGTATAACAAACTTTTCAATACAAGCACAATGTCTTTATTCGAAACATCCGGAAAGAGAAAGGCTAATTTTACCAGACACGATTGAGTAATATACTTCATTTAACAATCTAAAACTCTTTTTGAAATTGATAATCAATGCTATAAGTGTTTTTTAAAATATATTTGCCTACCTACTGGTAGGTTTGTATGTTTGTAAAAAAAGATGACTACCCGCGACCACATTATTCAAACGGCAGATCAGCTGATTCGTGCAAAAGGATACAATGCATTCAGTTTTGTAGATATTGCCAATGTGGTAGGTATCCGGAAACCTTCTATTCATCATTATTTTCCTCGGAAAACCGATTTGGGAGTAGCTGTAATTGAATATCATATTCAGCAATTACAAAAAATACAAAAGGCATTTGCCGTTAAATGTGCTGTTGAAAAGCTAGATCGCTTTTTTTTGATTTATGATGATATCAAAAAACACAATAAGGTTTGTTTGGTGGGATCACTGACAACGGACTATAATACACTTGATGTGGAGGTACAGGATAAACTCCGCTATTTTTCGGAAGTGATGTTAAACTGGGTGACAGATTTTTTAGAAGAGGGCAGGTGTAAAAAGGAATTTCATTTTTCGGAAGCCCCACGTACAAAAGCTTTATTGATTATCACCAACATGATTGCAATTGTTCAGTTATCCCGGGTTACTGAGGATAAAGATTTTAATCTGATGAAAGAAACCATTAAAAAAGAGTTACTCACTAACTAATTAAACAATGAAAAGAGTCGTTATAACAGGTATCGGAGCAATTACTCCTTTAGGAAATAGCGTGAATGAATTTTGGGAAGGGTTGATTGCCGGGCAAAGTGGTGCTAAATTAATCAGCAGGTTTGACACCACTCATTTTAAAACAAAGTTTGCCTGTGAAGTGCGCAATTTTGATCCTCTCTTATATTTGGAAAAGCAGGAAGTAAGAAAGTACGACCTTTTTACACAATATGCCTTGGCAAGTGTGCAGGAGGCAATTGAAAACGCAGCAATTGATTTCAGTAAAATAGATCGTGACCGTGTAGGTGTTATCTGGGCTTCGGGGGATGGGGGTGTTTCTACATTTGAAGAACAGGTGGGGGAGTTTAAAGCAGGCAACGGTATTCCACGCTTTAGCCCGTTTTTTATCTCTAAACGTATTCTTAACATCGCATCAGGTGTTATTTCGATTAAATATGGATTGCGCGGGGTTAACTATACGACCGCATCCGCTTGTTCGGCGAGTAATACAGCGCTGGTAGATGCTTTTAACTACATCCGTTGGGGAAAAGCTGATATGATCATCAGCGGAGGTTCTGAGGCGTCAATTACCGAAAGCTCTATTGGCGGATTCAATGCATCAAAAGCGCTTTCCACGAACAATGAAAATTATTTACAGGCCTCAAAGCCCTTTGATACAAACAGAGATGGTTTTGTTCTGGGTGAAGGTGCCGGAGCGGTTATTCTGGAAAGTTATGAAAGTGCCGTCAGAAGAAATGCACCCATCATAGCAGAAATTGTGGGTGGAAGTATGGCTGCCGATGCTTACCATCTTACCGGAACACACCCTGAGGGCGATGGAGCGTTTTTAGGAATGAAACTTGCTTTGGAAGATGCCGGCATCACTGCCGGAGAGGTCGATTATGTAAATGCACACGCCACCTCCACACCGATGGGTGATCTGAGTGAATTAAAAGCGATTGAAAGGATTTTCGGACCAAATGCAGGTGTTTCAATCAGTGCGACTAAATCAATGACAGGGCATCTTTTGGGAGCCGCAGGAGCCATAGAAGCAATTATTTGTATTAAAGCAGTAGAAACAAACACGATTCCCCCGACCATTCATTCAACAGTTATAGAACCCGCGTTTGTTGATCAACTGGATATTATTCTGGGAAACGCAAAAGAGAAAACCGTGAACATTGCTCTTAGCAATACCTTCGGTTTTGGCGGACACATCGCTTGTTCGGTTTTTAAAAAATTCAGTTCTGATACAGAAGTGACGAAGGCATAATCTGAAGTTAGTTTGAAAATACAAAAGTTACCCGCACTGTAAAACTGTTTAACAAGGGCAATAATATTGTTTTTTAAACGATTTCTATATTCTGTTAATTAGCAAAATGTTTTGAACTTTGTGAGTATCTTTAAGCTTAAATCAGCAAAAAATAAAGGAATGCGCTTATTTATAGTATTATTGGGTTGTTTGGTGGTGTTGCCATTCCTCTCGTTTTCTCAAGGAACGGCAGCTGCCAATGCCAACTTTGTTGAATATCAAAAAAAGTTCCCGCGCATCAATGCGGCATATTATAAGAAATTACAAAATTTACAGAAAGAGTTTAGTGATAAGAATCTTGCCTGGCCTGCCCGCTATATTTATATCCGCTCTTTTAAATACGATAGTGAGCTCGAAGTATGGGTAAAGTACCAGAAAAACGAATCGTTTAAATTATTCAAAACTTATAAAGTTTGTGCTTTGGCCGGTACTTTAGGTCCTAAACGTTTACAGGGTGACTTTCAGGTGCCGGAAGGATTTTACTACGTCAATGAATTCAATCCTAAAAGCATGTATCATTTGTCGTTAGGACTCAATTATCCAAACGCCAGTGATAAAGTATTAAGCGATGCGCATCAACCCGGTGGTGATATTTATATTCACGGGTCGTGCGTTACAACAGGTTGTATTCCGATTACGGATAATCAGATTGAAGATTTATATATATTGGCAGCTCACGCGATCAACGAAGGGCAAGACTTTATTCCGGTTCATATATTTCCGATCAGGTTTGATGTAAAAAGAAGTGTTGATTACCTGAATAACTATGCGCGTAATTATCCGGAATACAGAAGTTTTGTACAGCCACTGAAAGAGGCTTACGATTACTTTAATATGCATGCTGACCTGCCATTGATAATGGTAAACAGAAGGGGGGAGTATGTAGTACAACCGTTAAAAGAAACATTTATCAGAATCAACGAACCGATTGTTCCGGTGCATGTAGAGTCGCCGGTAAGAATCAATACATTTCCTGAAGATTCCATTTCTAAAGTAGTGGATCAGCTACCGCAGTTTCAGGGGGGATATGCCGCTTTTCAAAAGTTTCTGGATAAGTTATCGAATGACATGAAGGTTCATATGAGCGGTAGCTTCAGTAAAACTTATCTTACTGTAGAGTACATTGTAGATCAGAAAGGGAAAGTTGTTTTTGCAGAAGTTACTAAAGGGGGAAACAAGCTCATTAATGAGAAAGTGGTAGATGCTTTTGAAGCTTTACCGAGATATATTCCTGCCAGAAGATTAGGTAGAGATGTTGCTATGCGATTAACACAGGGAATAGATATTTCATTATAAGACCTGGGTAGTGTGTCACACTACCCGGGATATAAAAAAGCCTCCTCAACAAAGTTGAGGAGGCTTTTAATATTTTGAGATATACTGATTAGATAATGTCCAGCGCTTTCACAAAGAAAGTGCAAACGAAAGGAATAATCATGGTTAAATACTCCCAATGCGCAAAACATGCGAATAAAAATGCTGCTGTCGATAGCAAAAACAAAAACCAGTATAGACCAGTAGACTTTTTAGATGTTTCCATGATTAGAACTTTAAATTTGTGCGAAGGTAAGGCTAAACAGGTAATAATCATATACTTAGTAATGAAAAATTTTCAAAAGTTTTTTCATTTTGTAAAATCATGATTCTAAATAATTGATATACATTGTCTTATAGATTATTGTGGTAGCTAATTTAAAAATTTGTAAACACAAAAGCAGGAATTTCCCACATTAGTTGTAATTCCTGAGAAATTAATTGTGTATTTAGTACACTTTGTATATTTTCGTGAGATATTGCTTGCCTGCTGGGGAACCGGGGGCTATTTGACGATAAACATTTGAAAATGAAGATTTATTTTTTTGTGAGATTTAGTACCCTTTACGGACAGCAATTGTCTGTAATGGGAAATATAGACGCGTTAGGCAATAATACGGTATCCAAAGCTCTTCCCCTAAAGTGGTACAATTCTTCTTTGTGGTACGGAGAAATTGAAGTGGATGCCAATTCCATCAAAGATCCGATTCAATACAAATATATTTTAACGAATGAAAGCGGTTTAACCATTCAGGAATGGGGTAATGACCGTTTGATTCCGGTACATGATTTACCGCATCATTCTATTCAGGTAATTGATACCTGGAACCATGCCGGAACTATCGAAAATGCATTTTTTACCAATCCTTTTCAGGAATACCTGCTGCCCGTTAACAACTACCATCTTAAAAAACAAAAACTCAATAAAAAAATTACTCATCTTTTCAAAGTAAAAGCTCCTTTACTGAAAAAGAATGAAGTGGTATGTTTACTGGGTAACGGTAATACTTTAGGCAACTGGGATACACAGCAACCGGCTATTCTTCAGAAAGAAGGTGACTGGTATACGTTGGCATTGTCCATTTCTACATATGAATTACCGCTGGAATATAAATACGGTATATACAATATAGAGCAACAACAGTTTGTTGCTTATGAACCGGGCGATAACAGACTGCTGCACGAAGAGCAGCATGAAGATCTTACAATTGTGCATGATGGATTTGTGCAGATGAAAAATGATGAGTTTAAAGGAGCCGGTGTTGCTATTCCGGTATTTTCTTTAAGAACCGAAAGCAATTTCGGAGTAGGGGAGTTCAGCTCTATTAAAAATCTGGCTGACTGGTGTGCTACAACCGGTTTGCAACTGATTCAGTTGTTACCGGTAAATGATACTTCTGCCACACACACCTGGAAGGATACCTATCCATATGCAGCTATCTCTGCTTTTGCTTTACACCCTTTATACCTGGATGTATTTGAACTGGCTGGTAGTAAGTATCATAAACTGGTAGAACCTTACGAGGCTAAAAAACAGGTCTTGAATGAAGCTGCTGAAGTACGGTATGAGGAAGTAATGCAGTTTAAATGGGATATTATTCATCAGCTTTACGATAAACAACATAAAAGCTGTTTTGACTCTAAAGAGTATAAAAGTTTCTTTAAAGAAAATGAACATTGGCTGGTACCGTATGCTGCATTTTGTTATTTGAGAGATTTATATGGAACTCCTGATTTTAACCAGTGGCCTGAGCATTCTGTGTATACAGAAAGTGAAATAGAGAAGCTAAGTCATACAAAAGCAAAACATCATCATAAAATTGCTATCCATTATTTCGTTCAATATCATCTGCACAGTCAGTTGTCTGACGCCGTAGCATATGCGCACGAAAAAGGAATTATCATCAAAGGTGATATCCCGATAGGTATTTACCGTTACGGAGTAGACGCCTGGATAGAACCGGATCTTTATCATATGGATATGCAGGCCGGTGCACCTCCGGATGATTTTGCAGTAAAAGGTCAGAATTGGGGATTTCCAACCTATAACTGGGAAAAAATGGAAGCGGACGGCTTCTCCTGGTGGAAAAAAAGATTTCACCAGATGAGTTATTATTTTGATGCTTTCAGAATCGATCATATTCTTGGTTTCTTCCGTATCTGGAGCATTCCAATGCATTCGGTTGAAGGAATTCTGGGATACTTTGTGCAGGCATTGCCTTTAGAGCAAAATGAAATAGAAGCGCAGATCGGCTGGTTTAGTCATGAAAGATTCTGTTCTCCATATATCAGTGACGCCGTTTTGTGGGATATGTTTGGTCCGAATCAATCAAAATTTCAGCAATATCTTGTATCCAACCACCACCAGCAATATCAGTTAAAAGAAGAATTTAATACACAACGGAAAGTTGAAGCTCATTTTAGTGAACTCGAATCAACAGAAGAAAATCAAAAAATCAAACAAGGTTTGTATGATTTGATTTCTAATCTGATTTTTATTGAAGAAAATGGTCGTTATCATTTCAGATTTGGTATTAGAGATACTTATTCGTTTAAGCATCTAAGTCATGACGTTCAGGCGAAGCTGGAGCATTTGTACAACTATTATTTCTTTCAACGCCAGGATGAATTCTGGAGAAAAGCGGCAATGAATAAACTACCTGCGTTAAAGGCAGCTACCAATATGCTGATTTGTGGCGAAGACCTGGGTATGGTGCCAAATTGTGTTCCTGATGTAATGCAACAGTTAGGGATTTTAAGTCTCGAGATTCAGCGTATGCCTAAAGAAGCAGGGATCGAATTTTTCCATCCGAAAGATGCTCCTTACTTGTCTGTAGTAACTCCGTCTACCCACGACATGAGTACCATTCGCGGCTGGTGGGAAGAAGATTTACAGAAAACACAAAGGTTCTATAACAATATTCTGAATGAGTACGGCGATGCACCGTTCTATTGCGAAGACTGGATCAATGAAAAAATAATTGATCAGCACTTTTACTCTCCGGCAATGTGGGCAATTTTCCAGATTCAGGATTTATTGGGTATGGACGGTTCTATCAGAAGAGTTCATCCGGAAGAAGAAAGAATCAATGTTCCTGCAATTCCAAATTATTACTGGAAATACAGAATGCATCTATCTATAGAAGAATTGCAGAAAAACACTTCATTTACGCATAAATTAACCGAAAAAATCCGCTTATCGGGCCGGAGATCCATCAAATAGCATGTATATTTGGTGAAAAATCGGGAAGATGAACGTTGCGTACAGATCGATTAATTTACCATTTAAGTATCCTTTTACTATTTCAAAAGGTACGAAAACACATCAGCCATCCTTACTGAGCCGGATAGAATTCAGAGGTTTCAGAGGTTATGGCGAAGCTCCGGCAATCAATTATTACAATATTACGGTAGAGCAAATGATCGAAGACATTGAGAAAAAGAAAATGTTTATCGAAAAATTTGCTTTTACCGAACCTGAGAGATACTGGCATTATCTGCATCACCTGTTACCACAGAATCCATTTTTGGTTTGCGCTTTAGATATCGCTACCTGGGATATGTTCGGTAAAATCACGAGAAAACCTTTGCACGAGTTATGGGGATTTAAACCTTCGGAAGAAATGGCCATCTGCGATTATACCATCGGTATTGATACCGTAGATAAAATGGTGGAGAAAATGAAGGAAAAACCCTGGCCGATTTATAAGATTAAAGTAGGCACACCACAGGATATTGAAACAGTAAAAGCTTTAAGGGAAAATACCGAAGCTGTATTCAGAGTAGATGCCAATGCTGCGTGGACACTTGAAGAGGCACTGTATAAAATTCCTCAGTTAAAAGAACTGGGCGTTGAATTCGTAGAGCAACCTCTGGCAAAAGATAACTGGGAGGGAATGAAAGTTTTATATAAAGAATCTCCTTTACCATTAATAGCTGATGAGTCCTGCGTATTTGAACAGGATGTAGAAAAATGCCTCGAACATTTTCATGGAATCAATATTAAACTGACTAAATGTTCAGGGCTAACTCCTGCATTGAGAATGATTAAACAGGCAAAATCTTTAGATCTGAAAGTAATGGTGGGTTGTATGAATGAATCAACTATTGGTTCGGCTGCTATTGCTCATTTATTACCGGCATTGGATTATGTAGATATGGATGGTCCTTTGTTATTGAATGAAGATGTTGCCACCGGCATAGAATACAATCAGGGAAAGGTATCTGTTCCTACAGCACCCGGGCTGGGCATTACTTTGCACGAGCCGTTTTAAAGTATTGCCTGTCATTCAGATAATAATTTATTGACTTATTTAAAAACAACCATATAATGAAAGTATTAGTAATTTCTTCAACGGTCAGGCCTGGTAGAAGAGGACCCGTAGTAGCACAGTGGGTGGTAGATCAGTTAAATCAGAATGAAGCATTTGAAGCTACTTTATTAGATCTGGGAGAGTTTCATCTGCCATTAATGAATGAAGTAAATCATCCGAGGTTACAAAAATATGAACTGGAGCATTCAAAAGTATTCAGCGAGCAGGTGAAAAATGCTGAGGCATTTGTAATGGTAACCGGTGAGTATGATCATACATATCCGGCTCCTTTGAAAAATGCATTGGAATACCTGGTTTTTGAGTGGCAGTTTAAAGTGTCTGGCATTGTTAGCTACAGCGGAGGTTATTTTGCGGGTGTGCGTGCTGCTGACAAATTGAAGGGAGATCTGATGAGTAAAAAAGTGGTTCCTTTAATGGAAACAGTACATATTCCAAATGTGGATCAGTTGATTCAGGAAAAGAAATTTCAACCTACAGAAGCTATTTCAAAAAGTTTAGGTGTATTGGAAAAAGCTTTGATCCGTTGGAATAAAGGGATGGAAGTGATTCGTGCAAATGCATAATATCCTGATCAGTTAAAATTTTAAAAAGCTTACATCGTATTACGTGTAAGCTTTTTTGTTTCTGTTTGGTAACCGGTAAAACCATAACTTTTTAATCTTTTTTTCTTGTTACTGCGTATATAATAGAGTACCGATGCATGCAGGTATATTGGATACACCGGAATGTATTTACATCTGGGTGTTATCCGACTGGGGTATCGTATAAGCTCTATAAACATCGCTGAGTGGGCATTGTTGAGAGCAGAGCGATTCACAAGTAAACAGTATAAAGGGAGACGGTTACGTAACACTATGAAGGCGGATGGTGGAGTATAGTGTTACAAAAAATAGTAAATGCGTATGAAGTAAAACAAAAAAAGAAAAAATAGTGTTGGTGATTGCACTAATCTGTAAAAGTTACTGATTGGTAATAAAGCCGCCTGTAAAGTAAGCAGTGTTTTTTAGTATTGCATTGAAAGGAATGTTTTTGTTTTGCATCTTTAGCATAAAACAGATAAAAAAATCCCCGCACCATGATGGGTGCAGGGGCTATAGTTTATTTCGCCAAAAAATTACTTTTTCAAAGCAGTTACATTGAAACTTACTTCGATATCTTTACTGATCATCCACTCTGCAGGATCAGCTTCAGAAGTACCGAATTTCAGATTCCAGTCAGTACGGTTCACAGTGAATAATGCGTTTACAGTAACTTTAGTATCATCAACAGCAACTTTAGCAGGGAAAGTAACATTTAAAGTTTTTCCTAATAAAGTTAAGTTACCGCTAACCGTTTTATTTGCACCCTCAATGGCATTGGTTGCTGCACCAGGAGCTAAATCAGTAACAGAAGTAACCTGGAATTCTGCTGTTGGGAAAGAATCAACCTGGAAGAAGTCTGCACTTTTTAAGTGATTCTGTAAATCAGTGTGTTTTTTTCCAGCTTCAGAAACAGAAGCAGAATCAACTGTTAAGGTAGTCATATCAATTACAAAATCACCAGCAGTTAAGTTACCTTCAGCTACAGTAATTTCGCCATCTTTAATGGTAAGAGTACCCCAACGTGGTGCAAAACCACCTTTATGAAACGCCTTCCAGTTTACGATAGAGTTTTGTAAGTCTACTCCGTAAGCAAATCCTGCTTTTTCAGCTACTTCCTGTGCATCTTTAACAGAAGCTTCATTTGAGTTTCCACAAGCTGTTGCGAAAAGAACAGCACCCGCAAGTACTAATACATTAAATGTTTTCATATATGATTTGTTGTTTTTAACAAGGCAAAGATACAATCCAAATTCATTGTTTAAACACTTATTTTTAGATTTAACAGATTCACAACGCTACGAGGGCGTTGAAAAACGGGTAAAAATCGCTTTAAATAAATTGTCTAAAATATAATCGCTTAAAAATCAAGGGGTAAAGTCTATCGATTTAGTCTATTAAGCGAAGTAATGATCTGGTTGTCAGTTACCTTTTGTATAATGATTTTCGCTAAAGTAATAAATTTTTTCATTTAAAGAGTCTTTCTTACCCGGAGGTGAATATGTTGTGGATTCTTCCACTGATCACTATTCACCCGATATCTGCTAGTTTTGGGCCATATTTTTTAAAACATAGATCATCAGTCGCAATTGAAAAAAATAGAACCTTATATCCTCAATGGCTTTTTATTAAGCTTACCTGTATTAGTCTGGAATATCATAATGGCCGGTAAACTTCCTGAAGTATTTCAACCTGCAATTTTCCAACAGGCGATTCCCTTATGGATCACCTATGGTGAAAGTATTTTCAGGCTGCTGTTTTTCATACTCATCTTCCTCATCCCTTTACGCAATCGTTATCCTTACCGCCAATATGGTTGGTGGATATATGGCATCGGTCTGGTCATTTACATGCTGAGTTGGCTCCTGCATATCATTTATCCCGATAGTGGCTTGAGTAATTCTTTAATTGGACTTCTTCTTCCATCGTTAACTCCTTTATGCTGGATGACGGGAATCATTTACATCTCCGATTCTTATAGTTTCGGAATTGTATATAAACGATGGATATTGATTGGTGTGATGCTCTTGTTTCTGGTGTTTCATAACCTACATTCGTTTATCGTATACTACCGGTAATAAACTGAATGGAGTGTGGGAGGTAAGAACGGAAAACTCTACATCTGAATACCTGAGTGATTATCTGATGAATTAGTAACTGCACCGTTGTGAAGCGTTTTCTTCTGCTCTTCTATTAATTGTTCGATTGTATTTAACTCTTCTTCATTAAGATGATTATCTCTAAGTGCCTGTTTAATTAAATCAACTTTTGAACCTGCAAAAAGAGATTGTGTAATTCTATTCAATAATGAATTGAGTGTTTCTTCTTTGTTGATGGTTGGTCGGTAAATGTGAACTTTTGAACTGGCGTCGCGATCTACAATACCTTTTTCAAACATTATTTGCATCAACTTTAGTGTAGTAGTGTATCCAACATTTTTGGTGTTTGCAATGATATTGTGTACCTCACGAACTGATGCATTTTCTTTGCTCCAAAGTACTTGCAAAATATCCAGTTCAGCGTCTGTGGGTTTAACGAATGGTTGCTTCATTTTGAATCCTTTTGTTCCGGATAAAAGTACTATTCGCTTTGTAAATGGCTAGTTAATGTGAATGACATTCATTGTTTTTCGATTGGTGGTAATGGGTATTTTTAAGATAGTTTTTACAATATCGTTTGTTGAAATCGGTTGCACAGTTGTATGAATATTGCAAAGCAATTATCATTACTTGTTTACTATAACATCAGCCTGATCGTAAACTTTTCAACGTAGACAATAAGAATGCTTTAAAAATATTGATCAATAATGTTTTGAGTAGTGTTTTTGAAGGATTACATATAAAATTTAAAGAAAAATTATTATATTAAACTAATAGTGTAGTTTATAAGAAAATAATACTATTTTATAAATAAATTTAGTGTAATTTCTAATTTTTTTGCAAATACTTTTATTACTTTAATATTCAATAAATTTGCATTGTGAGTGTAAAAGTTACAAACATAAATGCTGCTTTAATAGAGTGGGCTATTATCCGAAGCGGGAATAGCTTAGAAGATTTTTATGCTCAGAATCCTAATGTTAGAAGCTGGACCAACGGCGATAAAGTACCAACAGTAAAGCAACTGGAAAGCTTTACCAATAAAGTGCATGTTCCTTTTGGGTATATGTTCTTAACAACTCCACCTGAGGAAAGAATTCCACTTCCGTTTTTTAGAACGGGCTCTAATGAAATCAGTAAAAAAGTAAGTCTGAATGTATATCATACAATTCAAATAATTAAAGAAAGACAAGATTGGTTGCGTGACTATTTAGAAGAATTGGAATATCCCGACCTTGATTTTGTAGGTAAGTATTCTTTAAATCATGATTATAGAGTAATAGTAAAAGCCATAAAAGATACACTTCATTTAAGCTCCGGTTGGGCTGAAAAACAAAATAGTTGGGAAAGGGCTTTAGAATATTTAACTTCTACGATTGAAGAAGCTGGGATGATCGTCTCATTTAATGGTGTTGTTGGTTCAAATAATTATAGAGCTATTGATGTAAAAGAATGTAGAGGCTTTGTACTCGTTGATAAAAAGGCTCCTTTCTTATTTATTAATTCAAGTGATACAAAAGCAGCTCAGATGTTTAGTCTAGTTCATGAATTGGCACATATATTTATAGGTGAAAGTGCAGGGTTTAATAACGACAAATTGTTACCGGCAAGTACTCCACTAGAAAATCTATGTGATAAAGTAGCTGCCGAATTTCTCGTGCCTGAAAGCTTTTTGTTAGAGAGATGGAAAACTACCCGTGATTTCAATGTTCTAAGCAGAGTGTTCAAGGTTAGTCCAATTGTTATAGCTAGAAGAGCATTAGACCTGAGCTTAATAAATAAGGCTCAATTTTTTCGTTTTTATAATAATTATATTTTAGAATTCAATTTTAGAAAAGAGCTTAGCAGCTCTGGTGGAAACTACTATACAACTGTTAGAAAAAGAATTAGTTTGAGATTTGCTGTTTTTGTAAATAATGCAGTGAAAGAGAATAAGCTTTTATATAGGGACGCATACAGATTAACTAATATGACTGGAAACTCTTATAATAAATTTGTTACAGAATATTTGTATTAGTGAAAAAATATTTATTAGATAGTAATGTATTAATTCAGGCACATCGAATGTATTATCCATTTGATGTGGTTCCTGGTTTTTGGCAAAAGCTTTTATTCTTATCTGGAAAGAGCTCTATCATTAGTATTGATAAAGTCAAAAATGAAATATGCGGAAATTCTACTGAAGATGATTTGTCTAAATGGTGTTCCACTCAATTAGATTCCGGATTTTTTGTAAACACAGAATCTTGTATTGATGTTTATGCGCAAATTGCAGAATGGGTAAATTCACATGCTGTTTTCTCTCAGAGTGCTAAAGAGCTATTTTTGTCAACCGAATTAGCAGATCCTTGGTTAGTTGCATATGCTCAAAAAAATAATTGCACAGTTGTAACTCATGAGATAAGTCAACCTCATAGGAGGAATAGGATTAAAATTCCAGAACCATGTGATCGTTTCGGTGTAAGGTGGATTACACCAATAGAAATGTTTAGGGATCTTAAGGAAACATTTTAAATAATAAAAAATGAGTTGCACTAATGCAACTCATTTTTTATTATAGTAACTAAAAGTTTACTGTTGAACAGAAGAATACACAACGGTATTTTTTTCATCAACTATTGAAGTAGTGATTACACTCACTTCTTTTTTGGATTGATGAGTAGAGTTTTCACTGATGCCTGCTTTAGCAGCAAAACGTTGCGCTAAGGTAGGTGCTATTACCAGTGATACAATCGACATTAGTTTAATAAGAATATTCATTGAAGGACCGGAAGTGTCTTTAAACGGATCACCTACAGTATCACCGGTTACCGATGCTTTGTGTGGTTCTGATTTTTTGTAGAAAACTTCTCCGTTAATATCCACTCCTTTTTCAAATGATTTTTTTGCATTATCCCATGCACCACCTGCGTTATTCTGGAACATACCCATTAATACACCTGATACGGTAGCACCAGCGAGGAATCCACCTAATGCTTCAGGGCCCATTAAGAATCCGATAATAATAGGAGACAGGATTGCTATTGCCCCGGGCATCATCATTTTTTTAATAGACGCTTCAGTAGAGATGGCTACGCACTTATCGTATTCCGGTTTACCGGTACCTTCCATAATTCCCGGAATAGTTCTGAATTGACGACGCACTTCATCTACCATGGCTATTGCTGCTTCACCTACTGCTTTAATAGCAAGTGAAGAGAAAATAAACGGTACCATTGCTCCGATGAATAAGGCAGCCAATACATCGGCGTGATAAATATTAATAGCACTTTGCAGGTCGTAACCGTTGTTTTTAATAACACCTACATAAGCGGCGAATAATGCTAATGCTGTTAATGCGGCAGAAGCGATTGCGAAACCTTTACCGGTAGCTGCGGTTGTATTACCTACTGCATCGAGTACATCGGTTTTTTCGCGCACTTCTTTTGGTAATTCACTCATTTCTGCAATACCACCTGCATTATCTGCAATTGGTCCGAATGCATCGATTGCCAACTGCATCGCTGTGGTGGCCATCATACCAGCTGCGGCAATTGCCACACCATATAATCCGGCACATTCGTAAGAACCCCAGATACCGCCAGCTAAAACGATGATAGGAAGGAAGGTTGATTCCATTCCTACTGCGAGCCCTGCTATTACGTTTGTTGCATGACCGGTAGCAGAACCTTTTACGATACTGTTCACCGGACGTTTGCCCATCGCTGTATAAAATTCTGTGATGATACTCATTAATGCACCAACCAGTAATCCTACACCAATCGCTCCTAATACGCCCCATTTCGTGAATTCATAATCACGTAAAGTCATTTTTTCTGGCAAGATATAATATACAAGGCCTATAGATGCAATGGCGGTCAGGATCATTGATCCCCAGTTACCTAAGTTGAGTGCTTTTTGAACGATACCGGTATCTATTTTGGCAGAATCACTGATTCTTACCATCCAGGTTCCCACGATAGAGAAAAGAATACCGACACCTGCAATTAACATTGGTAATAAAATCGGAGCCATACCACCGAAATTATCTACCGAAACAGTTTCTTGTCCGAGTACCATTGTTGCTAAAACAGTAGCTACATAAGAACCGAATAAGTCGGCTCCCATACCCGCAACATCACCCACATTATCACCTACATTATCGGCAATGGTAGCAGGGTTACGCGGGTCATCTTCCGGAATACCCGCTTCTACTTTACCTACCAGGTCTGCACCTACGTCTGCAGCTTTGGTATAAATACCTCCGCCCACACGTGCAAATAAAGCGATTGATTCAGCTCCTAAAGAAAAACCTGTTAAGACTTCAATGGTTTTCAACATTTCGTCTCCGTTAACAGAAGCGCCACCGGGAACGAATAGTTCTTTTAATAAAATAAATAAACCGCCTAAGCCTAATACAGCTAAGCCGGAAACACCTAATCCCATTACCGCACCACCGGTGAAGGATACATTAAGTGCTTTTTTCAAACTGGTACGGGCAGCTTCAGCTGTTCTTACGTTTGCTTTAGTGGCAATACGCATTCCGATATAACCGGCTACAGCACTGAAAATAGCACCGATTACAAATGCAATGGCAATTGACCAGTGAGAGTGAGGATTAGCATTAGCCATAACAGCTAATAGTATCCCAACGATGACTACGAAATAGGCTAAAATTTTCCATTCTGCTTTGAGAAATGCCATGGCTCCTTCAGCAATGTAGGTACTGATTTCTTTCATGCGATCGGTTCCTACAGATTGCTTCGAAACCCAATTGAATTTTACTAGTGTGTAGAGCAAACCTATAATGCCCATTACCGGCACCAGGTAGAGCAAATTGTCCATAAGCAATTGATTCTTATTGTTGTTGTTTTGAAAGGATAATAAATATAGTAGAAAAAATGTAAAGTTTTAATGACTCTGCGTATTTCTACCAACTTTAAATGTCGATATTTAGGTAATGTATTTATAATCAAATTGTTGCGTTTTGTGGAAATGTGAAAAACTTCTGAAAGTCAGTCCTGTAGCAGGTTAAGGATATCGTATTCCGGAATCGCGAAGGCTGTTTTTGGGAAAGCAAGCTTATATATTAAGGTGTAGGTTTTTTTGTAAGGCAGGGTGTTGTAAAGTATTATTTTATAAATAACGGTAATATATATATGTTTTTTATTTATTTTTTTCGTATCTTTTAAGAAGGAGCACTTGCTTTTACTTCTTCATTAAAAAAGGAATGAAAAAATCCTTATAGAATTTATCCACTCCTTTTTTGAAATTTTTATAATACGTTCTGCCAGTTGTCACTACTTACTCAATGGTATCGGTAAATTAGTACTGATTGCAATTCTGTTCCATGCATTGATTGTGATAACTGCCATTAATATTTCTGCAACCTGTTTCTCATTGAAAAACTGACGTGCTTTAATATAGGTTTCATCACTTAATCCTTTCTCATGAATTAATGTAGTTTCTTCGGTCATGAGTAAAGCAATTTTTTCTGTTTCAGTAAAAACATCTCCTGCTTCTTTCCAGGAAGTAATTAAGAAAAGACGTTGAGCCGTTTCTCCACTCTCTAATGCTTCTTTAGTATGCATGTCGATACAAAAAGCACAACTATTGATATAAGAAGCTCTGATCTTAATTAATTCAAGTAATGGTTTAGGAATTGATATGTGGTTCAGATATCCTTCCAACATAAGCATTGCCTTGTATGCTTCCGGTGCTATTTCCTTTAAATTAAATCTTGTTTCCATTTTTTATTTTTTAGTTGGTAAGGCAAAATTGTATAATTATCTTCTTAAAAAAATTAAACTGGTTTAAGAAAATCGTTTAGCCCTGATTTCACTCAGGTATTCAGGAGTAAGTCCTAAATAAGATGCCAACAGGTATTGAGGAATCCGTTGCGCAAATGCCCCCTGTGTTTTAATAAAATGATGATACATTTCTTCTTTTGAATAATCAAACAGAAATTTAATTCTCATTTGTGTAGCTGCAAATGCACGTTGATATACAAACCTGAAGTATCGCTCCATAAAAGAAAATTGTTCAAATAATTTCTCCTGTGATTGATAATCAAGAATAACTATCTCTGTATGCTCTACTGCCTGAATATTAAAGAGCGTCGCGTGTTGGCGTTCATATGCGATATGATCTGTCATCCACCAGTTTTCAATCGCAAATTCTGTTGTTTGTTCTACTCCTTTTTCATTAATAAAGAATTTTCTCAAACATCCTTTTTCTACAAAGTAATGCTGTTTGCATATCTCGCCTTCGGTCATGAGATTTTGCTTTTTCTTTACTTTCTGTACTTTTAAATAAGGAAGTATGGCACTATATTCTTCGTCATTCAGGGGCAGAAATTTATTGATATGTGCTTTTAATACTTGCGACATTCAGTGAAGATAATTTTAAATGGTATAAGAGAAAGTTGAAATGAAGAATTAATTTATAGCAGATTGATCTCTGTCAATCCGGTAATGCTAACTTTTTTACTTTCATTCTAAATTTTTAGTTTTTCGTTCATTATTCTTTAATCACTTTAGCCATTTCTCTCATCTGAACATCTACAATTCCTGGATTTCCTTTGTAACGAACAACTGTTACGCCGTTGGCACGTCCCTTCAACGATGTTTCTATCCAAACTTCTGCTTCAGCTGTACCACTGATATCTATTGTACAGTGCTGCGCTACCAATCCATAAGCCTTTAAACGGCTAGTACCTGACAGCTGCGCGTCTATTTCATAAGCACTACCGGAAAGTTCCATTTTGCTGGTACCCTCCACATTAAGTGTTAGTAAGGTCGAAATTCCATTGAATTTAACCAGACCCGTACCACGGGTTTTTAGAAAACGGTCAACAGGGGTGGTAAAACCTGCTATATCAACGTCAACGGTCCCTTCTGTTTCCAATGATCTTAAATCAGGCATGCCGATTACTACCCTGATAGGTTCGTCAGAAGTTTTACCGTTTCCACGCTTCAATTCAACGTGGCCATTGCTATTTTGAAATTTGATTCTGTCTAAATCTGAAGTACAACCTTGCAATGAAATATATGCACTGTCTGATTGCGCGATGGTTACATCAAAATCACTGATTAGTTTGATACTCGTGAAGTCATTCACTTCAAGATCTTTCACCGTCATTCCATTACAATCCGCATTCTTGTTACAGGCAGCTAATACTAATAGTACGATAGTACCTGTTAGCAGTATTTGTTTGTTCATGAACCGTTTCATGTAGATAAAGTTTCCACAAAGATGCGGTATTCAGTGTTAATGAATGCATATTTTTTGAAATAAACTATACATGATTGCGATTATAGAATAAGGTTCAGAGATTATTGAAAATTAGTTGATTCTGTAGTAAGGTATTTTAGTTTATGCTGATAAAACCGTTGACGGAATTTTATTTTTTGTGAAGGGGATAAACAGCACCGGATACAATCCGGCGCGAGTGTGGGGGTGATTAAATCAGGTCTGAAATAAATTCTTTTCCAAGATCTATACCTCCTTTTATGATTCTCTTTATGACTTCTTTTTGAGCTTCTGATAAAAATTCTTTTGAAAATTTTATCCCTATCTTTTTTATTTTATTGAGAATACTTTCGAGTTTACTGGTTATAGATTTTTTGTTTTCTGTATCTAATTTTTCTCTTAACGAAGAAATATCTTTTTTGATACTATCAATAGCTGATTTATTTTCTTCCGTTTTTTTATTATCTAATGCTTTGTCTATAATTTCTAGCGCATAATCCAGCTTCCGTTTTGATTCAGAATCTATGTATTGAATATGTTCGCTTTCTTCGAAAATATTGTTTAGTGAATTGTATGCTTCTATAATACTTTTCCATGAAAGAAATGCCTGTTTGAATTGATCAAGATAAATCCATTTTTTTTCAGTGCCCACTTCATCCTTACTGGTTGGTTTTTTGGACACAAAAACCTGAATTGTACCATCGTTCATTGTTTGATACTTATGTACAGTAAAATGAAACTTCGAATTGACATCTCTGTCTTTTGCACACAAAATATTTTTACCTGGTAGAACAAACTTTATTTTATCATCTTCTAATGCTCTTATTTCCGCTATTTCAGTAGATAGCGTTAGTGGATATTTTTTCTTATTACTCATTTTAATTCAAAATGTTCTTTAGTCCGGTGACTAGCCGGAGATATAAATAATGACGGTATGAGGGAGTGAGTGCACAACTGCAGTTTATTTCTACAAACAAGAGTACACGGGTATATTTTTTTCTTTATCCCTATCTTTTAACATTGAATAACTACTTGCAATTTCAGTAGAACATATGTGTAAAGAAGAAATACATGAATACATGTGAAAAAAACAGGATTAATGAATAAGGAATTGGAAAAATATTCAGTTTGATTGGAAAATGGAGCTATATAAGGTGAATCTAATCGAGAATTAAAGGTGGAATTATAAGTGTCCTTTTTAAGGCAATATTGATTAATTCGTATAAAAAGTAAAGATTAGATTTTTCTTTGTGTGATGATAAAAAGAATTGATGCATGGTATGACATTTAGGTGTTAAATCGAATTTTATTGTTACACAAAATGTAATGAAGTCTCAAATATACAGGAAGGAATTTTAATTGAAAAGAAGCATATTTTTATTGTTTTTTTTAATTGTTTGAGTATTATTTATTTATATGTTTTAATTAAAAAAAATATTAATTCTGATTAAGAAAATTATTAAAATTTGGTTTTTCTTTTTTTGAATTGCCTTTTGTCAATTTGTATTTATTGTTCATTTTAATTTTATCATTAATTGTTAAGCTTTATAAAAATTAAAGAAAAAGTAAGTGTATTTCAACTTTGATTTTTTTCTCTTAGCTGAAATATGATATAATAGTTATTGAAAATGCTTTATACAAAAAAAGACCGCTATTGCCAGCAGTCTTTTTTTGTATAAAGAAAAATTTATAACATGTAAAATTATAAATTTTTTCGGGTTAATTCTTCTTATTCAATATCCCTTTCAATAATCCTTTTGCTTTGTCTTCTACCTTTTCTTTTGTGTTGGCAGAATCTTTTGTAGCAGTGGAATCTTTACCCAGCAACTTGTCTTTTAATGCATTCGTAGCATCTTTTACTACCTGCTCTTTGATACTGTTCAGCGTATCCTTTGCTGCCGCTTTCTTTTCTGCAATGATACTGTCGGCCACCGCTTTTTTCTCCGCTATAAACTCGTTCGCCTGTTCTTTCAATTCGTCTTTTACACTGGCTGTAGTACTTGCCAGATCGGTTTTAACCGTTGGCTGTGTAATTTTACCACCCAGGTTCAGTTTGAATTTTACTGTATCTGAAACATTTACATTGATGCCTTTGGCCGCTGCCTGCTCTGATAAGTTGCCAATCAGGTTATTTGCTCCGCTACCTAATAAGGCACGCGGTACTTTCAGGTTCACTACATAGTCTAACGACTGATCGATACCGTGCATACCACCTACTTCCATTTCCATGTCTTTTAACTTAACTGTAAATGGTTTTACCAGTACTTTACCATTCGTAAATTCGAAATAGTTTTTGATATCTTTTACTGTTACAGATTTCAATGAATTGATATTTAAACTGCTGGCGATTGATTCCAGCGGTTGAAATTTACTGAGTACACCTTCCAGTAAGAATAAGGTTCCTTCACCGGTTAAGCTGTTCAACAACGGAAACATATCCGTACCTAATTTTCCGGTTAGTTCAAGGTCTGAACTCAGCTTACCAGATATGAAATTACCAATCGGCATTAATTGCTGAACCGTATTGTATGCTTTAAAGGTTTGCTGGATGTCTACATTCTGTAACTTGTAGTTAAAGGATATATCCGGCGTTTGTTTGTTTTCTAAAGTTGAATAAGAACCGGTCATTGCTAACGATCCGTCAAACGCATTCATTGAAAAATCAGTTAGTTTAATCGCTTCATTTTTTACATCTACTTTACCTTTTATATTTTTGTATTCAACCTTATCGTAAATTAATCTGTCTACTACAGCATTCATACTAAGATTCAGATTACCAGGAACAGGAATTACTGTCATCGGTTCTTCTTCTGTAGCGGTAGTAGTGTCTTCTCCCATCCATTCAAACCATTCATCTGCATTTACCACATTTGCATAGGCTGTAATATTTCCTGATAATGTTTGATCTTTTAACGCATAACCTACCACATTTTTAAGATTACCCTTTACATCGTAAGAAGTACTGAGAATTTTTCCTTTTAAAGTATTCAATGTTACGTCTGAAGGATTGAACTTCATGTTCGAATTTTCAATGATAATACCGTCTTTGAAGTCGGGCGTTACCATTTTAAAACTTTTCAGGTCAACCAAACCGTCAAAAGCAATTTTATCGTATTCTTCTTTTTCTATCTGAGATTGCTTCAATTGAGTACTCAAATCAGCATTGAGATATCCCTGAATGGTAGATCCGTCTTCGAAAGTATAGAACTGATGAATTTTCGCCAGATCAAATCCCCCTTTAAGGTGTGCATTGATATTCGGATCGCTGATCGGGGTTTTTACAGAAGCGGAGAAGTCAATCTTGTCTCCACCCACTTCAATATGGCCGTTGGTGATTTGTACACTGGTTAAATCAGCAGCACCACCTTTGTTCTGAACGGCAATATGAGCTCTTGTATTTTGAATTGCTTCCGGAAACTCTTTTGCTTTGAAATAAATATCGCCTAGCTGAATAAACCCTTCTGCGTAAAAATCACCTGCCTGGTTGTTTTGTACAGCGGCAAGACTCCCTTTTGCTTTCAGGTCAGCATCCACCCAGCCTCTTAAAGTCATACCGTCTTCCAGCTTCACGAATTCCGTTACACTTGCCAGGTTTAGTTTACCTAATGCTTTAAGATCTACCACCTGTGTGGTCATCGGGCGTTCAAACTTCAGAAAAAAGTCAAATGCGTCCTTGCCAAATTCAATATGCATGTTCGACACATCGATTCTGGTATCATCCATCTCACCTGTTGCATTTTGAACGGCAGCGGCAATCTGAATATTTTGTACGGGTTGTGGTAAGTCGGGGTATTGAAAAAAACCGTCTTTAACGTTCAGATGAACGTCAAAAGCGGGTAGGCTTTGCGGATCCATGGTTCCTTTTACAAAACCAGCCAGATCGAGCGTACCTGCTGTTTTGATCTGATCAAAATCGTTCATGTAAATGGCAGGAACCATTGATAAAATCGATTTAAAGTCGTTTGAAGGGGCTTTAAATTCGATATCCATAGCATAGGTGCTGTCATTTACCAATTGAAAATAACCCTGCGTATTCAGGTTTAAATCGTTCAGGTGAATTTTATCGGTATTGAAACCGATTTTCATATTGTCTGTATTAATATCCAGGTCTACGTCAATACTGGTTTTTACTTTAGATAAGTAGGGAACCCCTTCATACACTACGGTAAGCGCATCTGCTTTGGTAGATGTACCCAGGATAAAGTTTGCTTCGGTGAAGTTACCGGTTCCGGTGTGGTTAAGATTGTATATTTCCGTAGAGACATTCATTGTCTGGTCTGCGTAATAAACATATCCGTTTTTAATCTCATATTTGTTGAGGCTCAGATTGAAGGTAAACGGTTCTTCGTTTTCAGCAGTAACAGTTTCTTCACCCGGCTTTACAATATCCCAGTTGGCTTTTCCATCTTTATTCACTAATGCTTTAATGCGGGGTTTATCTAACAGAATTTTAGTGATTTTCCATTCATCGCCCAGAAAGCTGAACGGATTGACTACTACTACAATTTTTTCGGCACTCAATAGGGTGTCTTTTTCAAAAACATCATAGCCTTTCATGTACAGATTGTCCACTACTACAGCCGCATTGGGGAAGTTTCTGAAGAAGGATACAGACACATCTTCAAAATCCGTTTCTCCTAAAATATTCTCATTGATTTGTTCTTTGGCGATCGCCAGTAATTTTCCTTTGAACAGGATCGGAGCGAGGAACAGGATTAATAGGAGTGTTAAAAGAGTATAACCAAGAATTTTGAGGCTCTTTTTAAGCATATTCGGTTTATTTTTGTTCCAAATTTAATTTATCTTATCAGTTAATTACCAATTATGACGCCAGAACGTAAAGAAAGATTGTTGTCTGTGTTGAATAAACGTCAAAATGATATTACTGTCGTTTTAGAAAACGTATTTGACCCACATAATATTTCAGCGGTGATGAGAACTTGTGATGCTGTAGGGATACAGGAAATTTACGTACTGAATCATACCATACCCCGTCATAAGAAATTTGGCTTCAAAAGTTCCCGTTCGGCATCCAAATGGATTACCGTACACCAATTTACGGATGCCGGGCAATGTATAAAAGCTTTACGTAGTAAATATGATAAAATTTTAACAACTCACCTCAGTAATGACGCAATTAGCTTACATCAGATCAATTTTACGCAAAAACTGGCATTAGTTTTCGGTAATGAACAGGTCGGGGTGAGTGAAGAAATCAGAACAGCAGCTGATGGTAATTTCATTATTCCGCAAGTAGGAATGATTCGGTCATTGAATATTTCAGTTGCTTGTGCGGTAACGGTATATGAAGCCTTTCGCCAGAAGTCTTTAGCCGGACATTATGATTCGGTTAAAATTCAGGAACCTCAGTTTACTAATTTATTAACCGGGTGGGGATTTTCAGAGGCTGATCTTGATTAAATTATATTATTCAGCAATTACGGAATAGAAATTTCCGTGATTCATTTAAAAAAAGCTAACATGAAACAACTAAGTTTATCACTAGCTATTCTGTTATTATCGTTGGGGCTGCATGCGCAATCATTTGAGAAAATCAGCATGGACGATTTATTGGCGAAGGCAAAAACGGCCGGCCACCCGGTGGTGTTGAATGTATGGGCTACCTGGTGCGCTCCTTGTGTGGAAGAATTGCCTTATTTGAATGAAGGAGTAAAAGCTTTTAAAAAAGAAAAAGTGGAACTGTGGTTGTTGAGCATGGATTTTCCGAAAAATCTTGATGAAAAACTGAAGAAATTTATTAAAGAAAAAGGGTATACCGCTCGCTACTTTTGGCTGACAGATGATAATGCTGATGAGTTTTGTCCGAAACTTGATCAGCGGTGGGAGGGAACGATTCCTGTTACTTTGTTTTATAACCCGCTGAATAATTACCGCAAGTTTTTAAACCGCGCTATTACCAAAGCACAGGTTCCTTTGGAAATCAAAGAAATGATTCAATAAGTTGAGAGTGGAAAATGAAGAAAAGGAAAGTTTTGACAAATGTATACCGGCTCTGATCAGCGAAATGTGTGTAGTATGGATTTTAAGTTTGTAAAGATTTAATCTGTTTGATCTGAGGGTAAATCTTTCCTTTAATCATTCAAACGTTTAAAAATCATTTAAAAGAAGAATAGAGGCAAGAAAAAAGCCTTCAAACTGATTGAAGGCTTAAGAGTAGATTTTAAAAACGGGACCAATGCATCATCTTAGTTCAAGCGCTTAATAGTGCATCCAATTGAACGAGACTTTGTAACGGAAACTTCTTTTCCGTTGGTTAACTCTTTGATGGCTTCCTGGAGGTGAATTCGCTGCACTTTCTCTTCGTCGTTCGGGTTATCATCTATCGCTCCTGTATAAACCAGTACGCCTTGTTTATTAAACAAAAAACATTCTGGTGTTCTGGTAGCACCGAAAGCATCTGCCAGCTCGTGGTTTTTGTCGAGACTATAATACCATGAATACCCTAGCTTGCTGGCATAGGTTCTCATGTCATCGAGTGATTCTCCTTTACCGCGAGTACCCTCATTAGAATTGATAAGGACTACGCCAATCTTGTTTTCAAGGGCGAATTTGCTGATACCGACTGTTCTGGATTCGTTATTTATTACAACAGGACAAGTGTTTGAACTGAACATTACGAGAAGTCCGTTCTCTTTCATGGCTGATTGTAATGTAACTGTTTTTCCTGAGATATCTGTCATAGAAACATCAGCTTTTGGAAGCTTGGTTCCGACAGCTATTGGATCGGTGGGCGCGTTGCCGCTATTAAATGCTAATAAACCTGTTAAAAGGCTAGCATACAATAAGATTTTCATGATAACGACTTTTATAGGTTAAGTGTTTTGTGATTCCTGTTTTTCACGCTGTTGAGCAATTGTCTTCAATGAGTGAATGCTGATGTTCAGTTCATATCCTATCAGTAGTACCAGTGAATTGATATATATGATGGTCATTAGTACAATGATAGTGCCAATAGAACCATATAAAGCATTGTATTTACCGAAATTATTAACGAACAATGAAAAGCCTAACGTTGCTAAAATACATAGAGTAGTGGCGAGGATAGCGCCCGGACTGCTTAATTTCCATTTCTTGGGTATCGCTGGAGCAAATTTATAAATAAAAGCGATCGCATAGAACACTAAAGCAAGTATAAAAATCCATCTTGAAAATTTTATGAGTGCAATGAGCCATTCCTGCTCAATTCCTAACCATCTCAATACGAATCCTTGTAAGCTAAGTAATAAAAGCGTTAGAAATAATAAACCTAATAATATGAATGTCAGCTTAATAGCAGCAAGCCTGGCCTGAAAATCGGTTCTTTTCTGAAAACCTATATATTCTTTGTTAAAAGACCGCATGATGCCCATCATACCGTTTGAGGCAAAAAATATGAGTAACAGAAAACCGAATGAGAGTAAACCTACCCGGCTGCTTTCAAAAAAAGTATCTATGAAGTTAATAATCTGTGCGTTGTATTCAGGAGCCGGAATCATATCTGTAATCAGTGACCGGATCTGCCGTTGTAGTGCCTGATTGTTTACAAAAGGTAATTGCGGAATTAAAGTAAAGAAAAACAAGCAGGTAGGTGGAATTGCCATGATGAAATTATACGAAATGGCTGCCGCTCTTTCCGATAAGCCGACTTTCTCTACCTGTTTTTCAAAAAATATCACCACATCGTACAAAGTAACTCCATCAAAACCTGGTAGTTTCCAGTGTTGACTACCTTTGATAGCAGATTTTACCAGCCGTAAATTGAAGAAGTACTCTTTTATTTTTTTCATCTTACTTAGCCTTTTGTCGTTCGTTCAAAGCCTTATGAAACAATCTTGCATTTTTCAGGTGGTCGCTGTAGGTAACAGCAAATGTATGACGGCCTGAAAAATCATGTTTTGCTACAAAGTAAAAGTAATCCGTTTCCGGTGCTTCTAAAACTTTTTCCAGTGTTTTTAAGCTGGGGGTACAAATGGGGCCGGGGGGGAGTCCCGCATAACGATAAGTGTTATAAGGTGATTCTGCTGTTAAGTGACCGTGCAGGATACGTGTAAGACTAAAATCCTGTAAAGCGAATTTTACTGTTGGGTCTGCCTGCAATTTATGGCCTTTTTTAATACGGTTCAGGTAAACACTGGCAATAGTATCTTTCTCATCGTTGGCATTGGTTTCTTCTTCTACAATACTGGCCAGAATATAGGCTGTAGTAGGAGTGAGGCCAAGTTTTTCAGCTTTTGATTTCCTCTCTGTATTCCAGAAGCGGTCGTATTCTGCTTTTAATTTGTCGAATATCTGTACCGGATTACTATTCCAATAATAGGTATAGGTATTGGGTAATACCAGTGACATTACAGTATTCGTATCTACATCATAGCGTTCGATTTCATCAGCGTCATTTAAAAATTTCATCATTGTAGCGGAATCGCTTTCCAGGCGCCGTCCGATAAGCCTTGATAACTGAGCTTTGGTTCTGAGTTTGGTAATCACAAGATTAACCGGTTCTTGTTGGCCGTTGATCAGTTTTTGTACAATCTGATGAACAGAATTGCCTTTTTCAATGGCGTATTTTCCGGGTTTAACTTCAGCAGGTAAATCTCTTTGTTTAGCCCAAAGATCAAACAGTGCCGGAAATTGTACCCATTGACTGTCTTTTAGTGTTTGTATAATATGTGAATAATGATTCGAAGCGGTAGGAATGTATAAATATTTTTTGGGTTCATCAAAACGGGTGGTACTGGTGAAAAGGAAAATATAAATACCTATGGCCAGAATAAGAAGGAGTGCAACTACTCCCAGTAAAAATTTTTTCATGGATTGATAGAGTGCTTAGGTTTAAGATACTAAAAAAACGCCGGATTTACAATAAAAAGCCCCGTCTGAACGACAGGGCTACTATAAAAACGTATGAAAACAATATTATTGTTCAGCTGGTGCTGGAGTTTGCTCTAATGGAACAGTGTTTTCAGGTAATGTTAATGGTTGATCCTGAATCGGAGCTGTTGTATTGAATTCTGGCTGACCTTTTAATTCTCTGACATCGCTACCTGAACCTGTGATAAAGAAAGAAGAGAACAAGCACAATACGCCAATGATTGCAGCGCAAATCCAAGTACCTTTTTCTAAAATATCAGAAGTTTGTTGTACGCCCATGAATTGAGAGTTAAAACCTGCGATATTACCTGCTAAACCACCACCTTTTGGATTTTGTACTAAAATCAAAATGGAGATGAAAACGCTCACAATGATAATTAAAGTAAGAAATAAGATTGACATATTATGCGCCTTTTAATTGTTCTATTTTTTTTGCAAAATAATGATTTTTGTTGGGATTCAACAAACTTAATTTTTCGTATATCGCAATTGCTTTCAATTTGTTACCCTGTTTGACCCAAACTTCAGCCATTGTTTCTGTTATAATTTCAGGCGGGGTAACGGATTTATTAGAATCTTCCCGGGGGGCAGGATTCCTGATTTCCAATACTTCTACCTGCTCTTTTGGCTGAATTCTTTTCATATCTCTCAGCCATTCGGTAAAGCTTTTAAGCTGTTTACCCAGTTTATCTTTGTAGTCTTCCGTTTGCAGTTTTATGCCCTGCGAAGCGAAATAATCAATGGTATGATAGGGTTCAAATACCAGACTTTGCTCCTCAGTTTTCAGAGACACTTCTGCCACCTGTTCTGCCTGAACTGCTGTTTCAGCAGGCTCTTCAATTGCTGCTGCTATTGTTGGTTTTACTTCTTCAGCCGCCTGTTCTGCTACAACAGATGTTGTTGTGGTAGCAACCGGCGCGTCAAACTCGCTGATGATAGAGAAATAGAGCCAGCTGGGGTTATTGGTATAAAGACTGGCTGATAAAGCATCGGCAGTACCGTCTTCGGCAGACTGTTTTGCTTTCAGCCAATGACCTATGCCCATATAGGGATATTTATCGATTAAGGTTTGGAGTTCTTCCTCCGTTACCTGCGACAAATTATCTTTTTTGAAAAACTGTTGAATAATTGTTTGAGTGTGCTGTTGCATTGATTACCATTTAGAAAAGATCCTATTAAAGATTTCGTCGGTCAGGTTTCTTAGGATGTCTTCCATCAGATTCGCTTCTGCCTGTTGTAAGCTCAGACTGGCTGCAAAATCAATCTGGGTTTGAGCTGTGGCGTCGATATTCTCTTTTGCGTTTTTGTTGTTTTTTACAGCTATCTGTACATTCACTGTAAGCCTGTTTGAGGCGGATTGCTGATTCGAAATACCCGAAGTGCTCACCGAATAATTCGTTATTTTACAATAGATATCATAATCGGCATCAGAGTCTTCGGTTTGTTTAAGACGGGTCTGGTTATTGATTTTTTGTCTTAACCTTTCCGTTAACTGAGGAGCCAGTTGCGGGTTTACGTAACGTGCCCTGTTCTCAAAGATATTTACCCTTACTGTTTGTATTTCCTGAGGAATACTCACATCCTTAAATGTATAGCACTGTGTGAATACTACAGGAATAAGGGCTACTATGAATATATGTAGTAATTTCATTCTTACTGATTTTCTTTGATGTCGTATTCTTTTAATTTACGATACAAGGTACGTTCGCTGATGCCTAAATCACTGGCAGCATCTTTTCGTTTTCCCTTGTGTTTACGCAAAGCTTTTTGAATTAATTCTCTTTCTTTATCCATGATATTCAATGACTCTTCTACTTCAACATGTTGTTGAATATCATTACCCGCCTGTAACACTACCGGAGCAGAGGTGGGGGTATTCATGATCGGAGCCGTATAGTTAGACGGCAACAGTTCAGTACCGTTATTACTGACTTCATTGAATATTGGTGCCGTATGTAGATCGGCGCCGGGATTCTGAATGATCTCAAAAAAAAGCTTCTTTAACTCGGTTACATCTTTTTTCATATCAAAAAAGAGTTTATATAAAATCTCTCTTTCATTAGAAAAGTCAGTATTGGAGGTACCGAATCCGCTTTGATGCGAAACCATTGGTAACCTGTTCTCATTGCGATCTGGTAAAAACTTTCTCAGATCCTGTGCATTGAGTTGTTTCGACTCTGATAAAACAGAAATCTGTTCAGCTATATTTTTTAATTCACGGATATTACCGGGCCACGGATAATGCACCAGTAATTCCTTTGCTTCTTCAGATAATTGAATCGGAGCCGATTTATATTTTTCAGAGAAGTCAACCGAAAATCTTCTGAATAGTAAAGGAATGTCTTCTTTTCTGTCGCGCAGAGACGGTACTCTGATTGGTACTGTACTCAAACGATAATAAAGATCTTCTCTGAATTTTCCTTTTTGAGTTAACTCCAGTAAGTCTTTATTGGTAGCAGCCACTACACGAACATCTGTCTTCTGCACTTTCGAACTACCAACTCTGATAAACTCACCGGTTTCAAGTACGCGTAATAACCGGGCCTGAGTGCCCAATGGCATTTCGCCGATTTCGTCAAGAAAAATAGTACCTCCGTTAACTGTTTCGAAATATCCTTTACGTGCATCTACTGCTCCGGTAAAAGAACCTTTTTCATGTCCGAATAGTTCTGAATCTATTGTTCCTTCAGGAATCGCACCACAGTTTACGGCAATAAATGAATTGTGTTTTCTTGCCGACAGTGAATGTATAATTTGAGAAAAAACTTCTTTACCTACACCGCTTTCTCCATGAATCAAAACCGTTAAATCAGTATTTGCCACCTGCGCTGCTACCTGCAGTGCATAGTTTAAGCCAGGAGAATTTCCTATTATGCCGAAACGATTTTTTATTGATTGAATATCCATTACTCAATTAATTTTTACCCTTCAAAATGTTGTGAAGTGGAATGATTAGTCCACTATATTCCCTATCAAAGTAGCGCCGGTACACTCTGTTATCAATACGTTCACATAACTACCAGGTGTAAGGGAAGGATTAGTTTTAGGGAATACGATCATTTTGTTCTGACTGTTGCGGCCTTTCCAGTCGGCATCGCTTTTTTTCGAATTACCTTCAATCAAAACTTTAAATGTTTTGCCCAGGTCTTTTTGATTGCTCTCCAGACTCATCTGGTTTTGAAGTTTTACGATTTCATCCAGTCTTCTTTTTTTAACTTCTTCCGGAATATCATCCGTGTATCTTCTTGCAGCCAGTGTTCCGGGGCGTTCACTGTAAAAGAACATATAACTCAGGTCATATTTGCTATAAGCCATTAGGCTCAAAGTATCCTGGTGCTCTTCTTCTGTTTCTGTACAAAAACCTGCAATGATATCAGAGCTGATGCCACAATCCGGCATAATTTCACGAATACGATCCACTTTTGCCAGATACCATTCACGGGTATAGGTACGGTTCATTAGTTGTAATACTCTCGTAGATCCGCTTTGTACCGGAAGATGAATATATTTACAGATATTCTCGTACTTCGCCATTGTAAACAATACATCATCTGTAATGTCTTTAGGATGTGAAGTAGAGAAACGAACTCTTAAATCGGGGTCAATTAAAGCTACCTGCTCTAATAACTCAGCAAAGGTAACGGGCTTTACTGCTTCAGGAGAATTGGGCAACCAGTAATAGCTGTCTACATTCTGTCCTAAAAGCGTCACCTCTTTATAACCGTTTTCAAATAAATTTCTACATTCTGCTATGATAGACTGTGTATCTCTGCTACGCTCTCTTCCTCTTGTAAATGGTACCACGCAAAAAGAACACATATTATTACAACCTCTCATGATGCTCACAAAAGCAGTAATTCCATTACTATCCAAACGTACAGGAGAAATATCTGCATAGGTTTCTTCACGGCTTAACAGAACATTTACCGCTTTCTGGCCTGTTTCTGCCTCTTCTACCAGGCCGGGTAAGGTTCTGTAAGCGTCAGGGCCTACCACCATGTCTACCAGTTTTTCTTCTTCCAGTAGTTTGGCCTTCAGACGCTCGGCCATACAGCCCAAAACACCGATCAATGCACCCGGGTTATTATCTTTTACTTTTCGTAAATCATTTAATCTTTTTCGAACAGTTTGTTCTGCTTTTTCACGGATAGAGCAGGTATTTAACAAAATCAAATCAGCTTCCTCATAATTACGTGTAGCGCCAAAACCTGAATCAGCAAGAATAGAAGCTACGATTTCACTATCAGAAAAGTTCATCTGACAACCATAACTTTCGATATAGAATTTTTTTGAATAGTTGTTCGGGTCGTTTTCAAATGGAGCATACGCTTCTCCCTGACGGCTTTCATCCTGTATTTTCTGTGTAGTTACGTCCAACATCGTCCTTAATAAATTTGAAAGGCAAATATAGCTGAAAATTATGGTTTAATGACAGGTTGTCAGCAGATTTTAATATTTTCTGTGTAATAGAATCGTAATTTTTCCGGTTAGCCGTCGGTTAATGAACTGGTAGCTTTTAACCGCTTATTATGTTTTAAAAGGATTGTAAAATTAAATGAAAATCAATCAGATATGATTTTTTACAAACCTGAGTATTGTACTTATGGCCAGGTTAATCCTAAATCGATTGACCCCCATCAGTATTTTGTGGCAAAAGAAAACCGTTGATACTTTCCTGCATAGTATGAAAATTATCTTTACTGTTGATTTTATATTTTGTTGAATATAACAGTGATCATCTATTACTGATGAGGCCGGGTGAAGTGTTAATGACATCAGGAAACAGATAGTAAAGGTAAAGTTTGTTCAAAACCCTGATCCTGCCTTATGTATGTTTTATTATTATACTAAACCTTTCTTAATGAAAATCAGGAATATTATTTTATCAGCCGTCTCCATGTTTTACCTATTATCCTGCTCGGAATCATCTCCTTCAACATTTGTTTTAAGTGGGCATATCAAAGAACAGGATACGGGTTGGGTATCGTTAACATATGCTCTTTTAAACGAAACGGAACAACAGATCGAAGATTCTGTGAGATTAACCAATGGTAAATTTGTGTTTGAGGGAGAACTTCCGCAACCTACGGTAGCTTTTTTAAGAGGGGCAGTGGTTGACAGGTCAGATGGTGATCCTAACTGGATGGCAATTTTTATAGAGCCCGGTAAGATGAATATAGAATTGCAAAAAAATCATTTTGAAAAAGGGAAAGTCTCCGGATCGCAGTCTTATGATCAGTTGTTGCTTTATCAGGATATCGTAACAAAAATTCCACGGGATGAAGATTTTATAAACAATCTCCAAAAATTCCGGTATAGTTTTCTAAAAGAAAATCCAGGTTCTTACACCGCAATGTATTTCTTTATATGGGGTGTACAACAGTATTCTATTGATTCATTGTTAGCATTAGATTCATTAATCACTCCTGCCATAAGAAATAGTTTCTATGGAAAAAAAATAAAACAGGAAGTAGCAGACCGGCCTGTCAGAGAATATAATAAAAGTATCAACAGGCCTGCTTATGTATTTGAAGGGGAGGAGTTAAATGGAGGTAAACTGTCGCTAAACGATTACAAAGGAAATTATTTACTGGTAGATTTTTGGGGCAGTTGGTGTGTTCCCTGCAGACAGGAAACTCCACACATAAAAGCTTTGTTCAAAAAGTATCAGGGTAAAGGTTTTTCCATACTGGGTATTGCTGCAGATGAAGAGACTCCTGATCTGTGGAGAAAGGCAGTTATCGATGACGGAACTGATACCTGGAAACATATTTTATCAAGTGATACCCTCAGGCAGTCTTTTGCTGTTGAAGGTTATCCTTTAAAGCTACTGATTGATCCGGCAGGAATAATTGTAGGACGTTATTTCGGAACAGATGAAACACCGAAACTGGATGCTAAGCTGGTAGAAATTTATGGTTTCTGATAATATAAAAACTCTAATTACACATACTCATAAAATATAAAAAAAGACACCGGTTTATACAATCGGTGTCTTTTTTATATTATCCAAGATATTTTCTTAACCAGCTATCTTTTAATGGAATCATCCATTTTTCTTCGAGGTCTTTTTTGTTTAGAACCGTATTATTAAAGTAGATGGTATCTGAGTTGATAAAACCATGTTCTAAGGCATATTCTACCTGAGAAGCTGGTAGCATTTGTATTTTATCTTTTACCTGAAAAGCAAGATTGAGTCTGTCAAACATTTTTACATTTGTAGCTGCCTCAATTTGTTTGATAACTCTTACACTACTATCTGTGCTACAACCACTAACGGTAGTAGTGGTTTCATCAGCCATTAGAACAATAAATTGTCCGAATAAAAGATTGGCATAACCTTTTACCGGTTCACCATGTGCATTCCATTTTGCTACAAAATCATTTAATACATCTTCAATATGAAGTGCTTCTGACATGGTAAACAAGCGGGCAGCCTGGTAAATCCAAACTCTTGACTGATCGCTAAAGTCTTCCGGAAGTAAACGTTTATAATCCCAATTCATCACTTTAAATTTCACACTTGAATTAATCGGCTAAAGATGCTGCTACCAATTCAGCAACATCCATGACCTGTATAGAGTCTTCTTTTTCTTCTTTTTTTACCCCATCTGTAAGCATTGTGTTACAGAAAGGACAGGCAGAAGCAATTACCTGCGCATCAGAGGCTACAGCTTCTTTAGATCTTTCAATGTTGATACGGATATTACCGGCTTCTTCTTCTTTAAACATCTGCGCACCACCAGCTCCGCAACAAAGGCCTTTACTACGGCAACGTTTCATTTCAATCAGCTCCGCATCAAGGGCTTCCAATACCTGGCGGGGGGCTTCGTAAATATGATTAGCTCGTCCCAGATAGCAGGAATCGTGGTAAGTAATTTTTTTTCCCTTGAATGAACCACCTTCTTTCAGCTTGATTTTACCTTCGTTGATCAGTTGCTGTAATAGGGTTGTATGGTGAATAACTTCATAAGAACCTCCTAAAACCGGATATTCATTTTTGAAGATATTAAAACAATGAGGACAGGTTGTTACAATTTTTTTAATGCCGTAACCATTGAGCACCTGAATATTCTGGTACGCCATCATTTGAAACATAAATTCATTGCCGGCTCTTCTTGCCGGGTCGCCGGTACACATTTCTTCTTTTCCTAAAATGGCAAAATCAATACCCACTTTGTTTAAAATGGTAACAAATGCTTTCGTGATTCTCTGCGCCCTTTGATCAAAGCTTCCGGCACATCCTACCCAAAATAAAACTTCCGGCTGTTTTCCACTTGCCGCAAGTTCAGCCATTGTTGCTATTTGCATGCCTAAAATTTTTGTAAATCTACTGTAAAACCTCTATAAAAACGAGTGTAGAAGGTGGTTTGTTCAAATTTTTGTCATTACTTGCAAAATAAAATGATTGAGTTTGAAACTTGTTTATTTCATTCCCATTGATTAATTTCGATACACTCACGGTGACTACTTATTTCCCAAAGCGATCTCTCTCATGCGCTCATTTTTATTATTTAATAAATAATTATGAGCATTATCACTTTTGTGCCTCACGGTAAGGATTGGATCCTTACAATGAATTTCGAAAAACAATTACCCGGAAGTCTGACTTCCCCAAAAATCTATAATGAACTTTCCGGAAAACTTTTGTATGCGAAAGATGCAAATGTTGTAGGTTCATGGTTGATTCTGCACGAAAAAGGATGGGTAGGAGCAATTCTGCCGGCTGCTAAGTTTTACCGGCAAGAGCCGGGGCGTAATTTTCACGGCTTATATAAGTTTCTGTACGAAGTTATGCGCTCTCCGGAGCCTTTGAGTGTTATAAAATCTACCGTATTAAGTGCCTCTGAGCCTTTTGTATTAATTCTTTGCCTGGAGCATGATTTAATTGAATTTTACTGGAATGGACAGGAACTGACTGAACGTAGTTTGTCTAATCAGAAAGCACATTATTGGGAGTCTGTTTATACTTCTACAGGCGACCTGATTGCTTTACGGAGTGCTAAGTTTTTTCAGCAGATTGAGAATCCTTCATTTGAGTTGCCTGAACTGGTATTGGCAATACATAAAAGATTCGGAGAAGAGAAACAGGTACAGGCAAATGAATATCCTGTTTTAAAGCCAAACATCAATGCCTGCGTTACACAGATTGTGATTGGTGAAAATCTATTACGGATGTACTATTACGATTTTCTGCAACCGCAATATTTTACACAAACGTTGGTTCGACATCAAGAAGACAACTGGTGGTAAAATAAAAATCCCTGCTGCTTTTAACTAAGCAACAGGGATTACTATATATTACTGCCGTAAACCCGGCTTTAAAAGAATTATGAATTTATCCAGGCATCACGATCGTCCGGACTGAATTTCCATGGAGCAAAATTGTTTTCAATACTTGAAAACATATTGTTCCATTCCTGTGGCGCGTTTGATTCTTCCATTACAAGCGACCTTCTGAGCTCTAATATGATTTCTAACGGTGAAATACTTACCGGACATTCTTCTACACAGGCGTTACAAGTAGTACAGGCGCGAAGTTCTTCCACTGTTATGTAGCTATGTAAAAGAGATTTGCCGTCGTCCTGAAAGCTGCCGTTTGTTCTAATGTTTTTACCCACTTCTTCCAGGCGGTCGCGGGTGTCCATCATTATTTTGCGTGGTGATAATAGTTTGCCGGTAGTGGTTGCCGGACAGGCTGCCGAGCACCGGCCGCATTCTGTACAGCTATAAGCATCTAACAAATTTCTCCAGCTCAGATCCATTACATCCCTTGCGCCGAATTTATCGGGAGCCACTGCATCAGTGGGAGCAAGCTCGGGTTGCATTGCATAAAGTACTTCATTTTGTATAGATGTCATATTCTTCATGGTACCCTGCGGCTCTAAACGTGCAAAATAAGCATTCGGAAATGCTAACATAATATGCAGGTGTTTAGAATAGGGCAGATAATTTAAGTAGGCTAATATACCTACAATATGTATCCACCATGCCATACGTTCAATTGTCATTAAGGTACCGTCAGATAATCCACTGAATATACCATGTAAATGTTGTGAAACGATGAAATTACCAGTCAGGTGTTCGCTGTAACCAGCAGCCCCGCGTGATTGAAGTAGTGTATCGGTTGCATTCATCGTTAAGAATAAACACATCAGAATAATCTCGCCGATTAAGATGAAGTTGGCATCCGAACGGGGCCAGCCCTGCAGGTCTTTCGACAGAAATCTTTTTATTTTAAGGATATTCCTTCTGATTAAGAAAATGGCACATACCGCAATTACCGCTACTGCCAGACATTCGAAGGCATTGATCAGAAAACTATAAAAGCCGCCCATATAAGGCGCAAACAAGCGGTGTGTACCCAATACACCATCTAAAACGATTTCCAACATCTCGATATTGATAATCAGAAAACCGGCGTATACCACAAAGTGCATCAGTGCTACCAGTGGATTTTTAAACATCTTTTTTTGACCGAATGCCAGTAACAAAGTGTTTTTCCAGCGTTTTGCCGGTTGGTCACTAAAATCTTCATCCTTGCCCAGGCGGATATTTTGCCAGATATGTTTTGCTTTTTTTGAAAACAAACCAACGGCAACAGCAAATATCGCAATGAATAAAAATTGTAACAAATAGGTCATGTGATGTCCTTTAGTATGCTAAGATAAGTGATATTGTCATTGTTAGGTAAAAATAACCCCGGAAAGTTGTTGTATTTGTAATTATTTTGATTGAAATTACTGAAGCGACAAACTGTTTTATTTATTAGTTTTGACCAAATAACTAACCACTATGGCCAGGAATTATATTTTAGATACCACTACCGCACAAAAGAAGTTAGAGCGGATGGCGTACGAAATATTGGAAAATAATATTGATGAAAAAGAAATTGTATTGGCGTCTATTGAAGAAACTGGTGTTGCCATAGCAAATACGATTGCCCATCATTTAAAAAATATACAACCTTCCATTCTGATTTCACAGTTGAATGTTCGTTTAAATAAAAAACAACCGGATACGGTGGTACTGAGCGAAACCGGCTCTTTAAGTAATAAAGTTGTTATACTGATTGATGACGTTTCCAACTCAGGAAAAACACTTTTGTGGGCGCTTTCGGCATTTTTACCTCATCAGCCTAAAAAAATTCAGACATTGGCGTTAGTAGAAAGAACCCATAAACAATTTCCCGTTAAAACGGATTATGTAGGGCTATCACTGGCCACTACCTTACAGGATCATATTCAGGTAGAATGTGAAGAAGATGAGGTGAAAGGAGCGTACATGGAATAAATTAATAATTAATAGTTAAGAATTAAGAATTGATGGAGGGTGGTCTTTTCGTAATCCGGAAACTTAACTCTCTACTCTTCTTTCTCCATTAGAATGCTATCCAATGCCACTTCCATCCTGATCTTTGTGCAAACGAAAGGGCAGGTGCCGGCATCTTAATCATATTCATTGTAAAGAAAATGGCCTTGAGCCATTTTTTTTGTGTAGGTATCCGCGTAAAGTCAATATCCGGTGATAAATACAGCATACGTTCTCTCTTCAGGTGATTATAATTGTAGCTGGTACCATCTTTCAATGTGAATTCATTATGATATCCTCCTAACATATTTTTTGCACCGTAACCAAACGCCATATTTAACCATTTGGGGAGCTTCGAATCCGGAAAAAACGAATGTATATTAGCACTTACCCAATAGGTTTGGGCATTATAATCTTTCAACAGTTTTTCTGAGATACCGGTACCGAAGAGTTCGTCTGATCGTTGGCTGAGAATAGGATCATTCCATTTTTGAGCAGTATAACTGAGTTTAAAAGTAATACGTTCTTCCTGCCAGGTAAGCCGCTGAGCTACAAAAGCAGCCGAACCGATTGTATTGGCTAACATGTCGCCCCAGCTAAATCCCCATTCTTTTGAAAAGCCATCCTGAATCTCAATCACCGATTGGAAGGCCCAGCCGCTGATTCCTCCCAGCCAGATACTTTGTTTATCGGTCATTCCGCTCCATTTCCAGGCTTCCGTTGAAAAACGGGAGAGCTGATTGGCTGTCCAGATATGACCCCATTTGTCCATCTGTAACCATTCTTTATTATCATTATAAAAATGGAACTTATCTTTTTCGTAGTTGGCATACCATGCCTGATCTAATGCAATAAAAGCACCGGTCCAGGTGGCGGCATGCCCTGCTGCAACACCCCATTTTCGCAGGTTTTTTTTGGGAGCGATAGTATCAGATTGCGCAAATATTGTAGCACTGTTGAACAATAAAAGCCAGAATAATAGAGTTAATTTCACCCTGAAGCGGATATTTGTTTTCATGGCATTAAATTTCCAAAGGATCAAATATACAGAACCTCCGGGAGTTCCGGATTTTAAAGTAAAAGTATTGTTTATTATATTAGCGCAACATTTTTAACAAAAATAACCTCAAATGGAAGCAGCGATTTTGGAAAAAGCCAATATTTGGATCAATGGTAAATTTGATGAAGAAACAAAAGCTGCTGTTAAGCAGATGATTGACAGTGATCCGACTACTCTTGCAGATGCCTTCTACAAAAACTTAGAGTTCGGCACCGGCGGTTTAAGAGGAATTATGGGAGTGGGTACCAACAGAATAAATCAATATACTGTTGGGATTGCTACGCAGGGTTATTCAAATTATCTGAAAAAAGCTTATCCTGATCAGGCTATTAAAGTAGCGATTGCGCACGATAGTAGAAATAATTCAAGAAAGTTTGCTGAAATTACTGCAAATGTTTTTGCCGCAAACGGTATTAAAGTATACTTATTTGAAGCACTTCGTCCTACTCCTGAATTGTCATTTGCAATTCGTCATTTAGGTTGCCAGGGAGGCGTTGTTTGTACTGCATCACATAATCCTAAAGAATATAACGGTTATAAAGCCTATTGGAATGATGGCGGTCAGTTAGTACCTCCGCATGATAAAAATGTAATTACCGAAGTAGATAAAATTACTTCTACTGATGAGGTTTTGTGGACAGGCGGAGAAGCAAACATTGAAATCATCGGCAAAGAAATGGATGAAGCGTATATCAATGCCATTAAGAAATTGTCAATTTATCCTGAGGTAATTGCTCGTCAGAGTGATTTGAAAATTGTATATACTCCTATTCACGGAACAGGTATTACGATGGTTCCTGAAGTATTAAGCCGCTTCGGATTTAAAAATGTTCATATTGTTGAAGAGCAGTCTACGCCCGATGGTAATTTTCCAACGGTGGTTTATCCTAATCCTGAAGAAGCTGAAGCAATGAGCATCGGGTTAAAAAAAGCAAAAGAATTGGATGCTGATATTTTATTAGGTACAGATCCTGATGCAGACAGAGTGGGTATTGCTATCAAAAATAATAAAGGTGAGTGGGTGCTGATGAATGGTAATCAAACGGCTGTACTGGCTTTCAACTATATGATTGAAGCCAGAAAAGTAAAAGGTATTGCTCAACCGAATGATATGGTGGTTAAAACCATTGTAACGACCGAAATGATTGATGAAATTGCCAAACAAAACAATATCGCCTGTTACAATGTGCTCACCGGCTTTAAATGGATTGCTGAATTAATTAAAGAGAAAGAAGGCAAAGAAAATTATGTTATCGGGGGCGAAGAAAGTTATGGATTGATGATTGGCGACCAGCTAAGAGATAAAGATGCTGTATCAGCAGTTGCTTTTCTTTGCGAAATGGCAGCATATGAAAAAGATAAAGGCCGTTCTCTCTACGACAAACTGATTGACCTTTATGTTCAATATGGTTTCTTCCTCGAACACCTCATCAGTATCACCAAAAAAGGAATGAATGGTCAGAAAGAAATTGCTGAAATGATGGAAGGATACAGAACCAATCCTCCTAAAACAATTAATGGATCAGATGTTGTAGAATTATTAGATTATCAGTTACAACAAGGTAAGAATTTGCAAACAGGTCAGGAATGGCCGATCACGTTGCCTAAATCGAATGTGTTACAATTTATATTGGCCGATGGCAGTAAAATATCTGCACGCCCAAGCGGTACAGAACCAAAAATCAAATTCTATTTTAGTGTAAATGAAAGATTACCCGACGCTACAGCTTTTGAACAGATCTATAAAGAATTAAAAGCCCGCATTGATGGTATTATCACCGATTTGAAATTATAAGATATTATATATAATGTTTTGATTATTAGTGGACATGCTTAAAATGAAAGCATGTCCATTTTTATTTTGTAAATTTACTGTATTCAAACATAACCTTAGAACCTATTGATTAAAATGCTACTCCATTTTTTACTAACTGCTGCTATTGCGTTTAATACGAATATTGAACCTGTTAGGTTTGCTGATAATATTTTATCAAATGAACAGGTTTTTTCTCTACCTCTTTATCATACCGGTACTGATCAAAATTTACCTGATGAACGCCCTGACAGAGGTGTTAGTAATGTGGTTTTAAGTAAAAGGGAAGGCCAGTTTGCACAGGTGAGCTTTACTGCCGGAAATGGAAATAAACGATTGATCGTCGGTACAAAAAAAACAGTCATTGATTTTGTTCCGGTAGATGGTGTTAATTATACCGGGGGATATTTCGGAACAGGACAATTGGTTGCTATTGATGAATTTATTCTAAGTGTGGGAGATTTTACCAGTTCAATGATTGAAGGGCTCGTGTACGACTCAAGTTATACCGTTAAAATATTTGAATTCGATCAGAATAACGATTTCCCATTATATAATACAACAGAGGTAGCTTCTATAAATATTCCTTCTATAACAATTCCTGAAGGTAATTCAAAGTTTAATCTCATATGGGGACGAGAGTCTAACCTGGCTTCCTATTATCTTAACCTTTACTTTCACGAGCCGGCCGTTAATAAAAACCGCCTCGTCGTAGCCAGTTTAGATCATCCGGTTGATTTTACACCGGTACAATATCAAAAATATACACAGAGTGATAACTGGTATGATTATTTTTATCAATATACATATGAAGAATATATTATTTTAGGTGCAGGTAATTTAAACTTCCTGTCTTTGATGCCAATGTTTAGCGGTAAGCAGATTTACATCAAAGTGTTTGATTATGTCGGTTATGAATCACCGGTATATAATACGGATACTTTTTATGATATCAGTTTTAATACGGCCTCTGTTCGCTGGAAACTACCGCCTCCAGCAGATATTACCGACACAATTGTTCAGCATCCAACCATTCCGCCTACTCAAAACGGGTCTATTCAGGTATTGGATAGTACAGCGGGTTCTGTTAAATTAAGATTACATCCCGGAAATGGTGTTGGTCGGATGCTCGTGGCCCGTGCAAATGATACTGTTAGCTGGAAACCCGCTGACTCTACTTATTATAGTTTCAGCACTCAGATGGGAGCAGTTCAGCCAGATCCCCATCATTCTATTCTGTATAGGGTAGGTGCGCTGGAGCCGGTTGATATAACAATTACCAATCTCAGTTCGGGAATACCTTATCAATTCGCACTGTATGAGTATAATGGAGTGTGGGAAAATGTTTATCATATTCCGGTAACACCTGTTGATACAGGAGAGGTAGAACCACCTCTCTTAACAACTCCTTCTATTCCTGCTACTGATTTCATTTATACACAACCTGATGGAAAGTCTGCAAAGTTCTCTTTTACCAAAGGTGATGGGTCGCACCGTATTATTTTTGCAGGGAAAAATGCAAATTATAGTATCGACTTTAACTCAATTAACAGTTTAGAGGCAAACAGTAATTATGGTGAAGGCAATGAAGTAGAGCCAGGAGTTTATCTGGTCGGGCTTACTGCCGGTGAACAGTTTACATTAAATAATCTTGATACCAGTACATCTTACTATATTAAAGTTTACGAGGTAAATATTGATACCGGAAATGCTGATCATTGGTTAGTACTCGAAGAAAACCCTTTAAGTTTTACAGTTGCTACGCTTGGGTTACCAGATGGTGATGTTCGTATTAAACAATGGTGGATACGGGAAGGGCGGCTCGGTAACCCGACTGCTAACATAAAACTATCTCCTCCTGCACAAAATGAATCACGTTTAATATTGATTTCATTAGAAGAACCTTCTGATTGGAAACCCGTACAGTTTCAAAAATATACTGTTGGAGACTGGTATGATTATGCTTATAATCCTTATGATCCGGATGGAGTTATTGCTTATATCGGTAAGGATACTGCCATTTCTTTACAACCGTTTTTTAATCATAAACAGGTTTATGTGAAAATATGGGAATTAAACGGGGTAGATAATCCTGTTTATAATCTGGCCAATTATTACAAAATAAATTTTGATGCAGCTGATTTGAGGGTGAAAGAAAATGTCTTGGTTGATCCGACCGATACAATCATAGAGCCGGTATATGAAGCACCTTCTGTAAAAGGTTCAGTTAAGATAAGAGGAGTTAACGGCAACGAAAAACAATTGACAATATATCCGGGTAATGGAATGGGAAGAGTACTGCTCATGAGTACAGATTCTGTTTTTAATTTTATACCTAACGATGGTGAATATTTTCATTATAACGAAGTATATGGTGATGTTGAAACAGGAACGAATGAATTTGCTGTATACTTGTCAGGAGGAAGAGATTCCACAAACATAAATGTTCGTAATATTGACCCCCAGGCTACCTATTACTACGCTTTATATGAGTATAACGGTATGTTTGAACACGTGTTTAATACAGTTCCTTATCGTTACAATGAAGTGGTTGCTCCGGCTCTGGCGAGCTCATCCTTAATCATTGAATCTGTAGAGGGCAATGCCATTAAGGGATATTTTAACAAAGGCAACGGTACCGGAAGGTTGATTATTGCCTCAAAAAATTTGCTGAATACATACGCCTTGCCCGGCATTACTGATACTTTAAATGCTCAACCGGTATTCGGTTCAGGAACACAGGTGTCAGAGGAAGCATACATTATTGCAGCCGGTGATATTGATTCGGTTTGGGTAGAGGCACTCAACCATTCAACTACTTATTATTTTACTGTGGTAGAATACAACCTGAGTAACAATGAAATGATATATGCCCACCAACTTTTATATCAAACCGCAGCGTCTACTATTCATCCGCCGGTACTTGCAGTTCAGTTAAAAGAAGTACAGGCAGAAGGCCAGCATATCGTTCTTCAACTGAATGCTGCAGCTGAAGGCGTAAAAAGGCTGGTGGTAATAGGCCCGCCAAACAATTTGCCCCAACAATATCTGGTTTATACCGGTAATAATTATTATGGTGCGGGTGATGTAATCAACAGTTCTTATGTGATTTATTCAGGTTCAGATACAACTATTTCTATTACAGGTTTAGAACCGGAGGAAAGTTATGAAGTACAGATTTTTGAATATAAAGGCATACAGGCCCCTGTTTACAATCTTACACAATTCGTTAGTGAAACGATTCATCCGTCAGCACTGCTGAATCAACAATTGAAAGTTCTGCCGCCGGTAAGTAATGGTAATAAAGTAGCACTTTCGTGGGAGGTCATCCGTATCGACCTTGTTGAAGGATTTGTTATTGAACGTACCCGGCCGAATAGCAACATCAAAGAAAATATCGCTGAAATCAAAGCGGTTAATAATGTTTCAACCTACGGTTACACCGATTTTGTTAGTCAGGCAGGTGAACATACTTATCAGATTACTGTGAAATGGAAAAACGGGGATACAAATTTGTCAAAAATTCAAAAGGTGCAGATAGCAGTTGCCGACGGTAAGCTGTTATTGTTTCCTAACCCGGCAGTTACTCATTTTAAACTCAGCGGTATTGATCAACAAGCCATAAAGACGATTAAACTCTTTAATATTGAAGGAAAACTTGTGAAACAATGGAAAGTAAACGCTGATAATTATTATCAATTACCTGCCGTAACTTCTAAATTGTATTATATAGTAGTGGTAACTGAAAATAAAGATTATGTACAGCAATTGTCAACCGCACAATAATTTAAAGTGTTACTATTACTGACGGTAAAAGTTTTTCAATCAATTGCAGCTGCTTAAACCAAAAGCCCCCAAAAGTTAGACAACTTTTGGGGGCTTTTTATTGAATAAAAATATATTAATGAGCTTCGCCTGATACTTTTTCATTCTTAAAGAATAAGGCAAAGATAACAAATACGACTGCTGCTAAAGCTGCAGGTACTATCCATACTTTATTCCAGAATACATCTACCTGGCTTGCTAATTCACTGTAATGCTCGGTAACCAGGCCTGCTACCCAGAATCCGATTAACTGACCTATACCATAAGTTGCCAATGTGATTAAACCTTGTGCTGCAGATTTGTATTGAGCACCAGCTTTTGCATCGGTATAAATTTGTCCTGATACAAAAAAGAAATCATAACAAATACCATGTAATGCAATTCCCAGAATTAACATGAAGGCCGCATCTCCCGCATTACCGTATGCAAATAAAACATAACGGAGTGTCCAGGCCAGCATTCCCACTAAAATGGTTTTCTTAAAACCGAATTTATTGAAGAATACCGGTAGTAATAATAAACATAATGCTTCTGAAATCTGGCCGATCGTCATCTTACCGGTTGGGTTTTCCAATCCTATTTGTGTTAAGAACAGGTTGGCATTCTGATAATAAAATGCCAGTGGAATACAAATCAATACAGATGAAATAAAGAATACTAAAAAGTTTTTATTACTCAATAACTTTAAAGCATCTAAACCGATAATAGAAGCAAAAGATGTTTTTTCACCGGTATTAGCTTTTGCCGGTGGTGTTTTAGGCAATATAAAACTAAAAAGACCTAAAATTAGTGAAGCAATGCCTGCCATCAGGAAAGTATTTCTTAATGCTCCTTCTGTTGAGTCCCAATGGAAAACATATGAAATGGATAAACCTGCTACGATCCAACCGATCGTTCCCCAGATTCTGATATTTGAAAACTGCTTTTCAGGATTGGTTAATTGTCTGAATGAAACAGAATTTACCAATGCTAAAGTTGGCATATATAAAATCATGTAAGCAAAAACATATGGATAAAATGAACTGATATCCGGCGAACTATACATCTGATACATTAAAACGGCTCCGGCCAGATGCAGGATACCTAAAATTCGCTCAGCGTTAAAATATCTGTCAGCAATCATTCCTATGATAAACGGAGCAATAATGGCTCCCCACGACTGTGTAGAAAATACTTTAGCCGTTTGTAATCCGTCAGCCTGTAAATTCGCACTCAAAAAAGTTCCTAAAGTCACAAACCAGGCACCCCAGATAAAAAACTCTAAAAACATCATAAAGGAAAGCTTTCCATATAAGCTTGATTTCATAATCGTTTAGTTTTGATGTATGTCTTTGATAAAATCGAAGTAATTTATAAATAATTTTCAAACGAATCACTATTTCTTTCCAAATACATGCAATGTTTATTGTTTTTTATGTGGTTTTTACGATTGAGAGACATTTATTCAAATAATCAACCACTCTTTCTGACATCTATTCATCGGTATGCTAATGAACCATATAAGTATTATTATATATCATATTTGTATTATATCTGAAAAAAGAGTATTTTATTAGAAGGAGCTGTATTTTCTTTCGGCTCTGATCATTCCTGAATAACCCACATTCGTTTCTAACACGCCTGCCGTACCTCCCTTATTTTACTTTTTTGAAATGATTCGGGATTTTTTTATATTTGATATAAATATATAAGCACTTATATAAATGAACTTTTACCAAGACCTGGGCTATCTTATTCTGGGAACCCGCTTGAAAAGATTAAGCGACACTTTCCTCAATGATGTTAACAAATTTTACCTACAGTTGGGAGTGGAGTTTGACGCCAGCTGGTTTCCGATCTTCTATCTGCTCGGCCGGAAAAACAAACTCACTATTAAAGAAATTGCAGATACACTGCAGGTTTCACACTCGGCAGTAAGCCAGCTGGTAACCAGTTTACAACAGAAAGGATACCTGAAAGTACAGACTTCTGCCACTGATGCCCGTGCAAAACAGGTAACACTCTCTGCTAAAGGAACACAACGCCTGCTGCAAATTCAACCGGTATGGCTCACATTACAGCAAACCATGACTGACCTGGTAGAAAACAATGAACTCGTTGAAAAATTATTACCAGCCTTACTGAATATTGAAAGCGCGTTGGCTGAAAAATCTTTGTTGAACAGACTTGAACAACAATATCAGGTTTTTGAATCTAAATAAATCTTACGTTATGTTCCATTATGGAGTAGATCACTTGTCAATTGATAAAGTATTAAACATTGCTTCCGGAAATTTGATGGCCGGTTTCTCTGATGAATCGATTCGAAAAATTAAAGCCAGTGAAAATGCGGTGAATGAAATTGTTGCAACAGGCAGAACCGTCTATGGTGTCAATACCGGTTTCGGCATTCTGGCTGATCAGGCAATTTCTCCCGAAGACACGCGCCTGCTACAACATAAAATTTTACAAAGCCATTCGGTAGGAGTAGGTAAACCTATTCCGGTAGAAGTTGCAAAAATTATGTTGATCACCAAAGTACATGCTTTGGCACAAGGATTTTCCGGGGTACGTTTAGAAACGTTGGAGCGTATTTTATGGCATATTCAGGAAAATGTAATTCCCGTTGTTCCTGAACAGGGTAGTGTGGGCGCTTCGGGTGACCTCGCTCCATTATCTCATTTATTTTTACCATTGATCGGTCACGGAGAAGTAGTGTATCAGCAACAAACTTATCCGGCTCAGACTATACTAAAGAAATTTAATCTGTCGCCTTTACAACTGGGGCCGAAAGAAGGGCTCGCGCTCATCAACGGAACTCAGTTTATTTTATCGTTTGCTATTAAAGCAGTTCAACGTTTGTATTACTGTCTTGAAGCAGCTGATTTTATCGGCGCTATGAGCCTTGAAGCGTTAACAGGCACAAAAGCACCGTTTGATCCGCGTTTGCATCAGCTACGTCCTTTTGCCGGTACTACCTATGTAGCACACAGATTATGGAATATTCTGTCGCCTTCACAAATTATGCAAAGCCATGTAGATTGTGGAAGAGTACAGGATCCATACAGCCTGAGATGTATGCCGCAGGTACACGGCGCTTCGCGTAATGCATGGTTGCACTTAAAAGAACTCACGACTGTTGAATTGAATTCTGTGACCGATAATCCGATTATCCTCGCCGCCAACGATACCATATCAGGTGGAAACTTTCACGGGCAACCTCTGGCTTTACCATTAGATTATGCTTCTGTTGCCGCAGCTGAGTTAGGAAATATTGCTGACAGAAGATGCTATCTGTTGCTCGAAGGAAAGTGGGGATTACCGATGTTATTAATGAATAAAGTTGGCTTAAACAGCGGCTTTATGATTCCGCAATATACAACTGCCGCACTGGTTACCGAAAACAAGTCATTGTGTTTTCCGTCAAGCGCAGACAGTATTCCTACTTCGCTAGGGCAGGAAGATCATGTTTCGATGGGAAGTATCAGTGGTAGAAAACTCAATCAGATCATTGATAATCTTGAAAACATATTAGCGATTGAATTGCTCTGTGCCGCACAGGCCATTGAATTCAGGCGCCCGCTGAAAAGCTCGCCGTTGTTAGAACATGCACATGAATATGTACGTAAGTTTGTGAGCTTTGCTGAAGAAGACAGAATTTTTGCCGATGATATCAATGCAATGAAAAAAATCATTAATGATTTTAGCTTTGTAAACTCTTGTCATACGTTTGCTCAGAACAATAATATTCCTCTTTTTCAACAAAACGAATCATTCCTTTTATCTTAAAAATCTGCTATATGAATCAAAAATATAAAACCCCTACCGGTAATCAGTTAAGCTGTAAAGGTTGGATACAGGAAGCTGCTTTAAGAATGTTACTCAATAACCTGGATCCGGCTGTTGCCGAACGGCCTGAAGACCTGATTGTGTACGGCGGAAGAGGAAAAGCTGCCAGAAATCATGAAGCCCTGGACGATATTATTGCTGCGCTGAAGATATTGGAGAATGATGAAACATTACTCATTCAAAGCGGTAAGCCCGTCGCTATTTTACCGACACACGAAAATGCTCCGCGCGTATTATTGTCGAACTCTCAGTTAGTACCTAATTGGGCAAACTGGAAACATTTTGACGAGTTAGAGAAAAAAGGTTTGATGATGTACGGACAGATGACAGCCGGCTCATGGATTTATATCGGGTCACAGGGTATTGTACAGGGAACTTATGAAACCTATGCGGCTGCGGCAGAAAAACATTTCGGTGGTTCTTTAAGGGGAACACTGAATGTAACAGCGGGTTTAGGAGGAATGGGCGGTGCTCAACCGCTGGCCATTACCATGAACGAAGGCGTTGCGCTTATTGCTGAAGTGGAAACCTGGCGTATTCAAAAAAGATTAGAAACAAGATATCTGGATATTATGATAGAAGATATCGATGAAGCCATTGATGAGGCATTAGAAGCACGTCAACAGCAAAAAGCAATCTCGATTGGTGTACCGGTGAACGCTGTTCATTTATTGGAGAGACTGTTAGAAAGAAATATTATTCCTGATACACTAACTGATCAGACGTCTGCGCATGATCCGATTACCGGTTACTGGCCGCATGATATCAGTTATGAAGAAGCATTAAAGTTAAGAGATGAGCAACCGGATGTATATGTTGAAAAAGCATATCAATCAATGAAACGTCATGTTGAATTGATGGTACATTTACAGAATAGCGGCGCAATCACTTTTGATTACGGCAATAACATCCGCGCACGCGCTTTTGAAAAAGGTTTTGAACAGGCATTTAACTTCCCGGGCTTCGTACCGGCTTATATCCGTCCGTTATTTTGTGAAGGTAAAGGGCCTTTCCGTTGGGCAGCGCTAAGCGGCGACCCGGCTGATATTGCTGTTACTGATGAAGTGATTGCGAATCTTTTCCCCGAAAATAAAAGCTTACACCGTTGGTTAAAACTGGCGAAAGAAAAAATTGCTTTTCAGGGATTGCCGGCAAGAATTTGCTGGTTAGGACAAGGTGATCGTGAAAAAGCCGGGCTGGCTTTCAATGAGCTGGTTCGATCAGGAAAAGTTAAAGCCCCGATTGTAATAGGAAGAGACCACCTGGATACCGGTTCGGTAGCCTCGCCTAACAGAGAAACAGAAGCGATGAAAGATGGCTCGGATGCGGTAGCAGACTGGCCGGTCTTAAATGCTTTAGTAAATACTGCAGGTGGTGCTTCCTGGGTAAGTTTACACCACGGCGGTGGCGTAGGAATGGGCTATAGCATTCATGCAGGAATGGTGATCGTTGCAGACGGAACCGAAGCCGCTGATAAAAGACTAAAGCGTGTTTTGCACAATGATCCGGGTATGGGGGTTATCCGCCATGCAGATGCCGGTTATGAATTAGCTGAAGAAACCGGTATCAGACACCAGCTTTTACTCAAACAAAAATTAAAATAACAGGGTTGTTGTTAAAAAATCGTCCATTTGACCATAGGTGGTTTAATTTTTGAACCACTTATGGCTATGGAAAAGAATCAACAACGAAAAAGAGTTTGGATAATAGCTAATAGACTTCCATTTACCATTGAACACAATGATTCAAATGAATTAACAATCAGGAGATCATCCGGCGGATTAGTAAATGCGCTGACCAGCTACTATGAACAAGCATCGATCGATGTAGATAAGTACTGGGTAGGGGTTGCGGACTGCACTCCCCAGGTTTGGGAAAAAGAGATTATTCCTTACACGAAGGATGATAAAGTTAAATTTCACCCCATTTTTGTAGATGAACACGATTATGAAAACTATTATTCAGGTTTTTGTAATGCCACGATCTGGCCATTGTTTCATTATTTCCCCACAAAAGTGGAGTACCACGAAGCCTATTGGGAGGCTTACGAAAAAGTTAACAGAAATTTTGCTGAACAATTAATTCCATCTTTACAACCCGGTGACCTTGTTTGGATACATGACTATCAATTAATGTTATTGCCGGCTTTATTGAGAGAACAGGTAGCTGATTTATCAATCGGTTTCTTCCTGCATATTCCTTTTCCTTCTTATGAACTTTTCAGAATGTTACCACAATTGTGGAAAAAATCTATTGCGGAAGGACTCTTAGGAGCTGATCTTATCGGATTTCATACTTATGAATATGTTCAACATTTCATCCAGTCTATGAAAATGGTTCTGGGTGTTGAAAATACCTTCCACAAAATACATTATCAGAACAGAGAAGTTTATGCAGAATTATTCCCATTGGGAATTGACTATGCTAAATTCTCTGAAAAAGCGGTGAGTGAAGAAGTAACCGAAAAAGTTAATTTCCTTAAAAATGAATTCAGAGATAAAAAAATTATCTTCTCGGTAGACCGTTTAGATTATTCGAAAGGTTTCATGCAACGTTTGAACGGTTGGGAAAATTTTCTGCAGGAATATCCTGAGTGGAAAGAAAAAGTAGTTTTTCTGATTATTATCGTTCCTTCAAGAGATACCATCGATTCATATCAGGAAATGAAAAGTGCTATCGAAGAAAAAATAGGTACTATCAATGGTAGGTATGGTACCATCACCTGGCAGCCGATCCATTATCAATACCGCCATCTTTCTTTCGATAATCTGATTGCACTTTACCGCCATGCTGATGTGGCACTGATTACACCTCTCCGCGACGGAATGAACCTGGTAGCGAAAGAATTCATCGCTTCGCAGGTAAATGGTAAAGGAGTGCTCGTATTAAGTGAACTGGCCGGAGCTGCAGTTGAATTAAATGAATCGCTGTTGGTAAACCCTTTTGATACGATTGCTGTATCAGATGCGATTCACAGGGCTTTGTCGTTACCGCTGGAAGAAAGAATTCAACGTAACAGAATCATGCAAGACCGTCTGTTACATTATGATGTTATTCAATGGATCAATGATTTTGTTGATCAACTCGATCTGGTAACCTCTTCAAGAAATCAAAGAAAAGCGAATGCACTAAATTTACTCGACCTCTTTGTTAAAAGATATCAAAGCGCAGCGCACCGTATCTTCTTAATTGATTATGATGGTACACTTGCACCAATTACGAATTATCCGAAAGACGCAATTCCTACCGAAGCGGTTAAAAATGTTTTACGAAAGCTCGCTTCTCAACCCAATACAAAAGTGGTGGTGATCAGCGGCCGGCCGGCAGATACTTTAGAAACCTGGCTGGGTGATTTGCCTATTACGCTGGTAGCAGAACACGGCAGCATTATTAAAGATGGAAAAAACAAATGGTTAGATACATTGAACCTCTCTCCATTATGGAAGTCGCAGGTAATGCCGATTATGCAAACATTCGTTTCAAGATGTATCGGTTCATTTGTTGAAGAAAAGAAAAATACTATTGCGTGGCATTATAGAAATACATTACCCGGAGTTGGATTTGACCGCTCCCGCGAATTAATTAATAACCTTAATATTCTTTTACAGAATACACCTTTACAGGTGATAGACGGAAATAAAGTGGTGGAAGTGAAACCCACCGGCTATGATAAAGGTACGATGGCAGTTAGATTGTGTCAGCAGTTTCAGGCAGATTTTGTTTGCTGCCTGGGCGACGATACCACAGATGAAGATATGTTTATTGCATTAAATGAAGATGCTATAACGATTAAAGTAAAAGAGGTACATACTAATGCTAAGTATTTCTTACCGAAACAATCAGATGTAATTACTTTTCTTGAATCATTTATACATTAAATTTTAGTTTATGGAACAGCATAAGTATAAAATGGGAGTGATTGGCAATTGTACGTATATTGGCTATGTCGATCAAAAAGCGGATATTAAATGGCTGTGCTTACCAAAATTTGATAGCAGTTTTGTGTTCGGCTCTTTGTTAGATGAAGAAAAGGGCGGGCACTTCTCTGTTCAACCCGCAGGAGAACACTATACCGTAAAACAGTACTACATTGAAAATACCAATGTTCTATGTACTGAATTTGACGCATCCGACGGCGGCTTCAGAGTGATTGACTGTGCTCCGCGAATGACCATTCACGACCGTCAGTTCAGACCGAAAATGCTCATCAGAAAAATTGAGAAACTACACGGTGACCCGTTGATCAAAGTAGTATGCGAACCCCGCGGTAACTACGGAGAAACTATTCCCGAAGTGACTACCGGTAGTAATCATATCCGTTTTTACGGACTCGATGATCAGGTACGGTTAACGACCGACGTTTCGCTCAGTTATATCATAGAAAAGAAACCATTTGTTCTGGGTTCTCATAAATATCTGGTATTTACTTATGGTGAACCGCTCGAAGCCCCACTGGTAGAAACAGCAGAAACATTTATTCTGAATACTGTAAAACATTGGCAAGACTGGATTAAAACTTCTTATCTGCCACCGATTTATCAGAAAGAAATTGTTCGTTCGCTACTGGTATTAAAACTTCACCAATTTGAAGATACCGGTGGTATTATTGCATCCGGTACCACGAGCTTACCTGAGTTTCACGATTCCACCCGTAACTGGGATTATCGATTCTGCTGGTTCCGGGATGCGCACTACACATTGAACGCATTTAACAGAACCGGTCACTTCGAAGAGCTGGAAAAGTATTTCGAATATATCTATAATATCGTACGCGATGCCGAAAATACTTTACAACCTTTATATACCATTACCGGCGACAAAGACATCGAAGAAAGAGAAATACCTTTGAAAGGATATCTCAATAACCGTCCGGTACGTATAGGAAATAAAGCCTATATACAATTACAGCATGATGTTTACGGACAGCTGTTGGTGAGCTTGTTACCGTTGTTTACCGATAAACGTTTAAGCATCAGCAATAAGAATGATTACAGGCAAATCGTACCGTGGTTACTTGAAAAAATTGAAAAAACACTGGAAGTGCCTGATGCGGGATTATGGGAGTTCAGAAGTATGGTACAGGTACACTCTTATACATTGTTATTCCACTGGGCCGGTGCCAAAGCCGCTTTTAAAATAGGATCGGTACATGGTGATTACGGAATGATGCAAAGGGCTGATGCACTTGCGAAAAAAGCGCATGACCTGATTTTGAAGACCTATGATATCTCGCGCAAAGTATATACACAGGCCATTGGTAGCCCTAACCTGGACGCCAGTACCTTGTCGTTGATTACCATGAATTTCTTACAACACGATTCATCTGCAGCAAAGTTTCACATAGAAGCACTCGAAAAAGAATTACTTGCACCCAGCGGCTTATTTTATCGATACAAACACTATGATGATTTCGGATTTCCGGAAACTACTTTCTTAGTGTGTGCTTTCTGGTATGTAGATGCGCTGGCTTGCGTAGGCAGACTGGAAGACGCAATCAAAAACTTTGATCAGATATTGAAATTCAGTAATGAGCTGGGCATTTTCAGTGAAGATGTGGCCGTTGACGGCGGACAATGGGGTAACTTCCCGCAAACTTATAGCCATGTGGGACTGATCAACTCCGCATTTCGTATTGCCAGAAAGCTCGACCAACCGGAGTATTTGATATAATATACAAAAAAAACAGCAATTTTGCAATAGCTCTCATTTCTTTAACGTATTATTGGAGTATGTCTACCAAGCTGATTATTAATATTCAACAACTGGTCAATGTACGTTCTGCCAACGAGTTATTAAGAGGTAAAGCGCTTGCAGAATTGCCTGTTATAGAAAATGCCTACCTGCTGATAGAAGACGGCCTGATCGTCGATTACGGAAGGATGGATGAAATTGACCTCGTTCCTGAAGTGGAACATCAAAATTTAATTGATGTGAAAGGACAAACTATCATTCCCTGCTGGTGTGATAGCCATACCCATACTGTATTTGCAGGATCACGCGAAAATGAATTTGTGTATAAAATTCAGGGAATGGGGTATGCTGAAATTGCTGCAAAAGGCGGTGGTATTTTAAGTAGTGCTAAACAAATTGCTGCTATTTCAGAAGACGATTTGTATGCGGTTTCTTTGAAACGTATTGAGCAACTCATTCAATGGGGAACCGGTGCACTCGAAATCAAAAGCGGCTACGGATTGTCTGTAGAAGGTGAGCTGAAAATGCTGAGAGTGATCAAGAGGCTTAAAGCAACCGTTCCTATTCCGGTTAAAGCTACTTTTCTCGGTGCTCATACATTTCCTCCTGAATATAAATCGAACCCGGAAGAATATATCCGCATTATTATTGAAGAAATGTTACCGGCCATTGCCCAGGCAAGATTGGCTGACTACATCGATGTTTTTTGTGAAGAAGGTTTTTATACGGTTGAACAAACCGAAAAAATTATTGAGGCAGGGGCTAAGTGGGGCCTTAAATCTAAAATTCATGCCAATCAGTTGCATGCTTCAGGTGGGGTGGAACTCGGTGTAAAAATGAATGCCGTGAGCGTTGATCATCTTGAAACAATGAGTGAACCTGCCTTTAAGGCATTGGAAAATGCCACTACGATTGCAACGTTGCTTCCAACCGCAGCTTTCTATTTACGTATGCCTTTGCAACCTGCAAGAGAACTTATTAGCCGCAATGCTGCAGTAGCACTGGCTACTGACTTCAACCCCGGATCTTCTCCCAGTGGAAATATGAATTTTGTATTGTCATTAAGTTGTATTCAAATGAAGATGCTGCCCGAAGAAGCCATTAATGCCGCTACACTGAATGCTGCTTATGCAATGGAATTACAAGAAGAAGCAGGTAGTATCTCCAAAGGTAAAAGAGCTAACTTTATATTAACGAAACCAATTCCGTCAATAGCCTACCTTCCTTATGCTTTCGGTGATAATCATATAGATAAGGTTTTTATAAACGGAGAAGTTTTTACCGGTTTTTGATATAACCATTATACTAAACCGAATAATCAGCAATATTTTGTTAACGGTAATTTGAGCGTATGGCAAAGGTTACATTTAAGAAAAAGAAAAATGTAAATAGAGTTGAAGCGTATCTTGAAAATAATCAGGTACTGCAACTTTCGAATCCTTTAGAGGCACTGGAGTATTTGCGTGATTTTGTACGGCTGATTCGTCCCGGCCGGAATATTAAAAATGCAGAAGCAAAACTGGCACAGGCAATTGAACTGTTACAGACTGAAAAGAATGTACTCACTAACGTTAAAATTGCTATTTATGCTCAGTTGATGCATAGTAATCTTATTCCGCTGCTTACAGAAAGCGGGTTAACAATTTCAAGAGGTGTAGGCCGTGAACTTCACTCCAGATTCAAACATAAATTTTTACCTGCCTATCAAAGTTCTGACGATTTTCTGTATCTGTTAAATAGAATCTTCTACAAGAGTACTGATTATGTTTGGGTAGAGGCTGCTGGCAAAGTGAATTGGGTTCAATTCTTTAAAACGCTATCCATCAAACTGAGTGGTACAGAACCTGAAGTAGTAAAACAACTGGCCATTTCTACTCAGATGCTTTCGTCGCGTTTGTCGCAGTTAGGATGGGAAAAAGAAATTGTAAGTTTTGTTATCGGAGAAGATTGGAAGGTAAATAACCCTCTCTCAAAACAGCAGTATCTTGTTCAACAGTTATATCAGCATATCAAAGAAGGCGGAAGTGCAGAATACCGTCACGAATTGTGTTTGCAGATTATAGAACAGCTGCAGAAAGGGCAGGAGCTGGTCAATGCTATCAGACAGCAAACCGTTGATAAAGGAACTTCATTATCCCAGACTTTCATTTTATTTCAGATTGAGCAACTTATTCAACGTATGAAGTTAATCGTTGATATGTTGGATGCGGATGACCGGTTGAATGTAGCATTATTTGTAGAATTGTTTTCTACGGTAATCAGAAACGAAAACCGCAAAAACTCATTGATGGAGTTCTTGTCTCAGACGACCGGTTACCTGGCTTATCAGATTGCTGAGCATAAAGGTAAAAAAGGATCCAAATATATTACCTCTACACCGGCTGAATACTGGAATATGATCAGAAGTGCGATGTGGGGCGGATTGATCGTATGTTTTGTTGTTGTCATAAAATTATTACAGGGCAAATGGCATCTCGCACCTTTCTGGCAGGGTTTTGCCTATAGCATCAACTATTCTGCCGGTTTCATTGCTATTGAAGAAACAAAATCTACCCTTGCTACTAAACAACCGGCTTTTACAGCCAGTGCGGTTGCTTCTTCGCTGGATACCAGAAAAGGTACAGATGTACCGAATCTGTATAATCTGGCAGTTACAGTAGCAAAAATAGCACGTTCACAAACAGCATCTTTCATCGGTAATCTGATGATTGTGTTTCCTGTATGTTTCTTATTTGCATGGATGATTGATATTATTACAGGTAAACCTTTAGTGAGCGGTGTCGGTGCCATGCATTTGTTACAAGATCAGCATCCGTTTCAAAGTTTATCACTATTATACGCATTTAATACCGGTTGTTTTTTATTTATAAGTGGAATTTTAGCAGGGTATGTTCAGAATAAAATTAATTACGGGCAGGTTTATACACGGTTGTTAGAACATCCTACCTTAAAATACTATTTAAGTGCAGGACAGTTACAGAAATTCGCTTCATACATTACCAATCATGCCGGTAGTTTAGTCGGAAATATTTCGCTGGGTTTCTTTTTGGGAATGGCCAGTTCGGTGGGGAAAATATTTGGAATGCCATTCGATATACGCCATATTACCATTGCTGCGGGTAATACCTCGTTCGGTTTATATGGAGTAGGATTAAATAATTTGAGTCCGGTGTTTATTTTAACACTTATTGTAGGGGTATTATGCATCGGATTTATTAACTTTTTAGTGAGTTTCACATTGGCATTTGTAGTAGCTGTAAGATCAAGAGGTGTTCATTTGCGGGATTATCCTGAATTTTTACATATCTTATGGAAGTATTTTAAATCCAGCCCGCTGGATTTTTTAAGACCACGGAAAAGGAAACAAGAAGAAATTACATAACGCTAAACGATTTGCATATGGATAACTTTCAAACTTTCGATAAGGCTGGTCTCTCTAAATACGTGCGCGTCCGTAAGTTTGAAACTAAACTTGGCGAACATATTGATGTTCCTTCTTCAGGAGATATCGATGAAGCGCTGGCTGCTTCTTCTGCGAAATTTGTTATTATCGGAATTCCTGAAGATATTGGCGTACGGGCTAATTACGGTGTACCCGGAACCGGCAGTTGCTGGGAGAGTTTTTTGCAGAATTTTCTGAATATTCAAAGTAATGAATGGACGTACGCAAAGGATATGCTTTTGTTAGGAGCATTCCAGTTTGCAGACCTGTTTCAGGTGATTGAGCAATACTCTAAACCGGATGAAGAAAGAGTAGCTGCTTACCGCCAGGCAGTACATACAATCGATGAAGCCGTTTATCCCATTATTAAAAAAATTGTTGCGGCTGATAAAATTCCGGTGGTGATCGGAGGAGGACATAACAATGCATATCCGATTATAAAAGGTACTGCTAAAGGATTAAAAGTGGCCGATAAAGTAGCTAAGGCAGAAATTAATGCCATTAACCTGGATGCTCATCTGGATTTCAGAAGTACGGAAGGCCGACATTCGGGAAATGGTTTCCGTTATGCATTTGAAGAAGGTTTTTTGCAAAAATATTGTGCAATCGGTGTACAGGAGAATTATATATTACAATCAAACCTGATAGATTTTCTCAAAGAAAAAACACTCGATTTTATTTCATTTGAAGATATCTTTTTACAAGACAAATATACATTTGAACAAGCAGTAGCCCACGCAATTACTTTTACCAAAAGCAATTACGTAGGAATCGAATTAGACCTTGATGTAATTGATAAAGTGATGAGTTCTGCTTATAATCCGGTGGGTATTGCTGCTTTTTATGCCAGAAAATATCTGGTTCAGGTAGCCCGCTTTTCAACACCGGCCTATCTGCATTTATGCGAAGGAATTGCCAAAACGCAAGATGGACTTCAGCATAAAGAAACCGGAAAATTGTTAAGTACACTGGTGATCGACTTTGTAAAAGAAATGATCGGAGAACAAAGAAGTTAATGATGCAGAAAACAGCTGATATACAAACTGCCGGAAAATTATTTCCGGCAGTTTTTTATTTTTGTAATATGCTTAAAAAGGTATTCCCAGATTTACATAAGAGAATAACCTGCCGGTATTTTCGCTATACATCGCACTGATTTCAAGTGGCCCCAATGCAAAATTATAGGTAAAACTTAAAGCATGACCGGTGACAACATTTGGATTATTATAAATATTACTTGTTTTGATAAGGTTCGGTAACATGATGTTACTTCGCCCACCGATATAGCCGTTTGCAAACACACGGGCGCGCAGGCCAATTCCGGCTTTTACCAATGATGGAGTATATAATGTAGCTTCCGGTAAACCCGCAAAAGTGATCTGATTCCTGAACATTTTAGTTAACCCACCTACAATAAATTCATTCATCACATGTTCTTTCTTACTCGTGATGCTACCTGCATCAGCGTTGATCATTAAAGTGAATTTTTTGTCTTTAAGAGGAATATAAGATTCAAAATTGACTTCAGTTCTTAAATAAGGGTCTGTTGAAATAGGATAACTGTTCTGATTAATAATAGGTATTCCGTTTGAGGTGAAATAAATATTATTCGATTGCCGTCCTACCCAACTAACATCTGTATACAACTTAACGCCTTTGTTAGGTAGAATGGTTTTATCTAAATTATTAACGTTGAAATAAACAAAACTCGTAAAGAAATTACTTCTTCCCTTCATTTCAAATCCTGATCTGATAGTAGGATTATTTCTGATAAATTCAAACTTGGTACCTATACCTACACTCATCATTCTTTTTGATGAATATTGCGTACGTGCCCCCAGTTTAAAAATATTCTGCGAATAAGCTCCGTCCTGACGGTAGTTCTGATAGGTGGCTACATCAAAACGATCCCATTGTCCGTCGAGAATAATAGATTGACGTTTTGTTCTGCCGATATATTGCAGGTGTTCGCCACGCATTCTCATTGTTTCGCCCACCGATAAAGTTGCTAATGTTCTTGAATTCGGCGTAATGATATTTCTTCCGGTAAAATTGAGTATCAGGTTAACACCGGTAAACTTGTTATAGTGTAAACCAAGTTTCATAAGGTTAAAATCATTTTCCGTTACATAGAAAACAATTTTATTAGCCTGATCTGATAGTGATTCAATAGAATAGGTGATTCTGTTGTAATATCTGGTACCATATGCCTGGCGAACCATGTTGGCCAGTTTTTTAGCACTATAGTGTTGATTATTCTTAAACTCAATGGTGTGTAAAAAGAACTTGTCGGTAGTTAAACTAGTTCCTTTTACTTCGGCGTGTAAAAGATAAACATCGTTTACGTCTGGTAGTTCTTTTTTGTTTTGCTGAATTTCGCCATAAATATTTCTGAGAGAATCTGCCATTTTCTTAAAGGAAGGATACAATTTTCTTCCTTCTTCCAATCCGATATCAATAATTTTAGAAACATCGGAAAAGCTACCCATATTGAAGTTTTCCAGATTGATCGGAACATATATATCACACTCTTCAATCTGTTTCTTATGAACTTCAGCTTCTCTGAAAAAGGCGATCTGCATTAAAACGTGCAAAACGTTTCTTACTTTGTCTGAAGGCATTAATCCACTTGAAACATCACTACCTATAATAAGGTCGGCACCCATTTCTTTAAGGTCAGATACAGGAAAGTTTCTGATGATACCCCCATCTACCAGTTTGGTACTATCATAATCTACCGCAGTAAATACGGAAGGAATAGCCATACTGGCTCTGATGGCATTGATAATTTCTCCCTGGTTTAAAATAACTGCACTGCCATCACCTACATCGGTTGCAATACATCTGAAAGGAACTGCGAATTTTGAAAAGTCTTTAATATTATAAACAGGAAAGTAAAGTTCAGATAATTTCAGCCACAATTCCTGCGCTTCCAATAATCCGGATGGTAAATAAAAACGGTTGTGTTTCCAGGGAAGTTCAATAATATATTTAGAATATTCATCTTTTTCTTCCATAAAGATATTGGTGAGTCGCGACTGATTACTCAGAATAACATCCCAATCAATTCCTTTGGCAACGGAAATAATGCTGTCGGTAGAATAGCCGACAGCGTACAAGCTACCTATAATACTACCCATACTCGTACCGGTGATATAATCAATCGGTAATCCTGCAGAGTCTATTGCTTTCAGAATACCGATATGTGCTAATCCTTTTGCGCCGCCGCCGCTGAGGGCTATTCCGATTTTCGGCCGTTCTTTTTGAGCTGTTGCCGAAATTGAAAAACATAGCAAAATGATCAGCAGCCGGTAAGAGTATGTTGTTTTGGCCATATTATAATTATAAGGTCTGATTTTCTTCAAGCGAAATGATTAATTCAAAAATCGTTTCGTACTCACTGTTGAGCTGTTGAAGTTGTTCTGTATTAGACTGATAGTTTTTTTCAGCTTGTAAGAACTTGTCTTTGTCAGCATAAATCTCAGGATTAGCCAGTGCAGCTTCCAGTTCTATTTTTTTAGCCTGCAATGTGGCTATCTGTTGTTCCAGCTGCTGAAATCTTTTCTGTTGCTTTTGAAGTTCCTTTTTGGCTTCTTTATTAATAGCTACACCGGCAACAGGTTTACTTTCCACTACCGGGGCTATTGTTTTCTGCACCGGAACTTCAGCAGGAGCAGCGTTTTTATTTTGTTTATTCGAAGCCATTCTTTCCTTCCATTCCATATACTCTTCATAACCGCCCTGGAAGTTCTTGATCTGATGGTCATCGATTTCCCAGATAGTATTGGCAACTTTTGAAATAAAATAGCGGTCGTGGCTAACCAATATTAAACTTCCCTCGTATTTGTTTAATGCTTCTACTAATAAATCAATAGACAACATATCCAGGTGGTTCGTTGGCTCATCGAGCATCAGAAAGTTAGCCTGACTGATGATTGTTTTTGCCAGTGCCACTCTTGCTTTTTCTCCTCCTGACAGTACTTTAATCTTTTTGTCTACATCATCACCGCTAAAGAGGAAACAACCCAGCAATGTTCTGAGCTCGAGTTCGGTTTTTTGTGAACCGGCCGATTTTAACTCATCAATCAGGGTGTTGTTTACATTGAGTGATTCAAGCTGGTGCTGGGCGTAGAAACTTTCTTCTACATTATGCCCCCATTTTCTTTCACCTTCAAACGATTCCTGATCTGCAATAATCCGCAGCAAAGTCGATTTACCTTTACCGTTCGCTCCAATCAATGCAATTTTATTTCCACGCATGATTTCTGCATTGGCATTTTCTACAATGGTCTGCGTATTATACTTTTTTGTAATGTTTTTGAGTTCGCAAATGACTTTACCTGGTGTTTTATCCAGTTGAAAGTTAATTCTGATAGAAGGACGATCAATTGAAACATCCTCAATAACATCCAGTTTTTCAAGTCTTTTAATAGCACTTTGAGCCTGCGCTGCTTTACTGGCTTTAGATCTGAAGCGTTCAATGAATCTTTGTTGCTGGCGGATATAGTCTTGCTGGTTTTCGAAAGCCCGTTGCTGCATTTCTAACCGGATTTCTTTTTCACTTTCGTAATAGTCGAAATTACCACCGTAAATGTGTAGTTGTCGTTGATACAATTCCACAATTTTTGTAACCATTCTATTCAGAAAGTATTTATCGTGACTCACGATTACTACTGCTCCCTGATAATGTTGAAGATATTTCTCCAGCCATTCAATAGACGGCAGGTCTAAGTGGTTGGTCGGCTCATCTAATAATAAGAGGTCTGGCTTTTGAAGAATCATTTTAGCTAATAGTACACGCATTCTCCAACCTCCGCTGAATTCCTTATATGGACGGTTAAGGTCCTGGTTCGAAAATCCGAGGCCTTGTAATATTTCGGCGGTTTTGTGTTCGATATTGTAACCGTCGAGCGTATCCATTTCGTGTAACTTGTCTGTATACTGAATGAGGAGTTGCTCATTTTCTGAGATTTCTAACTGTTTTCCCAGTTCTTCTATTTCTTTTTCCAGCTGTACCACGCGTTCAAAAGCAGATAAAGCTACTTCCAGAATAGAAGCATTCGTATCGAAACTTAATAAATCCTGATGCAGATACCCAATGGAAATACCTCTGCTACGCTCTACCGTACCGGCAGAAACCTGGTATTCGCCTACCAGCACTTTTAACAGAGTAGACTTCCCTGTTCCATTGTATCCGATTAATCCGATTCTTTCATTGGGCTGAATATGCCATGTGGCATCCGCAACAATTACTCTTGATCCAAACTCGAAAGTGACATTCGTAAACCCAGCTAACATAAACTAAACAATTAATATGTGCTGCAAAAATAGAATAAAACATTGGTTCGGTTTGAGCGTTTTAAGAGAATATACTATTTTTAATACTTTATTGAATTTTAACACTTTGAATCAATGAAAAGAAATGTCATGATTTTTCTGGTAGTAGTTTGCGCAATTGCTGCCTATTTTCTGTTTGTGAAAAAATCTCCTAAAGAAACTTTAGAGGAGAAAGCGGCTACACCATTAGTGGCAAAAACCAATACTGCTTTTGAAAATGCTTATGGAGACTTTCTGAAGGCTTACGACCAGTTAAAAACTGCATTAGTAGAAACTGATGCGGAGAAAGCTAAAACAGCTGCTGAAAACCTTATTGAACTGGCCGGTACCGTATCTGTTGACGATATTGAGGGGGATAATGAAGGATTACTGCACGAAACCGCTACCAGTTTTAAAAATCTGGTGGTTGAAAATGCGAAACTGATTGCACAGACAAACGATATTGAAGTTCAGCGAACACAATTTGAAAATGTATCTGAAAATCTGTGGGCCTTAACCCGTACGGTTAAATTCGGGGGTGAGCAGGTTTACTTACAACATTGTCCGATGGCTTTCAACGACAGAGGAGCTAATTGGGTGAGTTTATCTTCGGAGGTTTTAAATCCATATTTTGGCAATAAAATGCTGAAATGCGGTGTAGTAAAGGATTCTATTAAATAATTAGCAGACCGTTGTTTACACCGGCCTGGATAAAAAAATCCCCCCAACAAAGTTGGGGGGATTTTTTTATGGCTCGTACTTTATGATAATTTTTGCATTTTTTTGTTCAGTAGACGTAAGGTGTACTTCTTGCCTGCGGGGCCCCATCTCCACCACCATCATGGCTGTATTCGGAGGAATATCACCCAGATTCTCTGCTACCATGACGATTTCGTGATTGATATCGTCAGGACCGAGGTGGATGGTTAAGGTAATTGCTTTGTCGGTTAATCGTTGGTTGCTAATGACCAAACGGTTATTGTGATAAACTGAAATAGTGTCGTTATCAATAACACCGTTGTCGTAAATTTTCAGAATAACTTTACGTTCATTGGTGGTAAAGGTTTTTGCCAGTTCGTTTGTTCTTGTTCTTAAAATAGGCGGCGGTGGAGGTAATTTTTTCTCTTCTACCGGAGCCGGAGCAGCTTTGACTGTATCTATTGGTACAGCTGGAGTTATCTGTATTTTAGCCGGTGGCTCTTCTTCTACTTTGGGTTGAATAGTATCTTTTTTAGGTACCGGAGCTTGTGCCAGACCGGGTTTCGGAGCTGGTTTTGCTTCTATTTTAGGAGTAGATCGTTTTTGTTTTTCCCATTCAACGAGGAACGGTTCTTTGTAAAAATCAGATTCCTGTACTTTTTTCAGAATAACGGTTCCTCTACCGCAGTAAAGAGAATCTTTTACATTATTGGAAGAATAGGTGCCTTGTAAGTATTCTTCATTACCGGTTCTGGAATACTGTAAAAAGAGTGTCATCAGGCAGGCGTCTGTACCTCCGCTCATCCGTACTTCCACCAGTTTGTTTTCTTCGATTAATACTTTTCGGGTGGTTGGATTGATCGAACCCGACATCGTAGCCTTGCCATAAAATACGGTGGTGAGATATGAATAGGTGACTCCCTGAAAGAATTTATCATTTTGTACCAGCTGAACTTCAAACTTATACCTGTTGGCCATGCCCATAATAGAACCTTCGGCTTGGAAACTTCCTCGCCATACGCCAGACAGGTTTTGGCTAAAACCGATAACAGGAGCCAAAAAAAGCAATAAAACAGAAAAAAATCCCTTCATGGTCGCAATTTAAACAGTTTAAAAAATATTGAAGAATTGTTGGAAGAAAAAAGTTCGTTAAATTTGCAAACTCTTCTTTGGTTTAGAGTGTTTTAAAGTACTATCCGGCATAAAAGCCGGCTGAAATACTACAAACCGGTAAGAAGTAACTAAAAAGTATCGATAACGGAATAACCAATGATTAAAATTACACTACCAGACGGCGCAGTGAGAGAGTATCCGAAAGGATCCACTGCCTTAGATGTGGCAAAATCGATTAGCGAAGGACTGGCGCGAAAAGTTTTGGCTGCAAATGTCAACGGCGAAGTGTGGGATGCCACCCGCCCGATTGATAACGATGCAACTTTAAAATTACTGACGTGGCAGGATGATACTGGTAAATCGACGTTTTGGCATTCTTCGGCTCACTTATTAGCTGAAGCAGTGGAAGCTACTTTTCCGGGAGTGAAGTTTTGGGTAGGGCCGGCAATCGATAAAGGCTTTTATTATGATATGGACTTAGACGGCCGTTCTATTTCTGAGGAAGATCTGGAAAAGCTGGAAAAGAAAATGAACGAATTGGCAAAGAAAAACAGCCAATATCTCCGTAAAGAGATGTCGAAAGACAGCGCTATTCAATATTTTACCGAAAAGGGTGATGAATATAAGCTGGACTTACTAGGCGGCTTAAAAGATGGAGATATCACTTTCTATACACAGGGTGACTTTACCGATCTTTGCCGTGGTCCTCATATTCCGCATACCGGTTTTATAAAGGCAATCAAATTGACCAATATTGCCGGTGCATACTGGAAAAATGACGCAAACAATAAACAGTTAACCAGAATTTACGGGGTAACTTTTCCTTCTAAACAAGAGTTAGATGAATATCTGCAAATGTTGGAGGAAGCGAAAAAGCGTGACCACCGTAAACTGGGTAAAGAATTAGGCATTTACACAATGGATGATGATGTTGGCCCGGGTTTACCTCTATGGATGCCGAACGGAACTATTATCATCGAAGAGCTGGAACAACTGGCAAAAGAAACCGAAAATGATGCCGGTTATAAAAGAGTCGTTACACCGCATATCGCGAAAGAAAGTATGTATCTGACCAGCGGCCACCTGCCGTATTACGCAGATAGTATGTTTCCTGCGATGGAATTAGACGGTACTAAATATTATTTAAAGGCAATGAACTGTCCGCACCACCATAAAATTTTCGATGCGGAACCACGTTCTTATAAAGATATGCCTTTGCGCCTTGCGGAATACGGTACCTGCTACCGCTATGAACAAAGCGGAGAACTTTTTGGTCTGATGCGTGTTAGATGTTTACACATGAACGATGCGCATATTTATTGTTCGAAAGAACAGTTTGCAGATGAGTTCAGAGCCGTAAACAGCATGTATTTGAAATATTTCAAAATCTTTGGTATTGACAAATACGTTATGCGTTTAAGTTTACATGACCCTGAGAAATTAGGACAGAAATATATCAATGAACCTGAACTATGGATAGAAACGGAAGAAATGGTTCGTCAGGTACTGATTGAGTCGAATATTCCGTTTGTAGAAGTAGCAGGAGAGGGCGCGTTTTACGGTCCGAAAATTGATGTACAAATCTGGAGTGCAATCGGTAGAGAATTTACACTGGCTACTAATCAGGTTGACTTTGCACAGGGTAGAAGATTTAACTTATCTTACACTAACAAAGACAATGCACCGGAAGTACCGCTGATTATTCACCGTGCCCCTTTAGGTACACATGAACGCTTTATCGGGTTCTTGTTAGAACACTACGCGGGCAAGTTACCTACCTGGCTGGCTCCGATGCAGGTAAAAATCCTGCCGATCAGCGATAAATACATGGATTATGCAAAATCCATTTTAAATTCATTGAAAAAAGCTGATATTCGTGCTGAAATTGACGATAGAAGCGAAAAGATCGGTAAAAAAATCAGAGACACAGAATTAATGAAAGTTCCTTATATGCTTGTTGTAGGTGAAAAAGAAATGACCGAGCAACAAGTATCAGTTCGTAGACAAGGTAAAGGTGATTTAGGTGCAAAATCAGTAGAATCCTTTGTGAATGAGCTGATCGGGGAAATTAAGGAGAGAAGGGGAGAATAATTATTTTGCACAGATGCCGTATGGCATACATTTATTAATTTTAAACTAGATCACAAACCCTTTCCAAACAAAGGGGCAAAACTTTAAAAAATTTAAATGGCATTACCACCACGTAATTCAAGAGGTAGTTTTAACCCTCGATTCAAAAAAGAACAACAACAAGAGCATCGTACCAATCACATGATTCGTGTTCCACAGGTACGTTTAGTGGGTGAAAATGTAACAGTTGGTATTTACTCTACGCAGGAAGCGATGAAAATCGCCCAGGACCAACAATTGGATTTAGTAGAGATTTCTCCTCAGGCAGATCCTCCTGTTTGTAAGATAATCGACTACAATAAATTCCTTTACGAGAAGAAGAAGAAGGAAAAAGAAATGAAAGCCAAAAGTAAAGCGGCTGAAGTGAAAGAAATTCGCTTTACACCTGGTACTGACGACCATGATTTCGATTTTAAAGCCCGTCACGCGGAAGGATTTCTGAAAGACGGTAATAAAGTGAAAGCATATGTTCAGTTTAAAGGACGTGCAATCATGTTCAAGGAAAGAGGAGAACTCGTTCTGTTGAAATTTGCTGAACGCTTATCTGAATTCGGTCAGGTAGAAGGTTTGCCTAAATTAGAAGGTAAACGTATGCTGATGATCATTTCTCCTAAGTTGTCAAAAAAGAAGAAAGAAGCTCAAGATTAATAGAAATTATTATATTTCTCAACCCCCTGAAGGTACTGCTTTCAGGGGGTTTTTGTGTTATGCCATCTGCTTGTTTATGCTATGAGGAAGAAAATAAAAAAGCCTGAACTTTTTTAAATTCAGGCTTCCGTCTGGTAAAAATTTAATTACATCTTTATAAATTCAACTCTTCTGTTATTGGCCTTGCCTTCCGCAGTGGTGTTTTGATCTACCGGTTGAGAGGCTCCCTTTCCTTCTGTTGAAATTCTACCGGCGTCAATATTGAATTCTGTTTGTAATGCCGATTTAACAGCTGCAGCTCGTTTCTCAGACAGGGCTTGGTTGATTTTTTCATCTCCATCACTGTCTGTATGCCCAATAATTTTGATTTTCAAACCGGTTTCTTCGTTTAAGACGGATGCTATATCTTTTAACACACCGTATGAATTCGGTTTTATCTGGTCGCTATTGGTGTCAAAATAGATTCCGGTAGTAGAAAACTTACCTTCGTTTACGAGTTTATGGCGGGTGTCAGGTTTACCGACTGCTAAACGGATATTCGAAATCAGGTATTTTTCTTCTTCATTTCTGAACTTTTCCGTTGAAAAAGTAACCACATTATATTGGGTACCGGCCATTAATGCACGGGGTAGGTCATATATTTTAGATTCATTTAAGTAAATTCTGATGCGCTGATTCTGACGCCAGATGGCAACATGTACCTTTCTCTTGGTATTGCTGCTGGCCAAAAACTGATCGGTGGATGTTTCGTTATGGATATCAGAAGTTCCGTTTTTATAAGTGGTGATTTCAGTTTGACCGGCTTTCTGGTGATAGTCATTAGGACGCAATCGTAATGAAAATCCATGAATACCGTTTCCGAAAAAGTGGAGGTTCCAGGGATTTTCTCTCTTTAATTCTGAAAGAATCAGGGTAAATCCTGTGGAAGTGTACTGGAAATCGGGAGAAGCCAGCAGGTCATACTCAAGGGTAAAGTTTTCAGGCAGGTCTTTGATGAACTCGGGAATAAAAATTCCTTTCTGGTTTAATTGTAACCATTTGCCAGTTTCTCCATCTACTGTTACGATTTCAGCAGATGCATTGGTGTTCCATTGTGAAGGAAAATCACCGACCGCCTCTTTTGAGAAGTCTTCCAGTGCAACAATTTTTTCGCCCGGAATAAAATCGTACTTGCTATAGGTTTTAAGGCTTTTCAACTCTTCAGTACCTGAATCAGTACTTGAAGTAGAAGTTGTTTTATTTTTGTTATTTTCTGATTTTGATATAGTTGTGTCGGATGTTTGAACTTTTGGATTATCGTTTCCTGACTTTTTTGAAGTATCAGAAGAAGAGTCTTTTTTCTTTCCGTCGATGGCGTCATCAATCGTTTTGTCGATTTTCTCATCCACTTTTTGTGATACTTTTTGTTCTACTTTCTGTTTAGCCCGGTCAGCGAGTTTTTTCAATGATTGGGCCTGTACAAAAGAATAGGAAAGGATTAATGCAAAAAGTGTAAAAAAGATCTTCCTCATGTTTTGATATTTAGCAGATAAAAATAGAAATTTGCCATGCGATAAACCTTTATGGCAGAGGTTTTTAAACTAAAAAAGTAAAGTTAAAAGAAAAAAACAGTAAAAACTGTTTACTTATGTAGTATTATTATTAACTTTGCGCACCGTTTTAGACTTTTGACGGTTAAATTCAAAAGTAATATTGCCCACATGGCTCAAAAAGTTCTCTGACTGTTTAGAGACGCCAGCAGGGTATCACACAATAATTGAGGATAAAAATGCCTAAGGTAAAAACTAACTCAAGTGCCAAAAAAAGATTTAAAGTAACTGGCACCGGTAAAATTACCCACCAAAAATCTTTTAAGCGTCACATTCTTACAAAAAAATCTAACAAACGTAAGCGCGCCTTGAATAAAGATGGAGTTGTACACAAATCAAACGTTGACTTCGTTAAACGTTTATTAAGATTAAAGTAATCGCCTTTTTATTCACTATTATTTAATTTTCAAATTATTTAGATATGCCACGTTCAGTAAACGCTGTTGCATCTAAGGCTCGCCGCAAAAAGATTTTAAAGGCCGCTAAAGGATATTACGGCAAACGTAAAAATGTTTATACCGTTGCGAAAAACGTAATGGAGAAAGGTTTACAGTACAAATATGTAAGCCGTAAACTGAAGAAAAGAGAATACCGCGCATTATGGATCGTTCGTATTAATGCCGCAGTAAGAGAAGAAGGTTTAACTTATTCAGAGTTCATTAACAAATTAAATCAGAAAGGGATCACTTTGGATCGCAAAATGTTAGCTGATTTAGCAATGAACGAACCAGAAAGCTTCAAAAAATTAGTTGCTTCTGTAAAATAACTTAATGTTATCCGATTTTTTCTATCTTCTTAATATCGAAAAGTCAGTCCTTCAGGGCTGGCTTTTTCGTTTTCTTACATTTTTTTGAAACTTTGTTTTTTTATAATGCTAAACAATTATTTTTGTCAAAATTTGTTGGGAAGCATTTTCTTTCACTAAAATTCACCTTATATAGCGACGTGAATCAGTACATGAATAATACGTACACCGACTTGGTGTCACAAACCTTCAACTTCCCCCAGGAAGACTTCGAAGTGCAAGAGAATAATCTATTGTTTAACGGCATTGATTTGAGGGCTTTGATCGATAAGTATGGTACCCCTATGAAGGTGTCGTACCTGCCTAAGATCGGAATGCAGATCAATAAGGCCAAAAAGATGTTCGAAAACGCCTTTAAGAAGCACCGCTATGAGGGGAAATATAATTATTGTTATTGTACCAAAAGCTCTCACTTTGCATTCGTTGTAGAAGAAGCACTGAAGCATGATATTCATTTAGAAACTTCTTATGCATACGATATTGAGATTATCAAGAAGCTTTACGAAAAGAAGAAGGTTAATAAGGATACCTTTATTATCTGTAACGGGTTCAAACAAAAGTTGTATACCAGAAATATCGCTTCTTTAATCAACTCAGGATTCAAGAACGTTATTCCTATCCTGGATAATAAAGATGAATTAATCAACTACAAAAGATCTGTAAAACAGCCTTTCAAGTTAGGAATCCGTATTGCGGCTGAGGAAGAACCGAGTTTTCCGTTCTACACCTCGCGTTTAGGATTCCGTGCGAGAGATGTATTAGAGTTCTACGTAGACCAGATCGAGGGTAACGAAGATAAGTTCCAGTTGAAAATGTTACACATCTTCCTGAATAAGGGTATTAAAGATGACATTTACTATTGGAGTGAATTAAATAAAGTCATCAATCTTTATTGCCAGTTGAAAAAAATCTGCCCTGAGCTGGATTCTATCAACATTGGCGGAGGTTTTCCGATTAAACACAGTCTGGCATTTGAATACGACTACCAGTTCATGATCAATGAAATTGTAGGAAATATTAAAAAAGCCTGTAAAAAGAATAAAGTTCCAATGCCAAATATCTTCACTGAATTTGGTAGTTACACTGTAGGGGAGTCGATGGCTCATATTTATAGCGTAATCGGACACAAAGTGCAGAATGACCGTGAGATCTGGTATATGATTGATTCTTCTTTCATCACTACCTTACCGGATACCTGGGGTATCGGGGAGAAATTTCTCATGTTACCCATTAATAAGTGGGATAAGGAATATCAACGGGTGGTGCTGGGAGGCATTACCTGCGACTCGCATGATTATTATGACTCTGAAGAGCACGTAAATGAAGTGTTTTTGCCAAAGGTTTCTGAAGATGATAAAGAACCGCTTTATCTCGGATTCTTCCATACGGGAGCTTATCAGGATCAGATTTCCGGTTATGGAGGCATTAAGCACTGTCTTATTCCATCTCCAAAACACATTATTATCGAAAAAGATAAAAATGGTAAACTGGTAGATTGGGTATATGCGAAAGAGCAAAGCGCTCAGTCGATGTTGAAGATTTTGGGGTATATAAAATAAAGTTTATACAACTATAATAAAAATAAAACAGGCTGTTCCGTCGGAACAGCCTGTTTTATTTTTATAAGGTTAGTGAACCAGCCATTATGATCAGGTGAGTGTTTCCATCAACCTGAGCTTATCTTCTCTTTTTGGTTCTGTATTTACGATTTACTTTCGGACTATTAAAATAAGCATTCAAATCTTCTTCAGATAATGAGGACGCCAGTTCTAAAGGCACATCAATCAGTTGAAGCTGCATCTGCTTTAATTCGTCTTTTAGCTTATTGGTTTTAGTCAGTACCAATTCATCCTGGTTACCGATCAATCGGTTTTCCTGTACCATCAGCTCGAGGCGTTTGATGGAAGAACGGATCAGGGTTGCCTGATTTTGTTCTGTATTTTTTTGTGGTGCTGCGGCTTCTTTTACCGGAACGAGCGTTACGCCGACACCGGGAAGTACCTTTCCTACATTCTGGTTACTCTTTTTTGTGGAAGAACTGAAAATAGTACCCGAAAGGGAAGTGGCTGAACTGGTGATATCAAAAGAAGTTCTGGTTCTCTTGGTCTTTTTCACTGAACCGTCCAGCTGGAAGAAAGTATATTTTAATTGTAAAATATATCTGTTTACATCAGCTGTGATTTTAGCATGTTCTTTTGCTGCTGATGGGTAATCCAAAGCATTTTTTACAATAACACGTACACTTGCTGTATCTCTTTGCAACATTTTAGTTGTGCCTACAAAGTAGAGGTTGAATATTTTAAGTTTGGCAGAGTCAGTTTCTTTTACGAACTCATAGGTAGGTGTCCAGCTGAGGTTTTGACCACATTGGTTAATTCCCTGAACGTCTACCAGTGCTACACTACTATAAAAGGTTACATTTTCGATAGGGAATGTACCGTTTTCACACTGAACACCGATATTAAGGGTTTCTCCTTCGTTAATCGTGATAACGGCGGTGGTAGATAACTTTAGCTTGGAAGGGATGATTTCCGTATTGTAGAATAATATTTTCATGACGGTATCCACTCTGATGCTGGGATCTTTCAGGCTCTGAACACCAATTCCTATTTTATACTCGGTATCGTACTGGAGACGATTCGATAAAAAGTAAGATTTTACGGGGCGGATCTGGAGTTTTCCGGTTTTACTATCCAGTTTAACGCCATTAACCGCCGAACGGGTAATAAACCAGTGGTAATCTGACTCGTTTTTGTTGATTTTTAAATCATACTCGAATACAGAATCTACATTCAGGGTTAAGTAAGGATTGAGGTTAATGATCCTTAAAGGTTCCACTACGGGAACAATAATATAAGGACTATCGACCTTGGGTAAAGTATCGGCTTTAACTGGGGGGATAGTATCCCTGGCCGTAACCGGCGGGATGGTGTCGGAGTTGACTTTCTTAACTAAAGTATCGGCATTGGATTGACCAAAAGCTATGGACATCATCAATAAAGTCAGACCAAGAAAACTAATACGAAATAATATTTTCTTTCTCATGTGTTTATTCTCAACTCTAAGGTATGAAAAAAAACAAAGATAAGGAGTTTCGGCACTAAAATGAAAGAGTTATAAAACGTTCATAAGTGATTTCTTTATAATACTATACATAAAAAAATGCCCCCAACTATGTTGGGGGCCACTACTCACTAACCCTTTACTTTATTATTGAATCGCAATTTGTTTAATAGCCGGTTGTACCGGTTGTGTTTTAGGCAAATTTAATGTTAAAACTCCATCCTGGTACTGGGCACTGATCTGATCGGCATCCACCAGGTCGGCAATATGGAATGAACGTTTAAAGCTTTTATAGCTGAATTCGTTACGAACTACTTTGTTGTTTTCGGTTTTTTGTTCTGATTTGTGCTCGTAGCCGATGTTTAAGTTGCCATCTTCTACTTTAATGGTAAATAACTCTTTCTTTAAGCCCGGAGCGAACAATTGTAATTGAAACGCCTGGTCTGTTTCTGAGATATTAACTGCCGGAATTTTGTTTTGCTCTACTGTTTGCATATTGAATAATTCGTCAAATAAATCGGAAAAATGTCTGTTGAATGGTCTGTTGTTCATTTTTACTAGTGTCATTTTTAAAAGTATTATAGTGATTAATATTTTATTCTTTGAATTGGTAGAATCAAATGGTGTTCCGATGCCGGTTTTTGAGACAATTATACATTTTTCATTCAGGCGGCAAGACTAAATGTCGCTTTAGTGAATATTTTTGTGACAATATGGCTTATTGAGTAAATGAACAAATGCGCTAGATTTGCGTTGTAATTAGAAATAATATTTTAAAATATAGATTATATGTATCCAACTGAGATAGTTAAGCCCATGAAGGAGGAGTTAACCGATAATGGTTTCAGTGAGTTGTTGACTCCAGATGCGGTAGATGCCCAATTAAAAGAATCAGGTACTACTTTGGTGATGATTAACTCTGTATGTGGTTGTTCAGCAGGTTCTGCACGTCCAAGTGTAGTGATGGCTGTAAACAATACGGAAAAAAAGCCAACGCATTTAACTACAGCTTTCGCAGGTTATGATATTGCTGCAGTACAACGCTTACGTGAGCATTTAGCTCCTTATCCACCATCTTCTCCTGCTATTGCATTGTTTAAAGATGGTAAACTGGTACACTTTATCGAGCGTCACCAGATTGAAGGAACGCCTCCTCAGATTATTGCGCACAACTTAATTGGTGCGTTTAATGAGTATTGCGACTAATAACTACCGAACATTATTGAAAACCTTCCTGCGGGGAGGTTTTTTTTATTATAATGCTGGTGATAGAATAAGCTGATTTTGTTTAAGCTTGCCTTGTATCGACCTGAATGTATTTGCATAAAAACAGCGTAAGCATGTGATCGGAAGTAACTAAAGTTTTAAGGAGAATAAATCATGAAAGAATAGTAAAGGGTTGTCAAATAGTTCAATTTAACCTAATTCTATTTTCATTCTCGCGATTGTTTTCTTATCATTGCAATTGAATTAAAAGTAATTATGTATCCCAATCTCTATTACGCATTTAAAGATTTATTCAACATTGAACTGGGCTTTTTACACTTTGTAAATTCATTCGGTTTTTTTGTTGCAATAGCGTTTCTGACAGCCGCTTATCTATTGTATAAGGAGTTAGAACGTAAAGAAAAGGAAGGAAGAATAGGTTTTACCACGCAGAAAGTGGTGATTGGAAAACCTGCTTCTACTACAGAGTTAGTCATTAATTTCATATGGGGTTTTTTATTCGGCTATAAAATTATTGGTTTATTTATCGCAGATAAATCGCAGGTAGCTGATCCGCAGGCGTTCATTTTTTCAATCCAGGGAAACCTTTTAACCGGATTGATTGCCGGTGCTCTTTTCGCATATACGAAGTATGCTGAAAAGAAAAAACAGGCGCTTCCTTCGCCGAAAGAAGAAATGCGAAAAGTATGGCCTAAAGACAGGGTAGGTGATATGCTGATGTTAGCGGCGTTGTTTGGTTTTCTGGGTGCAAAGTTGTTTCACAATTTTGAAAACTGGGATGAGTTTGTACAAGATCCGATCGGGTCATTATTCAGCTTTAGCGGGTTAACATTTTATGGTGGATTGATCTGTGCCGGTATTGCAATTTATTATTATTCAAGAAAACATAAATTTTCATTCAGAGAGTTATGTGATGCCATTGCACCGGCATTAATCATTGCTTATGCTATCGGCCGTATCGGTTGTCAGGTAAGTGGTGACGGTGACTGGGGAATTGTGAATGCTGCTTATGTAAATACTCCTGACGGAAAAGTAGTAAAAGCGGATAGTGCTACTGCAATGGCAAGTATAGAAAAAAACATCAATTACTACTATCGTCAGTTCAGAGATACTTCGGCAGTTCAGGTGCAAAAGAAGTTTGTAGAAGCTCCTTCTTTTTTACCAACCTGGATGGTGGCTTATAATTTCCCGAATAACGTGATCAGTGAAGGTGTGAAGCTGGAAGGTTGCGAAGGCGAGCAGTATTGTTCTCAGCTACCGATGCCGGTATTTCCTACCGCATTTTATGAAACCATCATGGGCTTTATCATTTTCCTGATTTTGTGGGCAATTCGTAAGAGAGTTAAGATTGCAGGAATGTTATTTGCCATCTATCTTATCCTGAACGGCCTGGAGCGTTTTACAATTGAGAAGATAAGAGTTAATAACAAGATGCACCTTTTAGGGTTCAATCCTACACAGGCAGAAGTCATTTCACTGAGTTTGGTGGTAATTGGCCTTGTATTAGCCTTTGTGCTTTGGAAACGAAAAGATCAGAATGTTACAGCAACTAAAAAATAAACGAAATCCCGATACAGACGTATCGGGATTTTTTTACACTTACTTAGTTGCTTTTCGATTTTGTACAACACTCATATTATAGGACCGTACTGTGTACTGGGAGTAGAAACCACCCTTATAATACTTTATACACCCATTTTAAGCGTAATGCTGTACCGAATCTTGTTTACACACATACTTATTAATGGAAACGTTCATATATGTAACCTGACAATCAATCAATCGTACTACTAAAATGGAATAAAAATAATCCTCCATTTTATCTAGATAAGTTCAAGTAGTTGGTTTCGTATGTTTTATCGTGATTTTGTTTAAAAAAGCCGATAATATTCGAAAAAAATTTGCATGATTGTTGATTTTAGTAAAGAGTTTCTATGAATTTTAGGTCTATTATGAAAATTTTAACAATTCGCAAGGAAACGTTTTCAGGTCTTTTAACGTCTAATATATAACAAGCAAATAAATTATAGTTTTTCTCATAAGCAGTTAGTTTTGGTTAAAAAGGGTACCATGTCTATGGAACCCTTTTCTGTTATAGGCATTTATAGTTATTTTTGCTAAAATTCTTGCTTATGCCTTCATTTGATATTGTTAGTAAAGTGGATCTTCAGGCATTGGATAATGCTGTAAACGTTACGTCCAAAGAAATTACTAATCGATTCGATTTCAAGGGTTCACATGTTTCTATAGCGCTTGATAAGAAGACTTTCAAAATTAATATTGAAACCGAAGATGAGATGAAAATGGACCAGTTATCGGATGTTCTGGTAAACCGTGCTCATAAACAGGGAATTGCTCCTCAGGCTTTTGATCTTACTAAAGAAGCATATCAGAGTGGTAAAATCGTTAAAAAGGAAGTAACTGTCAAAAACGGTTTGAAGCAGGAGGATGCTAAAAAGATTGTTAAAAAGATCAAAGACAGCGGCTTAAAGGTGCAGGCACAGATAATGGATGACATGGTTCGCGTAACTGGTAAGAAAATTGATGACTTACAAGAGGTGATCCAGTTGTGCAGAGGAGAGGAGTTTGGTACGCCTTTGCAATATGAAAATATGCGTTCTTAAAATTTCAGAGATATTTTTGTTGTTTCAACAAAAAAAATTAATTTGGAGTTGCAAGTAACAGCGACTAATTTTGTGCCTTTATATTTTTAACTAATAAATGTACGGCAAAATCCGTACAACCTTTCAAATCAAAGATTTATGAAAAAAGGTATCCACCCCGATAGTTATCGGTTTGTAGTTTTTAAAGACATGAGTAATGGTGAAACTTTTTTAAGCCGCTCTTCTGCTGCTACTAAAGAAACCATTTCGTGGGAAGATGGAAATGAATATCCATTAATCAAATTAGAGATTTCGTCTACTTCGCACCCTTTCTACACTGGTCAAAACGTATTAGTTGACACTGCGGGTAGAATCGACAAATTCAAAAAACGTTACGCGAAAAAATAATTATCTTTTAAATAAGATTAAGTTTTTTGTTTTTCATGGCTATACTTTCCCCTTTCCTGTTCTCAGGAAGGGGATTTTTTTTAGTGCCTATTAATTGATATCTTCATTAACATTTACAACTTAATCATATATGCCCAATATTTATCTGAACGATTTTGAAATAAAGTCGAGTTTATATCCATTTTCTGCAACAGACTCTATTGCTAAAATTCGTTTGGGGATTCTTACAATCCAGGAAAAATGGGAATACCTCACTAAAAAAAATATTATTGCAGTAGAAGATGTAAATGAGCTGACTAAACTTGATCAGGATCGCATTTTCGCTTCTAATATTATTCCTAATCATGCCTTTCTTGAAGACGTATTAAAACATAAGTCTCATTACGATTATTCGCAGGTAAAAATCTTACAGTATCCGTGGCATATTTTTCAGTGGAACGATTGGGCTATCAGAGAAGATTTTGATTTAATTACGCAAGACAGGGTTTCTGAGCCAATTCCGCCGTATGTACAAAAGTTCGGTGACTATCCCGTATTTATTGAACCGGGTGCACAATTGTATTTTTGTACGTTGAATGCTACGGATGGTCCTATCTATATCGGGAAGAATGCTACTATAATGGAAGGCAGCTTTATTCGCGGTCCTTTTGCATTATGTGAAGGTGCTGTAGTAAAAATGGGTGCCAAAATATATGGTGCTACTACCGTTGGTCCGTTTAGTGTAGTAGGGGGGGAAATCAAGAATTCAGTGATTATGGGTTGCTCTAATAAAGCACACGACGGTTATCTGGGTGATTCTGTAGTAGGATATTGGTGTAATATCGGTGCCGGATCAAGTAATTCGAATGTAAAGAACAATGCTTCTGATATTTCTATATGGCATGAAGCGAGCAATAGTTATGTGAAAGTGGGGCAGAAGTGTGGATTATTAATGGGTTCATATTCACGTTGTGCAATTAATACTTCGTTTAACACGGGTACTATTGTTGGTATTTGTGCAAATGTTTTTGGAGAAGGGTTAACCCCCAAGTATATTCCGGATTTTTCATGGGGATATGGAGGTACGGATGAATATGCTTTTGAAAGAGCAATGGATGATATTGCACGATGGAAAAAAATGAAAAATCAGGAATTATCGAATGAGGAAAAAAAGCAATTGCGAATTATATTTGAAAAAAATAATTTATCCCAAATTTAAACTGACAGGACATGCGTAAAAAAATTGCAGCAGCGAATTGGAAAATGAATACTACTTATGAGCAAGGAAAGAAATTGTTAACTGATATCCTGCAACATAAGCCTCAGCTGGCTGCTCATCAATTGGCGATTTTTGCCGTACCATCACCTTATCTAACTATGGCGGTAGAAGTTGTTAAAGATACCCCTCAGTTTGAAATTGCAGCTCAGAACTGTTACTCAAAAGAAAGTGGTGCTTATACAGGTGAAGTAGCTGCTCCGATGTTAGCTTCTATCCAGGTTCCTTATTGTGTGTTAGGCCACAGTGAAAGAAGAGAGTATTTCAATGAATCAAATAGTGAGTTAGCTGAAAAAGTAAATCTCTGTTTAAAGCATCAACTGACGCCTATTTTTTGTTGTGGCGAACCTTTGAATATTCGTGAAGCCAATGAACAAAACGGATTTGTAGAAACTCAACTGAAAGAAAGTTTATTTCATCTTTCTGCCGATGATGTTCAAAAAGTAATTATCGCATATGAACCTATCTGGGCTATCGGAACTGGTAAAACAGCCAGTGCTGAACAGGCGCAGGAAATTCATCAGTATATCAGGGGCGTATTTGCCGCTCAATACGGTGTTGATGTGGCTAATAACCTGTCAATTCTTTATGGCGGTAGTGTAAAAGGGTCGAATGCTACTGAAATCTTCTCTCAGCCAGACGTTGACGGCGGTTTAGTAGGTGGCGCATCATTGAATGCTGAGGAATTTGTAACGATTATTAAAAGTTTAGCTTAATCTTTACAAGATTGCCAGTAAGGACTGCCGGGCTGGTTTAATAATTGTTATGTTTTAAGTAAACGTAACAATTATGAATTCGTGGTACCGGCAATGGCAGAATCTGAATAATAAAACATTGCAGCTGCAATCTTCATTACAGGCACCTGCTGATAATATTTTAAAATCTGTTCCTTTGTATTGGTCTGACGACTTAAAGAAGTGGATCGATTATAAGGAACAGGTTTTATTTCCTCAATGGAAAAACGAACGGCATCCACTGATGTCGATCATTCCAACACTCCAACGCGATCATCAGTTATTGACAATTGTTGCCGATAGATTTGTCTTCGACCCCAGTGTCAGAACTTATCAATCCTTTCTGAAAATAGCTGTTCAAATGCTTGGCTATGAGCAAAAAGTGCTTTGGCCGAAATTAAACGACCATGATATCAGGCAGTCATTGCTTTAAATATTGCCGGCAGGCGATTTTTTACTGCATCCACGCTGAAGTTTTGTGCTACCTGTTGTGAGTTGATCAATAGTTCGTTGTACTGCTCAGGATGTAAATGCAGTTCCTGAAGATATTCAATCAGGTTTCTTAAATGCTGGTAATGAAAACCTGTTTCCTGCAATTCGAGTGGCATATTGAGGGCCGTAGGAGCCAGATAAGGTTTGCTACTACGTATGATATCAAATACATTTCCTGAAGACTTTGTAACTCCGTAAATTTCAGGTAATCCTTTTTCCATCTGGAAGTGAATAATAGAAGGTATCCATATAAAATGCCCTTTCCCGATAGCCTCGTCGTAAACAGGTTGCGGCACTACAGGATAATCTGTGTAATGGATAGTAACATATTGGTAAGAACTTGCATTAATTCTCTCTATCAGTTGACGCGCGTAAGCAGATTGCATACCTCCCACAATAGAAATTTCGAGCGGCAGTTCAATACTTTCTGCCATTACTGCCAGATCAAAAATCTGATCATAATTTCTTCTGCCTTTATCTACTGTACCTGGCACCACCAGTTTAATAGGGCTGCTTAGAGGTGTTACCGGAAAAGTGGCTTCGAATAAACCGCCGGGAATAGTGATGGCTTCCTGCCCCGCATTTAATTGTTCTTTGAGTTTAGGTAATAGCGCTTCGTTAATAACATTAAAATAATGCAGATTTTTTTTGAGTTTTCTTTTTCCGATGTTATTTAGAAAACTTTTTATACCGATACCGGGTGAGGGTTCAAAGAAGTTGTTGATATTGTGCACTGTAATCATACAGCGGTCTGCCCCCACAGAGTCAATCAGTTTTGCATAAAAGTGTTGGTGAGTGGAAATAGTATTGAAAATGACAAATTCAGCTTTGGCTACCTGTAATAAGGCTTTTACTCTTCTGAAATACTTGAAACTACGTTTCTGAGGCTCTATTACGATCCATTTATGCTTAAAGAAATCGCCTTTTAACATTTCATGGAGCCTGTCTATAGAAGATGAACTGGTGAATATTGTTAACCGGTTATTGGCTGTACCAAAGATCTTGATCAACGGATAAACTCCTTCATAGTGCTCGGCATCGTAGATTGCGATATTCATAGTTCAGTTATTTCTGTACTAACGAATATAAGAAATTCAGTAGCGAAAAGCGAATTTTTGTTTTAAGTTTGTACCCATAAATCGCTCCCAGTGGCCGTTATTCGAAAAAATCTTATTTACAACTTATTATTATCCATTACCCAGATAATGGTGCCATTGGTGACTATTCCTTTGGTTTCAAGACAACTGAACCCTACCGGATTGGGTAAGGCCGGATTTTTTGATAATTACTCGTTTTTCTTTGCAGTATTAGCTGAAATGGGCATTATGGTATATGCTCAACGGAGAATTGCTTTGTTGAAAGACCGTCCGAATGAAATGGGGAAATTTGTTTCTGAGATTTTATGTATTCATATACTGAGTACCTTATTGATCAGTGCACTATATCTTACTTTGAGTTTAGGAATTACCGATGAAATTTTTGAATGGCCTTTATTCTGGGCTGCATTAATGTTTTTTCTTTTAAATGCATTTACCTGTGAATGGTATTTTATTGGTACTGAGCAGTTCAGGTTTATTGCGATCAGGGTTATTTTCGTACGATTGGCTGCGTTGGCTGCTATCTTCCTGTTTGTTCGTTCTAAGGAAGATTATATAGTTTATTACTTCATTATTGCCGGTTCAGGTATCATCAATATTTTGCTCAACTTCGGTTTGCTGATGACTCAGGTGAAGCTTACTTTAAAGAAAATCAATCTGAAGCAGCACCTTCCTTTTTTATGGATCATGTATGGGATAAGTGTATTACAAGGAGTTGCCCTTTATATGGATAGTGTAATTTTAGGAATGGTTTCAACTGCCGCGGCAGTAGGTTTATATACCCTGGCGATGCGCGTAGTGAAATTAGCAACTGCCCTGATTACAGATTCGCTGCTGGTTTTCTTTCCCAAAATTGTTCAGGCACAAGAAAATAGCGGTGAAGTAAGGTCGCTATTGCTGAAAAACTTTCAATGGATCAGTTTTGTAGGTATACCGGCAATGTTGGGTGTTATTGTATTTGCAGCAGACATTGTGAATGTATTATTGGGTAGTAAATATCTGGATGTTGTATTACCGCTCAGAGGACTGGCTTTATTCGGACTGTTCAGAATTTATTCTTCATACTACAGTAAACAATATCTGGTGGCTTTCGGTAAAGAAAAATACTATTTCAATTCTTTGTTGATTGGCAGCTTATCATTAGTGGTAACAGCTGCAGTTGGGGGTTACTTTTTTGGTGAGAAGGGTGCTGTAATAGCGATTGTTTTATCAGAAGGAATTACTATGCTAATGGTTGTTTTATTCTGCAAAAAATTCTTCGAGCAACTGGTTTTTGATAAATTAATTCTCAATAATACACTTATTGCTTCATTAAGTTTTATTCTGGTACATTCGGTATTGCATAGCATGAAAATTCCAGGATTTTTTATACTGTTCGGCGGAATTGTTGTTTCCGGAACATTGTATCTTTTGATTATGTATTATTTTCTTAAAGACGAATTCACTCACTTTGTCTGGAAACAGGCGCGACAATTACTGCCTTTTAAGAAGTAGATAACCTTGCTGTAAGTTTCATCTTTTTTATTTTTCTCTCGAGATAATCTGATACAGGCTGTTGTTTCGTATATATTATTATACCGGAGCATGCAGGTGTATGGGATCCATTGAGAGGTATTTACTTTCAATGCATCCGACTGGGGTTTGTCGATATTGCTCGTTAAATGTCGCTTAGTGGGATTAAACCGAGCGGAGCGAATCATAAATCATCAGTATTAAGGGTTTCGATATTGTAACACTATAAAGGTGGTGGTGGAATTTAGTGTTATGAATAAAAAAGAAAAAAGGATGTGATAAGAGTTAATCTATATGTTATATTTTGGAGGATATCCTTATATAAGGAGGGGAGATGTTGTGTCGTTAAGTGATCTCATTAAATAAAAATATATGTAATAATGAGGATGGGGTTTAAGCCGGGGCAGCTGTTTTGGATACGCGTTCTGAATACCATAAAGGCAACACGAGAATCAACAATTCAAAGAAAGTTGCATCAGCCAATAACCGGAAACCTGCAATTAATAGAATCAATAGAATGGCTAATAACCGGTCAAACCGTTTGGTGAAAAAACCGACCATAAATAAACCTTCCAATATTACTCCCAGTGGAAAACTGATATTCAGAAGCCATTCATTCGAAAGCAGAAATGATTGAAGCGGGGTGATTCCTGATTCGATGATAGCACCAGTCTGATTCTGCAGATATATATTTTTGCCTTGTTGCGGATGAAATGCGGTTCCTCTGATAATCTTCCAGGCAGCAGCTGAAGACATAATCCATAAAGTATAATACCTCACACCGTTCCATAACCAGTGGAAGGATGGTTTCTGATAAAAAAGAAAAGGAATATGCACCAATAACAAACCTGTTAGCGCGTGTGTTTGATGCGTTCCATACAGATTATAGATCAAAAAATATACCAGCCATATAGAAAAATTAAGTATTGCCAGCAACCTCCTCTGCGGTTGAAACACTAAAACAAGCGGAAGTATAAGAAGGGCAGTGTCAAAGCTGTAACACAACCATTGGTTGCCGGTTATTGATTTGAAAACACCGCTTGTTAAACCCAGGTAAGTCAATAAGTCAACACCACCATCCCATATAACAGGTGTATGTAATTGATGCAATAAAACATAATCAAAATATGATTTTACTGCGATCAAAAAACAAAATCCATAAAAAATGGATGCTAAACAGGTATGTTGCCGGTTAAAAGACATAAAGTGTGTCGATAGAGGTAATATTGATTTTATCGGATGAGAAAATGTAGTGGTATTGGGTGATATAAACTGAATCAATAGCCGTTTGACTCATTTGCCCGAGATAATTTTTTAACCAGCTTCCGTAGGGTGTAAAATTGGTTGTAAATAGTTTTTCCTCCATCGGATAAATCCATGTTGAATAAAAAGACGGCAGTTTTGTTTCAAAAAAAGCTTTTCTCGGATCTTTTCCAATTTCCTGAGCCGAGTGAAAGTAAATTAAAGGCGAATGGAGGTAAAATCTGGTTTTAAATCCTTTATTCGTATAAATCGGAATTACACTTCCTGATTGGTTAAACATTAATAGTATGGATCCTGTGTCATGAGACGGTACCGGAGCAGAATACATGCCCCAAACCCAGAATGGAGTAGATTGATTGCCGCGAAAAGTACAGAACAGCGTTCCGGCAGCAAAAAAAACCACTATCCAAAAAAGCTTTTTCTGATAGTGGTAAAGTTGATAAAGGTATGTTCGGCGAATCCAATTCATGCGCCGTATTAACCTCTTAATTTATTGACAAGATTAACATATTCCTGTTTTGCAGCATCTGTCGTTTTTCCTTTCAATCCAGCCCAGGCTTCGTACTTGGCTTTAGCCACAAAATCAAACGGGTTGCTTGGCGGATCGATGTTCACATCACCCTCAGTAGCTTGTTTATAAAGAGAATACAGTGCTAACAGGGTATCGTTACTTGGTTTACTACTTAATAATTTAGAGTTGGTTACAGCTTCTTCAAAGGTTTTATTCAGATCCATAATAAGTCAGGTGTGATTTTAACAAATGTAGTTGAATTTAGCCTATTTCAGAGAATTTGTGCCGGAAAAATAACTGACAGAATTGCGTAAAAAACAGCTCGTTTTATGTACCTTTGCACGTCCTATAAAAGGAAACTTTCTTTCGATGAAAAATATTAGAAATTTTTGCATTATCGCGCACATTGACCATGGTAAAAGTACCTTGGCAGACAGGCTTTTACAAACAACCAATACGATTAATGAGCGTCAAATGATGGATCAGGTATTGGATGACATGGATTTAGAGCGTGAGAAAGGAATCACTATTAAGAGTCATGCTATTCAGATCAACTATATACATACGGATGGTCAGGAATATATATTAAACTTAATTGATACTCCCGGCCACGTTGATTTTAGTTACGAAGTATCCAGAGCGTTAGCAGCTTGTGAAGGAGCATTGTTGTTAGTGGATGCTACACAGGGAATTCAGGCACAAACCATCTCTAATCTTTATCTGGCTATTGAGAATGACCTCGAAATTATTCCGGTAATCAATAAAATTGATATGGACGGAGCCATGATCGAAGAAGTAAAAGATCAGATTATTGAATTAATTGGTGGTAATCCTGACGATATCCTCCTGGCAAGTGGCAGAAGTGGAATTGGTATCGAAGAAATTCTGGATGCTATTGTAAAACGTATTCCTCCTCCTGAAGGAGATGTAACTGCGCCTTTACAAGCCTTAATCTTTGATAGCGTTTTTAACAGTTTCAGAGGAATTATTGTTTATTATAGAATTTTGAATGGCACTTTGAAAAAAGGTGACAAAGTAAAATTTGTTTCTACAGAACAGGTATATGAAGCTGATGAAATTGGTATCCTTAAGCTGGGTATGCAGGAGAAAAAAGAAGTAAGTGCGGGAGATGTAGGATATATTATTACCGGTATTAAGAATGCGAAAGAGGTAAAAGTAGGGGATACGATCACACTGGGGTCTAATCAGAACCCGATTGCTATTAAAGGCTTTGAAGAGGTAAAACCAATGGTGTTCGCAGGGATATTCCCTGTAATGACAGATGAATTCGAAGAGTTGAGAGACTGTATGGAGAAATTACAGTTGAACGATGCTTCTTTGACTTTTGAACTGGAAACTTCACAAGCTTTAGGATTTGGTTTCCGATGCGGATTCTTAGGAATGCTGCACATGGAAATTATTCAGGAAAGGTTAGAGCGTGAGTTCAACCAGACTGTAATCACAACTGTACCGAACGTATCGTTTGTTGCCCATACCACCAAAGGCGAAAGAGTGATTGTAAACAATCCTACAGAAATGCCTGATCCGGTGAAAATTGAAACGATCGAAGAGCCGTTTATCAAGGCACAGATTATTACAAAGCCTGATTATATCGGAAACATTATGACGCTTTGCTTAGGAAAGCGTGGTATTCTTATTAATCAGAGCTATTTGACAGCTACACGTGTTGAACTGATATTTGAAATGCCTTTAACGGAAATCGTATTTGATTTCTACGACAAACTGAAGAGCCAGACCAGAGGTTACGCCTCGTTCGATTATCAACCAATCGGTTACCGTGATGCTGATATCGTAAAAATGGATATTCTTTTAAATAATGAAAAAGTGGATGCATTAAGTGCATTGATCCACCGTTCACGTGCACAGGAATTCGGAAGAAAACTTTGTGAAAAATTAAAAGAGTTATTACCACGCCAGCAATTCCAGATTGCTATTCAGGCAGCGATCGGTTCTAAAATCGTTGCGCGTGAAAACATTTCTGCAATGCGTAAAGACGTAACCGCAAAATGTTATGGTGGTGACATCAGCCGTAAAAGAAAACTATTGGAAAAGCAGAAAGAAGGAAAGAAACGTATGCGTCAGATCGGTAACGTAGAAGTTCCACAGGAAGCTTTCCTGGCTGTATTAAAACTGGACGATTAAAATTATAATGATGATATAAAAAAACGGGACAAATGTCCCGTTTTTTTATATCATGCAAATACTTGTCTTTTTGTTTGGGTAAGCGTTTTCTGTACTTTGATGTAGAAGACCATCAGTGAAGTTTATGGTGTACCCTTTTTCTTCTTCTTTTTAGCTTCCTCTTCGTTTTTCTTCGATTGTTCCATTAGAATTTTCTCGTTTACATTTCCCTTATCATCTAAAATAGGTTTTGCTCTTGGTGCATTACCATCTCCCAAACTAAGATTGAAAGGTTTGTCGATGTGGTGCCATTTGCCGTTTTTCCATTGGAAGGCTTCGTAATCACCATCAGGAACAAAAGTCGACTTTTTATCATTCTCACCTGTTTCCGAAATAAGATGATCAACAATGATCAGATCTAAGTCTGCATCATAGTTTAAAAAAGCTTTTACTTCATCTTTAAACTCTATAATATGACGATTTTGCGTTCGGGTGGATCCGTTTTCATTCTGAAAAACAAAGAAAGGACCTCCGAAACGGGGCTCTCCGTTTTCGAAGTAAAGTACTTCTACAAACTTTTTGCTCGAGCTCAATGCAAAATCGTCGAATCCGATTAAGGTGTAATATTGTTTTCCCTGCCATTCTTTCTGAATAATTTTATAGTAGATAGCGCCCATCCATAACTGATGATTTCCTTTAGGGAGAAGCGGATCTTTTACAAACATCGACTGATCATGGAGAGGGAATAACTTTAAACTACCATCAGCAGTTTTCATCTGAATAGCCCCTTTTTGCATGATCACATAAGCATCTTTGGAAATCTGCCAGGTGAAAATTCTGAAAGTACTATCAGGTGAATATAGCTTTGAAACATTCAAAGAGTCGAATGCAAATTCAAATGAATGAGGCGTTCGTAATGCGCGTACCAGCATTCTTACGAAGAGGCTATCAGACCTTAAACGGGTAGCATCATCTATATCGAATACCATTTTTAGAGACAGCTCTTTTAAACTGTCTTCTTTTATTGCCAATTCCTGAATAGCCTCATTTGATAGGCGGCTTTGTGCCGATGCAAAATGGGTGATTCCGGTAATCAGGATAATATAGATGAGTTTCTTCATAATTATAAATTAATGCCGGTTGGTTTAGAACGGTCTGAAATGGTTATTTAGTGTGTGCAACCGCCTCGGCGAAATCGAACAAACTGTTAAATGCGTAATCAATGGTTTCATGACCCTCATTTTCAGGATCGGTTGTTTTCACAAACACCGTATGCATGCCTGCATTCCGGCCAAACTGCATGTCACTGATATTATTCCCGACAATAATACTCTTTGAAAAATCTATCGCCGGATAATCTCTTTTAGCCTGTAATGCCATACCAGGCTGAGGTTTTCGATTGGGATCACTATTATCGAGCGCTGCGCTATAGTAAACCGCGTCAATTCCACCGCCTTTATTAATAATTTCTGTTAACATATATTCATGAATCGCTGCTAAATCGGCGTCGGTCATTAAACCCTTACCAATACCTTTCTGATTAGTAGTGATAATGATATATTTAAAGTATTTTCTTAGTATTGACAGCGCATTTAATGCTGTGTCATAAAAAATAAACTCGTCTTTATTATAGATATAATCTTCTTTTTTCTCGATGTTTATCACACCATCTCTGTCTAAAAATAGTGTCCAGTCTGCTTGTATATCGTTTAATTGCCACATCCTAGTTAAAATAAATTGCTTCTACCAATTCACAAATAATATGACCTAATAAAATGTGACTTTCCTGAATTCTAGGAGTAGTAGTAGAAGGTATATTTAACAGGTAATCACTGATTGGTTTCATCACACCGCCGGTAGCACCTGTCATACCGATTGTGATGATTCCTTTTTCACGGGCCACTTCAAATGCTTTAACGATATTCGGTGAATTTCCTGATGTTGAAATACCTACCAGTACATCTTTCGGTGAACAATAACCGTCTACCAGTCTTGCATAAATCACATCATAATTGTAATCATTAGCAACTGCCGTTACATAAGAGGGGTTACAGTGTAATGCTTCGGCGGGCAATGCTTTTCTGTCTTTATAAAACCTTCCTGAAAACTCAGCAGCCAGGTGTTGTGCATCAGCCGCACTACCTCCGTTACCGCAAAACCAAACCCGGTTGCCGTTTTTAAAGGCCGTTACCATCACCTGTACAATTTCCTGTATGGTAGCCTGAATATCTTCATTCCCTAAAATCTCCTGTTTTACGGCAATAGAATCCTGTATAATCTGTTGAATCTGCGTCTTCATAATATATCAAAGGTAAATGATTGTAAAAGGAATTTTTATTAAAACTATCCTAATTCAGCGGCCATTTGATGAATTGAAGCTACCAGAGCTTCCCATGAAAGCGCTTTTTTTGCTTCTTTTATATGTTGTTGATAATGATCGTAGGGAAGTGTGAAATACTGCTCAATTTTAGCCGCAATATCGCTTGCATTCGCTTCAGCCACCCAACCTACTTTTCCATTGGGTACTAAATCGGGGAGACCGCCTACATTTGTTACAACCATCGGTATTTCAAAGTGATAAGCCAATGGAGTTACACCGCTTTGGGTAGCAGAACGATAGGGTTGGATAATGAGATCGGCGCTGCACAGGTAATTTCTTACGGATGCATCCGGTATAAATTCAGTTCTTAGAATAATATTATCCTCCAGCCCCGCATTTTTGATCTGATCGAGATAGGGTTGGGGAGAATCATAAAATTCACCCGCAATTACGAGTTTTTTATCTTGAAAAGCCCCTTTCGTTTTAAGCATTTTTACTGCGTCAATAAGCAAATCCAATCCTTTATATTGACGAATAAATCCAAAAAACAGAAGGATTTTCTGGTTTAAAGGAAGGTTTGCTGCCTGGCGGGCTGCGAAACTGTCTATCTTTTCTCCGAAATTATCATAGAGCGGATGGTTTATCTTAACTGCTGGTTTATTGATATGAAACGATTGCAGGTCGCGCATTACCTGATCACTCATGGTAATAAACCCGTCGCAGGGCTTTAAAAAGTATTTGGTGAAAAGTTTATCTCCGGGTCTTTTTTCGTGCGGAATAACGTTGTCGGTAATGGCAATCACCCTGGTATGTTTATTTTTCTTCACCTGACGAAGAATAGTACCCAAAGCCGGACCCATAAATGGTAGCCAATAACGTACAACAACGATATCCGGTTTAATTCTTCTCAGTTCATCACCTACCTGCCACCAGTTTAACGGATGGATAGAGTTGATTACGGTAAAAATTTCAATGTCGCGGGGAGGTGGTTCGTCGGTAAACTGCGATTTTCCGGGAAATAAAAACCCGGGGTATTGCAAAGAGAAAGAATAGATGCAGGCATCATCACCTGCATCTAAAAAAGCTTTACATAATCTATGATTGAAAGTAGCTAATCCGCCACCTCTTAACGGATGTGCGGAGCCAATAATCACTACTTTTTTTGACATTAAAATCCAATTTTCTCATCGATCAGGTAAGCATTTCTGCCGGGCGAGTTTCTGGCGATTAATTCGCCTATAAAACCGGCCAGAAAAAGCTGTGAACCGACGATAATAGCGGTTAAAGAAATATAAAACGAGGGCTTGTTGGTTAAGCTGTTATTCGGATCAATAATTTTAAACACGATCAGATACAATGCGATAATAAAACCGATTCCGAAACAAATTGAACCAAAGAGCCCGAAAAAGTGCATTGGTCTTTTGCCATATTTTGAAACGAAAACGATCGACATCAGGTCTAAAAAACCATGTACAAAGCGTTCCCATCCGAATTTGGTAGAACCATACTTGCGTTTGCGGTGTTCTACCACTTTTTCACCGATTTTTTTAAAGCCGGCCCATTTAGCCAGTACCGGAATATAGCGATGCATATCACCATAAATCTCAATACTCTTAATCACTTTTTTTCTATAGGCTTTTAAGCCGCAGTTAAAGTCATTTAAGTGGATGCCCGAAACCATTCTGGTAGCCCAGTTAAAAAATTTCGAGGGTATATTTTTAGTGAACTTATTATCGTAGCGAACTTTTTTCCATCCGCTTACCAGATCGTATCCGCCCTCTTTAATCATATTGTATAAAGAAGGTATTTCATCGGGAGAATCCTGTAAGTCTGCATCCATTGTAATTACTACTTCACCGGTAGCTGCTTTAAATGCTTCGTTTAAAGCGGCGGCTTTGCCGTAGTTTCTTTGAAACCGAATCGCTTTTACCTCTGAATTTTGCTGACGAAGTGATTCAATAACGTTCCATGAACTGTCATTGCTGCCATCGTCTACGAAAACTACTTCGAAAGAATAGTGTTCCTGTAAGCAAACACGTTTAATCCAGTCGAATAATTCGGGTAGAGATTCTTCTTCATTGAATAAAGGAATAACAATGGATAGATCCATACTGTACAATTATAATCCTAAGTATTTGTATTTGTTTTTCTTGATAATGGCTGCGATGATAGCTGAGATAATAAATGCCACAATCATTCCCATACCGAATCCTACTAACACTTTATTCCAGGTATAGCCATTATGTTTAGTCATATCTTCGGTCAGCTTCTCAATTTCTGATTCAGCTACACCATATTTTCTAAGGCTCTCTTCATAAAGAGATGCAGTTTTTACACTTACATTGTAGGCAAAATCCGGATCAATATGGTTCATCAAAATATAGTGTGAAAGGTAAACGATCAATGACCCGATTACTACAGTTCCAAAAATATATTTCAATGCTGTGTTAAAGAACAGGTGGCCGTCGTTGAGCTTTTTGATTTGTAATGCAGCAACAACGCCGATTACGTATAAAGCGACTGTCCATGAAAAGTTTAATGCTACATTAAACCAGGTGTTAACTCCGCCGATATACATGATAACCGTAACCACAATGCCAATAATACCACCAATTAATCCGTATAAAGGAATGCTTACATTACCAGTTTTAATTTCAATTGACTCTGGTAAGTGGATGTTAGTGTTGTTTTCTGCCATAAGTTAATCTTAAGAATGAATGATTGTATGGTGCCCGTTAATAATCCCCAGCACTTTTCCTTTGAGTGTTTTATTAAGGAAGGGCGTGTTGAGTGATTTTGAGTACAAACTGTTTTTGGTTACTGTTACTTCTTCTTCAGGGTCGAACAATGTTATGGAGGCTGTTGCCCCCACCTGAATAGAAGGTAATGTAATTTTTAACAATTCTGCAGGACGGGTAGATAATAAATATACTAATCTTTCCATAGATAATTCAGGAACAGCCGTACGAATTACACTAAAAGCTGTTTCCAGACCAATCATCCCCGGTTTGGCATATTCAAATTCTAGTACCTTACTGTCAAACTCATGCGGTTGGTGGTGAGTGGTAATACAATCAACAGTACCGTCTAACAGCGCTTTTTTCAGTTCGTCTACCATCGATTGTGGGCGTAACGGTGGGTAAACTTTTAAATTACTATCGTAATTGATTAAGTTTTCTTCGTTCAGGTATAAATGGTAAGGAGTTACCGAACAGGTAATGCCGGCACCACTTTGTTTCGCTCTTCTTATATATTCTAATGATTTTGGAGAAGTTACGCCGGTAAAGTGTAGTTTGGCTTCTGCATAACGTGCCAGTTTTATGTCTCTTGCAACCAGTAATTCTTCGGCCATTACAGGTTTTCCCGGAAAACCGAGCCGGGTAGAGACAACACCTTCGTGCATCTGTCCCTGCGCACCAATACTGGTATCGTCAGGTATCTGAATGACAGGTACATCAATTGCTTTTACGTATTGTAGTGCTTTTACTAATAAGCCGGCATTTTGAATCGGATGTATACCGTCTGTAAAAGCCACTGCGCCTGCTTTATGCATATCATACATTTCAGCCAGTTCCTTACCGTCAGCTTTCTGTGTAACAGCACCTAACGGGTAAATATTTACGGGAAGTGTAGCCGATTTGTTTTTGATATAATCTACCTGGGTTTTATTATCCACTACCGGTTTGGTATTGGGTACTATCGCTACGTGTATAAATCCGCCGGCTGCAGCTGCGGCAGCACCTGTTTCAAGCGTTTCTTTATACTCATAACCCGGATCTCCCATTTGAGCGAATAAATCTACCCAACCGGTTGAAACATGTAAATTTTTTCCCTGGATAACTGTTGCGTCTGCAACGTCTAAATGATCGGCAATTTGTTGGATTTTGCCATTTTCAATATAAATATCCTGAATCTTACCATGCAATGGTGAAGATGGATCAATAATGCTAGCCTGTTGAATTAACACCTTCATCGTCTAAAAAAGTTGAGCGAAGATAAGCTTTTTAAGGAGAACCGCCTATCCTGATAAGTTACAAAATATTATTGCAAATGTATAGTTTTAATATTTTATTAGTTATAAGTCACTTTACTAAAGTCCAAAAAACTCAAAACTTCTGAACAAATAGCATTTTCTTTATATATTCTGGAGTGCCCGAGGCCTTTGGTAGGATAGAAGCGGATATTTTCATAGCCTTTGTCAATGACTTTTAGGGCATCCGGAAATGGTGTAACCGGGTCTTCTTCATCGTGAAACCAATAAACAGGACCTTTCACTTTATCAATTACCTGTGTAATAGAAATTTCATGTAACTCTACTTGTGCTTTTTGCCAGATAAGCTCTTTCATTTTATCCTTTACCTGCGTACTCAATCCGAAATAATTCACAAACAGGTCTAGCTGGGTTTGACTCTCTGTTGCAGGAGCCAGTAATACGGTTTTTATTTTATGGTTATCAGGGAGATCTTTTAGTACGAGCATACTGGCTAATCCTCCCAGCGAATGAGCAATTATACCATCTACCGTTCCATATTGTTCAAAATAAGTTCTGATCGCATTGGAATAGCTGACTGCATTGATTCTTCTACCCGTAGAAGCACCATGGGCCGGCGCATCAAAAGTGATCACTTCGTATCCTTTTTCAATGAGCGGTTCTATAAGATGACTGAATTTTTTTGAACTGCTCGAAAACCCGTGTACGAGTAGTATTCTGACAGCAGCACCGGTGTTCCAGCGATATCCGTGGATAGTTTCCTGTTCAGATTGAAAACGAAAAGTAGTTGCAGCTGAAAAAATTTCAGGAGTAGGTAAATTTTTGGTCGGTACAGGTGTACAAAACAAATCAAATGCTTTCTGAGCAGCTCTTTCGGTAGACAGGCCCGCCAGCATCTTTAAACGATATTTTACAATATCTGTAAGCACTTTCTGTTTAAGCTTCATTCTTTCCGTTTTTCTTCTGTAATTTACACCTGAAACTTAAAATTGTTCAATAGAATTTTACACATGCAGGTAGTAATTGTTGGTACGGGAAATGTTGCTTCGGTAATGACTAAAGCATTATTGACCGCCGGTCATACGGTGCTGCAGGTAGCAGGTAGAAACGAAACCGAATTACGCTTACTCTGCGAACCACTGGGTTTGTCGTATACCAGTGAATGGACAAACATTGATAAGACGGCACAGATTTACATAATTGCTGTTGCAGATCAAGCGGTTGCGTCAGTTGCATCACAATTGAAACTTCCCGGAGCACTGGTGGTGCATACTGCAGGTAGTGTACCTGAAAGTGTGCTGACCATAGCTTCGGAACATACCGGTGTTTTTTATCCTTTACAATCTGTCAGAAAAGAAATTGACCGTATACCTGCCTTTAGCCTTTTAATACATGCTGCCTTTCCGAACGATGAAAAACTACTGCAGGAACTGGCTGCATCTATTGCTGAAAAAGTAATGATTGCTGACGATGAACAACGGGGATATTATCATCTGGCTGCAGTGATTGCTAATAATTTTTCAAATCACCTTTATTGTGTTGCAGATAAGTTTTGTCACGAACATGGTATAGAATTCAAAGCCCTTTTACCTATGCTTAAAGAACAGGTATTAAGACTTGAAACAATGCCTCCTTCACAGTTGCAAACAGGGCCGGCTATACGAAATGATGAGGCCACTATTCAAAAACACCTCAATTTATTACAGAATTCTGATAAAGAGATGTACGAATGGTTTACGGCTGCTATCCGGCAGAAACACTAACGTTTCAGTATTTTATTGAATATGATTTTATAGGTTTGAAACATGTAGATAAAAATATTTTTTGTTTCAACATGAACATGTTTCTTTAGTACCAGCATCATAATAATAAAAATGATGATATTGTTTACCACGGTAGCGTACGCAGCACCCTCACCCCCGAAGCGGTTCAGTGCAAAATAAGTGAGCCCCAGGTTGATCGCCATAAACAGCAGGTTCGTATAAAAGTTGAGTGCCGGTTTACCAATTGCGTCAAGCGTAGAGCCGTACTGGTAACTGATCGGACGAACAATGCCGAATAAAATAGTAATTTGTAAGATATAGATGGCAGAATAATAATTGGTATCTGCAAGAATATAAATAACGAATTTCGGAAAAATAAAAATAAAGAGTGATAGAGGAACAATTACTGCCAGGATAGTACCCACCATTCTTTCAAAATAATACTTTACCTGTCCGATTCCTTTTTCTTCAATCGCCGTAACATTTTTGGGAAAAAGTACATCCGCTGCTGCCAGCGAAGGAACATCCATCATATTATTGATCCGCGAAACTAAATTATAATTGGCTACCCAATAGCTGGAAGAGGCTGCTCCCAGTGCATTTGCTGTAATATACTGGTCGAAATTCCGGCTGATATTGGCAAAGAGATTTGTTCCGAAAATGAACTTTCCGAACTGAAACATGTTAATTACGATGTTTTTGTTCCATACAAATCCCTTTATCCGGTAAGGTTGTACCTGGAAATACAAAATAATTGTTCCTAATAACAGAGAAACTATTTGCAGATATACCAGATTTAACACGGTAAACTGTTGTGGAAAGAAGAAATATAGTATCAGAATTCCACCGAAAAAGAAACCTTGTCTGGCAAAATAAGCCCAGAATATTTTTGAGAAGGCAAAATTGGCCTGTAACAGTATTTCAAAATGGTTAAAGGGAATGAGTAAAATTAAAAACAGTACACTGATATGTAAGAGTGTGTCGATTCCGGGTGATTGGATGAAAGTTGCAATCCATTTAGAAGCGACAGTGAATAAGAGAATACCTAAAAGTGTTGTAACTATGTTAATAAGCAGGGCGGCGGATTGAACAGCTTTTTGGTTTTGAGCATATTGTTGTAATCCCATAAATTTGATAGTCGGATTGCGTAAAAGCCCTTGCTTGATCGTTTCGAATAAAGTGATCGTGGTAAGATATAAACCCCATTCAGAATAGTCTGTTTTGGTAAACCCACGTAAGATGAGCATTAATGCAAAAGCGCCGAATACAAATAGTGATCCTCTTTGCAGTACGGTATAAAACAATGAATTAATCCAAAAAGATGATTTCAGCTTGTTCAATCTGGTATATTTATATGAATACAGTTATTAGTTTTCGCTAAGATTTAGAATAAACGAAATCGAACAATTTTAAGTATGAGTAATATCATTGCCTATTCAGATTCGTTATTCAACTTCGATTGGATATACGAAAATAATCAAGAAAATCGAACTTCCTATTTTATTGCCGGTGATTTGGGGGGTACCAAGTGTTTGTTGGCGGTTTTTAAGAAGGAAGGAAACCGGATTGAACGCATTCAGGAACAAAAATATGCCAGTAATGACTTTGCCGGTATTAACGATATAATCAGTGATTTTATACAGTTGTTGAAAGTAAAACCAACTCAATTAGTACTGGGTATTGCCGGGCCGATCATTAATCAGTCGGTACAAATGACCAACTTGAACTGGGAGTTTAGTGCCACTTCATTAAAAGAAACCTTCGGTTTTGATGAAGTTCACCTGTTAAATGACCTGGAAGCCGCTGCGTATGGCCTGGCGGCACTAAAAGAGGAAGATCTGGTACCGTTACAGCTTGTGAAAGGAGATAAAGTACCGGGAAACATGGCTATCCTTGCCCCGGGAACAGGCTTGGGAATGGCCGGTTTGTATTGGAACGGCTCAGCTTATCATCCTTTTTCAACAGAGGGTGGACATGCTTTATACAGCCCGTCGCAAACTTTTGACCAGCATTTCTGGTCTTTATTGCAGGAGAAATACGGCCTGGTATCATGGGAACATGTATTGCAGGGGAACGGTATTTTCGAAATGTATAAATTTTTGTTACAGATCTCAAAAGATAAACCGGATCCGGCTTTTCATGAGAAAGTAATGGCATCCGATGACCCCACTCCAATAATAAGCGAAGCCGGCGTATGGAAAACAGATAAATTAGCATCTATTACTATGCAATATTATTGTATGAACCTGTTTGCCTGTCTGACAAATGTGGCTTTGCAGTTTAAAGCTACCGGTGGGGTGTTTTTAGGAGGGGGAATTCCACCTAAAATATTACCGGTACTGTCTCAAATGGCTTTATCTCAACCTTTTTTAAGACACCCAAATATGGATCAACTTTTGCAGAAAATACCTGTATGGGTAATCAGAAATGAGGAAACCGCTTTAAACGGAGCAGCTGTTTATGCAAGTTGGGTGAAAAAATGATGATTGGTATTGACAGATTCATAAAATTGTCTAATTTGTAGTCGAATTCCTTATCCTGGATTAAATAGGTTTTATAATCAACGTGCTGAAGATGAATAAGAAAGCCAATATTTTGTTAAGAAAATTTTGTTGTCTGATTTTGTGTGTAACGAGTTTAAATCTTTATTCACAAAATCCGAATATTACTTCGCATTTTGATATTGTTTTTCACCGGGTGAGTTACCTGCTGCAAAATCTCCATTATAATATTAAAGAAGTGGATGATGATTTCTCCAGTGAGATCTTAACAGCCTATTTAAACGGGTTAGATGCCCCCAAATTATTTTTTATTGCCAAAGACAGTGCTGAATTCGAAGAATACCGGTATCGTTTAGATGATGAGATGCTGGGTGAACCTGTATTAAGATATAAAGTCATTAATGAAAAATATATTCAACGGCTCAATGAAATTGACAGTTTGTTGAATGGCTTGCTGGCAAAACCTTTCAAGTTTACCAAAAAGCAGTCGATTGATCTTAATTATGAGAATGTACCTTTTGCTGCAAACGAAAAAGTTCGTCTGGAACGTTGGCAGAACATTCTGAAATATAAAGTACTTGTAACCTATAACGATTATCTCACCATCGATTATAAAGACTCTGCTGTTAACGGTAAGGTTCGCAAAAAACTGGAGGCAAAAGCCCGCGAATCTGTATTGAAAATTGAAACCCGTAACATTAAAAACCTCTTAAAGATTACCACAGAACAAGAGGCGTTTCAAAACTACGTGAACACCATCACGAATTTATATGATCCGCATACTGCTTATTTTTTACCGGTAGATACCCGTAGCTTTCAGGAAGGGATGAGCGGTATTTATTATGGTATTGGTGCTTTACTGACCGAGTCGGAAGGCCGTGTTTCAATTAAAGAATTAATGATCGGTGGCCCGGCATGGAAAAATGGTCAGGTAGAAGTGGGGGATGTATTTGTGAAGGTACAGGAAGAAAACGGTGAAGAAATTGATGTGGCTGGAATGTCGTCTTCCGAATTAATCAGATTAACACGTGGGGCAAAAGGATCTAAATTCACTATTACATTCAGAGCTAATAACCAAACCTTAAAAACTGTAACACTTATCAGAGAAGCACTACAGCTGGAAGATACCTTTGTAAAATCGGCAGTGATTGAATCAAACGGTATTAAAACAGGATATATCACTTTTCCTAAATTCTATACCTCCTTTGATGAAGATCATGGAAGAAGCTGTACTGAAGATGTAGCTAAAGAAGTTTTGAAACTGAAAGCAGAAGGCGTTACCAGTATTATTCTTGATATACGTGGTAATGTAGGTGGAAGTTTAGGTGAAGTAATTGATATGGTGGGGTTATTTGTTGATGAAGGTCCGGTAGTATTGGTGAATAACACCTGGAATGCTACCAGCGTAGGTAAAATGAGGCCCAATACAAAAATCTGGAGTGGACCTTTGGTAGTATTAGTTAATGAAACCAGTGCTTCTGCATCTGAAATTTTTGCTGCTGCTATACAGGATTATAAAAGAGGAGTGATTGTTGGTAGTTCTTCTACTTTCGGTAAAGGTACCGTACAACGCTCTATCAATATTAATCATCAGTTACAGGGATATGAGAATATTGACCTCGGAACAATTCACCTGACAGTACAAAAGTATTACAGAATAACCGGTAAGTCTACCCAATTAAAAGGAGTTGCTTCCGATATTATATTACCCGGCTTGTATCAACCCTATGATGTACAGGAAAAAAGCTACAAAACAGCTTTGAAGTGGGATACGCTGAATCCGGTAGATTATCAAATTAACAGAACTTTAGCAACAACTGTTGATGATGTGATTTATAAAGGGCGCGACCTAATGAAAAATGATTTGATACTTGATTCTATTCAAAATAAAATAGATTGGTTAACAGATCTGGGAGATGTTGTAAGTCTTAATATCAAATCTTATCAAACCATTGAGGAAAGTAGAAAAAATACAGTAAAATTCATCCGCGACAGACTGAAACTTCCGAGCTTGCTCGAAGTGAAAAACAGTCAGTATTTTCAATCTCACTATGAAGAGATGGAGAACTTCAAAAAAGAAACCAACCGTTTCTGGTTAAGTAATCTGCAGTCTGATTTATATCTGAAGAAGACAGTTGATATCGCCAGAGTATTGGAGTTATCATGGCCTGCTGAAAATAAAACTGCAGCCAGAATAAATTAATTTTCATTGTATCCCACCTTTTTGCAACTATTATCGTCTATTTAACGGAAACCGTTATTTATGTGCTTTAATGTTAAAAAAATATTAAAGCTTGATTGGTGAAAAAATTAAATGGATGAAATATTTAGGGTTATTTATTGCTTGTTTTACAATTTTTCAGGTTCAGTCATTCGCGCAACCTACCGGCGAATCTCAGGGTAGAATTATTGGAAAGGTAACTTCAAATAATGGCAATGTTGAAGCTGCTTCTGTGTATTTGTATTTAATCAGAGAAAATGACAACGAAAGTTTAGCAGGAGGAAAGCTTACTAATAAACAAGGTGAATTTGATATAGCAGGACTTACTTTCGGAAAACAATATCGTTTAGAAATTACAGGTATAGGATTTAAAGTATATGAACAAGTATTTACTTTCACAGCTCCCAGAGATGGCGAAGTAACAGTTGATCTTGGTAAAATTCAGGTAACTGCCGAAGCCGATTTTCTGGATGTAGTTACTGTAACCGGACAAAAGAATGCGTTACAAATGGGTATCGACCGTAAAACGTTTGATGTTGCAAAGAGTCTGAACTCTACCGGTGGTACTGCTGTTGATATCATGCGTAATATTCCTTCAGTAAGTGTAGACGTAGACGGAAATGTAACATTAAGAAGAAATTCACCACAAATCTTTGTTGATGGTCGTCCAACCATTCTTACTTTAGATCAGATTCCTGCCGATAATATCGAGCGTGTTGAGTTAATTACGAATCCTTCAGCAAAATTTGATGCAGCCAGTTCTGGTGGTGTGATTAATGTTATTCTGAAAAAAGATAAAAAATTAGGACTGAACGGTAACCTTACTTTAGGCACAGGTATACCTAAGAATAATAATGCAAACCTTAGCTTAAATTGGAGAGAAGGTAAATTCAACTTCTTTGTTAATGGAAGTTATAATAACTCTTACGCTGAGCCGGAAGGAAAATCTTTCCGTATTAATAAATCAAACGGTACTACAACCGATTATTATAATCAGAACTCTATTTCAGAAAGAGATAATACTTTTCAGTCAATACGTTTTGGTGCCGACTATTATATTGATAATAATAATATCCTGACTTTATCTCAAAGCTTCACAAAAGGAACTTTTGAAAGTAATCAGACACAACAACAGGAATGGCTGGATGCAGGTCATACGCTTACCAGAACCGGACAACGATATACAATTGGTGAAAACGGTTTTAACAGAAGCAGTACCCGATTAAACTATGAAAGAAAGTTCTCCGGAAACGGTAGAAAATTAACAGCTGATATCACCTACAATAATGGCGGCGGAAATAATTTCTCTGAAATTACAAATAGTAATTTCGCAGCTGATGGTAGTCCGTTAGCCGTTACTCCATTGGTAAGAAATAATGGTAAGAGTACCAATAATCAGGTTACTTTTCAAACAGATTACGAAACCTCTATCGGTGATTACGGTAAATTAGAAACTGGTGCCAGAATTTATATTGATGATCAGAAAAGTGTTTTTGAATCATTTTCTGTAGCCAATGGTGTAAGTACTAAATTACCATTGAGTAACAATATCGCTTATACTGAAAAAGTATATGCAGGTTATGCTACTTATGGTAACGAGCTTCCTGATATGGCTATTAAATACCAGGTTGGTTTAAGAGCTGAATATTCACGATTCGATGGTAGAATGGTGGATAGTAACAGAACATTCGGTTATGAGTTGCCTACTAAACTGTCGAACATCATGGATGGTTTGTATCCTTCATTGTTCTTAACAAAAACACTTGGAAACGGTGACGAATTACAGCTGAACTTTTCAAGAAGAGTACGTCGTCCGAACTTCTGGCAAATCAACCCGTTTGTGGATATCAGTGACGCCGTAAACATCCGTAAAGGTACACCGGGGCTGAAACCTATGTTCACGAATTCATTTGAGTTGAACTATAACAAAGTATATGATAAAGGGAATATGCTGGCGACAGTATATTATAGATCTACTACTAACTATATTACAATGTTCGCTGATACAATCAGCCCTGAATTGTTTGAGGAACTGAAAGACGCAAACATTGAACCTACTGCGATCGTAAACGAATTTATCAACGGTAACAGCCGAAATCGTTGGGGTACTGAATTGGTTTTACAACACAGATTCAGTGATAATTTTGATATTACTCCATCAGTAAACTTCCAGTATACCATGGTATCGGCGTCTACTGAAAAAATGAATCTGAGCAATGAAGGATTTAACTGGGATGGTAAAATTATTGCTAACTACCGCTTTCCTCATAAAGCCGGAATGTTGAAGAGCTTGTCGGTACAAGGTTTGGCCGAGTATGAAAGTCCTGAAGTAACCCCTCAGGGTAGAAGAAAGGAAGTGTACGTAGCTAACCTGGCTTTAAGAAAGCAGTTTATGAAAAATAACAGAGCTACTTTAACTTTTGCAGTGAATGATATTTTCAATACCGACCGTAGAGGAATGATTTACGATACCCCATTCTATTATCAGGATTCTTATAACAGAAGAAACGTAAGAAACTTCCGATTGACTTTCAACTATAAATTTGGTAAAGCAGACTTCTCTTTATTTAAAAGAAATGACAGAAAAGGCGGAGAAAGAGACGATGATCGCGGAGATTTCATGAGTGGCGGAGGTCCTGGTAAATAAGATTTCAAATGTATTAAAGAGCCCTGACATCAGTCAGGGCTCTTTTCTTTTAACAAACTCTATTGATGTTTTATACTTACGAAATCAGAACAGCTAAATTTCTACTATGTTTGGCAGATGAATTTTTTCCGCTGATTTGCGCAGATAAGTTATCGTGAATGTTAAATGTAGTTCAGCGAAGATTTAAATAGACGCTGAGATCTGCAACAGATTATTTATTTTTGAAAGATCAAGAACAGACGATACTGATTATTATCAACTGTTGTTTAAAACAAAATTTTATGTCTGCAAACTGGATAAATGATTTAATACATAACAGAAGAAGTGTGTTTTCAAAACAATTTGCTATTGATGATCCTGTAGATGATGTTATCGTGCAACAATTGTTAGAGAATGCGAACTGGGCGCCTACGCATAAATTAACAGAGCCCTGGAGATTTAAGGTATATAGTGGAGACGGACTAAAAGAGTTTACGAATACACATGTAAAAGCATATGAAACGTTAGCCGGAGAACGTTTTTCTGAGGCTAAGCTGGAAAAAATTAAACAGCCGCTTACCTGTTCACATATGATTGTAGTTGCGATGAAGCGACACGAATCTGTACCATTTATCGAAGAAGTAGCTGCGGTAGCCTGTGCGGTACAGAATATGCACCTCACAGCTCAGGCATACGGAATAGGAGCTTACTGGAGTACCGGTGGAGTCTGTTTGTGGGAGGGCGCCGCCCAGAAATTTGGGTTTGAAGCCGACCATCAACTACTTGGATTCTTTTACGTTGGTAATGTTGCTGTTCCGTCTCCAAAAGGTAAGCGTGGGGCAATAGAAGAAAAAGTGCTGTGGATCAAATAATTAAGTAGCCTGTAAAAAAATGTTCAAAAAAAATTTGCAGGCTATCTTTTTTCTTATTTACTTTGAATTTCAAAGTACTTTTATGAATAAGGATAAAGCAATACAAGATTTAAGAGAAATAACCAATATCATCGATAAGTCGAAGCGTTATACTTCGATATCTGGCATTTCGGTGGTAGCGGCAGGTTTTATCGCATTGGTTGGTACTTATTTTTCGCTGGGCATTTTGAAAGATGAAATCGGCCCTTTTGCACCGGCTGAAAAAGAGTTGTTGCTGGTTAGTATAGCAGCAGCTATTCTGGTGTTATCGTTGATTGTTATGTTTTCAATGAGTGCGTATAAATCACAAAAAACAGGAGAGAAGTTGTGGAACGAAAAAGCTAAAAAATGTGTTTCAGCTTTTTTTTATCCGATCGCAACCGGTGGCCTGTTAGCTTTCATGTCTTATTATTATCATTTCTATGATTTTATACCCAGTTCACAATTAATTTTTTACGGCCTTGCATGTATTGCAGGCAGTCCGTTCTCTTTTAAAGAGTTTAAAGTTCTCGGAATTCTCTGTTTGATTTTAGGAGTCATTTCCTTAGTACATTTTCCATACAATTATGTTTACTGGGCTGCAGGATTTGGTGTGTTGAATATTGTTTATGGTTTTTATATACATTTTAAATACGAGAAGTGAGTAACGATTTACTATTATATAACAAAATTTTTGAGAATAAGATCCGGTTACAGATAATGAGTGTTTTAGTGAGTAATGATGCATGCGACTTTAATTCACTGAAAGATTTACTGGATGTGACGGATGGTAATCTCGCGTCTAATATAAAGGTGTTGGAAAAAGAAGAGTATATCTCCGTTACCAAATCTTTTGTTGGAAAAAAGCCCCATACCCTGTATGCCCGAACGGAAAAGGGGATAGAAGCTTTTAAGAATCACTTAAAAGCATTGGAATATTTCATTAAACAATCAAAGTAATTACATTTAAACCCAAGGTTATGTTAGCCAACATACAACAGAAAATAAAAGAATCACTCATTGTAAAGCTGTTACTTATTCTTATTCTTTTATTACTCTTATTAATTCCATTAAACTTTGTGCATGATTTATTACGCGAACGTTATCGAACCAATGACGAAGTTTCTGCTGAACTTACCAGTTCATGGGGCGAAGCTCAGCTGATCAACGGACCGGTAATGATTGTTCCCTATGAAAAAACGGTAAAAACTGTTTCAACAGATAATAAAGATAAAATCATTGAGCGGAAAGAAGTAGACTTTCTGCATATTCTTCCTAAAACACTCCATGTTAATAGTTCAATTCATTCGGAAGTTTTAAAAAGAAGCATTTATCAGGCAGTTGTTTATCAATCAAAAAATAACTTGTCGGGTAGTTTTGCCGCCATCGATTTATACAAGCAAATTGAATTGAAAGGCGATGATAGAATACTGACCGATGAAATTGAAATAGTATTGAATGTTGCTGATATAAGAGGTGTAAAATCTTTACCAGTGTTAAAAATTAATGGTAACGATTATAAACTCACACTGCGCAAAAAGGAAAGTAAAGCAGAAAATTTTCTGCTTACCAGCAGAGTTCAGGTAGCTGATTTACTGACAAGTGGTTTTCAATTCGAACTGGTGATGGATCTAAGTGGCAGCAGAAGTTTTAATATCAATCCTCTGGCTGAAGATAATACGATCATGGTAACCAGTAACTGGAGCACACCTAGTTTTAAAGGTTCTCATCTGACGCTCGATAAAGAAATTAGCAATGATGGATTTACTGCTAACTGGAACATCTCCAATGTGCTAAGTGAAGTTCCTCCGGTTTTTGCAGACGGGTCTTTTGTGTCTGACCTGTATACGTATTCATCTTCTGATGTAGGATTGGCCGGTTATGGCCAGGCTTCCTATCAGAAAAACAATTCTTTTGTTACCATTCAGTTTTTTGATCAGATGAATAATTATACGAAGTCAGAAAAAATTACCAAGTATGCAGTGTTGGTGATTATTTTAACATTCACGAGTATTTTCTTCAGCGAAATATATTCTAAAGTACGGGTACATATTGTTAACTATTTATTGATTGGTCTGGGTGTGATTATATTTTACCTGCTGTTATTATCAATCAGTGAGTTCTTGAGCTTTAATGTATCTTATCTGATTGCTTCAGTTGCTACGATTGCATTGATTACTAATTTTATCAGATTGCTCGTTCGGCAGAGAAAAGTGGTATTATCAGTAGGATTAGTATTATCAATATTATATCTGTTCTTATTCATCCTTATACAAATCAAGGAGCAGGCGCTGTTAGTGGGCTCGATCGGTTTATTCTTTATCCTTGCGCTTCTGATGAATTTTTCAGCCAGATTCAAGTTGGGAAGCAGGGAGTGAAATTCTTAATTATTATTAAAGGTGAATAGTTATAATAACAAGGCCCCGACATTGCCGGGGCCTTGTTATATGTGATCGCATGTGGCACTAAACATCGTATTTAGCACATTCGTTTAATTCTTTTTCAGTATAGGAGAGGCCGTATTGTGCTAACACATCGTCGGGTACCCCATTCCATTTATTGGGTTTATTACCTGCATAGCCAAGATCTTTTACTCCTATTTCAGAAGTGAAAAACCCGGTAGCGGTTAAATCTCTCATTTTATTAAAGAAAGCTACGCCTTGTTGCATTTCAGGCTTTGCTTTATTAGGATACGCAATCTGGTCAACCATTGCGATTTGCTCCTTTGCAGAACAGTCTGCAAAAGTTTTACCATAGGTTTTAAGCATTTGCATGTCGAGCCATCTTAAGCCACCTCTCATCGGTATCTGATGAGCCGGCATATCTTTAACTATGAACTCAATAAAGTCTGGAACACCAGCGTCAGAAGCACTACCACTCACATCGTCTTTCGGAATGATAATATCTCCTAATACCGTAATGGTTTTCATTTCGTGTGGCGTAAAAAAGGTTTCAGACATCAGTTGGCTGTCACGCTTCTTTTCTTCCTCCATTCTGTCAAACTTGAATGCAGGTTGTTTTTCTACATTCGCATGTTTTGGCGTATCCTCATTATTACAAGCGTTTACAAAAAAACCTGTCGCCAATGAGCCTAATGCAATCGCTTTTATCGATTTTCTTCTGTCCATTTTCTGATAATTTTGTATGCTTATAAATTTTGTTTTTTCATTTGATCCATGATATATTCAGAAGCTCTCATGGAGAGTGCAAGAATCGTCCAGGTAATATTTTTGTCAGCCTGTGATACAAACTGCGCACCGTCTACGCAAAACAGGTTTTTACAATCATGTGCCTGGCTCCACTTATTCAGTGCTGATTTACGGGCATCATTACCCATACGAACCGTTCCTGCTTCGTGGATGATTTTTCCGGGATTTTCAAGTCCGTAGCTGTTAGCTGCTGTTCCATCACCGCCCCAGGTTACAATAGCACCCATTTCATGCATCATTTCGAGGAAGGTTTCCTGCATGTGCCTGGCTTGTTTTACTTCATGATCGCTCCATTTCACATTAAACTTCAATACCGGAATACCCCATTGGTCTACTACATTACTATCAATAGCACAATAATTTGACTCTAAAGGAATCGCTTCACCACGTCCGGCCATACCCACCGAAGCTCCGTAGAAGAAACGGATGTCTTCTTTCAGGCTGGCACCATATCCACCGGCTTCTTTTACCTGGCCTCTTACCGGATGTTTTCCGTTCATTCCCTGAATACCCATACCAAAGCCATACGCAGGTTGTGACATACCACCCCAATATTCAATGTGGTAACCTCTTGGAAAGTCGAGTTTTTTATTATCTAACCACCATGGAGTATATACGTGCATACCGCCAACACCGTCTTCATTGTAGCGCTTACGGTCAAAAAGATGCGGTAAGTAACCACCTAAAGCAACACCGGTAGAATCATGCAGGTATTTACCTACTACGTCGCTGTTATTAGCCAAACCGTTCGGATGACGTGCACTTTTTGAGTTGAGTAATAAACGAGCCGATTCACAGGCGCTCGCTGCAACAATAACGACTCTGCCGTTTACCTGGTATTCCTGTAAGTCGGTTTTATCTACGTATGAAACACCCACTGCCAGCCCTTCACTATTCGTAATAACCTCTCTTGCCATTGCATTGACAACAATGTCAAGATTTCCGGTAGCAATGGCGGGTCTGATCAATGCGTTGGATGAACTGAAGTCGGCATCCTGATAAGAACAGGCACGATTACACTGTCCGCAGAAAATACATTCTCCTCTTTCTTCATTTATTTTTTTAGTAAGAATCGCCATTCTTGAAGGAACCACCGGAATGCCAAGGCCCTTTCCGGCATTCTTAATCATTAACTCATGTAATCTGGGTTTCGGAGGAGGCAGAAAATGACCGTCTGGTTCATTATCCAGCCCTTCATTGGTACCGAATACACCAATTAGTTTATCTACACGGTCGTAATAGGGTTTGATTTCATCGTAAGTGATCGGCCAATCATCACCTAAACCATCGATTGATTTACGCTTAAAGTCTTTGGGGCCCCAACGTAAAGCAATTCTTCCCCAGTGATTGGTACGTCCGCCTACCATTCTCGCTCTCCACCAGTCCCATTCGGTTCCTCTTTCTTTGGTATAGGGTTCGCCGTCAATTTCCCAACCCCAATAACAGGCATCAAAATCTCCAAATGGTCTGAATTTAGTGGAAGCACCGCGTCTGGGAGAATCCCACGGATTTTTAAATTGAGTAACGTTGGTTTTCGGATCGTACATCGCACCGGCCTCCAACACACACACTTTTAATCCTGATTTTGCTAACATGTAAGCCGCCATTCCTCCACCTGCACCTGAACCCACAATTACGGCATCGTACTGTTTACTGTTCTTTTTAATTTGAATGTCTCCCATATGGTTTAGTTATCTACAAAGTGTAATATATGCTTTCTGTTTAGATTTTCGACCAACAAATTAACACATTTTCTTTCAACTAAAACCTTTTAGCATAAAAAAATCTCATTTTAACCGGTTTAGATAAGGAAATGCTTGCAAAAGGTAGGTCTTTACCTGCTTTTCGGGCGAAAAGAAAATTCTCTTAACGATTATTTTATACACCGGAGATAGTACTATTTTATCCGGATTATATTTTTTAAACATACCATCACTGTACAAAATTTCTGTAACAATTATTGTTAGTGAACAGGATTCGCTAACTTCAATATTCATTGAACCAGCTAAACTCATGAGAAAGTTATTGTTATTCTTCTTTTTAGGATCCTCGTTTGCCATACAGGCGCAGAACAGGATTCGTGATTGGGGACTTCAACCGGGTATTTTACCCACCGGAAAATGGAATGCCATTACAGATGTTAAGGGGGTTAAAATAGGACATGTAACCCTTTCCAAAGATTCTGTTCAAACCGGTGTAACTGCTATTTTACCCCACAGCGGTAATTTGTTTCAACAAAAAGTTCCGGCGGCTATTTATATCGGCAACGGGTTCGGTAAACTGGCTGGTTACTCGCAGGTAAAAGAACTGGGAAATATTGAAACTCCCATAATATTAACCAATACACTTTCGGTTGCTGCGGGGCTGGAAGGATTAATCAGGCATACGTTCAGTTATCCCGAAAATAAAAATGTTGCATCAGTAAATGGTGTAGTGGGTGAAACGAATGACGGACAAATCAATGATATACGTGGTTTGCATGTTAAGCCCGAACATGTGTTGGCTGCTATTCAAAAAGCCGATACAGGTAAAGTAGCAGAAGGAAACGTAGGTGCCGGTACAGGTACTATCGGGTTCGGCTACAAAGCCGGTATTGGTACTTCTTCGCGAAAATTACCTGAAGCACTCGGCGGATATACAGTAGGAGTGATTGTGCAAACTAATTTTGGTGGTGTGCTGATGGTAGACGGTTTACCTGTAGGGGAACATTTAAAGCAACACGTTTTCAGTAATGTTCTAAATGATTCAGGCGACGGTTCCTGTATGATTGTAATAGCTACAGATGCACCCGTGGATGCACGAAATCTGGAACGTATGGCAAAACGGGCTATGCTAGGTCTGGCCAGAACAGGCGGCATTGCTACCAACGGATCCGGTGATTATGTAATAGCTTTTTCAACTTATGAAGGTAACCGCATCCAACACAACATTGAGCAACCAACAGCTGCGAATACGTTATTGTCGAACGAAGTTATCTCTCCTTTGTTCCTCGCTACAGTTGAGGCAACTGAAGAAGCCATTCTCAATTCGCTGACTGCCGCTAAACCGGTAAAAGACCGCCGGGGCAGAACAGTACCTGTATTAGATGCAGCTATCATTAAAAAATTGATGAAAAAGTAATTTCCACTTCCAAATACAACACTATGTTCGCCTATATTATCGATAAAATAGTTCCTTATACAGATTCAACTATACATATCAGTGACCTGGCATTGCAAAGAGGTTATGGTATTTTTGATTTTTTCAGAGTAAGAAATAAGAAACCGTTGTTTCTGGAAGATCACCTCGACCGTTTTTATGCATCTGCCGGAAAAATGTTGCTACAGTCGCCGGTAGATAGAAATGAGTTGACAGATATTATTATCACACTGGTAGAAAAAAACAACTTGTCAGATGCCGGAGTAAAAGTTTTATTAACCGGTGGATATGCTGAAGACGGATATACGATCACACAACCGAACCTGATCGTAGTAGTACAGCCTTTTAAATACCCTTCTGAGCAACAATTGCAAAGTGGTGTAAAAATTATTACTGTCAATTTCAGAAAGGAACTTCCCGATATTAAAACGATTAATTATCAGAAAGCAATCATGATGACCCCTGCAGTGAAAGCAGCGAACGCAGTAGATCTGGTTTATCATCATGACGGTATTATTTCCGAGTTGCCCAGATGTAATTTTTTCATAGTAACACAAGAGGATGTTATCAAAACTCCCGATCAGCAGATACTGCTGGGTGTTACCAGAAAGAAAGTTTTGCAGTTGGCAAGAAAAAAATATAAAGTGGAGGAATGTTCCATTACGCTGAATGATGTATACAATGCTAAAGAAGCTTTTTTTACCAGCAGTACCAAACGTATTGTACCGGTGGTGAAAGTTGATGATTATATGATCGGAAGCGGAAAACCCGGAAAAATAACCCTTGATTTATTGAGCGGATTGATTCAGCACGAAGATGAAGTATTAAGATAATCAAAGCCTCCGGCAGGAGGCTTTTTAATTTATACTTACTGATGGATGAAATATATTTTCATAGTTTTTGCTGAATGATCTTGTAATAAAACTATTGACAAATATTTTATTCTTTTGATAAATGTCTTGCGCTTTCTTGTACCATTCAGAAAAAGTTGATTTCTTTTGTTGAAAAGAATAGGGGAATTGTTCTTTGTATAATAAAACAAGCTCACTGATTTCTTCAAATGTTCTTTCTGTTTCAGATAAGAATGATTTTAAGTAACTACTGTATATGTTTGACTTTTCAATTTCCTCTTTGGTTTTGTCAGGAAATTTAACAGACAGTGCCTTTTGGAAAGTTAACTGATCGTAATGTTCAAGTGTATCGGTATTGGTGTAACTGTTGATGAAAAAAACTGCAAGGTCTATGAATGCAGCACTATCCTGAGATCGTGCATAGTATCTCAGCGTAAGAAAATCACGTTCTCTGTTTTGAGTGAAAGTATAATCTTCTGCCAGGTGATTGAGTTGAATAATTTTATTTTTTAATGCGGTGTCTCTTGCTTCTCCTGATAAATCAATTTGTTCCAGTACTTTGTTTCTGATCGTATTCCATGCGCTCATCAGTTCTTTTGATTTGACCGGATATTTTTTGTATTCGCTTAACAAAGAGCTGGCTAATAAACCTTCAGGTTCTATAGCTCCAACAAGATTTCTTAACAGAAATGTCAGCTCATTGTTTTTGTCATTGGTTTTTATCGTTTGTTGAAGATAATTTTCTATGACGGCGGCATTTGGCTGGTTCACTGTACCGAGAAATTCTATATACTCTTTTAAAAAAGTAATGTCATTTTTTTTATGGAGGTATTGTTGCCGGTAAAATTCTGCATTGATTCCGTTTTTATTCTTTTTAATAGCGCTTTCTGCTACTTCTATGAACTTTTTTGTGTTCATTGCTCCAATACTTACCTGTACCAATTCTCCTTTTACATTTAAGAATAAATAAGTGGGGTAGGCGTTGACGTGATAGTTTTTGGTAAATTCTATACCGAAGTTTTTTTCAGCGTCTATTTTTACACTATAAAAATTTTTGTTAAGATGGAGAATGGTAAGTGTATCACGAAAAGTATTTTGATCCATCCATTTACAGGGGCCGCACCATTCTGTATATACATCTACAAAAATCATTTTGTTTTGCCTGCGGGCATTCTCTATAACTTGTTGCCAGGAGGTAGAACTAACATCAAAAGCCGGTTGTTGCGCCTGTATAGGCGTTAATACTATTGCAAGCAATGAAAGAAGCAGGTATTTTCTCATGCGTTACGTTTTGATAAGGTGAACAGGCAAATGGTTGTTATAGTGCAGCAAACAGCCGGCCCCTTCTTATAGGATGTAGCAGCCGGCGATTTCCATAAAATTCAGGCGGAAAAACTCTAAATAAGTTTTTTTACTATTTGATTGATTATCATTGATTTAGTTTTTTTTTATGGTATTAACCACAGTAAATTCTTAACTCTTAATTATTAATTCTTTAGTTTGTGCCCTCCACGCTTCAGTACCCAATTTCTACATTTCAGAAAAACATTTTGAAATACCTCAATAACTAACTTTAGTTTTGCAGTTTAGCATCAGGCACTAAACAGTTAAAAGATATTATTTTGCTCAGTTGGCGTGAAAGTATATTAGAAAATAAATGGAAGCGGATCGTATTTCCGCTCTTGGCATTCGTGGTGTTAAACGTGGTAAGTTTTATGATGGACCCGTTTGACTCTTACTGGATGAATATACTGGAGCAGCCCATCTGGTACCTTTTGCTTGATTCGGGTATTACACTACTATTCTGTATTATCGTATCAGAGATATGCATTTATGTGGGTAACCAGCTCAACCGTTATATTCCATGGAAAGACCAGCCCGGAAAACGGTTGATTATTGAAGTGACCTGTGTCATTATTCTCGTGTGGATATTGAGTTTTTTCTTTAGCTATCTTTTTGCTTTTACCTGTGGTAGTGAGGCGATTCAGTCAGATACTCCTGAAATGCTCAGAAAACAAGCTGTAAGTGAAATGCAGTGGTTTGTTTTAAGTACCATTGTAAGCCTGATGCTCGTAGGAATCAACACCGGTAGCTTTCTGATCAGAAACTGGAAAAATGAGGCTGTAAGAGCTGCTGAAATGAATCAATACGCTATTGAGGCTGAGCTTAGAGCTTTGAAGTTGCAAATAGACCCGCATTTTGTATTTAATAACCTCAGTGTACTCTCTGAGCTGATTCTGGAAGATCAGAAAGCCGGACATGAATTTGCAGAAAACTTCTCCAGAATTTACCGCTATATTTTAGTGAATTCAAAAAAAGACCTCACTTCACTCGAAGAAGAATTAAAATTCCTGAATGCCTATATAAAGCTCATTAAACACCGTTTCGGTAATCGCGTAGAATTCAGCATTAATGTTAATACCGATGTGGTTACCAATGGAATTCCCCCGTTAACGCTTCAGTTGTTGGTAGAAAACGCACTGAAACACAATAAAACTGTAAAAACAAATCCACTTAAAATTTATATATATACCAATGCTCAGAATGAACTGGTGGTAGAGAATACACTGGCGCCTATCGGCAATCCGCTGAATTCTTCCAAGTTCGGACTCAGTAATATCCAGGATCGATATGCACTCTTAACCCTGAATGAACCCCAGATTATCCGTGATGAACAGATATTTAAAGTTATTTTACCTTTAATTAAGTTATGAGTTATACAGTAGTTATCATTGAAGACGAAAAACCTAATGCTGATAGGTTAAAGCGATTGCTTTATGAAATTAATCCTGAAGTACATATATTGGCAGTTCTGGAAAGTATTTCAGAATCGGTAAACTGGTTTCAGTGTAACAAAACACCTGACTTAATTATGCTGGATATCCAGCTTTCTGACGGATTGAGTTTTGAGATTTTCGAAAAAGTAACGATCCAAAGTCCTGTGGTATTCACCACGGCTTACGACGAGTACGCGATCAAAGCATTTAAATATAATGGCATTGATTACCTTTTAAAACCCGTTGAGCTGGATGATTTACGTGGCGCTATTGGTAAACTTGAATATTGTTGTGAAGCACAGGAACAACCTGTTTCTTTAGCGGGTTTAATGGATTTCTTCAAACCGAAAGACTATAGAAGCAGGTTTTTACTTTCTTTTAAAGACGGTTACAAAACTTTACTGGTCAACGATGTTCTGTATTTTTATGTAGACCTGAAAATTACCCGTGCCCGCCTGTTAGATGGTACGGAAGAAATTATTCCCCTCACATTGGAAGAACTTGAACAACAACTGGATCCTAAAGTTTTTTTCAGAGCCAACCGCCAGTTTATTGTAGGTATTAACTCTATTCAGCATATCCATAATTACTTTAACGGCAAATTGAAGGTCAGTATAAAAAATGACACTTCTGTAGAAATTATTGTAAGCCGCGAAAAAGCCAATCAGTTAAAGCATTGGATGGACTTCTGATTTATGCCTCATTATTAGCTTCACTTCTACTATGTTTGGAAAATTGAAAGTGTATAATAACTCTTTATAACTGAATACGACAAACAATATCAGTTCAACAACTGCGTGGCCATTATTAATTCTCAATTCTCCATTTGCGATTCCCTGTCAACCAGGCCCGGTATTAAACCACTATTTTTACAGTTCAGTTTTGATTTTTACCGTTTGAGTAAAACTTCATTCAATACGGAAAGTTTAAATATTACATTTGTACGCATTGCAAAAAAGAATGAAATGAATAGAAATACATTGACGAAATCATCGTGGAAAAGTGTGATAGCATTTGGCTTTATTATTACAACACTGATTACGGCCTGCGGAGATGGCGGTAATCAGGCTTCAAGTTATCAAGAGCAATCGGTTGTTGTTGAAACAATCATTGTGACAGCTGAAAACTTACCTTTTGAAAGATCATATCCTACCCAGATTGAGGGCAAGGTAAATATTGAATTAAGGCCGCAGGTGAGTGGCTACATCGAAACAATTTATGTGGATGAAGGCGCTTTTGTAAAAGCAGGTCAGCCCATTTTTAAAATTAATGCCAGTGTATATCAGGAACAGAAAAATACTGCGCTTGCTGCATTGAGTGCGGCTAATGCACAGTTACAAAATGCTCAGCTTGAATTAGAAAAGTATCAAAAGCTTACCGAGCGGAAAATCGTTTCTGACTTTCAATACCAGAAAGCAAAGGCAGCCTATGAATCAGCAACAGCCAATATTGAACAACAAAAAGCATTGGTTGCTTCTGCTGATTTAAATATTGGTTTTTCTACTGTTAAAGCTCCGGTGAGTGGTTATGTTGGACGAATTCCTAACAGAATCGGTGCATTGGTGAGTCCGGCAGATGCTCAGGCATTAACTACTCTTTCTCAGGTAGATGTCGTATATGCTTATTTCTCCATTCCGGAAGTTCAGATTCTGGATATGGTGGCTACCCGTAAAGGAAACAGCCTGATAGAAAAACTGAAAAATTACGGAACTATTTCTTTGAGATTAGCGAATGGAACCGTATATGAAAAAACAGGTAAAATTGATATAGTTGACGGGCAGTACGATAAAGGAACAGCCTCCATTCCGGTACGTGCATCATTTGCCAATCCGAATGGAATTCTTCGTTCGGGTAATACCGGAAAGATATTGTTGACGGATACTTTAACACAGGTGGTAAAAATTCCGGTATTAGCAACTGTAGATATTCAGGATAAAGTATTTATCGGAATAGTAAATGATAGTAATGTAGTAACAAGAATGCCATTAAAAGATTATGTGAAATCAGGTGATTATTACCTGGTAAAAAGTGGAATTGAACCAGGAACCAGAATAGTTTCTACCGAACTGGCTAAAGTTCCGGAAAAGGCAACAGTTACAATAAAATAAAATTGACAAACAGACGATGTTAAAGAAAATAATAGAGCGGCCCGTATTGGCAACCGTAATATCAATTTTATTGGTATTACTCGGAATTGTAGGAATTATTCGTATTCCGATGACACAGTTTCCGGAAATTGCTCCGCCTACAGTATATGTTTACGGTGTATATCCGGGAGGTAACAGCGAAAGTGTTTTAAGAGGTGTTATTACTCCTCTGGAAGAAGCTATTAACGGGGTAGAGGACATGCAATACATGACCTCTAATTCATCGAATGACGGTAGCTTTTCTATTACCATTATTTTTAAGCAGAATGTTGACCCTGATCAGGCAGCTGTTAACGTGCAGAACCGTGTGGCACAGGCCAACAGTCAGCTTCCACAGGAAGTATTGCGTTTAGGGGTGAATACGACCAAGCAACAAACCAGTAATATTGCCATTCTCAGTATTAAGAGTACCAAACCTGAACAGTTTGATGAAGCCTTTTTACAGAACTATGCCAACATTAATCTGGTTCCTCAGCTTAAAAGAATTCCGGGAGTGGGTAATATCAATCTGTTCGGCGAAAAAAACTATTCGATCAGAGTATGGCTTGATCCGGTAAAACTTGCTAATAATAATATACTTCCTTCTGATGTAGAAAATGCAATTTACAATAACAGCTTTGAATCATCGCCCGGAAGGTTCGGTGAAGAATCTGATGCGCCACTTCAATACGTATTAAAGTATAAAGGTAAACTCAATAATCCTGAAGCTTTTGAACGAATTGTGATTAAGTCTAGCCCGAATGGTAGCATTTTAAGATTAACCGATGTTGCCCGGATTGAGTTTGGAGTTTCAACTTATGCTACAGATACCGAAGCTGACGGATTACCTGCTATTGCTTTCAGTGTAGTACAGGCAAGTGGTTCGAATGCCAATGAAATTGCCGTAGAAGTAATGAAGGTAATGGAACAATTTCAGGCTGATGCTCCTGATGGGGTGGAGTATTTCGTATTACAAAACGTAAAAGAAAAGATGGATGCCTCGATTAATCAGATGAAAAGTACACTGATTGAAGCATTTATTCTGGTATTTATAGTTGTATTTATATTTCTGCAGGATTTCAGATCTACCATCATTCCTGCAATTGCCGTTCCGGTATCAATTATCGGTACATTCTTCTTTATGTACCTGATCGGATTTACCGTAAACGTATTAACCTTATTTGCTTTAGTGCTGGCTATTGGAATTGTAGTAGACGATGCCATTGTGGTAGTGGAGGCTGTACACGCAAAAATGTCGGCCACGCGCGATCAAGCACTCAAGGCCACCGTGTCTACGATGGGAGAAATCAGCAGTGCGATCGTTTCAATTACGCTTGTTATGTCGGCGGTATTTTTACCAGTAGGATTTATGGAAGGACCGGCAGGTATTTTTTATAAACAGTTCTCCTACACACTGGCTATTGCTATTCTTATTTCAGCGGTGAATGCATTAACACTGAGCCCGGCCTTATGTGCCTTACTGTTAAAAAATCATGAGGCAGATGAACATAGCACAAAAAAAGGCTTTGGTGCCCGTTTTGCCAGCGCATTTAATACTTCATTCGACCGTTTCACCGGAAAGTATATCAAAGTTCTGAGTGTGTTAGGTAAAAGAATCTGGTTAACCATGGGAGGGTTAGTGGCAGTTTCTTTAGCGGCATTCTTCCTGATGCAAAATTCTCAGAAAGGATTTATTCCTGCTGAGGATGATAGTTTCCTCACTTATGTAGTAACCATGCAGGTTGGTACGAACATTCAGTATACACAGGCTGAAATGGATACGATCAGAAATGTGATTCAATCAATACCGGAAGTAGAAAGTATCAATGTGATTACAGGTTTTAATATATTCAGTTATTCTACTTCACCGAATACGGGGCTTGCGTTTATTAAGTTGAAAAAACCGTCAGAAAGAACACAGGTAAAAGACATTGATGAACTGTTGATGATGGTGCAGGAAGAGGTAACCAAAAAAACAAAAGCTGAATTCTTAATCTTCAGAGCTCCGGCAGTAGAAGGTTTTGGTACGGTAGGTGGTGTTGAGTTTGTGATTCAGGACCGTACGGGAGGAAGTGTTGAACAGTTAGGTGAAATTACTTATAATGTAATTAACGAATTGAATCAGCAACCCGAGCTGGCCGGCGTATTCACCATGTTCAGAAGCGATTATCCGCAATATGAAGTAATTATTGATGAAGATAAAGCTGAATTACTGGGTACAAATCCGAGAGAAATTATGACTGCCATGCAGTTATATCTGGGAGGGTCGCAAACAACGGATTTTATCCGTTTTGGTAAACTGTACCGTGTAAATCTGAAAGCTGACGCTGATTACCGGAAAGACGAAAGTACGCTCGATAATATCATGATCAGAAATAATAAGAATCAGATGATTCCGATCAGTACACTGGTAACATTGAAAAAGGTGTACGGACCTGAAGTAATTAACCGGTTTAACCTGTTCAATAGTATCACGGTAAATGCGAATGCTGCTGCTGGTATCAGTACCGGTAAAGCGATGGAGATTATCGACAAAGTATTGGCTGAGCATCTGCCTAAAGGATATGGTTACGAGTATGCAGGGTTGAGCAGGGAAGAACGTAGTGCAGGAATGCAGATGGTATTCATTTTCGGTTTGAGCATTATTTTCGTTTACTTCCTGCTGGCAGCACAGTATGAGAGTTATTTGTTACCGCTGGCTGTTATGTTATCACTGCCAACAGGTATTCTGGGTGTATACATTGCTACCGGTGTAATGGGTATAGACAATAACATCTATGTTCAGATTTCATTGGTGATGCTGGTAGGGTTATTGGCGAAGAATGCGATTCTGATTGTGGAATTTGCCATTCAGCAACGAAAACTTGGTAAAACTATTTTTGATGCTGCAATGTCGGCTGCAAAATTACGCTTACGTCCGATTTTAATGACCTCCTTTGCTTTCATTGCCGGTTTGATTCCTTTAATGTTATCGAAAGGAGAAACTGCAATGGGTAACAGATCTATCAGTATCAGTGCTGCAGGTGGTATGTTGTCGGGTGTAATCATCGGTTTATTTATTATTCCGGTATTATTTATTGTTTTTCAGACATTACAAGAGAAAGTGTCTACCAAAAAAATCCAACATGAAGTGCATTAATATATTAGGGTGTATTATTATAATTACTGCCATCGCTCTGCAAAGTTGTGTGGTGGGGGAGAAGTATAAACGTCCTGAAATGAATTTACCTACTGCATATGAAGCAGACAGTTTAATACGGGTAGATACGATTCCGGCATATAAAACCTTTTTTGAAGATCCGTATTTAGTGAGTTTGTTAGATTCTGTTATTGTGAATAACCTGAATCTGAAAGTTGCCGAAGAAAATATACTGATTACAGAACAAACACTCAGACAGGTAAAACTGAATTATCTGCCTGATCTGAACCTTCAGCTGAATTTTGGTTTGCAAAGACTTTCTCAGAACAGCTTAACTGGTTCGTTTGTACAAAACCTGACCTTTAAAGATTTTACATTCGGGCCTACCTTGTCGTGGGAAATTGATTTGTGGGGCCGCATTAAAAAGCAGAAAGAAGAAGCGCTTGCAAACTATCTGAGTCAGGCAGAAGCAAGGAGAGGTATAAGAGTACAGTTAATCAAACAGGCTGCGCTGAGTTATTATTCTTTATTGAGTTTGGATGAACAACTTCAGATTGCGCAAAAGGTGGAAAGAACAATGGATTCAACGATGCAGATATTGCAAACTCAATATGAAGTAGGGGATGTTACATCGGTAGCTGTAAAACAGGCTGAAGCACAATTAGCTGAAACAAGATCATTGATTCCTGAAATAAAGGCCAGTATCCGTGCGCAGGAAATTGCGCTGAAAGTTCTTTCAGCCAATTACCCGGCAGCAGTATTGCGAGCTGATATATTTGAACCTTCTGCAAAGAAGTTTGATGCAGGCGTTCCTGCGGGCCTTTTAGGCAACCGCCCGGATGTGAACCAGGCCGAATACGCGCTGATTGCTGCCAATGCTCAATTAGGTATTGCTAAAACTAACTTTTATCCGACTGTTTCTATAACCGCACAAGGTGGGTTAAACAGTATTAAAGCTTCTGAATGGTTTAGTATACCATCTTCTTTGTTTGCAAATGCGATCGGTGGATTAACTCAACCTTTGTTCAATAAAAAACGCATCAAAGCCGCCTACGAACAGGCAAAACATCAAAGAGAAGCCAGCGTACATCAATTCAGAAATACTGTAGTAACAGCTGTGGGAGAAGTCAGTACAGAATTGAGCAACCTTGAATTAACTGAAACGCAAATGATCGAAATTACGAATAGAAGAAATGCCATTAGTGCTGCCGTTGACGAAGCGCTTTACGCTTATACAGTGGGTGAAATCAGCTATCTCGAAGTGTTAACCATACAACAAAGCTATTTTCAGGCTGAATTAGCTTATTCTGCTTTAAAACTGAAACAAATAGGTGCACTGATTAACTTATATGCTGCTATAGGCGGTGAATAATAATCTTTTGTTAGTTTGAAGCATTAAGGAATTATGGAAATAAAAGTTATTCGTTTCTAAATTTCTCCTATGTTTGAGAAAGGAATTTAAACATGAAGAAAATAAAGGTATAAAGGTAAAACAGTGCATAAGACAGTACTTCATTCGCTTTTCAACTTCATTCTCTTCATGTTTAAATTGTAATTAACAAATAGGATAAATCAAATCGGAAGAAGCTTCTTAATCTTAATGCTTCTTTTTAAACATTCAGCAACTGTATAATTTTCTTCATAGCCACTTTTGCTTCTTTCATGAATGGCAACAACGGCCATATATGCGGCATTCCTTTTCCTGTTACAACCGTGTAATTAATATTCTCTTTTTCCAGTTGTTTAATCATTAATAACTGATCAGGATAGGTAATGTCATTTTCTGCAATAAATAAAATCGTTTCTGGAAAATGATGAAATGATCCGACGATGGGAGACAGAAGCGGATCGTTCAGCTGATTGTTTTCCGCAGCCATCCGTTTGGCACTTAAAACACCCGCATGTGATAAAACAGCATCAGTTTGATCAATGACTGTAATTGCCGGATTCGTAAAAGCCGGATCCACTACCGGACAAATCAACAGCATTTTATCAGGTAATAATTTGTTTTGCTTAATTATTCTTTGGATGAGTGTAATAATCAAAGTACCTCCTGCTGAGTCTCCTACCAGAGTTATATCAGATGCTGCATACTGTTCTAACGCCCGTTCGTATACCTGATCGATATTCGCTGAAATTTCAGAGATGGTATGTTCCGGAGCTTTAGGGTAATCACACATCCATACATCATAATTGGTTTTTCCGGCAATTTGTTTCAAACTATCCCAATGATGTTGAGCAGGACCGTATACCAAGGCACCGCCATGTAAAAAAATCAACAGTCGGTTTGATGGTATCGGTTGTTTTACTTCTGTAATGGTAGTTTTTGATATTGTAAACCGGCGGGATCTGTCAGATCGGTTGAAGAAAGAATGCCCCGGAGAATGAATATCCTCCTTCCTCAGTTGTTTATAATTGATTGGGTTTTCGCTGAATATTTTCTTTAAACCTTTGAGTTTTATGACGAACAGGGTAATATAAAAACTGATGCTATGCTTCATTCTTTAAAACTACATTACAAATAATGATTACTATTTGTAATGTAGCGCTTATTATACTAATTCACAAGTTTCAGAGTGATAATATGCTTTTAAATTTTTATTAATAGAAATATAAGTTATCTGTAGTAATATATTACAGGCATCAACCGTGTTGTTTTTTCAACGCTCAATCCTAATTGCTCAATCGATTGCATGATGCCGGCTCTGTTTCTTTGTTCAACATTGGTTTTGATATCATAAAACCCGGTCAAACCTGTTTCATCTACCACCGGTAAACCTAGTTCATTCGACAGATATTCTTCTGCAAATTCTTTGAGGGTGTTTTTCGTGCCATCAAACCCTCTGCCGCTAAACCCAAACATACTTTCTTCAGCAGTAGATACCGGTATTTTAAATGAATCAGCATTTATTCGTTTTAATACATATACTTCAATTTCTTTTTGCTCTTGTCTTACTTTAATTGATAAGTGGTCATTTAACTTCTTTTTCAGTACATCGAGTAATTTTTCGTGGCTGTTTTCAGGAATTAATAAATCGAGACAATAGAGCGTATTTTTATTTTCATAATCAGAAATATCTTTTTCTGTTACTCCTTCATCATAAAACTCCTGTGCTTTATGCGATTTGATTTCATAAGCTGTTCTATATAACGAACGGATAGTAATGTTGTAATAGCTGATTCTTCTGTTCCCGTAAACTCCTTTTTTAGGCATACGCCCCATTGTTCGATGTCCTTTCAAATAACCGCGTAATGTAAAACTATGTTGTGTAAGACTATCAATTCCGAAAGGGTCATCTGTTTTGATAGCTGCTTCCCGAATACCGGCACTCATTTTAACAGGTTCACCCTTAAAGAGCTTATCCAGCAGCTGTTGATTAATAGAATCGGTTCTCACCAATGCTACCACTTTTTTATCAGGGCCAATGATGGCACTTTGTCCTACAAACGCGAAATTGAACATTTTATATAATGTGTAACTGGTATCGGTAGCCAGCCATATTTTCGACGGTTTATTTTTGAGGTATTTGTTTTTGCGTTCCTCATTATCGTCGGAGATAGCAATGATGCCTATTTTATCTGCATTGTTTTTTAATAATACCGATAATGAATCCATTTCCGGAATACAAGGGCTGCACCAGGTACCCCAAAAGTTGAGGATATAGTATTTAGAGCTCTTTTCTTTATGCAGGTTGAAGTCTCTCACCGGCGCATTGGATATATTGGTAATGAGTATGTCCGGAAAACGACTTCCTTGCGATAATACGGATTCCTGGGAATAGGAGAGTAGGGTAGTTAGCAATAAAACCATCCATAAAACACATTTCTTCATATCTTTTTATGCAAATTTCAGGGCTAATCAGGTACGGAAGTATTAAGATAACCTAATCTATGTTATCGTATGTTAAGCGAAGGAATAGAACAGGTTGAATCCTTAAATTTGTAAGATGGCTAAAAATACCCGGTTTTTGTTGGTAATCTGTCTGGTGTCGATTATTTCAGTGATCCTGTTGCAGTTTTACTGGGTGAATAATTATTACCGGGTATCGATATTCAATTTTGAGCGGGAAGTGAATCTGGCGTATGAAGATGCTATTAAGAAAGATTTCCAGCTACGCTGTGATACGATCGAGGAACTGCTGTTGGAGCAGTTAATGGATACCAACCAGTTTATCATAGAGAGTACGCGTTTCAAAGAAATTGCAATGGTCTTTAATGTGTATGATGCTAAAAACAGGAAAGATTATACCTCTTTCAGCAGAATCGAATTCAAAGACTCTTTAAGAAAGGACGACACGGCATATAAACGTCAGATAGCCAGAGCATATGCACACGCATTACGTTCAGAAGACCTGGAAAATCATGTGGTTTATTACCGGATACAGTCGTTGGGGCATTTTGTATCCGATAAAGTAAAGGAATACGGGTTTGATACCAATCGTTTGCGGCCTGTTTTCGACCGGTACCTGCGGCAGCGTAACATTTCTACACCTTATTATTTTTATACAAGACCGGCTGATAGTTTGCTGAATCATATCGACCAGAACGATTCACTCAAAAGTGCCGGATATGTTGTGACTAAATCGTTCACCACCTATAAATGGTGGAATCAGGACGAAAGGTACGTACGGGCAGTTTTTAATAATCCCGTAAATTTTGTAATCGGTGAAATGAAATGGGTACTGGCCGGGTCTTTATTGTTAATTATTCTGGTAGCTTTTTGTATCGGCTTACTGGTGCGGGCATTTTTGAATGAAAAGCGGTTGGGCCTGATTAAGAATGAATTCATCAATAACATTACACATGAATTGAAAACGCCAATTGCTACCGTTTCTGCTGCTGTTGAAGCGTTAGAAAACGAACAGGTAATCAGAGAACCCGAAAAAGTAAAACGTTATTTATATTATTCCAGTAATGAACTCAAAAGGCTCAGCAGACTGGTTGATAATATTCTGAATATTTCTTTATACGAAAAAACGAGTCTTAACATCTCAAAAGAAGAATTTTACGTAAATATTGTAGTAAGAGATGTGATGGAGCAATTAATATTGTCGTCGAACAAAAAAATAATGTATACTTTAACAAATGATGATCATGCCGATACAGTCAATGCCGATAAACAACTCTTTACACAGGCTGTCATGAATATTCTTGACAATGCGATTAAATATTCGCCAGAGAATGTTATCATAAATGTCCGTTGTTACAAAGAAGGAGATTTTTTCTGTATTTCCTGTACCGATAAGGGTATAGGCATACAATCAACTGCTGTAACACATGTTTTTGATAAGTTTTACAGAGTTCCGCAAAACGGGCATACTGTGAAAGGGCATGGTTTAGGGTTGAGTTATGTACAACAAATCGTAAAAGCACATGGCGGAAAAATTTCATTGAAAAGTATAGAAAATAAAGGAACCACCGTTATCTTATATTGGCCACTATGAGTTTAAATAAAGTATTGTTTGTAGAAGACGAGCTGTTTCTCGCTGAAATAGTAAAAGAAACACTCGAAACAAAATTGTTTGAAGTGACTCATGTCAGTACACTGAAAATGGCTTCGGCAATATTGAGTGAACAAGACTTTGATATTATTGTATTGGATGTGATGTTACCAGATGGAAATGGTTTCGACTGGTTAAAAAATATCCGTTCAGATGGTGTGACTTTACCCGTTATTTTTCTAACCTCCCGTTCTCAAACGGAAGATATTGTAAGAGGGTTTGAAGAAGGTGGTAATGATTACCTCAAAAAGCCATTCAGTATGGCTGAACTGGAAGTGCGCATGAAAGCCCTGTTGCGAAAAGAATATATACCAGTTCAAAGTAAAAATGATCAATACCAATGGAAAATTCGTTCCTATACATTTGCTTATCCTAGCGGAGAATTGATTGTTGATAATAAAGTGATACAACTAACATCCCGTGAAGCAGATATTTTGCAGTTGCTATTGCTTAATACCAATCAATCATTAAGCAGGAATGAACTGTTAGAACGATTCTGGGGAAATACCGATTACTTCTCCGGGAGAAGCCTGGATGTGTTTATCTCAAAATTGAGAAGATATCTGAAAACTGATGAACAGGTAAAAATTATTAACGTCAGAGGAATAGGCTATAAAATGGTTTATTAATTCAACGCGGTAGCTTTTATTGTCAGCGATCAGCAGGAAAGTAATAACAAATACATCTTTTAACGTTAATTGTGTATTTTTTAAAGAGATACATATGGTGATTATGTCTATTTGATAAATTGTATATTTTTTTGTATTTTATTAGAATAGGCCTTTTCATTTTATTCTTATATTAAGTTTGCCATACACCTGCATTATTTTTCCTTTCACCGAATTAAAGCATCTTTGTGCAAACTACCCGATATGCAACAGTCTGATTTTTCTATAAGAAGTTATTCCAATCAATACAAAACAGCCCTGTTACAGGTATGGGAAGCTTCTGTAATCGCTACTCATGAATTTTTGCGGCGTGAAGATTTCGAGTCGATCCGTGACATGTTACAATCTTTCGACTTCACACAGTTGCAGGTATTTTGCCTGTTTAACAATGATGAGCTGGCAGGTTTTATCGGCGTAGACGAAAAGCAGGTAGAAATGCTTTTCCTTTCACCCGGATACTTTGGACAGGGTTTGGGTAAAAAACTAATGGAATATGCAATAGAAGAGTTACACATTCATAAAGTAGATGTTAATGAACAGAATACCGCCGCAGTAGCCTTTTATAAACGGTTAGGCTTTATGGTATATCAAAGAACTGAAAAAGACGGAATGGGAATGAATTATCCGATCCTGAAAATGATTTTACCGGCAGATTAGGTGTCGGATAAACCGGCGTTGTTGCAGGTGTTTGGAATCTAAAAATTCTTTACTATATTTATGTCACTGCGTCCATAACTATAGCATATCCATCAACCGGATATGTCTATTTTTTTATGTATGAAATATACCAATGAATAAAAAGTATCTGATACTAGCCGGCTTTATCCTTTTCAAATTTATTCTACAATATAATCTGACAGATCCTGTTTATGATTTGCATAGAGATGAGTTTTTGCATCTCGATCAGGCTAATCATTTAGCATGGGGATATATGTCTGTGCCTCCGGTCACTTCATGGATTTCATGGGTGATAAAATTACTGGGGAATTCTATTTTCTGGATCAGGTTTTTCCCCGCATTATTCGGAGCACTTACTATGCTGGTAGTATGGAAAGCTATTGAGGAGCTGAAAGGTAATTTGTTTGCCCTCATTTTAGGAGCCGTTTGTATTACTTTCTCCGTATTACCTCGACTCAATCTTTTGTACCAGCCCAATTCATTGGATGTATTGGTATGGACCTTCTTTTACTATAGTTTTATTAAATATACCAATTCTAAAAATACTAAATGGCTATTTATAGCTGCTATAACTTTAGCACTCGGCTTTTTGAATAAATATAATGTAGTATTTCTACTTTTAGGTTTCTTGCCTGCTTTGCTATTAACAGAACAACGTAAGGTGTTTGCAGTACCTAAATTGTATGTAGCCGCATTATTGGGATTACTGATTGTATCTCCTAACCTTATCTGGCAATACCAGAATGATTTTCCGGTTTTTCAACATATGAAAGAATTGTCGGAAAGACAATTGGTACATGTGAAAAGATCAGGATTTCTCTCCAGTCAGTTGTTTTATTTTATCGGCTCCCTCTTTGTACTGATTTCGGCACTTATTGCTTTCATCTTATATAAGCCATTCAGGAAGTACCAATACTTTGCCTGGTCGTTTATTTTTACATTAGCAGTATTTTTATACTTTAGAGCGAAAGGGTACTATGCTATAGGTTTGTATCCCATCTATATAGCTTTCGGATCGGTGGCCTTGTCGGTATTGTTTAAAAAGAAATGGACACCCTTCTGGCAATCAGTCAGTATAGCCGTTCCGGTATTGTTTTTTATTCCGATTCTTGATGTATCTTATCCAAATAAAACACCTGAATACATTATTCAGCATACTGAAAAATATAAAGAATTAGGCCTGTTAAGATGGGAAGATGGTAAAGATCATTCACTACCGCAAGACTTTGCCGATATGCTCGGCTGGCGTGAACTGGCACATAAAGTAGACAGCCTCTATACAGCTATTGCTCCCTCCGGCAATACCCTGGTGCTTTGTGATAATTATGGACAGGTAGGTGCTATAAATTATTATACCAAAGCGGGTGTCAGAGCTCATTCTTTTAATGCTGACTATGTTAATTGGTTTGATCTGTCAAAACCCTATGTTAATCTGATCCGTGTCAAGGACTATGATCACGATAACAAAGAGCTACAAATAACTGCTCCTTATTTTGAAACAGCTATGTTGGTTGACTCAATTGCCAACCCATACGCCAGAGAATACAGAACCGGTATTTTCAGTTTTACCGAAGCCAAAATAGATATCAGGAAAAGAATTGAACAGGAAATTCAGGAGACTAAAAAAAGGGAGTAAGGATACAAAGAAAGCACCGGGCACTGAGAAATAATACAAAAATGACAAACAGGCTATTTTGTATTCAATCTTTTTAGCTACATTTCAGATGGTAAGCAGTAGCATAAACTGCTTCTGAACCGTAGCTCCATTATGTATGCGATATTTATATCTTTTTCTGTTAACGATTCTTTCATCATGCGCCACCATGATGAATACCAGGCATAATCAGATCGCTGTCAATACTACAGAACCCAGTAAAGTAATGTATAATGGCAGGCTTACGATGACACAGAACAATAAAACCTGGATTTTTGTGGAGCGTAGCAAAGAACCGCTGCAAATAACAGTTTCAACAGACAGTCTGGAAAAAGAAATTATTTTAAAACCCCGAAACTCATTTGCATTCTGGTCAAATATAGTATTCAATTATGGTATAGGAATGTTGGTAGATAAGAATAATCCAAAGCGGTATACTTATCCTAAAAATGTTTATGTAAACTCTTCAGACACTTTTCCCCGGATATTCAGAACTCCTGTAAAAAATATTTACAATAAAGGCGATTTTTTTGTGAATCTCTCGATTCCTCATGTTAATGCATTTCTTTTAAAACCTGAAGCTGAATCTTACAAAGCCAATGCAGGTTTTTGGGGTGTTGCTGTAGGCATGGATTATTATTATTCACCCAAACACTTTATCAATGCAAGTGCCTTTGGTATCATGGATATATTTATTCCGTTTCCGGCTCCGGTAACGTATGCGGGCGAACATGAATTTATGAGTTCGATGTATGTAGCTGCTTCTCACAATCATCAGATAAAAAACTTCACGATCGGTTACGGGTTGTCATATAGCCGTAATAGCTGGGATCTTCGGAATTATGGAAGATTGGATCCTCCTGAACCTTCCAGAGACCCTGTAAAAAAGGCACATAATGCCTGGGGATTTGTACTTCCCGTGTCTTATAAGTTTTACGAACAGCTGGGAGTTGGTTTAACCTACCGGCCTACGTTTTTCAGACCGGCATTGACGCAAAAATTTGCTTACGAGCATACCATCAGTCTGGATGTATCTTTCAGGTTTAAGTTGAGTAAAACCAGAAAAAACTCTTAACTATTAATTATCAATTCTTAATTATATTAATCAGCAGCAGTTAGGACATAACCCCGATAAAGTAAAATTCACTTCCTGCACTTTATACTTTTTAGGTACTTTATAAACAGGTTCTACTTCTTCCAGGCAGGTTACGGTGCCGCAGGAAGTACAGTTGAAATGGGCGTGATGGTCGTGGTGGTGATCGGTACAATCATGACAGGCAGCAAACTTTAAAACGCCGTTAATGTTAACGAACTTATGAATCTGACCTTCTTCTTCGAGTCTTTCAAGCACTCTGTAGATGGTAACGCGATTACACAATCCCTCGAGTTTAGCTTCAATTTCTGCATGCGAAAAAGCCTGATTAGAACTTTTAATCAGATTCAGAATTTCTGTTTTTGCTACGGTATTTCTCATAACAATAAATTAATTACTGCAACAATGTTGCAGTAATGGTCGTTTGTTTTATATTTGCAACAGTGTTGCAATAGATTTCAATTCTTTATAACATTGAAGTCAGCTATACTAATTATTAATTCATTGTTTGTCAATATTTTATAACTTTTTTGATCATACAAGTTACACTTTCTATCCTGATTCAATATTACAAAGTTACTGAAAGTTTATGGAGTGTAATCTGTTGAAAACCAGCTGTAAGTTATTCTATGAATTATTTTTAATTGATAATTATTCTGAAAATTTAGTTCATGCAAAGACGAGATTTATTAAAAAACAGTGCATTGGCACTCTTAGGAACGACGGTATGGGGCAGCAGTTCGTTTACTGCTTCACCTAAAAAGCAACCTTCGCAAACTGCAAAGAATATCATTTTTATGGTAAGTGACGGTATGAGTACCGGTACTTTAAACATGACGGATTTGTTTCTTCAAAGAAAGGAGGGCCGCAGAAGCCATTGGTTAAGTTTGTATGATGAAAATAAAGTAAGAAGGGCTTTAATGGATACGGCATCAGCCAACTCTCTGGTAACAGATTCTGCTGCTGCCAGTTCATCCTGGGGGGGAGGTGTTCGGGTGCCCAACGGATCGCTGAATGTAAATGCCGATGGCAGCTTCAATAAACCGATTCTGCAAAAGTTTAAGGAAAGTGGTAAATCTGTAGGATGTGTAACCACAGTTCCTATTACACATGCTACTCCGGCCGGATTTTGTGTAAACAATCATAAGCGCGGAGATATGAATGAAATTGCTTCTCAATATCTCGGTTTGCGATTTGATGTGATGATGGGAGGAGGTATAGAAAACTTTGTGTCTGAAAAAAGAAAAGACAAGCAGAACTTATTAGACCAATACCGGAAGAATAATTATCGCGTATTCACTGATAATTATCAGTTGAGTGCTTATCAATCTGATGCTGATCAGCCAGTACTCGGTTTGTTTCATGAAGACGGATTGCCTTACCAGTTAGATCTTCAGCAAAACGAAACACTTCGAAAAGAAATTCCCTCATTGAGCAAAATGACAGCTGCTGCTATTCAACAACTGAGTCGGAACAAAAACGGTTTTGTATTACAGGTAGAATCCGGAAAAGTTGATTGGGCCGCGCATGCCAACGACATCGGTGCATTAATTCACGAACAGGTTGCATTTGACGATGCCGTTAAAGTAGCTGTTGGCTTTGCCGAAAAAGATAAAAACACATTAGTCGTATTAACTACTGATCACGGTAATGCGAACCCGGGTTTATTCTATGGTTCAAAAGCTAATGACAATTTCGATAGAATATTTTCATTCCGGCATACAAATGACTGGATTTTAAACGGAATTACTCATCAAACATCTTCAAAACAACTCATCGAAAGAGTTGAGTATGCTCAAGGATGGAAATTGGATGATAACGAAGCAAAAGAACTGTTGAAACATTATTCATCACTAGATGAATCGGGTGTTTATAACCCTCGTAAACTTCCATTCAAATACCTTGCACAAGTACAAGAGAAATATACTTCAGTAGGATGGGGATCTATGGATCATTCAGCCGATTATGTAGAACTTGCTATGTACGGACCCGGCTCTGAAAAGTTGCAACCGTTTATAAAAAACTATGAATTACATAATTTTTTGTTGAAATCAGCCGAAGTAATGATTTAATAACTCTTATAAAAAAATGGTATGATTAGTACAAAAGAGTTGAGGTTTGCTTATAAGAATATGCCTTTTTTATTTCCGGATATTCACTGTAATTCCGGAGATACTTTGCTGATCACCGGTGCATCCGGAAAAGGGAAATCAACCTTTTTGCATTTGCTTTCCGGATTACTAAAACCCCATTCAGGAGCTGTTTATATAGATAATACGGATATCACTTTATTAAATACACAACAATCAGATCTTTTCCGCAGAAAAAATATTGGTATTGTTTTTCAGCAATCACATTATATAGCGTCTTTATCGCTTTGGGATAACCTGGTATTGTGCTCGCAATGGCCCGATAAAATGATAACTGCTGAAAGAGTTGAGATGGTATTGTCGCAGTTAAGGTTGATTAATCAGGCTTCTCAAAAGCCGGGTACACTTAGTGTAGGGCAACAGCAACGGTTATCTATTGCGAGAGCAGTACTAAACATGCCGTCTGTTTTATTGGCCGATGAGCCTACCTCCGGTTTAGATGATGCCAATTGTTACAGAGTCGCAGAAACATTGATATCCTTATCAAAAGATAACAATACCTCCTTGCTGATGGTAACACACGACCAACGGTTAAAAGATATTTTTCAAAGTAGAATAGAATTATTATGATGATAAAACTGGCATGGAATAACCTGCGATCAAAATCATTAAATACATTTCTTTGCTGGATGGCATTGTCTGTGAGTATAGGTATGATTTCAATGTTGCTGATTGTAGAATACAATTTTGAGAAGAATTATCTGCGCAATATTGAAGGGATTGATATGGTTTTAGGAGCGAAGGGCAGCCCGTTGCAGTTAATTTTGTCAGCAGTTTATCATATTGATCATCCAACGGGTAATATTTCTTACGAGGAAGCTGAAAAATGGGTGAAACATCCGCATATTGAAAAAGCAATCTCACTGGCTTACGGTGATTCATACGAAGGTATTTCTATTGTCGGATCTTCGGAAGAATTGTTGAATCATTATCAGGTAAATATTGAAACCGGAAAAGTTTTTTCAGAAAACTTTCAAGTAGTGGCAGGTGCTAAAGTGGCGCAAAAGCTAAAAATGAAACCCGGCGATTCTTTCTTCAGTACACATGGTAATGATTCAAATGGCGAAAAGCATACCCATCAGGCCTATACGGTAACCGGTATACTTGCAGCTTCAGGAACTGTTTTAGATAATCTTATTGTCAGTAATCTGGAAAGTGTATGGAATATACATGATCATGCCCATCATGAGCACCATGATGATGAAGAAGAACATGAACATGCTCATCATTCCATAAAAGAAATAACTGCTGTATTGATAAAGTTTAAAAATCCTATGGGACAGGTACAAATGCCCAGGATGATCAATGAACAGACTTCGATGATGGCAGCTGTTCCGGCAATTGAAATCAACCGCTTGTTTTCTCTATTTGGAGTTGGGATAAATGTATTACAACAGATAGGTACCGGGGTGATGTTGCTGGCCACTTTTATTGTATTTGTTACCTTATACAATTCACTGAAAGAAAGAAAATATGAGCTTGCTTTGATGAGAAGTGTTGGTATTACGCGTGAAAAGATTCTGTTATCTGTAATTGCGGAAAGTATGTTTTTGATAGTGGCAGGGTTGATAACTGGATTGTTAACCAGCAGGTTATTGTTATTGTCAATAACAGATAATGTTGCAGCATCTTATCAGATGGAGTGGAATCAATTATGGTGGTTAGTAGATGGTGAACACTGGTTAGTGGTTACAGTACTATTACTGGGGCTCCTGGCTGCACTCATTCCGGCAATTAAAGTGTGGACGATCAATATATCAAGAACATTAGCCAATGGATAAGTTAATAAAATACCTGCTATCAGGCACTGTTTTTTTTGTAATGATGTGCGTTGACTTTTCGAGCATGTGTAAACATGTTCGTTCAGCAGAAAAGGTAACTACGTTTGCTTACCGGCAGGATAAATATTATGGAGCGGGGAAGGAATTACGTGAACAGGCACAAAAGAAACTCACAGAAAAACTTATTGAGCTCGATGAGCGGGCTGTGAATATGAACTGGGAGCAGCTACTTGATTTAAGTTTTATTGCAAAATATAATAAGGAATATGATCTGGATCTGTTGTATCCGGTTTTTGGAAACAAGATCAAAAAATTGTCAGGAAAGAAAGTACAGATATCAGGTTATATGATTCCGCTCGATATAAAAGAAGGAATATATGCTATTTCTAAATTTACTTATGCTTCCTGCTTTTTTTGCGGTGGTGCAGGGGTGGAGTCGGTTATTTCGCTAAAGTTCAAAAATAAGCCCCGGAAATACCGTACGGACGAGTTTTGTACTATTCAAGGTATACTTGAATTAAATGATACAGATGTAAATGATTTTATCTATCTGTTCAAAGAAGCGGAGGAATTAAAAAATAAATAATCGCAACATTGTTGCTTTAATGATAATTTTATATATTTGCAACAATGTTGCATTTTAAACCTGAATGAATGAAAACAAAAAATCTGGATGTTATTGGCTTTTGGGCAGCCTTTCTTTGTCTTATCCATTGCCTGGTTTTTCCGTTGCTCGTGATTATCCCTATAGGTATCTCGCATAATCCATACATTGATCTGGCATTTCTGCTTGTTGGTACGGTCGTAGTAAAAAGAGTAACGAAAAATATGGAATCTAAAACACTGAAAATGATGTTTTGGACAGCTATTATGCTCATTGGTATTTCGGTGTTGATGGATTTGTTGTTTCATTTTCATTCACCGCTAATTTATATTGGTGCGGTATTGTTGATTATTGCTCATATTTTAAATTTCAGAAAACACAGGCATCTGTAGTATATAAAAAACTATGCGGATTATTAGTGATATAAATTGTATTTATGAAAAATTCTTTTGATGTAATTATTATAGGAGGAAGTTATGCCGGGCTATCAGCTGCAATGTCGTTAGGCCGGTCATTGCGGAAAGTACTGATCATTGATAGCGGCCTGCCCTGTAACAGACAAACCCCGCACTCTCATAATTTTATTACACAGGATGGAGAAACGCCGGCAGCAATTGCTGCAAAAGCATTGGAACAAGTATTAAAATATGATACTGTAAGCCTGATAAAAGATACGGTTATTAATGCTGCCGAAGTAAAGCGGATTTTTGAGATCAAGACATTAAATGGTAGTCGTTATACAAGTAAGAAATTGCTGATTGCTGCCGGTATCAGGGATATCCTCCCTTCGATACCCGGTTTAAAAGAGTGTTGGGGTATCTCGGTTATTCATTGCCCTTACTGCCATGGTTACGAGTTTAAAGGCCGGAAAAATAGTATTTTAATTAACCATGAAATGATATTTCATCTCGTTCCTATGATAAAAAATCTTACTGCTGAAGTAACTGTTTTAACCAATGGTGAAATTGAATTGTCAGAAGAACAAACCGGATTACTGTCTAAAAGCAATGTAAAGTTGATTAATCAACCGATTCATAATATTATTCATGAAAACGGCTCTTTAACGCATATCGTATTTGCTGCCGGAACAGTAGCTGCTTTGGATGCTTTGTACGTAAAAGCACCTTTTGAGCAGCATACAGAAGCTGCTGCACAATTAGGTTGTGATTTTACTGAACATGGGCATGTAAGCGTTGATAATATGCAAAAGACGTCTGTACCCGGTGTCTTTGCCTGTGGAGACTGTTCTTCTATGATGCGATCAGTTGCCACTGCAGTCTATACCGGTAATGTGGCCGGAGCTATGATCAATAAAGAACTTTGTGAAGAAGAGTTTAGTTTGTTTGGGTAATTCTCATGTGTTACTGTGTACCCGCAGAGTACTGTGGAAAAATGCCGGAGTAATTCCGGCATTTTTATTAAGTAATTCTGTAATGCATCTATTTTGTTAGAACTTATAAATATATCCTACTGCGATTGCAAAAGAGGTCTTTAACTTTGATACTGTAATTTGCTCCGGAAATTTATCGTATGCCTGGTTTTCTGAATATAAATTACTTTTTCTTTGAACATTTCCAGCCATTCCCAGCAAGTCAATACTCACCATATTTTTGTTCCGGCCTACCGAAAGTCCGCCCCCCATTGCCAATCTTACCTGTGGTGTGCTTGCTAAAGATATTGCAGGGCCAATAGTGAAATGAACACCTAGAAGATCTTTACAAAAATTTGTTATTTTCGTACCTACGTGTAGTAATGTTGCAAATCCAATCTCTCTATCCGCGCCTTCCGAATCTTCGTTTACAATTCTGAATTGGGAGGTCGTATCGGATGTAGCAAACTCCTGAACACTATAGATATCATTACGGAATGATTTTCCGGTGGCGTGATAAAATGCCCCTCCGATACCTACATAGTTTTTATTATGTGGAAATTCATAAACCACTGCGTATGTTTGACCGAATTCTGGTTTTTTAGGTACTATATCAATAGATAATTTACTCATGTCACCATTTAGTTGCATTGGTAGTGATGTGTATGAACGTGCACTGTTATTGTCGAGATGTATTATAGAAGACAGTAACTCAGCAGTCCTTTTTAAAGTTATTTTATCAATCATTGAATCTAATGCTGATTTCGTTTGAGAAAAATCTTTCATTATTTCTCCGTGCAATTTTTTGACTGCTGAATCTCTGTTATATATGGTTTCATATAATTTTGAGAAATCCAGATATGTCTTTTCAGTTTTTTTTACATTATTTAGAATTGTATGAGACCTGGCAGATATTTCTTTTGATTCTTCTAATATTTTATGTAATGAAACTAAATCTTTGTTTTCTATAAGTGGATTATCAGGTTTTTTGTATAACGACTGATAGTAATTGAGTCCGCGTAAGTAAACGTTGGTTATAAGCGTTTCTATTTTATCCTTTTCACTTTTCGAAAAATCTATCTGCGTGAGAAGCAAGTCTTTTGTTAAAGCTATCTGGTCTTTAACAATGCTTAGGCTGTCTGTGCTGTAAGCCGCCAATAATTGAATATTTTCATTAGATAATATAACTATTTTTTGTTCTAAAATATCTATTTCTGATAATAGATATTGTCTTTTAAGCGAATCTTGTTTTATTTTAACTGCTATTGATTCTATCTTAGATTTCAATCCTTTGTTTTGAGAACTGTCAATTAGGTTGCTAATAGAATCAAGTTCTCCCTTTTTTTGAATATTTCTATTTTTTAAATCACCTGCTTCTTGACTTTTTTTGCTTAGTTTAATTCTTTCTTTTTCTATTACATCTTCATTTTCGAATATTTTTTTTCCGGTAACAGACATTGTGCTCCTGATAATACCGGATGCAACTTTTTCTATTGCATCCAATCCCAGTAAATCTACAGTTGGGAATTGAATATCAGAAGATATAATACTATCTTTTTTGTTTATAATTACATTGTATAAGTTTAAATTAATATTGTCAATTGTAAGTATATAAGGATCGCCTTTTTTAATTCTGTTTTGAGGAAAACTGATTGATTTTGATTGAAAATCAAAATTGATAATATGTTCTGTAGTGTGTTTGGGTGCAGGTTCCGTAATTTTATCTTTTACATTTTGTGCGGTTATTGGTATAACAAAATATAATAATTCGTAGCCCAATAGCAGTGTAGTTTTAATGAACATGGTTGCGTAGTTTATTATGCTTAAATATAAGTAGTCGGAACGAATATAATTTCGCTTATGGATATCTTTTATATACAACTTATGTGTTAGAGGTATTTGTTTTTATTTTAAATCACTATTTATGGTTAATACATCCGTGGTAGTCTGAGATTCAAAAAGAAGAGTTGTCTCTGTTGATTAAGTTATTAAGTACGCATTTGTTTTATTTTTGCATAACAATTTCATAATATCTGAACTAATTACCTCATTACCTTTTATTTTACTTTTGTTGGAAACCCGAAATGCTGAAAAGAAGGTATTATTATGGTGAAGAATGAATACCAATATTTAACAGACCAGTCCCTGCTGTCTTTATGGAAAGAAGGCGACTATAAGGCATTCGACACCTTGTTTAAACGTTATTACGACGGCCTTTTCAGATATGCCTCAAAAAGTATCCCCGACCGTATGCTGGTAGAAGAGCTGGTAATGGATGTAATGATGCGTGTTTGGAAGAAAAGCGGCCAGATAGCTACTCCTCCCGGTTTTAAAGCCTATATTCTCCGGGCTTTGAAAAATGCAATTCTTAATCATTTCAGATCGAATATTCCCTCTACAGTTCCAATTGATGAGCACGCTGACGATTTTACGCTTCAGACAAATATTTCTGCAGATTCTAAAGTATTGCAGGAAGAAATCAAAGAAAAGTACCTGGCTGCGATTTCTTCCCTTTCTGATAAAAAGAAAGAAGTTTTTATACTCAGCAGAGAAGAAAATCTTTCCTATAAAGAAATAGCCCAGGTCTTAAATATATCTGTCAATACAGTTGAAAATTATATGTCGGCTTCTCTTTCCCATGTACGGGAGAAACTTAAATAATCTTTTGCTGCGAATGTTACCAAAATATTAAGTCCGAAAAATATTGGGTGGTAACTTTTCTATTTAGTGTTTATATAATTGAAGGGTTCAACTCTTTATTATTTAAATAGAAGATTTCTACATTGGAAACATTTAAACAAGAGCGGCTTCTCATCCGTAAAATGTTGGCGGGTGAACTGAACATGCTTGAAAAGTATGAGTTGTCAGAGATAATTGACAAGCCGTACTTTAAAGTATTGTTTGAAGAAATTTTAGATGAACAAGGCGGTGAGCTGGAGTTGTCTGACGAAAGTATTTCGTTAATGGCTGACAGAAAACTGGTTGAATTTTATCAACAGTTAGAAATGCAGGATGACTCGGTTTATATGAATGAAATAAACATGGTTAAACGGGTTAGCTTCTGGCGGAAATACAGATATTATGCAGCCTCGGTAGTGATTCTTATGGGATTAAGCGCCGTTAAACTGATTAACAATTATCAGCAACGTGAAAATTCAATCACGCTGGCCTCAGGTAACGAAGCTTCTACGAATGAATTTACGGATAATACCATTCAATTTACAGAATATATTAATGAGGGAAAACAACGTCTGAAAGTAAAACTGGAAGACGGTTCGGTTGTTACTCTCGGAAGAAAGAGTAAGCTTCGATATCCCCAGGGCTTTGACAAGGATAAACGTGACGTTTATCTGGAGGGCGAAGCTTTTTTTGAAGTGGAAAAAGATAAAACCAGGCCTTTTACTGTGATTACCGATGATATTCATACCCGTGTTTTAGGAACTTCTTTTAAGGTTTCTTCTTATCCAAACAGAGATATAGAGGTAGCTGTTGTAACAGGCAAAGTAAGTGTGAACAGCGTGCGTAACGATGTGTTGAAAAATATTGCCGTCATGTTGCCGGGAGATAAAATCAAATGGAATAATCAGTCGTTCACCAGAATGAAAATTGACCCGCAGGAAATATTGGGTTGGAAAAATGAACTGATGATCTTCAGGAAGCAGTCGTTGAAAGAAATCATGACACAGATTGGTTATCATTACGGAATGAAAGTGAATTTTATCAATGAAGGGTTTATGGAAGAAAAATTATCATTAACTATAAGCGAGCGAAGCTCCGTTCAAAAAACAATGAATATTTTATCTGTTACTGCAGGATTTGAATATTCTATAGACTCTATGTCTGGTAAACCTACAGCGATCATCATTAAATAATGAATATGTAAAAGAATTTAAAAAGCCTGCACTAATGCAGGCTCTTACAAAAGTTAACATTTAACCGTCATTCTGATTTCGCAGGTCAACAATGATTCGTTAAACGTGACAGGGCTTTTTATGCTCTATACTGATTAATTATCTGCCGTTAAGGCATAAATCAATAATACCAAAAGTATGCAAAAAGGATCATATTACTATCCTTCAAAGAAAAAATCAACCCCTGATACCAGTAGACAAAAGACAGGAAAGAGGATTTCATTTTTTTCAAAATTGTCGGTTGTTGCTTTATTCTTATGTTTTAGCATAAGTGGTAATGCACAAAACCTTAAACAGGTTGTTTCATTGAAACTTGATAGTGCTACTATTGATTATAGTATTCAGGAATTAGCCAGAAAAGCAAGTTTCAGGGTTTCTTTAAGAGAAAAATTATTAGAAGGGCAAACCAAAAGAATTTCATTCGATAAAGAATTAACAGTGGAAGAAGCTTTACAGTTAATTCTTCAGGGTACAGGATTGCAATATCGCATCGTAGAAGGATATTTGGTAATCGAAACAGCTGCGGTACGTGGTGTGGTAACCGGTCGTGTATTCGATGGGGATAAAGCTTTAACAGGTGTATCTGTAAATGTGAAGAACGGATCTGCAGGTACCGCCACCGATTTGAATGGCAATTTTTCTATCAAAGTACCTGAAAAAGGAGCCACTCTGGTATTCAGCTTCGTTGGCTATAAAACACAGGAACTTGCTGTTACACCTGCTTCGCATAGCCTGAAAATTGTATTAAAATCTACTACTGCTGTAATGGATGAAGTAACTGTACAGGCCCGCCGAAGAACAAATACGGAAGCCTCTGTACTGTTAGAGCGTAAAAAAGCAGCTATTGTACAAGATGCAATTTCTGCGGAACAAATTCTTAAAACTGGTAGTATTACCACTACGCAGGCATTGTCGAAAGTAGCCGGTGTTACGATTACAGATGATAAGTATGTGGCGGTACGTGGTTTGGGCGACAGAAGCGTAATCGGACAGTTGAACGGTGCACGTCTGGCTTCGTCAGATCCGGATAGAAGTGCAATTCCATTAGACCTTGTTCCTGCTTCATTATTAGATAACATCACCATCTATAAAACTGTTACTCCTGATAAACCGGCAGATGCTGCAGCCGGTATCGTCGAATTGAAAACCAAATCTGTTCCGGATGTACAGACTTTGGAAGTGATTGCACAAACTGGTTTTAATTCAAATATCGGTTTAGGTGGTAAATATAATAGCTTTTGGAATAGTAACATGGGTGCATTTGGTCATAAAATTAAAGATAAGAATCTTACCAGTGATTTCAGAAATCTTGCCCGTCAATACCCAAACGGATTGAGTAGTGTTCAGCAGATGGTAGCCAATAGTAATTATAGTCCGGATGCTTATAAAGAAGTAGCCCGTATTAATAATATCATGCAGTCTTTTGATCCGATCATGTCTACCCAATACAAAAAAGCCCCACAGAACCAGTTATATTCTGTTACTTATGGAAATAGCTTTGATGTATTTGGAAAACACAAAGTGGGTCTTATTCTGGGAGGAAACTATTATCGGCGCTATACAGATATTATCGGAGGTGATCTTACTCAGTACAGTATCTATCAAGGGGTGGTTACCGGTAATCCTGATGTTTACAGCCCAAGAAATATCCCCAACTATATCACGCCGAACAGTCTTTTTATGGGAAAGTATCAAACCTATAAAGAGAATACAGGAACAGAGGTTTTAAACTACGGAACCCTGGCTGGTTTAACTTACCGTTTCAATGCGCTTCATGAAATAAGTATGCAATACCTGGGCAGCTGGGGTGGAGAAAATACCGCTACAAACCTGTACGGTAAATACGAATATACGGGTCTTCCGGGAGAGGTTCATAGTACTACTTACTCTCTAAAGCAAACATTCAGAAACCTGAATACTTTTAATTTTCAGGGTGAACATAAACTTTCAACCAATGCTTATTCTCCAAGATTGAGTTATAACATTGCTACCTCTTCTTCTAATCAGAATGATCCCGACTTTCGTTTTGTAAATATAGCTGATTACAGGCCCCGTGGTGGTGGATGGTATACAAAACCGGTGGTAGATGGAAATTCAGGTTCCAGTGAATTTGTTTATTCTGAACACTTATATGCACTTACTTCTGGATATGTGAATGGCTTCGGTACATATGGTATTATTCAGGCTGAACCGAATGGCAGACGCTGGAGAAATTTATCTGAAAAAAATTATAACTATAAAGCAGATTTAACCATCCCTTTTAAATTTCTCGGACAAAAACAGGAATTCAAAACAGGAGTTAACTACTTGTTTCGCGACAGAATATTTGGAGAGAATCAGCTATTCTTACCAGGATCAAATTTCTCAGGTAATAAAGCATTACCCCTTTATACTGTTTCCGGTAATGTGAACCGATTGGTAGGTAGTGAAATAGTAGGAGTGAGATTAAATCCCGGACATGGAGAAGGAGGGATGCCCGTTGGTGGGTTCTTATATAATAGTCAGAAGTCGCCTAACAACTATACCGGTTATTTTGAAACAAATGCACTCTACGGGATGCTCGATTTAAAAATAAACGAGCGTTTACGCGTGGCAGGTGGAGTTCGTTTTGAAATGACTAATATAGGATCAGCAGTAGATACTGCAGGTGTGTTTTTAGATCCGTCTCTTACAGCACAATCGTCAGAAGGGAATGCCATTCCTTTAAATCCGATTAATCCTAACTCTGTTTATCAGGCAAATTACAAACCTTATTATTCAGTGAATGCTACTTATACCCTGAATGATAATATGAATTTCAGAGGAGCCTATAATACAACATTGGCCCGCCCTGAATTAAGAGAAATTACCAATGTGTTTGAATTTGACGCTTTTCAAATGGGTCTTGTAGTGGGTAATCCGAACCTGGTAAACCAACATACTCAAAACTTTGATTTCAGATGGGAATGGTTTCCAAACAGAGGTGAAGTAATCGCTGTTTCTGCTTTCGGAAAACGTATTCAGAATCAGTTGGTGAAAGTTTTCAGTTTGAAAACAGACGGACTGGCGGCTACTTATCCTGAGTTTCCTACCATCCAGTTTCAGAATGATCCAAATGTAGGTAAAGTGTGGGGTTTAGAATTTGAAGTGGTAAAAAATCTCGGTAACCTTTTCGATCCTTTAAAGAACTTCTTTTTGGGTACGAACCTTCTGATTGCTCAAAGTGAAATTAAAAAAACGGAAGAGCGTTATAATGCCAATCGTTCGTTAGACAGATATACTCCAAAAAACAGTCCATTGTTCGAACAGGCTCCTTACTCTATCAATGCCTGGTTAAATTATGATAACAAGAAAACAGGTACTGATCTTACCCTGACATTTAATATGGTAGGAGAGCGATTGGTGCAGATTAACCTGACTGGTGAACCGGATCTGTATACGCAACCTGTTCCATACCTCGACTTTGTATTTTCACAACGAATCGGAGACAGAATTCAGTTCAAAGGATACGCCAAGAATATGCTGAACCCGGCTATTAAAACAGTTTATGCGAATCCACAAACCGGTGGTAAATGGTATGGAAACGAGTATATCAACAGAAGCTTTAAAAGAGGTGCGGAGATTATGTTCGGTTTTACCTATAACATTTTTTAATCCATCACTATTGATCAGTGAAAAGATTTAGTACTGAAACTGTAAAAGAAATACAAATGAATAAAAGAAATCATTTTAATAAATTTTTAGGGCTGATTGTGCTGGCGGTTGCTCTATCATCTTGTCAGAAAGACAAGTTTGATATGACCACCGATAACCGGATGATAACTGATAATATGAAAAACTCCAACGTCAGAATCATTAACCTGGGTGGTTTCAACCAGGTAGTTGCAAACGGCGACAGTGTAACGAGTTTTTATATTGTACATCCTCAGACTCCTCAGGCCAGCTTTTCTCCCGGCACTCAGTACTTTCCTAAAAACGGACGTTTAGGCAGTACATGGACTGTTCCTCAACAGCTGTTTGATAATCAGGAAAAAGTTGAGCTGAAAATTCTTGACAGAAATTATTATAAACAAGCAGAACGTGACGAAATAATACAGGCGGAAAATGATTATCATAATCCGGTAGATTATTATTTGATGGTAGCCTCAAACTGGCAGGAAGGCCAACCTCAGAGTGTAAAAGTTCCGCGTGGTATTACAGCACCTGCAAAACCGGATCATTTTAAAATCAGAATTCTGAATCTATCAGCAAGAATTAAAGGAAACTTTGCTAACAGTAGCGGTAGTATGGAAGAATTACACGGAAATATCACCCTTGCTTATGCAGATGGTACAGCTGTTCATACCAGTACTACTTCAATAACCGCTGCAAATCCGGTTTCAGAATATATAGAAGTTCCTTATGGCACCTATCAGTTTAAAATACTAACTGATGATGGCAGGCAAATTCCGTCAGCTCAATACGAGCCAATGGGTTATGCCTATTCAATGATCGATCCTCCGACTTCTACAGTGGCAACCAGTCTCAGAACAACTTCTAATCTGGTATTTGCACCGCTAATGACTTATGAACCAGGAGGTATATATACTATCGTGGTAACACCTCAAAGATTTAATTACTATATTTCTGACATAGGTGAAGATGCTTTTCTTTATCAGAATTCATTCAGTATAATCAATGATAATTCTACTGAAGTGAATATGACTTATTGCAGAATTCAGGGTGTAAATGCGTTCAATAATGATGAGGTTAACTTCAAAGTGAATGGACATACTATCGGCAATCAGGTTAGTTTTGGGCATGCCAGTGAATATACGGCGGTAGTACAGGGCGATTATACAATTGAAGCTACGGATGCTTCCGGTAAAGTTATCGCTACTACTCATCATGTGTTAAGAGCTTCGATGAATTATTCTTTTTGGTTATATCCTTCTTCGAATGGAAACGCTCAGATTCTTACAGTTTCAAACGACCTTAGTGGAAAAAATTATATTGGTGCAATTGATGATGCCACTTATGGCCATTTCAAGTATACGTTTTTTAGTAGTTTAAGATTTTTGAATATGTCTCCGGATAATTCATACATCACTTTTACAAAAAATAATGGACAGCCGATGAGCCATACTGTTGCATCAAACCTACAGCCGGCATTACCAGTTTACGATAAACCATATCTTATTACCACCTATCCGGGGTCTGAATATGAAATTATGGTGTACAGGTCTGCACCTGATGTAATACCAGGTACCTGGGCAAGTGATATTACACCGGTATCTTCTGAGGATATAATTACAAGAAAAGAGTTATATACTAATCTGAACAGGGCATTGCCAGCACAAGATATAGGTGTATATACAATTGCTTTAATCGGCCGGAATAATTCTTCTGTTCCTGCCAGAATTATGATACTTAAACATAACAAATAATATCATTTAAAATAAGTTCCGGTAAAGTATGACTCTTTACCGGATTAAAACTAAAATACATGAACAATAAGTTTCTGATATTACTTTATAGTTTGTGGGCACTTGTGCTGGTTACCTCCGGTTGTACCAAAGTGGAATATACAAAGGTTGAAAATCCTGCTTACCTGCGCGTGTTTAATAACTTTAATTATGGTTTTACCCTGGGTGAAAAAGATGTTAAAGTTCCGTTTTTGTGTATGTTGATAAATCCGGAGTATGGTGCGGATGGTAAAATTAAAGGAGCAGAAATAGTTGGTGACTTTTTGGATATACGAAACAGTTATGCACCACCTTATCCCTCTCATATAGGTTCATCTACTTCAGTTAATAATCCGGAATATCCGGGAAAAGAAAATGTATTGGTTGCGCCAATTGTGAATGGATACGACTTGAGTAGCTGGGCACAGATTCCTTCTGGAAATTTAAGATTTGTTTTTTTGTACAGGCCTAAAAATGATATCCCTTACTTTCAGCTGGAAGGGCATTTAAAAGATGATATTATGCTGGATACCACTGTTTCATTAACCGCTTCTGAAGTGTATACCATGCACCTGCTGCAGAAAGATTTTCAAACAAAAGAAAACGGATTATTACTCAGGCAGGAAATATTTCATAAACTTCCGCTTTCAGATGAACTGGTGTATACAAATTTTTATAATTATTCGGCAAAAGGATTTGTTCAATCACCGGATGATGCCAAACCAAAAAATTTCAGAAATGGAAAATTTCAGTATGGTATACAAGACAAAATGGATATTTATCTCACTATTTATCCTGACGAAAATCTTTCTAACATGGGTTCTAATTACAGGAGTAATGCATTGAAAGGTTACAACGGTGTTTATCTTACCACGATTGAAAGAAACTCAACTTCTGATGCCGTTGCTCCGTATATAAACTTCCCGCTTTTTGCTAATCCGGCCGATGATAAAATTAAAACAGCCAGCTGGCAGAGCTTTGATTTCTTCAGGCCTGGAATCAACCCGACAAACAACACTTACTTTGGCGGTGATGTTAATACCGGTGGTAACTGGGCAGTGCTTAACTGCTATAGAAATGGCCAGGGTCTCACCGGAATAAACTCAGCTGGAACTTTACCTAACATGCTGGTGAGTATTCACTCCGGTACTTACAACCCAAGAACTTTTGCTACGGTAAATACGGTAGAAGTAGTGAATGGTGGAATTTACATGATGACCGTGCAAAGAAAATATCCTGCACCTTCTTATTAATAAGATTCTTCAAATGAATAAAACAGCGTATACGATGTTATCAAATCATAATAAATATAAAGTACAACGGCTACTGAATGGTTTGTTGCTGCTTTCCTTATCATTTTTGTACTCATGTAAACATGATGATTTACTCATTCCAAAACCTAATGAAAATATCAGACCGGCAGGTGATTTCATCAGAAATAATTTTGATTTTCAGCTTTTTTATGCGGCATTGGATTATACAGGTTTAGTGGATGAGCTGAATGCAGAAGGGTCCTTTACTGTTCTGGCACTAAACGACCGTGCATTTAAAGGAATGGGTATTCATACAAAAGAAAATATTTTGCATTTAAATAAGGATAGCCTGCGGGAAGCAATGCAATATCACATCATTAAAGAAAGAAGGCTGACTACTTCTTCTATTCCTACTAATGCTGTTGATGTAAGGTATGAAACATTATCTTCCTCAAGCCCCTATGCGTCGGCTATTACCGGCGACAGAAAATTTTACTTTAACGGATCTCAGCTGATTCGTACAAATATCGAATTGTCAAATGGTGTATTACATGTTTTAGATAAAATGTTACAATACCATAAAGGAAAAACTGTACAGGATTTTTTAGCCTCGCAACCCAATTACAGCATTTTCGTTGCAGGATTGAAAAAATTCGGATTGTGGAATGAATTATCTCAGCCTGGCCCTTTTACCATATTTCCTCCTGAAAATAATGCATTCATCAATAAAGGTATTACCCTTCAGATGATGGAAGATCTGAACGCTGATAATTATAATGGTAATAGATTACTGGGGCAGTATATAATTTATAATAATCATTTCTTTATTTCTGATCAATATTTGTTTTACAGGGTAGGAGGTGAGTATACGTATGCTCCCAATCTCAGAAATGACGACTGGTATGTTCATATCAATTGCATAAATGCTTACAGTGCTAATCCGGGTGATGCTCACTATACCAATTTTCCAACTTTTTCATTATGGAAACCACCGGTGGGGTCAACGCCTTTCGGAACCAGAATCGGACCCGAAATACAATCCAACAATAACGGAGTAATTCCGGCAATCGAAAATTATGACCGCTTATTTGAAAACGGCATTGTACATCACTTAACCGGTATTACAGCTGTTCCGCTGGATTTAATTAAGTAAGCTATTTTCAAATAATCGAATAGAATATCATTCAATGAAAAAGAATATAAAAAAATATCTGTCCGTTTTATTTTTGGGTTTAGCGTTGGCAGGATGTACCAAAAATGAATTTATGCCTCCGCCGGAGGGAGAACCGATCCCATATCAGCCAGAATCTAATCAAACACTTCACGAATTATTGGAAGCTTCTTCTTATCAGCTATTTTATAAGGCATTCCAACGAAGTAGTATGGATAGCATATTGTCAGGGAAATTTAAGTATACCTTACTGGTACCAACAGACGCAGCTTTACAGGCAGGAGGATATACCGCCTCACGTATAGATGCTATGACTGTTATACAGGCAGACAGCCTTGTAAAATTTTATACGCTTAGAGGTGTAATCAGTAAGGAGGCCCTTAGCCGTGTGTCAGGTAATCTCGCAAGTGCCTCATTTTTGAGCAACCCGAAATATGTTCAGACGCCTTATTTCTATGGAAATGAACAGCCGGGTAATACTCAGTTTGACGTTTACTTTTACCGGCATTACCTGTATATAGACCAGAATAAATTATTAATTAATGCTATACCGTCCGGAGATGCTGAGAAAGCGATTCCTGCCGTGAATGGATATATATGGCCAATTGATCAACTGGTAAGCTTACCGATTGAAGCCGACTTCTATAGTGTTGCCAGAATCGATCCGAGATTCAGTATGTTTTTTGAATTGCAAACCAGGGTTGATGAAATACACGACCTCACCTACAGAAGAATTTATGAAGAAAATTTCGGCTTTGACCCCGGTGGCTGGGGATGGATTGACTGGACCAGAGCCGAGTATGCCAGAATAAAATCATTTCAGACTTATAATGGCGACAAAATGAGTGTGTCAAGAGAAATGATGTTTATACCCGTAAATGAAGCTTTTTTAAAAGCAGGCTTTAACAGTGTTGAAGAAATCCTTCAAATGAATCAACGGAATGCTGCTGCACCCATTGTCGATTTTGATTACTGGGAGGTGACACTGGGTTTCCCTTCAGATTCTATTCTGTCGTTTCACTGGGATTTTGGAAGAGATAATTTGCCCAAAACACCCAGCGGTAAAGTGCAGGGCGGCATGGCTACCAATTTTTTTGTAAATGATTTAAGGGATGAATATCTGTATGATTACTCTGTTAATCATGCTTCAGGATACCCTCCTTATAAAATGCCTTTCACTTTCGGTAAAAACGAAGCAGGAAAAAGTACAGTAAAAGTGAAGAATTCAAATTTTCCTGAAGCCACTATTCTTGAAACCATTCATACAATTATGGGGCCCATTCACGTAGTTGACCGTTTACTTATTCCAAAAGACCTTAAAATCAATTAAGATGAAGTATAGAAAATTACTTTACCTCCCCTTATGTGGTATGCTTGCTATCAGTGGCTGTATCAAAAACACTGCTGATACAATGAGCAATTATGATAATAACAGAATAAATATGGTGGTTGCTGATAACTTTAATCTGTCTTCATTTAATGCTGCTTTACGTAGAAGTGCATTGGATCAGGATTTGCAAAAAGGAGCGGGCCCTTATACCGTATTAGCTCCTTCTGATATCGCATTTGGAGCAGCCGGTTATCCGAACGCAGTAAATGTACTTACTGCCAATGCAACAATAATTACACGTATTGCGAATTATCATACACTTGACGGTAAATACGAATTGAATAAACTCCCTTTTTTATTCAACCAGGAACTACGTTCACGCGGAGGTAAAATGTATGCTACTCATTGGATAAAAGGCCAGGATACCGTTCTTACCATTAACGGATCGAGAGTGGTAGCTAAAAATATTCCGGCTTCTAATGGATTGATTCAGGTTATTGATCGTGTTTTAACTCCTTATCTGCATAATAAATTAGGTGATGCCGTTGCCGCTGAGCACGAACTAACCCTTTTTACCCAGGCTTTGATTAGCTCAGGTATGCTGGCTGATATTAATGAAGCCGGCCCATTTACCATTTTTGCACCTGCTAACAATGCAATGATCGAAAGAGGCTATGCCAGCGTTCAACAAATTAAACAAACAGATATTCAGCAATTACGCGACCTGGTAAGTTATCATATTGTCAATGACAGACGTTTTATTTATGATTATATCTTAAGTGCCGGCTCCTCCAATGCATCAAAACAGGCAATGTTTAACGGTAATACCATCGATATCAAACTGGTACAGGATCCGGCAGCTCCTGGATCTTTCAGTACCATTAGCCTCAGAGGTATTGGTAATACATCAGATATAGCTGTATCTAAAAGAGATATACTTACCGGAAATGGTGTACTGCACATTATCAATGGTTCTTTGCGTCAGACACAATAAGGATAACGTATCAATGATTGTAAAATTTTAAAGATGAACAAATCAACCTATACAATATCGTTTATTCGATTGTATAAAAACACTATAAGATTATCTTTCTTCTTATCAATGCTGTTGCTGGGAACGCTTGCTTATGCACAGGAAACCAGTGGCTCTCTCAACGGACGTGTAAAAGACGTTTCGGGTAATAACCTATCTGGTGTCAGCATTACAGCAATACATACCGGAACTGCTACGAAATATACCGTTGCTACAGATGAAAGAGGATTGTATTCGATCAACAACATGCGTATCGGTGACGGATATACTATTACTGCTACCATGATTGGTAAACAAACCGAAACAAGAGAAAATATTGTTATCAGATTAGGTGGTAACCAGCAACTCGACTTTGTTCTTGCAGAAAGTGCAGCAGAATTAGGCGAAGTTGTTGTTACCGCTTCAAGAAAAGCCAGACAACGTGCAGATATTTATGGTGCCGGTAAAAATATCAGCGCTGAACAGGTGAGAAACACACCAACTATTACCAGAAGCCTGACCGATATTACCCGCCTTACACCACAAGGAAGCAAAGACAATAGTTTCGGTGGTACTAACTTTCGTTATAATAACGTAACAATCGATGGTGCCATCAATAATGACGCGATAGGGTTTAGTCCGTCGTTAGGTGGACAAACCGGTACTTCCGGTATGGCAGGTAGCAGCACCCGTACTAATTCTTTATCTCTGGATGCCATTGAAGATGTTCAGGTTTATCTGGCACCATTTGATGTGAAAATAGGAAACTTTACAGGAGGATCTGTCAACGCCGTTACCCGTAGCGGTAGTAATAAAGTAACCGGATCGGTATACGGATTCGGAAGAAATGCAGCTATGATCGGTAAAGACAGAAAAGGTTCTCTCGGAAAAATGGATAATGATTTTCATGATTACCAGGCAGGTTTCAGAGTCGGATTTCCCATTATTAAGAATAAATTATTCTTCTTTACCAATGAAGAAATTACAGGTAGAAAAGATCCTACTCAATTAATTGCAGGAATAGATGAAACCGCTCATATTCTTTCGGTTGATGATGCAAACGCTATCTCCAATGCAGTTCAAAGCCGCTACGGAAATATATTCGATGCCGGTACTGCAGGTATGTATACGAATTGGAGCGAATCGCAAAAGTTTTTTAACAGACTAGACTGGAATATTAATAACAACCACCAATTGGTGGTGCGCAACAATACTATTTTTAGTAAGGCTTCGCATATGGACAGAGATCAGCAGGATTTCCGTTTCAGCAGCATGGCTTTTGAGCAGGTAAATAATCAAACCAGTACGGTAGCAGAATTGAAAAGCCGCTTCAGTAATGACCTTTCCGGAAACCTGGTTGTGGGTTTTTCACAAGTGAAAGATAGCCGAAATCCGATAAGTGACCCATCGTTACCACAGGTTCAAATTATGGGACGAACGCCCGGTTCTACCATTTATCTGGGTTCAGACCGTGAGGCGAGTATTTTCAATATGCGTCAGAGAACATGGGAAGTTACTGCAAACCTTAACTGGAATAAAGGTATTCATAAGTTCCTGATAGGTACACATAATGAAATCTATAACATCAATTATGGTTTTGTGAACGGTTGGAATGGTCGGGTAGATTACCAGAGTATTGAAGATTTTTTAAGCAATAATCCTTACAGGGTAAGGGGAAGTTACAATTATACAAATAATAACAGAGATTACATACTGGATAATGCTGCTGCCATTTTTGATGTACATATGTACAGCCTCTATATTCAGGACGAAATAAGAATAAGCGATAAATTAAAAATTACACCGGGCTTACGCGCAGACCTGGCTTATCTGCCAACTATGCCGGTAATGAGTAATAAAGTGCGTAATATTCTTGCAGACCCCGATTTCGGAAATACTTATACTTATACTCCGTTGAACAGAATAAACAACCAGTTCATGAACAAAGTTCAGTTGTCACCACGTGTGGGCTTCAGATATGATGTGTTGGGTGATGCTACTGTAATTGTAAGAGGTGGTGCCGGTGTATTTACAGGGCGTATACCTTTTGCCTGGTTAGCATATGCGTATTATAATACAGGAGATAGTTATGGTGCCTTTGATCAGAGAGCCGATAATAAACCTTTTGTTCCGGGTAGTGATGCGATCAAACCAAGTCCGAACGGTATTGGTGATTTTATCGAACAAAACGGGGCTGTTATGAATAATCCGAACAGCGGAAAAACACAAATCGATTTGATTGATAATGATTTCGTATTACCAAAAGTATTCAGAGGTAGCCTGGCAATTGATTACACTACCTACAATAACTGGAAGTTTACCGTGGAGGGTATCTATACGCGTAATATAAAAGACGTTTTATTTCAACAGTTAAATACGAATGATAATCCTCGTTGGTATGGATATGATACCGAACGTCAGCAACCAATTTATAGCGGAACGGTAGATCCGCGCTTTTCAAATACTTACCTGTTAAGTAATACCAATCAGGGATTCCGTTACAGTGTTACAGGTACTGTATCAAAATCAATCGGAAATATTTTTAATACCAGTGTTTCATATACTTACGGACAATCAAAAGACCTTAGTAACGGTGTACGTAACTCGATGGAAAGCAACTGGCAGTTAAACCAGGCACTGGTGCCGAATAATCCGGCACTGGCTTACAGTAACTTCGATATACGTCACAGAATTGTGGCAAATGCTACTTACACTCATTATTGGAACACAGCCGGAAAAACAATTGTTTCTCTTTTTGTAAGTGCACAATCAGGTAGTCCGTTTACTTATGGTATTGTAAATAACAGTATTCAGGGATTACCTCAACAGGTTTCACTAGTTTATATTCCAACTCAGGAACAAGCCGTAAGATTCTTTAAAGATAATTCACAAGGAACCGCACAACAACAGGCTGATGCATTTAATCAGTTCATCGATGGTAATGAATATTTAAGTAGTAGAAGAGGTCAGTTCACCGAAAGAAACAGGGGCAGAACTCCCTGGAATGTACAGGCTGATTTACATGTTTCGCATGATATCTTTTTAAACAAATCAAAATCGAAGTATATAACAGTTGTGTTTGATGTAATGAACCTTACAAATCTGATCAGCAAAAACTGGGGCATTCAGTATTTTTCTCCTAATACATTCAACAGTACGAGTAGTGTTGGATTAACTCCGACACTGTTTCCGCCTATGCAAAACAGCGGTAACTATCCGGTATATACATTTAAAAACCCCGGGCAACCCTACAGTATTGATTATTTCGGGTCAAGAGCACAATTACAGTTAGGTGTCAGATATACATTTTAATGATAAAAATAAAAACAACTAATATGAATTTTAGTTATAAAAAATTATCATGGTTGAGTACATTACTGGTAGTAATCGCCATGTTTACTACCATAGGGTGTGGCAAAAAAGATAAGGCACCTGAAGTGGTGTTGCGAATAGACAGTTATTATCCTAACAGTGGTAATGCCGGCACACTGGTTACCATTGAAGGAAGTGGTTTTGTAAAAGATATTGCTTCCTACAAAACAACCATAGGCGGGGTGGAGGCGGAAGTAATCGGCGTTACTGCCAATACACTGGTGCTTAGAGCTCCTTTTGATGGTAAAACCGGTAACCTTACACTTGCTTACAATAATAAAAATTATGAAGTAGGAACTTACACCTATCAGTCATTATCTGTAAGCAGTATTTTTCCAACCAATGGCTCAGCAGGTACGCAGATCAGAATTAATGGTACCGGTTTCAGCAGTACCGAAAAACCGGCAGAAGTTTTAGTAAATGAAAAATCAGCCATAATCGTAAGTGTGAGCGATACGCTGATCGTTGCCGAAGTGCCAGACAAAGCAGGAACCGGTGCTGTTAAAGTAAAAGTTAACAGCCTCGAAGCAAGCGGACAAAATTTCAAATATCAGGCAATCGATAATATCAAACCCAAGACCGGTGGTGCTAATACAAAAGTAGTGATCACTGGTGGAGGGTTTGAAGAAACTACAACAGGTAATACGGTTGATTTTAATGGTAAAATAGCGGTTGTATTAACTGCCACTGAAAGCACATTAGAAGTACTGGCTCCTGAGGAAGTTACTACCGGGCCATTATCTGTTGTGATTAACGGACAAAAACTGACCGGTGAAACTTTTACAGTAGTAGATCCGCCAACGATTAATTTTATATCTCCGCAAAGCGGGCCTCAGGGAGCAGAAATGACTATTTCAGGAACCCTGTTCAGCACAGAAGCAGACGAAAACAAAGTTTTTATTAACGGAATAGCAGTGCCTGTTACGAGTGCATCAGCAACTCAGTTGAAACTGACCATTCCCGGAGGTACCGGAGATGGTATTGTAAAAGTAATTGTGAATGATCAGGCTGTAGAAGGGCCCGTATTTAAAGATCAGACTTTAGGTATTGCTGCCATTTCTCCTGATAATGGTTTAGCCGGTACCTCCGTTACTATAGCAGGTACAGGCTTCAATAGTAACCCTACGGGTAATACTGTTTATTTTGGTGATCTTATTGCAACAATAACTGCTGCTGATGAAAACTCGCTGACAGTTACTGCTCCGCAAAATCTTGTTACAGGTAAGGTAAAAGTAGTAGTAGGCCAGCAGGAGGCAGAATCACCGCAACCTTTCAAACGAGCAGGTATAATGACACTTGCCGGAGGACCAGCTTCAGATGTATTTGCCAGTGGTGCAGGAGGAATAGCATTAGACAGGGATGGAAACGTATATATAACAGACAGGAATAATAACCGGGTAAAAAAAATAACCCAGGAAGGGGTCGTAACTACTTTGAAAGAAAATGGAGTTGATATTGAATTCAGTACTCCATGGGGTATTGCTATTGATAAAAACGACAATATTTATGTTGCCGAAAGCGGTGCAAGCAGAATAAGAAAAATAAGCTCGTCAGGGCAGGTTACCGTACATGCGTCAGGGTTTTCACCCGCTAAAATGACCATCAATGATGCCGGAGAACTATATGTAAATGTGAGTGGTATCGGTGCCGGTATGAATAAAGTTTACACAGTAGGTAACTACACTAAAGTAGCAGGGCCTGGCTGGGTATGGTCAAAACCATACGTTGACCCGGCAGGAAATATTTACTATTCTGATCAGAATACAAACGGGTCTAACGGTATTGATATGGCTACCCCGGCAGGAATCAGACCTGTAACATTAGTAGGCCAATATGACGGAGGTTATAAAGATGGATTCGGTACAGATACCTATTTCAACGGTATTGAATCTGTTATTTATTACGCACCTAATACAATAATGGTGGGTGAAGCCAGCGGTAGAAATCTGAGATTAGTGAATATTTCTTCAAAACAGGTAAGCACTCTGATCAGGTTTTCTTTTGGCTATGAAGATGGAACGCTTCAGAATGCAAAAGTTTCAAACATTTATGATGTTGCTATCGGAAAAGACGGAAGTATTTACATTTTAGATGCAAATAACAAAGCTGTACGTAAAATGTTCCTGCAATAATTTTTCACTTACTAAATTGTTCACAAATGGCTGCAATAGATTCATCAAAGCATAAGCGGCTCATGAGCTGGGTATCGGATAGAAGCGTAGAACAGGGCGAGCAATTACCCATGGAAGAGGTACAAACGCTTGAATCTATCTATCAGCAATACAGAACACAAATCGATTTATTACACCGGCTTGCCGGGGAATATGATATCCTATATAAAAAAGTACGTGTGCAGTTACGTAAAGTTGCTACAACGGAAAAAGCTTACAGGTGATCAGTTAGGTTTAATCCGTTCTTTAGTCAGGTTTAAATATGGTGTTACTCGATGTCTTGAACAATTAAGAATTATTATTAATAATTCTTAATTGTTTTTACTAGGTCATAATAAAATTTATTTTGAGATACCGGATAATTTTCGTATATTATAAGAAAGGACTTTCTTACAAGAAATGGAATTGATTAACTACTCAGCCGAACCGCTGAACAAAGTATATGGCTGGCTGCCACACGACCTGAATGCTGAAAAGGTCATCTTCTTCCCGGATGCCTGTCCGGGTAAATCACCTTTACCAACCGGAACTGTAGTGTATACTGAACAGCCAGACTGGCGGAAGTTTGCTATCTCTGATTGCGGTTGCGGCATGTTATTGTGTGAAGCAGATCTTACCAAAGCTGATTTTAAAAAAGAAAACTGGGATGATATTTACTTCGATATCAAAGCAAATAAAGGCAAACTGGGCGATCTCGGTTCCGGAAACCATTTTCTCGATGCCCTGGAATCATACACGGATGATAAAATTTACTTCCTCATTCATACCGGTTCCAGAAATGAGTCTAAACTGGTAGACGATCTCATCAACAATCCCCAAAAATTTGATGCGAAATTTGAAGAAGTATGCGAATGGGCAAAAGATAACCGTTTCGAAATTTTCAACATACTACAAAAATACTTCGGACGACTACGCCTCATCCTCGATAAAAATCATAATCATTTCGAACTCACAGAAAAGGGGGTAATTATCAGAAAAGGTGCAGTGAAAGTATTACCCGGCGAACAAACCGTTGTTCCCTCAAATATGAATGGAGATGTTGTGTTGATTACGGCAACGGAAGAAGTACGGCAAACTTACAACTCACTGTGTCACGGAACCGGCAGGGTAATGTCGCGCGGCGAAGCAAAAGAATATGCAATGAACTTTGACTATGACGATCTGAGAAATAAAATCTATATCCCGGAAATGATTGCCAATGACAACATTAAAACGGATGCACCCTTTTGTTATCGTGATCTGGATAGCTGCCTTGGCTTGATTGACCCCCTCATTACCATCAATCAACGATTTTCAGTTTTTGCTTATCTGGGCCAAATGTAAATTTTCTTTTTAAGTTTTTGCAAACGGCCGGTTGGATACACATCCGGTTATACTACACGAATCTTTATTGTGAAAGTTATCTGAATCCATTTCAAATGTATTAAATTACATCAGATAAATTTGTAAAATGGAACGAATGAAAAATATTCTCCCGGTTGTTGCTTTTGTGATAGTATTGTTATCTTGTGCCGGTAATACAGCAACTACTCCAGAACAGGTAGCCACCCCCGTATATATACAATCAGATACACTTGAATGGTTCGACTCTTCACGGAATAGAAAAATTCCCATAGCTGTTTTTTCAGCAGCTGTTAATGAAAAAAATGCAGGTTTACCGGTAATTATTTTCAGTCACGGTTACGGACAAAACAAAGGTGGCGATAACTTTGCCTATTCATACCTTACTGATTATTTATCCCAATCAGGTTATTTTGTAGTAAGTATTCAACATGAGTTACCCACCGATGATTTGTTGCCAATGGAAGGTGATCCACGTATAGTTCGTCGTTCTAATTGGGAGCGTGGAGCAGAAAATATTTTGTTTGTTTTGAATGAATTGAAAAAGACCTATCCTGATCTTAATTATAATAATGTTTCTTTAGTGGGCCATTCAAACGGAGGTGACATGAGTGTGCTGTTTGCCCATCAACATCCTGAGCTGATTAACAAATTAATTACAATGGATCATCGACGTATGCCTTTACCAAGAATTAAAACGCCTAAAATATACACATTACGATCGAATGACTTTCCTGCTGATGAAGGAGTTTTGCCGTCAGAAGAAGAAAATAAATCACTTGGAATCACTATACAATTAGTACCCGTTAGTCATAATACAATGGACGATGATGGTACAGAAGAAGAAAGAACTATCATGAGAAAGTATATATTGGAATATTTAAAAGATTAGTGAAAATAACCTACGCAATATTAATTTTTTTATCTGCTCAGGTTTGCAATGCACAAACTGACCGGCAGAAACATTCAAAAATGACAGAAGACGTTTTTCATAACATATTACCATTTCGCGACTTTGAAAAAATAAGTGCATTTGTTCGATACTATGGTAACAGGAAAACTTTCGGTAATCGTTGGAATCACAATCCGCATTTCTCATTTCCATTCGGAAGCCTCTATTTAATTCCTTATGGTGAAAATTCTTTTGTAGAAAAACCACATCCTTATGCTTACAACGGCTTTTACTTTCAGTCAGAGGAGTTAACTTTCAGCCTGAACTACATAGACCGTGAAACTGTTACAATCCAACATTTCAGGCAGCATGAAAAGGCAATCCGGGCAATTATTGAAAAAGTAACTGCAATAGCAACTTCTTATATAGCTTTTGACCTGCAGGATGAATATCTTATGAAAAATGAAGGCATTCTTTTACTTTTGCCAATGGATCCGGAAGAAAACAATATTCAGCTAAAACTACAGATCAATGTGGTGGATGAAATGTTTAACAGACCTGTGGATAAAACCGGAATACCGGTAGTGTTTAACAAAATCAATGAACTAAATTTATCCATAGAAAAAAGAGACGCCACTCTTTTAAAAATTGAACCAGAAACAGCCGGGCAGTTCCGTTACTCCTGGATTTTCCACTTTACAATCAACAATAGCAGATATTGTGTTCCTGTTTCATTTTTTGACCGGCAGGGTAGTATTGTTGAAATCTACGATGATCTCGTTCTGAAGATTTATTTGAATAAAAATGATACTGAAAATAGGTTACCCGATTACTATTATTACAAAATAGAATTACTTGAACCGGTAAAACCGGTAGATTACTAGAAGTAATCTGAAAAATAAGGTTGCTCTGTAGGAATAAGTTTTTCGAGCATTCTTAGCGTAACTTCGTCAGTTTGTATTCGTCCCAACCGGTGAAGATAAGCCGGTGATTTATAACTCATGAATAAGGTAGACAAGGTTTGAATATCTATCTTTACAGCTTTTCCTTCGGGTTCACGGGTAATATCTGCCGTAAATGCCTGATGGGTGGATGGTCTGATTCCAAAAATACCATTGTTCCATTCGGCAATTGGATCACTCACAACAAAGTGAAAGGGTTCAATTGTATCATCCCAGGGATAAGCACTTAAAAATCCTTTTACATCCACAATACGTGCCATATAGTAAGGTTCAATGGTTTCAACGATCTGACTATCGTCCAGATTAAAAGCCAGTGGTTCATTCATATATTTAGTACCTCTGATTTCTTCAATCATTGAACCATGAGCACCGACAAAGTTCCAGAGTCCATGACGGGCATCCTGTGTTATATATACCATTTCCTTGATGTGAAATACATCATTTTCCACCCAATAAAAAAGATAGCCCAAAGGGTTGTTATTGGTGTCAAAATAAACGGCAGCTGTTCGCTCTTCTTCATTTTCCCAACGCCAGTATTCCGTCCATTCAAACTGGTTCCTGATCAGCGATCCGTGTGTGATTTTGGCAAACTGTTGATAAATTGTAATTACAGAAGGGTCAGATACTTTTTTTCTTTCAACGTGCCCGCTTACGGGATGATATTTTGGTACCTGTGTGTCTTTTAAGGTAAAGGTCATCCGGTCTGACATGATTTCCCAGCCCTTTTTCCGGTAATAAGAGATGGAATAAGGGAACAGGTAGGAAATATATTGTTTCGCTTCACGCATTTTTTCCAGGCCCATTTTAATAAGGTCGTTCATTAAACCCATATTGGAAAATTCAGGATAAGTACCCACCCCGGTCAATCCGGCCATTTCATATTCAGTTCCGTGAATATTTACAAGGAAAGGATAAATACTCAGAGAAGAGATTAACCGGTCGTTTTCAGTGAACCATCCCAGTACTTCTGCATTTCTCAGAATAGGTTGTTTAGATCTATTGAATTCGCCTTCTTCATAACCATATTCTCTTAACATTCGTTTGGTGACCTGAAAAACATAATTGAGTAATTCTTCATATTGATTAATATGAGCAAGTGTTACTTTTTTAATGACCAGTTTATCTTTAATTGTTTCAGACATAATATTTTATGTTTTACTTAATAAGGCAGCAGCAGCTTTACTAAGAACTTACTGTAAATTACGAAATTGAATAATCAGAACCATTTACTGTTGTTTTTTGATGGTATTTATATGATTATCTGTTATTTATGTAGATAAGGGGAAGCTATTTTATAGTATTACACTGTAACGTAGTGAATTGTTTTACTTTTCTTTTAATTAATTGTAAATAATCATTTTGTATGTTCGGATATAGATAGGGTATAGACGATAACTGCTATATCATCATTTCATTTTTATAATCGGTATTGTTATAAGGATTAAAAAAATAAAATAATTGGAGCACTCGTCGATATAAACACTGCACTCATCGATCCTTAACATTTTCTTATATAGCCGTTTGATATTATTGGATTGAGTTTTAGAAATAGAATCGATTAAATCATACAGCTATGGAAAGAAAAAAATTCCTACGATCTTTATCGTTATTTGCGGCATCACCATTAATTATCTCTGCCTGTAAAAAAAGTGAAAACGACAGCAATTCTTCCGGCAGCGGAAACGATGTTACCGTGGATGATTCGTGTATAGTAACACCCACTGAAACAGAAGGGCCGTTTCCGACTAAGAGTCCAACATCCTATATCAGGAATGATATCAGAAAAGGTGATGGTATTGGGGCGGATATGACTGCTGATATTACTATTGTGAATGTCAAAAACAATTGTAATCCGGTTTCGGGAGCAATTGTGGATATATGGCATTGTGATGTGAATGGAGATTACTCGCAATATGGCGGTACACAGATGCAATCTACCAATTATCAGAATCAGCATTGGTTCAGAGGCCGGCAATATACAGATACCAACGGATTAGTGAGTTTTAAAACAATTTTTCCCGGCTGGTATCAGGGACGTGCAACTCATATTCATGTACATGTATACAATAGCAGTGGTACATCATTGTTGATTACACAAATTGCCTTTCAGGATAGTCTTTCAACAACTGTTAACACAACAGGTGGTGCATATGGCTATACAAAAGGAATTAGCGGCTATACCTATAATTCAAGAGACAATGTATTCGGTGATGGGGTTGACAAAGAAATGGCTACTATAACCGGTAATCTTGCTGATGGGTTTAACTTATCGATTACCATTAAAGTAAATGCATAATGTTACGGAAACTAATCAGCCTGCATTACAAAAAAATGATTGACTCTACGCATCAGGGCCGATGGGAAAAGATGGTGCTGGAGCAGGCATATGAAGAATTTAAATTACAGTTTCAGTATTATAACAGAGAGCAGTTGTATCATAGTTATTCAGAAATAAAAACAACCGTTCATGGAGCAGACCAGCTTCCTTATCTGGTGAGCGGCGCGATTTTTAATTCTCTTCATCTGCTGGAAGATATAATTCCGGATATATATGATCAGTCAGGAGAGAAAATACTAACTTTTAAGCAGTTCAGTTTTGAGTTACTCACCGCAGATATACGTACCATCGATACGTTCAGAATTGTTATCAATTTTTTCTCTGAACCTGTCTTATGGTTGGAAACGATCGGTGAAAAGGTACTATTATCGAAAGAGATAGAAAAAAAGAATGATTATCAAACCGCTCTGGTTACATTATTACCCTATTTGAGTGTTTACAGATTAACCTATCAACAGGATGAATTATGATAAAAATGTTTATGGCCGAGCAACGGGGTATACAGGAAGATGCCCGTCAAAGAATACTAAGCACTTTTAATTATGGTGAATATTATCATCCGGATAAAATCGGAGTCGATAATCTTTACTTATTAAATGAGTGTTCTTTAGCAAAAGGGGAGGATTTTGATTTGTTGACAGTACCTTACACAGCACACATTATTGTACCTCTCGTGGGAGATTTAATCGTGCAGAAAGGACCGATCCGGTATGGAGTCAGTATCGGTAAGATATTTTATTCAGAACGAATGGTTGAGTCTAAGTGGACCATTACGAGTCTTGACCCGGAAGAGCCGGTCAGTTTTTTACATATAGGAATAAAGTCTGGTATACAGCAACAGTTTTTTGAACGAACCACTGTTCTGCCTATTCCTTTATCTGTTGTAAAAGACGAGTGGATTATTCCGGAGTTATTTAAAAATAACCCTTCAATATCTTTTTCTATTGGCACTTATAATCCGGGAAAAGAATTCTCTTATCAAAGTAAGCTGAATGGTGGATTGCTATTTGCATTTGTGTTGGAGGGCGCCGTTGAAATGGAAGAACGTATATTATATGCGGGAGACGGAATTTGTTTTTTTGATACTACGGCAATCAACTTTGAAGTATTGAGCGGAAATAGTATTTTCTGTATGCTGGAGTTTGAAAAAAAGGATGTCATTAACTTGAGGTGATCGCCATTTTTTGAAGAAATCTGTTAATGACAGATCAATGACATCCTTTATATTTTTTATTCACCGGGAATGGTGATGGTCTGATATTGAATATTATTCTCCATTACTTTGGTTTGTGTACCCTGTGTAAATACTTCGTATTTGATAATACTGTTATTTCCATTTCTTTCACTGGTATAGTTGTAGTTAACAGAAGCAGTAGTTGAGCTGTTGATCTGACGTTTGGCAAAAAATGAAAAATCCCGGAAGTCTGTATCAAAAGAACCTAAATAGAATGCCAGCTGAAAAACGGCATCGTTAAAAATACCGGCGTTGGTATTGAAGTTTATACTGGTTTGATTGATTCCCAGCAGATCGTATTCGGGATTGATATGCATTGTTTGTGCCGCGATCTGATAATTATGTTGCGTGGGTACAGTTACCGGATAGTCGGTTTCCTGATTGTCAGGAGTTATAACTTTTACAGATAGCGGAATATAACTGTTGTTGATATCATCATAAGCTATTTCATATTTTGTAGTGCCCTCTTCTGTAACTTTATTGATAGTAGTAAGTTTTAGAAAATCATCATACGTATAAGTGAGTACATAAGAATCATTATTGGTATAATGTTTCTTAATAGCGGTTATTTGTCTGAATGAGTTATATTCAAATTCAATTCTTCCTGATTTTTCCGGTTCGTTCAGGTAAGTTACTTCCATCACAGAGGGTAAATATAGATATCCCGGAGCAGAAGAAGTTTTACTGCAAGCCGAAAATAGATGACTAACCGGAATGAATAATGTTAGAGCTATAATTAACTTATAGAATCTAGTCATATTTTTTTATTTAGTGGTCAAAGGAAAGGTTTAATAAAAACATGTTTCTGTAATAATGACCAAAACAAAAATGATATCGTTGCACGCAGATCATATACAAAATATTTTCTTTCGTAATTGATTTAAAATGAATGTGATTCGGGTTGTAAAGGAGATACTTGTATCCAACCCAAAATGAAAGCAAACAGAAAAACAAAAACTGTTAATAAATAAAAAACCTGATTGGTAGCTGCAATCAGGTATCAGTAATATAGACCAGCAATGTATTAAGGATTAGTGCTCCAGATGCTGCTTGACTTTACAAAAGCCCTTCTGTTTAATTTTAGCTGCATCACTACCAGTTCTGCCATGTCTTCAGGTTGTACCACTTTATCAGGATTACCGTCTGTTATTTTCAGGTCATCGATAGCCATGTCTGTAGCAACGGTACTTGGTGTAAGTGCCGTTACCCGGATGTTTTGTTTACGAACTTCCATCATCAGTGATTCGGAGAGTCCTAAAACTGCAAACTTTGAAGCGCTGTAGGCGCTGGTACCGGCTGCTCCACGAATACCTGCCATAGACGAGATATTAACGATATCACCGGATTGTTTGGCAAACATATCGGGTAAAACGGCATGGGTGGTATAGTATACGCCCAATACATTGGTTTGAATGATTTCTTCCCAGGTAGCAGTGGGCATTTCTGTAAAATTTCCGAATGCAGCAATGGCTGCATTGTTTACTAAGATATCAATAGATCCTAATTTCTCTTTGATGGAGTTAATTGCCAGTACGATGGAAACCTGGTTTGCCACATTTCCGGCTGCATATACCACTTTAGCATCTTCTGCAGATAATTCTGCGGCTGTTTTTTGAAGTAATTCTTCGTTTCTGCCAATAATACCCACATGAATACCTTCTTTGACGAATGCAGCGGCTATTGCTTTTCCGATGCCTCTGGTTCCTCCGGTAATAATCGCAGTTTTACCTTTTAGTGATTCCATATATTTAATTGTTTAACTTTTAGCTTTAGGTGTTGGTGCGTTAGCGGCGATTAATTGTTCGCTTTTAAGTTCTTCCCAGAATGCTGCCGGTAATTTCTCATTAAAAGAGGCGGCATTCTGTTTAGCCTGTTCAATTGTATGTGCGCCGGGAATAACTGCAGCTACTACATCCGGTGCAGCTGCGAATTGTAATGCTGCTGTTCTTAAATCTACTTTATGATTAGTGGCTACTCTCTTTAAAGCGGCTAATTTTTCTTTTACACCTTTAGGAAAGTCTCCGCTATACAAATAACGGTCTTTTCCTGCTAAAAAACCAGCACATAAAGGAGCTCCCACAACAATTGACATACCTTTTGCTGCTACTTTGGGAAATACTTTATTCAGGTCTGCTTCGTGTTCGATCAGTGAATATTGACAAGCTGAGAGAAAGATGTCAGGATCTGCAATTTCGAGTGTTTTAAGAATTGGTTCGATAGTATTCACACCCAATCCCCAACCTTTTATCAATCCTTCTTGGCGCATTTTGGTTAATTCGGGCATGGCTCCTTTAGCAGCTTCATCAAAGTATTTTAACCAGTTATGTTTCATGTCGGCGTTATCTGGCGAAAGATCATGAATAAAAACGATGTCGAGTGAAGGCAATCCCAGTCTGTGTAAACTGTCTTCAACACTTTTTCTAACCCCAGCTGCGGTATAATCATATTTATATCCAAAGTTTAATTTCCCTTTCCAGTTGGCATCTACTTTGAAATCTTCCTTAGGTTCCAGAATACGGCCTATTTTGGTAGAGATGGTAAAGGAGTCTTTTGGTTTGTCTTTCAGAAATAATCCCATTCTTCTTTCACTGATACCTAATCCGTACCAGGGAGAAGTATCGAAATATCTTACCCCGGCATTCCAGGCGGCCTCCATTGTTTGCAGGCATTCAATGTCAGGATTTTGATTGAACCCGTTTCCGATAGCAACTCCTCCTAAACCAGAGAGGGTGAGTGGTCTGAATTTATTGGCCGGTTGTTTTTCTGCGAATGCCGTCATAGTATTTGAATTTAATTGAGCAGCGATGTAAGCAGGAATGGTTGCTGCTGCCATGAGTGCTGATGAACTCATGGTGGTGTTTTTTAAAAAGTTTCTTCTGTTCATAGGATATGTTATTGATGAGTTAACAAAATAAATTGTCAGCCCCTGAGTGACTGACAATTTATTTTATCTGAATGTTATTTTTTCCATAATCTGATCAATCCTTCCTTTGTTCCTGTAAAAGGGTCGGTTTCGGGTTGGCTGACTTTTTCAATGTTTTTATCAGCTTTAGGGCGATCTGCTTTTTCACCTCTCATCAGATCAGGTGAAAGCCCATTGGGATAGGCACCTACAACAGTAAAGTCATTGCTGTTAGAAAGGCATTTGTGCCCGACGCCTGCGGGTATTACAATAATATCCCCTGCACTTACTTCTATTTTTTTCCCTTTTTCTCCACCCATGTGCAATAGGGCCGACCCGCTAAAACACCCCAATACCTCGTGTGTGTTGCTATGATAATGGTGAAAAGGGTAAACACCCCATCGCCAGGAATTAGTCCAGTTATTCTCTGAAAAATGTTTTTCCAACCAATCGGCTCCTTCATTACCTCTTAATGAAAAAACATTTTTGTATACGATTAAAGGATACCTGCTATTGGGAATCATACCATCATCTTCAAAGAAATAAGTAATCGGTTGATTGATATTCATAGCCGGTAAATTGAGTTTCAGTATAAATGTTCCAGCCAGCAGGCTACCCATTTTAATAAAAGATTTTCTATTCATTTTACAGAATTATAAGTAAGCCGCGGTGTTACTGTTTTTCCGGTTTTGGACTGATTGTTTTTCCTGCTTTGTATACTGCATTGATTTTTCTGGTGTCTTTAATATTGATAGATGGGTCACCGTCTACAATAATAAAATCGGCAATTTTACCTTCTTCCAGGGTACCGTATTTATGATCAATCTTTAGTGCTTTAGCGGCATTACGTGTGGCGGTGGTAATGGCTTCCAGGGGTGTTAGTCCTGCCTGTACCATTAACTCAAGTTCAAAATGTTCACTAAACCCTTGTGCACGTACAGGGGTAGCGCCACTATCGGTGCCAAGTGCAATAAGAACACCGGCATCAAAAAGTTTTTTAAGATTTTGTGCAGCATTTTTGAAAGCTTGTTCATTTATGGCATACACAGCAGAGTTTTTAATATCGTTTTGATATTTCTCTGAAGTAATCATTTCATATACGCCCGGTTCTAATGAAGCTTTGAAGAATGCATCGTCTGCCCAATCGGGTTTCGAAGCATAGATATAAGCATATTGATCGAGCGTAAGTGTAGGAATGTAAATAATTCCTTTTGATTTCATTTGTTGTATCAGTGCATCGTCAATAATACTATCACGAATACTATGGGCAATAATGTCTACGCCGTCGTTCACTAATTGTCTGGCATCTGAAAGATAATAAGCATGTGAAGCAACCCGTACATTATTTTTATGTGCTTCGTCTATGATGGCTTTATAAATGGAAGGTTCCATTTTTTTATATTTTCCTCCGAAGTCATCTACCCATATTTTTATTACGGAAGGATGCAGTGTTATCAGGCTATCCATTAAAGGTTTAACCTGTTGTGGGGTAGAAGGGCGTAGTACGCTGGTCATACCGAATTCAACCGGTGGAGTTCCGTTTAAAACCCCAAACCCATAGCCGGCTGATTGAAGGCGTGCACCAGGTAATGATCCTGCTACTGAGGAATCTCTGATACCGGCTTCAAATAATAAAGAGCGATCGCTTCCTAAAGAGAGTACATTTAATACGCCATAGTCGGCATATCTGTTTAATTGGTTGACAATATTTTCGCGTGTATAAAATTCCGCATTGCTTTCGGTTCCTTTCACGTTGCCTACATGCACGTGTGCGCTGATCAGAGCGGGCATTACAGTTTTTCCGCTGAGGAAGATAACATTAGCGGCAGTGCCGGTATCGAGGCCGGTGCCAATAGCTGAAATAGTATCTCCTTTAATAAGAATGTCAACACTTCTTTTCGGTTCATCTCCGCTACCATCAATGAGTGTTACGCTTCTCAACAGAAGTCCTTCCTTAGCAAAATCCGGATGCTGATTTCTACACGATGCAATAAAAATTACAAAAGCTAACAGAACAGTAGTAATAGTGTAAGATATTTTCATAATCAATAATTAATAGGTTATGAGTTAATAGTTGTTAGTTCATTAATTTTTTATTAATGTTTGACAGCTATGCTTGTCAGTTATTCATTTTGTAAATCATATCTGACCGTGTAATGTCATCATCATACCAATACTGTATCAATATTGATTCCAAGAAACGGCAAAATAAATGATGAAGTGAAAAGAATAAAAAATAACCGGTTTGATAACCGACTGACTATCAGTTTGATTGTTAGCATTCCTTAATAAAAAACAAAGTTCAAAAAAAAACTTAACTTTATAATTGTAGAAATATCATAAACAGTTGTATATATATAATATGCGCTTAATAAAATATAATGAAAAGAACGCAGTTTGACAGATTAGTGATTCATGATTTTGAAGAAGAAACCTTTCATTTACCTGTGCATAGCCATACATATTATGAAATGGTGTATATCAGAAAGGGGATGGGTTTGCATCTTTTAAACAATAATCAGATTCCTTATAAGAAAGGTGATTTATTTATATTAAGTCCGGAAGATAAACATCGTTTTGAGATTACGAAAAGTACACACTTTACTTTTATTAAGTTTACAGACAGTTATTTTGCCGGTCATAAAATGCACCAGCCTGATGCATTTTTGCTGATTACTCCGGAGAGCATTATGAGGAATAAACTGCTCAAAGAAGTAAAGTTGAAAATGAATGAACCCTGTGTTTCGATTCTTCAGAATACCATAGAAAATATAGTTGCTTATAGTTGTAGAAAAGATGTAGCAACATCTCCACTGGTGTACTATCAGATTTTATCTATTTTCGGTTTAATAAAAGAAGCTGCAGCAAAACTAAATATCCGGATTGATAATGGACAGCCTGATAAAGAGGAATTGATTTCATATATACATCAGCATATATATAATCCTTCACAGGTACAAATCAAAAATATAGCTTCCAGATTTAATATTGCATCTACGTATTTTAGTGATTATTTCAAACGAAATTTTTCTATTAGTTATAAAAGCTATCTCAATGAGTACCGAACTAAACTCATTGAAAAGAGGCTTGAAACTCCTGCATTAAACATGAAACAAATTGCTGATGAATTCGGCTTTACAGATGAAAGTCATTTGTCTCATTTTTTTAAAACAATGCGTAAAGTGAGCCCGGTACAGTATAGAAAAAGAATTTTGGAAAATTCAAATAAAAATCGTATCTTATTAAGATAGGCTATTATGTAATTCATTATAACAGAAAGAATTTGAAGTATGTATCATTAACTGACAGATGTGGAATATAAGTTGCTGTTGATTTATCTGTTAATGATTTATACTTTAAATACTGTTGCTGATGATTATTATTCTTGCCATAGCCGTTTTAGGTACATTATTGTTGATTTACGCTGCTTCCAGAAGGTTGATTGCGTTTATTAAATTAAAGAATAATGGTATTAAAACTGATGGAGTTGTCTCTGATCTTGCTATGTCACGTATTCCGATTAAAATTCGTCCACAGGTTCCTGTAATAGAATTTACTGCATCTTCACAAATTGTTAGCGGAAAGCCGTTAAATCATTTTCCCACCACTTTATCGAACTACGGAAGAGGTAGAAAAGTCATTGTTTATTATAACCGTCAACAACCTGAGCGATTTGTAATCGATCAGCTGAGTGAACATATTACTTCAATCATTTTATTTTTAGTAGGTTGTGTTCTTTTCCTCAATTTTGGAAAACTCTTTTTAGCTGCTATCACTAATTGGGTAGAAATAAGTGGTAATTCCTAGCTTAAAACTGGTGAATTACTAATGGATAGTGTTGTGACAATGTTTATTTTAGACAGCGCTCAATTTCCCTGTATTGATTGGAGTATTTTGCTTTTGTTTTATCGGGAGGAATGATTATATTAGTAGAGACCATTTCTAATATTTAGATGGCTGGAAGGAGTATATTGTTATACCAATCTTAACTGTTTAATTGTTTATCCTATGAATTTCAGTATCAGTTTTTTTATTCTGTTGATGATAGCTTTGTTACTGATGTATATGTCAGTTGTAAGGCTATGGTCATTTTTGAGATTAAAATATGTTGGAAAAAAAACAAGTGGCCTGGTTGTAGGTTTCGGAGACCCTTCTGAAAGTCCGTTTTACAAAAATAAGAATACACCTGTCATAGAATATTCCGCAGAAACGCAGCTGTTAAATGGTAAACCCTTAAATTATTTCCCCAATACATTATCTTATTATAGTAAAGGACGATCAATGATTGTTTTTTATGATAAAACGAATCCTGAAAAATTTGTAGTGCATCAGAGCAGTGAACATGTAATAGCCATCATAACTTTACTGGCAGGAATAGGTATTCTTGCTACTGCATTCAGAATGCTTTACTTCGAATAAATTTCTCTGAACTTTTGTAGTTTCTATATTTTTTTTAGTTATTGTCATCTTTATTGAAAACTGCTGCGTATAATATATTGTATAGCATGCTGTTTTTGATTGTGCTGGCATTTTTATGTTGGCAAGATTCGTTGGATGTATTTACATCTTGATGAATCACACTGGGGTTTATTGTTATTGCTCGTTAAATACCGCTTAGCGGGTTTTACAGGAGCAGAGCGGTATATAAATCAACAGTATAAAGGGGAACAATATTTTATAACACTATGAAGGTGGTTGGAGGAGTATAGTGTTGTATAAAAAAAGTATATTGAAAATGTAAAAAAATAAATAGATCAATGATTACAGATAATTACCCGATATAAACGGGCTGAATGGTTATGTATATATCGAAAATAAAAATGCCGGTAATATTACCGGCATTTTTATTTTCAATTTAATACTTTTGAAATCGATAACTTGCTCCAAATAAAATAATCCTGCCGGGCTGTCCGGGAATCAATCGATCTGTGTAATCATTGATATTATCAGCTGTAAGCCGGATGCTTAGCCGGTCTTGCAATAATTTTTTTTCAATAGATGCATTTAAAAGCAGATAACCATTCACAAAGTGATCATACTTGTCAATGAAATTATTGTTATTCGCATCTCCAAATGCATATTTTCCTCTGTAATTGGTGCGGAAACTGATATTGATGCCGGCTGAAGGTATACTGTACATGATCCGTAGATTAGCCATATGCCGTGATCTGTTTTCTATTCCCCAATAGTCGGAAGGCCGGGCCGTAAATGTTTCTCCGGTATTGTTGTTTCTCACCTTATTCCAGGGAAAATTTCCGGCAAGAATACTATCCTTCACACTCCTGTCTTTTGATATCAGAAACTGATATCCTCCGCTGATTTCAAGATTGCTTATCGGAGCCCATGAAAATGATCCCTCAAAACCGGTATTATACGATTTTGGAAGATTCTGATAAGAAAATATTAAACGGTTACCAGTGCCGGTGGCTACCTGTACACTATATATCTGATTGGTAAGACGGTGGTAAAAGCCACCCACTTCAAACTTTAAATTTTTGGCTGGTTTTATGATAAAACCTGTATTTAATGAAACCGATCTTTCCGGTTGAAGATTGCCGGCTATCTGCTTAAAAAGATACTGACGGATCTCGCTGATTTCTCCGGCATTTTGTAATTGCGCTAAGGTTGATGCCAATACTTCCGTACCAATTACCATATAATTACTGGTAGGATTCACAAATACCTGAAAACGATTCTTGAAATCAGGTGCTTTAAATCCTGTTCCTGCAGATACCCTGAATGATACTATTGAATTAAGCTTTTGTTGTAGCCCTATACTTGGATTTAATTTTCCACCGTAATTATTATGACCATCATACCTGATACCACCCATAATTTCTGTATTGGCAAAGGGTAACCAATCCAGCTGAAGGTATGAAAAGTAAGTAGCCATGTTTCCTGCCTCAGTATATGCATTGGTATTCATCGTTTCAAGCCCTGCACCTAAACCTCCGGTAAATTTCAAACGACTATTGTATGCATATGCAAACTGCTGTTCAAAGCGATAAAGAGTCTGCCTGAATTTTTCACTACTGATATCATTGTTTTGTTGCTGCCACATTACACTCATATCAGATAAATAACTGGTCACATAAACGCGGCTCATACTTTTTAAACCATTGGTAAAATCATGATTATAGTACATTGAAAGATTAATATCTGCGATATCCTGCCTGTCACCGGTGGTGTGTACATTACCATTCTGAGATTCAAACCTCTTTTCCATATATGATTTTCGTAAAGCATACCTTCCGCTCATGCCGATGATGCCTTTAGATGAAAGCTGATACCTGGCTCTTCCCTGAACACTGTAATCGTCGTAGGGTGGAGCAGTAGTGCCTCGGGCAATATAGTTTGGATCAGTATTATATCCGTCACTATGATAATAATTGGCAGATAAATTTACGGTTCCTCTGTTATGATGAAAGGGCGTTTCTCCTTCAAGTGTTGCATCTGATATATTTAAACTGCCATATTGAATATTGGCCAGTGCCTGGGGCTGTATAGCTCCGTGTCGCGTCACGATGTTGATCGCTCCCCCTAATGCTTCACTGCCGAATAAACATGAGGACGCACCTTTCACGATTTCTATCCGTTCTATATTGGTAACGCTGATCCGGGATAAATCAAAACTTCCTGAGTTTCTCCCTACCATCGGTTGCCCGTCAATTAATATCATGATGTATTCAGAACTGAATCCCTGCATTTGAATACCCGTTGCTCTTGCCCCGCCACTGATATCATTCACCACTGCAATTCCGGTTTGTTCTTTTAGTATTTCATCTAGTCTTCTGCTGCCCATTTTCTCAATCGTTTCCCTGCTGATGACTGTCACCGGCATGGCACCTCGTTGAATATTGATCAGGTTATCAGGACTACTGGTTTTAGATATCGTATGAACAGTTACTGCATCTAATTCATTAATGCCTTCCTCCAGGCGAATAGCAACAAAGTTTTTGTTATTGCTTTCAACTGTTATTGTTTGATTGAGTTCTAAAAAACCAACACTAGTGGCTATGAGGGTATAATTACCCGGATAAATATTTTTGATAATAAACTGTCCTTTCTCATCTGTCTGGGTAAGATGTCTGTCAGGTTCAAGCCGGATGGTGATTCCTGCTAAAGGCCGGCCTGAAGTGTCCGTCACGGCGCCACTGATATTAACTTTCTGGGCCGTGAGAACATGGCTTAAAAGCAAGAAGATGAATGTGAAAAATATTTTTGACAGATGATACATACAATATGCTTTAAAAACAACAGAACACATAGCTGAATTTCAACTATGTGTTTACTGTTTTGGATAAATGGTTATCTATGGTTCGGAATTATCTCCGAGTAAGTTCACTGGTTTGGATTTTAAAAGGACTGAATGTTTGACTTATTTAAGTTTCTATAAAAAATTATTGTGTAATACTGATAACACGTGCTCCTGATAAATAACTTGATAAAGCCCCTGCGTTGTAATACTGATCGCCGGAATATTCAAACTTTAAGAGATTCCAGGATCCGGTAGCTGCATCTGACGGAACTTGTAACATAATGGATGATTCAGTTGCTGTAACGATCGTTAATGGAATGTTTACTCCAAAATAATCACCTAATGTAACTTTTGTCATCTTGTTGAGTAGTGTTCCTGAAAGGGTAATTGTTTCACCTCTTTTTACTGAACCGCCGGTAGTGAAATTAAAGGCCGGTGTTGCAAATGGTTCAATCACTTCTACATCGTAAAAATATTCTACCTCACGGATACCTAGTTCGATGATGAGCTTGTATTTGCCTTTTGGAGGGGCTGAAACAATCAGTCGCGCACCTGTATTAGAAACAATTGTTACCGGAGTTTTTACACCACTTTCGTCTTTTGCCCAGACTTTTGTTTCCATACCATCAAAAAGGAAATTATCTCCTGCGAACGTGAGGTTTTTATTATTCACCCAAAACCTGTTACCATTTGCAGTATTAATGTTTTGTAGCTGACTGATAAAAGGATAAGGTTGATTAATAATCAGTTTAACATTATATTTTTTTACAGAACCGTTTTCTGCAGTAATTGTATAACCGTTGTTATCGGTAAGGTTTAATGTATGGCCACTGGCCGGAAAAATATTTGCAGACTGATGTAAGGTAATTGCCGGTGTAATTGTTTCCGGTATATCCTGCATCGGAGGCCAATAAACGTAAATGGTGTCACCATATACAGGTGCCTGCAAGGTTTCTCCATTCGTATCCGTATATTCAAATAGAATTATTTCTGTATTGTCGTATTTTTCTGTTTCCTTTTTACAGGCAGTAAAACAAGACGCTGCAAAAATTATTAACAGTAGTATATTTTTAGAAATTTGATCTTTCATGAGAAAATTTATTCAATAACGTTAAAGATAATTTGAGCGTCCATGAAGTTCTGGAATGATACGCGTGTGTCATAGGTAATTCCATAAGTCATGTTTTCAGGAACAACAAAAGTCATTTTTTCAAAGTCCCATGAAATGATTTCCATTTCTGTTTCTACTCCATCAATATAGGTAAACATTCTGGTTGGCTTTACTAATGTAGATGCAGAAGCATAACGAGTTACCGTATCACCACGTTTTACTTCAACATAAGGTGTCAGATTGTGGAATTGAGGTTGAAATTGAGTGAATTCAAACCATTGCTCACCATCTGCTGTCATTCCACGGAATTTTGCTCTTACTTTATAAAGTTTTTCCAGACTCAAATTTTGAGGTGAAAAATAACCGGTGATTCCGTAAGTATTATTTCCACTCGGAACAATTGAAACGTTGTGTCCTTCAGCAATGATTAAAGGATATTCATTATTTTCTTCATCTACAATGAACAACTTCGGTTCGGTTGCATCTTTTGTATTGAAATTACCATATACAGAAAACCCGTTTCCGAGATAACTTCTTGTTCCCATACGTTCTACCCAAAGTGGTCTTGAAATCTGAATGTCAATAATAAGTTTATAATCACGGGTAGTATTGTCAGCACCTACTACTGTATAAATATAATCCTGTGCATCGATTTCAATTGGCTCTGCTTCGTTTTTAAGCTTAGCCCCTTCACTCAATTCAATGATAGGGTCGATGATAGCAAAGTCGAAATAATACGGTATATATACTTTAATGGTATTATTGATATTATCGATGGCGCCGAATAAAATACCTTCTGCTGTTTCTATTTTGTAAGCAGTGATTTTGTTCTTAGGTTCGTCTGGTAATTTCTCTGTTTTGGTGCAGGCACTGAAAATGATGGTGCAAACTCCGAATAAAGCAGTTAAAAGATATACTCTTTTGAAAGAATATTTCATGATAGTTTCTTTTGAAAAGTTATTATTTGATTTCAAATCTGTTGCTTCCTTTTGGTACCACCACATATTCAAAGGTGAAATAGATGAATGGTGAATTAATGTACCAGTCAGCTTGTGTATAGATATCTTTATAACAACTGATCATTTTTATTTTTACATAATCACCTTTTGCAGTACGAACAATTACTGTTCTGGGTGATAAGACTTTTCCGTTAGTAAGTGTTAATGGTTCGGCTAAAGCATAAGCGACGTGTTGTTTCTCCGGTCTTCCATCGCTGACAATAACGCCATCGAAGTCATACAAAAACCAACCAATACGATCGCCGAAATTGCCCGCTGCATCTGATCCGTAAACATCAGCAGCGGTTTGAAACAGATTGTCGCTCGGAATTTCAATAACCTCGTCAAAAGGTTTATCAACAATATAAATTCCTCCAACACCGGGCCCCATAAATCCTAAGTTAGTACCATTAGTACCATTATTTCCTGAGAAATAACAATTAAACATTCCTCCTAATGCCATATCCCATCTGCTTGTTTTAGCGTATCTGGCATCTACCAGTGTGCCGGTAGCAAAATTTAAATAAATAGGAGGGCGATTGTCTAGCGAAACAGACGATTCTTCTGATCCGGTAGGCAGGTTATTAATCCGGTGCAGTTTATAGTAATGTTCTGTGCCTACCGGAGGCTCTTCGTCTTCAATAATTTCTTTATCTTTTGAGCAGGATACCAGCACGAGTGATAAAGACAGTACTAGTGCTGCTGCTAATTTTACTTTTTCTACAAAATTCCTTTTCTGATACATTTTGAATTACAGGGTTTAATAATTTTGCTATACAATCATTCTAAAATGCAAAATTGATGTACAATCAATGTTTTTCATTTACGAATTTGGATTTCATTTGTATGCTTTTCGGTAAATTTTGTATGCTAAACAGTTTGAAAAATTGACGGCAGATATTTTTTATCTAAGAAAGTAGTGTTTCGTAAAAAACGGATCTCAGATAATTGCCTGCCGTCAATGAAAATATAGTACTATGAGTTTGCTACCAGTGAAGAAGTAAAAACATCGCCGAATCTGCTGAAAGTTTCATTGGCGGCATGAATCGCTTTTTGCTCATCAGCTTCGGTAGGTGCATGGTGATTCATTACTTCTGTAAATGCACCCCACATTCTGCCGGTATTTTCTCCGTATCCTGAAAAAAACGAAACTCCATTGGTAATACCACCTTTTTCTAACATCTGAACGATGATTTTACCACCCATTATACTACCTTCCATTACATATAAAGCACCTAATGCTTCAATAGTACTATTGATTTCAGGAGCTTGTGCAGCAGGTAGTTCTTGTGTTGAAAACCCTAACGCTTCGATATCCTGTTTCAGGTAAATAGAAGTACGTCTCTGACTGTAATCAGGTAACACTTCAGTCGTAATGTATGGAGCGATAGTTTTTTCTACCGTACTGAAATATGAATAAAAGTGTTTTAATAAATCTGCATAATCTGCATGACTTCTGATAGCTTTTAACTTTTTTACTACCACTACTTCTAATTGCTGATGGGCACTTTTGGTAGCTTCTTTGATGCTGTTACTTAACATAGTCGTGTATTTTTGTATGATTGTAAGAATGAGCTATTGACAACAATAGCTCATTGATGTAAGTATTAATTGGTTACTATTATTGCAGTTTCCCATAAAGCAAGCTGGCCATTTATAATGTCGTGATACTCTCCTGCATTTTGCTTATAAAGTAAATAATTATATTCTCCGGTTGGTATTGTTGCGGGAGTTGTCAGTGTAATCGTTGCTGAAGTAGCATTCTTGATCACCAGTTCATATTGATCACCACCACTTAATTTTGTTAGAACTACACTGCTGATTTTGTCAAGGTTTTTTCCTGTTAATACAAAATCTTCTCCCTGTTTTACTGTTATATTTTCAGTAGGGTAGGATATACGTGAGAATGGATCGCTTACGTAATGAAATACAGTATCAAAAGTAAAAGTGTATCCTGCTGATTCGAATCTGAACTTTTTATATGTTCCTATTTCTTTTGGTCTGAAACCAAATACTAATCCGGTTTTAGCCACTATTTCAGCTTCTACTTCCTGATTGTTTTCATTGGTAATGAATACACGAGATCCGTTTTCTTTTGTACTGAAATAATCTCCGCGTATATTAATCTGATTGCCTTCCACTATAAATGCTTTTCCATTGTAGAGAGTCAGTCCATCCCATGATTTTATGTAAGGTTTTACTTTGTTATTCGGAATGTATAATGTGTACTTACGTACAGCACCAGTTTCTGACGTAACAGTGTAAACTACTGTTTCAGTGGTAGAAATTGTAGCTCCTGAAGCCGGACTGATAGTAGCATTTTTTGATACATTGATCACCGGGCTGATTGTTTCAGGAATATCCTTTTCTAACGGCCAGTATAAAATGATTTTGTCATTATCAACAGCCGCTTTTACAGCTTCGCCTTCAACATCAACAGTGAAATTTACAACTTCAGTATAGGGAATTTTAGCATCTTCTTTTTTGCACGAGAACAATACAGCTGATAAAAGAACAATGGTTCCTATTGATGAAAGAATTGTTTTATGAGTAAGTTTATTAATTAAGTACATGTTTAATTTTTAAAGGTTTTGACAGGGGTTATTCGCTGATGGTAATGTTCCAGAAAGGAGAGGCCGTTCCAACAGTTCCACAAACTACTTTTGGATTATAAGATCCCGGAGGCATATCTGACGGTACGCGAACTGTTACATCTCTATAGGTCTGACTAACAATTTCAAGATCTTTTTCTACACCGTTTACAATGAAGTAAACTCTTCTGACGTCATTCAGTGCAGCACTTGCGGTTTCCAGTTTAAACGTTTCGGTGGCTTTAACATCAATAGTAGCGTAAACAAATACCGGTAATCCCCATACCATTCTCACCGGATACTTTGTAGTGCCTACCTGTCCTAATACTTTTCCTCTTATATAATATAATCCCGGTGTAAGCGTTTGAGGTATTTGTATATTACCGAATGAATATTCTTTCAGTCCATTGCCATTTTGTGTTACAGCAACACTTGCAGGGCCGAACCCGGTATTGGCATTGGTAGGATATTCATTTCCTTCTTCATCTACTACAAAAATGGTGATTTTGCTGGCGTCAGTAGTATTAAAGCTTCCGTATACTTTTACGTTATAAGCTCCGATAACCATAGTGGCAGTGTTGGTTTCGGATGATAATTCTCTCATGGTGAGAGGAGTGAGCTGAAGTAACTTAACTGTAAGGGCATAAACGGTTTCGCTATTGTCTGATCCGATCACAGTGTATTGAACATCATCTGCCAGCACACTTACCGGAAGTACTTCTTCTTTTAATCGGGCACCCGCTGAAACTGTAATAATCGGGTCAATTACATCAAATTCATAATAGAAAGGAACATATATGGTGATTGTTTTATCTGTCTGATCAACTGCAGCTACCAGCTCACCATCAAGTGTAGCAACTTTAAAACTTAATAACTGGCTCTGACTTAAAGGGGGTAAATCTTCTGTTTTTGTACAGGCAGTACCAAAAAATACAACTGAGAGCAGGATTAAAAAAATATTCTTTAAAGAATTCATGTCTGGGTTATTTAGGGTTTTATTTCAAATTTTGTTTCTCCTCCCGGAATTACTACGTATTCAAATGTGAAGAACATTTTTGGAGCGTCTTTGTACCACTCCTCCGGTGTAAACAGGTTTTTGTAACAACTGATCATTTTGATCTTAGCATAATCGTTTTTTGCTGTTTTAACAATGATTGTACGTGGTTTTACAGTAAGTTGATCGTTGGTGGTAACTCCTTCGCTGAGTGCATAGGCAATGTGTTGCTTTTGTATTGTACCATCTCCTACAATGTTACCGCCGAAATCATACAGGTACCAGCCGATACCTTCTCCAAACGCACCTGAATCGTCTGTACCAATAATACCACTGGCAGTTCTGAACACGGCGTTAGCAGGTACTTCGGTTACTTCATCAAAGTGTTTTTCAAGTATTAATATTCCTCCTCTGGAGGCACCGCCGTAACCGGCATTGTTGAGATCCGCACCGTTGTTTCCACCTAAGAAACTATTATAGAGGTTACTGAATGAAATATCCCATCTGTTAGTTTTCAGGTAGCTGGTAGGTACTTCTTGTTTGTTGTACAGACTGAAAGCTACTGCCGGTTTTGCCTGCGTTGGATTACTGTCATCATTTTCTACAGCAAAATTCTCAACACGATGTAATTTGTAATAAAAATCCGCCGTTGGTTCCGGTTCCGGATCAGGTTCGTTATCATCATCTTTTGAACAGGCAGTAAATGCCAACAGAACAGTCAGCATTAAAAGCCATAGAGTTCTCCTTTCCATTTTTCTTTTATTAGTGTGTGTGAATTAAATTAAAGCAACTGAGTAAGTGTATAATACGATTGTATGGTGCTCTTTATATTTTGTGATAGTTCGCTTAATTTGTATTCAGGTTTCTACTCCCATCTTCCTGAACATAATACCTGAAAGTAAAATAGGGCGCAGGCCAGTTTAAATCGGTTACTACAGGAGGATTACCCTGATATGCATTTAACAATTCAAGCTTGGCGAATTTGCCACTATTTAATTTGATGACGTATGTTCTGCTCTTAATCGGCTGCATAATGTGAGAACTCAGGCTATAGAAAAACCAGCCGGCAGATGTTGTAGAACCCGCCCATCCGATTTTGTTGACTTCTGAAGTTTCAAAAACAGCATCGTCAGGTGCTTCCGTTACCAGGTGATATGCTTTATCCAGCATCACTACTTTTGCCGTACCCACTCCATCATATTCTTTGGCAGGATTATATTCCTTTGATGCATCATTGGCAAAAATTTCACTATTGTACGGACCGGTAAAGGCCAGATCCCAATCTGCCGTAGGAAGCCATTGAGCAGAGTCTGCAGCAGTACGCAGCCATATCTGACGCTGATCCCTGAATCTGAACAGAAAGGTATAGAAGCCCCGTTTTTCTTTTCCTTCGGAATTATCACCCATTGCGGCACCGGTGTCGCCAGCTAAATCGTATACCCAGGTGCTTTTTTGGTCATTGTCTGCCGGAGCAGATTCTTTCGTACAGGAAACGGTTAAAAACAGTACGGCAACAATGCCCCATCGGGTTAAAAAGTTGATCATTTTTAATTTCAGTTAGATTGCTGCAAATTTTCGACACTATTTTATAATTGCATTTACGAAATCAGGAGTCCCTTGTATGGAATGTGATAAATCTTGTATTCAATTTTTACCAGGCATATGCAATCCGGTCTTTTTTGTATGTATTTCGTGTTGTTTTTGTTAAGAGTGGATTTCAATATTTTAAGCTGATAAAACCTGCTTTCATTGGTAAAACACTCAATTGAAAGACGCTTTTTCAGCTTAGTAAACCGTTTACGAAATCAGGAAAAAATGCACCAGGCCTGCTTTGTGTGCTCAGGATATGCTATATAATAGTTGAATAAGTACTTTTTTTGCATTGCGAAACGATGACAAACATGAAAAGTATAAACAGCATTCTGATCATTTTACTGTTGTGTATATCCACCACCGTAAGTGCCGGAGTGCCCAAAAGAATTATTACGCTGGGAACCGTTATTACTGAAACAACTGATGCCCTGGGTTTCGGAAAAAGTATTGTTGCCACTGATGTTACCAGCGAATATCCGGCATATGTTAAACAATTACCGAAAGTAAGCCGCAATCGCGCTGTTTCGGTAGAAGGACTCATGCAGTTTAGTCCGGATCTGGTATTAGCGCTTGAAGGAGATATTTCTAAAACAGTGGTACTGCAATTAAAAAAAGCAGGAATTAAACTGGTTACTATTCAACAGGAATATTCGGTAAAAGGGGCTGAAAAAATGATCAGAACAGTAGCTAATGCACTGGAAGTACCCGCAAAAGGCGAAGAACTGATCAAAATCTCTAATGAAAAAGTTCAACAGGCTTTACAAAAAGTAAAAGCGAATAATAAAAAATCTCAAAAGGTTTTGTTTGTTTATGCCAGAGGGGCAGGAAACATGACGATTGCCGGAAAAGGAACCAATATAGATGCAATGATTGAACTGGCCGGTGGTAAAAATGCTGTTCAGGAGTTTGCTTCTTTTAAACCTTATAGCACCGAAGCACTGATTAAAGCAAATCCGGATGTTATACTCCTGTTTGATTTTGGTGTGAGCAGCCTGGGTGGTAGTGAATCAATTCTTAAAATGCCCGGAGTTGCATTGACAAATGCAGGAAAAAACAAGAAAATCGTGTCGGTAAACGGCCCGCTAATGGTCGGCTTTTCTTCCAGATTAGGAGATGCTATTATTGATCTGCATACCAAAATATATCAATAAGTAAGAAAGAACCTGCCTCCAACCTTATAAAATTATCATCACAAACGACAGAGCATAGGAATATATTGGAATGAAAAAAGTTATTTACATATCACTGACAGCCGCACTTATTATCTCAGTGATTGTTTCGATGTCGGTAGGAGCTATGGATATTCCTATTAAGCAGGTAATCTGGTCAGTACTGGATATACTGGGCATTTATCATAGCGATCAGCTGGATGACCAGTACAAGGGAGTGCTGTCAATTGTGCGTATTCCACGTGTATTGATGGGAATACTGGTAGGTGCAGCGCTGGGCATTTCAGGTGCTGCCATTCAGGGGGTTTTTAGAAATCCGCTTGCTGAATCCGGATTGATTGGTATATCTGCCGGAGCTTCGTTAATGAGTGCACTTGTAATAATGCTTGAAACGACCCTGTTCGCCGGTATGAGTCTGATGGTCGGCTATTACCTGCTTCCTGTAAGTGCATTTATAGGAGCTGCTGTTGCTTCTATTCTGGTGTACAATATTTCAAAAACAAATGGTAAACCTAATATTGCCACCATGTTACTCGCAGGTATTGCCATTAATGCACTAGCCGGCGCCTTAACCGGTTTGATTTCTTTTATGGCCGATGACCAGCAATTGCGAAACATTACCTTCTGGATGTTAGGCAGCCTTGCGGGCGCCACACAGGAAACTTTACTGGTAGTAGCACCGTTTATATTGATTCCTGTTTTCATTTTACCATTTCAGGGTAAAATGCTAAATGCTTTCGTATTAGGTGAATCACAGGCAGAACAACTGGGAATGAGGCCATCGGTAATTAAAAGAAGAGTAGTGTTGCTGGCAACGTTGGCAGTAGGAGCCGCCGTTTCTGTTTCCGGTATTATCGGTTTTGTAGGATTGCTGGTGCCACATCTTATACGATTAATAGGAGGTGTTGATAACCGATATGTTTTACCTGCCTCAGCTATTATGGGTGCTCTTGTACTTACTGTAGCAGATATGCTAAGCCGTATTCTGGTACCGCCGATTGAATTGCCGATCGGAGTTATTACGGCACTGCTGGGAACACCTGTATTTATCTATATCCTTATTAAAGACAAAAAGAAACTACATCAATAAACAGAATACGTATGTTGAAGGTTGATTCGGTTACATATGCAGTTAAGAAAAGAACGATTCTGAAAGATATTACGTTTTCGGTTCGTCCTGGTGAAGTATTAGCGCTTCTTGGAGCGAATGGTGCCGGCAAGTCTACATTGCTGCGCATGATTACCGGTGAACAAAAACCTGATAGCGGATCTGTTAGTTTATACGGAAAAAAGTTACAGGATTATAATTCAGTTGAACTGGCTTCTTTAAAGGCAACTTTAAGTCAGCACAATGTAGTCAATATGCCATTCCTTTGTCAGGAAATTATTATGATGGGGCGATATCCTTATCATCGTAATAACCCTACAAATGCTGATCATGATATTGTACTGGAAACCATGAAGGTTTGTGGTATTGAACACCTGGCAGAAAGATCTTTTCTAACTCTTTCCGGAGGCGAACAACAACGGGTTCAACTGGCCCGCGTACTGGCGCAATTGTGGGATAGAAAAAGAGGATTGATTATTTTAGACGAACCTGTTACCGGCCTTGATATGTTGTATCAGCAACAAACGATGGCTATTGCCAGGGCATTAGCCAAAAAAGGATATATGGTTTTGGCAGTATTACATGAAATTAACCTTGCCGCACAATATGCCGATAGAATATTGATGATGAAAAATGGTAGAAGATGGAAAGATGGTACCCCTTCGGAAGTATTAACTCCTTTGGATATCTATTCCGTTTTTTCTATTGAAACAGAAGTCATGATCAATCCGCGTACTTTGAAACCTTTTGTACTAGTAAAGGAAATCAGGTTACAGGCCGAAAACTTCAACTCCTGGTTGCCGGAAGAATCAAAACAACAATCATTAAAAGATAGATATATCTCTCTTAGAGAAATGTATCCTCATTATACAATACGTGACATTGCCCGTCAATTGAATATTTCTGAAGCCTCAACAGTAATGCTTGAGTTAAACGGCAATGCCGTTTTACTGGAAGCAGATATACCGGCTTTATTAAGAAATTTACCCGCCCTGAAGTCAGTAACCACCCAAACCTACAGCGAACATGTGATGGTGGAACGAACCGGCATTTATCAGAATTATTCCAGCAATGAACAAATTGTAAAATTTGATGATGAAGATATTGATCTGAATGTATCGCATCAGTTATGGCAAACTGTTTTTGCTTATAATGATATTTATAATAACGAAAAGAGCTTACAGTTTTTTAATGCAGAAGGAGAGCTGTTGTATAAAGCTACTTTAACTGATGAAAGTGATATTGACGTTTATGATGCTATTGTCAGACAATTTCGCTCACCCAGACAAGAGCCATTTGATATACATAAAAGTAAGGTTCAGTCATACAAAGAAATACCTGATGAATCTGTTAATCAGCAATTGTTTTGTGATTCATGGCATGCTATGAAAAATGCAGATGAACTATCTGTCATTCTCCGGAAATTCGGAATCAGACGTAGTCAGGCAATACGGCTGGCACCAGATAATTGTGCGGCAAAAATGAGCCTTTACAATTTTAAAAAAGTGATGACGCATTGTATGAATAACGAAATACCGGTGAAGTTACAAGCCGGCAACAGAAGTTGTATACATACACAGGTAGGAGTGATTAAGAATTTAATTGATACAGGCAGCTGTTATCAGGTGGCCGATGCAAAATGTAAGTTGTTTGTTCAGGAAGATGCCATCGGAAGCGTCTGGCATATTATTCAACCAACTATAACCGGGCCTATGCATCTGCTTGAATTATATGACCACGACGGAGAACTCATGTTGCAGGTAACCGGTAAACATGAAGTAGGAAAAGAGCATGTGGAAGAGTGGAAGAATACATTAGAAAGAATGCACTTAATTGAAAGTTGAAAATGGAAAATTGAAAGTGTTTTGAACAATACAGCCTGGCAACGTTTTCAATTTTCAGCTTTCCATTTTCAATTAACTAATATCTTATATCACTCGGTGAAATACCGAAGTATTTTTTAAAAGCACTACTGAAATTATTCTGATGATTAAAGCCTGTCAGTTCTGAAACCTCAAAAATAGTTTTACGCTCTTCTAATAATAACTTTCGTGCGTATTCCATTTTTATGCGAACTGTATAGTCGTGAATGGTTGTTCCGAAATACTCTTTAAACGAACGTCGCAATTTAGATTCGTTTAATCCTGCTTTTACAGAGAGTTCCTTTTGCGAAGGCGGGTCAATAAAGTTTTGTTCCAGAATACTTCTTACTAATTCCAGTTTTTCAATATCATCTGCGCGTAATGCTTTGATGGAAAGCTCTTCTTCTGAAGATTTTAACTGTTCCAATTGATAAATCAGTAACTCCATTACTTTTGCTTCGGTATGTAACCGACGTATTTCTCCTGATTTTTGTCCTTCCTGTAATTCACTGATCACACGGCTCATTTCCGGTGTTACCGGCATATCATTGGGGGCAATACTGACATGTTTTCCCTTTTCAATTTCCTGCACAAAATCTTCATGCAGAGAAGAGTGCCGGTTGATCAGGTGAAAATAATAATCCTTCGAAAGTACCATCAGGAAATAACTGTATTCTATGCCGTCTTTCATCTCATACTCCTGAACCGTATTCGGAATGTATCGGATGTTATGGCGGCTTCTGCCTGAAATAGTAAGTTTCTTAAATGATGGTTGTTTGTAAAATATAAAATGGCTGGTAACGGTTTCCCCCAACACTTCAGTTCTGATTCGAACCGGCTCTTCGCATTTCATCTCAGAATACAATAAAAATATCCCCGAGCTGCTTAACTGGAAATTATCCATGCGTACAGGACTACGGTTAATGACTACCTTTTTTTCTGATACAGATTTGTTGGGTGTATACTGATCAGGAATATCTTCAATAAACAACCACTCGTCCAGCCCCTTTATTTTACTTTTTATGATCATTTTATGTCACAATTTCTGTTGAAAGAACAATCCGATTCTACCTGTGAATGTAGCATTTTTTATTCTTTGATAATACGCTGATATTAACGGATCAAGTTAAAGAAAAAGAGGCAATTTTGATTACGAGTTTTGGAAAAAAAGAAATGATTTGCCTTAAAGATTGGCAAAATACTTTTTTAGTATAGTTGTATTGTCAGTGAACAGTGCCCGACATTTGAAAATTATTGAATTTTATGAGTATTTCTGAATTTTTTTTTGTAAAATAGAGAAACTTTTAGCTGACAATTACATGAAAAAACTTTTTTTATTTATACCGGTTTTATTGGTTGGAATCACCCTGACTGCACAACAAGCTATTTTTAATGCACAATCCGGTATTTCGCCGGAAGTGCACTCCGATAATAGGGTTACTTTCCGCTTGTTTGCGCCGAATGCAAAAACTGTTCAGGTTACAGGCGATTTTTTGCCTGCCCAAAAGTCAAAAACACCTTACGGAGAAGTGGATGTTCCCGGTGTGCAGGATATGACCCGGTCAGCTGCCGGATTGTGGGAATTCACCACTGCCCGGCCGTTAGCCTCTGAGTTGTACAGTTATTCCTTTCTACTTGATAGCGTGAAAATAAGCGATCCGAATAATGTTTATCAGATTCGGGATGTAGGATCTGTGACCAGTGTTTTCATAATTGGTGGCGGACAGGCAGATCTGTATAAAGTGAACGCAGTTGCTCACGGAACTGTTGCCCGGAGGTGGTACAATAGCATGACTTTACAAAAAGAACGCAGATTAACTGTTTACACACCACCCGGTTATGAATCTTCTAAAACCAATTATCCGGTCTTGTATTTGCTGCACGGAATGGGAGGAGACGAAGAAGCCTGGATTGCATTAGGTAGAACCGCACAAATTCTCGATAACCTTATTGCACAAGGTAAGGCCAAACCGATGATTGTTGTAATGACCAATGGTAATGTGGCGCAGGAAGCCGCACCAGGAGAATCAGCACTCGGATATGTAAAACCGACCATGCAATTACCTAATACAATGGATGGAACAATGGAAAAAAGTTTCCCTGATGTAATGAAATTTGTTGAACAGAATTACAGAACTATTCAGCAAAAATCAGGACGTGCAATTGCAGGATTGTCTATGGGGGGATTTCATTCTTTACATATTTCAAAAGAATATCCTGATCAGTTTGACTATGTAGGATTGTTCTCTGCAGCCATTATGCCAATGAATAATACAAAGTCAGCTATTTATGAAAACTTTAATCAGAAACTTAAAAAACAGTTTGACCTTAAACCGAAACTTTATTGGATAGCGATCGGCAAAACAGATTTCTTGTATAAAGCTAATCAGGATTTCAGAAAAATACTGGATGAGAATAAATACCCATACAAGTATTTTGAAAACGAAGAAGGACATATCTGGAAAAACTGGAGAATTTATCTGGCTGATTTTGCTACGATGATTTTTTAATAAAGAGGTGAGAATTGGAAATTGAAAATGGATAGTAAATAGAATTTGCCTACTCAGCGGAGGATAAGGATTTAGCTGAACAATTATTATCAACGAAATAGTTTTAATGGAGAATACAAATATGACTGATTTTTCTTTTATATAAAAAGCCATTTACTATGCATTGCGAATTGTTTTATTCATGTAATAAAAAATAAAAACACCGATTATGAAAAATATTATGCTAACGTTTGCTTTACTATTACTGACTATTGCAGGATTTTCGCAAAAAATTGACGGTGCCTGGCAATATAAGTCAGGATCCACTGAATATACACTTGTTTTTGTGGATGGTTATTGCTCATTCAGCACATTTGACCTGGCAAATAAAAAGTTTATTAATACGCAGGGCGGGCCATATACCGTAGATAAAAACTCGATAAAAATTACCTGGGAATATAATGCGGAAAAAGCAGGTAAAGACCTGGATAGCTGGTTAGGGAAAACAGCTTCTTTTTCTTATAAACTGGATGCAAACTTAGTAAGTAATATCACCGGACAAGAAGCTAAATGGCAACGTGTTGATGAAAATAAAAATGCTTTGTCCGGGGTTTGGCGTATTACCGGCCGTCAACAGGGAGCTGAAGTACAAAATATGCCTTTAAGAGAACGCAGAACATTAAAAATATTAAGTGGAACCCGTTTTCAATGGGCGGCCATTAACATTAAAACCGGTGAATTTTCCGGTACAGGTGGCGGCCGTTACACTTTTGAAAATGGAAAATATACCGAACATATTGAATTCTTTTCACGAGATAACAGCAGGGTAGGAAGTTCTTTGTCGTTTGATGCTAAAGTAGAAAAAGGCAACTGGATTCATTCGGGCCTCAGCTCGAGCGGCGCAGCTATTTATGAAGTGTGGAGCAAACTTGAAAAACAATAAGTGCCGTTCGGCAGAATGTATCATTGACCAACTAATTGTTTGGTGACAAGATGAACTGCTGTGGTTGCATTCGGTATTTTTGCCACCGAATGCTTAAATTGCAACTAATTATTATTTACCAAAGCAAATTGCGCCAAAAGTTGTAAGAAATGCGAAGTACCCTTCTTGGAATGTTGCTGTTATTGTTTTCTCAGATGCAGGCACAGCAACTGAACAAAATATCTACCGTTGATAAAATATACGGATTATCTAATTACTGGCAGGAAGTCAATTACAATTTTGTTTACTTTGATAAAGTAGATAAAACCGTCTGGAACGAAGCTTATAAAAAATTAATTGAAAAGATTCCTGCTCTTAATGATTTTGAATATTATCTGGAGCTTCAAAAAATGTCTGCATTATTAAACGACGGACATACCCAGGTTTATTTACCGGATGAGTTAGACGGTCAATGGATTATCAATGAATTCGGTGATCTGAAACTTGCTACAGACTATATCGAAAACAAAGTAGTGGTAACAAGAATTATTGAAACAAAAAAAGAATTACTTCCAATCGGCACTGAAGTGCTGAAAGTAAATAATATTCCCATACAACAATATCTTGAACAAGAAGTAACTCCATATTTATCAGTATCCTCACCACACGTAAAAGTCAAAAGAGCGGCTCAGTTATTGTTTAAAAACCTGGCAGGAACCAACTATACTGTTGAATATAAGAAACCGGATGGTAAAGTTAATACGCTGAAACTATCATTGAAGAGATTTTCAGGTGATGCTAAAATGTATCCTGTTTTTCCAAAGGTGGAAGTGTTTTCTTCAAAATGGATCAACCAAAATACTTATTACATCAAAATACTTTCTTTTGAAAATGCCGGTATATATGATGAGTTTCTGAAAGTACTACCTGAATTAAAGAAAGCAAAAAGCCTGATCATCGATATCAGATACAATGGTGGCGGAAGCTCTGTGTTGTCGAGAAAGATTGCTCAGCACCTGGTAAATGATTCTTTAATCTATGGAGCTAAAAATCAAAGCAGGTTATTAATTCCTACCGATAAAGCGTTGGGAAGTTTTCTGACCCCTGCTGACACCGTAAACGGAAAAAAGGAATGGGGCCTGGATAAAGAACAAACGCTGATGCATTATAAAGCTGCACAGGGAAGTCTGATGCATCAGTATCCTTATCAGCCTTCAAAAATACCGGCCGGTACCGAAAAAATAATCATTCCTACTGTAATTCTTACCGAATCAACTACGGCTTCGGCTGCTGAAGATTTTTTGATATTTACCAGCAATCAGCCACATATTAAAAGAATCGGCAACTTCACCAACGGCAGTACCGGGCAGCCCCTGCTCATCAGTTTACCCATCGGCGGAGAAGCCTGGATATGTACTAAAAAAGTATTATTGCCCGATGGAACTGAGTTTATAGGTAAGGGTATTGAACCACATATAAAAGCAGAATATACAGTAAAAGATCTTTTAAAGAACGAAGACAGTGTATTGGAAAAGGCTGTTGTGTTTTTGAAATGATTTAAATAACCGCAGCTAACAGGTGATACCTATGGCTGCGGTTATTTAACTAAATAATGCTTGTAAATAAAAGAGATTTGTAAGCCGGTGTTTGTTTTACCAGTCTGTATTTTCCACTGATTTAGAAGTATTGCCCTCTTTGATCGCTCTATCTACTGCGTTGAGTGTTTTCATTGTTCTCTGGTAAGATTTATAAAACGCTTTTGACATCACTGTTTTTTGCATGCCTTTCGCATTGATGGGGTATTCAGATGAAATTTTCATCGTTGAATAGGTACTGGTTCCATTGCTGCCGGTGATTTTCTTTTCATAATCAGTTAATGTTACTATTGCTCTTGCCTTTCCGTCTTTTACATCTACCCGCAGAATATGCCAGGCATCTACAAGAGTGGTTTGCAGTGAAACACCCATATGAACATTACTATATAAGCCTTTTCCTACTATTAAGCCTGCTTCTTTATCCTGGTGCTGAATGACTGATTTTCCACTTACATAGTTGTAGGTAAAATAGTTGAGCGCTCTATTGAAAATCTCATCTTTTGTTAATCCCGGTGCTTCAATTAGTTTTACAAAAGTTACATTGTTGTTGTCATCTAACTCCCATTTACCGTTTATTTCAGCCAGCATTTCTTTAGCAGTCTGTGCATTAGTAGAAACGTTTAAAACCATCATAACTAATAGCGGAATTAATTTTTTCATTTTTTATAAATTTAAAGGTTGCTTCAAATTTATCAGTTACTCTTTTTCTATTAGTACGGAAAACCTCTTCACTCTTGGAAATGATAAAGTTTTTGATTTTATAAAGCATAATTAGCTTAACGGTTTATCCGAAATGTACTTTGAATTATTGAATCATTTTATTATCTTCCGGTTAATGATGATTAATATGAAAATAATTTAATTCATAGCGTATGAGCAATCCATTATTTCTGATTCCTGTTATGGTAGGCCCCATCTTTATGATTGCCGGTTTTATTCTGCTGAAATCACCACCAAAGCAAATCAACCATTTATATGGATATAGAACGCCCGGTTCTAAAAAAAATCAGGAGCGGTGGGATTTTGCACAGCAATATTCAGCTCGTCTGATGATTAAAACCGGAATTGTGCTGGCGCTGCTTTCTGTCGCCGGATTGTTTTTAAAATTGAATCCGGTCATTGAATTGATACTTGCAATTGCGTTATTGGTGGGGTCGGTAATACTACTGACAGTAAAAACAGAGCGCAAATTAAATGAAAAGTTTCCGATTCAACCTTAATTCCTGAATTTCTTCATGGTTCGTTTTCATTCTACACTCTAGCTGACCATAATGCCTGTTTTCTGAATTGCCCAGGCAGGTATATCGATATATACCAGTAGTTGTTCTTCATACGGACTTGATTGAATCTCTTTTATTTCTGCGTTTAATTTTTTGACCGCATCTGTAGTAATGTTTTTACGATTGATCTTCGACCAGTTGGCTAATAACCTTAATAACATCAACTCACTCTTTAACTGGCTTTTTTTATTCTTGTAGAATCGTTTGTAAGATCTTATTTCATATTCCAGATAATCATTGTCACCTTGTTCAAAGTAGATCATCATATTGAGCAGACGGGTAGCTTTGCAAATGATCCAGGCTGTTTGTTCTTTGTAGTTATTCATGATATGACTGATGAACCGATGCGCCTTTTTATATTCTTTCAACTTGAAATAAGTTAAGCTGCAGTAAAAAAACAAGCTCCATAGTTTTTCTTCATCCGCCATTACATATTGATGTAAACCTGCATTATCAGCATGTTCAATGAGTCTTTTTGCCGTATTCAATTCATTGTTGGCTATGAAAATTGCCAGTTGATAATTTAAGTATAAGCCATGCGCGAGCGATTTAAAATATTCCGGATAAGCTGCTATGCTCAGCTGCTGCAGCTTTAATAAGTACGGTTCCATTTCTGTATACATCTTCAATGATTGAAGATTGTCCAGAATGCCGGTAAGAGTAGATAAATAATCATGGGGCGGGTTTTCCTGTAAAGCTATATTGTCTTCAAAAAGCTGATTCAATACGTTGAAGGTTTTTAGGGCAGACCGGTGATCGGAAACGTTGGTGAAAAAATAAGACTGAAATAACAGATGCAGTTTTTGTTGTGTAAAATTTTTCTTCGACTTATCGGCAACCAGAATCATTTCGCTCAGCATCAGGTCATTCATTTTTTTCTGCTCTTCGGCTGATGAAAGTTTGCCCGCTTTGGTTAACCGGTATTTAAGCAGTTCAAACAAAGTATGATGCTCCTGTGCATGGTGTATGGTTTTTAATAACTCTTTTGCCCGCATCTGTTTTTGAATCAGTTCGGTATCATTTATTTCCTGAAAGTTATTAATACTAAGTACATCTAACTCTTTCCGGTAGGTTAAGTATTCAATTACCGGTTGTTGTTGCAGGCGTGCTTGCAGTTGTATTTGTATCCGAAGGTCATTACTCTCTGTATAGAGTGCCCGTTCCTGTAAGATTTGTACTTCCAAAAACTTATGTATCAGCTGGAAAAATGGATCCTTTTCGGTTTTGATATCAATTAAACATTGTGTAATCACTTTTACAAGGTAGGCGGCACTGTTATTCAGCTGTTTTCGGTTATACTTCTCCAGAAATAAACGGCTGACATTTTGAACGTCGGTTATGCGGTGTCGTTCAATTAATCGAAATAGCTCTACGTACCCCCGTGTTACCGATTGTTGACGGGTGTAAAGTGTAAACATCTTCTTTTCTGACTTAGAAAGAGAGTGAACGAGTTTAATGGCAGTGTGTAGTGACATGCGTTTTGGAATTCAGCCGTTTGTGTTATATTTTATTTTGTATATTATTGAAAAACAATTAAATATAATAAATTATTTCATAAAAATATTATTTGAAATTAAGCAATTTGTATTTAATTGGCTGATTTTCTTTGCTTACTGCCTCTATTTTTGAAGGAGTAAAGAAATTCTCAAGAGGTATGAAAAATAAATCGATTGTTGTTGTAGGAAGTTCAAACATGGATATGGTAGTGAAAACAGATCATATCCCAGTGCCCGGCGAAACCGTTCTTTCCGGCTCATTTTTTATGAACCCGGGTGGTAAAGGTGCCAATCAGGCAGTAGCCGTTTCCCGCTTAGGTGGTGAAGTCATCTTTATTTCAAAGCTCGGAAATGACGTGTTTGGCAAACAATTCTCTCAGCTTTTTGCCAATGAAGGTATTAACACTACTTATTTATTGTCTGACGATGAGCTACCCTCTGGTGTAGCATTGATTACGGTCGACAAAAAAGGAGAAAACAGTATCGTTGTAGCCTCCGGAGCCAATGCCAGTATGCAGATTACCGATTTGCAACAGGCGAGAGAGGTTATCCGCCAGGCGGCTATCTTATTAGTTCAGCTGGAAACACCGATGGAGGTGGTTGAATGGGTAATTGAAGAAGCTGCCGCTCACGATGTAAGAGTCATTTTAAATCCAGCTCCCGCCAACCATCTGTCTGAACAGCTTTTAACCCGTGTAAATATTCTTACTCCGAATACGACCGAAGCCAGTGCTATCACCGGTATTGAAGTAATTGATATGAAATCTGCTGAAGCAGCTGCTAAACGCATTTGCGCGAAAGGTGTAAAGAATGTAGTAGTAACGATGGGCCCCGAAGGAGCACTTTTATGTGCCGAAGGTAAATGCAGTATCATTCCCTCTGTTAAAGTTGAAACGGTTGATACTACTGCTGCCGGTGATGTTTTCAACGGTGCGCTGGCGGTAGCACTCTCTGAAGATAAATCGCTTGAAGACGCCGTTGCTTTTGCCAGTCAGGCAGCTGCCATCTCCGTTACGAGAATGGGTGCACAGGCTTCTATTCCGCATCGTAATGAAGTGATCGCTCACCAGTTAAATCTTGCCCAATAATACATGTCTGGTAAATGTGACATTTTTCGGATGCTCTTATCTACCTCCAAATAATTAACTAAAACGCTGCCGTATGTTTCTTGTTTCTTCTTACACACTCGCTGTAGTGTTCACCATCATCACCATGTTATGTTGGGGATCGTGGGGAAATACACAAAAATTATCCGCCGCCAAAACCTGGCGCTTTGAATTATACTATTGGGATTATGTGATCGGACTTTTATTAACTACCCTGATCGCTGCATTTACTTTAGGAAGTACAGGTACGGAAGGTAGGTCTTTCCTTGCCGACTGGTCACAGGCTGATACTGCTAATCTGGTAACAGCAATGTTAGGTGGAGCTGTTTTTAATCTTTCTAATATTTTGTTATCAGCAGCAATGGCCGTTGCAGGAATGGCAGTTGCTTTTCCGGTGGGAGTTGGTTTGGCACTTGTACTGGGTGTTCTTGTCAATTACGCTGCTGCTCCTTATGGCAATGCCGGATTACTGTTCATTGGTGTTGGCCTTGTCGTTGTTGCCATTATTCTTGATGCAGTAGCGTATCGTCGTGTAAACCGCAGTACCGGAAATGTTTCAGTAAAAGGAATTGCACTGGCTATTGCTGCCGGCGTGTTAATGTCTTTCTTTTACCGTTTTGTAGCTGCTTCCATGTCTGACGATTTTGCAAATCCTGCCGCCGGTAAACTGACTCCTTACACCGCTTTGGTTTGTTTCGGTATCGGCGTGTTTATCAGTAATTTTTTATTTAACACCATTTTGATGAAACGCCCGATCAGCGGATCAGCTCTTTCTTACAAAGATTATTTTAAGGGAAATTTTTTAACACATCTGACAGGTGTACTCGGTGGAATTATCTGGTGCATCGGTATGCTGTTAAATATCCTGGCAGCAGGCAAAGCCGGTTATGCTATTTCTTATGGCCTGGGTCAGGGTGCTACGCTGGTGGCTGCATTATGGGGTGTATTCATTTGGAAAGAATTCAAATCTAACGACCCGAATGTTAAAAAGCTGGTAACCCTAATGTTCTTGTTTTTCCTTTCCGGTATTGTACTACTGGTATTAGCCGGTATGTAATACTATTTCGCATACAAAAAATGATTGCTATGTTTAACGTATTCTTCTCTCCAAAAATAAGGACGCTGGCCGGAATGCTATTGTTTTCCTGTATAGCTGCTTTGCCCGTTGCGGCGCAGCAGATACAAGGGCAGGTTTTATCTGCCTCCACCCAGCTTCCTTTACAAAGTGCTACGGTTCGTATTAAAGAAACCGGAAAAACTACTCTCACAGATGAAAAAGGTTATTTTACCTTAACTATTCAGGCTGCTACCGATAAAGTAATAGAAGTATCGATGGTAGGCTATCAGGTTTTTATTGATTCTATCAACAATAAAAAAGACTGGATCATTCGCTTGTCAGAAGAAATTCAGCAAATGGCAGATGTAGTGGTAATCGGTTATGGAACCAGAAAAAAAACAGATCTTACGGGTGCTGTTTCCAGCGTAAGCGGTCGGCAAATCGCTGAAACACCCGTTACCTCGATGGAACAATTTCTGCAAGGCAGAGCTGCCGGTGTTCAGATTGTTAATGCCAGCGGTGCTAAACCGGGTGGTGACATTGCTGTTCGTATCAGAGGTATTAACTCTATCAACGGAGGTAGTAATCCTTTATATGTAATCGATGGGTTTCCGGGAGTAGGTGATCTCAGTACTATTAACCCGGGCGATATCGAAAGTATCGATATACTGAAAGATGCTTCTGCTACGGCTATATACGGTTCACGAGGCGCTAATGGTGTTGTTATTATCACCACTAAAAGGAATGCTGCCAAACGTTTCAGAGCTGAGTTAAATTCTTATGCCGGCCAGCAAACAGCTTCCCGCAAAATTGACATGCTCGATGCAACGGAATTTGCGCAGTTCGTAAATGACGTAAGAGCTACTGACGGATTAACACCCATCTTTGATAATCCGGCCGCATTTGGTAAGGGTACAGACTGGCAGCAAGAAATCTTCAGGCCTGCAAACATTACGAATCATCAGTTAAGTATCAGTAACAGTAATGATAAAACACAGTACAACCTTTCAATGAATTATTTCAATCAGGAAGGTGTTGTAATCGGTTCCGGATTGCAGCGTGGTAACCTGCGCTTGTATCTCGAAAACAAAGCCACTGATAAATTAAAGTTCGGTGTTAACTTCAACCTGTCTGAAACTTTTCATGATCAGGATGATCCCGGTGCTTTAACCGCTGCTCTAACGATATCTCCGATTGCGTCTCCTAAAGATAAATACGGAAACTGGTTAACGAACAATGAACTGGCGTCTTTCTACGGAGCTTCTTTTTATAGTAAAGGTAATCCGGTGGCATTAGCTGAAAGTGTTACCAACCAGTTCAAAAAAACACACGCGATCAGTAGTGTGTATGGCGAGTATGAAATTATTCCAAACCTGAAATTCCGCACGATGGCCGGGGCTGATATTTCTTACGGCAGATATGAGTATTATCAGCCGAAAGGAACACCGGGTAACGGATATGTAGATAATTTAGGTACTGCCAGCATCAGTACTTCAAGATATCTTTCCTGGCTGAATGAAAATACTTTATCCTATTCTTTGCAAAGTGATTTACATGAGGGAGATGTGGTAGCCGGTATTACTTTCCAGGAAACGTATTTTAACAATGTTTCTGCTACTGCTAAAGGTTTTGTTGATGATCACTTCAAGTTTAACAATCTGGGGCTTGGCCAGATTCAGGAACCTTCTGCCTCTACCAGTGATAAAGCATCTTTGAATTCTTATTTCCTTCGTTTAAATTATCAGTACGACCGAAAATATCTATTCACTTTCACCGGAAGAGTTGATGGCTCTTCACGCTTTGGAGCTGACAACAAATACGGTTTTTTCCCTTCTGCATCTGTAGCTTATCGTTTATCCGAAGAAAACTTTATTCAGAATATTCCTGCAATCAGTGATTTGAAATTACGTGTATCATACGGTATTACCGGTAATCAGGAAATCGGCTCTTACAGTTCACTCGCTAAGCTAAATGGTGTATATGCTGTTCTGGGAGATGAACGCCAGGTTGGTATTGTACCCACTTCAATTGCTAACAGAAATCTGAGATGGGAACGTACTGGTCAATTTAATGCAGGGATAGATGCAGGATTTTTCAATAACAGAGTGTTATTTACTGCAGACTATTATTATAAAAAAACGACCGATCTGTTATTGAATGCACAAATACCTTATAGCTCGGGTTATACTTCTGCTATTACGAATGCAGGAGCTATTTCAAATGAAGGTTTGGAACTGGCGGTGAACGCACAGGCGATACAGGGTAAGAATTTCAGATGGACGACCAACTTCAATATCAGTTTTAATAGAAATAAAGTATTGGATTTAGGAGAGAACAATGAAATTATTACTAATGGTTATTTGTTTTACTTCGGAAGTTATAGTGTGGCAAGAGTAGGTCACCCGATCGGCATGTTCTACAGTTATCAGAATGCAGGTATCTGGCAGGAAGGTGATGATATAAAGAACTCAGCACAACCGGGCGCCCGTCCGGGAGATCAGAAAATCGTTGATGTGAATAATGATGGTATGATCAATGCCAATGACCGTACCATTATAGGAAATCCGCATCCTGATTTTATCGCAGGTTTCAGTAATGATTTTTCTTATAAAAACTTTGACTTAAATATTCTTATCACCGGTTCATACGGTAATAAAATATTGAACGAAGCATATATCGATTATAAATTTCCTAACGGTACCACCAACATTACCAGAGATACTTATCGAAATGCATGGACGCCTGGCAATCCAACCAATACTCATACCCGGATGGGGGCTGACATTGCACCATTAACATCTTCCATGTATCTGGAAGATGGTAGTTTCCTGCGGATAAAGAACGTAACATTCGGATATAACCTTCCGGCCAAATTGCTGGAAAAAACCAAACTCAACAGATTGAGGGTATATGCCACTGTTCAAAACCTTTGGACATTCACTAAGTATACCGGTTATGATCCGGAAGTGAATTTGTTTGGATTGAATCCGTTGTTGCTCGGTTATGATTATAGTTTTTATCCACAGGCGCGTACTTTCCTGATGGGTGTATCTGTTTCCTTTTAATTAAAAAACGATTGCTATGAAACTTAAAATATGGCAACTCCCGATATTGTTTTTTGTGCTGAGTATCACTTCATGCATGAAATTTCTCGAAGAAAAGCCTGATGCTTTTATCGATCCTGATCAATTTTATAAAGATGAACAACAAGCTAATTCAGGGGTAGTAGGAATCTATGCCACGCTCTCTGATTTTAACGCTTACGGTTCTTTTTACAATATGTCTGACCTCCCTTCCGATTTAATGGAACCGGGTTACCAGGGAAATCAGTCTACCACTTCAATGGATAGCTACACTTTTGATTCTAATAATGATATTATCGCTGCTTACTGGCGTGTACATTATATGGGTATTAACAGGGCAAATCTGGCAATCAATAAAATCAATTTAATGGAAGGGAATATTAATCCTGCCATTAAAAATCAATTACTCGCCGAAGCTCGTTTTTTAAGAGGGCTGTTTTATTTCAACATGGTTCGCTGGTTCGGAAAAATTCCCTTGTCACTCAATTATGTCAGTTCTTTAGATGAAGTGAATCTGCCACAGTCTGATGCTGCTACGGTATATGAAACCATTATCGGTGATTTAACTTTTGCCGGAGAACATTTACCTGAATCAATGCCTGCAGGAAGAGCTACTGTTTATGCTGCTAAAACATTGTTGGGGAAAGTATATCTGACACTGGGAAGATGGGAACCTGCCGTTGATCAGTTAGAATCGGTGATCGGTAAACACAGTTTATTCAGTAGTTACGGTGATGTATGGACGAATGCCAATAAAAACGGTAAAGAGTTTATCTTCTGTGTTCAATATAAAGCCGGCATTATTAACAGTAGTTATAGCGTCAACTTTGCGCCTCGTTCAAGTGGTATTCAAGCGGTACAAAGTTATGGTGAGATGGCTGTTGAAACCGGTTTCTATAATTCATTTGCCGGTAATGATGCCCGCAAACAACTCATCAGAACTTCGTATCCCAAATACGACGGCAGCGGAACTGCCAACTTCAACAAGCCGTACTCTTTTAAGTATTTTGATCTGGCTGAAGGTGGTTTGTCGGGAGTCAATTATCCGGTATTACGTTACGCTGATGTATTATTAATGTACGCAGAAGCAAAAAATGAAATTCAATACGGTAGTGTAGAAGCTTTTGATGCTATTAATAAAATCCGCGACCGCGCTAATGTGAATTTATATGACGTGCAGAATTTTGATCAGCAATCATTCCGTCAGGCCGTTTGGCAGGAAAGAGCCTGGGAACTGGCTTTTGAAGGGCATCGCTGGTTTGATCTGGTAAGAACCGGACAGCTGGTACAGACGATCAGTCAAACCGGTAAACAGATTTTTGAAAGAAACAAAGTATTCCCCATTCCGCAAAGAGAAATGGATGTGAATAAACTTTTAAAACAAAATGACTCTTATTAATTCTTAATTGAAAATTAAAAACTAATTGAGTGGTTTATAAAAAAGCAGATATGAAATTTAAACTATTGATACTGGCTGTTATTGCTTTTGCTGGTTGTAATGATGCCAATAAAAATAATGAGGCTATTGACAATAAAACCGAACCGGTAAAGGTGATTTTTGATACGGATATGGGTAATGATGTGGATGATGTACTTGCTATCGATATGTTGTATAAATATGCCGATCAGCAAAAGATTCATTTTTTAGGAGTTCTTTCTACCAAATATAATACTTATTCAGTTCCTTTTATTCATTTACTGAATGAATGGTACGGATATGAAACGCTGCCGGTCGGTACTGTTGAAAACGGTGCTGATTCTGAAGGCGATTCACGAAATTATGCAGAGGCCGTTTGGTTGATGCAAAAAGATGGAAAACAATTGTTCAATCATCCTGACACTTCCGGCAAGTACCATGAAGCTACACGCCTGTACAGACAACTACTGGCTAAACAAAAAGATAGCTCCGTCGTAATTATATCTGTTGGCTTTTCTACCAATATCGCCCGTTTGTTAGCTTCACCTGCTGACGATCTTTCACCATTTAATGGTAAAGAGCTGGTTGCTAAAAAAGTAAAATTATTGTCTGTTATGGCAGGTAATTTCAACGGGCAAAATCTTCCCGAGTACAATGTTGTAAAAGATATACCGGCAGCTCAGCAAGCTTTTTCAAACTGGCCCGGAGTGATCGTATTTACGCCATTTGAACTGGGTATACGGGTAAACTATCCTGCCGTGAGTATTGAAAATGATTTTACATGGGCAAATCCTCATCCGTTAGTAGAAGCTTATAAATTTTATCTCGACATGCCATATGATCGTCCGTCATGGGATTTATTATCTGTTCTATATGCAGTAGAAGGCGAACAATATTTTGAAAAAAGTGTAGCAGGAACTGTTACAGTGAACGATAAAGGAATCACCACTTTTCAAGCTGATCCAAACGGGTTACATTATTACCTGAACGCTTCCGATGAACAAACAAATGCCATGTTAACAGCTATCAAAAATCTTGTTACACAAAAGCCGAAGGCGCTAAAATAATTTATCATGATTCGATTGCTTAAAGATATTACCATTGCCGGTTTGCTTTTAACAGCCGGCAGTTGTCAGAAAAAAATTGACATTCCGGAATGGGAACCGGCAATTTCAGCACGCTACACTACCTCTCCGGTAAAAAAGATATTCGGATTTGAAGGAGAACGAAAGTATGCTTATTGTCCGAGTATTATCATAGATGGTGCTGACAGACACCTGTGGTTCTGCGGAAATGATCCGGATGGTGAGTTTCATGATCAGATTTACTACATCCATGAATCTCCTTCAGGAGTATCTCAGCCATCTATTGTTTTAGCACCCGGTAATACCGGTGAATGGGACGACCGGCATGTTTGTGACCCTTCTGTTATTGAAGGTGATTTTAACATGAATGGTGTAAACTACAAATATGCTTTATTCTTTCTGGGAAACAAAAACAACCGGTATTATAATGAAGTAGGGGTGGCTTTCAGTAATTCGTTAACAACCAATGACTGGGTAAAATATCCGGGGCCGCTGGTGCCGAAAACATGGGAAGGCGATCAGGATTTGCAATATGAAGGTAGTAATGGTCAGCTATATACTGCCTGGGGAGTAGGTCAGCCTTCTGTTGTATCATTAGATCAGAAAGGAAAGGTATTAATCACTTATACAGTCGGTGATCAGGAAGGTACTCGTACGCTGATAAGAGAAGCTGATTTGTCAGATATGAATCAACCGGTACTGGGTACACCCGTGAAAATGGCCACTTCGGGCTTAACTCAAATGAATTATACCACGTCGGATATTGCACCGAATGCCGATTTTGCTGTTGATGCCAACACTGAAAATGTATATATGGTGAGACATGTACAACCGGCTCCGTCGAATTATCCGAATTATATTCCTGCAGCAGTGGAAGTAAATATGATGAATTATAATGAGTTCTTAACTGGTGGAGGTGTTTGGAAAAGAATCGTTAGAATTGATGAATCGGTAAGCGGATATCCGCGAAATCATAATGCTGCACTGGCTAGAAACGCTTTCGGAATCACCACCGGACTTGAAAATATGGAAGTATACTTCACTATCAGCAAAGCACAACCGGATGTTTCAGCAACACCTGATCATCATGCCGAATGGACGTATACCATTTTCAAAACAAGTATTCAGCCGAAGTAAAATTTCAAATTAAGCTATATGAAAAAGTTTATTATATATCTCTTGATAATAACCGCAGCGATCAGTTGTCAGAAAGATGAGCGTACCAGCTATGTATGGGATCCGCCTCCGAAACCGGTAGATACAACACCCGTAGCGGCTAACTTCTCTTATCGGCCGTTCGGCCCCGGAGCTATTGTTGAAAACGGTTATCTGTATTTGTACTATACCGATCAACCGGATGACGAAAACTATTCTGGTGCAATCCATTTCAGAAAAATAAAAATGGCAGACCAGACCGTAGAAGTAGAAGTAAAAAATATCTTAGAAAAAGGAACCGCAGGGGAGTGGGATAACGCTTACGTAGGCGATCCTTGTGTGGTTTCTGGAACAAACATCGTTTACGAAGGTAAAACTTATAATACGGTGATGTTTTATACGGGTGCCAATCAGGATTATGAATACAATCAGGTAGGTATTGCATTAAGTAATTCTTTTGAAGCAACTACCTGGGTGAAATACAAACAACCGCTCATTACAAAAACATGGAGCGGAACCGGTAATCTGAATATTGGTGGACGTAACAGACTCGGTTCTCTGCAACCCGCTGCCAGTACTGTAGGAAACGGTGGTGAATTTTTACTGGCTTATACAGTTGATGATGAAACAGGTTTACGTGTTATCCGAAGACATATCAACATCGGCAACCTTTCAGCTATCAACCTGGGTAACTCAGCTAATTCTGTCAGCATTGCCGGATTGTTTCAGTTAGACGGAGATGCACCGGACTTTCTGGAGTCGATCGATTATGCCTGGGATTATACCGGTGTAGATCAGTTCTTCATGGTTCGCCCTGTGCATTCCGGCTCTTCGCCCGGTCAGATTACCGAAAAAATAGAAATTATGAAAATGCCGGGAGCTGGTTTTTGGAGCGATGGAGGTGCCTGGACTAAAGTAGGTGAAATCGGAATTGCTCAAACCGGAAAAAAATACAATCATACGCCTGCAATCGGTAAGGTAGCATGGGGTGGAATTGCGCCTGATTTCGGTATTAACGTGATCCATTATGTTTCGGATTCATTAGAAACACCTTCGGGAAACCATTATTATAATCAATGGAATTATGAATTAAAAACCTCAGTAATCAACCTGTAGATAAAAATTTGATAAAATCATCGTAGGATTATGTCTATAATCTTACCCGCAAGTAAACAACAAGAACGTAACCGGCTTTTCAATAGAGGAGCCGGTTGGCGTTTTTAAGAATGATTAACGAATAATTAAAATTAAGACAGAGTTGTAGGTGGCTATAAAAAATAGTAAGAATTATCTATTCTGTGGGGTAAAGAAAACTATTCGAAATAGTAAAAATAAGCCCGAAAATCACCGTTTATCCGCACCGGTTCCGGTTTCCTGAAAAAAATGTTGTTATATAAAAACAAATTATATAAATTTGCAACATTGTTTCAATTATGAGAGGCAACGCAACCATACAAAAAATAATGACCCTTTGGATAATGCTGGTGTTTACGTTCAGCATTATGCCCAGGCATTATTTGCATGACCTCTTCTCTCAGCATATACATACTTATAACAATGTTCCCGACGACGGCAGACATCATATTGTTCAGGCCGGTGTTGTATGTGACTGTGTTGATTTAGTAGTTTCATCTCCTTATCTTTCTGTTGATACAATTGAATGGCCGGTTTTTCAACAACCGCATCACATAAAACATTCAGTTGTTGAAAGCCATCTTTATGCGCTTCCTCAGTATTTTTTCTCCCTTCAGGGCCCCCCTTCATTAGCATAATCTCTTTATGTGTTACCTCATTTTTCGAGTGTAGCCGGTTGTTTTTTGATAAGATAGATTTTTCTGCTATCGGTAATTGTATATCTATACCAATAAGTCAGTAAATGTGAATGTTATTTCATTCATTTTTGAAAATCCGGTCTTATCCAGATTCAGATCATTGATCTGTACATCTTCTGCCGCTACTTTATCTTCCGGGGTAACTACCATCTTCTATTTAAAAGTATTTCACTTTTAGTTTACCGTTCATTGCACGTATGGTTGCAATGAGGATTTAATGAGTATGAAAGCAGGCTATTATATAGCGCTGATTTCACTATTAGTTTTTGGCTATGGTGAAGTTAGTGCGCAACAAGCAGGTATTGCCGGACGGGTTTTAGGAAATAACCAACCGTTAGAAAGTGCCACTATTATGATGAATGAAAATCATATCATGGTAAAATCAAACACAAAAGGTTTCTTTCAAATTGACCATCTCGAAAGCGGCGTATATAAACTTCTGATTACCTATACAGGTTTTCAGGTGTACGATACCACCGTGCAGGTAGGTAATCAGATACTCGTTTTGCCAGACATACAACTCATTCCCGACCATCAGCAACTAGAACAGGTACTTGTTACGGAATCATACGAAGACCGTAGAAAAAGAACCAGCAACTTTAGTATGGAAGTGGTAAACAACGATTACCTGCAACGATATCAGGGAGGCAGTCTGATGAAATCGCTTGAACGTTTACCCGGTATTAACAATATCGGTATTGGCTCGGGCAATTCAAAACCACTCATCAGAGGACTTGGTTTTAACCAGGTGGTAGTTGTTGAGAACGGTGTTAAACACGAAGGTCAGCAATGGGGTGCTGATCATGGATTAGAAATAGATCAATACAGTGCGCAACGCATAGAAATTATTAAAGGCGCAGCCTCTTTCATGTATGGTTCTGACGCCATTGCCGGTGCTATTGATATACAACCGGCTCCGGCTCCTGAAAAAAACACCTGGGGCGGATCAATCGATCTTTCCGGAAAAACAAATAATGCTTTAGCCGGAGGTTCATTGAATCTTTATGGAAGAAAAGACAAACTTTTTTTTGATTTGCGGGCTACCGGCATCTTTTACGGCGATTATAAAGTGCCTGCAGATACCGTGTATGTTTATGATTATGCTGTTCCGCTGCACCGACAACAAGTTCGGAATACGGCAGGTAGGGATATTAACTTTCATCTCAGTGCAGGATGGATGGGAAAAAATGTGAAGTCGGTATTCTATGCCAGCAGAATTTATAACAAGAGTGGCTTTTTTGCAAATGCACACGGACTGGAGCCGAGAAGGGTTGACCACGATCTTCACGATGCTTCCTCAAGAGATATCTTATTGCCACGTCAGAATGTAACACACTATAAACTGATCAATAAAACATCGATTCAGTTGCAGAAACATCATATTCAAACAGAAATAGGTATACAAAGAAATTTCAGACAGGAATGGAATCATTATACTAACCATGGCTATATGCCGGCCATTTATCCTGATACTCTGACGAGCCCCATTACGCTCGAACGGCAATACGATAAATATGTTTACTCTTTTAATATACGTGACCAGATACGTTTGAATAAACATCTTTTAACCATAGGTGGAAATGCAGAATACCAACAAAATACAATTGACGGATGGGGATTTTTAATTCCCGCATTCAATCAGCTCACCGCCGGAATATATGCCTATGATCAATATCGCTTAAATAACGATGTTGTGGTGCATGGTGCAGTTCGAATGAATTATGGTAAAATGGAAATGAAAGAATATACTGATTGGTTTCCGTCTTACATTATCAATGCAACTGATACAACCCGTCAGTATTTGCAAAGGGTAAACAATATCAATCGTGACTTTACCAGCCTCAACTGGAGTGTTGGAGTAAATTATAACAGAGATCAATGGCTTTGGAAGCTGAATGCCGGAACAAGCTTTAGAATGCCGATCGCAAAAGAACTGGGTGCAAACGGAGTGAACTACCACTACTTCAGATATGAAAAAGGAGATGCCTCATTGTTGCCCGAAAAATCATTTCAGGTAGATGTTGAAGCTAATTATAAAGATGAAAACTGGTCATTACAATTGAGTCCGTTTTTTAACTATTTCCCTAATTACATATTCCTGAATCCTACTTCTACTTATGATTATTTCTATGGTGCGGGAAACCAGGTTTTTTATTATGCTCAAAGCCGTGTAATGAGATATGGTGCGGAGCTGCAGGCTAAATACCGGTTTTCAGACAGATGGAGTTCTGAAATATTAGGTGAGTATATCTACAATGAACAGCTGTCAGGTGATAAAAAAGGTTATACATTACCGTTTTCGCCGCCTGCTTCTGTATTGATGAATGTTAGTTTTGAACCAAAAAACGGAAAACGGTTGAAGGATAACTATTTTTCTCTTGATTACCGTATTACAGCTGCACAAAAAAATATTGTTCCACCTGAAAGAATAACAAACGGTTTTCAATTATTCAATTTTCAGGCAGGTACCAAGTGGCAACTGAATAAAAGCTATATCCATATTAATCTTCAGGTACAAAATGTATTTAATACAAAGTATATGAATCATACAAGCTTTTACAGATTGATCAATTTGCCTGAGCCGGGAAGAAATATCATTTTATCGCTGAAAATTCCTTTTCAGTTTTCAGCCAGTCAAGAATAGAATTACAATCCGATAATACAGTTTAAAACAATTCTCAAACAACTAAAATCTCTATCATGCAAACAAAATTTTTTAAACAGAGCTGGTTAACGGCGGTACTGGTGGCAGTGATAGCAGGCGCCTGCTCGAAAAACAAAGAAGAAATCGATACGGAATATCCTGAAATCGATATTGCCATTCAGGATGCTTTTCCTATTCAGTGTAGTGAAATCACCAGAGGAGTGCCTTTTACATTTAAAGCAAAATTTACAGACAATAAAGCATTGGGATCTTTTAGCCTTGACATTCACCACAATTTTGACCAGCATTCACATAGTACGGAAGTGATGACCTGCCTGGCTGCACCGGTAAAACAACCTGAAAATGCCTATGTATTCATTCAATCTTTTGAAATTCCTGAAAATTCAAAAGAATATACTGCTAATGTAAATATGCTTTTCCCTGTTGATGCAGATCCGGGTGATTACCACTTTATGATTAAAGTGACCGACAAAGAAGGCTGGCAAACAATCAAAGGTTTAAGTATTAAAGTGATTTAAACCTCTTATAAACAATTGAAATTATTCGACACAATATACCTATACGTTTATCTAAAAAAAAGAATCATTATGAGAATTGCACAAAGATTATTGACTTCGCTGCTGGTTAGTTCCGTTTTATTTACTGCCTGTTCAAAAGATGATGACGACAACTTTGCACCTCCAACCATTGAAGATGTTGAATTAGGGTCAAGTAACAGCAGAATTGCTTACAGAGGTTCTGATTTTCATATCGAAGCAGAAATCAAAGCTCCCGGAACCATCGAAAGTGTAACTGTTGAAATTCATGGCAGCGGTGCAAATGCATGGGAGTTTGAACAAGTGTACACCGACGGATTCAAAGGATTAAAGAATGCCGAATTGCACAAACACATTGATGTACCGGCAACCGTTGCTTTAGGTAATTATCATCTGCACATTGTTGTATTGGACCAACAAGGTAAAAAGACTTCATATGAAGCGGACATTGAAGTGAAAGAAGACAATACTCTACCTTCAATCTCTACATTAGAGTTAGAATTAAACGCTGCTGGTGATGATTTGCATGTAGAAACTTTAATTACGGCTCCTAACAAAATCAAAGAAGTAGAAATTGAAATTCATGGCGGAAGCTGGGAGGAAGATTTCACTTATACGGATGCTGCAATGGTAGGACAAACATCTTACACCTTTCATAAACATGTGAACATCGCTTCTGCACCTGCCGGGCATTATCACGTACATTTCAAAGTAATTGATCAGGCTGGTAAAGAAAGAGAGTTTGAGGGTCATTTTGATAAGCCTTAATTAAGAAAGTATTTGTTTGAAATAGGATTTAAACAGATTTACTATTAATACTTTTTTAAACAGAGAAAAATTATATCCTTCCCGGCACCTTATTTACCAGACCGGGAAGGATTATTAAGAGAACATATTAAATTAACATTTGCCAGATAGCTGGCATCATCACGTCAAAAAAGGGCGGTATATCATTAATCAATGTTTCAGAGTTTGCAAATAATACCTGTATTCATTTAACCACAACTGATCCGGAATGAAAAAAATTAAACTTATAACCTTCGTATTATTACTTGTTGCTGTTTTTTCTGCCTGTAAAAAAGATAAAGATGATGATATCAACCCGGTGAAATCTTCATTGACGAATGTTGAAGTGGGACTGAACAATAATGAAATAGGTGTGATCGGAAAAGATTTTCACTTTAATGCCGAGATATTAGCTGGTGAAAAAATCGAAAATGTACAGATAAAGATATTACCCAGAAGTGGCGAAAGTTATGACAAATCGTGGAAGATGGAGATTACCTGGGACGAGTACAGAGGAGTCAAAAATGCAACTGTACACAAGCATTTTAATATTCCGGAAGATGCGGCAGAAGGGAAATATGACTTTGTAATCATTGTCAACGACCAAAACGGAACTACGCTGGAAGAGAAAAGAGAGATAAAAATTTACACGGCCGCAAACCTGCCGGTTAACCCGGAAATAATGTTCTTTAGCGTTGGAGCAGATAAAAGATTAATATACGATCAGATCAACGGCGGCTATCTGGATCCCGAAACCGGCACTTTTGGAAATACTACCGGTTATATTAATAAAGGAGACAGTCTTGTGCCCTCTATGACAGTCAATGGCATTAAGGGTGATGGTGTTATGTATGTAGTACTCATCAACAAAAAACATAATCATCGCCCCGAAACAATAGGAGCAATTGACTTTACAAAAGTCATCATAGCAGATATCTATGAGCACACAAACATGGATAAAATCGGATCGTTCACTAACTATACTTTCAGACGCAATTATTTTCCGAAGCTACTTATCGGAGCTGTTTCGGATAATAGCGTGCCCGCTCCGCGAATGATTGATCACCTGAAAGCATGGGAAACCGGAAATTATTATGTAGGAATGATTTACTACAATAGCACTTATAATATGACTGTTTTTAAATATATAGATTTAAAGATAAATTATAACTAAAGCACCTTAAAGTAACGAGGTTTTATTGAGATCATTAATGAACATAAGCTTCAGCTGCTAACAATATATTGAAAACTGTGGTTCGTTTTGGTTTACGATAAGGGGGCGCTCGGGATGAGCGTCCCTTTCTGTTTACTGAAAATGAACCTTTCTTAGTGCTTAAAGGTATGTGCGCAAGCTTTATTTATAGCAACTAACGATTTGAATTGATGTAAGCAATCAGGTAGTCATTGTATTTATCCAGCGCATCGAGTACAGCGGCTTTGTATTTTACCGGATCTGCGTATACAGTGTAAGTAAACTCTCCGGTTCCTCTTCCGTTGCCAACAAGGCCCCCGCTGAATATGCCCACCAGGTCACCAGCAACATTGCTTTTGAATCTTTTCATTGACTCCGGTATTCCCTTCGCCGCTTCTGTAGCAGTAGCGTAGGAGAGGTCTGACTGAATGAGCGCATCCTGGGTAAGAATGGCATTCGTAAAACCCCAGTTAGTGCCGGTAAATAAACTATAACTTCCGTCGCCACGCATTTGCGGCCCCGACTGCGTAACTGCTTCAATACGTACATGTGGTACCAGTGTTGATTTAGATTTGGTTTCGATCAACCCTTGTATGGTAGTGCTTTTACTGATATTCAAAATAAACTCTGCAAAGTCGATTGTGAGAAAAATACTTCCAACAGGCATTTTTAACTGATTTCCCATACTGGCATGATTACCCATCGCCATCACAGGATATTCAACATAGGGCTCTTTGTTGGAGGTAAATATTTTAGAAATACCCCAATTCTTTTTATAAGTTTCCCGTTCTCTGTCTTTATTCTTGTCTACAAGTTTTTGATAACTATCGTTGTCTCTGAACTTTTGAGAAAGAATAATATTCTGTTGATTGAATTTTTTTTCAAGCCTTACATAATATTCATCAGCTATTTCCTGCATTAACCGGTCATCAATACCTTCCAGAAATGCCCACGAAATAACTTTTCCGGTATTCCTTTTTTCAAGCTGTTCTTTAGAAGCAAGTTTGAATTGAAGATTCACACTTACAAGACAAGCTTCTGTTGCTCCTTTGAAAGGAGAGCGATGATTACCTTTTGGAGCAAAAGATTTCTTTAATTCTTTTTCAGAAACCTGCGTGTAAGCTGAAAAATGAATCAATAACAAACTCAGTACGGTGAAGATAATTTTCATTGTAACTATTATTAATGGATAATTACTGTAAAGATGAATGGAATTTAAAAGCTTCACAATACGCAATATTTCGTATTTATATTATTTACTATAATACACGAAAACCGATCTGAATATATACACGGATGACATAGCAGTTAAACAACAGGTTAAAATTTATATTTAAAGTAAAATCGATAAATGATTGATTTGTTGATAATTATAAGTGAAGTGTAATGTTTTTGATGAATTGGTCAGAAAAATATTTGCGCAAGCAAATGCTTTCTTTTAAATTGCAAGCAAATACTTGCATATTTATGGAGGCACGCAGAGATGTTTTTCAGGCAATTGCTGATCCGACCAGAAGAGCGATCATCGGAATGGTAGCGAAAGAAGCTACCTCTGTGAATGTAATTGCCGAACAATTTGATGTTACCCGTCAGGCAATCAGCCTGCATATTAAAATACTCATCGAATGTGGTTTATTGAATGTTCGGCAACAGGGACGTGAACGTATTTGTGAAGCCAGGCTCGACCAGTTGCAGGAAGTCAACGAATGGGTAAAACAATACCGGAAATTCTGGTCTCAAAAATTAGACGCTTTGGAACATTACCTCAATACTATTCCTGATCATAAAACAAACAGCCATGCAAAATCTGGGAAAAATATCAAAAGAAAATGAAGGTTATAAAGTTATATTCGATAGAATACTACTACATCCGGTTGATCGTGTATGGAAAGCCATTACCGATCCAGATCAATTGAAATACTGGTTTACTGATATTACATTTGATTTTCGACCCGGAGGTCAAATCGTTTTTCAATTTCGCGATGAAGAAAAAACAAAATCGTATGGAGAAATTGTATCGATTGATGTACCCAACCGTTTTGTATGGACCTGGGAAGGTGAGCTCGCTGTTTGGGAATTAACCGCCCTTGACGAGTACACTACCAGATTATTGTTTACTTATAGTAAAATAAATGGAGATTATGCAGTGAATGTTGCTTCCGGATTTCATGACATCTTACAGTTACTCGAAAATCGCTTGGCAGGAAGTGAAGCAATGTCTCCTTTTGGAGCTACAGCCAATGCGCCGGAGTTTCTGCCAATCCGTACGCGCTATGCCGCTGCTGTTTACACCGATTATCCGGAAATTGTACAACAACCCCCTGTTGTTATTGAAAAAGTACTGAAAGCTCCTGTAGAAAAAATATGGGCGGCTCTGACGAATAAAGAACAAATGCTACAATGGTATTTTTCGATAGACGATTTTAAACCTGAGCCGGGTTTTGAATTTAGATTTGCCGGAGAAGGTTCTAAAGGTGATCATTATATGCATCGCTGTGTAGTAACAGAAGTAAATCCACTTAGTAAGTTGCAATATAGCTGGCAGTATGAGGGATATACCGGCTATTCACTGGTTACGTTTGAATTATTTCCACAAAAAAACGGTACAAGAATCAGCGTCAGCCATCAGGGACTAGAAAGTTTTCCGCAAGAATTGGCCGACTTTACCAGAAATAGTTTTACACAGGGCTGGACCGATATTATAGGTAAAATGTTACCGGATTATTTGCAGAAAGATTAAACCGGTACAAAGAAAAAATTAATTATAAAGAGACGATTTTCTATCCCTCCCAATCTGTTATTTGCTGCTTTTTCAAAACCGGAACATATGCGTTCATGGTGGAGAGATGATACTGTTTTTGAAATAAGCTTACAGGTAAACGGCAAGTGGAAAATTATCAGAAAATACGGTGAAAAAACTTATATTGCCTCAGGGAAGTATCTCGAAGTTAAACCTCCGCAAAGATTACAATATACCTATACTATGCCGCAATTTTCTGAGAATGAAGATATGATTACTATTAAGATTGAAGAGAAGGAGGGCGGTAGTTATTTTATCTTCGAAAAATCAGGGCCTGATATAGAAACAGAACTGGCGGCATTATCAGAAAATGAAATTTCTGAAAGCGAAAAAGGATGGCAACAAGGTTTTGATTTGATTGGAAAAACATATACTAAATAGAAAAGAGGTGAACAATCAGTTCACCTCTTTTAGTTTAATTTTTCATTTATAAATTTATTTATTAGCTGAATGGTTTTTTCCGGTGCATCTTCCTGAATATAAGTTCTCGCTTCGGGTATTTCCTGCCATTCTGCATGAGGAAATACATTTAACAATTGCTGCATTAGTTTTTTCGGAAACAGGCTTGTATCCAACCCTCCCCATATAATTAATACCGGTGATTGAAATGTTTGCAGTTTTTTTGCTGCAGTTATTGTATAGTATGGCCGCCAGTGTATGACCGCTTTCTTAAAGTCATCGCGTATTGCCGGATCGTGAACAAATGAGTGCACATATCCCTGCGACAATTCTTCACTAGTTACCTGTACTGATAGTTTTCCTAAAACAAATGAACTTTTCAGCCATTTTTTCTTCGAAAACAATCTGCTCATGACAAATAAAAAATAAGGAATATGTACGGCATATCTTAAATATACAAAAGATGCCGGTGGAAATACTTTTTTTACTTCGCAGTTAGAAAGTATCATACCCCGGATGCGTTGCGGATATAACGAAGCAAATACCTGCGCATAAGCACCCCCGGTATCATTGGCAACGATTGTAAACCGATCGAGTTTCAGATATTCAACGAAATCGTTGAGTAGACGTGAAATACCGGCAGGACTAAGGTCTGTTTGTTTGCTCAGGGCAATCTGATGTCCGCCCAAAGGAAGGTGAATAGCAATACAACGAAAATGTTGACTGAGCTCCGGTAATATTTTACGCCAGGTATAGCCATTGCCAAGCGCACCGTGCAAAAAAAGTAAGACAGGCCCATTTCCTTTTTCCCAATAACTGATACCATTATCGAGAGGAGCGATTTTTAGCTGTTCTGAGTAAGTTGCAAATGAAATCATATATCAATTTTCTTTTCTCAAAGAAAAGAGCCGGAGACGATATGATTGGCAGACAAATGTCCTTTTTTTAAGCAGTACAGATTTCTTTTCTGAGCCTGGTCAGGTGCCGGTTGCTGATGCCCAGATAAGAAGCAATATAATACAGCGGTACTTTTTGTAAAAGTTGGGGGCGTTCACGAAGTAGCCGGAGGTACTTTTCTTTGGCCAGATCGGTTTTACTTTGTGAGGCATGTTCTTCCATTTTCAGATATTCCTTTTCAGTCAGTAACCTGGAAATTTTATTCCAGAAAATAAATTTATCTAAGAGGTATTGTAAGTCTTTTTGGTAGATAACAAGAAGTGTCGTGTCTTCTAAAGCCTGTATAGAAAGTTCAGAAGGTGTATGAGTAATAAAGCTTTTAAAAGAGGTTTCAATATCATTATCGGTACAAAAGCAATAGGTGATTTCATTTCCCTTTTCATCTACAAAGAACGACCGTAACAGTCCCTGATGTATATAAGCCAGCTGTTTGCATATTTCTCCGTGCCGGATAAAATAAGCACCTTTCTGAAGTTTTTCCGCATGAAAATAGGGTTTAGCTGAGTCGAAAGCATGTTGATCAATAGTCGTAAACCGGGCTATTAATTCTTTAAAAGAATCCCACATACTCAATTTGATTTTGGTAATGAAAATACAAAAGATCCTAATAGCAGAACGCCGAAAAATAAGGAATCATACACCTGAACCAATAAACGTGCTTTATTTGTTAATTTATTGAAGGTAAACTGTTAAAGTACTGCTGTATTTTTGTTTATTCGTCTTTTTTGGGTATCTTATTAAGATATGTCTTTCCTTCTATAAAACTAATGATGTATGGCAAGTGACCAATGTTGCTTCAGCATATTCATCACTAAATCACTAAAACTCCAACCGATTTTTTGTGCAGCTAATGCAGTTAAACTGTCCTGATCAGGCCGATGCGGGCGGGCGGCACCAGTCATATTCGGTTTCATATTCAGGTCAAACAAAAAATACTTACCAGCAGCATTTGCCCGGCAATCAATTCTTACCGGAGCTTTTGCATTAACCAGTTTCGTAGCAAATTCACATTCTTTACGAAGCTGTATCATTGACTCTTCGTTCAACTCATTGTCTGATAATACCGCACTGTTATTTACAATTGCAACAACACCGTTATAAGGTGCGATGCCGTTCTGATGATTGAATCTTTTTACAGGAGGTAATGACCAATAATCTGGTTTTAAAACATTTTCACCATGAATGATATAATCGCCCGGTGGCATAATTGTAATAGTAACTTCTTCGCCGGTTAGATATTCTTCTACATATAACGCATTACCATAAATGTTACTATCTAACATCTCTATTAACAAAACATCTAATGATTGCTGATTGTTTACCAATGAAACACCCTGACTACCTCTTCCTCTGACGGGTTTTACCACTACCGGAAAGGAAAAATTTAAAGTGTAATTGTTCAGGTTTTCATGAGTAATCATTACTGATGCCGGAACAGGTAACTTGTGATTTTTTAATAACTCATTCGTTAACCATTTATCATCATAAACGTCGACATTTTCAGGAATCTGACCTACTACCGAAATACCTTTTTCTAAAAAGTATTCAATGGGATGGCCTTTGTATAACACTGTATTTAACCAGATAACAGTAGCTCCTTTATCAATAGCAGATTGTATGCCTTCTTTTGTATCAGGAAAAACCCAATCAAAGTCATTCATGATTTGAGGAGTTTTGGCCGGTGTTATTACCGTTATTTGCTGTTGCATCAGTGTATAAGCAATATCTGCACCGCTATCTGAATAACCGCCTGATTTCATCGGCTTAATAATTCCGTCTTTTGAAGGAGATATATTGGCTTGATAAATGATAGCTACCTTTTGCTGCATATATATTCGTTGATGCTATGTTGAGTGGTCAGTGTTATCAAATATACAAAACACCGGCATTAATTTTTTGTTCGGAAAAACACTGGTTTATTATTTTAAAGCCTCTTTTAATTTAATAGTATACTCGTCCAATAATGCATAAATGGCTTTTTGATGTTTACCGGTTTCATCACCGTTCCAATCGGTATTGATGATGAAATATCTACCGGTTTTATTTTTTACATCAAACCATATTACCGCAAAAAGACCAGGATCACCTCCTGTATGGCCAAAGTTTCCGGTAGAGCCGAATCCCATGGTAATACCCACATTATTTTCGTCGCTGTATTCACTCATACTCCGATTGATAAAGTTTTCGTCTTTTAATTGTGGTTTGTAATACTCGCGGTAACTGTCAACGGATAATAATGTTCCCTCCCCAAGATACCCTTTCATCAACTCACTGATCAGCTTACTCATGTCATCAGTGGTGGTAAGCAGGCCGCCATCAGGATAGGTGTTTAAAGTATAATACGGATAAGGAGTTGTTTTGTTATCGAAAGTCTGAGTGTATTTAGAGAAGTCAATTGTGTTCAGGCTCCAGCCGGAAGTATTCATTTCTAATGGCTTCAGAATATATTGGGTGGTAAACTCATCGTATCTCATTCCGGTAGCTTTTTCCAGTACCAGGGCGGCCAGTGTGGTTCCTACATTTGAATAATTAAAAATTGCCCCGGGCGCATGTTCAGTAAAATTATCTTTCCGGTACCATTTACCCTCTGTGGTTAACACATTTTTACAGAACTCTTCAATAGATATTCTTGCATCGGGAGGATTGAACTTTGTAGGAGAAATATCAATTTGAAGATTACGTTTCAGATCTTGGGTATCTTTCAACAGAACAGTATGGTCTAAATAAGCTTCGGTATCGTTGATAGATGAAGTATGTGTTGCTAATTGACGGATGGTAACAGGCGCCTCCGGATAATTAGGATTAGCAATTTTAAAAGACAGGTATTGATCGATGGTGTCATCAAGTTTCAATTTACCCATTTCCTGCGCTTTCATTAATGCAATGCCTAAAACCGGTTTTGACACCGATGCTATATTTTGAATAGTATGCTGGTCATAAGGTTGTTTCGTATTGATATTGGCAATGCCGAAACCATTTTGATAGAGTATTTCTTTTTCATTGACCAATGCTACACCAAAACCATTGAAATTAGCTTCTTTACTGATGGCTGATAATTTTTCGGTCAGTTCCTGCTGAATCGCCAGAAATTCTTCTGAGTGCTCCGGTTTTTCTGTTTTACAACCAACCAATAGTACAATTGTAAAAAAAGCGTTTGAAGATAAACGAATAATTTTTTTCATTTTTGTGCTATACTAATTTAACCATTAAGAAAATAAATTGATTTAAGCCTGAAGATCAATTAAAATTTTAAAATTAAAAATTAATAATGGCTATGAAGTTGTAAAACTGAATAGCATTAGCAGTATTCAATTATAAAGGGCTATTCAACACCTTCCACTTTCCATTATTACCGTCGGCTTAATTCTTTTTAATAGAATAAATCCTTAATTTCATCATACTTTCTAAAACTACACATTCTGTTTTATGTTTTGTACTGTTCGAAAAACTATTTTTCTTTTTATCTTGATATTGGTGAGTGCTTCGGTCTTTGCTCAAAGCATTATCCAATCAGATTTTTTATTTGAAGAAGGAAAGTATTTTTCCCAATGTCATGCATCTACTATTGTTGAATCACATGACGGTCTTTTACTCACCAGCTGGTTTGGAGGAAGCCATGAAGGCAATAAAGATGTTGTTATCTGGGGAATTACAGGCCATGAAGTACCAAAAATATGGGCAGACGGTAAAGTAAATGATACGTTACAATATCCCTGCTGGAATCCGGTTTTATTCAGGGCAGAGAAAGAAACAAAAATTTACCTCTATTATAAAGTCGGCCCCAATCCGCGCGAATGGTGGGGAATGGTTAAGACGTCTGACGATAACGGCCGTACATGGTCGAAACCGGTAACGTTGCCAAAAGGAATATTAGGCCCCATTAAAAACAAGCCTGTTGAACTGAATGACGGTACTATTATAGCTCCATCCAGTGTGGAGGTAACTGAAAACAGATGGGTGGCGCATGTTGAAGTGAGTACCGACCGGCAAAAAACCTGGAAGGCTTATCCGATTGATCATTATTCACGTTTCAATGTTATTCAGCCGGGTATTCTGGTACATCAGACCGGAAAAATACAGGTGCTATGCAGAAGTAAAGAAGGAGTCGTAGTTACATCATGGTCTGAAGATAAAGGCAAAACCTGGTCAGCGTTAGAAAAAACGAATCTGATTAACCCTAATGCTGCTACCGATGTTATTACGATTGGAAATAAATTCTATATCGTGTATAATCCTGATTTGCCGGGAAGGGACTGGTGGGAGGGAAGAGCTAAATTAAGATTAGCAGAATCAACTGATGGCCTCCAATGGAAAGATGTACTGATTCTGGAAGATCAGGAAAAGGGCGAATTCAGCTATCCGGCTATTCTGCAGGATAAAAAAGGAAGAGTTCATATCACTTATACCTACAACCGTAAAAATATAAAACATGTTATTGTTGACCTATCAGATGCTTATTAAAACAGATTAACTTTCTGTTGTACCTGTATTGCCTGAGGATAAAAATAACGATATGAAATTTTATATATTGAAAGAGCCTGTTAGTTATAGAACAAGCTTTTTTATTTAAATTACTTATTGAACACCATATCATATGGAATATACTGATTCCACTTCCATGGCGTATAAATGTCGGCAATTCCTGTTTCAAGCAGGTATTTCAGTATACCTATTGTATTAAAGCTATTCGACATGATAATCATAGCAATACCTTTATCAGGAAATACGATACTGTAATTTTGGAAACCACTGCCATGACCTTCTTTAAATGCAGCCCATCCGTAAGGTGATTTCACCAATCCCCAGCCTAAACCGTAGGAAAGCTGAGTTGAATCATTCCAGGTACCCTCTTCCAATGATCCCGGACCGAACTGTGTTTTTGAATAAATACGTATTTGCTGCCCGAATAACTCTTTATAAGAAGCTGCTTTTAATATTTTTTTATTCAATATTCCATTGATAAACTTTGAATAATCCTTCAGTGTGGTTTCTAATGTTCCTGCTCCACGCGGGGCATTGTCTTTATCTTTTTCAAAAACTTCTCCCTTTTCGTTATAACCAACTGCATAATCTTTATCAAAGGCAGACTGCCATTGATAACTGCTCATTGTCATTCCCAATGGTTTAAATAACTTTTCCTGTGCCAGCTCTTCCAGGTTTTTACCAGTTATTTTTTCCAAAACTACCTGTAAATAGGTTAGCCCTTCTCCTGAATAACTATAACGGCTGCCGGGTTCGAAATGTATTCTAAGTTTTTCATCTGGCTCAAACCAACGCCAGTTCGGTAAACCGGTGGTATGATTTAAGCACATACGTGCAGTTATTTTTGCATAAAGTGGTTCATTTTTCAGATCACGATAGTCTTCATGCCATATTTTGTGCGGATAAGCATAAATAGGTTGTGGCAGATAGTTCTGCAAAGGTGTGTCGAGCTCAATCACATCTTCTTCTACGAGCTTCATTACCAATACGGCAAAAACCGCTTTGCTGAAAGAAGCTCCATACAAATTGGTAGTAACTTGTAATGGTTTACCGGTTTGAGTATTACTGACACCAAACATTTTTTGATAAACCGGTTGCCGGTTATTAAAAATCGTTATGCCTAATCCCTGAACATTCGCTTTGTCAACAAGATACTGAATGGCTTTTGTAAGTGAATCGGCAGTGATTGCACTATTATCGAGCCGCTTAATAGATTTGTTCTGTGCATAACTGCCTCCTCCCATCAATACTAAAAGAAAGAACACCGCTATTCTCATATAGAGTGGTTATTAATTGAATAGATGTATATCCAAAATATATTTCGCAAGAGGTGCGAATATTTGTTAAACAGTTTTAGTAAATCAAATATAATGTAAAAATGGAATTTCCGCAACTTGGGTATAATCCACTTAAATTGAGTTGTATTGATCCGTAATGTATTACTATCCGGCTAAATAAAGTAAGACTGGGCACAAGATTTGAATATATATGGATGGATATCAGATATTTTATATAATAAACGATAATAAACAAGTTGACAATGAAAAAAGTAATTGCAGTATTGGCAACGATTGCCACTTTATATGCCTGCGGCAACGCTGAAAATGGCAAGTCGGATGCTACTAAAGCTACAGAAGAAACACCGGGTACTTCAACCATGAAACAGGAGGCCACTTATAAGTATGATGCGAACGGTGATAAGGTAATGTTACACCTGATTTTAGATGGAACAAAAGCCAGCGGACATTTAACTTATGAGATCAGCGGCAAAGATAAAAATGACGGAACCTTTGAAGGAGTGATACGTGACAGCCTGTTAATTGCTGATTATACTTTCAGGTCTGAAGGTACATTATCTTACAGACAAGTAGCTTTCAAAATTTCAGGTAATACAGCTATTGAGGGATATGGTGAAATAGAGCAAAAGGATGGAAAAATTATTTTCGTTGATGCTTCTAAATTGTCATTCGACCATAACATGGTGCTGCAACAACAATAATTGTAACATTCATTTAATGTAATACTATAATAAACAAAAGCAATCTGTAAAACACAGATTGCTTTTGTTTTTATGGCCGGCTTTTCAATAAAATTATTCAGCGGTAAAAACATATACACTACCGGTTTTGGTAGAGAAGTCAAAAACCTTAGAAGGTTTTAGGTGTAAGGTTTCTATAATTGCTTTGTTTGATTTTATCGGAGCTTTGATTTCAGGAACATAATAAAAGCTATTGGTGTTTGCTCCGGTTGCAGGTTTTAAAACAACTTTATCAGACTTTATGTCATTATGTATTCTGATGCGACAATTACCTCCCAGTTTTGAATAAATTTTGAGGTGGGTTATTTTTCCTTCTTTCCAATCTATATCAATTACAAAACCTCCGCGGGCGATTAGCCCTTTCACACTACCGGCTGGCCATTGTGCAGGTAGGGCCGGCAGGAGGTGGATCGTTCCGTCATGCGATTGAACGAGCATTTCTGCAATACCGGCGGTACAACCGAAATTACCATCAATCTGAAAAGGAGGGTGTGCGTCCAGCAGATTTGGATAAGTGCCTCCGTTTTGGCCTTTTTGTTCTTCCGGTGCAGGTGTTAGCTGATCTTCGATCAGTTTGTAAGCACGATTACCATCAAGCAACCTTGCCCAGAAATTTACTTTCCAACCCATTGACCAGCCGGTTGATTTATCTCCTCTGTAGACTAAACTATTTTTAGCAGCCTGAAATAGTTCCGGATGTTTATAAGGAGAAACCTGTGCAGCAGGATACAGGCCATACAAGTGTGAAATATGCCGGTGCTTACTGTTTTTGTTGTCCCAATCGTATAACCATTCCTGTAATTGAGCATGCTGTCCGATCTGCATCGGCGGCAGGCGTTTTATTTTTTCCCGTAAAGTATCTGCAAACAATTTATCAGTACCTAATATTTCTGAAGATAAAATAACATTATTAAATACATCGAATACCAGTTGATTGTCCATGGTAGCGCCGGCAGTAATCCCAATACCGGATTGGTAAGCATTTTCGGGCGACATGGAAGGTGTTACTACCAACCATTTATGATCCGGCTCTTCCTGTAAAACATCTGCATAAAACAATGCAGCTCCTTTAAGTACGGGATAATATTCTTTTAAGAATTTTTTATCACCGGTATAAAGATAATGTTGCCAGATGTGTTGGGTTAACCAGGCACCGCCCATTGGCCACATGCCATAGAAGCCTCCGTCAACAATTCCACTGATTCTCCACAAATCGGTATTATGATGCATATTCCAGCCGCGTGCTTTATACAATTGTTTGGCTGATTCTTTTCCGGTAACGGACAGGTCTTTCAACATTGCAAACAACGGTTCATGCATTTCTGGTAATGCCGTTATTTCAGCGGGCCAGTAGTTCATTTCGGTATTGATATTCACTGTGTACTTGCTATCCCACGGCGGAGATAATAGTTCATTCCATTTTCCCTGAAGGTTAGCAGGTTGTGTGCCGGGCATAGAGCTGGAGATCAGAAGGTATCTGCCGAATTGAAAATATAAGGATACCAGTGCGGGATCATTTCCCTGCGCAAAAGAAGCGATTCTCGAAGGGGTCGTTTTTTGAAGAGAGCCGTTACTGCCTAAGTCAAGACTTACACGGTTGAAATATTTTTTATAAGTGTGTATATGTGCTGCTTTAATGACAGCATACTTTTTATTACTAATTGCTTTTAAGTGTTTCTCTGCCTCCAGTGTTTCGTTTCCGCTGATATCCCGATAATTTTTGAAATTAGTACCAATCGAAATATACAAGGTAACCGTGTTGGCATTCTGAATACGGATAGAAGTATCAGTATTCGTCACGTAACCCCCCTCAACAACCGGCATTGCACGTACCTGATACCTGATTTTGCCGGTTTTGTTATCAACAGAAGAAGTAGTTCCGGAAAGAATTAACCGGTTATTTTCCGTTTGTACGGAATAGGTTTTAAAGGGAGTAGTAAAACTCATGCTAAAAGAAATACTCCCCGGTTTACTGGCGGTATATCGCACAGCGATTATCCGGTCGTTTAGAGGTGCGAGGTACTCTCTTTTATATTCAATTTCTCCGGCTGAATAGCTCACATTGGCAACCGCATTGGCAATATCAAGATTCCGTTGATAGCCGGATATTTCTGGTAATGCGTCAAAGCGTACCAATAAACTTCCTGCTGTTTGGTATTGCATACCATAGTTTAAATTTGCAGGTGCCTGCCGGGGAAAAGTGGCATTCGATAAATCCTGTGCTTCTTTATACTTTCCTGCAAATAAAAGTTGTCTTATCTGAGTAATAGCAGGGTGGGCATTCTCTGGAATATTATTTCCGGGTTCACCGGCCCAGATAGTTTCTTCGTTTAATTGAAGACGGTCTTCTGTAATACCTCCAAAAACCATGGCAGCCAGCGCTCCGTTTCCGATCGGAAGTGCTTCATTCCAGTTCGAAGCGGGTTGATCGTACCAAAGCAATAATTTCGGGTCGATATTTTGCGCAGAAGCACTGATTCCAGCGCTCATGAACAATAAAATGATGAGTGTTTTTACAATTTTCATACAACAATAAGCTATTTAATCTAAGGCATGGCCGTTTGCGCGGCGTTTTGTTAACAAATATATGCAATCGGTTGCAGTAAATGAAAGCTTTCAATTATAGTTTATGATTTTAGTCACCCATGTTCTTACACAAATGAAAAGATGATGAAAATCATACGTAGAATAGAGGATAGTTTTGTCTTTTATTATCCGATGCTGTTATTTTTGTATTTCTGACAGGTAGCATAAACCATTACAATTATGAAACACGATATAACAACATTAGCCGATATACAGGTGCTGGTGGATACGTTTTACGGACAGGTACAGAAAGATCCGCTCATTGGCGGAATATTTATCAGTGTCATCAAGGATTGGCCGGCACATCTCTCAAAAATGTACCGTTTCTGGCAAACAGTACTATTGGAAGAGCATACTTATCATGGAAGTCCGTTTCCGCCACACGCTGAAATGCCTTTGATGGCAGTACATTTTGACCGTTGGTTAGAAATATGGAGAACGACGGTCAATTCATTGTTCGAAGGCGGAAAGGCAAAAGAAGCTATCTGGAGAGGAGAGAAAATGGCAGCAATGTTTTTATCAAAAATTGAATATTACAGAACGACTCATAAAAAGCCCCTGATATGAATAAAAACTTTGCAATCGGTTCAATTTTTATCTGGATAGGTTTTGTGGCGGCCATCAGTTTCATGGAAGCCTGGCTAAAGTTCAGGGCGCCGGGTATTACACTGCCATTAGGTCTGGGAATCGGCCGTTTGGTATTCGCCGCATTGAACAAAGTTGAAATCACCTTACTGTTGGTAACCGGTGTGGTTTTGTATCCCTTCAACACTTTACGTCTTAAAACAAAGATTTCCTTACTGATACCTGCCGTGATTGTGCTGTTACAAACCTTGTGGATGTTACCGGTACTCGATCACCGTGCAGAATTGCATATTACCGGTGCGGATGTTCCGCATAGTAACATACACCTGATGTACGCTGTTTCGGAAGTGGTTAAAGTTGCTTCACTCATGACAGCTGGTATTTCTTTGTTTCGTGAAAAAGTATAATTCTTCAGAAAATTGAATCATCACGTAATGTAAAATTAACCGGATTAATTAGTTCTTATCGTAATAAAAAATTAAATTTATACTATGCAACTGTTCTCTATTTTGGATGATGTTGAATATGGTGAACATCAACCTGTCGTGAAAACATTTTTCAGTACTACAGAAGTGAAAGAAATCAGAATTGTTTTCAGAAAAGAACAGGTAATGAAAAAACATATTGCCCCGCACCCCATAGTAGTGCAGGTAGCAAAAGGTTGTATTGATTTTGGCGTAAATGATAGCCGGTATCTTTTAAAAGAAGGAATGTTGATTACTTTGGAAGCGGCTGTACCACATGATTTACTTGCAGTGGAAGATAGTATCGTTCGCTTATCATTACACAAAGGAGATGCCGTTAAAAGAGTAGAACAGGTTATTCAATAATGTATAAATAAAACTGATATGGAAAACAATAAGAAACGTTATACTTATGACACTCTGAGCGAAGCCGTAAATGACCTTCAGAAAAGAGGATATACTTATGATTTCCTGATTCCTGAAGAAAAAGAGTGTATTTATTGCCAGCAAAATTCTCTGGAACTGTCGGCAGATGAATTTTTTATTGACGAAATTTATCGTTTTGAAGGAATGACAGATCCGGGTGACGAAAGTATCGTATTTGCGATTTCTTCAGAAAAACATAATATCAAAGGATTGGTCATTAACAGCTTTGGCGCTGATTTTGGCTATCGCTCTTCAAAACTGGTAGAAGATCTCTACCGTAAATCAAGACGACTATAACATGGGCATTTTTTCGAAAACCTGTGAATATGCCATGCGCGCTGTTTTTTATATTGCCAGTCAATCGAAAGAAGGACAGCGTAAAGGGTTAAAAGAAATTGCTGAAAACATCAACTCACCCGAACATTTTCTGGCTAAGATTCTGCAGAAATTGAGTAAAGAAGGAATTGTTCAGTCGGTGAAAGGACCGAATGGTGGATTTTACATCGCACATAAATCACTTCAATTACCCCTGGTATCAGTAATAACGGTACTGGAAGGAGAGACGGCCTTTACAGGCTGCGGATTAGGATTAAGCAACTGTTCTGAAAAAAATCCTTGTCCTTTACACCTCGAATTCAAAAAAGTAAGACGCCAGCTGAACCGTATGTTTCGTGAAACTACCATTGGTGATTTTAATGAAGAATTGCTCAAAGGCAACTTTACGCTGAACAGATAAAAGAATATAAGAAAATATAACAGAAATCTTCAAATAATCACAAGAGTCTCGATCATATGGAGGCTCTTTTTTATGGGTAACAGTGGGGCAATTTTTGCATTAAAATGCTGTTTCTCATATAAAAAGAAGGTATAACAAAATGAAAATGTTAACTGTAGTTCTACAATCAGTTCTTTATTGACAAAAATTATTTTCGAAGCAAAGTCTTATAGATTTTATCTATCAAATTATAGAATTTATTGATTATGATTATCGATTTAATGTCATAATTTTGTCATTGTGCACGAATACCAGGTGCCCGGATTGTTCATCAATACCATAAACGTAATAAAAAATGGAAAAAGATTCAAAAGACATTAGTATGTGCCCGTTTCATAATGGGAAAATGAAGACAAATGTTGCAGGTGGCGGTACCACAAACCGTGATTGGTGGCCTAATCAGTTAAAGGTAAATATGCTTCGTCAGCATTCCTCTTTATCAAACCCGATGGGGGAAGATTTTAATTATGCGGAAGCTTTTAAAAGCCTTGACTTAGAAGCGGTGAAAAAAGATCTTCACGCATTGATGACCGATTCACAGGATTGGTGGCCGGCAGACTTTGGTCATTATGGCCCGTTATTCGTTCGTATGGCGTGGCATAGTGCTGGTACTTATCGTGTAGGAGATGGTCGTGGTGGTGCAGGTGCAGGACAACAGCGTTTTGCGCCGTTGAACAGCTGGCCTGATAACGTGAGTCTGGATAAAGCACGCAGATTACTTTGGCCGATCAAACAAAAATATGGTAACAAAATTTCATGGGCAGATTTATTAATACTTACCGGTAACGTAGCATTGGAATCAATGGGCTTAAAAACCTTTGGTTTCGCAGGTGGACGTGCAGATGTATGGGAGCCGGATTTAGATGTATATTGGGGTTCTGAAAAAACATGGTTAGGTGGAGACGTTCGTTATGCTGACGGCTCTGAGGGTGTTGCAAAAGCACACGGAGTAGTTTCTTCAGATGATAACGCTGACGGTAAAATTCACAGCCGCAATCTGGAAAAACCTTTGGCAGCAGTACAAATGGGGTTGATTTACGTAAATCCGGAAGGACCAGACGGAAATCCTGATCCGATTGCAGCAGCTAAAGATATCCGTGATACATTCGGTCGCATGGCAATGGATGACGAAGAAACTGTTGCATTAATTGCCGGTGGACACACTTTCGGTAAAACACACGGTGCAGCTCCTGCTACACACGTTGGTAAAGAACCTGAAGCAGCTGATCTTGAAATGCAGGGTTTAGGTTGGAGTAACTCTTACAAAACCGGTAAAGGTGGTGATACTATTACCAGTGGTTTAGAAGTAACCTGGACAACCACACCTACCAAATGGGGCAATAATTTCTTTGAAAACCTGTTTGGTTTTGAATGGGAACTTTCTAAAAGTCCCGCAGGTGCTCACCAATGGGTTGCTAAAAATGCAGAAGCAATCATTCCTGATGCGCACGACAGCTCTAAAAAGCATTTACCAACCATGTTAACAACTGATCTTTCTTTAAGACTTGATCCTGAGTATGAAAAAATCTCAAGACGTTTCTTTGAAAATCCTGATCAGTTTGCTGAAGCATTCTCACGTGCGTGGTTTAAATTAACACACCGCGATATGGGACCACGTTCCCGTTATTTAGGTGCGGATGTTCCTCAGGAAGAATTAGTATGGCAGGATCCTATTCCGGCCGTTGACCATAAATTAATTGACGATAAAGATATCGTTGATTTAAAAGCAAAAGTATTAGCATCCGGATTAAGCGTAGCTGAATTGGTTTCTGCAGCCTGGGCTTCTGCTTCTACTTTCCGCGGATCAGATAAACGCGGTGGTGCTAACGGTGCACGCATTCGTTTGGCGCCTCAGAGAGATTGGAAAGTAAATAACCCTGTTCAATTACAAAAAGTATTGAACGTGTTAGAAAGCATCCAAAAAGAATTTAACGCCGCTCAGAAAGACGGTAAAAAAGTTTCTTTAGCTGATTTAATCGTTATTGCAGGATCTGCTGCTGTAGAAAGAGCTGCAAACGAAGCAGGACATAACATTACTGTTCCTGTAACTGTTGGCCGTATGGATGCTTCTCAGGAACAAACTGATGTTGAATCTATTGGTCACCTTGAACCAATTGCAGACGGTTTCCGTAACTATACGAAAACTAAATTCACTGTATCAACTGAAGAGTTATTAATTGATAAAGCCCAGTTATTAACCCTGACTGCTCCTGAATTAACCGTGTTGGTAGGTGGTATGCGTGTTTTAAATACAAACTTCGATGGTTCAAGCCATGGCGTATTCACTTTACGCCCGGGTAAATTAACCAACGACTTCTTTGTAAATCTTTTAGACATGAGCACTCAATGGACTGCAGCTTCTGAAGATAAAGAATTGTATGAAGGGCGTGAGCGTGCTACAGGAAAAATCAGATGGACCGGTACCCGTGCCGATCTTGTTTTCGGTTCTAATGCCGAATTAAGAGCTGTAGCTGAGGTATACGCCAGCAGTGATGCACAAAACAAATTCGTCAATGACTTTGTAGCTGCATGGGCTAAAGTAATGAATTTAGACAGATTTGATTTAGCTTAATCATTATTCCTCGTAAAGAGGCTATCAATAGATTAATTTAAATAGACAGGTATTTAAAAATGGGTAAAAAGGCACCGTAAGGTGCCTTTTTTATTGTTATCATAAAAATTTAGAAAAAAATAATTTTCGTAATAGTACTTAGTTCAGATTTAGTCCGAAAGAAAGTCCTAACCAGGGTCTGTTCTGGTAAATCCATACGTTCCTGTTCTTATCTAACAGATGATCTAAACCGATGGCCAATCCAACCGTTACATTATTAACAGCAACAATACCTGCAACGCCTGATGACCATACAATACCATCATATTCCGGTACAATCATATTGGCAGTAGTTGTATGCGTGATGGCCGTATTACCAAATCCGCTGAAAGCACCAAACGACATCGCAAAATGGTTCACATTCCGTTCTGATGAATTCAACCCTAAAGGTGTTTTAGCTGAACTTAAATAATAACGGTCAATCCGGTAACCGGCAAATAAAGCACCGTTTAAATTTGCATTTAATTGCGAAGGTACTGTTGCACGCGATGGTCTGAACTTTAAAGGAATGGTAAGAAAGTCAAGATCAAATGATGCCTGTCTGAAAGTGGTCATTGAACCTGCAATGATTTCATTTCCGTAAGTATTGATAGGGTGGGTGGTGTCAATCCGCCATTGCCCGTCTGTTACCCGTACATCATATACTTTGATTTCGGTTTCATCATTGTCTATATATACTTTTTGTGTTACACCATCAGATTTTTGAATATAGAACCCATCTTCCAATTCGTTTTTACGCATCTTTTGAAAGACGTTACAAGAGCTTATTGCGATGGAGAGTAGCAGGTATGTATAAATTGTATTCTTTTGTGTCATAGAATTCGGTTGAAACTTTTATACCGTGTTTTCTAAGAAATATTCATTCCGATAATGGTATAAAGGTAATAATACTTTTGCGAATTGACTGAAAAGGATATTTGATCTGCTACTGTGGGAGACTGTTGAAAAGGGGATTTTTTTCTCTGTCTGACTCATCTGTTAAAGCAATAAAATAGGCCGACTGCCATTGTTTTGTTTTTTGTGCCTGTTTGTTTATTGCATCATCCCACGGTGCATATAACCTAAATCCTCTCTTACCTTCAGTGGTTGAATCACTGATGATTTTATTGGTAACCAATACTGCTGCCGGAAACAGAAAAATACCGGTGTTTTCACCCTTTTCTACAGCAATAATAAAATAATCAAATTGATCTTCCATATGAAAAGGAATCGTTTTGCCGTATTCATTTCTCTTCCACATAGCTACAAAAGATCCGTACTTTTGCGGAGTTAGTTTTGCTTTGCGGAACTTTATTTTCAGGTTTTTCAGTTTGAAATTATATCCCTGATAAGCCGAACTTTCGGGGTCCTGCTCTATATCGGTAATGTATACTCCGTAATCAAGCAGCAGTTTATCAATTGATACAATTTTACTCATCATATAGATTCGTATATAAAACAAAGCTAAGGAATTAAGCCGGCACAAATCGAACTGATACCAATAATTTAGTTAAAACTGTATCGGTGCAGACGAGCTATTTTTTTAGACTTTTGTTTTATACCTGATATGATTTATATATGGATTCGTTGAATACTGATAAGATATTTATTATAGGACCGGGGGCAATTGGTAAGTCACTGGCTGTATTTCTTCAACTGGCAGGAAAAGAGGTGGTTTTGTTGAGAGGAAGTGTTCGTAATAACAGTTATTATACTGAGGAGATAAGTGTTGAAATGCCCGGCGGAATTATTCATACAGCTAAAATAAAGATAGCCACACCAGATTATTATTCGCAGATAGAAGGAACAATTGTTTTCGCCAACAAATCTTTTGGAAATGAACGATTGGCGGGCCTGTTGAAAAATAAAATCAATCACTCTCCGATTGTTTTATTACAAAACGGTTTGGGAGTAGAGCGGTCTTTTATTGAACATAATTTCACGAATATTTATCGTTGCGTATTGTTTGTTACATGCCAGGTTCTGAATGATAAATTAGTAAGGTTTAAACCGGTGGATAGTTGCCCGGTGGGTATTGAACGCGGTAATTCCGGGCAATTAGAGAATATAGTGAATCAACTGACAACCGAACATTTTAAGTTCAATGTTGAAGAAAATATAGCTACTGTTGTATGGAAGAAAACAATCGTAAACTGTGTGTTTAATTCTGTTTGTTCTTTACTGGAAGCCGATAATGGTATTTTTTACAGAAGTAAAACAGCGTTGATGATTGCTCAAAGAATTATCTCCGAATGCAGAATAATTGCGAAAGAAAAGCAAATCAATTTAAGCCAGGAAGAGATTACGGAAAGTTTATTGAAGATTAGTAAATTGTCTGACGGACAGCTGATTTCAACTTTACAGGATATTCGGAATCACCGTGAAACTGAAATAGATACCTTAAATGCAGAAATAGTAAGAATTGCTGCGCAAATAAACAAGCTGAACGAAGTGAAGGAAACAAGACTGTTGGGAGAGTTAGTGAAGTTGAAATCTAACACAAATCACTCATAAAATATTATATGAAAACAATGATCATTACCGGAGCCAGTCGTGGAATTGGTGCAGCTACCGCACTGTTGGCTGCAGCAAATGGTTTTTCCGTAGTAGTAAATTACCGCAATAATAAAGCTGCTGCTGAAAAGATTGTTGAAGATATTATCGCTAATGGTGGTAAAGCTATAGCAGTTCAGGCTGATATTGCTCAGGAAAGAGAGGTGATAAAACTCTTTAGAGAAACAGATACTGTTTTTGGTAACCTCCATTCATTGATCAATAACGCAGGGATATTGGAAAAACAAATGCGTTTTGAAGATATGGATATTAGTCGTTTTCAACGCATTTTTACTGCTAATATTACCGCACAGTTTCTGTGTGCCAGAGAAGCTATCAAACGAATGTCTTTGAAACATGGAGGCAGTGGAGGAACCATTGTAAACGTTTCTTCCATTGCAGCGAAAACCGGTGCCCCGAATGAGTATATTGATTATGCAGCTTCAAAAGGAGCTATTGATTCTTTTACTATCGGTTTGTCAAAAGAACTGGCAGACGAAGGTATCCGGGTGAATGCTGTTCGACCGGCATTTATTCATACTGATATACATACTGACGGTGGGGAACCGAACCGGATTGAGCGTTTGAAAGAAAGTATTCCTTTAAAAAGAGGTGGTTTGGCAGGCGAAGTGGCAGAAGCTATTTTATGGCTGGCTTCGGAAAAGTCATCTTACTCAACCGGAACATTTATTGATGTTACGGGAGGCCGTTAAATTAGAGGGAGATAAATCGTCTGGTTATGATAAAAATTGAACAGGAACAAGCCTTAAGTGAACTTAAAAAATCATCAAAGGAGTTTGTTTCACTTTTTGCTTACAACAATTTAAGGGTAGAAGTATATCAACCTGATCGTATAGATCATCAGCAGCCTCACGAACAGGATGAGTTTTACCTGATTATTGCCGGAACGGGTAATTTTGAAATGGCAGGTGAAATTATCTTCTTTAAAACAGGCGATTTCTTGTTTGTTCCGGCTTTAACACCACATCGATTTTTAAACTTTTCAGAAGATTTTGTTACCTGGGTATTTTTTGTTGCTTAAGTAGGAAAATACTTATTTACTATACCGGCTTTTTATTATATCTTTTTGCAGACTAAATCTAAAGTACTCATATGCGGTTACTGCTATTGATTATAATGATATTATCCTTTAACACACCTTTTTGTCAAACAGCTGATAATGATATTTACCGGTTTGCAAAAGAAGTATTTCGATCAAAAAAATATCAGAAAAAAAGTTATCAGCGTTTTAATGATAAGGTGGAAGTGGTTGATGGCCAATTTTATCATTTCGGAGATAAAGTACTTACCATTGAATTAAAAGATAATAAATATAAAGAAATATTTTCAGCAGGTATTTTCAATCCTGATATTATTTTTGGCCAAACAACGCCTGTAATATCAGCCTCTACATATGATTCATTATCGCAGCAGCAAAAGATTTTCTACAACTTATCAAGAAACGATAGTTTATCGATTTGTTGTTTAAATGAATTAACAAAAATAAATCCTGATCATCACACCAGACGCTTTGTTATTTGGGTTTGGAGAAAGGGTATGATGAATCCGACAGAGTACTATTTTGAGCTATTTAATAATAGAGCTACTGCCTCCACTACTACAGAAGAATTTATTCGCCATTCTAAGATGACGTTTTACTATCAGGGAACTATCCTTTTATAAAACAAAGCAGGTTTTTGTTACTCTAAAGCTGCCAGCAAGTGCCTTAATGCTGATCTGACTGTAACAAATTCGTACAACAGGTGTTCGCTTTCGAACAGTGATTTTCTTGTTAATCTCTTCAATTGTTTAGTTATTAAACAGTTATGCAGTGGCATAGTTGTTGGCAAACCCTTACGTGTGAGATGCATTCGTACACAGGTATTCTTATAACATTAACCACTTTATACTCTATATGTTCAAAAATTATTTGAAAACAGCTTGGCGAAGTCTTGGAAAAAATAAAGCATTTTCTTCCATTAACATACTCGGATTAACAATTGGTATTACAGTATGTATGATGATTTTTGTTTTCATCATTAACGAATTTAGTTTTGATAATTTTCATAAAGATGGTGACCGCATTTACAGAGTGATGCGTGGATTTAAAAAGGAAAACAAACTGGCGAATGTAGCCTATGTGTCAGGCTTGTATGCTCCTGCAATGGAAAATGATTTTAAAGGACCGGTTGAAAGTGTGATTCGGGTGGGGCAGAACAGTAACCTGGTTACCATCGGCGATGTGTCTTTCCAGGAAAAAGAAGTATTGAATACTGACGCTAACTTCTTCTCGTTTTTCTCTTTCCCTTTAATCAGAGGAAATGCTGAAAATGTTCTAGAAAATCCTGCAAGCGTAGTGCTGACCGAAACAACTGCTAAAAAGTATTTTGGAAGTATAGATGAGGCTTTGGGACAAACTATCATGCTGGATAAAACATTGCCTCTGACTGTAACCGGTATTGCAAAGGATGTTCCTTCTAATTCTCATCTTGAGTTTGATTTGATTGTTCCTCTGGATAATTATAAAAATTACGGCTATATGACCGTTTGGATCAATAACGGCATTTACACTTATCTTAAAACTGCTCCGGGAGTGATTAAATCCGATATTGAGAAACAGTTTCCCGGATTCATGGAAAAATACATGGGGAGCGACATGCGTAAGTATGGCTTTGAGTTTATTTTATCATTAACTCCTTTAAAAGAAGTTTATTTTGATAGTGAAGCTTATGATTCTATTAAACACGGAGATAAGTCAGTTATTTATATTTTCCTTTCTATTGCTGTTCTGGTACTGCTGATCGCCTGTATTAATTTTATTAACCTCTCTACTATCCGCGCAGCTGAGCGTTCGAAAGAAGTAGGCGTGCGCAAAGTATTAGGAGCACTCAGAAACAGCATTGCCTGGCAGTTTATCGGAGAATCTGTTTTGTTAACCACTATCTCTTGTATTTTGTCTATCGGCTTATTATTATTGCTGATGCCATGGTACAACCAGTTGTTAGGTTATTCATTAATTGTTTCATGGAATGCATGGCCGATTTACCTGTTTTTGCTGGGAGTGATCATTATTGCCGGTTTTTTGGCAGGAAGTTATCCGGCTTTGTTTTTATCGGCATTTTCGCCGGTGCAGGCACTAAAAGGAAAACTACGCTTAGGAAAAGGTGGTGCTTCTTTCAGACAGGTATTGGTAGTGATTCAATTCAGTATTTCGGTATTTCTGCTCATAGGTGTATTTATCATTACTAAACAAATGAACTTTGTTAAGAATAAACAACTGGGATATCATCAGGAGCAAACTTTAGTGTTGCATATTGATAATATGGACATTTTCACCAACCGGTACTCTTTTAAAGAAGAATTACTGAATGAAAGCGGGGTGCATTCCGTTGCTTTAATGTCTGGTGAACCCGGCGGTTTTTTTGATACACAAACATTCGATGTACAGGATCATACAGAAAAATGGAATGCCCGAACTGAATTTACTGATTTTGAGTTTGTAAAAACTTTAGGCTTAAAAATCATTGCCGGCAGGAACTTTTCTCCTGATTTTGCTACTGATACTACAGATGCACTCTTGATTAATAAGACTGCTGCAGCCAAATTAGGCTGGACTCCTGAGCAGGCAATTGGTAAATGGATGCAAAATGCCATACGCGATGAAAAAAGAAGACAAGTAATAGGAGTAGTAGATGACTTCAATTTTGAGTCTTTAAAAGCTACTATTGAACCCCTGGTTATTGCTCCGAATCCGGATAGAAGAGTAGCCGTTGTTCGATTACAGGCCGGGAATATTCCGGAAGGAATTGCGTTGGTAGAAAAAGCGTATAAAAAAGCAGCACCTTCTTATCCCTTTGAATACAGTTTCCTGGATGAACAATTTGATGACCTCTATAAAAAAGACATCCGCCAGCAAACTATTTTACTCATATTTGCCGGTATGGCAATATTTGTAGCCTGTTTGGGCTTATTCGGATTAGCTTCTTTTACTGCAATCAAACGCTTTAAAGAAATCGGTGTGCGCAAAGTATTAGGATCGTCAGAAAAAGGTATTGTAATACTTTTATCGAAAGACTTATTAAAACCTGTTATCATAGCTACCTGTATAGCGCTACCGGTGGGCTATTGGATAATGAATAGCTGGCTGGCAGGTTTTGCCTATAAAACAACATTGAACTGGTGGGTTTTTGCTTTAGCAGCCCTGCTAACGTTCGGAATCGCCTTTATAACGATTTGTACCAAGGCAATCAAAGCAGCTTTTGCCAATCCGGTGAAGAGCTTGCGCACAGAATAATCTGTAAACCCGTAATCATTTTCTTTTTTTGCATTGAAAGCTTCAACCAAAAGTTGGAGCTTTTTTATTGATATTCAGATTGTTGTTGCTGACTTATCAGGGCTATTTACAATTTGGGCAACCACTTGACAATAATGATTTTTTTTTGTATCTTTTAAGAAGAGTTGACGTGAAATCGCCTCCTGACTTCCATATGAAAGCGTTTTTGTTGGCAGCTGTATTGTTGCCTATACTGTATGCATGCGATAACGAAACCGGTCACTGATACTTTTCGATATTAATAGCTGCGTTTATATATGTTATTGCTCAATTGATTTTTTGAATACTGTTTTTCCTTCTTTGATTGTTTCAAATACGCGGATTTTTCGAAGATCTTTCGGATCTATGGTTAATGGGTTTTGTTCCAGAATAACCAGGTCGGCTAATTTCCCTTCCTTTAATGAACCTTTCTGATATTCTTCATGATATTGATAGGCTGCATTGATCGTAATTGCTTTTAAGGCTTCTATCACACTGATACGCTGTTCTGCACCTAAAATTCTTCCTGAACGGGTTGTTCTGTTTACTGCAGCGTATACACCTGTTAGTAGGTCAGGCGGAGTAACCGGTGCATCGTGGTGAATGGTAAACGTAATACCGGAATTTTCTGCTGCTTTTGCCGGACTGATATACGCTGCCCGCTCAGGCCCGAAAACGCTTTGATAATGCCAGTCTCCCCACAAATAAACATGTGATGAAAAATATGACGGAATTAACCCGATTTCTTTTATTTTGTCAATATGGTCAGGCCGGCTGTTTTGAACGTGAACCAGCGTTGCCCTGAGTTTCTGGTTATAGATACCTTCCTGTTTTAACCGGTTGATAATGCTGAGTGCCTGATCAATTGCCGCATCACCATTTACATGCAGTTGAGCTGTTATATTATTTGAGAAGATTGTTTTTAAATCAGCGTATAACGTGTCATCCGAAAAAATAGGAAAACCTTTGTAATCGGATGATTTTCCTTCAGGTGGTACTAGATATGGTTGTGTAAGCCAGGCCGTTTTTCCTTGTGGTGAACCATCATCAGAGAACTTAAATCCTCCGAATTTTAAACGGTTCTCATATTTCATATAATAGGGTAGAAAAGATTGCCAGTTCTTTCTGTTTGCCTCAAAATCTGGAAAATATATTACATCGGCTATAAATAACCCCTTATCTGCAGCTTCTCTTAGTAAATCGATACTGTTACCCATGGTACGCCCATCACAAATAGTAGTTTGTCCGTAACTAAGCCACTCTTTCTGTGCTTTCAACAGATCTTTTAGTGATTGTGAAAGTTCTCCTGGTAGTGGCTCAGGTTTAGGTAAAGATGATGTAACCTTTAGCAGCGCTGAGAAACTGGCGTTTTCTTCCAGTTTTCCGTTTAATCGCCCTGTTTCAGGATCTCTACCATAATGACCACCTGCAGGGTCTTTTACATCTTCATCAATTTCTAAAAAATTGAGCATGGCACTGTTTACAACACTGGCATGTCCCGATGAATGAATAACTATGATCGGATGAGTTATGCTGACCGAATCCAGTTCTTGGCGGGTCGGGTGGCGATGTTCTGACATAATTGCATCATCATAGCCGTTGCCAATAACAGGTATACTTTCCTGTAGCTGAGAATTATTAATAAACTGACGTAGTTTTTCCTGTAAGTCTGCAATAGCATTCACTGTTCCATAAGGATCGGGTGATAAATCAATTACCTGCTCCAGCCCCGCGCGTGATGTTAAATGTCCGTGTGCATCTATAAAACCTGGTAAAAGTGTTTTCCCTTGAAGGTCTTCAAGACGGGTTTTTTTACCGGAAAAACTTTCTGCTTTATTCCTGCTACCTGTAAAAATTATTTTTCCATTCTTCACAACCAATGCCTCTATCTGAGGTTGATCATCCTCCATCGTAAGTATAGTACCTCCAACGTATATAACATCTGCTTCATCTTTTGCTGTTTGACAATTTAAGAAGAGAAATGAAAATAAAACAATGAACGGTATTTTTATCGGCATATGGTTGTTTTTTAATTTTTGATTTATCAGCAGATAAATAGCTTCTTGTTATATGTTCAACTGATAAGCCTCTTTAAAGATATACGTATATGTAAGTATTACAATAGGTATCGTATAGAATTAACAACAGAAATAATAAATATTTTTTCAGTGTTTTGACATTAGAATATAATTCTTCAATTTCATTTGTAAAAGCTGTTAACATGTATAAATGCTGTATGCAAACAGGTTAGTGTATGGTGAAGAATATTGATCTAAAAAGAATAAAAAGGTCTGCGAAAATATTTTTTTGTGAAGATGTTTCCGTAAAATACATTATTTGTATTTTATTTTCATACTTCTTTATTTTTCCTACTCTCTATATTTATTTCTTTTAACCGGGTGCTTTTGCTTCCGATAGAAATTGTATTGCATCAATCGATAGTAATTATTCCGCACATAGGTCTGATAAAAGCAAAGCATTTTTATGCTTTACAATTAAGAGATGGACATTTTTTTTCACCTTTTAATAAATTGATGAGTATGGAAAAAACTTTTTTTGTTCAGGCGGGTACGCATCCTTCCAATGGTTCATTGGATAATGTGGAAAATATCGTATCGAAAATAAGTAATGTCTCGGGTAAATACCCACAAAAGAATGCACTTCTTTTTAACGAGCATGCTATTAATTACAGTCAACTGGAAAAAACATCTGATGCACTTTCAAAAATGCTATATGAACTGGGAATATCAGCAGGTAAGGTGGTTGCCGTTGCAATGTGTCAGTCACCCGAAAGAATTATAGCAATGTTATCGGTATTAAAAGCTGGAGGATGTTATTTACCGGTAGAAAGTAGTCTTCCTGTAGCCAGAATACAAAATATGCTTGAAGATTCGGATACAAAAGTTTTAATTACTGATGACGCCGATAGATTTAAAAAAGAATTTCCTGATCTGGATATTATTGACTTTAATGAATCGAACGCCGGTCATTTTTTACTTCCAGATACATCTTTAGCTGCTGTTGCCATAGATAAAAATCAACCTGCTTACATCATTTATACTTCAGGTAGTACAGGTGTTCCTAAAGGAGTAGTTATTCACCATGAAGCACTTTCTCAATTTCTGGAAAGTTTTACCAGACTGTGGCAGTTCTCTTCTGAAGATAACTTTTTGCAGTTTGGATCTCCGGCCTTTGATGTATCTATTATAGATATCTGGATTCCATTATCTATCGGTGCAACGGTTCATCTTTATCCGGATAATAAAATTATCGGACAACCGATATTGGATTTTGTAGTCAAAAATGAGATTACTGTGATTCCTTCATTAACACCAACAGTAATGTCAACGCTGCCAACCAATCATTACATAGGTAAACTGAAAAAAGTAATTCTCGTAGGAGAAGCCCCATCTGAGCGGGTGGTAAGAGACTGGAAGAACAAAGTTACACTTATCAATGGCTACGGGCCTACGGAAACAACCGTTATTGTGGCCAGTCATTTATTTAGAGAAAATGATAGTCCGACCATCATTGGCAAATCTATTCCCGGTACTGATATCTTTATACTGGATGATGAGCTGAAATCTGTAGAAACCGGTGTTGAAGGAGAATTGTACATTGGAGGTAAACAGTTATCCAAAGGTTATTTAAACCGACCGGATGATACCCAAAAAGTATTCATTGATGCTCCCAGCTGGATAAAAGAAATAAAAGAGGAAAATTATAAATTATATAAAACCGGTGATCGGGGAGTGTTAAGAGGTGATCAGACAATTGAATTTATCGGCAGGTATGACGACCAGGTGAAACTCCGCGGCTATCGCATAGAATTGAAAGAAATCGAACACCATATCAGACAATTGGGTAATTTTTCAGATGTTTCGGTTACTGTATACCGATCTAAAAACAGAATGCCTATGCTGATCGCTTTCGTTGAAGTATCTGCGGATAACAGCGATGGTGTATTGCAGATGAAAAATAAATTGAGAAATATTGTTCCGGTGTATATGCTGCCTGATAAAATTTTTACGGTAGACAAGCTTCCTTTGACGATTACCGGAAAAGTTGATAAAAAAGAATTAGAGTCGCGACTGGAAGATTTATTAAGCCGGGCGCCGGTAGCACAAAAAACAAATAACCTGGAGGAAGAGGTTATCGAGATCTGGAAAGATTTATTGGGTTTAGACAACGTAGGTACCAAAAGTAACTTTTTTGATTTAGGCGGGCATTCATTGATGGTAGCTCAATTGTACGGACGACTACCGCAGGAGGTGAAACTACGCATGTCTCTTCCTGAAATATACAATTATCCGACGATTGAAAGCTTTATACAGGAAATAACAAAAAGAGAACAACAGGAAAGGGTGAATATCAATACGCGGGCAAAGGCGGTAGAAAAGCAACTCACGGCAGATGCTACACTTCCTGAAGGCTTTGAAGTCAACTGTACGCCTGATTTAGCTGCCTACGCTAACCCCGCTAATATCTTTTTAACCGGTGTAACCGGCTTTGTTGGTTCACAGTTATTGGTTGAGTTGATAAAAAGAAACCCCGCTGCAATGATTCACTGTCTGGTAAGAGCTGAAAATCCTGAACTGGCATTAGAACGAATCAAAAGTACTTTTATTAAATTCAGAATACCCTGGGAAAGCGTTTATGAAAAAAATATCAGCATCATTTTGGGAGATATTGAAGATAGGTTTTTGGGGATGAGTACAGAGCAGTATATGAAAATATCTCAATTAATAGATGTTGTATATCATATGGCCAGTAATGTCAGCTACATACAGCCTTATGAAATGATTAAAAAGCCGAATGTAGAAGGAACACAGAATATCCTTCTTTTCAGTACACAATCAAAACTTAAATTATTGATTGTTTCGTCTTCTACCGGCGTTTATAGCTGGGGCAGGGCGCTGACCGGTAAAACATGGATGACCGAGGACGATCCGATTGAACAGAATCTGCCCGCAGTGAGCCGGGATATGGGATATATAAGGAGTAAATGGGTGATGGATAATATTATCAGTCAGGCACGCGCTAAAGGATTACCGATAATGAATTTCCGTCTCGGTTTTGTGGTATGTCATAGTCAGACCGGCGCTACACCGCTCAATCAATGGTGGAGTTCAATGATGCGTTCGTGTATAGAACTAAATTCATTTCCATTAGTGATGGCACTGAAAGACGAGCTCGTAACGGTAGATTATGTATGTGAGGCGATTGCCCATATTGGAAGAAACACCGATGCTATCGGACTCAATTTTAATTTGTCGCCAGCTGCTGAACACGACCTCTCGCTGACCGATTTTTGTGTAAAGATTGCTGAATATTGCGATATTGAAATGAAAGGACTTGAGTTTCATGAATGGTTTAAGCAATGGGATGGTAATGAAGAACTGCCGATACATTCTTTGTTATATCTATTTAATGAAGAAGTGTATGAAGGTAAGACATTGGTAGAAGCCTATGAAAATACCTATTATGTAAAAAGTACCAATACAGTACGTTTTCTGAAAGGTTCAACCATTCAACAGCCGGTATTTACACGTGATGTAATCAGGTCTTATGTACGGTTTATGAAAATGGGGAAAGAGTAGTGGTTTGCTTTCATTTTGTACTTCTGTTCAGACTATTAAAAGTAAATTCTATAACATCAAAGTCTCAGCAAGGCTGAGGCTTTGATGTTCAAAACAATTCATTTTATAGTAATAATTATAATAACACCATCAACTTTGATTCTGCTGCTTTTTTCTCAAAAGTCCTGAAATTAAAACAACAGAGTATGCAAACATCAGCCATGAAGCAAAGCTTTTACTATAGCTTTCAGGCATATTAGGGAATAGTTTTTCAAAAAACTGTATGCATAATGTATCCAGTAGCATACCGGGTAAAACCATAATGGCCGCAGACTTTATACTTTCAAGGTGAGTCAGGTTAAATTTATTAAAAACCGAAGTTGAAATGAATCCTAATGCAGGAATCAGTATAATATACAAACCAACCATTACTGATGGATTGCCGACAATAAAAAAATATTGCCCTGCCACTCTAAATAATACAGTAGCTGACAGCCATACCAGAAATCCAACAATAAAACTAAACCGCAGGTAATTATCTTTGGTTGTTTTCATAATTTATGAATAAATAAGTGAATAAGTTTTGAAAAGAGAGTGGATTTGGCAGTGATTTTTTTCAGCTCAAATTTCTGTTTTCAGTTTATCGGGTACAAAGTTAATCATCATAATAGTAAAAATAAAAGCAACTTTTTAAAAGTTGCTTTTATGAGATTTAAGATACAAAAATAGAATCTAAATATTATTAACTTTTTTTCTGAATTTTTTATAAAATTCAGACTTGAAAGAAATATGCTGTCTCATCAATTTTTTACTTTTCTCTTTGAATCTATTAACTAGTTTTGGATTGTCTAATTCTTTGTATATAATAGCAATATTAAAAGCTATAATACTTTTCATGTAAACATCAATGTCCTTGTCTTTATATGTTATCAAATATGAATCTAAAAGATCTTCCGAACTACTCTCAATGTTTTCAGTTATTCTATTACTGATAACCATACTTTTAGTAAAAATCTTTGGATTCCCAAAAAGTTGATTCACATTATACTTACTTGAATTAAACATCTGACTTGAACTTATAGTCGTTTCATGAACTGTTTCTAAATCAGATATTATGTTTAAAATTCTTCTGCCATGACTTTTTAATCTTGGGTTAGTATTGGAGGAGTTTAATTTTAATGAACCATCCCGACTTACATTTTCAATTATAGATTTGAATTCTTGTAGATTTTCTTGTTGTGTATTCCAATTATTGATTCTTTTTTCTGAACGTGATTGATATTCTTCCAGATCTGAGAAATACTCAAAAATGTTTTTTTGCTTCTTACTATTTGTATTATCCTCGTATACAAGAGATGAGTAATCATTCATAAAAGATGAGTCAATATCACAGTTATTTATAATATTTTCAAGAATATACAATTTTTTTACCGGGGATGAATTATTATCCCTAATATAAACATCTTTATAAAAATCAAGCTCCTTGTCACTATTAAGACTTATATAATTGATATACTTATTTTTTTTACTTCCATAAATAGGTGAATTACTTAGATAGTATTTTGAACTATGGTCATCTTTTTCAGAAATTGCTTTAATTTTATTTTCCAAATTACTTGATTTTTTATCATTTGATAAATTAAATTCTATATTCTCTTCATAATCAACTCCCAGTAATTTGAAGCTAATATTACCTTTAAAATATAAAGAACTTTTTGTAATAGTAGCATTAGCTTCTATTTGACGTATTGAAAATACCCAATCTAAAGTATTGCCAATAATTTCAGTTAGTATACTAATACCTTTCAGAGCCAGAATATAGGCTTCACCGGTTAGGTCAGTGATGGAATCAATTAATTGTAAAGTTGCTTTTGCCGCTTCTAATAGACCTATTGCTATTTTTTTTGAAGTCCAATCAGACCCTATTCTGATTGAATATCCACTAATCTCTGCATAAACTGGAATATATTTGTAACTTTCGTACCAACTAAAGCTTAGATTATTTAAATAATTGATTCTGTTCTGACAATAATTTATATCTTGATCTAATGAGTTTACTTCCTCAACATACTTATTTATCTGTGTTTTATATTCTTCAATTTTTATTTTTTTCTCCTCAAGGGTACCTTTGACTTCTTCTGCTGTCTTTTTCATCCCTTGGGAAATTTTTTGTGTAATCGCTGTAAATCCATTTGACCTGAATAAAACTTCTAGTGACAAATCGATTCCTGATGAAAAATTTCCGTAATTACTTTTTAGTTTAAAATATATATAGTATTGCCAGATTATTGCTTCTGCTTCTATGTGAAGAGAACTGTTGTTAATGTTTATATAGGTGTCTGCTGTTAGTAATCCGTTTAAGAAATTTAGATTACATGATAAATTAAAATAAGGATTATCAGGGTATGTAGAAATTTTTAGGTAGGGACCAATGTTATCAGGAGAAGTATCAAATTTTGATTTGCCCAGCTCTATAATATCTCCAATTTTAACTGGTTTATTAAACGATACCTCACCCATTATTCCTTTATTCCTTATTGCGGAGAAATCAATTACTACAGAAGTATCAAAAATAGTTATCAATCCGGAAAATGAGATTCCTTCCTTATATTCTTTTTCAAATAATTCTACGCTAACTGTTGATTCATAAAAATGAACATACTTATAGTATTCAATAATACCATTCTCTAATTTTTCTTCATAAACGTAAAAATTATCTCTGTCAATGTATAAAATATTATTAGGAAGAGATAACTTGTTTTTTATAGTTTTCGATATGTCTTCATTAACTTTAGTTGGCATCAAAGATATTTCACCAGGAATCGGGTTATTTTCTGCACCTAGAATATCAGAGATGATTTCAGTGAAATTTATTCCACTAAAGTTTATTCCTACTAGTTGAAATTCCGGTTTTAACAAATCAACATAAACTATACCATTTATAATTTTATCTCTGAATGCTAACATTCCATAAAGACCAATACCTTGAGAGTTTGGCTGAATTAGAATTTGAATACTGGGGTCAATGATGTATAGGTTTTCCAGTATTTTAATTTTTGCTATTACTTCAGCACTTAAACTAACTCCACTGGTGCCAAATATTAAGCTGCCACGAAATATTAATTTTTCTTCTTTAACGGTGAATTCTACTTGTCCTCCTATTTTGAAATTTACTGAAGTTGTACTTATAGATAAAAGTAATTCAGCTTTAGTTATTTTTAAACCAACTACTTCTATGTCTAAATTTTTAACGCCGGCCTCTAATGATTTTTCCCTGAAAACATATGAAAATGTGAAGTTTTCAATTCTTGCCTTACTAAGATTAGGGTTGCCCGTAAATCCACAAAAGTTTTCAATAATACTAAGTATGTCTATATTATTACATACGATTTCTAGTTTTTCATTCGAAATCTCAAAAGTGGTAGTGTCTGCAATGAAATTTTTTATTTCACCTGCAAGTTTGAAACCATTGGTTTTAGAAAATTCGAAATGTTTGATGAATAGCTTCGGGTCAGACCCTCCACTTGAATGATATTTAAAGGGTAAACTAAATTCACAACTGAGTTCTCCTTTGATTTCAAACCCTGACGAATGTTTACTGATCGTTAGTTCATCTCCTTTTAGGATATCAATAAAATCAGGTTTTTCAATATCAATAAATTTGAATACATCTAAATTATAAATACTAAAGTCAAAGGTAAATCCTTCTTTTTTGTCATATTTAAAATATCCTGCTGTTTGTATACATTCGTCATTTTTGAGTATTTCACCTGTTATTTCGAAAGAAATTTCATAGTCTTCTTCTTTTTTGACATTTAATATTATTTCTTTTGGCATAACATTATAGTCGCCTATTTCAATTGAAATATCCTCGAAATCTATTTCAATTGTAACACTATAGTATTTGTTATCTATTAGGTAAAATTCAAAATTATTTATTGATATATTATCTAACCAGCTTAATTTACTCAAATGGTCTTTAGTTATTCCTAATTTTTCTAATAAAGATTTGATTGTAATATCCTCTAAAAGTTTTATACTAAATAAAGAAATTTTACTTTTAATATTATATTCAAAACCAATTTCAAACTTTAAATCCTGAAGTATTCCCGTAACTTGTCCGATAAATCCAACTGAATTTATTTGAGGTTTTTTGTCTGCAAAAGAAAATGACGTATTGAACTTCTTTATTGAAAAGTTGAAAGAATTGTTGAAATCAAATCGGGTATCAATTCCGACTATTTCAGCTATATCTTTCAAATTAATAATATCATTGTTTGTATCTACGGATTCTATATTTATCGAAATTTCATTATCATATCCTAAATGCCACTTTGAGATAAGTTCTTTGTCTCCAATTTTTAATTCAGTCTGAAAATAAAGTGCTCTGCTGCTTAATTGATCTTCATAATATCTGTTTTTGCAATAAAGTAGAATATTAGAAAAACATAACTTTTCTGACAGTTGAAATGTTCTATTAAATTGAATTTTATATTCATCATTTAGCCTTGTGTTAGAATCAATATCATACTGGCCTTTCAGCTGGAATATAATTTTATCACTTTCATCTGAAATATACCTGAGAAATTGATCTATTGCTTCTGTTTTAAATACACTGTCAGCAATAATTTTGGTATCTTCAAATGGTATTTTTATCCTGTAGTTTAAATAAATATTTTTTTTATTTAAAATTCCGATTGTTTCACCTTTACTTACAATATTATCACCTTCAATTTTTATATACTCAGATAAAAATGAATTATTGTATTTAGATAATGTTGTTTTAATTTTTTCTATAGCTTGCATTGGTATTTAATAAGTTTTTATAATACTATCTTCCTTGCTTTCTATGTATTCTTCGAAATGCTCTAATAAATCTCCACATTTGAGATAGTCTTCATAAGTTACTTTCTTAGTCATTAAACTTTTTCTCAGATTCCTGTATGCATTTATTTCAATTTTAATGCTTTCTTCCGGATTTAGTTTTTCTATATTCTCTATTGCAAGATCACAGCCCATTACATAAGCTGTTAATTCGGTGATAATTAAGTTTTCAATATCATCTAAAGTTGGAGATTTTATAGTTTTTAAATGAGAAAATAAAATGGGATCCAAACAACCTTTATGTGCTTCTAAAATACTGTAGGACTCAAATCTGTCAGATCCTTTTGAATAAACAGATAGTTTCTGGGCAGCATTTTTTTGAATAGTTAAAACCTTATTTACATTTTTATCAATTTCTAATGTTGTCGTAATATCTCCATTATTCATATTGAAAGCCGGAGTAAAGTATGGTGTTTTATCTTTAACAGCTCCCTTAGTTATACAATTCGTTTGAATAATACTTACATAATTATTTTTATTATTATGCACAAGATTGTATAACGGTTCAATATTCGGGTGGCCATGTCCATTTCCATGAGATATATACGCTAATGCAGGGATAGTTCCATTTACGAACTTTAAGCTTGTTGATCCTCTTGAGCCATGATGACTCAATTTCATAACGTCTATTTTGAATACATCATCTCCAACGAGCTGGTCTTCGTGTTTGCTTGGTAGATCACCCGCTGTGTAATAGGTAAATAATTCTTTATGATGATCGTCATGTACAACAAATAAACAAGCTATACTAGATAAGTTTTTAGCTGTATCTCTTAATTCTCCTAATGCAACTTTAGGTTTCCAGTGTACAAGTTTTTTAATGTTACTAATGTCATCATTAGCAGCATGAAAAGATAAAAAACAGTTATTGGTAAGTTTAATACCACGCTCATAGTAAGTGTCTATTGCTGATTCTTTCATCAGTGTCTTCCAGATAATATTATTTGCATGGTATTTTTTTTCACCCGCATTTACACATATGATTATGACCTTTTGTTCTTTTAATATTGTCAGTAAATTTGTAGACTTTAACCCTCCCCAATGATCTAGATCTGCATGCGTTATTATTAAAATATCTATTTTTTGGGAAAATATAAGGGTTGCTATTTTATCTCCATGCGCAATCGTTTTGCCGCAGTCTATTAACACTCTTCTTATTATATTGTCTTGACAAACTGTAACAATTTGTGCATCTGCCTGTCCAACATTTATATTTAATATTTCAAAAATCATTTGTTGATTTTAATTTAAAATAGTTTACCTGGTATATTGAAGATTATTTTTTGAATAATACCTTCAGAAAAAATAATCCCTTACCAAGATACACAACCTATCCTTATAGGATCCAAATGAAAGTCTTATTTATTTAAATTTTGTTTAATTATTTTGCTGTATACTTTGTTGTGTAACTGCACAATAGATAAAATTGATTTTAATCAATTTTGTGTTGATGGAATGGCGGTATATTTCATACGGTAAGTAGATTCGATAATATTAATTTACTAATAATTTTATCGAACTATTTCTATAAGTTTTTGACAACAGGATATTTCTATGCTTAAAAACTTAATTATAATCTGTTAAAGAGTTTGATAAATATAAGCATAATATTCATTTAGTTGTTAATGTTTATATTTTGATATGAAATTTACATAAATGAGTTTGTTCATATGAGCTATTAATTTGACATTAATCATTTACGTTATTTTATTATATATTATGATTTTCACATCTAAAATATAAGGATAAGTGTTTTTTAGGATATTTTCATAATATTATTACATTATGCTATCAGTCTATAGTACTAATGTTAAACTATTAAGATATGTATGACTATGATTGGGATTATATATTGATGAAGCATTTAATGCTGCCATTTCTTTTTTTGATATATCAAAACTATTGGCAGTGCTGCTTTTGTTTGATGGGTAAAGCTGGTTCTTCAGAAAAGATTTTACCGAAGTTAAGGAGTAGAGTCAGTTATCGAAAAATGAACCGGATAGCAAAATTCGTTTATAGATTGCCTGCTGAATGAACTTCTATATGTTGTTCAATCACTTTTGATTAAATTACAGAAAAGTTCGATTACTGTGGTGTTAATGAACAGGGTTAATGATTGGGTAATTATGGATTTCTGAAATTACTTATCAGAATAATAAATGGCAAAATATATTTGCTCTGGAATGGATACAATATTAGTGAGTTAATTATTCTTCTGTTAAAGAATTAATTCAAGATATTATTGATCTTCAACAAAATCAATTGAACTATTGATTAATTGATAGCTTCTACAAGCGTACACTCTGACTTTTGAACTCTGCATAAATTTTTAATAAAAGCAGATCTGCCAATATATCGCCAAACCTATTTTGTGTGATGGTTACTATTGAGTCATCGTATCTCTGGTAACTTAAATTCTTCCTTGTAAAGAATACTAACTATATTTTCTACGAAAGTATTTGCTGGAACTCTTTCGCCATTTGTACAATAGGAGATGGATATTTTATCTTTTGGATTGTAAATAAGTCGTGAATGAGAACCAAGTACATCACCACTGTGTCCTAGAAACAAGTTTTCTCCATATTCAAATAATGCCAATCCTCTTCCCCAATTTTCTTTTCCTATAACAGGCTTCATTATTTCAAAAATCTCCTTTTTTACAATCTTATATTGGAATAAGCTGTTGATTAGAATGTTCATATCTTCAGTTGTACTTGCTATATCTCCAACACCTATAACGTTGGTATATTCAATGTCTTTAATTTCAGTCCAATTTTCTAAGAATTTATACGACTTAAATGTGTTGCTTGTAGTTGATTTTATTGAAGTAAAGTTGTTTAGATGAAGTGGTTTTGCTATTTTTTCTTCAACTATTTTATTATAATCCTTTTTATATTTTTTTTCAATAATCATTCTCAGTAACAGGTATGCCGAATTTGAATAAAGCACTTTTTCATTGGGTTCAAAGCTTACACCTTGTTTCTTTATTTCCTCTAGAAGTTCTTTTTCTGATACTTTTTCTGTGACCCAGATAGCTCCATTTTTTATGGCAAAGTTTCCTAATCCACTGGTGTGTTCCAATAGGTTTTTGATAGTTATCTTTGCTGAATTTGGGATTTCCGGGTAATAATCAGACAATTTATTATCTAATTTTAATTGACTCTCTTCAACTAATTTTAGAATTAAAGTGGCTGTAATCATTTTAGTTACTGAAGCAATCTGGTATTTTGTATTCTTATTATAATTTACATCTATTAATTTTTCTTGCCCGAAACTCCTGTTATAAATTTCCCGACCGTCTTTATAAATTGATAAACTTCCAATTCCTCCGTTATGGTTTTCAATGTAGGTGATGTAATTATCTAATTTGTCTTTATTGATTTCCTGTGAAAAGAGATTTGCTGAAACAAGTAGTAAAATGGATAAGAATTTAAATTTCATTTTTACGTTATTTTTATAATCTCACACCGCCAGCAACTTAGCACTGAAATAGAAGCGAATACGAAATGCTCTTTTTTTCATAACCTTACCAATGCTGTGAGCCGTGGCTAAATTACCGAAAAAAGGCACTGCTTAGTATATCAGCTTATCATGTTTCAGTTCAGTTTTTAGTTAGCCTTCCTAAGATAAAAGCTTTCCTTTTGTAGTTATTGAACTAAGCTGCATATTTCAAGTTTAGAAGGATTTTTTGACGTTTGTACTTAAACCGGGCCAGAAAACAAAAAACCTCAACGAAAAGTTGAGGTTTTTGTGATCCCGCTGGGACTCGAACCCAGGGCCCATACATTAAAAGTGTATTGCTCTACCAACTGAGCTACGGAATCTCAGACTCTGTACATCCCCAACTGGTTGGGGTGGAATCGTACTGATTGGGCTGCAAATATAGAAAAATTAATTACATATCTGCATCATTATCAGCTTATTTTTTGAAAAAATTATTGATAACTGGGGTCTAACCGCTGAGAACTGCGGCTGAACAGCTGTAGTGCATATAAAATCATGCCCAGAAAGGGAAGACAAAAAATGATATATGTCCATCTGATTTTTGCCCGGTCAGATAACCCATCGTGGTTAGAAACATGGAACAGAACAAATCCGTGAATAGTGGCATAGGCCAAAAAGAGTAGATAGGCTATTAAGAATTTCATAGATTGGGCAAAAAGGGTTTGTAAAATAAAGATAGCTTAAAAAAACGGATTATGCAAGACCCTATTGAATGAAGAATGATGAATTACTAATTAATGGTGGTGAGCAGCTTATCGCTATCTGCCAGTTGATGATTAGCTATAAATTATATCTGTCTGATTCTTTGTTATACTCTGATTGATAGTTTCTTCTGTTTACATGATTTTGACGGAAAAAGTAGGTTAATCGTAATACCACCCGCCGTGAACTTTCGTTGATAAAGTATGACTGCTCAGTATTATTTACACTGAACTGATGTATGGCAGGCCGGGTATTAAAGATATCTTTTACCTGTAAGTTTAACTTCATTGGAATTTTGTTAAAACGCTGGTCAAGTTCTACATTCAACGCATAACTACCTTTTGCCTGAAAGTAAATTGCCTTTTTGGGGGGATCCACGTGCCCTGATACATTGATATAAGTATTCTTATGATTGTATTGTAATTGTGCGTTATAGTATACTGCCCATCCGTTAAAAGGTTCTGCTATCTTCGAGTAATCATTATGAAATCTGGAACTGTTATAATACACGTACGCCATATGAATCAAGCTCCATCTGGAGGTAAAACGATGGAGTTTACTAACCGATAAGCCAGTATTATGTAAAGTGAAAAAATTTTGCGGTTGGGATACCTGTAAATTTGTAAGAGTATCCAGAAAATATACAATTGCCTGTCCGTTTTTAGTAAGCGCATAATATAAATTGAACGACAGGTTATTTTTTGTATTATAACCTATTTCAAAGTAGTGTTTAAATTGCGGCGATAAATAAGGGTTTCCTACACTATAGGCATTATCATCATAATATTTTCTAAAAGGTGTTACATCTGAAAATTTAGGACGCTGTAAGCTGTAGTTATATCTGAAGCGGACATCACTACTTTTACCTACTGGTCTGCCAATAGAAAAACTGGGAAATAACCTGGTAAATTTATAGGCGTACTGGTCAGATGATAAATTATTATGTGTACTGAAATCGGTATGCTCTAAACGAAGTCCGGCCCGTGCATTCCAAAAAGATTTTGTATACGTTGCATCTGCAAAAGCAGCTGATATTTCTTCTTTTACATAATAAAGCTGACCTAAATTCAAGCCTGCATTCTGATTAAAAGTAAATAAATCATTGCCGGTTCTGTTAAGATTATATTTGGCACCCCAACTTAGATGTAAAGTTTTTATATCATAATTGAACCGCCAGTTTACAGAGTAGTTATTGTAAGTAAATTTATTTGTACTTCTGATGTCATTGGTCGAAGATGTTTTAAAAGTCTGTACTAAACGGTCATCTTCCTGAGCAGAAAAAACATAGTCCCAGTCAATTTCCATTCTTAACTTATTTCCAATCTGTTGATTCAGAAAGAGTGAATAGCTTTTTAGTTTTCCTTCGCGGTTACCTCTGGCTTTATAGTTATAATCTGCATTGCTGAGGTTTTGATAATGATAATTTCCGTCAGTGGAATTAGGGGCATCATAAATATTCCAGAAGAATTGTCCGCCTGCTGCTGTTTTCTTCGTTAGCTGATAGTATAGATAATAATTTAAGCTGAAAGGGTTTGCCTGCCGTTTGGTAAAATCTTCACCTTTCCAGGAATATTGGTGATTGTCTAAAGTTCGTTTTTCCCGAACCTCTTCATAACCACGTCTCCCTGTTAACGAAAGATAGGTTTCGAGTCGTGATGATTTTAATGAATAATAAGCGCCCATCCGTTGAATGGCATATTTGTTCTGATCATGCTCAAGGTACGCATTTGAATTGGTAACGGCTTTTACCTCTTTTTTATAAACAATGTTTACCATTACACCGGCCCCTGCAGCATCATTTACTGCACCTGTATTGTAATGATATTCAACTTTTTCAACCAATTCTGATGGTATGTTTTTCAGAAAATCCAGTAACTCTGTTCCCCGCAGTCTGGAGAGTTTTCCGTTTACGGCAATCATTATTTCTCCGATTCCGAATTTAAAGATGCTATTATCCTGTATTAATATGCCCGGTAATAACTGGATGGCTTCTTTTGCCGAAAAACCTTTTTTAAAAGGAGTGTTTTCCAGAATAACAGAAATTTTATCCGGCTCATTTAATAGCCAGTTTTTTTGCGCAACAACATTTACAGATTGTAGCGTTTCTCCACTGATAGCAAGCGTTAACTCGATGTCTATGGAGGAATTGACAGAAATAATTGTGTCTAAAAGAATTTTTCCAATATGCGTAATGAGAAGTTGGTATTCCGAAGCCGGAACATTTATTTGAAAATACCCATTATGGTCAGACTGAACTTCGAAGCTTAATTGTTGTTGTATGAGCTGCACGGTAGCATACTCGACAGGAGTATTATTTTTGTCTTTCAAATGGCCTTTTACAAAAGCCTGTGACCAAACAATTAACGGAAAAAATAGAATAAAGGTTAATGAATATAATCGAATCCTCATCTCAACGCTGAATTACACAACAATGTACATCATTGGATGATAAATAACTATTTTTTTAACAATATTAGCTATATGTTACCACTTTTATCCTTACACGATTTTAAACTGTTTGTATATACGACTATTTTGATAGACAATTGATCTTTTAAGAATATCAAATGATTATGATAAAACAAGAGAGGTTTTATCTCCACTTCCAGCCGGGTCTAACGGTGAGTGGAATACTCTTTTCTTTTTGTAAAAACTGGAGTATTTCATCTGGCATTTTTTCATGTGGTACAGCTATTGTTCTTTCTTTTGGAAACAGGAATAATACATAATTTTTAATTGCTACCAGTTGATTGAGTTCCTGATAGGTATAGTTTTCGGTTTGTTCGCCGGATACAATAGTAATTTGATCGCCAAAAGTAATTACATTATCCTTATCCAGTATGTCTTTTGAACTTCTTTTTAAACCGTTTTTATAGGATTTTTTAAATCGGTTTCCTTCCCAGAAAGGGTAGAGTAGGATCCATAAAAAACTAAAAGCGAAAAAAAAGTAAACCATTTTTTCACTTCCGTTAGCCCAGAATATATAGCCGAGTACACCATATAAAACCGGAATCATGAGCCACGAAAGCAGCCTTCTCTTTTTAATAGACGGATTTGTGCTGGTATTGTATAGTTTGGCTATCAGTAACTGATCTTCTGTAATGGTATACCTGGTAGATAACATATGTGTGATGATTATTCGGCGATAATGTATTTAACGTTTGCTAATATAATTCATATTTGTTGAATATAGGCATAAAAAAAGCGGCATTAAGCCGCTTGCTGTTCCAGTATTTGTATAGCATTTAGATTCTTTTTGTAGAAGTCGAGTACCAGCTTGATTTCTTCATATCCTGCTCTTTTGAGTGCTTCGCTGATGGTGCTTTGTGATTTGAAGTTCAGTAACCTGGCCAGTTGTTGTTGATTGGCCCAGGGTGTACTGAGTGCTTTTACCACAATAGGAGCAGTACTGGTCGTCCAGCTATCGGTATAAGTACCTAATAACTTCAACATGATGTTCATTTGTTCATTGAACGATGGCATGGCTGTTTTGATACACATTTTTTCTTTCTTCATCTGTTCTATGCAGTGTACAGCAAATTCATGTGCCGAGCCGTTGGCTTCAGAAATTTTACTGCCGTGATAGTTAATGGTTCCTATGCCGGCGCCGATCTTAACGTCGAGCCCTTTGTGTTGCCGGATATATGCCTTTACCAGTAGCATCGCTTCTAATGCCTGATTCGGAGGGGTTTTTAATAAGAAGTGGTCACTGTTGTAAATTTCCCAATCTGCTCCCTGATGTCCGAATTGCATTAAAACTGTTTTTAATGAATGCATCCAGTGTTGGGTCGGAATCTCTTCCATTCTCAAAATATGTCCGGTTAAAAAGGCGTAATAACTCATTTTTTAGTGATTATCGGTTGTTTTAGCGATTATTGGATTTATCGGTCTATTTAACGATAATCATTCGTTTTTTAGTATAAAATGGCCCTGTTTTGATTTTTTAGAACTTGTAAAGGGGATTTGAAATTCAGAGGGGAATATATATAACGACGATCATTAGTGTTATAGTATCTGTTACTCAAGTTTTTTTAACAGACAATGAACTCAACAGAAATACAATAAAGGTTGATACATATTTTGATCAACCTTTATTTTCAGCTTCTCCGGATTGATGAATGTTTTCATGATCTATTAAACCAATTCAAAAAAATCTCTCTTCCCAACCTTTACTTTTATACCGTGCACCATTTTTATCATTACAAGCGGATCTACTATTTTTGTATCATTGACCTGTATCCCTCCACCCAGAATTAACCTTCTGACAGCCGACCGGGTCAGCGCTGGTTTTAGTTGATGGCAGAGATCCAACAGGTTCTGCTCACCATTTTGTGTAGCACTAAAAGTATTCAGTGGTACCGGGGTGAATAGTTTCTCCTCAAAATTCCTGTTCTGAAACTGATGCTGAAAAAAGGCAGCTGCTTCTTCTGCTGCTTCAACAGAGTGGTACTGACGGATGATGTTTTTTGCAATTTCCTTTTTAACAGTCATCGGGTTTTCTCCTTGTTGGAGGGATCTATTCATTTTCTCTTTATCCTGTATGGAAAAATCTGTAGTAAGGTATATAAATTCCTTGATTAATGTATCTGGTATTGACATGGTTTTGCCAAACATCTCGTTGGGCGAATCGGTGAGCCCGATGATATTATTTAAAGACTTGCTCATTTTTTCTTTTCCGTCGGTTCCTTTTAACAAAGGCATGCACAACACGATCTGAGGCGACAGGTTAAAGCTTTCCTGCAATTGCCTACCCATAGTACAATTAAATAACTGATCGGTGCCGCCCATCTCGATATCACACGAAATCTTTACAGAATCGAAGCCTTGCAGGATGGGGTATACCAGTTCGTGCAGGGCAATGGGCGTGTTTTCTGTAAATCTCTTGTTGAAATCATTCCGGTGCATCAATTGAGCGACGGTTACCTTTGATAGTAGCTGAATAATTTCAGGAAAATTCATTTGATCTAACCAGTCGCCATTAAACAAAATAGTAGTTTTATTTATATCAATCACTTTTGAGAGCTGGTTAATATAAGTATTGGCATTGTGTTGAACTTCCTCGCTGCTTAACGGTTTACGGCTTTTGTTTTTGCCGGTAGGGTCGCCGATTCTGGCGGTAAAACTACCAACAATGATGATGATTTCATGTCCCAGCTCCTGAAACTGTTTTAGTTTTTTCAATACGACGGCATGCCCGAGATGCAAATCCGGTGCGGTAGGATCAAATCCTAGTTTAATTTTCAGCTTGCGTCCTTCTGATGCAGCTTGTTGTAATTTTTTTTCCAGCCCGTCAGCCGGTAATACGATTTCAACGTTTTGTTTAAGAATGCTTGTATGTTCCATGATAGTAAAAATAAAAATGCCCGAACTGTGATGTTCGGGCATTCATTATATTGAATAAATGATATACGGTGAGTGATTAACAGTACACATTGATTCCCCGAACGGTGGCCGGGAAATAATAATTATTGAAGAAAGGAAAACGTAATATGTGTTTGTTAGTTGTCATCGACAAAGCAAAGGTAGACTTTTCTGTTAAAGATGTTTCTTTTTATTTGTTAAAGGATTGTTTCAGGGAAATCAAAAGTATTTATTTTCCTCATTCATAAGAAGATATAACTGTTTGTTTTGATTATGGTTGTATGGCTGTCAGCATTGCATTCAATGCGTCAGGGTCTGCTACGGTATTGTTCTGACGGTTAATCAAACCGAAGGTAACCGAGTTTTCAAATACACCATTATCCCAGTACACAGGAATCATTTTATTGGAAATAGCCTTTTTTGTAACATAATTCAGATAATAGTTTCTCGATTGAAGGTGGAGGGCTAATGCGTCTCCTGTTAAGTTGGTTCTTCGAAGTGCGCCGTATTCTCCCATGATTACCGGAATATTCTGATCAATGAACTTTTGTTTCATGAGTTTGAAATCTGCTTCTACAGTTGCCTCTTCGCCCCATGTCGGGTTGCGTAATGGATCTGTAACAGAATGATTGCCGTAGCCCCAGTAGTAGAATTGATTGCCCCAGGTTTCGTCAGTGGTGAGCCCTGCAAAATTCCAGGGAGTATAATAATGTACTTCTACCATTAAGCGTCGGGCTACTTTATCTTCCGGCAATGCATTCATCAGACGATTGGTTTTTTCTATATCTGTAGTTGGCCCCTGAACAATTAAAGTACGGTAAGCATTTCTGCCACCCGTGGAGCGAACAGCGTTCACAAATGTTTGGTGATAAGACAATAATACGGCCATTTGTTCTGCATTCTCCACTGCTGGTTCATTGGCTCCTGCAAATAACAACCGTTGGTCAAAGTCACGGAAATGTGTAGCAATCTGCTCCCAGAAAGCTTTTTGCTTAGCATTCACCATTACTTTTTTATCCGGCGTACAATTGTTTTCAAGCCAGCCACCGTCCCAATGTATATTCAACATTACATAGAGATCATTGTCTATACAATACTGAACTACTTGTTTAACGCGATTCAGCCAGGTAATGTTAATTTTGGCAGTCGTTTGATCTGCATACTGATTCCATGCTGCGGGTAAACGGATCACATTAAATCCGCTTTGTTTAACGCGTTGAATCAGTTCGATCGTTGCAGCAGGATTGCCCCAGGCCGTTTCTCCGCCGGTGGCTTCCAGTGTATTGCCCAGATTCCAGCCTAAGGTCATTTCAGCCGCCAGCACGGTGGCGTCTTTATTCATATCCGTCATGTCTGCTGCAATCGGATTCGTATTATAGTTTGGGTAGATAGAAGATTGTTGTTGTATTGTTACTCTTACCGGAAGTGCATCGCCGGCTTTTATATTCAGAATAGCTGTTCTGGTTGTTTGGAGTGGATTTTCGGAGGCGGTTACCTGTACATTCGAGTTATTACCGGATCCTTGCAAAGCACTTAATTCAATCCATTCACCACCAGGTTCAATAGTGATATTCCATGAAGAAGCATTGGTTTGTATATCAAAAACCTGCATTCCTCCGGTAGCATCAAAGTTAATTGTGTTGGAGGAAACGGAAACTACCTGTGTTTCTTCATCTTTTTTGCATGCCAGTAAAGTAATAGTAAAAATGAATAATACAAAAGAGCAAAACAATCGCATATATAATCAGATTTAAGGTGATCTAATATAACTAAAACTAACTATAAACAGAAGGGCAGAGCTATACTGCTTTTATAGATTATTCTTTTAAGTTAGGCGATTAGTACGATATAAAAATATCTCAGTATTATTTTATCAATTTGTATTATTATCTTATCCGTAACGATGAGTTGGCATCACTCGCAAGGGTAGCAGTATTATTCCAGGTCTATTCCGAGTTTCTTGATGCGTAACCATATCGACGCTTTTGTTCTGCCGAACAAATGTGACAGATCGGCAATAGAATCTCCCTTGAAATATCTCTTTCTCAATTCTGCATCTAACTCGGTTGTCCATTTCTGTTGTGATGAATTGTGTTTCGGCTGACTGAATACTTTTTTTATTTTTTGTGCAGGTGCAGAGGATGTACTGCTGTTTTTGGATTTTGTTTGAATTATTTTGATAGAAGCGTTTGCTTCAAACTCAACCGGTGTAAGATTTTCCGGAACCTCCAGTAATACTTTGGCTCTGGTAATAGCAACATACAAAAGATTGATTTCTTCTCCGAGCTTTACTTCGAGATTAATTGGCCGGTCACTTTCTTCCACCATGTCTTTGATGGCTTTTTCTGTAAGAAAATCATTGGTTAGAATCACATGATCGTATTCCATCCCCTTCGACTTATGCACAGTACTAAAAATCCATTCAGCACCGGTTTTATCATCGGTATGTAATTCTTTAAGGTCTTTCAATAAAGTGAAGATATCATTTCCGTATTCTTTCACAATTTCTACCATTATGCCGAGTTGTACGTCTTCTGTATCTTCAATATATTTCTCCAGGTCATCGATGCTGTTCATTTCTTTAATCACTATATCTCTGATATGTTCTTTTTTGCCGTTTTGCAAATTGAGCACATCGTATAAAGAGGCACCGTCTTCAGCATAAGTGTAGCTGTTAAGTTGTCCTTCAAAGTGAATTTTTTTCAACAAAGGGTTTTTCTTCATTACTTCAATTGCCATGGTAAGCAACCCGAGATTGGTTCGGGCAATGACAGCTCTTGTTTTAATAACCTTATGTTTTCCTTTTCCGGATATTTTACAGAAATGTGTTTCGTCAAAATGTTTTTTCCGGTTTAATACTTTAAATGCCAGCTGTGCCAGTGCTTCGTTGAAGCGAAAACTGTTTGACAAATGAAACGTAGGGTAGTTTACTTTCTGGAGTGAATTGACTGCATTTCGCCAGCTATAAATCTGTTGATGGGTATCGCCCACCATAACAATTTTTGCAAACTGATATTTCAATATGTCTAGCATACAGGCTGAAGCATCCTGTGCCTCATCGAATAATATATAATCGAAGTTTAAAACCGGACGTGATAATTGAAATTTTTTCAGGTAGAAATCGTGTGTAACCGGAATTTCATTTCTATCCATCCGGGCCAGAAACAGTCTGGTTTGTTGAAGAATATACGGAAAATGAGTTTGTACGAACTGGATAGAGCTTTCTTCTTCGAGGGTACTCAGATAATCCAATTCCTGTACTTTAAAAACCTGGCTATTGCAAAACAGTTGTACGAATTTCAGAATGTGGTTAGCAATGATATAAGCAGAGTGTTTGTCGCCCGTATTTTTCAGCGATAATAATTGTGCTATTTCAGAAACTTTATAACCGCTGGCTTTGATTTCATAACGGTGTTGAAAAACAATATTTTTATAAGCCAGTGAATGCGCGGTTTCAATTACTACATGGTGTAAGCCGGCAGCTTCAAATTTCCTTTTTGCTTCTAATCGTACAGATTTATTATATGCGATGTACAGTATACGTGCATTGGAAGGCCTGGACGCAGCATAGGCAATTAAAGTAGTTGTTTTGCCCGATCCGGCAACGGCATTGATTTTAATACTTTCATTCGTTTCTATAATCTTTTTTTGTTCTGCTGACAATTCCATTACTACACATTGAAGTACAAAACTACTTAAAAATCAGCTTTGTTAAATCAGATTTCCAATGGTTCGTATGGCTTTTTCTACGGTGCTGTCGAATTCAAGTCCCAGATTGAAACGCATACAATTTTCATATTGATGTTGTAAACTGAAAATACGACCCGGTGTAAAGGCAATTTTTTGTTTAAGGGCTTTTTCAAACAGGTGACCTGTATTGATGTGTTCAGGAAGTGATACCCAAAGCGAAATGCCGCCTTGCGGTTGGCTGAGTTTGGTACCTTCCGGAAAATGTTTATAGATGGCTTCAACCAATTGATGATAATTATTCTGAAAATGCATTCTTAATTGCTTCAGGTGTTTTTCATATTTACCCGAAAGGATAAATTCTCCGATAGCGTTTTCGCCTAATCCGACAGTAGCAATCTGATCAGAGTACTTGATTTTTAAAATTTGTTCAAAGTATTGTTCATTCACAATCCAACCAACCCGAAAGCCAGGTGCAAGTGTTTTTGAAAAACCACCACACCAGATAACGGTCGCATTTTTATCGAAATATTTCAGCGGCCTGGGCCTTGAACCGCTGAAATATAAATCACCGTACAAGTCGTCTTCAATAACAGGTTTGCCGTGTTCATGAAACAGCTCTACAATCTTTTGTTTGTTTTCATCAGGAATGAGTGAGCCCATCGGGTTATTAAAGTTGGCAATAAAAATAGCCGTTGCAATTTTAGGCATGATCTTCTCCAGGCTTTTCAATTCTACTCCTTGTGTAGGGTGCGAAGGCAGTTCAATTACTTTTAACCCGAAGCTTTGCGCCAGCTGTAGTAAACCAAAATAGCAGGGGCTTTCCAATGCGATGATATCACCGGGTTTGGTAACGGTTTTTAAAGCCAGTGCCAATGCTCCGATTGCGCCGTGTGCACTGATAATATGGTTAGGCTTCACTTTTCCACCCCAGGTATAAGTATACTGTGCTATAGCTTTACGTAACAGTTCGGCACCTTGTAATGAGTTATAGTCTAAACTGGTCAGGTGTTTATTCAACCCTTTTTTTAAAGCTGCAATCGGCAGGTAACTTTCGTCGGGGAGGCCGATTGACAACCTGACTATATTTTTAGCGTTGATGGTATGCATTACTTTAGCCGTTAGCTCATCAGCCGAAAGGTTAGAGGGTTTCAGCAACGGGTCTGTTATGGCAGGTAATTCCTGCTTAAAGGCGGGGATATTCGATACAAAATAACCTGATTGAGGTTTTGAATAAATGAGCCCCTTCTTCTCTAACCACCAGAAAATATTACTGGCAGTATTTACACTGATGTCAAACTCTGCAGTGAGCTTACGTACTGAAGGTAGTTTCTGGCCCACCTGCAAAACACCGGTAAGAATCTGCTCTTCGAATTGTTTACCGATGACTTCGTATTTAGTTTCCCGTTTCAAACTGTACTCATTTGTTTGTTAAAAACTGTAACTGTTTCAGTAGTGAAAATAAGAATAAATTTGTAAATAAATCACCGGTCATGCAAATAAGTAAAGTTGTGAACGATTTGACAATAATTGAATATTCTCCAGCTTATAAATCATACTTTAAGGCGCTGAATATTCAGTGGCTCGAAGCGTACTTTACTGTAGAGGATTTAGACGATTATGTACTGAGTAATCCTGAAGAAGCTATTCTGAATCATGGCGGTAAGATTTTATTTGCTTTGTTAAACGGAGAGGTCGTCGGTACCGTAGGGATCAAAGTGCTGGACGAAGAAACCTGCGAGATTACCAAAATGGCGGTAGACCCTGCTTTCAGGGGAAAGGGCTATGGTAAAATACTTTGTGCGGCGGCTATCGAACATGCAAAGCAAATGCCCTGCAAAAATATCATCCTGTATACTTCGAGCATTCTAAAAAATGCTATTCATATTTACGAGCAGTTAGGATTTCAGCACATTTCTTTTGAAAAGGGATTATATGCCAGAGGAGATGTTAAAATGATATACGTCCCGGAATCCTAATTGCAGACTTTCAATTAGTTATAATCAATAGCGGGTAATCGGGATGAATTATTCGTTTTTTAACATGCATTCATAACAGGTCAGGTATAATGAAAAGTAGATTAAGTAACGCAACTGCTTATATCTACTTTTCTGATCACTCGCTTACTGTTAGTGTACATCCGTTTAACACCGTTTTTAGCGCAAAAGGTATTTTTACTCATTATCTGCAAATAGTTAAAAGAAAAATTTGCAGTTGCCGTATAAAGACGAATTTTGCAATCGAAGAAGCATAAAACTATTTTGTGAACCCAAATATTAAAGGCGCTCTGTACGCCATCATCGCAGCCAGTTTATGGGGAGTATCCGGAACTTTTGTTCAGTTCCTGAACGAAGAAAAACAAGTCGATCCGGCATGGTTAATTACTGTCAGAATGTTTAGTGCAGGTCTGACCCTGGTAATTGTTGCTGCACTAACCAAAGATAAAGGTGTCTGGAATATCTGGAAGGATGTTCCGATCCGCAACCGTTTACTGATTTTCAGCATAACAGGAATGTTTTCTGTTCAGTATTTCTTTTTTATGGCGATACAACATTCCAATGCCGCTACTGCTACTATTATTCAATATATCGGCCCGGTATTAATAGCCGTTTATTATTCATTTGTTCAGAAGAAATTGCCTACCGCAAGAGAATTTCTGGCTATAGTACTGGCTTTACTGGGAACCTTTTTATTGGTTACACACGGAAATATCAGCAACCTGATTATTTCTCCCGTAGCACTAACTTATGGTATTTTAAGTGCGATTGCTCTGGCAGTATATACTGTTCAACCGATCGCCATTATGAAAAAATATAGTCCGATCGTAGTGGTAGGCTGGTCAATGCTGATCGGAAGTATACTCGCCTGTATCATCAAGCCGATCTGGCAGGTAGAAGGAACAATGGATGCCGGTGCAATCGGATCAATTTTGTTTATATTGGTTTTAGGAACCGTAATTCCTTTCAGTCTTTTCTTATCAGCCGTTAAAAAAATCGGTGCACAGAAGTCAAGCCTGATCTCTTGTTTTGAACCGCTAAGTGCTGCACTCATTGCCGTGTTCTGGTTAGGCGTACAAATGTTACTGATTGATTGGGTAGGAGCGATCTGTATTATGTTGACAGTATTTTTATTAACGAAACCTAAAAAGCAAAAACAACCGGCTGTTATAAATCTGATTACCGAAGAGTATGCAGAGGAAGTTTTGAATCATTCATAACAGAGCGCTTATCCGGATATTTAAATTCAGAATGATTTTCAACGATCATAAAAAAGACCGCTTCATTAACTGAAGCGGTCTTTTAATTAGAATGGGTTAGTAATTTCATTATTAACGCAGGTTTCAGAAAAAAAGTATGTATTCAAAGATTGACAGTAACTTTACGGTGTACTAACCTGTTTGAATTATATGGTAGTAGGAATTATAGGTGCCGGTATTGGCGGATTAACAACAGCTATTGCCCTTTTGCAAAAAGGTATTGATGTAATGTTATTTGAAAAGACAGCCAACATTGAAGCAGTAGGTGCCGGTATTGCTTTGGCTCCGAATGCAATGCAGATATTCAGAGAAATGGGGCTTTTCAATGAAGTAAGTGCTGCCGGCATGTCAATGGATCATTTTGTTATTGCAGATGAACAGCTGAATACATTACAAAAGTTTGCACCAACGGTTTTTAAGAGCAAAGAAACGTTAGGATTGTCTATTGGCAGAGCTGCACTGCATGAGCTGCTTTTCTCTAAAATTCCTCCCGGAAAAGTATTTCTTCACCATCATTTCAACTCTTTCGAATTAATAGAAGATCAAGTGTTACTGCATTTTCACAATCAACCGTCACAAAAGGTAGATTGGCTGGTAGGTGCAGACGGAATTCATAGTAATATCCGCAAACAGCTGTTCCCTGACTCGACTCTTATTCAGGCAAATCAGATTTGCTGGCGCGGACTGATACATACCAATGAAGTTGTACCCGCAGTTTCTACAGAACTTTGGGGCCGGGGGAAACGTTTTGGGTTTTCACCCATCGATCAACACACTATCTATTGGTATGCATTAGTAAATAGCCATCATTTACCGGCTGAATGGAATGCCCAATACATTGTTGAACAATTTACGGAATATCACCCCCGTGTAAAGAATCTGATTTTATCAACTCCTGCTGATAAAATTGTGTTGCATCCGATACAGGAATTAAAACCTTTGAGAAACTGGTTTAACCACCGGGTAGTACTGATCGGTGATGCTGCACATGCAATGACACCAAATATGGGGCAGGGAGCTTGTCAGGCCATTATCGATGCCTATACATTGGCTGAAATCTTCCGGAAAAATGAAAAACCGGAGACCTTTCAGAAAATAAGAAAACGCCCGGTCGGTAAAATCGTAACTTTAAGCCGGATAATTGGTCGTATTGCTCAGTCTGAATCAAAATGGCTGGTAACTACCCGAAACTTTATACTCAGGGCTTCGCAGCCATTAATGAAACTTTTACGCTTTTAATAGCCCATTAGGGATATCAGGAGAACATATATTTTAATGTATAGCACTTATCTATTTATGCGAATCATTCTATTCCTCTTATTGTCTGTAAACTTTTTCCTGTCATCAGATGCACAGGTAAAGCATTTGATTCAGCAGCAGTTCAACAGTAGTCGTGTGCCGGGTATGGTGTATGCTGTAGTAAAAGCAGATACTATTATTGAAATGCATAGTCTGGGTTTCAGAAGAGCAGACAAACAAACACCGGAACAGGTAATTCAAATAAATGATTGGTTTCTGATAGGCTCCAATACAAAAGCGATGACAGCTTATCTTGCCGGAAAACTGGTAGAAAAAGGAGTATTAGCGTGGGATACACGTTTGGTGGAAGTGCTACCGCACTGGCAGGATACGATTCACCAGGCTTATCAGTCTGTTACATTATGGCAATTACTGACGCTTACTGCCGGAGTACCTGCTTTTACAGCCGGAACAGAGTTTACGAAGTTTCCTAAGCCTGCAACGGGTACCATTGCAGAGAAGAGAAAACTATTCGCTCAATATGTGTTACAACAACCTCCTGTAAATGCAGCAGGCGTTTTTCATTATTCGAATGCATCTTATTCAATAGCTGCCCTCATGCTTGAAGCGGTGACAGGTAATACCTGGGAAAACCTGCTTACAGAAGAGTTGAAGAAAGAAGGCATACAGATTCAATTTGGTTGGCCAAACCGGATTCATGTTGAACAACCCTGGGGCCATTGGGCATTAGTAAATAATAAGATAACGGCCTTGTCTCCAACAGTCAATTACCGTTTAAGTTTTGTGGAACGGGCTGGTGATGTGAATACAGGATTACCCGATTATATAAAATGGATACAACTACACCTGAAAGGGTTGCAACAACCGGATAATTTATTGATGAAAAAATTACACGACACAACTTTAACTTATGCCGGCGGTTGGGCGGTTAAAAACGGAGTGAGTTATCATAACGGTTCTGACGGCGCTTTTTACGTAACTGCCGAACTGAATCATAAAAATGGTATAGCATTCATTATGATGGCGAATTGTGGTGGTAAAGATGCCAATGAATTAATAGCAAATTGTCTGCAAATTTTACGCGAAGCCTATCCTTCAAAATAACTATCAGGAAAATTATAAGTTTTTTCACATTTGGTTAAATAGTACAAAAAAACGCTGTTTAATTAACAAAAACGAAAGGTTCATCGCCTTACATTATAGAATATCTTTAAAAAGATGTGTTTTATTAAATAAAAGATATCTAATGAATTGCTATTGAACGCATAATAAGCGTAAAAATTCGTTTATAAGACAAAATCCTTTACTTTTGCGTGTCGAAGATTTTCAATGAGTAGTCCTTGTTTTATATCATCTATTGGCTCTTCTAAGAGTGTTCAAATCAACTGTTACAGGATTGGTTTGATTCAGACTGTCTTTCCCACTATTTCCCCGAGCAACTGATCAACACATCTGAGGGGAGTTTACATTTACATAATATTGATATTGGCATTCATGAAAGTGAATGGAATGATATTTACAAGAGTATATATAATTTGAATGAATCTGAGATTTTAGCTGAAATAAATTGAACCAGTCATGCGTCGAATTTTTGTTTTAGTAGCTGTTTTTTCGCTTGTCGTAACTTTTGCGTTGGCATTTTTCTTAAATCCCAACTGGTATGTAATATTCGCTATATTATTAGCCCTGACTATATTAGGGTTTTATGATATGGCGCAAACGAAGCACTCTATCATGCGTATTTATCCGGTATTCGGACGGTTACGCTTTTTAATGGAAGAACTTCGTCCTAAAATTTATCAGTATTTTATTGAATCGGATATCGATGGTCGACCGATCAACCGTATCGACCGTTCTACTGTTTATCAACGTGCTAAGATGGAGAACGACACTATGCCGTTCGGTACCCAACTGGATGTATATTCAGAGGGGTATGAGTGGTTATGTCACTCAATGGCACCAAAAGATTTTAAAAGCTTAGACCATAACCCCCGCGTAATGGTGGGCAATAAAGATTGTAAAAAACCTTATTCGCTGAGTATTTACAATATTTCAGCAATGAGTTACGGTTCATTGAGTCAGAATGCCGTAGAAGCAATGAATGCCGGTGCTAAAATCGGTGGCTTTGCACACAATACCGGTGAGGGAGGATTAAGTCCTTATCACCTTAAACACGGTGGCGATATTATCTGGCAGATCGGTACGGGTTATTTCGGTTGCCGGGATGCAGATGGTAATTTCGATCCTCAGTTGTTCAGTGAAAAAGCACAATTAGACCAGGTGAAAATGGTTGAGATAAAAATGTCGCAAGGAGCGAAACCAGGACACGGAGGTATTTTACCTGCTTCCAAAAATACACCGGAAATTGCTGCTATCAGACATGTAGAACCGCATACTTTGGTGGCTTCCCCTCCATACCATAAAGCATTCAGCACTCCAAGAGAAATGATTCTTTTTGTGCAGAAACTCAGAGAATTATCAGGAGGTAAACCTGTAGGATTCAAACTTTGTATTGGTTATAAAAGCGAATTTATAGCTATCTGTAAAGCAATGATGGATTTGAATATCTATCCTGATTTTATTACGGTAGATGGTGCTGAAGGCGGTACCGGTGCAGCTCCGCAGGAGTTTTCAAATTATGTAGGAGCTCCGTTATTAGACGGACTGGATTTTGTACACAATATCTTAAACGGGTTAAACATCCGTAAGAATATTAAACTGATAGCCTCAGGTAAAATAACCAGCGGTTTTCATATTATCAGAGCGATGGCTCTAGGAGCGGATGCCTGCTATTCAGCACGCGCTATGATGATGGCCGTAGGTTGTATTCAGGCTTTATTATGTAATACAAATAAATGCCCGGTAGGAGTAGCTACACAAGATCCCAAGCTGACAGTTGGTTTAGTCGTTGAAGATAAGAAAACACGTGTGGCAAACTTCCACCGCAAAACAGTGGAAAGTGTAGTAGAATTATTAGGTGCTTCAGGTTTGGATAAAAAGGAAAATATTACACGTTCACATATATATAGAAGAATCTCTTTTCAACATATGCTGACCTATCAGGAGATTTTTCCGACTTATCCGACAGGCTCATTCATCAACGAAATTCCCGATCGTTATAAGAATGATTTCAGATATGCCAGTCCCGATCATTGGGGATATACCAATATCGGAAGTTGGAGCGAATCAAACCAAGCGGTTTAAAATAAAGGGAGTCTGATCAGGCTCCCTTTATTTTTGTATCAAAATCAGCTCATTATGAACGAAATAGAAAGATTTTTTTAATTCAGTTCTTTTTTGTAAATTTAAGTAATGCCTAACGGTAATAAACATATTTCCCCTTTCGCTATTACGACCAGTAATAGTTTACCAACTGCGAGTAAAGACTTTATTCGCCAGGCCCTCCGTTTATCCATTTGCTAGCGGGGGGAGTTATTTTCCTATTTTATAATCATTCTAAAATTATATTACTATGACTCCAATCATTAGTAAATCAGACTATTTTACACTTAAAAATTATGTAATGACCTGCCCGCCACAAATGAAAACAAAAGAGGTGGGGCTTTTAATGGAAGAGCTTGAAAGAGCAGAAGTGATCGAAGATGATCAGATCAGTGAGGATATTATTCAAATAAATTCATCTTTTGAAATTGAAGAAGTGAAGGCAAAGAAGAAAATGAATTTCACGCTGACTTTACCGCATCAGGCAAACCTGAAAGACAAAAAACTTTCTATTTTTTCTCCGTTGGGTGTGGCACTCATTGGATTCAAAAAGGGTATGACCATTCAATGGAACCTTCCCGGTGGTATTAAAAGTATAAAGATTAATAAAGTAAATAAGCTGGCTGAAGTAAATGCATAAAAAAGCCCCACATTAAGTGGGGCTTTTATTATAAAAAAATATATGTAAAAGCTAATGCTATTTTCAATCCACAAACCTGCTTATTTTTAGTAATAGAAAATACTTATTTGGAGAATAATAATTTAAATAATGAAACTTAATAGTTTATTTTTAATTGTTTTGTGAAATTAACCTATCTCTTAAACCATACATAACTGCATGTCTCCAACTCTACGAACATTGTTTTTAATAATGACAGTATTATCAGGTTTATTGACCTATGGTCAGGAAACTGTAGAAACAGGTATGGTAAGCCGGTATCTGTCTGCTATTGATCGTAAAAGCCGCTCATTGGAAGTAAAACTTGAGAAAGGGCAACAGCAATATTTAAAGAAGTTAGAAAAAGCAGAACAACGATTACTGAAGAAGTTGCAAAAAGGCAAAGACTCTGCTTTAGCAAAAGCTTATGCTGAAGATTTAAAAAATCAATATGGATCTCTGGAAAATCGTTTGGCTAATTCGAAAAACGGTTTGCAGAATTATGATGCAGAAATAGACTCTCTCCGCACGAATTTAGGTTTTATCAAAGATTATCTCCCCGGTAATAAGGAACTACTGAATAAAAACATGGGTAGTTTACAGGGATTAGAAAACCAACTACAAAGAAATCAATACTTCGAAGAATTTATTGGCTCGCGTACTGAGTCGATAAAGTCACTACTGGGTGGTCAAACCGCCAGCGGACTATTTAATAATGAACTTAAACAACTGAATAAAGTTAAGTATTATTATAGCAGCCAATTGAATGAATATCGTTCTTATTTAACGGATAGAAAGAAGGCCGAACGAAAACTGGTATCGTTGTTTCAAAAATCACCACTCTATCAGCAATTTGCTCAAAAACACAGCTGGTTCAGTCAATTATTTCCTACAGCCGGCGCTGAGCCCGGTAGCGTAGATTTAAGTCAGCTGGGAAATCTTCAAACCCGTGATCAGTTAAGCTCGTTGCTCCAAAGTCAGTTAGCCACAGGTGGTGAAAATGCTATTCAGGCATTTCAACAACAATTAGGTGATGCGCAGCAGCAGGTTAGCCGTTTGCAAGATCGTGTTTCAGAAGGATTGGGTAACGGAGATCCTGACTTTCCTTCTTTTAAACCGAATAATCAGAAAAATAAATCCCTTTTTGACCGTATAACACTCGGATTTGATATTCAGAACCGCCGTGCTAATGAATGGTTTCCGATTACAAGCGACTATGGTTTGTCTGTAGGGTATAAAATCAATGACCAGTCAATTGTTGGTATAGGTGCGAGTGCAAAAGTAGGTTGGGGGGAAGACTTCCGCAATATCAAAATTTCTTACCAGGGATACAATGTTCGTTCGTTCTTAGAGTATAAACTGAAAGGAACTTTCTGGATATACGGTGGCTACGAATTAAATCATCGTATGCCGAGTGCCATTGCACCGGAATCACATAGCGATGACAAACCGATTGCCAGCGGCTTATTAGGTATTTCAAAGAAAATTCCTGTCAGGTCATCTTTCTTAAAACAAACCCGTGTGCAGATCTTATACGACTTTTTAAATCATCATCAATACGCTAATCGTATTCCGATCGTATTCCGGATGTCGTTCGGAAAGTAATCGTACACTGTCGTATTTGTTGCTTTTGACTCCCTAAACTACTTAACTGCTTATAATGTTATCGAATAAAAGTTTATTATCTTCTTTATT
>NZ_RCWL01000032.1 GCF_003991195.1 Gynurincola endophyticus | reverse complement strand
CCGCTGCCTACCGTTTTTCTGCCCAGTTCTTTTTTGCTGAGCTGCCCTAAGGGGTCATAACTGTGGCGTACTACCAGTTTGTAAGCACCTCCATTGAGCGACTGTACCACCGAATCAAGCCTTCCTGCACCATCATAGGCATTACGGGTCATCACTACCACACTGGACGGAATCATGCCGGTGGCGTTATGAGTGATTTTGGTAGCCAGCGCCTTGCCATCGAAACTGTATTGAGTAGTCGTTCTATCGATACCACCGGTTTGGTTTTTACTCACCGATTGCAACAACCGGCTTTTAGAATCATAAAAATGTACCGTGCTTAAAAAAGTATT
>NZ_RCWL01000031.1 GCF_003991195.1 Gynurincola endophyticus | reverse complement strand
AATACTTTTTTAAGCACGGTACATTTTTATGATTCAAAAAGCCGGCTGCTACAGTCGGTGAGTAAAAATCAAACAGGGGCTATAGACCGTATAACCCATCAATATAGCTTTGACGGCAAGCAATTGATTAGTAAAATTAACCATCAGGCCACCGGTTATACGCCGTCCAGTGTGGTAGTCGTTACCCGAAATGCCTTTTCGGGACCAGGGTATTTAGACTCAGTGGTGCAATCTGTCAACGGTAGTGCTAATAAACTAATTGCTAAAAATAGTTACGATGCTATAGGCCGGTTAACGAAAAAAGAACTGGGCAGAAAAACGGTAGGCAGCGG
>NZ_RCWL01000030.1 GCF_003991195.1 Gynurincola endophyticus | reverse complement strand
GCTACCATTCCTTCCCAGAAGTGGGGGTCTTGTGCCTTCTCTCCCGCATCACTGATTATTTGTTCGATTGAATTCTCATCAATATATTTAATCAGCCCTTCAACCCCGTTAACCACTGCATCTAAGGTTTGAATCGGGTGTAAAACAGCATCTGCCGTCCCTACAACACCATTCCATACATCAGATACAGTATTAGCAGCAAATTTACCCACCCTTTTAAAAAAGCCATCACCTTTATTGTAACCAAACTTTCCTGTTCCTAATGAATTAGAAAAGTAAAAACCACTGTTACTATTTTCCTGCACAGCATTACCACCCCTTTTACCATACACTACTACCTGTGGTAAAA
>NZ_RCWL01000003.1 GCF_003991195.1 Gynurincola endophyticus | reverse complement strand
GCCGTTAAAGAAACTTCCCACCGGCGCACTTCCCCGCCGTCACTGTTTAATTCTTCGCTGGTGGAAACACCACGGCCCGAACCCGCCCAACTGTTACCCGCTGCCTGTACCGACAAGGGCCGGTGCAGCGGGGAGCGTTCATACACCGTTTTGCTGTAGTAGACGGATTCACCCGGATACTGGCTGCTCATAAAAGTGGACTGTTTTGAAAAAGGGTGTGGATTAAAACGGCCCGTCACCGTATCGGATACAAAAGGCAGGTATTGTAAACTCACCAAACCAATCGAGTCATACAATACCGGTGTGACAATATCTTTACCCGCAGGGCTCGCTTTTCTGGCACTTTGCTGCAACAGATTGCCCAGGCCGTCGAAGTACTGCACAGTCAAACGTACTTCTGCAATACTGCGGCTGGCCAGCCGAACATCTGTTTCTGTTGTCAAGGGACGGGCAGGTATCCAACTGTATAGCTTATTAACCGATGTACTGCTATATGCAGCAGGAACGGCAGCCACCCCAAGCGTAGGTGCCGGTATTACAGGTGTCGTAACCGGTACCACCTGGCTGATCACTGATACCGGAAAAGTAACAATGATCAATAACATGAAAAAATAATACAACCAACGCATAGAAGGTATTTATGGATGCATAATAGGTGTATGGATACTACGGCTTAGAACTTGTTCATATAGTGATACAGAACAGCGCTTTATTATTGAGATACAGTGAATGGCTACTTACAATAAAATCGCAGGTGAACGTTTCCGATAGTTTTTACAAAACGCAGAAGAAAATATAAGTGTACAAAAAGAAATGGAAGAGCAAAACCTATAGTCATCAGGCGAAAACCTGTTATAATGAAGATACAATATGATTACTGTAAAAAAAGTATTTTATATGCCCAAAAATAACTTTGTGTGAAAAAAATGTTTTCGATAGCCAGTACAATAAAAACACTTACCGGCAGTATATCAGTTTGTCATTTTTATGTGAACGGAAAAAATTAGCAGAATAGGCGGTTTTATGAACAGTGAATAATGATTCGTTCAAACAATCTCTGATCTGTTACTATATAACCCATAAGCCCGGTATTATCCGAGCTTGTTAAAAAATCAATAGTATTGTTGTAATTAACAGCAAATATTGGATTACTGTCTTAATTATTTATTATACCTGGCTATAGAATCTCTGAATGCGTCACGGAATAATTGTGTGGTTGGAATATCTTTCATTCCATCTTTTGGTACCAGAAAGAATGAGCGTTGATCAAAGTATAAATGAAAGAAGTACTCACTCTCTACATAGTGACTAAAATCCTGCCACTCCCATTTTCTGGACATCCGGTCATTGGCGAGTTCAACACCATCTTTCAATAAAGTCATTGAAAACTTATCCTTGAATGTAGCGGCTTTTTTATAAATTCTGGCAGGCATAATTCTCCAGATCACCAGCATAAGCACTAACCACAGTAATGAAAAAATCAAGAAAGAAATGGGCTGGATTTTCTTCATGAAAAACAAGATGGCCGATCCAATTGAAAAAACATTGACCATGATGATTAATACTTTAATCTCTCTTCTGGTTAAGAAGTGATAGCGCAAACCTTTAATTACCTGATCTTTGTCATAATCAAAATAAATCGTCATTTCTTTCAGTTTCCACAAACTTAGCAAAACATTGGAGCTAAAACAAAAAACCAACCGAAATCGGTTGGTTTTCATTTACATATATCCATTGTTTAACTGCACCCCATGCTGTTTCCGCAATTCAGGCATTTATAGCAGGTACCTGAGCGGATGGTGATATGCCCACAGGTATTACAGGCCGGTGCATCACTCTGCAAACTTTTAGCAGCAGCATTTACCATTCCCTGTTGAGCGGCTTTTGCAACTGTTTGCAATGCCTTTTCAGGCGTTACGATAGCAGGTTTTGCGTGTGCAGCTTTGGTAGCTACCACCCGCATATCGCCCAATTCAGGTTTCGCCGTTTCTTCACCGAGGTTTTCAACGGAAGGTTTATCGAGAATATGTACCAGGTCAGTTCTGCCAAGGTATTCATAAGCCAGTGACCTGAATATAAAGTCAACAATCGAAGTGGTACTTCTGATATTAGGATGCTCTACCATTCCCGAAGGTTCGAACCTTGTAAATACAAACTTCTCTACAAATTCTTCCAGCGGAACACCATATTGCAGTCCGATAGAGATAGCAATAGCAAAACAGTTCAGCATACTACGCATTGTTGCACCTTCCTTAGCCATATCAATAAAAATCTCTCCTACAGTTCCGTCGCTATACTCACCTGTTCTCAGAAAAATAGTCTGATTACTGATTTTCGCTTTTTGTGTAAAACCTCTTCGTTTCGAAGGCAGTGTTCTCCGCTCAACAATTCTTGCCAGTTCGCGTTTTAATTTTGTATCTGGCGAAGCCTGTACTCTTTTTTGAACTTCCTCTAAAAGATCACTGATCGTCAGCTGACCCAAATCAATTAATGGCGATTCGGGCGATGCGGCCTCCACACTTTCTTCTTTGGCAGCTGTTTTCTTTGAAGAACTTTTATTACTTAAAGGCTGACTGAGTTTACTTCCGTCTCTGTACAATGCACAGGCTTTCAAACCGAGCTGCCAGCTTAAGAGGTATGAATCTGCAATTTCTTCAACGGTTGCTTCGTGTGGCAGGTTGATTGTTTTAGAAATAGCACCACTCAAAAAGGGTTGTGTTGCGGCCATCATCTTAATATGCCCATGTGCATGAATATATCGTTCTCCTTTCTTACCACATTTATTCGCACAATCGAATACCGGCAGATGTTGCTCTTTCAGATAAGGAGCTCCTTCTATAGTCATAGTGCCGCAAACGTAATCATTGGCAGCTTCTATCTGCTCGTCTGTAAAACCGAGTGCTTCCAGCATATTCCACTCAAAGTTGAAATAATCTTCGGGTTTATATCCCAGGCGTTTCAAACACTCTTCGCCGAGATTATACACATTAAATACAAAACCAATTTCAAAAGCAGTTTTAACAGCCTGATCAAGTTTTTCTATTTCTTCGGCAATAAACCCTTTTTCACTTAAACTCTGGTGATTAATATGTGGTGCTCCGGCAAAACCTGCGTGCCCAACGGCATATTTTACAATAGCATCGATTTCTTTCGTGTTATATCCAAGATTTTTAAGCGCAGCAGGCACTGATTGATTGATAATTTTAAAGTATCCGCCACCACTCAATTTTTTAAATTTTACCAATGCAAAATCCGGTTCCACACCGGTCGTATCACAATCCATTACCAGACCGATTGTTCCTGTTGGAGCAATTACGGTAGTTTGCGCATTTCTGTAGCCGTATTGTTCCCCTAACTGCACAGCATCGTCCCATGCTCTGGTAGCTGCTTTCAGTAAGTAATCAGGGCAATGAGCTGCTTTAATACCTTGCGGTTTTATACTTAATTGTTCATACTCATCTGCATCATAAGCGGCCAGGCGGTGATTACTCATAACCCTCAACATATGCGTTTTGTTTTCTTCATACTTATCGAAGGCACCCAAAAAACTCGCCATTTCAGCAGATGTTTTATAAGCGACACCGGTCATGATTGCAGTGATGGCACCGGCAATTCCTCTTGCCTGTTCGCTATCATACGGTATTCCCATCACCATTAACATAGAACCAAGGTTGGCAAAACCCAGTCCGAGTGTTCTGTAATCATAACTCAATTGAGCTACTTCTTTTGAAGGAAACTGTGCCATCAAAACAGATATCTCCAATACAACGGTCCATAAGCGGCAGGTATATTCAAACCCTTCTACATCAAAAGTGTTATTGGTTTCGTCATAAAACTTTCTGAGGTTGGCAGAGGCGAGGTTACAGGCAGTATTGTCGAGGAACATATATTCCGAGCAAGGATTAGAAGCATTGATTCGCCCACCTTCCGGACAGGTATGCCATTCATTAATCGTTGTATCGTATTGGGTACCCGGATCGGCGCATCTCCAGGCAGCATAATTAATTTTATTCCACACTTCTTTAGCAGCCACTCTTTTCATCACTCTTTTATCGGTACGTGCTATCAGCTCCCAATCATCATTGTTCGCCAGTTTCTCAAAGAAAGAGTTAGGAATACGAACAGAGTTATTCGAATTTTGTCCGCTCACCGTTCTGTAGGCTTCTCCTTCATAATCGCTGGGGTAGCCTGCATCGATCAGTGCTCCTACTTTCTTTTCTTCTTCTACTTTCCAATCAATGAAATCGAGTATTTCAGGATGATCCAGATCGAGGCAAACCATTTTTGCCGCTCTGCGGGTAGTACCACCTGATTTGATGGCTCCTGCCGAACGATCGCCGATTTTCAGAAAACTCATTAATCCGCTGGAAGTGCCGCCTCCGCTCAATCTTTCACCTTCGCCTCTGATATTGGAAAAATTGGTACCAACGCCTGATCCGTACTTGAAAATACGGGCTTCTCTTACCCAGAGATCCATAATTCCTCCATCATTCACCAGGTCATCACTAACGCTTAGAATAAAGCAGGCATGTGGTTGTGGACGCTCGTATGCTGAAGTAGATAATTTTAACTGGCCGTCTGCCTGATCAACATAATAGTGCCCCTGAGGTTTTCCGGTAATACCATACGACTCATGTAAACCGGTATTAAACCATTGCGGGCTATTAGGAGTACATTGCTGATTAAGAATACTGAATACGAGTTCTTCATAAAATACCTGTGCATCTTTTTCAGAAGCAAAATAATTATAACGCTCTCCCCATACGCGCCAGCAGTTCGCCATGCGGTGAGCCACCTGCTTTACTGAAGTTTCTCTGCCGGTAGTACCGTCGGGTTGAGGCACCCCTGCTTTTCTGAAATATTTCTGTGCAAGAATATCGGTAGCGATCTGGCTCCATTGTTGGGGAACCTCCACATTATTCATTTCAAAAACTATCTCACCGTTAGGGTTTCTGATCACCGACGAACGATAGTCGTATTCAAACTGATCAAATACAGAAGTGTTTTCTCGGGTAAACTTTCTTTGAAACTGCAGTCCTTGTTTTTTTCTCGTCATCGGATATAGTTTTAAATGATTTAAAAGGGTGATCAATAAGGTTGGTGGCGGTACAGGGGTTGATAATGAATTTACTGATTTTCATAGCGCGGCAGTTCTTGTAAAATATCAACAGCTGTGGAAAAGACTTGATTCTAAGCAATAAGTAACTGTAATAGAGTAACTAAGGGAAATCAGGCTTTTTTTGCACTTAGAGTGACAAACAAGATTTGTTTAATTGAGCCGTTTTTCGTATATTAATTACAGCAGGGAGAGCGATTTGTATTATTAATACTGCATTAAACATATTTTCACTATACAACCCTTTGATTTACTGAATCGTCTATGAAAAAAATGGATGATGAAAAAGATTCTTTTATTGACGATCGCATCGGCACTATGGGTCGTGCACGCGAGAGCGCAAACCTCAGATCACCTGTGGGGGGCGATCTTTTACACGGCTAAGTTAACAGACAAATGGGGATTAATCGGGGATATTCAATGGCGTTCAAAAGACGATATGAAGGAGATGAGTTCTTTCATTATCCGCCCCGGGGTTTCGTACAATTTTACCAAACAGTTATCTGCATCTGCGGGATATGCTTTTATTCCCACCGACTACACACATGATGTAGTACCCGAACACCGTGTTTGGGAGCAATTGATTTTTGCCCATAAAAATGAAATACTGGGCAGTACCAACACTTCTTTTGCCCACCGCTTACGGATGGAGCACCGTTGGGTTCCTACTCACGTAACGGAACACGATCATGATTATTTAAAATCAAACCGGTTCAGGTACTTTATCAGAACAATTACACCCTTGTTTTCTAAAGAGTTAACTGCCAACACTTTCTTTTTAAGTTTACAAAACGAGGTATTTTTGAACCTGAAGGGCAGTAATTTTGATCAAAACCGGGCATATCTGGCTGCCGGTTACCGTTTCAGCAAAAAATTTGATGGAGAGATGGGATATATGCACACTTCCATGAGTAATAATACGACCCGCAGCATTCTTCAGATTGCCGGATATGTAAGATTATAAATATTAGTAGGTGGAGCCAAAGTTTTTTTGTTTTTTTGCATGATCCAATAGCACTGGCATGACAAAAACTATCTATCCAACTCTACTTCAACAAAAAGCGAGCGGAAAGAAGTCATTTGCAGTTCTTATTGACCCTGATAAAATCACCCTCCCCCAAATCGATGTGTTAGTTGAATTATCCTTGCAGGCCAAGGTAGACTACTTTTTTGTGGGTGGTAGCCTGGTGATTTCGTATCAGTTAGATGAGATCATACAGGCGATTAAGTCAAGATGTGATATTCCGGTAATATTGTTTCCGGGAAGTTCGTCACAGGTGTCAAAATATGCAGATGCACTTTTATACCTATCACTGATTTCGGGCAGAAATCCTGAACTCCTCATCGGGCAGCATGTTATATCTGCCCCGATGGTGAAACAATCGGGGCTTGAGATCATGAGTACCGGTTATATGGTGATCGACGGTGGCGCTCCCACTACGGTCAGTTATATAAGCAATGCAACTCCTATTCCGGCCGACAAAAATGAAATCGCCATGTGTACTGCAATGGCAGGTGAAATGTTAGGTATGAAGTTGATTTATATGGACGCCGGCAGCGGCGCCAAAACACCGATTACCGAAGGCATGATCAAAAAAGTAAGCAGCGTGGTAGATGTACCTATCATCATTGGCGGAGGTATCAAAGACCCGGAAAAAGCCTATTTAAACGGAAAAGCCGGTGCCGACATCATTGTAGTAGGAAACGCCATAGAAAAAGATCCGAACCTGATAGCCGAGCTGAGCGCAGCCATTCATAGCTCTAACATAACAGTTTAACTAAACGAATTGAAACCCATTTGTACCCCAAATGGGTTTTTCTTTGACCAGTAGTGAAATATTGCACAAAATTTTATCATAAAAAAAACACTTTACATTAAAAAAGTGTTTTTCTTTGTACTGTAAAAATATTTGAATCAAGATCATTTCGTATAAAGAATGCAAAAAAATCTCACCAACATACTCGCTGATGCTGCCACTCTTGTGGAGGCTATATTGCGTGGGGTTTTTCCTGTACAGCTCCGTACAGTTTTTCATTGTCGCCCTGTCCCCGTGAGGGTACGACGTTGATACCGCATTGACCATAGTATTCCTATACTATAATGCCCTTCGTGGCATTGATTGTATTATGTTAACACGATAGTACCGATACCGGTTCCTATCGCATTTCTAGTTATGTTATCTGATCATTTATACAAAAATGGAAACCCAGAAAAAATTCCGGATATTAGTTGCTGACGAATCACATGTCGGCTTTTCGCAGATTATATGCGACGAGATGGCCTCTTCGGCCAAGGCTCGCGGTACGGGTATAGCGAAACGGTCACCAGAATACATCGAACAAAAAATGCGAGAGGGAAAAGCCGTCATCGCTTTCAGTGAAGATAATATTTGGGCAGGTTTTTGTTATATCGAAACCTGGAGCCATGGCGAATACGTTGCCAATTCAGGTTTAATTGTTAGCCCTGACTTCCGTAAAGGAGGTTTGGCTAAAGCCATTAAAAAGAAAATTTTCGAACTCAGCAGAAAAAAATATCCCGACGCAAAAATATTCGGTTTAACTACCGGACTCGCTGTTATGAAAATTAACAGTGAGTTAGGTTATGAACCTGTAACCTATTCAGAGCTTACGCAGGATGAGGCATTCTGGGCAGGATGTAAAAGTTGCATCAATTACGAAATTCTAATGAGTAAAGAACGTAAAAATTGTTTGTGCACAGGCATGCTTTACGACCCGAAAGATCACTACTCACCTAGTGAAACTAAAGAATTCTTTGAAGAAAAGAAATCTGTTTTAGCCAGGTTACTACAATATAAACAATGGAAATTCTTAAAGAAATTCTTACACAAAGAAGAGCGCAAGGCAAACGGAGGAGCTCCTAAGAAATCATTGTTACATTTATTTTTCAATCACTAAACACATCACATGTCAAAGAAAATTGTTTTAGGTTTTAGCGGTGGTTTAGATACCACTTACTGCGTAAAGTATCTTAGTCAGGAAAAAGGTTATGAGGTACACAGTGTAATCGTTAATACCGGTGGGTTTAGTGATGAAGAACTGATTAAAATAGAAGCACACGCCAAAAACCTTGGAGTGGCTTCCCATACCACTGTAAATGCCGTAAAAAGCTATTACGATAGCATTATCAAATATCTTATCTACGGTAATGTTCTTAAAAACAATACTTATCCGCTGAGCGTAAGTGCCGAAAGATTAAGCCAGGCCATACACATCGCCGAGCACGTAAAAAATATCGGTGCAGATGCCGTTGCACACGGAAGTACCGGCGCCGGTAACGATCAGGTACGTTTTGATATGGTGTTTCATATTATGATTCCTGGTGTTGAAATCATCACCCCTATCCGCGATCTTAAACTCAGCCGTGAAGAAGAAATTACCTACCTCAAAGCAAATGGGGTGGAAATGAACTTCGACAAAGCAGTTTACTCTATTAATAAAGGGCTTTGGGGAACTTCTGTTGGAGGTAAAGAAACGCTTCAGTCAAAAGGAATTCTTCCTGAAGAAGCATGGCCGACACAGGTAAACAAAACCGGAAATGAAGAAGTTAAATTAAGCTTCGAAAAAGGAGAATTAACTGCCGTAAATGATCAAAAATTTGCTCATCCGGCCGAGGCTATCCAATACCTTCAAAGTATTGCAGGTGGTTACGGAATCGGTAGAGACATTCACGTAGGTGATACCATCATCGGTATCAAAGGCAGAGTTGGCTTTGAAGCCGCAGCTCCAATGGTAATTTTAAAAGCGCACCACGCTTTAGAAAAACATGTACTGAGCAAATGGCAGTTGAACTGGAAAGATCAGTTAGCCGCATTTTACGGAAACTGGTTGCACGAAGGCCAGATACTTGACCCGGTAATGAGAGACATCGAAGCATTCTTACAACAGTCTCAACAAAATGTTACAGGGGATGTTTTCGTTCAACTATTACCATACCGTTTCCAGATTATCGGTATAGAAAGTTCATACGATTTAATGAACTCTAAATTTGGTAAATACGGAGAAATGAATAGTGGGTTTACCGGCGATGATGTGAGAGGATTCTCTAAAATCTTCGGCAATCAAACAATTATCTGGAACGCTGTTCAGGAATCAAATAAAAAATAAAGTCAGGTCATGTCAAATAAAATTCGTGTAGGTATTGTAGGTGGTGCCGGTTATACAGGAGGTGAATTATTAAGAATACTCATCAACCACCCGGCAGTGGAAATCACTTTTATCCATAGCAGGTCGAACGCCGGTAACCCAATCTATACCACCCACCAGGATTTAGTAGGTGAAACCAATCTTGTTTTCTCTGATCAGTTTGATTTTACAGTTGATGTAATTTTTCTTTGTGCAGGACATGGCGAAGCTAAAAAGTTTTTATCCGAAAACGAAGTTCCCGTTAATGTAAAGATCATCGACCTTTCGCATGATTTCCGGTTAGAAAAAGCTTCAACAACCGGTAACCGTACTTTCGTTTACGGACTACCTGAGTTGAACAGAGAAAAAATAAAACAAGCGCAGAATATTGCCAACCCGGGATGTTTTGCCACCGCGATCCAATTAGGATTGTTACCCTTAGCACAAAAAGGGTTGCTGCACGAAGTATATACCACCGGTATTACCGGTTCAACAGGAGCCGGACAAAGCCTGAGCGCCACCTCTCATTTTAGCTGGAGAGCCAATAATATCCAGGCATATAAAACTTTACAACATCAGCATATAAGTGAAATCGGCGAATCGTTGAAATCACTTCAACCGGATGCCGGTAAAGTACATTTTATTCCATGGAGAGGCGACTTTACCAGAGGTATCTTTATCAGTTCACAGGTTACAACACAGTTGAATATCGATGAATTGTATCAGTTGTTTACCGCGTTCTATGCAAGCCACCCGTTCACAGTGGTAACGAAAGAACCGGTATTCCTGAAACAGGTAGTAAATAGTAACAAATGTGTCATCTCTTTAGAAAAAACAGACGACCAGCTAGTGATTCACAGTGCGATTGACAACCTGTTAAAAGGTGCATCAGGACAAGCTGTTCAGAATATGAATCTCTTGTTCAATTTACCCGAAACAACCGGCTTGCAACTAAAAGCTTCTTATTTCTAAATATAGAAAAATGAAATTATTCGACGTATATCCCTTAAATGACATTACAATTACCAAAGCACTTCACTCAACCGTATGGGACGATCAGGGTACTGAGTACCTGGATATGTATGGTGGTCATGCTGTAATTTCAATCGGTCATACTCATCCTCATTATGTTCAACGATTAACAGAACAATTAAGTACGGTAGGATTTTATTCCAACTCTATCAAAATTCCTGTTCAGGTTGAACTGGCTGAAAAGCTGGCAAAAGTATCCGGCAAAAACGATTATCAGCTGTTTCTTTGTAACTCAGGGGCAGAAGCCAATGAAAATGCATTAAAACTGGCAAGCTTTCACACCGGTCGAAAAAAGATCGTTGCTTTCAGGAAAGCATTTCACGGCAGAACATCTCTGGCAGTAGCCTGTACAGATAACCCGGCTATTGTTGCTCCTGTTAATGAAACGGAAAATATAACATTTCTGCCTTTCAATGATACAGCAGCATTAAAAGCACATTTTGCTAAGGAAGGCAATGAAATTGCTGCAGTTATTATAGAAGGGATACAAGGTGTTGGAGGCATACAGGAGGCATCAAAAGAGTTTTTACAGGCGATCCGCAGCTTGTGTGACCAGTACGGCGCTGTATATATAGCCGATAGTGTACAATGTGGTTACGGCCGAACCGGTCTGTTTTTTTCGCACGACTGGGCAGAAGTGAATGCTGATATTTACAGCATGGCGAAAGGAATGGGCAATGGATTTCCGATTGGCGGTATATTAATTGCTCCTCATATTCAACCTAAACATGGCATGCTGGGCACTACTTTCGGAGGCAATCACCTGGCTTGTGCCGCAGCACTGGCTGTTCTGGAAGTGATTGAAAAAGAAAACCTTTTACACAATGCAAAAGAAACCGGTGATTATCTTATCAACGAAATAAAAAATATCGGCATCTTTGAAAATGTAAGAGGAAGAGGCTTGATGATTGGTTTCGATGTGCCTGAACAATACAAAAACCTGAAGAAAAACTTATTACATACTTACAAAATATTCACTGGTGAAGCAAAGCCGAACGCCATTCGGTTACTACCTTCACTTGCGTTGAGCAAAACAGATGCTGAAAAATTTGTAAAAGCACTTAAAACTGCTGTTGAAGCATATTAATTTCTCTATTCTCAAATCAGATCAATGAAAAATTTTACTAGTGTTCACGATGTACAAGACATCAAAGCTTTAGTTGAAAAAGCATTAGCCTATAAAGCTAACCCTTTGCAGGATAAAAGCCTTGGTGCAAACAAAAGAATCGGTTTGTTATTCTTGAATCCTAGTATGCGTACCCGTTTAAGCACCCAGATAGCTGCGCAAAATTTAGGAATGGAGCCTATTGTTTTTAATGTTGGAAACGAAGGCTGGAAATTAGAGTTTGAAGAAGAAGCCATCATGAGTGGTACTACTTCAGAACATGTGAAAGATGCAGCTCCTGTTTTCGGTAAGTACTTCGATATTCTGGCAATCAGAACCTTTCCATCATTAAACAACAAGGAAGAAGATTACAGTGAATTATATATCAACCAGATTATAAAATATGCAGGCATTCCTGTTATTAGCCTTGAAAGTGCTACTGTGCATCCCTTACAAAGCCTGACAGATGTTATTACAATGACAGAATACCTGCAGAACAATCCATTGCCCGGCAAGAAAAAACCTAAAGTGGTACTCACCTGGGCTCCACACGTCAAGCCATTACCGCAATGCGTTGCCAATAGCTTTGCAGAATGGGTAAACGCATGGGGCGAAGCAGATTTTGTTATCACGCATCCGGAAGATTATGAACTGGATGAAAAATTCACCAAAGGTGCCACCATTACACATGATCAGGATGAAGCCTTAAAAGATGCTGATTTCGTGTATGTGAAAAACTGGAGTACCTATACTGACTACGGCAAAATTTATTGTAACGATCCTTCATGGATGATGAATAATAAAAAACTGGCATTAACCAACAATGCCCGGGTAATGCACTGCTTACCGGTGAGAAGAAATGTAGAGTTGAGTGACGAAATTCTCGATGGAGAAAACAGTCTGGTTACACAGGAAGCAGGCAATCGTGTTTGGGCTGCACAGGCCGTATTGAGTGAAATTCTTTCAAATCAATCAAAGTAGATGGATACACTTTATATTGTAAAGATTGGCGGTAATATCATAGATGATGAAACTCGTTTACAGGAATTTCTAACATCTTTTGCTGCTATCAATGGCAAAAAATTACTGGTACACGGAGGAGGAAAACTGGCGACCAGATTAGCAGACCAGTTACAGATTCCTCAGCAAATGGTAGACGGCAGAAGAATTACCGATCAGGAAACACTGAAAATTGTAACAATGGTATATGCCGGTCTGATCAATAAACAAATTGTTGCCAAATTACAATCATTACAGTGTAACGCGATCGGCTTAAGTGGTGCTGATGGAAATGTGATTCAATCACACAAACGTCAGAATGCCGGTTTAGATTATGGTTTTGTGGGAGATGTAGACGCCATTAACAGCGATTTACTAAATACGCTTTTACAGGCTGGGCATACCATTATTTTATCACCCATTACGCACAATAAACAAGGTTTACTGCTCAACACAAATGCCGATACAATCGCCCAGGAAACAGCCAGAGCAATGAGTAAACATTATGCTGTTCAATTAATTTACTCTTTTGAAAAAGCAGGTGTATTACTGGATGCAGACGATGATTCAACCGTTATAAATCAGATAAATCCAGTTTACTACGAAGAACTGAAAGCCGAACAAAAAATATTTGCCGGCATGATTCCAAAACTCGACAATGCATTTGCTGCGTTAAAAAGCGGTGTCAGTAAAGTTATTATTGGCAAAGCAGAACAACTGCACGATTTAATAACAGGTAAAACGGGAACCAGCATCGTCAATGAATAATTCAACTCAAATATTGTATAAAGAGGCTGTTGCATTGTTACAACAATTAATAGCTACGCCTTCTTTCAGCAAAGAAGAAAATCACACCGCTGATATCATTGAACAATTCTTGCAAAAAAAGAGCGTAAACGTAAGCAGATTAGAAAATAATGTGTGGGCAAAAAATAAATACTTTAATGAATCAAAACCCACAATCTTATTAAACTCTCACCACGATACGGTAAAACCCAACAAGGGCTATACAAAAGATCCTTTTCAGGCTATTGAAGAAGAAAAAAAACTATTTGGATTAGGCAGTAATGATGCCGGAGGATGTTTAGTAAGTTTAATAGCTGCCTTTCTGCACTATTATGAAAGAAAAGATCTGCAGTACAATCTGATTATAGCAGCTTCGGCAGAAGAAGAAATTTCGGGTAAAAACGGCATTGAATTACTGATACCGCATTTACCTCCCGTTTCATTTGCAATCGTAGGTGAACCGACCCTGATGAATATGGCCATTGCAGAAAGAGGTTTAATGGTGTTAGATTGTACGGCAGAAGGAATAGCAGGCCATGCAGCCCGTAACGAAGGCGAAAACGCTTTGTATAAAGCGATGAGTGATATCAACTGGGTGCATAACTTCCATTTCAACCGGATATCGCCTTTTCTGGGACCCGTGAAAATGACGGTGACAGTCATTGAAACAGAAAACAAAGCTCATAATGTTGTACCTGCACAATGTAAATTTGTAATAGATGTACGTGTAAATGAGCTGTACACTTTTGAAGAAATTCTGGACACTATCCGTATGAATATACTCAGCAGGGTAAGCCCGCGGAGCACCCGGTTACGGTCAAGTATTATCCCACTGGAACATCCGGTGGTTCAGGCAGGTATAAAAATGGGAAAATCATATTATGGGTCTCCCACTACTTCAGATAAAGCTTTGATGCCCTTTCCGGCATTAAAAATCGGGCCCGGCGATTCAGCCCGCTCACATACGGCAGATGAATTTATTTATCTGGAAGAAATTGAAAACGGAATAAAAGATTATATCAATCTTTTAAACTATTGTATTACAGAAAAACCTTAATATCTACCGGCATGAAACTTTGGAGTAAAGACAATACAGCTGTTTCTCAGCAAATAGAGAAATTTACAGTAGGGCGTGATAAAGAATTTGATCTGTTACTAGCCCGTTTTGACGTAGAAGGCTCTATAGCCCACGTTACCATGCTGGGTGAAGTCGGTTTAATGACCGGAGAAGAAGCAGCATCAGCTGTAGCAGAACTAAAGAAAATTGCTCAAACCATTGAAGAAGGTAAATTTGAAATTGCCGAAGGAGTTGAAGACGTGCACTCGCAGGTAGAGTTAATGCTTACCAATGCGATCGGAGATACCGGAAAAAAAATACATAGTGGCAGAAGCAGAAATGATCAGGTAGCTGTAGATATAAAGTTATTTCTCAGAGATGCCGTTAGTAAAGTAAAAAATGAAACACATCAGTTATTTGAACTGCTGATACAACGCAGTAATGAGCTGCAGGGCCATTTACTTCCCGGATATACGCATTTTCAGATCGCCATGCCTTCTTCTTTCGGATTATGGTTAGGCGCTTATGCTGAAGCGCTGACGGATGATATGGAAATGTTATTGGCAGCTTATAATATTACCAATAAAAATCCTTTGGGTAGTGGTGCAGGATACGGCTCTTCTTTTCCATTAAACCGTTCACGAACAACCGAACTGTTGCAATTCAGTCAACCGAACTGGAATGCCGTATATGCACAAATGAGTAGAGGCAGAACTGAAAAGTCGGTAGCCACCGGCATCAGTGCTATTGCAGGCACATTGAGCAGACTGGCAATGGATTGCTGTTTATACATTTCGCAAAACTTCGGATTTATTAGTTTTCCAAATGAATTAACTACCGGCAGTTCTATCATGCCGCACAAAAAAAATCCTGATGTATTTGAACTCATTCGTGCCAAATGCAATCTTATTCAGGCCACACCTAATGAACTAACTCTTTTACTGAACAATTTACCATCAGGATACCATAGAGACCTGCAGCTTACCAAAGAAGTTCTCTTTCCGGCAATTGACGAACTGATACAATGTATCAAAATGACGCAACTGATGATTTCTAACATGAGCGTGAAACAAAATATCCTCGATGATGAGAAATATCAATACTTATTCAGTGTAGAAATGGTGAATGAACTGGTAAACCAGGGCATTCCTTTCAGAGATGCTTACAAAATTGTGGGCAATACCATTGAAGAAGGTAAGTTTTCGTACGATTACAAAAAGCAATTAAACCATACACACGAAGGAAGTATCGGTAATCTTTGCAATGATGCAATTGTAACTGCTATGCAAGACGTATTAAACCGTTTTAAATAATTACCAATACAACGAGTTTTACCTGTTGCAGACGATCGTGTCACTCACCTTTAGTTTGGATCTAAGCTTCAGCATTGGTTATAACAAATCGCTCTGTTGTTCTTAAAGGAATAGCAGAGCGATTTGTTGTTATCTGGTAATACACATACGGTAATTCATCTGTAAAATTTAAAAGCTGCTTCTGTTACCAGAGCAGCTTTTAATGTATTGTTTCACTTTACCTAAGCCATAAATTATGTCTTAGTAAAACGACTTGTTCAAATGAATACTTTGAACAATATAAATTAATGACATTTCTCAAACCGGATATGATCTTAAAACTGTAAATAAGGGCAGGATCAGGCCTTTGACAGAATGGACTGGCCATATGGAAATTGGGAGATTGAATAATAGTTAATCATTGAAGGATACCAGAACTACTATTCTATGACCAAAGATAAGGTCTAATGCTTAATAAAAGCACACTTCTAATAATAATAATTAGGCAGGGCATAAAAAAAGTGCTGACTTGATTCATCAGCACCCGGTATTTTATTATCGTTCCAGTTCTATTACATATCTGCCCCTGTCTTGTGAATCAGCCGACGACATTCTTAGTCTATAGCCATCCCAGTATTCAACATTGTATGCTACATTTCCCAAAATCAATTGATTCATACCCACTGTATACGGCCAATCAATGTTATATTCTTTTGAAGGACACGCCTGGTCACCTACGTTCCAGGTAACATAATCCTTTGATACAACCACCATATCGGCGGTATTACAGGCTTGCGTGATCACAAGATTTCCATTTACATCTACAGACTCGAGTGCTTCATAAACAACCCTATATCCCCCCATAAAATTGATTCTGGTAAACTCAGTTACATCATGTGGTTTATTACAGGAAACTGCTGCTGACAAGATTACTAGCGAGAGCAGGTATAAGTAAATTCGGTTCATAGGAATAAAAATTGGATAAGTAAATCAACTATTATATAACGAAATTTGAACCGTTTATTATACACAGGCATAATAAAAAATCCCTCCAAATAAATTAGAGGGATTTACTATAGATAATTACCTGATTTTTATCTTAGCTGGGTAGTGTCTACTCTTGAAGGTGTATCAGTACCTTTAATAATAGAAGTTGCACTAATGGCGATAGATTTAATAATTTCAGTCATATTTGCAATATCAAGCGTCTCAAACTCATCTTCTTGTGTATGGTAATACTTTTCCTGGTCCATTTTTGAGGTAGAAATAGTATGTGCCGGAACGCCTAATCTTGCAAGTGTGGCATTATCAGAGCGATAGAATAAATTCATCTGAGGGTAAGGGTCCGGATGGAATGTGAAACCGGTACCTACCAGGTTCTTTTTCAATATTTCGCCCATGTTTGATTTTTCATATCCTGTGATATAGGCACTGTTTTTACCCCAATTGCTTTCTGTTCCGATCATTTCAATATTAAACATTGCAACGATTTTGGCCGGATCATATTGCTTAGAAAAATATTGAGATCCGTACCCACCTACTTCTTCTGCGGTAAACGCAGCGAATACAATGGTTCTTTCATTATCCTTTTGTTTTGCATAATGATAAGCTAACATCATTACAGCTGTAGTACCTGCTGCATCGTCGTTCGCACCATTGTAGATAGAGTCTCCTGCTTCATTAGGTTTTCCGATTCCAAGATGATCATAGTGTGCAGAGAAAATAACGATTTCATCTTTTTTAGATTTACCCGGAATCATTCCAACCACATTTCTCAATCTTTGTTGTTCTACCTCTTGTTTTAACGTACCGCTCACTTCATTAGCAGCATCTACATTTAAAACAAACACAAGATTATTGGCTAACTCAGTGAAAGAATTTCTTCTGCGTAAGCTGTTGAACATGCGCTCATGCGCCGGATCTACCGTTACGATTGTATTTTTAGTAGCCTGAGCCGCGCGTTGATATTTTGTAAAAAAAGTATCCTGCGCACCGATATGAATTTTATCGTATGAACCATCTACTGATAATTCTTTTTTAGTAGAAATTGCTACTATTTTAGCCGCCGGGATTTCCGTACCGTTCACTTTCACACTTCCACTCAGATTACCTGTTTTGTACATGTAAAATGTTTGAAAGTATTCTTCATTGCCTGCAGGTTTAATACCTGACTTTTTAAACTCAGCAGCAATAAATTCAGCTGCTTTATCAATACCAGGAGTAAAGGTTCTTCTACCTTGCATATCATCGCTGGCTAACACTTTCTCTATTCTTTCTACTTCTGCGCGATTAATATTTACTTTCGGAGCTTGTGCAAGTGCTGCAGATGACACTGCCAATAAGCAAAAACTGAGTACAACGTTTCTCATTATTGTAATGGTTAATTTTTTTAAAAACTCATCATTTCTTTAAACTTCACAGTTTGTCTTCTACTTATTTCAATTTTTTCGCCTCCTTTCAACTCTACCAGCAACCCACCATTAAAATAAGGTTCTATTTTTTCTATCAACCGTAAGTTAATAATATGTTTTCGATTTGCCCTAAAAAAAACCTTTTCATCCAGTCTTTCTTCCAGGGCATTCAATGATTTTAATATTAACGGTTTTTGTACGTTAAAATAAATCTTGGCATAGTTACCAACACTTTCAAAAAGACGGATATCACTTAATCGTACAAACCAGCATTTCTCACCGTCTTTCACAAAAACCTGATCATTTTCTGATAAAATAGAACGGTTTAATAAAATATGTTCGGATTTGTCTTCTACGAACTGCAGCTTCTGAATCGCATCCAGTAATCTTTTCGGATCGATTGGTTTTAATAAATAATCGAGCGCATTCACTTCAAAAGCTTTTAATGCAAATTCATCATAAGCCGTTGTAAAAATCACTTCCGGCGTTTTCTGCATTTCTGTCAACAAATCAAACCCGGTTTTCCCCGGCATCTGAATATCCAGAAATATCAGGTCTGGACTTAATTTTTCTATTACTTCAATAGCCTCATCAGCATTTGCAGCCTCCCCTATAACCTCAATATGCGGGTGATCTGTAAGGAGTTTTCTAAGTTCGTTTCTCGCAAGACGTTCATCGTCTACAATAACAGCTCTAATCATAATTGATTATTTGTTTAAAGGGATGTAAACTTTGGCTTCTACCAGTTGATCATCTAATTGATAAATCTGAAAACTTGCTTTCTCTCCGAATAAATAATATAGCCTGTTACGGGTGGAAGCCAATCCAAAACCATCTTCATTCTGATCGGTTTTGAATTCACCCGAATTCACTATTGATATCGTATAATAATCTTCTCCATAATAAGTGGTTACTTTTACAATTCCTCCGCCAATCTGTTTACTGATACCATGTTTAATAGCATTTTCTACCAGGGTTTGTAACATCATCGGAGGCGTCGGAACCATTAACGTACGTTCATCAATGTCATACGCTATTTTCAACCGGTCTTCAAATCTCATATATTCAAGATTCAAATAATCTTTTACTATTTTAAGTTCATTCTCCAACGGTACCAGCTCTAATTTTTCTGCCTGCATACTACTTCTCAGAATAGTACTTAGTTCGGTAATAGCGGTTCTTGCTCTGCTGGGGTCTTCATCAATCAACGCCCTGATCGAGTTCAATGCATTAAAAATAAAATGCGGATTAATATGCGATTTAATTGTCTTTAATTCTAATTCCTTTACAACCGTTTCTAAACGAATACGGTCTAATTGTTCTTGTCGTGTACGGCGGATATAATGAAAACCGAAGTATAACAGTACCCAGATTAATATTAAAGTAAAACAACTAAATAAAATCTTAAAAATCTTAATTGATAAACTATAACCGGGTTGAGCCTCTAATTCCACAATTAAATAATGTTCAATCGTTGCACCACAAATGGCGTATAATATAGAAAATACGATCGACGATAATAAAATAAAAATTAACTGTTCGTTTACCGGCCGGTCAACAACTTTATATTGCTTGATAAATATTCTCAGCAAATGGGTTACAAACAAACCCGTTAAAGCCTCAATCATTAAAATCTTCAACAGAAGTTGTAAATTATCTGTATCCGACAATGTCACGTAAAAAAAGATGTAAATTAACACAAACATGCTCCAGCCAAGTATCTGGCAAAACCAATATCCCGACAGGCTATTTTTCCAAGTGTTCATAAATCAAAAATAAGCTAAACCTATCTAGCTGTCGAATGTTTTACATCAAGGGTGTTTTTTTCCGTTTTACGGTTATTTTTGGGGTACAGGCATGAATTTCGTAAATATGTGTCAAAGCCACTGAAATCCTTTAATTTTGTAGTACTAAAATCAAACAGAATGACCATTGCCCCAGGGCCGTTATTAAGTACGATTAATTCGCCAGACGATTTAAGACGTTTAGATAAAGACCAGTTACACCAGGTTTGTGACGAATTACGTCAGTATATCATTGACGTAGTGAGTTTACACGGTGGCCATTTTGCCTCCAGCCTGGGAGTGATAGAGCTCTCGGTGGCTTTACACTATGTATACAATACCCCTGTTGACCAACTCGTATGGGATGTTGGCCATCAGGCTTATGGCCATAAGATATTAACCGGACGAAGAGATGAATTTCACACCAATAGAAAATATAACGGACTGAGCGGGTTCCCCAAAAGGTCTGAAAGTGAATACGATACTTTCGGCGTAGGGCACTCCTCTACTTCTATTTCTGCTGCTTTAGGAATGGCAATGGCTGCCAAGTATAAAGGTGAAGACAGAAAATCTGTTGCGATCATCGGTGACGGTGCGCTTACAGCAGGTCTGGCATTCGAAGGCATGAACCATGCCGGTGTTGCCGACTCAGATGTGCTGATTATTTTGAACGATAACTGCATGAGTATCGATCCGAATGTAGGAGCTCTGAAAGAATATCTTACCGACATCACTACTTCTCATACTTACAACAAGATGAAAGACGATGTATGGAATGCTTTAGGGAAATTGCCTGCGGCAACTTTTACCAGAGAAATTGCCAGTAAAATTGACCAGTCCATAAAAGGATTTCTTAATAAAAGTTCAAACCTTTTCGAAGCACTGAACCTGAGATATTTTGGTCCTATCGACGGCCATAATATCACCAAATTAACTGACACTTTACAGGACCTGAAGAACATTCCCGGTCCTAAATTATTACATATTGTTACCGTAAAAGGTAAGGGTTATAGCCTGGCAGAAAAAGATCAAACCAAATGGCATGCGCCGGGTTTGTTTGATAAAATTACCGGCGAAATTTATAAAAAGGCTTACGAAAAACCACAACCTCCTAAATATCAAGACGTTTTCGGTCATACTATTATTGAACTGGCTGAAAAAAATGATAAAATTTTAGGTATTACTCCGGCAATGCCTTCAGGCTCTTCTCTGAAGTTTATGATGGAGCAAATGCCCAACAGAGCTTTTGATGTAGGTATTTGCGAACAACATGCTGTGACATTAAGTGCCGGAATGGCTACTCAGGGCATGAGAGTATTCTGTAACATTTACTCTTCATTCATGCAAAGAGCTTTTGATCAGGTGGTACATGACGTTGCTATTCAGAAATTGCCTGTTGTTATGTGTTTAGACCGGGCCGGATTAGTAGGGGAAGACGGACCTACCCACCACGGAGCTTATGATATCGCATATTTCCGCGGCATTCCGAATATGATTATTTCATCGCCGATGAATGAGCAGGAACTTCGAAATCTGATGTACACCAGTCAGCTCGAAACAATGAACCTTCCAATGGTGATTCGTTATCCGCGCGGAGAAGGTGTAATGCCTGAGTGGAAAACGCCTATGACTGAAATTCCTATCGGTAAAGGAAGAAAACTTAAAGATGGTGAAGAGGTGGCTATTCTCACTTTAGGCCATCCGGGCAACTTCGCTGCCCAGGCAATTCGTAATCTGAAAACTGAAGGAATTACTCCTGCCCATTATGATATGCGTTTCGCAAAACCGCTGGATGAAGCATTATTACATGAAGTATTCGCTAAATTCAAGAAGATTGTTACGGTTGAAGACGGTACAGTGGTAGGAGGATTCGGATCAGCTGTTCTGGAGTTCATGGCGGCACATCAGTATCATGCTACAGTGAAAATATTAGGCATTCCTGACCGCCTGGTAGAACACGGAACATTAAAGCAATTACATGCCGAATGCGGTTACGACGCGGAAGGCATTGAGCTGGCTGTAAAATCGCTCGTTCAACAAAATACAACCGTACACTCTTATTAGAGCGTATGATAATATACAAAAATAATAGCAGTAAACAAAGCAAAAAAGCAGGCAAAAAGCCTGCTTTTTTATTTATTACAAGATTGTATTATAGAGCTGATTCGGGTCCTTCTGTACGTTCTTCATTTTCTCCGAAAGAAGCACTTAAATCAATTTCCTCTTCTCTGTTTTCGTTAAACTCCACCACAAAATTATTACGCCCTTCCCCTACCGCAATCATCATATACTTTTGTTGTACCAGTTCGAGCATAGAAAGAAAGAGAAAAATGGCATGAATCCGGTCTTCACATTCTTCAAAAATCCTTTCAAAATTCATCACTTTGCGTTCACGAACTGTTTCCAGCATATGTGAGCGGCTACCCTCCATGGTGTAGTTGTATTTAACTACGGTATGGATAGGTTTATTATTACGCTGCTCCATTTTTTTCATTACACGTTCAAAAGTTTTCATCAACTTATAAAGTGTAATCGTTTGAATTTCAGTGCCTTCCCCTGATTCTTCCCCAATAGAATTCATTTCTTTACGAATATTCCCACGCTTTACCATCAACATTCTGATAGCTTCCATATCTGACATTCTTGCTGCAGCTTCTTTATAGCGTTTGTATTCAAGAATTTTATCAACCAGTTCCTGGCGGGGGTCAATTTCATTTCCCTGGGCGTCGAGTTCTTTTCTGGGTAAAAGCATTTTTGCTTTAATACGCATCAGGGTAGAAATGAAAAGTATAAATTCGCTGGAAAGCTCAATATTTAACTTTTCCTGATCTTTAATATAAGCCAGAAAATCATTGATAATGCCCGTAATAGGTATATTATAAATATCTAATTCATCTCTTTCAATGAAAAACAATAAAAGATCGAACGGCCCTTCAAATTGCGGTAACTTAATCTGATATGTTTGTTGACTCACAGCACTCCTATTTAAGAATTAGAAATCAGTCCTTTACGATAAAAAACACCGGATAGTTGGTCTATCCGGTGTAGACTTACTCTTTGAACAGTAAGCAATATAGTGATTTAGAATGTAGCGGCAAAACCTACACCTAAAAGGGTTCTGATCTGAGTTCCTGCAGCGTTTCCGTTAGGTCCGAACTGGCGAACATCATCATCATAAATGATATCCAGGTTATAGGTAACGTTCAGGTACTTGTTTACTTTCATTACGAGGCCGTTCGTCCAGAAAACATCTATATTTTTAGGTTTTGCATCCACTTTTGTGATGGTGATCTGGTCGGGAGCTGTTACAGTATAACGTTCGGTTGATAAATAATTGCTATACAAGTCAATACGTGATTTAAACTGAACATTTTTAAGAATTTCCTTATTGAAGTTGATAGAGGCAAATCCACCGAATTCAGGACGAACCTTTCTGGCCGGGTTAACTCCATAATTAACTGCTAAAGGAGTTTCAAAGCCACCACCGTCTTCAGGAGGAATAACACCACCGGGATAATGATAAGCTTTGGTATCTCTGGCTACGATCACTGTTCTGCTTGAAACAGGTGAAATGAATACACTGAAGTAGCTGGTAGGGTGCCAGTCGATACCCGGTGCGATGGTTAAATAAGCCGGAGCGAGAAACCCTGAAGTTTGGCGACGAACGCCAGCACCTCTGTAGTTATAGTCATAACCGGGAGTAAACTGAGAGCGGAAGTTTACAACGCCTGACAAACTGATTTTTTCAGAAAGAGCATGACCGGCTTTCGAAAAGAAGTCAATTTTATCATCGGTTTTACGAACGCCTTGAGAAGTGGTATTCACCATGGCGTATCCGAGGTCAAGTGAATTATTCCATGAAAATCTGCCTTGTACATAATTAGCAAAAACGCTTAAATAAGCGGCAGTAGAGAAAGAGAATTTCTCAGCACCTGCAGCCCAGTTTTTCGATCCCCCCTGGCCGATATTCACACTAAACATCCCGCCTGTTTTCCAACCTTGAGTAGTATCTACTTTTACTTCTTTCTGACTTGTTTTTTGAACATCTTTCATTGGGTCTTGTGCATAGGTAAACACACTGGCTACAGTCAAAAGCGAAAAAAATACAATACGCTTCATCATCTTCTATTTAAGTTTAATTAGCAAAATAGCTGACCGTTAGCAAAATCAATTGCTAAACTACGATCAGCTTTAGAGTATTATTGAAATAAATGAGTCTTATTTTTTCTTTAGTTCATCGCGGATTTCAGCCAGCAATGTTTCGGTAGCTGTTGGAGCGGCAGGAGCAGCCGGAGCAGCTTCTTCTTTTCTTTTCAGTTTGTTGATAAACTTCACCAATAAGAATACAGCCAGTGCGATCAATAAGAAATTAATAGCAACAGTTAAAAAGTTTCCGTAGGCAAATACCGGACCTAAGGCCTGGGCTTCAGCCAATGGTAAATTTTTAGGAATGTCTGATCTTAAAGGGAGGTATAAATTGCTGAAATCAGGACTTCCGATAATACCAGCGATCAGCGGCATGATCAGATCTTTAATTACCGAGTCAACAATTTTTCCGAAGGCACCGCCGATGATTACACCGACTGCTAAATCAATCACGTTTCCTTTTACGGCAAACTCTTTAAATTCTTTCACGAATCCCATTTGATGAATTTTTGATAAATGATTAATTATCGATTTCAATTGCAAGATTACTAATGTTGCACCACGAAATCAACTTTTTATATTGCCGGATATTTCATATCCAGCTTTTTCAACGTTTTGTGCAGGGTACTTGCGATTAAGTATTCTTTATACCAGTTCTGATCAGATGGTACGATATGCCAGGGTATATCATTACAATGTTCAAAAATATCTTCATATAATTTTAGGTATGCAGGATACTGTTCGGCTACTTTCCAGTCATTTGCCTGATATTTCCATTGTTTGGTAGGATCAGTCATTCTTTCTTCGAGTCTTTTCTTTTGTTCTTCTGCTGATATATGCAAATAAAATTTAAGAATATGTGTATTATTATGATTGGCTAGCAATGCTTCAAAATTATTAATGGCTTCCATTCGCTGAAGAGCGAGCTGATCGTTACAGTTTCCGTTTAAACGGGGAGATAATACATCTTCATAATGAGAGCGGTTAAAAACACCGATCATACGTTTGGGTGGTGTTACTGCATGAATGCGCCATAGAAAGTCGTGGCTCAATTCTTTTTCGTTGGGAACTTTAAAAGAATAAACATTTACACCCTGAGGATTTAAAGAACTGAATATATTTCTAACGGCACCATCTTTACCACTGGCATCAATACCCTGTAATATTACTAAGATACTATGTTGGTCAGATGCGTACAACAGATTTTGTAATTCTGACAATTCTTTTAAAATAGACTTTGTTTCCTCTTTAACTTCCTCCTTTTGTAGATCAGAGGGGGCTTTTGTACTAAGAGATTGTAAAGCTACTTTCATACGTAATAGTTATTACTTATTTACAATTAAGATAAATGTTTATTCGCTATTACTAAAACTGTTCCAACCTTTTTTTAAAAAAAAGTAGCGAATGGTTGCATTCACTACTTTTAATTCAATCTATTCTTTCCGTTTATACGGTCATGATATCTTTTTCTTTCAGTTCAAGGAACTTATCTATGGAAGCAATATACTTATCAGTTTGTTCCTGGATTTGCTTTTCCATGTCTTTACAAACATCTTCGCTCAATCCGTTTTTCTGTAATTTTTTCACTTGTTCCATTGCATCTCTGCGGATATTTCTGACAGCGATTTTTGCGTGTTCTCCTTCACCCTGAGATTTCTTTACCAGCTCTTTTCTTCTTTCCTCTGTTAATGGAGGCAGGAATAAGCGAATAAGGATACCGTCGTTTTGAGGGTTAATACCAATATTTGCAGCGATGATAGCTCTTTCGATTGGCTGCAACATATTTTTTTCCCAAGGTTGGAGGGTCAATGTACGGGCATCTGAAATGCTAACATTGGCTACCTGGCTGATAGGTGTCGGTGATCCGTAATAATCTACCATTACTCCATCAATTAAGCTCGGATGGGCTTTTCCGGCACGAACTTTCGTCAGTTCAGCCTGCAAATGGTCGATTGCTTTGTCCATCGAAGCCACTAAATGCGACTTAATATTATTTAACTCTTCAGACATAATTCAGTTGATTATAGGTTGCAAACCTACATTAAATAAAAAATTGAACAAAATGAGAGCGCAAGTTTTTCAGTATTAGACTTATATTAATAAAAAAATGCTGCTTAAAAGCAGCATTTTTTCTAATTTTTTTGCTCTAATATGCTGTTATCCTTTATAAAAGGTAGTAAAGACTTCGATTCTTCCTGTGGAACGCTTTGGAATCTGCGGCGTGCAATAATTGTTCTGGCTTTGGGTCTGTTGTAGTACAACCAGAAAATCGCCGAGAAAAACAATACTCCTGTCCCTAAGATCAATACGTTAGATCCGAGTGCTCGCAACAGGTAAGCTGCTACGATAATCGCCAGATTAGCACCTACGAGGGTACAGGTAATAGCTCTGTGCGAAAAGCCGCGGTCTAGTAATAAGTGATGGATGTGGTTTCTGTCGGCACTGAACGGAGATCTGCGATTGAAAATACGAATCGTAAACACCCGTAAAGTGTCCATTAAAGGAACCATTAATACGATAAACCCGATAGCCGGAGCTGCGTCGATCGGTAATGGTCCTGCAGTATTACCCGCCAGGTTGATAAATCTGATCACCAGTACCGAACTGATTAATCCGATCAGTAGTGACCCGGTATCTCCCATGAATATTTTTGCTGGTTGAAAGTTAAAGATCAGGAAAGCAGCGGATGCGCCGGCCAGTGAGTAGCCTAGTATGGCGTCTGCCATGTATCCGGCTTGCTGAAAATAGATTGCAAAGAGTAAACTGGTCATTAATCCTAATGACCCGGCCAGGCCATCTATACCGTCAATCAGGTTAAATGAATTGACAATAACAATAATAGTAAGGTAAGTAAACACCAGTGAAGCTGTTTCATTGAGGTTATATACACCTAACACTCCTTGCATACTTTCTATTTGAATACCGCCTTTATAAACGATTAAAAAGGCTGCAAAGATCTGACCGATAAACTTTTTAATAGGGGAAAGGACCAGGATATCATCTTTAAGTCCTAAAAAGAAAATAACAAATGAAGCAGCCAATACGAACTGCATTTCTGAATAACTTTTGAAAGGCATGCAAATCAGGCAAGCCAACATGAAGCCACAGTAAATACCTAAGCCGCCCAATGAAGGAATTGGGTTTTGGTGAACTTTTCGTGCATCAGGAACATCATAAAGCTTCTTTTTGTCTGCGACAGTAATGATCACAGGAATCGCTAAGAAGGTTAAAGCAAATGATGCGGCTATTGATAATAATACATCAAACATCTACTTGAATTTGGATGAAGTGAATTTTAAACAGTATTCTCTAGCCGTTTAAGGTTTAATTTTTAACGCGGCACAAAAATACGTTACTTCATGTTAACAATAAACTCTATTCTTTATCATTTTATTGTGAATTTCGTGCCAACTTTAAAAAAATCGCTATGAAAAGACTTTGAGGTCATGGAAAGCCAACTATTTTACTTTAGATTTGCTTACACAAATTAGAAAAGCATAGGTTATGCCAGCATTAAAAGACATTGCAACTCAGATAAGAAGAGATATTGTTCGCATGGTACATGGTGCCGCCAGCGGTCATCCGGGAGGTTCTTTAGGATGTACCGACTACTTCACAGCTTTATTCTTTAAAGTGATGAAGCATAATCCAAATTTCGATATGAATGCGAAAAATGAGGATGTTTTTATACTATCTAACGGGCATATTTCTCCGGTTTATTACTCAACCTTGGCACGTGCAGGGTATTTTGATATTAAAGAATTAGCAACTTTCAGAAAGATCAATTCGCGCCTTCAGGGTCACCCTGCAACCCACGAACATCTTCCTGGAATTCGCATTGCCTCGGGTTCTTTAGGCCAGGGCATGAGTGTTGCTATTGGTGCTGCACTAACTAAAAAATTAAACGGTGAGCCTAACCTGGTATTCTCATTACACGGTGACGGTGAACTGAATGAAGGTCAAAACTGGGAAGCTATTATGTTTGCTGCCCATCACAAGGTTGATAACCTGATTTCTACCATTGATTATAATGGTCAACAAATTGACGGACCAACTTCTAAAGTAATGGGGTTGGGTGATTTAAAAGCAAAATTCCTTGCTTTTGGCTGGGAAGTAATTGATTTTGAAAAAGGTAACGATGTTGAGGAGGTTGCTGCAATACTTGAACATGCTAAAACTTTCGTAGGCAAGGGTAAACCGATCGTTATTATTATGAAAACCGCTATGGGTGCCGGTGTTGACTTTATGGAAGGCACACACGAATGGCATGGTATTGCTCCAAACGACGAGCAGCTGGCAAAAGCTTTAGCACAGTTACCAGAAACCTTAGGTGACTATTAATATATTATAACAGAACATGTTAATTGAAGAAGGCCGGCTAGTCCGGTCTTTTTTTATAGATCATAATTAAACCCAGGTAAGTTCAGTCAAAAAATACCCATTTTCCACAGCCTTTGTACAGTTAAAGTGTTCTTAAACTTTCAGGTTAAATGGCTGCAATGCGGCTTTTTTAGCCGGATACCACGAAGCGGCTAATGTGATAAGAATAACAATAGAGAGGATGATTGCTATTTGACCGTAATCAATTGCAACCGGGTAATAAGAAACCAGAAAAGTAGAACCGCTGATTTTAATTAAACCAACAGTTTGCTGAAGGTAACAAAATATTATAGCCAGCAGAGAACCGATAACAGCACCTATAGAAGACAAAAGAAAACCTTCAGCTAAAAAGATGTTTCTGATTTTCCGTTGACTTGCCCCTAATGCTTTTAATACCTGGATATCTTTTTTCTTTTCGAGCACCAGCATACTTAAACTTCCGATCATAGCAAACGCAGCCACTACCAGCATTAATGTAAGCAATGCATAGGTAGCCCACTTTTCCATATTCATTAAGTTAAACAGGCTTTCATTCTGTTCGTAGCGGGTGAGTACTTTTGCGTCCGGAAATAACTGTTGCAAACTTTTTTTAGCTGCAACAGCTTTATCAGGTTGTTTCAACGAAATTTCAATCGCAGTATATTCATCAGCTGCCGTCTTCGTCATTTCACGCATGAAATGAATATTCGTAAGAGAATATTTATTGTCAATGTCGGCCTGAATTTGAAAAGTACCTGCCGTTTGAATATTTGCAGCTGAGAATGCATCAATCGGATTAGCGGTTAGAGCTGTTTGTCCTTTACGGGATATATATACAGTTAGAGGAAAAATGCTTCTATCAGCTAATACACCTAAAGCAGCTTCTACCCCACTACCCAAAACAATGGCTGGTTTTTCATTGTCTCCAAAATAGAGTTCTCCCCTGATCATATAATCCTTTACTTCATTCACCGAAGCATAAGATGTATCTACTGCTTTTAAATCTGTAATCACCTGAACGTCCTTATTCATCAGCAACACTTTCTCTTCTAAAGTTGGTGTATAAGCATGAATATACTGCTGAGCAGACAAGGCATTTAACTGAGATTCAGAAACAGTAAGATATTTACCGGTTCTGGCTTCGATGCGAATGTCGGTATAGAAAGAAGAATAGAGAGATTTTACAAGTCCTTCAAACCCATTAAACACACTTAGCACTACTATAAAGGCAAAGGTGATACACAGTATAGACAACATACTGATCCAGGCAATCACATTGATTGCATTGGTTGATTTTTTTGCTCTGAAGTAGCGCCAGGCGAATAAAAAGTTCACTCTATTATATTATTGTTTTTCGTCAGATGATTGATCGGACTGATCAGGACGGTCTTCATTGATTTTTTTGAATAAATCTTCCATTTTAAATACATGATCTAAAGTATCATCTACATAATATTTTATTTCGGGCATTCTGCGCAACTGTTTACCAACACGTGCAGCTAATTCACGTTTGATTTCCCAGGCCTTTGTTTCTATAACGCCCAGAGCCGTTTGAGGATTGTTTACTTTGAAAAAACTCAAATAAATACGCGCTTCCAATAAATCAGGAGTTACTTTCACACCGGCAATCGACACCATCCCTCCGTCTACCATAGTAATTCCTAAGCGACGGAAAATTTCATTCAACTCTTCATTTAATAACCCCGCCACCTGTTTTTGACGTTTTCCTTCTTGCATAGGTAAATATTTTAAATCCAAAATTACTTATTTAATCACGATCATCCTTTTAAAGGTTGATTTTTTTTGTACATTCACCGACTAGAAAATAACAGGACTATGAGAAAATTTTTATCCATTGCACTAACTTGCTTTTTGGGTAGTTCTGCCCTGAACGCCCAGCAGTTGATCCCGACTGAGCAACTGATCTTAAACACTTACTCAAGAGACATTTACAACAATCTACCTAATTCTGTAGAATGGTTATCTGATAATGAAGTAGCCTTCAGAAACAGAATGAATCAGGAGGGTTTTGTTTACAACATTAAAAAGGGTACCCAAACAGCTCTTCCAGCTGAGGAAGCCCCAAGACCTGCGTTTGCCGCAGCTCCTAAACCGCCTGTTGACGGCGCCAAAAACTATACCGTTTCACCTGATGGAAAGTTTGCAGCTTATACCAAAAATGACAACAACCTTTACTCTTACGATATTGCCAATAAAAAAGAGCTTCAGCTGACAAACGACGGTACAGAGTTTATTAAAAACGGATGGGCATCATGGGTTTATTTTGAAGAAATTCTGGGAAGAGCCAGCCGTTACAAAGCCTTTTGGTTCAGCCCCGACAGTAAACAAATTTCTTACATGCGTTTCGACGATTCGTTGATGCCGACTTTTCCTATTTATGTTTTAAAAGGGCAACATGGGTATCTCGAAAATGAAACCTACCCGAAAGCCGGTGATCCAAGTCCTAAAGTAAAAATCGGTATCACTCCGGTAAATCAGGCAAAAACGGTTTGGGCAGATTTTGATCAGGAAGTTGACCAATATTTTGGTGAACCTATCTGGACGCCAACCAATAAGTTATTGGCTGTTTGGATGGATCGCGATCAAACCCAGGTAAAAATTTACGATGTAAATACGCAGAACGGAAGCAAAAAAATCTGGTATGAAGAAACACAATCTACCTGGATTACTTTAGATGATGTTCATGTAGACTTTTTACAAAACAATGATGCAATCATCATGAGTGATAAAGACGGTTGGTTAAACCTTTATCTGTTAAATGCAGAAGGTAAACAAATCAGTCAGATTACTACAGGCAATAACTGGGGTACAAGAATTATTCGTATTGACGAAAAAGCTAAAACAGTTTACTATACTGCACGTAAAGAGAACTCGGCACGTCACGACTTTTACAAAGCCAGCTTTGACGGCAAAAAAGTTCAGCGTTTAAGTTTCGGTGATTATTCTTTCAGCGTATTAGGTTTATCACCCAGCGGCAAGTATTATGTAGCTTCTTATTCAAATATCAGTACGCCGAATGTTTTAGCGATTATTGATGAGAAAGGAAAAGTTATTAAAGAAATCGGTACTATTAAAGGAAAAGATTTTGACAAATATGCATTGCCGAAATCTGAAATCGTTCGTGTTACTTCGCATGACGGCAAATTTGAATTACCGGTATCTATTGTATATCCTGCCAACTTTGACCCTAAGAAAAAGTATCCGGTTCTAGTAAGCATTTATGGTGGACCAAACTCTACCTATGTAACAGATGCTTACAAACAAATCAATGGCATGACTCAACTTTGGGCACAGGAAGGTTTAATTCAGGTGTCTTTTGATAACAGAAGTTCTGGCCATTTCGGTAAAGAGGGTATGAATTATATTCACCGTCAATTAGGAATCTGGGAAACAGAAGACTATATGACCTGTGCGAGATATTTAGCTAAACAACCTTGGGTGGATGCTACTAAGATTGCCATTACCGGAGGTAGTTTTGGCGGATACATGACTTGTATGGCTTTAACGTATGGCGCAGACGTGTTTACACACGGTATTGCTAATGCATCTGTAACTGATTGGCAGTTCTATGATTCTCACTATACAGAACGTTTTATGGATCGTCCGCAAGACAATGCTGACGGTTACAAAAAAACAAGTGTAATGGAGTATGCGCACAAATTAAAAGGTGTTTTAAGAATCAATCACGGAACATCTGATGACAATGTTCATTTTCAGAATAGTTTGACGTTGGTAGATAAATTACAAGAGTTAGGTAAGACCTTCGAATTAATGGTTTATCCTGGCGAGCGTCATAGTATTGGAGGTAATAGTCCGGCTAAGTCATTACACTATCGTAAAGCATCGTATGAGTTTTATTATAAACACTTATTCGAGAAACCGATGCCTGCAGCTTTTGATCAGTTAAAGCCTGCGGCGCCAAGAGGTAGATAAATGATTCATTTAAATCTGAAAACAGTTTTATACGTATATAAACATAAAAAGGAGTCTTAAGACTCCTTTTTATGTTTATTGCCTCCAATTTTTTAATGCGGATACTTTATCAGATACCGTTTCTATAAAAGCTTTTTCCATTCCTTTTCTTATTCAAACTTCTGCTTGCATCTCATCCTTCTTTTTTATTATATATGATACTTTTCATGATATAGTTTACTGATGAATCCTCCTAAAGAAACTATATTGAAAAATATAAAAGACAGGTATTCTAATACGTTAAATGCCGGCTATTAAATAGCCGGCATTTAAAATACTTAGGAATATAACAAATATATTATCTGTTCATATTTTGTTTTGCTTCAATACTTAAAGTAGCGTGAGGCACTGCTTTCAGACGAGCTTTATCGATCAGTCTGCCGGTTACTCTACAAACTCCATAAGTTTTGTTTTCTATACGCATCAACGCTTTTTCAAGGTGATCGATATAATTGATTTGTCGTGAAGCCATTTGCGCTAATTGTTCGCGCTCCATACTCATCGAACCATCTTCCATCGTCATGTAACGATTTTCAGTTTCATCACCACCCATAGAATCTTTACGGGTGATTAATCCCTGGAGATAAGATAATTCCTGCTTTGCAGCTTCCAGTTTCTTTAAGATTAACTCTTTGAATTCCTGTAAGTCAGAATCACTGTAACGAAGAGTAGGACCAGTGTTTATGCCACCAGCCGGTTGATCCAGTACAGATTTCGTGAACTCAGGTTCATATTTGCGTGCTGCTTTAGTAGAAAGTTCAGGAATTACTACTTTAGTAGGTTTTGCCGGAACTGCTTTTTTCTTTTCTACTTTAGCTGGTGCAGAAGTTTCAATAACTTCTTCTGCCGGTTCGGATTTAACTGCTTTTTTCTCGGTAGCCTTTTTATCAGCTGCTACAGCTTTTTTCGGCTCTTCTTTAGCAGAAGGAGCTTTTGTCGCTGTTTTTTTAGGAGCGTCTGCGGTTTTTTTCGTTACCTTTTCGTCTTTGCTAGCAGCTTTTGTCGTCTTTTTTTCTGCTGATTCGTTTTTCTTCATTTCCGTTTTGGTGGTGGTCGCCGCCACCTTTTTACTAGTTGAAGCAACAGCAGCTTTACCCTTTGTTACCTTAGCAGCATTATTAGAACCGTTTTTAACAGCTTTTTTAGCAGCGGAAGCAGCAGGGGTAGCTACTTTCTTATCAGTTTTTTTTGCATTCTTTTCTGCTGTTTTTTTAGCAGGCGCTGCAGGACGTGAAGTTCCTTTCTGCGCGGATGCAGTTTTTGTAGTTGGCTTTTCAGTAACTTTTACAGTAGACTTCTTCGCAGGACTGGATTTTTTTGTAGTCGTTTTTGAAGTTGCTTTTACTGTTTTTTTGTTAACGGCCATAAGATTAGGCTTTTTTTGTGACAAACACTTTTAAAGAAATATCGTTTACCTCAATTTCGGTGCCATCAGATAACTCAGGTATCAATTCTAATTGATCAGCTAAAACTTCCGCACAAATGTATGCCTTATAATCTTCTATGGATGTTGCTAACAAGTCGTTAGCTTCTACCTTCACTTCTATCCTGTCTGTTAATTCGTACCCATTGTCTTTACGGATCTTTTGAATTCTATTGACGAGTTCTCGGGCATTTCCTTCATTGATCAGTTCAGGGGTAACGGTTATATCCAATGCAACGGTTAGTGCATCTTTGTTGGCCACCATCCAGCCCGGAATATCCTCACTGGTGATTTCCACTTCATTTATCATCAATATTAAGGGTTCGTTATCAATAAACAATGAAATTTGCCCTTCTTTTTCTAACAAACTGATCTGTTCTTGTGTAAAACTGCCTAAATCTGCGGCAACTGCTTTCATTTTAGCTCCTAATTTCTTACCTAAAGCAATAAAATTAGGTTTGATACGCTTCTTAATGAATCCGTTATCCTCAGTCAGGTACTGCAATTCTTTCACATTTACCTCTGATAAAATCAGGTCTTCAATTTTTCCGATCTGAGTTTTCATGTCCTGCGTTAATACAGGAATCAACACTTTTTGCAAAGGCTGACGCACTTTAATGTTGACCTTCTTTCTCAAACTTAATACCAAAGAACTGATATCCTGTGCCATTTGCATTCTTTCTTCTAATGAAGCATCAATTACCGACTCATCAGCCACCGGAAACAGGACGTGGTGGATAGATGCAGCTTCATGACGTTTCGATACTTCATTCAAATTGCTGAACAAAGCATCACTGAAGAAAGGAGAAATCGGAGCAGTTAACCTCAATACGGTTTCTAAACATTCGTATAAAGTCTGATAAGCACAAATTTTATCATGTTCGTACTCACCTTTCCAGAATCTGCGTCGGCACAAACGAACATACCAGTTGCTTAAATGCTCATCTACAAATTCTTCTATCGCTCTTCCCGCCTGTGTCGGCTCATAATCATCCATCAGTTCGTTTACTTTTTTCACCAAACTATTGAGAGATGAAATGATCCAGCGGTCAATTTCAGGACGGTCCTTTAACGGTATATAAGCTTCTTCAAACTTAAATCCGTCTACATTCGCATATAAAGCAAAAAACTGGTAAGTATTATATAAAGTACCAAAGAACTTACGTTGAACTTCTTTGATACCGGCCAGATCAAATTTTAAATTGTCCCAGGGTGCCGCATTTGTAATCAGATACCAACGGGTAGCATCAGCACCATATTCGTCAAGCGTTTTAAAAGGATCAATCACATTACCCAGACGCTTACTCATTTTGTTACCGTTCTTATCCAGTACCAGACCGTTAGAAATTACATTTTTAAATGCTACGCTACCATATAACAAAGAACTGATCGCATGAAGCGTATAAAACCAACCTCTGGTTTGGTCAACACCTTCACAAATGAAATCAGCCGGATAGTTGGTATCAAAAGGTGCATTGAAGGGCTTCGGATCACCTGCAGCCAGTTTTTCATGATCAAGCCCCCATTGAGCATAAGGCATTGCACCCGAATCGAACCATACATCAATCAAATCCGGAACACGTTTCATCGGTTCTCCTTTAGAACTCATCAGAATAATATCATCTACATATGGTTTATGTAAATCAATATTATTTTCTACAGTATCTAAAGTTTTTTGAGTATTTAAATGACTTGCTTTTTTAATTTCTTCTCTTAACTGTGGAATCGTTTGAATACATTTCTGCTCGGTTCCATCCTCAGTTATCCAGATAGGTAATGGTGTACCCCAGAATCTCGATCTGCTCAAGTTCCAGTCTACCATATTTTCAAGCCAGTTTCCGAAACGGCCGTCACCGGTTGATTTCGGTTTCCAGTTGATTTCTTTATTTAAAGCCACCATCTGATCGCGCAGGGCGGTAGTTTTGATAAACCATGCATCCAGCGGATAATACAAGATTGGCTTATCCGTTCTCCAGCAGTGCGGATAATTGTGCTCGTACTTTTCTATTTTAAACGCTCTGTTTTCTTTTTTCAGTTTTACACAGATGTCTACATTCACATCCACATAATCCGGATCGTCTTTATAGTTTTTCACATACCGTCCGCTAAATTCACCGGTACCATCAATAAACTTTCCTTCACGATCAACCAAAGTCAGTATACCGATATTAAACTTCTTACCCACTTTATAGTCATCCGCACCAAAAGCCGGAGCCGTATGTACGATACCGGTACCATCTTCAGTAGTAACAAAGTCACCAATAATCACACGGAACGGATCTCCACCGGCGATTTCCGGAGTGTTTGCTTCGAACGGCAATAATTGCTCGTAACGGCAATCTGCCAGCTGACTTCCTTTAAATGAAGCCACTACTTTCCACGGTATTACTTTATCACCTTCTTTATAAGTACTAAAGTCGATATTTTCATTCTCGGCTTTAAAATATTTAGATACCAGATTTTTAGCAAGAATCACCACAATCGGAATTCCGGTATAAGGATTAAAAGTGTGTATAGCCACATAATCGATATTTGGACCAACCGTTAAACCAAGATTAGAAGGTAAAGTCCATGGAGTAGTTGTCCAGGCCATGAAAAACAGTTCATCCTGAATACTTTGTGCTTTGAGGCTATCAAAAAGGAACTGAGCTTTTTCGTTCTGCACCACTTTAAACATAACTACTGCAGAAGTATCTTTAACATTTTTATACGTTCCTGGCTGGTTCAGTTCATGAGAACTTAAACCTGTACCTGCAGCAGGTGAATATGGCTGAATACTAACACTTTGATAAAGAAGGTCCTTTTTATATAGTTCACCCAACAAATACCAAAGTGTTTCAATATATTGATTATCAAAGGTTATATAAGGATCATTCAAATCTACCCAATAACCCATTTTTTTAGTAATACTATCCCATTTGTCTTTATAGCGCATCACCGCTTCACGGCATTTGCGATTATATTCTTCAACGGTAATTTTTTTACCGATATCCTCTTTCGTAATACCCAGTTCTTTTTCAACGCCTAACTCAATTGGCAAACCATGAGTATCCCACCCCGCTTTACGCTTTACCTGAAAACCTTTCATGGTTTTATATCTGCATACCAGATCTTTTAAGGTACGGCTGATAACATGGTGAATACCAGGCATCCCATTCGCACTTGGCGGCCCTTCGTAAAAAACGAAAGAAGGTGCTCCATCACGAACAGCAATACTTTTTTCAAAAGTCTGATTCTCATTCCATTTACTCAATACATCCTCCCCGATTGCGGGTAAGTTCAAATGCTGGTATTCTTTATATTTTGCTGACATAGTAAAAATTCTCCGAAAATCTAAAAAATTTGTTTTTTAGGTCAGCAAAGTTACAGAATTTAAGCCATCTATAAATGAATAAAATATAGGCTCAAAATGTGTTATAGGAATTAATTGAGCGGATTGGGGTACGTCATTTTGAGGGATTTAAACTAAACTTGTGTTCTGGATTTGCTGCAGCAAAAAAATCAACAGACCGTATGAATCCGATTATTTGGCACAGTTTATGAAACATATAAATCGATTCAGAAGTTTTTAAACAAAGAGATGTTAGAGTAAAAGGAAACTCTTAAAGCTGGCATCAAATTTTTATATTATAATTCAGTTCTTCAAAAGATTATTACTTTATTCTTTATATAAGAAAAACCTTTTCTACGGTTTAGGGTTTAGGGGTTAAAAAGGGGAGTATTCCTACTCCCCTTTCCTTTAATAACTCTAAAAAACAGGAAAGGTTTTTCTATTTTACCCAATTTCCCTTTTAAATCTTCACCCTAGTCAATTCCTGTGCTTTCCACTCAAACCACACTTGATTAACATCATCCTTTTTTCAGCTATCCCTGACCGTTATAACTATTTCCCTTTTTTAACCTCAATGTGTATCATTATGCTACAACATTTTTTATTTGTAGCATAATATACACATGTACTCTTTACATAATACACATCTTTTACTTACGTTGCCGAACTCGTTTATATATATTAATAGCAATCATCAATACAGCTATCAATAAAACCAATGCGAGTAATCCCCATACTACACTCATGTTATTTTTTACTACTGCCAGAAAAACAATTGCAAATAAAAACACTGTGGCAACTTCATTCCAGATGCGCAACTGTTGTGAACTGTACTTAAATTTATTTTGTATCTGCTGTCTGAATATTCCGTGAAGAAAAAAGAAATAAATATATAACCCTAACACAAATACTAACTTCAGCAACAACCAACCCGGTGTTACATTCAAACTAAACCATAACGTCGGACCCAGTATCAGTGTGATGATTGCAGAAGGCCAGGTAATACCCCACCACAATCTTTTCATCATTACAGTAAACTGCTGTTGTAATATTTCACGACCGGGAGAAGGCTGATCCTGCGCTTCTCTATTATAAATAAACAAACGGGGCATGTAAAACATGCCCGCGAACCAGGTTACTATGAAAATAATATGTAGCGCTTTAAGATAGAGATACATTACTATTTATATTTAATATTATACAGTACGATCAACTAACGTTAAAACTGTGTTTACCCAGGTCGGATGTGTATTCAAACAAGGAATCATCTGAAACGATTCTCCACCTGCATGCATAAACAACTCTTTACCCTCTTCAGCTATTTCCTCTAACGTTTCCAGGCAATCACTTACAAATGCCGGACACACTACTAAAACTTTTTTAAACCCACGTTCCGGTAGTTCTTCAAACTGAGCAGCCGTATAGGGTTGTAGCCAGGGATCTCTTCCTAATCTTGATTGAAACGAGGTACCGTATTTACCTGCAGGTATTCCTAACATTGTTGTAACGGTTTCAGTCGTCCAGGTACATTGATGACGATAGCACTTTTCGTGCGGCATTACATCCGCCTTGCAGGCAGCACAATCCTTTTTGGAAGTACATCCGTTCAAATCCTCTACAGCATTAATATTATGACGTTCCGGTATTCCATGATAAGAGAACAATACGTAGTCATACTCCTGTGCCAGATAAGGCTTCATACTCTCTGCCAGCGCATTCAGATACTCCTGCTGATTATAATAAGGAGGTGTTACTTTCAGATCAAATTTATAGTTACGTTCTTTATGCACTTTTACCGCATACTCTACCGCAGTATCATAACTTGACATTGCCCAGTGTGGATACAATGGAAATAAAACTACTTCTTCAATAGAAGGGTCCATTTTCAACAATTCATCATAAGCTGCCCACGGCGTCGGATTTCCATAACGCATAGCAATCACAACCGGCACATCTTCCACCTGACCCTGCACTGCTTTTTTTAACTGCTCACTTAATACAATTAAAGGGGAGCCTTCTTCGGTCCAGATCGAGCGGTAAGCCGCTGCCGATTTAGGTGCGCGAAAAGGCACAATAATTCCTTTTACCAATAGTGCACGAAGAAGGTATGGTTTGTCGATAACGCGTGGATCCATTAAAAATTCATTAAGGTATCTGCGCACGTCTTTTACCTCTGTTGAATCGGGTGAACCCAGATTCATTAAAACGATTCCTCTCTTTTTACTATTCATTTTCATATAAATAAAGTGCAAATCTAACCCGCCCGGCGTTTAAAACTATAAAAATGTTCGCTTTTCCTAACAGTTCGATTTTAAATTGGTTCAAAAAAATTAAATTGATCTTAATCAGCCGAAAAACTGACAAAGATCAGCTTGTAATATGACACTCAAATGACACTTCGAGTCGTTTTTAGGAAATTTCTAAAGTATTTTTGCAAAGTCAATCTCCAATTCATGCAAAGACAAGGAAGTAAGGATATATCGAGATTTTTTGTTGCGGGTATTAACTACAAGAAGACGGATGCAGGCATCAGGGGTAACTTTGCTATCAGCAATGATCAATATGCAAAATTACTCGAGCAGGCACCGAGTTATGGGTTAGACGAGTTATTTATTCTTTCTACTTGTAATAGAACCGAAATCTATGGTTTTGCTGAAGATGTAAGCGAACTCATTCATCTGCTCTGTACTCAAACAGAGGGTGATGCCCATGCTTTTCACTCAATGGCTTACATTAAATCAGAACTGGATGCTATTGAGCACCTGTATTCCGTAGGAGCAGGTCTGGATTCTCAAATTCTGGGAGATTATGAAATTGTAGGGCAATTGAAAAATGCAGTAAAGTTTTCACGTGAACATGGCTTTGTAGGAACTTTTATGGATAGAATGGTGAACTGTGCACTGCAATCTTCAAAAGCAATCAAAAACAATACACAATTAAGCGGAGGTACCGTATCAGTGTCTTTTGCTGCGGTACAATATATAAAAGAGAACATTGTTAATATTACCAACAAAAAAATTCTTTTATTAGGTACCGGTAAAATCGGTAGAAATACCTGTAAAAATATCGTTGATTATCTTGGCACTACCAATGTTACATTAATTAACCGTACTCATGATAAAGCACGTGAGCTGGCAGATGAGTTGGGTTTAAGAACCGCACCAATTGAAAACCTCCAGGAAGAATTAACCAACTCACATATTGTATTAGTGGCTACTAATGCTACACAGCATACCATTACTACTTCACACCTCGAACACAACGGCAATCAATTGATTATTGATTTGTCTATTCCGCATAATGTTGATCCGTCGGCAAAAGAGTTATCCAATATTGAATTGGTGAATGTTGACGATCTTTCTAAGTTAAAAGACGAAACGCTTTTAATGCGCCTGGGCGAAGTTCCCAAAGCAAAAACAATCATTACAACCTATATCCAGGAGTTCTTAGAATGGTATGAAATGCGTAAGCATGTTCCTCTATTAAAAGCCGTAAAAGTTACTCTTCAAGAAATTCACACTTATCCTCTTTTTGATCAATATGCCAAAAACGTATTGAATGCCCCTGAAGTTAACTTAAATGATAAAATTCAACGAGTTATTAATGGTATGGCGTCTAAAATGAGACAACAAAACCAGGGTGGCTGTCAATACATTCAGGCTATTAATGAATTTATTGCTCCTAGCAATAACTAAAAGAATGCCTTATATTTAGGTGCTATAAACTTTTGTTTATAGCTTTATTCCATTTTATGACAATGAAAAAGACGATCAGGATTGGCACACGTGAAAGTGAATTAGCTGTATGGCAAGCCAATACCACAAAAAACTTACTGGAAAAAAACGGTTACACTGCTGAATTAGTCTACATAAAATCAGAAGGTGATATTGACTTAAAAACACCTTTATACGCAATGGGAGTACAAGGTGTTTTTACCAGAAGTCTTGATGCTGCCTTATTAAATCAAAGAATTGATATAGCCGTGCATTCTATGAAAGATGTGCCGGTTCAACTACCAAAAGGTATTGTTCAGGCTGCTGTTCTGGAACGCGCTTCTTATAAAGATATTCTGGTACTTCGGTCTTCTACCGATAACATTCATGAGGCTCTGAACAATTCCTCTGATAGTTTTGCGATGACCATCGGAACTTCAAGCATTCGAAGAAAAGCACAGTGGCTACACCGCTACCCGCACCATCAAATTGAAAATCTTCGCGGAAACGTGAACACCCGTTTACAAAAAGTGGCTGAAAGCAATTGGAGTGGAGCAATCTTCGCCGCTGCAGGTTTAGAAAGAATTAACCTGAAACCTTCTTCAGCAATTGAGCTCGACTGGATGCTACCCGCTCCGGCACAAGGAGCTATTATGATTGTTTGCAGAGGGGAAGATCAATGGATACAGGAAGCCTGTACACTTTTTAATGATGAAACAACTGCCGTTTGTACCAAAGTAGAACGTGAGTTTTTAAGCGGCTTACTGGGCGGTTGCTCTACGCCGATCAGTGCATTGGCATCGATTGACAAAGATCAGCTTCATTTTAAAGGAAATATTGTTTTACCTGACGGATCTCAGAAAGCTTCTATTGAAAAAGTAGTTCCTTTGAACGATATTGATAATCTCGGAAACCGTTTAGCACTTGAGTTAATTATTAATGGCGGAGAATTGATCGCTAACAAAATTCGAACTAAAGAAAAATAACTATGGCTTATTCCATTCTTAGTACGAAAATATTATCCCCCCAACTACACCAATGGGCAAAGGAAAGACAATTCGATTATATTGAGTCGAGTGTAATAGAAACTGTGCCATGCATCACCCCGTTGTTGCAGCTAAGAATGGAAGAAACTTTTGAACAACCGCAGGATGCTGCTATCTTTACGAGCGAACAGGCAATTATTGCTCTAAAAAGTGTATTTCCACCACAAGATAAACTGCCATGGGACACTTTCTGCATTCATGGTGTTACTAAAGATAAGATACTCTTAAACTATCCCAAAACCAACATCGTAGGAACTGCCGGATATGGTAACGAACTGGCCGACAAAATCATTGATTCCTCTTATCCGCATTATCACTTTTTTTGTGGTAACAGAAGAAGAGAAATAATACCCTCGGCTCTTACAGATGGTAATAAAGAATGGACAGAATATATTGTTTACAGAACAGAACTTATCCCAAAACCATTACCTGTTGCTGACTTTGTAATGTTTTACAGCCCCAGTGGTGTTGAAAGTTTTTTCACCTACAATACACTCCCCAGCAAAACTATTTGTATTGCTATCGGAAAAACAACAGCACAAACCCTCGAACAATACACTCAGAATACTATTATTCAAAGCGAAGAAACCAACCCGCTCTCCATGCTAAAAGCAATTGAGCAGTACATTCAAAAAAACTTAACGACTATATAATTTTTCAAAGCATGTTACAGAACGATTTATTATTAAGAACTTTAAGAGGTGAAAAGACAGAAAGAACACCCGTGTGGATGATGCGCCAGGCCGGCAGATACTTACCGGATTATATGGCATTAAAAGCAAAGTATTCTTTCTTTGAGCGTTGTGAACGTCCTGAACTTGCTACAGAAATTACCATTCAACCGGTAGAGCAGGTGGGCGTGGATGCTGCTATTATCTTTTCTGACATCCTCGTAGTGCCACAGGCAATGGGGCTGGAAGTGCAAATGATAGAAGGTAAAGGACCATTTTTACCCGATCCTATCAAACAATACAGCGATCTGAAGCGTTTAATCGTACCTGATGTAAATGAAAAATTAGGTTATGTATTTGATGCATTACGACTCACTAAAAAGGAATTAAATGGAAGAGTTCCATTAATCGGTTTTGCCGGTGCTCCATGGACGATTCTTTGTTACATGGTACAGGGAAAAGGTTCAAAAACCTTTGACGAGGCGAAAGCATTCTGCTATACTCAACCTGAAACTGCCCACAAATTACTACAGCAAATTACCGATACCACTATTGCTTATCTGAAAGGACAGGTACAGGCCGGAGCTGATGTAATTCAAATATTTGACAGCTGGGGGGGATTGCTGGGCCCGGCAGATTTTGAAAATTTATCATTAAAATATATTCGTCAGATTGTAGATGCCCTTAAAGACGAGGTATTAACTATCATCTTTGCGAAAGGTGCATGGCAATCTTTAGATGCAATGGCAGCCACAGGTGCGCACGGCTTAGGAATAGACTGGTGTATAAAGCCGTCATATGCACGACAGCTGGCAGGAAACAATATTACTTTACAAGGAAATTTTGATCCGGCTAAATTGTTATCACCCATTCCTGTAATTGAACAGGAAGTAAAAGAAATGCTGAAAGCTTTCGGTCCGGGTCGTCATGTAGCCAATCTCGGACACGGAATTTTACCCAATGTTCCGGTTGATCATGCCCGTGCATTTGTTGATACAGTGAAGAACTATTCACATTCATAAACCTTTTATATAGCCACCAACGTAGCCTAATGTAGTCAGCGCCAAAGACACATTATTCACTTTACAAAAAAAGTTTATGAGCTTTAAAGAAACATGGATACAATTCATTCATCAGTTACAGGATGATATTTGTGCAGCATTAGAAACAGCTGATGGCAAAGCAACCTTTCACGAAGACCGCTGGGAACGCGCCGAGGGCGGCGGCGGAAAAACCCGTGTAATTGCCAATGGAGCTGTTTTCGAGAAAGGAGGAGTTAATACCTCCATTGTTTATGGCAAAGTAACCGAAACCATGAAATCACAATTGCCTATAGAAGGCGATAGCTGGTTTGCATGCGGCTTATCACTCGTTATTCATCCGTACAATCCTTTAGTGCCAACTGTACATTGTAACTATAGAATGTTTGAATTGTATAATGCAGGAGGCGAAGTTATTGACCGTTGGTTTGGCGGAGGTACCGACTTAACTCCATTTTATCTGTTTGAAGAGGATGCCATTCATTTTCATCAGACTTATAAAGATATTTGTGATCAGTTCGATACTGCCCTGTATCCTAAATTCAAAACAGAATGCGATATCTATTTTACCAATACACATCGCAACAATGAAAGAAGAGGTATTGGCGGTATTTTTTATGATCACCAACGTCCGAATGATCAAAAAGATCTCGACTTCTGGTTAAAATTCAGTAAAGCTTGTGGAAATGGTTTCATTACAGCCTATGTTCCTGTGGTCAATAAAAGAAAAACATTATCATTTACACCCGAACAAAAATACTGGCAGGAAATCAGAAGGGGTCGCTACACTGAATTTAATCTGGTACACGACAGAGGTACTATTTTCGGATTAAAAACAAACGGAAGAATCGAAAGTATTCTGATGAGTCTGCCTCCTACCGTTCGTTTTGAATATAATTATCATCCGCAACCCGGCTCTGAAGAAGATAAACTGCTACAAGCATGTTTGCATCCCAGAGAATGGGCTAAATAAATCATATAGCCTTACGGTCGCTATAAAACCGTAAGGCTTTTAATTTTTATCATCATGTTGTACAGAAGAAACAGAATTTTGAGAGTATCACCGGCTATCCGGGCTATGGTTGCCGAAACCAGTTTAAGTGCAAATGATTTTATCGTTCCTTTATTCATTGTAGAAGGAAGCGGTATTACAGAAGAAATCGCCACTATGCCCGATTATTATCGCCATAGTATCGATCATACTGTAAAAGAAGTGAAAGAATTATGGAAGATAGGCGTTAAAAGTGTTCTGCTTTTCATTAAATGTAAAGATGAGTTGAAAGACAATAAAGGCACTGAAGCGGTTAATCCGGATGGACTCATGCAAAGAAGTATTAAAGCAATTAAAGATGCCTGTCCTGAAATGGTCATCATGACCGATGTTGCATTAGATCCTTTTTCTTCTTACGGCCATGACGGTATCGTAGAAAACGGAAAAATCATTAATGACGCTACCGTTGAAGTGTTGGCCAGGATGAGTGTTTCTCATGCGGAAGCAGGAGCTGATATCATTGCTCCTTCAGATATGATGGATGGCAGAATTGCCGCTATCAGAAGTGCATTGGAAGAAAACAATTTTCATAATACAGGCATTATGAGTTATAGTGCCAAATATGCTTCCTGCTTTTACGGTCCTTTCAGAGACGCATTGGATTCTGCTCCTGGATTTGGTGATAAAAAAACCTACCAGATGGATCCGGCCAACCGGATAGAAGCCATTAAAGAAACCTTAATGGATGTTGAAGAAGGAGCTGATATTGTAATGGTAAAACCGGCATTAGCCTATCTCGATATTATCAGAGAAGTGAAAAACGCTGTAGAAGTTCCGGTTAGCGCCTATAACATTAGTGGAGAATACTCCATGATTAAAGCGGCTGCAAAAATGGGATATATAAAAGAAGAACAGGCAATTCTTGAAACACTGCTCTCTATGAAAAGAGCCGGAGCTGACCTGATCGCCACTTATTTTGCTAAAGATGCTATAAAACTATTATCATAATGTCTATTCAGAAAAGTATTGACTTATTTGCACGGGCACAAAAATCTATTCCCGGTGGTGTAAATTCACCTGTTCGTGCTTTTAAAAGCGTGGGGGGAGATCCCATTTTCATGCAAAAAGCAAAAGGTGCCTACTTATATGACGCAGACGGAAATCGCTACATCGATTATATTGCATCATGGGGCCCTTTAATTTTAGGACATGCATATGAACCGGTGGTAAAAGCTATTCAGGAAAAAGCCTTACTATCTACATCATTTGGGGCGCCTACTGAACTGGAAATAGAAATGGCCGAACTCATTATATCGATGGTTCCGAATGTTGATCTGATCAGAATGGTGAGTAGCGGTACCGAAGCCTGCATGAGTGCAGTTCGTTTAGCCAGAGGATATACCGGAAAAAATAAAATTATCAAATTTGAGGGTTGCTACCACGGTCATGCAGATTCGTTTCTTGTAAAAGCCGGTAGTGGTTTGGCAACACTGAATATTCAGACAGTTCCGGGTGTAACGGCAGGTGTTGCTGCCGACACATTAACCTGTGCTTATAATGATCTTGCTGCGGTACAACAACTCGTTGAAAAAAATAAGGGCGAAGTTGCGGCTATCATCATAGAGCCGGTGGCCGGTAATATGGGATGCGTTCTTCCTGAGCCGGGTTTCTTAGAAGGTATCAGAGAAATTTGTGATGCAGAAAATATTGTTTTCATTTTTGATGAAGTAATGACCGGATTCCGCTTAGCCAAAGGTGGAGCCCAGGAAAAATTAAATGTAAAAGCCGATTTAGTAACCTATGGTAAAGTAATCGGGGCCGGAATGCCTGTTGGTGCTTTTGGAGGCAAACGCGAAATAATGGAGTGCATAGCGCCATTAGGAAGCGTTTATCAGGCTGGTACATTAAGCGGTAATCCTTTAGCCATGATTGCAGGATACACGCTGTTGAACGAGCTGAAATCACGTGCTGAAATATACACCTCATTAGAGAATAAAACGAAACGCCTGAAACAGGGAATCGACGAAGTACTAAAATCTAAAAAGATTCCGTATACCATTAATCAGCTCGGATCAATGATTAGTATTTTCTTCACAGAAGAAAAAGTTACTGACTTTGGAGGCGCAGCACGCTCTAACACAACACTGTTCAATACTTTATTCCACAAACTACTGAACAGCGGTATCTATTTACCGCCATCGGCATTCGAAAGCTGGTTTCTGAATGATGCATTAAGCGAACAGGATATAGAAGATACAATTAACGCAATAGACAGAAGTCTGTAAAACATCAAACAAAGAAGCCTGTATAAACGCAGGCTTCTTTGTTTGATAAACTTTACTTCAAAATATAAAGATTTGTTCCGTCTGAATAAACTTTTACATATTCATTTAATGCCATATCATAATTCGCAGCTCCGTTAATACTTCCTGTAGTTGGATTTATTCTGGCGGTAAAACTGGCATTTTTACAAAATACCTGAATAGTTCTGTTAGCAAAGACCGCAGGGTTAATATTCAAATTCACTAAGCTTGTAGCCGCATCTATAAATATCATTTTTGTAGCATCCGCCGCCATCGCAGTGTATGTGCTCGTCAATTGCAAAGGCAAAAAAGTAGACGCAACGTTAGCGATCGTATCACGATTTACTTCCAGGTTTGTTAATACATTCAACCAGCGGGTACCATTATTCACTTCTATTTTACTCGAATCTGTATTCCATCTGAAACGACCTGCATAGTTAATTGATCTTTGAAGAGTTGTTCCTCTCGGTAAATCGAAACCTCCGGTTGATCCAAATATGTAAGTAACCGAATCATTTCTTGCCCTCCATGCGGCAGCTACATTTTCTGTATAAGAACCATCTCCATTTACTTTATAAAACCAAAAACCTCCAGCATTATTATTGATTTGAGCCCCATAACCACCTGTCCCTATCAAAGCTCTTCTTGGCCTTCGTAAAATTGCTGCCCTCTGCCCAATATCATAAACATTATCTACATCATAAAGATAAGTTCCCGATACACTTACCACTCTTGAACTTGGCGGTTCATTAGGGTTTACCAAAAAGGAAGGATTACCATTATAAATAGTTTGATAACCACTATTAGCAGGAAGCCATCTATCAATCACCGAATTCTGTGGAGGTTGGCCTACATATTTTGAAGTATCCAAAAACCACTCAGAATTAGCAACGTTTTTAACTTCTAACTTTCTTCCCGTAGGATTGCTCAACCATACAAAAGGCTTTTCCACATTCCCACCCATATGAGGTATATTTTCAATTCTAAGAATGGCACCCGGTGCCAGGTCTGCCATAAAAAGAACATCAGGGTGGGTGCGCTGAATTTCCGATAAAAGAAGAGTTCCGCGGAACTTCAAGTACATTAATGTTTCAGGATCAAGACCATTCTTAGACTCAAACCATATTCTTTCGATTTTTGTAATCACCTGACCAGTATTACTCTGATCATCCATATAAATATGATAAGTCGGTTTATCTCCTTCAAATACTGAGTTTTCTATAAGTGTCTGATCTGTGCCCAATAGAATTACAGAAGCAAAAGAACCCTGCAAAGCATAATTTCTGATATTAGAAATTGTATTGCTATTAAAAGATGAGTTCATGACTGTAGCACCAGGTAACACATCTCTGTAAGACGCTCCCACTAATGCAACTGATCTGTTCTGATTAAACAAAATATTATCAAACTTGCATTTCACCATAAATCTTGATACAAATCCGGTATCAAAGCGAGATACATATATGTCTTTAAAACTTGCACCATAATAAGCACCTATATCCAATGCCTTCGAACCAATATCAATAACTCCTGGTCCCACAAAACTTAATCCCTGCAGAATCAGACGATGATCGCTTATAATAGAATTAGCCTGATCAAAATTCTGAAAGCTTCGATAGAAAATCACATTTCCCGGTTGAGTAGTTCTCAACACAACACCATAACCATCAATAAGAAGAGTATTCGGTACATAATTAACTTTTCCTATCCTATGCGGTAGATGAACGGTATCATTTATTAAATATGATCCCGACTGAAAGCCAACCTTAAAAACACGATAGGTAGGGGCCGGATTCATCAATTCTAAGAACTTAAACATTTTATTAAAAGCAATAGCATCGTCTGAAACGCCATCACCTTTTGCACCAAACCATTCCGGATAAATATAGTTTTCCAATTTTTTCCGGAAACGCTGATTTAAATGATTTACAATTATGGTATAACCATTATCTGCATTAGTATTAGATAAGTCGTGAAAAAAAACATCCCCCTGATAGGTAATATAAAGAGTATTCGGAGTAGCTGGAATTGTACGTAAATCTTCCGGCGCATTGATAATTTTTACAGAATCGGAATAATAAAACTTTCCCTGCTCTGTAACTGAACCAGCCATAGCCCACATTGAGCCAACCAGCAACATAAAACAAAATAATAATTTCTTCATATATTCTTTACATAATAACGCAAAACCATAATCGAATATTTGAAGAAAAGTATTCACAAAAATGCATAATAGTGCACAAAACAACCACTTCTGCTAAAAGTGCAGATAGTCAATAATTTACAATAATTTTTTTAAATTCAATTGACATATACCAACCTACCATAACCGTAAAACAAAAAAAGGCCGATACTTTAATACAAGTACCGACCTTTTAAATGTAAAATTATAATTAACTTAATGACAACGCATAGCTTGTCCACTCTGTCAACTCAGGTTTACCAGGCTTTCTTTTACCAAAGAATTGCACAATAAGTGTTCCTTCTGCATCAAAACATTCTACAGAATGCACAACACCATCTTCTGTAGGTTTCTTTACCATATAAGTTTCATGGATATGTGTAGTGCGTAAATGCAGGTTAAAATCTTTATCCATAACATTTACCCATTCAGGTATATCAAGAATTTTTTCAACCTTGCCAGTGTGAATCTGAATCATACCGTCATTTCCAACAAACACCATGATTTCCAGCCCGCTTGCTGCAGCCGATTTCAATAGGTCAGCAGCAGCCGTGTTCTGTACTTTCTTTACGAAACTGCCACCATTTCGAATAGCATCAATACGTGAAAGTTTATATTTCTTCATCATCGGGAAAAAATCATGTGTATCTTTTAAAGCAGCCCATTCTTGCTGGAAAGCTGCAATATCAACTGTTGAAGGATCTGCATACTGCAGCGCCTGTTTTTCAGCAACTGTAATTTCATGATTTAGTTCAGCTTGCTGAAAATCTCTCACTAATGAATCATAAGCCTCCTGATTTGCTTCTGCCTGCGGATATATTTTAACGATTGCATTTCCCCATTTGTCGAATATCTGAATTGATTTTTTCAGGCCGGCCTCTTCGTTATCAAACACTGCATAAGCAAATGACCAGCAGTAAAAAAACATACGTAAATCGATATCTTCTCCTACTACGATTCCAACATGTGGATTAGTAACTTCAACTTTCTCAAAAACACCTTTACGTTCATGTACACAAGATTCATTTCTTGTAAGCACCATTACTTTTCCTAATTCATGTAAACGTTCAAACAATGCTTTGAAATCATTTTTCAAAGGCATTACACTACTGCCAGAAAAAGAATGCAGCACTTCGGCTTCTGTTACACCTATTGCTTTCGAAATATCCCGGATTCTTTTTTTAGGATTTTCTTTTTTGTAAGACAAATAATTGTCTTTGATTGACATCTGTGTATTGATGTTCATAAGTTCTATATTTTAATTGATTGTGTAGTATATTCATTCATAACAGGTACCATAATAGGATAAGGGTGTTCAACTGTCTTTAACACTTTTATATTAATACCATAAGCGGTATAAATATTATCTGGAGTGAGTACCTGTTCTATTTCACCTTGTTCAACTACTTCACCTCCATGCATTAATAATAGTTCATCGCAATATTGTGCGGCCAGATTAAGGTCGTGTAATATGACAATAACCGTTAAACCATCTTTAGCCAGTTTTCGTGCCATTTTCATGGAGTGATGTTGAAAAAGAATATCCATATTAGAAATGGGCTCATCCAGTAACAGAACACCTGTTTTTTTCTGGGTACTATTATCGGAATGATTATTCTGTAACTGAGCGATAACCCTGGCCATTTGCACACGTTGTTGCTCACCTCCGGATAACTGTACATAGTATCTGTCGGCTAATTTATTCACCTGCATTTCATACATGGCTCTTTCTACCACTTCCATGTCAAATTTAGAAGGGCTGGTTGAGAAATGCGGATACCTGCCCATCATCACAATATCACTGCACTTAAACAGCTGTGTAATAGAATGATTCTGAGACAACACAGCTCTTTGTTTAGCCAGCTGTTGTATCTGCATCCGATCAATATCCATATTATTAATCGCAATTTTACCCGTATACCCTTTAAGAGCGCCGGCCAAACAATTCAGCAGGGTCGATTTTCCGGCACCATTTTGACCAAGTATACCCAACACTTTGCCAGCTTTTGCAGTAAAGTTTACTCCTTTGAGAATAGACTTTTTTCCTACAGAGAAGTGGATATTTTGTGCCACTATATTCATAAACTGAATTTTAATTGTTTCTTCTGTTGTATCAACAGAAATACAAATACCGGAGTACCTATAAATGCAGTAATAATGCCTATGGGTAGTTCAGCCGGGGCTATTATCGTTCGGCTTAACACATCAGAAAGCGTTAACAGTGTTGCACCAAACAGTGCACTGTTAACTAATAACAACGTATAATTTTCACCGGAAATGCGACGAACAATATGCGGAACAATTAAACCAATAAAACCAATAATGCCTGCCACGGCAACAGAAGCCCCTACTGCCATTGTAGCGAATACGATTACCATTAATTTCAACCGCTTTACATTCACCCCCAGAAACTGGGCTTCTTTTTCTCCGAGTGCAAATGCATTTAAAGCTTTTCCGAGAAATGGTAAAACAATTACAGGAATCAAAATAAAAGGTACAATTGATAATACGATGACCCATGTAGCACCGTTCAAACTTCCCATCGACCAGAATGTTGCATTTCTGATCTGGGCATCATCGGCAATATAAGTTAACAGGTCAACGCTGGCACGGCAAATAGCATTAATCGCTAAACCTCCTAACAACAATGTAGCGAGCACCGTAATTCCTTTTGCCCTCGACATTCTGAATACCAGTAATGAAGTGAGTGCAGCACCAATAAAGGTTACTATATTTAAAAAGTAATACTGATATTGTTCAGGAAGAGCTTTATAAAATGGTAATGAAGAAAATACAACAATCACAGAAACTGCACTGAGGGAAGCTCCTGCCGAAATACCGATCAATGTAGGATCAGCCAAAGGATTTCTGAATAAACCTTGCATAGCTACCCCTGATACAGCAAGGCCTGCACCAATCAGCATCCCCAATACTACGCGGGGAAGACGTATGAAAAGAAAAATATTTTTTAATCCCTCATCAATATCAGCGCCGTAAGCAAAACCCAGGCTCTGGCTAAAAATCTTAATAATGTCTGTAGGAGTGATATGAACAGCGCCTACTCCGATCGAGTAAACAGCTACTGCTATCAGCAAGCAGAAAAACAGTATTGTATACCACGACTTCTGATACAACATTATTCAATAATTTTTTGATAAAGTGATTGAATTGCTTCGGGAAGTCTTAATCCGAAACCCGAAAGCAGTTGACCATCCATCGTAATCACTTTTCCTTTCTTTCCTGCATTGGTCATTTTAATACCCGGAACTTCTAATAATCCTTTATTTCCACCCATACTGTTCAAGCCTGAGTCGAATAACAAAATTGCATCCGGATTTGCTGCTACCAATGCCTCAGTAGTGAGGGGTTGAAAGCCGTCGATTTGTTCAATCGCATTTTTTGCACCTGCCAATACAATCATATTGTGCAGCGCAGTATTTTTACCGGCTACTGACATTGCGCCTGCACCTCTGGCATAGATGAATAAAACTTTTTTCTGATTAGGTTTAATAGTGAGTTGATCAATTCGTTGCTGAAAGTCTTTTACAACCTGTTTAGCTTTTTCTTCGGTATTGGTAGCTTTACCAAGAGCAACAATTAATTGCTTAGTGCCTTCAACACTATACTCCTGGTGGCCAATGAACATATTTACTTTAGCATTCTTCAATTGAGAAATTACCTGAGCAGGCACTTCATTGTCAGCTCCAATAATTAAAGTAGGCCGAAGGGATAAAATCCCTTCAGCCGAAACAGTTCTATTGTAACCAACTTTCGTTTTGCTATTTAAAACAGCAGGATAATTGCTGGTGACATCCACCCCCACTATCTGCTCTTCCAAACCCAATGCACAGAGTATTTCACTCATAGTTCCGTTTAAAGAAACAATACGTTGTTGTGCAAAAATATTGGTGCCAAACAGTAAGAATGCGGCAACCAATCCTACATTACGAAAAATTGTTCTCATTTTTAATCTGCTTGTTTAACTAACTCATATTTAATATTCGGATATCCTCTTTCACCACCATCAACTGCAGTGGAGTGGAAGTTCACAAAAAGAAGTTTGTAAACGTTTCCATCTGCATCCTGAACTACATAAAAACGGTCTTTTCTTACACCAACCTGATCTGTACCTGATGGGGATGTTACTCTCCATTTAGATGCAATATGTGTTCTGTCACTGCTAAAGTTTGTAGCAGCAATATGTGATGCATTATAGCTCTCATAAGTAACTGTAGTATTTAATACCTCAGCAATTTTTACTCCGGCTTTATGGTTAGTATATACCAGGTCAGAGAATGCGTAAGGAATATCTGTACCCATAAAATTCGTATAATATAAACCGTAAGTCCACTCTATATCCCATTTAGATTTCTGTGGTTCAACAGGCGTAACTTTTTTATCAGCAAAAGACAAGAACTGATAATTATACTGACTATTCTTTTCTACTTCGATTGTATTAATGGTAGTTTCATTAATTTTTGCATATTGAACAGTATATCCTTTTGCAGAACGATTAATTTTCACTTTATATAGCTGATCAGCAGTTGGTGTTGCACCTGCAGATCCGGCGTCAGCAATTACATAAATTTTATTTTCAGCAGTATTTTCAGCAACAGGTTTGATGACTGTTTTAGAAAAATCGTGCAAATAGCTATCTACAACCTCAAACGTGCCACTACCGAAACCAAGTGCTAAAGAATCAGCATATGTAAAATCTGCAAATTTAAAGTTTTGTATATCAGTTGCATTAACAGCTACTGCAGTTAAAGGCTTGGTATCATTCAACAATACATTATAGGTATCTCCACTGTAAAAGGCAAGATGCCATGAGGCTCTTAGTACAGAAGTTTGTTTATTATTACTGAAATCAACAAAAACTGAATTAATAGCCGAAGACCCTCCGGTACCACCATTCAATCTCATTGAAGTGCCGGTTGAAACGATTGCACCGAATGATAATTTAAGGGTAGGATTTGCGCCAGCCACTACTGAAGAGGATATTGATTTTACAGTAAAGTCGATGAATTCAGTTCCACGAAAGAACTGATCATCTGCCTTCTTCACTACAACAGATGTTTCTGTTGAACCTGCAGGAATTGTTACATTAATTTTACCATCTGCTACAGCAGGAGTTGTTGTAAAATGCTCATTATAATTTACCTCAGAAGGTGTAACGTCTATGTCAAAATTGATATCTGCATCGTTAGCTCTGTCGATCACCACTTTCACGGTAACTTCCTCTACATCACCAAAACCTTGTGCAGCAGATTCGAATCCTAATTTAATTGCAGGCAAGGGTGGGTCGGATTTAGAGCACCCTGTAAAAATAACAGCCATCAATAATATAGATGCAACCAGTTGTTTCATTTTCTCTATTTTTTATTAGTATTATTAAATTGATATTGTACTCCGAGGAAATAACTTCTTCCGTAACTCATTGGCAAATTTCCTGCAGTTGTATGAGCTCCTGTTCCGGAGGCAATAGTATTGGTTAAATTCACTACATTGGCGATATTCTTTACACCACCTTGTAATGAAAAGTTATTGTTTACTTTATGCTGAAAGGTAAAGTCCATCCATTGAAATTCCTGCGTAGCAGCCAGCTGTACCTGCTGACCATTGTTACCTGTTACGATCTGATAAACTTCGCGTTTACCTGTAAACTTGTAGAACAGGTTGAAGGTGGTTCTGATTCTTGCTACCTGGTAGCCCACTGAAGCATTTGCTTCCGGTGTGAAGTTGAAAGAAGGCACTTCGGTTGATAAAGATTCGTTATCATTTAAGATTCTGTTGTATCTTCCGATATAAGCAAATCCCGCAGTTGCAGTAAGTGCTTTATAGTTTAACGTACTCGTGATAGTACCGCCTGTTGTTTTAAACTTATCAATATTAATGTAAGTAGTAACATCCGGCTGATCGGCTTTGATACCGAATGTAATCAGGTTATCAAATTCATTATAAAAGCCTCCTACAGTAGTTGACCATTTAATATCAGGCAATGTTTTGTGCTGAAAAGTAAATGAGCCCGTAAAACTATTACTATATTCCGCTTCTAACTGGTCGTTACCCATGATAGAGTGACTTGCATCGAAATAGTCAAAATACAACTCTCTTAAAGCCGGTGCTCTGAAACCGCGGGCATAAGAAGCTCTGAAATCAATATCTGTCGTGATCATCCACTTTGCATTCAATGATGGTATCACTGGTGGTGCATCATACACCGAGTTGTAGGTAAAGCGAAGGCCGGGACGAATTTCAAGACCAGGTAATACGCGGATTTGTGCACTGGTAAACAATGCCATGTCTGTAATTACCGGTTCGCCCTTGATGCGTTGACCCAGCGCTTGTTCTCTGTTCATATCAGCTCCTATCTGCCATTGAAAATTGTCACTATGTTTATAAACAGTATTTAATCTTCCGAAGATACTGTTCACGGTAGACTCATCATTTTCACCGGCTCCCAAACTTAAAGTACGCTCACCTGTATTCAGATCGATCCGGGTGGTTTGGGTTCTTCTGTTGTAATGTGTATAAGAAGCAGCTCCGTTTAGTAACCATTTGTTACTTAATTTATAATCAGCCTGCAATTGCTGTAACAAACGCTGACTGAAAAATTTCTGATCTGAAGTGGTATTGGTAGCAGGAAAAATTAATCCATAATTGACTATGGTTTCGTCTAATGCATCTACGCGATAGTATGCACTGAACCTGTTTTTAGTATATCCTACTTTTGCAAATCCCAAAAATTGTTCTTTCGGATGCCATTCTATATTCTGATCTTCTTCTTTTCTGCTTTCTCTCCAGCCTCCGAAATCATAATGGGTAACACCTCCCTGAAAATTCCAGTTATTATTCTGATAATTCACATTGATCGTTTGCAGATGGTGCCCTTTGCCCAGAATCGGATTATATTCCTTTCCAACTGTTTCTTCCTGAATATTTGCTTTTACACTAAATCCTTTTCTCGATTTTTTGGTAATAATATTAATTACTCCGGCCAAGGCATCTGAGCCATACATTACAGACATCGGCCCTTCAATTAACTCTATTCTTTCTACTGAATGAATATCTACCTGATTCAAACTTTCACGGGTATCACCTCTATCCACCAAAGGAATTCCATCTAACAAAATTTTTACGTTCCGGCCCGACATACCCATCATTTCAATATCACTGGTTCCTAATGTTCTGTCGTTGGAAAAGCGGATACCTAATTCAGTATTTAATACGTAGGCAATATTGGTGGCAGCAGTTTTCTCAATTCTGTCTCTGTTGATAACACGAAACTGATAAACAGATTTTTTCACCGACTGCGGTTCATATTGACCGGTTACCACTACTTCATCAAGCGTAGAAATTTTTGAGGGTAACGTATCTATAGTTACCTGTGCAACGGCTATCCGGCTAACCAGCAGAAGAACCACAACAGACAGTAAAAAATTCAAAGCTCTTTTGAACATATAATGGTATTAATCAAATAAAAAGACTGAATGAGTCCACCACTATAAATGTTTAAACATTTGCTGGCGGTGATTTAGCCAGCAAAACTAACCAATCACCCTTAGGGCGATTTACTCGAAAAGAAAAAACCATTTACACAATCGGGAAAACGAATTGATAAAATACAATAAAGGAAATGTAGGAAGGTGTGAAAGAAAAAAAGTTTTTCAAAATAGTTTAATACTGAAAATCAATACATTAAAAATATTTCAAAACTTTACCAAACAGAAAATCTCAGAAAAATGAGCGTCATTTTTCTGTAAATTAAGTTGCAGATATGAGAAAAAAAACGTATATTAATATAAAGGAAGGGACTTTGTTTTTGTTACCAGATATTTTCGTCTGGCAAAAATCTTAAATGATTAATAATCAAGCTATAATAAAATTATTTAACTAAAGAGGGGTTTAGAATATGCCCTGAATCAATCATTTCGTGCAGAATATGCATGATATGTCCGGCTGATTGCAGTGCGCGCAGGTGACGGTCGTGGTGTAAATCCGTTCCCACCAATTTGTATTTGTTTTTGCTGATAAGGTATTCAGCAATATTTTTCTCCGCTTTTCCGTAGTAACCGGCTAATGATAGCAGATTCATTTGCAAAAAGCCACCGGCTTTCATTAATTGATCCAAAGCATCCCAGTCTTTATAGTAATAGGTGTACCGCTCCGGATGAGCGATGATGGGTTGATATCCCTTTATCTGAATATTGAAAAGCGTTTGCCGGAGATCAAAAGGCGGTTGAACAAATGACCACTCTACCAGCACCCAGTTATCATGTAAAGTTTTTAAAGGAACTTCATTTTCGAGCAGTTGGTTAAAGTGGTCATCAAGAAAATATTCAGCGGCAGCATTAATGTTCACATTAAAGCCGGCTGTATCGGTTGTTTGTTTAAGTATTTGAAAAGCGTCATCAATAGATTCATTAGTGTTCGGATGTATTTCCTGATACACATGCGGAGTGGTAACAAAATTACTGAAGCCCAGGTTTTGCAAACCTTTGATGAGTTTCATTGATGTGTCTACATCAGGTGAGCCGTCATCAATACCCGGTAACAGGTGTGAGTGAATGTCAGTAATAATGTTACTGTAGTCTACACTGAATTCTTTTCGACGCTTAAATATTCCAAACATTATTGTTGTGCTTTATAAACTTTATATACTTCGGTGATACCGTCACGTAATTCAATTTTATGTTTCCATCCTAAGTTATGAAGTTTTGATACATCCATTAACTTACGGGGAGTTCCGTCTGGCTTGGAAAGGTCATGTTCAATACTTCCTTCATAACCAACCACATCTTTCACCATTAAAGCTAGTTCTTTGATAGCAAGATCTTCTCCGGTACCGATATTTACCAGGCCCGGTTCATTATATTTTTCCATAAGAAATACACAAGCTTCGGCCAGGTCATCAGCATGGAGAAACTCACGCTTAGGACTACCCGTGCCCCACATTACAACAGAGGGAGTATTATTTACCTTTGCCTCATGAAACTTTCTGATCAATGCAGGTAATACGTGAGAATTATTGAGATCATAATTATCATTTGGGCCATAAAGATTCGTTGGCATTACGGATATAAAATTACAACCGTATTGAGCGCGATAAGCATCACACATTTTGATACCGGCTATTTTAGCAATAGCATAGGGTTCGTTTGTTTCTTCTAAAAGGCCTGTCAATAAATAATCTTCTTTCAATGGTTGCGGAGCCATTTTCGGATAGATACAAGACGATCCCAGAAACATTAATTTTTTAGCATTATTCAAATAGGCAGAATGGATAATGTTGTTTTGGATCATGATATTATCATAGATAAACTCTGCTCTGTAAACATTATTAGCATGTATGCCTCCTACTTTTGCTGCGGCAAGAAAAATATAGTCAGGTTTTTCTGTTTCAAAAAAAGCCTGCACATCAGCCTGATTTCTTAAATCAAGCTCTTTTGAAGTTCTGGTAATAATATTTTTGTGGCCCAGCGTTTCGAGTTTTCTAACAATTGCAGATCCTACCATTCCTCTATGGCCGGCTACATATATTTTAGCACCTGATTCCATATTTTATTCTTAAACAAAACAAGGCTCATGTTTTACATAAGCCTGTTTTAATGAATTAACAATTTTATTCGTATTGATTTGTTATTGAGTAACCTTTTTCTTTTAAGATCTGTGACTTTGTAAACAATTCAACATCACTGGCTACCATTTCTTTTACCAGCGCAGGTAAATCATATTTGGGTTTCCATCCGAGTTTTTCCTGAGCTTTGGTTGGGTCGCCGATCAACAAATCAACTTCAGTTGGTCTGTAATACCTCGGATCAACCGCTACTACTTCTCTACCTATTTCTAATTGATAAGCCGGGTTATTACAGGCTTTTACTACTCCTACCTCATTTTCTTCTTTCCCTTTAAATTCAAGTTCAATACCCACTTCAGCAAACGACATTCTTACAAATTCTCTAACATGGGTAGTAATTCCTGTTGCAATAACAAAATCTTCCGGAGTATCCTGCTGTAAGATGCGCCACATTGCATCTACATAGTCTTTTGCATGTCCCCAGTCGCGTTGCGCATCAAGATTTCCCAGATACAATTTATCCTGTAATCCCAGTGCTATTTTAGCAGTAGCACGTGTAATTTTTCTGGTTACAAAAGTTTCACCACGTAAAGGAGATTCGTGATTAAAGAGTATACCGTTACAAGCAAACATTTTGTAAGCTTCGCGATAGTTTACGGTAATCCAGTAAGCATATAGTTTTGCTACTGCGTAAGGAGAACGCGGGTAAAAAGGAGTCGTTTCTGATTGCGGAACAGCCTGCACTAATCCGTATAATTCAGAAGTGGACGCCTGATAAATTTTAGTTTTGGCACTTAGCCCCAGCAATCTTACAGCTTCCAGAATTCTTAATGTTCCGATTCCGTCAGCATTCGCTGTATACTCAGGAGTTTCAAAACTTACATGAACGTGGCTCATTGCCGCAAGGTTATAAATCTCGTCGGGTTGAACTTCCTGTATGATGCGGATAAGATTTGTTGAATCAGTTAAATCGCCATAATGCAATTGTAAATTAACATTCGGTTCATGTGGATCCTGATATAGATGGTCAATACGTTCGGTATTGAACATGGAAGATCTTCTTTTAATACCATGCACTTTATAACCTTTGCTTAAAAGCAATTCGGTTAAATAAGCTCCATCTTGACCGGTAATACCTGTAATCAGTGCAACTTTAGACATATTCTTAGGATAATAATTTACTTAATAATATATTGAGCCAGTTTTCGGGCCGGCTTTAACCATGTTGTGAAAAAATAGGGTTTTAATCCGTTTAAACGCCAGGCTTCTCTATCTTCACCATTTGCTCTTAACCGGTGTTTCAGAGAAGCGTTACTCATACCACCTGCCCGCATTTTTACAACAATATCAGACAGATAAGCAGGTTTTTTATGATTTTTGTATAGGAACCGGAGCATTAACTCATAGTCTGCTGCAGACCTTAATGAGAGGTTGAATTTTCCCAACTCATTGTATAGTTCTTTTCGTACAAAAAAAGAAGGGTGCGGAGGCATCCATCCATAAAGGAATTTATCTCTTTTGTACTTCCCGCTAATCCATGTTCTGACCACCTTACTGGTGTCAACTGCATCTACATATTGAAGATCGGCATATACACAATCAATGGCAGGATCTCTAAAAAGATCCATTACATCTTCCAGCACATCTTCGTGCGCATAAAAATCATCTGAATTCAAAATACCCACCACATCTCCTGTTACCAGATCGATTCCTTTGTTCATAGCATCGTAGATTCCTTTATCTTTCTCACTCACTACTTTTGCTACATGTGGATATTTTTTAACGATATCAAGTGTATTGTCTTTCGACAAGCCATCCACAATAACGTGTTCTACAGCGGGGTATGACTGTGAGGCGACAGATTTTAAAGTGTCTCTTACAGTAGCGGCACTATTATAAGTAGCCGTAATAATGGATATTTTTTTATGCGTTTCCAAAGCAAAATTATAAATTAATGCTGTTTTTAAAGTAAATTATCTTTCAGTTAAATAACACGTAAGATAGTTATTCGTTTTATTTCTTTTTAGAAAAAAGTTCAGTGTATTTCATCAGGTAGTTTCCCGAATCTACGTAATCTTTCGCCATTTTTTTTGCTCCTGCCCTCCATTGTTCAAACGCGGCCTCATTCAATCCTGCAAAAAATTCAAGTGCCTGAATATACTCAGCAGGGGCATCGATATCAATATTAATTCCTGCCTTTTTTTCTTTTAGCCGGAGCCAGGGTGTATTATAACTAAGAATTGCGGGTAAGCCCGCACACAGAGCTTCAAAAATAGCGTGTCCGAAGTTTTCAGCAAAGGTAGGTAATACGAAACAATGATACCTCTGTAACGTTTCGTTTACCAGCTTATTATCAATTGGTCCTTTAAAGTTAACCGGTATTCCTTCACTCAATGTCTTTAATTCTTCAAAATAAGCCTGATCTTCAATGCCCCCGTAAATGTCAAAACTCCATTTAAAAGGAAGTTGCTTTTCTTTCAACCATTTTATGGCAGAATGCAGGTTTTTTTTGGGGGATATCCTTGATAAAAAAACCAGTTTTAGTTCTCCGGGTTGCTTTGCTGTCTGATTGTTTGTTTCAAATGAATAGTTAGGAATATTCTGCACCATTGATACTGCCGCTTTCGGGTAATATTTCATTACGTCCTGTACTTCCTGCGCATCAGTTGCATGAAAATGTATTTTTTTACCCCATCCCAACAAACGTGTGATCTTCAAAAAGATAATCTTTTTTAGCTTTTTGTACTGAACAGCGCCGTCTTGTAACATTCCTCTGGGAGCGAGTACAATTTTCGGCTGATTCTGATAGTTCCCATAGGCCATTACCGGTAAGATGGTAAATTTAAACGAATACATACTATTCAGATATACGTATTCGGGTTGAATTTCCGCAAAAAGCTCTTTCAAAAATCTTTTGTTGATTTTTTCAGGGCTTGCGTAAAAAATATTTACACTATCATGAATAGTAGTCCATTGATCCACCACCACATCCGAATATGGAGCAGGTTCACATAAATCTCTATCAGATGTCAATATAAATATCTGATAAGTATCTTTTAATAATCCTACAAGATTTTTACACGACTGAATAGGCCCTCCGGCTTTAAACCCCGGCAGGTACCAGTCTGTAAATAGTAAGAGTTTAGGTTTTTGCATGGGTTAAACTGGTAATTGATTCGCACCATTTTTCGTGCGTGATAAGTTTTGATTTTTTGATACTGTTGTATCTATATTTTTCGAGCACTTCTTCGCGTGTTGTCATTAAATCGTATAAACACTCTCTAAAATGTTCATAACTTCCACTAGAAAAAACTCTGCCATTATTTTTATCTTCTAAAAAAACTGAGGCTGCGCCGCAAGTATCGGATAATAAAAGTGCTTGTCCTGTTGCCGCTGCTTCATGAACCACTACTCCCCAATGTTCATTATGGCTGGGTAAACAAAAAATGGAAGAATCAGCGTATAGTTCAGCCAAACCGGCAGGTTCAACAAAGTTCATATAACAGATATTCGCATGGGTATATTCTGTTTCAAGCAATTGCTTTGTGGGTCCGTTTCCAACCAGTTTTAGGGTCCAGTCGCCTAGCTGAGGATACTCCACCAGCAGTTCTGTAAAAGCTTTGACCAGCCAATGTGGTCGTTTGTATTCAACAAATCGCCCGATGAACAAAATCTGTTTTACACTTTTCAGTTCTTTTACTTGAAAATTAGACAGATCGGCGCAATAGAGGTGTTCTATTATTTCATTGTCGTTGTAAGATAACTTATGGGCATAAGACCGTTGAGGAGGGCCGGCTACCCATAAATGAGACGCCCTTGGTTTAATCAGCCATCTTGCTATCAGACAGGCAATTTTTTGTCTTACGGTATTCTCCCATAAATTGTCTAACCCTACAACAACTGGTATGCGATTTCTGTAATCTTTGGTTAACTCATTGTAATATTTATCGCCCCAGCCTGCTTTATAAATCATTGCCGGGTTGAGCTGCTGAAGATTGCCTTTAGTAAAATCGTTTTTTGTAATAACAGTTATAGCCGGATGTTCAGGAATTGCATGTGGTGAATTATCGTCTTGAGGATATACTACAATAGTAGCTTTTACAGAGGTATCATATTTTTCTACCAAATACTCTATACACTTATAAAAGTACATTGGTAAGCGGGTATATAAAAATAAATAGTTCACAAATAAAGCTGTTTTACTTTTTTCTGAAATCAAGATAATTCACAAATAACATAGCAATAAAAAACGGAGTACCGTAATCTATGTAAGCACCCAATTTAAATGTCTTCACCAGAAAGTGACTTGAACAGGCTAATGCGATGATTTTATGCTGCCCGTTCATAAATACGACTCTTCTTATAATCGTATATAAATAAATCAGTAATCCAATTACTCCAAACTCTGAAAAGATACGGATAGTTAATGAGTGGCCGGCATTTGCATTTAAGCCGTAAAAATAGTTATACCTGAACATTGTATTTGCATAAAGATTGTAGTATGCTTCTTCATTCCCTCCCATACCAGAACCGATAAAGTTCAATTTTCTCACATTCTCCAATGCCACATTGAGATTAGAATACATTGATACAGTAGTACCGTTCGCTTCAATGGTACTATTCAGAATATTTATATCTCCTTTGAATACGGAAACAGTATCACTGATTCTCATACTAAAGTTCTCATTAAAATCTGCCAGGTATCCGAAAATTACATAATAAAGTACCGGAACCGTAAATATGATATAAAGCGGATTTAAATAGCTGAAAGCAATAATGATCAAAAATGTAAGATAAGAAGTCAGGTTAAATGTAAGAATCAGAGCAATGATCATGATCATAAATTCTCTTTTAAACCGCTTGAAATTGAAGAACGTATAAATCAGTGCAGGAATAAGAATCGCTGCATAGTGACTGGGCTCATAAGCAATAGAATCTAATCTTCCATGCGGCCCCATTAAGATATTTATATTTACGGTATGAAATAATACATACTGGATAATTCCAAAAATTGCTGAATAAAATGCGAACCTGATATACAGTTCAAAAACATGCTGATAACTCGACCGCGTTAAAACAATAATATTAACTGAATAAATAATAAATACCGCAATAAATTGTTTTAAAAAGCCTCCGAATGAATAGTCAAAAATAAAAATAGACAATAAGGAGGTTGCCAGGATATATAAAAAAAGATTGGTAAAAGCATTTTTTACCAGAAATACCCGCCCAAGGTTTAATACAAAATATACAGAAGCAAATAAATAAGCAAACCAGTCGATATCTGCGCCCATAAAACGGCTACTGAACAGTTCTTTTGAAAAAACTGACAGCACCAGAAAAAATTCGGGAAAACTACTTACCAGAATTTTATTATTATCAAGACGGATACTTCTTATTTTCAGTAAAAAACTCATATTAATAACTGATATTATCGATTTCCATACTTCCTGTTACTATTTCAAGTTGAATTTTCTCACCTTCGCTATAAGCTTTGTTCAAATCAAACGAAGATATTCTTAACTGTGCTGTTGACAGACTATATAACTTGCCGTTAATTTTGAATTGAGCATTCCCTTTACCACTAATCCGTATGGTTTTGATATTATTCTTATATATTGGAATACTTAGTTGATCCTTTATAACAATACTTGTTCTGTATCCGGAGAAATCAATTACTCCAGCCGATTGCTTTATATTTTCAGTTTTGTATAATTCACTTCTTTCATCAAGTAGCTCTGCTTCAATTTCTATATTCTTTGACCACCAGTAAGGATGAGTGTTTTCGTGCCATGCATCCAGCTGCCGGATAACATAACTACTTCCCTTCTGATTCAGGATATATACCGAACCTTGCGTCCTGATTTTAAACCTGAACACTTGTCCATCAATCGTAACCTCTGTTATTTCTTCCTGCGGAATTATAGATTTAACATTTGAGTTTGGTTGAATAGAAGCAACTATCAGCAGGTCATTGTTATATTTTTTGGCATAAACAAAATGATAAAATTTTGATGCGTCTAACCTGAATACATTATTTTTTGTATTGGTATTCTGTACAAACTGACCTTTACTTATAAACGGCTCAAAGAAAGGAAGTAATGCCTGAGCATATGCCGGAACAGCCAATTGGTAAAGATACCCTTTCGGATCATTGGGCCCGATCCCATTAGCCCATCCGGTTCTGCCGGTAACATTAAAATATCCCACATAAAAAAACTCTGCACCTAAAATCAATAATGATTTATTAAGAGCCAGCCATTGTGAAGAAAGAATATTCTTATCATCAACATCCCAACCTGCAGCAATGTAAGGAGAGAAATATTTATCTCCGAGAAGAATTTCTTTTCTTCTTCCTTCTGCAATATTATCTATTCCGTTTCTGGCCCCTACAGAAGAAAACCAGTCACCTGGTGATGCCGGGTAAAATGAGGGAGTAGAGTAGTGATTATTGTTTTCAATATTATTTGAGGTCCTCCGCATTGAATACCCAGGCCAGTAGCTATCATTATACGCACTCACATTATAAAACGAAAAAGCTGTTTTATTCCAGTTTAATGCCCGCAGAATATAATTCTTATACGCTGTATCCAGCTTATTTTGAAAATAGCCGTTGTAAAGACTTTCATCATCCATATTCTTCAGCGAAATATCTTTCTGTACGTTGGGATCTGCCTTTAATAGGCTGATCGGAATTTTATGTCCGAAAATTTCTCCGTTTTCGTTTAGAAAGTCAATCGGCCTACCCAAATAACTCTGAACCGTCTGCAAATAGTATACGGCATTCTTTGCGTCGTTGTATTTATAATCAAGAGGAGCCAGAGGTGATAATACCTTTTTACCTTTATTCAGTATAAACTTACTTTTGGCGTCTCTTAAATAATAATTTGCCGGTAAAGTTCCTGACAGCTCGAAGTTCTTAGATGACTGTAATCCGATATGAGTAGGATTATTTTGGGTTTGAAATAATATTCCTGCGGTTTGTATCGATTTATTATTTTTCGCATATTTCACCAATGCTCCGATAACGCTGTTGTCATTTTTATAGGTAATATCAGCATTACTTTTAGAAGTTCTGAGTACAGGTATTTCATAATAATAATTCCATTTATCATAAAGCAACGACATCAGATTTACCGCATTTTTTGACTGCTCATCAACAGGTCCCTTATTATTTCTGGTTTTATGGAGCCAGCTGAGATAAGTAATATCGAACCATGGAAAATTTCTTTTGTAAGTGAAGCCACTCTGATATCTCGGAAGAGGAAATGATTTCAATTGATCTAATGTACTTACATTATAAGCAGGAAAGCCCGGTGCAAAATCTTTTTCATCATAAAGAGAGCCGCGGCTACTTTTTACAGCCAGCTTTCTATTTCTCTCGGCTGACATAGCATTAGTATTCACTTCGAGTTTACTTAGTGCTCCGATCATTCTGATAGCCCCTCCTTCTTCAAAAATAATGCGGTTGAATTTTTCAACCGGGAAGGAAAAATTATCATTACGTTCACCGTCAATCAGCAAACTAACTCTGCCATTTTTACCATCAATAATTACGTTATAATGGTGAAAATTATCATCGTTCAAATAAATACCGTTAAAAGGAATCATATCCCTTAAATGCACCTGCTTCAGAAAACTCTTTCTTTTTCCGTTTACTTCATAATCAAATTTTATAATTACAAAACCGTTTACAATAGCAATCCTAAACAATTGTTTTGTGAACGACATGATGGAAAATGAACGGCCTTTAAAATCAAAAGCGACATTAACAACAGGAGTATTGTCTGGATGAAATTGAAGCCTGATTGTATTGTCAGATGAATTAGAGACTAAAACATTCGATCCACCAACCGTACTCCACGCAATTCCATCTTTAGGCAATACTACATTCCTTGACTTTGTTTGATCAGTGAGCATTTTTTTATTAAAATCCCATATAAAATTTTGTGCGTTTAATTTTAATACGGGTACAAAAAAAATCAAGACTGATACTGCAAACTTAGAAATGGTACTTATATTCATTCCTTGCTTTTTTAAAACATAATTGAACAAACAATTACATAATTATCAATATAGTTTGTTATATCAAATTTGCCAGATTAAACAGTAAAAACTATTTAGACAACGATCGAATCAATTCAAGTGTTGTAGCGGAGACTTTATCCCAGGTATATTTTTCTTTTACCTTGTCATAAGAATTTCTGCCGAGAATTCTTTTTTCTTCTACCGGAAGGTTATAAAAGTTAATGATCAGCTGCGCCAGTTCTGCAGCATCTTTCTTATTCTCCAGAATATATCCATTCTGTTCATCAACAATTTCTCTGGTAGCGCCAACATCACTTAATATAATCGGCATTGAATTACTCATCGCCTCCAGAATCACCGTTGGCATTCCTTCGTATTGTGTAGGAAAAACAAAAACATCCATGGTTCTATATAAATGCCATAACTGATCATCATCTACAAAACCGAGCAGCTTTACATTCGAATATTTATTATTAGCATTATAAAAATCAAACAATGGTCCTTTTCCGCCCAGAACAAAGTCAATTTTATCCGCAAACCCATTCTTGTTCAAAATTTCAATAGTTTTAAAAAGAACATCAATTCCTTTATTATAGGCAAATCTTGAAACAAATAAAACAGTCAGTCTGGGTCCGTTATATTTTAACGATTCAAACCTTTCGGCTGGAAGGTTAACCGCGTTAGGAATAACTTTGATTTTTTGTTCACTGATATATTTTTTTATAAACCCTGTCAGTTTCCCTCCTAAAGAAATGGTAGCAGCCGATTTCTTAAACAAATGGCCGGAAAGCATTCTGAATGGAAATACTTTCAGGTATTCTTTGTAGGGGGTAGCCTGAAACGACTCAAGGCCGTGAGGATTGAAGATGACTCTATGTTTAATAACATCAATATTGTACCAGAGAACAAAACCCTGTGCATATATTGGTAATTGATCAGGAAGTTGACTGATAACACCGTATATGCGTTTTGATAAGCGATAAAGCTCTGACAGATAATTTTTTGATTTATCAATTCCTTCTACCAGATATTCTTCAATTACGGGAGAATCAAAAACTTTGTTTTTTTCGGTATGAATAACGTGTATTTTACTTACTGAAGGATGGTGAGCAAACTGCTCCAATATTAGTTTTGAGAACCTTTGAATTCCTCCTGCGCTATTAGGAAATATCCCGTTCGATACAAATATGAACTCCATAATTATTTTAATAATGTTTTGATTCCTTCTTCCGGCTTAATTACAGGTTCCCAATTGATAAAAGATTTGAGTTTGGTAATATCCGCCAGCAGGTGCATTCTTTCTACTTTTCTGACTCTGGCCTCATCTACTTCAATCGATACTTTTTCTCCCAACGCAGCAGAGAAATAATCAACAATTTCAGTAACAGAATATTCCTCACCTCTGCCAAGATTGAAAACATCATATCCTTTATCAAACTTATGCATCAGACCAAATACTGCCTCCGCCATATCATAGGTATGAATGAAATCTCTTTTCGGAGTCAGATTACCTAACTGAATTGTTCTTTGCCCTGCATTAATCTGATCTGCTATCTCAGGAATCAGGTGTGGATTTGTTTCATTCGGTCCGAATGCGTTAAAAAATCTACACACGACAGTAGGTATTTTAGTAATAAGGTGGTTATCGTAAAAAAGATGCTCTCCCATTAATTTAGTATGACCATAAATATCGAGCGGCTTTAAAGTTGATGTTTCAGCAATTGGATTATCCAATATCGGATAAACAGCAGCTGTAGATGCAAAAAACAGTCGTTTTACACTATTCAGCGAGCGTACACTTTTTAACAGATTAACAGTACCTGCAATATTGATCTCGCTTGCCTCAAAAGGATGTTTATTGCAATAAGGAATAAAGTGAATAGCGGCCAGATGAATAATATAATCAGGTTGTATTTGTTTGAGCGTTTTATCTAAAGTATTAAAATCACGAATATCCACTTCAAAAAAATGATCGTCATCAATATCGATAAACGCCCTGTTTCCGAAGGATAAATTATCGATTACAAATATCTCGTCGTTATTGGATTGAAATTTTTTATAAATAGAAGAACCAATAAAACCAGCACCACCGGTTATTAAAATTTTATTCATAACTCTAAAAAATAGTTTTTATTAATCTGTTTATTCCTTTTATTCTAAAACCAACTGTTTTATTTACTAATAGATAGACCTTAATTTTTATCATATCTCCATTTCCCAACACTTCACGTACTTGTTTACTATTTAAATACTCATCGGTAAGTTTTAAAGCGATTTCTTTGTCAACTAGTTTTTGCTTCCATGAATCAGTTATTTTGAATAAACAACTTAGTATAGTAAACTTTAATGCTTTTAAGTGATGTTGATTTTGATTCTGAAGCAATGGATATACATTTGTTAAATAGTCGAGATGACCGGTAACATAGTTGCGGATGTACCGATCGTATCCATGCGCATTTCTTTCAAGACCAACTCTGTAATAAATATCCGGAATTGAATCTTCTGCAATTCTATAAACAGGGTTCTGGGTCAGTAGTATTCTTGAGTGAAATTCAACATCCTGCAACCACCTCATTTTAAGATTAAAGCCTGTTGTCTGGTCTAAAAAACGTTTCTTATATATGGGAGAAGAAATTGTCCATTGTAATTCATGTGACAAAAACTTTTGAAGATGATCAATTTTGCTGTGTGTTTGCCAGATTTTATCGCGGTCACCAACCTGTTGGTAAAAGGTTCCCATTTTAAATACGGCAAAGTCACAATCGGTATTTTTTTCCATAAATGACAGCCTCTGTTCAATACAATTTTCCATCATCAGATCATCTGCATCCAGAAAAATTATGTACTTCCCTTTAGCCATACTAATACCAGTATTTCTACAATAGTTTCCTCCTTTGTTAGTTTCATTTAAATGAATCTTTATTTTTTCATTTCCGTTAAACTCGCGGAGGATGCTTCTTGTTTCATCAGAACTATTATCATCCACCAAAACAATTTCGAAATTCTGATTCGTTTGTTTTAGAACAGATTCTATTGTATCCTTTATAAAACCTGCTTTATTATACGATGGAACTATGATCGACACGACCGGTGATGAAAGCATTAATGTAAATTGTTTTCTTTAAAGTTTAGCTTAATATCCTAAACCCTTATAACTTATGAATATCATTATAAGAGATAATATATGATAGAGTCGAGGTTAATTATCCAACCCCTACGTCTTTGTACAAGGTCTTGAGCGATTCCAATGATCCTTCAAAAGACATTTTCTGATTCAGCAGATCGTATCCTTTCTTCTGATCTAATGGAAGAGCGTGAATATCTTTCAGGCTCTCCTGGTGAAATACATCTACCCCCCATTCTTTCAAAGTAACACTCAGCGTGTTTTCTTTTTTCAGTATTACATATTTTCCAAGTAAAACAGCTTGTAGAATATTTCCTGCTGCCTGTTGACGAATGTGATTCATCCAAACAACCGTACACCGGCTCATCAGTTTTTTATATTCTGACAAAGGCAAAAAGTCTACAATCGGCTTAAATTGTTCCGAAAATAGTTTTTTTCCAAGTTTAATTACCAACTCTTTATATCTATCATCACCATACGAAAGCGGACAATAAATATCACCGCTCCAGTTAATTTCTTTCAAATATAATAGTGCGTCTGCATGATTATTAGTAGCAGTAGCTGAGTTTCCTAACCAGATGTTTGTATTATCCGGCATGCCACTTTCCTGTGGGCTACCAATTCCAATTTGCTCTGTAGTAAAGTAATTATAAGTCAACCATTTCATTCGGGGATTAAATTTCTTAATAAGGTCATAATCTCCTTTGACCCATGTTAAGCAATAGTCTAATCTTTTGAAATAATTAATAACTTTTTGGGAATCCACATATCTGTTATACCATAACATTCTAGCGGAAACAAGCCCTTTGAGCCGTTGTACCAAAGACTTATCGGTGTTGATCAGCTTTTTTGTTTCAGGAAGCAATAGTTTATTATAATCAGGATCATACTTATATCCGTCGCCACCCCAGAAAGTCCATGCGATCTTTACATGATTTGAAAGTTTTAACAGAAAATGATCTAAATGATCAAAGAAGAAGCTATGAAAAAAAACCATTTTGTATTGATTCGCTTCTTCAATAAGCCGGGGCATTCGATCTAAAGACCAATGTTTGATAACTACTTTTTTTGATTTAACATACTTCAAATCAACTTCAGGTTTGTTGGAAGCGATCCAGTAAACTGACTGATCGGGAGCTATTTGTTCAGACTGTTCTATAAAAAAATCGATAAATTTTTCATCGATCATCAAATGAAGTACTTTACTCATTTTTTTCTGAGTTTACTTAACGCGAGTTGCAAGCCCTGCGTTTTTCTAAGTTGTAAAATCTTAAAATATATGATCAGACATATCGCTACTGCAATAATATTCAGTAGTAAACTTAATATATTGGTTAATACGTCTTCAAAATACCAATAGGTTATTAATGGAATAATAGCAGCTAAAACAATCGCGAGCATTTCATTGTAGAAAAACCCGAAAAATTCCAGGATATTTTTTCCCAATGATCTGGAGACATAATATGATTCAATAATGAAGCCAAAAGTTGAAGCAATCAGGTAGGCCCACACCAATCCCATAATACCTCCTAAATTAATTCCTATTAAAAAGCTTATTATTAAAAATGTTTTTACCACTAATCCGATTTTAAACATCAGTGCAGTTTTTCCGATGGCATTATAAATGGCACCCGACAAGGTACCAATGGCTTGTAATGCTCCTAAAGCACACAATACCTGAAAAATAGGTACAATGCCCAGCCAATTTTCTCCATACAACACACGAATGATAGGATGTGCATATATCCCCAGCAGCAACATTAACGGAAAAGTAACAGTAGCAATTACAGAAATCAGTTTACCGTATTGTGACCAGATAAGCGGATGATTATCCTGAATGATAGAGAAAGAGGGAAATAAAACTCTGGTAAAAGTGGCAGAAATCTGTCGGATCGGAAGCATCATTAAAGAATACGCCCTGTTATACAATCCCAAAGAGGTAGCGCCCAATGTTTTCGCAATTAACAGATTATCTAAATTCCTCACCCAATAATTCAATGAATTATCACCTAACAAAGGTAATGAGTATTTTAAATGGGGTTTCAGTACATTGAGGTTTAATTCCAGAGCCGGCTTCCACTTAGCTATATAAAAGTTTACAATAGTGTTTAAGCTAATCATTACTATTTGCTGAATCACCAACGCCCATACACCATAATTCAGATAAGCAAAATAAATACCTACTGCACCGCTCAGTATACTAACAACGAGGTTTCTAAAAAAGTAACTTTTAAAATCTAATCTTTTTTGAATGAGTGCTTCCGGAACTATTCCCGCTCCGCCAATGATAAATGTTACGGAAATCACCTTTACAATACCACTCAGAATATCTTCTTCATAATAAGCTGCCAGAAAATCTGCGCTCATAAACAAAACGGCAGCGCAAAACGTTCCTAAGATTACATTAACCCAAAAGATACTGTTCAGTTCGGTATTGGTTATTTCCTTCTTAAAAATAACACTTGCACCTAACCCCGCATCGCGTAAGATTTGTAAAAAACCAACAGCTATTGTTACCATACCCAGTATACCAAATTCGTTTGGCAATATCAGGCGTGATAAAATAGCTGACAATAGGATTGTAACAAACTGCTTGGAAATCTGATCTAACAGTGACCATTTAATTCCTCTTTGAGTTTTCGCACTATGCTCATTCACCTTCGTAGAAATTTACTATTTTATCGATGATCATCTGTTGAGAAGTTCTGTCCAGTTCATAATAAAAAGGTAATCTTAATAACCGGTCTGTATAGTAATCACTCCAAACCAATTCTTCACCGCGGTGCTTACCCTCGTAGTAAGGAGACTTATGTAAACTCAGGTAATGAAATACCGACCATGCGCCCGCAGTTTTTAATGCTTCAATCAGTCTTGTTCTCTGATCCAGATCTTTGCACACTAAGTAGAACATGTGCGCATTATTAGTTCCTCCATCGGTAATCACCGGAAACTGTACTCCTTTTTTGCTTAAAAAAGGATATAAGCCGTTCCAATATCTTTGCCAGATAGCAATTCTTCTATCCTGAATGGTATCTAATTGCTCTAATTGTGCATATAAAAATGCAGCGATAACCTCAGAAGGCAAGAAAGATGACCCAATATCCACCCAGCCATACTTATTTACTTCACCTCTGAAAAATGCAGACCTGTTGGTACCTTTTTCACGAATAATTTCAGCACGTTGTACAAATCTGTCATCATTGATTACCAGCATTCCACCCTCACCTGCAATTACATTTTTTGTTTCATGAAATGAGAAAGCTGCTAAATGACCAATCGAGCCTAAAGGTTTACCATAGTAATATGAATCAATTGCCTGAGCAGCATCTTCTACTACAAAAATGTTATGCTTGTTGGCAATCTCCATTATTTTATTCATGTCACAGGCAATTCCTGCATAATGTACCGGAACAATAACTTTTGTTTTAGGAGTAATTAATGCTTCTATTTTATCTGCATCAATATTAGGGTTAACTCCTGTACTATCAGCAAATATTATATTAGCACCTCTAAGAGCAAATGCATTAGCAGTTGAAACGAATGTGAAAGAAGGAATAATAACTTCATCTCCCGGTTGAATATCCAGTAAGATTGCAGCCATTTCCAATGCGTCTGTGCAAGACGTCGTTAATAAACATTTTTTGAACTGAAAGTTTTGTTCAAAGAACTGGTGGCATTTTTTTGTAAACACACCATCTCCTGATATTTTACCTGATTTCACAGCTTCTTCAATATACTGTGTTTCTTTACCTGTTAAGTACGGTTTATTAAAAGGTATCATAAGTGTTTTTTAAATTTTGCAGGAATACCCACATATAAACCAGGCTCGGCCAGATTTTCTGTTACAACAGCGCCTGCGCCGGTTTTAATATTAGGGGATATGTTGATATTATCTATTACAATTGTTCCGATTCCAAGATTTACTTTTTCCTGAATATTTATAAATCCGGCCAAACAAACATTCGGCGAAAAAAAACAATGATTTCCTATAGAGGAATCATGTGCAATACTGCATCCAATATTCAATACTACATTATCGCCAACTACAGCATTCATATCAAGTGCTACCCGCGGATAGAGGATAGAACCCTGCCCCACTTTTGCAGTTTCATCTACATAGCAAGACGGATGAATAATTTTTGCAAAAGGAATAGATGGTGATAACTCATTAAATAATTTAGCACGAACCTCCATGTGTTTATAACCAATCCCGATCATTAACTCATGGAAGATACCTTTTTCAAATTGTTCATGAATTTCTGATAGTGGTCCTAAAACCATATATCCATATTTCAAACTACCCTTTGCAGCATAATCATCAAAAAAACCTACCACTTCAAAGAGTTTAGTTGTTTTGGCGATATGAGCAATCTGCTGGCCTAAATCACCCCCACCGATAATTGCTAGTTTGATCATCAGTCAATAAAATTTAAAATACTTTCCATTGAATGAATTACAGGAACATTTGCATTGGGGTATAGATGTAATCTATCAATCAAAACAGCATTTATACCCAGTGATAATGCAGGAATTATATCTAACTTCAAAGAGTCACCTACGAAAACAATTTGCTCAGGTGTTACTTTCGACTCAGTAATCATTAGCTCAAAAAAACGCAGTTCCGGTTTACGAACACCTTTGTCTTCTGACCCTAATACCCAATCAAAAGAAAGATTAAAATAGTTTTCAAGTTTTGATTTTAGGCTTTTATCCCAATTCGATAGAATTCCTTTTCTACTCACTATCTGATGAATCACTTTTGTGTCATCAAAAGGTTGCCAGGGCAGGTAAGTGCAGGATTTAAAAATTTCATTTAAAAGAGCTTCTTCCGGTTTGAGTCCCAGCAACAACAGTAACTCTTTATTGAAATGCTGGTAGAAGTCTGCCGAAGTTTTATCAGGAAACAAAATTATTTCACTCAGCAATTTGTGTTTTTTTTCGAGCTCATCACGATCTACCGCGATGCCAAACTGATTAAACACATTCAACATTGTTGCATATAAGTCGGGCTTATATAATAATGTGTTGGCTACATCAAAAAATATAACTTTCTCCATTAATTAATATAAAATTGGTCGGTGTTATTATTGATATCTACAGCTTTTCTGTCAGGATAGATAATATCCAGAATAACTCTCAAAGCGGTACCTTTTGTTACTGCAGGAGTTTCGGGTGCTTCTTTCAATAAAAGTTCCTGAATAGTATATTGTACATCCTTAAATCCGAATTGTGACCTGACGCTATTTGTTCCGGAAATCCGGCAATTAATTTCGAAAGGAATAATTCCGTTAGGAGTGATTCTTGACTGGAGATTTACAGAGCCTCTGAAAGGATAGTACTTCAGAATATTTTCCATCATGTTTAGCAACGTATCGTCGTACGTGGTAACAACTTCTGCTTTTGCAGTATTACCCAGCTCAAGTTCGCGAACGAAAGTGATTAATCCATGAATAGAGTTGTCTTGCCTGATATAATAAGTGGTCGTAATTTCATCACCTTCCAGATAAGGTTGAATGAGATAACTGTCATCAAACTGCTCTGGCGATTTCGGGTTCACATAAATATTTCTTGAACCTCTTCCTTCTCTTGGTTTAACCACAATTTTATCAAAGCCACCTGTATATTCAGAAGGCAAAAATGATTCGGCAAAAGGCAATCCAAACTTTTTAAATCCCTGATAATTGGTATACTTATCCAGGCACATTTTAGTAACTTCAGCCGGTGATGCAGCAACCGCACAACCTATTTCAGTCTGGTGAGCAGCCAGGTAGTAAGATTCATAATCTGTAGAAGGTATAATCAGATCAACTTTTTCTTTTGCTACAATTGTCTGAATGGTTGAGATATATTCCGGGTCATACGCGTAAGGTACTTTAATAACTTTATCGCATAAATAGTTTCCTGCTGAAACGCCCGTGATATTTACACCGATTAGTTCAATAGGTATTTTTAAGGCCCTGATATTTCTGAGAATGCCTTGTCCTACCACGCCGCCAATGCCTGTTACAATAATCTTATATTTCATAAATGATATCCGCTATAGTATCGTCAATAGAATATTTAGGGGAAAACTTAATTTTTTCAAGGGAATCCGGCCACTCATAAACGTAATTTTCTGAATTATCGTGTCCCTTGTATATTATTTCACAATTAATTTGCTGTTTTACTTTTTCTGCGATTTCGCGGTTAGAGTAATGCTTTTGTGCAACTCCCAATGTAATGATATTTTCAGTTGACGCCCCCAGCAATAGCAATAAGGCGGCAGCATCTCTTACATCGATATAGTTTTGTATCCGAGCCCCATTGCCCAGCAACGTGATTTTCTGCTCTTGTTTTGCATTTTTTATAATAACAGGAAGAAACGAATTGATTTTCATCCCTTTACCTATAATGGATGAAAATCTTACAATTCCAAAAGACGGATGTTGCCGGATAACTGTTTCTCCGGCAAGTTTTGAAAGCCCGTATAAAGTAGGTCTTTCTATTGCCGTATCTACCGTGATGGGTACCGAAGCTGTACTTCCATAAATACTTACTGATGAAGCATAAATGATTCTGGCTTCGGGAAATAGTCTGGTCAATTTTATCGTTAGTTCAATATTATCAGATATAAAACGTTGATCTGGCTGATTATAAGCGCCATAAGGAATAAAAGAAGCTAAATGGTAAATCGTATTTATTCGATATTCCCGTGCTATTTGTTCTAAAGAGTTTGCAATGGGAATACCATGCTCAGTAATTGACTGCTCCCTACCAAAACCTACAATTTGCCTCTTCTCTTCCATCTGTTCAATCAAACGAGACGCCAAAAAACCTTTTATTCCGGTTATTAAAATCATTATTGAATACTTTCTATATCTTTTATATGATCAATAAATTCATCTTTTATCCACATTACACTTCCTCCGTCGACCCATTCTTTTTCTCTTTGATTTTTAAGAAAATCCTTTTCCCAATCAACTATCGTATCAATCACTTTGACTTTTATATTAAAATGGGCATTCTCCGTATTCTTTCCGTTCTGGTACAACCAGTAACTGGTAAATCTTTTTAAACTATTACTTAAAACTTCAGTATCAACATGAGGATTATTCGACCTAAATGTCCATTTAATCCACGTAGAACCATTCAGGTACGAGCCGGGTGAACCATCATAATTTATAATTGGCAACCATTGTTTTCCATTTTTATCTTCATATTCTACAGCAATAACATGATTATAATCATCGAAATGAACATCCATAAAAACACCATGATAGGTAATTCCGAGAAATTGCTTTGAGAGTTTTTGAATTGCATAAGATTTAGCCAGCACTTTTTCCAATACTTTGTTAGTTTCTATATTCATTTTTGCATATGCATTGACCATAGATGGCGAATACAATGTTGAACAAATCTGAAGAAAGATAACGAATAACAAAAAAAGCTGTATTGTTCTGATTCGCCACACAGTAAATGGTGCAGTGGAGTCAGCAAAGCTTTGATTATAGAAATAATCTTTTGACAATAGCTGATCTACCCAGCGATATTTCATTAAAAAGCCAAAAATCTTCGTATACCAGTATGCGCTAAAAACATTTGTATAATATTCGCTGGCATTTCTTATAGTATCCACTTCCTCGAATTCAAACTTCTGAAACACATCAATTGACAGAATTAATAACCTTATATTCCGGCTTTTATAACTATCGTCAATCAGTAACTTTATTTTATTTTTAGAACTAAATTTTGTTCTAACATAATTTATCCAAGAGGTGGGCATCAGGCAAAAGTAGATTGCACAAACTCCGAGTCCAAACCATGGAATAGGATAAAAAATGGTAATACCGATATGTAACCCTACTCCTATTAAAAAAAGAGCAGGACGCCATTTTTTTCTAAAAAAAGTAAAAATGAAAACAAACTCAAAAAGTAATGTCAGATACCCAAGAAACAACATTAAGAATTTCGAATTCAACAACCAATATAAATTCTTAGTGCTGATATGAGGTAAAGACGAAGGTAACCATACGCCAAGGCCATTCATCCACAGACGAGAAGAGGTTTTGTAAAAAATAGAATCAAAATATACCAATGCAACTCCAACAAAAATGACCACAAAGTGATTGATGGGAGAGATTTTTATACTAGATTCTAAATTGTGGTTTTTTAGTCTGTAAAAGATAGCATCAACCGCTAAGTTTCTATCAACAGTTAAAAAAACCAATAGAAAATTAATACCCATATAGGCATAGAACATATGATATTCAAATGTACTTATTGAGCTTATAATACATATTGAAAACACATAGTTTACGATTGCAGCTATTCTTGTTTTAAAACCGGCAATTAGAAAAATCAGCGTTATCAACCATAAAATGATTGGTACAGTGAAGCTGATTTCATAAGGTTTAACAAAAGGTATTACATCGAATATTAAGTTACGAAATTTGTACAACTGCAATACTTCGCAAAATAAAATGATACCATAGAAAAATCTGAATAAACCAATTCCTGTTCCGTCAATTCTTTTGTTGGATATATTACTAATCCATTTTAAAGTCATTTCTCATAATTTTTTAAATTATAAAAAACGGCTTTAAGACTTAGGGGGTATCGGTTTAGAGTTTTAGAAGGGGTATATTAATTATTCAGGTTTAAGAATTATAATAATTCTTAGGGTATTTCCATTTGAATTTCTTTTTCTTCTTTTGCATGCCTTCTTCAAAATAATCAGAGTTTTGACCATAGCCGTAACCATAACCATACCCGTATCCATATCCGTATCCATATCCGCTATTAGAATTCACATCATTCACAATGACAGATAAGTTTGGTAGTTTCCTCTCCTGATAAATCTTATCAATCAACTCAACCATTTTACGGAAAGTATAATTCTGACGAACTACATAAATAGTAGCATCGGCATATTTCGACAAAGTAATGGCATCACTCACCATACCTACCGGTGCGGAGTCAATTACAATTACCTCAAACTGATTTTTTAACTGCTCAAACAGTTGATCCATTTTAGGAAGCAACAACATTTCTGACGGATTCGGAGGAATAATTCCACAAGGAAGCAGATACAAATTTTCTGTTTCTTTAATCTGTAAGATATTATTCTCTAGTATTTCGTTAGAAACCAGGTAAGAACTGATTCCAGATTTTACATTAAATCCTAAATTTTCTGCCACTTTTGGTTTACGGATATCAAACTCAATCAGTAATGTTTTTTTACCCGCTAAAGCATAGGCTGCAGCTATATTTGAACTTAGGAATGATTTACCCTCTCCACTCATAGTAGAGGTAACCAGCAATGTAATCTGATCTTTTAACAAAGTGAAATAAGACAGGTTCGTTCTGACACTTCTGAACTGCTCTGTTACAAAACTTCTGTTTCCTTTGGTAACTACCAGTGTTTTAGTGGTTTCATTCCTGGCTATTTCTCCAATAATAGGGGCTTGCGTAACCCGTTCAATATCATTTTTGGTATTGATCTTATCATTTAGTATCTCTCTTATGAAAACGAAAATTACCGGTAAGATTAAACCAGCCAGAGCAAACTTTATAATTACATTAAAAGGAAGTGGAGAAATAAGTGTAGCCCTGATAGTAGCTTCCTGCAATATGTTCGAATTCGGTAGTACACCAGCTGCGCCAATAGCTACTTCTTCCCGTTTTCCCAAAAGCATCAGGTACAGTTCTTCTTTAATTTTTTGCTGTCGCTCGATATTGAGCACCTGTCTTGTTCTGCCGGGAATTGCTATTGACTTATTCTTTATTGTATTATATATTTTCTGTGTTTCCGCCAGCTTAATCGTATTTGCCTTCTGAAGCTGATCCATTGAACGTATCAGGTCAACCTTCATTGATTTAATCTTTAAATCAAGGTCCTGTATAATCTGATTCTTTTCCGGAATAGTTTTGACTAAAGATTCCCTTTCTAATACCAGCTGATTATAATTACCGACAAGTGTTGCAAACGCCCCATCTCCTAAACCTTCGATAGAAGGAACGGTAACTGTTTCATAATTAGGATTGTTGATATACTCTTTCAGCCATCCGATCAATTCACCGTCCAGGAGAATTCTGTTAATATCCTTCTCGACCTCACCTATATTTCCAAAGAGCATATTACTTTGCTGCTCAAGGCTAAAACCCTGTCCCATTTCCTGTAACCCTTGCAATTTACCTTCTACACCTGATAATTCTTTTTGAATAGAGTCAAGGCGATCTTCAATAAATCTGATAGTATTTTCGGCAATGGTGTTTTTATCCTGAACAGTTCTTTCGCTATACTTTTGCATTAATGTATTTACAAAATCAGCAGCAAGATCTTTATTCTGTGACTGATAAGAGATTTCCAGGATATCGGCTTTTTCATTCACTCTGCTAACGGTTAATCCTTTTATCATTCTTTCTGCTACAACATCAATAGAATTATGATGAATCACATACTCACTTTTACCTACTTCAGTCGTTAACTTTGCAGCAGGGTTTCTGAGAATTCTGAATACGCCGAAACCATTCTCTATAGGCTCTCCAAATTTGTAAAGCCGGGTTTCTTTATTCAATGAAAATTCATTTTCATTCTTCACATTGACAATGAAGCTACCTCCATCTGAAGATTTTAGTTGAATAATTTCAAGTTTTACAGGAGAAGATTTATATAAAAGTGTGGATTTAATATCTCCTTGCTGATAATAAGTCGTTTCAAGACCTAACTCTTTTACCACGCGTTGTATTAAAGAGGTTGATTTAATAATAACGATCTCATTATTTAAGTTGACGCCTCCATCCAATCCGGTGAGGATGTTAACAAACTCATCATTATTTCCTTTTTGGTTAGAGGAGTTTACAATCATCATTCCTTTAGACGAATACACTTTTGAAGTGTATCTTAAATAGATATAAGCAGAAATTAAAGATAACCCCACGCAAATGAGAATCAATGGAAGATACTTTTTATATCTCCAGATCATTTCCATTGGACTCACTTGTTTTTGCTGCAGACTCTCTTTGTCTAGAATAGTACTCATGAATATCTTAGAATTAGATTGAATTATCTGGTTAATAACGAAATCGCAACTGTTACTACAGAAATTACACTTGCAATAATGCTCACATTACGAACAAAAATGGCTTCATTGCCTGCAGTTTTGCGTCTTGTTGGCTCTATATATACTACGTCATTCTGCTTCAGGTAGAAAAACGGAGAAGCATAGATGTGTGGGTCTCTGATATTTAAACGGCCGGAAGTTCTGACATTGTTTTCTTCACGTATTACCAGTATATTATCACGTTTTCCGTAAACTGTTAAATCTCCCGACAATCCGATAGCTTGCAGGATAGTCATTTGCTGATCAGGTAATTCAATTACTCCCGGTTTATTAACCTCACCTAAAACAGTAACTCTTCTATTGGCAAAACGAACCACTACATAAGGATTTTTTAAATACTCTTTTAATTTTTCAACGATGACTGCAGCCACCTCCTGTCTTGTTTTACCTTCAACATAAATCTGCCCGCCCTGATGAATAAAGATATTGCCATATACATCTACCTGGTAGCCTCTTCCCAACGCACTGAGTGTTTGTCCGGCCATATTTGCACCAGCAGCTCCTGCAGAACCGCCGTTCTGTGGTTGATTATAAATTTCTGTAGCTTCTCTACTATCACTATAAATAAGTATAGTCAAAAGGTCATTCTTTTGAATGCGTGGTTCCTGAAACAATATTTTTTCAACTAAAGAGCTATCAATACCCTGCAGATACAAACGCTCTTCATGCGCTTTTTTACTGACACCACAACTAGCCAACATTAAAACAATTGCTAATCCCAGCAGAGAAAAGCCTGAACTAAAGTGAGCTTTCATTTTCATGAATTTATTTCGTTTTTATATATACTGCCGGCAACTTGGCTCTTACAGCATACCCTAGTGTATTTAATAAAATAGTTATATATTTTTTATCGACATCGATTACCTTTCCTTCTTCGCCCATAAACACCCCTTTAGCAACTTCTACGATTTCTCCTTTGTGTATCTCCAGGGGCAGCACTTCCACGCTGGGATATTCTGCTAAGAATGATTTTACCCTTTCCACTTCCTCCTCTTTAATAATCGCGGGCTCACCACACCAGTATACAAAATTCAGCACACCGGAAATTTGCTTTACTAAAGAGAAATCTTTTACAGCAATTTTTACAAATACATATGAAGTAAATAAAGGCTCTTCCACCACCTTATAGCGATCGCTCCATTTCTTACGTACTTTGTTCAAAGGGCAATAAGCATGAATGCCCCGATCATGCAAAAGTTCAAAGACCTTCTTTTCTGCCCGGGGTTTTGTATAAATAGCATACCAATTATTTTCTTCAGCCATTTTTAGCTCATTTTATGAACCCTGCCTTCTATTAAGCGATAATGCACATTTGTGGTTATACAAGTAGCCAGACCGCTTTTATCAAAATACAGCTTTTCTCCGCATTCACTCACCCATCCTTTCTGTACTGCCGGATTACCGACCATCAACGAAAAAGGTAATACATCCTTCGTAACAACAGCACCGGCACCTATTAACGCAAAAGCACCGATAGTTATTCCACAAACGATGGTTGCATTTGCACCAATACTTGCACCCCGTTCAACAATTGTTTTTTTGAATGCGCCTTTTCTTTCAATAAAAGCCCTGGGAGTAAGAATATTTGTAAATACAACACTGGGACCCACAAAAACATCATCTTCACATACGACCCCTTCATATAACGAAACATTATTCTGCACCTTCACTCTGTTCCTCAATACAACCTTTGCCCCAACAAAAACGTTTTGTCCCAGAATACACTGATCTCCAATAACAGCAGAAGCCATTACATGGCAAAAGTGCCACACTTTTGTGCCGGCTCCTATCGTAGCCCCTTCATCTATTACAGACGTTTCGTGTTGATAAAAATGCATAGCTTCGCCAGGTCAGTCACATAGCTTATATGTAACTTCTTACAAATTAACTTTTTATATACCCAAAGTAAAAGGCATAGCCTGCTACTAGCACAAACTATGCCTTTTAAATATTTTTATTAAAAAATATATTAATTGATAATTCACAGGTCATCAGGTATACTATAGAATTGCTCTATTTAACGCAATAGTGCAAATATATGTTTTTTGCAAGCATTCACCTTAAATTAGTGTTTTACTTATAGATTATATTTTATTTTTCAACCAATCCAAAAGTTTATATCTTTTAGTCTTAAATCACCTGCTTTGAGCCAAAGATATTATTCCCTTGATGTATTTAGAGGAGCGACTGTTGCGCTGATGATTTTAGTAAACAACCCGGGTAGCTGGGGTCATATTTTTCCTCCGTTTGCCCATGCTCCATGGAACGGGGCTACTCCTACCGATTGGGTATTCCCGTTTTTTCTTTTCGCAGTAGGTAACGCGATGGCTTTCGCGCTGCCGAAATTACAACAACAAGGTAGTACTGTCTACTGGAAAAAGATTCTCCAGCGAACTTTCTTGATCTTCATCATCGGACTTACGCTTAACTGGTACCCTTTTGGCTCTTTTACTGAAAACGGGTGGGTCTTTCGTTCGTGGGTATCCAAAGAAAATCCGGAAAGCGGTGTCAGAATCTTAGGTGTTCTGCAACGGATTGCTTTATGTTATGGTATAGCAGGCTTATTGATTTTTTTCTTTAAACCCAAAGCTCTTGCCCTGATCAGTGCTTTTATTCTCTTAGCCTATTGGGCTGTTGCTTATGGTCTGGGTACTCCTGGTGATCCTTATAGCTTATCCGGTTTCTTCGGAACCGGCATTGACAAAAGCATATTGTCTGTTGCCCACATGTACAAAGGCGAAGGAATTCCTTTTGATCCGGAAGGACTTGTATCCACCCTACCAGCAGTGGTACAGGTAATCATCGGTTACCTTACCGGCTTATTCATCATTAAATCCGGAAAATCTTATCAAACCTTAAGCTATCTTTTTATTGCAGGAACACTTCTGCTGCTCGTTGCCAATGGTTGGAATTATGTATTCCCGATCAATAAAAAAATATGGACAAGCTCTTATGTATTGTATGCCGGCGGATGGTCTGTTTTATTACTGAGTATGCTGGTCTACTATATTGAGTTCACAAATAAAAAGAACTTCGGTACTGAATGGTTTTCGGTTTTTGGCAAAAACCCTCTTTTCATTTTTGTACTGAGTATTGTAATTCCTAAAACATCCGGATTGATCCGGTTTACCTATAACGGAGAAAAGACAACGCCGCTGCATTGGTTTTATACTAATGTTTGTAAGAATATTCACACCGACTTACGATGGGGCTCTTTATTATATGCAATTGTTTTCGTAATGATTTTATGGGCAATCGCTTATTGGCTCAACAAAAAGAAAATCTATATCAAGGTTTAGGATTGAAATAATTTTTCTTCTTTTCAGGAACTAACTTTTGTAACAAAATATAAGCAACACTAATAATCAGCAACAGAATTGTTACCAGCAGAATACTGAATTTTGTAGCTGCCATGTCGTAGCCGAGATGAAGATTCCATTCATTAATACCATTCTGTACCAGATTGAGCAAAGCCCAATTTTCAATGGCATCACAAATTCCTGCAACAACTAACAATAAAGAGAAAAACTTCGCCGCACGAATCAAAATCTCATGTTTGGTAGGTAACGTAAAATACTGGAGGCTACACCACAAAAGTGGAATATAAAGAGGAATATAAAAAAGGTTCAATATAAGAAAGGTTTCTACCTGATTCATTAAACCTTGCGATTGCCAGAATGCAAGTATCTGTTCAGCCTGGAAACTATTCCGGGCAACCTCGAGCTGCAGCATATCGCGGAAAGCAATCGGATACACGATCCATAAAGCCACTGCGATATAAATAATATTCAATAAGAATAAAAGGTAGAAGTACTTTTTAACTTTTACATTCATTTCAAACAAAGCAATGCTGTTATCCTAAGATAATAATTTTTGAGCACTTTTCAAACAAACAAAATACCCACTTACCTTAGTTTTGTATAATCAAACTCATTTTCAATGCCTTTTATAACGCAGTTTTTTCAAATTTCTATATATAATCTTTCAATTTATCCAAGATTTTGCACACAAATCGTGTAATTTTGCTGCAACACCTTATTGAGAATTCAAAACTAACCATGATGAGTAACGACTCTCCTGAGAAAATCAATGCTTTCACGGGCGATGCATTGAGACAGGACTTGTTGGCACAACTTTCAAAATTAGAGAGGCAGTTGCTGGATTTAAATTTATTGGATCATCCTAATGAAATCTCCTCTGTTTGTCAACAAATCTTTAGCCTTAGAACACAATTGAAGGAGCTTTAAAATAAGCTCAACTGATCATTTCTCCTAAACAATGACCCATCCAAATTCCAAGAGTCCTGTGTTATTCCAAGTTTCCGCTTTTGAACTTCCATTATCTGAGCTATCATTGTAGCCATTGAACCGCTCCCTTTAAATCTTACCCCTGTCCCTTTTCCTTGATTTTGATCAATTAGATTTAATACTTTTTGAGCTTTATCGGTAAAATGCGTTTGTAGCCATTCGCGAAATATAATTTGTACGGCTCCCTGTAAACGAATAATACTGTACCCTGCCCTTTGGGCTCCGGCCTCCGCGGCAGCTTCCAGAATTTTCGGTATTTCATGATCATTTAAACCGGGAATGATTGGCGCTACCATTACTCCTACCGGAATATTATGTTTTGCCAGTTCGGCTATCACCTGCAATCTCTTTTTGGCGGTTACCGTACGTGGCTCCATTTTCAACCGCAGCGACTCTTCCAGACTGGTAATTGTAATCATTACCGCCACCAGGTTTTTACGGGCCATTTCTTCTAATATTTTTATATCCCGTAAAATTCCCGCATTTTTAGTAATCATCATCACCGGCTGATTAAAAGAATTACATACCTCCAATAAGCCTTTAGTCAATTCAAATTTCTTCTCGGCAGGTTGATAACAATCGGTATTACCGCTCAAACTAATGACATCGGCATTCCATTTCGGATGACGGAGAAACTTCTTTAATAACTCCGGAGCCTTTTCTTTTATCAGTATCTTTTGTTCAAAATCAAGCCCTGCGCTATATCCCCAATATTCAAAGGTATTACGCGCATAACAATAGATGCATCCATGCTCACACCCCTGATAAGGATTCATATTCCACATAAACGATAAGTCAGGTGAATCAACCTTATTCACAATTGTTTTGGGGTAGACTTTGATATATTCGGTAGCAAGGTCTTCTTCCACCCAATCATCGATAGAGGTAATTTCGCTCCGGCTGATATGATTCTTAAGATATTGATTGGGAGGATTTGAGGAGGTTCCGCGGCCTTTCATAGTAGTTGATTTTCTTCTACCCCACAGTTCATCACAGCTGTAAGGTGTACATTATAATTATATATGATAGTCGCCCACCAATGAAGAATCGATACCTGACTTTACCGGAATTTCACGCAACAAGCGGGGTTCACGCCCCGTTTCTACACGGTATACTTTCATCGCCTCCATCTGATGAGCCTGAAAAGGAAAATCACCTTCAGCAACTTTTCCCTTTGCACGAAAAAAATCACCCATAGACTGCAGCTGAAACCTTAACTGGCTATCCCAGTTTCGACTGGAAAATTCTAATCGCCAACATAACTTTTCTACCCACTCTAATAGCATTAATTCCTGATTTTCAGCCAACCGGTAACTCGCTACAGGAACTTCCTTCACGTTATCCGATAATAAACGGATAGTTATAAGATATTGCTCAACTGACTGTTCCATTAGCCTCAAAAATGTTTTTACTGATCAAATATTTAGCATAAATTTACTAAATATTTTAGTATTTAAAATTATTTTCTATGCCTCCTTCCATTTTTAAGCCTGTTTATACAGGTAGTAAAGACTTCGACCAGTGGCAGATAGAAAGCGCCGATGCCACTGGTTTTGGCTCTGCGGCAGATGACTATATCGAAAGAGGTATCGATCTGAATGAGGCCCTTTTACAAAACAAACCCGCCACCTTTTTTATGAGGGTGGATGGGGATGCGATGGAAGATGCGGGCATTTACGATGGCGACCTGCTCGTAGTAGACAGAAGCTTAACACCACGAAACGGACAAATTATTATCGCGGCTATTTACGGCGATATGTTGATTCGCCGGATGGAAAAAACTTTTAACAAACTCCGGTTAGTACCGGCTACGAAAAAACTTCCCGCACTTCAGATAGACCCTGCCTGCGAGTCTTTCTCTGTATGGGGAGTGGTAACTTATGTAATTCATAAACTCTGAACACCACAGATCCACTTGCTACCCATCCCTTTTAATTTCAAACTTACCATTATGATCGGCATCGTGGATTGCAACAATTTCTACTGCTCTTGTGAAAGGCTTTTTCGCCCCGACCTTATCAATAAACCCATTGTAGTACTCAGTAATAATGACGGTTGCGTTGTTTCACGCAGCGAAGAAGCCAAAAAACTCGAAATACCAATGGGCATTCCTTATTTTGAAATACTGCCACTTATAGAAAAATATCAGGTGGCGGTTTTTTCTTCAAATTACAACCTGTATGGCGACATGAGTGCACGGGTAATGAAAACGTTAAAGCAACTGACACCTAATATAGAAGTATACTCTATTGACGAAGCTTTTATTGACCTGAGTCAGGTACCGCCTCACGCATTAGAATCTACTACCAAACATATCCGCACGATAGTGGAACAGTGGACGGGTATTCCTGTTTCTATAGGGGTAGGGCCTTCTAAAACACTCGCCAAACTAGCAAATCACTACGTAAAAAAAACAAAGACCGATTACGTGGCGGTGATTGATACAAAAGAAAAACAGGAAGATTTACTTAAACAAATACGTATCGAAAAAATTTGGGGAGTAGGTCGCTCTTATGCAAAATTCCTCACCAACAGAGGCATCACAAATGGCTATGAACTCGCACAAATGTCTGAAGACTGGATCAGAAAGAACATGGGTGGAGTAGTTGGGCTACGTTTGCATAAAGAGTTGAACGGAGAACTCAGTATGCCATTACAAACGCCTTTAGTACAGAAGAAAATGGTAGGAACCAGCAGAATGTTCGGTCAAAAGATTTCAGATCTGAGTTTATTAAAAGAGGCGGTGGCTGCTTATATTTCACGGGCTGCAGAAAAACTTCGTCGCCAGAAGTCGGTTACTGATACACTTTATGTGTCAATTGTTCCGTTTAATTACATGAAAGATTCGATGTATACACGTCCGGTTTCCGTTAGCCGGTATATTACGTTGCCATTTGCCACACAAGCCACTAACGAGCTGATTAAGGCTGCTATGCCTTTAGTGGAAGAGTTGTATGAACCCGGCATGAAGTACAGTAAAGCAGGCGTAACCTTTTACAACCTGAAACCTGCCGATGCTGTACAAGCCAACCTCTTTAAAGAAAATAATTACCCGCAAGCCACCAAACTGATGCAGGCACTCGACAATATCAATTTTGCCATGAAGCCCAATATGATCCATTTTGCAACGATGGGTCATCAAAGTATCTGGCAAATGAAACAAAACATGAAAAGCGCTCATTATACGACCAGGCTCAGTGAGCTTCGTAAAGTAAAATAATCAGCGTAACTGCGGTATTTCTATCCCTGTAAGTTTCCGGTATAATTCTACTGCATATAAATCTGTCATGCCTGCTACAAAATCAACAACCGATTGCAGATCCTGATAAAAGTTTTCAGGTTTTCCTGTAATCACAAACTGTGATGAAATTAATTGTAACAATTTTTGAGAACGTTTGCCTTCTACATCCAATACCGCATCCACAAACGCTTTCAGCAAAGAACCGATTACATTATAGCCGGCTATTTCAATTTCTACCACCGAGCGGTGGTTATAAATATATTTATAAGAGAATTCGTCTATTTTTTTTACAATCTTTAATTCGCGTTCAGGAATTAAATCAATTAAAGGTTTGTCTAACGTGCCCAATAGTAATTGCTCTTCTTCACGCATAAACACCTCCTGTACCCGTTGAATCAAAAAATTAATTACCCGGGCGCGCAGATATTGTACCTGCTGGTTGGTATCTTTTATTTTATTCAATGTGTCTTCAACAGTCGTTCGGGTGTCGTACCCGGTGCCCTCATCAAAAAAGGCCAGAAACAATTCTTTTATTTTATCAATCGAAATAATATTTAAACGATGCGCATCTTCGAAATCTATTACACGATAACAGATATCATCAGCCGCTTCTACCAGAAATACAAATGGATGACGCGCATACACTGTTTCATCTTCATTCAAAGCCGGAATTTCTAACTGGTCGGCTATTTGGCGGTAGGTGGCTAACTCAGTATCAAAAAAGCCTGACTTTTTCGTAATGAGTTTTGATTTATCAAACCCGTTTGCCGAGGTGCAGGGGTATTTAATAATAGACGCCAGTGTTGCATAAGTTAATCTGAAGCCACCGGCCATCTCTTCATTAAAATGATGTGTCAGCGTTCTGAAAGCATTCGCATTTCCTTCAAAGTGTGTAAAATCTCTTTGTTGATTTTCGCTGAGTTTATCAAAAAGTTCTTTTCCCTTACCGGTCATTTCTCTAAAAAATATCCGGATGGCCTCTTCTCCCGAATGACCGAAAGGCGGATTTCCGATATCATGCGCCAGGCACGCTGCCGCAATTACCGAAGGAAGTTCATATTTATAAAACTCTTTAAAAAGCTCCGTTTGCTGTGGATGACGATCTGCAATCTCATCTCCTACAGCTTTACCTAATGAGCGCCCTACTGAAGCAACTTCTAAACTGTGGGTTAAACGATTGTGCACAAAAACAGCACCCGGTAAAGGAAATACCTGCGTTTTGTTTTGCAGACGGCGGAAGGCAGACGAAAATATCAACCGGTCATAGTCTCTAATGTAAGATGTTCTGATCTGGTCTTGATTTTGCTTCCCTCCGGATTGTCCGGTTCTCTGTGCACTGTATAAAGTTTCCCATTTCATGTGCGCAAAGATAATATTAGAAAGGATTCGTGTATAATTGATATAAGACTTTTATGGCAGCACTGTCGAACTGTTTGTTATTAGAGCTGTCTTGCAGATATTTTCTTTTAAAAGTGTCATATACTGAACCAGGGTTCTTCATATCATAGCCGATTGCACGAAGTGCCATATTGGTATCAAAGCCTTCCGGTACTGTTACACCTGTTGTATCGCTGTACCAGTGGCCAAAGCCATTCATAGCAAGGTCTTTCCAGGGAAACCATACATTCGGATCTACTTTACGGCCGGGTGCAATATCCGAATGTCCGATAAAGTTAGCCGTGGGTATATTATATTTTTGCTTTAAATTCTTCAATAACTCCAGCAGGCTGCTCATTTGTAAAACAGTAAAAGGTTCAAAACCATTATTGTCTATCTCAATACCGATAGATGCAGAATTGAGATCTGTTAAACCTCCCCAGTAAGAAACACCGGCATGCCACGAGCGGAAATAATCATTTAGCAATTGAGAAACCGTTCCGTCTTTACACACGAGATAGTGCGAACTCACCTTAGTAGCTTTTTTTGTAAAAAAGTCGAGCGTTTCGGTACATGAGCCTTGTGCCGTATGATGGATGATTACATAATTGGGTTTCCGTAAATCAAAATTAACCGTACCTACCGGTTCTTCCTGAATTGAAATACCCTGCACCACATAAGGATCGGGAACCGATTTTAACGGCTTCACTAACTCTTTTGCCTGCTTAGTATACACCCGGTTTGACTGGTGATATTTATATCCTGAGCAAGCTGACAACACAGTTACACCGGCTAATAGTATGACGGAATAAATTCTCATTCGATGGCTTTTTATGAAGTTACAAAAAAGAACGGAGAGTGTATCCCCTGTGTATGTTGCATATTTACCGGAGTATTTGAAACAAGTATACCTTCACATGGTAAAATCTGAACATTCTTGTAACTACAACAAAAACCCCTCCTGAAAAGGAGGGGTGACTGTCCATAACTATACTTCAGTTCAAAACTATGACTGAAAATCGTGACAAATGGTTACCCATTTGATTTAATTCTTTGAGCTTCATCTTCTAAACCTGTTTTACGGGTAGAAGTTTTCACTTTTGTATTACCGAAACGGTAGCTGAAGTTCACTCTGAAAGTTCTGCTTTCCCAGGTATTATTGATACGCATGGTTTGGCCGGAGAACGATGAACTACCTTTGAAATACATTCCTCTGTAAATATCATTGAATGAAAACTTCAATGAGCCTCTATCTTTAAATAAGCTTTTTGATACGCCGAAGTTGATTTGTGACATCGGGTTCTGAACAAACATACCTTCCCAGATCGCTTTAGATCCATAGTATCCGCTGATTTCAGCATTGAATCCTTTTGGTAATCTGAATGAGTGTTGCGTCCAAACCGTAAATGCAGTTGTACTGTTATCCACTTCTCTTCCTGCACCGTAATCTGCTCTGAAACGTGAATTAAATCCGTTAAAGTTTGCAATAGCTGTATAGATACCCCATGTTTGGCTATAGCTTACATTAACACTCCAGGTTTCCTGCGACGCTAAGTTCTGTCTGATTAAATAAGCTTTACTGCCTAATGTATCTACCAGGTTAATGAACACATCATTTACTTTACTGTAACTTAATTTAGTTACCAGTCTGCCTTTATAAATATGCGTTAATCCAAAGTTGTTCGTGTATTGAGGTCTTAAATTGGTATTACCCTTATTATAAGTATACTCATCCAGGTAAAACTCAAACGGGTTTAAATCCTGATATACCGGACGCTGAATTCTTCTGCTATAATCTGCAGTGAAAATGTTGCTTGGATTCAACACATAAGTCAATGCTGCACTTGGGAAGAAGTCGGTATAAGATCTGGTAAAGCTTGAATCATAATCAACGAATCTGGTTCCATCATCTTTATAACCTTCGCTTTTTCCTTTTGTTTTGGTGTTTTCCATTCTTAAACCCGCCTGCAATGACCATTTTTGCGTAATCGGACGCTGGAAGTTTACATATGCAGCCGCAATATCTTCATTGTATTTAAAGAAATTACTTCTTGATGAATCGAATACATTTCCATGTTGCCCTACATCATACTTATCAAAAGTATTGTTGGTTTCAACGCCTGTATATTTAGCACCTACTCCTAACTTTCCTTTCCAGAAATTCTGCTCATAGTCTAACTTCAAACTCGACATATCAATCGTATTCGGTTGATTGAAGAAGTAGTTATTCTCGTAAATAGTAGTGTTGTTAATCGGGTCTAAATACCTGTTCGGTTGCGTTTGATTCTGACGGATATTATTCGTTGAATAGTCACCGTCAAAGTTTAAACTTCTTCCTGTAGTATCGCTGTAACGATAGTTCAGGTTATAGTTCATACGATCGCTCTTATCTCTGTTGGCATTTGATGCTTCCAGAATAGCTCTGGTTACTTTATCATTTACATTCATGATTTCGGTAGTTGACCTGCTCGACCATGTACCTGATGAATAGTTACCGTCTACCATTACTCCGATAATATTATTTTTATCGATTGTATAATCAGCACCTACTTTAAATGAAGTACCATCACCTTCCCAACGAGATCTACCCACCTGAATGAATGCAGAGTCTCCGATGAAACGGTCAATATCCTGTGTTTGAGGATTTCTGTTATTATAATAATTAACGTTGCTGAATAAATTCCAGTTGTTATTTCTGTGGTTTAAACTAACACCACCATTATACCGGTAAGCTCTTCCTACACCCCAGCCTGCATTTGCAGTTCCGGTTGTTCCGTAAGCACTGTTTTTCTTCAGCTTAATATTAATAATACCTGCAGTACCTGCTGCATCATATTTTGCAGAAGGATTGTTAATGATTTCAATCTGATCAATTGAGCTGGAAGGAATTGACTTTAAATAGTTCGCCAGATCCTTTCCATTCATCGGTGTTCTCTTTCCATCAATATATACCTGCACACCTGATTTACCACTCATCGTAATATTATCATCTTTATCCACGTTCACAGAAGGTGCTTTTCTCAATAATTCAATAGCATCTTCTCCAACACTATTGATTGTTCCTTCTACGTTCATGATTAATTTATCTGCCTTCGCCTGTAATGGTGGGCGAGTTGCTTTTACCACAACAGTTTGCATCTGATCAGCAGCAGATTCCAGATAAATAGTTTCTACATCTACCAGATCTTTTCCGTTTACCACAACCGGTACTCTATTGGGTTGTTTGTATCCAACCATACTGGCTTCAACAAAATATTTTCCTGATGAAATTTGTTCAAATTTATATCGACCGTTTGTTCCTGTAATAGCAATTTTTACAGTGCTGGAGTCTTCTTGTTTTTTCAAAGTGACGTTTACATCCGATAGAGCTTCTCCATTTAAGCTCTCGATTTTCCCTTCAATAGTTTGCGCGTTTACACCCAGGGACATAAAAAGGACAGTGATCACCGTAATGATGATTGATTTCATGGCTAAATAAGTTATTTATCTATTAGACTTTTAACTCGCTCAAATGTTACACGTCTTTTTTCACTATTTACGAGTGGTAAGAAATATGGATAAGCGGTAAAAAAATAAGAGACTCAAAATGAGTCTCTTATTTCATGTATTTTTGATTTATTTTTTTAAGAAATTATTCCGTTGCTTAATTCTTAATTCATAATTACTCACTCTTAACTTATCTACATGCTTCTCCGGTACTGGCCACCCACTTCATACAAGGCATGTGTGATTTGGCCTAACGAACAATATTTCACCACCTCCATCAGCGTTTCAAATAAGTTACCGTTAGTTGCAGCTACTTTTTTCAGTTCTGCAATTTTCTCGTTGATAACAGCTTCATTCCGCTGCATAAACATATTCAGGTTCGCAATTTGCTGCTCCTGCTCTTCACGCGTACTTCTGATTACTTCGCCCGGAACAATTGTAGGTGAACCGTTTTTATTGAGGAAGGTATTCACTCCGATAATCGGTAGTTCACCCGTATGTTTCAGCCCTTCGTAGTACAAACTTTCTTCCTGAATCTTATTACGTTGATACATTCTTTCCATCGCACCCAGCACGCCACCTCTGTCTGATATTCTTTCAAACTCGGCTAACACGGCTTCTTCTACCAGGTCGGTCATTTCTTCTATCAGGAATGATCCCTGAATAAAGTTTTCTGTTTTAGCTGACCCTAATTCTCTGTTAATAATTAATTGTATGGCCATTGCTCTACGAACACTTTCTTCGGTAGGTGTTGTAATAGCTTCATCATATGCATTTGTGTGCAGGCTGTTACAGTTATCATAAATGGCATATAAAGCCTGTAATGTAGTGCGGATGTCGTTAAAATCAATTTCCTGTGCGTGCAGGCTTCGGCCGGAGGTCTGGATATGGTATTTCAATTTCTGACTACGGTCATTACCATTATATATATACTTCATCGCTTTTGCCCAGATTCTACGTGCCACACGTCCGATTACACTATATTCCGGATCCATTCCGTTACTAAAGAAAAAAGACAGGTTTGGTGCAAAGTCATCGATATTCATTCCCCGGCTTAAATAGTATTCTACGTAAGTAAAGCCATTACTCAGGGTAAATGCCAGCTGGGTGATCGGATTTGCTCCTGCTTCGGCAATGTGATAGCCGCTGATACTGACACTATAAAAATTACGAACTTTATTTTCGATAAAATATTCCTGTACATCCCCCATCAACTTTAAAGCGAACTCAGTACTGAAAATACAGGTATTCTGCGCCTGGTCTTCTTTCAATATATCCGCCTGCACCGTACCACGAACCTGCATCAGCGCATTTGCTTTAATTTGTTCGTACACGTCTTTAGGTAATACCTCATCGCCGCTCAAACCTAATAATTTTAGTCCTAATCCGTTATTTCCTTCCGGCAAACGCTCGGGAGCTGAAGGATTATAGTATTTCGGGCGTAATCCTTTTTTATATTTTTCCTGATATTTTTTCTCTACCTCGCTCCACAAACCTTTTTCATCAATATACTTTTCGCATAACTGATCAATGGCTGCATTCATGAAAAATGCTAAAATAATCGGTGCAGGACCGTTAATTGTCATACTCACCGATGTTTTCGGATCACACAAATCAAAACCACTATACAATTTTTTAGCGTCATCAACCGTAGCAATACTTACACCACTGTTACCTACTTTTCCGTAAATATCCGGACGATGATCAGGGTCTTCGCCATATAAGGTTACACTATCAAAAGCTGTGGATAAACGAATAGCCGGTTGCCCCAGCGATACATAGTGAAAACGTTTGTTGGTTCTTTCAGGGCCACCTTCGCCGGCAAACATCCGCGTAGGGTCTTCACCACTCCGTTTTAATTCAAACACACCTGCTGTATACGGGTACTTTCCCGGAAGGTTTTCCTGTAACTGCCACTTCAGAATATCACCCCAGTCTTTATACTGCGGCAGAACCACTTTAGGAATTCTGGTTCCACTGAGCGAAGTGGTAATCATGGGTTGCTGAATTACCTTATCGCGAACTTTATATTCAAAAGCATCTTTGCTATATTGTTCTTTTACCGCCGGCCACTCTTCAATCAACTGCTTATTATCGTGTTCAATTTTATTTTCAACTTCTTTGATCTTTGCCAGTAAAGCGGCATTATCCTCTCCCACCAGCTTTAAAGCACCTTTCAGTTGATAAAGCTGCGAAGCGAGCCCGGCTTGTTTATTAGCCCATTGCCCATACTGATGGTTCTGATGAACTATTTCAGATAAATAACGTACACGTGCAGCCGGCAATACCGAAACTTTCGCCGTATTAGCAGTAGATTTAACAGTAGAAATTTCGCCGAATGAGATATTTTTCTTATCTTTTAGAATAGACACCATCTTTGAAAAAAGCTGGTTAATACCTGCGTCGTTGAATTGCGCTGCGATGGTACCAATCACCGGTACTTCTTCATCCGGCAGCATAAATAACTGATGGTTTCGCTTGTATTGTTTTTTCACGTCATGCAATGCATCTAACGCACCTGCTTTATCAAATTTATTGATCGCAATTACATCCGCATAATCGAGCATATTGATCTTCTCTAATTGTGAAGCAGCACCATATTCCGGTGTCATTACATACAGGCTGATATCGCAGAAATCAAGAATACTGGCATCACTTTGCCCTACACCGGCACTTTCGAGTATCACACAATCAAAGCCTGCTGCTTTACAGATATCCAATGCAGCTGCTACGTGTTTAGACAAAGCAACGTCACTGTCGCGTGTAGCGAGCGAGCGCATGTAAGCTCTCGGGTTAGAGATGCTGTTCATCCGGATACGGTCGCCCAATAAGGCGCCGCCGGTTTTTTTGCGGGAAGGATCTACCGAAACCACTGCAATTGTTTTGTCAGTATAGGTATGCAGAAACCTTCTCACCAGTTCGTCTGTTACCGATGACTTACCCGCACCACCGGTACCTGTAATTCCGATGACCGGAGGCAGTATGGTCTCCTTTTTCAGTTCAAACGCTGCGGGCATGGTTTCTCCCGCCTCTACCAAAGTAATTGCACGTGCAATACGGCGGATATCTTTTACTTCGTTCAAAGGATGTGTATCCTTCCATACGTCGTTCATTTTATCAATCGGCTTTAAGGTATCAACAGCTTTACACTCGTCGATCAATTCCTGAATCATTCCTTCCAGGCCTAACCTTCTGCCGTCGTCGGGGCTATATATTTTCGTAATACCATAGTGATGTAATTCGTGAATTTCCTGCGGAAGGATAGTACCTCCGCCACCGCCGAAAATTTTGATATGTCCGCAGCCGCTTTGGTCAAGCAGGTCTTTCATGTATTTGAAAAACTCTACGTGCCCGCCCTGATAACTGGTAATTGCAATACCGTGGGCATCTTCTTCAATAGCACACTCCACTATTTCCGCCACTGAACGATTATGGCCTAAATGAATAATTTCTGCACCTTTGGCTTGCATAATTCTTCGCATGATATTAATGGCTGCATCATGGCCATCAAATAAAGACGCTGCTGTTACAATTCTAACCTGGCTCATATTTTATACTTAATATCCGATAAAGATAAAAAAAACTAATGACTGTTAGTATCATCGTCTGACAGAATTATTAACTTACACAAAATCGGCTGGTATGAATATAGATGCACACGTACATTTCTGGAAGTATTCGGCGGACCAATACCCGTGGATCGATAAGAGCATGAAACTACTGAAACAGCATTACCTCCCGCAAAACCTTCAACTAACGCTTTCACGAAATGATATTCAGGGAGTAGTGGCAATACAGGCAGTAGATACTACGGTAGAATCAAGATTTCTGGCAGAACTGGCACAAACACACCCATTGATAAAAGGTGTGGTGGGTTGGGTAGATTTCACCGGCGACCGTTTACAGGAAGACCTTGAAGAGCTCAAAGAATACAGTGTTATCAAGGGTTTCAGGCATCAGCTGCAAGCAGAAAAGCAAGATTATTTTACGCATCCGAAATTTTTATCGGGTGTGGCAAAACTGGAACAGTTTAATTTTACGTATGACATTGTAGTGAAGGCATATCAACTACCCTGGCTGCATACATTACTGGAAAAAAACCCAAATATCCGTTTTGTATTAGACCATTGCGGAAAACCTGATATCGCCAATAATGAACTGACAGAATGGAGAAAGTCGATTGAACCACTGGCTCAATACCCTAACTTATACTGTAAATTATCGGGTTTATTCACGGAAGCCAAGTGGAAAGAGTGGTCAGCAAGTGATTTTTATCCTTATCTGGATACAGTTTTCCGCAGTTTCGGCACCGACCGGTTACTTTTCGGGTCAGACTGGCCGGTAATGTTACTCAGCGGTATCTATGTACAATGGAAAAGTTTAATTGAAAAATATATGGAAAACGAGCCGATTGAAATTAAAGACAGGGTTTTCGGATTGAATGCAATTGACTTTTACCGTCTATAATAGATATGGTTACCAGCAGTATTTGAATTATTTTTGCCAAAATAACCGGAAATGAAGAATTGGATTCTTGCTACCAGCCTGATGATCATATCATTATTTGGATGTACCCCGAATAATGTGACTAAAGACGATACCTTAAAAAAATATTTTGACGAATGGAAAGCAGACGGAACGTTTGCATTCTTCAATAATGGCCAGGGTGACTTTCACATCTATAACCTTCCGAGATATACGGATGGAAAATACTTACCTGCTTCTACTTTCAAAATAGTGAATTCACTGATCGGAGTTGAAAAAGGAGTCATCAAAGATTCTACCAGTATAATCAACTGGAACGGTGCCGGCAGTGGCCGTGCAGAATGTGATGCTAATTTATCAATGAATCAGGCTTTCAGGCTTTCTTGTCCGAACTGGTATCAGGAGCTGGCCCGTCGCATTGGCGCAACAGATATGAAGAAGTATCTTGATACGTTGGGTTACGGTAGTTTTTCACCGGATTTTAATATGGAAGAAAAGTTAGATATTTTCTGGCTCGATAACTCATTGAAAGTTACTGCCGATGAGCAATTAGGACTCTTGAAAAAACTTTATTTCGAACAGCTTCCATTCCTGAAGCGTACACAAAGAATTGTTCGTGAAATGATGCTTTGGGAAGACGATGCGAATTATAAACTATCCTATAAAACAGGTTGGGGCGTCACTGAAGAGGGCAATCAGTTAGGCTGGATCGAAGGTTGGATTGAAGAAAACAATCACCCTTACTTCTTTGTTTTACAAATAGAATCACCTGATGCAAACTTTGATATGAGAAGCGCGCGTTTAGATATTCTGAAAAAAATCTTAAAACAATACGGATTTTTTGAAGGAAAAAAATAATGGAACAACAGTTGCTCTAATCTAAAACTTATAGTTAAATAGCTGATAACGTTGAACTGGCACTTTGAAAATACAGAAACTTTAATCGCTTTTTTATTGATTCCGATTGTCATTTTTCTTTTCTGGCAATTACTTCAATGGAAAAAAAAAGCAATCCGTTCTATCGGAAATCCTAAAATCGTACAGAGTTTGTTCCGCAATTTCTCTGAAAAGAATTTTAGGTTAAAGTTCATTTTGTGCTGTATAGCTTTGTCGCTCTTAGTACTGGGAGCAAGTAATTTAAGACATCTTGATCCTCAGCAAAGCATTGAAAGAGCGGGTATCGATATCGTAATTGCTTTGGACCTGAGTAACAGTATGCTGGCTGATGATGAGCGTCCTACACGTTTAGACCGTGCCAAAATTTTTCTTGAGCAGTTTATCCAATCACATCCGAACGACCGCATTGCGTGGGTTTTCTTCGCGGGCCGGGCCTATGTGCAAATGCCGCTTACACATGACCATGCAGCAGCGCTTACTTATTTACAGCAAGCTCATCCCGACAATATAACCAATAAGGGAACCAATATTGCCGATGCATTGCGCACAGGTTTTCATGCGTTTCAACAACAGGATATAAAAAACAAAACCATCTTACTTGTTACTGACGGAGAAGAGCACGATGAGAATGCAGCTGCACTGGCAAAGGAATTATCGAGTAACGGAGTGATGGTTCATTCAATCGGTGTAGGTACACCGGCAGGAGTAAACCTGAAATCGTATGCCGGCTCAGTAAGATTCGATAAAGACGGCAACCCGATTGTTTCGAAACTGAATGAAAAATTACTAAAACAAATTGCTGCCAATACCAACGGCACTTATAATACACTCGACAACTTTGGCAATGCAATAAAAAGTATTAACAGTCAGATAGCCGGTATAGAAAAAACACCACTGGTAGACAAAAACTATACAAATTATACAACTTACTTTCAATACTTTCTGTTTGTTGCATTCATTTTACTGGCAATAGAATTATTCATCCCCGAAAAAAAAGTAAAATGGTTGTTTTAAAAAGAATCATAGCTACTTGTTTTGTGTTGGTATGGGTCATTACCGGTAACGCACAAAAAAGTAATTCGCAAATTTATAAAGGAAACGAGTTTTATCTTTCGAAAGAATTTGATAAAGCAATTAAATCATACGACGAAGCATTATCGCACGAATCGTCAAATGCCGTGGCATTATATAATTTAGGAGCTGCTCATTTTAAGAGCGGAAATATGGAGAGTGCAAAAACTGCTTTCCAGCAAGCCATTTCTCATTCGGGAGATAAAAAACTGCAACAGCGGGCCTGGTATAATCTGGGGGTAACCCATATCAAAGAAAAAGAGATGGAGCAGGGAATCGAAGCATTAAAAGAAGCGGTAAAACTCGACCCCCAAGATGAGAATGCCCGCTATAATCTTCAGAAAGCATTAACTTCCAGACAAACGCAGCCGCCTCCCCCTCCGCCGCAGGAAAATAAACAACAAAAGAACCAACAGAATAATAAAAACAAACAATCAAAGTTAGATAAGGAGTCGATCGAGAAATATTTGAAATCACTCGAAGAGCGTGAGCAGAATATTCGTCAGAGAATGAATGAAAGAAGTCGTCAAAGTGCCAACAGGCCTGAGAAAGACTGGTAATCTTAACTAATTTTGAATATCAACAGCAATCGTTATGCAGCTATACTGCGAATCAATATCAAATTACAAGCGTTTACCAACCAGAGAAGTTAAGGTCGGAGACCTTGCATTAGGCAATAATCACCCTATCCGTGTACAAACAATGACCACTACCGACACGATGGATACTGCCGCAACTGTAGCACAAACCATCCGATGTATTGAAGCCGGTGCAGAAATGGTTAGAATTACTGCTCCCAGCAAAAAGGAAGCGGAAAATCTTCTTGTAATCAAAAACGAATTACGCAAACAGGGTTTTACTACTCCTCTGGTGGCCGATATTCACTTTACGCCGAATGCTGCTGAAATTGCCGCACGCTTAATAGAAAAAGTGAGAGTGAACCCCGGAAACTATATAGACAAAAAGAAGTTTGAACAAATTGAATATACCGATCATGAATATGCCGCTGAAATAGACAGAATCCGCCAGCGATTTACACCGTTGGTAAAAATCTGTAAAGAGTACGGCACAGCCATGCGTATAGGTACCAATCACGGCTCATTAAGCGACAGAATCATGTCGAGATATGGTGATACCCCAATGGGAATGGTTGAAAGTGCTATGGAATTTCTACGCATTGCACGTGATCAAAGTTACCATAACATCGTACTCAGTATGAAAGCCAGTAATCCACTGGTAATGGTACAGGCATACCGCCTGCTCATTCAGTCGATGGTTACAGAGTTCGGTGAATCTTATCCTTTACATTTAGGAGTTACAGAAGCTGGCGATGGTGAAGACGGCAGAATAAAATCAGCAATAGGTATCGGAAGTTTGTTAGAAGATGGAATCGGCGACACCATCCGTGTTTCACTTACAGAAGATCCTGAATTTGAAATTCCGGTTTGTAATGACCTGGTGAAAAGATACCAGCCTTATCACTCATTACCGCAAATACCGGTGATTGAATCCGTTCCTTACAGCCCGTTTAGTTATCAACGCAGAGTTACCGGAACCGTTCAGAATATCGGAAGTACGAAAGTGCCTGTAGTTATTGCAAGTATTGATCATTCAAAAGAAATTCACCCACAGCAGTTTCAGAGTTTCGGTTATACTTACGATGAACAGCTGGATAAATGGAAAATCGCAGATGCAGCAGCCGATTATGTATATATCGGAAGTACTCCTGTGTGCTTCGAAATTCCTGGTACACTTCGGTTGCTTGCCGACCAACAGTTATGGAGTAGTGTAAAAGATAATAGTGGTTATGTTCCTTATTGGGAAGCTACAGACTTTCTTGCAACTGATCAGCACCACCCACAACTAAACTTTGTACATCTGTCAGTTGAAGGCAGCCTGAATCATGAACAAAACATGGCTATCCTTCAACAGTTAACTACCTATAAAAATATTACACTTGTACTTAGTTCACCACTCATTAATGGAGTACATGCGCTGAGAACAATGATTGCGTTTATTCAACAGGAAAAAACAGATCTGCCAATTATTCTGAAAATTGAAAGCAAGTCTCAAACACCAGATGAACATCTCATTCACTTTGCAACAGAAGCCGGTGCATTATTGCTCGAAGGAATGGGCGACGGCATCTGGCTAACCTTTAGTGTGGCCGCCCAAATGGAAAATCTTCAGGCAAAGGGAAGAACTTACTTACCCGTGAAAGATATTTACCAGTTTACCAATAATACGGCATTCAGCATTTTACAAGCCACCAGAACAAGAATCAGTAAAACGGAGTATATATCTTGTCCGTCATGCGGCAGAACGCTCTTTGACCTGCAGGAAACCACGGCTAAAATCCGTTCTGTAACCAATCATCTGAAAGGCGTAAAAATTGCAATCATGGGTTGTATTGTAAACGGGCCGGGAGAAATGGCAGATGCTGATTTCGGATATGTGGGTTCCGGACCGGGAAAGATCACTTTGTACAAAGGAAAAGAAGTGGTGAAAAGAAACGTAGATAGTAATATTGCTGTAGAAGAGCTGATTGAACTCTTAAAAGAAAATGAGGCCTGGATAGACCCTGCCTAGTAGTTTTTGCTAACACAACAGCGTCTGATAATAATATACGATATTTTTTGCAAAAAAACAAATCAGCCCATCAGTCATCCAGGTAAGAACCTGGCTACCGATGGGCTGTTACATCAATCAACAATTTCTATTAGCCGATTTCTATTTTTTCTGCACCGTTTGCTGCATCCAGAATATAAATTTCGGGTTCTATTTTAAAGAGTTGCAAATAAGATTTAGTCATTGATTTTTGAAACTCTTCTAAAGCCTGCTTTTCTACCAGGTTAATTGTGCAACCGCCAAATCCACCACCCATCATACGACTTCCTAACACACCATCAATATACGAAGCTCGTTCTACAAGAAAGTCTAGCTGAGTACAACTCACCTGATAATAATTTTTCAACGATTCGTGGGAGCCGAACATTTTCATACCCAGGCTTTGCCAGCTACCGTTTTTCAAATCTTCAACAGCCAGATGAACCCGCTGGTTTTCACTCACAATGTGTAATGCTCTTTTGTAGAGAGTCGCATCCATTTCCTCTTCTAAAGCGATAACATCAGCAGGTAATAAATCTTTAAATGAATGAACACCTTCTCGTAGCGATTGAATTTGTTTTAAAGCAGCGGTACTTTCTTCACGGCGTGTGTTATATTCGGTAGCAGACAATTCATGCTGTACCATGCTGTTTACCAATACCAACTGGTGATCGGGCATTTCAAAAGGTATATTGTTCAAAGTAGCAGATGCCGGGTGCATATAGGTAGCATTGCTTTTAACACAGAACAATACACTGAGTTGATCGAGGAGCCCGCAGCTCAATCCCATATATTCATTCTCTACCTGTTGTGAGAGCAATGCAATTTCCTTTTTATCTAATCCGAGGTTAAAAAAATCATTGAGTGCATAAAAACTACTGACACATAATGCAGCCGAAGAACTCATTCCGGCACCAACAGGAATATCTCCGGATATTAATAAATCAACCGGTTCTATAGAAAAGCCTCTTTTCTCCAGTAACTCGAATACCGGTGATAAATAAGTCTGGTGAAGATAACCGGTACCCAACAAATTAACCGGCACTTCAATAGCTTTATCCAACTGTTCAAAATAAATTCTATGCACTTTGGTAGCACCTTGGGAAATCAGTACATTTATATAGCGGTCAACTGCCATGGGCAAACACCAGCAGTCGTTATAATCGGTATGTTCGCCCAAAATATTTATCCGGCCCGGGCTACGGTAAAATTGGGGTGTACTGCCATATCTTTCAACAAATTGACGGACTAACTGTTTCATATACCAAAAATAACAAAATGTGATGGGATTTGAGTTAATTACTTCAAATGCTAAAGGGGCAGAAATTATCTTATTAAAGTCTGCCAATGCTCAGGTGACGATATTACCGAAAACCGGTGCTTTGTTACAAGCCTATGAGGTAAAATACGATAAAGTTTATTTTAACTGCATAGACGGGCTTTCTGATATAGCAAATGCCGGTAAGGAAATTAAAGAATGGTACAAGAGTGCAAAGCTTTCACCCTTTCCGGCACGGATCGAAAATGCAGTATATTCCTTTTCAGACCGGGAATACAGCTTTCAGAATAAATTTGCCGATGGTTCGGCCATCCACGGATTGCTTTTTGACCAACCGTTTGAAATTGTATCTCAATCTATTTTAGACCATAGTGCTTCTGTAACGCTACAACATTGTTATCGTGGTAAAGACCCCGGATATCCTTTTCATTACGACTGTTATGTAACCTATTCATTAGGCGATGACAATGCACTTACCATAAGTACTACTATTGCAAATGAAGAAGTCACTGACATCCCTGTAGCTGATGGCTGGCATCCTTATTTTAACCTGGGCGGAACAACAGATGAGTGGACATTGTCTGTAAACAGCGAAAAGAAACTCGTTCTGACTGAAAAAATGGTACCTAACGGTGAAACAGTCGCAGCTGGTTTTACACAACCGGTTTCGTTAAAAGATATCAATCTTGACGATTGTTTTTTGATACCTCAGCAAGTGGCAGCTACGCTGTTTAACCCGGTTAATAGATGGTCAGTTAAGTTTACGCTTTTACAGAACTATCCTTATCTGCAAATATTTACTCCGGACCATAGAAAAAGTATTGCTATCGAACCATTCAGTGCAGCACCCAATAGCTTTAACAACGAAATCGGATTGATTAAATTACCGGTAGGAGAAGAAATCACTTTTATCTGGAAAATCCATTTAATTCATCAATCCTCCTAAAAATTATAAAATACCGCTAAATTTGACATTAATATGCAAACAGATTTTTTGGTAATCGGATCCGGAGTGGCGGGATTAACCTTTGCAATCAAAGCGGCAAAACAATTCCCAGATAAAAAAGTATTGGTGCTTACAAAAACACATGCTGATGAAACCAATACCAAATATGCCCAGGGGGGCGTTGCCGGTGTGATTGATTTTAAAAATGACAGTTTCGAAAAACATATAGAAGATACTTTAATTGCAGGTGCGGGCTTATGTAACCCTAAAGTAGTGGAGCTGGTTGTTAAAGAAGGGGTGGATCGTATCAGAGAACTGATCGAATGGGGTACTCAGTTTGATAAAGAGCAGGACGGCGATTTTAAATTAGGAAAAGAAGGTGGCCATAGTGAGTTTAGAATATTGCATCATAAAGATGTAACGGGGCAGGAAATTGAAAGAGCCTTACTGGCCGCACTGAATCATTATAAAAATATTGAAATTCTTAATCACTGCTTTGTAGTAGATCTGATTACACAACACCATTTGGGTTATCTGGTAACCAAATCCACACCGGGTATTGAGTGTTATGGGGTGTACGTATTCAATCAGCACAATCAAAAAATAGAAACCATCACCGCTCCTATCACGTTATTGGCAACGGGTGGCAATGGTCAGGTATACCGCTCCACCACCAATCCGAGTATAGCTACCGGCGATGGCGTTGCAATGGTATACAGGGCAAAAGGAAGAATTGAGAATATGGAGTTTATCCAGTTCCATCCTACAGCATTATATGAACCAGGTGTGCGCGGGCAATCGTTTCTTATTACGGAAGCAGTCAGAGGTGATGGAGGTATCCTGAGAAATGTTAACGGCGAAGCCTTTATGGAACGATATGACGAACGTAAAGACCTTGCTCCGAGAGACATTGTTGCCCGTGCAATTGATAATGAAATGAAAATAACAGGTACGGAATTCGTATACCTGGATGTTCGCCATATCCCTACCGACAAATTCATTGAACACTTTCCCAATATTTATGAGAAGTGTAAATCTATAGGTATAGATGTGTCGAAAGATATGATTCCTGTATCTCCTGCAGCCCATTATAGCTGCGGGGGTATCAAAACAGACGAATGGGGCAGAACATCTATCGATTATCTTTATGCGGCAGGAGAATGTGCAAGTACAGGATTACATGGAGCCAACCGCCTCGCATCCAATTCGCTCCTCGAAGCAATGGTATTTGCCCATCGTTGTTATGTAGACGCAAAAGACCAGATCGATAAAAACAAAGTAGAACAACTGAGTATTCCGGAATGGAATGCCAGTGGAACCACCCACCCCAAAGAAATGATCCTTATCACTCAAAGCCTCAAAGAAGTTAAACAGCTGATGAGTGACTATGTCGGTATTGTTCGTACGAACACAAGGCTGGTCAGAGCTATGAAAAGAATAGACCTGCTATGGGAAGAAACAGAATCTCTTTATGAAACGTCAACGGTTTCGCCACAGCTTTGTGAATTAAGAAATCTGATTACAGTAAGTTACCTGATCGTAAAAGGAGCTCATTTCAGAAAAGAAAGCAGGGGATTACACTTTAATACCGACCATCCGGAAAGAGCAGTTCTCGTTCAAAACATCGTTTTATAATGAAAAGGAAAGGAATGATCTTTGCAGCCGGATTGGGAACCAGATTCAAACCCTGGACTGATCATCACCCCAAAGCGCTGGCAATAGTAAACGGCAAAAGCTTACTTCAAAGGAATATCGAGTATTTCTTAAAATATGACATCAATGAAATTGTGATCAATGTTCATCACTTCGCTGATCAAATTATTCATGCAATTGAAGAAAACAACGGATGGGGAGCAACAATTACAATCAGTGACGAAAGAGATGAGTTGTTAGAAACCGGAGGCGGATTGAAAAAAGCATCTTCTCTGCTCAATTCAGAGGATATTTTTATCATTAATGCCGATATCTTAACAGATCTCGATCTAAACGAATTGTACAAACAACATCAAAGCACAAACGCTTTGTCTACATTGGCAGTAAGTACAAGAAATTCGGGAAGATATTTTTTGTTTGATGAACAACTTCAATTAGTAGGATGGGAAAACATCAAAACCGGCGAACAAAAATGGAGCAGAGAAAGTTTAACATATCAACAAAAAGCCTTTAGCGGATTACATCTTATCAAAAAAGATTTGCTGCAAAAGATTCATCAAAGCGGTAAATTTTCTATGGTAGATGTTTATCTGTCGCTGGCATCAACTGAAATTATCAAAGGATTTGACCATACCGGCTCTAAGTTTATTGATGTAGGAAAACCCGAATCGGTAGAAATGGCCAATAAAATGTTCTCGTAACTATCAACAGTCAATATGCAAAATATACTAGATTCTATTGCCGCTTTATACCAGAAAGTTCATGGTACTGCGCCAGCTGAAATTACATTATTACCACAGTCGGGCTCTGACCGCAGATATTTTCGGGTACATGGTGCTGAAGGGTCTTGTATAGCAACTTACGGAACTAACATTCCCGAAAACAACACATTCATTTACTTTACCGATCATTTTTACGAAAAGGGATTGCCTGTTCCTGCAATCCACGGTATTAATGAAACAAGAGATATCTACCTTCAACAGGACCTTGGAAATATTTCTTTATTAAACATTCTCGAAGAAAAAGGATTTCAGGAAGACGTTTATCAATATTTCGCACAGGCACTGGCCGAATTAGCAAGGTTACAGGTTAACGGTCATCATGAACTTGATTATACACGCTGTTTAACCAATCAGGAATTCGGGAAACAAGCCATTATGGCTGATCTGCTTTATTTCAAATACTACTTTTTAGATGCCCTCCGAAAACCATACGACAAACAAAAACTAATCGACGATTTCGAAGCTTTGAGTAACTATCTCACCCATACCGAATACAAATTCTTTATGTTCAGAGATTTTCAAAGCAGAAATATTCTGATTGACCACTCAGGCAGTATAAAGTTTATCGACTATCAGGGTGGTATGTTAGGAGCTCCGCAATATGATGTTGCCAGTATGATCTGGCAGGCCAGAGCAAATCTTTCACAAGAATGGAAAGACCGTTTACTCGACGACTACATTGATGCATTTGAAAAAGAAGTCAAACAACCAGTAGAGCGTACTACATTTAAGTCACAATATAACGGTTACGTATTAATCCGTTTATTACAAGTGCTGGGAGCCTATGGCTTCAGAGGATTATTTGAACGGAAAGCACATTTTCTGACCTCTATTCCTCAGGCATTAATCAACCTTCGCTATTTTCTGGAGCACAATCGTATCGGTATTGCGGTACCCGAGTTTAGAAAAGTATTGGAGATTTGTGTAGGTGATGATATATTAGAAAGGTTTACTCCTACCCGTGCTACACAAGAAACTGCATTAGTGGTTAAAGTTTCCAGCTTTTCATACAAGAAAGGTATTCCATCTGACGATAGCGGCAACGGAGGAGGTTTTGTATTTGATTGCAGAGGCGTGCTGAATCCGGGCAGGATACAACAATACAAAGCGCTTACCGGGCGCGACAAACCTGTAAAAGATTATCTTGAGCAACAAACAAAAATGCTGGAATTTTTAAATTCCGTTTTTGACCTTGTAGACATATCAGTTGAGGATTATATTAAACGCGGATTCAACAGCTTGATGGTAAACTTCGGCTGTACCGGTGGGCAGCACCGCTCGGTATATGCAGCAGATGCCTTAGCACGGCATCTTCGAAACAAATTTGATGTAAAGGTAGAAGTAAAACACTGCGTACAGGAAGAGAAAAACTGGATCAATTCCTGATGGTAATAATTTTAGCTATTCTTTAAAGCCGTAGTTGTTCTAATTAATTAATTTTGCCACCAATTAATAGTGCAATGTATTACTTAGTGTACGGATTCTTATATCTACTTTCTATACTGCCAATGTGGGCATTATACAGATTATCTGATGCAATTGCTTTCTTATTGAATCATGTATTCAAATACAGATATGATGTTGTATTGAGTAACCTGAAGATTGCATTTCCTGAAAAAACAGATCAGGAAAGACTGGCCATTGCCAGACAGTTTTACAAAAATTTCGTTGATAATTTTATCGAAACGATAAAGCTGATTTCAGCTTCTGATAAGTTTATTCAGGAAAGGTTTCAGTTTGATCAGAATGTTTTTAAACCCAGAGAAACGTCTGGAGAAAAACTTCAGCTTCATCTTGGTCATAACTTTAACTGGGAAATGGCGAATGTTGCTGTTCCTTTTCAAACAACCATCCCCTGGCTGGTGGCTTATATGCCTATCAAAAATAAAGCAATCGAAAAATTGTTTTTAAAAATTCGTACCAGAACAGGAGGAGTCATGTTACCGGCAACGGATATGAAAAATGCGATGATTCCTTATAGAAATCGTCAGTATGCATTGGCACTGGTAGCAGATCAGGTACCCGGAAATGTTAAAAGAGCTCACTGGATGAACTTTTTCGGAAAACCCACCCCTTTTGTAACGGGCCCTGAAGCAGGCGCACGATTAGCCAATATGTCTGTTGTATTTGCACAGATATATAAAACCAAAAGAGGCTTTTACCGGGTTAGTTTTACCGAGCAAAGCAAACCTATTCACGAAATGGAAAAAGGTGAATTAACCCGCACCTATGTGAAGTTTTTAGAAAAGACGTTAAAAGCCGATCCTTCGATGTGGTTATGGAGTCATAGAAGATGGAAACATGAGTGGAAAGATGAATACGCCAAACAATGGATTGATACAGCCCCTGTTCCGGGTAGTGAAAATTATGAATTGAGAATTAATAATTAATAATTTAAAACGTCTCATCTGTTGTGTTCAATTACAAAGAGCTGTTTTTCACTTTCCATTCTTAATTTTTAATTCTCTATTGGCCTACGTAGCCGTTTTCAACTTTCAATTCCTCCTATGTTTGAAATGGTAATGGGAAATAGGAAGAAAATGAAGGTAAAGCAGCGCGGAAGACAACACTTCATTCGCTTTTCAACTTTATTCTCTTTCTATTTAAATTGCAATGAACAGATAGAATAAGCCAAAGCGAAGCGGAAAGGTCTTATTAATTCGTTAATGGGTAATATTTTCAGATATCAATGGGAAATAGGAAGAAAATGAAGGTAAAGCAGCGCGGAAGACAACACTTCATTCGCTTTTCAACTTTATTCTCTTTCTATTTAAATTGCAATGAACAGATAGAATAAGCCAAAGCGAAGCGGAAAGGTCTTATTAATTCGTTAATGGGTAATATTTTCAGATATCAATGGGAAATAGGAAGAAAATGAAGGTAAAGCAGCGCGGAAGACAACACTTCATTCGCTTTTCAACTTTATTCTCTTCCTGTTTATATTGCAATTAACAGATAAGCGAAGCGGCAGAGATATCTTAATTTCTTAATGATAAAACTCAACTACACAAACCTGTATTAATTAAGCCCGCTTTTTTCCTGTGTAATCTGGATTCTTTTTTCTTTTAAAATATCTTCCATCCCTCCTGCTACATTTCTTATATTATGCAGTCCCTGACGTTTCATTAGAGATGCTGCGATTACACTTCTGTAGCCATGCTGGCTATATACATATACGTTCATGTGTTCTTCTAAAGTAGCAAATGTACCGGGATCGCTCATCTCCACCAATGGCATATGCTGTGCGATATCGATGTGGCCCTCGTTAAATTCCACCTCTTTACGAACATCAATAATAATCAGGTTATCGTCAAAAGGAATATCCATTGCCAGTTCATCAGGTTCAATATTGATTAATAAATCAATGCTTTCGCCAGCTGATACCCACGTATCAAAGCCTCCGTTTAAATGACCGAACACATTATTGAAGCCTAACTTCTGAAGAGATTCGTAAGCCACCGCTTCATCTCCGGGATAAATTATAAGAATTATTTTCTGATCGGGAGGAAAAAATGCAATACTCCATTCAGAAAATCTGCCTTCCAAACCTATTGAAATTGAACCCGGAATAAATTGTTCACTGAACATTTCTGCAGGACGGGTATCAATCAATACCACTGTTTCATCTGCTATTAAAGCTTTAAAATCTTGAATATCTAACGCCTTCATTACACTCTGATTCTGTTGAAGCACAAAATTACCACAAAAGTTGACGGAAATAAAACAGCTGGAAAAATAAACAAGGAGTCAGATAAATAAGCAAACGGATGCAGAAAAAGGCATAAAAAAATATAGCCCCCGGCAATGTCGGGGGCTATATTCAATAACTTTACTGTTAGTTTTGGGCATTTAGGCGGTCTACACACTCCATAATATAAGCTACTCTTGCAGTATTTACCGAATAATAGATGAATTTACCATCTCTAGTCGTTTTTACAATACCTGCACGGCGTAAAATAGCTAAGTGTTGTGACGCCACAGATTGTTCGAGTCTTAAACGAACATAAATTTCAGTTACAGTTAGACGCTTGTTTTCATCTATGAGCTTTAAAATCTGCTGACGCAGTTTGTGATTTAAAGCCCTCAGAATCATTGCGGCTTTTTTCAGGTTTAGGAAATCCACTTTTACTGATTCACCGGTCACGCCTTCGGCATTCAGTACCATGGAATAGTTAGTTGTTACGTTCATGTGCACATCAGAGCTTTTGATTGTCGTTATAGGATAAGTGCCATTTCTCCAAATTTACAAGAATTTTAAGACTAATCGAAGCTCTTTGTAACAGACCAACTTATATCAGCTATTTTTTGAATAAGTGTAAAACTCTTTTAAATAATAGGGTTCACTATAAAAGAGGTCTGCAAATTTTTCAGCTTTATAATAGTTTTCACTTATATCTATCATATCAGATGCAGTGTAAACAAAGCCTGACAAAACTTCACTTTCTACTGAATTGAATAAGTAATTATACTTATCGGCACCTGACCCAAAAAACAATAAAGAACCCTTTGTTAAATATTTGTTAAAATCAATATTTGTTAAAATCTGAGGCCCTTCTGTTAAGATTATCTCCCCACTTACCCCATAAATACCCATCCAAACCTCTTCCCGCCGTGCATCTATCATTGGGCACAATAAAACATTGTCGCCCCTGATATGGTCAGTATAACGAAGCCGTACAGTATTTGCCATTAACTTCAACGTATTGATCTGAATCATTGGCTTTTTAAGGGCATAGGCGAGGCCTTTCGCACTCGCTAACCCTACTCTGATACCTGTATATGAACCCGGACCACCGGTAACTGCAATAGCATCAATGTCAGAAAATGCAACTCCTGCTAATTCCAGCACCGAACCTATCGCATTTTGCAGCCAACCAGCATGATCCCTCATCTCTGTATGGGTTAATTCATGCAGTAATTTCCCGTCTTTCCCCACCGAAACACTACCTGTTTCATGAGTGGTGTCAATGTTTAATATCACTGCCATTTTTTACCACTTATATGTTTTAATACCTGCGGCTTCCGCTAATGCTTTTGAAATAGTATATCTGCTGTCTGTCAATGCTAAGTTATTCAACAATTCATAAATGTTGTTCAGTCCGATTTTATCAGCCCATTCAAAAGGCCCATATGGATAATTCGTTCCGAGCTTCATCGCAATATCAATTTCTTCTTTAGAACTTACTTCCATTTCGAAAGTGTAATAAGCTTCATTCACCAACATTGCTACGACGCGTGGCGTAATCATACCTACCAGGTCAGGAATCAATTGAAACTTTGCATCCAGTAATTGCATGAGCGCTTTTACAGCAACTGCTGCCCCCTCATCAATGGCCACCACTTCCCAAATGGGTTTTTCGATAAAAGTATTCCATCCGTTAAACCGAATAAGCTTTTCACCGATCTGAGCACTTTCCCAACTAACAGCATTTACCCAAACGTTTTTGTGATTCGCCAGGCTATTCAGGTGTTGAGTGCGGGTACTGTCGTGATCAAACTGACAATCAAAATAATGATCAGCATCTATTACAGTCAGTGACTTCAATGAGTCTGCCCATATTAACTCAACCGAGTCAGCACTCAGCTTTTGTTGTAAGGCAGGTTTTTGATGCTCACCGGCTAAAATCGCGATTCTCATATGTCGAATTTTAAACAAAGAAAAAAGAATGCTTTGAATAATCTGATTCTTGTTGAATAATTTAACAGTTTAGCTATGGAATAGCGTAAATTGCAATCACTGCGTCAAGAAATTTTATTATATGTCAAAGAAAATATTTGAAACCAAAGAAGCCCCTGCTCCGATTGGCCCATACAGTCAGGCGGTTGAGGTAAACGGAATTTTATTTGTTTCAGGGCAAATCGCTATTGATCCTGCCACGGGTAATCTGCTAACAGATAATGTTGAGGAAGAGACACACCGTGTGATGAAAAATATTGAGGCTATTCTAAAAGAAGCCGGATTGGGTTTTTCCAACATTGTTAAAACCAGCATTTTTTTAAGCGATATGAACCTCTTCGCGGCAGTTAATCAGGTATACGGCAGTTATTTTTCGGAAGAATATCCGGCTCGTGAATGTGTAGCCGTGAAAACCCTTCCTAAAAATGTAAATGTAGAGATTAGTGTGATTGTTGCCAGATAAACTGCAAAAAAACTTTTACTACTGTTTACCATTCAGTTAATCTCGTATTGTGATCTAAAGGCTGTTCAAATCAACTTTGAACAGCCTTTAGCATTTATTTCTTATGACGCTGCATTATTTTATTACACCCAGTTCTTTACCTACTTTAGTAAAAGCAGCAATTGCTTTATCGAGGTGGTGTTGATCATGCGCAGCACTCAATTGTACACGGATACGAGCCTGACCTTTCGCTACTACCGGATAGAAAAATCCGATTACGTAAATACTTTCTTCCAATAATTTAGCAGCAAACTTTTGCGCCACCACTGCATCATACAACATAATCGGAACAATCGGGTGATCGCCGGGCCTTATATCAAACCCTGCTTTCGTCATATTATCTCTGAAATATTTAGTATTAAACTCCAGCTTGTCTCTCAATTCTGTGGTTTCACTCAAAAGATCCAACACGGCAATCGAGGCTCCGACAATACTTGGAGCAACGGTATTAGAGAATAAATAAGGGCGTGAGCGCTGACGTAACATTTCAATGACTTCTTTTCTGCCGGATGTAAATCCACCACTGGCCCCGCCTAATGCCTTACCCAATGTACCGGTTATGATATCGATTTTACCCATAACGCCACGATATTCATGCGTACCTCTTCCGGTTTTTCCCAAAAATCCTGAGGAGTGACACTCATCGATCATAACAGCTGCGTTATACTTTTCAGCAAGTGCTACAATTTTATCTAACTGCGCAATAGTGCCGTCCATACTGAAAGAGCCGTCTGTTACGATAATTCTGCTTCTTAATGATTGGGTTTCCTGTAGTTTGGCTTCCAGGTCGGCCATATCATTATGTTTATAACGATATCTCTGAGCTTTACACAAACGAACACCATCAATAATAGAGGCATGGTTCAGTTCGTCAGAAATAATTGCATCCGCTTCGCCAAACAAAGGCTCAAAAACCCCTCCATTGGCATCAAATGCTGCAGCATATAAGATAGTATCTTCAGTTCCTAAGAATTCGGAGATCTTTTTTTCAAGAATTTTATGAATATCCTGAGTACCACAAATAAAACGCACACTGCTCATGCCGTATCCGCGATGGTCAACATACTGCTTAGCGGCCTCAATTACTTTCGGATGTGACGATAATCCCAGATAGTTATTAGCACAAAAGTTCAACACTTTCTTTCCCCCTACCAAAATCTCCGCACCTTGTGCCGATTCGATAATTCTCTCTTTTTTATACAAACCCGCGGCTTCTATCTCAGCCAGCTCAGTACTGATACGTTTTACTAAGTTCTCGTTCATGAATTAAGCATTTAGTTTACAAATGTAAGAAAATGAAATATTTCGGTGAGATTAGATTAAATGCAAGAAAATGAAGTATTTATTGTTGAAGTTCAGCCGTTTTTTTAACCTTTCGGCATTTTTTTTAACCGCTCTTGTAACTTTTTGAATAATTAAGCGTCTAACTTAATAATAAAGCATTTTTATGAACAAGAAGAATTTCATCAAAGGGTCGCTGTTAATCATCGTGGTTTTCTTTAGCTACATGATGTATTTCTGCACGAAAGTTTTACCGATGATGAAAGAAAATGATTATTCTATTGAGAATGGCTCCAATACCAGTTTACCCGATATCTTAACCAGGGGACTTTTTTTAGATTTGAAATAACTTGATTTTCAATAAATTACAAAAAGAAGCAAAAAATTTGCTTCTTTTTTTGTTTTCACTGTAACTTTTTTTAGCCACCTTCGTATAATCTATATATACTGTTAGAAGTTCAAAAATGACTGTTCAAGAATATAACGAATTAATCACCAATTATGCGGATAATGTGTACCGCTTCATTCTGAAGAATCTTCGGCATGAATCGGATGCGCAGGACATTGTTCAGTCGGCATTTGAAAAAGTCTGGATTCATAAAGATCAGGTAGAGTCAGCAACAGCCAAAAGCTATTTATTTACAGTTGCTTATAACTTAATGATCGATCATATACGGAAATCGAAGCGCGTACAGTTGAAGGATGACTTTTCGGAAGACCTCAGGCAAACACACAGCTCGGTCAATCAATTAAAAGAAGTTCTTCAGATCGCCCTACAGCGATTAAGCGAAACCCAACGGTCGCTGGTAATGCTGAAAGATTATGAAGGATATTCATACGAAGAGATCGGGAAAATTACCGGGTTAAGTGAAAGTCAGGTGAAAGTATATTTACACAGAGCCAGATTACAATTAAAAAACTTTTTAGTAGATCCTGCTAATGTCATATAACAATAACATATCATCTTCTGATCAACAACCTCCGATCATTACATCAGATAATTACGAAATGTATTTTCTGATGTATGTAGACCGTGAGCTGAACGAAGCCGGTCAGGCCGCAGTTGAAGCATTCCTGTTTGCTCATCCGGAGCTACAGGAGGAAATGAATCAATTGAAAGAAGCGGTATTAACCTTACCTGCCGCGGAAGAGATTGTTTTACCTAATAAAATGAACTTATATAAGTTCGATGGCATTATTAATGATCAGAATGTAGAAGAAAAAATTATCCTTTCAATAGATAATGAGTTGAATAAGGAAGAAAAGACATCTCTTGAAGCCTATTTAACACAACACACGGATGCTCAGCAATTACATCAGCAATACCGTTTAACGGTATTACCACAGGAAAAAATCGAGTATCCGAATAAAGCTGCTTTATATCAATCTACCGGCAAATCGGTTTCTATATTCAGGGCCCGTTGGATGGAGTTAAGTATTGCAGCAGCTGTGGCATTATTTATTACGGTGAATATATTTAGCCCGATGAAACCTTCTGAAGTAATGGAAGACATCAGAACAACACATTCATCGGTAAATCAAAACCAACCGGTTACTCCTGTTCAACAGGATTCGAGACCGGCTGTTACAAATGATGATTCAAAACCTTCTACAGAAATAGCAGTTAATAATAAAACAAGTGCTGAAAAGCCGGCAAAAAATCAACCTGCAATTGAATCTTCTTCTGTAAAAGCATCTCAGTTACCTGGTGTAAATGAAAAAGCTACCACTGAAGAAAAGAATTCTGAAAAAAATATTTCAACCGAGAGTAACATTTCAGAACCAACAAACGTAGAACATACAAATAACACTTCGGAGCTACCCCCAACACAAACAACAGCTACTGAAGAGTCATTTTACGCCAGCTTTGATGTTAAGACCGATTCTGAAGCTCTTTTGGCAGACAAACAATTAGAAGATTTAAAAAGCCTTATGGCCAGCAATGATCTTTCGCCGGCACATAACGAAATCTCTGATGACCCGATTCCGCTAAGAGGATTGCTAATGAAAGTTAAGCGCGAAATTTTCAAATCGAATCGTACTAACAAAAACAGCAGCTACTCTATTCATTTTAAATAATCTTATTAATTTATTATAATCATGAAAAAAGGACTTTTTCTCCTGATGGGGATTGCTATGTGTACTATTCAGCTAAAAGCGCAGGATGCAGACACGTTAAGAATCGGAAATATCATTATCGTAAAAAAATCTAAAGGTAGCATTCCTGTTGATTCTACCGGCGGCCCTCAATCAGGTGGCGAAAGCAATGTGATTGAAATAACCAAAAAGAAGAATAAAAACATTACCACCAACTGGTTTACGTTTGATTTAGGTTTCAACAACTGGACAGACAAAACCGACTACGCCAGTGCCGGCGTTCAAGACCCAACCACTGGTATCGCTCCGGGTGCTACTGACAACTGGTTAGATCTGAGAGCAGGTAAGTCGATCAACTTTAACTTATGGGTTGTTTCTCAGAAAGTAAATATTATCAACCACCACCTGAACTTAAAATATGCGATCGGTATTGAGTCAAACAACTATAGATTCAAACGTCCGGTTATCTTCAACGAAGAACCTTATGATCACCTGGTGATGGACAATACCAACAGTTACAGCAAAAATAAATTGCGTGCAGATTACCTGACAGTTCCTGTAATGTTAAACTGGAATTTCTCTAACAAAAAAGGTAAAAACTTCGGTTTATCTGCCGGTATCTCCGCAGGATATTTATATACGGCAAAACAAAAAACGATTACCACTCAAAATGGTAAACAAAAAGACAGAGTTGACTTCAATCTGAATCCTTTCAAAATTTCTTATGTAGGTGAAATCAATCTCGGGCATATTCAATTGTACGGATCAATGGCTACCAAAAGTATGTTCAAAAACAATCTTGACCTGACTCCGTTCAATGTTGGACTTCGATTCAGCTCTCTATAATTCATATATAAAATTGAAAAGATGAAACCCTGAAGAATACGCTTCAGGGTTTTTCATTTTAAAGATGTTATTTTTTACCCATGAAGAATTAAAGTATATTCTTCTTAACTCCTCAATTTCTGAATGGTTTCATCAACACTGCTTCTCTATAAAAATCTCTCTGATTAAACTGCTCAAAAAAAATAAAAAAACTTCAGGTCATCTGTAACATTTCAATCTCCGTACGCGTATAACAATAAATAACGCTTCAGAAAACAAATCACAACTCTGAAGATTTTATTTACACCAGCTTTACCGTTAGAGCGAACACTGAAAGTATATCGCGAAACATTCAACCTTCGATCTAACAAAAGTCAATGCAATCAACTCATTTTAAATAATCTTTTAACTTATTAATTTTTTGATCATGAAAAAAGGAATTTTACTCCTTATGGGAATCGTACTGTTCGCATCACAAATGGACGCTCAGAATACAGATACGGTAAGAATCGGAAATATCATTATTGTTAAATCAAACGGAACTATTCCGGTTGACTCTACCGGCGGACCACAAACGAAAAATGACAAAACAATTGTTACGGTTGACTTTACACCCAGAAAACCTAAAAACATTGCCACTACCTGGTTTGCATTTGACCTTGGAATAAGCAACTGGAGTGATCAAACAAATTATTCAGGCGCAGGCGTACAAAATCCAACGAATGGTATTGCACCGGGTGCTACTAAAGACTGGTTAGATTTAAGAGATGGAAAGTCTATCAACTTTAACTTGTGGATTGTTTCTCAAAAAGTAAACATCGTTAATCATAAGCTAAACTTAAAATATGCAATCGGTATTGAGTCAAATAATTACAGATTCAAAAAACCTGTATTATTCAATGAGGAACCATACGATCATATTACATTAGACAACAGCAGAGGTTATAGCAAAAATAAATTACGTGCCGACTACTTAACCGTTCCTGTAATGTTAAACTGGGATTTTGCTAAAAAGAACGGCAGAACCTACGGAATCTCTGCCGGTATTGCAGCAGGTTATTTGTACACTGCAAAACAAAAAACCATTACTTCTCCAGGTGGAAAAACAAAAGACAGAGTTGACTTCAACTTAAACCCGGTTAAGATCTCTTATGTAGGCGAAGTAACCCTGGGCCACCTGAAACTGTATGGTGCAGTAGCTACCAAAAGTATGTTTAAAGATCATTTAGATGTAACTCCATTTACAGTTGGCCTTCGTTTCAATTCTCTATAGTTCTTCGTTATAAATTGAAAAAATGAACCCCGAAGTTTTCACTCCGGGGTTTTCTTTTATAATCAATTTATCAGCACTTCTAACTCTTAATTATTAATTATCTACTTCCTATCTCGCTGTTTTAAACATCTGAGCGATATAATCTGTTTTGAATTCGATATAGGTAGGGTTTCCTCCTGAAGTAACATTCGGCTGGTTACAATTTAAAAGGTCTTGTACAAGCTGCTTCATTTCTACATCTGATAAGTAAGATCCTGTTTTAATCGCTTGTTGTTTTGCCAGGGTTCGTAACAACTTTTCTCTGTTAGATAGTTTATACTCGGTAGTAGAATGCTTAAACTGCTCAATAACCTGCTCAATAATCAATTTTGCATTTCCTTCCTCTACGTCTGCCGGGCTTCCCTGAATCAAAAATGTTTGCTGCCCGAAGGGTTCTATTTTATAGCCTAATGGCAATAATTCACTGATTAATTCCTCTAACAAAACAGCATCCTGAACGCTTAGATGTAGAGTAAGGGGGAATAAGCTTTGTTGTACAGGTATCGGCCGTTCAACAGAACTTGATTGAAAACGTTCATACAACACCCGTTCATGTGCGTAGTGCTGATGTACAACAATAAAACCTCTGTTAGTACTCGCCAGTATATGACCACCCTGAATTTGTATACAGGGATTACTTTCGTTCAGCTCCAATGCAAGTCCGGTACGGGCATAACTAAAGGTCGCCGGTTGTTCATACTCAAAAGTATCGGTCGTATTTTTCTTCAGCTGATCTAACAATGATTCAAACTTTTCCCCTGTCGGATTATCAGATGAAGTTGCCGGAAAATCGGGGAAATTAGATGACTTACCAGACCCTGTATGACTTCCGGCACCGGTAAAAAACGATTGCCAGTTTTTTTCAGGTTTATCTGATCGCGGCTGAATAAAATGTGCCTGGTGTTTCTGTGAAAAATTCTGCGCCAGACTGGAAGCACTGGCAGCAGATTGTTGTTCTTCCGTGAAAGGTTTTGCTACAGCATCTAATTGTTGAATATTCGGATCGAGATCAAACTCTAAAGTAGGTGTAACGCTAAACTGTGCCAACGCATGTTTAATAGCAGCCTGTACAAAAGCATACACTATTTTTTCATCAGTAAATTTAATTTCCTGTTTAGTGGGATGCACGTTGATATCCACTTCAGAAGGATCAAGATCGATAAACAGTACATACATCGGAAAACTATCGGCCGGTAATAACTCCTGAAAAGCATTCATAACGGCATGATTCAGGTATCCGCTTTTGATAAACCTGTTGTTGACAAAGAAATACTGATCGCCTCTTGTTTTTTTAGCAGTGGCTGGTTTTCCTACAAAACCATAGATATTCATGTAGTCGGTCTTTTCCTGAACCGTTACCACTTTTGCATTGTACTGATTGCCTAAAAGCTGAATAATGCGCTGCTTGAGCGTACCCGTTTCGAGATGAAACATTTCCTGTCCGTTATTAGTCAACGAAAAGAAAATATTCGGAAATGACAAAGCTACACGTATAAATTCATCTACTATATGGCGCATTTCCGCAGAATTACTTTTAAGAAAATTTCTGCGGGCAGGAATATTAAAAAACAGATTTTTCATGGCGATACTGGTACCTGTATTCATAGCTACCGGTTCTTCATGAATGATCTTACTATTCTCTACTTCGATTAAAACCCCATGTTCAGCACCGGCTGTTTTACTTTTAAGCTCAACCTGTGCTACTGCTGCAATTGAAGCTAATGCCTCACCCCGGAAGCCCATGGTTTTAATATTAAACAAATCTTCAATTTGTTGAATTTTAGAAGTAGCGTGCCGCTCAAAACAGAGCCGGGCATCCGCTTCACTCATTCCCTTACCGTTATCGATCACTTGAATCAGTGCTTTACCGGCATCCTGAATGATCAGTTTTATTTCGGTAGCGCCTGCATCCACTGCATTTTCTAACAACTCTTTTACTGCGCTGGAAGGTCGTTGAATAACTTCGCCTGCAGCAATCTGGTTGGCTATATTATCTGGTAAAAGATGAATCGTATTCGACAAATGTTACAATTTTATGATGGCAAAAATACGTTATCCTACTGCTCTCAAAAACCTTTCCTCAAAATTTCTATAGATCTTTTATACTTTTCAATCCGAAAGAATACAGCAAATAATTACAAAAATCCGCACAATGTGCTTGTTTCTACCTAATTTACAGTAGTAAAATCGCTCAGAAATGAAGAAACTATTGATGATTGTTGCTTTTGTAGCGTCTGCTGCTACGTCAATCGCCCAGGATGCCGCCGCTACCCGATGGGTAGACAGTGTGTTTAAAACGCTCACAAATGATCAGAAAATTGGACAATTAATGGTCGTGCGCTTATCCTCACTCGGTCCTAACCGTACTGCAATTTTTCAGGATTCACTGGTGAGACGGGCAATTGACAAGTACAATATCGGTGGAATCTGCCTCTTTCAGGGAGATCCGGTTCGTCAGGCTAACTTATTAAACGAAATGCAGGCCCTTGCAAAAACGCCTATCATAGTTGCCGTAGACGCCGAATGGGGATTAGGAATGCGGATGGACAGTGTTAAATCACTCCCCCGGCAAATGATGCTCGGAGCCGTTCAGGATCCTTCATTAATATACGAATATGGGCGCGTCGTAGCCGAACAACTGAAAAGAATGGGCGTGCATATTAATTATGCTCCGGTGATTGATGTTAACAATAACCCGATGAATCCGGTGATCAACGACCGGTCATTCGGAGAAGATAAATACAAAGTGGCGGCTTACGGCATTCAATACATGAAAGGAATGCAGGATAACGGCATCATTGCTACTGCAAAGCACTTTCCGGGACACGGAGATGTTTCGGTAGATTCTCACTACGATTTACCCGTTATTAATAAATCAATGCCTGAACTGGAAGCATTAGAGCTATATCCCTTCAGAGAATTATCTAAAGCCGGTGTTGGTTCGATGATGATTGCCCACCTGGCCGTTCCTTCTATTGACAAAGATGTAAAACGCCCTACTTCTACATCAGCAAAAGCAGTGAATGATTTACTGAGAAAAGAAATAGGCTTTCAGGGTATTATTGTTACGGATGGATTAGAGATGAAAGGTTTGACCAAAAACTTTCCTGAAGCTGAAGGTTCGGTAGAAGCTTTGGTGGCCGGAAACGATATGTTGTGTTTACCGGAAGATATAGATTTAACGATTGAAAAAGTAAAAAAAGCAATTCGCAAAAAACGCTTGAAATGGGCAACGCTTGATCAGGCAGTGAAACGTGTTTTATATGCAAAATATCAGGTAGGATTGAACAACTATCAACCCATCAATACCGAAAACTTAACAGCTGATTTAAATGCTTCAATAGATGATATGCGCCGGCTGATTGCTGAAAATGCGATCACCCTTTTACGAAATAATGACCCGGCCATCTTTCCTCTACTTCCGAACAAACGCGTTGCTTATGTAGGAATCGGATTAAAGGCTGAAAATGTTTTCGCTCAAAAAATGAGAGAAAATTATAATGCGCATACCTACTTTGTTGATTATAAAATGGAACAAAGCAAGGTAAAACCAATGCTAGAATACCTGAAAGATCAATACGATGTAGTAGTAATCGGCCTGCATCAATACAGCCGTGTTCCGGCAAACAACTATGGTATCAGCCATTCGGCATTGTCGTTAATGTTAGGATTACAACTACAGCACAAAACCATTACATTGGCCTTTGGCAATCCGTATGCACTATCCAATTTTTGCGGTGCAACTGCCGTCATTGCCTGCTACGACGACGACCCGCTTACTCAACAGGCAGCAGCCGACCTGTTACTCGGAAGATTTAACCCTGCCGGCCGTTTACCCATTACAGCTTGTGATTCATTCAAAGCCGGAGATGGCATTGTTACCACGCGCGCCCTTCCAACGGTTATTCCATCTGAAGTAGGCATAAATACTTTTCAGATGAATCATTCGATCGACAGTATTATGCATGATGCAATTCAGAAAGAAGCCATTCCGGGAGGGGTTGTACTGGTAGCTAAAAACGGTAAAATCATTTTTGAAAAAGGATATGGAAAAACCAGTTATATCAGTAATGATCCGGTATACCCCGAAACAATATATGACCTCGCTTCCATTACAAAAGTGATGGCCACCACAGTAGCAGTGATGAAATTATACGATGAAGGTAAACTCGATTTACAAAAAACATTAGGCGATTACCTGGCCTGGACGAAAGGGTCTGACAAAGCAAATTTAAAATTGTGGGATGTGCTTTTACACGAAGCCAGACTTAAATCTTTCATACCTTTTTATCAGGAAACCATTGATCCGAAAACAAAACTGGCAACCGTTCCTTACTTTTCACAAAAACCGCAGGACGGTTCTATACAGGTAGCTGATCAATTGTATCTGAGAAAAGATTTCATCGATACAATGTATACACGTATTCTGCAAAGCCCACTCGAAAAAGATAAAAAATATATTTACTCTGACAATGATTTTATTTTTCTGGGGTTAATAGTAGAAGCTATTACCGGAATGAGTTTGAACGATTATACTGTCAAAACTTTTTACGAACCGTTGGGAATGAAGAGCACCGGTTTTAATCCGTTAAAGCGTTTTCCTAAAAGCTATATAGCACCTACAGAAGCTGAAAAAATGTTCAGAGGACAGTTAATTCAGGGATATGTTCATGACCCTGGTGCCGCTATGTTCGGCGGTATAGCAGGACATGCAGGCCTTTTCAGTAATGCAGGAGACCTCGCCGTGTTAGCACAGGTATTATTAAATGGTGGCGAACTGAACGGTACACGCTTTTTCAGAAAATCTACAGTAGACTATTTTACAGATTATCATAGTCAGATCAGCAGACGAGGTTTAGGGTTTGATAAACCTGAAAAAGATAATGCAACCAGAGCGGAAGCTTACCCTACAGCATCTGCCAGTTTAAGTACTTTCGGCCATACGGGTTTCACAGGAACCTGTATCTGGATAGACCCTGAAAAAGATTTAATCTTCATTTTTTTATCAAACCGTGTAAACAGTGCGGATACCGGTAAATTCCTGAGAATGTCGGTTAGGCCTAAAGTGCATGAAGCTATTTATAAAGCAATTGAAAAATAATAAATACCCCGGAAATCCGGGGTATTTTGTGTTCTGATTTCATTCAGAGATTCAGAAATTCAGGCACTAAGCAGGTTATGAAAAAAAGTTAAACCTCATGCGTCCGTTTCTCCATTTCTTAATTTCTGAATGGTTAGTCTTATGGTTTTGTCATAATATCTGTCTAATCAGGCAACAATTCGGGTTCTGGATTGTCAATAAAAGTATATCCTGTGATATTGGCTGCAATTCAGCAGACTTATAGTAATTTTGAGCCCATAATTTTCAAGAATGAGTGTACAAGAGACTCTTTTAAAAGATGTTGTGATAAAATTCGCCGGTGATTCCGGTGATGGTATGCAGTTAACGGGTAGCCAGTTTACCAATAACACTGCCTTATTAGGCATCGATTTAGCAACTTTTCCGGATTTCCCCGCAGAAATCCGTGCGCCCCAGGGAACTTTGCCGGGGGTGAGTGGATTTCAATTAAGATTTTCAAGCGATAACATTTATACACCCGGTGACGAATGTGATGTACTGGTAGCAATGAATGCCGCGGCATTAAAAGCAAACCTGAAATCACTCAAAAAAGGTGGAAAAATCATTGCCAATACCGATGGTTTCGATGCCAAAAACCTCCGTTTAGCGAATTATCAGGATGGAGTAAATCCATTAGAAAACGGTAGTCTGGAAGGTTATGAGCTGGTAAAGATGGATGTCACTAAAATGACCCGTGAAGCACTGAAAGACATTACTTTAGGAACAAAAGAAAAAGACCGTGCTAAAAACATGTTCGTGTTGGGTTATCTCTATTGGATGTTCAACAGGGAGCTGGACAGTACGATCAAATTCTTAACCGAGAAGTTTGGCAAAAAAGCTGAAATATTAGAAAGTAATATCCGTACATTAAAAGCCGGTTATCACTATGGCGATACTATTGAAACTTTCACCAGCAGATATAAAGTAGAAAAAGCAAAGATGGAACCCGGCGTTTACCGCTCTATCATGGGTAATCAATCTTTAGCTTTAGGGCTCATCGCAGCTGCGCAAAAAGCCGAATTGCCTTTATTTCTCGGTACTTATCCGATTACTCCTGCTTCTGACATCTTACACGAAATGAGTAAACATAAATCATTCGGTGTAAGAACATTCCAGGCTGAAGATGAAATTGCCGGTATTGCTGCTGCCATTGGCGCAGCTTATGGAGGTTCATTAGGAATTACCACTACTTCCGGACCCGGTATGGCTCTAAAAACTGAGGCGATGGGTTTAGCAGTAATGCTTGAAATTCCATTAGTGATTGTAAATGTACAGAGAGGCGGACCGTCAACCGGTTTACCGACTAAAACAGAACAAAGTGATTTGTTACAGGCCTATTATGGCAGAAACGGAGAATGTCCGATGCCTGTAATATCAGCCTCCACCCCCAGCGATGCATTTGAAGTTGCTTTTGAAGCAGTACGTATTGCAGTGGAGCATATGACTCCTGTAATTTTACTTTCTGACGGTTATATTGCCAATGGTGCGGAACCATGGAAGTTTCCGAAAGCAGACGACCTCGCTAAAATTGAAGTAAAATTCAAAACAGCATTAGAAGAAAACGAAGATAAATTCTATCCTTATTTAAGAAATGAAAAACTGGTTCGTCCGTGGGCAATTCCCGGAACACCGGGTCTGGAACACCGTATCGGAGGATTAGAAAAACAAAATATCACCGGCAACGTAAGCTACGACCCGGAAAATCACCAGGTAATGGTAAAAATCCGTCAGGAAAAAATAGACCGTATTGCCGATTATATTCCTGATCAGCAACTCGACAGTGGTGAAGCTACCGGAGACGTATTGGTATTAGGCTGGGGAAGTACATACGGAGCTATCAAAACCGCAGTAAGTGAGTTAAGGGCTGAGGGATACAAGGTCAGCCATGCGCACATGCGCTACATGCGTCCTTTCCCTAAAAATATGGGCGAATTAATCAAAGGATTTAAACATGTATTGATTCCGGAGATCAACAATGGTCAGCTGATCAAAATTATCCGCGACCAGTTTTTGGTAGATGCCAAAGGATATAATAAAATCATGGGTATACCGATTACAAAAGGCGAGCTGATTGAGCACATTAAAGAATTATTGAAGTAAAGACGCTATCATATTAAAAGCCCTCAACTATAGTTGGGGGCTTTTATATTTTATCTTAAAAGAACCAATCACTACTGCTTTAATAAGATTATTCTCATTTCTTAAATTATATCGGATAAGCGATGCTGATATTTACTACCAATAGGCAATGTAGTGCTTTCAATTATTACAGCATTCTTTTCAACATAGACAATTTTTTCTGTGTTTATAATATAAGACCGGTGAATTCTGATGAATGCTGCGGGCAACTGTTCTTCGAAACTGCTAAGACTTTGTAGAGTCATTATTTTTTCACCAGGTAAGTGAATAGCAATATAATCACGCATAGCTTCCAGATACAGTACCTCTTTATGATAAACTTTTCGCAAACGGTTACCTGTTTTCACAAAAAAATGTGATACTTCATCATTTGCTTCAGGATACTTTTGAAACAAGCGCTTCTTGCATTTATTAATCGCTGCCAGAAAACGTTCAAAACTAAACGGCTTTAACAGGTAATCTGCCACATCATACTCATAACCTTCTAAAGCATATTTTGGATAAGCAGTGGTAACAACGAATTCACACCTACCTTTCAAGAGCTTTGCAAGTTGAAACCCGGTCAGTTCAGGCATTTGCATATCAAGAAATAAAATATGGATATTATACTGCTCCATAGCTTGTAACAATTCAAGCGGATTTCTGAAAACACATACCAGCTGCAAACCGGGCGTCCTGTTTATATAATCGCTCAACAGGTCAACAGGAAGCGGCTCGTCATCTACTATAGCGCAATTAATTATATTCGTAATGGTAGTCATAGCTCAATTCGTAAATCGATAGAGAATTCATCTTTGCCATCAGCTATACTTAAATTGTATTTACCGGGATATAACAAATCCAATCTACGTTTTACATTGCTCAGGCCGATTCCTACTTCAGAAGGCTTGTTAAAAGTATTCTTCTTATTAAATACATGATAAAAGAATGTATTGTCTTCGGTATAACCGGTTACCGTGAGGGGTTGTTCCGGATCTGTCATATCGCCATGTTTAAAAGCATTTTCAGAAAAACTAACCAATAAGTGTGGACTAATCAATAAGGTTCCATCTATATTCTCAACATCAATGTGAATATTTGCAGATGAATCAATTCTTAACCGTTGTAGTTCAATATAATTTTTGAGATACGCTATTTCTGTTTCTAAAGTTACCTGATCTCTTTGCTCATAGAGCGCATAGCGTAAAAGTGAAGAAAGCATTTCGATAACAGTAAGAGCATTTTCATTTTTCCTATAGACCAGGGCATAGATATTATTGAGATTATTAAAGAGAAAATGTGGATTAACCTGCGATTTCAATAAAGCAAGTTCGGCTTCTTTAATAGTCATCGATAATTCAGCCTGTTGTTTTATTGAATACTGTGAATATTCAACAATAAAATACGCAAAGCCAAATAAAGAAAACAACACAGCGAAATATAGGTTATCTCTGAAATAAAAAATGAATGTATAAGGTTCGTAATAAACTCCAAACCCCCATATTATCGGCCCCAACACCTCCTGCAACAGATAACGGAATGAAATTATAAGCGGAATAGATATAAATATCAACAGAAAAGATAAAAATAATCGACGTGGTGCAAACCTGCTAAGTATAAAACACACTGTCAGAGGATACAGAAGGAAAGAAATAAAGGAGGTAATCGTTATGATAATATTCATTGGCCGGAAACTGTCCTTTGTAAATAAGGGCAATCCGTTAAACAAATCTATTGCAGCATCCCACAAAACATAAAACGTGCAAAAGTAAATAATTAAATGTAAGACACGTACTGGCATTCTCAAATATACACTTACTTAAACTTAATAAGTGTTATCCGTTTTCCACTATCTTCCAAACCGTTGTTTTAATCTGCAAAAAAGGTGACGCATTTTTTACAGATTATTTTCAACAGTTAGCCGAATTGCAAAATAGCAAAATATAGTCTTCTATAGATTTGTTAGATGAAAAATACGATACATTTATTTATATGCTGCACAATCCTACTATTGAGCAGTTCGCTAAAAGCACAGCACATCGCTGACCCGGACTCCATTCTGATTGGCAATCGAAAACAACCTACCGTACTTTTGGTCGGAACATTTCATTTTGCTTATTACAACTTAGATGCACATAAGACAACGAAAGACAGACAGGTAGATGTAATGAACAATGAAAGACAATTGCAAATCAATGAATTAATAGACTATATTGCCCGCTTTAAACCAACCAAAATAGCAGTGGAGGCAGGTCGTAATACTGGTTATTTAATGAGAAAGTACGATGCCTACAAAGAGGGAAGCCGGCAATTAGCAAAAGATGAAATTGAACAGATAGGATTTCGCTTAATGAAACGCTTTCATCTTGACACTATATACGGCACGAACGATCAGCCTTTGGTTCATTCACTAGCTAATTCAAAAGATTCTCTTTTACTTCGTCCAATTCTTGACAGTATCTACAAAGACTGGGATTTTAGAAATAACGACACTATTACGCAGTTATATTACAGGTATTTTAATTACGTGGATGAGATGAAACTAAAAACTCCATTACTTGATATTTTCAGGTATCAGAATTCTGACAAAGTACTAAACCGCGGATATGGTATAAACCTTGTCGGAGATTTTACTTTAGGTGATACACGAGGGGCGGATGCACTGGCAATGCACTGGTATAGCAGAAATCTCAGAATCTACCGTCATATACAGCAGATTGCTACTTCACCAGATGACCGCATACTTGTGTTGTATGGGCAAGGCCATATACAAATACTAAAACAACTTTTCGAATGCTCTCCCGAATTTCAACTGATAAAGTTTAATGATCTTTAGACAGCTCAAAATGACCCCATAAATCAGCTAAAATGTTAGCGACCCTTCTAAAATGAATCATTCATACTAAAAAAGATCCCCATTACCATTTGTAATGGGGATCTTTTCAGTAAGTTCTTTAAAATCTATACAGTTATCTGGTTAGTTTTTTCTGCTGTTGTGCGTAATATTTACAGGCAGCAGTGATTCCGCATTGGTTACACTTGGGAGACCGGGCCAGGCAGGTATATCTTCCGTGCAGGATCAACCAATGATGCGCAATATATACTAACTCTTTTGGAAAGTTTGCTATCAATTGTTTTTCAGCAGCTAATGGCGTTTTTGCGTTGGTGGTTAAACCAACTCTTGCCGATACTCTGAATACGTGTGTATCTACTGCCATATTCGGCTGTTGATCCACTACGGAGGTAATAACATTAGCAGTTTTTCTGCCAACGCCGGGTAATTTGATCAATTCTTCCACAGTAAGCGGTACTTCTCCGTTAAAATCTTTCACCAACATTTGCGCCATTCCTATCAGGTGTTTGGTTTTATTGTTGGGATAAGAAATACTTCTGATCAGCGGAAACAGCGTATCGAAATCTGTTTTCGATAATGCTTCAGCATCAGGGTATTTTCTAAAAATTGCAGGAGTGGTTAAGTTTACCCGCTTATCGGTGCATTGCGCAGAAAGGATAACAGCCACCAATAACTGGTAGGGGTTGTCATACAACAATTCTGTTTCAGCATCCGGTGCATTTGCTTTGAAATACTCAATAATATAATCGTAACGTTGCTTCTTTGTCATTGCGGCAGTAAAAAGCAAATTTACATTAATTCGAAAAATAGAACAAAGCTTAAACTGAAGGAGCAGTTTTTCTTGCGTAATCTAAAATAGCTGAGATTAATTCCGGTCGTGGAGATACGATTTCTGCATCCAGTTGATCGGCGATATTTTGAATGCTTTCCAGTTCTTCCTGCAATTCAAAATCTTCTTCGATTTGCGATGCGGTGCTTTCTAAAGCAGCAGGCGTTGCGTCTTTATAGAAGAATTCGATGATTTCTTCTACGTTTACATTTGTAGTCATTAATATCCATTTAAGTCCTAAAATAATTCCGAAATCGTCCAAATTTCGGTGTCCGTCCGTATATATAAACGAGAAAGTATGAATCTTATTGTATCTGAAATTAAAAATAAATAATGGAAAGATAAAATATATTTAACTTTTTAATAATCAACAGATTATTCAGCGATAATAAATAAATCTTCGTTTTCTTTCTTCATTAAATACTTTTCGCGGGCAAATTTTTCGAGCGCAGCAGGGTTTGATTTGAGCTGACGGAGCTTTTCTTGGGCCGAATTAATTTCGGTTTCGTAGTATTCTTTTGACTTTTCGAACTGTTTGAGGTCTTTACGGTAGGTAAAATAGGTGGTGAACAGATTCTGTTCATTGATAAAAATCACCCATACTACAAATACGGCAGTAGCAATGAAGTAGCGATTTTTCACCCATTTTGGAATATGGCCTAAACTAAATTTCATAAAAAAAGTCCCCAACGTTGTTGGGGACAAAAATACGGGAATATTATTTTCCGAACTTAATTTTTCCTTTAGGATAAACTGCGCTGGTTCCCAATAATTCTTCGATGCGAAGTAATTGGTTGTATTTTGCTAACCGGTCGCTACGGCTGGCAGATCCAGTTTTAATTTGTCCGCAGTTTAACGCTACTGCTAAGTCGGCAATAGTAGTATCTTCTGTTTCGCCGCTTCTATGGCTCATGATAGTAGTATAACCACTGTTCTGAGCTAATTGTACTGCATTGATTGTTTCAGTTACAGTACCGATCTGGTTTACTTTAATTAAGATAGAGTTAGCGATATGCTGATCGATTCCTTGTTGCAGGCGTTTTACGTTGGTTACGAACAAATCGTCTCCTACTAATTGTGTTTTATTGCCGATGGTATCGGTTAAATTTTTCCAACCTTCCCAATCGTCTTCAGCCATACCGTCTTCAATTGAAACGATAGGGTATTGAGAAACCCAGCTTGCCCAGTATTTTACCATTTCATCAGAACTGATGGTTTTGCCGGATGATTTGTAGAATTTATATGATTTAGAAGCTTCGTCAAACATCTCAGTTGAAGCGGCATCCATTGCGATAGCGATCTGGCTACCTGCAGAATAACCTGCTGCCTGAATAGCTTCCAATACTGTTTCGATTGCTTCCTCGTTGCTTTTGATTTCAGGAGCAAATCCCCCTTCGTCACCAACGTTAGTAGAGTATCCTTTTTTCTTTAATACAGATTTCAGGTTGTGGAAGATTTCAACTCCCCAGCGTAAACCTTCTGCGAAAGTAGGTGCGCCTACAGGAACGATCATAAATTCCTGAAAATCGATTTTATTATCAGCGTGTACACCTCCGTTTAAGATGTTCATTAAAGGCATTGGTAATACCGTTGCGTTTACACCACCTAAGTAGCGGAATAAAGGTAAGCCGCTTTCCTGTGCTGCAGCATGTGCTACTGCCATAGAAACAGCTAAAGTTGCGTTAGCGCCTAATTTTGCTTTATTTTCAGTACCGTCTAATTCGATCATCAGTTGGTCGATGTGAGCCTGACGCACTACTTCGGTACCAATTAATTCTTTAGCGATGATGTCGTTTACATTTTTAACGGCTTTCAATACACCTTTTCCTACATAGGTTGATTTATCACCATCACGCAATTCAACAGCTTCGTGTTTACCTGTTGATGCACCACTCGGAACAGCAGCACGTCCGATAAAACCGTTATCGGTAGTAACATCTACTTCTACAGTAGGATTACCACGGCTGTCTAAAATTTGTCTAGCATGAATGTCAGCAATGTAGCTCATGTTGGTCTTTGATTTAAATAATTTTAGCGAATATTAAATTCATAATTGACAGCAATCATTCTCCTTATACCGGTTTACTGCCGGTAAGCTGGCGGAAGATATCTTCCAGGCTCAACTCACCTGCCTGCAGTTGTACGATGTTGAGGTTATTTTCTATGGCTAGGTGCATTATCTGCTTTTGGGCTTCTGCTAATACGGTAGAAGTTACTTCCCATTCGTGAGTACTTAATTTATTAACCGTGGTTACAGCTGGTAATCTTTCTAACCAGGCGGCTTCCAATGCTTCTTTAAAAGAAACTTTTAACACCTGGCGGTTACCGGCTTCTGATCTTAAATGACTCAGACGGTCATTTGCCACCAGGTTACCTTTATTAATAATCACTACCCGGTCGCAAATGGCTTCTACTTCCTGCAGTATATGTGAAGAAAATAAAACGGTTTTTGTTCTTCCTAATTGTTTTATGACCTCTCTAATTTCTATAATCTGGTTTGGATCCAAACCTGTAGTCGGTTCATCCAGGATCAGCACTGCCGGATCATGAATCAGTGCGGCTCCTAATCCTACCCTTTGTTTATATCCTTTCGATAGTTGCCCGATCGTTTTTTTTGACTCGGGAGTCAATCCAACCATTTCAATTACTTCCTCTACCCGTTGTTTAATCTCCTTTACCTGATGAACTTCTGCGATGAAAGTCAGGTACTCGCGTACGTACATATCATAATAAAGGGGGTTCGACTCTGGCAGATAGCCGATTTTCGACTTTGCTAAGGTAGGATTTTCTAATACATTCACTCCATCCACTTCAATGTTTCCTTCATCCGGAATTAAAAAACCGGTAATCATTTTCATGGTGGTAGACTTACCGGCACCATTCGGACCTAAGAATCCCACAATTTCGCCCTGCTGTATAGCAAAAGAGAGTTGGTTAACGGCTGTTTGTTCGCCATATTTTTTTGTGAGCTGTTGAACTAGAATAGACATATAGCAAACCTACGAAATTTCGATACGATCTCAAACTGCACCATAAAAAATGCCCTCAAACCAACTGTTTTGAGGGCATTTTTTATGCAAAGGGCTGTTTTGGGAATTGCCTTACAGCACGATAGATTCGACTATAGATCATCAAATGTGTAAAGTGGATCGATTTCTGTACCAGGAACGATATCAAGAATCGATTTTACTTTACCATTTCCTAAGCTATATACCCAGCCATGTAAAGTTGGCGCCTGGCGTTGCTTCCATGCACGTTGAATGATAGAAGTTTTAGCAAGGTTTTTTAATTGTTCTTCTACATTTAATTCTACCAGACGGTCTACTCTTTGTTCTTCATTCAAAACTTCTAACTCATCTCTGTGGAAGCGATACACGTCTTTGATATTTCTTAACCACATATTCAACACGATTTTGTGATCGTGGTTAGTGGTAGCAGCTTTTACACCACCGCAACCATAGTGACCACAAACAATAACGTGTTTAACTTTTAATACGTTTACTGAGTATTCCAATACGCTCAATAAGTTTACGTCTGTATTTAATACCAGATTAGCTACGTTTCTGTGTACGAATATTTCACCAGGTTGTGTTCCTGTAATTTCATTCGCAGGTACGCGAGAATCAGAACATCCAATCCACAAAAATTCAGGTTGTTGTAAATCTTTTAATCTCGAAAAATATTCCGGGTCATCCTGCACTTTTTTATTTGCCCAATCTTCGTTGTTTTTCAATAAATTCATATAAGCTTCGCTCGCTGTATACATGTTAACTGATTTTGAGTTACAAAATTCTATTACTAAAGTACTGTATATTTTTCTTCTCTGGTGGCAGAGAGGTCAATTACTCTTTTTAAAATGCCATCCTGCACATCATAAACCCAACCATGAATTTCTGGTTTGGTGAGTGTCGGATCATTCCAAACACGCTGAATTACATCAGTTTTTGATACGTTCAAAACCTGTTGTGCAACATTATATTCGGATAATTTATTTGCCTTTTCATCGAGGGTTGCCAATGCATCAATTTCGGTTTTATGGTTATGATACACTTCTTTGATGCCGCCAATCCATTGATCAATGATACCAAAGCTCTGATCGCTAAGTGCGGCTTTAATACCACCACAAGCATAGTGCCCTACCACAATAACGTGTTTAACCTTAAGATAAATTACTGCATATTCCAGCACACATAATAAGTTCAGATCGTTCGGTACCACCATGTTGGCGATATTGCGATGTACAAAAATTTCGCCTGGTTGTGTTCCGGTAATTTCATTCGCAGGAACTCTCGAATCAGAACACCCGATCCATAATATTTCAGGAGTTTGTAAGTGCGCCAATCGGTTAAAGTAGTCGGGATCTTCGTCTACCTTTTCAAACGCCCATGCTTTATTTTCTAATAATAATTTTTCAAATGCTTTCATGTGTTGTTACTTTAAGTTCACCATGTCTTGAATGGCTCCTGTCACAGATGTTGTTCCCTTCGTCGTAAACCCTTGTTCTTTATATAAACTCTGACGCAATTCTACCTGAATGTTTTTCAGTGGTGCGTGTGTAATAAAGTCTTCTATCACTTCAATAACATCCTTATCGATATAATCGGCACGGGTAGCATCGATTACCACATATGAGTTTTTCGGTACTTTTTCGAGTTTCCTTTTTACGATAGGTTTATTTAAGAACGATACGTCTTTACGTAGTCTGAACAAGTATCTGTTTTCGTCGTTTACTACAAAAACGGCAGATTTAAAGTTGCTTCTCATTACAAAGAACAATCCTACAACACAACCGATGAGGATACCTACTAATAAATCTGTTGCCACGATTGCCACAATTGTGATCACAAAAGGAATTAACTGATCGTTTCCTCTTTGTTTCATTTCCTTGAAAATGGCTGGTTTTGCTAATTTATAACCTGTATATATTAATATACCTGCTAAGCCCGCCAATGGAATTAAGTTTAATATTTTAGGAATGAAGGCTACAGATCCTAATAACAGTAAACCGTGGATGATTGCACTCATTTTTGTTTTACCACCGGCATTGACGTTTGCCGAAGTACGAACAATCACAGAGGTTAACGGCAAACCTCCGATTAAACCAGATAATATATTACCGGTTCCCTGAGCTTTTAACTCGCGGTTAGTAGGTGTTACTCTCTGGTAAGGATCCAGTTCATCAGCTGCTTCAATATTCAAAAGCGTTTCTAAAGAAGCTACCAATGCGATGGTAATCGCTGTAGACCATACTGCAAAATTGGATAAATATGATAAGTCTGGGTGCGTAAAGAAAGACAAAAATTCGTTGAACGATTCAGCTACAGGAATGCTCACAAGTAATGTAGCATCAAGTGCAGTTGCAGGATTCGATTCTTTTAACCACTCATTGATTCCTACTGCTAACAGTACAACAATCAACGGCGCCGGAATGAGCTTGAATACTTTTCCTAATTTCACGAGGTACTTATCCCATACCAACTGAATGGCAATGGAAAGCGCGCCGATACCTAATGCTACCGGAGAGAAATTAAGAATGGCTTCCCAGATTCTTTCATAGGGATTGGCATCTTCTGCCACATAACCCAGCAAGTGTGGAACCTGACCAATGATCAGGATAATACCGATAGCTGCCAGCATCCCTTTAATCACAGAATAGGGTATATAATCGCCCAGGATACCTGCTTTCAGAAATCCTAAGATTACCTGGAAAATACCTGCAATCACTACTGCCAGTAAGAAAGCTTCATAAACCTGTAACTTGGTAATTGCAACAATAACAATAGAGGTTAAGCCTGCTGCCGGACCACTCACACTTAACTGAGAACCCGACAAGGCACCGATCACGATACCACCAATGATACCGCCGATCAATCCGGCAAATAAAGGCGCGCCGGACCCCAATGCAATACCCAAACAAAGTGGCAATGCCACTAAAAACACTACGATCGCTGAAGGAATATCAGAGCCTAATGAACTGAATATTCCGATCTTCTTTTTTGCACTCATATATTTGATATTAAAACTGATTTCACCAATTTACGGGCCCACATAGGCGTTAGCATATGTATATACATACAATGCTTCCCAGGTTAGGAATTTTTCAAATGACAACAATAGTAATCGTTACGACAAGCGTAAAGAGTTTAGGGGAAAACAACAGTGATCTATAAAGGTGTTTTTACCTTTATGCCAATTCAGGAGGAGGAGACCAAAGCTCGAAGTGAAATAACTCTATAAGTTCTGTTGCATGAATTTTATGAAGGTAGATTTCATCGATCAGATGATTGTGAATCATTAATTCGCCTTCATGAATATATTCTTCAGAAAAAGAAAAAGGTCCGTTCGGAGATTTTTCATCCGGACCTGCAGGATTAGTATTCGGGAAAGAAGACTCAGGAATTTCTTCAATCATCAACTCTGATACTAAATCATTGATAACATTATCCTTATAAATAACATAGTTGATATTTAATAACCAAACCAATAGCAATGCCATCAGATAAGTCAAAGGAACCTTCAACCTGGAAAGATGATAAAACATTGATTGCTCGTATGGTCTTTTTCTACGCATTTATAAGTTTGCTTACGATACAAATATATGTAAATACTATCACGTATAAAAAACGCAATCAGGAAAATTTAGTTGTAAGTCAACGACTTTTCAATAAAGTTTAATCCTGAGATTAAAAACAATAAAGATGTTTTTAATCTCAGGATTTTATGCTAACATACCTTAGTTTTTTGTTAACAGCTTTAATATTGGGGTAACACTGGAATTAAAGTTTGGCATTATACTCTCCCTTCCATGAATACCAGCCAAATAGAAAGAAGCCGATAATTATAGGAACAAACACGAGCACAAAAATGCTCCATTGGATATACACATCCAGGCTTTGATGCGCCTGCATTTCACCAAGTGCTGTTTTTACCAGATAAAATAATGCTACAGGTGAAAGCAGCATAAATAACATTCCGAGTATTTTTTTTAATGCATTCATATACATCGAATTAATCTTTTTCTACAAACTTGTTTTGCATATATATGGCTCCTATTACGAAACAGATCGCAGCAATGATAATCGGATACCATAAACCACTGAGCTGATCATTAATATAAACCGTTGTTGTAAGCAGTGCAATGAAGGGCGTTAACCCGCCAAAAATACCGTTGCCGATATGGTAAGGCAAAGACATGGAGGTATACCTGATTTTTGTTGGGAAGATTTCCACCAGATAAGCGGCAATCGGTCCGTATACCATCGTTACATATAACACTAATAAAAACAGTAGAACAATCATTTTTACAAATGACGAAGTGCCGAGTGTTTTACTCTTGAGCGTTGCTATCGGTTCACGCTCTCCCACAAACTCCACTACATATTTTGCAGTCGTTCCATCTGTATAAGATTGAATCTGAGTCTGCTGGCGCATAATTTGGCCGTTTTCGTAAAATGTTGTATCTTTTAAGATAAGGGCCTGCTCTTTTATAACCGTCTTGTTATTTACATCTGACAATTGAATAAACTGATTAAAAATAGGCCGGTAAGTACATACTGCCAATAACATTCCTATCAGCATAATCCACTTCCGCCCTACTTTATCACTCCAGCTTCCGAAGATTACAAAAAACGGGGTAGCCGCTACTATTGCCCAGATAAGGATGATCCGGGATTGCTCAAAATCTATTTTACATACTGTTTCAATAAACGACTGTGCATAAAACTGGCCGGTATACCATACCACACCCTGCCCCATCGTAGCACCAAACAAAGCCAGTAAAACCATTTTAAGATTATCCTTTTTACCAAAGCTTTCTTTCAACGGGTTTTTCGATAGGTTACCCGAAGCTTTGATTTTACTGAATAAAGGTGATTCGTGCATCTTCATTCGTATATATATACTTACTACTACTAAAAGTATAGACAACCAGAAAGGAATTCTCCAGCCCCATTCATTGAATCGCTGAATTGAGATTTCCGGGTCAGGTGACAGGCTCTGACGGGTAATTAAAATCACACTTAAAGAAAGTAATAACCCTAATGTAGCAGTGGTTTGTATCCAACTGGTATAAAAACCGCGTTTATGATCCGGAGCATGTTCGGCTACATATGTAGCAGCACCTCCATACTCACCTCCTAATGCCAATCCCTGAATGAGCCTTAGTAGTAAAACCAACACCGGTGCCAAAAAGCCGATACTTTCATAACCAGGTATCAGTCCGATAGCGAAAGTACTTCCCCCCATTAAAACCAGGGTTAACAAAAATGTATATTTTCGCCCTATCAGATCACCCAATCTACCAAATACCAATGCTCCGAAAGGACGCACAATAAAACCGGCAGCAAATGTTGCCAGCGTACTTAATAAAGCTGCGGTGGGATTTGTTTTAGGAAAAAACTGATCGGCTATGACTGTGGCAAGACTTCCGAAAATATAAAAGTCATACCACTCTATAAGAGTTCCTACAGAAGAAGCTCCTATAATTTTCCATATGGAACTATGAGGGGTAGCAGTCGTTTTCATTCGATTAATTTACTTCATTTTTTTTCAATTAATCTATTATTGTTACACATTTATTATTGTACCATATATAGCAACACTTAATAAAATGCTAACACATGGTAGTATGCTTAGCATTTTATTTACACCTGATTTTCGTATATTTATTATCCTAATCAAGTTTAAAACGAATTGTATATGTCATATCCCTACCAGATTCAGTCTCGCGAAGAGTACGACAGTGTTTATCAGAAGAGTGTAGCAGATCCGGAAGGATTTTGGAGCGATATCGCCGGTCATTTTTACTGGAGAAAACGTTGGGATAAAGTACTGGACTGGAATTTTACAGAGCCCGATGTTAAATGGTTTTCAGGAGCTAAATTAAATATTACAGAAAATTGTTTAGACAGGCATTTAGGTTTATTAGGAAATAAGCCTGCTATTATCTGGGAACCAAATTCTCCCGAAGAACATCATCGAATGCTTACCTATCGTGACCTGCACCTTAAAGTAATGCAATTTGCAAATGTGTTGAAAAATAACGGGGTTACCAAAGGTGACCGTGTGTGTATTTACATGGGTATGGTTCCTGAATTAGCGATTGCCGTATTGGCCTGTGCCAGAATCGGGGCTATTCACTCTGTTATTTTCGGAGGGTTTAGTGCCCAGAGTATTGCCGACAGGTTACAGGATGCCAATGCAAAATTTATTGTTACCTGTGACGGTGCCTTCCGGGGAAACAAAGAAATTCCGCTGAAGTCTGTAATCGACGATGCGCTGGTACAATGTAAATTCGTTGAAAAAGTTATTGTACTCACCCGTACCCGCACACCGGTATCGATGATCAAGGGGCGTGATGTTTGGTGGGAAGATGAAATTAAAAAAGTAGAAACACAGGGAAACGCTGATTGTCCGGCCGAAGAAATGGATGCCGAAGACATGTTGTTCATTCTTTACACTTCCGGCTCTACCGGAAAGCCAAAAGGAGTTGTACATACCTGTGGCGGATACATGGTATATACCAACTATTCATTTATTAATGTATTCAATTATCAGCCCGGTGAAATTTTCTTTTGTACAGCCGATATTGGTTGGATTACCGGGCATAGCTATATTGTGTACGGACCATTAAGTGCCGGTGCTACCACGCTCATGTTTGAAGGCGTACCAACCTGGCCGGATGCAGGAAGATTCTGGGACATTATAGATAAATACAAAGTAAATATTTTTTATACTGCTCCTACCGCAATAAGAAGTTTAATGGGATACGGACTTGGTCCTGTACAACAACATAAACTTACTTCTCTTCGTGTACTCGGAACTGTTGGTGAGCCGATTAATGAAGAAGCCTGGAACTGGTTTCACGAACACATCGGAAAATCAAAATGCCCCATCGTAGACACCTGGTGGCAAACTGAAACTGGTGGTATCCTTATTTCTAATATGGCAAATGTTACCCCCGGAATCCCCACTTACGCAACCTATCCGCTTCCGGGAGTTCAACCCGTTTTGCTCGACGAGCAGGGAGGTGAAATTACCGGCAATAATGTAACCGGTAATCTATGCATAAAATTTCCATGGCCCGGCATGATCAGAACCACCTATGGTGATCATGAAAGGTGCAGAACGAATTACTTTGCCACGTATGAGAACCAGTATTTCACCGGCGACGGGTCGTTCAGAAACGAAGAAGGTATGTACCGTATTACGGGAAGAGTTGACGATGTGTTAAACGTTAGCGGTCACCGTATAGGAACAGCTGAAGTTGAAAATGCCATTAATATGCACGCCGGTGTTGTAGAAAGTGCAGTAGTCGGTTATCCCCACGAAATAAAAGGTCAGGGAATTTACGCCTATGTAATTCTTAACAATGACCAGGTTGATAAAGAACTTTTCAAAAAAGATATCACAGCTACCGTTTCCAGAATTATCGGGCCAATTGCCAAACCGGATAAGATTCAGTTTGTTAAAGGGCTACCGAAAACAAGAAGCGGTAAAATCATGCGACGGATTCTAAGAAAAGTAGCAGAAGGTGAAATGGAAAATCTCGGAGATACTTCCGCACTGTTAGAACCGGCAGTTGTTCAGGAAATAGTAAAAGGAAAATTATAATAAACCAAAGGCTGCTGTTTATCAAACGCAGCCTTTTATTTTAGATTTATAAATATTTTCATCCCGCCTCAAACCTTAAAGTATTTACTCAACCGGCCATATCATCAGCTTTAAACTTCTTATTTATGAAATGGATTTTTTATTTGCTGCCATTATTGGCGGGTATAGCAATGTCTGTTCAATCAGGATTAAACGCACAATTAAGAACTCAGTTTAACCACCCTGTACTGGCAGCACTTATTTCTTTTCTGGCAGGCACTGTTGCTCTACTATTGGTACTGCTTTTTTCCAGGCAACCCATGCCCTCTTTTCAGGAATATCTGCAAACCGACTGGTGGAAATTTACAGGCGGGTTATTCGGAGCATTTATCGTTACGGCAACCATCATTTCCATTTCACATATCGGTGCTTCAAACATGTTCGTTATTATCATTGCCGGTCAACTCCTCACTGCGTTGATCATGGATCATTACGGTTTATTAGGAATGCCCGTACAACAGATTTCTTGGAATAAAGTGGGGGGAATGCTGTTACTGGTTGCCGGAGCTTACCTGGTGAACAAAAAATAATTAATTCACCATTAAGAAATTAAGAAGCTCCTGATGCTGCGCTTTGTCTTATTCTATCTGATGATTGCAATTTAAACAGGAAGGAAATGAAGATAAAAAGCAAATCAAGTGTTGCCGATTAGCTAGTTTCCCTTCATACCTTCATTCTCTTCATGTTTCCCATTGAGATCTGAAAATATTAACCATTAAGACCTTTCCACTTCGCTTTGGCTTATTCTATCTGATGATCACCATTTTAACTTCATTTTCTTCATGTTTCTAATTCCATCTTCCATTAAAAATGGGAAAGTTCCGGATTAGTAATTATTATATAAATACATCAGAAATTCTTTATACTGCTGACGTACATAAGCCGCATCACCACGGTGATTATTCACTAACAACGAAAAGATTAACTGATCGCCGCTTTTAGTATCTAAATAACCGCTCAGTGCAATTACCCCCGTTAATGAACCGGTTTTGGCACGTAAGTTATCTGCAATGTCCTTATATAAAGAACCTAGCGTACCCACACCGCCATGTGGAAAAACTGCGCGGATGCGCTCCATACCTATATCCGCTTTAAACAGTTTGAGTTTTTCGATAAAGTCATTTGGTGTAAAGTGATTCATACGGCTTAATCCACTACCATCCGCCCAACGAAAATCGTTCGGTACTGTTTTATAAATGCCTTTTTTAAGCATTTCAGTTGCTTTAAAATCATTCATTTCACCTGTCAGTTCATTGGCCACCATCATCAGTGTTTGTTCGGCAAAGAAATTATCACTTCTATACATCAGGGGACGTAGCATTGAATCAAGTGGTTGCGAATAAATCACTTTAAACTCTTTTGAAGGAAATTGTTGTAAGCTTATTTTATACATCTTCTTACCTAATGCCTGTTCAAGCAATTGAATAGAAGCATTGAGTCCGTCTGTAAGATAAGGTACATCCTGTGCACGGTTGGTTGCTTTTCCGATAGTAACATTGTATTCATTTTCGCGCCAGTCACGACGTACAAAAAAGTTTTCCTCATCAGTTTTACTCACATTTACTTTCCAGGGAAGACTGGCAGGAGCAGATACATATGATTTGACGCCACCATTTTCCTGCTGGGTAAATTTAATATAGTTTCCATATACAGGCAGCGGACTTCTTTCGGCACCATAGTAGAAGCTGTAATAATCCCACGACCAGGCAGAACCAAAGGCTCTTGACTTCCATTGGTCTTCTGATATGTATATTTTTTTGGGTGTTGATTTTAAGAATTCAAAAACCGGATGGGTTTTATAATCTTCATGCAATAAAGTAGGGTCACCTGTTGGCAGTAAAAAAACAGCGGTATCATTTTCATAATACCGGATGCCCGGGATACTGTCTTTTAAATACTTCATAGCAGCATAAGTCGTAACAATTTTTGTATTAGAAGCCGGTATAAAAAACTGATCGGCCTGGTGCTGATAAAGATATTTACCGGTTGAAGCCTGATAAACACTCACCCCCACGTGTGCATGTTTTAAACTTTCATCTTCAACAAATAAACGTGTAGCTTGTTTACTGAGGTTTTTCTGACCGGCGCAAGATGCCAGTAATAAAGTACAGAAAGCAGTTAGTTTGGTAATACGGTTCATGAAAACGGTTTAAGCAAAACAATCAGATAAAATACTGGTCACTGAGAGATACTACATATTAATCAGTGAACAAGAAATTTAATACTTGTTGTACAGATGCATGATAAAATGTTGAAATTGGCGGCGTACGTGATTCGCATCACCACGATGGTTGTTTACTAAAAGGGAGAAAACGATATTGTTTCCTTTCTTAGTTTCCAGAAAGCCGCTAAGAGCAACCACACCGTTCAGCGTTCCGGTTTTAGCAAACATTTTGTCGGGTATTTCTTTGTACAAACCACTTAAAGTTCCTACTCCACCATGTGGAAATATATTTTTAATTCTTTCCATTCCTACAGTGTTTCTCAACTCCTGTAAAATGAAAATAAAATCATTGGGGGCAAAATGATTTGATCTGCTAAGGCCGCTTCCATCTGCCCAACGAAAGTTATTCGGTACGTCTTTATAAATCGTTTTACGCAGTTCATTAATCCCTTTCGAGTCATTTAACTCACCGGTTAATTCATTTGCCACCATGATCAGCGTTTGTTCTGCAAAGAAGTTATCACTTCTGTACATCAGGGGACGTAGCATTGAATCAAGTGGTTGCGAATAAACAGTTTTATATTCTTTCGAAGGTATTTTATCTAATGCAATGACCTGTATGTCTTTCTTTAAAACATCCTTTAATAGGGCAACGGCAGATTCAATTCCATTGGTAACATAAGGAACATCCTGACGTTTACTGCTATCGGCACCACTGTTTATTGTAAAATGATTCTCTTTCCAATTTCTTTGTACATTGAAGTTCGGGCCACCATCTGTTTTCCAGGTAAATGCAGAAAAATAGGCAGGAGTTGCAGAGAATTCTAATTGACCAGCTGTAGTAATTTTCTTTACAAACTTCAGATAGTTACCGTACATAGGCATCGGACTTCTTTCAGGTGAATAACCTGCATTGTAATCACCCCATGACCATCCTTGTCCGAAAGCATTTGACTTCCAGTTGCCATCAGTGATATATATTTTTTTATTGACTGTTTTCAGAAAATTTAATACCGGTTGGGCTGTATAATCTTCGTGTAAAAAAGTAGGGTCACCTGTCGGAACCAGATAAACGGCCGTATCATTTTCATAATAACGAACGCCCGGTAAACTATCGTTCAGGTACTTAAGTGCGGCGTAGGTAGTAACGATTTTTGTATTCGATGCAGGCGCAAAAAACTTATCGGCCTGATACTGATACATTTTTTTATCTTTTGAGGAGTTGTAGACACTGATGCCTACGTGAGCGTGCTTGAGCGTTTCGTCTTCCAGTAAAAACTTTTTGGCAGATTTACCGATGGTTTTTTGGGTGGAGCATGAAACTAAAAAAAGAGCACTAATCAGGGTTAAACCAAATGATTGTTTCATCTAAGCAATTTAAACTTTATTGCTCATTTTTCCAATCAGATCAGCGCTCTTTTCAAAATTATATACTTCTTTCCTGCGCACGCAACCAGCGCTCAGGAATATCATTGTTACTGGCTATTTTATAATCGTAATAAGAGCAGGGAATAAAATGTTGATCAGGCATCTGCATCCACCAACGTCCTGTTCTCTTGCTCTGTAAGAAGGTAGTGGCCACTTCAGCGAACACAACATTATACTCATTGAAAGATGTTCGATCGGTTAGTTTTGCTTCGCGTTGATGGCGATAAGCACCGTCGATAATATACCAGATCATGTGACTGATTTGTTTAGCGGTGAGGCCATCTCTGTCAAGATCGGGCCGATATCCATATATACCGATTGAGCTCATTTTATCACCCATACCTGCATGGCGCATTAAAGTACAGGCTTCTTCACCATTTAAACCATTCGGCGTAAGCTGATTACAAGGGGCAAATGCATTGGCAATAGCTTCTACATCGAAACTCATCATGTTGGCGCTTCTGATTACCGGTTCCATTTCTTCAATATCTTCCTTCACCATTCCTACACGATAGCAATCGAAGCGTAGCTTATCCATTGTTTCGAGCATGTGCGGATGTACAAAATATGACTGGAATCCTATGTGAGAATAATGTCTTAAATAGTTTGGTTCACCGGTTAGCATTTCCATCAGGAAGTTCTGATCGCGCTGTGGAGAATCAATTGAAAGGTTGATAGCGGCATCCACACATACAGCTTCAATAATACGTTCTTTATCTGCATAAGCAGCATATTGAGCCAATGTCAGGTCATGCGAACCACCCAGAATCACTACTAATTTGCCTGCATCTACCAATTCAGTTACCACTGTTTTGAGTGCCGCATAAGTATCTTTAGTTGTTTTTCCTCTTTTCACATTGCCTAAATCTGCTATTTTAACCTGGGTATGCCAAAAGTAAAGGTCATAAAACGCCTTTCTGATTTCATCGGCCGGATTCAGCTTTTTGCCGCCTAATCCGCCGCCACGAAATTCATTGCATCCAATCAAAACCACAGAAACATCTGCTAAATCAGGGAACTCCCGGTCGTAAATGGCTACCACCTTTCCCATCTGTCCGTCTTTGTACTGCATATCCTGGGTGATCTCCATCAACTCAACAGGATCTAAAAAGTCTGTCAGAAAATCCATGGCTGCAAGATAAAGTGAATATTAAAATTGAAGGTAAATTTTCCGGATCAAAAATTACGGTTTTTACCCTGAATTCCATTCAATCGGTTCAGAACTTATATTATCTTTGCGCCATGGAAGCATTGTTACAACAGATTGCCGCTTTGAAAGCGGATATTGAAAAAACCGCAGAAGAAGGGGCAGATGCGCTGGAAGCCTATCGTCTCAAATATCTTAGTGCAAAGGGATTGGTGAAGTCTATTTTCGGAGAGATGAAAAGCGTTCCCGCAGATAAGAAAAAAGAGTTTGGGCAAATTCTGAACGAATTCAAACAAATTGCTGAAAACAAATATGCTGCCTGGAAGGAAAAATTAGAGGAAAATCCTGGTATGGGAGCTGCTTCCACCGTTGACTTAACCCTTCCTGGCGATGCCATTCCTTTAGGTACCCGCCACCCAATCAACCATTTTCTCGATCATGTGATCAGTATTTACCAAAGATTAGGGTTTTCAGTGGCCGAAGGCCCTGAAATTGAGGACGATTGGCATAATTTCACTGCTTTAAATTTACCAGAGCACCACCCGGCGCGTGATATGCAGGATACATTTTATATCCAACGTAATCCGGATTGGTTACTCAGAACACATACATCCAATACACAAACCAGAGCAATGGAGACGCAGTCTTTACCGATTCGTATCATTTGCCCCGGCAGAGTATATCGTAACGAAACCGTTAGTGCACGTTCACATTGCTTCTTCCATCAAATTGAAGGTTTATACGTTGACGAGAATGTTTCTTTTGCCGACTTAAAACAAACTCTTTACTTCTTTGTACAGGAGATGTATGGTAAAAACATCAAAATCCGTTTCCGCCCGAGCTTCTTCCCATTCACTGAACCCAGTGCAGAAATGGATGTACAATGCCAGATTTGCCATGGTGAAGGTTGTGCTGTTTGTAAAAGAACCGGTTGGTTGGAAATTCTGGGTTGTGGAATGATACACCCTAAAGTGCTTGAAAATTGCGGTATAGATTCGAATAAGTATACCGGATTTGCATTCGGAATGGGTATTGAAAGACCGGCAATGTTGAAATACGGTATCAACGATATCCGTTTGTTCAGTGAAAATGATGTTCGTTTTCTACGACAGTTTACGAGTAATACATAGGGTATTTAAGAAATTAAGTTATCCCGCAGATCACGCTGTAAGTATTATTGCAATTCAAATGATTGATTCAGCGCATGATTTGCGGGATAATTTTACCTGCTAAACACAGGAGAAATAAAGAACCCTTCATTCTTAATTCTTCATTCTCAATTTTCCACTCTCCCCTCTCCCTTATATTTGGAGATTTCCGCGTTTTTTCGTATCTTATTAGGATACACCTGTCATTCATGAATACCAATGTATTAATCGCTCCTAACGCCTTTAAACACTCCTTATCTGCACCAGAAGCTGCAAAAGCAATCCAACTCGGATTTGAACAAGCTGAATGGAAAGGCTTGCTCCGCAGTTTTCCGATTGGTGACGGTGGTACCGGTACCGGCAGTTTATTAGCAGCAGTCCTAAAAGCAACATTGATTAAAACACCGGTCGAAAACTTATTGGGTGTAATCGAGCTGGTAGAATGGGGTTGGTGTGCTGAAGAGGAGCTCGCCATTATAGATCTGTCTGCGGCGAACGGTTTACACAAGATTACCGATGACCAGAAAGATCCGCTCCACCTGACCACTTACGGCACCGGCCAACTCATCAAAGCTGCACTGCAAAAAAAAGCCAAAGAAATTTTACTTTGCGTGGGGGGCAGTGCTACAATCGACGGAGGTATTGGCATTGCTCAGGCATTGGGTGTAAAATTCATTGATCACCGCGGAAATGAAATCAGTACACCGGTAGACTTGATTCATCTCGCAGAAATAGATAAAAGCGGTGCAGATAAACAATTACAAAACTGTTCACTGAAAGTATTATGTGACGTAAATACAACTTTTCTTGGAGCACAAAATGCCATTGAAGTTTATGGCCCTCAAAAAGGGGCCGACACAGGTATGCAAAATTTGCTGATCAGAAGTTTTAAAAAATATAACTCTTTACTTGAATACTATGGCTACGAAAGTATTGCCGGAATAGAAAAAGGCGGAGCTGCGGGTGGAGTAGCGGCAGGCATGAAAACCTTATTCAATGCCCAATTAGTAGACGGTTTTGAGACTTTTTATACCTATACCGGGTTAGATAAGCAAATGCCCGAATTTCAAATATTAATAACAGGCGAAGGAAAACTTGATAATCAAACGCTTGAGGGTAAAGGTCCGTATGCAATAGCCCGAAAGGCACAACATTTTAATATAAAAACGGTAGTAGTTGCAGGTGTTATTCAAGAAGATTTTAATATTGATAACAGTCCTTTTTACAGCGCCTACGATATTATAAGTAACTTTAAGAACGGAAATGACTTTTCGCAAACGCCACACTTTCTAACAGAACTGGCCAAACGAATAGCGAACGATTTAAAAGACCATTTATGGAAACATTGAGCGCATTATACGAAGTCAGAAAATATTATGAAACAGGAAGCACAAAGCCTTTTAGTTTTCGTATTCAGCAATTAAAAAAACTTCACCGGTTAATTGAAGAAAACGAAGCCTCCTTAATGAAAGCTTTGCACAACGATTTACGTAAAAATGCAGCCGAAGCATGGGCCACTGAAATAGGGTTTACATTACATGAACTTAGCCTCACCATAAAGCACTTAAAAAAGTGGATGAAACCCAAAAAGCTAAAAACAAATCTGCTCAATTTCCCATCTAAAAGTTTTATTCAACCCGAACCGCTCGGTGTGGTATTAATCATCTCTCCCTGGAACTATCCTTTTCAGTTATTGTTCACTCCATTAATCGGCGCAATGGCAGCCGGAAACTGTATTATATTAAAACCCAGCGAACTGGCACCTGCTACCAGTGAAGCGATGCGTAATATCATTGTCAATCATTTTGAACCGGAATATATTCTTTGGGTAGAAGGTGAAGGTGCTGCGGTTATTCCACCAATGATTGAAAACTTTCAGTTTGACCATATCTTCTATACAGGATCAACACCGGTAGGTAAAACTATTTATCAGCTGGCCGCACAACAACTTACGCCCGTAACTCTGGAACTCGGCGGTAAAAGTCCTTGCGTTATCGATGCAGACGCTAATATAAAAGTTGCTGCCAACAGAATTGCCGCTACCAAATTTTCTAATGCCGGGCAAATGTGCGTAACGCCAGATTATTTGTTGGTACACGAATCTGTGATGGATGAGTTTATCCGGTTACTGATTAAAAAAATTGATAAATTTTTTGGCAAAAACGCATTTAACAGTAAAGATTTCGGGCGTATTATCAACCATAAACAATTCGATCGTATAGCAGGTTATTTACAGGAAGGCAAAGTGTTATATGGTGGAGTAACTGACAGAGCAGACAAATACATTTCTCCTACTCTTCTGACGAATGTATCCATGAAGTCGCCGATTATGCAGGAGGAGATATTCGGCCCCTTATTACCCATTATTCCATTCAGAGAAAAGCGTTCTGCACTTGAAGTCATTGCGCAAAACCCTAACCCGTTGGCTTTTTATATTTTCAGTGAGTCTGTCTCTAACCAACAATTCTGGTTAAACAAAGTAGCTTCGGGCGGAGCTTGTATTAACAATGTTGCCTGGCATTTAACCAATCCGAATATCCCTTTTGGAGGACGTGGGCATAGTGGAATAGGAAGTTATCACGGAGAAAAAAGTTTTGAAGTATTTTCGCATTATAAAGGCGTATTAAATACACCGGGTTGGTTTGACCCTGTACTGAAGTACCCTCCGTACGAAGGAAAACTCAACTTATTCAAACTATTAATTAAGTAAAATGAAGATCGCGCAAAAAATAAAAAAATGGCTTTATCCGGTGATTATGAAAGCCGGTAAAGCAAAATTTGACGGAGTTTTAAGTAATGTCTCACATACAGCTCCGCCTGAAAGTATTTATGACCTGAATATTATTTTAAACAATCAGCAATCATTGGCATTATCTGTATTCAAAGGGAAAAAGATTTTACTGGTGAACACTGCTTCCGATTGTGGATTTACTGCACAATATGAAGATTTACAGAAACTAAGCGAAGCATTTGCCGATACATTGACGATTATAGGCTTTCCTGCAAACGATTTTAAGGAGCAGGAGAAGGGCACCGACTCCGATATTGCAGCATTTTGTAAAATGAATTACGGTGTAAAATTTCCTTTGGCGGCAAAGTCAATCGTTGTTAAACATCCTTCTCAAAACAAAGTTTTTGAATGGTTAACAACACCGGCTAAAAACGGCTGGAATGATCAGGCTCCTGTGTGGAACTTTTCTAAATACCTGGTAGATGAAAATGGCTATTTGGCAAACTATTTTCCTCCTACCACAGCCCCTTTAAGTGAAGAAATATTAGCAGCATTAAAGAGTTAAAGATGATCAACTATACCGAGCTTATACTTGAACTAAAGAAACAATTTACCAATACCGTTTTAACTACTCAGGTTGTTTGGCTGATCCTTGTTATCATAGGATTCAGCATACTCCGTCATCATAGAAAAAAGCATAATTTCAGAAAACCGCTGGCTGTTTTTGTTTTTGTGGGTGGAGCCTATAATCTGTTTGCATTACTGATGAAAGTGAAGGCAATGGCATTGTTAAATGAGTTTGACGAATCTTTTACCAAAAGCCGTGAAGCAGGATATCCTTTTGTAGAAAAAGTAATTAATGTTATCTGGGCAAATGGCCTTGTCAGATCAGGCATCGTGGTTTTAATGATGGTCGGGATTGTTTATATTATGTTTCTGAGAATACGTCAGAAAAAATATGCACCGGTACAATGGGTATACGGAGCCGTTTTAGGACTATTTGTATGCAGCTTATTAATTACGAAACTAAAATTCGATTTCGAATCAATTATGACCAAATTATTTGGATAAGAGTTTTTCTATCCGCAAATAAAAAAACGTCTCCGGTTGGAGACGTTTTTTAGTTATGAATTCGTTGGTTTGAATGTTTTATCGAACAACTGTACAAAACTCAGAATCGATCTGACAGCTCCTACATAAAACTCTTTCTTTACTTTCTCAAACGTATCGGTTGCTTTGTGATAATCAGCATGATCTTCTACACCAAAATAAATAAACGGAATACCTACCTGTTTGAAAGCCCCCTGATCAGATAAGCTGGTCCAGTCGTTTCTTCCTCCGTTTGATGGATCATCATATCCGTATTTAATACTGATTGGCGCAATAGCTATTACGGGATCAATATAAGTTTTCAGAAAAGGATGTTGAAACGTTCCGCAAGCATACAAGTCATTGTTATCATCGCGGCTGATCATATCCATATTTACATTTAAAATGATTTGTTCTTTTGCCACCGGCAGGTTGGCAACAAAATGTCTGGCACCTCTCAACCCTGACTCTTCCGCATCAAAAAATGCAATTACAATGTTATGATCTGGTTGATTTTTCTGAAAGTATTTTGCAAACTGGATTAATGCGCTGGTTCCGCTGGCATTATCATCAGTACCATTAAAAATTAATCCGTTACGTTCGCCGATATGATCGTAGTGAGCAGAAAGAACAATGTATTTATCTTTGTATTTCTTTCCCGGAATTAAACCGATCACATTATTGGCGTTAATTTTATTTACAGTATCGTTACGTCTGTTCATCGTGAACGGTTGACGATACGCAGCTAACAATGGTTTTACACCAAAAGACTGTAATTGCTGAATTAAAAATTCCTGTGCTTTTTCGCTTTCCGGAGAACCTACGAGGCGGCCTTTAAATTCGTCAGACGACAAGTACTGCAGGTGACTCATTAAAGTAGTTTCATCTACGGCTTGTAGCTTTGGAGTGGAACCCGCTTTTTTAGTTGATGAGCAAGCTGCAAATACACTGACTAAAGCAATTATTAGTACATAAACAGACAGTTTTCCTGATTTCATATATTAGTTTTGTTTTTTATCCGCAAGCATTTATCTGGTCGCCTGAAAAACCGGCATAAGATCTTTCTACCACAACATCCTTGTATTTTTCTTTTACTTCTTCCAGTATTTCTAATACTTCTACCAGCGTTTTAACGGTTACCAGTTTAGTACGATATTCTTTGATATGTGAAAGACCTTTTAAATAATTGGTATAATGGCGGCGCATTTCCAGAATGCCCAATGTTTCACCTTTCCATTCAACAGATTTCTGAACATGAGTTTTACAGATTTCCACACGTTCTTCAACGGTAGGAAACGGCAAAAGAATGCCCTGTTTTACGAAAGCCTTGATTTCTCTGAAAATCCAGGGATAACCAATTGCTGCCCTTCCAATCATGATGCCATCAACACCATATTTGTTTTTGTATTCCAGTGCTTTCTGCGGAGAATCAATATCTCCATTGCCAAAAATAGGAATATTGATACGTGGATTATTTTTTACTTCGCCGATCAGGGTCCAGTCGGCTTCTCCTTTATACAATTGAGCCCGGGTTCGTCCGTGAATCGAAAGTGCTGCAATACCAACATCCTGTAATCGTTCGGCTACTTCCAGAATATTTTTATTCTGGTCATCCCAACCGAGCCTGGTTTTTACCGTAACCGGCAGAGAAGTTGATTTTACCACCGCTTCTGTTAACTTCACCATCAGGTCTATATCTTTCAGCACTGCGGCACCGGCACCTTTAGAAACGACCTTTTTAACCGGGCAGCCAAAGTTGATATCTACCAGATCGGGCTGAACCGTATCTACAATTCTGGCACTCAATGCCATAGCTTCTTCATCTCCACCGAAAATCTGTATACCGAAAGGGCGTTCAAACTCGGAGAAATCTAATTTCTGACGACTTTTAATGGCGTCTCTGATCAGTCCTTCGCTGGAAATAAACTCACTGTACATGAGATCAGCACCTTCCTGTTTACAAACATATCTGAAGGGCGGATCACTGACGTCTTCCATCGGAGCCAGTAAAAGCGGAAAATCAGGTAATTCTATGTTTCCAATTTGAACCATTCTCTTATCACGATTATATAAACGGGCTACTCACCCTTAAAATAATGTGTATCTTGCAGACACAACACAAACACAAAATTACGCATTAAATCATTCACATACAGAATATGATCTCGCAATATAAAATCGTTTCTCCCTTGAAGCAATTGGCGGTTTTGTTTATTATTCTTTCTCCGCAGTTATTTCTGGTTCTGAGCTCAACATTTCAGGCAGATCAGCTGGGAGGGATTGATTTAACCTCTAAAGAAATGATTACTAAGGCTAAATGGTTGCAGGTTTTCTCATCTGTTGCTTTTTTTATCATTCCGGCTTTTCTATTTTCTGTTTTTACCGTGCATTACGGCCATCTAAAATTTTTAGGGTTAAAAAAACCTCAGCATAGCAGTTTTTTACCGCTGGCGGGCGTTTGTATTCTGGTGAGTGCCCCGCTTGTATTTTGGTTAGGTCACCTCAATGAAATGATTCCTTTACCTGAGAAGTTTCTTCAAATGGAAGAAGCCACTAATTCACAAGTCAAAGCTTTTCTTCATACAGAAAATGCATTTGATCTGTTGTTCAATCTTTTTGTATTGGCATTGGTGCCTTCCATAGCAGAAGAAATTTTGTTCAGAGGCGCTATGCAAAGAGTATTAATACAACTGACCAGAAATCCCTGGGCAGGTATTATCATTTCTGCCATCATATTTTCTGCCCTTCACTTACAATTTGCAGGATTCTTACCACGTTTTTTCCTGGGAGTGTTATTAGGTGCTTTTTATTGGTATAGCGGAAGCTTGTGGGTTCCCATATTTGCACACTTTGTGTACAATGGAATACAGGTAGTAGCTGCCTCTTATTATCCGGACCTCGGTGATAAAAACCCTGAAGTACCTATTCTTGCTGCACTGATCAGCGCCATTATTATTACTTACATTCTTTATCTGTTTAAATCAAAATCGAAGGCTCAGTTAGAACCTTTACCAGAATAAAACCGGATATGGCTTTAAATCTAAATACCTTAAAAACCCGTACATTATCGGCAATCGTTTTTGTGATTGTAATGGCAATCGGGTTGTGCTGGAATTTCTATTCGTTTATTTTACTCTTTTCAATCATTCATTTCGGGTGCTGGAAAGAGTATCAGTCATTAATTGTAAAAATTGACCCGGAATATAAGAAGATTCATCCCGCACACCGTTACGGAGTAATTTTTCTGGGTTGGTTTATCATGTTGTTTTTCGTGCCGTCTCAATTGCAGTCACAACAGCTTTCTATCAGTGCTATCGGTTGGTGGGGAGCATTGATTCTGCTATTTATATTACCAATTATCGAACTGTTGTTATCAAGACATATTCAGCCTAAAAATACCTTATACTCACTGGGCGGGTTAGTCTATATTTCGCTAAGTATCGGTTTTATGGTTTACATCTATCATTTACCGGTTACCATCTTTGAAGAAGGAAATCTGCGCATCGGAATCTTACCATTGGTATTGATTGCTTCTATCTGGATTAATGATACAATGGCTTATATAGTGGGGTCATTAATCGGAAAAACACCATTTTCACCCATTTCTCCGAAAAAAACCTGGGAAGGAACTGCCGGAGGGGCCATCTTAGCAATACTCACGGTAGGTACTATTGCTTATTTTTTACAAATGGATTACATAGAAATGGGCATCATTGCCACTATTGCTGCTATAGCCGGTACACTGGGCGACCTGTTCGAAAGCAAGCTTAAACGAATGGCTAATGTAAAAGACAGCGGTAATATGATGCCAGGGCACGGTGGTTTTTTAGACAGGTTTGATTCTCTTATTTTTGCCACACCATTTGTTTGGTTATTTTGCTGGATAATCTATTCTTAGCAGAATTATTAATATTTTTTTAACTTCGCTCAAACGCAATACTTTCATAATGACAATCCATAGAGAAGGATACAAAAGCATCGCAATTGCTACTATCATTTTTGCCATTATAAACCTGGCATCATTCTATTTCATCAGCGCTACTTTACCATGGTTGAGCTGGCTGATTTTTATTGCAACACTAGGATTAGTTCTTTTCATCATTTCTTTTTTCAGAATACCAAACCGTACCAAAACTTTTGGTGAAAGCAAGGTGATCAGCCCTGCCGACGGTAAAGTAGTGGTAATTGAAGAGGTTTATGATGATGAATATTTCAAAGCACAATGTTTGCAGATTTCAGTGTTTATGAGTCCTGCAAACGTACACCAAAACCATTGTCCTGTTGATGGAGAAGTCGTTTATAACAAATATCATAAAGGAAAATATCTGGTAGCATGGCACCCGAAATCATCTACAGAAAACGAACGCCATTCTGTTGTGATTAAAAACACAAAAGGTGAAATTCTCGTAAAACAAATTGCCGGTGCGCTCGCCAAAAGAATTATCAATTACCTGCAGGTTGATCAGAAAGTGAAACAAAATGACGAATTAGGCTTTATCAAATTCGGAAGCAGAGTTGATTTACTTTTACCATTGGGCACAGAAGTAAATGTGCAATTAAACCAGGTAGTAAAAGGTGGTATCACCATTCTGGCAACATTAAAGTAAACGTAACTTATTGTATAGATAAAAAAGCCTCCGCAAAATTGCGGAGGCTTTTTTTATAAAAGTAATAACAGCGTTAAAAGTTATCAGAAAACGGTTTATAAAATATCTTCTAATTGCCGCAGGTGACTGATCGTATAAGTAGGAGAAAAAGTTGAATTCTGCCCTATATGGTTTACAAAAACCTGATCCATACCCACACCATGTGCTCCTAAAATATCTGCTTCGATATTATCGCCGATCATGATACTTTTCTCAAAACTGGTTGCAGCTTTATTGATAGCATACTGAAAAATAGCCGGATGTGGTTTTAAGCTCATACTGGCTTCTGAAGTAATCACATGCTGAAAGAAATGATCAATAGAAGAATTTCTGATTTTATGCCATTGCACATCTTCAAAACCATTTGTAATCAGATGCAGGTGATATCCTTTTTGTTGCAGATAAGTAAGAATTTCAGTGGTATAGGGAAATAAAATATTACGTTGCGGCAGATGTTCCAAAAAGAAGGCAGCCATCTCTTTCGCCATCTTTTCATCTCCTATTCGATCGTCTAACAGCGTGTACCACATTCTCTTCCAGCGTAATTCATCGGAACGGATCTGTCCATTCCGGTATTTCTCCCACAACTTGTCGTTGTGCACTAAGTATCGTTTATAAAAAACATCAAACTCACTCACACCCTTAGCACCAAGGTTCATGTCTTTATACAGCGCATCCAGGGTTTTTTTCGCGTTGCTTTCAAAATCCCACAAAGTGTGATCCAAATCGAAAAAAACATGTTCGTATCTCATAAATGCAAGATACGACAGTAATTGTTAAAGAAACATCAATCCGGTTTGTAATACGTTTTTTGTATCTTAGTGAATCAAGTGAATTGTATGAAAAATGTTGTGATTACCGGGGCTTCTACGGGCTTAGGATATGCGATTGCTTCCGCTTTTGCGCGCGAAGGAAATCAATTGATATTAATTAGCAAAACTCCCTCAAAACTGGCAGCTGCAACAGAGCGCTTACAGAAAGAGAACACAGTGAATATAACGAGCTATGCAGCTGATCTTTCTGATAAAAAAGCGACGATCGATGTTGGAAAACAAATTTTAAAAGAATTTAACAAAATAGATATCCTGGTAAATAATGCAGGGTCATATGTGCCGGGTGCTATTTACAATGAACCTGATGGTCAGATTGAATTCATGATTAATACTAATTTATACAGCGCTTATCATTTAACTCGTACATTAATGCCTGCATTTGAAAAACAATCATCCGGGCATATATTTAACATGTGTTCGATTGCCTCTTTGCAAGCCTATGCCAACGGTGGCTCTTATTCAATTTCAAAGTTTGCCCTGGCAGGCTTCACCAAAAATCTACGAGAAGAATTAAAGCCTTTAGGCATTAAAGTAACCGGTGTTTACCCGGGAGCAGCATATACTGACTCATGGAAAGGTAGTGGAGTGGAAGAATCAAGATTAATGACGGCAGATGATGTTGCTGAAATGATTTTCAGTGCATCGAAGTTATCAGTACAGGCTTGTGTTGAAGAAATAGTATTACGACCACAATTAGGCGATTTATAATTATCATGAAAAAGTACATCCTCCTATTCGTTTTGTTTTTATCAGTTCACTTTACCTGGGCGCAAGGCATTACTATGACTTGTGAGGTAAGAAAAAAAACGATTACACTTGATGAAGAATTGATTATTTCATATACGATCAAGGGTGGAAAAGAAATCACAAAACTGGATATTCCGGATAATTTTTCGTTTCAGATTACCAATGAATTTCAAAGCTATCGTACAGAATATATTAATAATAGTCAACCGATTCTGACATTTACAAAAACCTTTACGCTTCGGCCTTTAATCACCGGCAGCTTTGTTTTTCCTAAGGCACAAGCTGTAGTAGACGGCTTTACAGTAAACTCTCAACCAATACAGGTAACTGTATTAAAAGGCACCGGAAAAAGTAATCATCCTGCGATGACTGTACCTGTTTCATTATTAAGTGATAACGAAACACCCGAAAAGAAAGTAAAAGAAAACATCGAATTAGTGCAGTCGGTTAATAAAAACACTTGTTATGTAGGAGAAAATCTGCTTTCTACTATAAAAATTTATGCCCGTCTGCAAGCGAAGTATTCTATTGGAAGTTTAGCTACTTATAACGGGTTTAGCATGGAAGACCAATACACCCAATATCGTTATGACCCCGTTGTAGTGCAACATAAAGGCAAGGACTATTCAATGAACGAAATCCGTTCTGTTCATCTCTTTGCGTTACATGAAGGAGAGTTGACAATTGAGCCTCTTTCTATCGAAGCTAATATTCCTTTACAAAGAAGAGCCCGCGAACAAAACAGGTATGAAAACTTTTTATACAAAGCCAATATTAGTTCTAACAAATTAAATGTGAAAGTATTGCCATTACCGTCTGAAGGCAAACCCGTCTCTTTTAATGGAGCAGTAGGCAACTTTAAAATTCACGCGTCGGTCAATAATCATACGGTACATGCAGAAGATCTGAATCAATTAGAAGTTACTATTGAAGGACAAGGTAATTTACCACTGGTGCACTTACCCGAATGGTCTGTTCCCGATCAGCTTTCGGTTAGTCAGAGTACTACACAAACCGATTACAGAAAAGAAGAATACCCTTTTCAGGGTTCTAAAAAGTTTGTGATTCCTTTTTATGTAAAAGAAGCAGGAAAGGTAACAATTCCGGCAATTGAATTCAGCTATTTCGACCCTAACAAAAAGCAGTACTTCCATACCAGTACAGAACAAATTGAACTTACTGTATTGCCTGCTGCGGTTCAGAACAGAGAAGCAATTGAAGAGGCTTCAAATGGCTTTAACTGGTGGCTGGCAGCTTTAGCAATCCCGGTTATTTTTGTTATCGCATTCTTTGTTTCCAGAAAAAAGAAAGTTGAAAAACCGGTTGTTGTTCAGCAAACGATTAGTCAGGCAGCTATATCAAAAAGCCTGTTACAATTTGATGCTGTAAAAAAATCTTATTGGGAAAACGACTATCATAACTTTTACAAAAACTTGCAGGAATATATTGTGGCTATTATAGAAGAAAAAGACGGTATCCGGATTTTAAACCAGCGCTCATTGGATAGTTATTTACCCGGGAGCGGGTTTAACCAGCTACAGCAAGAACAGATTCTTCAGTTATATTCAAAGGCACAATACAGTAGATTCAGTCAACTGGGCAGCACTGCCGATAACAGGCAGGATTTTCAGACTTTTGAAAAGTTAGCACAGAGCCTTTAGCTTATTCAGTATACTTGTATCCCACCCCACGCACCGAATGAAAATATTTGGGATTACGGCTATCGTCTTCAAAGTATTTTCTGAAGCTAAGGATAAAGTTATCGATGGTTCGGGTGGTTGGATATACGTTGTATCCCCAAACCGTTTGAAGGATTTTTTCTCGCGGCACCACTTCGTTTTTATTTTCAATCAACAGCTTTAACAGCATTGATTCTTTTTTACTTAGCTGGATTTTCTCACCGCTTTTGGTAGTAGCTTCCTGTGCTTTGAAGTCAATATAATTACTTCCGAATGAATAAGTATCTCCGATAGTTACTTTGTCATTCATTTTCAAGTTCTTATTAATCAACTTTTGTACACGTAAGATTAGCTCTTCCAGGTTAAAGGGTTTGGTCAGATAGTCATCTGCTCCTTTTTTGAGGCCCAATACCCTATCGGAGGATGTATTTTTAGCACTCAGTATTAAAACCGGTACTTCGTTTTGTTGAACACGTATAGTTTCAATGACGCTAATACCATCTATTTCAGGGATCATTACATCTACAATTAACAAATCAAAGTACTCTTCCTGTACTTTTTGTAACGCTTCCGTTCCGTTAAATGCTGAAGAAACTTCGTAGCCTTCCAACTCGAGGTTCAATTTCAATGCTTCATGCAAATTTTCTTCGTCTTCTATTAATAAGATAGATGGCTTTTTACTCATAATTATTACGCTAAAGGTAAAGTGATGGTAAAGTTAGTACCTCTTGGAGAATTATCTTTAATTCTGATGGTGCCGCGATGATCTTTTGCAATTTTATGACAAAGGAAGAGCCCCAGGCCGGTTCCTTTGGCTGTTCTGGTGGTTTCGTTACCGATTCTGTAGAACTTCGTGAATACTTTCTTTTTCTCTGTATCCGGAATACCCTGACCTTCATCAATCACCTCCACAATAGCCTGATTATTCTCTTTTTTAAGATTGCAGGTTACCGCACTGTCTTTCGGAGAATATTTCATTGCGTTTTCCAACAGATTATTGATTAGAATCTGCAACAATAGCTGGTCGCCCGTAACATTTATCCCCTGATGAATTGCCACATGCCATTCTCTTTCGGGAAATCTGGTTTCAAATCCACCTACACATGTATCAACCAGGTTACTGAAGTCTATCTCATCTTTGGTAGGGGAATATCTTTTTGACTCTAATTGAGCGGATACCAGAATATTATTCGTGAGTGTATTCAGACGGTTTATTTCACTTAGAGAGTTATCGAGCAGTTTCTGTTTTTGTTCTTCAGGTAACTGCCTTTTTAGTAAAGTTTCAAGGTTTAATTTGGCAACAGCGATAGGAGTTTTCAACTCATGAGTGATTGCCATCATAAAGTTTTGCTGTTGTGCCTGCAGCGTGATTTGTTTTCGGATGGCCTTATAAACAAATACAGCACCTACGAGAATAAAAGCAAGAAAGGTAAGACCTTCTCCGAGAAACTGTGCACTCTTGCGGCGGCGATCATCCTCTACACGGTCTGCCTTTTCCATATAGGCCGGGTCATCTAATTTCAGTTCGTTCAAACGATAATTTTTCATTTGAACATTTTGCCTTTCAAGAGAGTAATACCAGAATCCCAGGGCTGAAATAATGTAGATTAACAAAAACCAGTACATTACTCCGATTTTCATCAACTTCTTTCTCTCTTCTAACGACATTATTAAGGAATTTTTTCTACTCTGATACCTGCATTCATTACATTCAGCAATGGATCTTCACGCATGATCTGAGCAATTTGAAAAGTATAATTACCTGCTTTTACGAATTTAACGGGTTGTGCGTCGATTAAGATTCTATGTTCAAAAATATCATCCATTCCAGACCCGGTCCACCCTTTTTCATCATCTCCCAGAATCAGTTCTACCTTTGAGTTTCTTACGGAATCTTCACCCGGAATCTGATACTGAATATTTAACCAGAGGTTCTTGTATTTATAAGCATCCGTATGGCGAATGACTGCATAAATATGATAGAAAGCGGTGGTATCTTTCACATCAAAGCTTATGCTCGGTTGAAAGCTACCTGACCATTGAAAGTTAGGGATTTCTACGTTTTTTTCAAACACATCAATTGTTTGACAACTATTGAGAAGTCCGCAAAAAGAAGTTAATAAGAGGGCGAAAAAAATATTTTTCATTTTATAAAACATTCAATATCTGTTCTTTAGCTTTTTCTAATTCATCTTTCATTTGTACTACACATTTTTGAATGGTAGCATCATAGGCTTTTGCACCGGTCGTATTGATTTCACGTCCGATTTCCTGTAGAATGAACGATAATTTTTTCCCTTTATTTTCTTCGGTCTCATCCAAAATAGACTTAAAATAGTCGCAGTGATTTTTTAATCTTACCTGTTCTTCTGAAAGGTCAATTTTTTCAATATAATAAATTAACTCCTGCTCTAAACGGTTGGTATCGTAATTTTCTTTTCCAACACCTTCTTCGAGTAATTTGGTGAGATTATCTTTAATTTTTCCTTTACGAAGTGGTTCTAATGTTTTGATTTCTTCCTGTAAAGTTTCTATATTATTGATACGTGTAAGTAAATCGTTTTCTAATACTTTTCCCTCTTCGCTGCGATGTGCATTCAGGTCATCTGTAGCTGTTTTAATCACTTTTTTGAAGCTTTCCCACTCATCGTCAGTCAGGGTTTCGCCGGTAGGTGTAATCACTTCCGGAAGCTTAATAAGCGTAGAGAGAATTGCAGATGGATCTAATCCTAATTCATTTGATAAAGCGGCGATTGGTTTATAATAAGCTTTTGCCAGATCGGTATTGATACTAACCGGTTTTGTACCACCGCTTTCTTTCAGGCTGATCGTACAATCAACAGTTCCTCTTTTCAGCTCGGCAGATAATAAAGTTCTGATTTCAAATTCAAACGGCTTTAAAAACGCAGGCATTTTTAATGACAGCTCGAACTGCTTTCCATTCAATGATTTTATATCCACTAAAAAAGTTTTATCTCCTACTCTTTCTTCAGCTCTTCCGAAACCAGTCATTGATTTTAGCATATACTTATTATTTTAAAGCAAGGTAATTAAAAAATACTACATCTGACGTCGTGAAAAGAGCAAAGACTGAATTTCGCCTAAGGAAAGTTCTCTCATTTCACCACTTAACAAACCATCTAAAGTTAATCGTTCTATCCGGTATCTGATTAATCGTAAAGTAGGAAAACCTATAGATGCGGTCATTTTCCGAACCTGTCTGTTTTTACCTTCTGTAATGATTACCCGAATCCAGGTATCAGGTACCGACTTTCTAAATCTTATGGGTGGATTACGAGCAGGAATCGTTTCATAAGCATCCAGTACAGATGCTTTTGCGGGCAATGTTTTATACTTTTTACCGTTTATGTTAATCTCAACGCCTTTCAATAAAGGTACCAGGTCTTTGTCAGCAACATTACCTTCCACCTGAACCCAATATTCTTTTTCATGCTGGCGGGAGGGGTGTAACAATTGGTAGTTTAAACGCTTGTCGTTTGTTAAAATCAACAAACCTTCGCTATCATAATCAAGCCTTCCAACTGGATAAACATCCGATGGAACATCAAAGAAATCTTTCAGTGACAACTTACCGTTTTCATTGGTAAATTGAGATAAAACATTGAAGGGTTTGTGAATAATAAAGTAGCGATGCATAGGCAAAAAAAAACCTCCTGAATGCTCAGGAGATTTATTATGTAGATGGGTTAGTAAGTACAGGAAAATAATTTCCCTACACAATATTAAAAATAATTTTTTCTTTCTAAAAAAAATTCTACATATTTTTTATTCACATTTTTTAAAGGGTTGTGGAAATCTGTAGCTTCTTTGCATAAAAGTATATTCAAAAACAATCGATTCTAACATTTTCTTACCACTCTTTCTGAGGTACAAAACGTTACCTTTGCTTAGCACGAACGTGAATAAAATATACATTTATGAAATTTGAACAACCTGTCACCGTCGATTGGATGGCTGATTTTTTAGGTGCAACAATTGAAGGTAATAAGTCTGATTTAATAACCGGCATTAATGAAATTCATAAAGTAGAAAAGGGTGATCTGGTATTCGTAGATCATCCCAAATATTATGATAAATGTATTCAATCTGATGCTGACTTTATCATTATCAACCAATCAACCTCCTTCCCTCCCGATAAAACATTGTTTATTGTTGATCAACCGTTTGAAGCTTATTTAAAAATTGTTCAACACTTCAGACCTTTTACCGAAACCAAGGAACCAGTGAGTTCAACCTTAGTAGTAGGCCAGGGATCTTATATTGCCCCGAACGTGTATATCGGAAAGAATGTTGTAATCGGGAAAAATTGTCGTATTCACCCAAACGTTACCATCATGGATCATGTAACCATAGGTGATAATGTAGTGATTCAGGCAGGCAGTATAATCGGCTCTGACGCTTTCTATTATAATACCAAAAAGAACAGGTCGGTCTGGTATAAACGCATGGAATCATGCGGAGGTGTGATTATTGAAGATGATGTTGAGATCGGTGCGGGTTGCACCATCGATCGTGGCGTAACTCATAACACGGTGATCGGACGTGGTTCTAAATTCGATAATATGGTTCATATTGGTCACGATACGGTTATTGGCAAGAACTGTTTAATTGCCGCACAGGTAGGAATAGCAGGGGCTACAACGCTGGAAGACGGTGTTGTTTTATGGGGCCAGGTTGGCGTGTCTAAAACTTTAACCATCGGTGAAAACGCTGTGGTGTTGGCGCAAAGCGGCGTACCATCCTCTCTTGCAGGCAACAAAACCTATTTTGGCTATCCTGCTGAAGATGCACTTTCAAAAAAGAAAGAACTTGTATGGATAAAACGAATTCCTGAAATCTGGGAAAAGCTGAAAGACAAACTTTAACAGCTCATTTCATGAAATAAAAATCCCCGCTGTTTATTCAAAAGTTAAACCTTGAGTAAGCAGCGGGGATTCTCTTTTAATAAGTTAATGAAGCATTTTTACTTCAGGTTTTGCAGGTATTTTTTAGCCGATATTGCAATAGCATTTTGTAACGGCGTAAAACGAAAGTCTGGTAATACTTTTAATATTTTCGAATTATCAAAATATGTTTTACTCTGTGCTACTTTTGCGGTTTCAAGAGTCAAAAGAGGTTTGCGATTGTTAAATAAAGATTTTACTTTTTCAACATACGCCGCTATTACTCCCATTAGTCGGGTAGCCTTTTTCGTAGGTTTCTTTTTTCCGAAGGCCGTCGCTATTTCATTAAACAGGTTTTGAAAAGTATAGTTATCTCCATTAACAATAAACCTTTCGTTTTTAGTATCTGTTTGCATTATTTTCAACAACACTTTAGCTACATCTTCTACAAATACAAAACCATTAACACCTTCGGTATACCATGGAAATTCTTCATAAACAGTCTTGAATATTTTGCAGCTTGAATGATTCCAGTCACCGTATCCGATAATCGTACTTGGATTCAGAATCACTACATCCATGCCTTCACCCATTCCACGCCAGACTTCTCTTTCTGCATAGTATTTACTGATCGCGTAATTAGTATTTGTTTTAGCGTTCGTCCATTTCTTTTCTTCGGTTACTTTCTCTCCATAAGAGGTTCTTCCGAGTGCAGCAACCGAACTGATATAATACATTTTTTTGATGCCGTTTTCAATAGCCATGTTCACGACATTGGCAGTACCGTCCACATTGATTTTAAACAACTTTTTCTTGTCGCTTTTGTAAAAAGAAACCAGGGCTGCTGCATGTACAACAATATCGATTCCTTTCATTGCATCCTCAAGACTTACCACATCCAATATATCTCCTTCTACCCACTCTACGTTCCGGTTAATAGAAGCATCAATAAAGTCGGGGTAATTAGACGAACGATGAATAGCTCTTACGGCATATCCTTTTTCAACCAATGCCTGTAAAATATATGCACCTAAAAAGCCGGTACCTCCTGTAACTAAAACTTTCTGTGTCAAAACTGATATTTATGTAATCGATGTTATGCGAAGATAGTTCATAACCGTAATGTAACCTCTTTTTACAGACTATTTGTAATCGTAAAACCCCTTTCCGGTTTTTCTTCCCAAATGTCCTTTTTCAACCATTGCTTTTTGAATAAGGGAAGGCTGCAGACGATTTGGTTTTCCTAATTGCTGATAAACAATATCGCTCACTGCATAGTTGATGTCATTACCAATTAAATCTAATAACCGGAAAGGCCCCATCTTAAAACCTGATTGTTCCAATAACTCATCAATCATTTCAAGAGGTACTCCTTTCTTGTGCAGATAAAGAGATTCCAGATAATATGGGCGTGCAGCGTGATTCACTATAAAGCCCGGTGCATCTCTGCATAAAACCGGTGTTTTTTGTAAAGAGCGGGCAAAGTTCATTAAATAGTCTGTTACCTGCGGGGAGGTATGCTCTGTTTTTACCACTTCCACCAATTTCATAATGGTAGCAGGATTAAAAAAATGTAACCCGGCCACCCTTTCAGGGTGTTCGAGTTCATTAGCAATGGAAGCAATGGAGATAGAAGAAGTATTACTTGCCAGAATAGTTGACGGTGGGTTATGTTTCTGTAAACATTGAAATAACTCAACTTTGACTTCAAGTATTTCTACTACTGCTTCAATTATAAGATCTCCGGTACAATCAGCGGTATTTGTCGTATAAGTGATTCGGGATGTAATCTGATCTTTTTCCTGCCCGTTTAGTTTTCCTTTTGCAACTAACCTCTCCAGATCCTCACCTATCATTAATTGTGCTGTTTGAACAGCGTTGGCCTGCAAATCGTAAAGAACAACAGAATAGCCATTTTGTGCAGCCAGCTGAGCAATACTTCGCCCCATTGTTCCCGCACCACAAACTACTATCTTTTGATTCATAATAAGTGTTTATATATTAAAGATAATATCTATTTTAAATGTTCAGTCTTTTTCTTTTGCAAGCCGAATATAGCTAAAATACACTGAGCCGGGTATAAAAATTGTAGCAGATACGGTTACGGGTAGATACAAGGAAGTTTGTATCTTCGATGCATGACTGACGAGTACTTCATGCAACAAGCAATAAATGAGGCAAAAAAGGCTTTTGAGGCCGATGAAATTCCCATTGGAGCAGTTGTGGTTTTAAACGAAACGATCATCGGGAGAGGACATAATCAGGTAGAATTGTTAAATGATCCGACTGCACATGCAGAAATGATTGCACTCACGGCTGCTACCAATTATATGGGAGCCAAGTACCTTACCAATTGTACGCTCTATGTAACGATAGAACCTTGTTTGATGTGTTGCGGCGCTTTACATTGGAGTAAGGTAGCACGAATTGTCTGGGGAGCTGACGATCTTAAAAACGGGCATAGGAAGTATACAGAAGACCGGCACCCTTTTCATCCGAAAACCACCGTTACCAACGGAATTTTAAGTGAGGAATGTGCCCGGTTAATGAAAGACTTCTTCCTCGGAAAAAGATAACAGAAAAGCATAACCGATTAAAATTATTAGTAATTTAATAAAGCTTCTCCTATTGTTTTTAAACATTCCGGCACTTAAATTTGTATTATAAAAGCATACACAAGTATTGTTAAACGTAAAAATCAAATATTATGGCATTTACATTACCACCTCTACCATACGCAACAAATGCGCTTGAGCCGAACATTGATGAGAAAACCATGGAAATTCACCACGGAAAACATCATCAGGCTTATGTAGATAACCTGAATAAAGCTATCGCAGGAACAGAAAATGAGAATAAGAGCTTAGAAGAATTAGTAAAAAATGCAGGTGCAATTTCTCCTGCGGTAAGAAATAATGGTGGTGGTCACTGGAACCATACTTTCTTCTGGGAATCATTAGCGCCAAAAGCCGGTGGTACACCAAGCGGCAAATTAGCTGATGCAATCAATTCAACTTTCGGTTCATTTGATGCATTTAAAGAGAAATTTAATGCTGCAGGAGCAACCCGTTTTGGTTCAGGTTGGGCCTGGTTAATTGTGAAAGACGGAAAACTGGAAGTTTCGTCTACGCCTAATCAGGATAACCCATTAATGGACGTTGCCGAAGTAAAAGGTACTCCAATTTTAGGTTGCGACGTTTGGGAACACGCTTACTATTTAAAATATCAAAATAGAAGACCGGAATATTTAAGTGCTTTCTGGAACGCTGTTAACTGGAACAAAGTTGCAGAACGTTTCGAAAAAGCATAAGAATTGTTTCTATCAGTCAATATTTTTTCTTTTCTTAGCTTCCCTATACAGTTCCCTGTCAAAATGTGAATTGTATAGGGATCTTTTTTACATCTTATAAAATCAATGATATGAAACTTTCTAATTTATTACTGGCCGGAATGATTGCTGTTGGATTAGCATCTTGCGGTGAATCTGACAAAACTCCAAAAGAGTTTAAAAAGGTAGTTGTTTTTTCAAGTGGTAAGATTGATGCTACAAAAGCTGATGTTCTTTTTGCAGTGAGCCCTAGTAACCAACACAACGAACAGGAGTTTGACATTGCCGGCAAAAACTCAATTGACGTATTAATCGGTGATGAAAAAATCAGTTTTGACGTAACTGCTCCGGGATATTACATTATCAATTTCAAGAAAGATACGCTGGTAGGTAGCAAAATGTCATTTGGCGATGAGGGAACTCCTAAAAAACTAGGTGCTGATGATGTTGACAGAATGATTGATTCTACTCAAAAATTATTAAAGGGTGAAAATGTAAGTGATGAAACAAGAACTTATAGTATCGTACCTAAAGCAATTAAAAGAGTAGGTGATCACGAAAACACGAAGGTTTACGGACCTTTTTCAAATGTTCCTTACGAAATCGAAGCAGGATCTGACGGTAAAGCGCCGGATATTCTGAAATTCTATACGAATCCTCAAAAAAGAAAATCGCTCGATGAGTTATTGGAGCGTTTAAGAAAATAATTACTACCGTTTGCGGTATTGAGAGCTGTTTCACTTTTAGTGAAGCAGCTTTTTTGTTGTAATTACTCTTGCTACAGAATTTTTAACACTTAACTCTTCATTCTCAATTCTTCACTCTTCATGTTCACGGTACCGGATCATGCCCATGTCCACCCCAGGGGCCGCAACGGGCTATTCGTTTAACCGCCAGCCACAATCCTTTTACCACACCATATTTTTTAAGTGCTATATAGGCATATTGTGAACAGGTGGGTGTATAACGGCATTTAGGCCCGAGCAAAGGAGATATTCCCCACTGATAAATTCGAATGAGTAGTAAAAAAGGATAACTAAGTATTTGGAGTATCCGCTTCATGGGCTTGTACGATAAGAAGCATTTTATTTAATAACTCCTGCATTTTAGCAGCAATTAGTTCATAGGGTGGCTTCTCTTTACCATTATAAACAAAAAACAGAATTAAAGGTTGATTTTTGCCGGCTATTTCTGTTTGTAAAGGTAACTTCTGTAAGCGATATGCTTCTCTTAATTTCCGTTTGATGAGGTTTCTTTCGTGTGATCGCTTAAAGTTCTTTTTACTGGCACTAAAAGCTGCCTGAAGAGGTGCATCGGCCTGTTCGGGAAACAGATAATGCATACGTAAAGGGAAGGCAGTAATTTTTTTTCCTGATTGAAAAAGGTGTTCAATCAGTTTCGTTTTTTTTAAACGCTCTTTTTTATTGAGAGTAAACTGCTTAGGCATCTGATAAAAAAATTAGCCTTGTAGTGATACAAGGCTAAAATAAGATATATGCTTAATTGACTATTTTAATTTTCTTTCGTCAGAAACAGTCAACTTTTTACGGCCTTTTGCTCTGCGGCTAGCTAGAACTTTACGACCGTTTGCACTTTGCATACGTTTACGAAATCCGTGTACTGTTTTACGACGACGGCGATGAGGTTGAAATGTACGTTTCATAATTTTAATCTCTTATTCACTTTTGAAATACGACCAGGGAGAAGCTGGTCTTGGTTCCATTTTCGCCAACAGGTCACCACACCCGATGGTTTGTGAAAGGATGGCAAAGGTAGGGAAACGATTCAAAAAAAAGCAATTTTTTTTAACAATCGTCACAACACATTGACGATCAGCCTCCTAATAGCCAATATTTACTTCTCCTGTGATTCTTTTGGTAATTGCGTTACCGGCATCCGTTACATCCGCTGAAAACTTAAATTTCAACTTTTTGGCATTTTCATCAAAACTAAAATCAGAAACACCCGTAAAACCTGTATAAACCTGATTATCAGGACCCGACACAGCAATTACAGAAGAACTTTGCGGTTGTTGGGCATTATTAAGAGCGATACCGATGGTAATCTGCTGAGCTCTTTGATCATCCACCATTGTTATAGAAATTGCTTTATAAGCCTGGTAAGTCACCACTTCAAATTCAGCATCTCCTGAACGGTTCACTCCATCAAACGACCAGTTTGAAGCACCTGTTGCACCTTCTTCCACATCAGGAATAGTATTGTCTGAGCCAAAATAGAGCTTGGTAATTTTTCCTTCGGTAATACTTACGCCCGCATTTCCGTTGCCTCCATTAATCGTTACCAGTTGCAGGTCAAAAGCAAAAGTGGCGCTGAAAAACCCTTTCTCAAAATCAATCTCGGTAATTTCCAGTACAGGAACAGCTGCATCACCTTCTTCATGCGTGATCAAAAAAGATGCATCGGAATAAGCAGTCGGATCGTTAAAAGCAACGCTGGGATCAATGCTCAGTTCAGGGTTGGAGTAAAAAGTACCGACTTTCGGGTCTTTTATCATAAAAACAATACTTTTTCCATCGTTGGTAGTTCCGATAATGCTCAGAATAGATTGGCGATAATCAGCCTGTGCATTTTCTGCATTCCAAAGTGTACCATCGATTTTCATGGAAAAACCGCCTTTTTCTTCGGGTAATTCGAAACTTTCTTCTTTCTGGCAAGAAGCGAACCCTATGGAAAGTAAAAATAAATACTTTAAAATTTTCATGATAATTCCATTAAGTTAAATGAATGTGTTCCGCCTGTATCGACTCGCCGTAAAACAAAGAAGCTGCAGCGTCAAAACTTTCTACATCATCTGTTGTAAAATAACGTCGTTTTCCATTTCTGGTACATTGCTCGTCTATTTCCGGATGACGCTTCAAATAATCTACCAAACTTTTTGCCACGATATCACCCTGCGATACAATTTTTACATTTTCCGGAAAATGGCTCTTTAACGAGTTTTCAATCAGGGGATAATGGGTACAGGCAAGCAAAACAGTGTCTATCTGATCAGACTGTTGCATCAGTTGATGCGAATATTTTTCTAAGAAGTAATCCATTCCGGGTGAAAGATGTTCCTGCTGTTCAATCAGCGGAACAAATAAAGGACAGGCCTGCTGCAACACTTTTACTTGCGGATAGAACTTATCAATTTCGAGTAAGTAACTTTCAGAAGCAACTGTTCCTTTAGTGGCCATGATACCTACGGTATTAGACCGTGTCATATTTCCGATAACTTCTGCTGTAGGACGAATTACTCCTAACACACGACGGTTACTGTACTGTTGTGGAAGATTTTTTTGCTGGATGGTGCGCAATGCTTTTGCCGAAGCCGTATTACAAGCTAAGATTACTAAAGGGCATCCTTCAGCGAAAAGTTTTTGCACAGCTTGCCAGGTATATTGATACACTGTTTCGAACGACCTTGTACCATAGGGAGCACGGGCATTATCTCCGAGATAAATAAAATCGTAAGAAGGTAATACAGAAGTGATAGACTTTAAGATAGTCAATCCACCATATCCTGAATCAAAAACACCTATTGCACGCATGCTGCAATATAAAAAAAGCCCTCCACATTGTGGAAGGCTTCAGAAACTTTATATATTTTTTTGACTATTGTTTTCCTACCTGAATGGTAGCAGGAATTGTTACACTTAATTTTTTAGCAACTAAAGGCAACAAGTCATCTGCATTAGGAGCAACAATCATTGCTTCTTTTTCAAGAACGTAAGTATAGTTACCTTCTTTAGCAATAGCCTGGATAGTAGTTAAAGCTTTAGCTTGAATAGGAGCAATTACTTCCTGTTGTTTCTTTTGAAACTGGTCTTGCATTCTTTGATCTTCCTGGCTTAACTCTTGTTGCAACTTCATCAGATCCTGACGTTTTACAGTTTTTTGAGCTTCAGTCATTTTTAAAGAGTCTGCTAAGAATTTTTCAACAGAAGCATTAAAAGCTGTTTCTTTATCATTAGCGCTTTGAATTAAAGCGTTTCTGAATTCTTCTAATTGTGCTTGTGCTTTAGCGGTTTCAGGCATGATCATGATCACCTCATTTACGCTGATATAACCAATTTTTTGTGCATTCGCTTCAAAACCACTCACTGTTAAGAATACAATAGAGAGTGCAATCAAAACTTTTTTCATGTGTTTCATAATTTAAAAAAATCCACCGACGAATCGGTTATTGGGTTGATTGTTTATGGAGTAATAATACGAAATACTTTCGAAAAACCGAGTGAATTGTAATTTATTTAACACCCAACTCTTTTAAAATATCTTCGCTTTTATCCAGTTTAGGATCGGAAAAAATAATTGTTATTCCTTCGCTTTTATCTAATATAAAATCATACTGACGAGCAGTAGCAATTTTCTGAATCGCCGCATATAATTTATCCTGTATCGGCTGAATTAACTCCTGACGTTTCTTGAACAAATCACCTTCGTAACCAAAAACTTTTCTTTGCAGATCTTTAATTTCTTTTTCCTTTAGAAATAATTCGTCTTCACGTTTTTTCAAAAGCGTCGGACTTAGCAATGCTCTTTCCGCATCATATTGCTGATAAAGCCGGTCGAGGTTTGCCTGCAATTGTCCGATTTCTTTTTCAGCCTGTTGCGAAAAAGCGTTCAACTTTTCCGTTGCTTCCGTATACTCCGGAAGTTTTCCTAAAATATATTTAGAATCAATAATAGCATAACGCTGTGCAAACAATCCGGTACTACCTACAAATGTTAAAAAACAGATAGCAAACAAAAATTTCTTCATCATAACATAAGAATTTAAAGATGAACACCTGTTATTCCGGTTCAAATCCTAACATAAAGGTGAACCTGGTTGCGTTTTTGATGCCATTTCCTGGCGTAAGTCTATCAAAACCAACACCATAGTCAAATCCTAACAAACCGAACATCGGTAAGAAGAAACGCATACCCACCCCTGCAGAACGGCGTAACTTAAACGGATTGTATGACTTATAATCATACCAGCCGTTCGCGGCCTCGAACCATACCATACCAAAGATAGTAGAGTTTGGATTCGTAGAGAATGGATATCTCAATTCTAACGAATATTTATTAAATATGGTAAAGAACTGTCTGGCATTTGATTGATCAGGGTTTACTTTAGGGTCAGAAGTTTCATAAACCGGGTAACCTCTGTGTGCGATGATATCATACCCCATCACCCAGTTACCGTTTGCTAAACCTGCATCCCCCACCTGGAATCTTTCGAATGGAGAGTAATCTAAGTTTTTATTGTATCTACCCATGAAACCATATTTGGCTGCAGCACGGATCACAAACTGTTTCGAGCGATCTTCTCCGTGCGGACGGCCGATCGGCAGAAACCATTCTGCGTTTACTCTCCATTTGTGAAATTCAGGTAACTTAAAGTTATCTGCATCCGAGATGCCCTTATTAAACAATGAATAAGGTGGAGTAAACTGAACACTCGCCATAAAGTTTGATCCGGAGGTCGGGAACATCGGGTTCGGACCTGCAGAGTTTCTGTTTAACGCCAGTTTCATACTAAGGTTGTTCGAAGTACCATCAGTGAACGCTTGCGTAAAGTATGGATAGTTTTGAAGTTTATATTGAGTAAAGTTCAATGAGTATACTAATGTAAAGAAGTCATCAGGCCATCTTAACTGCTTTCCTAATGAAACCACCACACCAAAGTTACTCAGCTTATTGGTATCACTGAAATAGTAACGATAGTTCTGATCCAGACCACCAGTACGGAACAAGCTCTTATAAGCACTAATCGTAAACTGGTTTCTTCTTTTTCCTCCTAACCAGGGCTCAGTAAATGAAACGTTATATGATTGATAAGCTCTACCGTTTGACTGTAATCGCAGGCTCAGTTTCTGACCATCCCCTGTTGGTAAACGATCCCAATAACCTTTTTTGAAAAGATTTTTAATGGAGAAGTTATTGAAAGTGACCCCTAGCGTACCGGTTAAACCGATACCACCTCCCCAACCGGCAGACAGTTCTAACTGGTCGGATGATTTTTCTTCTAAAGTAAAGTTGATATCCACAGTACCACTTTCCTGATCAGGAATCGGATTCATTCCGATTTTTTCCTGGTTAAAATAACCCAATTGAGATAACTCTCTTTGCGTACGGATCAAATCGGTACGGCTGAATTTCTCACCCGGAATGGTTCTGAGCTCTCTTCTCACCACGTGATCTTTCGTTTTCTCGTTTCCGGCGATATTAATATTCTTGATCGTAGCCTGCGGCCCCTCAATGATTCTGATTTCAAAGTCAATCGTATCATTGTAGACTGCCGTTTCAACCGGATCTACCTGGAAGAATAAGTATCCATCATCCATGTAGTAACCGCTGATATCACCTCCTTCCGGAGTTAACTCTTTACCTAATTTTCTGTAAAGTGTTTCAATATTGTAAATGTCTCCTTTCTTAATACCCAGAAGAGCAGTTAACAGAGAGTCATTGAATTTTGTATTTCCTTTCCAGGCGATGTCACCAAAATAGTAACGGTTACCTTCTGACACTAATATTTCAATTTCCATTCTTCCTTTGTTATTGAAATACTGCGTATCTTTTATGATGTTCGCATCACGATATCCGATAGAGTTGTAGTAACGGATAACGCTTTCTTTATCTTCCTCGAATTTCTTATCGTTGAATTTAGCAGAGCTGAATAGTTTAAATCTGAAATACGGATCTAAGAAATCCTTGGTTTTGGTAGGGCTGAGAAATCCGTAATCTTTCATAAATTCCTTAAACGATGGTTTTGTGGAAACCCCAAAGTAACTGGTATCGTTTTCCGGATATAATGTTAGTCGTGATAATTCTTTCGTTCCTTTTAAGCGCTTTTTCAATTTCAATTCAGAAACTTCTTCATTTCCGTAGAAGCTTACATCTTCTACTTTCACTTTGCTGCCTTTGTTTACGTTGTAATAAAGAATTACTGTATTCGGAAGAGCCGGATCAGGTGCTTCGTCAACATTAATTTTCACATTCTGGTACCCCTTCTCACTAAAATAGCCTCTGATCGCATCGGTAGAAGTCATAATTACGTTTTCAGTAACAACTCCACCGATCCTTAATCCCATTTTCGGCTTCAACTCATCTTCGTCAGTCTTTTTTACTCCTCTTAAAACATATTTTGAAAGTGCGGGGCGTTCGGTAACGCTTATTTCGAGATAAAGATTTTTTCCTTCCAGTTTGGTATAATAAATCTCTACATTGGAGAATAATCTTTGATTCCAGAGGTTAATAATGGCTTTGCTGATAATATCTGAACCCGGTAGTAATATCTCAGAACCCACATGTAACCCGGAGATTGACATCAACAATTGTGCATCATATCTGGAGGTACCGGTAACGGTAACGCCAGCAATGGTATATTCAATCGGTCTTAATGAGTTGTTGATTGCCTCTAACACCGGATCGGGTTTAGAGGGTATGGTATCTGTATTCTGAGCACTTACAGAGCCAATAAAATTAATCGTCAAAAACAGTTGAACTATAAAAAATTTGAACTTGCGCTGCATTCCGGGTTGTTTAAGCTGGAGCAATTTAACTTGAATAATTAAAAGGCTTTGTTAAAAAGTAATCATTTCGCCAACTTTCTATAAAGATTCGGAATCGGAAGGTGCAATCTGAGCACTGGTTTTACCGAATCGTCGTTCTCTACTTTGAAAGTCTATAATAGCTTGATATAAATGTTGTTTTCTAAAGTCCGGCCATAAAACTGGGGTAAAAACCAATTCTGTATAAGCCAGCTGATATAACAAAAAATTACTGATTCTGAATTCACCGCTGGTACGGATCATCAGTTCAGGATCAGGAATCTCTTTGGTACTAAGGTTTTGCTGAAAGACATCTTCTCCCAACTCTTCTACTTTTAAATCGCCGTTGGCAACTTTTCTTGCAATGTTTTGTACAGCGTGCAGAATATCCCATCTACCGCTATAACTTAATGCCATTACTAAAGTTAACCCGGTATTTTTAGAAGTAGCGGCAATTGCTTCCTGCAACTGTTCATAGGCATGTGCCGGCAAGCGGTCTACACAACCGATGACAGTCAATCGTATATTATTCTTGTTTAATGTTGCTGTTTCTTTATTGATCGTTTCACAAAGAAGATTCATTAATCCGTCCACCTCAGCAACCGGACGATCCCAGTTCTCTGTAGAAAATGCATATAGCGTAAGATAGGAAACACCTAATTCGGCACATCCTTCTACTATTTCCCGTACACTCTCTACACCATGAAAGTGTCCGTATAAACGTTCTTTACCTTTTTCTTTCGCCCATCTGCCATTGCCATCCATGATTATAGCAATATGCTTAGGCAATTGGCTGGGGTTTATTTGCTCCATCAAAAGCTGCATACCTCAAATTTGAAGAGGTCAAAGGTACAAAAATTTATCAGCCAAGAGGAGTATCCCATCAGCATTTTTAAGCCCCTGTTGACTTTGTCTGAATTTAAAGGGTAACAATGTACGTATTTTTCCTGCACTTTGACACATTAATCTGCCAAAACAAAGATTTTGTCTATAAAAAAACGTTTCACAGATTTCTCCCATGAAACGTTTTTTATTCAGATCCCTAGTATTTAGGGCAATTATAAGAATTGAAATTAAATGACAAGGTAAGTAAAGCCATCATGTACTGATCTTTTTGCTTTGAAAATCCTCTTTGAGCATCTTTAAGACCAATCGGAATACCTAAATCACCAGAACGGTCCTGTAAAATGTAAGCGATAGAAGGCTGGCCGTTTACCGGAGGAAATGCTGCCGGTCCGGCATAAGTTGTACTTACATCATCCAGATAATCAGTATTGGTAAAGCGGTGTACTACCTCAAAACCGATGTTTAAACGGTCGTTGAGCGCGTATTTCACCCCTACTCCGAAAGGTATCATCATTGCAATGCTCTTGTAGGGTTTTCTGTCTGGATACAAGGATGTTCCCTGGCCTTCGGTATTCAACGGACGCAGAAAGTATTTTTCTCCCTGATAATAAGCATAGGGATCATAATAAAATGCACCCACCCCTAATGTTACATAAGGTGTAAACCTCAATCCCGGATCAACGGGATTGAACTTAAAGAAGTTAAAATCACCCTGAATAGACAGTTCATACACATTTGAGTTAAAGCTCAGATTTCTTCTTTGCATATACTCATTATGTGTATTATACTGATCAGAATAACCCAGCTGGGCAAACCCGAACTGTAATCTACCGGCAATATAATTGTTGATCTGCTTTCTAAAGAAGATAGTAGCAGCAGGTTTTAATCGGTTAATACGACCTCTGGTATTTAAATCTCCGAAATAATGGGCTGCACCCACACCAATACCAATTTCACCTTCTTGCTGATAGGCTTCATACTGTGCTTTAACTTCGAAAGAGATACCGGCCATCAAGATAAGAACGATACAGATTATACGACTGTTAAACATATTCAATCATGATAGTTAATAAATAAAATAAGTACAGTTCTTTCGATAGGTATTAGTTTTCGGGATTTGCAATATTTTAGTTACGGGTGTCTAAGCCCCAAGATAATTTATTTCTGAGTGTTTGCAGGAAGTTCGTTTCATTCAATCTTACCAAATGTATGTTAAATTGTTCTCTACGAACAGCCAACTGAACTTTTTTGTCAACGATTTCTTTTCTTGAATCCAGTGCACAGATAAACTGATCGGCCCTGCCTTCTATTTCAAAAGAAATGATATTATGATCAGGTACTACAATCGGGCGTATATTCAGGTTATGCGGAGCTACGGGCGTAATCACAAAACTCGACGACTCAGGAAACACGACAGGACCGTTACAACTCAAAGAATAACCGGTTGAACCGGTAGGTGTTGATACAATTAATCCGTCGGCCCAATAAGTATTCAAAAATTCTCCATTCAGATAAGTATGAATCTTAATCATCGGAGAAGTATCGGTTTTATGTATCGCAAATTCATTTAATCCGTAAGGAACATCTCCAAACAACGGCATATTTGCATCGAGGTGAATCATGGAGCGCTTATCAATCATTATGCTTCGTTTCACCAATGCCTGTACAGCAGCCTTTAGTTCATTTCTGCCGATAGACGCTAAAAAACCTAAACGGCCGAAGTTGATCCCTACCACCGGAATCGCTTTATCGCGAATCAGTGTAATAGTGTCCAAAAGCGTACCATCTCCTCCTAAACTGATTAAAAAATCAATATCTTCTGCAATTAAATCGGAATGAATACTAAACAACTTCACACTTTCGGGCCATTGCACAGCGCCTTGAATCGATTTGAAAAAAGGTTCATGCACCAGCATGTCTACTCTTTCAGCAGACAACTCGTCTACCAACTGTTGCAAATCAACCAGCTGTTCATTCTCTAAAAACCTGCTATAAATCGCTACTCGCATATTGTGATAACCTAAAAATCGTTTCTTACGTGTAAAAATAAGCCCTTTTGGCCTAACTGGTTAATATTATAATCTAACCGGAAAACAAAATCATAAAATGTTGTAATATCCAACCCTACTCCAGTAGTATATAATAGCTTATTATTCAGCAAATTATTTATATTAACTTTATTATATCCATAGCCAAGGTCGCCATAAACACGTGCAAAAATTCTGAAAGGCACCCTTTCAATGGTTTTTTTCTTCAGCAAATTAGGAATACTGAATTCAACAATCTGCCTGATAGCGGTTTGCCTGGATAAAGCTCCTGCCAGGCCATCAACCACATAATTTTCGAGGCCCCTCAGGTAAAAATCTCCAAATCCCATCATTCCAACATTATAATAAGGTTGCTCATTGGGTAACCTGCCTAAAAAATACCCCTGCCATTGTAAATAAAATTTATTCTTCAACGGTTGTGTATAGGTAGCCCTGCCATCGATCTGCCACATGTTTACCGGCGAAGAAATGCCCCTTTTAATGAAATTACCTTCTACCAGCCAACCTTTCAGCGGGTAATAGATATAATCTACACCGTAAAATTTAAAATTATATTTTAACTCGGGATAAATTACTTTCTTTTCGCCGTTGAGATAATTAGGATTTAATGCAAATATTTCGTCATCTATATGTTCACCATTTATAGAAAGCCGTAAAGAGTGATAAGTTCTTAAACCTGGGCGATACAGATAATCGATATGGGCATACCATTTCTTTTTTCCAAAAGGTGTCGTATCTACAAACTGAAGTTTATTGCCATCGGTCATATAGTTTACTTCGGCATTATGCGCATACGCAAATCCTACTTTAAAGCCATGTTTGAGTGTTGGATCTGAATAAGGCTGCTCGTATTGTATCTGAAATTGTTTAGTATAGCCGGTTATCAACCATACTTTGAGCTTATCATTTCTACCGCTAAAATTATTGTAAGTAAACTTCAGGCCATATTTTAAACGATCTAATCCAAGGCCCTGATTTCTCCATTCTGCGAAATTACGGTCAACAGGTTGCAAATAAGGAATGGGAAAAATATACCATCGTTCTTTTACGCTTACTAACACATCGATAGAGTCGTTTTTCAGAGAGTCCATTGCAAGGAAGGAATTGTGAAAAAGCAGTGTATTAGTTAATTGCATTCTTGCAGTATCAAACTTTTTTACTAACTCATCGAGTGTAAAAGCATCACCTGTTTTAAAAGGAATTTCTCTTTCAATGATATATCCTTTTGTTTTTTTATTGCCTTCTATTCTGATATTCCGGATCACGAACTTCTGATCGGCTATATTTAAATCAGGGGGTATAGTATCCTGTGCATAAACGAGGTTATGCGTTATCAATATAACGGATAGGTATAATAGTTTTTTTAGCATAAAGAGATTGCAACGCCAAAATTGATCCAAAGTAAAACAGAACTATAAGTTCAGGTAATTCATCAAATGATCTAAATTAGACTTCAGCTGGTTCACATAGCGTTCTTCTCCAAAATAATATTTTACTTTGTAATCATAACGTTGGAAAGTTGCAACAATAGTAGAAATCTCAATAGTATTAACTTTTAATACCACAAGTAAAGAAGGAGGTTGAGATTGTCTGAACGTATTTAACTGTGTAATTTGTGCATCGTTGGTTTCAACAAGTCTGCTGATTTCAGAAAAAGAGAAATTAATAGAGTCCATCTCCAGTACTATCACACCACCGGGATCCTGTACGCCGGTTTGCCTGCCAAGCTCGGTTAATAAATCAACCTGATTAATAACGCCTACTAATTCTTCATTTTCCACAACAGGAACTATTGCTATCCGGTAATCTAAAGCTACCTGTACAGCCTGCAGATAATAAGTATGTGCAGGAACCATCACTTTTGACAAACGGATATTACTACCTTGCAGCGTTTGTTCCTGAGAATTTTTTTGCAGATCCTCTTCAAACACTACTCCAAGATATTTGTCATCGTCTACTACCGGTAACTGTGACAAATGCGACTCCTGCATCAGCAAAAGCGCTTCACCAACAGTATCCTGATAGTGAAGAGTCGGAATATTAGATGATATCAATTCTTTGTTTAGCAAAAGAAAACATTTATATGAATAGTTTGGGTTTGTAATATATATACAAACACCTTACCTGCTATAAATATAGACGTAATTTCTCAAGCTTACGCTGCTGTAGGTGGTAAATTTTGTAAAAATTTATGCAAAATCTGGTTGAATTCATCAGGACGCTCCATCATTGGGGCATGTCCGCATAAATCTATAAAGTGCAGTTCGCTGTTAGGAATGAGTCTTTGAAATTCTCTGCCCACAAAAGGAGGGGTAATAGTATCATTATTTCCCCAAATCAGTAAGGTTGGAGCCGTGATCTGGCGTAATTCTTCACCCAGATTATTTCTGATAGCACTTTTTGCAAGAGCTAAAATTCTAATAACCTGTAAGCGGTTATTCACTGTTTCAAAAACTTCATCTACTAATTCTTTGGTGGCAACAGCCGGATCGTAGAAAGTAACTTCAGTTTTTTTCTTGATATATTCATAATCGCCTCTTTTGGGATAAGTATCACCCATTCCATTTTCAAACAACCCTGAGCTGCCTGTTAACGTAAGCGATTTGATTCTTTCGGGATGTTTTAATATATGCACTAAAGCAACGTGACCGCCAAGGGAGTTACCGAGAATATGCACATTTTTGTAATCGAAGTGCTCAATGAATTTATGAACATATTTCTGTAGTCCTCCTACAGAAGTATGCAGCAAATCCATTTCTAACAATGGAAGCATTGGTACTACTACCTTATAATGATGGCGGAAGTATTCAATTAATCCGTTAAAGTTACTCAATGCCCCAAATAAACCGTGCAACAAAATCAACGGTTCACCCTCACCTTCTTCAATAAATTTGAATTTATCCACTTGTTTGATCTCGTAATTCATCGGTTTATATTCGGTTCTAGTCGTTCTCTGATTCGCTAAAATAAATGTTTTGTTTGAATTTTCAGATAGGTTTTACAAGAACTATAAAAAAATTCATGAATTGCTCATATTTCCTTTTAAAATTCTAATCTACCTGAGATTCAAGTTTATGGGACCAATTTCCAAAAAATTCCTGTAATTCTTCAAAAGAACTTTTCAAAAAAGGTAATATTCCTGATAATGTGTCCAAAATCCAGGGGGCAAAATCAATTACCATCGGCAAAATAAGTGATCTTGATGAAAGTTCCGCAATATTACGGCTACTTACTGTTATATAATAAAAAATAGCTACGCTAAAAAAAGCAGTATATATAAATGCATATAACAGCATCCCCATGATTCTGTTTGCCCACCCTATCATCAACGTTGACATAGTGGTTTCAATTGCCTTAATCAGAATTTTTACTCCTAACATCACCAATAGAAAAACTAACGCAAACGCAATGAATGGCAACCATTTAGCATTCACACTGGTATGTTCGCCCAGCATTTTTGCAATAACGGCAGACATTTTAAGAGCAGCGGCCAACCCGATAATAACACCAAAAGTTGACAGCACTGCTCCTATAAATCCGTTTTTATAACCATTAACAATGGCTATGATAATGACTAAGATATATAATATATCAATCCACATATTATTTTGGCTGGCTCAACAATGATTTCACAACTGCACTGATAGCTCCGCCATCGGTTTTCCCCGCTAATGCTTTTGTTGCAGCACCCATTACTTTACCCATGTCTGCCGGTGAAGTAGCGCCAACGGAAGTAATAATTTCTTTAATCGCCGCCGTTAGTTCTTCCTCACTCATCTGAGCAGGTAAATATTGTTCAATCACAGCAATTTCCTCTTCCTCTTTTTTTGCCAGATCAGCCCGGTTCTGCTGTTCATAAATGGCCAGAGAATCTTTGCGTTGCTTTACCAGCTTTTGTAACAGCTTCACTTCGTCTGCTTCTGTTAACTCTTTATGAGTTCCATCGGTTTTCGCAAGAAGAATAGCTGACTTGATCGCCCGTAAACTTCTCAATGCAACTTCATCTTTATTTAACATGGCAGTCTTTAACGACCCCATGATTTTTTGTTCTAAGCTCATATTCTAAAGTTATGCTTTATTCTCTTTTAATTGCTCTTCTTTGAACTGAGTATAGAAATCTTTCGCAAATTCTTTCATCTTCTGTACTAAAGCTTCTTGTCTTGTAGCTCTGCCGAAAGTTTCTGCCATCGTCATGAATGTCTGATAATAAAAATCAGCCATCTCATCCACCATCATTTCTTTCGTCCATAAATCCATTCTCAGCGCTGTTTTATCAGTACCATCCCAAAACGATAACATTAATGCTTTTGCCGTACGATCAACATCCGCAGTACTGTCGGTTGCATTCCAGGTAATGTTCTCAGGAACTTTTTGCTCATCCAGCGATACATTAATTGTAATTGTTGACTTTTTCATATTGATTTTCTAATTATTCTTTGGTTTGAGCTTGCAAAATTACATTTTATCTAAGGCTTTTCAATAAAATTGAAAAAATCACGTTATTAATATTAGTAGAATTTATAATGCTTGGCTTTAATTTTCAACAAATTGAATATCAGGCATATATATTTCCACTTATAACATTAATCCCGATCTAGGAAAAACAGTAATTAATCCCAAAATTGTTCATATGAACACCCTGGCTAAAACTTTTTTGCTATTAGCACTATGTGCGGCACCAGGCCTTGCGAGGGCTCAGTGTGCTTGTAGCAGCCCCACCGAAGGTGGAACCATTAATTATACCATTCAGCTTCCGGTTAATAACTTTTCTACAAACGTTATTAAAGTACCGAAATTTAACCCGGAAGACGGTCACGTAACTTGTGTCAATGTTGATTACAACTTTACACTTTTATCATCTATCTACGTTCGAAACAAAGAAAGTATTCCGAAAAGCTACCGTTTCATGTATAACGTGAACCCCAGCTTAACTATTGGAGGAGCCTCTCATTCAGACACTTACATTAAATATTACCCCAGTATGCTGACGAATGTCAACCTCGCAGCTTACGGAGATTCTGCAGATTCGCAACTATTCGGCCCGGATACGATGGCACTCGATCAGCATTCTGTTTTCAGCCAGGCGATCAATCCTTCATTTTTTATGGGAACCGACAGTGCTGAGATGGTTTTTGAGTTTTCGGGCGGCGTAAACTCCATTCTGGGTGGCGTAAACTACGAACAGGTGGTTTCTACCGAATCATGGGGCGAATTCCGTGTGAGTGTGAGCTGGTGTCCTAACACCCTTTTAAACGAAGACCTTAAAGACTTTTCTGCACAAAAAACAGTAGGCGGAATCAAACTCAACTGGTCAAACACTTCCGAAAATGCACAAAATCAATATATTATTCAAATATCCAAAGACGGTAACACCTTTGTTGATGTGGCAATCCTTGACGCAGTGCCGGGAAATGGTTTGAATGATCAATATGAATATTTAATAGAAGGAGTTCAGTGGAGTCAGGTATATATACGCATTAAAATGACAAACCCTAATGCAAAAACCGTTTATTCAGCCATCAAGGTAATTCAATCTGTGGCTCCAAAACACAGTACAGTTCAGGTAAGCCCTAACCCGGCTAAAGAACAGATTTCCCTTTCTTTCACTGAACCCCTGAATGGTCAGTACAAGGCCGAATTAATTGGTTTAAGCGGACAAATCGTATATCAGCAGGCCCTCAGATTTGCCGGCCAGAGCAATTATTTGTTAAAAATTCCAAAATTAGCCAACGGATTATACTATTTACGTATTTCCAACGTTAATCAATCAGAAACATTCGTTACTAAAGTTTATATAAGTAATTAAGAAAATCCCGAAACAACAAAAAGACCCGGCTTGCGGGTCTTTTTTGTTTTAAATAGTTTACATTTATTACCTTTGTTTCTATGTATAATTTTTCAGACATGGAGTATAACACTACCAGAAATGAACTGGTAATGCGCGAGTATGGTCGTCATATTCAGAAAATGGTTGAATATCTTTTAACTATTGAGGATAGGGCTGTGCGTCAGAAGAATGCCTATGCAGTTATTGAGTTGATGGGGTTCTTAAACCCCCACCTTAAAAATGTTGAAGACTTCCGTCATAAACTGTGGGATCACTTATTCCTGATCTCAGATTTCAAAATAGATGTGGATTCTCCTTATCCCATCCCTACGCGTGAAAAATTAAAAGCGAGACCGGAACCGCTTCCTTATCCGAAGCGCTATCCTAAGTTTTCGCATTTAGGTAAGAACCTCGAACTGGTAATGAATAAAGCACTAAATGAAGAAAACCCTGAAAAGAAACAAGGTTTTGCGAATGCAGTAGCTTATTACATGAAACTTGCTTATAATAACTGGCATAAAGAAACTGTTCACGATGATGCTATTCAAAGTGAATTAACCAACTTAACAGAAGGGCAGCTAACCTTTACCAATACCCCTTATGTTCGCCAGCACAGAGCTTCTGATAACAGAGAAAGAACCGGAGGTTATGGCGATTACAGAGGAAAAAGAAGCAGCAGCGGCGGCGGTAAGTTTCAGGGAGGAAGAAGTAACAATCACGGGCGAAACGATGGACGCGATCGAAGAGACAACGACCGCAATTCGAACAACAATAAGTACAATAAAAAAAGATATAAGTAACATAGAAAAAGTTGATCTTTGTGATCAACTTTTTTTTTAAAAGGCCAGTTCAACCATTCTATTATGCATTTTGAAGTTATCGGAGGAAAAAAACTTAAAGGAGATATTATTCCTCAGGGAGCAAAAAACGAAGCATTGCAAATTATCAGTGCCGTTTTACTTACACCAGAAAAAATAATCATCAATAATATACCGGATATCCTCGACGTAAACCTGCTGATTGAATTATTGGTAAAAATGGGCGTTAAAGTTCAACGACTTTCAGGTTCTGGTGCAAGTTTTCAGGCAGATGATATCGATATTGATTACTTAAACTCGCTTGACTTCAGACAACAGTCTGGCCGGTTAAGAGGTTCTGTAATGTTAGCCGGTCCTTTGTTGGCTCGTTTCAAAAAAGCTTATATTCCCAAACCGGGTGGTGATAAAATCGGAAGAAGAAGGCTGGATACACATATTATTGGTTTTGAAAAACTGGGCGTTCAGTTCAGTTATGAAACAAACGACAGTACATTTTTACTACAGGCACCCAATCTGAAAGGTGCATATATTCTGTTAGATGAACCATCTGTAACCGGTACTGCTAATATTATTATGGCAGCATCTATGGCTGAAGGTGTTACCACTATTTATAACGCCGCCTGTGAACCCTATATTCAACAACTTTGTAACATGTTGAACAGAATGGGCGCAAAAATTACGGGCATCGGCAGTAATCTGATTCATATTGAAGGCGTCAGCTACCTTGGAGGTACTGACCATACCATGTTACCGGATATGATTGAAATCGGATCTTTCATCGGACTCGCTGCAATGACACAAAGCGAAATCACCATTAAGAATGCCAGAATCGACCAACTGGGTGTTATTCCAAACAAATTCAATCAGATTGGTATTCAAATGGAATTCAGAGGCGATGATATTTTTATTCCGGAACAGAATGTTTATGAAGTGCAAACTTTCTTAGACGGATCTGTTCTTAATATATACGATCACCCATGGCCGGGTTTAACACCCGACTTACTCAGTATTTTACTGGTAGTTGCTACGCAGGCTAAAGGTAGTGTACTCATCCACCAGAAAATGTTCGAAAGCCGATTATTCTTTGTAGACAAACTCATTGATATGGGAGCTCAGATCATTTTATGCGATCCACACCGCGCCGCAGTCATCGGCTTAGGCAGGTCAACTCCATTAAGAGGTATTACCATGTCGAGCCCTGATATTCGTGCAGGGGTAGCTCTTTTAATTGCGGCAATGAGTGCACAGGGAAAAAGTATTATTCAGAATGTTGAACAGATCGACAGAGGATACCAGTATATCGATCAACGCCTGAATGCACTGGGTGCAGAAATCATTCGTGTATCTTAAAATGACAACAGTGGAAAATCATCAAAAGATTATCATTATAACAGCCCCCTCCGGAGCAGGTAAAACGTCCATTACCACCTACCTTCTTGAACAACTACCAAACCTGGCATTCTCTATATCTGCAGCCACCAGATCACCACGGGGAACAGAAAAAAATGGCGTGGAATATTACTTTATGAGTGTAGAAGAGTTTCAGGAAAAAATTCGCAAAGAAGACTTTCTTGAATGGGAAATGGTGTATGAAGGAAAATATTACGGAACATTGAAATCTGAAATATCCAGGATCTGGGCACAGGGAAAAACACCGATTCTCGATATTGATGTTAAAGGTGCTATCCATGTACAACAGATGTATCCCGGAAAAACTCTCAGTATTTTTATTGAGCCGCCTTCAGTAGAAGAACTGGAGAGAAGACTCGCATCCAGAGGCACCGAAACAAAGGAAAGCCTGGCAGCAAGAGTGAATAAAGCTTCTTATGAAATCTCGTTTAAGCACCATTTCAACCATACTGTTGTAAACGATGACCTGACACAGGCCCGAACCAAAACATTGTCTATAATCAACTCGTTTTTAGATAGTTAGGATTTAACAAGGGATATTCCTAAATTTTATTATATTCGTTAAAGACGCCTATGAGTATAATTGTGATCATTGCTATCATCATTGCCGTTATTTTAATGGCATTTATTACAGGAGTAGAAATTGCCTATTCCTCTGCAGACCGACTGAGTTTTGAATTGAAATACAAACAAGGTTCGGGGCATAATACGTTCATGAGAAGGTTGTGGGATAATCCTGCACATTTCATGGCGCTTACGATTGTATCAAAAAACTTCTTTTTAATAGTCAGCGTTCTGTTAGGAGCGGCTTTTTGGGATATCGTATTGGGATACTTCAACTTTGACCAGATCACCATCAATTATATTGCACCGGTGCGCGTAGTACTTGAAATCGTACTATCATGGTTCTCGATTGTTATTCTAACCAGAATGATTCCAATTGCCCTGGTTCGCCCGAAAAGTGATTCTTACCTGACAGGGATTAGATTATGGATGATCAGAATTGTATCTTTATTCTTTGGCTGGATCTCAGAAATCTTTGTGAGTATTTCACGCTTTATTCTGAATTACATTTTCGATACCAAAATTGACAAAAAGAAAGATGCCTTATTAATTATTGATACTAAATCATTTGTGAGAGAATCGGGCTTCGAGTACAACCATTCTCAGGAATTGCAGGCCGATCTTTTTAATAATGCACTTTCGTTACCTAAAATAAAAGTACGCACCTGTCTGGTTCCAAGAAAAGAAATAGAAGCAATTGAAGTAAACAGTAGCGTAGAAACATTACGGCAGAAGTTTGTATCTACCAAATTGAGTAAACTGGTGGTTTATAAAGATAATATAGACCAGATTATCGGGTACATACACCAGTTAGACCTGTTTAAACAACCTAAAGACTTAAGGGATATTATTAAGGAAATACCCGCCATCCCCGAGAGTATGAGCGTGTCTGATCTCATTAATAAATTTTCAAAAGAACGTAAAAGTATTGCCTGGGTAGTAGACGAATTCGGAGGTACCGCAGGTATCGTGACGATGGAAGACCTGTTGGAAGAGATATTTGGAGATATTCGTGATGAACACGATGTAGAAGAGCTGGAAGAAAAGAAACTAAGTGACGGAGAATACATTTTTTCAGGGAGGCTCGAATTAGACTACCTCAGTGAAAAGTATGATTTAGAGTTTCCGGAGAACGATTCAGAGACTTTATCCGGCTTTATCATTAACCAACACGAGACCATTCCAAGCTTAAAAGACCGCATTATCATTAACAATTTCGAATTTGAGGTGTTAAGTGTAAGTGATACCCGAATTGAGACCGTAAAATTGCGGATTTTATCGTAGCATTTTAAAGAATGATGTTAACTTTGCTGCATTACAGAAATAGCTAAGAGAAAAGAATGGCTTTACCCTTTTTTAGAAAAAACCCGGACGACGGAGAGATGTCGTTTATCGACCATCTCGAGCAGTTACGTTGGCATATTATGCGATCGTTGTTGGCAATTATTGTCGGCGCTATCGTCATGTTCATTAATATCGACTGGATCTGGGATAATATTATTGCAGCACCCCTGCAATCAAACTTTGTAACCTACAAAGCACTTTGTGACTTTAGCCAGTGGATCGGAGCGGGAGAATCACTTTGTTTACCTCCTCCTAAAGATGTGAAAATGATTGGTATTACCTTCGGGGCTGAGTTTATGACCAGTATTACCATTGCTTTTGCAGGAGGTTTTGTAATAGCTTTTCCTTATATATTCTGGGAGTTCTGGAGATTTGTAAAACCCGCTTTAACCGATAAAGAATTAAAAAGCTCGCGTGGGGCTATTTTCTGGGTCTCTTTCTTTTTCTTTTTAGGGGTTTGCTTCGGCTACTTCCTATTAGCTCCCTTTACCTTTAGCTTCTTATTAAACTATAACCTCGGTTCTGTACATATGATTGTAACACAACCGACTATCAGCGATTACTTAGAAAATATCCTGAATATAGTTTTAGGGTCCAGTTTGGCATTCCAATTGCCGATTATATCTTTTGTACTAACGAAAGTAGGTTTGATTACCCCTAAGTTTCTCGCCACTTACCGAAAGTATGCATACGTTGGAATCTTAGTGGTGGCAGCCGTTATTACACCATCTCCCGACTGGATGAGCCAGATGATCGTATTTATTCCTTTAGCATTTTTATACGAAATCAGTATCTCCATTTCTAAAAGAGTGCATGCGGCTGAACAAAAAAAATGGGCTGAACGCTAAATAAACTTCACAATCATGAACGTATTCTTTGATTCAACAAAACCAATCGCAATAGGCAGCGATCATGCCGGATTTGAATATAAATCAAAACTGATCGAGTGGTTAACTTCAAAAGGTTTAAAGGTGAAAGATTTTGGGGTAGACGGACTACAGTCTGTGGATTATCCTGATTATGCTCACCCGGTAGCGAAAGCTGTAGAAAGCGGAGAATCAACGGTGGGCGTATTATTATGCGGAAGTGCCAATGGAGTATGCATCACCGCTAATAAACATCAGGGCATCAGAGCCGGATTAGCTTTTGATATTGAAGTTGCCAGGTTAATACGTCAACATAACGATGCAAATATTATTTGTATTCCGGCGCGATTTGTAGCATATCCTTATGCAGAGCAGATGTTGGAGACTTATCTCACAACAGCTTTCGAAGGCGGAAGGCATCAGAACAGAGTGAATAAAATCAGTTGTTCATAAATAAAAAAGAGGGTTTGAAACCCTCTTTTTTTATAGTATAAAGCTTTTCTTCTTAATTCGTACTATGTTTGAAATTGTAATGGAAAATAGGAAGAAAATGAAAGAATGAGCCAAAGCGAAGCGGCAGAAGCTTCTTAAATTCCTTAATGGTTAAATTTCCTGATAGCCATTACCATCCCAAAACATAACCGAAAATCAATGGCGCTACGATGGTAGCATCACTTTCTACGATATACTTAGGCGTGTGAATATCTAGTTTACCCCAGGTAATTTTTTCGTTCGGAACCGCTCCTGAATAAGAACCGTATGAAGTAGTAGAATCAGAAATCTGACAGAAATAACTCCAGAACGGAACATCATGCCACTCTAAATCCTGATACATCATCGGAACTACACAAATCGGGAAGTCGCCGGCAATACCACCACCAATCTGGAAGAAACCAACTCCTTTACCGCCACTATTGTTACGGTACCAGTCGGCTAACCAAACCATGTATTCGATACCACTTTTCATAGTAGTAGCTTTTACTTCGTTTTTAATAACATACGAAGCAAAGATATTACCCATTGTACTGTCTTCCCATCCACCCACAATAATCGGAATATTCTTTTTAGCAGCAGCAATCATCCATGAATCTTTAGGATCAATTTCGTAATCTGCTTTCATTACTTCACTCAACAAAAGCTTGTACATGAATTCATGTGGGAAATAACGTTCTCCGGCAGCATCAGCATCCTTCCAAAGTTTCTCAATGTGATGTTGAATTTTTCTGAAAGCTTCTTCTTCCGGGATACAAGTATCTGTAACACGATTTAAACCTTTCTCAAGAAGCTCCCACTCGTCCTGAGGTGTTAAATCACGATAATTTGGGACTCTTCTATAATGCGAATGTGCAACCAAATTCATGATATCTTCTTCTAAATTAGCACCAGTACAGCTGATAATGTGCACTTTGTCCTGACGGATCATTTCAGCTAATGAAACACCTAATTCGGCAGTACTCATTGCACCGGCAAGGGTTACCATCATTTTTCCACCTTCTAATAAGTGGGTTTCGTAACCTTTTGCTGCATCTACTAAAGCCGCAGCATTAAAATGACGATAATGATGTTCAATAAACTGAGAAATTGGTCCTTTACTCATGATTTGTAAATATTTTTGAAAGATGCACAAATGTACAAAGAATAATGATTTCTATTGATTTTCGCTGTTTTATGCCTTAACTTTAAGTTATAACATAGTTAATTAGAACATTCATTTTGAATTTGTTGTATTTTCTATTTATGGTTGCATAAAATTTTATATCGTGAATTATCTGGCACACGCATACTTATCATTCAATCAACCGGCATTATTGCTTGGCAATATGATGAGTGATTTTGTAAAGGGAAAACAACAATTTCAATATCCTGCCGAAATTCAACAGGGTATCAGGCTGCATCGTGCCATTGACGATTTTACTGATAATCACGTTGCCACTAAAGATGCAAAAGAAATTTTTAAGCCGTATTATCGACTTTACAGTGCTGCATTTGTAGATATAGTGTACGATCACTTTCTTGCCACCAGTGCACACGAATTTCCCGACTTTGAGTTACAACAGTTTTGTGAAAAAACTTACCATTTGCTTGAAATCAATAAAGACCATTTCCATCCGAAGTTTGCCATCGTTTTCGAACACATGAAAAAACAAAACTGGTTATTCAATTATCATACTTTCAACGGCGTTCTATTTAGTTTTCAAGGACTAACAAGACGAGCTACCTATATAGACGATTATCAACCGGCATTTGAACTGTTTCAAAAGGAATACAAAACCTTTAAAGTATGCTACGATTATTTCTTTCCCGAGTTGAAAAACTTCACATTAAAATGGATTGAAAAAAACGATATTATCCTAAAAATAGACTGATTAAAAAAATAGATTTGGTATTTTTGGAACAAACCAATTTGCCATGCTAAGAAGATTCATAATGGGACTGGCGTTTGCTCTCCCCTTGCTAGCCTTTTCCCAAAACGCACCTAAGTCAGAATTTCCGAGAATGGATAAGTCACCGCTTGATGTAAGTTATTACCCTGCCGACTATCCGATGTTAAAAAATCGTAATCCTGACATTGCGCCCTTATCTGCCAGACTTTTATATAGCCGCCCTGAGGCCAACAATCGACCTATTTTCGGTGAATTAATTCCGTATGGTAAAGTATGGAGAGTAGGTGCCAACGAAAATACCGAAGTTGAATTCTACAAACCGGTTACCATCAACAACAAAAAAGTTAAAGAAGGAAAGTATTCTATTTTTGCACTTGTAGAAAAAGATTACTGGGAAATTATTATTAATAGCGACTTACATAGCTGGGGCGCATTCTCTTACAAGCCGGAGCATGATGTAGTAAGAGTAAAAGTTCCGGTGCAGGCTATTGACCAGCATATAGAAAATCTTTGCGCATACTTTAAAGAAGAAAACGGACAGGTTACCCTGAACTTTGCATGGGAAAAAACAAAAGTTTCTTTACCTATTAAATTTTAATTCTTTGCATGAAGTATTTGCCGCTTGTCATTTCACTTTTTACACTCTTTGCTTGTAAACAAGGTTCTAACTCCAACGAAAGATTTATACAAAATAATGTAATACAATCGCTCGCGAAATACGGAGTTGACCAGTCTCCGATGGATATGATTTATTTACCTGTAGACTATCCGAAGCTGAAAATTCAACAGGATTATAATCGTAAGCCTATCTGTAGAGTAATTTATTCGCGCCCGCAAAAAAACGGACGCACTATCTTCGGAGAGGTAATTCCTTTTGATAAACCCTGGCGCCTGGGAGCAAATGAAGCTACCGAAATAGAATTTTTTCAGCAAGCCAGTATCAATGGACAAACCATAGAAGCAGGACGATATGTAATGTATTGTATTCCACAAGAAAAAGAGTGGAAGATTGTGCTTAATAAAGACTTATATACCTGGGGATTGAAAATTGATTCAACACAAGATTATTTGTCTGTCAGCCTTCCGGTTGAAAAACTTACTCAGGCTCAGGAGATTTTTACAATGGAATTCTTAGAGGAACAAGGTGAAAATTATCTTGTAATCGCATGGGATGAATCGATTGTATATCTTCCCATTGTAACTTTATAAAAAGAAAAAGGTATCCGAATGGATACCTTTTTTCTTGAAAATTTGCTTACGCTTTTTTGAATTTTTCAACTCTTTCGCTGTAACCGTAAGAATCTATTTTATATAAATACCAGTTTTTAGCATCTTCCATTCTTACAAAATAGCTGGTGCCTTCTTTGTTAGAAATTGTAGTTACAACATTTACGGTTTTTTTACTACCTAAAGAACTTTTAATCACATTGCGGATATACATTGGTAAGTGCTCTTCAGGAATGTACTGAATTAACTGAACCATTTCTCCACCTTCTGTATAAGTAGCTTTTGCTTTTACTCCGTCTACATCAAAACTTACTAAATATAAATCTCCGTCTTTATTCCAGGCTGCATTTGTAGCTGACGCATAGTCGCTTTTGAATGCTTCTTTTACTGTTTTTTCTGATTCATTTGCAAAAACACTAATCGAAGTGATTAAGGCAATAATTAATAATTGAAAATTTTTCATGGCTTTATTTTTTTTTGTTTGGCTATAATTTCAACACAAAAGTAATTTCGGCAACAACATGAAAAAAGTGTTTATGTATGAATGGGGGTGATTTAATAATTATTTCACAAAAATGTTAAAAATTCAACGGAAGCGAACACCCGAAGCAATTGCTACAACTCAATACCAGACTGCACTTCAAGAATGTTACAGCCTTTTTCTTTTTTTAGCAAAAAGTTCTGTTAAAAGGGATATTGTGCAAGCAGAAAGTGTTTTTTTGTCGAAATCGGGTTTAAAATAAATAAACGATATTTGTATTTTATAATAAATAATTATCATGAAAATAGGTACTAAATTTATACATGCAGGGGTTGAACCCGATCCCAGTACCGGAGCAATTATGACTCCGATCTATCAAACTTCAACGTTCGTACAGGCTGCTCCCGGTGATAATAAAGGATATGAATATGCCCGTTCTCAAAATCCAACCCGTACAGCGTTGGAAAATGCACTGGCAGCCATTGAAAACGGTAAGTTTGGGTTGGCCTTCTCCAGCGGAGTAGCAGCCACTGATGCCGTACTCAAATTATTGGTTCCTGGTGATGAAGTGATTGCAGGAAATGATATGTATGGTGGTACGTACCGTTTGTTCACTAAAATATTTGAAAAGTTTGGAATTAAATTTCACTTCGTTGATATGTTCGAGCTTAAAAACATTGAAAACGTAATCAACAATAAAACTAAACTTATCTGGATCGAAACACCTACGAACCCACTCCTGAACGTAGCTGATATCGAGGCTATTGCAAAATTGGCTAAAGCAAAAAATATTATTACCTGTGTTGATAACACTTTCGCCTCACCCTATTTACAAAATCCTTTAGACTTAGGTTGTGACATTGTTTTACATTCCGCTACCAAATACCTTAGCGGGCATAGCGATGTTGTACAGGGCGCGCTTATTATTAATGATGAAAAATTAAGAGATCAACTTTACTTTATTCAAAAAAGCAGCGGAGCTGTACCCGGACCAATGGATTGCTTTCTGGTACTGAGAGGTATCAAAACTTTACATGTAAGAATGCAACGCCACTGTGAAAATGGTAAAGCCGTTGCTCACTTTTTAAGATCTCATCCTAAGGTCGGTAAAGTTTACTGGTGCGGATTTGAAGATTTTCCAGGATATGCTATTGCAGCAAAACAAATGCGTGATTTCGGTGGTATGATTAGTTTTACGCTAAAAGACGAAAGTGACGCAAATGTTAAAAGAGTACTGACTTCTACCAAAGTTTTTGCACTGGCAGAAAGTCTTGGCGGTGTTGAGTCTTTAATCAACCACCCGGCTACCATGACCCACGCTTCTATTCCGAGAGAAGAAAGAATCAAAAATGGTTTATCCGATTCTTTAATCCGGTTAAGTGTAGGAATTGAAGACGTTGAAGATCTCATTGAAGACCTGAATCAAGCTATTGGCTAAATATTAAAAAGACTGTATCCTTCAGGATACAGTCTTTTTAACATCATTACATTTCCCTTTTAAAAAAAGCGGAAGAGTTGTATACAAGTAGTTTCTCTGTAGTTTTATGAAGAAAAAATCATTGATTAACTTTCTTAATCAAAAAGTAGAACAATACAATCAACCCGATTTTATCAAAGGGGATCCTATCTCTATCCCTCACAGGTTTTCTCTTAAGCAAGACAAGGAAATTTCCGGCTTTTTTGCCTCCATCTTTGCCTGGGGTAATCGTCGTATTATTATTAACAAAACTACAGAATTGATGAAACGTATGGACAATGCACCTCATCAATTCATTACACAACATCAGGAAAGAGACAGAGAAAAACTATTAGGTTTTGTTCATCGCACCTTTAATGATACCGATTTACTCTATTTTGTTGAGTTCTTACAGCAACACTACCTCCGGTATGATTCGCTGGAAGATGCGTTCACACGCTCGATGAAAAAAGGCGATACGAATGTAGAAAATGCTTTGCGGGGATTTTATAACTATTTTTTTTCGTTGGAATATGTTCCTCAAAGAACAACCAAACACATTGCTACTCCTGCCAGAAAATCATCCTGCAAAAGAATCAATATGTATTTAAGGTGGATGGTAAGAAAAGATAATGGAGGGGTAGATTTCGGCATCTGGCAACAAATAAAACCACATCAGCTTATTTGTCCGATTGATTTACACGTTGCCCGTGTAGCGAAGCGATTTCAATTACTCGATCGTCCTCAAACTGATTGGTTGGCAGCGGTTGAGTTAACAGATTACCTGAAAAAGCTCGATCCGGAAGATCCGGCTAAGTATGATTTTGCCTTGTTCGGACTAGGCGTTGTTGAAAAATTCTCATAAAAAACAGAGGTTGTCTACCCACGTAGATCAACCTCTTTTAACATATACATGACTCGAAAAAAACAATCTTTTTAACGAACGTTTACTTCTTTCTATAGGCCAGGTAAAAAACAACGGGAAGCACGGTAAACGATAGAATTAAACAAATCAACAAACCTCCTACAATCATAATCGCCAGGGGTTTTTGAATTTCCGATCCCATACCTGTTGACATTGCTGCCGGTAGTAATCCCATTGAACCCATTAATGCAATCATAACTACAGGTCTGATTCTGCTTCGAACACCCTGTTCAATTGCCTTTTTGAGTTCCATTCTTTTTTTCATATTCTCGCGTATTACACCAATCAATACAATACCATCAATAGTAGCAACTCCGAAGAGTATTATAAAGCCAATACCAGCTGAAATACCAAAAATTGTTCCTGTAACCCATAGCGATAGAAAACCACCAATAAATGCAAATGCCAGTGTAAGCGAAGCAATTGCAGTATCTTTGACATTACCGAAGTTTGAATATAACAGCAATAAAATCAGTACTAAAGAAATTGGAACAACCAATGCCAATTGTTTGGTAGCCCTTTCTTTGCTCTCAAATTCACCAGCCCATTCCATATAGCTTTCTTTCGGCAATTTTACCTCTTTTTCCACAACCGATTTTGCTTCGGCAATAGTACTCCCTAAGTCGCGGCCGTCAATGCTAAAGCCAATACCAATATATCTGCTATTTCCTTCACGATAAATGAATGCCGGACCAGTATGATAACCAATCGTAGCAATTTCCTGTAATGGAATATTTTGTCCGTTACTGGTAGGAATTAATATATTGGCAATCTTTTCCGGAGTATTCCGGTAAGATTCCTGAAAACGCAGAACAACGTCAAACTGACGATCCCCTTCGTATAGCTTAGTAGCAGCTTGTCCGCCAATCGTCATAGCAATTACTGCCTGAACATCTGAGGTAAACACGCCATACTTTGCCATTTTAGAATCATGCAACTGAATACGCAATTCGGGCAAACCGATGTTTTTATATACATTGATATCGGTTACTCCGTTCACTTTACCTATTGCGCCAGCTACCTGGTTGGCGTACTTTTCCAGATCGTAAAGATCGTTTCCGAAAATTTTTATTACCAAAGAGCTTTTAACACCGGCTACGTATTCCTCTACATTATCCTGAATCGGCTGACTAAACCCAAAATTAATTCCGGGATAGTGATTTAGCTTTTCTCTCAATTCTTGAATTACATCTTCCTTTGAAACTTTTCTTTTCCATTCTTTGGCATCCTTCAGCTGAACATTAAACTCAATATTAAAGAAGCCGGTGGGATCTGTTCCATCGTTTGGACGGCCTGTTTGTGTCAGGATAAAGTCAATCTCGTCACAATTATCCATCATCATCTTTTTCATTTCCCTGGTTAACTTTGTAGATTGTTCCAGGTTAACGCTGTTAGGCAGCGTTGCTCTGATATAAATAGCTCCTTCATTCAGCTTAGGTAAGAATTCAGATCCATAATGAGCGAACTTAAATGCACATAAAGCAAGAATACCCAGGAAAATTCCAATTGTCAGGCGTTTCCGTTTAAATGTTTTCTCGTGTATGGAAAAAATTGAACCCTGAAAAAATTTCGTTACAAAATTCTCCTTTTCCTGAACATTTTTAGTAAAAAGCAGTTTACACATTGCAGGTACATAAGTAAGGCTCAAAATCAACGACCCTAACAAAGCGTATCCTAGTGTAAATGCAAGTGGAGTAAACATTTTACCTTCTACTTTCTGAAAAGAAAAAATAGGCAGTAATGCAACAATCAATATAATTAATGCAAAAAATATGTAAGAAGCAACGCTACCAGCACTTTTCTTAATCACTCCCATTTTACTCATCTTTGCAAATCTTTCAGGCCCTACCTGATGCGACAACGCCGCTAAAGCAACAAAGACTGTTTCAACAATTACCAATGTACCCTCCAGCAGCAATCCGAAATCTAAAGATCCCATTGAAATCAGATTAGCAGGTAATCCCTGAATCTTCAACATTATGATTGCAAAAAGAAAAGACAGCGGTATTACAGAAGCTACGATAATAGTAGACTTCCAGTTATACAGAAAAACAAAAACAATAATAGAAACCAGAAGAATTCCTTCTATCAGATTTTTTGAAACCGTTTTTACAGTGTTGTCTACGAGTTTCGTACGATCTACAACCGTTTCAATTTTTATGTTATCGGGTAATGTTCTTTCATTCAGTTCTTCAATTTTATCTTTCAGATGTTTAATCACTTCAGAGGGGTTTTCACCTCTGAGCATTACTACAATTCCCTGTACCAGATCATCATCTCCATTATACCCGACCTGTCCGAGGCGAGGCCTGCCGGAAACCACCACATCGGCTACATTCTTTATTAAAATAGGAGTAGACCCCGTTAACTTTACTGTAATACTTTCAATATCCGCTATATTATCAAGTAATCCGACACCACGTACCACATAAGCCTGATCTCCTTGCTGAATCACATCACCTCCAACATTTATATTTGACTTTGAAACCGCTTCAAATACATCTAAAGGACTTAGTTCATAATTTTTAAGTTCGGTAGGATTAATTTTAATTTCAAAAATTTTCTCCTCTCCTCCAAAGCTGATCACATCTGCCACGCCGGGAACACTTAATAATTCACGCTCTATGACCCAGTCTTGTATTGCCGAAATTTCTTTAATAGGCAAGTCGCTCCGGATAATGTATCTGAAAATTTCACCGGTAGCACCCGAAGGAGGTTCGATGGAGGCTTCTGCACCTTCAGGTAACTCCACACCGTTGAGTTTGTTGGATACATACTGTTGAGCATAGAAATCTTCCACACCATCTTCAAACTGAACAGTAACAACAGAAAGTCCGAATAAAGAAATAGACCGGATATTAGACTTTCTCGGAATACTATTCATTACTTTAGAAATAGGAAGTGTCACCATTTTTTCTATTTCTTCAGCACTTCTGCCCGGCCATTGGGTAATCACTCTCGCTCTCGTATTGGTTACATCCGGAAAAGCCTCTATTGCAGTATGCCTGAGGAGATAAATGCCAGACAGCAGCATAGCAATGGTTGCAAACAAAACAAACGTAGTATTCCTTATAGAAAAGGTTACAATTTTTTGCACTAACTTCTGCATCAGACTAATGATTTAACTGTTCAAATAATATCAATCCGTTCTTAACTATCACCTGTTCGTTCTCGGCAAAAGTTTCTTTCACATAAATATGTTCTTCATTTTGAGCAACAATGGTGACTTTTCTGATGTCCAAATCACAGTCGTTTTTGTAGATTACTACATAGTTTTTGTTATTGTAAAATATTTTCGCTTCTGAGGGTATCGCGTAAGCAGTACCACTTGATGCCCCCTTATTGATAATGATATCAGCGGCTAATCCTGGCAATAAGTTTAAATTTTTATTTTCAAGAACTACTCTTGCTTTCAACACATGTTCATTATCATCAAATACATTATATATTTTATCAATGGTTCCGTTATACATTACATCCGGGTAGGCAATCGTTCTAACTCTTACGCGGTCACCGGTTTTTACAAACTTTAAATTATTTGCATAAATATTCACCATTGCCCAAACCTGATTCAGGTTTGAAATAGAAAATAAAGCTTCACTGTCGTCTGTAATAGTTTGCCCGGGGCTCACTGATTTTTGAATAATATAACCATCCTTTGGCGCTATAATCTGATAGTTGCCATCACTACCGGCCTTAAACATTTGTAATGTTTTCCGGGTACGCTCCAGTTCATTTTTTGCGTTGATTAATTCGTGTTCCATTTCTACTACTTCCGGCGCAGAGATCATTCCGTCTGCCAGTAGCTCCTTTTTGGTCTGCACTTGTTTTTGCAATAGATCAACCTGATTGGCATTTACATTCATCTGTTGATACAACTCTAAAACCTGATTCGATTTTACTGTAATCAATACCTGTCCCTTTTTCACATAATCACCTAGTTCAAAATTTACCTTCTCAACAATCCCATCCAGTAAACTTCTGAATGCTACCAGATCATTTTCATTATACTCGATTTTTCCCGATAATGTTATTTGTTCCGTAACGGGCAATAATTTAACAGGGTAAAGGGTAGTTGATTTCTTTAACTCATCATTTAAACAGAAAGCAGATGGCTTTACATCAGCAGTTGTATTTGCCGGCGCATCAGCACAGGCATTTAATATTAATAAAGGAAGTATATATAGTAATGAATATTTTCTCATAATTAAAGCGCTTGTCCGGTGATGTAATTGATTTCTTCAAATGTTTCGTAATACTGTGTCAAAAGGCTGAAGTAGGCATTTCGTGCCTCCATAAAAGATCTGGTAAAGTCTATAAACTCAATCAATGTCACCTGTTTTGTTTGAAGGTGTTTCTTATAATTATTCAACATTGCTTCATGATCGTCGGTTTCATCAATTCGCCATCTGTTCAATGCTTTTTCGTAACCCGCTAACTGTACCACCAACCGTTCAATGTTATTCGTCAATTCGATTTCAATAGCATTCTTATTCATCTTCTCCTGCTCAATAGTTAATGCTGCAGCTTTGATGTTGCCTTTATTCCTATTGAATACCGGCAGATCAATGCTTACTCCCAATCCCACAAAGTCTCTCATCATATTACCGCCCCGGTCATAATTGGCTTGTAAGTTTAAATCCGGCGTTTTTTCAGCTTTTTCAAGTTTTAATGCTTTATGAGCATGCTCCAGTTCGAGTTCCTGCTTTTTTAAAGCAAGACTGTTCTTTAGTACGCTTGACTTTACATCCAATCCGACCTTCGACAAAAGATTAAACTGATCTTTATCAAAAAGGATCTGATCTACCGTCAAATCATTTAATTGTGTGAGAACCCTTAACTGGTGTAGTGTAGCGTTTTGGGCAGACTGTAGTTGAATCAATTCATTTTCTACGTTTGATAATTCTGATTTGATTCTGAGGTAATCAGCCTTTGATACATTATTAACCGCTGATTGTTTTTGATATTGCAGCGCCATTGATTCATACAGTTCCACAAAAGAAATAAGTTGCAGGAGTTGATGTTGCTGGATATTCAACTGATGAATGGTCGTACGAAACTCTTTTGTTAACGCTCTTAACAATTCAATGAATTCAATTTGAGCTACTTCCTTTTCTGTTTTCCTGATATCAACTCTTTTCTGACGTTTTCCGGCAGTTTCAATAAGTTGTTCCAATTCAAATGCGAATTGCTGGTAAGCACCATAGTTACCAATCAGATGTGGTAACGTTTCACTGGATGAATTTTTCCATAAGTTGACCTCACTGATAGAAAAGCTGGGATTTTGCCAATATCTTGCCTGTTGAATGGCGGCTTCGGCCTTTTCAATATCATATTTTTTAGATAAAATAGTAGCATTCACTTCCAAAAAGCGTGATTCAAGCGCCGATACCGGATACGTTTGAGCAGCAATGCCCGTGGAGAACAATAAAAAAACTAATAAAACGTTTATCTTCACCTTCTATATTTTATGCAAAATTATCCGGCTAAGATTAAGGGTATTTTTGAAGTAGATTAGAAATAGATTAGAACGACAACAAAACCGTCGTTCCGTCACCGTTTGAGCTGATTTTTATATCAATTTTATGAAGCTTGAAGATAATATTTGCCAGCGACAATCCGATGCCCTTTCCCTGATATGAATGAGTATTTTCGCCCCTGTAAAAGTTTTGAGTAATTTTGCTCAGGTCTTTTTCAGAAATACCGATTCCGGCATCATGTATACGAATCTTTAATTTATTATTCTCTTCCAGTAACTCTACTTTCACTGGCTTATTATCTGAATACTTGATTGCATTTCCTATGATATTATTAATTGCTACCTGCAAAAGCTTTTCATTACCTGTAATAGTGAACAGCGACTCGTCTTCCACTTCAATATTCACATTAATACGGGCTCTCTTTTGCTGCGTTACTTCTTCTATAATATGCCATAGCACTTCATCAATACGAATTTTTTCTACTTCGATTGTTTGATTGGCTCCAGACAAAATCATCATCTGCTCTAATGTTTCTTCCAGATCAATGGTATATTGTTTAAGCTTCCGGATGACATCTTCATATTCCTCGTTCGTTCTCTCTTTACGATTAGTAACATCCATTGTTACCAGTAAAGCAGTAATTGGAGTTCTTAGTTCATGTGAAACATAATCAATGAAGTTTTTTTGAACAGAAAAGGTTTCGGCAATCCGTTCAACAAAATGATTATAAGTATTCACCAATGTTTCTACTTCAGTATAAGACTTATTAATCACAATCGGTTCATGAAAGTTTTTTGAATCTCTTTCCTGAATTTGCCTGATAATCTTAAAGATCGGGTTATAAGCTATATTTCCAAGAATCTGAGCAAAGATAAAGATCAACAAAACTCCACTGATCGAAACAATTGTGAGAATATTCAGGAGAGAAGTCATCTGCGTATTAAAGTCTTCTTTTGATTCTCTGGTCACAATCACAAAATCTCCCTGATTGTCGTTATAATATAAACCACTATAAAAGTACTTATCCGACTCAAACCGCCCTGTGCCGTTTCTGGCTACATAATCAACAAAAGAGCGATGAATATTTACATCATTTCGCATTTCGCCATCAAAGCGATTACCCAGTGAATCATAAACAATAATATTACTTCTTGAAATTGTTTTCAGCAATTTACTTTTAATACTTTCATGTTCACTTGAGGGAATTTCGTCTTTTTCCAGGTAATATATAGCTGCTAGTAAAGTTTTACTTTCTAATGACTGAAACTCCTGACTTTCTACTTTTTTATAAAACGATACATAAATTACCGCCGAAGCGATAATAATGATAACGCTGAAAATGAGTACAGCAAATAGTGAAAATCTGTTTTTAAGTTTCATGATCTAATCTTTGAACATATATCCAACTCCTTTTATTGTATGGATATACTTTTTGCCATTCTTTTCAATTTTGTTTCTCAGATAAGAGATATAAACATCTACAACATTCGACTGATTATCAAAAGTTATCCCCCAAACGGCATTCAATATTTGTATTCTGGTCACTGTTTTATCGATATTCTCTACCAGATACAACAGCAGTTTAAATTCTCTTGGTGAAAGTTCCAGTTCTGTACCTGATTGAAATACTTTATATTGATTAAGATCTATTATCAGGTCACCGATTTCAATATTAGAACTCACAGGTTCTTTCTGATGATAGTGCGTTCTTCTTGTCAAAGCCTTGATACGTGATAGTAATTCATCGAAATGAAAAGGCTTTACGATATAATCATCTGCTCCGCTATCCAATGCGCTTACTTTATCCTGTACCGTATTTAATGCACTCAACATCAGCACTGGTGTAAATACTTTTTTGAAACGAAGTGTTTGTACCAGCTGAATTCCATCCATTCCCGGCAGCATAATATCTACGATAACAAGATCCCAATCAATTGCGAGGTATTGATTCAATACATCTTCCGCTGATTTGCATAGTGTAACCACAAAGCCGTTTTCCTCCAATCCTTTGATTAGAAAGTCACTGATTCGTTTATCATCTTCTACCACTAGTATCTGCATTCTATTGCGATTTAATCATTGCTAAGTTATCGTATGTATGTTTCTCTTAATACAAGATTACTGATTTCTGCCGATTTTTGTACACATCATCGTTACTAATGCTGTTGAAACATGTGATTTTTCATTTTCGCTGACGCCATATACTTCCACTCTGATAATTGCCAGCTGCTTACCCGCTTTTAAACAAGTAGCTACCGCTTGCAACATTTCTCCAAATGCCGGCCGCAAGTAGTTGACTTTTAATTCTACAGTAGCCATATAAGAATCGTTTGGATATTGTGCGGCCGATAAGAAACCCGCAGCCGTATCTACCATTGCAGCAATAGTAGCTCCGTTAAATACTCCTGAAGGACGCTTGAAAGCCGGTTGCTCATTTATTACAATAACCAACTCTTCTTTCTTAAAACTTACGATACCAGCACTATATAGGTTTCTCACAGAAGATCGTTCAAAACTTTCTTTCAATTGTTCAATTCTGTCCACAGGTGTAAAATTTTAGATAAAATGAAATTAATTGAAATCTTATTAATAATCCTAACATCTTTCTAAGAATTTTAAGAGCAATTTTATCATAACTTTGAAGTAGCTAAATACATGAGATATGGATGTGATTGAAGTAAACTCGAAATTATTGAATAAGGCTTTCATTGGTTTGCCAAGATTGTTGTATAAAAATGATCCGAACTTCATCAGCCCTCTCGACAATGACATTGAAGCCGTTTTCAATCCAGAAAGAAACAACTTCTTCAAACACGGCGTATGCACAAGATGGTTACTAAAAGATAAAGACCGCTATATAGGCAGGATTGCCGCATTTATTGATTTCGAAAAATCACGCATTAAGTCACAACCTACCGGAGGAATAGGTTTTTTTGAATGTATTCAGCATAAAGAAGCTGCTTTCAAATTGTTTGATACGGCCATAACCTGGCTCAAAGAACAAGGTATAAAAGCAGTGGAAGGTCCTATTAATTTTGGAGAAAATGACAAATATTGGGGGTTGCTGGTAGAAGGTTTCAAACCACCCAGCCTGAGTATGAATTACAATCCACCTTTTTACCAGAATTTCTTTGAAAGCTACGGTTTCGTAAAAGAATATGATCAGTATACAAACTTTCTGGACGCTTCTATACCGATGCCGGAAAGATTTACCAGAATATCTGATTGGGTAATGAGAAAACCCGGTTACACATTTGAACATTTTGATAAAAAACAGTTCGACCGTTTTGCTGCTGATTTTCAGGAAATATACAATGACGCCTGGAGCACTTTCCAAAACTTTACTCCATTGGAAATGGCGACCATTAAAGAATCTTTTCGGCAGATGGAGACCATTATGGACCCTAAAATTATATGGTTCGCGTATCACGAAAACAAACCTGTTGCGTTTATTCTCTGCTTACCAGACGTTAATCAGATTCTGAAACACGTAAACGGAAAGCTTGACCTGATCGGAAAACTCAAATTCCTGTATTATAAAAAAACAACAGTCGTTGACCGTCTCAGAATAATTATTATGGGATGTAAGAAAAAATATCAGCAACATGGCATGGAATCGGCACTGATCAGATGTTTACAAAATGAGGTACTACCCAGAAATACGATCAAAGGTGTAGAACTCGCCTGGGTAGGTGACTTTAATCAAAAAATGATTGCTATTCACGAAGCAACAGGTGCCGTTAGAGACAAGGTACACAGAACTTACAAATATAAAATTCCGGAATAAAAAAAGAGACTGCTATTTATAAAAACAGGAGCAGTCTCTTTTATAATATACAATCAACAAACTTATTTAAATTTAAGCTCATCCACTTTTTTCTTGTCTTCTTTTTCTTTGCGCAAGTCAAACATAGTTCCGAAAATTCTATCCCAGAACGTGGTACTCACTCCAAAGCCTTTATCCTCGTCTTTATAATGATGAAGGTGATGATTTCTCCACAGTGGCTTCATCCACTTAAAAGGAGGATTCCATGCATGTATAGCATAATGCATTGTTCCATACATCAGGTATCCCAGAATAAAACCAGGGAAAAACATAAATGCATAATTACTCATGATTAAATATTGTGCACCGAAAATTAATGCCGCCAATATAATACTTGGCACCGGTGGCATAAATAAACGCTGACGGTCTCTTGGATAATGATGATGATTACCGTGCATTGTATACACAATCTTTTTCATCTTAGGGCTATCAGTAACCCAGTGAAACAAAAACCTATGTGCAAAATACTCGAAAAGCGACCATGCAAAAATAGATGCAATAAAAATAATCGCTACTGTTTTAACCGGGTATCCCAAAGTATTATGAGAATAGTAAGGTAGATAAATAATCAGCGGTAAATACATTCCCCAAATTACTAAGGGATGCGTTTTCGTCAGCATTTCTAAATAAGGATTGTTAAACAATCTTGCCTGCCCTTTGTTGTGAATCTTCTCAAACTTCATAGTGTTTCGTTTTTCTTATGAAATGGAAAGGTTCAACCTCACCTGAATTTATTTTATTACATCGTTTCTTCAAACAGATTATCTACGGTTCCGTTCTTTTTTAATAATTTATAATGATTCTTTAATGAACTCCATAATGTGAATCTTTTATACGGCAAATCATATCTTTCTGCATATTCCATCACTTTTACCGTTATTTCCGGATAATAAGCATGGTTGATATTCGGAAACAAATGGTGTGCTACATGATAGTTAAAGTTTCCCATTAGGAATCTGGTAACAAAATTTTGACCAATTATATCATTTGTTGTTTTCAACATATGCACACTCCAGCTATCCGGCAATTCCATTGACTCATCTGTCACAGGAAAGTCAGCATATATGTTTGCATGTGGGCTTAATAATACGATCAATGAAAAAATACTGGCTGTAAAAATCATTGATAGAAACCCGCTTATGATCACCCATATCGACCAGTTTAATACCCAATAAGGAATTAATATGAGATACAATAGAAAAAATAACTTGAAAAAGAAAAGTTTAAAGTATTCTATTGCGGGAATCTCTATCAGTTTCCAGATTGTTTTTTTCTTATTGAAATAGTCCTTAAAATCTCGTACCAATAACCAATTCAATAAATAAAACGGGTATATAACAGGTAAATAAATATGTTGATACCTATGATACCAACGCGGGGTATCATTAGGAAAAACACTCAAGAGGCTACTTTGTTCAATATCTGTATCCCAATCTTGAACATTTGGATAGTTATGGTGAAACCTGACGTGCCTGAGTTTCCAAACGTAGCTATTGGCACCCATCAGATCAAAGAGGTATACATACCACCGGTTCCATTGATTACTTTGAAATATTGTTTTATGAACCGCATCATGTATATTATTCAGAAAGATGATAACCAGTAATAAACCCAGTGATATATATGTAGCAAATAATATCCATTTTATGTTTCCATAGGTTAATAACAAAACATAAGTACAGATATACATGAATGGAAATAATACCGCCTTCAAATAAATCTCTCTACGGCGTTGCGGAGCCAATGCTTTTACGACGTTCTGTACGTCTTTACGTAATGCTGCAAAATCAGCAGCGTCTCTCTCACTGGTATAATTCGGCTTTCTTTGCTTTTCCATAAGAATCAATAATTTCAAAACTATTGTTCTACAAAAGTTCAGGCGCAAAGAGGTCTTCTATAAAGATAAGGTTTTTTTCATAAAAAAAGAGGCTGAAATCCAGCCTCTTGTATATTATCTTGAGAAGTATTTTGTAAACTTTTTCAGGTCAGGCTGTTGCTTTCTTTTACGTTCCAACTCATATTTGTATATGATTTCACCAATCTCCTTAAAGTACGGATACCCCGTCTCGTCATAATCATATTTATCATCGTTGATAACTCCATCTTTATTTGAGTAAATGTTTCCCGTGATCATAAACTCTACATTTTTTTCCGTGTCGATAATGTACGCAGCGTCCGTTAAAAAGCCATAGCTCCAGCCGGCCTTATTAAATACACGTATAGCTGGCGGCACTTTATTCTTATTGGCCCTGAAGAAGAAGAACTTGGTATAACTATCGAAGAACCTCGCAGTATCATACCGGGGAAATTCACTTTCAAATGGAAGTGACCCCATTGAACGATATAATAATTCGTAATCGTCTTCTGTAAGTTTAAACCTTTTTGTTACCGGAACCGTTTCGGGAAAAATAACGGTTTGTAACATTCTGTGCAGGTCTTCTATTGTAAAAATATTATGGGTCGTGAAATCGAAAGGAGCTGATACATATTTACCGTCCTTATCCATATGAGCATTGCCAATCAATAATTTCTTTGAAAAATCAAAAGCACTATCATTATATTGCGCAGGCTGTTGATAGATTAACTCATTTCCTTTTACAAAACGGATCGGGTTTGTGTAGAGGTTACCATTATCCGGCACAGCCTGAAATCTTCTGGTAATCCGGGTTCCGGTATAGCCCAGTTCTACTAATCGTGAATTGAGATGTTTGTTTCCCACCAGTTCAAATAAACGGTTATAACTATCGTTATCCGAAACCAGAAAAATTCTTTTTACATAATGAGCCACGCTCGGTAAACCTGAGGCAGAACTTGTATCTGCCCATACTTTCCACTGCATCGGAGCCGCACTATCCGTAAGCATCGTAGTATACTTGTTCACCCCCTTTGACTTCAGCTCATTCATCTGTTCCAGCGCTATTAATGCTGTAGGCAATTTGACTGTGGAGGCCGGATTGTGATAACGATTCGCATCAACATTCATTTTGTAATGAGTTAGATGTGGCACATTGTGCTTATCACGATCAATCTTCGTGTAAATCAATTGATAACGGAAAGTGTCTGGTTGATTTAAAATCTCCAGTAAAGCCGGAGATGCTTTTTCCCGGATCAGCTGTTCAAGCCACTGGTCATTTTTTGACTGTGCCTGCAAACCGGATATCGCCAGCATCATTAGCAACAATACAGAAACATACTTCATTGTATACAAGGGTTCATTTCTGTTCAAGTTAATTTTTTTTGAAGAATATCTAAAAAATACTTCCCAGTCTATGACGAACTTTTAATGATTCTAAAAGTTTTTAATCAGAAAATGAATCTTTATTGATATAATTTCAATTTATCTAAGTATATTTTGTACCTGACAATTGAGCAAACTGTATATTGCGTAAATAATAGTTTAACAATGAAACTGGTATCATATCTCCTGAAAGGCAAAGATCGCCTGGGACTACTTTACAACGATCGCATATTTGATATGGAAATGTTTATCGAAGGCATTTCTTCAATGAAATTATTTTTAGATAACTGGAATCTCCATTATCCAAAAGCCATAGAGGGGCTGGAAAAAATCAAACAAGGAAAAATATCTCAGGAACACAGTTTTGCTTTAACCGATGCAAACCTGATGGCACCTGTTCCCTGCCCTACTTCCTGTCGCGATGGGTATGCTTTCAGACAACACGTTGCCGCAGCCAGAAGAAATAGAAAAGTTCCGATGATTCCCGAGTTTGATCAATATCCTATATTCTATTTTACCAACCATAACAGTGTGATGGGCCCCGGTGATATCCCTTGCATGCCCGATCACTTCCACAAACTCGACTTTGAGCTGGAAGTTGCTGTGGTACTATGTAGAAAAGGAAGAAACATCAAAGCAGAAGAAGCCGATCAGTATATCGGAGGCCTCATGATCATGAACGATATGAGTGCACGTACTTTACAGATGGAAGAAATGCTATTGAACCTCGGACCGGCTAAAGGAAAAGATTTTGCTACTGTTATCGGCCCATGGCTGGTGACACTCGATGAGTTAAAAGAATATGAAGTTGCTGCTAAAAAAGATCACGTAGGTAAAAACTGGAACCTTCGCATGCAATGCCGTGTGAACGGAGATCTTTTAAGTGACGGAAATGTTGCTGATATGGACTGGACATTTGCTGAAATTATAGAAAGAGTTTCTTACGGAGTGGATGTATATCCCGGAGATGTAATAGGAAGTGGTACAGTAGGAACCGGCTGCTTATTAGAATTAAACGGAACTGCAAAACTTGAAAATCCCGATTATCAGGAAAGATGGTTAAAAGACGGCGATGTAGTAGAAATGGAAATTACAGGCTTAGGAACTCTTGTAAATACTATTCGCGCAGAAAAAACCAACCATTCGATACTGGCAAAAAAGAAAATATAAGAATATGATTATTGAACTGAAAGAACTAAGTGCTGCTCAGCAACAACATTACCTTCAACACGCAATAGCCCCACGCCCCATTGCTTTAGCGTCTACTATTGATGAAGATGGAAATGTGAATTTAAGTCCTTTTAGTTTTTTCAACTTATTCTCCACGAATCCGCCGATTGTAGTGTTTTCCCCTTCCAGAAGAGTCAGAAACAATACAATCAAACATACACTCGAAAATGTTCAACAAACTAAAGAAGTTGTCATTAATATTGTTGAATACCCAATGGTTCAGCAAATGAGCCTGAGTAGTTGCGAATTCACTAAAGGAGTAAACGAATTTACAAAGGCAGGATTTACCGCCGTACCGGCATCAAAAGTTAAGCCGCCACTGGTTAAAGAATCAAGAATAAATTTAGAATGTATTGTAAGAGATATTTATTCATTGGGCGATCAGGGCGGAGCCGGCAATCTTGTTATCTGTGAAGTGATTGTGATGCATATTGCCGATGAATTGTTAGATGAGCATGGCAAGATGGATCAGACTAAAATAAATCATGTAGCAAGACTGGGAGCTAACTGGTACACCAAAGTAGATACCGATAGTTTATTTGAGGTTGAAAAACCAAATATCAACATCGGAATCGGTTTCGATCAACTGCCGGATGCTATTCGGCTAAGTAGCTTTCTAACAGGAAACGACCTGGGAAAGCTGGCTAATGTAAGTGAAATACCTGCAGCCGACGCTAGTTTTACCGATGACCATCTGACACATATCATTGAGTACTATTCTTTGCAACCTAAGGAAATGGAAGAAGAACTACACAAGTATGCACACACTTTATTAGAAAAAGATAAAGTATCTGAAGCCTGGCAGATTTTACTCTACAACGAATAAATTATAACCAGCTTCTCGATGATTGCGCCGTCACGTATACTACATGATTTTGTATCCTTAAGGCATCTTCATAATTAATATAAGGAATTGTAATAATACCCGAGGCCGTTACTAACTGAACGTTAGCGACGGCTTTTCTTTTTTGTAATACTGTTTGTGTAATACCTATATTCTGTATATTTTTCCACTGCAACAATTCCACCTGCCTGCCCCATACGCCCGAATCAATCTGCACCGCCTCTTCATTCACATAAAAACGATAGTTTTTTACATACAACCTGCTCACTATAAACTGATACACCATTAAAGGAATAATAACCAGTAATATCCAGTAGCTCTCATAAAAGTAAGCCGCGGTTGCCACCACAACAAAAATCACTAACGAAGGTATTATCATTAATCTGATCCAGTATGAAGCATGTACCCGATTAGTTGCTGACTCTTCTGTAAGATCATGATAATAGGTGTTCAGAATATTCCTGTACATCTCTTTATCGAATACCGGAAATGTAAAAGATTTTTTGTTTTCTTTATTACTTTCTCCTGCCTGCGACTGACGAAGAATTATATTGTATATATTCCATTTTTTTCGCCACCAGTTTGTTTTCATGCGTACAAACTGAACTTTACGAAAAGGAATAACTGTGTTCTTTTTATCTATCAGCCCTGCCTGATATTGATATGACAAATGATCTTTCTGTAATACAAATCCATCAAACTTTAAAAAAGTTTTTATAACAGAATAAGCAATTGCCAGTATTAAAACAATTAAAATAACGTATACGTACACACTTAACTCGTACCAATGAAAAATATATTTATTAGTAATATCACGTACCCAGTCGTCGCCCATCAGTTCACGCATCCGGTTTAAATAGATCCAGGAAATACCCAGTACAAGGAAAAAAGTTCTGATATGATTGTCAGAAATTGCAAATCTTAATAATTGGGCACTGTTTAAACGGAGCAAAGGTTCTTTCTTCTCTTCAATGGTCTCATCTGCAGAAGCTTTTTCTAAAATAATTTCCTTCAATTCAAGTGCTTTTCGCATTTCAATGGAAGGTATTTCCCCTTCTGTTTTATTAGTGCCTGCTGTTTCAATTTTCATGAGCGCCAGGCCGAAGGGCTGATGCAAAAATCTTTGCTCAATATTGATTCCCGTAATTTTTTTAAAGGGAATATTAATTTTTTCTTTTTTAAACAACCCATATTCAATGATGAGCGATTGCTCTTGTACGTAGTAATTAAAAGTACGCATTTTTATAAGGGCATTGATCAGCGTAATGACGGGATAAACGATGACCAGCAGCTGCCACATAAAATCACTGGTTCTCCGTGAAGTGATCAACACGATCAACGGAACCAATAACGTTTTCAATGTTTTTGTGAGAGAAACGGTCAGAATATACCAGATACCATTGACAGGTAGTTTTTGAGGTTCATTATAACTATTTGTCATTGGCTTCAATTTGTTGTGCTATCCACAGATTTACCCTGTCTGCTGTTTCTTTTTTCAATCCGCGTATTGTTAAATCATCACCTGAACTTCCAGCTGTAAAAACAGATACGGAAGACAAGCCAAATAATCGCTCTACCGCGTTGGATTGAACGGATGCGTGCTGAATTCTGGAGATAGGAAACGATTGCAACTTTTTTACGAGCCAGCCGGTTTTATAAAGAATATCCTTATCTCTCAACGCATAACCGGTATTCTTAAATTTTAAATAAATTGAAATATAATTGAAAATGGCATATGCCAGCCATATCCCTCCAAGCAGATATCGATAGCGGAAAACTTTCCATTGAGGAAAAAAGTACATTAATGCATATACAGCTACTAATATGATAATCAAAAAGATAAACGTCTCCCAAAAACGCACTCTTTTGTAGTTTGAAGCAAGTGGCTGATATTGAACCTCTTCTGCAATTGGCAATTCCTCTACTAAAACAATTTTATTTTCGCGGTTCATTATTCTTCTTTTTCGATTGTCTCCAATTTAGATAAATTCTTCTAAAATAGCAATCCATCCTTTTTAAAACAGTAAATGTATTATTTTTGCCACCTTAAATTTCTGTCATGCAATTATCCGAACAAGAGATCATACGAAGAGAAAAGCTGAAAGAGCTGGAAGCTTTAGGAATTAACCCTTATCCGGCACCATTGTACCCTGTGAATATCACTGCTGCCGAAATAAAGGAAAAGTACAAGGGTGAAGAAAATAAGAGTGAATTCGCTGAAGTATGTTTAGCCGGGCGGATAATGAGCATTCGCGACATGGGAAAAGCTTCTTTCGCCGTCATGCAGGATTCCAGCGGACGTATTCAGTTCTATATGAAAAGAGATGAGGTTTGCCCGGAAGATGATAAAACGCTTTACGACAAAGTATGGAAACACCTCGTAGATATCGGTGATTTTATCGGTATCAAGGGTTATGTTTTCACTACCAAAACCGGTGAAACCTCTGTACACGTGCGGGAGTTTACTTTCTTATCCAAATCGCTAAAACCGTTACCGATTGTAAAAGAAAAAGAAGGCGAAACTTTCGATGCCGTTACCGATCCCGAATTCCGCTACCGTCAGCGTTATGCCGACCTGGTAGTAAATCCGGAAGTAAAAGCCACTTTCCTGAAACGTACTAAACTGATTAATACAATTCGTCAGTTTTTAAATGAAAGAGGTGCCCTCGAAGTAGATACACCGGTATTACAAGCTATCCCCGGTGGCGCAGCCGCACGTCCGTTTATTACTCATCATAATGCATTAGACGTTCCTTTTTACCTGAGAATCGCTAATGAACTTTATCTGAAACGCTTAATCGTAGGTGGTTTTGACTGGGTATATGAGTTTTCGAGAAACTTCAGAAATGAAGGGATGGACAGAACGCACAACCCTGAGTTTACCGTTTTAGAATGGTATACTGCTTATAAAGATTACTACTGGATGATGGAAACAACTGAAAATCTTTTTGAACGTATAGCAATCGAATTACACGGAACAACACAGGTTGAGCTGGGCGATCATCAGATTGAATTCAAAGCACCGTTCAAACGTATCAGTTTGTTTGATGCCATTAAAGAATATACCGGAATCGACGTGAGCGGTTTCAACGAAGAGCAGCTAAGAGATACCTGTAAACAATTGAGTATTGAAACTGATAAAACAATGGGTAAAGGAAAGTTAATTGACGCTATCTTCGGTGACAAATGTGAACACCACTTTGTACAACCAACATTCATTACCGATTATCCGATTGAAATGAGCCCACTTACTAAAAAACACCGTTCTAAAGAAGGACTGGTAGAAAGATTTGAGCTTTTCATCAACGGTAAAGAAGTAGCGAATGCGTATAGTGAGTTGAACGACCCGATTGATCAGAGAGAACGTTTCGAAGATCAAACCCAGTTAATGGAACGCGGCGACGATGAAGCCATGTATATTGATTACGACTTCTTAAGATCACTTGAATATGGTATGCCGCCAACATCCGGCATAGGTATCGGTATCGATCGCTTAACGATGATGATGACTAATCAGCAAAGTATTCAGGATGTGTTATTATTTCCGCAGATGCGCCCTGAAAAATGGGATTAATATATTTTCTTTTTATAAAACCGGTTCTTACAGAACCGGTTTTTTTGTATTCTCCGGTAATAGACGTTGCCCTAATCAACGTCCGTTTCATAAATTTCTGGCAGCTCCGGATTTTACTTATCTTCATAAAGCTCATTTACCCTTAAATTTTGTTCATGAACACTTTAAAAATAACACTCGGCTGTTTTCTTTTTTTTAGTTTGTTCAATGCTGTTCAGCCGGCTGCTCAAAATAATTTCGCTTTTATCCGGCCAGGCGACGATTCATTAGCCATCATCAAAAAAGCAGCAGCAGTAGTTCCTTCAAAACGCCAACTCGAATGGCAGCAATGGGAACGCACTGGCTTTTTACATTTTGGAGTGAATACTTTTACCGGTAAAGAATGGGGCGACGGTAAAGAAAATCCGGCCATTTTCAATCCAACCGATTTTGACGCGGAGCAATGGGTACGCATCGCTAAAAAAGCAGGAATTGAACTGTTAATCATCACTGCCAAACACCACGACGGCTTTTGTTTATGGCCCACTGCTACCACAGAACATTCCGTAAAAAATAGCCCTTTCAAAAAAGATATTGTACAAGAATTATCCATCGCCTGTAAAAAAGCAGGAATGCGGTTCGGATTTTATCTTTCCCCCTGGGATAGAAATTCTCCGCTTTACGGAACCGATCAATACAATGACTTTTTTGTAGCCCAACTTACCGAGTTAGTGACTCAATATGGTAAAATTGATGAAGTTTGGTTTGACGGAGCAAATGGTGAAGGACCGAATGGGAAAAAACAGCATTATGATTTTCCACGTTACTATGAAGTTATCCGTCAACATCAGCCGAAGGCCGTTATTGCTATCTCCGGACCCGACGTTCGTTGGGTAGGTACCGAAACCGGTTACGGAAGGGATACCGAATGGAGTGTTGTTCCGGTAAAAGCCAGCAGCTTCACACAAATTGTTTCTGATAAACTACACACAACAAATCTCGTAGCACCCGGAGATATGATGGAAACTGATTTAGGTTCACGTAAAAAAATTCAGTACGCCGAAGCATTGGCATGGTACCCCGCAGAAACTGATGTAAGTATTCGCCCGGGCTGGTTTTATCATGAAAAAGAAGACAGTCTGGTAAAGTCTGCAGACAAGTTATTGGATATTTATTTCAATTCTATCGGCAAAAATGGCGTACTGTTACTGAACATTCCACCTGATAAACGCGGAAGAATTCACGAAGCAGATTCAGCAGCATTGATTCAATGGAATCTTAAAATCAAAGAAATATTCAGTAACAACCTGCTGCTGCACGCAAGATCATCGTTGAAAAATACCCGACGTCTGTTTGACGATAATTATAAAACAACGATTCAAATAAACCACCCGCTTCCTTATGAATTCGTTTTTTCAACACCTCAACCGGTTCGAACAAACATCTTCATGATACAGGAAGATATTAGCAAAGGGCAAAAAGTGGAAGCGTTTTCGGTTTGGGTGAAAAAAGGTACTGAATGGCAGAAAATAACAGCAGCCACAACAATAGGTTACAAACGTATTTTAGAATTTGATGAGGTAACCGGCAGTGAGTTTAAGATAATTATTGAAGCGGCAAGAGGTGGAATTGTTTTATCACAGCTGGGGTTATATTATAATAACACAAAAAAATAAAAACAAAGACCCTGTCTTTGTAACTAATATACAAAAAAAAGCCATGATTTTCAAATAAAATCATGGCTTTATATCATTCAGGATCAATCTGTTACAAAAACAAATCCATCATTAATTTCATTTCTTTGTTTACAGCATACTTATCAAAATTACTCACTCCGGCAGCTGCCAGTATATCTTCATCGATAAAGAAGTTACCGGTACATTCGAAAGAAGGCTTTTTTAAAATTTCATACGCGGCATCCGCTACGATTTCAGGAGTTCTGCTTCTTTGAATTAAAAAATCTCCGCCCAGTAAATTCTGCACCGCAGCTGTTGCAATAGTTGTTTTAGGCCAGAGCGCATTTGATGCAATCCGATGTTGCTTGAATTCTTCGGCAAGCCCCATCGCTACCATACTCATCCCATACTTGGCCATAGTATAAGCCAGATGTTTTCCAAACCAGGTGGGATCTAAGTTAATAGGCGGGGATAGCGTTAATATATGCGGGTTTGATGCTTTTTTAAGATGTGGGATACAGGCTTTACTCATCATAAAAGTACCGCGCACATTAATATCATGCATCAGGTCATATCTCTTCTGATCTAATAACTCACTGTTATTCAGATTAATAGAACTAGCATTATTAATTAGTATATCAATACCGCCAAAAGTGTCAATGGTCGTTTTTACAATATGTTCAATACTTTCATCGTAGCGGATATCTCCCTGCAAAGGCAACACATTACCAGGACCGGCCTTAGCTATTTCTTCTGCAGCGGTGAAAATTGTACCCTCTAATTTCGGATGCGGATCAACGGTTTTCCCTACAATTACGGTATTGGCTCCATGTTGTGCAAGCTTTATGGCTATTGCTTTTCCGATACCTCTCGTACTACCCGTAACAAGCACAGTTTTATTAGAAAACTCCATAAATATCTGGTTTAGATGAAAGTAAACAATTAAATATAGCCTATTTTCAGGGTAAAAAAAAGCAGAAATATACGAAACTAACAAATCGTAAATCTACTACTTTAGTGGTAAAAAATGAGGTCAAAAGAAAGGGCAGTTTTGCTCTTGTTCACCAATCCGATTCGTGCTAAATTTGTGTTAGATGATTGATGATAACGAGCGATTCACAATCCAATATCAGAAAAACAATATCCAATATCTGTGGTAAAACACAAAGTCCAAAAAGTCCAAAAAAACCGTAATCGCTTATTATTATTAAGACTCTAAAATCCTAGAAACCGAAAAACCTTATTTGTCCAATTATCCTTTAGAAAAAAAGAAATTCACTTGTACCTAGAAGACCTGTATTGTTGGTAAGGTTGTACAAAAAAATTGAACCCCGTCAGTAGTGACGGGGTTTTTTTATTATAAATCGCTACAATTAAATTCATAAAGTATCTTGTGATTCAAATACCCTAGAAAATGCAGTACAAACAAGTTTGTTTATAAAATACTGTCATTTTTCACACACAAGTAGGTTTGTTTATAATAAATTAAGAGCTAGCATTATTGTTTATACGTTTTGCTAATTTTTCATGTACAAACACTCATCATTTTTTTACCAGTCCAACTTTTCTTTAAAGACTTAAAAATCAACAAACAAATAATCCTTAAAGCTAATTAAGGTATTCATTTAACCATTAACGAATGGTGCTGGCAATAATAATCTGATTATTTTACTGTTCAGGAGGCGGGGGTATCGAATCGTTGTTATCCGGTGGAATCGGCAACTGTCCGTTTTTAATGGAGTAAAATTCATACCAGCTAAGGTCTTGTTTTGCCTTTAATCCCTTTTGCGGATTGGCAATGGTACCGTCTTTTTTAGTAATGCGGGCTGGTTTTTCAGTATAAAAGAGTTCCTGGGTTTGGTCCCACCAAAGCTCATTCGTTCTTAAAGTATCTTCATTAATGATATTGATCACTACTACTGAATCTCTGAGGAGAATTTTGCTTTCATATTCCCGGTATTTCGCATACTTAGCGGTTAAGATTGTTTCTATCGCCCCGGAGTCATTAAAAAATTCTACATATAAGGCATCGGGAAACTCAATAAATGGAGAATCGAGAAGTGCACGTACCATTTCTTCTGCTACCAGTTTGGCTTTAATTTTACCATTTTGGCTCAAATAGCTTTCTACTCCTGAAGAAACTTCAAGTTTTAGTTTATTATCGGCCGAAGTATCTATCACCGGCTCATCTGTGCACGCAAAAAGAAAAAAGCAGCCCAATGAAAGAGCTGCCAATCTTTTCAGAATATATTGATATTTCATGAATTGCTTAATCATACTTACGCTTAATAAACCAAATATCATTAAGAGATAAACCTACAGTTAACTGAAAATAATTTTCTCTCAGAAGAGAGTTTTTATCTCCTCTTTTTCCGTATTCAAATGTAGTTTGAATTACTGAAAACTGGTTTGAATAAGGAGATTTTCTCATGGGGAATGACATACCGGCTGATACTGCCCAGGTATTCAGATCTTCATTGATCGATACATAGTCTTTACCGAAATTCACGCCTGCGCGGTAGTAAACGTTTGACCAGTAGTTTTCTCCCCCCTTAGGCAGAATCTGGAATCCTGTTTTTATCTGCCATGAATCATTTACCAGGTCTTTCTGGTTAAAGAAACGGTACTCACTCCATTTGGCAGATACATAGTCTACACCGAATTGCCACTTATTGATTCTATTGAAAATAAAACCAATACCGTAATTGGTAGGTAGCGTAAGTTTTCCGGATTCTTCATCAGAAGTAAATACTGAGTCAATAGTTACATTGGCGCCGGTATTACCATTGAAAGTATACGTTTCACGGATATTTTGACGGGTAGCTTTTAAATCAGTAGTTGTTCTCCCATATGCACCCAGTTGCAAAACTGATTTTTTACCCATTGGGATGGAATATTGAAGACCTCCGGTAAACACCATACCGTTCATTGAAGATTGCGTCTGGTGATTAGAACGATAGTAATTTACGGTATCATTCAGGAAGGTTCTTCTGGTAGAATAATCTTTTGAACCGAAGTGATATTCGGCATTCACACCTACCGAGAAGTTTTTGAATACTGTGATTGCGGTACCTATATTTGCCACATATAAACCACCGGTACCTTCATACATATTATTAACAGAGTCGGTAGAAGATCCGAAACTCAGGCGTTCACCCTGAGCAATTTTATATGAAATCCTTGATAATGGTTTCAAGCCCAAAAATAAATTCCAGCCTTGTTTTTTTGCTAATGGTAATCCTAATTGCAGGTAAGAAATATTAGGACTATAATTACTGTACTTTTCCGGAGGAGTTCCTGAACGGATCGTACGGTTACTGATTTCCACACCAAAGTTGAAGGCAGTTGAAGTCAGTTTGCTGTTAGCTGCAGGATTAATCAAGTTCAGATTGGTATAATCGTAATAAGCAGCTGATACGCCGCCCATTCCTCTATTAATTGCATTCTGTGTGTTTAATAGATCACCGATTCCATATCTGGAGTACGGAGAATTATCTGATTGAGCCAGCAAATTTGAACTTGTAAACAAACCGGCAATAACTAAAAGCCTTAATTTCTTATACATTAGATTGTTTCGTTATTATACTCACTAATTGCATACAGCCCTTTGTATATCAAATAGGGGTCTGCAAATATCTTGTTTTTAAAATGATAGTCCAAAAAGGGTGTATCTCCACCTGTTAAGAGCACGTTAAAATTATGATACTTTTTCCGGTATTCATCGATAATTCCATCAATTTCCTTGACTAAACCCAATATTACACCGCTTTGAATATTGGTTTTAGTATCATATCCTACCAGTGGAAAGTTCCAGTCTTTTGTTACCAATGGCAATTTAGCCGTAAACTCATGTAAAGCTTTAAAACGCATTTCCAGGCCGGGCGAAATACCCCCTCCCAAAAATTCATGCTTTTTATTGATAAAATTATAGGTAACTGCTGTACCTAATCCGATAATTAAATTATTCGAATTCGGATAAAGATTTACAGCTGCTACGACCATTGCTAACCGGTCGGCTCCGATGGTTTGCGGGGCGCCTACCGGAGAGGTAACCGGAATTTTCGATTGGTAACTCAACAAATGAAACCGGGTATGTTCTTTCAGGAGTGTTTCCAGTTCCGGATTATGATTGATTACCGATGATAAAATTGATTTTACCGGTTTATACTTTTCCAGTATGGGTTGAATCGTAGCTACAGCATCATTTTCCAGTACCAATAATTCTTTAAAATCACCGTCTTCAAATACGGCTAGCTTTTTTCTGGTATTACCAAAGTCAAAACAAAATGTAATCTGACTCAATCGTTCTGATTTAGTTGTAGAATGTTAGATAAGGCAACAAAAATGCACTAAAAATTTCATCTTACAAACATTAATCAAAATCAAACCCCTTCAGATTTTTAAAATGTCCGTTAAGTTTTACCTTTTCTTTTAAACCCGCCAAATTTTTCACAATTGACAAAATGTTCAACAGATGTAAACGCATTAATTCTAATCGTTGTACTTCCTTTAAAAAGGTTAATAAACGGTATTCTTCTTCTAAAGGAAGTCCGATATGATGTGCAAAATCGTAACTCAACATCTCAGCCACTTCTTTATCAAACTTTTTATTCAGGTTTAACTCACTATGCAATGTCAGCATCAATTCATACACTTTATTAAACACCTCTGAATCTAAACGTTTAACTTCATTTTCAGGATGAAATACGATGGCGTTGTGCGGAAGTAATGCATCGGTCGACTTGATAAATTCAAGAATCCGCACCGGGTTAATTCCTTCAATGGTAACATCCATTTTTCCATCTTCGTACTCCTTTCTAACGTCGAGCAATTGAACACAAGTGGCAATTTCCTGTAACTGGTTGTTTAGCATCACTCCCATTACAAAAGGTTTTTTACTTTCAACGGCTGTCTTAATCAGATGAATATACCTTGGTTCAAATATGTGCAGATTCACTCTTTCTCCCGGATAAACCACAAGCTCTAACGGGAATATGGAGTGATAGTTTGTCATTTTTATTCGTTTATATTTGCAATCTAAGGCTTTGTCGGTATTTCTCCTGAATTTTCAGGTTGAAAACAAGCCATCCGACACAAATTTTAACATTCTACATGCTTATATAATGAGTACACCATTATCCGTTGTTATCATTACTAAAAATGAGGAGAAAAATATTGGACGGTGTTTAGAGTCTGTTTTACCGGTAGCTGATGAAATTGTTGTGGTAGATTCGTTATCTGACGACAATACTAAAAACATTTGTCTTCATTATGGAGCCAGGTTTATAGAACAGCCATTTCTGGGTTATATTCAACAAAAAAACTTTGCATTAAGCCAGGCCACTCACGCATTCGTATTATCGTTGGATGCAGACGAAGCATTAGACAGCCAACTGGTTCAATCGATTCTTGCAATTAAACAACAGGCAGCTCCGGCCAGTGCTTATAAAATGAACAGGCTCACTAACTTTTGTGGCCGCTGGATCCGGCACGGCAGATGGTATCCTGATCAAAAAGTCAGGTTATTCAATAAGGAACAGGCAGAATGGGGAGGAGAAAACCCTCATGATAAAATCATTTTAGCAAACGACGCTCAACCAATACACCTCAAAGGGGATATTCTTCACTATAGCTACTATACAATTGAAGAATATTTAAACCAGATCAATAAATTCAGCACTATTCAGGCTGAGGGATTATATAAGAGAGGGAAAAAAGCCAGTGCCATTAAAATTTACCTGAATCCGGTTATTGCATTTATCCGGGCGTATCTCTTTGGTGCCGGTTTTCGTGATGGTTACAGAGGCCTTATAATAGCTTACGGTATTGCCTATACGACTTTGTTAAAGTACGCAAAACTTAAACTATTAAATGAAAAGTCAACAACACAGCAAACCGAACAGACATCATAATCTGATCTTTTAAGATTTGGCTGAGATGCGATTTTGCAGGCTGGTATGCCGGGCAGGTATTTTCAGGAAACCCTTTACCCGCCTTGAGTGTCCGTAAAACTTATCATGCCCGCAAATGTATTTTTATGTACCTTCACTTTTACGCTGATTTAAACCCGATTAACTTGAAATGGCTCACGCAGAGATCTTTGGCACAACCACTTTAAATTAACCGATATGGTTACCGGCGTACGATAAAATCTGTTAATAAAATTTACAATTTATCTAAACAACCTTGCTCCCCAGAAACTGTTATTTTAAATTATCATAAACCAGGATGAAGAAGTTTTCACGTATACTATATTATTTACAAGATCAAAAGGGAAGAGTTTTCTTATACTTTTTGTTCAACCTGTTATCGATCTTGTTTTCAATGCTTTCATTAACGATGCTGGCGCCGTTCTTACAAATGTTATTCGGACTGTCAAAGCCTCCTGAGAATTATCAATTCAGCTTTAGTTCTGAAGGCATTATGGACGGGCTACAGGTTTTTCTTCATAATGTGATTCAGGAGAATGGGCAAATTGCTGCGCTGGCCGGTATTTGTATCGTCGTAGTTGTAGCGATCTTCTTCAAAAACCTCTTTATATATGGAGCATTCAGAATGATTGTTCCGATGAGAAATAAAGTGATGACCCGATTTCGTGCCGATCTTTTTGATAAAATACTACAATTACCGGTTGGATATTTTACTGAAAAAAGAAAAGGAGATATCATGTCAAGAATGAGTAATGATATCAATGAAATTGAGTTTTCTATTGTTAGTACCATGGAAGCTTTGATCAGAGAACCGCTGACCATTATCTTCTTCCTCTCATTCATGATCTTTTTAAGCCCGGCTCTTTCTTTATTCCTGTTTATTCTTTTACCGGTTACCGGATTTATTATCGGCCGTATCAGTAAAAGTCTTAAAAAGCAATCAAATGTTTCACAGGAACAACAAGGTTTTTTATTGTCGATTCTCGATGAAACACTCTCTGGTTTAAGAGTTATTAAAGCTTTTAATGCAGAATCATTGATCAGAGGTCGTTTTGAAAATAACAATATTGTTCTCAATAAAATACGCGTATCCATGGCGCTTAGAAGAGACCTCGCATCTCCTCTGTCAGAGTTTATGGGCGTATTAGTATTAAGCTGTATTTTATGGTTTGGCGGACGCCTTGTATTAACCAATGAAATCGGCCTGGCGCCGGGCGCATTCATTGTGTATATTGTTTTTTTTACACAAATCATATCTCCCGCAAAGGCATTCTCTACAGCTTTTTATAATGTGCAAAGGGGAACAGCCGCTATTGCACGGGTAGAGGAAGTACTGAATGCCAGCAATACTGTTGAAGAAGTAAGTAACCCTGTTAGCTTTTCAGGTTTCGAAGATAAAATTGAACTCAGGAATGTGTCTTTCAAGTATGATGATGTTACTATTCTGGAAGACATTAATCTAACGATCGAAAAGGGAAAAACAATTGCACTGGTGGGTTCTTCCGGGGCCGGCAAGAGTACGCTGGCTGATCTGATTCCGAGATTCCATGATGTGAGTTCAGGTGAATTACTGATTGACGGACAGAATATCAAAAACTTCAGCTTGTATTCCCTACGTGAACAAATGGGTATTGTAACACAAGAACCGATTCTATTTAATGATACGATTGCAGCCAATATTGCATTAGGCAAACCGGATGCAACAGTTGAAGAAATAGAACAGGCGGCCAAAGTAGCCAACGCTTATCAGTTTATTCAACAAAAAGAAGATCAATTTAATTCGAACATCGGTGACCGCGGGTCAAAACTTAGCGGTGGTGAACGTCAGCGTTTAACCATTGCGAGAGCAGTGCTGAAAAATCCACCGATTCTTATATTAGACGAGGCCACTTCCTCATTAGATACCGAAAGTGAAAAACTTGTTCAGGATGCCATTAATAATATGATGAAAAACAGAACAAGTATTGTAATTGCACACCGTTTAAGCACCATTCGTCATGCTGATGAAATCATCGTCTTGCAAAAAGGTAAGATTGTTGAAAGAGGCACTCACGAAAAACTGATTGCTCAAAACGGATTCTATCATAAATTAGTGACAATGCAAGAAGTAAAATAACTCTTATGTGGAATCAATTCGTAGAAGAAATCCAGCAAGGAAATGTTCGAAGTATTGCCCGAAGTATCTCTTTGGTAGAGAATGAAGTGACCGGATATGAGCAGTTGTTAAGTTCCTTGCCTGATAAATCTATTCCGCTGATTGGTATTACCGGCCCACCCGGTGCGGGTAAAAGCACCTTAACCGATGCGCTAACGGCCCAGTTGATTCAAAAAGGTAAAAGAGTAGCTATCTTATGCGTTGATCCCTCTTCGCCTTTCCATCAGGGTGCAATTTTAGGAGACCGCATCCGGATGAGCAGATGGTATAACCATCCTAATGTGTATATCCGTTCACTGGCTACAAGAGGCGCGCTTGGTGGATTGCATCCCAAAATTATTGAACTCACAGAAATATTAAAAGCTGCCCCTTTCGACTATATTTTACTGGAAACGGTAGGCGTAGGCCAATCCGAAGTGGAAATAGCAGGGCTGGCAGATGTTACCCTCGTCGTATTAGTACCGGAAGCCGGTGATGAAATTCAAACGATGAAAAGCGGCCTGATGGAAATTGCAGATGTTTTTGTGGTAAATAAAGCAGATCGTCCGGGTTCTGATACGATGATCAAAAACCTGCGATTGATGGTGCATGAGGCACATCAGACCAAACCGATTGTTGCAACTCAGGCAAATCAGGAAATAGGCATCGAAAACTTAATAAGGAGTATTGATCAAACGCTTCTGAAAACAAATGAACGTCTATTGAAAGACCGCTTAATCATCGAAAAGATTTACTGGATCATTCAACAACACCGGATGAAAGACATCAGAAAAGAGGAATTACTGCAACGATGGAAAAGCTCACCGCACAAAAATGTTTATCGCTTTTTGCAGGATGAGCGTTTAATATAATTACAAATTATGTTTATTGTTTTTATACCATTTGTAAGAAACATATCCGATAATCAGCAATGGTGTAAAAGCTAAATAGATAATACCTTCATTCAAGGCTTTTGCGGGTTTCTCTCCCAATTGCTGTGCAGTTTTAGTGCAAATAGAGCACTGTGCCTGTACTTCTTGTATAACAGCGAAACACAGTAAAAGACTGGTAACAACAGATAATAAAAACTTCTTCATAACCCCGGGTTTACTCTTGCAAAGATACTGATATACTTCGTGCAAAGACATTAAATTGTAGTAAAGTGCAGGTTTTTAATGCTGATAACCGTTTTGGTTTAAATGCTTAATTATACAGATGTTACGAATAATAAAAAAAAGGAGCACCAGGTGCTCCTTTTCCATATAAATTAAGTAACAATTAAGCTTCCGCTTTACTTTGTTTTGCTACTTTGTTTCTTTCATTTTCGTCTAAAATTACTTTACGCATACGAATGAAATTAGGAGTTACTTCGATACACTCATCCTGTTGAATGTACTCCATACATTCTTCTAAGCTCATCAATACTTTAGGCGCAATTTTAGCAGAATCATCCGCACCAGAAGCACGGTGGTTCGTTAATTTCTTTTGCTCTGTTGCATTTACAACCAGGTCGCCCGGTTTAATGTTTTCTGCAATGATCTGACCTAAATAAACATCCTCACCCGGATCAACAAAGAAAGTACCTCTGTCTTGTAATTTATCGATTGAGTAAGCAGTTGTTTTTTCAGTATTTTTTGAAATCAACACGCCATTGTTTCTACCAGGAATTTGTCCTTTCCATGGCTTATAAGCAACAAATCTGTGTGCCATTACGGCTTCACCGGTCGTTGCAGTTAACATTTGTGTACGTAAACCGATCAAACCTCTTGAAGGAATTTCAAACTCAAGATGCTGCATTTCACCTTTGGTTTCCATGATATGCATCTCTCCTTTTCTTCTGGTAACCAGGTCAATTACCTTAGAAGCAAACTCTTCAGGTACGTCTACTACCAGATTCTCGTACGGCTCCATTTTTTGTCCGTCAATTTCTTTTACGATTACCTGAGGTTGACCTACAGTTAACTCGTAACCTTCACGACGCATTGTTTCGATTAATACTCCTAAGTGAAGAATACCTCTACCATATACGATAAAGCTATCACCACCACCTTCAGATTCTTTTACACGTAATGCAAGGTTTTTCTCTGTTTCTTTAAACAAACGGTCTCTCAGGTGACGTGAGGTAACAAATTTACCATCCTTACCGAAGAAAGGTGAGTTATTGATAGAGAAAGTCATGTTCATTGTAGGCTCATCTACCGAGATTACCGGTAATGCTTCAGGATTTTCGCTATCAGCGATGGTATCGCCAATATTGAAATCTTCAATACCTACTACAGCACAAAGGTCACCTGCAACAACTTCTGATACTTTCTTCTTACCCATTCCTTCAAACACATATAACTCTTTTACACGGCCTTTTCTTGCAGATCCGTCTGTTTGCATTAACGTGATCGGCTGATTTTCTTTAATGGTACCGCGGGTAACTTTACCGATAGCGATACGGCCTAAGAAAGAAGAGTAATCTAAAGAAGTAATCTGTAGTTGTAAAGTACCTTCTGCCACTTTCGGAGCAGGAACGTGCTCTATAATACCATCTAATAATGGTTCAATATTATCAATTTGCTCTAAAGTAGAGTTGAACCAACCATTTTTACCAGAACCGTAATAAGTTGGGAAATCTAACTGCTCTTCAGTAGCATCTAAGTTGAAGAATAATTCAAAAACAGCATCGTGCACTTCATCCGGACGACAGTTTGGTTTATCAACTTTGTTGATTACCACAATCGGTTTTAAGTTCAGTTGTAATGCTTTCTGAAGTACGAAGCGGGTCTGAGGCATTGGTCCTTCAAAAGCATCTACCAACAGAATAACCCCGTCGGCCATTTTTAATACGCGTTCCACTTCACCACCGAAGTCGGCGTGGCCCGGAGTATCAATCACATTAATTTTAAAGTCTTTGTAAGTTACTGCTGCATTCTTACTGAAGATAGTGATACCACGTTCTCTTTCAAGATCGTTGTTATCCATAATTAATTCTCCAGTTTGTTGATTCTCACGAAATACTGCAGTAGCATGCAAGATTTTATCTACTAATGTTGTTTTACCGTGGTCAACGTGCGCGATGATGGCTATGTTACGAATATTCATATAAAAATTTGACAATTAAAAACAGGCAAAGCCGTTTTTCAGGGCGCAAAGTTACGACAATTCGGCGGCTGGAACTAGGATTTAACAAACTTATTTGAGGTTTTTTTTAGGTGCTTAAAAATATATAATTGACTAAAAATCAAGACCAAACATGATACGGCCAACAAAGCACCCTATTTTCCTAACAATTTGATAACTTTTATAACAATACTTATAAAGATACTCGCTATCACCATCGTTGTTACTGGCATGTAAAATCTGAAGCCCTCACGTTCTATACGGATATCGCCGGGCAATCTGCCGATGAAGTGCAGTTTATCATGAAAAAAATAAATGATAACTCCCACAATTACAATCAATAAGCCTGCAAGTATGATCCATTTTCCCGTTTCCGAGTTCATATTTCTGGTTTTATGCAAATATAAAGCAGCTGATAAGGCAACAGAAAATGGAAACAGCCGCTAAGTAGTTTTTAATATTTGGTTGGCGCGCATGAACCAGGATGTTCAATACCGGCACACTCATTTTTCAACTTTCCATTTTCAATGCCCGATTCTTTTGTAACTGTTTTATTTCATAACTTTCTAAAAAAGCAGCTTGTTATATGATACATTCTTACATCAAAGGAATTGGAAAGTATTTACCGGATAATGTTGTTACGAATCAGGATCTTACTAAGTATATGGACACCAGTGATGAATGGATTCAGGAGCGTACCGGTATTAAAGAAAGAAGATATGCCCACCGTACCGAAGAAACCACTACCACAATGGCTGTTGAAGCCTCAACTATTGCAATAGAGCGAGCCGGCCTCACTCCCCAGGATATAGATTTCGTTGTTTTTGCCACTCTTTCACCAGACTATTATTTTCCGGGTTGTGGTGTTTTATTACAACGCGCTATGAAAATGAAAGAAATCGGAGCACTGGATGTACGCAATCAATGCTCTGGCTTTGTTTACGCATTAAGCGTTGCTGATCAATTTATTAAAGCCGGGATGTATCAAAATATTCTGGTCGTGGGCAGTGAAAAGCATTCCTTCGGATTAGACTTTTCAACCCGTGGAAGAAATGTTTCGGTTATTTTCGGCGATGGGGCCGGCGCTGTAGTATTGGGAGCAACGACTGAAGCAAACAGAGGTATTCTTAGCACCCATTTGCACAGTGATGGAGAAATGGCTGAGTTATTAGCTATGTACAACCCCGGCACACATGCCAATCATTGGCTTGAGCAACCGCTGGCTGACTTTGACCAGGCTGAAATCGGAGAAATGTTCATGAGTCAGCAAATGCTCACTAAAGGGCAGCTTTATCCGTTTATGGACGGACCGAGCGTATTTAAAAAAGCAGTTGTAAAATTTCCGGAAGTCATTCAGGAAGCCCTCGATCATAATCAATTAAAGGTAACCGATATTGATATGTTAATTCCACATCAGGCGAACCTTCGTATCGCTCAGTTTGTTCAACAAAAGCTCGGCTTACCTGATGAGAAAGTTTATAACAATATTCAACGATACGGAAATACAACAGCAGCCTCCATACCGATTGCTTTATGTGAAGCTTTTGAAGAAGGGCGCATTCAGGAAAAAGACCTCGTATGCCTGGCTGCATTCGGAAGCGGATTCACCTGGGGTAGTGTTTTACTACGATGGTAGACCTATTGAAAAAAAATTATATTTATAAGAGATAAATGTTTCGTGAAAAGTGAAATATTTATCTCAATTTTGTTGATGCATGAGAAAAATAATCTATTTAGTTAATCCAAAGTCAGGAACACAGAAGAAGGATGATTTGATTGAGTTAATTAAGTCAGCCACCACTGAGAAGAAGATTGAGTTTGTTATACTCCCGACGCCTGCAGACGGAAACTATATAGGCATAAAAGAGAAAATCCAGCAAGAAAACTTTACAGATATAGTGATCTGCGGGGGCGACGGAACCGTTAACCAGGCTATTAATGCCCTGGCCGATACAAAAGCACACTTCGGTATCATCCCGATGGGTTCAGGAAATGGACTTGCGTTAAGTGCCGGACTTTCTGTAACTGCAAAAAAAGCGTTAGACACTATTTTTAACGGTGTTGCAAGATATACCGATGCTTTTTTGGTAAATGAACAATTTGGCTGCATGTTGTGCGGTTTAGGATTCGATGCTACCATTGCACATCAATTTGCAAGAAGTTCACGAAGAGGTCTTACCACTTACGCAACGCTCACTACTAAAAACTTTTTAAACTCTACCACATGGGACCTTGAGTTTGAGGTAGAAGGAAAAAAATTCCATACTGACGCTTTCTTTGTTTCTATAGCCAACAGCAATCAATTCGGCAATAATATCACGATAGCACCTGAGGCAGAACTGACCGATGGATTACTCGATATTGTAATCGTAAAGAAAACCGTAAAACCGGTTTTAATCATGCAGGTATTACAACAGATTCTTACCGGAAAAGTAAAGGAAATAGAAAAAGCGATGGACAATTCGGTAGCTTATTTTCAAACACAAAACCTGCGCATCATCAATAAACAATTAGCGCCGATTCATATTGACGGAGAACCAAAAGAAGCGATGGAAGATATCACCATCAAAATACTTCCTAATCATTTCAAACTTATTTTTGAGCAGTAAGCGCCCTGAATGTTTGAAAGGATTTTTGATTATGTACTGAAAATAATGACTGAAAGATATCCTGCTTTTCACGTTTTGTAAGGTGAAAATTTAAGGCAGCAGCCTTCTCTTCCTCATCTGAAGTATATTGAAATACGATCCTTTGCAGCTGCGGGCCGTATAAAGTTTTCATCGCATCATATAAATCATTTTGGCTATAATCCTGCAACTTATGCCAGTTCGACTGAAAGAACATCATCGGCCGCATGAGAATATCCGTGATGCCGCTTGATGCAAATGGTTGATCCCAGCCACTCTTGCGCCTGTCTGTAATTTGTATTAATATTACTCCTTTTGTATTTTTCTTTATCCACGACTCAAATACCTGCAAATAACGCATGGTTGACTCTACTCCAAAATTATCACGTAAGCCTGCGTCCATTATATCCACTACCGGCTCGGTAGGTAACCAGACGTTGGGTAATACATAAGGGAAGGTAGCATTCATCCGCAAGGCTGTTAATAAACGCAGATCTTCTGCTTCCAGGTTTTTAAACATTGCTCCGAAATCTACCGCATCCACTTCCTGACTTTTATTCCGCATTAAAAATGAAATCGGCTGTGTTGAAATGAGCATTTTTCTGGCATCCTGTGTTACTACAGAACTTAATAACAACAAAGGAATTTTAGCTTCTTTCTCGAGCAGATACAGGTCTTTCAATTGAAGGTTCAACAACCCCTTTGTATTTTCGTTCAACTTATTCTCAAAAGCAAAAGCACGGTCTTTAGAATAATATTTTCCACTGATTTCGAACTGTTGTACAGGCGATGCCAGGTCGCGGGCCACCAGATTCGTGATAATCGGATTTAATAGGTCTTTAGAAATATCATTGACGTACTGAGTATCTTGCAGATTAATAGTAGAACCTGTTTGTTTAGCATGGTCTAATGCCCTGAAATAAGCAGCCCCTAACATTCCTCCGGATGCGCCGGATATCATGGTAGTTCTTTGCATAAGCGAGCCGTTCAGGATACTATCTAACCTTTGTAGAATACGCATGGTAAAAGTAGCGCTTCTGCTACCGCCGCCGCTGGTATTAATAATCACCATGTAAGGTTTGTAAACGCCTTGTTTAGCTTTCCATCTATTCAGAACAGCTTCCATATTCTCTTTATCAGAAGCCATTTTTTCGTCGGTACTTAAAGCACTCAGGTATTCTTCGTTATAAGCGGGGCGCTCATTCTTAGCCACGTATTTTAAGCCGAATGCTTTGTTTGTGATATCAATCACGCCTTTCTCATAGAGGTAATTACTGCCCCAGAAGGCCAGTAAAAGAAATAACAAACTCCAGTTTTGCAGAAAATAGCTGATTGCTCCTGAAACTGCTATCAGAATGGCAAAAAAGATCGTTACGCCAGCCGCTGCAGGTAACTGGAAGAAGCTATCATCGATAAAATAGCCGGTGATCATCAGAAATATGAAAGCAATTAAGATAGACAAAACCCCTGCAAAGTGATGCCTGCTGAATATCGTACTTAAAAAATCACGTGAATAGTGCGAAACATCCCTTACTTTTTTTAATTCAAATGTGGCAGTGAAATAATATTTCACACGGATCATTCTCGATTCTCTTACTTTTTCAGATTTACTGAATTGCGCTTTAAACAATACAGGGTCGTTAATAACCGGCGTAAGCCTCCGCACAATTGTTTTGCCAGCTCCAAAAAAATAAACAAAAGAAATAAGTAGAATAATAATAAAGCCATCAATGAAGCCCACCACCAGCCAGAATATCTCACGTGAGCTCAATAACTCGTCATAATAAGCATATGAAACCGCGTTATAGCCGTAATAGGATAGAAAAATCAGCGGGATAATTGCATTGTTAATACAAAATTTCAGGAAGGGATTAGAAGTAGTAGCCAGAAACAGAAAATACCGGCTAAAAAGGATAAAGCAGGTGATATTCCAGCTCATAATAAAGATACCCATAGAGATGCCGACAATAGCGGCAGCAAAGAAATCTATCTTTCCAAGGTATTCGGGAGCAAGAAATAAGGAATCTACCCCGTATTTGGTCATAAATTTACCGCCTACGGATACAAACAAAATTACCCAAAAGATCAACAGCACCTGGTGTTTCTTAAAGTGCAGCAAGAGCAGTTGAATGGGAAATGAATAAAAAAATCCTTTCACAAATGCTTTCATCGGAATAAGTTTCTCCTAACAGCCAATAAAAGTAATATTAACCGGCTGAGAAAAAAAGCATTCTAATTATCTTTTAAAATAATTTTATTTCCCTTGCGGAAAGTATACAGCATTCCTATCAAACTTAACAATAACAACATCCCTACGATCTGGTGTATTTGTGCAAACCACTCAAAACTTCCCCATTTGTTAGGAATAATGGTGTTACTGGTTAATACAGCAAATATTCCCAACAACACCTGTACGAGTACCAGTATTAATGGGATCCAACGCATACCATTGAAGTAATGGTTGATTTTGCCCATTTTTTTCAGCTTATAGGTATAAACAATAATCAGAATAGCTATTAAATAAGCGAGGTTGCGGTGCATAAAATGAACTGTAATTTTATGCTCAATCATTGAAAACCAGAAACCGTGTGAGAAAATTGACTCCGGAAACCAGTCTCCGTTAATAGTAGGCCAGGTAGGTGCTGCGGTGGCTGCTTTATGGCCGGCCATCAAGGCTCCGAAAACCAGTTGAATGCCTACCAGAACGATCAATGCCCAGGTATAACCTCTCCACTTGGGCATATACACCCGAAGGTTTCTCGAAACAGTTAATTGCAAAGCGAACCAATAAGCGTAACCGATAAGCGCCATTGCAAAAATAAAGTGCATCGCCAGCTTTGTTGGTTTAACATACACTGCATCGCCGACAAGACCGCTTGCCACCATAATCCAGCCGATTGCACCCTGAAAAGCACCGAATAAGAAAAGAAACAACAGCGGCTTAACCATTTCTTCTTTCAGGTACTTTTTAGCAGTCAGATAAATAAACCCAACCAAAAACACTACCCCGATGAGCCTCGCCCATAAACGGTGAAACCATTCCCAAAAGAAAATATTCTTAAAATCACTGAGGTTAAAATCTGCGTTCAATAAGCGATACTGTGGAGTTTGCTGATATTTATTGAACTCTTCTATCCAGTCTGCTTCATTCAAAGGCGGTAATGAGCCGGTAACCACATTCCATTCTGTAATAGACAAACCCGATCCGGTTAAGCGGGTGATACCCCCTAAAATTACCTGAATCAACAACATTACCACACCGATAATAATCCAATTGGCTACAGGACGATTACTTGAAAGACTGCTTTTCATATCCTTTGACTTTGCGTCACAAAGGTAAGCCTTATTCTATTCGGGAAAGATTAAAAATTGAATTTACAATAGCTCTATCAGTTCTTTTACTATAATGAAGAGTCCCATACTAAATACAAAAATACCGAACACTTTCTTCAGCTGGTCGGGTTTGATTTTTTCTAATATTCCTCCACCGATGAAGATACCGATCAGGGCAATACCTGTGAATAAGAACAACGACTTAAAGTGGATAGGGCTATTATCGATCGAAATAAAAAATCCAAAGAGTGCGCTACAAGTCATTAAGGCCAATGAAGTACCTACTGCTTTTTTCATATCAAGCTTAGAAATCAATACCAACGACGGAACTATCATAAATCCGCCTCCGGCACCTAAGATACCGGTTACACAACCCACTAACAGTCCCTGCACCACCAATAAACCTTTCTTAGTAACACTATTTCCCGGGTTAGGAATCTGCTTTTTAAAAATCATTGAGAACGCTGAAGTAATCATCAAAACTGCAAATAACAACATCAGCAAAGAACCTCTTTTAAGTTCAACATAGCCAATCGTAGCAATATGCTCAGGTATAACAGGTAATAAGAATTTTCGGATAATATATACAGCAATCAAAGAAGGAATACCGAAATAGAGAAAAGCGATCAGATCTACATTCTTCGTTTTAAAAGCATGGAAACTTCCTACCAGGCTACAGGTACCTACCACGAATAATGAATAAGAAGTGGCGAGCAGGGGATCTACACCTAAAAGGTAGACTAATACCGGAATTGTTAATATGGAACCTCCGCCCCCCAATAACCCCATTGTAAAACCAATGAGTATGGCTGCTAAATAACCGAACACTTCCATAATTATAAAAAATCTGACAGAAGGTAAAAGTAAGTCAATTTTGAATGCCGGGCATTTATTATTTTTGATAAAATTTTTCATTTTGTTATTGAATCGATATCAGCAAAAATTCATTGAAGCAGGTTGCGACGAAGCAGGCAGAGGCTGCCTTGCCGGGCCCGTATTTGCTGCTGCTGTGATTTTGCCGGAGAATTTTTATCACGAGTTCTTAAACGATTCAAAACAGGTACCCGAGCCCAAACGCAATGAACTCAGAATATTTATAGAAACAAATGCATTAGCCTACGCCGTTGCAAAAATTGATCAGGAAGAAATAGATCAGATCAATATTCTGAATGCCTCATTCAAAGCAATGCACCTGGCTATTGACCAGTTACAGATCCGCCCCGAATTATTACTGATAGACGGTAACCGTTTTAAAAAATATCAAACCACTCCTCACGAATGCATTATAAAAGGAGATGGTAAATATACTTCCATCGCTGCAGCGAGTATTCTTGCCAAAACCTATCGCGACGAATACATGTTAAACATACATCAGGAGTTTCCTCACTATTGCTGGGATAAAAACAAAGGCTATGGAACAGTAGTGCATAGAAATGCTATTAAACAGCACGGCATGTGCACTCACCATCGCAAATCGTTTCAGCTGAAAGAACAACAGCTCACATTACCTCTTTAAAGGCTTTCACATTTTTTTAGCTTTTCACCATTAAACCTTCGCGGTCATGCCGGGTCATATATATACAAAAGCAAATTATTAACCTTTAAAACAGAAGGTGATGAAAACAAGAATATTATTACTCGGCGTACTTACTTTAGGCTTTACCGTAAACAGTAATGCTCAGGTTAGAAATACTACCCCTAAAAAAGTAGTAGTGGTTACTAAAAAAACGCCTGCCAAACATACACCTACAAAGGTTATTGTAAAGAAAAAAACAGTAGTGTATCAACCTGCTTCTGTAAGCAGCAAAATGGTTAGAGAAACACTACCTCACAATAAAAAAAGTTTTCATTTCAAGGCTAGATAAAAAACCGAGGTTGTTTTTCTAAACAGCCTCTTCTTTAAACCCTCTTGTTTACCTTAAAATGTGTATTATGAAAATCAAATTATTACTTACCAGCGTATTTGCCTTAATAGTAGCAATAAACGTAAACGCACAACAGCGATACAAAAAACAACCACCACCTGCAAAAATGGTACACGTTTACCATCATCCTGTAGCAGAAAAACATCATTATCACAAAAAACATAAAAAAGTACGTTATGTACAACCTGCACGAAGAACAGTTCACAGAAATCGTGTAGTGTATATGAACAGACCTGCCATGGAAGTTTATGTTAACAAACCCGGACGTGTAAGCGTAGGCGTTCATGTAACACGCTTCTAAAAAATCTGGTGCTTACCTTTTTAACCCCCTTATTATAAAACAAAAAGTATTAGTCATGAAAAGCAAAATTATTTTATCGCTATTGTTAGTTGGTACTTTAGGTATCAGTTCTTTATCAGCTCAGGTCGTTAACGACAGAAAAGCTCCTGAAAAGAAAATCGAAAGAAAAATTGATCGTAAAGACGATCGTAAAAAAGAATTTACCAAAGGAGACAAACGAAAAATGGACCATCGCAGAGATGGGAAATTTAAAAGAGGTGATAGAAAAAAAGGGCAAATGGTAGTTTTACATAAAGACTGCAAAGATTGTCAGAAGCTCAATAAAAAGATCGCAAAACACAAACATAAAAGCCATCCGTCAAGAACACATAGAGCCAGATAAGTACAAGTGAACAAATAGGCACCGACTCATTTTTGAGTCGGTTTTTGTTATTTTAAACACATTTCGCCTTATTTTTATAGTAAAGTTAAAACGACGCAGAAGTTTGCGAATATGAGCTTTTTTTCGTAACTTATTAGTTAAGGCCTGCTTGTAAGATTGCTATCTTAAAGACAGAACTCAATGAAACCTGTAATCAAAACTGAAAGAATGAACCTACCATCCACTCTTTTACCAGCCATTAAAACAGTAAAATTATTTACGGGTGCATTACTACTTATTTTACTGACAGTTGTTTTGCAGGATTTATTACACGCCCAGCGTAATCACTATTCATTTCATCTTTCAGAATCCTTACTTTTTAATTCTTACTGGTGCTGGTTTTTTATTGTTTTTTTACTGAAGGATTTCTTTTTGAAAAAGATAAATCGTTTTCTGGCACATCCGAAAACATATATGACCGTCATTGCATTCACAATCATTGCAACGATCCTCCATGCACTGGTTTATTCTATTACGGTTTCGCTCACTTCGTATTATTTCTACGAAGGTTCTTACAACATTTCTAAAATGTTGGGATATACTATTTCGCAGGATATTTATAAGTATATCTTTGTTTATGCTGTAATGGGTATCGTTTATGGCAGAAGAGGTATTCCACAAAAAAAAGAAATTATTCCTGCTACGTTCATTGAACCGTTTACAGAGTGCTCTACGATTGTAGTGGCAAATGGTAGAAATAATACGCTGGTGGCGGTGGCAGACATTCTGTTTATAAAATCAGCAACTCCATACATTGCCCTGCATACCGCATCAAAAACGTATCTGCATACTGAAACGCTCCGGTCGATCTTGCAACAACTACCCTCCGGTCAATTTATTCAGGTTCACAAATCAACCATTATTAACATTGAAAAGGTGGTTTCTTTTAAATCGCGATTGAATGGCGACTATGACATACAGCTCGGGCAACATCAGATAAGGCTTAGCAGGAACTATGCCCCTCACTTCAAAAAGCTATTTGACAACAGGTCATCAGCTTAGCCGGTTTATTCATCAGGTTAATACATTAGAGTTTGAAAACGAGTCTGTTGTACTGACTTTTGAAGAAAAAACTATGCAAGCCAGAATTTACCAACGATTGATTCTTGTTACATTGATTCTCTGTAATATTTCATGCAGCGGTCAATCTCCTGAAAAAACTTCATCTGTGCGTTTGGTTGGAGGCCCTTGTGAGGGGTGTGAAGGATTATCCGAATACGGCAACAAAACACTTTCTTCAATAGATACCCTCCCGCTATTTAAAGAGCATGAACCCAAATTAAAAGTAACCGGTACCGTTTTTAAAAAAGACGGAATCACGCCCGCAGCCGGTGTAATTCTATACATTTATCACACCAACCGTCAAGGTGTTTATCAAACCAAAGGCAATGAAACCGGTTGGGCAAAACGTCATGGATTTATCCGGGGATGGGTAAAAACAGATCTGAACGGTCAGTATACCTTTTATACTTTCAGGCCGGGTGCCTATCCCGACAAAAGTGAACCCGAACATATTCACCTCACAGTAAAAGAACCGGATACCAACGAATATTATCTCGACGATTACCTTTTTGATGATGATCCGCTGTTAACACCATCAGTGAGAAAAAAACAACCTGTTCGCGGCGGAGCTGGTATTATGCGGCCTGTAAACGAAAATGGCCTGCTGGTAATCAAACGTGACATTATTCTTGGTTTAAATATTCCGGATTATGAATAAAGTTATATTAGTACTAATCTTTTCTACCATCACTGCCTGCATGGGCAAACACACACCCGATACACCGGCAGCCCTGGTAAATGAGAGAGTAGGAAAAGAGAGATCATTAGCCAACACAGACAGTTTTTTTATAAATCCGGCACATTCTACCATTGAATGGAAGGCAACGGAGATGCGGGGCACAAGGCTACGAACCGGAAAGATTTTATTTAAAAGTGGTTTTATTTTCAAAAAAAATGATTCGCTGGCCGGGGGAAGATTTATTGTAGAGATGGAAAGTATGGATGTGACAGATGTACCCGCCAATGAAAAAGTGGCCCGGAAAAACCTGCTTAATCACCTGAAAGCAGATGACTTTTTTAACACTGCCTTGTATCCCACTTCAACATTCGAAATTACAAATGTTCAACAGCAAAGCGATAGCCTTTATCATATTCAGGGTAACTTAACAATCAGGGAGGTTACACGGAATATTTCATTTACGGCTATACAACAGGGTGAATATTATGTGGCCGCATTTACATTTGACCGGTTTTTATGGAAAATTGCCTACGAGGGAAGTTTATTAAATAAAACGCTGATCGATAAAGATGTTGAACTAAATATCAAAATTGCCCTGTGAAAGCGTATCGATTAGCATTTCAAAAAAGAACCATTGAATACATGATCGTTCAATGGTTCTGTATAAAATGATTTATCTATAACAGATCACTGAAAAACTGCACACCTCTTAACGGCCATTCCTGCTTTTGCAGACTGAACTCTTCAACATCACGGGTAACCGGCTGTTGGGTTCTGACCGAAGCCGGAATGAATGCGATTTTCAGAAAAGCTGCTTTAGCGCGTTCATTTTCGACAGGTATCAAAGCATACACTTTCTGCATTTTCAAAACATTCAAACAAAAATTCAATAATGCAAACCCCGTTTCTCTGAAAACTCTGCTGCCCCTGAATGATTCCTGGATCCATACATATTTAATAAGAATATTATCATCGGTTTCATCGAGTGCGATCCAACCGGCTACGGATTGGTCATCTGCATTTGCAATGGATAAAAACACGGTTGAATCACTCAGCTGTTTTAACTCAGGCTGATTAAAAATCTTTACAAGATCAGCTTTGGTAACGGCAGCAATAATTACCCTTGCAGTTTCTACTGTAAGATTGTTTGAGAACTTCGATTTCATTGGTCGAAATTACTACTATCCTTCAAAAATTCCCGCACCTTCTCTTATAATTACCGGTTCGTCAGAAGTGTAATCAACTACGGTAGACGGTACCATATTACCGATACCTCCGTCAATAACCACATCAACTAACTTATGAAACTTTTCATACATTATTTCCGGATCGGTATAATCTTCCACCATATCTCCCGGTAACGAGGCACTCAAAATCGGCCTGCCTAACCGTTTGATAATGGCGCGTGCAATATTGTTGTCAGGAATTCTTAAACCAATGGTATCTTTTCTACTTTTTAATAACTTAGGAACTTGTTTACTGGCCGGTAAAATAAAAGTATAGGGCCCCGGCAGGTATTGTTTTAACACTCTATATAGAGGAGTTGATATACTTTTGGTATACGTACTCAGATCCGTTAAGCTATCGCATATAAACGAAAGTTGTGCTTTACCGGGATCCACTCCTTTAATAGCACATATTCTTTCGACGGCTTTAGGCTTAGTAATATCACAACCCAAACCATAGATCGTATCGGTAGGATAAATGATAATACCTCCGTCTTCTAACAATTGAACTACCTGCTCAATCAAACGTGCTTGTGGGTTCTCTGGATGTATTTGTAATAGCATAATGATAAAATAAGGTTTTATTATATGATTACGAAATAAATACGTAGATGAAGGCTGATAGGTTATCAAGAATTTTTATTATGAAAAAATCTATGCCATGAGACTGATTTCTGTAGACACAGTTGATCAAATTCAACCTAACCAATTTAAGGAAAATTATTATTCCAAAGGATTACCTTTAGTTATCAAAGACTTAGCCAAATCGTGGCCGGCATATAAAAAATGGAACTGGGATTATTTTAAAGAAGCGGTCGGACCGCAAAAAGTAGGCATCTATAATAATGTAAAAAGTGATGCGTTTACCCCCGTTAATACTGCCGACGAGTATACTCTTTTTACAGATTATATCGACAAAATCAAAGCTGGCCCTGCGCCCTGGCGCATTTTCCTCTTTAACATTTTTGATCATGCGCCAGAGTTATCAAAAGATTTTATCTGGCCTGATCACCTGATGAAAGGTTTTGTAAAAAGATATCCGATGCTTTTTACAGGTGGGGCGGGTAGTATCACTCACATGCATTTTGATATTGACCTTTCCCATATACTGCATACACAGTTTCTGGGACGCAAGCGGGTGCTTTTATTTCCTTTTGAAGAACAACATAAACTTTACAGAAAGCCTTTCGAAGTTTTGAGTCTGGCCGACTTTTCAAATTATCATGATATCCAACTTTCCAAACTGGATACGGCAAAATTTCCGGCAACACTTGCAGCAAACGGTTACGAAGTCATTCTTGAACCGGGTGATACCTTGTTTATGCCTGCCGGTTACTGGCACCATATGGAATACATCGACAGCGGAGTGGCTATGAGTCTGAGGGCATTACAAGATTCATGGACGGGTAAGCTCAACGGAGCCTGGAATTTATTTGGTATGCGCTCGATTGATACTCTTATGAAAAAAACGGCGCCACATTGGTGGTTCAACTATAAAATAAAAAAATTATATGTTTCTGCAAACAAACATATATCCATGGAAACTATTAGAAATTAACCTAAGTAATTCATTGATATGTACTAATTTCTCTTAATTAACAACTCGTGAAGAAAAAATTTTTGTTTTTTATTGATAATTAAGAAAACAGTTTTTACTTTTACTCCATAAATGGAATACTATTTGTGTTCCATTTTATAAAAATATCCAATATCACTGCATTTTAGTCTGTACGACACCAATCCCAAAATCCTCGAAACACAATTGTAATCGATTTACAATTTCTACCAAAAAATCCTTTACCGCATTATTTTGTTTACTCATTATTGAGTTATTAGACATTCTATTAATTCATTCTCAATATATTATACAGTATATACTGTAAACTGCTTTCTTTTTGTGGTTTCAGAGGTAAGCACATGCCGGCGATGTCCATCGCTGGCCTTTTTTTGTCTATAAACAAAAAAACACAAGCGCAAGGCTTGTGTTTCAGCTAGTTATTTAGAAAATTTCCCAGGTTTCCCTTCCTCTCAGCAATGCATCCAGATTACCTTTTCCTTTCGCGGCAATCACTTCTTCAAGTTGTAATGCCATGGTTTCTTCGTAGCAGGGCCTGTCTGTTTCAAAAAATACTCCAAAAGGACGCGGCATTGCATTTTCAAAATCCGGCTGATCAAACATTCTGATCAAAATCTGGGCTTTATAGAAGTCAGTTTCGTCGTGTATCCAGCAATCCTCAGCAGTGTAACCATCTTCCAGTTTAACTACCACTGGTTTGTAACCGTCTAACCGTACACCAAATTCTTTATTGGCTCCGAACAGCATTGGTTTTCCATTTTCCAGGAAAACGGTATGCATTGGTTTAGAACCTTTTTCAGTAAATATTTCGAAAGCTCCGTCATTAAAAATGTTACAGTTCTGATAGATTTCTAAGAAAGAAGCTCCTTTGTGTTTATGACTGCGTGCAATCATTTCCTGCAGGTGTTTAGGATCACGATCCATACTTCTGGCTATAAAAGAAGCATCCGCACCCATTGCAAGGGCAAGCGGGTTGAATGGATGGTCTAAACTTCCGTAAGGAGTTGATTTTGTAACTTTTGAAACTTCTGAAGTAGGTGAATACTGTCCTTTCGTTAACCCATAAATCTGGTTATTGAACAACATTACGTTTACATCGAAATTTCTTCTCAATAAATGAATGGTATGGTTACCGCCAATACTCAATCCGTCACCATCACCGGTTACAATCCAAACGCTTAGTTCAGGGCGGCTGGCTTTCAATCCACTGGCGATCGCCGTGGCTCTACCGTGAATTGAGTGCATACCATAAGTATTCATATAGTAAGGGAAACGGCTGGAACAACCGATACCAGATATAATTACAATATTTTCTTTTGGAACACCAAGGGTAGGCATTACTTTCTGAACCTGTGCCAGAATGGAATAATCACCACAACCGGGGCACCATCTCACTTCTTGATCAGTTGCAAAATCTTTTGCCGTTAAAGCCGGCGCTATTGTCTCGTTCATGCGTCTAAATAATATGCAAATGTACTGCTTTCCTTATTTCTTTGTGAAAAGCTATTTATTATAACACTGTTTGTCAAAAAAAGTGCGATTCTTTCAACAAATTTATAGTAGAATATTCATCCTCAATTACTAATTTGGTAAATTCACCTTGATCAAACCAGACAAATTATGAAGAGATTTCTCATCGCCCCTTTACTTTTTGTTCTGAGTGTTAGTTTAACGGCTCAAAACAAAGACGAACTGATAAAGGTTACAGACCTCACGAAAATCAAAACCATCAGCAATCTGATAGCTTCGCCTGACGGTAAAAAATTAGTTTTTTCAGTTACAAATATTGCTCCCAAAACCGGTAGTGTATTGGATTTCAACTATGAAAGAGAAATTCTATTCATGAGTACCGACGGCTCCATTGCACCACGCAAACTAACCACTTCAGGCAATGAAGGGGGGTTGCAGTTTTCTCCGGACGGTAGCAAAATTGCCTTTACCCGTTTTCATAACGGTGCTTCACAAATTTTTATTCTTGACCTTGTAAATGGTGGAGAAGCCTACCCTATTACCAGCCACAAAAAAAGTATCGGGTCTTTCAAATGGAGCCCCGACGGTAAATATTTTGTTTTCACAACCGGTAGCAGCTTCCAGGATTTACTAAAAGACAGTACATTGAACCCGGGTTTAAAAGCTCCTCTTTGGAATGACGAACGTCCCGGCCTGGCAAACTACTATCCAACTGCTAAAGTGAAAGCAGATGCTGACGGCTCAATAGAAGAAGTACGTGCTTATCTTGAGAAAAACGCTGAAGATAAAAAAGCAACCGTTTTGCACAAATTGAACCATCTGAGTGAAACTGATATCTCCAACGCCCTTGGGTTTAGTCATTTATGGTTGGTGGAGGCAGTTGCCGGAGCAAAAGCAACTCCGTTAACTTTCGGATTTTTCAGTTACGGAGGAGTTCAATTTACGCCGGATTCAAAATCGATCCTCTTCTCTTCTTCACAAGACTCCATTCAACACCCGGAGCGCGTGTTAGGCAATAAGGTGTACTTAATGGATATTCAAACGAAACAGGTAAAACCATATTTATCTGCGCCGGAAACAGGTTATCAGATTGTAAGTATCTCTCCTTCGGGAAAACAGATTTTATATGTTGCAAACACGACTACATCCTTTGTAAAAGTAAATCCAACCTATATTGCATCGTTCGATCAGCCTAACCAAAAACCGGTTAAGGTTGACCTGGACCGTAGTGTAGGAAACGTTACCTGGACAAAAGATGAAAAATCTTTTTATTTCACTACACAGTCGAACGGGGGTATCCCTTTATATAAAGCTGATGCAAAATCAGGAAAAGTGCAACGCCTGACTTCTTATGATATCGGTATTAACGATTATGTATTAGTGAACAATGATTTTTATTGGATTGAAACCAATGCTCAAAATCCTTATGAAATTTATAAGGCAGATATTAATGGTAAAAACAGTGTTCGTTTAACCGACTTCAATCACTCATGGATTCAAAATAAAAAAATCTCTATCCCCGAGAAGTTTACATTCAAAAATGAAATCGGGCTGGAAGTTGAATACTGGGTAATCAAACCAACCAATTATCAGGCTGGTAAAAAATATCCTTTGCTATTAGAGATTCATGGAGGTCCTTCGGCAATGTGGGGCCCGGGTGCAGCAGGTATGTGGCACGAGTATCAATATTTTGCGAGTCAGGGTTACGGAATCGTATATGCAAATCCGAGAGGCTCCGGTGGATACGGTGAAAAGTTTCTAAGAGGTAATGTCGGCGACTGGGGTAAAGGTCCGGCAAGTGATGTATTAACTGCATTGGATAAAACAATCGCACAGGGCTGGGCAGATACTTCGAAATTATTGATTACCGGCGGATCTTATGCGGGTTATCTTACCGCATGGATTATTGCACATGACCATCGGTTCAAAGCTGCCTGTGCACAAAGAGGTGTATATGATTTACTGACATTTTTCGGTGAAGGAAATGCCTGGAGACTGGTTCCTAACTATTTTGGCGGTTATCCGTGGGAAGCAAAATCCAGAGACCTGCTGATCAGCGAATCACCAATGACATATGTAGCAAATATTCAAACGCCATTGATCATTTTCCATGGCGATAATGATAGAAGAACCGGATTTGTACAAAGTGAAATGCTATACAAAAGTCTGAAGGTTCTGAACAAACCGGTAGAATATGTTCGCCATCCGAATGCTACGCATGAAATTACACGTAGCGGAGATAATCGTCAACGAATTGATCAGATGTTGAGAACCTGGGAATTCTTTGAAAGATTTATTCGCTAGTTCGCTTCAATTGCTAAAGAATCTTTTAATAATTCAGCCTTCATTTCTTCTGAAATGGGGGCTTTTTTTATTTCGATTCTGTTAAGAATACTGTCTTTTGATAAACGATATGCTTCAAATGCAGGTATAGCTGTTTTTGTGATAGGCTCCGCTGTTGGAAACTTTTCTCTTAAAGGGTCTACCTGTTGGCCATTCTTCCAGAAACGGTAACAAACGTGCGGACCGGTGGCTAAACCGGTGCTGCCTACATAACCTATTACTTGTCCTTGAGAAATTCTTTGTCCTACTTTCACCGCTCTTCTGCTCATGTGCAGATATTGTGTGGTATAAGTAGTGTTATGTTTAATTTTTACGTAGTGGCCGTTATTTCCATTGTATTCTGAGGCAATAACAGTTCCGCTACCGGTAGCAATAATTGGTGTACCATGCGGCGCGGCATAATCGGTTCCAAGGTGGGCTTTCCATCTTTTTTGAACAGGGTGAAACCTTTTCAAACTAAAGCGTGAGCTGATGCGTGAAAACTTCAACGGTGCTTTCAGAAAAGCTCTTCTCAGGCTTTCTCCCTTTTCATTATAATATTCAAAAGGCTTATCCTCACTTACCTGATACCGGTATCCATAATAAGGAACACCTTTGTGTTCAAAAACGGCGGCGTGGATATTTCCGATTTGTAAGGGAGAGCCGTCTACCAATTGTTGTTCATAAATTACTTTGAACTTATCACCTTTCTGAATACTGTAAAAGTCGATGGTCCATGCATACATATCAGCCATTTTCATAGCAAGGTTAGCATTAGCACCTCCTTTAATCAGTGCTTCATAAAGAGAAGAGGTAATTTCTCCCGCCACTTCTTTTATTTCTGTTGTTACTTCTTTTTGACCGGCAGTAACGGCTGCAGAATCTTTTAAGTTGAAAACTATATAATCGACTAAGTTGGGATGATAAATAAGGTAAGCGAGTGTTTGCGCAGAGTCACGCTCTTTGATGGTAGTATAAGGATTTCCTACTCTGATATCTTTTACATTGAATACACCTTCTGACGATTGAACCAGCTGATGTACCGTTAAGTTATTGACGCCGTGTTTTGCAAATATTGTAGATAAAAATTCATTCTTCAGAATGGTGTGTTCTTCTACTTCAAAACTATCGATTGCTATTCCGTAAAGATAGGTTGGCTCTTCGGGGGTTACATGATTCAGATCGATATTGTCATCATATTTCTCGTTGCCCGACCACCAATACCAGATGCCACCAGCTATTACGAGCAGCGCAATACCAATCCATAAAAACTTAACTTTTTTCATACTTGCTAATCAGGAGTGAAGAAACGGGGTTAATTTCTTCCTTTTATATGTGTTCCCAAAACCGGATTTGGCAAGTATAACTTTTTATGATAAAAAAAACAAGCCTGTACGAACAGGCTTGTGTTAAACTTTTCTATATTAAAATTTTTATTAACATCAGAGAGCGGAACGTTTTTGAACCTTTTTTAGCTGTATTACACTTAGTATCAGTCCACACAACATCAATACGCCTGCAAACATCATTGACGACCCTGGAAAGTATATTGGTGCATCAGCCGCTGTAAAATGATGAAAAATCTGCGTCATCAGTACCGGGCCGATAATACTCGTGAGGCTCATTAAACTGGTTAAACCTCCCTGCAACTCACCTTGTTGATTTGCCGGAATGTTATTCGCAATAATTCCATTCAGGGCCGGTCCGCAAACACCCCCTAAACAATATACAATAGTGAATGCATACATCATCCATCCTTCTGTAGCGAGGGCATACAGAAAGAAACCAATGGTATAAAACATGATACCGATAACAACACTTTTATTTTCTCCCCAGGCTTTAATGGTATAGCGGATGAGAATACCTTGTACCAGAAAGATACAAGCGCCTACTACCGCTAATGAAATACCAATGTCGTTGGTATCCCATTGAAACTTTTCCATACCATAGTAGCCCCAAACAGTATTCACAGATTGACCAGCCAGGTAAATAAGAAACAAAACGAATAGTAAGGGATAAACTTTTGGATACTGCTTTAATTGTAATAGTGTACCGACAGGGTTCGCTCTTTTCCACTCAAAAGGCCGGCGGTTTTCTTTTTTCAGTGATTCGGGTAATACAAAATAACCGTAGAGGCAATTCACTAAAGTAAGAATACCGGCAACAATAAAAGGCATTCGTGGACCAAACTGACCTAAAAGACCGCCACACAACGGGCCGATAATAAAACCGAGTCCGAATGCGGCTCCGATCAAACCAAAGTTCTGTGCTCTTTTTTCAGGAGGAGAAACGTCTGCAATATAAGCACTCGCGGTAGTAAAGCTGGCACCACAAACACCGGCGACTAACCGTCCGAGAAACAGCCATATAATATTGGGAGCATAGGCCATGATAAAATAATCGACTCCGAAACCTAATAATGAAATCAGGAGAACGGGTCGGCGACCATATTTATCACTGAGATTACCTAAAATCGGAGCGAAAATAAATTGCATAAAAGCGTAAGCAAAACCGAGCCACCCGCCATATTCCGAAGCGGTACTTACGTCTGACCCTGTCAGTTCTTTAATCAGGTCAGGAATCACCGGGTAAATAATTCCAATGCCCGCTACGTCAATTAATAACGTAATAAAAATGAAAATAATAGCAGATTGTGGCTTCTTCATGGTCTAAACTTATCGGGCACAAATATAAATCTTCGGGGTAGCAAAAAAAATCCCGCACTAATTTAGTACGGGATTCAGTATCTCTAAAGCTAATCTACTAATAACGGTTGTTGAAATTGTTATTACGAGGAGCAAAAGAACGTCTTTGTTGTTGAGGACGATCTTCACGAGGACGAGCTTCAGTTACTTTGATAGCACGACCTTCTACTAAACCACCATCTAATTCACGGATAGCTTTTTGAGCAGCTTCCTGGTCTGCCATTTCAACAAAACCAAAGCCACGGCTTTTTTGAGTGAATTTGTCAGTGATTACTTTCGCAGAAGAAACTTCGCCATATTCAGCAAAGAAGTCATGTAAGTCTTCATCAGTAACGTTGAAGCTTAAATTAGAAACATAAATGTTCATAAAAAAAATAATAAATAAAAAATTAATCTGAGAGATCTAAGACAATGTAATGCGGAATTTAACTAAGTAGCAGTGATGCGTAGCAGAATTAGATCAACAATTAAAAGCTTATCTCACAATTTGGATACAAAGATACAATAATATCCTATTCACCTATCTTTTCAACAAAAAGCTTTTGTTAATTGTAAAGATTTATGTCATTTATTGTTCAATCACATTTCTTCTGTGATTAAAATGCATATTTTGGTAAATTTGTTTCATATTTTATATCTACATGGCAACACAATTATATGATTTCGGAATGATTGGCCTCGGAGTAATGGGGTCTAACTTTCTACTTAATATGGCTGATCATGGTTTTAAGGTGATCGGCTTCGATAAAGATCTCGCTAAAGGTCAAGCATTTGAAAAGGCTGCAACCGCCGGTACTACTGTTAAATCGGTTACCGCGTTAGAAGATATGGTGCAGCAACTATCCAGTCCGCGAAGAATTATGATGCTCGTTCCGGCCGGTAAACCGGTTGACGATGTGATTGAGTCATTAATTCCGATTCTTAATGAAGGTGATATTATCATTGACGGCGGTAATTCGCATTTTACCGATACCCTTCGTAGAGTTAATTATCTACAAACGAAAGGGTTGAGATTTGTTGGCATGGGTGTATCCGGTGGTGAGGAAGGTGCAAGAAAGGGCCCGAGTATCATGCCTGGCGGAGACAAAACAGCTTATCCGCATATTCAACCAATGCTCGAAAGTGTTGCCGCAAAAGTAAATGGAGAACCATGTGTAGCCCATTTAGGAAATGCAGGCGCAGGCCACTATGTAAAAATGGTACATAATGGGATAGAATATGCCATTATGGAGCAGATTTCAGAAATTTATGAACTCCTGAAATGGGGTGGTAACCTTACTAACGAAGAAATGTATGAAGTTTTCAAAAAATGGAACGAGGGCGACCTGCATTCTTTTCTGGTTGAAATAACCCGCGATATCTTCCTTCAGAAAGATGAAGACGGAACCTTCCTGCTGGATAAAATTTTAGATAAAGCCGGCGCCAAAGGTACCGGTAAGTGGACTTCGCAAGATGCGCTGGACCTGGGAATTCCAATTCCTTCTATTGATCAGGCGGTTACCATGCGTAACATCTCTTCAAACAAAAACTTTCGCGTAAATGCCGCAGCATTGTACGGCACACATCGCAAATTGCTGACAATCAACAAAGAAGACTTAATTCAACAAGCCCACGATGCGTTATTATTTGGTGTTATCATTGCCTATACACAAGGTTTGTCAATGATTGCAAAAGCTTCGGAAGATTTACAAATGGAAATTCCGATGGATAAAGTAGTAAGTGTTTGGAGAGGCGGATGTATTATCCGTTCAAGCTTATTAACTGTATTCAGTAAGGTCTATTCCGCCCAACCGGATACGGAAAACATCCTTTCAACACAAGAAATAGCCGAACTTATTAAACCGATATTGTTGACTACCAGAACAATACTGGCAACGGCTATTGCAAACGGTTATGCCAGCGGCTCATTATTTGCATCACTGAGCTACTTTGATGCCTTTACCTGCGCAGAAATGCCAACCAATATGGTACAGGCTCAAAGAGACTATTTCGGAGCGCATACTTATCAGAGAAAAGACAAGGAAGGAACATTTCATACACACTGGAATGCCTAATGTTAATTACCCGGTCAGTAAACAAGATTAAAAAAAATTACATGGAACAACATAAAAGGCCACCTGCAAGTTTACTATTCATCTTTGGTGGTAGCGGCGACCTGAACCATCGCAAACTAACACCGGCACTCTATAATTTATTCATGGATGACTGGATGCCCGAACAGTTTTCAATCATTGGTATCGGCCGACGCCCTTTCACTAATGATGATTACAGAAAACATTTGTTAGATGGTATTCAACAATTTTCCAGAAGAAAAGATCCGGTAGACGGAGATTGGGAAAAATTTTCAACGCAGGTTTCATATCTGCAAATGGATGCTTCTGTTGAAGAAGAATACCAGCAAATTGCAGAAATCGTAAAAGAAAAAGAAAAAGAGTTTGGTGTACACCCCAATGTAATTTTCTACTTATCTGTAGCACCGCAACTGGTACCGGATATTGTTAGCAAACTGGGGCCATTAAACATTTGCTCTGATACAAAGTGCACCCGGGTGGTAATCGAAAAACCATTCGGTCACGATTTAGACAGTGCAAAACAATTAAATAAACAATTGGCTTCACTGTTTGATGAAGAGCAGATTTACCGTATCGACCACTATCTGGGAAAAGAAACGGTACAAAACATCTTAGCACTCCGGTTTGCGAACGCATTGTTTGAGCCGATCTGGAACAGAAGTTATATTGATAATGTTCAGATCACTGCTGCAGAAACAGTAGGTGTTGAAGGGCGTGGCGATTTTTATGAGAACTCCGGCGCATTGCGCGATATGGTTCAAAACCACATTCTTCAATTGTTATGTTATGTGGCTATGGAAGCACCGGTTTCGTTCGAAGCGAATGAAATTCGCAATAAAACCGTGGATGTTTTAAATGCAATACGCAGAATTCAACCGGAGGAAGTATATATGCATGCCGTTCGCGGGCAATATGCTGCTGGCTGGATGAACGGAAAAGAAGTGAAAGGTTATCGCGACGAAAGCAAAGTAGACGCACAATCAAGTGTAGAAACCTTTGCTGCCGTTAAATTTTATATTGACAACTGGCGTTGGCAGAATGTACCGTTCTATGTAAGAACCGGTAAACGCTTAAATGGTAAATCAACCGTCATCAACATCCAGTTTAAGCCGGCTCCACATTATGCATTTCCTCCGGAAGCTGCAGAAACCTGGCGCCCGAACAGATTAACCATCAGTATTGCTCCGGATATGGATATCCGTTTAAGATTTCAGGGAAAACGCCCCGGACAAACTTTAAACCTGAATCCGGTAGATATGGTATTCAGTTATAAAGATGCTTATGATGGCAATGAACCGGAAGCATACGAAACATTATTACTCGATGTAATGGAAGGCAATGCTACTTTGTTTATGCGTTCAGATCAGATTGAAGCTGCATGGAAAGTGATAATGCCGATTTTAGATAATTGGAATAACACCACCCCTACTTCCTTCCCGAATTATTCGCCGGGAAGCTGGGGCCCTGAGGATGCCGCTGCACTGGTAGCCAGAGACGGCCATCACTGGATCAGCTTACCGAATAAAGACAAAAAATAGATTGTTCATACTTGAAAGCAGGCTACCACCTGCTTTCTTTTTAAGTTTTAAATATGGAAATTATTGTAAAACAAAATCCTTCAATACTAAGTGAAGCACTGGCAGAATGGATCACCTCATTCATTGAAAGTACACTGGCAAAACAAGACCGTTTTACCTGGGTAGTAACGGGCGGTAATTCACCGAAAGAGCTTTACAAGCGTTTGTCGGAAGCTCCATACAGTGAAAGAATTGAATGGGACCGTATTCATATTTTCTGGGGTGATGAAAGAGCTGTTCCGTTTGAAGATGATCGTAACAATGCGAGGATGACTCACGAAACATTATTAAATCATGTTCCGATTCCGAAAGAAAATATTCATATTATGGATACCAGTCTCGAACCGGAAGCCGCTGCGCTGGAATATGAAAAAACCATTCTTCATTATTGCGGTGAAGACAGCGTTTTTGATCTGGTATTAAATGGAATGGGAGATGACGGCCATACACTTTCACTATTTCCGAATACGGTAGCGGTACATGAAAATATGCGGAATGTTTTTGCATTCTGGCTAGATGCACAAAACATGTATCGTATAACACTTACAGCTCCACTAGTGAACAAAGCGAGAAGAATAGCTTTCTTAACTTTTGGTGCCAATAAAGCAGAGGCACTGTATCAGGTAATTCAGGGTGAGCGCAATGTTGATCAGTATCCATCCCAAATTATTCAACCATTAAACGGTGAACTATATTGGTTTATTGATGAAGCGGCGGCGGCGAAGCTATCATAATTTTATTGCTTTATAGAAAAAGTGCCTGATTACATTCAACAATCAGACCCGATAATAAAAAACAGGGAGTCTTAAGACTCCCTGTTTTTTATTATATTATACGTGTTTTTTTTGTCAAAAGATTACAGATAATAATTCTTTTGTAATATTTGATACATATCAGCCGTATTCTTATTGAGCTGTTTTTGAATCATACACCTGAACTTTCTCCCATAAATGACTGTAGTTTTTCACAAAAGCTAAATGGATAGAATCTGTTTGATATTCATCCTGTGAAATGGCATCGTCAAAAACCAACAACCACGAAACACCATAAGAATTATCCACCACTTCCCGATCTGTTCCTGCAGGCAGGCCGATATGGTAGTCTCTGATAGATTCTATTTTAGTAAGTGTTTCAAGCCCTTCAATGAGTTTTGCCACATCTTCTTTGCTACCTGAATCTTTCATCCAAAAATAAACATGGTGTAAAAACTGGCCCTGAAGATTATTCTTTGCGTTTTCAGGAGCTTTGAATTTAGGTGTTTCCGGAGCACATGCCGAACCTACAACAAGCATCAGCGACAATACAAAAATGATATTTTTCAGCATAGTCTATTTTTTATAAAAATAACACCTTTTGCTTTTTATCACTAATGAATATTTGATGAATTTCTGTAATAATTCAACCAATCAAATGGTTTCAGAGTATAACACCGGCAAATAAAGTAAGCGTTTTTTAGATAAAAAGGCTGCCCTGAACATAAAGACAGCCTTTAAATTATAGCCGTAAAAAACCTATTGCGGAAATTTTCCGTCTGCGTACAGACGATCGGTAATTGCTCTTCTGGCTGCTTTACTGTTGAACGGATCTTGTTTAGTGAAACGTTTCAAGCCTAACAGTAACATTCTGTGCTCATCACCTTCAGCAAAGCCATTGATCGCATCCTTACCGAATTTATTGATTTTATCTGCAGCATCATAAATAAAGGTTTGCGTAACTGCCAGTTCGTAAGCAATATTATCAGCACCTTTAGTTTCTGCAAGTTTCATTACGCGTAATAAAGCACTTTCAGCCAGGAAGGTCTGAATGGCCATATCTGCAATATTCATTAATATTTCCTGTTCGCCTTCAATAGCCATCATTAATTTTTGAACGGCTGCACCAGCTGTCATCAGAATAGCTTTCTTGAAGTTCTGAACATACTTAATTTCTTTTTCAAATAATGCAGATTCACCAGCACCAAATTCAGGAATCCCCATGAGTTCTTTTAAAACCCCCATTGCCGGTCCCATCAAATCCAACTTGCCTTTCATTGCACGTTTCAGTACCATATCAACACTCAGCAAACGGTTAATTTCGTTTGTACCTTCATAAATACGGTTGATGCGGCTGTCGCGATAGCCTCTTGAAATTTCATACTCATCACTGAACCCGTTACCTCCATGCACCTGTACGCCTTCATCTACCACAAAACTCAATGTTTCAGAACCTGCAACTTTTAGCAAAGCACACTCGATAGCGTACTCTTCGGCTGCACCCAGCAATGCTTCATTGAATGGTTTTCCTTCAGCTAACAAAGCCTGTTCTTTTTCATCAATCCATTTAGCGGTTCTATATAATGCAGATTCAGTTACCCACATTAATATAGCCATTTCAGCAAGCTTGTGCTTGATTGCACCGAAGTTTGCAATCGGTGTTTTGAATTGTTCGCGGGTTAAAGCGTATTGTAAAGAAATATTTGATGCACGTTTAGCACCGCCTAATGCAGCAGCACATAATTTTAAACGGCCGATGTTCAGAATATTGAAAGCAATAACGTGCCCTCTGCCTACTTCACCCAGTACGTTCTCAACCGGTACTTTACAATCCTGAAAATACAGTTGAACTGTAGAAGAGCCTTTAATTCCCATTTTGTGCTCTTCTGCTCCCTGAGTAAAGCCTTCAAAGCCACGCTCTACAATAAATCCGGTAAACTTATCTCCGTCTACTTTTGCAAAAACAGTATAGATATCTGCAAAACCACCATTGGTGATCCAGCATTTTTGTCCGTTCAGCAAATAGTATTTACCATCAGCACTTAAAGTAGCGGTGGTTTTAGAACTCAAAGCGTCCGATCCGCTGTTCGGCTCGGTTAACCCATACGCACCCTTCCACTCACCGGCAGCCAGCTTAGGAATATATTTTTCTTTCTGCTGGTCATTTCCAAAATATAAAATCGGTAAAGTACCGATTCCGGTATGAGCGGCAACTGCTACTGAAAAAGAATAACCTCCACCTAAACCTTCATTAACGATGGTTGAAGTTATAAAGTCTTTACCCAAACCACCCAATTCTTCAGGAATAGATGCCCCCAATAAGCCTTGCTCACCAGCTTTGGCAACTAACGATGGCATTAAACCAGGCTCCAGTTTATCGATCTTATCCATAATCGGTAAAACTTCCGAATCAAGAAAGTTTATACACATGTCTCTCACCATTAACTGCTCTTCATTATAATCTTCCGGAATGAAAGTTTCATTCGGTTCGCTCTGCTTGATGAGCCATTCGCCACCTTTGAGTAATGTTGATTGTTCGTTAGTTTGCTTCATAGCCAAGACAATTTAATAATGTTGGGAATTTGTTTCAGGCAATTGAGTTTATATCTTACTTCAGGTTATTATATACGATTTGCAGCACCTGCTTACAGGTTTCAATCTTATCTGCAGGTACTCCAACCAATGCTTCGTTCAAAGTATCCTCAGCAATTGACATGCTTTTATCTCTTAACGAACGACCATAATCTGTTAAAAAAATATGATTCACTCGTCTGTCTTTATCAGAAGGTACTCTTTTTACTAATTCTAATCTTTCCAGATTATCGACCAATCTGGTGATACTCGGCTTATCTCTAAAAGTTGCATTACAGAGGTCCTGCTGACTAATTCCATCTGTTTTCCAGAGATGATATAAAACACTCCACTGCTCAATAGTCAGGTTCAACGAAGCATGATTAAACTTCTTTTGAAGGCGACGAGCAATCGCTGTTGAAGCTTGCCCAGTGATAAAACTGTACAATTCTCCACGTTTGAAATGTAAGGTAGTAGTCATTATTAGTTAATTTACTATTGTATAACTAACGAATGTTTATGCAATTGTTAGTTATACAACTATATAAAGGTATAAAATATCCCGGTCTGACCAAGATTTTATAGTTATTTTTTTCACTTTTTTTGCAATTAGTTGAAAATGAAACGTTTTTTTAAATAATCAATTTTCTTAATTTCAACACGTGAATGCGTCTGCCCCAAAATATATAGTCTTTTTAAACAGCAAAATCGGTTATTATCGCATCGGTTCGGGCGATCAGCCGGTTATTGCCTTACACGGCTACGGCGAATCGGGTGCACATTTCGCTTATCTGCAGCAAACTGCCGGCGAGCAAAACCGAACCATTCTTGCGATAGACTTACCTTTTCACGGTCAAACGGAATGGAAAGACGGCCTTACGGTTACTGCAGCCCATTTACAGGGTATTTTCAGGCAGATTCTGGAAGCTGAAAAGCTGAAAAACAACACTTCCTTTGAGCTTTGGGGTTATTCGATGGGCGGAAGGATTGCCTTAGGCTACTTTCAAGCGTTTCCTCTGGAAGTGAGAAAACTGATCATCATTGCGCCAGATGGCATTTATGTAAATCCCTGGTATCGCTTTGCCACTGCTACACAATTCGGAAATATAATTTTTAAGCGCACAATGCAACATCCCACCTGGTTTATGAATCTATTAAATGCAGGTTACCGGTTGAAGCTGATCAATAAAAGTATTTTTAAGTTTGCCACCAATTATGTGGATGATCCGCAGGTACGGCATGACCTGTATATCAGGTGGACGGCCTTCAGAAAGATTCATCCGTCAAAAAACAAACTGTTACATTTGATAAAAAAACATCAGGTACCTGTTACTGGTATCTATGGTGAATTTGACAGAATAATACCTTATTCGAAAGCTGAAAAATTCTGGGAAAAAATTACTTCAAAGAAAAATGTTTTCATCCTCAGTGACGGCCACAAGCTGCTACAATCAAAATATGCATGCTATTTGTGGAAGGACTGAGAATGTTTTTTAATTGTAATCATGATTTACTTCTTATTATGCTTTCTGTTGATGATGGTGATTTACACCTATAAAATATTTCGGTATCAGTCGATATGGGAAAGCATACCTGTTGTTGCAACTTCAACCGGCACTTTGCCCCGTACCGGTATTACGATTATCGTAGCTGCACGTAATGAAGAATTATATATTGGAGAATTGCTGAACGCCTGTATGCGGCAAAATTATCCGAAAGAACTATATGAAGTAATTATCATTGACGACCATTCTACTGACAGAACCGCTTCGATCATACAATCATATGTTGAAAAATTTTCGAATATCCGGTATGTATCGCTGGCCGAGTATACCCACTTGTATCCCCCTACCCTTGCCTTTAAAAAGCTGGCATTAACAATAGGGGTGAAGTTGAGTAAACATCATCTTATTGTTTGTACAGATGCTGATTGTGTAGTTCCGGAAAACTGGTTAGCCATCTATGATCAAACGTATCAACAGCAACAATGGCAGTTTATTGTAGCACCTGTAAGGTTGATTACCAGTTACAATAGTGTAGATATTTTTCAATCACTCGACTTTTTAACATTACAGGGTATTACCGGCGCTGCTGTTGCAAATCAGTTACACGCTATGTGTAACGGCGCCAACCTGGCTTTTACCAAACAGGCATTTGAGCGGGTGAACGGTTATGAAGGAATCGATCATATTCCGTCGGGAGATGATTTATTATTAATGCATAAAATAGTATCTGCATATCCAAAGCAATACGGATATATAAAGTCGGGCGACGCAATCGTGGATACTCATGCGCCTAAAACCTGGAAAGACCTGTTTCAACAAAGAATCAGGTGGGCCAGTAAAACAGGACATTATCAGGATAAGAGCATCACCTCTACACTTATATTGGTATTTCTGATCAATTTATGTTTTGTTATTCTGGCATTCTGCTCGTTGTTTGCCTTTAAATGGTTTACTTTCTTTTGTCTTTTATTATTTGCAAAAGTTTTAATCGAGTACCCGTTTATTGAAGCGGTTGCGAGATTTTTCCAACGCAACCGTTATCTGAAATTTTTTCCGATCATGCAGGTACCTCATATATTCTACACTGTATCGGCAGGTATGCTCGGAAAACTGAAGCACTACCAATGGAAAGGAAGAACAATTCCTACTAAATAAAAAAACACCATTTGAATTAAACAAATGGTGTTACTCGATAGAACATAAATAAAACAATCTTATTTCCTAGAGTATCGGTACGAACCTGTCCACTTGACAGAAGCGCAAGCCTTACTGGTAATTGCGATTTCTACAATGACAGAAGTATTTGCAGGAGTGTTTGTAATAGAAAAGTTATTGAACAAAGCGGCATCTCTTGTTTCGGTAAAGAATGCATTTCCGCCGGCTTCAGGTTTCGCTATCACTTCTATGGTAGCGCCGTTTCCTAAAGAACTGGTTACATTTACAGCGAGGTCAAAATTAGGCCCCGGAGCAGCAGGCACCACAGCACCCGTAGCTGGGTTTGAAGTAGCCGTAATTGCAGTAACACCCTGGCAAGGATCTGTTTCTTTCTTCGAGCCGCCGCAAGAAGTTAATATAGCTACAGCAATCGTAAATAATATTTTTCTCATAATGTAAAAGGTTAATGAGGCGGTTGCAAAATCGGTAAAAAACACTAAAGGGCAAAACTTAATTGAGATGAATTTATCTTATTCATCATTGGTAATCATTATGTCAAACCTGATCTGCACACCTTGCACCATTTAGAAATCCGTATTTCCCGGTGCTAATACCTGTACATTTCTATTAAAACTTTCTTCCAGCGAAATCAGTGTTTCGGTACGTTCAATACCTTTAATTTTTTGTAATTGATCGTGAAGAATCCATCTGAGCTGACCGATATCTTTACATACTACTTCAGCAAACATACTATAGTTACCTGTAGTGTAATTCAACCGTACAATCTGAGGAATTTTTTGAAGTTCGGTGGCCACTGCATCGTACAGGGAACTTTTTTCCAGGTAAATGCCGATAAAAGCAATTACATCATAGCCTAAAAGTTTCCGGTCAACATTCAAACGTGTGCCTTTTACAACTCCGGCTTCCTGTAGTTTTTTTATACGTACGTGGATAGTACCACCCGATACAAACAGTTTTTTTCCTAAATCAGCGTAGGAGATCTCAGCATTCTCCATCATTTCCTGAATGATCTGGAGGTCGAGTTTGTCAAAATTTAATTTCTGTGCCATAATAACAAGCTAAATTGAATATTTCGAAGCAATTTTAAATTACATTAGACGTTTTCTAATTCTTTTCAAATTCTTTTAAATATTTTGCAACATATTGGGCATTTGTTTTAATATTGCAATAGAAACAAACGCAATAGTATTGTTTTTGTCAAAATGTGGAGTGATGGAATTTTTGGCAGACATGCCCTCTCGTCTCGAGGGTGGGGAACTCAGAATAAACTTTATTGCTAACTGCCCCGTGGAGGTTCGAGTCCTCCCTCTACAGCCAAAGCAAGCAACACTTAACCCTTCTGGATTTTTCCGGAGGGGTTTCGTATTTCTAGCCAATTCTTTAAAAACTCCGTTTTAACTATCACAATTTTAGATAGTTTTTATCATTTGGGCAATTTTAAAACAAAATATTTAAAAAAAAACGGATATTTTTTCTTTAAACTTGACTTCCGACATTTACCGCGCTTACCCTAATTTTGCAGCACTATGGGTTTCAAAAAACTAGAGCGTTTTGCAGAAGTGGCTACATTTCCGAACGTATTACAATTACCTAAAGATATGCCCGGTCAGTGGGGCGGTTTCTTTAACAATAATCATCCGATTACACTTGAGCTGGCCTGCGGTAAAGGGGAATATTCAGTCGGTTTAGGCAGAATGTATCCTGAAAGAAACTTTATTGGAGTAGACCTGAAAGGAGTTCGTATCTGGAAAGGAGCAAAAATTGCACTGACTGAAAATTTACAGAACATAGCCTTTTTAAGAACTCCGATTGACCAGATTACCGATTACTTTACCGCTAACGAAGTAGCGGAAATATGGTTGCCTTTTCCTGATCCGCAGTTAAGAACATCGAAAGCAAAGAAGAGATTAACGCATCCTAAATTTCTTAGAAAATATCAGCAGATTTTAAAACCTAACGGTATTATACATCTTAAAACTGATTCGCCTTCACTTTACCGGTTTACAAAGTGGGTGATTGAAATTTATGACCTGCCGCTGATTCAGGATATTGAAGACATTCATGCTACCGGTAATGTGAGCGATGAATTAAAGATTAAAACGCATTATGAAGCATTAGACATAGCAGGGAGTAACCGGATTCATTATCTTCAGTTTGAATTACCGGCAACACTTCTTGCTGAAGAAAAAGATCAACTCTTAAAAGAAAAACTGAGTGAAGAAGTCATTGACAGAAGGACGTGATTATTATATCAATGAAAACGGATTATACGTTTTTACGGCACAATTTCATCTCGACAGAGGTTATTGCTGCGGAAACGGCTGTTTGCATTGCCCTTACGATTATGTAAATGTTGCGGCCTCTAAACAAGATTTTTATCGCCAACGTCAAAAAGAACATGAAAACAAAAAACGATAATTTTTTTGAAGATGTTTTTGAAGTAGTAAAACTCATTCCGAAAGGACGAGTTACTTCGTATGGTGCAATCGCTAAATATCTGGGAACTGCAAAATCATCCAGGATGGTGGGGTGGGCAATGAATCTGTCGCATACACATAAAACAAAAGTTCCGGCCCACCGGGTGGTAAACAGAAACGGAATGCTTACCGGAAAAATGCACTTTAACCCTCCTGAAGCTATGCAAAAAAAATTAGAAGCCGAAGGTATTGTTGTGGCGAACGATCGCATCCAAAACTTTGAGCTTCATTTCTGGGACCCCGTTAAGGAGTTATTGTAGGAATGTTTTGTTGTATTTACTTCTAAGAAGCAGCTCAGCGCAGATTTTATCTGTATAATGTAATCGGTTTTGGGTTGGAGGTGGTAAAACGATCAATAAGCGCATTATAACTCAGTACTTTTAGAGCACACTTTATTAAAAAATCACTTATATCTAACAAGAAAGAGCTACACTGAAACAGTAGTAGCTCTTTTAATTTATTTTAGTACCGGATGTTCTTTGGGTATTTTCAGTAATATCTGTGCGCCCATTCTGGTAGGGAAAAATAAAATCAGAAAGATAAAAACAGAAAACGTTAATATAAGAAACGAACTATTTGCCGTTACAAAAAAACCAAATGAGTCAATCGCAATAATCACAAACAACTGAAACCAAAAGTTTTTGTAACTCACTGAATATTTATTAAACCGTTCTTCAACCGATGAAATATCTTTTAAACCCATCAGCTGCTTTTTAAATATCCGGTAAAAGATAAATGCAGTTGCAGAAACAAGAACGACCACCACCTGCAATATTCTGTCTGCCTGTATAGATACAACTTGTTTTTTAAGCATACTGCTCAATACCACTGCAATCACTGCTGCACCTAAGTAAAACAAGTAGCTGTTTTTGTGTTGGCTGAAGTTCTGAGTCATTATTATTGATAATATGGGCTAATTAAAATATACACTAAAACGCCTGTAATAGAAACGTACAACCACAAAGGCCAGGTAATTTTAGCAATCTTTCTATGTTTTTGCCATTCTCCTGTTAATCCTCTGTAAGTAGTAAATAAAATAAAAGGTAGAATAAACCCTGCGAGTGGGATGTGGGTAATCAGAATAATGTAATAGAAAGTTCTCCATCCACCTACCGCTGCTTTTTCTTCGTCGGTTACAATACCATCTAAATTAATATCTCCGAATTTTGTTTCTCCGGCAAACAGGTGGTGAGCGATATAAGAAACCAGAAAGAGGGTTGACAGTATCATTGCGATCAGCATGATATTTCTGTGCAGCAGGTATTTTTTTGCTTTTACGGCAAACAGAGCCGCTATCAGCGCCACGGTTACTAAACTGTTCAGAATTGCATTAATCAATGCAAAAACGTGTACATCAAAGCCTAAATCAACCTGAAGATGGATTCTGTCTAACGCTACTACGGCCAACAGCACTACAGCAGAAAGGATTCCGATGATCCATTTTGCTTTACGATCATTTTTTTGCAACAAGGGAGACAACATAGTTATTCAATTTAAAAATCTGTAGGTGATTTCAAGTGACTTTTTTTATTCATCACAATCATAAATACAATTACTGCGGCAATGACCATCAGATAGATTGGCCAGAGGCTTTTTATTTTTTCAAAAAGAGCTGATGGTTTGGAAGGATCTTTTTCTACCAGTAAAAGTGTAATATCTTCTCCCAGTTTAGCAAGTTCTTTTTCTTCCAGTCCATTATAATAACCTCTGATCACTCCCCATCGGTCGATGAGAACAAAACGGTCAGAGTGAATAAATGCATCATCTACAATTCCACCATCCTGCAATCCGAGTTTAATTTCTTCCTGTACAAAGTCATAGATTGTTTTTTTATCACCGGTGAGCAACCACCAGATGTCGTGGTTAACATTATATCTGTCGGCATACTCTTTTAATACGGGAACCGAATCCCGTTCCGGATCAATGCTGAAGGATAAGAGGTGGAATTTAGTATTATCAATACGTTTAGTGATATCTTTTAACGTAACCCCATCTGCTATTCTTTTCATATTATGTGTGAGAGAGGGGCAAATGGTAGGGCAGCGGGTGAAGAAGAAGTTAACGACCACAATTTTACCTTTTACGTCATCTAACTGAACAGAGTCACCGAGTTGATTCACTAACTTAATATTATCCAATGGGTGCCATACGGTATCCTGCTTTAGTTTTCCGTTTACAACGCTGGTGGTGATAGAGTCGTAAAAGTAGTGTTTAGGCAATGCTAAATTGCTACTACTCAGATGTCTTACTGTAAAATAACAGATAAGAGGAACGAACAGTACTATAAAAAAAACAGCGATGGATCTTTTATTCACGATACAGTATTTGCGGCAAAGTTAGTTCAACCTAAGGGGAAAAGGAACATATAGGCATTAAAAAAACCATCCTTTACAGGATGGTTTTCTATAATAAAAAAGTGTATTAGTGGATGGCTCCTTCTCCATGAGCTGGTAGTTCGCCCGGCTTTAACGGAGTAGTTGACTTCTCATAATAGAAAGGATCATAAGTATTCTTTAAGTTACCGTAAGAGTTACCATCAGCAATTAATGCGATGATTGCCCAGATGATTAACAGGAATGACATTACGATAGTCATAATAAAGTTCTTGTTTTCATGCTTTAAGTGCATGAATTCGGCAACGATATAGTAAGCTTTAGCTAAAGTTAAAGCAGCAAAAATAAAGTTCAGGAAGTACTTATTGAAAACATGTGTTTGGTCATGTACAATTGCAAAAACCAACTCTACTACGGTGAGAACTAATAAGATCCAGAATGTTCTCCAGATATGTTTGGTAGAGCTACCGTGATCATCATGTGCTTGTGTATGAGTATGTGCCATTTTTAATAAAATTAATTCCTTTTAAAAATCAGTTTTAATTAGAACAGATAGAAACAGGTAAATACGAATACCCATACTAAGTCTACAAAGTGCCAGTACAAACCAGCTTTTTCGATCATAAGGTAAGAACCTCTTTTTTCGAATACGTTATTCAGCGTCATGATTAACATAACAATGTTAATGATCACACCAGAGAATACGTGAAAACCGTGGAAACCTGTAATAGTAAAGAACAGATTGGTAAAGTTGATATTAGCCGGAGTACCATCAATGTTGATGAAAGGGTTAGAACCCCACCAGGCACCCTGGTGATGTAAGTGCCACCACTCCCAAGCCTGACAGCCTAAGAACATAAGACCTCCGATAATGGTGAAAATCATCCATTTTACAACTTCTTTCTTATTTCTTTGATGCCCTGCGTGTACTGCCAGTACCATCGTTACAGAACTCATGATCAAAATAAATGTCATCAGTGTTACGAAGGCCAGAGGCACATTCATTTCACCAATAAAAGGGAAAGATCTGAACACGTGGTTAGGGTCAGGCCATGCATGGCTTGAAAAACGTATTGTTCCGTAAGAGATAAGAAAAGCTCCGAATGTAAAGGCATCACTCATTAGGAAATACCACATCATTGTTTTACCGTACTCAACATTAAAAGGGCTTTTACCTCCTCCCCACAAGTTCTGCTTCGCAGGTGCTGCTTGTTCCATGTTTTCTTATTATTCGATTTAAAAGAATATTTCTAACCTATTTTCAACAGTACGAGACTGCCTTAAAATTAAACATTTATCAAGAAGAAAATGTACAAATAAACCCATAATGCATCTACAAAATGCCAATAAGTGCTAACCACTTCCACAGGTACAACATTATATCTTCTTACTTTAGAGCTATAGGCTCTGAAAAAAATCACAAATAATGCGATGGCGCCACCTAAAACGTGTAATGCGTGCAGTCCGAATATGATATACAAGAACTGTGCTGCACCAGAACCTTCCAGGGTGATGCCGGCGTTCCAAAGCTGACTGAAACCGATTATCTGGCATACTATAAACAGTAAACCTAACAAAGCGGTAATCGTGATCAAAGAACGGTAGCGAAGCATGTTTCTTTCTTTAAATGCTTTTAAAGAAAGGTGCACGGTGGCGCTGCTTGCTAAAATGATAATGGTTGAGTACAGAAATATAACCGGAACTTCTGTTGTTGACCAACCCGGTGCGTGTTTTTTTACAATAAAAGCACTTGTTAAACCGGCAAACGTCATAATGATACTGGCAATACCTACCCATAGAGTAAACTTATGAGGGTGAGTACCTTTGTTTTTTTGATCAATATGTTCGTTTCTCATTTCTGTAACCACAACTGACAGTTTTATATATGCTAAGCATATTATTGAACAATCGGTAATTTATCCAGCAGTAATGCGAACATTACTATAGGTAAATAAAAATAGCTTCCAAACATCACTTTTCTGGCGGCACTGGCTTCCATTTTTACGTAAAGGTTCCAGCTTAAATAAACCATCCAGAGATTTGCGGCTAATAAAATCCAAAAGCTTATAAAGCCACTGATTTTTACAAAGTACGGTAAGAATCCGACCGGAATCATCACCATTGAGTAGATAATCGACTGAATGGCTGAGTATTTTCCAGGTCCTTCCACACTAGGTAAAAGTTTAAACCCGGCTTTTGAGTAATCATTGTGTGCCAACCAGGCGATTGCCCAAAAATGTGGAAATTGCCAGAAAAACTGAATGGCAAATAAAACCCAACCTCCGGCGCTCAGTTCATCCTGACCGGCTGTCCAACCGATTAAACACGGTAAGGCTCCGGGAACGGCTCCGACGAGTACAGAAATTGAGTTAACTTTTTTCAGCGGTGTATATACAAACGCATACAACAACCAGCTGATAAAAGCGATTACCGCACTAAGTACATTAAAGTAAAAAGCCAATATAAAAAGACCTACTAAAAGTGAAACCACTGCAAAAGTCCAGGCTTCCATTTCCGACATTCTTCCAGACGCCACCGGCCTGCTTGCTGTTCTTTTCATTTGTGCGTCGGTATCTTTCTCTACTGCCTGATTAACGGCGTTTGCAGAACCGGTTACCAGCATTCCTCCCAGAAAAAAGAGGAGTGTGAATTTCCAGTTCAACTCTACTACATTTGGAGCGAGTAAGTAACTGATGACGGCACTAAACGTTACCATGAAGCTTAAACTGAACTTGATCAGCTGTCTGTAATCACTCAGCTTATTCTTTACACTAAAAGAATTGTTCATCTTCACGGTCATGGTCTTCACTTTATTTAGTTGGAGGGAAGTAAGGGTTTGAGCCTTACTTCCCTCAGTATATTTCCGGAATGTTTTAGAAAAACATTCTAGTGTTTCGATTCATTCGGATCAATGGGCTCAGTTTGAGGGATGAAATCTCTTCCGTCTTTACTGTAATCATACGCCCAACGATGTACTTCAGGAATTTCACCAGGCCAGTTTCCGTGACCAGGGTTGATTGGAGTAGTCCACTCCAATGTATTTGCTTTCCAGGGGTTTTGATCTTTTACTTTTCTTCCTTTGAAAATAGAATAGAAGAAGTTAAATAAGAACAGGAATTGTAAAGCAAAGGTGATAATCGCAACAATTGAAATGAATTTGTTCAGTTCAGCGAATTGTTTGAACGATTCCCAGATTCCGTAATCCAGGTAACGGCGTGGCATACCTGCAAAACCTTCATAGTGCATAGGCCAGAAGATCAGATAAGCGCCGATGATTGTTCCCCAGAAGTGAATATAGGCCAATGTATTGTTCATATAACGGCCATACATTTTAGGGAACCAGTGGTAAACACCCGCAAACATACCGAAGAAGGCAGATACACCCATTACGATATGGAAGTGAGCGATTACGAAATAAGTATCGTGTAAGTGGATATCTAAAGTTGAGTTACCCAGGAAGATACCTGTTAAACCACCTGAGATGAATAAGCTAACGAAGCCGATAGCACATAACATTGCAGGAGTGAAACGGATATTCGCCTTGAATAAAGTAGTTAACCAGTTAAATACTTTAATTGCAGAAGGAACGGCAATCATCAGGGTTAACAATACGAATACAGAACCTAAGAACGGATTCAGACCAGTTACGAACATGTGGTGCGCCCATACTAAGAAGGCTAATACAGTGATCGCAAACATTGAGATAATCATCGCGAAGTAACCGAAAATTGGTTTACGGGCATTTACAGATAAAACTTCTGATGCAATACCCATCGCCGGTAACAGAATGATATATACCTCAGGGTGGCCTAAGAACCAGAATAAGTGTTGGTATAAGATGGCAGATCCACCTTCGTTAGGTAATGCTGTATTTGTTGAAGCGATAAAGATGTCAGATAAGTAGAAAGAGCTACCTGCGTGACGGTCAAAGATCAACAACACAACACCTGATAATAATACAGGGAATGATAATACTCCTAATACTGCGGTAAAGAATAGTGCCCATACTGTTAACGGCAGGCGATTCATGCTCATACCTTTAGTACGCATATTCAAAACAGTAGAGATATAGTTCAAACCAGCTAAAAGCTGAGAAATGATAAACATTGCCATTGAAATGATCCACAAGTCCATACCCACTTTAGAACCAGGTGAAGCATCACCTAATGCTGACAGGGGCGGGTAAGCCGTCCAACCTCCGGAGAAAGGTCCGGTTTGAACAAATAAAGAAGAGATCATTACGATACTACCGCCGAAGAAGAACCAGTAAGATAACATGTTCATCATTGGCGAAGCCATATCACGTGCACCGATCTGTAAAGGAATTAAGAAGTTCGCGAAGGTTCCGCTTAATCCACCGGTTAATACGAAGAATACTAACACGGTACCGTGCATGGTAATTAAAGCGTAGTAGTTTTCAGCAGAAATTTTTCCGCCTTTAGCCCAACGTCCCAATACATCTTCTAACCATGGGAATGATTCGTCAGGAAAACCTAATTGCAAGCGGAAGAGCACAGACATTAAACCACCGATCACTGCCCAAACCATACCTGTGATAAGGAATTGTTTGGCAATCATTTTATGATCTTGGCTAAACACATATTTTGTGATAAATGTTTCCTTATGATGATGCGCATGTGCTTCATGTGAACCCACCACCTCAGGATGACCGTGCAATGCTACGTCGTTGCTCATGATAAATTATTTATGGTCTATTATACATTCTAGTTACTAATCTACCTTGTATATACTACAAGATTTTTATTATTTGCTGGCTACAGCAGCTGGTGCAGTGCTGTCAGCTGCGGCCGGGGCAGGTGCTGCCTGTGAATCGTCAGCAGGGTGTGCCTGAACGTAAGCCGGAACCTGTTTTGCCTGCCATAAAATATACTCTTCAGCAGTTACCACTTTGATCAACCCTTTCATTGAGTAGTGACCGTTACCACACATCTGGTCGCAGGCAATTTCATACTCAAAACGAGGGTTATTGGTAATTTTTTTCATTTCCTCTGTTGTATATTTCGGCGTAAACCAAAGTGTTGTTGGAGTACCCGGAACAGCATCCATTTTCAAACGGAAGTGAGGTAAACCTACAGAGTGAACAACGTCTCTTGAATTGATGATCAGTTTCGCAGGACGATCTTTAATTAAATAGATCGCATCGTTGGTAACGATATCATCAAAAGAAGCCTGGTCAGCAGTTAACTCTACAGAACCTGCAGGATGTCCTTTACGATCTAACTTATTGATTACGGAATCTTTCCAGATTAAACCTAATTGGTTACCGTTTGCCTCATCAATATTTCTATAATACTTTTTACCGAAGGTATTGTCTTTACCCGGGTAACGATAGATCCATCCGAATTGTTTACCGGTAATTTCAACCTGTAATGATTCTTCCGGAGCGTCACCGGTGATTTTAGTCCAGTAAACCAATCCGAATCCAACCAACACACACAGAGAGATAGCAGGAACAGATGTCCATAAAACCTCTAATTTGTTGTTATGCGGATAATAGAAAGCTGATCTTTTCGGATTATATTGATACTTGTAGCTAAACCAGAACAATAAAATCTGTGTAATGAAAAATACAATACCAGTAATTGCAATGGTAATAATCAACATTCTATCAATGTCTTCTCCATGATCAGAGGCTGATGGAAAACGCAACAAGGTTTTGTCATACAATAACTCGTTACACCACCATACACCTATTAATCCAAGCACCAAGAAAACGATCATTAAGAAAGCATTGATTTTATTGCTTTGCTCAAACGACTTTTTCTCTCCTTTCAGCACAGAAACATACTCACTGGCCTTGGCGATCTGAAATGTGATCAGAAAGCCCAGCGCAAGGATCGCTATCAAAAATAATCCAGTAGTTGTCATGATCTATCAATATGTTTTTATCGGACGATTCAAAGTTTTACAAATTCAATTTTCCCCTCTGCACACACTTACAATTAAGCATGGTGAACAAGACTTTCTTTGGTAAGAGGGTGATTTTTCGCTATCAGCGGGTATTTGCTTAATGCATTACCAGTTGCTAACATGATAATTCCAATAAATCCTGCAGCCACACCGAAATCGAATAAGTTAAGTTCTACATGTTCTTTCAACACACTCGCGAAAACCATTTGGTAAAAATCCAACCAGTGTCCGAAAATGATTACCACAGCCATTACAGCAATCATTGTATAATTTCTCTTCGTTCCTCTTCTCATTAAGATTAATAATGGTGCAAGGAAGTTGATAATTACGGTTGCCCAGAAAATAAAGCTGTAAGCACCTTTGTGATATTCTGTAGTAATACGTGATTGGAAGTAAACAGTTTCCTCAGGAATGTTTGCGTACCAGATCAGCATGTATTGTGAGAACCATAAATATGTCCAGAATACAGAGAACGCAAACATGAATTTACCTAAGTCATGTAAATGTTCGTTATTGGTATATTCTAAATAACCTTTGTTTTTTAAGTAAACAACGTAAAGAGCGATTAAAGACATACCTGCTACAAAAGATGAAGCGAAAGTATACCAGCTATACATTGTAGAATACCAGTGTGCATCGATACTCATCAACCAGAACCACGGGATGGTTGACATTACTGTTAAACCAAACCACACTAAGAACAAAGATGCCCAAACGGTGTTTTTAAAGATATATTTTCTTCCTGCTTCAGCATTCGGTAAAGGATTATTATCCAGTTCACGAGATAGCTTACGCATTTTATATCCTAAAGCGATCCACAGAACGATTGCTAAAACAGTCCAGATAATAAAGAACTTAGAATTTAAGAATCCTGATTTACCCTCAAGGATAGGATCTCCTTCCGGATGTAACCAGTGGTAGATATGCGGATCTACAACTACTAAAGCGATTAATACCAATCCGGCAATAATACCTAAAGGAATAACAGCAACAGAAATGGCCTCTGCAACTCTACGGAATGACATCTGCCATCCGCCTAATGCTAAAGTTGTAGCACAAATAAAGAACATGGCAGCATTTGTTACCAACAGGAAGTAAACACTGTTATGCAACATCGTTGACCAGAATCTAGCTTTATCGTGAACATTTTCACTTGCGCCATACATAATAAAGCCGATGATCACGGATAAAACTCCCACACCTATCAGTGCAAATGACCAGGTCTTGTATCGTTTGGGTATTTCGAAAAACTCTTTAATAGCCATTATCTACAATTTATAAATTCTTTGATCTCGTATTCAGTCTGTTTAAACAAACGGTTATTTACCGGCTTGTTTTTCTTTGATATATTTAATAATCATCCAACGTTGAGTAGTGCTCAATTGAGAGGCATAGCTACCCATTTGTCCTTTACCATAAGTTACTGAGTAGAACATAGTACCCTCAGCCATATTAGTATAGGTTTCGTTAGAAATCAAGTTTGCAGGCTGAGCTGCATAAGGACCTTCAGTACCGTCAGAACGTTTGTACAAAGGACCTTCACCGTTTAGCTGAGAACCGTGGCAGATACCGCAGTTAATTAAATACAAGCGCTCAGCTTCAGTATATTGTTGAGGAGTTAAGTTCACCAAAGGGTTGGCAACCTTTGCTGAAGCCTCATAATTTTTTGTTTCACCGGCTGCATCCATCGCAATTGGGAATGGGTGCAACTCACCTCTTTTGATAGTACCTGGTACCGGGCGGGCATTGTAGAAAATGTCCTGCTCCTTCAGATTATCATACGAAACATATGTTTCATATGCACGGCTGTAAGCCATGTCAGGCATATAGGTTTTACCAGCATCTTTACGCACACTATTGCAACTCCACGCTACAACAGCCAATACTAAAGCAACTATGATGGATACTTTTTTCATTTGTAACTTTTTGTCTTTAACAGTAAAACAATTTTGAATTACTTACTGTTATTAGTTATGCAGAACGGTTTCGTTTTTGTATTCGATAGCTTTTTCTTCCTTATCGTAGCGGCCGAACCACCAACCGGTTTCAGCAACTTGTGTGTTTACGTCGGAAGCACCGATATTCTTTAAGAAATTGGTGATTTCAGCTTCGTCTCCACACTCAATAACCATCACGAAAAGGTCATCGGTAGCTCTTTCATGAAAATGGTGTTTTTTCACAAATGGAGCCAGCTGGCATAAGTAACAGAAAGTAAGTACCATTCCTACTGCGGCAAATAATACCGTTAACTCGAAAGTAATCGGAATCCATGCCGGTAAAGCGAAATGCGGTTTACCACCGATATTTAAAGGCCAATCACTGGTTAAAATCCAGGTAATAGAACTTAATGCTACGGTTGTTCCTGTAATGCCATAGATAAATCCGGCAGTGTGTAAACTGGTATCGCGTAAGCCCATCGCTCCGTCTAAACCATGTACAGGAAATGGTGTATACACATCGTGCAGTTTATATCCGGCTTTACGTACTTTTTTTACTGCATCAAACAAAACTCCCTCTTCGTCAAAACAACCAACTACAAATTTTTTAACAGCCATATACTGATTTTGAGTGTTCTTAATTCAATTGTTTGCTCTGTAACTTTCTATTAATGATGATCCTGATGAGTATCATGATAGAATTTCTCCAGGCTTTCTTTTTCAGCTTCCACCCAGTGTTGTTTATAATTATCACCAGATCTTTTCAGGATATGCTTGATCTCCGCAATTGCAATAACCGGGAAGAATTTAGCAAACAGGAAGAAGCAGGTAAAGAATAAACCGAATGTACCCAGGTAGAATCCGATTTCCCAAATTGTAGGAGTATAATAAGTACTCCATGAAGATGGTAAATAGTCGCGATAGATAGAAGTTACGATAATTACAAAACGCTCGAACCACATACCCACGTTAACGATGATTGACATGAAGAACGTTACCACGATATTTCTTCTCAACTTGCGGAACCAGAAAATCTGTGGAGAGATTACGTTACAAGCCATCATTAACCAGTAACTCCAACCGTATGGACTAAATATGTTTAATCTGTTTTCGTTAAATGCATAAATCTCATATGGATTTCGGCCGTACCATGAAATGAATAACTCGGTTAAGTAAGCGATACCTACAATAGAACCGGTTAATACGATTACTTTGTTCATTACCTCGATGTGTTCGATCGTAATGTAATCTTCCAGCTTCAATACTTTACGTACAATCAATAATAGTGTTTGTACCATCGCGAATCCAGAGAAGATCGCACCCGCAACGAAGTAAGGAGGGAAGATGGTGGTGTGCCATCCCGGAATTACTGAAGTTGCGAAGTCAAAAGATACAATCGTGTGTACTGATAATACCAGCGGAGTAGATAAACCTGCCAATACTAACGATAAACTTTCATGACGTTGCCAGTGTTTGGTAGAACCAGTCCATCCGAAACTTAACAACCCATATGTGAATTTTCTCCATTTCAGTTTCGCACGGTCACGAACTGTTGCAAAGTCAGGAAGTAACCCTGAATACCAGAACAACAATGAAACGGTAAAGTAAGTAGAAATCGCAAATACGTCCCATAATAACGGTGAGTTAAAGTTCACCCATAAAGGACCACGAGTGTTAGGGTAAGGCATTACGAAAGGCGCCATCCATACACGACCCATGTGCCAGATCGGGAACTGACCCGCACAGATTACGGCGAAGATGGTCATTGCTTCTGCAGCACGGTTTACACCGGTACGCCATCCCTGACGGAATAATAATAAGATCGCAGAAATAAGGGTACCCGCGTGACCAATACCAACCCACCATACGAAGTTGGTAATATCCCAACCCCAACCGATGGTTTTGTTAAGATTCCACTGCCCAATACCATAGGTAACATCACGATAAATAGAGTAAACTCCAAATAACAATAATGCAACCGAAATAATGAAGCCCATCCACCATAGACGACTTGGGTTCGTTTCTATCGGACGAACAATGTCTTCCGTAACCTGGTGATAATCTTTAGCACCTTCTACCAACGGGCCTCTTACATGCGATTCGTACTTTAATGCCATATATTTTAGCTTTAAGTCGCGCCACTTCTCAGCAGCTGGTTTCGACCAAAAAATTTATATAATAGAGCGTAAACCCTTTTTTATTATTTACTCAAACCGATTTCGCTTACCGGTTCTTAGTGATGTGCTTCAGCAGCAGGTTTTGTTTTAGGCTCATGTTTTTCAGCGCTTAAAACACCGCTATTGCTGATATCATCTGAGTTTCTAACCTTAGCTAAATAGTTAACGTTCGGTAAAACGTGTAACATTTCTAATGCATGGTAAACTCTCAGGTTGTTCTCAGCACGTACTTTGCTGATTTCACTTTCAGGATTATTAGCGTTACCGAATACAATCGCATCAGCAGCACATGCCTGTTGACAGGCAGTTTTAACGTCACCGTCAGCTAATGGACGATTTTCTTTTTTTGCCTTTAATTTTCCTTCCTGTAAACGCTGTACGCAGAATGAACATTTTTCGATTACACCACGAGAACGAACAGTAACATCCGGGTTCAATACCATTCTTGTTAAGTCATCGTTCATCATTAATACAACATCATCCATTGAACCTTCGTCAACTAATGGCTGCTGGTTGTTAGCAAAGCTATCAGCACCTGTATAATCAGCCCAGTTGAAACGACGTACTTTATAAGGACAGTTGTTCGCACAATATCTTGTACCGATACATCTGTTATAAGTCATCTGATTTAAACCTTCAGAACTGTGGTTAGTAGCAGCTACCGGACAAACGTTCTCACAAGGAGCATTATCACAATGCTGACATAACATTGGTTGGAATACCGTCTGAATGCTATTCGGGTCTTCAGGATTACCGCTGAAGTAACGGTCAATTCTTAACCAGTGCATATCGTGGAAACGCGCAACTTCTTGTTTACCAACAACAGGAACGTTGTTTTCTGCATTACAAGCTACCACGCAGGCACCACAACCATAACAGCTGTTTAAGTCGATACTCATACCCCATTTAACCCCAGGTTTCGGAAGCTGAGGATATAATGTACCTTCTTCAACGAAGTTCTCGATTCCACCGAAATGGTGTAATTCAGTTTCACGTTCGTTGTAAATAACTTTATTATCAGCCTGGAATTCTTTCAGAGTGGTTTCTTTGATCACCTCTCTACGTCCTTCGTAGCTATTGTGTGTTTGAACCTGAGCAACTTTGAATTTCTTTCCTGTATTTTCGATAGATACATTAGCAGTATGCCAGTCTACCGTATTTCCGTTGAAGCTTAATAAAGGATAAGCATTTTTACCAACCGGAGTACCGTCCTGAGCAATTACAGCTCTACCGATTTCTTTTGCTCTACCGAAACCAACCGCAATTGCAAGTGTTTCAGCTTCTGTACCAGGAATGATCAGGATAGGAAGTTCTACTTCTTTACCATTCACTGTAACTTTCGCAAGCGGCTTCATTACATTGATCTCGTAATCGTTCGCCTGACCAACTTTAGTTAAGTCAATTTTGAAAGTTTCTTTTGCTACCTGCGGAGAAACGATGATGTAGTTATCCCAGGTTGCTCTGGTGATTGGGTCTGGTAATTCTAACAACCATGGGTTGTTACCGTTTTTACCGTCACCTAAACCTACTTTCTGATAAACTACCAGTTCAAGTCCGGCAGCAGCTTTTTTCGCAGCATTTGCTGCAACGGCTGTTGCTACTGCACCGCCATTGAAAGCAGCTCCTGTTACATTATTATTTGTTTCAACAATACCGTCTTGTAAAGCCTGGATGTAGTTTGAATCTCCACCCAATTTAGCAGTCCAGTATGTTTTAATATAATCTGCGTAAGTTTCAGTAGCACCTGTCCAGATCAATAAAGAATCCTGGAATGGTCTTGTTTTGAAGAGAGGGTTAATGGTTGGTTGCACCATGCTGTAAGAACCTGCTTTCGGTTCTGCATCGCCCCAGCTCTCTAAGAAGTGTGGAGCGGGTAAGATAAATTTACACAGCTGGCTGGTTTCGTCTTCTCTGTCGTTAAATGAAATAGTTAATTTCACTTTACTCAAAGCGTTTGCGAAACGGCCACCATCAAAATATTCATAAACAGGGTTAGTACCGTAGATTAATAAAGCACCTACTTTACCAGCTTCCATGTCTGCTACCAAAGCAGCCATTTCGCTATCAATACCCTGATGAGTTAATTGCGGAGCTGCCCAGTTGATCGTAGTTCCGTTTGCACCGATTACTTCGTTGATCGCATTGATAACGATCTGAACATTTACATCGTTGCTGTTGGCTACTACTAAACCAGCGCCTTTATTTGCATTTAATTCTGCTGCGGCTTTCTGAACGCCTTCTTTAACAGAATCGCTCACACCTGTAACAGACTCGCCTTTTACAGCGCTATATAAAGCATTCACTACAGCCGCCTGCTCAGATGGTTTGTGCGTATAGCGGGCATCAGCGTTAGCACCAGTCATTGTCATGATGCTTTCGAACTGATAGTGTTTGTTTAATGTAGGATTGTTTTGGTTAAGTTTTTTACCTGCAGTATATCCGTGCTGGAATTCAACAGGGTTTAACCAGGTACCAAGGAAGTCAGCACCGAAGCTTACAATTACCTTAGCACTTTCAAATTTGTATGAAGGGATAGCTTTTTTACCGTAAGTAGCCTCATTTGCGAGAATCATACCGCTGTGCGATACGTTGTCAAATTGAATATGGCGACCTGCTCTTTTAGCTAAGAAGTTCTTGATGATGTCTTTAGTAGTCGGTGAAGTAATTGTGCTGGTTAACACTACCACCTCTCCTGAAACTGCTGCAAATTGCTCTGCAAGCGTTTTATCGATTGCTTCATAATCAGCAGCTACACCGTTTGCTTTCGCATGACGTAATCTTGCAGTATCATAAAGATCTAAAACCGAAGCCTGAACTCTGGCTGTTGTTCCGCCGTGTGTGAAAGAAGACAATGTGTTTCCTTCTAATTTGATCGGACGGCCGTCACGAACTTTAGCGATTACAGGAATTGCTTCACCACCGCTGATATATGTTGTAGCATAGTAATCAGCTACACCCGGAACAAGGTTTTCTGGTTTGTTTACATAAGGGATTGCCTTACGTACAGGCGTTTCACAGCTAGCAGCTGCCATTGCTGCTGCAGTGCTGAAACCTAAATATTTCAAAAAGTCTCTACGTGATGCAGGAGCATTGGCTAGTCCTTTGTCAGTACCTTCGAATGGTAAACTCTCAGGAAATTCATTTTCTGACAATTCTTTATGGACATCACTGTTGTTGAGCTCTGAGAAACTCTGCCAGTACTTTTTATTAGCCATTTATCGTAAAATTTGAAAATTTGCAATTATTCGGATCAGTGATCCTTTATTGTTGATCGGTATTTTTAAATATCACTCCCGATTAATAGTGACATTTCTGACATTCTGTACCGCCGATATCAGCAACGGTTACACTGTCTCTTTTTCCTTCTTTGATTTCGTTATGGAACTTCTCGTAAAGGCTATAGAATTTATTGCCTTCGCCGTTTTCTCCACCAAAGTTCACTTTAGTTTCACGGTGACAGTTCACACACCATCCCATACTTAAATCAGAGAATTGCTTTACAACATCCATGTTCTGGATATCTCCGTGACATGTTTGACATTGTACACCACCTACAGCAACGTGTTGAGAGTGGTTGAAATATACGTGGTCAGGTAAGCTGTGGATTTTTACCCACTCGATACCTTTCGCATCACCTGTATATTGTTTAGAAGCAGGATCATATCCTACCGCCGCATAGATTTTTTGAATCTCCGCAGTACCGTCTACTTCTTCCCCGTTTTCACGGTAAAGCGTTTCTCCGGTATACTCGTTAACAGTCATGTGACAGTTCATACAAACATTTAACGAAGGGATATTCGCATGCTTGCCTTCCATCGCACCACCGTGACAGTATAAACAGTTGATCTGGTTTACACCTGCGTGCACTTTATGTGAGTAGAAAATCGGCTGGTCAGGCTGGTAATCTTGTTGACGGCCTAAACCGATCAAACCTTTGGTAAGATTAAAACCACCGATAATGAATAAAATGATTACTACTAAAGCAATGTAGGTTTTGTTTAAATAGAATGGAACAGGCTCGCCGGCTGGGATGCCTTCTTTTTCATCAGCTAATTTTTTCAAATTGCTGTTTACCTGTAACATTACTAAAGCTACTACCGCAAGAATTAAAGTCAGAATTCCGTACAGAATGGAATTGTCTTTTTCTTCAACAACTACATTTCCACCTGCGTTACCCGCAACTTTAGGCTGATAGGCTTCCACATAAGCTAAAATAGCATCGATCTCCTCATCAGTTAACTGAGGATTCGCGTTCATCGGAACTTTATTCCACTTGATATAAAGATCATTGAAATACTTGTTTCCGGAAGCCAGTACTTTTTGTGGATTTCTGATCCAGGCATGTAAAGCCTCTTTGTCTTTAACTCTGTCTTCTACTCCTTTTAATGCCGGACCGGTCAGATCTTTGTCTGGCTTGTGACAAGTGGCACACTTGTCAGCAAACAAAGCTGCACCGTCTTGAGCCTGAGCACTTTGCCCGAATGCTAAAACAGTTACTAATAACGCACTTAAAAGGGTTCTTATCGCAATTGGTCTTAAGTCAATCATATCAGTTGAATATGACGAGATTATGTGGAAAAATTTCCTGAATTGGGTGCAAAAATAAGCCAGGATTTCAACAAAATATCAACATTGTTAAAATTTTTTTGATGCAGTACCAGAGCGGGTTTCAGCCGATTTTACATCAGTTTTACAAAATGTCATGACATAAATGTCATGTTTTTGTCACCTTTTTTCCTGTCATTTTTCGGTAATTTCTTAAAAAACTACCGCTGATTTCCTCAAAATCTCAGAGTTTTGAATTTTAGGCCTCTCTATTTAACTGCAAAAGTCCGTAAAAAATTATCAATCAAAGTGTTTTTTTCGTTTTTTCTATAATTTATTTTGATGCAATTTTGCCTCATGTTCAAAAAATTGCAATCAAAGTGGGCTGTATCGCCCCTTCAACTCGTACTTGTTTTAATCACTTTTGCAGTAGGCGGTAGTTTAAGCGGCGTTATTGCACGGGCTATTATGAGTCAGTTTAATATTTCCAGCAAACTGATTTATCTTCCACTTTATCTGTTCGTAGTTACTTTGGCATGGCCTATTTGTGTGTTATCCGTGAGTATTTTCACGGGCCAGTTTTCCTTTTTCAGAAAATATCTGGTTAAACTGGGTGTTAAATTCCGACTGATCAGCCCTATCCGCGCAATTGATCCATCCGGTACCGTTAACATTGCTGTCTTTGCTTCAGGAGCCGGCTCCAACGCCCAAAAAATCATCGATCATTTCCGCCATCACCCTACTATTAAAGTAGCGCTGATCGTTTGCAATAAACCACAGGCCGGCGTATTAACCATTGCCGGTAATGAAAATATTCCTGCCCTGCTTATTGAAAAAGAAACCTTTTTCAGAGGAAATGCCTATGTTCCACAACTGCAGGACTTCGATATTTCTTTCATTGTACTAGCGGGTTTTCTTTGGAAAATACCTGATGCCTTAATTAAAGCTTTCCCGAACGCAATTATCAACATCCACCCCGCTCTCTTACCTAAGTTCGGCGGCAAAGGAATGTATGGTATGAATGTTCATCAGGCAGTAATTGAGGCAAGAGAAAAAGAGTCGGGTATTACGATTCATTACGTTAATAATCATTACGACGAAGGGGAAGTTATTTTTCAGGCTACCTGTTCTATTGACGATACTGATACCGCCGAAACACTGGCCGCAAAAATCCACCAGCTTGAACATCAAAACTTTCCGGCAGTCATCGAAAATTTGTTGAAACAACGTTAAATCAGCTCTTTAATCACACTTTAAGTTCTTTATTGCGAAATATTTTTTTAGCTTAGTAGCTGCTCATGAAGTATTTCTACTCTTTATTTTTTTTATTGTTTGCACTTATTAGTTCGGTTGACGCTCAGGTGAGGGTCAGCGGGCGTGTGTACAGTAAAAGCAGAACCCAGTTCATTCCTGGTGTTACCGTAATGAGTAATAGCGGTAGAGGTACTATGACCGATTCATTAGGGAAATATGTGATTTATTTAAACGAAACCGATTCCATCTGGTTTTCATACCAGAATAAATCCACACAAAAATTCAGTTTAAACGACTTTCCCAATCCACAAAACTTTGAAATTTCTCTGCACGTACCACCGGATATGTTGCCGGCTATTACGGTTTATCCCCGTAATTACAAGCTTGACTCCATCCGTAACCGTGAGGAATATGCCAAAGCTTTTAATTACCAAAAACCTGGCCTGGCCACGTCTGTTAGCCCCGGAGGCGGTGCAGGACTTGACCTCAACGAACTTATCAATGTATTCAGTTTCTCCAGAAATAAGAGAATGTCGCAGTTCAGAGACCGATTGTTACAGGAAGAGGAAGATGCTTATGTATATTCCCGCTTTTCCAGAGCACTTGTTATCAGACTTACCGGTTTGAAAGACAAAGACCTTGACTATTTCATGATAAGATACAAACCTCCGGTACAATTCGTAACATATGCTACAGAGTATGAGTTACAATCATATATAAAAAAGTGTTACTTACAGTTCACATTTCAATTAGCTGATCCCCCAAAACAATATTAACTTGTGCATAAACCTTAACTTATGCGCAAGTTTTTTCTTTTTTCTCTGTTTTGCTGTTTTGCATTTCTGAATAGCCATGCACAAAAGAAAAACGCCGCTGCCTTTAAGCAGTTAGATGCGTTAATATATGATCAGATTCAAAAAAATTATATCAATGGTGCCGTCGTTTTGATTTTGCATAACAATCAACCGCTTTACAAAAAAGCTTACGGATACCGGAACAGTGAGCATGATTCTTTGAAAACCGATGACATTTTCAGAATGGCTTCGCAAACCAAAGCCATTACCACTACTGCCGTTCTCCAACTCATTGAAGAGAAAAAAATTCAACTCCACGATCCGGTAGAAAAGTATATCCCGGAATTTGCCAACCCAAAAGTAATTGCCACTTTCAATGCAGCTGACACTTCTTTTACGACTGTACCCGCAAAACGCTCTATTACTATTTTTGACTTATTAACACATACCAGCGGTATTGATTATCCTTTTATCGGTAGCGAACAGGCAAAAGCCATTTACGAAAAGTATCAGATACCTACTGGCATTGCCACCAATAAGGATACATTGGCGGTAGCTATTAAAAAGCTCGCGGCACTTCCCCTATTACACCAACCGGGTGAAAAATGGACTTATGGTATCAACCTCGAGGTATTAGGATACATTATTGAAAAAATAAGTGGTGCAAATCTTGAAACGGTTTTCATAAAAAAGATTTTCGAGCCCCTCGGAATGAATAGTACGTTTATCTCTCTTCCCACAACACTACAACCCCGGTTAGTAACCTTATTCTCTAAACTTCAGGGGCAGCCGTTGGTACCTGCCGGTGAAGCAATGCCTGATATCGGCCCGCTGATTGAAGACTATCCGAATCATGCCAGTACTTTTCATGCTGGTGGAGCAGGTTTAAGCGGTCCTATTGAAGATTACGGTAAATTTCTGTCTATGTTGCTGAATAATGGAATATGGAATAACAAAAGAGTGCTAAGTGAAGAATCGGTAAAAGAAATGACCCGTCACCAGATTGGTAATATTCCCTTTTCAGATGAATTTGGCCTTGGTTTTCAAATCAACGGCGCTACAAAAAAAACCAGTCCGTACATGAACGAAGGCGCTTATTTATGGGGCGGAATGTTCGGAACCGCCTATTGGGTAGATCCTAAGGAAAAACTCGTGGTACTTCTTTACACGAACGTATGGCCTACTGCACACCCAAACTTTTCTCAGGAGTTTCAAAAACTTGTATACGAGGGCGTTAGACAGTCCGTTGGAAATGTAAAGAAAAATTAGTATCTTAATTAGATAGGCATTCTTAATTTGATTCTTATTCTAATCAATATATTTTTACGTATAATTAAATAAGGGAGTCTTAAGACTCCCTTATTTAATTATAGATTAATTTTATACTTACCGCCGTTAAGGAATGAAGATGGTAACACTTCTTTCTGCCGTTGTAGCAAACCACCCCAACATTTTTTTCTCATTTTCAGGTGTTTTTATATTCGTAGGCACATTCTTCAAAATTTCAGCAAACATCCCCGAACCACTCGATACATTAAACAACATTTCGAGGAAACTGTAGGTCTGCTTTGACAAAGATCTCAGTCTTACATCAATTCTTCCTCCCGATTCAAACGGACCATATTCATTGATCGCCTCACGCAATGGAGTAATAAACTCTAAACCGTCAAACAAGTCTTCATAATACCCCCCGTCAATTGCCAGATTATTTCCTTCTCTCGGATCGTCAGAATTATAGTTTGTTTTTAACCAGTAATAATCTGTAGCACCGGGTAAATCTTTTATATGAACTTCTCCATAAATCCCTTCTTCATATAGTAATGACTGGGCCTTATAATGTAAAGTCACTGAGTCAATCGTAGGTACACGATTCATTTTGTCAGAAGCTGTATACAATACACCGTCTACAGTAACTTCCAATACAACACTATCACCTACGCTTACCAACGGAAAAGTAGGATGATAAATGTAAAGCCCGTTTAAATATTGAAAAGTATGTGATCTGTTTTTTGTAATATTTTTTAATACCACCTGTGCATTTGTTACAGCACCCGGGGTAGAATTGCCGAGATACGGAGCCGAATGATTCACCACTACCTGTTGCCTGCTGGTTTGATTGGTTATAAATGCATCCACATACATAAACGTTTCTCCGGGATCCACATCAATATCCACCTGTTTAATACAACCGGAAAAAGAAAATAGTGCAATGAGTATATAGATATATGATAATTTCATAAACTTAAAATTTAAAGTTCCAGGTAACTGAAGGAATAATAGATCCTAATAATGAAAGCTGTGAAGCCTGTCTTACATTTGGATTGTCTTCGTTCGACTCGAAGAAGATCGAATAAGCATTTTTACGCGCATATACATTGTAAGCACCAATCACCCATTCACTTCTCAGTTTTTTAGCAGGATTATTCTTAATCGTTACCGACAAATCTAAACGGTGATAATCAGGAATACGATACGTGTTTCTTTTTCCGGTGGTATTATACGGTACCGGAATTCCTTGTATATACATCATGGCATCTGCGAAAGTGGCCGGAACACCGGTTCCATAATTGAACGATGCAGAGGCTGAGACGCGTTTGTTGAAGTTTCTGATTACTGCAAAATTTAATACATGCGTTCTGTCAAAACGGCTCAGGTACCATTCGTTCATACTGATACCTTCGGTTCTTCTGTATGATCTTGACCATGTATAGTTCAACCATCCCTGCCATTTACCGCGGTCTTTACGCGCTTCAAGCTCCAGCCCGTATGCTTTTCCTTCGCCGGTTAATAAATCAGCTTCTACCTGCTCATTTAACTGCAGGTTAGCAGCATCGATGAAATCTAAGAGATCTTCCATTTTTTTATAGAACACTTCAGCTGACAGCTCTATGCCTTTAGCTGTATTTTTAACAACACCGGCCGACACGATGTGGCTATAGGAAGGCTTTATATTATTGGTTGAAGGAAAATATAAATCCACCGGTGTAGGGGATGCTGTATTTGATAGTAGATGGATGTATTGAGAACTCTTTGCGTAACCGGCTTTCAGAATCAGGTCTTCTTTTACCTGATACTTGAACGATACACGAGGTTCTATGAAAGCCCAGTCATTGGCTTTTGTCATTTTATTTACATGTTCGGTATAATCCAGCGGCTTTCTTACATTCGGAGTGGTGTCTCTGAAATGATAAATTTGATTTTTAGTAAGATATTGATATACGTTTAATCTTACTCCAAGCTGAGCTGTTAACTTATCCGTTATTTTCCAGGTATCCTCTGCAAATACGGAAATTTCATTTCCATATCTGTTATGCATAATTACTTCGCTTTTGCTGTTAGTGGTGGTCATAACCCCTTTTCCGGGCTGAAAGTCATATCTCAAAAATCCAAAACCTGCTTTAAATTCATGTTTTGCATTGGCATACCAGGTGAGTGTCGGTTTTGCTCCATATGTTTTGATATTTGACGTCCAGTCGTAACCCTCTGAAGTACCATCCGCCGTTTTGAATGATAACTGATAATCATAATCAGAATAGGTTACTGTTGTATTCAAAAACAGTTTAGGTGAAATCAGGTAATTCCATCGCAATGTACCGGTAGAGTTACCCCAGGCAAAGTTTGCTTCAGATCCGATACCGAATACGTCTTTACCGAAATAACCACTTAAATACAAGGTAGATTTGTCACTTAATTCGTAGTTTACTTTTGCCGTTAAATCATAGAAGTAAAACTTACTGTCTTTCGATTCTTTATCCAGAAACGGTTTTGCCAGCACATCGATATAAGACCTGCGGCCTGCCACCACAAAAGAAGACCTGTCTTTTTGTAAAGGGCCTTCTACTGATAATCTGCTGAATACGGTTCCTATGCCACCATTTACTTCCAGCTTCTGATCATTACCGTCTTTCATTCTGATATCCAGCACCGAAGACGTTCTGCCTCCATACTCAGCCGGAAAAGCTCCTTTATAAAGAGTTACATTTCTAACTGCATCCGGATTAAATATTGAAAAGAAACCCATTAAATGTGATGAGTTGAACACCGGTGCTTCATCTAATATGATCAGATTCGCATCAATATCTCCGCCTCGCACATTAAATCCACTGGAACCTTCTCCTACCGATGTTACACCCGGCATGGTTAAAATTGCTTTCAAAATATCCGGCTCTCCCATAAAGGCAGGCAGGCTTTTTATCTGAGCTGAAGTTAATTGCTGTACGCCTAATGCTACTGTATTAGTACGGGTAATTCTTTTTTCTCCAATTACCGTAACCATATCCAGCTGCTCATCCAGCTGCTCCAGATCTGCATTTAAAGATTGATTTGCAGTTACATTAATCTCTTTGCTAAATGTCTTATAACCGGTAAAACTGACCTTAACCACATGTTTTCCCGTAGGGATATTGATAGAGTAGTATCCGTAATTGTTTGTCTGAGTTACAAATAAACTATTGTCAACATATACCGTAGCATTAATCAAAACCTCTCCATTTTTTTTATCTTTCACATAACCGTTCAATACCACGGTTTTGCCCTGGGCATTGACGAGTAAGGGAATAGACAAAAAACAAAAGAATACTAGTCCTAAATACTTCATAGAATTCTGTTTATCTGACAAAAAAAATGTAAAAGCTTCATCTGTTCAATTCCATTTGTAATAATTAACAAGATTTTTTATCATCTCGTTAATTTATGTCAATAAATTGACCAATTCCGTTGCTTTGTTGCAAGATAGTTATGATCATTGAAGGATACCTATTAAATTTATATTACTGCCATAGAATATTCCACTTACATTATCTTGATAGAATGAAAGCTAAGTTTAAAGAAAATGACCCCGCGGTTATTGAGCAATTGAAAAGTTTATATCCCGGAGAAAAAGATCTTCTGGATGCGGGGTTTAATAACTCAGACAGTATGGTTTGGTTCATCAACCGCCAGTACCGGATCATTTACTTTAATAAAGCTTTCGAAGATTACATTCTGAATAAAGAAGGCGGCAGCGTACAAATAGGTGATTTTTTTGGTAACTATGCACACCTTTTCGGCAAAGTATTCAAAGACTTCTGGCAAAACTATTGTACAAAAACGTTAGACGGTGCCTATTTCTCTACCAGTGAAACCGTGGAACTGCCCAATGAAACATTCTATCTTCAAATCAATCTTTCTACCATCGTTTGGCAAAGCCGGGTGCGTGGCGTAAGCTTCTTTGCTTTTGATATTTCAGACCAGATTAACCTGCAAAAGCAAAAAGACCAGCAACAGCTTTATTTCAGACAATTAATCGAAAGATCCAGCGATATTACCACCATTCTTGATGAACACGGACATATCAAATATACGAGCCCGGCCATAAAAAACTACATTCACGATGATATTGACGAGCTGGTCGGATTGAACATCTTTGAAATTCTGGGCATTGAGGACGACTGTGATAAGTTCAAAGAGGCTTTTGAGAACGCCAAAATATCTCCCGAAAATGCGGTACAGTTAAAAATCAGGGCTAAGTCGCCTAAAGTAGGGGAAATATGGCTATTGGTACTGATTACAAACCTGCTCGATGTAAAACCAATTAATGCTGTTGTGTGTACCTTCAGGGTTATTGACAGTCAGTTCATTTTAGCTGAAGAAGAAATTGATGATTTTCCTTATCAGTCAATTATTGATTTTACTTCGGAATTATATCTGCTGGTAGATAAAGCCGGAAAATTCTCTTACGGATCCCCTTCTATAAAATCTTATCTAGGTTATGATAAGGAGCACTATTTAGGAAAATCTATTTTCGATCTTATACACCCCGACTGCTGGGAATACGCCCATGGCAAGCTCGAAGAAATTCTGACCAAACAAAAAGAAGCAGTAGCGATACATGTACAACTGGTAGACCGCTACGGAATGAAAAAATGGATTGACGGAACAGCTACAAATCTTTTAAATGTACCCGGCATAGAAGCTATCATCGGAAATTTCAGAGACGTTGGTGAACAATTACTGATCGATAAAACAGAAGAAACCCAAATCAGGATTTTACAGCAATATTTTTTGCAACATACAGGACCTATTCTGATTTGTGAACCAGATTTTTTGCGAATTATTCAGATAAATGAAGCAGCACTGCAATATTTCGGGTTTGACGAAATTGAGTTAAGAAATAAATCAGCGCTTGACCTGTTTCCTTCTGAATACCATGCAAACCTGCAAAGCCTTACCACCAGTGAATCAAATGCCTCCAATCTGCATGGAAAAATTATTGCTCACCGGCAAATCAGTAAAACCAGTAAAGTGCTCATGGCCGATGTAGTTGCCAGCGTTATTAAAACCGAAAAATGCGACCTTGTCGCCCTCACTATTCGCGAGAAACTGGCCGACTCAAGAACTGCCAATCATCTTATTCATTCCAAAATCAATAATGATATTTCTGTACTGAAAGCTACCATGGAGGCACAGGAAAACGAACGTATAGAAATAGGAAAAGAGCTTCACGACAATGTAGCCCAACTGATCAGCACCATCAGTCTTTATCTTGGTTGTTTAAGAGAAGATGAAGTGGAAAAATATAACAGCGAGGATATTTTAGACAAAGCGGGAGAAACCGCTCAGCAGATCTTAAAAGAAATCAGAAAAGTTTCGCACAGTTTAATTAAAACATACTCTGAAGAAGTTGGTTTAAAACTCAGCATCGAAGACCTGCTCGAGAGCGTAGAAGTAATGAATACATTTACCACTCAGCTCGATTATATCAATGTAGTTGATACTGATCTTTCACACGATCTGAAAATCAATATTTATCGAATTATTCAGGAACAGATCAATAATATTATCAAACATGCAAAAGCCACCCATATTACGGTTCGCTTAACACAGGCGGCCAGTATCCTCACCTTACAAATTATTGATGACGGTGTGGGAATCAGCAAAGACACCGATTTCCTTCACGGAATAGGCTTGAAAAACATCCGGAACAGAGTACAGTTGTACAATGGTGAGCTGATATTCAAAACAAGGCCAAACGATACCGGCTGTATGTTAATGGCTACGTTTAAATTACATATGAAGCAAGACTAGCGGATAGCTACTCCTTTCAATCGTTCGTGACGCCATGAACCGATGAGCTCCTGCGCAGAAAGCCCGTCTTTTAACTCGTAAAGGTAAAAAGTTTGTGTTGGTAAGTGATACTTCCATACAACAGCTATCGCACCACTCACCCCGTCGTCATGTACTCCCAACAAAGCAACATTATCATCGTCGAGCCAGATCGCCTCTTCTATACTCGAGCTGGGGCCAAAAAACATTAACCGGGTTTTCTCTCCGGTTTTTGGGTTTATCAGCGAAACTTCCGTGTCAGGACCTAACTCTTCTCCCACCCAATTGCCTTTATTATCTTTATGTATATTAATATTATAGCTGTCAAGATCTACAAAATATGTACTATCCGGAGAGTATTTCAGAAAACGCCCGTAATTGGTATAGTAATCAGCAGTTGGCCTGAAAGGAGTCGTATACATCGTATCTTCCTTCCAGGTATCTGACATAACAAATTTTGACCAGTCGAACCCCTGCACTTTCGACTTTGCCACTGTAGTAAAACCCAACGATTCAAAAGTGCGGATATTTTCAGTATTGAGGAGGGTGTCTACCAATTCATCTACCATTTCTTCATCATCATTATCTGCATTGTCTGAAGGAACAGTAGATTTAGGATCTGATTGACAGGCAATCAAAATACTCAAGCCTAATATCCAGCCAAATTTGTATTTCATATTATTTAGAACAAATTGAGTGTACAAAATAAGATAAACTTCTACAATTAAAACATGATTTTTGTATAAATCTCTTATAATGACATATTATTTAGTAAATTAAATCGAATTTTATAATAAACAGTGTTTTATGGTTACCAGGAGAAGTTTTTTACAGCAATCCCTGACTTTTATGGGAGCTGCTTACCTTGACCCCTTAAGTGCATTCAAATCAAATACCATGATTGGTGTGCAGCTTTATACCCTTAGAAATGAAATTTTTAAGGACCCGAAAGCTGTATTGAAGCAAGTGGCGGCCCTGGGATATACGGATGTTGAAACATTCGGTTATGCAGATGGCAAGTGGTTCGGGCTACCGGTTCAGGAATTCAGATCTCTTTTGAAAAGCTTATCCCTGGCAAGTAACAGCGGACATACATTTCCGGCTTCTATTTTCTTAAAAGGGGGATGGGAGGCAAACTTTGCACAAGCAGCAAAAGATGCCACCGCACTCGGACAAAATTATATCGTAATTCCTTATCTGGAACCGCAGTACCAAAACGAACTCGACAACTATAAAAAAATTGCCGAAGGCCTTAACCTGGCCGGCAAAATTGCAAAAGAAGAAGGTATTCAGCTGGCTTATCATAACCACGACTTTGAGTTTCATCAGTTAGGTGGTGATAACGGTATGAATGTCATTCTTTCCAATACAGATAAGAAACTGGTCTCTATTGAGCTGGACCTTTACTGGGCGGTAAAAGCCGGTGTAAATCCTGTTGAATTCTTTAAAAAGAATAAAGGCCGCGTTGCTTTATGGCACGTCAAAGATAAAGACAATACCGCAGAAGGTAAATTTACTGAAGTAGGTAACGGAACGATCGATTTCAAATCAATTTTTGCAGCAGCAAAAACCAGCGGCATGAAATACTTCTACGTAGAGCAGGATGTTTCTGCACATCCGATGGCTTCTATTGAACAATCTATCAACTATCTCAGGAAAAATATTCTGAAATAAAATGAAAGTCCCTCCAATATGAAATGCCCCCCAAAAGTTAGACAATTTTTGGGGGGATTTTTTATTTCACGCTCCTTTATAATTGATTAATAACACTTTAAGGAATAACAAACAATTTTAAAAAAATTACTTTTCGTTTGTAACCTTCCCTTTCTTTACTGCATCTAATATTATAAAGGTTTTATATGCAGCACCTCATACCACTTATCTGGGTCATCTTTATCATTTGTCTTTTTCTGGTGTGGTTCTTTACGCACCGCGCTAATCATCGTGAACGGATGCTCCGTATTGAGAAGGGTCTGGAGGCAGAACCAGAACCACCAGGCGGGAAAAAACAGTCTAACTTCTTTTGGCTTAGACTGGCTTGTCTGGTTACCGGATTGAGTTTAGGGTTACTGATCATTTCTCTGATGGTTGCACTAAAACTATTAGATGCCGGCGGAAATGCCTTCCCTGTTGCCATTCTCGGTTTTTGCGGAGGTATGTCAATGATTGTAGCGCATTATCTTCAGAAAAATAAAACGGAGAATAAATGATAGAGGATGATGGCAGTTTAGTGAAGCGGATTTGCTCGGGAGAAACTGACCTTTTCCGTCACCTGATCCGTAATTATCAGCATGCTTCTATGAGCATTGCAATGTCAATAATTAAAGATGAGTTTATAGCAGAAGAAGTCATCCAGGATGCATTTATAAAAGCCTATCAGCAATTAAACAATTTTAAGCATCACTCAAAATTCAGTACCTGGCTGTATAAAATAGTGACGAATGAATCGCTGATGCGCCTGCGGAAAATGAAAGTTGACAAACTTCAGTTTTACGAAACTTTACCTGAAACTGAATTGGAAGACATTTCGCTCTATCGGCTCGAGTGTAAAGAGATGCAGCAAATGATCTATTCGGCACTTCAACGGCTCGCACCCAACGAAAGCCTTTCTCTCAGCTTATTTTACCTGGAAGAAGGAAGCCTCAATGATATTTGCGAAATAACGGGATGGTCTTTGTCAAATGCAAAAACCATCTTACACAGGGCGAGAAAAAAACTGGCTCATTTATTAAACGAACAAATGAAACAATCCTGATTATGGCACCGTTTGAATCTGATGACGATCAATTACTGGCTAACACCATAAAAGATAAAACCTGGAATCTTCAAATTGAAGACCGGATCATGATGAAAGTTCACCAAAACGAACTAAATAAACGTAAAATATCTAATGACAGAAAGCTGTCAGTTATATTCTTTTTAACCGCCCTCCTGACCGGTTGCAGCATCCTTCTTCTTCCGGAAATACTACGTCTCTCCGGAGATATTTTAAAAATACCATTGCTCCTTCAGGCAGCAATCGTGCTGATTCTTTTCCTATTAATTGACCACTACAAATTTCATCTCCGCTTATTTTTCGGAAAAAGCCTGAAATGAAATAAATAATTCTTTATTGATCACTTCTTAAAACTTAAAAAATGAATGGTAGAATTCATATGGCATTGCTATGCCTGATACTTTCCCTCTCCTCCTTTGCACAGAATTATAAAATCGATATAAAGATCTCAAACGCTGATACGATGATGCTGATGATCCTTGGCGAATCTGACAGAGACACTTTCTATACCAACAATGGGCAATTTTCTCATACAGGCACACTTTCTTCGCCAGAAATGATACGACTGATTTTAATAAAAGACAGTCAGTCGATTGAAGCAGCAAAAGCAGGGAATGAAAGAGGAATCAGAAGCAAAGTCGATGTTTTTTTTCAGGATGTACTGGCAGAGGGTGGGCTCATTAGTTTCAAGGGCCCGTTTCCTGAGATGAACCGGAGTAAGTTTCAGCTTGAAAATGCAGTCGCGCAAAAAAAGTATGAAGATTTCAGGCAAAGATTTAACCCATTGGTTCAAATGGCACGCGTTATTATTGACTCTTCCTATACCTTCGACACCTCGGTTGCCGCTAAAAAAACTTTTCAAATGCTGCTCAGGCAGGTGGTTCATATAGAAAACGAGGTGGCAAAAAATTTTGCTGCACAAAATACAGACAATCCGGCAGGAGCATATGTATTGTATCGATACGCCAATATCAATGATCCAAAACTATTAGATTCAATGTATAACTTATTTGATGCGGTGCAACAGCAAAGCATTTATCTGAAAAAGGTAAAAGAAAAAATAAACAATCTTTCTGTACTAAAACCCGGTATGCCATCGCCTGATTTTAAATTTATTTCGCACACCAACGACAGCATCTCCCTAAAGAAATTTAAAGGAAAGTTCATTGTGCTTGATTTCTGGGGTTCATGGTGCCCGCCATGCATAAAAGGATTTGACGCCATGCGAAGTTATTACACAAAATACAAGCACCAGGTAGAGTTTATCGGAATTGCTTGTCAGGATACAGACGAAGACTGGAAAAAAGCCATAAAAAAACATAAACTTTCCTGGTCGCAAATATTTAATGGAAACGGCACCAATGATCTTACTAAAATTTATAACATTCAGGCATTTCCGACTAAAGTAATAATAGACGGGCAGGGTAATTTTTTGTATTCATTTGTTGGAGAAACCGACTCTTTCTATCAGCAACTGGATTTATTACTGGATCAAAAAAATTCTACGGGTAAATAAAAATATGCGTATTCGCTCACGCAATAAAAAAAACCCCCAACAATGTTGGGGGCTTTTTTGGTCAGCCTGATCAAGCAGCCCAATACTATTAAACTACATCAAATTACCGAGATGAGCAAATAATCTTTTTTCGCATATATAAGATGTTTATGTACAGCAAAATATTTAACCCGGATTCGATAATTTATTTTATTTCATTTATGTTTTTTACAGTCACATCAGGCATTTCCGCCAATAGATCCTGCATCAGTTTTCTGTGATTAGCACCCACAATCACCACTACTTTTTGGTTATCGGATACTCTGGACCGTTTTACAATATTTTCGCACATCCCTTTGTTTCTCATATACCACCAATGCATTTTAGCATACATCTCTTCTTTTGGAAAACCTTTTAACTGGTATATTTCCGGAACATAAAAATCACCTGAGGCCAAAATAACCGACGCCTCATCTGTATTTAACCATTCGGTTAGATTTTTAGCATTTTTATCGTTCTCAAAATATTTTCCAAAGCTCGCTTCTCTTCTGTTTAATATTTCCTTCAGCTCCTTTGCATAAATAGCAAGCGTATCTTTTTTATAAGATTCAAACTTATTATAGAATGCTAAAGCAGCAGCAGACCAGTTTAAATCATAATCCTGACAGTCCATCGGTATTAATTCCTTAATATTCATTTGCTGCATCAGAGGAAATGCAATCAATGCATACTCTGAGGTTTTTAATCTTTTCATACTTCGTCCTGTATTATCCATTTCGGGACTCAGCAGTTCATTCACATAGTTTTCAAGTTTTTGATCAGATGTTTTTTGTAAATGTGTGTAAACCTGCCAATATTGATAATGGGCATTCGAAACATCCTGATTCAGATAATAAGCATGTGCCAGATCAGCTTTTAGTCGGTAATCGTCAGGTTTTATTAATATCCGTTTCTTTAAACTGTCAATGATGGCCGGAAGGTTTTCCTCTTCAATATTTCTGTTTTTTCTAAGTATTCTGAGTCGTTTAAGATTATCCTCTTTGCACCAATAATCCATATTATTCTGCTCATCTTCTTTACTCAAAAACTCGCCGAAGAAAGCAGACGGTTTAAAATCTATTATTTTCTGATAGATTTTTGAAATGTCTTGCTGTGGAGAATTACCGTAATTATGTGAAGTACCAATCAATAGTACGTCTACCTTTTGTGCAGAAGCATTTAATGAGAGTAGCAAAAGTATCAGGAAAGAAAATTTCATATTAGTGAATCTTATTTATTATTGCCTGTTATTATTCAACACTGGTCGGAAACAAAAAAGCCGGTATTGAAACCGGCCTTTTATTATAATTGTTTAATCTTTACATTTTTGAAATAAACCGGATCACCATGATCCTGTAATACCAGTTTACCTTCTTTCATTGTTCCGAATAAAGGAAGATTTTTGAATTTAGATTTTGCAATCATGGCTTTCCATTCGTCGTTCCACATGGTGGTTTCAACCACTTTTTTTCCATTAAGAATAAAAGTCAGCGAGCCATTGTTTGCAATAATTTCAGCTGTATTCCATTGTCCAACCGGTTTTACCGTTTCCTCGCTGCATTCGATTAAATCATAGAGGTCGCCTGCACGGTGTGTTCTGATCTTTGCGTCAGGGTGACGCTCGTTATCAAGAATCTGCATTTCCGGGCCGGTGTAGTAAGACCACTTTTGAGCGGTATCTTCCAGTACATAAAACATAACGCCGCTATTACCCCCGGCTTCTAATTTCCAATCCAGTTTAAGGTGAAAATTAGCAAAAACCTTATCGGTAACGAGGTCGCCACCACCAACAACTCTTCCGTTTTCTTTAACGCTCGGATCGAGGTATAAAATACCGTCTTTTACTTTCCATGCGCTGGCATCTGTTTTTTGATTGTAAGAATGCCATCCGGCAGTTGTATTACCATCGAAAAGTAATTCCCAGCCCTGTGCTTTTTCGTCATCTGTTAATGTATTTGCCACTTTATCGTGCTGGTTTTCGTTATCAGTTGGTGTGTGTGCAATCGCTCCGTTATCGCATGCCTGCATATTTAATAATGCAATAAGGGAATAGGTGTATAGTTTCATGTAAATTATGGTTTTTAAATAAGGATTATTTTTTCAGCGTCATGATGTATTTCACCATTTCTTTCGCATCGGCTTCTGAAACATCCGGGTGCGGAGTCATTGGAATAGCACCCCAAACACCTTCTCCGCCTTCAATGATTTTTTTCGCTAAATAGTCGATGTTAGCATCGGTATTGTCGTATTTCTTGGCAACATCCGTATAAGCGGGGCCAATATTTTTTTCAGAAATTTTGTGACAAGTAGTACAATCGCTGGCGCCAATCAATTCTAAACCCTTTTGATTTTGCACCATGTCTCCGCTAGCTGGCTTCTTTTCTTCACTTGCCGGTGGTGTTGAGTTTGACCCACACGCATAAACTGTACCTGCAATTGCCAACATGATGAACCATTTTTTCATTACTGTAGTTTTTAGATCGTAGAAAAATTAAAAATAATAGTTTTTTGTGTTATTTGATGCCTAACACCGATTTATTAAATGCTTCATCGCTACCGGTTCCGGCAAAATCATCAAAAGCCTTGTCTGTTACGCGAATAATATGGTCCTGAATAAATTTTGCACCTTCTTTCGCACCATCTTCCGGATGTTTAATACAGCATTCCCATTCCAGTACCGCCCAACCTTTGTAGTCATATTGGCTCATTTTCGAGAAAATAGATTTAAAATCTACCTGTCCATCACCCAATGAACGGAATCGGCCTGCGCGATTCAACCACGACTGAAACCCTCCGTAAACACCCTGACGACCGGTTGGATTGAATTCTGCATCTTTTACGTGAAACATCCGGATACGCTCATGATAGATATCGATATGCTCCAGATAATCCAGGCACTGTAAAATAAAGTGTGACGGATCATACAATAAACAAGCGCGCGGATGTTTATTGGTAGCTTCCCAGAACATTTCATAAGAAATGCCGTCATGCAGGTCTTCACCCGCATGTACCTCATAACATAAGTCTACACCTGATTCATCAAATGCATTCAGTATCGGTAACCATCTTTTTGCGAGCTCACCGAATCCTGTTTCTACCAGTCCTGCCGGACGCTGAGGCCAGGGATATACAGTCGGCCATAATAATGCCCCGCTAAAGGTAGCATGTACATCCAATCCCAGGTTTTGCGATGCTTTTGCAGCCCACAATAATTGCTGGCGTGCCCATTCAGTTCGTGCAGCAGGATTATTATGCACTTCCTTCGGTGCAAATCCGTCAAATAAAGTATCGTAAGCCGGATGTACTGCGATCAACTGACCTTGCAAATGCGTAGACAGTTCTGTAATCGTTAATCCGTATGATTCAATTTTTCCTTTTAACTCATCAGCATAAGTTTTGCTTTCGGCTGCTTTCTGCAGGTCAATCAATCTCGATTCCCAGGTAGGGATTTGTACTCCTTTAAAACCTAATCCTGCCGCCCATTCGCAAATACCTTCCAGAGTATTGAAGGGTGCTTTATCTCCCATGAACTGAGCTAAAAAAAGTCCGGGGCCTTTTATCGTCGTCATAATATTTTATTTAAGCAATTATACAATGAATGGAGTCCATTTTTGAGTAGATTGTCCACTTTCTATAACAGTATCAATGAATGCCATACCTCTTACGCCGTCGTCAACCGAAGGAAAGTCTAATGCTTCGGCACTCACTTGCTGACCATTTTGCAAACCCTGTAGTGTTAATGCAAAATTTCTATAAAGGTTCGCGAATGCTTCTAAATAACCTTCCGGATGTCCACCCGGGGTTCTGGTATTGTGTGCGGCAAAGCTACTCAACGGATCTGCATAACCTACGCCGGTTCTGTATACCTGCATAGGCTGGTCGCTCCATCTGACCAACAGCGTATTTGGCTCTTCCTGACGCCACTCTAACCCACCTTTTTCACCATATACTCTTATTTTCAGTGCGTTTTCTTCACCTACTGCTACTTGTGAGGCGATTAAAACACCTGATGCTCCATTATCAAAATGAAGTAAGATAGCACCGTCGTCGTCTAACAATCTTCCCGGTACCACGATGTTTATATCTGCACAAACTTCTTTAATTTTTAACCCGGTAATATATTCAGCCAGATGAGCAGCGTGTGTTCCGATATCCCCCATACATCCTGCTTTTCCGGATTTTGAAGGATCTGTTCTCCAGGAAGCCTGTTTATTACCATCCTTTTCGCTCAGTGAACTCAACCATCCCTGTGGATACTCCACATAAACTTTTCTGATTTTTCCCAATTTTCCTTCACGCACCATTGCTTTCGCCTGTTTTACCATCGGATAGCCCGAATAAGTGTGCGTCAGTAAAAGTTGTAAACCGGTTTCTTTCACTTTTTGTTGTAAAGCTTTGGCTTCGTCCAGGGTAAAAGTCATAGGCTTATCGATAACCACATGAAAACCATGATCTAACGCCATCATTGCAGGTTCAAAGTGAACGTGATTCGGGGTTACAATACTTACGAAATCCATTCTCTGCTCAGCAGGCAGACCGGCCTCCGTTTTAATCATCTGCTCAAAGCTCGTGTAAGACTTGTCAGCCGGCAAAAAAAGTGCTTCTCCGGATGCTTTTGACACTTCAGGTTTGCTACTGAAAGCGCCGCAATGCAAAGAAATTAATCCGTCTATATTGGCAGCGATGCGGTGAACACCACCAATAAAAGCACCAGATCCGCCACCTATCATTCCCATTCGTAATTTTCTGTTCATATAATTATGATTAGAAAGTATTAATAATTGTTAAAAGAAGTTCTCAATTTAAAAATAATTAATTTACATTTATAAGAATAATTTAGAGATTATAAAATCCTAAAATTATTGTGTTAACAACTAACGATCAATGTATGAAATTAGAGGTTTCCCGTAGATCAATGATAAAAAATGTCGTTGCTACTGTCTCAACTGGTACTTTATTATCCGGCTTCAATACTCCATTAGCACTTGGTACCGGTTCCCTGAAAGGTAATATTAATCACTCGGTTTGCAGATGGTGTTTTAATGATTTATCGGTTGATGAGCTTTGCGAAATTTCAAAACGCATCGGCATCAGGGCGATCGATCTGGTGGGCCCGAAAGATTGGGGTACACTTAAAAAACACGGTATTGACAGCTCTATGTGCAATGGAGCCGAAATAAATCTGGTAGACGGTTTTAATGATCCGAAGTTTCATGCGGAATTAGTAAAACGGTATACTGAAATGATTCCGCTGGTAGCAAAAGCCGGTTACAAAAACCTGATTTGTTTCAGTGGAAACCGTAGAGGAAAAGACGATGAAACGGGTATTAAAAACTGTACGGAAGGGTTGAAAAAAGTGATCGGTATGGCCGAAAAACACGGCGTAACCCTGGTAATGGAATTATTAAACAGCAAAAGAGATCACGCAGATTATCAATGTGACAATACGGCGTTTGGAGTAAATCTGGCAAAAAATCTCGGGTCAGACAACTTTAAGTTATTATATGACATCTATCATATGCAGGTGAATGAAGGTAATGTGATTGATACCATCCGTAAAAACAAAGATTATATCGCACACTATCATACCGCCGGAGTACCCGGCCGTCACGAATTAACTCCTGACCAGGAGTTGAATTATACTGCCATCATGAAAGCTATTCTGGAAACCGGCTTTAAAGGTTGGGTTGCGCAGGAATACATTCCTACAGGTAAATCACTGGAACAACGTTTCAATGACCTGGCGAAATGTGTTCAGGTTTGTGATGTATAGAAGCACGAAAATGAATCCTAAATAAAGTCTAACATTAGAAAAATTAAACCATGGCTGAAAATGTTTATGACGCTATCGTAGTTGGCTCCGGAATTAGTGGCGGTTGGGCTGCGAAAGAATTAACAGAAAAGGGATTGAAAGTAATCCTTCTGGAACGAGGCGAAAACATCGAACACGTAAAGGGATACAAGAACGCTAATAAAGATCCGTGGGAATTTCCACACAGAGGCGGAAGAACGGTTCAGATGATTGAAGATTATCCTGTTTTAAAACGTGATTACCCGTTGAATGAAACAAATCTTGAATACTGGACAAACGAAAAAGATTGCCCTTACGAAGAAATTAAACGCTTCGACTGGTATCGCGGTTACCATGTAGGCGGCCGATCTTTAATGTGGGGTAGACAAAGTTACCGTTTCGGACCTCAGGATTTTGAAGCAAATGCTAAAGAAGGAATCGGCGTTGACTGGCCTATTCGTTATAATGAAATTGCTCCATGGTACGATTATGCAGAACGTTTTGCCGGTATCTCCGGATCAAAAGATAATATCCCGCATCTTCCCGACGGTCAGTTTCAAAAACCGATGGATTTGAACTGCGTTGAAAAAGATGTTCAGGCAAGAATAAAAAAACAATTCGGTGATACACGACATCTTACCATCGGTAGAGTAGCAAATATCACAGAACCTTTACCAGGCAGAACGAACTGTCAATACAGAAATAAATGCTGGTTAGGTTGTCCGTTCGGCGGATACTTCAGTACTCAATCGTCTACCCTTCCGGCTGCAATGAAAACCGGAAACCTTACACTGCGCCCTTACTCTATTGTAACGCGCGTATTGTACGATAAAGATAAAAAACGTGCTACCGGAGTTGAAATCGTTGACGCGGAAACACATCAAACCATTGAGTACAAAGCAAAAATTGTTTTCCTGTGTGCATCCGCATTTAACAGTACCTGGGTTTTGATGAATTCTGCAACTGATATCTGGCCTGAAGGTTTAGGTAGCAGCAGCGGTGAATTAGGTCACAATGTAATGGATCACCACTTCAGAGTAGGCGCTTCAGCCGAAGTAGAAGGCTTTGATGATAAATATTATTTCGGACGCCGACCTACCGGATTTTATGTACCGCGTTTCAGAAACCTCGGTAATGAAAAAAGAGATTACCTGAGAGGATTCGGCTACCAGGGCGCTGCTTCCAGAGAAGGCTGGGGTCGGAATGTTGCCGAATTAGGAATCGGTGTTCAACTGAAAGCTGCATTGGTAGAGCCAGGTAAATGGAGTATCGGTATGACTGCTTTCGGAGAAATGCTTCCTTATCACGATAATAAAATTTCTCTGTCAAAAACATTAAAAGATAAATGGGGACTTCCTACCCTCGCTATGGACGTTGAGATCAAAGAAAACGAAAAGAAAATGCGTATCGACATGAAAAATGACGGTATGGAAATTTTCGAAAAAATCGGATTGAAAAACGTTAATGGCTGGGATAGTGATTACGCCGTAGGTATGGGTATCCATGAAATGGGAACCGCACGTATGGGTAGAGATCCAAAAACATCTGTATTAAACGGAAACAACCAGGTATGGGATGCTCCGAACGTTTTTGTAACCGACGGCGCCTGTATGACATCTGCATCTTGCGTAAACCCTTCATTAACTTATATGGCATTAACAGCCCGCGCTGTTGACTTTGCAGTTAGTGAGCTGAAAAAACAAAACCTATAAACTGTAGATACCTATGCCCCAAGACAGCACCAGCGTACATCTAAATATTACAGGAGTGAAAGTACACTCCTACGACGCGATCGTTGTAGGTAGCGGTATCAGTGGCGGATGGGCTGCAAAAGAACTTTGTGAAAAAGGATTAAAAACACTGGTTCTTGAAAGAGGAAGAGATGTAAGACATATAAAAGATTATGACGGCACACAATTAAACCCATGGGAACGCCCGCACCGTAACCAACAAACCACCACCGACAAACAAAACAGCCCGATTCAAAGCAAATGCTATGCATTTAACGAAGTTTCGAAAAAGTTTTTTGTCAACGATAACGATCATCCATACGAACAAAGTAAACCTTTTGACTGGGTCAGAGGTTACCACGTAGGAGGAAGATCTTTAATGTGGGGAAGGCAATGTTACCGATGGAGCGATATAGATTTTGAAGCGAATTTAAAAGACGGTCACGGAGTTGACTGGCCCATTCGTTACAATGACCTTGCCCCCTGGTACACTTACGTAGAAAAGTTCGCCGGTATCAGCGGATCAAAAGAAGGATTGCCTCAGTTACCTGATGGAGACTTTTTACCGCCGATGCAAATGAACGTGGTTGAACAACACGTTGCTGCTCAAATCAGAAAAAACTTCAATGATCGCGTAATGATCATCGGTAGAGTTGCAAACCATACAACCAAAGTAGGTACGAACCGCGGCCCTTGTCAATACAGAGACCGCTGCCACGAAGGTTGTCCGTTCGGAGGTTATTTCAGCAGCAACAGTGCTACACTACCCGCAGCTGCCAATACCGGAAACCTTACCATCCGTCCTTTTTCAGTAGTGAGTGAAATACTTTATGATAAAGAAAAACGGAAAGCAACCGGAGTAAGAGTAATCGACGCTAATACCCTGGAAGTAACCGAATACTTTGCACCTGTGATTTTCCTGAACGCTTCCACTTTAGGTACAACTCAGATTTTGTTACAATCAAAATCCGAAGCATTTCCAAACGGCTTAGGTAACGGAAGTGATCAGATTGGAAGAAACCTGATGGACCATCATTACGGCATCGGTGCATGGGGACTGGTAGAGGGTTTCGATGATAAATATACCGCAGGCCGCAGGCCGAACGGAATTTATATCCCCCGCTTCAGAAACATCAATAAAGCTACGGAACGTAAAGATTATGTACGCGGATTCGGTTATCAGGGCGGTGCATCGCGTGGCAGAGTTACTGATGCCGAAGGAATCGGAGCCGATTATAAAATGGCATTATTAGAACCCGGTGTATGGGGAATCGGTATCGGCGCATGGGGAGAACACCTTCCCTATGAAGACAATACCGCAACACTTAGCACCGAAAAAACTGATAAATGGGGATTACCCCTTTTAAAAATAGATTGCACCTTCCGTGAAAATGAAATGAAAATGCGCGTCGACATGCGCGAATCGGCAGAAGAAATTCTCACAAAAGCCGGCGCACAACACGTAAGCAGTCATGACGGAAGTCCGAATCCCGGATTTTGTATTCACGAAATGGGTACGGCAAGAATGGGACACGACCCGAAAACATCTGTACTAAATAAATGGAACCAAATGCATGAAGTTCCGAATGTATTTATCACAGATGGAGCCTCTATGTCGTCTTCAGCCTGTCAGAACCCCAGTGTAACCTATATGGCATTAACTGCACGTGCGGTAGACTATGCAGTAAAAGAATTAAAAAAAGGTAACTTATAATATTATAAAACTTCAGATATGAACAGAAGACAAGCCGTTTCCAGAGTTGCTCTGCTATTGGGCGGAACTATCTTAGGAGCCGAATTTTTCCTTTCAGGATGTAAAGCTCCGAATAACGATAAGAACTTTGCAGATAACTTTACCGAAAAGGATATTGCTTTTTTGAATGAAGTAGCAGAAACAATCATTCCGACCACGCCTGATTCAGGTGGCGGAAAAGCAGCCAAAGTAGGCGAATTCATGAAAATAATGGTAGCAGATTGTTACTTTGAAAACGATCAGAAAGTTTTCTACGCAGGTATTGAGAAGTTAAATCAAGCTTCGAAAGATCAGTTTAGTAAAGGGTTTATGAACCTTTCTGCCGACGACAGAACTGCGTTGTTAACCAAACTGAACGATGAAGTAAAAGAATACAAGAAAAATAAGAAAAAAGAAGACCCTACCCACTACTTCGATATGATGAAGCAATTGACCCTTACCGGTTATTTTACTTCTGAAGTAGGATGTACTCAGGCACTTCGTTATGAAGCGGTTCCCGGCCGTTACGATGGCGCTATGGATTATAAAAAAGGTGACAAAGCCTGGGCAACCTAGCTGGTTTTCTGTAGAAATATTTTGTGAACCATTAAGAAATTCAGAAGTTAAGACTCAAAAACTTAATATCTTAATTCCTTAATGGTTCAATTTTTTTAACTACTGCTAATTCTTCTTTTATGAAAAAATTTATCCTTTGTATATCTGTTATTTTCAACCTTACCGCCTTTTCTCAGAACAGCTCCGATGATCAATACCTGATCAGAACCACGCTATTCGAACAAACACAAGCATGGAATCAACACAATCTTGATAAATTTATGGAAGGCTACTGGAAACACGATAGCCTTGTTTTCATTGGAAGTAGTGGTTTAACCTATGGTTATCAGAAAGTTCTGAATAATTACAAGACCTCCTACAGCAGCCCCGAAAAAATGGGGCAACTGAAGTTTACGATTAAGCAGCTTACTCCTTTAGGCAAAGAATATTACCTCGTAATCGGTCAGTGGGACATTTTACGCGCAGAAGGCAACCTCTCCGGCCATTTTTCATTGACCTGGAAAAAAATTGATGGTAAATGGAAGATTATTGCCGATCACAGTTCCTGATCGGGCATTCTTAATGTGCTTCATTACTCCTATGCCTGAAAATGGTAATGGGAAACAGGAAGAATTCGCTTCATGTTTATATGGTGATCATAAGATAGAATAAGCCAAAGCGAAGCGGCAGGCGCAGGGGCTTCTTAATTTCTTAATGGTGAAAAACAAGATCTGCTAGTGCACCAAAATTTTCTTAAAATCTGCCGAATCTCCATTAAATACGTTAAAATCAACCTGACCGGCAATTCCATTCACTAAACCCTCTTCGCTATGTTGCCAAAAATGCCAATTTCTGTGTATTCTCGGTCTTTCTTTTTGTTTGTAATGAGCAATCCAAAGCGGATATTCATCAAAATCATCCCCTAAATGACGATTATAAAAATCGATGTTTGTATACAGGATAGGCGTAATACCATAATAATTCTCTACGGTTTCCAGCCATTCTTTCACTCTTTCTCTAATAATTTTTGAAGATTGACGATTGGTCACTTCCACATCCAGTACCGGAGGAAGGTCTCCGGGGAGAATTTCTACCGTTCTGATAAAATTTTCGGCCTGTTGTTTGCCACTCTTTGACGGCAGAAAAAAATGATACGCTCCACGCACAACACCAGCATCTTTGGCACGAGACCAGTTTCTGTTAAAAAACTTGTCCTGGTTACCTACCCCCTCAGTAGCCTTGATAAAGGCAAAGTGTAGTTGAATGTCGTCAACTTTCATGTCTTTGACCAGCTTCCACTGGATATTTGACTGATATCTTGAAACGTCTATGCCGTGAATATTATACCGGTTGGGTATTTCTATTCCGAACTCATCATAAAATTTGAATGAGCGGAAAGACGTATTCCACCACTCATAACCAAGGTAACACAGCATGCCTATGATGATAAGTATAAACCCTTGGACCCAATATGTTTTTTTATTGATTTTCTTTTTCTTAGGCATAGTCGGCACAAATATAATACAACAACGGCAGGCTTGACGGGAAGCAAGATTAATTAAAAATTTAAAAAAAGGACTTATACATTTCAAAAAACATTATATGAATAATAAATTTACTTTAGTTTCGATCTAACATCTTATTTTTAAGTATAAATGCCTAAGATAAACTGGAACGATAGTATTAATCTACTTTCTAAGATGACATTTCGAAGAACCTGGAATGGCATAAAAGTTTTAAGTAGTTTTTATCTAAGTAAATGGACCAAAAAACCCATTCAATGGGGATATCCGATATCCATTTCCTTTGAACCGACCACGTCTTGTAACCTCAGATGTCCGGAATGCCCCTCTGGGCTCAGAGCTTTTACCAGGCCTACCGGAATGCTGAATAAGGACTTCTTCAGAGAAACAATTGATCAGATTTCGAAAGAACTTTTGTACCTGGTCTTTTATTTTCAAGGCGAACCTTATTTAAACCCGGGTTTTCTGGAAATGGTTTCATATGCCAGTAAAAAGAAAATCTATACCGCTACCTCAACCAACGCACATTATTTAACCGATACCAATGCTAAAAAAACCGTAGAAAGCGGGCTCGACCGCCTGATTATTTCGATCGACGGCACTACGCAGGAGGTATATCAGCAATACCGTGTAGGTGGTAAACTCGAAAAAGTAATTGCAGGTGCAAAAAACATTGTGCATTGGAAAAAGGAGCTGAAAAGCAGTAAACCATTTGTTATTTTTCAGTTCCTGGTAGTAAAGCCTAACGAACATCAGATCGAAGACATAAAAGCACTGGCAGAAGAAATCGGCGTAGATGAAGTAAGGTTCAAAACGGCACAGGTATACGATTATCAGACTGATCCTAACCAACTGATACCGACTATTGATAAATTTAGCCGGTACAAGAAGAAAAAAGACGGAGAGATGGCTATCAAAAACAATCTGAACAACCATTGTTGGAGATTATGGCACGCTACAGTAATCAGTTGGGATGGAATGGTGGTTCCCTGTTGCTTCGACAAAGACGCTGAATACCGGTTAGGCGATCTTAAAAACGCCAGCTTTAAGGAAATCTGGAATAATGAAAATTATCATAAATTTCGTAGCTCTATCCTCAAAAGCCGTAGAAACATTGAAATCTGTGCCAACTGCACAGAAGGAACAAAGGTTTGGAGCGATGAGTAAAATGCTCCATCGAATTTAATCAACTAAAAAATCGATGTTATTTATGAGCCTCGAAAACGAAATCAACCAGTCAAAGTTTAGAAACGAATTTCACAAATCTGTGATTAACCTGATCTATACCTGTAACTGGGTTATGGAAAGCAACAAACGGTACTTTGAAAAAGTGGGCATTACTCATCAACAGTTTAACATCCTGAGAATATTGAAAGGAGCAGGCAAACCTTTGTCAACCTTACAGATTCGTCAAAGAATGTTAGACCGTATGAGCGATACCAGCCGTATTGTTGACCGGCTGATCAAAAAAGAATTGGTACAAAAAGTGCCATGTAAATCAGACCGTCGCTTAGTAGATATTACTATCACCGAAACAGGATTGGCATTGCTCGACGAAATGGATAAGTATAGTGATCAAATGGATGGACTTTTATCAAACATCACTACAGAAGAAGCAGAAGACTTAAATCGAATTCTCGACAAAATCAGGAATGTACAAACCGAACCAGTAGAAGCTTAATCGCTTCACGATTTTTTGATATGAAAAAAATGACCCTCTTTGCTAGTTGTCTTTTTGCTGTATGGCAACTAGCCGCCCAGCCGGTATATGAATTTAGAGCTGCATGGATTGCTACTGTTGATAATATCGACTGGCCAACTCGTGGAAACTACAATAGTGATCGTCAGAAACAAGAATTTATTCAGTTGCTGGAAATGCATAAAGCCAATGGCATGAACGCCGTTGTTATGCAAATAAGACCGGCAACCGATGCCTTCTACCCTTCCTCATTAGAGCCCTGGAGCGAATGGCTGACAGGAAAACAAGGACAAGCTCCTTCCCCCTATTATGACCCGCTTGAGTTCATGATCGAAGAAACACACAAAAGAGGCATGGAATTTCACGCATGGCTAAATCCTTACCGTGCAGTGTTTAACATTCAGAAATCTTCTATCGCCCCCAACCATATCACCAAAACACATCCTGAATGGTTTGTTGATTATGGCGGAAAAAGATATTTCGACCCGGGTATTCCCGCAGGTCAGGACCATGTTGTTAAAGTAATTGAAGACATTGTTACCAGATATAAAGTAGACGCCATTCACTTTGACGACTACTTCTATCCCTATAGAATTGCTAAAGTTGAATTTCCCGACGATAAATCTTACAAAGCCTACGGCAAAGGACTAACCAGAGATGATTGGAGAAGAAGTAACGTAGATACCATCATCGTAAAACTTAATCGTGCAATTAAAAAAATCAACCCGCTTTGTAAATTCGGCATCTCACCATTCGGAATCTGGAGAAATGCCAGTCAGGATGACAGAGGTTCAAATACCAAAGGCGGACAAACCAATTACGATGATCTCTATGCAGATATTTTGCTTTGGTTAGAAAACGACTGGATCGATTATGTGGTTCCACAACTGTATTGGGAGTTCGGGCATGCCGCTGCTCCATATGAAATATTACTCGACTGGTGGAGTAAAAACACCTTCGGAAAACATTGCTATATCGGATTAGGCATTTACCGTGCTAATTCAAACCCGGCCTGGAGAGATAAGTCACAGCTGCCACGGCAGATAAACGCTTTAAGAGAGGCTGAAAATATCCAGGGAGCAGTCTACTTCTCCAGCAAAAGCTTTGTTACGAATCCAAACGGTTGGAACGACAGCCTGCAAAACAATTATTACAAAAGACCGGCATTAATTCCTGAAATGCCCTGGCTCGAAGGCTTTTTACCAAAGCCGCCGGTAGTACACGAAGCTATAGTTGTCAATGACTCTGTAAAAATTGTGATCAACCATCCTTTAAACCCCGTAACGCCTATTAAAGAATATCTTCTTTACGAAAACACAGAACTGAACGATAACTATGTCAATAAATACACCAGCAAACTTGTACAAACGATAACAGTCAACGAAATCATGCATTTCTCTGTTCCTGTTCCGAAAAATGTTTCAAAAGCTACTTACTTTATCACCAGCAGGGATATTGAAAATAATGAAGGAAAACCTTATCCTAACTGGCCGTTAAGTTTAAAGTTTGTAAAAGGTAATAATATATGGATGCACATGCCTTAAAATTAAGAATTGAGAATTAAGAGTTAAGAATGGGCATCCGTCAAAATAAAAAAAGCAATGCAATCGCATTGCTTTTTTGTTTTTAGCTTCCCCGCCGGAAAACCTCGTTTACCTGAAATAGTCTTTTCTTCTTTTCTTTCCGGCAAAAAGCATTTTAATCAGCCAAAGCAGATTTCTCATATGCTATCTTTTAAATCATATATATTTTTCTGAATGTCATAGTTTTAAATTTACGAAGCACTACGTTAACATTTCATTTACATGATTCACAAATATTTAAGCCTTTCAGAATCGACATTGAAAAAAATTAAACCTAAATTTACGGCAAGCTTTTTGTGGATGCGGATTTTTTTTCGTAATTTTTTGGATAACCTATTGAAAATGAGCGACTATGGCATTGAGTCAAGGATTACATCAAAAACTACTTCAAAAATTATCACCGCAGCAAATTCAGTTAATGAAATTGCTGCAGGTTCCGACTGCTAATTTAGAAGAAAGAATTAAAGAAGAACTGGAAGAAAACCCGGCTTTAGAAGTTACTGAAGATGAACACGAAGAAAACTTCGATAATGAGGCACAGGATGAGTTTGATTCAGGTAATGAAGAAGAGTTTGAACCAGACGGAAGTGAAGAGGATTATGACAATATTGACATTAGCGAGTATGTTGCTGATGAAGACGGTGAAATTGCAGAATACCGTTTGAAAGACGATAATTATCCTGAAGCAGACGATAGTAAAACGATACCTTATAAACTGGAAAAGTCTTTCCACGAATACCTGCTTGAACAACTAGGCATGATCAAGCTGGATGACCATCAGCGCCTGATTGCCGAACAAATTGTAGGCAGCATCGATGATGACGGTTATCTCAGAAGAGAAACAGTAGCCATCGTTGACGACCTCGCCTTCAGGCAAAACATTAATACCGACGAAAAAGAAGTTGAATTTATTATTCAACAAATTCAGTTGTTTGACCCCGCCGGCGTTTGCGCCAGGGATCTGCAGGAGTGTTTGTTGATTCAATTAAGAAGAAAGCTGAAAGCCGGACAACCCGTTCAAATGTCTATTGATGTTTTAGAAAACTTCTTTGACGAGTTTACAAAGAAGCATTATGAAAAAATTCAACGCGGCCTTGGCATCGACGACGATGAGCTGAGAGAAATTATTCAACAGATTATCAAGCTTTCGCCGAAACCGGGCGGCAACCACGGCAACATTAATAAGGCTGAAAGCTATGTAGTTCCCGACTTCTTTATCTTCAACAACGGAGGCAGACTTGAGCTTACTTTAAACTCTAAAAACGCACCCGACCTGAGAATCAGCGAAGGGTATAAAGATATGCTGCGTGAATATGACAAAGGCAGCAAAAAAGATAAGCGTCAAAAAGAAGCCGTACTCTTTATCAAACAAAAAATCGACGCCGCTAAATGGTTTATCGACGCCATTAAACAACGTCAGCATACATTAACAAGTGTAATGGGCACTATCATGGATTATCAAAGAGAGTTCTTCATGACAGGAGACGAAACATCTTTGAGACCAATGATTTTGAAAGATATTGCCGAAAAAACAGATCTCGACATATCCACTGTCAGCAGAGTAGCTAACAGTAAATTCGTTCAAACTGAATTTGGAACCTACCGTTTGAAATTCTTCTTTAGCGAATCACTCACCACTGATAGCGGAGAAGAGGTTTCTACCCGTGAGGTTAAAAAAATTCTTAGTGACTTTATCGAACAGGAGAATAAGAAAAAACCCTACTCCGACGAAAAATTAACCGAGTTATTACAAGAAAAAGGATATAATATTGCGCGTAGAACAGTGGCCAAGTACCGCGAACAACTCAATATACCGGTTGCGCGATTAAGAAAAGAACTATAATATGGACAATATTTATATCAATCCTTATAAAACTGCCAGTCCTGCTCCGCTAAGATGGGCTGGTAATTTTATTTCATACGTTTTTCATCCGCTTTTTATTCCGGTGTATGTTACTGCTTTTCTGTTGTTTATACATCCATATGCATTTGCAGGAATTAATCATTCAGAAAAAGTAATCAGATTACTTTCCGTAGGTTTTAGTCTTACCATACTACCAGCCTTTTCAGTTTTTTTGATGAAACAATTAGGCTTTATCAGTTCTATTAAATTACGTACGCAGAAGGAAAGAATTATTCCTTATTCTGCTGCACTTATATTCTACTTCTGGATTTGGTATGTATTCAAAAATCAGACGGATGTTCCAGCTTATTTTGTAAAATTTTTACTCGGGAGTTTTTTAGCCGTGTGTGTTGCCTGGATGTGTAATATTAAATGGATGATTTCAATGCACGGAACAGCAATGGGTGGAGTGGTAATGTTTTTCTTATTGCAAGTGCTGTACAACAACGATGATACCGGACTATACCTGGCTATAGCAATTTTATCTGCAGGACTGGTGGCTACCGCACGCATGATTGTAAGTGACCATTCAAAACATGAAGTATATATGGGCCTGATTGGCGGCATGTTAGCGCAGTTGGTTGCCTGGTACGTATAAAAGAAAAAGCCCAACCATAGGGTACGAACCTAAATTGAGCTTATCTTAACCATCTATATATTATGTCCAACCTTCCATAAAAACTTTTAGTTATGAAAGTTGTGCATATTAAAAACGGAGGTCTTTAAATTTTATTTTATTCTTCTTCACTTTTTTTCACCCTGGTGCGGCGATTTATTTCAAATTCATTCGCATACACTTTTGTCAGGAGTACAAAAATCGAGATTAATATAGGTCCGAATATTAACCCGACAAATCCAAACATGTTGATTCCGATAATCACTCCAAATACAGTAATCAACGGGTGAACATCTCCGATTTTCTTTTGTAACCAGAACCTGAACACATTGTCAACAGTTCCGATAATCAGAAAGCCATACAATAACATGATAATACCTTTACCTGGCAAATTGTTGGCAAAAAATACAAGCCCCAATGGCACATAAACAATAGCGGCGCCAACTATCGGCAACATTGCTGCAACACAGGTAATTGCAAACCAGAACATAGGCTCGCTTACGCCCAATATCAGATAACCCACCAGGGCTACAAGACCCTGAGCCAGTGCAATCAACGGAATACCAATAGCATTAGAGTAAACCAGCATATTAAGTTCTTTGCCTATCCATTCAATATTCTCCCGTTTCAAAGGCATCCAGTAGCGCAAACGCATTTCCATTGCCATACTTTCCATCAACATAAAATACAAAATGAAATACATCATTACCAGGGTAGTGAGTGTATTAAAAGTGGCGCCTAAAATTTTAGTAATATTCTGTGTACCCAGATCTGTCAATTTTTTAAATGTATCGCCATTCAGAATACTAAAGTTGTATCTGGTTTCCAAACTACGCAGATAACTTTCGATCGTTGCAAAGATTTCGGTAGAGTGGCTGATTGCAAAACTCAATTTACCGGTTAACATATTTGCCACCAGAAAAATTGGTAAGAGGATCACCAGAAAAGAGGTGAACATTAAAAAAATTACAGCCAGTTGTTTTTTCCATCCACGATTAATCAGCTTCATCATATAGCCTCTCAATAAAACATACAAAGTATATGCGCCTAGAAAAGCCGGGATAAAGGTTTTCAACTCATAAAAAAGAATAACTCCAATGATGATAACGGTGGCGAGTAAAAGAATTTGCCTTATGATATTATTAGAGATGCTGTTCATAAGAATAGTATTAAAGTAAGCGACCTGTCCTCTGCTGGTTCAGTAAAGGTGTTTAACAGACCAATTATACAAATAAAAAAAGGCTGCCCCAAATTTTTGAGACAGCCTGTTGAATATTTTGAACAAATCTATTCAGAATGTGATTATCCGTTCATGCTGGCAAGAAACTCCTGATTGTCTTTCGTACCTCTCATTCTTCTCAACAGTTCATTCATTGCTTCTTCGGTATTCATGTCATTCAAATAAACTCTTAACAAGTTCATTCTCTGCAATACATCTTTATCAAGCAATAAATCATCACGTCTGGTAGAAGAAGAAACCAGGTCTATTGCCGGGAAGATTCTTCTGTTAGCCAATCTTCTGTCGAGTTGAAGTTCCATATTACCGGTACCTTTAAACTCTTCAAAAATCACTTCGTCCATTTTAGAACCTGTATCAATCAAAGCAGTAGCAATGATAGTTAATGAACCTCCGTGCTCAATTTTACGGGCAGCACCAAAGAATTGTTTAGGTTTCTGCATGGCATTTGCTTCCACACCACCTGATAATACTTTACCGGATGCAGGAGCCACCGTATTGTGTGCACGAGCTAAACGGGTGATCGAATCTAACAGGATAATTACATCGTGGCCGCACTCTACCAGGCGTTTTGCTTTCTGAAGTGCTATGGTAGAAACTTTTACGTGTTTTTCTGCCGGTTCGTCGAAAGTAGAAGCAATTACTTCAGCTTTCACACTTCTTTCCATATCGGTTACCTCCTCAGGACGTTCATCTACCAACACCACCATTAAATAACATTCCGGGTGGTTTGCAGCAATAGAATTTGCTACTTCTTTTAAGAGAACAGTTTTACCGGTTTTCGGCTGAGCTACAATTAAGCCTCTCTGCCCCTTACCGATCGGCGTAAACAAATCCATGATTCTGGTACTATAGGTACCCGGAGAGGTAAATAAATTTAACTTTTCGTATGGGAATAACGGTGTCAAATAGTCGAAAGGCACTCTGTCTCTTACTTCTTCAGGAGACTTACCGTTAATTGTTTCAACTTTTAATAAAGCGAAGTATTTTTCACCTTCTTTCGGAGGACGTACGGATCCGTTTACGGTATCACCTGTTTTTAATCCGAAAAGTTTTATCTGTGAAGGAGAAACATAAATATCGTCAGGAGAAGATAAATAGTTATAATCAGAAGATCTTAAAAATCCGTATCCGTCAGGCATCATTTCGAGAACACCTTCTGCTAAAATAACTCCGTCAAACTCAATATTAAATGCAGATTCTTTTTTATAGAAATTTCTTTGTACTGGTTCTGCAACCGGAGCAGGAGCTTCCTGAACATGATGATCGTTCGATACATTTACATTATCAATATTTGTATCTTCTTCCATATCAGGTGTGGCTATATCTTCAACAGTATCATCCAGTATCTCATCACTGAAAAGCTCTTCCTGTGCTTCTGTTTTTTTACGTGTTTTTTTGGCAGGAGCTTCTTCAGGTGTTTTTGCAACAGCCTTCTTTTTTACAGCATCCTTTTTTACATCTTTTTTCACTTTTTCCTTACCTGTACTCACTACATCAGCCTCTTCTGTACTGTTGGCAGTAGTTGTTTTAATAATTCTTTTGCGCTTAGGCGCTTCTTCAGCCGGAGATTCGGGTTTCACCGAACTGGCTAACACAGCTTGTTTGTCGAGGATTTTGTAGATTAATTCCTGTTTGTCTAACTTTTTTGCACTAGGAATTTTCAACTGCTCTGCTATATCCAACAGTTCAGGAACGAGCATGTCGTTCAATTGCAGAATGTCATACATAAAAAGACTTGAAAGTTTTACACTTTGATTAGTTGACCAATCTTTGTGTGTTGAAAAATTCTTTTGAATTGGGTGATTGCTTGAGTGAATCGAACGAAACTGATGAGCAGTAAGAAACTTTAGGCGTGACTTATCAGTGTCAATTCCTTCACAATAATACATTATTTTTTATAATTGAAAAAAAATATGTAGTTAACATTCCCTCTTCAATTATACTCTAAAAACCTCGAAATAATGTCTTAAATAACTATCACACAAGAGGTTATATATAATTGACAAAAACTATTCTTAACTTAGGTATTAACAGTTTTTTTGGTTAGCTACCCTTCATGTACCAACAACTTACCGTTAGTATAGATCGGTAATACGTTGGCTACGTCGTTTGTTAAGCAATAACGGATGTCTTTTTCTAAACCAAAACCGGAAAGTCGAAGATAGTGCGAAGCATTCTTTGCTTTCATGAACTCATAAACGTCTGATTTCGCACATTCGTACATCTGCAGAGCGATTTGCGAAGAATCACAGTTGATATCAAATGACTCCCTGATGCGAGCAATTACCGCGCCAGCAAAGAGCATATCTTCTAAATTTACTCTGTTTTTCCATGCAGCACAACCCAGAATAACCGGTTGATTTTGCTGTTTAAGGTAGTCGCATACCGCGCTTAAATTAGGAAAACTCCCTGTTATAATCTGGTCAGCCCCTCTTTCCAGAGCCATATGTAACAACTTGGTGCCGTTAGTAGTAGTTAATACTAATGTTTTGCCATCTATGAAAGAGCGATCATATTCGAAAGGAGAGTTTCCATATTGCAACCCTTCCGCAATTTGCCCATCTCTTTCACCAGCAGTAATTGCATCAATTTTTTTTCCTAACTCAATGCATTTGGCTACACTATCAACCGGAATAACCGACTTTGCCCCATTATGTAAGGCGGTAGCAATGGTAGAGGTTGCCCTCAACACATCAATGATTACTACAACTGCGTTGTTTACTTCATATAAATCCAGTAATGCAGGAGAGAAGCAGGTATATAAACTTGGTTTAGAACTCATATTATTTAGGAGGAGCAAAAATACAAATACAGATGAATATTATTACTTTTTAAAGAAATTTCTGTTCGGAGATGTCTTTTTCGGGCAGTTGAATCTACTTTTTAACGGGTCTTTTCCTCGGCACGGCTCTTCAAATAACGGTTTCTCGTCTCTAACAACCTGGTCATGTAACGGTGCAACAACAAGTGGTCAATTGCTTTCCCGAACTGCCCGTAAGGAACTTCAAATCGAAAATAATCAATCATAATTGTTCCATTCTGGCAGGGTTTAAAGAAGTGTTCATGCTTCATTTTCTTAAAATCGCCCTTCACCTGCTCATCACAAAAATAAGAATGCGGTTGCAGCGCGGTAATTTTTACCTGAAGTGTGCGTACTTTACCCCAATGTTTTGCCTGCCAGGTGACTGTTTCATTCAGTCCGAGTAAGCCATTCCTTTTACCGTCAATGATTTTTTCTCCGTGTCCCCTCATACTACTCATGTGTATTTCTAAAGACCTGCTAAGGTCAAATAGTTTTTCTACTGGAGCTTCAATAAAAGTAGTTAAATGAATTAAAGACATAACTAAGTATCAAAATCTGTATACAGGCCAATCTTCCGGAGTATTCTCTGTATCTATGAATAAAAAGAGGCTGTCCGATGGTGGTGGAGACAGCCTCATTCATTCGAAATTATTTTACAAATGGGAATTTTACAACTTTTGCTTTTAAATTTTTATCTCTGATAGCGATAAAAATCTCAGTATCCTGATCTGCAAAAGCGGTGTTTACATAGCCCATTCCGATTGCTTTACCCAATGTTGGTGATTGCGTTCCGGAAGTTACCTTTCCGATTACATTTCCTTCAGCGTCTACAATCTGGTAATCGTGACGGGGAATACCTCTGTCAATCATTTCAAACCCTACCAGTTTACGTTGCAACCCGGCAGCTTTTTGAGCTTCCAGTTTTGCTTTACTGGTAAAGTCTTTGGTAAACTTTGTTACCCAACCTAAGCCGGCTTCCAATGGAGAAGTGGTGTCGTCAATATCATTTCCATATAAACAGAAGCCCATTTCCAACCTCAGCGTATCTCTCGCACCTAACCCGATTGCTTTTAAGCCTTCTTCTTTTCCTGCTTCGAATAATGCATCCCAGATAATATCTCCCGCTCCATTTTCATCTTCAAAATAAATCTCTACCCCACCTGCACCGGTATATCCTGTAGCGCTGATTAAAATATTTTTTAACCCGGCAAATTCACCTTTTACAAAAGTGTAATACTTCAGGTTCAGAATGTCTAAATCAGTTAGCTTTTGAACGATCTGAGTAGCCAAAGGACCTTGTATCGCCAATAACCCGGTTTTGTCAGATATGTTATGAATCTCTACATTGTCTACATTATTTTTTACCACCCAGTTCCAGTCTTTCTCAATGTTAGAAGCATTCACCACTAACATATACACTTTATTCTCTTCAATACAATATACCAGCAGGTCATCAATCACACCACCTTCTTCATTAGGAAAATAGGAGTATTGTACTTTACCTGCAGTAAGTTTTGAAGCATCATTCGAAGTAATACGTTGAATCAGATCCAACGCCTTGTCTCCTTTTAAAATAAATTCGCCCATGTGGCTCACATCAAAAACACCGGCCTTTGTACGAACTGTTTGATGTTCTTCATTAATACCTGAATAAGAAATAGGCATATTATATCCGGCAAACGGTGCCATTTTAGCGCCTAACGCAACGTGTTTATTAGTAAACGGAGTATTTTTCATCTTCACGAAATTTGATGGCAAAAATAAAGGTTGCCATTAAGGCAACCAATATTTTTATTTTTCTTTTGAATTATCTATTTTTCTATGGTTTCTCTATAGAATTTCCATCCTTATTCTCATTTATTTTCAAATTCTACAACAAGATTATTCATTACCGGGATATTCATACACTTGCTGAGCCGGTTTGGTAGAGTCTTTTTTAACCTCCTGTGTCTCTTTTACCTCTGTTGCAGTTGTTATCACAGAGTCTTTCTTTACAGGTGCTTTTTCAGCAGGTGTTTGTTTTTCTTTCAACAACTCCTCTTTTTCTACCAGACCGTTTTCTGTCATTACATAGATTTTGTTATAACGCATGTCTTTCCACTGATGATTGTGTTTCATATACTCGAAAGACGATATATTATTCACCTGCCAGATATACATCCATGAGTCATAATCCCAATCATTAGAGAACATAATCTCCTTACCCACCGGAACAGACACCACCATTAACAACTCCTGACCTCTGAACAACTCTTTACTGGCAATAAACACTTTATTAGAAACCATTATTTCATCTCCGTTTTGAGAAGCTTTTGGTCTGATATTCTGTGCTCTCTCTAACGCATCATCAAAAGAACGGCCCATACTTTGTTTTACGAAAGCAACTGCATATTGCCCGTCTTTAGCAGGAGCTACTGCAATTCTGTTCGATTTAATGACTAATGTATCGCGATATAAGAAAAAGTCAGAATTGTTGAAGCCGGTAAATGTAACGTTTGCATTTCTTCTGAACTCTCTGATATCTTTTATCTGAACGGTTAATGGTCCTTTCGGTTGAATGATTTCCATTTTCTGCTCTTCTGAAACACTTATCTTAAATTCATTGATGAGTACCGGAATGAGTGCAAACAATGCAATCCAGCCGATTCCCCACATTACGCCGAATGCCACCGATGTACCTTTTCCTGTTCTTGAGCCGGACAATCTTTTAACAAAGTAAATCACTAAAGCAATCAAAGGAACAAGAATAAAGAATATAATCGTTATAAAATATAATGTATAATGCCAGGGTTTAGCAAAAATAAACTGCATAAATGGCCAAAAGGCAAAAACGCCGGCAGTAACACCCAGTACAGAGGCAAATATTGCAAAAACCAAACACGCTACTACAAACATCACGATTATTTTTGCCAATCCTCCGATCACAGAACCGGCTTTTTTCGCAGTAGATTTTGCTGTATTTGCAGTGGCTGCAGACCCTGTTCTGAATTGCTCTGAAGCACTACTTGCTCTTTCTTTAAAAACTTCCGATGCCCTGGAGGCAGATTCGCCCAGTTCCTCCCCGAATTCCTGCGCCCGCTTAGAGAAGTTATTGGCAGCCTGGCGAACTTCATCTGCAATTTTATGAGAACGGCCTTTAAAGCTTTCCATCTCTTCTTTCACCTTTTTCTGTATGTTGTTCACATCTACTCTTTCTCCACGCATTTCTAACTTATCGCTGGTTGTTCTGGCAACCGGTAAGGCAATCCATAACACCGCATAAATAAAGGCTAACCCTAAACCGAATGAGCCGGTTATCAGAGAAGGAAAATCCTGAATTCCATTAATTGAACTTAAATCTCCGGCTCTGCCAGATAAAAGCCAGATAAGAAACGGTACCAGGAAAGCAAATCTTACAATTTGCGGATTTGCATTAAAGAAATTAGCAATCCCGCTACATACGCCACCAATCCATTTATTTTCCAGGTCTCTGAAGAGTCTTTTAGTAACATTTCTTTCAGTACTTTTTGAAGGCACAATCAACCATAACAACAGATATATCCAGAAAAAGAAAGTAAAAAAAACTACTGCAAAAATCCTGATCAAAACCGGGTCAACTCCCAGGTAATTTGCTAAACCGCTACACACACCACCAATAATCTGATCATCAGCATCTCTGTAAAAACGGCCTCTGTGCATCTGTTCTCCGCCGGTGCCGGTGTAATTTTTCGGTTCAGCTTCTTCTTTGTAAGAAGAGTGATAATCATTATTACCTTCTTCAGCTTCAAAGTCTTCCGGACGTCCCATTGTATTAATGATCGTATTCACATCTTCTTCAACAATACAAGAAGAACCTTTCTTTAAAATTTCTGAAAACAACTCAGCAATACGGCTCTCAATGTCATTGATAATTTCATCCTTACCTTCTTCATTCGAAAAATAACGCTTCAAACTATCAATGTAGTTTTTTAATAATTCAAATGCGCTTTCCTCAATCGGAATCACACGCCCTTGAAAGTTTATATTAATGACTTTTTTCATTTTCAGTTATTTACGAGTGAAGTAAGTTATTGGTTTTGATCATTTGGTGTTTGAGTAGCTTTACTGGTAAGAAAGTTGACCGCCGAATCCAGTTCATTCCATGTTCTTTCAAGTTCCTGATAAAAGGCCCTGCCCTTCTCTGTTAAAGAAAAGTATTTCCTTGGCGGACCGGCATGGCTCTCTATCCATCGGTAGGTGAGCATATCTGCATTTTTGAGTCTTGTTAAGAGAGGATATAATGTTCCTTCCAATATATGTAAGTTAGCATTTTTCATCTCATCTACGATATCACTGGGGTAAGCTTCTCCCCTCCTGATAATCGAAAGAATACAGAACTCCAATATGCCCTTTTTCATTTGACTTTGAGTATTCTCTATATTCATTGCTTGGCATTTTTACTTATTTGCAGTGTTCTCCTTTGTACTGCTTAACCCTTTGTGTAATAGTTGAAAGTATTTCATCTCTTCGCCTACCTGGTCGATTTTTTTCATGGCTATACCCGACTTCGAAATGATGGTGGCAGAAGTAGTAGTTGGCTCCGCAGGAGGAGGATCTTTCGTTCCGAAAGCGATGAATGAACTCATCAACACTGCAAATAAGATTGAAAAAAACATGGCTTACTGATTTTGTAATACAAAGCTAATACAAAAAACAGTACTATGCAATACAAAGTACCTTTTTTTTTAAGGTTGTGGACATACTCTAATAGCTTCCATTACCTAATACACTGAAAATCAATATAAATACTTTTCAAAAGTTTTTTTGTTTTGATAAACGGTAAAAAAAAGCACCTGAAGTACGTCATTTACTTCAAGTGCTTCATCAATAATTAATTGTATTGCTCAACTATTGGGTAATGGTATAATTGGCGATGGTAAGTTGGTCCTGCGCATTAAACTCAAAACTGTGATAAACTTTTCCGTTCACTACCACGTCTATATTTGAATGGTCATTTTTCACTTTTACACGGCTATAATAGATACTATGAGGGAGGCTTTGCCAGTTTCTGGTATCAGCCTTTTCGCTTAGCGCACTAAAGAGTTGTATTCCCAGACCAACCAGTTCAGCAGTTGCCTGTGATTTTGAAGAATCTTTTTTGGCGGCTTCTTTTGCTGCTTTTACGGCAATTTCTTCTATCAGTTTTTTTACAGCCAGCCTTGATAATGTGCTTGCCAGTTCCTGAACCGTTCTTTGGCGTAATACCTCAAATGCCAGTGTATTGATGTCTTCTACTTTTTCCAGTGAGGTTGGAGTACCGTCTACCTGTAAAGACAATGATTTTACTGTTGAAAGTCGTTCTACATATCCCGGAAAAGCTACTCTGAACGATTTTATGTTTAAAGAGTTCAGGTCTCTTGCCGAGTAAGAGCCCATCATTGCGGTATTAAAAGGAATATTGAAACCTCCGTTCTGATCGGCAAAAAACAGGTCTCCTCCATGCGAATTCATCGTAAAAAAGAGGTTCTTTTCTACTTTCACCGGAGCATTTCCCGTTTCTACAAACAAAATCAGTTCGGGATCTTCGGAAAGATTCCGGTTGAACCTTTTGTTGAATATTCCTTCATAGCGGCTCAGTTCATCATAAAAACCAACCTTATAAGCGGTTCTCAGCACATCTTCCTGCAGCTGCTGCGGCATGGTTACATTGTAATAAACACCGTCGTTGTCGATATACAGGTTAGCTGCATTTCTGTAACTGATAAATGCATTGTTCTGGTCATTACTCAGTTCATAAATGATACCCTGAACAATTAATGAAAAGGCATCCTGCTGGTATCTCTTATCACGCTTATATTTATCATCGAGCGCATACTCTTTCAATGAAATTCTTCTTGCTTCAACCAATGCTGCATTAATATCACCGAGATAATAATAGTTCAGTGCTTTGTAGTAATGCATCATGAATTGCTCAAAGTCTTCTGCCTGGTATGGCTTCATCATAGGATTCATAATTGTTCCTACAACAGCATTGCCGATAGTTTTCCTTTGATCTTCCATATATACATCGGCAAGATTAAAGAAGTAGTTGCTGGAATCGTACACACCCATTGAGTGCAACAGCTTTCCTTTCTCAAAAAAGTATAGAAGCTGGTTGCGGTTACTTTGTAAAAGGCGGTTACTTTCCAATGCTTTGTTGGCTTTCACCCATTCTCCTGTGCTATAATAACCATAATACTTCGCCGCGCGCTCATGATAAGTTGCGCAAGACAAAAAAAAGAGCATCCACAACAACGCAAATGCTCTATTCAATTTTATATATCTAAATCTGTTGCTCATTAATTCTTAACGTACTTAGCAATTTTTTTATCTCCTATCCAAACAATCTCATTGGTTTCGAGATTAGTTAATTCAAGATTGATCTGATAATAAACTACTTTCTGACGTTTTTGTGAGTCAACGATTGAACTGATATTACCCTGAAGCATATAATCTGCACCTCTTTCCAAACCAAATTGTTTCATGGTGGTGGTAGATGCGTTTGTTTGCTGGTCAGCTCTTTCAGCACGTATAGCTGCTCTCTTCTCACCACCCTGTACCAGACGAACGGTACTGGTGCGAACAAAAGACTGCTCTATATCTTTGGTAAATGTTTCTGCGTCGATGTGTTCATGGCTTTTATTGGTAATCATACCCACAATTACTGTAGGTCTTTCTTTCTTTTCTTTATTGTGATCTTCTAACCAACGCTCCGTTAAGATCTGACCGGTCAGTTGCTCGGCAGCTAATCTTGAATCGGTATTATTCCATCTGCCGCTCAGGTCAATTTGTTCACCCGGATCGATACGGGTTACCTTACGAGAACAAGCTGTGGTCGTTAATGTGATTAAAGCAGTAAGAGCTATAGCGTAGCTTTTTATGTTCATATATGTGATTTTATTAGATAAGCAGGTTTTTAGAATCTACGATAATAATAAGGCCTTTGCCAGCCATATCCTAAACCGAATGAAGGATACCAGCCCACATTCCAGTTTGAATATCCCCATCTGGCACGTTGCATACGCAACTCATGCCGGTCTGCGCGACGCTGTTCTCTTGCTTCAGCTTTATCCGCTAAATAGTCAATAGCCTTGTAAGTACGCTGAGAAGTGGTTCCTTGTTCGGCATTGATTGAGTCAGCAATTCTCTGATAGAGTTCCTTACTCTGTCGATAATTTGGATTCTGATTTTGCACAGGAGTTTGAGCAGTGCTTACCACTGTAGTTCCTAATGCAATAATCATCGTTGTTAGCATTTTATTCATGACGCTCGCTTTATGTAACCTCTAAATTATAAATCTAAGACTTAAAGGTTTCTTAAAGAATATATTTTAACGTAAATTTTGTTGATTTACTATGTGTTAGCAGTAAATTTCTTTAAAATACACCTTTTTATGAACATCTGATTGAAAATCAGCCTGTTTTTAGTTCCTGATCAACCCCTGCTCAGCGTCTGCACAAAGGGTTATCAGCGCTTTAATGTTTCTGTTCGCATACTGTTCAGAAACAGAACGGCTTCTCTGATATATAACTCTTTTGAATCAATCACGTGTTTGTATCGTTGCTTAAAAGGGGCTTTGATATTCAGGCCGATATCAAATTTTTTGTCTGGCGCTATACCCTCTCCTATTTTATAAACCTTACCGGTTCTATCTTTTACAAGGGTGGTAGTAAGGTTCAGCATGTAATTGTTATTCAGACTAAAAGTTTCGTTCCCCGAGGTTTGCCCACTGGTGGTTTGTCCGATTACCGTTACATTTTCCTGTCCTTTGAAACAGGCTACAAAAAATTCGGCTGAACTACTGGTAATATTACTGGTTAAAATAACTACAGGAACTTTTGTGTTCTTCAACAAAACCGGTTTTACACTATCATACTGCAATTTTACCAGCTCATAATAACGCTTATCCTTGTTTTTTACCTGATCGAATATTTTCCGCTGATATTCTTCATTTCCTCTGTTATCAATAAAAGAAAAGGTTTCTGTCTGATCGATCAATGAGGCGAACTGCCAGATCATTGGGGTAATGGCACCGCCATCGTTTCCCGTAAGGTCTATAATCCATGCTTCAGGGTTCTGCTTATCTAACAGTAAAAGCTGCGCTCCAATTGTGTCTACATACGCTCTTTGTTCCAGCACTACAAAAGGAACTTTTATATAAGCATACCTGTTTTCAATCATGTAATGAGCATACTCTTTGGGCGGAAGGCCGGCTTCTTTGTCTGTAAGCCTAGCATAATATTCTTCCATATCGGAGTCATCTTCTACCTCGTCGTCTATTTCTTTGAAAAGAATATCGGAATGCCTGTCTTTTAATGTTTTTACAAAGTTTTTGAAGTGCGGGTAAAGGTCATTGAGCGACTGTACATCTTTTATCTTCTCAAAAAATGCCGGACGAACACTTTCCCAGTTAAGCTCATGACTAACAATTGAATACATTTGAATAGTATCTAAAAAGCCGGTGGCCAGATCTTTTACGCTTTTAGTCTGAGCATTTACATGAATACTGACGATGATCAGCAGCACAGATGTTATTCCCCCAAATTTTTTCTTCATGACGATATCTTTATGGATGAATCATTCTCATGGCTATTACGTACTGAAGTCACAAATGTTACATCGCCTGAATAATTTGAAGCAACAACCTTCGTTTACCCTTGTGGATATGGCCAACATTATATGTAGAAAAAACGTGTTTTACATTCCTGAACTTACAAGACGCATAAAACAATCATTTATAAATATTCATGGAAAGAACTTGATATAGCTTGCATACAGAAGATTCATTACGTATATTGAGCATCACAGCCAACATTAATCGTAAATGACGAAGAAGAAACGTATTTTCAGAACTATAGCATTCACACCTTTTATTGCTTTATGTATTCTCTTAAATGTTTTATCAATCAAATATTCTCCAACCTACGTTTATCGATTGATAACAATGAATGTAGCAGATGTGTATGATTATAAGAATTTTGAAAATCACCAGATTCGGGCGGCCAAAAGTAGCAATAAGTTTATTTCTCAACCTAGAGAGAAATATGTGGAGTCTTTATTTGATAAACTGGTAACTAAAACCGGATTTAACAGCTTTGAAGAATGGGCTATTGAATCTCAAACAACTGCACTGATTGTTATTCAAAAGGATACAATTATTTATGAAAAGTACTTTAATGGTTTTAGCAGAGATTCCTATTTCCATTCTCAATCTATGGCAAAGTCATTTATATCGTTTTTGATCGGAACGGCGATTGATGATGGCCTCATCAAAAGTGTAGATGACCCAATAACAAATTATATTCCTGAACTTCAGGAGCGGGACCGCCGATTTCAAAAAATATCCATCAAACATTTACTTGAAATGCGTTCAGGGCTTAAATACAATACAAGCCTTATACCTTTTACCCGTATTCATTCTCCCTGGCATGATGAGGCAGTAGGCTACTACCATCCCAATGTTCGAAAACTTCTATTGGAAAATGTAGAAATTTCATCCGAGCCTGGAAAAGATTTTCAATATTCTAATTACAACACCAGCTATTTAGGATTGATTCTTGAACGAGCTGTCAATCAAAGCGTATCGGGCTATCTCGAGCAAAAATTATGGTCAAAAATAATGGAGTACGATGCGCTGTTCTCTATCGATAGCAAAAAATCTAATTTTGAATATATGCCCAGTCGTTTGATTGCCCGGGCGATTGATTATGCACGTTTCGGCCAGCTGATGCTGAACGACGGAAACTGGTACGGCAATCAAATTGTATCAAAAGATTGGGTATGGGAGTCTACCCGCGAAAACAAATCAATTCCCAGAGAAATATACCCCAGATGGTTTGGAAGAAGCGATAAGAGAATTTATTATAATTATCAATGGTGGGGGCATGTAAATAAAGATTCAACCTTCCATTTCTATGCAAATGGAAATCTTGGACAAAACATTTACATGATCCCTGATAAAGAAACCGTAATTGTTCACTGTGGAAATTCACTTCAATATTATAGTAGTGATTTTGATTTATGGGATGTAGCTTTATTATTGAAGTAAGAATTGAGCGATACCACAATATTTTTCAAAAAAGTTCTTTTTATACTGACAAATTGAAAGCATAGCGATTGCTACAAAACAATATTCCATAAAAAACGCTCCGGGCGGAGCGTTTTTTATGGAATACCTTCTGATATTCTTATATTTTAGAATTCTGCACTTTTCGGTGTTCTTGGAAACGCTATTACATCTCTGATATTGGTCATTCCTGTTACAAAAAGAACCATTCTTTCAAAACCTAGACCGAAACCGGCATGTGGAATAGACCCGAATCTTCTGGTATCAAGGTACCACCAAAGGTCTTCAGAAGGAACATGCATTTCTGCCATACGGCTCTGCAACACATCAAGTCTTTCTTCTCTTTGTGAGCCGCCAACAATTTCGCCGATACCCGGTGCCAGAATATCCATTGCAGCAACAGTTTTACCATCGTCGTTCATACGCATGTAAAACGCTTTGATATCTTTTGGATAATTAGTAACAATTACCGGTTTTTTAAAATGCTTTTCAACAAGGTATCTTTCATGTTCACTTTGCATATCGATACCCCATTTCACATCATACTGGAATTTTTTCTTTTTATAGGCGGGCGATTGTAGCAATATATCAATCGCTTCGGTATAAGTTACGCGTTCAAAGTTATTGTTGACTACAAAATCTAACTTCTCCAATAAGCCCATTTCACTGCGTTTATCCTGCGGCAGTGACTTTTCTTCTTCTTTCAGTCTGGCATCTAAAAACTCAAGATCTTCTCTGTTATGTTCCAGTGCATATCGGATGATATATTTGATAAACTCTTCGGCAAGGTTCATATTATCTTCTAGGTCGTGGAATGCCATTTCCGGTTCAACCATCCAGAATTCTGCCAGGTGGCGTGTCGTATTAGAATTCTCGGCTCTGAAGGTTGGGCCGAAAGTATAAATATCGCCGAAAGCGGTAGCTGCCAGTTCACCTTCAAGCTGACCACTTACAGTTAAGTTCGATGAACGGCCGAAGAAATCTTCTTTAAAGTCGATTTGACCTTTTTCGTCTTTAGGTAACTTTTCAAGATCCAGAGTAGTTACACGAAACATTTCACCGGCACCCTCAGCGTCGCTGGCGGTGATAATCGGTGTATGCATATATAAAAATCCTTTATCATTAAAGAATTTATGAATAGCAAAGGCCAGCGAGTGTCGCACTCTGAAAACCGCTCCGAAAGTATTCGTGCGAAATCTCAGGTGAGCGATTTCTCTCAAAAACTCCAGACTGTGTTTCTTAGGCTGTAATGGATATTTTTCAGCATCAGAATCGCCTAAAATAACCAACGTATTTGCTTTTACTTCAATTTTCTGACCTTTTCCTAAAGATTCAACCACAGTTCCGGTTACTTTAATTGCTGCACCGGTAGTAATTCTTTTAAGTGTAGCATCGTCTAACAAACCCAACTCCACCACTACCTGCATATTATTATTAGTAGAGCCATCGTTCAAAGCAATAAACTGATTGTTTCTGAATGTACGTACCCATCCCATCAGGGTAACTTCCTGCCCGATGGTATAATCTGCCAATAATGATTTGATTTTTACCCTTGTGTTGAACATTTGTTAGCGTTTTAGCTCTATAAAAATTTGGAGAACAAAGATACATTACTATCTCACGAAAAATGAAGGCTTTGAGATTTTTAGCGCGTTTTTCGTGATTTTTATTCTTTTTTAAATTAATGTTATTTTAAGGATTGATTTTCACAATTCGTAAAAGTTAAATGGCGGGCATGTGGTATCTTCGCCGTTTTTATGCCCAAAAGGCTAAGATTAGATTTATACGCATGAGTAAACACATTAATATTGCCCTGGTAGGAAACCCGAACTGCGGTAAGACTTCTCTTTTCAACGTTTTAACGGGGCTAAACCAGAAAGTCGGCAACTTTCCTGGCGTTACAGTGGATAAAAAATCAGGTATTTTTCAACTGGATGACGGCGCAACCGTTAACCTGGTAGACCTGCCTGGTACTTATAGTTTATATCCCCGCCGCGAAGATGAATGGGTTGCTTACTCTGTATTAATGCAACAAGACCCTCAGGTGCAACCTGAAATGGTCGTTTTAGTGGCCGATGCCAGTAACCTGAAACGTAACCTGTTGTTTGCGTCACAGATTATTGATCTGAAAATTCCGGTAGTAATCGGGTTAACCATGATGGATATTGCCAAAAGTAAGGGTATCCATATCAATGTGCAGGACCTGGAGCGTGAATTGGGCGTACCAATTATTCCGATTAATCCGCGTAAAAACAAAGGTATCAGCGCGCTGAAAAAAACAATTTCACAAACAGCCAACCAATTATATAAAGCTCCGGCGCGTGATTTTATTCCGAATGCAGAATTAGCAAACGCTGCCATTACGGATGTAAAAAAATTATATCCTGAAGTGAGTGATTACAAAGCGATTCACTTTCTGATTAATCACGAATCGTTGAATACAATTCCGGCTGATAAACAACAGCTGATTGAATCAATAGAAGAAAAGCACAAATTCAATCACACCAAAACGCAGGCAGAAGAAATTTTACAACGATATCAAAAGATTGAGTCTGTTCTTAAACAAACGGTGACAGCACCTTCACCATTAGAAAGAAAGCTGAAAACCGACAGAATTGATAATTTGTTATTACACCGTTTTTGGGGATATGCCATATTATTAGGAGTATTGTTCTTAATGTTCCAGGCTGTATTCTGGCTGGCTGAATACCCAATGAACTTTATCGATTGGGCATTTGGAAGTATCAGTGACACTGTAAGCAGAGCGCTTCCTGAAGCCTGGTGGAGCGACCTGATCGTAAACGGTTTAATTGCAGGTTTAGGTGGTATCGTAATTTTTGTGCCTCAAATCGTAATTCTTTTCGGATTAATTACAATTCTGGAGGATACCGGTTACATGGCAAGAATTTCATTCCTGACGGATAAACTGATGCGAAAGGTCGGTCTGAACGGGAAAAGTGTAATGCCTATGATCAGCGGATTTGCCTGTGCCGTTCCGGCGATCATGAGTGCCAGAAATATTGAAAGTAAGAAAGAACGGCTCTTAACCATTCTGGTAACCCCATTAATGAGTTGTAGTGCGCGCTTACCTGTATACGCTATATTAATCGCTCTTGTAATTCCGAATACCTATATATGGGGATTTATCAGCCTGAAAGGGCTCGTGATGACAGGACTTTATTTGTTAGGATTAGTTAGCGCGCTGGTGATCAGCTATATAGCTAAGTTCTTTATCAAAATTCAAGAGAAGTCGTACTTTATTCTTGAGCTTCCTGTTTACAGGGCACCAAGATGGAAAAACGTTTTGGTAACCATGTATGAAAAAGCAAAAATTTTCGTAGTAGAAGCTGGTAGAGTGATTTTAGTGATCAGTTTGATATTGTGGGCACTTAGTTCATACGGCCCCGGAGATAGAATGGAAAAAGTAGAAGAGGAATATGCTGCCAAAATAGAAGCTCAACCCGAAAATGCAGATGAACTTGACAGAGAAATGCATACAGCTCTTTTACAAAACTCCTATGCCGGTATTGTTGGTCAGTCAATTGAACCATTTATCAGACCCCTGGGGTATGACTGGAAAATTGGTATTGCATTGATCACATCATTTGCAGCAAGAGAAGTTTTTGTAGGAACAATGGCAACATTATATAGTGTAGAAGGCGGTGATGATGCAGATGAAACTACCCTGACTGAAAAAATGCACGCGGCAGTTCATAGCGACGGCACCAAAGTATACACTTTGGCTACGGGTTTATCGTTAATGGTGTTTTATGTATTTGCCATGCAGTGTATGAGCACGCTGGCCATCGTAAAACGTGAAACAAAAAGCTGGAAGTGGCCAATGATTCAGTTGGTATATATGACAGCTTTAGCTTATCTGTTCAGCTTACTGGTTTATAATCTTTTTAGTTAAAACTTAAAATATGACAAACGCCTTTCTTATATATAAATATTTAATATATAAGAAAGGCGTTCTCTTTTTTGTAATTTTGTAAATATTTTTTACTTGTTAAACACAATTTTTCATGTAAAAGAAGTGTTTAACAATCAGAAACAGTACAGAAATAATATAATATATATTTTTAATATCTTATTCCCTGACAAACTATTAGTTCTTTGAGATTTTTTTTGGGCGGAAGTGAAAAGAAAATGGAAATAAAGTTTTGAGTTTTTGAGAAACGCTATATATTCGCAGTCTATTAGGGCCTGAATAAAAAAAAGGTCCACTGTAGAAACAGCCGACCTCTAACGATTGCTTGCCATATGAAAAAAGTTCAAAATCAACTTTGGTTGGTTTACGCCTCTAACGAGCTTGTCACCTGAAAGGACCTCTAACGTTTGCCATTTTCACGATTGCTTGTCACACTTGCCATTTCCGTTCGTCCTTCTGAATACAAATTTAGGACGTCTTATTGCGTAAATAAAATCATATTATACGCTCTTTGATTATCTCAAAATACTAAGAGTTTTGTTAAAACCCTTACTGGGTGTGGGTTTCAGGAAAATTTGTTTATGATGTCCAACCGTTTAACTGATACTTTATTTCAATTAGTTCATTCTTTAGAAAAGTCTGAAAAAAGGCATTTTAAGCTTTATATCAAGCGTAGTTCTGCTAAAGAAGACTTGAAAATCATACAGTTATTCGACGCTCTTGACAAATTGCCTGAATACGACGAAAAATTATTGCTTAAAAAACTTCCAGGCATTCAAAAGCCACAATTGGCTAATCTAAAATCGCATTTATACAAACAGTTACTGGCCAGTTTAAGACTCATTAAAGCCTCAGATAATATTGATCTTCAATTAACTGAGCAGTTAGACTATGCCCGTTTGTTATATACGAAAGGGCTAAAGATCCAAAGTTTGAAAATCATAGAGCGCGTTAAAGAAATTGCTCGCGCAAATCAAAAGTTTAATTTTTTGGCGTTGGTTCTTTCACTGGAGAAAAAAATTGAAACACTTCACATTACCAGAAGCTCGCATGAAAGTGTAGATGAAATGGCTGAAGAGTCTTTATTTATTGCCGGACACATTGATCGCGTTACCAGACTCTCTAATTTAGCACTGCAGTTGTATCGACGTTATATCAGAGACGGACACGCCCGTAATGAACAGGAAGAAAAAGTAATTAAAGAGTTCTTTAAAGCCAAACTACCTTCCAACGCACACGAAATTCAGGGTTTTTACGAAAATCTTTATCTCTGCCAGTCTTACTGCTGGTATGCCTTTATCCGGCAGGACTTTTTGATGTATTACAGGTATGCACAAAAATGGATCGATCTGTTCAATGCAGACCCACGAATGATTTCCGTTGAAACAGGGCATTATATCAAAGGGATGCACAATCTTTTAAATGCACACTTTGACCTAAGAAATTTTTCGAAATTTGATGATGTTCTTGAGGAGTTTATCAACTATTCAAAAACTGATACTGCTAATCAGCATGATAATTTCAGAACGCATACTTCTATTTATATAAACGGTGCTAAAATGAACGGGCACCTGATGAAGGGAACATTCAAAGAGGGGTTGGCATTAATTCCGGAAGTAGAATCAAAACTTCAGGAATACGCGCTTTACGTAGACAATCATCGTATTCTCGTATTCAATTATAAAATTGCCACTTTGTATTTTGGTAGTGGAAGTTTTGAAAAGTCGATTGATTATTTACAAAAAATCATGAATGGCCATCATGCGAATCTTCGTACAGACCTTCAATGTTATGCACGATTGATGCATTTGCTGGCACATTTTGAATTAGGGAATTATGATATTATCGAGTATCTGATTAAATCTGTATACCGCTTCATGGCAAAAATGCAGAACCTTACAGTTGTTGAAGAAGAAATGTTCAAGTTCCTGAGACATTCATTCGGAGTAAGTCCCAGAAAAATGAAACCGGAACTGGAAACGTTCCTTGACAAAATCAAGCACCTCGAAAAAAATCGTTTTGAAACCCGTGCTTTTGCTTATCTGGATGTGATTTCTTGGGTAGAAAGTAAAGTATATGAGAAACCAATGAGCGAAATCATTCATCAGAAGTATCTCGAAAGCAAACATACACGCAGATAATAAGTGGGGAATTGAAAATGGAAATTGCAGAGTAATACTTTCAGAAAATCGAAACACGAAAAGAAGGCAATTTCAAACATAGAAGAAATAAAGTTGATTGAAACCTACCTTACTTATAATCTCTCCCACTTTAAACCCCAATTGCAAACATGAAGTAAATGAAGGATGCTTCTGCCGAAGCAATTCCTTTTTTCTTCATTCTCTTATAACCGTCACAGGCTTCATTTCCTTCATGTTTTAAATGACAATTTCAAACATAGGAGACATTGCGTTATCCCGCAGATTATGCAGAAAGCATCATTTTAATTGATACTCTAAATTATCCGCGCAAATCAGCGGGAAGTTTTACCTGTCAAACAAGGGAGAAATCAGCTATTTGCCTATAACAACTTCCTATACTTTCAATTCTGCATTCTCAATTTTCCATTATACCCCTTTCAATCGTTCCACCGCTTTTTCAAGGGTCGAGTTTTCTTTTGCGAAACAAAAACGAATTACTTTTCTATCTTCCTGATTTGAGTAAAACGGACTTAACGGAATCGTGGCCACGCCGTATTCTTTTACCAGTCGCTGTACAAATTCAGTATCTTTTTCATCCGAAAGATGTGCGTACGAATAGCATTGAAAAAAGCTACCGCCGGTATATAAAGGTTTAAAAGAAGTTTGCGCCATCAGGTTTTGAAAATAATCTTTCTTTTGCTGCATAAAATCAGATAAACCCAGGTAATGGTCAGGAGTTTCCAGATGAGCAGCTAGTGCTTCCTGCATAGGCGTATTACACGCAAATGCAAGAAACTGGTGTAATTGTCTGAAAGGCAACATTGCGTCAGGTGACGATACTACATAGCCTAATTTCCACCCGGTACAATCAAAAACTTTTCCGAATGAAAAGATCACATAACTACGCTCCAGCAAATCGGGATATTTTAAAATACTTTCATGCTCTTTTTTATCAAATACAATATGCTCATATACTTCGTCCGCAATAATAATCAATTGATGCCGGTGTACGATTGCACGCAACGCTGCGATATCTTCTTTTGACAATACCGCGCCTGTCGGGTTATGCGGGTTGTTAATAATAATCGCTTTGGTATTAATATTTACACTTGCTTCCACTAAAGCCCAATTGATCGTGTAATCGGGATAATTCATGGGAATTGGTACCGCAACCGCACCATTGGCAAGAATGTTAGGGATATAAGAGTCATAAGTTGGGTCGAAAACAATTACTTCATCGCCCGGTTTCAGAATGGTTGTCAGGGCTGTATATATGCCGTAAGTTGCTCCCGGAACAATTGTAATCTGATCAACAGGGTTTACAATGGTTTTATAAAGAGATGCTATTTTTTTTGACAAAACTTCTCTGAGTTTCACTGATCCTGCCATTGGAGAATATTGATTAAACCCTGCTTTCATTGCCTGGCTTACGCGCTCCACCAATAAGCTATTCATCGGATAATCAGGAAAACCTTGTCCTAAATTGACCGCCTGATACTCCTGAGCCATTTTGCTCATAACAGTAAAAATGGTATTTCCTGATAAGGGTAGTTTACTTGGCCATTCCATTCTGATCTATTTATTTTCCCAGTGAATCGTTTCTTTTACTTTTTTAGGTAATGCATTTCCAACTAACAAATATGAATCTTCCATCATTTGTATTAGTTGTTTTCTGGATACCGATCCATCCAGAATTACCGTAAACCAGTGCTTTTTGTTCATATGATACGCAGGAATACATGCGCTGTATTGTTCCTGATATTCAAGCACTTTTTCCGGAATTGCTTTCAGATTCATGCGCAACGGATGTTCATCTAACCCGCACAACATAAATACCTTCTCACCGACCTTGTACACGAGTGTTTGCTCTCCAAAAGGAAACGAGGCAGTTACCCCCATTCTGGAAATAAACAGCTCTTCAATTTCATCAATATACATAGCACTTATTTAATTTCTATATTTTCAGCCGAAATTGTTTCTTCTCCTGTCATCCGCAAATATACCTGCGTAAGCGTTACTACATCTTTTTGACAGTAAGTAACGATTCGCCCGATATCCCTGTCCTCATAATAAATTTTAGCAACCATGCTTCCGTCAATATCATCTTTTGAACTTTTGATATTGAAAAGATGAGCCAGCAAGTCTAGTGAGGTAAAATGTTTATAATCGCCAAACTTCCACATGTCCATAGTGTCGAGCAATTTTACTTCCCAGGGTTTTTTTCCGGCAATTTGTAATAAGCCGGGTAAGGGGATCTGATGAATCATCATTCTTCTGCATAAATAAGGAAAATCAAACTCTTTTCCGTTATGTGCACATAAAAGCCGCTGTTCTCCGTTTGACCATTTATTGAGCATCTCTACAAAACCCTGTATGAGCTCTTTTTCGTTATCGCCCGAATACGACTTGATCAACAACTTTTTGCTTTGCTGATTTCCCTGAATAATGCCGCAACTGATGCAAATGATTTTACCAAATTCAGCATAAATACCCGCTCGCTGGTAAATAGAAGCAACATTTTCATCCAATGCATTTTTTAACAGATAGGTTGACTTATGCTCCCATAACGATTGCCACGAAGGAGGCAGTTCTTCAAAATGTTGATATTGAGGAACCGTTTCTATATCTAAAAACAATATGTTATTGTAAGTAATCATTGTATATAAATATCTATTAATATACGAATTAATCAGATTGAAAAGATGAGGACCACAAAAAGAATATTCAACCGCAGGTTTAAAAAACCGATTATACTTATATACAACAAAAAAGCTGCCCTCAATTATTGCAGAACAGCTTTTAACTATTTAACGGTGTAGTAATTTACAAGAATTTTTCTCCCTTATTTCGTTTCACTTCCGCAACATATTCTTTGATTTCCTGTTCCTTGTTTTTTTGACAGATCATCAAAACATCTTCAGTATCCACCACTATATAATCTTCAATACCCTGTACCAAAACCAGTTTATGGTGCGGTGCGTGTATCATATTCTTATGAGCATCAAAAACCATTACGTTATCTCCGTTCACAGCGTTCTCGAATAAATCTTTTTCCAGATTTTCATAAGCGCTGTTCCAGGTTCCGAGGTCACTCCAGCCGAAAGAAGAAGGAATTACATATACATTATCTGCCTTCTCCATAATACCGAAATCTATAGAGATATTTGTGCAAAGCGGATATGCTCTTTGAAGAGCCGAGTCTTCTTCTGGTGTATTGAATGATTTTTCTTCTGCGTGAAATACTTCATAAATCTCGGGGAGATGTTTTTCATAAGCAGAAAGTATGTTATTTACTTTCCATACAAAAATACCGGCATTCCACAAAAACTCACCGCTGGCAAGAAAAGCTTTTGCCAACTCAAGATTCGGTTTTTCAGTAAAGGTTTTTACTTTAAACACATTGTCTGAAACATCGTGTTGTTCATACTGAATGTAACCATATCCTGTATTTGGATAAGTCGGTTTAATGCCTAAAGTGATGAACGCATTGTGCATATTCACAAAACCCAGGGCTTCTAAACAAACTTTTGTAAAAGCTGTGTTATCGAGAATAAGGTGATCAGAAGGCGCAACAATTAAAGATGCATTTGGATTTAGCTGATGTATTTTAAAAGAAACATAAGCAATACAAGGGGCGGTATTTTTTCGTGAAGGTTCTCCCAGAATATTTTCCAGTGCTACTTCAGGTAATTGTTCTTTCACAATATTGATATACTCCGCAGAAGTAACAATAAATATATTTTCCTTAGGGATAAAAGTTGAAAACCGCTCATATGTTGATTGAATCAACGTTTTACCGTGACTTAAAATATCTAAGAATTGTTTCGGAAAGTTGGTTCTGCTTTTCGGCCAAAATCTACTTCCAATTCCTCCGGCCATAATGGCAACGTAATGATTATTATTCAGCATTTTAATTAATCTAAGTTCAAAAAATTCAAAGCAGTCAGTGTAGTTTTCAGGCACTCAAAAAGAGAGCATGTAATATACGAAATTATATTAAACCCTCTTTTACCAGATCATGTATATGCAGTACTCCCGCATATTGCTGACCGTCTAATACCAACAGTTGTGTAATATCATGTTTTCTTAAAACTTCTAATGCCTGTACAGCCAGAATATCGGCCTGTATGGTTTTAGGATGAGTAGACATGATATCTTTAGCGGTGATATTTGAAAGATCTGTACTCTTTTCGAGCATTCTTCTCAAGTCACCATCTGTTATAATGCCTAATAAACGGTTTTGTTCACCCAAAACTGCTGTAACGCCCAATCTTTTTTTAGATATTTCTACAATTACTTCACGCAATCCTGCATCTGCATGCACAAACGGCTTTTCATTCTGCACAAATAAGTCGCTTACTTTAAGGTAAAGTTGTTTGCCTAGCATTCCTCCCGGATGATAACGCGCAAAATCTTCCGTTTTGAATCCTTTTAATTCCATTAATGCTACTGCCAGCGCATCACCCATTACTAATTGTGCTGTTGTGCTGGAAGTGGGGGCAAGGTTGTTCGGACAGGCTTCTTTTGACACAGTAGTATCAATAATCCAGTTAGCAGATTTTGCCAGTGATGAAGTAAGTTTACCCACCATCGCAATAATGGGGTTTCCAAAACCTTTTATGAGGGGAACCAATGCTTTTATTTCCGGGCTTTCACCGCTTTTGCTGATAATTAATACAACATCGTCTTTCTGTACCATTCCAAGGTCGCCGTGGATAGCATCGGCTGCATGTAAAAAAATCGATGGTGTGCCCGTTGAGTTTAAGGTAGCAACGATTTTTTGTCCGATAATCGCAGACTTACCGATGCCGCTCACAATCAAACGACCATTTGTGTCAGCTATGAGTTGAACGATCTTGACAAAATCATCGTTGACCTTATCTGACAACTGAGCAATTGCTTGAGCTTCAAGCTGTACCGTTCTTAACGCAATAGATTTAATATCAATCGACTCCAATGTGCAAGGTTTTCGCAAACCTACTTATAAAAACTTAATTCTACAATGCCCGGGCTGGCTTGCAACTGTCATATCTCGAAAAATTTCCGTATCTTATGAAAATATTAGCAGTTTTTATTTGTTGAGATAACGCCGAATTAAGACTTTCGACTTTGATTTGTTAAGAGTTTATATAGCCATTGGTTTAGAGCTATAAATGAACTAGATTTGCAGCCCTTTCAGACCTCCTTATCCCAAAGTAATACCCGTTTCCTGACGAGATACCAGTATTATTTGAAATTCAGTTAGAATATGGCGAAAACTAAACGGGCTAAAAAAGAATATTTTAGAAACTGTAAACGATTGCCTTTTTAAACGGTTATTATAAATACTAAAAATAACTGTTGTACGTTTTCGACCAAGTCCATCATCACTTGAAAAAGTGATGAAAATATTACGAGCATGGCAACCACATCAAAAAAAACTACCGCAAAATCTTCTCAAAAGAAGTCTACCCCAAAAAGTAGCGCGAATAAACTAACTTTTACTAAAGACGATTTAACCGCCGCTCTTCAGGAGCACTTTGGTTTTAATAAATTCAAAGGAAATCAGGAGGCAATTATTACCAACCTGTTAAACGGAAATGACACTTTTGTGATTATGCCGACAGGTGGCGGTAAAAGCTTATGTTATCAACTTCCTGCCATCATGAGTGAAGGCGTGGCAATTATTGTGAGCCCTCTTATCGCACTGATGAAAAATCAGGTAGACCTTGTGAGAAGCTATAGCAGCAAAGATGATATTGCTCACTTCCTCAACTCCACCCTTACTAAAAAAGAAATCAAAGAGGTGCACGCTGACCTGACATCTGGTAAAACCAAAATGTTGTACGTGGCTCCGGAGACCCTTACCAAGCAGGAAAACCTTGATTTCTTCGCAAGTTTACCACTTTCATTTTTCGCCGTGGATGAAGCACACTGTATTTCGGAATGGGGACACGATTTCCGCCCGGAATACAGACGACTACGCGAAATGATGGAACAAATCAATGACGAAATTCCGGTTATTGCATTAACTGCAACTGCTACACCGAAAGTACAGAGTGATATTATTAAAAATCTGGGTTTAAGAACCCCTGAAATATTTATTTCTTCGTTCAACAGACCAAATCTTTATTACGAAATTCAATCAAAGGTTAAAAAAGACCAGACATTGAAAAGTATCGTTCGTTTTATCGTTCAGAACAAAGGAAAAAGCGGCATTATTTACACCCTCAACAGAAAAACTACTGAGGAATTATCAGATATGCTGGTAGCCAATGGCGTTAAATCGGTGGCTTATCATGCCGGCCTGGATGCTAAACTGCGTGCAGAACGTCAGGACCAGTTTCTGAACGAAAACGTACAGGTAATTGTGGCCACGATCGCATTCGGGATGGGTATTGACAAGCCGGATATCCGCTTTGTAATACACTATAACATTCCGAAAAGTATTGAAAACTATTATCAGGAAACAGGAAGAGCCGGAAGAGACGGTTTAGAAGGTAAATGTATTCTATACTACTCTCATAAAGATGTTGCAAAACTGGAACATCTTATGCGTGATAAACCTTTAAGTGAAAGAGAAGTTGGAACACAGCTGATCAACGAAACCGTAGCCTACGCGGAGTCTGGTGTATGTAGAAGAAAGGTTTTAATGAGTTATTTCGGAGAAAACTACGAACAGGAAAATTGTGGACAGTGTGATAACTGTTTACATCCTAAAGAGCAGGTTGAAGCAAAAGAAGAAACCGTAAATGTTTTAAAAGCAATTGTTGCTTTAGACGAGCAATTTGCTACAGAATATATTATAAACGTGGTAGTAGGTAAATTAACGCCTACCATTACCATGTACCGTCATGAAAAGCTACCTTGTTTCGGTACCGGAAAAGACCAACCGGAACATTTCTGGAATTCACTGATCAGACAACTTTTGTTATCCGGTCTTTTAAATAAAGAAATCGAAGATTATGGTGTTTTAAAGCTAACCGAAAAAGGACAGGCTTTCTTAAAGAAACCGAAATCGTTTAAAATCGTATTGAATAATCTTTTTGAAGATGCTCATGCCGACGATGAAGAAGGATTTGAAGATGTAGCCACCGCAGGAAGTACTGATGAACGTTTATTCGAAATGTTGAAAGAATTGCGTCAGAAAGAGGCGAAAAAGAAATCTTTACCGCCATTTGTGATTTTCCTGGAAACATCGCTGCAGGATATGGCAACCTTGTATCCAACCAATACCCAGGAACTGGAAAAATGTCAGGGGGTGAGTAAAGGCAAGGCGATTCGATACGGGAAACCATTCTTAGATATTATTAATCAATATATTGAGGATAACAACATCGTGCGCCCTGATGATTTCGTAATGAAATCGGTAGTGAATAAAAGCGGTAATAAAGTATATATTATCCAACAAACCGATAAAAAAATTCCATTAGAAACAATTGCCAAAAACAAAGGTTGGAGAATGGATGAAATGCTGGAAGAAATGGAAACCATTGCAGCCAGTGGAACCAAACTAAACCTCGATTATGCAATCGATGAAATGTTAGACGACCACGAGCAGGATGAGATTTTAGATTACTTTAAAGGTTGTGAAACCTCTTGTTTAAAGACGGCTCAAAAGGAATTGGAAGACGGAAACTATACCTGGGAGCAGTTAAAGATCATGAGAATTAAATTCTTAGCTCAATATGGAATGTAAAAAAGTGGCTACGGTATTGAGTTTCAGCAGATTTGAAAAAAAAATTTAAAAATAATTGGTCAAATCTTTCTGAAAATGAATACTGTGTCTTATTTTTGCATCCCGCTTGAAACAATAACACACAATGTTTTTTTTCAAGAGTTGGTGCGGTAGCTCAGTCGGTAGAGCAAAGGACTGAAAATCCTTGTGTCGGCGGTTCGATCCCGCCCCACACCACGAAAAGCGATAACAGTAATGTTGTCGCTTTTTTGTTATCTGCAACACATACTCCTGCCTAAAATATTTTTTATATAGCCGGTATAATAAATATAGCGAGCCTATTTTCTCTTTGTACGTCTATTAATTCCAACTCTTGCAGCACTTGTTATACGCAATGCTAATCAGCGTAAATTTTTAAACATGATGCCTGTCTGTATTTCTTTATCCGGCAAGGTTTTACCGCTTTTTAATTAAAAGACTCTTTATCGTGTCATCAAAAAATATCTTTTTTGATGACCTTTTATGATCATTCCGATGAGTTTGTAAGTAAACATCGTTTGATTATGAAAAAATATATTGATTTTTTAAAGACGTCCGTTCTTTACTGTTCACTCCTTCTCTTATCCGCCGGATGTAAAAAAGACAAATCAGAACCGCCTGCTCCGGCTCCTTTAACGCCCGAACAGGGTATTTACATCGCAGGTGAAAAATATTGGGGAGCAAACCCATGGGAAGTACACGCGGTTTCGATTGCCAACGAAGAAACAAACGAACTCACTCCGTCAGGTATAGAAGCCTATGCTAAAGCTATTACTCATCTTGATAAAGATATTTATGTTGCCGGCCACGAGGCAGTAGGTGAAGAAAATGAATTTGCCCGTAAACGTAATGTGGCTACAGTGTGGAAAAACGGTGTGGCCCAGCGCCTTACAGATGGAAAAAGAGCTGCCAAAGTACACGATATTGTTGTCAGCGGAAAAAGCGTCTACGTATCCGGTGAAGAGTCCGAAACCGCCACCGGTGTGCTAAACTTCAAAGTATGTTACTGGAAAGACGGTGTACAGCATAAACTGACTACTCCTCCAAATGGCCAGGCAGATGGCGTTATGACCGTGCAGGGGCAAGACGTATATATCGCCGGAAACATCATGAATGTACAATATACACCGGTTTACAAACAACTCTGGCAACCGATATACTGGAAAAACAATACGATTACCGAGTTAGACAAAAAAGATTTTGATTACGCAGCGGCATTCGGTATAGCAACATCAGGAGCAAATATATATGTTGCAGGCACCGGTTACCGAATTAACGCGGTCACCAATACCACCACCAGCGTACCAGTACTCTGGACCAACGGTGTATTACGTGAACTTACTACTGCAAACGGTACCAATATACAAGCCACAGGTATTGCCGTTAGTGCAAACGACGTATACGTCATTGGTAAAAAGGGAGCTATAGAGCCCTGTTACTGGAAAAACGGAACACTCATAGCACTGGAAGTACCACAAACTCCGGCATATCATGCACAGGCACAACGGATGTATATAGTAGACAATGATGTATATGTATGCGGTTATATCGACTTTAAACCGGTATACTGGAAAAATAATAAGCTTGTCCGGTTAAAAGATGACTGGCCCACCAAGCTAAACGATATCCTTGTTATCCATTAAATCCATCAACAAAAATTTACAAAATGAAATCAATAATAATTCTTGTCAATATAGCAGCCATGCTGATGTTCAGCAATAATATACAGGCTCAGCGCACTTTCAACATAGGTGTAGAAGGAGGACTAAATATTCCAAAATATTATGGTAAAACGCGCAATGATCAGGTTTTTTTCACGGGTTTGCGACTTGGAGCCAGCGTACAGACAGCTCTCACAGAAACATGGACACTTCAGTCGGGTTTACTATATACCCAAAAAGGTACAAAGTTTGAAAGTGTATTTGAACAAACCCCCGGAGGTTACGCACCCGACCTGGGGCCTTTGAGTAACCGCTACCACTTCATTGAATTACCCATACACGGAATCTATAACTTTTCTGGTAAGTTAATGAACTTTTATGCAGGGGCCGGACCATACTTCGGCTATCTGGCCGGCATAACAACCCGAACAGACGAGAAGAAAAGTAAAGTGGATTTTAGTGAAAGTAATTATTATAAAAGGTTTGATGCTGGTTTGAGCATATTAGCCGGATACAAAGTAACTGAAAAGCTTTCTGTACAATTGGGGCTGAAAAACGGATTTGTAACTATTTCTAAACTTAAAGATGCAGGTATTGGTAAACAGTACCATCGTAGTTTCGAAGTTTCGGCCAGGTATAGTGTGTTTAACAAGTAATAGATTTATAAATTCTTAATTCCATCTGCATAACTACAAGTTTATACACATCAATCAAAAAGACGCTCCGTAAACGGGGCGTCTTTCATTTCAAGCCAGTAAAATAGAGTTAAACCAAAACAAAGAAGTGTGGCACTGTCAGGTTTAATCGTTACGACCTATCTTATCCATTAATGTTTGATAATCGGGGTATTGCTCCTCCGGACGAATACTTAATGCAGTAATCTGACTGGCCGGAATAATTACAATCCGGAATTTGGTAAACGTAACTGCTGCATTATAAACAGCACCAGCAGGTGTCATTATTCTTACTCCCAGGAAAGGATTACCCGTATTATACCAAAATGAACGTACATGATAAAGTCCACCTGAGCCCATACCCGGTACACTATACCAGACTTCCGGCAATTCTGTTGAAGGGTTGTAGTAAGCTAACAACACACTCGAATCAAGCCGCGCCTGCGTTACTTCGGCCGGCAGGTTATAATTAATGGTTCCTCCTGAAGAGGTTTTAGGGCCAAAAGTGTAAATCATTACATTGGCATTTCCATCTTTACCAGCATCTCCTTCCTTCTTACATTGCGAAAACAGGACAGCTATACTTATACAAAACAAGGTCAATAAATACTTTTTCATGAGATAAGTTTTAAAACATTTAGATGTACTTAAATATAGAAGGCCGTATCCCCCCATCATAGTATATTTCAACAAGTTTTACCAGCCCGTCGTGTAAGGGGATTCTGCCAAAAGCTGAATCTGAACCACCAGGAGATATTTTTTCCATTCACAAAAGTGTAATCTCCTGATTTTGACAAAATTCTAACTTAATTGTAAGTAGCATCTAATGGATTTCTAATCGATAATTCTTAACTTCAGAATGAGCTCCAAAAGATGATAAAGCATGCCGGCGCACACCGTTTTTCCTTTTCTGAACGAGAATAATAAGTATAAATATGTTGATGCAGACTTTAACACCGTTATTGCTGGTGAATACAAGCGCGCCAGCTTGTTTACGGCAACCGGCTTTGCCGTGGTGATGAACGATTCTTTTCAATCGGCAGTGATTGATAAAAAGGGAGCGCTTCTGATTCCTTTCGGTGCGTATGAAATTGACCTGGCTGTAGTAAACGGAATCACACTCTTTCGCAAAACACTTGATTACAACAATCCTTTACGTTTCTGGAACTGGTCATATAGCCTTTTCAGCGGGTTAAACAAAGCGGTGATCAGATCAAAAATTGAAATTGGTGTACTGGAAACAAAACAAAGACTGCTGTTTAAAAGAATGATGACAAACGCTTATCCTAAGCCTTCCCTTTGTCCTATCACAGTTGATGAACAGCATTTTCTACTCAATGATTGCTTATACCGGATAAAAGATCAGAAAATAAGAAAGCTAAAAAATAATATTATCCGCATTACAGGCCATTCTACACTTTTAAAAAAATACAAAGGCGTGTATTCGCTTTTTTCCCTTTCGGGTAAACGAATCATCAAAGAAGATTTTATTCCGGTGGATAATTGGTATTTCAACACAAAACACGAAACAATTCTACTGGAAGGGCTCAACGAGTACGTCAAACGAAATACATTTCCTAAAATTCTGAAAGGTAAAAAATCAGGAAAAATATATTCTTACCCTGATTTTGATAAAACACTGCCGGCTGAAATAAGTGGTGCGAATGAAATTACTATAGAACAGATTAAAAAAGTTTCTATTATAGTTTCGGTACCACAGAGTATTTACTTTTTACTTGGCTATCGCGTCAATGAAACGAATCGATACGATTGGTTAGTGATTGACCAGCACGGAAACCTGTTACCGGAGTTACCGGTTGAAAATTTTTATATCACCAGTCAATTAGGGGAAATATTATGGCCCGATAAAATGAGTTTGCTGCCTGACACGTTTTTAAACGAAGGTTGGAAACTTAAAAAACTCAGCAAAATTAACGGCTCCGGTAAACACTTCATCGCTCATATAAAAGCCGGTAAAAACACCTGTATGGGCGTTTGGGATCAATCCGATCAAAGCTGGATAATACCCGCCGTACATAATAACATTCTGGTACTGGATCAGGAAAAAGGTATTTATGCCATAGAACAGGTGAAAAACAGTGGATATCTACTATACAATTCAAAGCAAAAAGTCTACATCAGTCATAAAAAATATCATACGATATCTTCGCGCGGTTATGTCAGCAGAAAAGACAATAGTGATAATATTGTCTATTTTTTTATTGATATTTACTCGGGTAAAGAGTTCATTTAATCAGGTAATAATCTTTTAATTTTACGTTTGGTAGAGACACTATTCTTAATACAATTGATCACCTCAATAAACTCGCTATCTATAAGCATATCGAGAACTTCATAATCTACCCCTCTAATCTTGTAAACATCTTCCATTAATTCCAATTCATAGTTTTCTACCTGATCACCATAAATGAACGTAGGGAGTTCAAAAGAAAAGCCTGATTTACCTATAATTTTTTTGCTTCAACAGCATAGCAGTTAAAACATCGTTCATCCAGGTTTATGCAACCATGAAACTTGTCTACCAGCAAAGGAGACAAATTGCTTCTAGTGGGCAAAGAAGCTACTATTAACTTTTGGCCAACTGCTAATACAATAAAATATTTTGGCTTCGATGTATTTCCATTTTTAAAGAAGAATTCTTTAAAGTAAACTATTTGACCAGGAATAAACAAGACTTAATATTTTAAATGACATGAAAAGCTTAAATTTTCTTTACATTCTAAATAATGTTGTAAGTCGATTGAGTCTTCCTGAAAAAGCAGACTGAAGTCTATTATATAATCTGTACTATTGACTAACTCATTTTCCAAAAGTTCCAGTACGCCGTATTTTAATGCCGACTGCCTCCACAAAGAATTGCTACCATGCGTCTGTTGAACCAAATAAGAAGCATTTTTGTCTTTTGCAAATTCAATTACCTGATCAAGCAAAGCAATATCATTATCACTAAACTCATCATCAATAAACTGTTTTTTAGCAACAAATTGTTCTGAGTTGTCAGGATGGCGATCGATGTAGTCTTTTAGTAAATTAGGACTGTCGGTTGGTATAGAAGACGTTAAATCAATGTAAATATCTTTTGCCACCGGACCATATTTCCATAACTGGAAATCTATTCCAAAAAAAGGTTTCCCATATTTTTTTATAGACGATTCTTCAAGAATAAATAAAAACTTTAAAATCTTGGTTTTATTAAGTTCGGGAATGTGTTTAGATAAATAGATAATAGTATTACCAATTTTATCTATTTGATCGCAGGTAAAAGCCTTATTTTCATGATTTAACATAGACCAGAAGTTAGATAAACAGGAATAGTGTGTTCACAGTTGTGAAATCCAATCTTAAATATCTGAATGTTTGCCTGTTATATCATTGATAATACAAAATTAATAAAGAATATGAACAAAATAAAGTCAACTTGATCAATACGCATAGTCTTTAAGCATTTATATTCATTTAATCTGGCTTTATACAATTCAGCCTTTAAACACGACGATACAATTTATCAAACCGCTTCCAGCCAGTCCTTAAAATCATTTACCTTTTCACGGCTAACGATCATTTCCTCTCTGTTATAGGAGTGTAAAATCACTCTTAAGCGCGAATTTGAATAAACCGTTATTTCTTTAATTGCATCCAATTGGATAATCTGACTGCGATTAATTCTGAAAAACTTCTTCGGATCGAGCTGTATCTCTAAAGCGTCTAATGTAAAATCCACAATAAAGTTTTTGTTTTCTTTTGTATGAACAAAACTCACCTTGTTCTCACTAAAGAAACATTCAATTTGCGAAGTTTCTATCAGTTTAATATTTGTACCTACTTTTACTGAAAACCTTTCTCTGTATTTTGTTGCAGCCTTTGGAGTAAGTAATTCTTTAATAGCTGTTAAATCGAAAGTTTGTTTCGGTTGTTGCAGGGCAAGAAATTTTTTAATCGCAAATTTCAATTCTTCTTCATCAACGGGCTTCAACAAATAATCTACACTATTGTGTTTAAATGCCTTTAAAACATATTCGTCATACGCCGTCGTAAATATTATTGAAGATTTCAATTCTATTGAATTGAGAATTTCAAAAGACAGCCCGTCAGATAACTGAATGTCCATAAAAACAAGATCAGGATGTTCGTTATTCTGTAACCATTCAATACTTTCCGTTACCGAATGCAACAGTTGCTGCACAGGATATCCCAGTTTTTCAACTCTTCGTTTTAGAAGACGGGCTGCCGGTTTTTCATCTTCAATAATTACTATTTGCATACGTTGTTTTTCTTAGTTCCACTTATTTTGATTTCTGTCTTTGTCCATTAATTCTCTTGCTTTGCGCTCTTCCCAATCTCCACCCATACCGAAAACCTTTAAAGTGGCTACGGCTGCACCAATACCCATACCCAATGCCGGCCAGTACCACCAGGTATTGCCGCCCGTTGTTACATAATCTAAAAGATAAAAGAAAATACAAAGAATAATGAATGTACCAATCGTACTGTAATAACCTTTCAGTTCTTTTGCGCGGGCTAATGCTTTTTTGTATGCCTCGTCTTCTGATGAATTAAAATCTGTCATTGCTTTAAATTTTTGTGTTAATAATGGTATTTTGACTTGAAAAATTTCTGTTGTTTGATTTACTTCTACTCGCCGGCGTGAAATCAGTTCGTATCTGTTTTGTATATTCTGTAAACCGATTCCCGTTGATGTTGCTATAGTAGATTTAGGTTGATAATTATTCTCTACCATCAACATATTTCCTTCTTTGTATATCCTGATTTTTAACGGATTTTCTGACGACACGATGTTATGCTTGACCGTATTTTCTAATAATATCTGTAGCGATAAAGGAACAATGTTTTCGCTTTCCTGAAAATCCGTTTCATTGAGCTCAAAAGAAATACTGTTTTCATATCTAAGCTTCAATAGATTCACAAACGACTTTGCAAAATTTAATTCTTCCTGAACAGGTACCACTTCTTTATCTTTCTGCTCGAGCACATATCTGTAAATTTTAGAAAGGGAAGTAGTAAAGTCGATGGCATTTTCCTGATTTTCTTCAATTAAGCCGGTTAGCACATTCAAACTGTTAAAAAGAAAATGCGGATCTAACTGGCTTTTTAAACTTTCAAATTGAGCAGTTACATTCTCAGCCTTGGTTGACTCAATATTTATTTTCTTTTCTGCCTTGATTTTATTACGCTGAATATAAAAAAACAGTAAGAGAAAAAAGGTTGTTATAATTCCTACCAATACATAATTAGAAGTATTGTTATAAAATATTACTACGTTAAAAATTGGTTTGGCAAAATTGGCAAAAACAAAATAAAGCAATTGTACACCTCCTAAAATCGATAGAAATAAAAAAGAAATGGTTACATAATCTGGTGTTGTTGCCTGTAAATTCCTTTTAATACTATTGAAAAATATAGCACTTATATAAGAAGCACACATACTGAACACAAAATAGCCGATAAAAAATCGCAATGATTTTAAACTGAATATCTGCGCAATATTATCATACGTTGAGGTGAAAAACATTGCCAGATATATACATACGTTTACTAACAAAATCACCCAAAAGTTTCTCCGGAATTGCGTTTTATCAGTTTTGACAAAGCCCACTATAACCAAAAAAACAGCAACAGTCAAAACCATTTGTTTAAGGATATAGGTACCAAAGTCGGTGTACGATTCAAAAGTCAACTGACCATTCCAGTAAACGGCGAATATCAAAAACACGCTTATAACAAGTGATATTGCCGCAATCATTACATATTGTGATGTCTTCATAATTCGTTCGATGTTAAACTGTTCAAACACTAAATCCTTTCTCTTCCTATTGTTGAGGCAAACTAATCAACCCTTTGTTCTTTATTTTTCTTATATGATAATAAATGTAAACTATTCCGATTATTGTTGGAAATATCCAATATTCCAAACCTCTTAACTTCATGCCACCCACCATAAAAGCAGTTACCGATGCGATCATTGCTCCTGACATTTTTCCGATATGCGACAATAGCCAGACGTTTTTCCGATGCATAAAAGTGCGGTACATTTTAAGATCCTGTATACTAAGCATTAAGGCAAGTATTCCGAAAAAGAAAAATAATACGCCGTTATTAGCCATTTTATTGATATATCCCCTTATGCCGAAAACTATCATACATAATGCAATCGCTAACATAGAAAAGGTAATCAAATAATCTACCCGGCTCGTCTTCGTTTTCATTTTTGGCTTAAACGTTAATGCCCTTTTGCCGGTAAGTACCATATAAACCGTAAAAAGGCCTATCAGAAACAAAAATGGGTTTTTATGCCCTGGTAGGTTACATACGACCAATGCGATGGCAGAACCGACAAGCAATGAGAAGTAAAATACATTTCCCAATTTTTTATGCAGAGAAGTACCCTTTTTTGTAACAAAAATCATCAGACCGGCCAGCAGTCCTATTGTTCCTAAAGCTGCGTGGATGTATATAAATGTTTTGATAATCTGTTCCATTTTCAGTTTGTTTTGTATTGCTGACTCAAAATTGCAGCAGAAAATATCATCTGAAAAACGAAACCGACCGAACTGTTGAATTCACCGGATGAGCTGTAAAATCACGTTACCAGCTGTAATATAGACTAGCCGGATTTACATAAATCCGAAAAGATTGATTAAAGGTGAGACACTTTGGTATTAAGCATCTTTTGTTACCCTTTTGTAGGTTTTTTAAGATTTTCATTAAATAATGACCCGCTAATTGCGATGTGATGCCGGCTAAAAAAGTATATTGTAGCTATAAATCAGGGTTAATGCGAAGTTTCTCTTTTATCATATTACTCACGGTTTCTTATTATAGTGGCTATGGTCAATCTCGTCTGGTAGATTCTTTACTGAAAGCAGAATCAATGAATCAGCTGAAAGATACTGCTCTCCTGAATACTTATATCGGACTAATCAGAGAGTTTGCAGTTTATGATACAGCAAAAAGTTTCATTTATTTTGATAAAGCTTTGCAGCTCAGCAAAAAGTTACAAAAGCCCGCCAAAACAGCCAGATCGTTTGCCGCTTTAATACTTACCTATTATTACAGCGGCCATTATGAAAAAGCTTTACAAGCCGCCGACAGTGCAGAGCTGATTTATTCCCGTGAAAAAGATATAGCCGGACAGGCCCTCACCGCTTATAAAAGAGGAAGAGTGTTGAACTCTCTTAGCCAAAACACCGCTTCCACTAAAGCATTATTGCGATCGCTTGAACTATATTCTCTTTTGAAAGATAGCTCAAAGTATGGAGCCACCGTTAACTGTATCGGAAGCAATTATTATATTCAGAGCGATTTTGCACAAGCCAGTAAATACTACACTGCAGGTTTAATCTTTTTTGAACAAAGACGCGATTCTGCTAACATTATTAATGCTCTGGTCAATCTCGGACTGGTTCATAAACGAATTAACAGGCTGGAGCAGGCATCTACCTATTTCAACACCGCAGAAGCCATCAGTCTTCGGTTCAATGACCAATATAACCTGGCTAAATTATATAGCTATAAAGGTGATATGCATGACCTGAAAAGCAATTACGATAGCGCTATGCTGGAATATGAAAAAGCCGGTTTTATTCAGGAAGCTATAAAAGACAGCGCCGGTCTTTCCTTAACATATACCAATTACGGTATTGCCGGCTACAATGCAGGGCTTTATTCACAAGCATATGATTTACTTCAAAAAGGAAGCAGCCTCTTATTCATGCGTAAAGATTTCAGGAATTATTCTGTAGCGCTCAGATACATGGGCCTTTGTATTCTTGCAGGCAAAGAGGACTTCCTAAAAAAACTGGGAATACCCCTTTATAAAAGATATCAGGTGGCTGAAGATTTTATTGTACAATCTCTAAACTACCCTGGTGAAGATGTTTCCAATGAAATGGAATCACTTAAACAACTGGCTTACATTTATAGTAAACAACAAAAGTATGATGCTGCCTATAGCGCCATGGTAAAAGCCGACTCCATTAAAGAAATAGTTTTCAATTCTGAAAAGAACGAAGAGATTATTCAGCACCGGCTTCAATATGAATATGAGAAAGAAACAACCATCAGAAAAATACAATATGAGGATGCGCTGGCCCGTGAAAAGTTGAATAGAAACTTTGTTGCTACAGCTATAGGCCTGATTGCAGTGACAGCCCTGGGGCTTTTTTATTTTAACAGCAGAAAAAAAGCCGCAATCGCCAGCAAAAAAGAAGCAGAGCTTAAAACGAAGGTTTTACGCCTGCAAATGAATCCTCATTTTATATTTAACTCATTAAATTCTGTAAGCGATTATATCAGAAAGAATGATATAGAGAATGCAGATGATTTTCTGATAAAGTTTGCTAAAACGATGCGAATGACATTAGAATATTCAGAACAAAAGTTTATCACGCTTTCTGAAGAAATTGGCTTTCTCAGGATATATACTCAGCTTGAATCAAGAAGAATGAACAACAGGTTCACATTTGAGGTATTGTTAGAGCAGCATATTCAACCTGAAAAAATACTGCTTCCGCCCCTGTTGTTACAACCTATTGTTGAAAACAGTATCTGGCACGGGATGACAAAAATCAAAACTGATGGAAAAATCATCTTACAGGTATCAAAAAAAGAAAACACTTTACAAATTCTGATCGAAGACAACGGAGCAGGATTAAGATTTTCTTCAGCTGCAAGCGACTATACTCACATAAAAGATTCAATGGCATTGAATATTACAAAAGCCAGACTGGCTTTATTGAACGATTCGTCAACGGTTATTCCGTGTATTGAGCTAATGGATAAAAAAGAGGGAGGAGTAAAAGTATTGGTTACTATCCCGTATATTAGTGAATAAGTTAAACCACCGATAAATATGGTACGAACCCTTATTGTTGATGACGAACGCCACTGTATTGACCGGCTTATTTATCTGTTGGAAAAAAATCACCCGGCGTCGATCGAAATAGTAGCAGCCGTTCAGTCTGTAGAAGAAGGACTGAATGTTTTAAAGGAACATACCGTAGACCTGCTTTTACTCGATGTTCAGATTCATGAACAAACCGCTTTTGACCTGCTTCGTAAAGCAGGCAACTTTAAATATCAGGTGATTTTTGTTACAGCTTATGAACATTATGCTATTGAAGCATTCAAATATAGCGCACTGCACTTTTTGTTAAAACCGGTTGACGGTGAGGAGTTAAACATAGCCATTTCGAAAAGCATTGAAGCAAAACATCAGGAAAAATATATCCGGCAAATTGAAACGCTGATGGAAAATATCAGCAGACCCGCAAATCAATCTAAGAGAATCGTTATTGCAACCTCAACAGGCTTAGAAATTCTTGAAACCACAGATATCATCAGATTAGAAAGCTCTATTAATTATACGAGCATTTATATTAAAAATCAAACTAAACTGGTAGTTGCAAAAACTTTAAAAGAATTTGAAGAGTTACTGTCGGGTTATTCCTTTTGTCGGGTACATCATTCACATCTTGTGAACCTTAAATACGTTAAACGGTATCTAAAAGGAACCGGTGGAAGTGTCATATTAGAGAACAATATAGAAGTACCGGTGTCTTCAAGAAAAAAAGAAGAGTTGTTAACTGCTCTTTCAAAGTTATAAAGGCTTTTCAAAGCTTCATCGATACGTCTAATCGTTTTACGACAGTTATGTTCCGTATAGCTACAGATAATAAACGCAGTGCGGCAGAAAATAAACAATCAAACAGTCATTGAACATAATCGGTAGTTTTGAAGATCATTCAGAATATTGATAAAATTCAACAACTGCTTTATGAAAAGATTTTTTGTTCTGGCGTTACTGTTGTCGGGCATGATGATCAACAAATCATCTGCTCAGGTATTTGAAAAAGGCACCAACATCATTAATGCAGGTATCGGCATCGGAGGTAATTATGGTAACTGGGGCGGAGCTTCCTCCTCACCCCAAATTAATGTTAGTTTTGAACACGGTATTTGGGAAGTCGGTGGCCCGGGAGTCATCAGCCTCGGAGGATACATAGGCCACAAATCCTACAAGCTCAACGCTTACGATTGGAAGTGGAACTATACCACCATTGGTGTAAGAGGTGCATATCATTATAATGGTTTAAACAATCCTAAAGTAGACCTTTACGGCGGATTAATGCTGGGTTACATGATTTATAATGCTACCGGTTATTCCGGTGGTTCGGGAGGTACCGGATTTAGTGCATTTGCCGGCGCAAGATATTTGTTTACAGATAATTTAGGCGCTTACGCCGAGCTGGGTGGAGGAAACTATAACTTATCCATTCTGAGTTTAGGACTGGCTTTGAAGTTTTAACCGCTATATCCATACTTACTGATGGGATAGTTTTAATCTATCCCATTTTTTTATTCATGTAAATTCAATCATATCTCTGCTTGAAAGCTAAAGGCCTCCTATTCAGCAACTCTCCAATAATTATTTTAGAATACGAGGTTAATCTCCGCAGATACATTATTATTGCTTATAATATTTAGTATATGCAATTAAGTAAAATAACTTTTTTCTGTATAATTACTTGTTTTATTTCAACTACTTGTTTGGCACAAAATACCGAGCTCAATAAAAAAATAGCTCAGCTGGATAGTCTTTTCTTTGGTGCGTACAATACCTGTGATACTGCTTTACAACGCACGATGTATTCAGATAAAATTGAGTTTTACCACGATAATACCGGGTTAGATACTTCTAAAAACAACATCATTGCCTCAACGGGAAAATACATTTGCGGACAGGTTTCAAGAGAACTCGTTCCGGGAAGTATGGAAATATACCCGATTCACGATTATGGTGCCGTTGCAATTGGTTTACACCGCTTTAAAAGCAGGTCGAACAATAACGAATTCTCTCCTCCTTTCAAGTTTATTATATTCTGGAAAAATACAAACGGTAAATGGACGATTGAGAAAGTAGTGAGCTTGCATATAGCAACTGAACAATAATCCAAAGCCTGAAGGTTTTAAATAAAAGCCGTACGCTATTATTAGTTGATTATGAGGTTATATTATTAAATAATTTCATAGCTCAATTTTGAGTGAATGATGTTTCTTTCCCTTTATTATTACTGTAAATACAAAACATCATTTTTGCCGCTCAAAAAATATTAAAAGAAAGTTGCTGATATGTTATGATTCTATAAATTAATTTACTTATTTCGCACTCGAATTTTACACATACATACTTTTACAATACACAACCATTACAATACAAACACTCTCCACCTGGGGGGTGTTTTTTTATGTATAGGAGCCGCGTACCGCCACCGCAGGTTCTACTTTTTTGCAGAACCGACAACATCTTCACCGTACTGATAACTTATTATTTTGTAGCAAAAGCGGCCTTGGAAAAACACAACAGCCTATACTAATAATATACGAATTTATCTGCACATCGCCAAAAATGAGGTAATAGTACCGAACCACTTTCAAATTATAAGAAAATTCAATATATTGTTCTTCTTAAGCTCTTAAAAAAGTGCTGCTGTTCAGCAAGTTTTAAGGAGATTTTGTCGTCTTATTGTACGACAGTTCAAAAATAGCCGGAACCGGTATGGGTTCCTGTCAGGATTTCAAATACTTTTCGCTAAAACAAACCAATGCACATGAGAAAAATTAGTACTACTCTCCTTCTCTGCTTATTTGCAGTTGTGTTATTCGCACAGGAGAAAGTAGATCTTGAAATGGTGAAAAAAATTCGCCAGGAAGGTCTGAACAATTCAAAAGTAATGGACTATGCTTTTTATTTAACCGACGTAAACGGACCAAGATTAGCCGGTTCTCCGGGTTATCTGAAAGCCGCTAACTGGGCTAAAGGTGAGCTTTCAAAAATCGGTCTGACCAATGCTGCACTGGAAGCATGGGGCGAATTCGGTAAAGGATGGGAATTACAAAAAAGTTATGTGGCTTTAACAGCTCCTTATTACAAACCTTTAATAGCTTATCCTAAAGCATGGACCGGTGGTTCAAACGGACTTAAAAATGCAGAAGTATTATTAATCGATGCTGCCGACACTACTGAATTATTAAAATACAAGGGCAAGCTGAAAGGTAAAGTTCTTATTCAATATAAAAACGATACATTAAAACATAGTTTCCGCGCAGACGCCGTTCGTTATACAGATGAAGAATTAACAGCAATGGCAAATGCGGCTCCTCCACAACCTCAGCAAAGACCAGCTGCCGGTGGCAATAACGACATGGCTAACAGAATGAGAACCATGCAGGCTGCTGCAAGAGTAGGTACCTTATTGAAAGAGTGGGCTATCAGTGAAGGTGCTGTTGCAATTTTAAGTTACAGCATGCGTGGCCACGATGGTACTTTATTTGTTTCAGGTGGCGGTTCTTATGCCAAAGGAGCTCCTGATGGTTTTCTTGATATCATGTTAACCGCTGAAGACTATCTTTCTATTTGCCGTTTAACAAAATCAGGTGTGCCTGTAAAATTAGATGTAGATGTAAAAAGTGCTTCTAATGAAAAAGATACAAAAGGATATAATGTAGTGGCTGAAATCAAAGGAAGCGACCCTACATTAGCTGCAGAAGTAGTAATGTTAGGTGGTCACCTGGATAGCTGGCATTCTGCCGGTGGTGCTACCGATAATGCAGCAGGAAGTGCTGTAATGATGGAGGCAGTTCGTATTTTAAAAGCAGTGGGAGCAAAACCCCGTCGTACTATCCGTATCGGATTATGGGGCGGTGAAGAACAAGGTTTACACGGCTCAAGAGGATATGTGAAAAATCACTTCGCCGATCCTGCTACCATGGAATTGAAACCTGAACATGCTAAATTCTCTTCTTATTTCAATATTGATAATGGTACCGGTAAAATCAGAGGTATCTATCTTCAGGGAAATGAGAAAGTAAAAGATATTTTCTCTAAATGGTTAGAACCATTCCACGATTTAGGCGCTACTACTGTTACCATTTCTAATACCGGCGGTACCGACCACCAGTCATTTGATGCAGTAGGTTTACCCGGTTTCCAGTTCATTCAGGATCCGATTGAATACAGCACCCGTACACACCATACCAATATGGATACATACGATCACTTAATTGCTGACGATCTTAAACAAATCGCTACCATCGTAGCTTCTTTTGTTTACCATGCAGCGATGAGAGATGAAAAACTTCCTCGTAAAGAGCTTCCTCAACCGAGAAGCACTGGTGGAAGACCATAATAAAGACTTTTTATCCCTGGTAAAACAACTGAAAACCCTGTCTGATAAGGTCAGACAGGGTTTTTTCTTTATAACAATTTACCCCTGGATAAGCAATATCGCATACATCCTCCCGTTTTAGTGAAGGAAACTCAATTCGTTTAAACACAAACTCTATGAAAAAAACGCTTTTGCATGCCTTTTTTACTACCGTTCTGTTTGCATTTCTATTACCCGCCTGTTCGAAAGACAAAGAAGATGACAAAACTGTAGAACCTACTATTTATGGTACCTGGCAATCAACCACCTCAGGTGATTTTTATTTTAAAAGTGGTGAGCCGGACAATACTTCAGACGATAATGTGATTATAGAAATAAAAAAAGACGGAACAGGTGTTTTCAATTATACAGAGGGTGACTCGGAAAACTTTACCTGGAAAAGTGACGAATATCCCGATCATGTTCTCATCCAGAACTTCTATTTCATTGTAAAATCGGTAACTGATAACAACCTGTTTCTATTAGCTGATCCGGCAGTAAATGATATTGAAGTTACCAACGAGACACTTAGCTTCGGAGTGAAATTTAAAAAGATAAAGTAATCTGTTTAATCGTTTTCCGGTTGTATTCATATGAACCGGCTAATAAAACAATCATATACAAAACTTGAATTCTATGAAAAAAACACTTTTACGTGTATTCTTTGTTTCTGCCTTGTTTTCTACTTTTTTAATCAGTTGTAAAAAAGATAAAGATCCTGCACTGGAAGGAAAATGGGAAATGACTGCTACGGGCGTTTATTATTTTAATAGCGGAGCAAAAGTGGAAGGCGTTAACGCACCTGACCTTCCTTCCAATTTTATCATTGACCTGAGAGGTGATGGTTCCGGAACGGCTACTATTGGCGGTGAAACTGAGAATTTCACCTGGAAAAGCGAAGGCAACAACCAAAAAATCAGCCTGATGGAAAGCACATTCCATGTAAAAAAATTATCCGATAACGAATTATTCATTTTATTAGATCCGAATGACATCGGTGATGAAGAAGAAGATATTACCGATCAAACAATGACTATCGGATTAACTTTTAAGCGCCTCTAACGATTTATTCAGTAAACGGATTATTATTTCTTAATAGTCATTCATAATAATACTGAAAATGCCCGCAATCGATGCGGGCATTTGTTATTTTGTAATCTCTTTATAATAAGTATGATTCACCGTATACTTCATTCCCAACGCTTTCATAATAGTAGCAGCAAATTGTGCCTGGTATATTTTTGAATCAGATTCAAACAGTTTCGCCGATGGCCCAATGGCTGCAAACCAGATTTCATTAGACCCCTTCGTTCCGGATCCGTGCCCGATCCATCCCTTGTCCTCAATAGCTCCCCTTCCGTGATCAGTCGTAATTAATAAGGTTGTTTTGTTTTTATATTGTTTGTCTGATTGAATATAGTTCCATAATATTTTTAGCCATTTATCTGACTGATGAATGGCTTCTACATAGAAATCATATTGACTGCTATGTGCAAACTCGTCGGTATCGCCCAATGCTATAACAAGTACACGAGGCTTGTCTTTTTTCAGGTACTCCAGAGCATGGTAGAACGTTACATAATCTAAACGCTCTGCGTCATGAAACAATTTAGGCAACTCGTGTTGTTGTTGATTCAATAGTTTTTGAAAGTCATTCAGGTTACCTTCCAGATTGCGGAAACCGTCATTCACCAGCAGTCCTGAACGTTTATCATTTAAAATATAGCTGAATCGATCCCAGGAGCCGAATACCGCTATCTTGTTTTTAAATGCCGCTTGTTTCGATAATACCTCCAGGAAACTCACATTAGGGTTGTAGAACTTATCGTTTGAATTAATAGCCGAATCGGGATAGCCGGTAAAAATTTCGTTATATCCCGGATAAGAGAACCAATAAGGGTTGGCTACTTCAACCAGTGAATTTTCAGTTCTGTTTCCCAACAAAACACCGTTCGGTTTCAGTTGCTGATGTAAAAACGGCATTAAGAGGTTTGCTTTTTCAATTCCCGATTGTGCGTCAAATTGTTTTTTCAGGTGCTGATAATTTTTCGCGCTCATCATTGTGCTGTCTACTCCACCAAAAACTTCCTGCCAGCGAACGCCGTCAATGGTTACGATTACAAAATACTCTGATGTTTGTGCCTTAACGGCAATTTGCAAAAACAATAAAAAAGCTAAAGATATGAACCTCATCGTACTTGAATTTATTGATCCGAATGTACACTTTAGTTTTATTCAATCATTGACTTTTGCTTTAAGTATAGGTTATTTTGTTATTGACAAATGATAAATAAGTGTATTTTCTACCCATTTGCCCTAACCGCTTTGTATGATTTTATGCCAAAAAGAACAAGGGAAAAGCTTTATCTCGTATTTTTACGATCTCTAACAATTGTCATAGTTGGAGAAAGTTTTCTAAAGAATACTTTTAGGGGTTGACAAAAAAAAGCCTGTTCGAAAGAACAGGCTTTTGTATACAACCTTAATCTAAATTATGAACAAGTTATCCTTGTCAAACTCTTTATGATTAGTTCAAGTTTTTAATTAACTCGATCAATTTATATTTTGTATCACTTAATTCAGAAGTTCCTTCTTCTGTATTCAGTTTAATTACATTTGACTTCTGATCAATTTCACCGATTTCATTTTTGATGCTGGTAATTTCCTTATCAATATGCTTCAGTTCGGTGATAATATTTTTCTTTCTCAATAACTTGTTTCTAAGGCCTTCATAATCCTGAATCAATTTAGAATTCAGGTTTTCGTTGATTTCCTGAATTTCATTCAGTACATCTGCGGTTACAGAAAGACTAAACACAGAAGAACCATATTCCATAAAGTTCTTAGATGAATAAATATGGAAATCGCGTTTAGAATAACGGTGTAACTCTTCTACCAGCTCAGCTCTGGGACCAATTGTTCTGTTACCTTCAATCATCCAGATCCAATCCGGTTTATAATCGTCTGTTACTAATAAAATATCTTTATTGTGGTATTTAGAAATATCCATGATCTGTTTCCAGAAAACCAGGTCAGCATATTTTACTTCTTCGATCTCTGATTTCTGTTCAAATCCGGGAGGAATCTGCTTTTCGTAACGTTTTTTTCCTTCCTGGTAAATTTTCTTCATGCGCTCGTCATCGTACGAATTCGAGATTCTTGAAGTAAAGATCTGATCAATTCTTTCGAAAATCGGGTCGTCGTAAATAAAACGCTCAAATCTCTTTTTGCTTTTTACTACTTCCGCCTGAATTTCTTCAAAAGAAGCTTCAATCTTATCTTTTAATAAAGGAGATAAAAATGGTTGTTTATTGTCAGACTGAATTTCTACTAAAATATCGTTCAGGTTTTTCTGTAAATGCTCATATACTTTATACTGCTGCAAAATAACGTCAATTCTGTTTCTATTATAATCAAATGCAGCCTGATGGGGTAAATACACTCTTTCAGAAAACTTCTCAATGATTTCAAACAAGGCATTGGTGGTAGATTCTGAATAACGATAAAGGTTCAACAATACTTTCGCATCAAAAACAATTAAACCTTCGTTTAGGATTCTTACAATATCACTCTCTGATTTTAATACATAACCAGGAAATAATTTTTTCATAATTTAGTTGGATTAGGTTGGGGTTATTGTGTATATGAACGTCTGAATATTATTCTTAGTGTATAAAATTTTTTATTTTCTCCTTATTTCACAAAATTCACAGCATATTCCCTTAGCAAGGAATAAAGAATACACTTAAAAACATGTAAACAGAAGGAATTATTTTTTACAATAGACCTGATAAACTGGTCTATACATGAATAGATTTCATTGTATATAAAGAATTTTATATACAGAAGGGTATTACGAATTAGGGTGTTTTAGGTAGTGCAATTTAGTCTTTTCTAACTCATTTTTATTCTTTTATGTTTAAGTATTCATTAATTTTTTTGCTTAGTATCAACGAAATCAACGATTATGTAAACCATAAGATCAGCATTCCTGTATTTTATTGAAATGTTATTTAGTTGAAAAATATCGTTGATCGATTTCATATGTTTTAAATTCCGCTTATTTTCCATTCTTGAAAACTTAACATATGTTTCAAAACGTGGCTCCAGACAAGAAAAAACATTTTTGGGTAGGTTTAGCAATGGGAATTGTTTTGCAATTTTTCGGATTGATGATCTTCCATTTTCATTGGGCGATTATTCTGGTCATTGCATTCCTTGTTTGCTTTCTGATTGCTTATGGCTTTGAATTGTTTTCAAAGTTTACCGGCTGGGGGCATTATGAAGTGAATGATGCTATCGCAACTGTTATCGGTTCTTTACTGGGGTTAATATTAACTACAGTGATGTATTATATTATTATATAAAAAATCCCCCCAACTTTGTTGGGGGGATAATTATTTAAAAAGGAAGATCATCATCAGAATAATCCTGGTTTGTAACACCCGGAGGAGCGATATCCCCTTCGCCTGAATCACCTCCCGCCTTTACTACCTTCCATGCTTTCACATCAGTATACCATTTACCATTAAACTCCCTGCTCTCAACATCTATGGATGCCACCACTTTTTCTCCCATGGTAAACGACTTCAAATCTATTTTATCACCCCAAACAGTAATACATACTTTTTTAGGATAAGTATCGCCGGTTTCAATTACAAAACCTTGTTTAACCCACTCTCCGTTTTTACCACTCCCTCTTTGCTCGGGCAGAATCTGCTGTAATTTTCCAGTTATTTCCATATTAACTATTTGATCAAATTTATACCATATTGCTTTAACTATATACGTAACCCGCGAGAAGGTTGTTTAAAAACTGAAAAAAATATTAATATTATTAAATATCAATGTTATACATATGAAAATTATCAATATTTAGAGAAAATTTTACCTGTGTCAACATTTTATGCTTTTCGTCGCGTTTATTGTTAATACTTCTGCTTAAAATGCAGATTGATACTACTTTAGCGGCACTGTAAAGCTCATCTGATTTAAGTGTTGCCTCTGAATGAGCCTGTATTATAATGTTTGTTTTAGAGCGCCCTTAAAAAGCGCTCTTTTTATATGTACCTTTGTACCTATGAATTTTCAGGACTTACTAAATAATATCGGTATTAAATCATTGAACGAGATGCAGGAAGAGGCTTTAAGAATAGCTGAAGAGCAGGCTCAACTGATGATTTTAGCGAATACCGGTTCAGGAAAAACACTGGCTTTTTTATTACCTATTCTCCAAAAAATACAACCCGGCAGCAAGGGTACACAGGCGTTAATTATTGCTCCAACACGTGAGCTGGCCGTACAGATTGAAAATGTTTTCAAGTCTTTAAAATCGGGTATCGCCGTTACCTGTTGTTATGGTGGCCACAAAAGAGAAATTGAAGAAAACAACCTTCTTGAACAGCCCGCCATCATTGTTGGCACACCCGGGCGAATTGCCGATCACCTTCGCCGCGAAAATATTCATCCAAACACGATTGAAACGGTTGTTCTGGATGAATTCGATAAATCTTTAGAACTTGGGTTCCTTGATGAAATGCAGGAAATCTTTTCTTTCCTTCCTAAGGTTAAAAACAAGTTTCTCACCTCTGCAACGCATGATGTAGCTATTCCGAACTTTTTAAAGTTTAACAGCCACGCAACGCTCAACTATATTGTAGAAGAGCAGAAAGAAAGTCTGGAAGTACAGTTTGTAAAGTCAGCCGGCAAAGAAAAAGATGAAACATTATTTGAACTGCTATGCCATATAGGAAATCGCCTCACCATCGTTTTCTGTAACCAACGCGAACATGTTGAGATAGTTAATGACTTTCTCAAAGAAAAGGGTATTGCCAGTATTTTTTATCACGGTGCGTTAGAACAACACGAGCGTGATACGGCTTTAGCCAAGTTCAGAAACGGATCAGTAAATTTCTTGATTACCACTGACCTTGCAGCGAGAGGACTAGATATTACCAACATCAGATATGTAATACATTATCAGCTTCCCGAAAATGAAGCTGCTTTTATTCACAGAAACGGAAGAACAGCCCGTATGGAAGCCAGCGGAAATGTTGTATTGTTGTTAGGATCACATGAATACCTGCCTACATACGTGGATCCTCAAATACAGGAGCTGGTATTAAAACCGCCTTTTGTTTTACCAGAACGTCCCACATGGACCACTCTGTTTATTGCTGCCGGTAAAAAAAATAAAATCAATAAAATTGATATCGTAGGTTTTTTAGGTAACATCGGAAAACTTAAAAAAGAAGATATCGGTTTAATAGAAGTCAGAGATTTCCATTCATTTGCAGCAGTAAGAAAATCAAAGATGAACCAGGTATTGACGCTGATCAAAGGCCAAAAAATAAAAGGTCAGAAAGTAAAGATGGATATTGCTAAATAGTGTTCCGCAGATACATTGATTTTCTCTTTTGTATCTGCGTACAACTATACTAAAACCGCTATTGAAATATTTTCCTGATGGACGTTTCCATTCTATATAAACCTGTTGATTTAAATTTCTATAGGACGAATATTTTAAAATGAACCTGAGAAAGAAACCTGATGTAGATGTAATTAAGGAAATTCTGGAATGGGTCATTGTGGCCCAACCAAAATCCAGTTTTGCTCAAAGCCTATATATACAATATCAGGAAAGAGGAACACTGAGCAAAAAACAGTTGGAAGGACTCTTAAATAAGTGTTCCCGCCTTCCGTCGATTTCTGCTGCACATAAAGCCACTTTAGAAGCTATTATCAAGAGAAAGTTCAGTAAAACAAAATCTGTGCTGCCAGAGAACAAAGAACTGTATACCAAAGATGAAACTACACTGGAAAAAGTAACTTTCATTTTAACACATTTGCCGCAACATAAAGCGATTCAACTGATACATACGAAAATCGAATCTCATTTTCCGCTTAATCCGATCGAAACCAAAACCGTTGAACAGGTTTATGCCCTCGTAAAACAGAAGTTTTCCGGTCAATAAAATGAATGATCATTTTCCAAGGCGTGAAATTAAATGCTGAATGTAAAAATGGCCCTCCTTGCAATGATGCAGGAGAGCCATTTTTATTGGTATTCCAAAGAATGGACAGTTTTCAATAGGAATCAATATTATTAAGCCGCAATTTTTCTTTGTAAAAGAAGGTTAATTGCTCTTTTTGCATGTTCAGATAAAGGATCGATTCTACTACCATCAATTTCAACATAATGGGTTTGTTCATTATTTAAACCAAACACATGAATCGGCCCCTCATTAATACTCACCCTGAATCGGGATGTTCCGTCATGAATTTCATATACCGTAATTGCCACAGGTTCTTTCTTTTGATTTATCTCAATTTCTTCTACGAAATGGTACTGTATTCTTTTCTTATGTGTTCTTTTCATAGTGTTCCTTTTGATTCAGTATAAGAAAGCCAAGTATTGTGCCGAAACAGCGCCCGTTACACAGGTTTTAACAGTCCTTTTGGTTAATGCTTTGCTTTCACAAAATTTTATCAAATGCCTTTTTTCCGTTATTTTGTTGCTATTCAAATTTCAGATTATGAAAAAACTCACCTTTATTGCTTGTATCGGATTAATGATAGGCAGTTGTAAGAATAGCAGCTCTAATTTGAGTGATGCCGCCGGGTTAGATGCTATTTCAGTTGAACACTTGAAAAACAACATCAAAACGCTGGCTTCTGATGAATTTGAAGGGCGGAAACCTTTTACCACCGGTGAATCAAAAACAATTGCTTTTCTTGAAAAATCTTTTCAGGAAGCAGGCCTGCAGCCAGGCAACGGAGCCTCTTATTTGCAACAGGTTCCCATGGTAAATATTACTTCGTATGCCGGAGCAAACATGTCGGTTAAAACACCTACGCAAACTTTTTCTTTAAAAGGATTCGATGACTATGTTATCTGGACCGAAAAAACCGAAAAGTCTGTTTCCTTTAATCAAAATGAATTGGTATTCGCCGGATATGGTGTAGTGGCCCCTGAATATGGATGGAATGATTACAAGGATATTGATGTGAAAGGTAAAGTAGTGCTGGTGCTGGTAAATGATCCGGGATTCTACAGTAAAAATGAAAGTTTGTTCAAAGGTGATACCATGACTTATTACGGCAGGTGGACCTATAAATTTGAAGAAGCGGCTCGTCAGGGAGCTAAAGGTTGTTTAATCATTCACCACGATGAAGGCGCAGCCTATCCTTTCTCTGTTGTTCAAAACAGTTGGAATGCTTCAAAACTTCGCCTCGATCCAAGAGGTAAACAAGAGCAATTATGTGATATTGTGGGCTGGGTATCGTTTGATGCTGCTAAACAATTATTAACCGCAGCAGGAAAAGACAGTAGTTTGCTGGCAACCGCCGAAACCGCTGATTTCAAAGCAACTCCATTAAACCTCACTGTTTCTGCAAAAATTGATGTAAAAACCCAATATAATTCGTCTTATAACGTAGTGGGAATGATCCCAGGAACTACTCAGAAAGACGAGTATATCATCTATACCGCACACTGGGACCACCTCGGCATCGGTAAAGCAGACGAAAAAGGAGACACCATCTATAACGGAGCTTTAGACAATGCAACCGGTACTGCTGCACTGATTGAGGTAGCCCGTGCATTCAAGAGCCTGCCCCAGGAAACCGCGCGCACCATTGTATTTCTGGCTGTAACTGCCGAAGAGCAAGGGCTATGGGGATCTGCTTATTATGCCAATAACCCAATTTTTCCTGTTAAAAAAACAGTAGCGAATATCAATATGGACATATTAAACCCTTTTGAAAAAACTACCGATATCATTGTTGTTGGCAGAGGCCAATCAGAGTTGGAAGATTATCTTGAAGAAGCAGCGAAAAAAGTTGGCCGCTATGTGGCTTTTGAAAACAGCCCTTCGTCAGGATTTTATTACCGTTCAGACCATTTCAATTTTGCCAAGGTTGGTATTCCCGCTTTGTATACTGAAGTTGGTATTGATATGGTTACCAAAGGAAAAGAAGGTGGAGAAGCAGCAAAAAAAGAATATACCAATAGCAGATATCACCGCCCGGGTGATGAGTTTGATGAAAATACCTGGACTATGGAAGGCGCCGTTGAAGATATTAAACTTTTGTTTCAGGTAGGTAAAAAACTGGCTTTTGAAAAGAGTTTCCCAGGTTGGAAGGAAGGCTCTGAATTTAAAGCTATCCGTGAAGCTTCTCTAAAAAAGTAAATGATCGATTTTAATAAGATTAAACAGGAAGAGGCGAAGAAAATTACCTTTTGGTTTTACCGGCTTCGTTTCTTCCTGTTCAACTACTCAAGTAATTTCATTGCATCCTGGATAAGATTTCTTTCAAATCCCTTTTGTATGAGATAATCCATTGTTTTGCTCATTTTTACAAACCTGTTTACTCCTTCCCCCTTGATGGAATCCCACTTCTTTTTTGCCAAAGAAGCCAGCACTTTCGCGTATTCATCATTGTCAATTTCAAGCATTGCCTGTTTCAGATTGTAGGTAGAAACCTGTTTTTGCTTGAGAGCATGCATAATTTTTACCTTGCCCCACTGTTTCATACGAAACTTCCCTCTTACAAAAGCTTTTGCAAAACGCTCCTCGTTCAAATAGTTTTCCTCAATAAGAGTAGCAATGATATTATCCACATCATTGCTGAAAACACCGTACTGGTAAAGCTTTTCTTTCACTTCCGCATGGCTTCTTTCCTGGTAGGCGCAGTAATGTTTTAGCTTCTGGAGGGCCTGTTCGGGAGTAAATCTCTTTTTATATAACATAGTTTCTTCCTATTTTAGCTAAAACCGAAGCATTTTCAATAAATTTGCTTTCAAATTTCGTAAAAAACTGCACAAGGTTGCTACGTAAATTTTATATTTGCTCAAATCATTACTAACGATATGAAATTCATCGTTTCCTCTTCGACATTATTAAAACAATTACAACAGATTAGTGGAGTAATTAATGCTAACACTGTATTGCCCATTTTAGAAGATTTCCTTTTTGAGGTAGATACAAATAAGCTGACGGTAGTGGCTACCGACTTAGAAACTGTGATGAAAGTGCAGCTTGAAGTTGAAGCTAAAGAAACTGGTAGAGTATGTATCCCTGCAAAAATTTTGATTGATTCTTTAAAAAATATTCCAGAGCAACCGCTCACTTTTAGCATTGATAAAAGTTACGGAGTAGAAATTACCAGCGACAACGGTAAGTATAAAGTGATGGGCGAAAACCCTGACCACTTCCCGAAAGAACCGGTAGCTGATGATACCAGCTCTTTCACAATGACTTCCAGTGCTTTAATTACAGCTGTAAATAAAACAATTTTTGCGGTGAGCACCGATGATTTACGTCCTGCAATGACCGGTGTTTTTTTTGAAATGAACACTGAATATCTGCAATTTGTAGCTACAGACGCCCACCGTTTGGTTCGTTACAAACGCAGTGATGTAAAATGCCCTAAAAACGATTCAATGATTGTTCCGCGCAAACCGTTGAACATTCTGAAAGGCGCTTTACCTGATAATCAGGACGAAATCACTGTTAGTTATAACACTAACCACTTATTTGTAAAACACGGAACCACTCAAATGAGCTGTCGCTTGATTGATGCCCGTTTCCCTGATTATAAAGTGGTGATTCCGGTTGACAACCCTTATAAACTGACTCTACAAAAGTCTGATTTCCAGGGAGCTTTACGTCGCGTATCTGTTTTCTCAAACAAAAGTACCAATCAGGTAGTTTTAAATATCAGTGGCTCTGAATTACAGCTGGCTGCGCAGGATGTAGATTTTTCATTTGAAGGTAACGAGCGTATGAAATGTTCTTACAATGGTGAAGATTTACAGATTGCTTTCAATGCTAAATTTTTGATAGAAATGTTGAACGCTGCAGAATCTGACGAAATAGTAGTAGAACTTTCTACTTCTACAAAAGCAGGTATCATCAAACCTACAGAACAGGATGAATATGAAGAAATGTTAATGCTGGTTATGCCGTTAATGTTAAATAATTAATTGTAATACAAATAGTTAAAAAGCCGGATAAATATTTTATCCGGCTTTTTTTGTCAATGGTCCGGTGTAAAAAATCTGTTCTCTACGCTTGTAATTATCGCTGATTTTTCGTATCTTATATATACAACCCCTTGTTGCTATATGGAAACTTTCATTGATTTTTGGAATAACATTCAAAGCTGGCAAAGGATTACCATTTTGATGGGTGGGATGATCTTTTTCTGGCTGCTGGAAGGCTATTATCCGCTCTCCCGCCAATCTTTCAACCGGTATAAACATGCCGGCGTAAACCTCGTTTTTCTTGCCACCACCGTTTTATTAAATGTAATTCTGGGGCTGATTACTTTAAAAGTCTGTGCTTATACTTCTGAAAATCAAATCGGATTACTCAATATCATTCACATACCTCTCTGGTTAAAGATAGTTTTTGGTTTAATGCTGATGGATTTTTTCAGCCAATATGCTCCACATTGGTTAATGCACAAAGTGAAGTTTATGTGGCGCTTTCACATGATTCATCATAGCGATACGCACGTAGATGTTACTACCGGAACACGTCATCATCCGGGAGAATGGCTGTTCAGAGAAACCACTACTATCCTGGGCGTATTGTTAATTGGCGTACCTGTATGGATGTATTTTCTTTACCGGTCGGCTTCTGCCCTCTTTACACATTTTAATCATGCCAACATCAGGGTTCCTCTTTGGTTAGATAAACCAATTTCGTGGATTTTTATCTCTCCAAACATGCATAAAGTGCATCACCACTATAAACGCCCTTATACTGATACAAACTATTCAAACATCTTTTCGATCTGGGACCGTTTATTCGGCACATTTGCATATGTAGATCCAAATCAACTGAGATATGGTTTAGACGTTCTGGAAGATGCTACTGATCAGGATTTGCTGTATCAATTTAAATTACCGTTTAATAAAAACATTAAAACGGATGAATAATTAACTTTGCTCTGTAAATTAAAACTATGGGTAAAGTTATTGCCATGATTCCTGCACGATATGCAGCGAGTCGTTTTCCTGCCAAATTAATGCAAATGCTGGGTGATAAAACCGTCATACGGCACACATATGATAATACTGTTGCTACCGGCATCTTTGATGAGGTTTGGGTGGTTACAGATAGCGATATCATTTATCAGGAAATTGCTTCAAACGGTGGAAATGTAAAAATGAGCATTAAAGAACACGAATGCGGGTCAGACAGAATCGCCGAAGCCATTACAGATATGGATATTGATGTTGTGTTAAATGTTCAGGGCGATACTCCTTTCGTAGATGCCAGGGCACTGCGCGAATTAGTTGATCAATTTAAAGATCCGGCCGTACAAGTAGCTTCTTTGATGCAGAAACTGACACAAAAAGAAGATATTGAAAATCCCAACTTTGTAAAAGTAGTAGTAGATTTAAAGAATAACTCTTTATTATTCAGCAGAAGTGTTATTCCATATCACAGGAATAAAGAGATTACTCCTGTTTATCATAAACATATTGGCGTATATGCTTTCAGGAAAGATATATTAATGCAATTCTCTACATGGCCATTAACGCCACTGGAAGATGCTGAAAAAATAGAATGTATCAGGTATTTAGAACACGGGGTTCAGCTAAGAATGGTATTAGTCGATTATAATGGTGTAGAAATAGATGTTCCGGATGATTTGACAAGAGCAAACGAATACCTGAAAAGCTTAACTAAATAGGGTTTTAATGGCATACTTTGAATACATTGAAAAAAAATTTTTATTGAAAATCATTAAGAATCTTGATTTTAATGAAAAAAAATATAAATTTATCGATATAACTCTTTGTAAAAAGATATTTGGTTAAGGTTCTGAACGAAGAAAAAATAAATGCGTAGTGATTTTCACTGCGCATTTTCATTAGGTATCAAATTTGTCAATAATCGTTAAAAGTGTAGTGATGTCCACCAGCGTTCACCCATTCAATCCACTTCATCCGGTATCGAGAGAAGACGATGCACAAGTAAAGTATCACCTGATTAAGTACAACTCTACAGAATATTCTCATCAGGTTTTTACCGAATTACCACCGGTACTTACACCTATTGACAATAACTATAAGTTATGGATACATGTTGAAGGTATTCATCATACTGATGTCATTCAGTTATGTGAATTTTATGGTATTCATAGTTTGCTGATTGAAGACATTCTGAGTAGTGATCAACGTCCGAAAATGGATGATGCCGAAGGTGTTTTATTCTTTCTGTTGTACTCACTAAAGCTTTCAGACACTTATCAGCATATCAGAAAATCGCAGATTACCATTGCGATGACCAGAAACTACATCATCAGTTTTGAAGAGAAAAAGGCAGTTTCTTCTTTTCAGAATCTTTTTCTTAAACTGGAGAATAAAGCACATAAATCAAGAATCAAGGATATAGATTATCTTCTTTATAATCTACTTGATCATATTGTAGACCATTATTATGTACCTCTCGAAAAAATGGGAGAAGTGCTGGAAAATATTGAAGGGGAGATAATGGGCAGAACTAATCAGAAATCATTAGCGAAAGTGAATTTATTCAGAAAAGAGATTCTGCTGATGAAAAAACATGTTCTACCGATCAAAGAAATTATCAATACGATTCTAAGATCAGATAATAAATATATTTCAGAAAAAACGAAGAAATACTTTAAAGACATTCTTGATCACGTAGCGCAGGCAGGTGATACACTTGACAACTATAGAGATGTGATGATGAGTTTACAGGAATTGTATATTAATAAACTTAATATGCGCTTGAATGAGGTGATGAAAGTGATGGCGATTGTAACCTGTTTAATGGCTCCGGCCACTGTTATCTCGGGAATATTTGGGATGAATTTCGAAAGAATTCCAGGATTAAACCATGCGTACGGTTTTTACATCACCATTTCGCTGATGCTCATTATTCCGATTATTATGTTGTTTATATTTAAAAAGAGGAACTGGTTTTAAAAAACAAACAGTAATAAAAGAATAAATACAATTCCCAATAAAAAGATAACCCCGAAAAGGGTTAATTTTTTTCTAATCTGAAAATTGATATTTTCTTTTTCGCTCATTTTATTTTTTCTTATAAATCGGTACTGTACTGCAGGGTTCTCCATACATCATGCTTTTCACATAGGGGGCCAGCTGTGCGGCAATCATCACATAAAACTCTTCGGTTATTGCCTTGATACCACAACCCTTTACAACAATTCGCTGATCTGTATATTGCGATCCGTCTATCTCTTCAATTCTTTTTTGAAAGATCTTTTTCTGTACTGCCGGAATATCCCCTTTCACAATTTCTATCGCATAGGGAGCCAGGCTCACTGTTACCAGCATATAAGCCCAGTAAGGAATAATAGCATCAGTACTGCAATGAATGGCTACATTTTTACCTTCAAACTGTGTCCAGTCTATATTTTTTAAATGCTCCCTGAAATCTTTTTCTTTTAAAACCATTTCCATAAAAAGGTATGGTTTTAAATCAAACAGTACAATATCCTCTTCTTTAGGGAAGTAATCAGCCATATCAATGGTAATTAATCCGCTGTTAGCCACCCGGTTTACAATTTCTCCTGTACTCATTTGTTCTTTTCTTTTATAACAAATTTAAAGATAAATATGTTGTGTTCAGGGTCAGGCTAAAAACAAAAACCCCCAACAATGTTGGGGGTCAGGAAGTAATATATTTCTACTAATAGAATTTGCTACGACTATCTTTTACATCGGCAGATTTTTGAATGATATCAAATAATCTGTATCCGATCATAGATTTTTGTTGTGCAATCATCGACTTTTGAGCTTCTTCAACCGGAGTTGGAATAGTAGTTACTGCCTTGATGTCTTTTACTTTTACAAAATAAACACCTTGTTCACCTACAATTGGTGCAGAAACTTTTTCTTTATTGGCCGGGTTGAAAGCACTACCAATGAATTTTTGCTCTTGTCCTACGTTTGATACGTAAGGGTTACTAAAGCTTACACTATCAGCTACTAATACTAATTGACCGGTTGCTTCAGCAATTGACTGCAGGTCAGCCTGGTTTTTAGCATCATTTACGATTTTCTCAGCTTTCTTCTCATTTCTTACTTTGAATTCAACTAATGCACGTGCTTTTTTCACATCCATTAATCCTTCTTTATAGTCGCCTGTTACTACAGGAACAATATATTTATTTCCAACGTTAAATGAAGTATTAGAAACTTCACCTACAGAAGCATCATTGTAAATCCATTTTACCAATTCGCGGCTATTACCGATGCCATAGATATTTGCATCTAAGTTTTTAATATCGGTAGCAGTGAATCTGTTCAGATTCTGAGATTTTGCTTTCTCAACAAACTGGTCGTAATTTTTAATACCTGCAGCAAAGGTAGATGCAGCTATCTGAGCAGCATTGATGGTTCTGTCAGAAGGAGAAATAGACTGTGTGAAATAAGCTACTTTATAACCGGTACCATTTCCTTTTTGTGATAAAATTTCAACATAGTGATAACCAAAGTCTGTTTTTACCACACCTTTTGCTCCGGTAGCATTTTTAAAGATAAAATCATTGAACTCAGGCATCATGCTACCTGTAACAATTTTATCATATTCTCCACCATTTGCGATAGATGACTGATCATCAGAAAACTGTTCGCATAATGCTGTGAAAGAAGATCCTTTTTTAATTGCATCGGCAATAGAATCGGCTAATTCTTTTGCATCGTTATCAGCTCTAACCGGATACATGTTTCCAGCCTGGTCTCTTTGATTTGTTGCAATTAATATATGACGAACTTTAACTGTGTCAGGAATTACTTTTTTCTCTACCATTCTGGCTAAAGATACGTGACCGCCGTCGATGTATGGTCCGTAAACTTCACCTACTTCAGTAGAAGCAATATCATCAAAATTTACAATTTTAATTTCCTTGCGGCTGATGATACCATCATAATATTGTGATTCACTATTTTCTAAAGAAACATATTGATTCACATCCGGAGCATTTTTAAATGCTTCTTTTCTTTGCTCGAAAGCCTGTACTAAAGAAGCTGTATCCTGTGCGTTCGGAGAGGCATCGAAAACTACATACTCAATACTTCTTGTAGCTTCTTGTTTATATAAATCTTTATTTTTTTCCAGATATGCTTTGATATCAGCATCTGTTACTTTAATAGTAGAATCGGCAATAGAAGTATAAGGAACAGCTACATACTCGATATCTGCTACCTGAGCATTATTACTATTATTTTTTTCTACTAACCATTTTGGTACATATGCACTGTTAGCAATAGCAGCAACATATTTTTCTTTAATTCTTGCTTCTCTTAAAGCAGGAATGAATTCACCATAAATACTTTTATGTTGAGGACTTCCCGGTTGTAAAGATCTGATAGCAGTATAAGCTGCCTGCGCATCATAGTTACCCAAACTATCAATAAATTGTTGTCTTAATTGTGCAGGAGGATTTGCTCCATATAATATATCATACACTTCATTATCGGTTACCTGGAAACCTAATGTTTTAAATCTGTCATTTAAAACCTGATCGATAATCATTGAATTCCAAACCTCATCACGAATTTGTTGACGTACCTGCTCATTTACATTATAACCCTGAGCCTGATAATTATCTTCGTAATTTTTAATCTTTTGTTCGAATTCGAATAAATCAACTGATTTACCATTGATTTTACCTATGGAAGTATCTCCCTGACCGAACATACCACTTCCTTGAAATCCATCTTGAACAATAAAGGCAATCAACGCGACTGCAATAGCGACAAAAATAATCCACGCTTTATCGCGGATAGTTTGAATAATTGACATAATTTAATTAATTACTTCCGTTTTTTAAGGATAGCAAAAATAGGGTAAAAATGGATATTAACAAATTGTGGAAAACCAGCATAATCTGCATAAATACAAGCTTTTCCCTCGATTCGGTTTTCAATATACACATATTATTTATATATCACAGACTTGCGTGAAACATTTCGTGAAAACAAAATTGACATAACTCTGTGAATAACGTGGTTTTACAGTGGATAAACCAGTTTTTTGACATTTCCGGACAGTGGATATTTGGGGAGTAATTTTGGAGAAACGTACCGGTCAGATTTTTATTGTCTATAACTGCCTATTTATTCCACATAGATTCACATAAAAATAATGTAGGATTAATAACAAATTTATATACAGCTTTTTTCATCCACAGAAGTGGATAAACATAAAAATACCGCTAACAATCTGCCTTCCGGTATGTTATTTATATGTTGATAACTGTGGATAAACTAGTTATTGTAACTTTACCAAATATTTGGATCTGAGATTTATCCACTAATCCACAGCCGTAATAATAATAGAGTTTTTTTAAAAATATATAATATAATAGTTACTATGGTAGATATTAACATAGTGAATGCAGTTCCTGAAAAAGGATTTTTAGATTTGCCCGTGTCGCCAGATTTGGACTTGTTTGCCGAGATCGAAAAATTGAAAAAAGAAAAAAATGCAATTGTTCTCGCGCACTATTACCAGGAAGCAGATATTCAGGACATCGCCGATTATATTGGGGATAGTTTAGGTCTTGCACAGGCTGCTGAGAAAACTGATGCCGATATCATCGTTTTTGCCGGTGTGCATTTCATGGCTGAAACAGCGAAGATTCTGAATCCGAACAAAAAGGTTTTATTGCCCGACCTGAACGCAGGTTGTTCGTTGTCAGACTCTGCCCCACCAGCATTGTTTGCCGATTTCAAAAAAGCACATCCTGATCACCTGGTGATTTCGTATATCAACTGCTCTGCAGGAATTAAGGCTTTGTCAGATATCATCTGTACCTCCTCAAACGCCGAAAAGATCGTTTCTACGATTCCGGATGATCAACCGATCATCTTTGCCCCGGATAGGAATTTAGGCGCTTATTTGAACAAAAAAACGGGTAGAAACATGCTTTTGTGGAATGGAGCCTGCATGGTGCATGAAATATTCAGCATAGAGAAATTACTCAAGCTAAAAGCTCAATACCCAAATGCAAAAATTCTTGCACACCCTGAATGTGAAGAAGCTTTGCTGAAACATGCCGATTATATCGGATCTACTACAGCTCTGCTGAAATATTCTACTGCAGATAGCGCTGATACTTACATCGTTGCTACAGAAACAGGCATTCTTCACCAAATGATGAAAAATGCACCTGATAAAACATTTATTCCGGCACCTCCTGATAACAGCTGTGCCTGTAACGATTGTCCACACATGAAACTCAACACTTTAGAAAAACTCTACTTGTGTATGAAGCATGAAATTCCAGAAATTACCATGGATGAGCAATTACGCCTGGCTGCATTAAAGCCGATTCAACGTATGTTGGATATCAGTGCTCAATTCGGATTATAAAGATTATTGACATGGGTTATTCACATTATTGTTAATAACCCATGTTAATTTATAATATATTAATTATTTGTTGTTTTTAAATTATTGACATACAATATTTAGAGTGTTTTTTTCACATTCTCACATAATTTTCTGTTTGTTAGTAACTGCGTAATAGTTTGTTCATTTTTATTCACTTTTATCTTTCTACTTTTGTGTCATGGCAGAGAACTTATACATAGCAAGTGGCAGTAAATCAGCGCAATATGAGGCTTTAATTCCGCAGATAAAAGGTTTGTTGGAAGGTGAAACTGATGCCATTGCAAATCTGGCAAATACTGTTGCTGCTTTATGGCAGCAATTCGGATGGTTCTGGATTGGTTTTTACCTGGTGAAAGAAGATCAGTTGGTTCTAGGACCATTTCAGGGTCCGATTGCCTGTACGCGTATCCGTATGGGAAAAGGTGTTTGTGGTACAGCCTGGGAAAAAGCCGAAACTATCATTGTTCCGGATGTGGAAGCATTCCCCGGGCATATTGCCTGTAGTAGTTTGTCTAAGTCAGAAATTGTTGTTCCCGTTATAAGAAACGGTAAAGTGATTGGTGTATTGGATGTAGATGCGGATGAATACAATCAGTTTGATGAAACGGATAAAGAGTTTCTCGAACAAATTGTTGAATTAATTCCTGCTTTATAAAAAAGGGAAGATAATTATCTTCCCATATGTATCATTAGTATTTGAATATCGCTGGGATTTACGCCGCTTATTCTGGCTGCTTGTCCGAGCGTTCTTGGTCTTATTCTCTTGAATTTTTGTAAAGCCTCTGCGGATAAGCTGCCTACTTTATCAAAATTGAAATTGTCTGGAATAAGTTTGTCTTCCAGTTGATTCATTTTATCTACCAGTTCTTTTTCCTTTTCGATATAGACGTCATACTTGATTTGTATTTCTGCCTGTTCAATTGCTTCTGCATCGAATGTTTTTAAGTCACTTAATGAAGGCAATTCTTTAATCATATTTTTCAAGTGAACGTTCGGGCGTAAAAGAATTTGCTGAGCTTTTTGTTTTTGTGGTAGAGGACTGGTTGAATATTTTTCGAGTAAAGCAGCTGCCTCTTCCGGTGAAATACTGGTTTCTTTAATAGTTGATTTTATTTTTTCTGTTTGTTCTACTTTACGAAGCATCAGATCTCTTCTTTCTTCAGTAGCTAATCCCATTTCGAAGCTTAGTTCTGTTAAACGTAAATCAGCATTATCTTGTCTGAGTAGTGTTCTATATTCTGCTCTTGAAGTAAACATTCTATAAGGTTCGTCGGTTCCTTTGCTAATCAGATCATCGATTAGCACACCAATATAAGCCTCACTTCTTTTAAGAATAAAAGGTTCCTTATTATTAACTTTCAGGTGAGCATTTATTCCGGCCATGATTCCCTGGCAACCTGCTTCTTCATAACCGGTGGTTCCATTAATTTGTCCTGCAAAAAATAAGTTTTCTATCAGTTTAGTTTCGAGGTTATGCTTTAATTGTGTAGGTGGAAAGTAATCATATTCGATTGCATATCCGGGGCGGAAGAACTTTACATTTTCAAAACCTTTCACCTGACGCAGTGCTTTATACTGAACTTCTTCAGGAAGAGAGGTTGAAAATCCGTTTACATAAATTTCATGTGTATTCCAACCTTCTGGTTCTACAAATAGCTGATGGCGATCTCTTTCTGCAAAGCGATTGATTTTATCTTCTATGGAAGGACAATATCTTGGGCCTACTCCTTCAATTCTTCCGGTATACATTGGACTTCTATCGAAACCTGTTTTTAAAATTTCGTGTACTTCGGATGAGGTGTAAGTAATCCAGCAACTTCTCTGTTTGGTAGGTTTTTGTACCGGCATATAAGAGAAGCCTATAATTTCTTCATCACCCGGTTGTTCCTCCATTTTTGAGTAATCGAGTGATCTTCCATCTACTCTCGGAGGGGTACCAGTTTTTAAGCGATCGGCTTCAAAACCTAAGGTTACTAATTGTTCGGTGATTCCTGTAGCAGCTTTTTCTGAAATTCTTCCTCCTCCCAATCTCTTTTCTCCTATATGAATTACACCATTTAAGAAAGTACCGGAGGTTACGATCACTGATTTTGATCTGATTTCATGTCCTAGCCCGGTAACAACACCACAAGCTTTTCCATCTTTAATGATCATTTCTTTCACCATATCCTGATAGAAGTCTACATTAGGTGTTGCTTCCAGCATTTCTCTCCAGGTAGCTGCAAACAACATTCTGTCACTTTGTGCTCTTGGGCTCCACATGGCAGGGCCTTTACTCCTATTCAGCATTCTGAATTGGATCATGCTTTTATCGGTAACGATACCAGAATATCCGCCCAGGGCATCTATTTCTCTCACAATTTGTCCTTTAGCAATTCCTCCCATTGCCGGGTTACAGCTCATCTGTGCAAGGGTTTGCATATTCATGGTGATCAATAAAACTGTAGATCCCATGTTTGCTGCTGCTGCTGCTGCTTCACATCCAGCATGGCCGGCCCCTACTACTATAATATCATAATTTAAAAACATGCTGCAAAGATAATATGGAATAGAATATCTAGTAATTTTTTACCTTATAGTCTATTTGTTAAAAAAATAAGAGGTTCCACGTGGAACTTAACTTAGCCGAGAAGTTGATATGTTTCACGTGGAACATAGTTGATAGTGTAAGAAAAAGAAAGGTTCCACGTGGAACCTCTTATTTTAAGTATTGATTTAAGTATTTGTCTTCCATTTCACGCATCAGCTTCTCTTCTTTATCCGTCTTGTCTTTATAGCCACAAAGATGGAGTGCTCCATGAAATATTACTCTATGTAATTCTCTTTCGAGGGGTTGATTCATTTGTTTAGCATTATCCCTGATTCGGTCAATAGATAAATAAAGTTCTCCGATGGTTCCGTCCTCATCGTTTTCACTCAAATCGAAAGTAATAATATCAGTATAATAATCGTGTTGAAGGTGGTTTTTATTGATTTCTAAAAGATAATCGTCGTCACAGAATATATAAGTGAGCTGGTGTAAAGATTTGTTTTCTTGTTCAAACAACTGTTGAAGGAAGTTTTTAAGGGCTGTTTTATTTTTTAAAGGAGTGGCTTTTAAACTATGAAAACTTATTTTACTCATTGTAATTGAATTGTTTTGTAAAGGTAATATTTAAATTTTAGCATGGTAATTCGGGATTTGAATAGTAGTTTTGAGAAGCAAAAAATAATAAATATGAAAAGATTGTCGGAGTTGTCAGTGGGAGAACAAGGTGTGATACACTCTTTTGAAAGTAATGATCTGGTGTTGAAATTAATGGAAATGGGCTGTGTTCCGGGCGAAATGATTAAAGTAGAACAAGTAGCTCCTCTGGGTGATCCGATATCAGTGATGGTAGCAGGATATAATCTGAGTTTACGTTTGAATGAAGCTGAACATATTTTTGTTGAATTAATTTGATAGGCACATGAAGGTGGGTTTGTATTTCGGTTCTTTTAATCCGGTTCATAACGGACATTTAATAATAGCTAATCATCTGCTACAGAATACTGACCTGGATCAGGTATGGTTTGTAGTAAGTCCGCAGAATCCTTTCAAACCCTCCTCTACTTTATTGAACGAATATCACCGCTTACATTTAGTACAAATTGCAATAGAATCTGTTCCTCAAATGCAAGCCTGCGACATAGAGTTCAGATTACCTAAACCTTCTTATACGGCCGATACCCTGGCTTATCTGATCGATAAATATCCTCATCATGAGTTTACCATTGTAATGGGGAGTGATAGTTATCAGAATTTACCACGATGGAAAAACAGCGAATACATTATTAATAATTATCAGGTCTATATTTATATCCGCCCTAATTTTCCGGTTGAACATTTATATAAAGCAAATCATCAGATCGTTCATGCACCCCATCTGGATATCAGTGCTACCTTTATTCGGGAAGCTATTCAGAAAAATCATTCAATACAATTTCTGGTACCCGATGCAGTTTGGAAAGAAATAGAAACGAATCGTTATTATAAAAAGTAAGCTTTAGTTGAAGGCCTTAATCAGACATATTCCATTCCTTAGAGCCGTTTTCCTGCATAGCATCACCGCTTTTGGAGGACCACAAGGTCATTTCGGGATGGTGATGAAAACCTTTGTGAAAGAAAGAAAAGATGTGACTGAAAAAGAAGTACTCGATTACAATTCATTTTGCCAGTTATTGCCCGGCGCCAGCTCTACCCAGGTACTTACTCTGATCGGATATAAAAGAGGAGGAATTCCTCTCGCTATTCTTTCTCTATTAATCTGGATCTCCCCTGCCTGCATCATCATGGGTGCATTCTCTTTTTTTATTAATATTATTAACCCGGCAGTTAGTGAACAAATCTTTCGCTTTATTCAGCCGATGGCAGTAGGTTTTCTCGCTTTTGCTGCGCAGAAATCTTTTCACTTAGCCATTAAAAATACTATTACCTGGGTTATAATGATTGTTAGCTGTATTGCAACAGTTCTTCTATTTAAAACACCCTGGGTTTTTCCTATACTTATTATAGCCGGTGGCTTTGTTACTAACCTTAGTGATAAAAGAATTCCTGAAAAATATGACCGTCCTAAGAAAATTAAATGGGCGAATATCTGGCTCTTTGCGAGTATCTTTTTTGTTGCCGGGGTGGGCTCAGAACTGGCAAGAAAGTATGACCTTCCCCATCGCCGCCCCTTAAACCTATTTGAAAATACTTACCGTTTCGGAAGCCTCGTATTTGGTGGCGGTCAGGTACTTATTCCCATGATGTTCGAGCAATGGGTTGAAAGACCAAAAAACGAAAGAGTTATTCTCAAAAACCAGGATAAAAAAGAAGGTGTAATTGAAATCTATCGCGATGAATTTTATACCGGAGCAGGTATAGTGCGTGCCGTACCCGGACCAGTATTTTCAATTGCCTCTTATATGGGTGGACTTGCAATGAAAGACAAAGGTTTCTGGTGGCAATGTCTGGGTATAACATTAGGAGGAATTGCCATCTTTCTTCCCAGTGCATTGCTGGTATTATTTTTCTATCCGATCTGGCACAACTTGCAACGGTATGTAATCGTTTTTAGATCTATAGAAGGTATTAATGCCGTAGTAGTTGGAATAATGATTTCTTCTACTTTGTATATGATGCGTGATATCAGTTTGATTAATATGCAAACAATCAGTATCGCCAATATTGCAGTTATCGTCGGCACTTGGTTTATATTATCTTATACCAAAATATCGTCTCCTTTTATCGTAATCGCTTGCTTATTATTGGGATGGATGTGGTAAATACGGCTAAATCGATTTAGCGAAAACTTTAATAGAAATGATGAATCAAAATACTGAACAACAGCGTTTGATCTTAAATGCTGCTAAAAAAATTCCTTTAGAACTTTGGGGCCCTTACATTAGCGAACGTCAGTGGGGAACCGTACGAGAAGATGAAAGTATCAATGCTGACGCCTGGGGCTACCTGCCTTTTGAAGAAGCGCATTACCGTGCTTATAAATGGGGTGAAGATGCCATCGCAGGAATCTCTGATATGTCGCAGAACCTTTGTTTCGGAATTAGTATGTGGAATCACCACGACCCAATTCTGAAAGAACGCCTTTTCGGTTTAAACAATTATGAAGGAAATCATGGTGAAGATGTGAAAGAACTATACTATCATCTGGATAATGTTCCTTCGCATTATTACATGCGCTATTTGTATAAATACCCGCAAAAAGAGTTTCCTTATAAAGAGATTAAAGACCAGAATCACAAAAGAGGAAAACTCGATACAGAGTTTGAAATATTGGATACCGAAGCTTTTCAGAATAATGAATACTTCGATGTAGAAGTAACTTATGCGAAAGAAAACTCAAAGGATATTTTTATCAGAGTAGTAGTTACTAACCGGTCAGCCACCGAAGCTCCCTTTACACTCATCCCTACCCTTTGGTTTTTTAATCGCTGGCAAACGGAACCGAATCTGAAAAAACCGTCTATTCAACGAATCGATGACCAGTATGTAAAAACAGTACACGACAAACTGGGAAATTATCATTTTTATTTTCCGCAGCCTGCTGCGTCACTGATGACTGAAAACGAAACGAACTGGAAGTTGGTTTCTGGAAAAGGACAGGATATTTTCACGAAAGATGCTTTCAATAATGCTATTATCGGGGGCTTGTACAATGAAGCATTGATGTCGAAAAAATCAGGAACTAAATTCGCACCGGTATACCAAACTTCTATACCGGCGAACAATAAGAAAATCTGGTTTTTCCGGCTAACAAATAAAGCAGTTGAGAAGCCTTTTGATCTTGATATTGATGCTCTTTTTCAAACCAGAATGAAAGAGTGTGATTCTTTTTATGAGTCACTTACCGAAAATGTTACCGATAAAAATCTTAGGTCTATTCAGAAAAAAGCACTGCAGGCTCTTTTATGGAGTAAACAGTTTTATTATTACGACGTTGAAAAGTGGATTGAAATCTCTAATTACGAGCTTAAACAAACCGGTCGTAACAGCGGATGGAAACATTTAAAAAATGAAGATATTATCAGTATGCCCGATAAATGGGAATACCCATGGTATGCAGCCTGGGATCTGGCATTCCAGTGTGTGCCGATGGCAATGGTAGATCCTACTTTTGCTAAACACCAGCTACTGCTGATCATGCGGGAATGGTACATGAAACCCGACGGACAGTTACCAGCGTACGAATGGAACTTTTCAGATGTAAATCCTCCGGTACAGGCATGGGCAGCCCTGCAGGTATATCGAATCGAAAAACAACGGATCGGTAAAGGAGATATTCCATTTCTGAAGAGAGCTTTTCATAAACTGATTATCAATTTCACGTGGTGGCTTAACCGAAAAGATCCAAGTGGTAATAATATGTTCGAAGGAGGATTCCTCGGATTAGATAATATCGGTGTATTTAACAGAAGTCTTCATTTACCAAATGCAAAACTCGAACAGGCCGACGGTACCAGCTGGATGGGTATGTATGCCCTCAACATGATGGACATCGCATTGGAAATAGCCCTTTATGATAACAGCTATGAAGACAGCGCTACCAAATTTTTTGAACAGTTTGTACTGATTGCCGAATCGTTGAACGAACACGGCATGTGGAATGATATCGATAAATTCTTTTACGATACGCTTACCCTTCAGGATGAACAACCTAAACAAATGCAGATTTTTTCTATAGTCGGACTCACTTCATTGTTTGCCGTGTCTACTATTGAAAAGAGAAAGTTTGATAAACTGAAAGATTTTAAAAAACGGGTAGAATGGTTTGAGAATTACCGTAAGCGGAATAACAAATTCTGGCCGAATACGGAAAATGAAAACTCTAATTACCTGCTACTGTCGTTAGTTCCGAAAGACAGATTGTTAAACCTGCTCGACAGACTATTGGATGAATCACAATTTTTATCAAAGTACGGAATCAGGGCTTTGTCTAAATACCACAAAGATCATCCCTATACTGTTCAGATAGGCGGACAAATTTATTCTATTCAATATGACCCGGGCGACTCTACATCAGATCTCTTTGGTGGAAACAGCAACTGGCGTGGCCCCATTTGGATGCCGATCAATCACATAACCATTCACTCCATTCATAAATACGGCGAATTTTATGGTGATGATTTAAAAGTTGAATGCCCTAAGGGTTCAGGAAACTGGTTAAATCTTGAAGAAGTTGCAGCAGAACTCGTGCAAAGATTATTGAAATTATTCAGCCGTGACGAAAAGGATGAAATTCCGAGCTACGGTATTCATAATGCTTTTTATCAGCGACCTGAAAATAGAGACCTGCTCCTGTTTTATGAATATTTTCATGGCGATGATGGAAACGGACTGGGCGCATCACATCAAACCGGATGGACAGCTTGTATTGCCGAATTAATTCATGAATTATATACAAAAGATTAACGATCGAGAGAGACCTCCTCTCTCGATTTTTTGTATTCGAATTGTAAATCTTCGTGAAGTGTTTCCAGAACCTGGTCAATCTTTTTAAGCTGAGTTTTATACAAATTCATCATTACGGCGGAACGATGCACATCGTAGCCTGAATGTTTAAGCAGGTGAAGAAAATAAATTAATATTTCTGCCTGGGCTTCTTTCTGACCAATGTAGCGGATATGTTTATTAGCTATTCGTAAAACTTTCCGGATCGTTTTTTTTGCCAGAAAAGTTTGTTGTGTATTAAGCGTTTCAAATCCTATCTCCATTTCTTCTTTTACATGTTGAAGATAACCGGACAAATCAGATTCGTCAAAAAGCAAATAACTCAGCAATTCTTTATTTTCAGCTTTGAACCGGGCCAGCCTTAAACAAAGCTCTACCAGTTCTGATTGTTTTTTATCTTTCAGAGCCTGTTTTAAAACCTGAACATTTGCTGCTTTCATCTCAAATAACTTTTCTTTTCGTAAAACAGATTTGAATTCGTAAAATCTGATATCTGTAAAAATAACTACTTATAAATGATTTATTATCACTCATGACGATAAGAGAAACTGGAATAAGAAAATTATATATTATTTTTCTGACCCGGTTGTTTCAACTTATTTTTGACACCCCTGCACAGAGGTATCACATTTGTAGTAATTTTCATATATAAATAATTATATGTTATTGAAAAGGCTTTTTGTTTTATTGGTAGCGGTATTGCCTTGTTCATTGTATGCACAGGATGCAGACACTGCGTTTAATGAAAATTATTACGAATCATTCAGTAATCTGATTACTGCCAGAACTTATTTTTCGCAGAAATATACCAATTTTACGATTGCCAGTGGCAGTTCGCTCAAAAATCTGACTTATAACCCAAATACGACTTTAAATTTTGGGATAGGTGCTACTTATGAATGGTTCACTTTAAACCTGGCGTATGGATTTGGTTTTCTGAACGGAAATGACGAAAAAAAAGGCGAAACCAAATACCTTGATCTTCAATCTCATATTTATACCCGTAAGATGACCATTGATTTTATGGGTCAGTTTTATAAAAGCTTTTATTTACGCCCGCAGGGAAATGCGGCGCCAGACGCTTCTTCTTATTACATCAGGCCTGATATTAAAATCCGGCATTTTGGAATTGCCCCTTATTATGTATTAAACTGGAAAAAATTGTCTTTACGAGCTCCTATGATTCAAAATGAATGGCAAAAGAAATCAGCCGGAAGTATTTTACTGGGCGGTGATATTTATTATGGAGTAACGATGGCAGACAGTGCCTTTGTTCCTGCTTCCTTGTCACATAACTATGATCAGTTTGAGGTAAATAAAATCAGGTATTTTAATATAGGACCCGGAGCAGGTTATGCTTATACACACGTAATTGATGAACGATTTTATGCTACCGGAGCCATGACGATCAGTTTTCCGTTGGGCTGGCATAAAGAATGGACGGATAATGGCTATTCAAAAGATGTAAAGTTTTTGCCAAACCTTACCTACAGAGCGGGAATCGGTTACAACGATGAAAAAAAGAGTTTTGGCCTGATGTGGGTAAACTCCAGTTTTCAGACGATGGGCGAAACAGGAAAATATAAAGTACGCACCGGAAATGTACGCTTAACATATGCGTATAGATTTACACCGGGCCCAAAATTGAAAAAGAAACTCAAAATATTCGAGAAGAAAGATTAAACAACTGATTTCCTTTGGTTGTTAATTCTACATGAAAACAATTCGTTATAGTGTTTTAGACCAAACCCAGATGCGCAGTGATTTAAATGCGCACGAGGTTTTTGAAGAATCGGTTGAATTGGCACAATATGCTGAATCATTGGGTTTTACCCGTTATTGGTTTTCTGAACATCATAACTCCCGCACATTAGCAGGTGGTTCTCCTGAGATTTTAATCGCCAGAATCGGCCAGGTTACCAAAACAATTAAACTCGGATCGGGTGGAATCATGTTACCCAACCACTCTACGCTAAGAATTGCCGAACATTTTAAAGTGTTAGAAGCGATGTATCCTAACAGAATTGACTTAGGCATTGGCCGTGCACCGGGTGGAGACAGGCAAACCGCACAGTTGTTAAATCCTTCTAATACATTCGATCCCAAGCAATACGTTCAACAGATTGCCGAACTTCAGTTCTACTTTAATGTAGAAGAGCAAAAAAAGCCCGGTAATATCAAGGCTATTCCTGTGATTGACACGGCTCCTTCCATCTGGATGTTAACTTCAAGTGGAGAGAGCGCTTACCTGGCAGCACATTTTGGCGTGCCAATATCTTTTGCTCAGTTTATCAGCCCATATGGTGTACCTGAAGCGTTAAACGGATATCGTGAAAGTTTCAAACCTTCTATTCAATCTGCCTCCCCCCAAACGATGGTCAGCTTTTTTGCATTTTGTTCTGAAGATGAAACAGAAGTACATGCGATCGGTACTATGATGGACTATCGTTTGTTGAGTTTTGAAAAAGGAAGATTTGAAGAAATTCCGACCATAGAAGCAGCCTTAGATTATCCTTATAATGATTATGACCGTGCCCGCATACTGGAAAACCGCAAAAGAATGATTGTTGGTACACCGGCACAAGTAAAAGCACAAATACAAAAAGTTATTGAAGAAACGGATGCGGAAGAAATTATGTTTGCTACAATGACTGAAACTAAAGAACAGCGATTTGAGTCGTATCGCTTATTTGCAAAAGTGATAAATGAAATAAATGATGAATTGAAACTTGAAAAGTAAGTACGAATGATACTTTTTTCAGGATCAATGCTTAATTTCCAATTGCAAAAATCATCGTATGTCAACGCTCACCATTACTACTATTCAATCGAATCTTCATTGGGAAAATAAACCGGCTAATCTTAAAATGTTTAGTGATAAAATTGCCGGCATTGAAGGCAAAAAAGAAATTGTGGTTTTACCAGAAATGTTCAATACGGGCTTTTCAATGAAACCCGAACTTTTTGCTGAAACAATGGATGGTGAAACCGTAGAATGGATGAAAAAGATAGCTGCTGATAATAAAATTGTATTGGTAGGAAGTATAATGGTGAAAGAAAATGACCGGTTTTTTAACCGGTTGATATGGGCTTTGCCGAACCGGCAGATTGCACATTATGATAAGCGTCACTTGTTTGCCTATGCCGGGGAGGATGAACATTACACACCAGGTTCAAAGAGGTTCATTGCCAGCATAAAGGGGTGGCGCCTGAACGGATTAGTTTGTTATGATTTACGTTTTCCGGTTTGGTCGCGCCAACAAATGAATATTGAAGATGATTATGTAGAGCCGGAGTATGACATTTTATTATACGTAGCTAACTGGCCCGAACGTCGTAATCTTGCCTGGAAAACTTTATTACAGGCACGCGCAATCGAAAACCAGTCTTATGTTGTTGGTGTTAATCGTGTAGGAAATGACGGTAATAATATTTATCACAGCGGCGACACTATGATCATTAATCCGATGGGCGAAGTTTTATATCACTGCGAACATAAAGAAGAAATAAATACCATTACACTTGAGAAAAATGAACTGGCCGAAACAAGAACCAAACTACCGTTCTTGCTGGATGCAGATTTATTTTTGATCCACACGTAAATTGCTTAGATAATCTTTCAGATACAAGGTTACCGGATCTCTTTTCAGCCGGAAATCCATAAGTGTTACCGGTAAAGCAATATCAGGTTCAACGCCTCTTCCGGTTTGCTGAAGCGTTGAGTCAATTATTAAGCGGTATAAGGGAACATTGACATTGATTTTACTATTAGGTAATAGTATTTTGTAGCTACCCATTGCAGTGGTTCCATAAGCACCGCCACCGGTTTCTTCTCCTATAATGGTAACATTTTGTTGCCCCTTCATTTTTTGAGCAAAAATTGCACTGGCAGAATAAGATAATCCTCCGTTTAACACAAAAATTTGTCCGTCGAAGTGATTCTTTTTCTTCAAACGGAAAGTATGTTTTTCATAAAACTTCAAATGAAATAAACCTTTATCATCTTTTGTACTGAAGAGGTGAATGACTCTGTTTTTCCAGTAGTTGGTAATGTACTTTTTATAAGAAGAATTTCTCCTGATTCCATAAGCCTCCTGTGCCATATGAAAAGAGCTGTCTTTTACATATGATAAAAGTTTGGTAGTGCTGCTCATCAATCCACCTGTATTTCTGCGAAGATCTATTACGAGGTATTGAATATTGTTTTTTCGAAGTGCTTTAAAACTTCTTCTGAAAAAAATATCAAGATTACCATCATTTTTGAAAGTATTAATGGTCATAAACCCCGATGAAAGAGAGGTGTCAATTTGTAAGTTTCTGTAGCTATTCAGTTTTGGTAAAGCCGGTTTGGGAATGCTTGAAGTATCCTTTGGAGTTTCTTTTACTGTACTGTCTTTTTTTACAGGCTTTTTAACTTTGAAGCTGGCAGATTCGGTTTCCCCGAATCTATTTACGAATTCGATGTTCCAGATAGAATCTCTGGCTATAATCTGGTAAAAGTAAGCTGTTAAAATGATGTTGCCATTTAACTGACTGATTTTTCCGCTTTCGTTAAAACCGTCAGATTGAACATAATTTTTTAAAGTAGAGATAATTTCATTACCCGGGATATTATTGATTTTTTTTATAATAGTACCGCGGATAAAATTCTGATTAACGGTAGTATCTGTAACATTGGCTGTTACCAGGGTATCACCTATCGCTCTTAAATGAAAAGGATACACGACGCTCGGGCTGTTGTTACTTCTTGACAAATGATAACCCGAGAAAGAACAGGACGTGTGGGCACACTTAATCGGAGAAAGTGTGGCAGATATAAAATGTTTAAAATCAAAAATGGTCATGGAGTCTTTTAAAGACTCATATTGATTTTCAAAAAAATGATAGATAGAATCTTTGGGCGCAAACCAGTCAAGGCTGGGGTGCGACTCTTCTAATACCCCCTTCAGAACAGCAAAATCTTCGCGTAATTCTGAAGGGGATAATTTGGTAGATACAGGAATAGACTTAGTGGCAGAACAGCTGCTTAAAAAAATAAACAACACAAGTAACAAGCCGCAATAATTCCTGATCATACATTACTTTTTAAAAGCATTCCATCCCTGAGCGGTAATATTATGAGTACTGCCCCCTTTGGTGATAATTTTTCTTCCTTCTTCCAAATCAGTCATATAACCGATAACACTGATTTGTTCATTTAAAACGAGTTTATCGTATTCTGATTGTGGAATAGTGAACAATAATTCATAATCTTCCCCGCCACTTAAAGCGCAGGCAGTCGGATCTATTTCGAACTTAAAGGCGGCTTTTTTCATGTCTTCATGAACCGGAATTTTATCCTCATAAATCACACAACCTAAACCACTTTGTTCGGTAATATGAATGAGCTCTGAGCTTAATCCGTCAGAAATATCCATCATCGAAGTCGGCTTAACGTCGTTCTGTTCCAGAAACTCAACAATATCTTTTCTGGCTTCCGGCTTTAACAGCTTTCCGATAACATAAGCTTCGTTTTCAAGGTCGGGCTGAACATTTGGGTGTTCAAGATAAATTTGTTTTTCTCTTTCGAGAAAAAGCAAGCCTACATAAGCACCACCCAGATCACCGCTACAACAGATAAGGTCTCCTTTTTGAGCAGTGCTTCTTTTCACAAACTGATCAGGCTTCACCTCGCCGATAGCGGTTACTGAAATCACGAAACCTTTTTGCGACATAGAAGTATCGCCTCCGATCAGGTCAACACCGTATTTTTCGCAGGCAGCGTACACGCCTTCATAAAACTCATTTAATGCCTCAACACTAAAGCGATTGCTGATACCGATACTTAAAGTTATTTGGGTTGGAGTCGCGTTCATCGCATAAATATCGCTGATGTTTACAACTACTGATTTATAGCCCAGGTGTTTGAGCGGAGTATATACTAAATCAAAATGTACGCCTTCAATTAACAAGTCAGTAGTAATAACGGTTTGTTTACCGAAGTGATCAATCACTGCAGCATCGTCTCCTACTCCAACTATCGAAGAAGCATTTTGAAATTCAATATTCTTAGTGAGGTGTTGAATTAACCCAAACTCTCCTAACTCTGCGATTTCTGTTCTCTGTTGACTCATAACAAAAAGTTTATTGGTGAATTCTGGCTAACATGTCTTCGTGTAATATCGTATTGGAAGCAAGAATACCCGGTTGATAAACACTGTATTCATTTCCCTGAAGATCGGTTACTTTACCACCGGCCTCTTTTACAATAATATATCCGGCGGCGCCATCCCATGAATGAATCTTGTGTTCATAGTAAGCATCTAAACGACCGGCGGCAACCCAACACAAGTCTAACGCTGCGGAGCCAAGTCTTCTTACGCTGATACCGTTTTTAATAAATTTTCCTATACTGGTTAGCGGATCATTTTCAGACTCTACGTAGTTATAGGGAAAACCGGTAGCGATACAAGCTTTGTTAAGATCAGCTTTTTTGGTAACATGAATTTGCTCCCCATTTAAGGTAGCACCTTTTCCTTTTTCAGCAAAGTAAAATTCATTCATGAACGGGTTATATACAGCTCCCATGATAATTTCTCCGGCCTTTTCTACCGCAATGCTCACACAACAAACAGGAATACCCTGTGCAAAGTTCACCGTTCCGTCAATAGGGTCAATTATCCACTTGTATTCACTTGCCTGCTCCATTTCTCCAGACTCTTCACTTAAAATAAAATGATCGGGAAAGTGTTTACGAATTACTTCAAAAATTGCCTTTTCAGAAGCCGTGTCGGCCTCCGTAACCGGATTATAAGCACCCTCTTTATTGCTAATCTGTAAGTTTTTTGTATTGAAATAGTATTGGATGACTTTTGCACCCGCTTCCGTTGCTTCTAAAAGTACGTTCTTTAACATTCTGCAAAGATAATCCGATCAGTCTAAACAAAGTTATAAAAGAAGTATTGTAGTTGACTGTATCAGCTACTGAAATGGCTACCAGCAATTTTCGCAGTATGGTTTGTGCCGGGAGTTGTTAAAAAACACAAAACTTCTTTCTTTTTGGCCCAAAGGTTCTTATGATCTGTTAGTGTGATATTTCCAATAGCTCATAATAAGGTTTGCATGAGTTTAATCATAAGACGAAATGATGAATCGGCGTAGGCCACCTGATTAACGGTGCCACTTATATACAGGTTTTTTTCAGGGTTGCAAAATGCTACAGCACCGGAAAGTCCTGAGTGGCCAATGAGTGCCGGTATGGCTCCTGTAGGATTAAATATCCATAATAGTTTAAAACGGTGAATGCCTATCCCCGATTGAAGAGGAAAAAAAATAGGTTTCCATTGAGTTAATTCCTCAAGATATTCATACGGAAAAAGCACTCCTGTAAAAAAAGCATGCAGAAATACCATCATCTCACGAGACGTTGATACCATACCTCCATCTGCACCGAAAGACGACATGGCCTGAGGAATGTGCAAAATCTTGTTTTTGTAATATAACGGCTTTGGGCGTATATCCAGTTTATCCGAATATTGATAGGTTCTTTTAAGATTTAAAGGCTCAAACAGTTGTTCTTCATATACTTTCTGAATCTGTTCCTGAGAAATAAATTCTATTATTTTCCCAAGTAACTGGAAATTAGTGTCTGAATAATGCGCTTTATTTTTAGCTCCGGGTGGAAAAGGAGGCGGCAGACTTTTGCTGCGGGCTATCGCCTCATCAAACGTCCAGCTAAAATCAATTCCGCTCAGTAGTTGGTTTTCCCAACTATTTCCTGAGGCGTCTTTCTTTTGAAAGTAATCTGGTATTCCTGAAGTGTGCGCAAGTAAGTCTCGAATAGTAATTTCGTGAGAATAGTCTCTTCCCTTAACGACATTTAAGCCCGCTACAATATCAGAGGAAAGATATTTTCCAATTCTATCGTTTAAATCCAATAATCCTTGTGACCGGTATCGTAAAATAATCGCCGTAATAAATAACTTGGTCGTGCTGGCGATAAAGTATGATTGATCTGTTCCTAAATTTCCTGAAGCACCACACCAATTTTCTTTTCCATGCTTTATACAAAAGGAGGTACCAAATATTTTTTTATTGTCAACAGCACTGTCTAAAATTTTCTGTAGCAGCTTGTGTTTAATAATCATGAATAGCTTTGGGTTTAAATAATGTTAAGGATAACATTACCTGTTTTCTGACCGGTTTCAACATAACGGTAAGCGTCAATTATATCTTTCAGCGGATAACTTCTATCTATTACCGGAGTGAATAATCCATTTTCGGCAAGGCTCTTCAGAAATAAAAGATCCTGTTTATTTATAGACGGAATCGGAAAAAGTACTCTCTTTCCTCGCAACATAGGTGTTATGAATGCCAACCATATATTTTCAGCATTTTTTCCTAATTCCGTAGAGATATAAATGCCTTTTGGTTTCATTAAATGCCTGCACTGCCTGAAAGAGCTTTTGCCTACTGCATCGAAAACAAAATCAAAGCGATGAGTAATGGCGGTAAAATCCTCTGTTTCGAAATCGACCACAAGATCTGCTCCCAGAGATTTTATTAACGGCACATTTTTACTATTTGAAACGGCAACCACGTATGCACCGATCTGTTTGAGCAGTTGAACGGCAGCCGATCCGATTGCTCCGGATGCTCCATATACCAATACCCGATCATTCGCTTTTACCTTTGCAGCACGGATATTTCCAAGTGCGTAATGACTTCCTTCCGTCATTGCAGCTGCAGTTTGAAAGTTGAGTTTTTCGGGCATCAGTACCACCGCTTTGTTTTCCTGTATAACCTTGTATTCAGCATGAGAACCGAAACGCTGATCATCGTAGCCAAAAACCCGGTCACCCGGTTTAAAACTTTTTACTCCGGCACCAATATTTACCACAACTCCTGAGAACTCACATCCCAGAACCTGGTTCCTGGGATAAACTAATCCACTAAAGAAGCGCGATACAAAGTATTGTGCACTTCTGAACCCGGCATCAGTTCTGTTTACGGTACTGGCATGTACCTGAATTAACAATTCGCCGTCTTTTGCAGACGGAGCTGCTGTTTCGGCAATACTTACCACCTCAGCACCCCCATAGCGTTTATATACAGCAGCTTTCATGTAACTAAATTTATCAACTTAAACAGATCATTTAGCAGGCCTTTTTAATTTTATTGAACGTCTCTTAAAATAAGCAACGGTGTTTCTGTTTTACCGGTAAGGCCTTTGCTTATGCTACGTTTGAATAGTCCTTCAAAAAACCCATAAGATTTTGGTATGGTAATAATTAATCCAGCGCTTTCCTTTTCAGAAAACGTTGTAATTTCTTCTACAATGCTACTCCCTTCCGTGTAATGATAATCAGGATTGAATACATCCAGCATTGCATGCATTTTATATTGGTCAGTTACGGTTTGAGGACTAAATGCTTTATTTTTTAAAGCAACGTTTAAAACCAGTAGCTTTGCCTCAAAAGACTTTAACCACCAGGCTATAGCTGACACAGGAGTATTATTATTAACCTGCTTTAAGTCACAGGCAAAAACTATTTTGCGAATAGGAAGAAAGGAATATCCGTCTGGAATAATAAGCAATGGTACCGTACAGGAGTCAGCAAGCGCCACGGTATTACTACCTACCAGAAACTTTTCAAGATTGCTCTTGCCTGTTGCCCCGGCAACGACTAACCCTGCATTTCTTTGTTCAACCAGTTGTTGTACCCCGGATTCTAAGGGAAGTTTGTTAGTGATTGCTTCTATTGAAACATTATGTTCATCGTTCAATAGGTTCTTGATTTCATTTAGAGTGATTTCAAGCGCCAGCATACTTGCTTCATGCGCCAGAGTTGTATTGGTAATAGGTATCGATACGTCAGAAGATGCTGTTGCATTGTGGTAAGAATGATAAACGATGATTTCCGAAACTTTTACAACCTGCGCTAGTTTTGCTGCATATTTTACGGCATTCATAGCAGGAGCAGAAAAATCAGTGGTGATAATGATCGTATTCATAAAACAAATAATTTTATTTTACTGTTTGTTATCTTCACGTACAACACTCACATCAATTTGATTGGCATTTAAGCCATGACATAATTCAATCCAGATATTTTCATTTTGCCTTCTTAACAAAAACTGTTTGTACTTGTAGGGCATCGGGTCATACATATCTGTTACATAATTGGGTTTTTCATGTTGAATCATTTCGCTTGCTGCGTAGGGCAAACCCCCGGAAAATATTTCTACTCCCCCTAACTGTTCTATTTGTTCTTTTAACATATTTACCAGAAACGTATCTTCAAAAACATCTCCGTTTTGATAAACAGTTGCATGAAAATATTGACCATTTACTTTTTTTACCAATGAATCATTATGGAAAAAATACTTCTCCTCTATTCTTTTTTCTTTTTCATTGGCAAATCTATATCCTTCGGGTGCTACAACATAAGGAAAATTCCCGACTTCTTTAGTTGATAATGGAATCTTTTCAAAATTAAAAGCTTCGGTTGATTTGTTTTTTTCAACTGCTTCTTCTTTTTGACGATCGTTATTATGTGTGGTATCCTCGTTGGGCTTCTTATTCTGATTGCAAGAAATCATTCCTAACAAGGCAACGGAAAAGAAAACGGTTGTTATTTTCATGTTTATAATTTTAAGATAGCAATGTGTATTTATTTACAAGAAGAGTGATGTATTCAATCGGTAAACTTAAAGAACTAGTTTTAAGAGATCATAAACAAATTGTTAAGTATCTGAACAAAAACCGGTGAGCTTCAGACAGCTTACATTTTTAGCAGTAACTTTTACAAATAATAGCGGTCTTGTTTTTCCGGACCTTCAAAGGAAAAATTGCGGTAATCTGATTTTGTAATTGTTTTTGATTGATTTATGAAGAAAATCCACTTAATTCGTGTTGATGAAGTTATCTGTGATTATAGTAAACTATAATAGTGTGCCGTTTTTAATTCATTGTTTACATACGGTTCATCAGGCTAAAGAGGCGTTGATGAAACAACTGTCTGTAGCAACAGAATTGATTGTGATAGATAATGCCTCTACCTCTGGCGACATTCACCTGATAAATCAGTATTTTTCTGATGTAAAGATTCTGGTGAATGACGAAAACCTTGGCTTTGCCAAAGCGAACAATCGGGCGTTGACAATGGCTACAGGAAACTTTGTATTGTTTTTGAATCCGGATACACTCGTTCAGCCACAAACCTTCGTATATACAATAGAACAGCTATTGAAAAACGAAAAAATAGGCGCGGTGGGAGTAAGAATGATTGATGGGGCCGGTCGCTTCCTGCCAGAATCGAAACGCGGATACCCTTCTCTCTGGGCTTCTTTCATGAAAATGAGTAAGCTGTATAGATTGAATGAAAGGTCCTCGTTTTTAAACAAATATTATGCTCCCCATATAAAAGAAAAAGCGAATGGAAGGGTTACGGTACTAAGCGGAGCGTTTATGTTGGTCAGAAAGAATATTCTGGATGAAGTAAACGGTTTCGATGAGCGCTATTTTATGTATGGAGAAGATATTGACCTTAGTGTGCAGATAGAAAAAGCAGGGTATGAAAACTGGTATCTGGGGCAACACACCATTGTGCATTACAAGGGAGAATCAACCGTTAAAGACAGGGTTTATCTCAAACGTTTTTATGGAGCGATGGAGCTGTTTGTAGCAAAATACCACCCATGGCAAACACCCTATCTTAATAAGATACTAAAAAGTTTCGTAAAAATCAAATCTGGAAAACTGCAGCCTGAAGATAATCAGAATCATACTATAACAAATGAAATTTCGTTAGAATATGAGCTTTTAAATAGCTCATTATTGCCGGAACATAAAATTTTTGCAGCCAATAAGCCAAAGGCAACCAAAAAGGTATGGGTAATTAACCGCGAGGAAGGGATCGAGGGCTTTATTAAATTTTTGGAAACAAACATTTCACGGTGGAAAGGAGTTTATATCCACCCTTATCCCTTCATAATAGAAAGCGTTTCGGGTGACCGCCGGGGTAGCATTTATCGAACGGATCTGTAACTTTATCGAAGGTTGAGCGTCCTATTAAAAAAACGCTAATTTTTACCAGTTTTTAGTCAATCAAAATTGAAAATGGAGAATTAGCCATAGTTTTCATTAATTTTGAATTTGCCGAACTTTAAAAGGCTTCATGCATGGGTTTGAAAGACATAAATTTACCTTCAAGTATCAGGAGCGTATTGCGTTTGTCAAAGACGCCACCTGCTCAACATCAAAAAAAGGTATTAAAACGATTGCTTAAAAAAGCAAAATATACGGCTTTTGGCCAGGCCTATGATTTTGAGTCGATGTTAACACAAGAAGATTGGGTAAAAGCCTTTCAACAAGCGGTTCCCATTCATGACTATAATTCCATTACAGAAAAGTGGTGGCACAGAACGCTCGAAGGCGAGGCAGATGTTTGCTGGCCTGATAAGGTAAAATATTTTGCACTTAGCTCGGGTACTTCTGAATCAGCCTCTAAATATATTCCTATCACGAACGACTTAATGCGTGGTAATCAGCGCATTATGATAAAGCAGCTATTGAGCTTAAGGTCTTATCAGGATCTTCCGATGAGAAGTATCGGTAAGGGCTGGTTAATGCTGGGTGGGTGTACAGATCTGGAAAAGGGTCCCGGATATTTCGCCGGTGACTTAAGCGGTATTACCGCCAAAAATGTTCCTTTTTGGTTTAGCCCGTTTTATAAACCGGGTAAAAAGATTGCAAAAACCAAAGACTGGCATGAAAAAATCGAAAAAATTGTTGAAGAAGCCCCTAAATGGGATATTGGTTTCGTAGTGGGTGTTCCGGCATGGATTCAGATGTGCATGGAAAAAATCATAGAACGATACCAATTAAAAACAATTCATGATATCTGGCCTAACCTCGCTTTTTTTGTACACGGCGGCGTTAGTTTTGAACCTTACAAGAAAGGATTCAATAAATTGGTTGCCAAACCGTTAATATTTATAGAAACATATCTGGCGTCTGAAGGTTTTCTGGCTTATCAAGACAGGCAGAATGCGCAGGGGGGAATGAAACTGGCGTCGAAAGATCATATTTTCTTTGAGTTTGTTCCTTTTAATGATCAGAATTTTGACGTAAATGGCAATATCAATCCGAACGCGATCGCTTACACCATTGGTGAAGTAGAAGAAGGAAAAGATTATGCATTGTTACTGTCAACTCCGGCCGGAGCATGGCGTTACCTGATCGGTGATACCATCCGGTTCGTAAATCTTGAAAAAAGAGAGCTGATTATTACCGGCAGAACCAAACACTTCCTGAGTTTGGTGGGCGAACACCTCAGTGTAGACAATATGAACAGGGCTATTCAGTTAGTTGCAGATGAGCTGAATGTTTCTATACCGGAATTTACAGTGGCCGGTGTACCTCACGGATTATTCTTTGCGCATCAATGGTGGATAGCCAGCAGCGAAGTAATAGATTCACAGGTATTCAAGGAAAGACTGGATTTTCATTTGAAAAAATTAAATGACGATTACGCAGTTGAAAGAACCAGTGCGTTGAAAGATATATATGTAGATGTATTGCCGGTGGATACCTTTATGGCATTTTTACAACATAAAGGTAAAGTAGGAGGACAACACAAGTTTCCGAGAGTGATGAAGGGCAAAATGTTAGAAGATTGGAATGATTTTCTACAAAATGTATCACTACCATAATTTTGAAACTTATAGTAAAATATCCGAAAATATCGCATGTGGGAGGCTATTATTAGTGGAGTAACATTAGGATGTATTTTAGCATTATCTGTAGGACCGGTCATATTTACTGTCATTAAACAAAGTTTAACCAACGGTTATGTTGGCGGATTTAGTTTTGTGACGGGGGTATGGGTGAGCGACCTGGTATTGATTGTGGTTTCGAACGGTTTTTCATCGTTGGTAACTACTTTGTTAGAATATAAACATGTAATTGGCTACGTAGGAAGTTCTTTTCTGGTGATAACCGGTATTTACTATTTGTTTTTCAAGAAAGTTTCTATTTCTGCAAACTGTGATGATGTTAGTAAATTTTCGAAGAAAACCATGATGAAAATTTTTTCAAGTGGTTTTTTGATCAATACGCTTAATCCCAGTGTACTCATTTTTTGGTTAGGGGCAGCTACTGCCTTTTCTGCCAAATATAATTTTCAGGAAAGAATTATTATTTTCTCGGTTTGTTTATTGGTGAATATCGCTGCTGATTCTGCGAAAGTATTGTTGGCGGGCAAATTACGCAAGCGTTTAACACTGAATACACTCTCTGTAGTAAATAAGGTTTCAGGTATAATATTAGTAGGTTTTGGTATTGCATTATTGTACGGTACCATCTTTTACGCAAATCAAATATTAAATCAACATTGATACGTCTCGTACTTTTACTTATTCTGTTTTGTTCTGTGCAACCGCTTGTTGCGCAAAAAAGCGATGTAGTGATTATAAAGAATAAAAAAGGAAATACCGTAAAAGTTTACGGAGAGGGTTCTTTTATACGCGGGGTAACAAAATATGGCCATTCTGTAAATGGCTTTATTTCTCACATCGAAAATGATACGCTTGCCATTCTTCACGGAGAAACGGCTTTGTTCAAAACAGAGATGGGAACCGTCATCGATACGATTCACAGAACCATGAAGTTCCATTATCTCGATTTTCAAAAACTGGATCTTGATGCGAACACTCAATTCGGTGGAAAGAATAAGTTTGTAGATGTATATCTTGATAAAATTCTCGCTATCGGATCGTTAGGTTTTATTGCGCTTGAAACTGTAAACGGCCTCAGAAGCAGTGAAAAATTCAGTAGTAACAACCGTTGGAGATCAATTGGTATTGCTGCAGGTGTATATGTTGTATCCAGGGGTATTAAGAAAATCCGCACCAGTAGAGATAACGTTAAAAAGTCATATTACTTCATGTATATAAAAGCTGACGAAATTAAAGACTTAATCAAGTCAGACAAGGATATATAAACATGAAATATTAAATTGCAGCTTCCTAGCAAAATACAACTCGGATGCCTATTAAACGACGTGGATTGGGATTGCGCATATTACGTTTTCTCAAAAAACTCTTTATATTTTTAGTTCTCTTTCAATTCTTCTACATCTTACTCATCCGGTGGGTAAACCCTCCTATTACTTTTACACAACTTGGAAGTGTATTAAAGTTCGACGGTTTAAAACGAGATTATGTTGACCTTGATGAAATGTCTTCTTATGCAAAACTGGCTGTAATTGCATCAGAGGATCAGCTTTTTGCAGAACATAGAGGGTTTGATTGGAAAGGAATAGAAAAAGCCATTGAGTATAACAAAACCAATGAGGGAAAAAAGGTTCGTGGCGCATCAACTATTTCACAACAGGTTGCAAAAAACGTATTCTTATGGCAAGGAAGGAGCTGGGCAAGAAAAGGTCTGGAAGTTTATTTCACCTTTATGATTGAAACCTTCTGGCCGAAGAAAAGAATACTGGAACTTTATCTGAACATATCGGAAATGGGAACCGGCGTATATGGTATTGAAGCTGCAGCACAGCATTATTTTCAAAAACCAGCCTCTAAACTAACCCGGAAAGAAGCTGCATTGATTGCCGCTTGTTTACCTAACCCTAAGGTATATACAGTACAACCTCAGTCAAAATACGTTAGCAGAAAATATCCATGGATATTAAAACAGATGACGAATATTCAAAAAGACGAAAAGATTCTGGCACTGATTCAATAAGCTATTTTATTTCAATTGTGTACCCTGTACTATTCAATGAGGGGTGATGCTCTATTGCTGATTCAATACCTAACCGGGCAAAGTATTTTCCTTTTGGTAAGTCATTAGGTAGTTCAAATGAGATCACAAAATACTGCTCACTGTATTCTATATGCTCTACTGTATAACCATTGGAAACTACGCTTAGTTTTCCGGTTTCGTCTTTTAAACCCAACAATATTTTTGCGTCTTTATATTTTGGATTTTTAAAGTGAAACAAATACCCCTGCGGGCTACGGAATAAACCACTCACCGAAATTATTGAATCACGTACAACCGGAGCCCTTCCTAATAATATTTGCACCCGGCCAAAAGAAAAATAATCAGTTGTATAGTAATGGCCCATGTCAGGCTTTTCTTGTAACGCACCGGCAAACGGAGCTTCCTTGTTGCTGCCGAATACATAAGCAGGTTTGCCAATTAAACTGTCTTCAATCGTCCAAAAGTTATAATTATTTCTTCTATAGTTTAACGTATTTAAGCTATAAGATAATTGTTGATTGTAAAACCAAAACTTTGAAGGACTTTGATAAGAGTTTATGAAAACCACATGCTCACCCCGGGCAATACTATTGACTTCTGACACCCATTCAGGGTTGTTATGAAACTCATTGTGTTTGGCTACTTTTCCTGCAAAAGGTATTTCAACAATCAGAATAATTCTGGCAAAGAGTACCAACAATAGAGTGACCGGCAGTAGTCTGTATACCCATTTCACATATTGGCGATGACTGTCAATGTATTGATAGCTGATGACCATTAATCCGACTAACGCGGGCAATGTCCAGTTGGCTTCTACCCTTCCTTTTAAAGAACTGAATAAAAAGAAAATCAGAAAGCCCCAAACGCTGAATTGCAAAGCCTTTTCAGTAAGATTCTGACTTTTATATTTAAAATTCATCCATAAGAATAACCATCCTAATAATGGTCCCATCAATGCAAGTTGCCCTAAGATATATTCGGTTGTAAAACTGAATTTGTAAACAGGAGCATTTCTTTCATACAGATGATATTGTACAGAGGGAAAGTCGTGTTCCCATTGCCAATATAGATGAGGCGCAAATAATAGTAAACCAATCAATCCTGCAACATACATTTTTCCTGTTGCTGCAAGTTTTATATTAGAAAGAACGGTAAATAGAATTACCAGAATACCATGGTACTTACTATACATTAGTAAAGCGGCACTTAATGCGAGTAAGAAAGTATTGAACCATGAATCATTATCAGTAAATCTTCTGTACACCCAAAACCATAATGCTGTAAAAAAGATAAGGGGAATATCCGGCACGGTTATCATACCACCGAGATGTGCAACAGCAATAGATAAAGCAATGGCGTAAAAGAGAAAAGGATTTTTTTTATTGGTTAAATCATAGATAATAAGAATAGTAACCGTATTGAGTATAATACTCAACAATCTTACACCCAGTTCATTTGGAAAAATTGCGTACCCCAGTTTAATCATCCATGCAATCATTGGAGGATGATCGTAATATCCCCAATCAAAGAATTGGCTATAGACCCAATAATAAGCCTCATCATGAAACAGTTCGGTAAAAAAAGCCTGAATGATATTTACTAAAAACCAACCGGCAAAAAAGAACTTAAAATGATTCTTTGAAAGGAAACTCATCAGGTAAAAGTGTTATAGATATGAATGCTACAAAATTGCTTCCAATCCATTAACAGCATTTAAGAGTCGTTGTTCACTATCTCCCGAAATTTCTATCCAGGGAACCTGTTGAAATTGTAAAATTGTTTTATAATAGTTGTAAACAACTTTTCTTGCTTCTATATCGGGTAGCTCTCGTAGTGGGTCTTCTTGCCACGGAAGATCAATGTTACAGAGTAAATACAAGTCGTATTGTTGTTGATTGTGCATCCGGAAAACTGACTCATCACAGTTTCCAAAAACATATTCACTCCATACCTGTATAACATATAAGTTGGTATCGATAAAAAGATATGGATGTTTATTTTCAATAGCAATAGTAGTGTATTTATTTTCAAGATGAATTTGGCCCTCTGCTATTTTTTTTAAATCATCATATTGATAATCGGCTCCGTTCTCTTCTAAAAATGTTCTGGCATATTCGGGTACCCACAGGCATCCATAATGTTTAGCCAATGCTTCACATAATGTACTTTTTCCTGTAGATTCGGGTCCTATTACAACAATTTTCTTCATCTTCGTGTGAAGTTACATTATTGCTCATAAAAACTGCAAAGATGGAATACGCAATCAGTTTGGCAGATCATTTAAAGAAGTATATCCGTTTGTCTGATAACACGATCAACGAGCTTACAAACCTTACTACAAGAACCGTATTAAAGGGTGAGTTTCTTTTGCGGGCAGGAGAAACCAGTCGTTATTCTTATTATGTAGAAAAAGGATTATTGTCGTATTATTCAATAGACGAAAAAGGCAAATATCATATTATACAGTTTGCCGCTGAAGAATGGTTTATGGCTGACAGGTGCAGTTTGTTTTTTCAGCAACCATCACCCTATTTTATTGAGGCAATAGAAGATACGGTAGTTACTGTAATTCCGCTGGATTTTTTTTCAAAGCTTTCTGAATCAGAACCGGCTTTTGTAGAGATGAATACCAAAGCATTGCATCATCATATCTTACACTTGCAAAAGCGTATACATCAGCTCTTATCTGCTTCGGCAGAAGAGCGGTATAAAGATTTTCTTGAAATGTATTCGTCTATTGCTGCACGAATTCCACAAACATTGTTAGCAGCTTATCTGGGAATTGCTCCGGAAAGCCTCAGCAGAGTACGAAAAGAAATAGCGCAAAAACGATCTTAACCTACATCAATGTTCAGCTTAAGGTAAAGGAAGATCTTTGTGTTATGTAAAACAGAAAGCTATGAAACATAGAAATGTGGAAAGAGTTCTTTCTTTAGGCGAACCCCATTTTGTAGGTGACGGATTCAGGGTTTTTACATACAATCCTTCTGCTGCGATTGATATGAAAAGAATGGATCCCTTTATTGTAATTGATTATCATCCTGAATATTACTATTCACCAACTGATACACCGCGTGGTGTGGGTGCACATCCGCACAGAGGTTTTGAAACGGTAACGATTGCACAAAAAGGCAAGCTTGCCCATAAAGACAGTAGCGGTGGCGGTGGCATTATTGAAACCGGACAAACACAGTGGATGACCGCCGGTGCGGGCGTATTGCACAGTGAGTTTCATGAACGTGAATTTGCTCAGGAGGGCGGTTCTTTACAAATGGCCCAGATATGGGTGAATCTTCCTGCTGCAGTAAAAAATACTGCTCCCGATTATATAACATTTAACAACCATGACAGAACTGTTGTGCTACCTGAGCAAAACGGATATGTAGATGTGCTGGCTGGTAGTTTTATGAATGTAGAAGGAAGTGCAAAACCTTATTCTAAAATAGAAATGTATAATATTTACCTGGCTAAAGGAGGAAAGATCAAACTCAATTTACCCGCCAATTATAATACCGGAATGATCGTTTGGAACGGCAATATACAGGTTAATGATGAAGCTGTTGAAAAAGACGAATTTGCGTTAATGGAAAATAGCGGCGACAGCAGCTTCGAAATCAGCAGCAAGGACGGAGCGGCGATCCTGTTATTGAGCGGAGAGCCTTTGAACGAACCTATTATTGCGCACGGACCTTTTGTAATGAATACAAGAGACGAGATCGTTCAGGCTTATAGAGATTATAGTGCAGGTAAGTTCGGCACATTAGATGAGTAATAGCGACAACAAAACTTCTTGCAGCACGCGTAACAGAAGAATGAGGTAACCGCAAGAACAGCTCTTATTGATGCCCGGAGGATTGTGCCGTCAACAAGCATGTCATAACAATAAACAGCCCCCAACATTGTCGGGGGCTGTTTTACTATTGTTGAGTTATATAGAACTTATTCAGCCTCTGCTAAAACTTCTTTTACTTCAGGAATCATGCGTTTCATCATCTGCTCGATACCCGCTTTTAATGTAATCATTGAAGAGGGGCATCCGCTGCATGAACCTTGAAGCATTAAGTTTACAACGCCGTCTTCATAGCTTTTGAACTGGATAGCTCCTCCATCCATTTCTACTGCCGGTTTTACGTAGTTTTCAAGAAGTTCTTTAATACGCTTTACAACATCGTCGTCATCTGCTGCAACAATATTGCTGCTTTCCGGTTGAATGGCTGCGATTTCGTCTTCATTGATCACCGGTTTGTTTTCTTCCAAGTAATCTTTCAAAAACTGACGAATGGTAGGAATAACGTCATTCCACTCGGTTTCATTCGTTTTTGTAAGTGTTACGAAATTGCTTGCAATGAAAACAGCTCTGATGAATGGAAATCCGAAAAGCTCAACAGCTAATGGGGAAGGCTTAGCACTTTCTACATCAGGAAAATCAACGCTTTTACCAGGATACAACAGTTTGTTTGCCACAAACTTCATTGTTTCCGGATTGGGAGTCATTTCTGTATAGATGCTAATAACCGGGTTTCCTGTTTTAATCATGATGCCACTTATTTTAATATATACAAAAGTAACAAAGAGTCACGACTATTGTTGGCTGAAATGCAAAAAATACTTTTGTTACCGAAAAAAATCTTTAGAGAATCCGCTTAGTGATTACAGTCGTCGTGATGGGCATGGTTATGTACCCTGCATTTTCTGTAATTGACCCAGTGAGCGGTTACGATCAGAATAACGGCAGGAATCAGGAGAAAATAACTTACTTCGTGCCATATTTGTTTGGAAATCAATAAAATAAACCCTGCAATGAATAACAAAATAGGAAATAAAGAATGGTGATGTTTTCTGAACCCATGCCACAAACTCCAGATACCCACCACCAGGGCCAATAAAATCATCAGATATTCAAACATTTCATTGTTTAAAATGTTGATTCCAAAGAGTGGTAGACTTGTGGCTACAAGAGGTAAAACTGCACAATGTATCGCACAAGCAACCGAAGTTGCTATACCCAACGCGTCCCAGTTTACTTTAAAATTCATTGCGCAAAAATAAACAAAAAAAGTAAATATTTGCAACTCTGTTGCAAAGTTATGTTAAATAGTATTTTTGAGTGTAATTTTGCGGTTTAAATAGGTGATTATGAAAAAAGCGCTTTTGTATTTCGGATTTTTTATTGTGATAGCTATTGGATTCTATTTTGCAATGACCAAATTGATTCCGGGATATGGAATAGTTAAACTGCCGGTATTGTCATATGTTCAACCGTTTGAGTTTTATAATCAGGACGGTAAAAGAATCTCGAACAGAGACCTGGAAGGAAAAGTATATGTGAGTGAATTCTTTTTTACTACCTGTAAATCAATCTGTCCGATCATGAATACAAATATGCTTGATTTATACACGAGCTATAAAGACAGTACTCAATTCAGAATTTTATCACATACCTGTGATCCTGAAACCGACACTGTTGACCGCTTGAAGGTATATGCTGATTCTTTAGGAGTGGATACGGATAAGTGGATTTTCCTTACTGGAAGAAAAGACAGCCTCTACAATGCAGCCAGAAACTCATATCTGCTGGATGATCCGAAAAATAATCTGAAAAGTATTGAAGAGCAGTTCATGCATACACAGTTTTTTGCGCTGGTTGACAAAGCCGGCCGTGTAAGAAAAGTGTATGACGGATTAAAGAAAGAAGAATTGAAAGAGCTTCACCAGGATGTTAAGAAGCTCATCGAAGAACCGGTTGACCAAACCCGCTTTGTAAATAATATTTTTGGTAATTAAAAGTAGTTGTTATGGATAACCTGATTGATGATATGCTAAAATCAAACAATCTGAGTATTACGGGGAGCAGAAAAAAAATTCTGGAAATATTTTTTTCGAGTAACGGCGCATTGGCTCACGGCGACATCGAAAAACGAACCAGCGAAAAGTTCGACAGGGTTACCGTATATCGTACACTTCAAACATTCCTTGAAAAAGGAATTATTCATACCATTCCTACAGCGGATAATGCTATCCGTTATGCACTCTGTAAAGATTCTTGCGGAGAAGGCCATCATCATGATAATCACGTTCACTTTATCTGTAGCGGTTGTAATATTACGATTTGTTTAGAAGATGTTTTGATTCCTTCCGTTAGGTTGCCATTTGGTTTTGTTGCGGAAGAACAACAAATGGTAGTGAAAGGAGTATGTAAAGACTGTAAATAAAAAAAGCCCCGATGTAGAAACATCGCGACTTTTGGTTAAGGCTCTGATTAGTAGCTTCTTTATATATAAAAGCAATACAATTGCTTTATACAGATCAAAAATGTGTATACCAAAGATAATAAAAAAAATGAAATAAAAACTACCCTAAAAAGGGTATTTAAAATTTTAATTTATTCATAACGTTTCCATTTCTTTTTGCACAAATTGCATCAACTTTGCAATATGTTGTTCACTAAAGTCGAACTTTAAACCTGCAGCCTGATATAATTCAGGTAGTGTTTTTGTGTTGCCGAGTTTTAGTGCATTTATATAGTTTTCAATAGCACGTTCTTTATTCTCTTTATATTGAGCATATAAACCGATTGCACCCAGTTGTGCAATTCCGTATTCTATGTAATAGAAAGGAACTTCGAATAGGTGTAACTGTTTCTGCCAGAAATATTTTCTATATAATTCCAGTCCGTCTATGTTTAACTCTTTAGAAGTAAATTCATTGAATATAGAAACCCATGCGGCCTCTCTTTCTGCTGCCGTATGTTGCGGATTCTTATATAACCAGAACTGAAATTTATCAATTGTTGCAATCCACGGAAAAATCGTGATGACACGTTCAAACTGATAAAACTTTGCACGTTTTAATTCGTCTGCGTTTTCAAAAAATGTATCCCACTCATCCATGGTGAACAATTCCATACTCATCGATGCTACTTCAGCAATCTCCATCGGATACTCTTTAAACGATGTTAACGGTAATGGGTGCGCGAGAAATGAATGCACGGCGTGCCCGCCCTCATGAACCATTGTTATAACATCGCTCATCTGCCCGGCAGCGTTCATGAAAATAAACGGAGCTCCGGATTCTGCGAGCGGGCAATTATATCCACCCGGTGCTTTTCCTTTACGGCTGTCTAAATCAAAATGATTCATTGCTTTCATTTTCTTCAGGCAGTCGGCGAAAAAAGGATTCACTTTTTCAAAACAATTAATACTTTTTGCCAAAAGCTCATCACCTGATGTAAACGGTTTTAACGGTTTTACGTTTGCCGGTAAAGCTTCCAGGTCCCACGGACGAAGTTCGTTCAACCCCAGGTCTTTTTTCTTTTGCTGATAGATCTTATCTACCAACGGCATGATAGCTGTTTTTACTGCTGTATGAAACTGAATACAATCTCTTTCAGAATAATCGAAACGCCCGAGTTCCTTGAATTTATAATCAACATAATTCTCATAGCCTGCGTTTTTCGCCACCTGATGTCTTAATTGTATCAGTTCGTTGAATAAATCATCGAGTTTGTCTTTTACAGTCAATCTCTTTTCCTGTATCTGTCTGTAAACCGATTCTCTTTTTGCACGATCGGGATGTTCCAGGTACTTGGCAGCTTGTTGCAAAGTATATTCCTGGCCATCTACTTCTACGGTTAATGCGCCTACAATTCCTCCGTACTCCTGTTGCTTTACGCTAAGCTTCGTAGTAAGGGGAATGTTTTCTTCGCGAAATAAATCAATACTTTTCTGTATACTTCTGATATAAGTAAAGTAAAGGTCTTTATCTAATTCGCTCAGATAGGGAACAGCCAGCAATTTTTTGTTTAACTGATCGGCGTACACCTGAATTTCCGGTTGAATCGTTGAAGCAAAATCTATAAACGATTGTTTAATGGCTTCGTTTTCGGTATCGCAGGTCATTCTGATATGCCTCCAACAGTAATCTTCACTTACAACAGCTTCCAGCTCACTAAGGTCTTTCAGCCATTGTTCCAGTTCTGCCCTATTGTTGATTTCTCTATTAACTAATTGATCGAAAAAGGGTTGTAAATCGCTCCATTTGTTGATGCTAAATACTTCCGGTAAAAAGTTCCTTTCAATTTTTTTAATATCTGCTGATAAATTCATAGTCATAGTATTTAAAACAAAAGCTACAACGGATCGGTTGTAGCTTTTGTAAAATAAATATTTTGAAACAAACAGAGTAATTATTCTCCGTCAGATTTTTTTGTTGATTTAGCAGCTGCTTTTTTTGCTGCTTTTTTGGGAGCCGGGGCTTCTTCGCCTTCAGCATCCGCTTTTTTTGCTTTTGGAGCTGCTTTTTTAGCTGCTTTTTTTGGAGCCGGAGTTTCTTCTTCAGCAGCTTCTGCCTTCGGTTCTTTAGCGGCCGCTTTTTTAGCGGTTTTTTTCGGAGCCGGAGCTTCTTCTTCAACAGGAGCCGGAGCTTCAGTTTCTTCCGCTAAAGACTCTTCATATCTTTTCAGTTCGATATTGTTTTTATCAATAATAGCGAACCATTTTACCATTTTCTTTAAATCGCTGGCATATACACGCTCAAAATCTAATTCAGGAACAACTTTCTCGAAATAGGCTTTCAATGCGGCAGCATCTTTTCCGTCAGGAACAGCTTCACTACTGTTTTTCATACCGATGAATACTTCAATGAGATTAACGTTCTCACGAACAGTATATACTTCGATGCTTTCTAAGTGAGAGAAGTTGTGCACGCGACTGGCCACAAATTTTGTGGTATTGTCTTCTAAAGAACGAACAATCGCACCATTACTTTTTGAGCTAACTAACTCAAATAAACCTGGTAACCCGGTTACCGCTATGATTTTTCCATATTCCATACCTAAATCGATGTATTTTAAAGGGTCTGCAAGATAAACCAATTTTTTACAAACCCACTTTATGTGTAAGCAAATTAACGCATTTATACTTTTTTAAACTACAATTCTGACCAATTTCATCATTTTTTGCTTTAAATCGCAAGATTTGTGCAGAAAAACCGTCCAATTAATAATAAACATCCTAAAAACAAAAGAATATGAAAAAGTTTGCCTTCATTTTGGTAGCTACAGTATTCACCAGTATGTCAGTTTTGATGGCTCAACCGGGCGGTGGCCAGCGAATGACAGTAGAACAACGAGTTGACAATGTTATCAAAGAAGCTAAGTCGTTGAAACTAGATGCAGTGAAGACCGATAGCGTAAAAGCAATCTTTACCGAGTTCTACCAGACGCAACAAACTCAGATGGAAGCAATCCGTAACAGCGGCCAGCGTCCTGATTTTGAAACGATGCGTGCTAATAATGAAAAGCTTTCAGGTGAAAGAGATAACCGCTTAAAAGCAGTTCTTACAGCTGATGAGTGGAAGCAATGGGAGAAAAAGGTAGCTCCGAGTCTTAACCAACGCCCTGGTGGCGGACGTCCCGGCGGCCCTGGTGGTCCTGGAGGAAATTTCTAAATTATATTCAAGAGACTGTATCCACTACAGTCTCTTTTTAATTATTGATATATTCTGCTTATAATTTCTTCAAACGTATATTCCTTTAATATTGTACCGTTTTCAAAAACAGGAACCATCAGATCCTTTGCATCGTTTTCTTCTATCCGATAAGTTTTATACGCCCCCTCTTCTTTTACCAGCTTCAGCTGGCCTTTTTTCGACTTCTTAAAGGAACGTTGTAATACACCGTATTTATTTAATTCCAGCGGATTTTTTTGTACATCAATCGGTGCTCCATTGATCTCTGCATAGGAACATTTGAGTGCAAACTGGTTTACATCCCGGTCGGGCTTTTGCAGTAGCGCCCCGCCCATTCCAAGTACCAGGTTTTCGGCAGAGATACCGTTTAGTTTCAGGCAGGCATATATCTGGCGGATGCTATCAAGATTCACGCCGTCGCCCTGTATTACCCGAATCTGTTTGGGCAGTACTTTATATCCTTTCTCATTAAAAGTAAATCCGAACTTTTCAAATAATATATCAAATACCCTCAGCAGGGTAAATGTTGGGTCGCCCGAGTCGGGACGAATCACCAGTGTTCCTTCTCTGCTCAAAATCAACTCTTTTAGCGCGGTGCCCCAATAGTCGGCACAAGCCCTGAAGATATCAAATGAATCAGATACACATGCAACGGTACCTGTTGGATACGTGCGTAACACATGTTCAAAGACGGCGAGTTCACCCTCCTCGCCCAATAAGGTGCAGATAGAGTGTTCCGTTGCGGGAATAGACTTGCCAATGATAGATGCAGCCTGATAATATTGTTGCGCAAAAACCGACCCTACAATGGTATCGCTGCCAACAAAATTGAGCAAATGCGACATGTCGCCGAGTCCGGCACTTTCTACCGAACTGACACCTCTGAATCCGAAATCATTTAAAACATAAGGTATTCCGGTAAAACTTCCGGCAGAGGCTGTTTCCTGATAATATTCCTCTACTATAAGCCTGATATGATGCGATAAAGTGGCTACGGTAATGGGATACCAGATCTGCACCAGCAAGGTTTCTAAGAAATTGGTGAGCCAGTAACATTGAGGATCTGTATTTTCAATCGTCATTAAAACATTGCTGTTTTCTACCACTGAACCCTCGGGTACTGCGTTGATCTTTACCGGTAACCTGCCCCCGTGTTGATGAAGGATATACTCAAATATTGTGCGGTCAAATACATCTTGCCGTTGAAATACTTCTGTTAGCACTTTTTCAGCAGCATTGATTTTATCTTCAGTAATAACCTGCCCGCTTAAATATTTTTTGAGATAATATTGAAGTCCGAAAAAAACAGTAGCGGGAAATACTCCTCCCCTCGATTCGAGATACGAATAGATTTTATTGGTACCCGGATAATAAAGCTTGTGATGTGCATATTTATATCCATCGGCCAATAGAATAATATTATCAGACGTCATTATTGTTGTTTTTTTGAGTATTCGTCGAGAAATCTTTTCTCATCTTTATTCAATGCATCCACCCCTTTTTGTTTTATTTTATCAAGAATGCTGTTCAGGCGCTCCTGATCACTGATTTTATGAACATTATACTGCTGATCGATATTCATTTTAATCACTTTAGCTTTTTTAGGTCTGAGTGCTAATGAATTTTTATCCAGATAAATAATAGCACACAATGCAAGCAATAAACCTGTTGCAACCATCCAGTTGTGAGTAACGGTTGCTGTTGAAAATATGGTGGCCAGCAGAATGGCAGCGATACCGGAAACTGCAAATCCTACACCTGAAACCGGTACTTTTCTTTTTATCTGATTGTAGATAATGAGGCCGATTACCAGTGCCGATAAAATAACAAAGTTCAATGGCAGAATAAAGAAAAAACGAATTTCCCCAAATGGATTAATTGCAGTATTGAGTATAAATAATCCGAAAATTAAAGGCAAACTTCCCCAGATAAATTCAGTAGAAGACCGTAGTCTGTAAATAGCATAATAAGGGGCTACCGATAATACCACTGTGATAATGGCTGCGAATAGAGGTCCATATACAGCTTCGGTTCCGGCAAGTATAAAGAATACGTTTAACGCTGAGAATAGAACACCTATCCAGTTCTGATTATCGAAGATCGCTGTAAAAAGACGATACAATTGCCCTTTTGTAATAGCCGCCTCATCGTACGACAACTGAACTTTTGTAGGATAATGACTGGCTATTCTTAAACCGGCCAGCACAAATATTATGATAAAAATTATACTAAACATCTTTTAATAATTGAGTGGTTTCTCCATGTAAATTACACCATTCAGTGGATTATTGTAATAGGCCGTACGTTCTTTAAAGCCGAGTTTTTCATACAACTTTACGGCACTTCCCAATTTTTCCAACGTGTCGAGTACCATCGATTTAAAACCGTCTTTACGGGCATGTTCAATAATTGCTTCTGCAAGTTCTTTACCAACCCCTTCTCCCCGGAATGCAGGCAATACGAATAATCGTTTCATTTCGCAGGTTCCGGGAATATTCAATCTGGTATAAGCCACACAGCCTGCCAGTTCATTATTCCATTTTCCTGTCAGTAATAAGCCGTTTTCTCCGCCATATTTTTTTAGAGGGTCACTCAACTCTTCGTCAAAATTCTGAAAACAAATGTTTTCATTTAATTCTAACGCATATAAATGAAATAATTGTTTTACAGCTTCTAAATCTGCTGACTCAGATGAAAGTATTTGGATTTTTAGCATAATATGTCTAAAGTGTTGATTAAATTTAGTACGAAAAATTTTATACCCTGAAATTGATTTTAAGATGAAAAAGCTAACCCTATCCATTGCTGCGCTGGTTGCTGCTACTGGTATTTACGCTCAGGACTTTAAAAAGGTTCATGAAAAAGCTATTGTGATTGATACCCATAATGATATTTTGACCTCTGCCCTGCAGAAGGGATTGGTCTGGGATCAGGACCTCACAGGAAAAACACATTCTGATTTAAACCGCTTTTTAAAAGCCGGCATTGATGTGCAGGTGTTTTCTGTGTTTTGTAATGAAACCTATGGAAAAGGAAAAGCATATGCCCGCGCCAATCAGCAAATTGATACATTGGATGCGGTAATTGCCAGAAACCCTCAAAAAATTAAAAAAGTAACAACTCCTCAGGAATTGCAAACAGCTGTTCGTGAAAAAAAACTGGGTGCAATGATCGGTGTGGAAGGCGGTCATATGATTGAAGACAACCTGTCTTATCTCGATGCTTTGTATGAGCGCGGGGCAAGATATCTGACCCTCACCTGGAACAACTCTACCAGTTGGGCTACTTCTGCTATGGACGAAGAAGCATTCAAAAAAAATCCAACTTCATCAAATGGGCGTAAAATCGGCTTAAATGACTTTGGTGTTAAAGTAGTAAAACGTATGAACGAGTTGGGAATGATGGTTGATCTGAGTCATGTCGGAGAACAAACTTTCTGGGATGCTATTAATACGACTACTAAACCGGTGATTGTTTCTCATAGCTGTGCGCATAGTATTAACCCTGTTTTCAGAAACCTTACCGATGAACAAATTAAAGCGGTTGCTAAAAACGGAGGTGTGATACATGTTAATTTTTATGCATCTTTTCTGGATGCCGATTTTGTAAAGAAGAATAATGATTTACAAAATAAAAAGAAGGCCGAAAGAGAAGAAATGCTGAAAACAAAAGATGCGGCTACTGTTACAAAGTTATTGAATGATAAATATGCCCCTTTGCAGGCAGCTATCCGACCGCCATTATCAAAATTAATTGATCATATCGACCATATTGTAAAAGTTGCAGGTGTTGACCATGTGGGCCTCGGTTCAGACTTCGACGGTATTTCTGCCGCTACCAAAGAACTGGATGATATTACCGATATGAATAAAGTTACCAAAGCTTTATTGGCTAAAGGTTATTCAACAACTGACGTGGAAAAGATTTTGGGTGGAAATTTTATCAGACTCTTCACTCAAAACGCTCAATAAGATGAAAAAGCTTGCCATCGGATTACTTTTTTGTCCGTTACTCGGAATCGCACAGGTAAATAAATCAACCATTAATCAGTGGGATAAAAAAACAAAGCGTGTTGAAATTATACGCGATCAATGGGGTGTTCCGCACATCTATGGAAAAAAAGACGCAGACTGTGTTTTCGGACTCATGTATGCTCAGTCGGAAGATGATTTTTATAGAATTGAATCTAATTATATCGATGTATTAGGCCGTAGAGCTGAAGTAGAAGGAGCCGCATCTTTTTATGCAGACCTGTATAAAAAACTGGTATATGATGCCGATGCTGCTAAAGAAGATTATACAAAAGCTCCTGCCTGGCTTAAAGAGTTGCTGGATGCATGGGCCGACGGAATGAATTATTTCCTGTATAAAAACACACATATAAAACCTAAACTGCTTACTCATTTTGAACCCTGGTTTCCTCTGATGTGGACCGATGGAAGTATCGGTTCTATTAATACTGCAGGATTTACCGCCAGAGATGTTGAGGGTTTTTATCGTGAACAAAAAGAAGTTGCTTATCAACCTCCTGTACCCATTGATGAAATTCATGATGGTTCAAACGGATTTGCTTTCACTCCTTCAAAAACAACTTCGGGTAATGCAATTTTGTATATTAACCCGCATACAACATTTTATTTCAGACCCGAAGTTCATATGATCAGTGAAGAAGGGTTGAATGCATATGGCGCCGTTACCTGGGGGCAGTTTTTTGTATATCAGGGTTTCAATGATTTTTGTGGTTGGATGCACACTTCCGGATACACGGATGTGGCAGACTCATATTATCTGGATGTAAAAAATGAAAACGGAAAATATTTTTACAAGTATGAAGGTGCATGGAAGCCTGTGATCGAAAAAGAAATAACCGTTCGGTTTAAAAACAGTAATGGATTTGAAACAAAAACCATTAAAACATATGCTTCGCATCATGGCCCTGTGATGGGTATCAGACAAGGAAAGTGGATTGCCATTAAATCTAACAACAGAGACATGAACGGGTTGATTCAATCGTGGAAAAGAACAAAGGTTCAATCTTTCGATGAATTTAAAGCAGTAATGGACCTTCGTGCAAATACCTCTAACAATACAGTATACGCTGATAAAGCCGGAAACATTGCCTATTATCATGGTAATTATGTGCCGGTACGGGATACTGCATACGACTGGACAAAACCTGTGGATGGTTCTATTAAAGCAACAGAATGGAAGGGGTTGCACGATATCGCCTCTACTGTTCATTACATCAATCCGGCTAATGGCTGGATACAAAACTGTAACTCTACTCCGTTTACGGCAACAGGTAAAAACAGTTTATCTCCGTCTTTTTTTCCTTCATATATGAAAACTGATGTTGAAAACTTCAGAGGAATCAATGCGGTGGCTATTCTTGAAAAATCCGGTAAACTTAGTTTGGATGATGTGATTCATCAGGTAGGATACAACACCTACTTACCTGCTTTCGAATACCTCGTGCCCGGTATTATTAAACACTATAAAGAAGTATCCGGTTCAGGCACACAATATGCACATTTAAAAGAAGTGATAGATAGTTTGTATGGATGGAATTATCACTCTTCGGTAAATAGTGTTGCTACGAATGTTGCTATAGAATTTGCACAATCTTTACAATCTCCGATTTCAAGATTGAAAGGTAATATGATTGAAAAGTATCAGCAATTCGCTAATGAGTTTCCGGCTGAAAAAACGGTTATTTTGTTAGACAGTGTTGTAAAACTGATTGAAAAAAGAAATGGTACCTGGAAAACCACCTGGGGAAGTGTGAACAGGTTTCAACGCATAAATAATTCAGTTGAAAATGTTTTTGATGATCAACAGCCAAGCATTCCGGTAGCGTTTGCCGCAGCAACATGGGGCTCTTTACCTTCTTATGTGAGTAGATATAACGAAAATGGATCTAAGAGATATGGATATAGTGGAAACAGTTTTGTAGCGGCAATTGAATTCGGAGAAAAAATAATTGCGAAAACCGTATTGAGTGGCGGTGTATCGGGTAACCCGGCCAGTAAACACTTCAATGATCAGGCATCTTTATTTGCAAACGGACAATTTAAGTTGATTAATTTTTATAAAGAAGATGTACTGAAGAATGTAGAACGAAAATATCAACCCGGAAAAAAATAGTTGTAACCAACCCGCACGCTTATGTTAAAGAAATTATTAGCACTCGCATTGCTCAGTCCATTTATGCTGGCAGCACAACAAAAAAGCTGTGATGTATTAATCGTTAATGGTAAAATTATCGATGGTACAGGAAACTCCTGGTACTATGGAGATATAGCAGTGAAGGGAGGCAAGATTGTAGATATCGGAAAGCTGGCTGCTTCTTATACTGCCAGTAAAACAATAGACGCTAAAAAGATGATTGTATCTCCGGGCTTTATTGATGTACACGGTCATATAGAAAGTATATTGAGAAATAATCCTACTGCCGAAAATTATATTTATGACGGTGTTACTACGGTAATTACCGGAAACTGTGGTGGATCAGCAGATGATATCGGCGGATTTTTAGGTGAAATCAATGAAAAAGGCACCTCAATAAACGTCGCAAGTTTGATTGGTCATAACAATGTTCGCAGAATGATCATGAACCGCGATAACCGTTATGCTACACCGGAAGAGCAGTTAAAAATGGATGCGCTGATTGAAAAAGGAATGAAAGACGGTGCGCTTGGTATGTCAACTGGCCTGATATACATTCCGGGAGCTTACTCCAATACGGAAGAAGTGGTTAGTCTGGCAAAAGCTACTGCTAAACATGGCGGAGTGTATGTGTCGCATATCCGTAATGAAGAAGGAGGCGTAATCGATGCGGTTAACGAAGCAATCCATATCGGACGAGCAGCCAATATACCTGTTCAGATTTCACACTATAAAGTGAGCGGTAAAGTGAACTGGGGTAAATCGAAAACCACGATAAAGATGATTGAAGATGCGCGGAAAGAAGGGTTCGATGTTACGATTGACCAATATCCCTATACCGCGAGTTCAACAAATCTGGGCGTTCGTTTACCGGATTGGTCATTGGCCGGCGGGCAAGACTCGATCGTTGCCAGATTAAATGATGCACCTACAAGAGCACGTATTAAAAAAGAAATGCTGGCTCAACTGGCCGGATACGGGTATAAAAATTATAGCTATGCGGTTGTTGCCAACTATAGCGCAGATACCAGCTTTAACGGAAAAAGTATCACTGAAATTAATAAGAGCCTTGGCAGAAAATCAAATGCAGCTACCGAAGCAGAAACGATTATGGAAATGATTGCGAAAGGAGGTGCTCAAATGGTATATCATCAGATGAATGAAAATGATATCAAATATATCATGAGTTATCCGTATAGTATGTTCGGTGCTGATGCCGGTGTTCCGGTTATGGGCGTTAGCAGACCGCATCCACGCGGATATGGTACCAATGCACGTGTATTGGGGAAATATGTTCGCGAAGAAAATGTTATTTCTTTAGAAGAAGCCATCCGGAGAATGAGCTCATTGGCCGCACAAAAATTTTATCTTAAGGATAGAGGGTTATTAAAAGAAGGCTACGCTGCTGATATATTGATTTTTGATGAGAATGAAGTAGCTGATAAAGCAACATTCGATCAGCCGCATCAGTATTCAGTAGGATTTAAATATGTACTGGTAAACGGAGATGTGGTGATGGATGAAGCAAAACATACCGGCAAAAAATCAGGAAAGGCACTTTATGGACCAGCAAAAGAATAAGAACGTTATTTATACAGGCTATTATAAATACAGATCCCACTCAATTGAGTGGGATCTGTATTACAATAAACATATAACCCTATTAAAAACAACTAAGTTGTAGCAGTCTTCAGTATTGTGACAGATTTTTTTTCAGCAGTCAGCTTTCTAAAAATCCACATCAAGGTAAAAGTTGGGATAAAGTCTAAACCCGGCGACAGTTCTTCTACAAAGTTAAAAACTGCACCTATAGCGCCTTTTTTACCTCCGAATAGTAAATAAAATACTAAAGCGGAAAAAGGAGCCCACACTAAATCTGTTAATTCGCCCAATACCGGTAATGTAAAACTTAAGTAGCCTACAAAATCCATTATCAGGCAGACAATCAAACTGTTTCTTTTCAACACAACAACCTCCCTGTTTATAATAATGACGCTTTTTGACATGGAATGGTTGCCTCAGATCAAATTTTTATTCTCACTTGTTTGATTATCAACGATGTTTAAACTAATAGTGTGCGTTGTTTCAGTACTTTTACAATATCTTCATATCGATAGGGCTTACTAATGAAATCATTGATTGCCACATCATTACATTTTTGCCGGTCCTGGGCACTGTCTGAAGAGGAAATGGCAACAATCGGAATATTACAGTAGGGTGACTTGAGTTTTCTGATAAGTCTGGCGGTTGTAAATCCATCCATTACCGGCAGGTTAAGGTCAAGAAATACCAAAACCGGTTCAATAGAGGTAATTTGTTCTAAACAGTCTTTGCCCGATGAAACCGCAATTACCTCGAACCCCAGCCCGTTTAACACTTTTTCTATCAGCATTCTATTGATTTCGTCATCTTCTACTACCATGATAATGGCTTTGTTTACTGCATCTTCATATGAAACATCATTGGGAGAGTGTTCCATTGCGGCAGAGAAAAGCAGTCCGTATAATTCGTATGTTTTTACCGGTTTCGACAAGATATTGCTAATGCCCGCATTGCCTGCCTGCTGCTCGTAAAGGTTGTTTTCTAAAGCCGGCATCATCAGAATGCATTGATGCATCGGAAATTTCAGTTCGCGGTTGACTCTCTGAATGAACTCAATTCCCTTATTCTGATCAATGTATTGATCTACTAATACAAGGTTTATTTCAGCATTTTCGGTCAGATACAAAACTGCTTCTTCAGTATTTTCAGTACAGACTACCGGAATGTTGAAGTACTCAAGGGTGGTTTTTATATAATGCGCAGTATGTTTGTTTTTTTCAATGATTAATGCCTTTTTTATACCGATTGGCAGGTTGTTCAGATAAAGAGGCTCTGGTACTAATACTTCTACATTGAGTGTAAGAGTAAAAGAGGCTCCTTTGCCCATTTCACTTTCAACGGATAACTCTCCATTCATCAGTTCGGCGAGGCGTTTTGAAATAGACAAGCCTAATCCCATTCCACCATGCGGCCGGTTAACATTACTGTTAGCCTGGCTGAATGAATCAAAGATTGTTTTAAGCTTTTTAGGAGAAATACCATAACCCGTGTCTTTTATTTTGATAGCGATTTTTTGCATTGCCTTACCCGACTCATGTACAATATTACCTACGGTCTTCACCGAAATAATTACATCTTCACCCGCAGGGGTAAATTTAAAGGCATTATTCAGCAGGTGGAAAAGAATTTCACGCAGCCTGAATGAATCGGTTACAATTTTGGTTGGTAATCCCGGATCTGCAAACGAAGTAAAGTTTACATTTTTATCTAAAGCGTGTAGTTGGTAAATGTCAAAAACATCGGTCATAAAGTCTTCCAGCATAAAGCTTTCTGCTTTGAGCGCAAGCGTACCTGATTCAAGATTAGAATAATCGAGAATATTGTTAATCATTTGCTGAAGATCTGTGGCCGACTTCTTTACATTCTGTAAAAACTCCTTTTGACTCTTATTCACATCGCTCTTTATCACGAGGTCTGTAAAACCGATAATACTATTTAAAGGAGATTTAAGCTCATGTGTGGTGTTTGCCAGAAAAGACGATTTTACCGTATTGGCCAGTTCTGCATTATTCTTTGCATCTATTAATTGCTTTTCTACATTTTTCCGTTCGACGGATGCGGCAATACTTTCTGTGAATGATTGCAAAATGGAGATTTCAGTATTGCTCCAGCCGATATTTTCTTTGTTGGTGAAGCTGACAAATCCCCATAGTTCATTCATTACAAACAGCGGCATGAATGTAACGGTTTCAATATGATTTTGAGTAAGATAGTTCTTTACAATAGGATCACTGATTGTGTTACATCTTCCGGTAAAAAACTTTTTTTGCTCCAGCGTTTTGTAAACCGGTGAAACTGTGAGTAAGGGAATGGCCTCGTCTCTGCTGAAAGGATCTACCTGATTCCCTTTCCAGTTAAGGATACATTTTGTTGAATCATTGGGTAATTGTGCCGAATGATTGAATGAATAAACGCCGATGTTGGCAATGTTTAGCTGCGCCCCCAGTTTAGAAACGGCTGTTTTTAAAGCGGTATCAAGGTCTGCGTTCCGGATGAGTTCATAGGTTGCGTCTGCAACGGCTTGTAAAAGTTTGTCTTTATACAAAAGTTTGTGTTGCGCCTCTTTAATTTCAGAAATATTATGGGCGATACACAAAACGCCCCAGATAGATTTGTCTGCTGAAAACAATGGTATCCGGATAGTGGTCATTGTGTACGGCCTTTCTCCGATATGAAAAGTTTCTTCTAAAGTAAATTTAGTCACTCCTGTTTTCAACACTTCGTTGTCAGAAATCAGGTTGGGTGTAATATGTTTTTGAATGTAAGGAAGATTTAACTCCAGCTCCGTCCGTCCGATAAATTCCATTGCAGGTAATTGCATCTGTTCTGCGTACGATTTATTTACCAGCAAGTAGCGTTGGCCGGTGTCTTTAATATACATCCAGTCGGGCGTAGAGTTAATCACCGTTCTTAACAGTTCTTCAGATTGTTTAATCTCTTCTAATAGTTGTTCCCGTTCTGTTTCAACAATTGTTCTTTTGGTAATATTTCTTGCAGAACAGATAAACTGAATGTCACCATCCTGAAATAATGGCTTGATGATACATTCAAACCAGATATAAAACTGGCTTTTTGATAATACTTTAAACCGCAATGTTTGCGGCTCAGGATTTTTTTGAAAGTTCTTTAATTTATTCCAGTTGATTTTGTCGAAATCTTCAACGTGAATAATCGAAGAAAAATGTTCGTGTTGTATTTCTCTGGGCTGGTATCCCAAAGCTTTTTCGATGGAAGGCGAAACATAAGTAAAAAAACCTTGCTGATTGGTAATGGCGATTATATCGTCAGCATTATCAGCGAGTAACTTGAATTTGAAGTTGCTTTCAATTAATGCATCTGCCGAACGTTTTTGATTCGTAATATCCTGTGCAATACCGAAAGCGGTTGTTTTGTCGATCAATTTTCCGCTCACATAAAACCATCTGGTTTGTTGTTGGGCATTAATGATTTCGAAAGTGAAATTAGATTCTTTGTCAAGAGCTTTCGAGGAAATTGCTTTAACGATTTCATCTAAAATTTTATGATGATATTTTTGAGGAACATAGTTATTTAAAAACGAGTCAAGTGAAATGGTTTGTTCACCGGGCGCATCAATACCGAGAACCTTTAGCATTTCTCTGCTCAGCCGAAGGTCTCTGGTAAGAAAATTATACTTCCAGCTTCCCATTTTTGCATGTGTCAATGCGAAGGTCTTTGTTCTTAATACCTCTTCCTTTCCTTTTTCGGCATAATGTTTTTCATTGATATCGATTCCTAACACCTGAATCTCAGAAGTATTTTCTTCGGGGGATGATAAATTGATAAACTCCCAACTGGTCCAGAGTTTTTCGTCTTCACCTACTACCGGAATTTCCAGTTTCAGCGTAAAGATTTGTTGCGGGCGGTGGATACACTCTTCCAGAATCTGACGGCAACGATAAAGGTCTTTCGGTTGAACGAGGTCGTAAAAGGTGAGTAGATGTATGTTATCAGCGTTATATTTAAATTTTTTGATAAAGGCCGGATTTACATAATTCAATTGAAATGAATCATTTAACCGGAGTATAAAGTTCGTTTGTGAATTAAGTATAGAGCTTAGATAAACTTTTTCTTTGAGTAATTCAGATTTTGTAAGCAGCAGGTTCGACTTGTTTGAACGGTAATTTCGAATCAACGGTTCCAGAATCAGATACATTAGTGCAATAATTGCCAGAAATAACGAAATAAACTTTCCCGGAGTGATTTCATTAAAAGTATAATACTCCACCGACCAAAGCTTGAAATTGTTCAATAGGTTGTCAGAAGCAACAATGAAAGCGTTTTTGGCAATGGTTACCTGGCCTGTACCTGCGGAGAGAGCATGTTGCAGCTGGCTATAGCTCACATTATAGTTCTCAAAAAGTGAGGATAAAAAAATACGGTTTTTGTCTTTTGCCAATATGCTTAATTCCTGAATGGTTTGTTTCAGGTTCTGGTAGGAGGCCGCCAGCGAATCGCTAACTGTTAGATATAACGCTTTGTTTTCGGTTAATGTATTAACAATGGCTTTTTGGTCACCAATAATTTCAATGGTGTGATTGATCTTATGATAAAACTGTTTGTTCGGTTGGAAGAGGTAGTAACCAAAAAAGTTTAACAACAGTACGACTGCTATTAAAAAAAGTAGAGGGCGGAATAGTTTTCTAAAATTAGATTGCATGGATATTCTAGGGTGGATTTTCTACTTTAAAGTTATACAAAAAAAATAAGGAGCCAGTAATTGTTAACGACAAAGGAGGTTAAAAAGTATAACAATAACCCGTATATGTATATTAAAAAAGCCCCATGTGTATGCGACATGGGGCTGAACAGTTATTTTAAAAGAGAAATATTAGTATGTAATCTGTTGTTCTTCAATCTGCTGTGGCAATTCTCTGAACTCATACTGTTGGGTTCTGAGTTGCGGGATAAATCCGGCCTCGCTGATCGCGTCCTGAATACTTTTATAGGTAAACCGGTGTGGTGCTCCTGCTGCACTTACCACATTTTCTTCAAGCATGATTGAACCAAAATCATTTGCTCCGGCATGTAAGCATAACTGAGCGGTTTGTTTTCCTACGGTTAGCCACGATGCCTGGATATTAATAATATTTGGCAACATGATTCTGCTTAAAGAAATCATGCGGATATATTCGTCAGAGGTGGTCAGGTTATGTACTCCTCTGATTTTTGCCAATAAGGTGTCTACATCCTGGAAAGTCCACGGGATAAATGCCAGAAACCCTTTTGCATAATCTGGTTTTTTCGCCTGTACTTCTCTGATTTTTTCCAGGTGTTCAAAGCGTTCTCTGAGGGTTTCCACATGTCCGAACATCATTGTTGCAGAGGTGGTAATATCCAGTTTGTGGCATTCGTGCATAATATCGAGCCATTCCTGAGATCCGCATTTCCCTTTAGAAATGAGACGGCGTACACGGTCAGTTAATATTTCAGCTCCGGCTCCGGGTAAAGAATCCAGTCCGGCTTCTTTGAGAGCGGTTAAAACCTCACGGTGTGTAGACTTTTCAAGCTTGGTAATATGGGCTACTTCGGGTGGCCCTAATGCATGTAGTTTTATATTTGGATAAAGATCCTTCAGTTGTTTAAAGAGGTCGGTATAAAATGTTAATCCCAGCCCCGGATGGTGCCCGCCTTGTAATAAAAGCTGGTCTCCCCCCCAACGGATCGTTTCTTCGATTTTTCTTTTATAAGTCTCAATATCAGTGATATAGGAATCTGCATGACCCGGAATTCTGAAGAAGTTACAAAACTTACAGTTTGCAATGCAAACATTTGTTGTATTTACATTTCGATCAATCTGCCAGGTAACTTTTCCGTGCGGAACATGCTGTTTACGCATTTCATTCGCCACATACATGAGTTCGTTCAGAGGGGCATTTTCATACAGAAAAATACCTTCATCAACACTCAGAAACTCGAAGTCAAGGGCTTTTTTATATATATCCTTCAGGTTCATAATACTTATTTCGCCTTCAAATTTACAAAATGATCATTGACAATGGTTGATAAAACTCATTTGAGCTTATTTAATTAACAATTATAGTTGAAAACCGTTTAAAACAAACAAATGAATAAACTATATTGTTATTTTGTATGTTTGACAGAACGGATAATTTTTAAGAAAAATGATTGAATATAAAAGATTTCAACTAAAAAACGGATTGAGGGTATTGGTTCATGAGGATCCTACAACTCCGATGGCAGTAGTGAATGTAATGTACGATGTTGGTGCCAGAGATGAAGATCCGTTAAGAACGGGTTTTGCTCACCTGTTTGAGCATTTGATGTTCGGCGGCTCTGTAAATATTGAAGATTTCGACGGAGCTTTACAAATGGCGGGCGGAGATAACAATGCTTACACCACTAATGACCTGACAAACTATTATATTTCTATTCCTGCAGAAAACCTGGAAACAGCTCTTTGGCTGGAAAGCGACCGCATGTTGTCGCTCGCATTTAGCGAACAGAGTCTGGATGTTCAGCGAAAAGTAGTGTGTGAAGAGTTTAAGGAGCATTATATTAACAAGCCCTATGGTGATGTTTGGTTTAAGCTTCGCCAGATGGCCTATAAACAACACCCTTATCAATGGATGACTATCGGAAAAGAGTTGTCGCACATTGAACACGCTACCCTCTCTGATGTAAAAAACTTCTTTTTTAAGCATTATACACCGGCAAATGCCATTTTGGTGGTTGCGGGTAAAGTGAAATACGATCAGGTAGAAAAATTGGTAAAAAAATGGTTTGAAGATATACCGGGAGGTGTTAAGTATGACCGTAACTTACCACTGGAACCAGAGCAATCCGATGCCCGAATTGAAAAAGTGAATGCACCGGTTCCGGTAGACGCTTTGTATAAATGCTGGCATATCGACGACCGCTTGTCGCATGGATATTATGCGGCCGATCTGATTACTGAAGTATTGGGCGGAGGTTCATCTTCCCGCTTGTTTCAGCAGTTAGTAAAAGAAAAGCGCCTGTTCAGTAATATAGATTGTTATCAGATGGGTAGTATCGATAAAGGATTATTGGCCATCGAAGGTAAGCTGGTAAAAGGTGTTTCTATCGAAGAAGGAGATAAAGCCATTCAACAGATTATCGATGAGTTGTGTGAAAAAGGAATTTCTGAAAAGGAACTTACCAAAATACAGCACAAAACAGAGTCTTCACTCGCATTTGAAGATATGAGCGTTTTAACCCGCGCCAATAACCTGGCTTTCTATGAGTTGCTGGGCAATGCAGCGCTCTTTAATGATGACCGCTCCAAATACTTTGCTGTTACTGCAAATGATATTAAAAATTACAGTCAGCAAATATTTGCACCTACTCATTCGAATACATTATATTATTTAGGAGAGAACTAGAATATGATAAATAGAAAAATTGCGCCTGCAATCAAACAACCGGTTGAGTTTAATATTGAATTACCCGACTGTGAGTGTTATACGTTAGACAATGGTGTGTTACTGTATTATATCAATGCCGGGGCAGAAGATACATTGATGGTAAACTGGGTATTTTCGGCAGGTAACTGGTTTGAGGAAAAAAGAAATGTAGCTATTGCAGCAAATCAATTGATAAAAAACGGAACACATCAGCATTCGGCATATGAAATAAATGATCATTTTGATTATTACGGAGCTTATTTCAACCGGAACTGTTATAGCGAAACCGCTGAAATAACATTACATTGTTTAGGGAAACATGTAACCAACTTATTGCCAATGGTAGCTGAATTAATTCAGGATGCCTCTTATTCGGAAGAAGAGCTACAGATCTATAAACAAAATGCACAACAAAGGTTAACCGTGAATTTGCTGAAACCCGATTTTGTAGCCGGCAGAGAGATTGATGCAATGCTTTTCGGTGAAGAACATCCTTACGGTAAGTACAGCAAACACGAAGATTATCAGTCTTTATTACGTGAAGACCTGATCGCTTTTCACCAGCAACATTATAAAGAGGGTAAAGTTGTATTATTTGCAGTTGGAAAATTACCCGAAGGTTTTTTACCTTTAATGAACGATCTTTTCGGTAAATTTAAATGGAAGCCCTATACTAGCACAATTATTGAGCCGGTACATATTATCCGGCCAAGTGCAGAAAAGAAGAAAACAATCATCGTAGATGAAAAGGGAGTACAGGCATCTATCCGTATTGCCAGGCCTTATATCGGAAAATCAGATCCTCATTATCACGAACTGGTAATACTAAATGCAGTTTACGGAGGATACTTTGGATCAAGACTGATGGCAAACATCCGCGAAGAAAAGGGGTATACCTATGGAATATACAGCGGTATACTGAATTATATCAAACATAGCGGATGGATTGTAAGTACAGAAGCAGGAATTGATGTGAAAGACGATACTATAAAGGAAATTTATTATGAAATGGATATCCTGAGAGACGAACTGATTGATGAGGAAGAATTATTGAACTGTAAAAATTACATGATGGGTGCCGTATTAGGCGATCTGGATGGTCCGTTCCAGGTAATTGCCAGATGGAAATCACTGATTGTGCAAGGGTTTGATAAATCGTTTTTTGATAAAGCGATCAATGTTATAAAAGAGGTAGACGCTCCGGAACTGAGAAAATTAGCACAGCAGTATTTAAAACCTGACGAATTTTATGAACTAACCGTAATATAACTAACATATGAAGCAGATTATACTAAAGATGATGATAACGTCAATAGTCGCCTTTGGCTTATCGTTTATTCTTGACGGCGTACAAATGAAAGATTTTACCACTGCAATTATTCTGGCTATTGTACTTTCAATACTGAATATTCTGGTAAAACCCTTATTAATCATTTTTACTTTACCCCTCACGATATTAACTTTAGGACTGTTTCTTTTTGTAATTAATGCCATCATTATTTCAATCGCCGATTATTTTATTGATAGTTTAGTGATTACCAATTTCTGGTGGGCTTTATTGTTTAGTTTGCTTTTGTCGTTGGTAGTATCTTTTCTCTATCAGGAAAGTACCGGCCGCGAAAAAAGAGAAGAATAGATTGAAAATGAATAATATTCAAAAAAACACACCCGAAAGGTGTGTTTTTTTATGTAAAACACTGGTTTTTTACACAAACAATGATTATATTGTGCTTGTGTTGATGGTATCTAGATAAGAATGATTGTTCGGAGCCGGTTGAACAATCTGATAATATCACTATCTCAAAGGGACGTAACAGCAATATTTCTTCATTATTCCGGTAGATTAACAGCTACCAGCTGTTAAGTTTCATGAACGTCCGTATTTCCTTCAGTTTTAATGGATGAACTGATTTAAGAAAAAACATGACCCGATTTCAATTTATTGAGAGCGGATACGCATTGTTATGTTGTATTGTTTTAGGTCAGGTGTATTTAAATCATTGTTTGTTTCGTAAGCAGTAACTAATCACTATATCTATAAATGACTTTCATTATCAGTACGTAAACGGGGCTGTATCATCAAAAATGATCAGCCCCTTTATAAGTAGTGTGTTGGTACTATCCGTATAAGCATAAAGCTTTGTCCATAAAATAAACTTTCCGTCAAAATCAACTTTTTAAGTGAATTAAAATGTAATTTCAAGCACTCAAATTGTTTTGTTTCATGAATTTTGACAGAAAAGCTTGGAGCAACGATGAATTGCTTGCTATATACGAACAACTGCTATATCCTCGCCTGATTGAAGAAAAAATGCTGGTGTTATTACGCCAGGGCAGAATTTCAAAATGGTTTAGTGGAATTGGCCAGGAAGCCATTGCCGTAGGTGTGGCCTCGGCCCTCGAAAGTGATGAATGGATAATGCCCCTTCATAGAAATCTTGGTGTATTTACTGGTAGAAACATGCCCTTAAGTAAACTCTTTAAGCAGTGGCAGGGTAATCAGGATGGCTATTCAAAAGCCCGTGAGAGAAGCTTTCACTTTGGCGCAAAAGAACACCATATTTGCGGCATGATTTCACACCTGGGCCCGCAGCTGGCTTTGGCCGACGGAGTAGCGCTGGCATATAAACTGCGTAAAGAAAACAAAGTAGCCCTTGCTTTTTCAGGTGACGGTGGTACCTCCGAAGGTGATTTTCACGAAGCCCTCAACACTGCTGCTGTTTGGGAGCTTCCTGTGATATTTGTTATTGAAAATAATGGCTACGGATTAAGTACGCCGGTGAATGAACAATACCGTTGTGAAAGCCTGGTAGATCGTGCGAAAGGCTATGGAATGGAGGGCGTAAAAATTGACGGAAATAATATTCTTACCGTTATTGATACCATCAAAGGTGTACGTGATTTCTGTATCAAAAATCAGAAACCCTATCTGATCGAATGTATGACCTTCCGTATGCGCGGACACGAAGAAGCGAGCGGTACCAAATATGTTCCGAAAGAGTTGTTCGACTTATGGGCAGAAAAAGATCCTATCGCCAACTTTGAAAAATTCCTTTTAAATGAAGAGATCTTATCTACTGAAGTAATCGAAGCAACACGCCAACGCTTTAAACATACAATAGAAGAAGAATTAAAAGTCGGATTTGAAGCCACTCCATTAGTAGTGAATACACAACACGAGCTGGATGATATCTATGCGCGTAAAGTATCAACGCAAAACATTACTGTACTGGATAATTCAATAAAAGAGATTCAGCCTTCTATCCCCCAAAATGAATATAGAATAATTGATGCTATCAAAGAAGCAATGCTTCAGTCGATGGAACACCACGACAATCTGATATTAATGGGGCAAGACATTGCAGAGTATGGCGGCGCTTTTAAAATTACTGAAGGCCTGGTGGAGAAGTTTGGTAAAGAAAGAGTTCGGAATACTCCCCTTTGCGAAAGCGCCATTGTAGGAGCTGCGTGCGGATTAAGCCTGGAAGGATTTAAGTCAATGATGGAAATGCAGTTTGCCGATTTTGTTACCGTTGGATTTAACCAGATCATCAATAACCTCGCAAAACTACATTACAGATGGGGGCAAAATGCCGATGTGGTTATCAGGATGCCAACCGGCGGCGGCGTAGGTGCCGGTCCGTTTCACTCTCAAAGTAACGAAGCCTGGTTTGTACATACTCCCGGTTTGAAAGTAGTATATCCTTCTTCTCCGGCTGATGCGAAAGGATTGCTGATTGCTTCATTTAATGATCCGAATCCGGTGATCTTCTTTGAACACAAAGCGCTTTACAGAAGTATAAGCGGAAAAGTACCACAACAATATTATGAAATAGAAATAGGAAAAGCCAGACTGGTAAGGTCAGGCGACGAAATGTCAATTATAACTTACGGTGCCGGTGTTCATTGGGCCGAAGACTATGCCGCAGAACATCCGGAAATCGCTATCGAGATACTGGATCTGAGAACTTTATTGCCATTAGATTATGACGCCATCAGAAAAACCGTACAAAAAACCGGAAAAGTATTATTGCTGCACGAAGACACACTCGTAGGCGGTATCGGTGGTGAAATAAGTGCCTGGATTACCGAAAACTGTTTCGAATACCTGGACGCTCCTATTTTGAGATGTGCTTCACTGGATACGCCCGTTCCTTTTAATATTCAACTGGAACAGAACTTCCTGGCGAAATCAAGATTGCATGAAACGGTTCAGCGGTTAATGAAATACTAGAAACATTTTGATTGACGGGCGATACATCGCCTGTTGATAATATCGAAATAAATTAATAAGTTTAATAAACTCTTGGTATATGAGGAGGTTATTAAGCTTATTTTTTTTGCTGGCAACGGTTATCTCTTCTACTGCTCAGCAACCCCTGACATCTTATAGTGGCCTGACCTGGGTATATAAAATACATCCGGATGCTTTTGATGATAAGAATAAAATCAAACAGAAGGAAATTGCCCGATATCTTCAGTTTGTTGATACAACCAGGGATTTCTCTTTGTTCAATCGTCAGCAGACCAAAGGCATTTACTATTACTCCACTGTAGCACACAATTATTATCAATACTTTGTTGAAAGTAATGTTTATAATATTACAGACCTGAAAGTGAATTTCTTAAAAAATAGTAAAGGAATACTGCTGGTAATAAGAAACAAAGACGGACAATTGGTAAAGTCGGCAGAAGTGATAGCATCTAAAAAATTAGTTCCATTTAATGTAGAAAACAACGGCTACTTAGTAGAAGCAGACAGCGAATACTTACGCATAAAGTATCAGGGAGAAGAACTGTTTTATTCTCTAAAAACATTTTCGTCCGGCTATCGCAAAAAAAGCAATCGGGGCGTAAAGGAATTCTGGGCAAGCAGTAAACCGATGTACCGCATGGGTGATACATTGAAAGTGAAGTACTTTAATAAAAAGATGTCTCGTTTTGACCGCGTAAACAACCCTCTCAGAGTAAGCTTGTCGTCGCAAGGTATATGGAAAGACACTGTGTTTTATGTGAAGCCGTATCGTAAAAGTTTTTATGAATTCAGTTTTCCGCTGGCCTCCTGGAATTTTACGTTAGATAAAGATATCACGGTGTCAGTATCAAACAGAGGCGTTTACTCATATCATTTTATCCCGTACACGCAGTATGAGTTAAAAGATCTGCTATTAGATTATCAAATAAATAAGACCACGATTCATAAAGAAGATTCGCTTATTCTTCAGGTAAATGTAAAAGACAAAAATCAATTTTTATTGCATGATGCTACGGTATACGCAGAGGTGGTGTTTAGCAATTTGCGCAAGCAGTCTATTTCAACAAAACAGGAAGCATTTCAAAAAATAATCTGGTCGGGAGAGTTGATAAAAGAAAGTGATGGCCGTTTTTACCTGCGGCTTGCCGGAAATGATTTTCCGGGGATTGATGCTAATTATACCATTTCATTGAAAGCCACCACTTCCAATCAATTAACCATTGAAGAAAAAATAACTCTTATAACCGATCATGACCTGGGTTTTGAGGTATCAACGGTTCGGAACGACAGCATTGTTATAAATGCAGTAAACAAAGAAAAATTAAGCGGCAACTATACGGTGACGTTTTTAAATACTTTATATGAAGAGCTTGCTTCGCAAAAGTTGTCGTTACAAAAATGGGTAGTATTACCTGAAGGAACAGAATATCTGAAAGTTTCATCAGAGGAAGGACAAGTATTTTTGCTGCCGGTAAGTGACTTTTTACAACCTCAGGTAAAAATAGATCAGCAACAAAGTATAACCGTAATAGACGTACAATCACCTGCACCAGTCTGGTACACTGTTACAAAGAATAATAAGATCATCGCTTCAGGATATAAAGAAAGAGCGAATCATCAATACCCTTCAGGTAGTAAGGATGTTTATCTGGTAAAAATATATTATCTGCAGGGTAATGAGTGGAAGGAGGCAAGCTATTCCAGCTCTTTTTCTCCGGCATATAAAATAGAAATTGAAGCACCCGAAAAAGCAACTCCCGGCCAGGAAGTAAATACTCTATTGACGGTAAAAGATCAAAACGGACGCCCGGTGAAAGATCTGGATATTACGGCATCAGGCGTGAAAGAACAATTTGAAAGAACTAATTTTTATGCAGAGAACAGTGTTCCCGCTCAGCATAAAAGAATCAAAATGCAACAGATAGAGAATATCAATCAGTATCAAAAAATAAAGGATGTAAAACAGTTAAAGGAGTTATATGATAATCCGCTCATGCAATTAATGTATACAGATTCTGCTTACATGTATATAGAAGATGCACCCTCAGAGGCTGACCAGCTATTGTTTTATTACATTGGAAAAGACGATTTAATAGCGGTTCTTAAAGATCGTGAACCGGTTCACCTATCTGTTGATAAAAATACAGCAGTAATTTCCGCAAACATGTTAGATCGCACAGAAAAGCTGTTGGTGATCACTTCTAAGAAACAATTCTATATTCACCAGGTATCAGTTCCGAAAGGCAAAAGAAAGGTTTTTGTGGTAAATGAAAAAGGAATGTTTAATAGCAAAACATTGGTGAGCGCAGTAAATGATAAAATCAGATTTACCCCACAATATTTTTCCCTTTCGAATGGGAGATACAGATATACAACTTCTTACCTGAAAGTAGAAGACTACTATATTCCTCTTTTAACAGGAAGCGGAAACTTTATTTTGTCTGGATTACAAAGGGGCTATTCTTTATATAATTACCGGTTGTATAATCAATCATTCCAACCAAATGCTTCGTCTTCATTTTTTATAGATAAAGGGTATATATATGAGAAAAATGAGCCGGAAAGAGATTTTACAAAATTGGGCTACAGAAAAACATTACCGGGTGCTTTGAGAGAAATCATATATAGTGAAAGAGATCTGGATAGTTTACATATTCAGTCTTTATTGTCTTTCAATATTAAACGTAACAGGGAAAATAACTTTTATCTTGATACAAGTAATAGTATATCGCCAAAATATATACTGGTAAGGTATAATGATACATTAAATATTTATGATAGACATTCGGTGAATGTTCAAAGCAACAGCCCCGCTGTAATTTATTACTTTTACAGTTATGGTAAAGTACTGATCGATTCTATTGAAAAGAAGAGCGATTACATAGTAAGAAAAATAGACCCGCAATTAAAACAGGCGAATAATGCGGAAAGAAAAGAGCTTTACCGGTTGTTGGAGAAAACAACAGGTTTTGAGAGTATCAGGTTAGAATATAGTGAAGATTGGACCAGTCTTAATTATATCAAATTAATGGTATTAGATGAGCAATATAATCCCATTCCTTTTGCAAACGTAAAATACGAGGGAGGAAATGCGTCAACAAACGCAAATGGTATTGCGACCATCCCCCTGATAAAAATTCCTTATGTTGAAATATCTGCTCTCGGCTATAATAACGTAAAATACTATTGGCACCAAAAAAGCAATATCATACTAATGAACCCGAAAAGTTACGAATTGGATGAAGTAGTGGTCGTTGGTTATGCAGCTAAGAAGAACCTTCAAGGAGTGCTCACAGGACGGGTGGTTGGTGTTTCTGCAAAAAGTGCTACTATAAGAATAAGAGGTTTGTCTTCCATAGAAAGGGGCTCGGCAGAGGATGAAATAACTAAAATGGAAGATGCTGACTCAGTAACTCCGGAAATCAACGAAGAACCGGAAGTGTCTTATTATGTACCGCGTATGAGAAGTTCTTTTAAAGATGAAAGCTTCTGGTTTCCTGATCTGAAAACAGATATGAATGGCCAGGTAAAGCTGAAATATAAGCTACCGGATGATATTACTGCATGGAAAACCCAATTTCTCGTAACAGACGGTAAAAAACATTTTTACACTAAAAAACTTCCGTTGCGGGTTTATCTGCCGGTATTTGCTGATATTGAACATCCAAAGTTTTTGACCGATAAAGACTATTTTCAGTATACTACCAAAGTTCGTCAGGTAGAAGATACAGGAACAGTCAATATAGAGCAGGCGATTTCCATTAATAACGAAACGGTAAAAAACAGCTCCGGCCGGTTAGCCAACATTCTATCAGAGAAAAATTTTGCATCGGTAAAAAATGATACAGCTGTACATATAGAATACATGGTATCCATAGATCAAAAGATGGTGGATGCTATTGAAAAAACAATTCCTGTTTTTCCTGTGGGAACTTTCATTGCCGATCAGGAATATTTTACACTTACAAAAGATACAGGTATTAGTATAGCGAATCCCTCAGCAAATATTTATCTGGCAATACAAAACAACTATCCGTCTATACTAAACGACCGGATGAAGTATCTGCAGGATTATTTATATGAATGTAACGAGCAACAGGCCTCCAGGTTGATCGGACTACTCTGGCAGAAGAAATTATATGAATCGCGTCAAATGAAATTCAAACATGATTTGCGTATCAAAAAAATTATAAAACAACTTTTGTCGAACCAGAATGATAAAGGCGGATGGTCGTGGTTCGGAAAAAATCCCGCAACAGAATGGATAACCGACCATGTGAATATTGCTTTGAAAATGGCAGTAGAAAATGGATATGAAATAAAACCGGAGGTATTTGCTAAGGTGAACAGGCAGGCACTCGAATGGAAAAATGATGTAAACGCCGATCGTATCATTGCGTTAAAAATACTGAATGAAGCAGTAACAGAAAGTGATATTCGTTTGGGATATAACAAACGCTCTTCTTATCACACATTGTTATTGTCAAGGATATTCAATCTGGAAATAGATTCAGTATTGTCAAGAGTCACAGAAAAAGAAACGATTGCCTACTACTCGTCCCAACTCAACTATGTGTTAGATAACTCTGTAATGACAAGTATAGAGCTGTATAGGTATTTAAAATCGATCAACCATCGTATGACTCCGAAGGTGATGAATTATTTAAAGGAAATATTCTTGTCAAAACAATACTTAAATACTTACCAGTTGTCAAGCCTGATGAATGTGGTGATGCCGGAAATAATCACGGAAGACACTTCATCTGAAAAAAATCGCTTTTGGGTAAATGGCCAGCCGGTAAAATTTAATGAGGAGGGATATTATGAAAATCAATTCAGGTCAACCGATGCTGTCAATGTAAGGTTTGAAGGGTCCTCATTATCCTATTTATCATTTTATACCAAACGTTGGGATACGGCGACAGTTTCCGTCAATAACGGATATCGGGTTACTACCAATTGGGTATCTGCTACGCGGCCGGGAGAAATAGTGAAACTGAAAGTGTCTGTTGATGCCGAAAGAACCGCTGACTATGTGATGTTGGAAATTCCGATTCCGGCAGGATTGGATTATGCTGAAAAGCCTGCTGCCCGTTACGGTGAATATTACCGTTCTTACTATGATCACCAGGTAGTTATATTTTATGAAAGTTTGGCAGCCGGTAAATTTGAAATAGAAATACCGTTAGTAGCACGTTATGAAGGAAAGTATTATATCAATCCGGCAAAAATCAGCCAACAGTATTTTCCGGCATTTTATGGCGCAACGGGGGTGAAGCGAATGGAGGTGGGAGAGAAATAACTTATGGATGAAATTGGGTTAATCCTTTTGGTAATTCTGGATTATGCAATATCTATGGTCATCCTTCAATGGTTATTATAGAAGACTTGAAGCATTCTGCGGTGAATGTATGAAATATTCGCCGCAAACAGGTAAAGCTGCGGCTGCGGTTATGGATTTTCATTGCCATTTTCATCTTATTGGAATATAACGAAATCTGACAGCTTAATGATTTATACATTGAAAAGGAAAGTCGACGGTGTTATGAAACCACCCGCGATCATACTGCTATTATCTTTAACAGTAATATTCTTTTACTGTCGCCAGACTTCTCTTAAAATACTGTTTCATACAAATGAAAAAAATGAAGCTACTGGCCCGGAAGAAATGCAGGTCTATTACTTAAAGAAAAAAGCAATAAATGCAGATTTTAACTATCCGAAATTATTTAATCTGGATGGACTGCTCACCAGAAACGTCAGTTTTGAAAGCCATCAACCATTTGAACCTGTAAGCGGAAGGTTTATTTATTACCAGTTTATAGCTACTTTTAAGGGACAGGCATATAATAGTGACGGACCACTACTTTTTAAAGATTTTCATGATATTCTGATTGTTAAAACAGATGACTCAAACAAAATCATTGATGCGTATCAATATACCTTAGAATGGAGCGAACCACCATTACAGTATGATTTGTTTAAGCTATCATCGATAAATATAGAATTGAAAGATTCAATGAATATCGCTGAACTGAATTTGACGCGGGCTTATAACAGGAGTAGGCATGTAGATACTTTAAAAGAGAATGGTGTTATAAGGTTTTAATATAAAGGCAATTTACAATGTCAGAAATACTGGAAAAAATATTTTATCAACTCCTGTCTACTTACACGGAGAATGCTTCCCGGAAGGATAAATGTTGGAATGAAATAGAACAAAACTATCAGCAGGAGAACAGGCATTATCATAATCTTTCCCACCTTGAGCAAATGATTGCGGCACTCCATGGTGCTGAAATAAAGATTAAAGACTATGATACTTTATTGTTTTCGATATTCTACCACGACATCATCTATCATCCTGCCGCGAGTGCTAACGAAGAACAAAGTGCTGAACTGGCGAAGCGCCGGCTTGAAGAACTGGGCTTGCCGGTTGAGCAGATTGAGAAGGTATGCGGACAGATCATTGCTACAAAAGCACATCAGAGATCAGCAAACACTGATACGAATTATCTGCTTGATGCCGATTTAGCAATTCTAGGACAAGCCCCGGAGATCTATCTTAACTATAGAAAACAGATCAGGGCAGAGTATTCAATTTATCCGGATGCTTTGTTTAATGCAGGGCGTAAAAAAGTATTGCAACAGTTTTTGAACTTTCAGGAGATTTTCAAGACGCCTTTTTTTAAAAACAAATATGAATCTCAGGCGAGAGAAAATTTGCAGAGAGAACTTGATTGGTTACAGCATAGCTCTTAAGACTGCAATAATGAAAAAGATTAAATCAATATTTTATTTACAAATACCTTAGCCATTCATCTCTTTAAGTAATAACCGCGTTTACGGAAACACGTAAATCCTCCCCGCAAAAAAATTTCATATTTAGTCAGGTCCTGATATATTTTCTTTACCTGAGTCCTTAGATAATGCTGAAGAGCCTGTGTTTCTGAATCTGTGCTAATTAATTGAGTTACATAGGAGTTGTTAGCAAAGTTCTTTTCCTTCCTTTTTTCGAGAGTTATTCTGCTGCTTTTTGTTAAATTTACTTTACCCTTCCTGTTCACCATGGGCAGGGTAAAGCTACTCTAAAGTAATCTTTAAGCGATATGAAACCCTCAAAAAAACATACCGATTCCATCATTCTTTCTGCGGTGAATATACATATTATTCTCCGCATTTTTGCGGTGAATAGAGGGGCTTATTCACCGCAAAATAGATTCTGCTACGGGGATAAATGAGAATTATGGTTTAACAAATAAGTACTCCACTGATGAACTTAACAGACGGGGTTATAATAAAGTGACGCAATATTAGTAAGATATGTGATGAAGTATTATAATTTTTCCAATACTTGTTGTTTCGTGATAATTCATATATTGAGTATTCTGTAATATATGCTCTTTTATAGCAGGGTATAAAAATCAGGTAGTCGGGCTATTAAGTGTTTAAAGAATTAAAAATTAACAATAGATGAAATATTTAAAAAAGACATGGGTGAGAGTTGTTGTGAGTTTATTTGCGGGAGGTGTTGTTTCAGAGCTTATCCATATATCCACAGGTGATCCGAATCGACCGATGACTTCTAATTTTACGATTTTGTATGCATTTATTATTTATAGTATTCTTACACGTACTGTGAAAAAAACTTCAAATGGTGTAAAGTAATTTTTAAGGAGTCATAATTTATTTTTACATAGCAGTTAATGGTTTTTCTAATAACTAATTTTCAACAGCTTGTTTTATATGAAACCCTCAAAAAAACATACCGATTCCATCATTCTTTCTGCCGGCGAAGGACGTACTTACCAGTGCGGAAATATGACAGCGATTTTCAAAGCCGATGAAAATGAAACGAATGAAAAGTATAGCGTTTCTGAATGGTGGCTGGAGCCAAACTCGGATGGCCCCGGTGCGCATTTCCATGAAGAGAATGATGAAGTGTTTTATGTATTGGAAGGAACAACTTCTTTTCTGGTAGGTGACGAATGGATCGATGCACCAAAAGGTACTTTTCTCAGAATTCCCGCAAAAACAATGCATGATTTTAAAAATCAAACCAACCAAAAAACCGGCGTTTTAAACTTTTTTATTCCCGGAGGATTTGAGCGCAATATGCCGGCTATTGTAAAATGGTTTGAAAACAATCAATAAAAACGCATGGCTAAAGCAAAACTCACCGATAGCGAACTGGTTACACAACATATTCAAACCTTGTCGCCTTCCATTCAACCCGCAGTGGAATACCTGCGCCGGTTTATTCTTTCTATCGACAAGGAAATTGGTGAACACGTCAAATGGAACTCCCCCGCTTTTTACTATGCCGGAGATATGAAAGTTTTTGATGCCAAAGAGTACAAACGCGACCTGCTGGTAATGAACCTGCGCAAAAACAAAATCATGTGTGTGCTACCTACCGGAGCCACTATAAAAGTAAATAAGGATTTACTCGAAGGTGATTATACCGACGGCAGACGAATGATTCACTTTAAAAATCTTGAAGACATCCGGGCAAAAGAAAAAAAATTAAAAGCTACTATTACAGAGTGGCTGACTTTGGTGGAGAAATGAGAATGACCACTTTTAATCTCCTCATTGAAACTTTCTGCTGATGTTTCTCGTATGTTATAGTATTATTCAAAAGACTTATTACGGAAAACCGTACATTATATACGAATAGTATTCTGACCTTTACCTGTGTTAAAACTGGTAGTTATAATACTATGTGGTAAAAGAATGCGTTATCCACTATAGGGTATCTTAAAACAGCATCTTGTTTTTATTGATTTTTATCAATGGTGTTGGTGTGCAGTACGTATACTGTTGACTGTCAATATGTATTTGTTGGCTTTTGTAATAATATCGGATAAAGAAGGTTACAAAACCCTATTCTGCCCACCCCAAGAAACAGAAATATGTTTTCGGTTTACATTCTTATGTATATTTAGTAGTTGACTGAAACCTGTTTTGCTTTTAAGTAAACGGTCAGTTCAATGCAGCTTACGATTCAGGAATTATTTAATTAGCATAACACAAAGAACTAAAAAATAACACACAACCGGCTTTAAGAAAAGCTGTAAGCTGTTGGTTTCTAATTTTAAGTAAATACTATACGTTGAAAGTAACATTCAAAAAGAAATGACAGCTGCTATTCTATTTGCCTTTGCATTATTTATTTTTTACCTGATGGTAAAACCTAAAAAGAAACAAAAACAGAACGTTGTTAATACGCTTCCTATGAGAACCAGGAAATCATTAAAAGAAACTACTGACGAAGAATATATTCAGCATATTCTCAATAATATAAAAGTTACCATTACTCATACAGACTCAAAAGGTAAAGTCAAAGACAGTTCTATTATAGATGTTACAGGAAAATCACAAAAAATAAACCATCACATTGACAAAAAAAAGCCGGAGGCTCCCTACTGGGCGCATGATTATATAAAACAGCATACGGATATCGATAAGGCCAGTGTTGAGCAGAAGTCTTTTTATAAAATATTTAGAGACAAATTTATAAAAGGAGAATACCTGGAGATAGGAAAGAATGTAAACTATGCGTCAGTTTTACTACTTGAGCTCCTGAATGATTATGAAAAGGATAAAAATATTGTAAGACTTGAAAGTCAGCTCAAATTGCTGGCACAAAACTACCCACGTGTAGAGTCAGCCGCAATTAACGCTCTGATAAAGAAGATGGAAGAGCGCGGTGATGATGAAGAAGCAGAGCGGATAAAAACAGAGATTGATGCAACTACTGACGGATATGATACCAGTTCAGACTTCTGGAGATTAGGCCGAAAGTACAATGTTTTATTAAATCTGGATAATGAGCAGGCGAGCCTGCTGGATAGAATTACACATCCGACTAATAATTTCTGTGATATTGAGTTTTGCCTGATTGCCACAGTAAAGCTATATGTTGCTTTAATTGATGAGTTAAGAAAAAAGTATAAAGAAGAAGGTTCTTCTTTTAAAGATATCATTGAGGAAGCTGCGGATATCATTGTAAGAAAAGAACATAAATATAGAAAAGGATCTAATGACTATAAATATTTTATGAAAATTTGTGCCGATGGTATACATACAACTACATTTCAATATTGTGAAAATGCAGTTCGTATAAAACATGGGTATAATCGTAAAATAAATACTGATACCGGTTATTCTAATAAGGACGTAAATAGTATTCTGGAAGAAAAATACTTCTCTAAAGTCAAAGAGTTACTACCTGCTTTATCAGAGCAGATTGAGCTTCCTGATCAAAAATCGGAAGTAGCGCTGAATGCAGTCAGTACTACCCGGTGGAAAAAGCAGTTTGAGGAATTAACAACTGTATTTGATGGAAATGCTAAAAAGTTTGTAGAATCGGTCATTAACCTCGGTAAATTAAATAAAAAAAATCCCAGCGTTGAGAATATCTTTTTTGAGGCCTCAAAATTTATTTCTAAAAGCGACAGGGAGTCTGCTATTTCTCTTTATTTGTATTATTTACATTACGATTTAAAATCGGCTTCTTTTAACAACAAACAACTTACTAAAACAATTCAGAAAAGTTTATTTCAAACGAATGAACAATTACATGCTTTTGAAAAAATTGTAAGTGATCTGATTCATGATAAAGATTTAAAAAAAGCACTTCGTACTGTTCCTGTATTATATGAAGTTAAACGTAAGAAAATTAAACTCGATTCTTCGTTTATAAAAGAAGCCCGGCAACAACATTCAGAAACAGTAGAACTTCTGAACGAATACCTGAAAGATGATTTTGAAGATGATAATACCTCTATTAAAGCGGTGGAAATTAATAGTGAGGAGGTGAAAATGGAAATTGTTAAAAAGAATGAATTGGAACATGCTTCGCCTTTTGTAAACGAATTAGTTTTGAATAACCACCAAACAGATGTTATCGGGCTATTCGTAAAGAGTAACTTTTCTTTAGCAGTAGAGGATTTCGAAATTTATTCTAAAACAAGAGGTCTTTTCAGTAATCAGCTTATAGAAAGCATTAATGAAACATGTTACGAATTATTAGATGATCTACTAATTGAAGAAGAAGAAGGTTTTTATACCATCAACCCTAATTATTTTCAACGAATCAGCGCAATATGATAGATAATATTAAACCTAAAGAAGCTACATCGATTATCAATTCACTTATCGGTGGAGTTGTTCCGAAAATTGGTGTACAGCATATCGCAGTTGGTCGCTCCGAAGAAATCAGTGCCGTTATTACAGCTTTAAATGATGTAAAGGAAGGACACAGTATGGTGAAATTCTGGATTGGCGACTTTGGTTCTGGTAAATCCTTTATGCTTCATCTGCTAAATACTGTTGCCTTAAAGCAAAAGTTTGTTGTATCAAATGCAGATTTTACACCTGACAACAGGCTTTACTCTAATGATGGTAAAGCAGTCATATTATACTCCGCTATCATTGACAACATTTCGATTCAGACAAAACCTGAAGGCGGCGCATTACCAACCTTATTAGAAAAATGGATAGAACAAGCAGTTCTTCAGGCGTCCAGGGTTAACAACATCCCTCTCACAGAAATTCGTAATGAACAGCATTTGCCGTTGGTACAGGCTACCATTATGGAAACGATCAATGAGATTACAGAAGTGGGAAGTTTTGACTTTGGTACAGTGATAATGAAATATTATGAAGGTTATATTAAAGATGATGATTTATTAAGACGGAGTGCATTGAAGTGGCTTAAAGGTGAATACAAAACAAAAACAGAAGCAAAACAAGAGCTGGGTGTAAGGGAAATCATTAACGACCTGAATTATTACGATATGCTTAAAAACTTCTGTCGCCTGTTTGTAAACATGGGCTATAGCGGTTTTATGATCAATCTGGATGAAGCCATTAATCTGTATAAAATTTCAACCTCTGCTATGCGTGAGAAGAACTATGAAAAAATTCTCACTATTTATAATGATTGTTTACAAGGTAAAGTGAATCATCTTTTTATAAACTTTGCTGGAACAAAAGAGGTACTAGAAAATGAGCGACGGGGATTGTTCAGCTATCATGCTTTAAAATCAAGATTATCTACCAATCGGTTTGAAACACAGAATATCCGCGATTTCGCACAGCCTGTAATCAGATTGTTTCCACTTAGTCATAATGAAATTTTCGTGTTACTTCAGAAACTGAAAGCTATTTTTGACTTTCACTATAAAACGCAAATATCCATTACTGATGATGAAATACATCAGTATATGGAAGTTATGTTCAATAAGCCCGGGGCTACGGAGTTTCTCACGCCCAGAGAAGTCATTCGCGACTTTTTGAGTATCCTCAATATTCTTCGTCAGAACCCGCATGTTGATAAGGCTACTCTTTTCGGAGATATTGAAATAACAGACGAACGGCCAGACGAAATCTCATTTGACAGTATAGAAGAATTATAAATGTCGTTTAATTTACTTTCAGAACCTATACGACGATATATTCGTGATCAGGGTTGGGATGAACTTCGCCCTATCCAAAATGCTGCTATTGATCGGATCATAACATCTGACAGTAATTATATCCTTGCATCCAGAACGGCCTCCGGTAAAACCGAAGCGGCATTCTTACCAATTCTAACAAAAGTTAACTTTAAAGAGCCGGGTGTTCAGGTGCTTTATATTTCCCCGTTGATTTCTCTGATCAATGATCAGTTTAATCGAATTGAAGAACTTTGTAAATATCTGGACGTTTCTGTTACCAAATGGCACGGTGAAGCCAACAGATCAGGAAAAGAAAAACTAATTAAAGAGCCCAATGGAATTGTATTGATTACACCCGAATCAATCGAAGCAATGTTCGTAAACAAAACCCATCAGGTAAAACATCTTTTCGGAAATCTCAAGTATGTGGTGGTTGATGAAGTTCATGCATTTATTGGCACAGATCGGGGTATACAGCTGAAATCAGTTTTATCCAGACTACAACAGCTGAACCAAGATTCTTTTAAAATAGTCGGATTATCGGCAACGATCGGAGATTATAGCGAAGCTAAAAAGTTCACGGGAGATGAATTAAATACAAAAGTTTTATTAGATAGAACTGCCAAAGAAATAGCGGTGGAATTCCGCTATTTTAAAAGCACAGGTGATGCCTTGCCGCCCGATCTGTTAGATGATTTGTACGAAGAAACAAAAGATAATAAAGTATTGATTTTTCCGAATAGCAGAGGTCGTACAGAAGAAGTTGCCGTAAGTCTTAAAAAAATTGCTGCCAGGAAAAAAGGACACACGAATTACTTTTCACATCATTCTTCAGTAGATCGTGAAGTAAGAGAATATGTTGAATACTTTGCAAAGAATAATATCCGACAAAATTTTTGTATTTCCTGTACTTCAACACTGGAATTAGGAATAGATATCGGTAGCGTAGATGAAGTTGTTCAGATTGACGCAACGCATAGTATTGCCTCATTGATTCAGCGGGTGGGGAGAAGCGGTAGAAAAAAAGGTCAAACCAGTAACCTGTTTTTGTATGCTACAAAAGAGTGGAGCCTTATACAATCGATCGCCTGTTGGTTACTCTATAAAGAAGACTTTATTGAACCTCCATTTATTAAGGAAAAATCATTTGACATTCTGGCGCATCAGATTTTGTCAATTGTTAGAGGATCTTCAGGAATTAGACCTTCCTCTTTAATAGAAACCCTTAGAAAGAATACTGCTTTCAGCACTATTGAAATACATGAAGTAGAGGCTATCATTACATATTTACTGGAAAATGATTGGTTGGAAAAAATTCAACAGGATTTGATTATTGGTGTTAGCGGTGAAAAAATCGTTAATCACCGAGACTTTTATAGTGCTTTTAAAACAGAAAAAAACTTAAAAGTAATAAATGCCGGAAACAAGATCGGCGAAATTCCTTTTTCTCCACAAATAATACAAGATGAAAATATATTGCTCGCTGCTAAAATCTGGAAAATAAAAGATATCGACCAGGCAGCCGGAAAAATTCATGTAATACCGGCGAATGATGGAAAGAAACCTATGTTTTTTGGAACTGCTGGTATGACTCATTCACGAGTCAGAGAAAAAATGATTGAAATATTATATGAAAAAGAAAGTTACAGCTTCGTTGATAATCCGGGAAGACAGGAAATCAACTCAATGCGTGATTTCTTTTCTTCTTTCAGAATTGATAATATCCGAATCCAACGGCCATTGCTCGTTGCCGATAACTATCTTGAATTGTTTACGTTTGAAAGTACACGAATCAACAGAACATTACAATTGTTCTTAAATATAGCAGAGATAAAAAATGATCTAAAAGAGGATGCCAGTTGTTTCAGGTTAGAAATTTCTAAAGAAGAATTGTTTACGAAATGGAATTCGCTATTAAGCATTGTTCCGCAAATTGACAACCACATCAGTCATCTTTTAGAAACCTGGTCCGGTACTTTAGATCGTTCAAAATGGAGCTTTCTGCTTCCTCTACCTTATCAGGTCGAACTTTTGAAAGCAAACTATTACGATATAGCATCAACTGTCAGGTTTCTGGAAACAGTTGTTTGGGTTAGTAACAGTGTTGAATAATAGTATATATTAATTGGGAATGCTGAAAACCGATTTTACTTCATGTTTAACCGTATTGGATGGCTATCACAAAACCTATGCACCAATAAAAAAATCAAACAAAATATAGAGTGGTTGAACATTAACAACGACTTTATATTTAGTACAACGAAAGTTGTACTAATTTGAATACGTTTTACGTATCAATGTTTTTTAGTTTACTTTATTATTAACAACCTCACTTGCAATGAGTTTTATTTATTTCTTTTTTATAGAATAACTTCAGACATACCCAGGGTAATTATCTAGTGCCATATTTTTCGACTAGTGTATTGATTTCTGTTATACATAACCGTATATTTATTGATACAATTAAACCAATGTATCAATATGACAAAATATATTCCCTTCAGTGGTGCTACCGCCAGTTTTATTGCTAACATCGATGAGGTAAAAGATCAGATTGAGCTGGAATCTGAAAATTTGCTGCGATTAGTTAACTCTAATCAGGTGCAGTTACCTACCAGGTTGAGTGAGCTCGACAGAGAAACCGTTGATATCATTGACCTTTCAGTTGATACGGCACTGGCGCTCCGCATTCCTTTTGGTGCTACAGATAATAAACTGTCGAGAAGAGTGTTTATTCAGGAGTATAAAAAGTATAAAGAAATTACTCAGGGAACCGATACACTTCATTGTGGTATCAGTATCCGTTGGATTGTAAATATTAAAAAATTGAATGCATCAGCCGATGTTTCTTCCTTGCCGATGGTGACGGCTTCTGCCCAGTTTAATAATCTAAGTGCTTCCGTACGTTTTGAGGTAGTCGGAATTTCTTCGAGCGAGATAACCGGATTGCTTCCCTCAAATGTTGACTTGAAAGCAGATACGTATGTAGAACTAAAAAATGCTTTTGAGAAAATCAAATCTAAAATCTGGGAAACGAATACGACAATTCTTCCTGCAATATTGGGTGTTTTCGGTACGATTAAAAGCGAAGAAGAAAAAGTAATGAATGACGCAGTTGCAATTGCTTATGCTTTAAAGAAAATAAAAGACGGAAGAAATTTGCAAAAGGCACTGAGTGATGTTGCTGCTAAACCGGAAACAGTGAAGGATATTGTCAAATCTGTTTATTCGGAAATTAATAAATCTTCGTCTCTGACAGCAGATGTAACCGCCACAGCTAAAGATAAGGCTAAGCAGATTTTGAATGATCTATTGTAGTTAGATTTAATTAGTTAAGAGTAGGGCAGGATTCTTATACCTGAAATGTCACATTTTTACAAGTTTTGGTCTTCTCTTTTTACGAAGATCACCGGAGCAGTTTTTGGAAAATTCAATTTTTTTTCGTATTTTATTATTATCGGAGAACATTTGCTGATGTTCTTTCATAACCTCTTTGGTTTCAGACAGTACGTTGATTTTAAAAAACACCACCTTATGCGGGATGTTCAGAATGTTGAAATACCTTTTAATAAGCTCAGAGCAGTAATACTTTTGCTGATTTCTATCCTGTTTTTGTTAGCAGGTATCTGGCTGATAGTCAGCGATCCTCAGTCTGGTAATTCTTTCTTTGATAATCCTGTGCTAAAAGTAATTGCAAAATATGGTGCCTTAATGTTGGGCACTTTAGGAATATATTTTTTTTCTAAACAACTGTTCAGAGAAAATGCTGCTTTGTTGTTGAGTCAAGATGGAGTATCGGAGAATGTTACCATTTTTAAAAAGGGGCTGATTCCGTGGACTGATATAAAATCAATTGAAGATTGCTCTATTCGAACGGCTGTTTCAAAACAATCATTTGTTGTATTAAAACTTCATGATCCGGAAAAATATATTTCAGCAGAAGCTAATCAGTTCAAGAAAAACCTGTTGAAATCGAATCTGAAACATTATGGTTCTCCTGTATTAATTACTACGAATGATGTAAAGATGGAGCACCGTGAATTATTGAGCTTGTTACATAAATACTTTGAAAGATATAAAATCGCATAAAAGAAAATCCCGGTGAACTTTACCGGGATTTTCTTTTATTCAAACTTGTTTAGGGGAATATTCAATAAACGTGCTGCGTTTTTATAGTAAACTTTCTTTAAAACTTCGTCACTCAGCCCCATTCCATACATTGCCCAAAAAGCATGATACTTCTTATGATAAGGAAAATATTCGTCGTTGGTTTCCAGTACTCTGAAGTAGGTTGTATATTCAGCAGGAACCCAGCTGTCTTTACCAAACAAAATTCTGTCTGAATATTTATCAAAGAATGCTTTTGCTGCTTTAGGCTGGCGGCCAAGTTCAGCAATAACAGCTCCGAACTCAATCATCATATTCGGCATTTGATCGAGGAGTGTTGATAAATGCTGCAGGTCGTTAGGATACCATCCGAAGTGAGCAGCGATAAATGTCGTTTTTGGATGATTTTTGAATAGGCGGTGTTGCTGTGCGATCAATGTATCAAAAGGTGCGGGATCGTTTGCTGAACGCTTCCGGTTAGGATGCGTTAACAGTTCTAACCATCTTTCGTTTGATTCGTCGGGTTCTCCCCAGAAGGAGGGAGGGTCGGCAGTATGGATAAGTACCGGTACTTTTAATTTGCCACAAAGATCCCAAAGCGGCGCCAGGCGTTTATCATCAATTGCCACGTATTTACCATCGGTGTCTTTAACGCTAAAACCAAGGCTTTTAAAAATCTTTACTCCTTTTGCCCCATAGGCAATATCCTCTTTTAATTGCTGTACTGCTTTTTCCGTCCAGCCGGCATTTCCGATGCCATTGAAATCGATATTGGCAAACACTACAAAACGGTCACTGCCGGTTTGTTTCAATGCATCGATCTGTTGTTTTAACCGATCTCCCGAACCACCACTCAGGTTTACCATTACCCGCATATTTAAAGTGTCCATTGCTGAAAGCAGTTGCTTTTGGGCCGCAGCATCCAGATTACGTTGGTGATTGTGTACGTCAATAAAAGGGAACTTCGCGCGTGTTTGTACATGTGCTGCTACTTTTAGTGTACTGGGTGGGTTATAGCTTTCAAAATCAATTCTAGCTTTTTCCTGTGCATTTAAGGTGCTGGTGGATACAAGTGTACCCAGTAATAAAGAGGTTAATCTCATATGGAAGGGGTTAGTCTTTTTGAATTTCTTTTTTTACGAGTTCAATTCTTTCTTTTAAAGTTTCATAAGGAGTAAAGCCGCTACCAATCATATAAAACTTTTGCTCTCCGGCCTGAAAAAAAACTGCAGGATAACCTTTTACCTGTAGTTGCTGACACAGTGCAAACTCATAATGTGCCAGTTCTTTGTATTTTTCACTGTGAAGTTTTTCATAGAACTCCTGGTGATTGATATTGTATTTGTCGAGTAAATGTCTGTAGGCTTCATCATCACACAGATCTCTGCCTTCATAATTGAGTGCATATTGAAGATCAGCTGCGAAATCAACCTGTAAAGACGGGTACATTTCTTTGAAAATGGATAATGCGATGGCTGGTTTTTCTGAGTTTGGGTACCAGTCGCTTTGATCGGTATTGAAAACATGCCAAAGAAAATCTTCACCAAAAGTAACACCGGTTAACTCTTCTACTCTTTTATAATTTTCTTTAATTACCGTTGCCATCGCAGTGATGTGTCGTGGTGTTTCGGGAAGAATCATTCCTCCTGAAAGCACTTCAAACTGCAGCTCTTTTTTATATTCGTGTGCTATTTTTCTGATTACCTTACTGAATCCGTAACACCATCCACAATAAGCGTCGTAGCAATAAATGATTTTGTTCATAGCTCAAATTATTATACAAGTATAACAATATAACTGCTAAAAAGATCTGAAAAAACAACTGTTCGGGCTTGTTTAATAGGAGGAAATAATCTGGATATAAGAACTTGTATTGCGATCTGGAGAGTCATTCAGCTGCATAGAATAGCAAAAAAATACCCTCCATACATTTTGGAGGGTATTTTAAACTTTACATATGTTTATGGTCTGCCGTTACTATTACTACTTGATCTTGAAGGAGCACCGCCACTGCTTCTGGATGACTGGCTACTGCTTCCTCTGGAAACACTGCCACTGCTTCTTGAAGATTGACTGCTGCTACCTCTGGAAACGCTGCTGCCTGAACTTCTGCTAGGGCGTTCGCTGCTGCGTTGAACCGACGCTCCGCTTTGACGGCTTGGAGCACTACTTCCACGCTGTACGCTTCCAGACGATCTGTTAGGCGCCTGCTGTTGCGGACGGCTAACACTGCCACTGTTTCTTTGTGGTGGCGTATTGTTTCTACCGTTATTATTCGGAGTTACTCTCGTATTATTGTTCGGACGGTTAACCTCTCCTCTGTAAGATCTTTCCGGTGTACGGTTTTCACTTATTTGAGGTCGCTGTCCGTTATTTGGTCGTTGCGTACGATCATTGCTGCGGAATGTTCTGTCAGAACCCGCTTGCGGAGCTCCTGCATTTCCACCCGCATTATTGTTGCGATACTCTCTATTAATACCATTGTTTCTGTTTTGTGTAACATTTCCTCTGTTATTAATATTGTTGTTTCGTGTTGAGTTATTATTTCTATAACTACGATCAATCGCTTGTCCGCCGTTTGTTACTCCTTCTCTGCTATTACCATTGTTTCTGTAGCTGCGATCAATTCTTTGACCTCCATTATTGGCCGTTCCTTCATTTCTGTTACTGCGGTCAATACGTCCACCATTTGAAGGATTATTTCTTACCACACGTTCGCCTGCATTCGGATTTTGAAATCTGGCAGAGTTTCTTTCAATATTTCTTGGCGGTCTGGTAATCTGACCATTGTTTCTTTCCGGTTGAATAATTCTACCTCTGTCTCTGCTCACAATATCTCTTCTGTCGCGGTAGATGTTATTATTTCTGATACCTCTGGTAATCTGAGGGCGATAGTTGTTATAATATCTATTGGAATAAAATCCGGTTCTAACCATTTGTCCTCTGAAATAATGTGGTCTGTAAACATAGGAAGGGCGATACATTCTTGGTCCCCACCAACCGCAGTTATTCCATCTCCATGGATTATAGAACCATCCGGAATAGTAATTAAATCCAAACCCGTAACCATACCACGGATTATATCTGATATTGAAGCCCCAGGTATAAGGTCGCGCATAGTAGTGATTTCCGATCCATGGTCTATAAAAATAACCGGTACCGTAAACAACAGTTGGTCCATAGATGTAAGTGTTCAAATATCCAGGTGTATACCCCATGTAAACATAGTCGGGAGTTACGTCATAGATGTAAACATACTTTACGTTGTACACAGGAGAACTTGGTGGAATCAAAGCTACCTGGTCAGGGCGATCAGTTGCTACCTGCCACGGGCCTTGTGCCGAATTTGAAACATACCATACTCCATCTTCTACTGCGTAGAATCTGCCCTGGTATTTAATAACAGAAGCGGGTGAGTTTACAGCATATTGCATGTTGGTGCCATCAATGCTTTCGAACTGAGGCTGGCCGTCATAAGAGATGTTTGTATTAGAAGAAGATCTGCTGATTTTAGCGGTTTGCGGAATCTGTGCATCCAATACAGCCTCTTTTGCGGCATTCGTACCTGCCACAGATGCTAATACATTATCTTTAGAAGAACCTTCAATGATTTGTGCAAAGTCTTTCGGAAGACTTTCGGATGCAATATATTTCCAACTGTTGTTCAGGTTGTTGCTGGTATACCAGCGGCCTGCCAACAATGTATAATATTGCTGAGAGTTGATGTCCATAAAAATGTCATCATCTGAGTTTTCTACAAACAATAGATTGGTTCCTGTAACCGGTGAAAAGTTAGCTTCACCATTACTTTGAATTAATTCTGCCGGTTCAGTACTTACTATAATATCGTAAATAGTGTTTTCATCGTATTCTTCGAATTCCTGGCTATTATTATCTTCCTGAATTTTCTTTAGTGAGCTCTCTACCTGGCTGATTTTTGGTGGAAGATTGGTGGTTAGAGCATAGTTTCCTTTTAGTGAATTAGCTACATACCAATGTTTACCTCCGTATACATAATGTTTTCCGTCAGTATTTTGTACAATAGCGAACGGCGAGTTCACCACCATATTCACTCCTAATTCTTCATTTTTCTGATAATTAGGTGTTCCATCTACCAGAATCAGAATACTTGGCTTTTGGGCATAAATAATTTTTGGAGCATTATGCTGAATGTTTTTAGACAAAGCATTTTCTTTTTGATATAGCTGTAGGGCATTATCAAACTGAGACTTGGTTAGCGTGAAATTAATTTTATCGGACTTAGCCGTTAAATCTGCTTTCAGTGCTGCTTCGGTTTCATCATTCAGTTGTGGAATTTTAATGTCGGTAACATTAATATTTTGAAGTTGAATCTGGCTACCATCTTCAACAGAAGTAGCAGAAATCCACATCATTCCAAAAACAGGGTCTTCGTTGCCTTTATTATAGCTGATCGCTACTTTAGCATTTACCTGATTGCCTGATTTTGATTCTGGTTCTAATTGATAAATCTTCAAATTAGCCCCATCGTTAAGCGGAACTGTTTTGGTTTGAGCATTCACAGCAAAACCAAAAAGAACGCCTAATGTTGTCAGTAAAAATGATAAGTATTTCATAACGGAATCATTAAGAGGTTAATCCAATATACAACGATTAGACGACTAAATCTAGTGTAGGATTAATCGGAAAGTCTTGTTTGTGAAAACTTTATCAAAAGGAAATGTTAAGTGAATTTACACATTAAAGGAGCTGTTATCAGTTGAAAACCGATAACAGCTCCTTTAAGAATGCTTAGATAAAGTGAAACAATTACTTATATAAAAAAGTAGTGTATAAGTATTTGTATCAGAATTAATAAATTTACAGGAGAAATTAAAATGATATTAATGTGCTTCTAACCAATTAAATCCTGCGCCAATTTCAGCTTCTACAGGAACATCATTGGGAAGAGGCAGTGCAGAACGCATACAATCAAGAATAATCGGTTTGATAATATCTACTTCATCTTTATGAGCGTCAAATACCAATTCGTCATGTACCTGAAGAATCATTTTTGATTTAAAGTTCTCTTCTTTAAATCGATTATGAATTTTAATCATAGCGATTTTAATCATATCGGCAGCAGTTCCCTGAATAGGTGAGTTGATGGCGTTTCGTTCAGCAAATCCTCTTACTGTAAAGTTTGAGGAGTTGATATCTTTTAACCAGCGTTTTCTACCCATGAGTGTTTGCACATAACCATTTTCTTTTGCAAAATTGATCATGTTGTTCATGTATTCCTGAATAGCCGCAAACTGTTTTTTATAGTTGTCGATAATTTCTTTTGCTTCAGTTCTGGAAATTCCAAGATTATCGGCTAAACCAAATGCTCCTTGTCCGTAAATGATTCCAAAGTTTACGCTTTTCGCTTTATAGCGCATTTCTTTACTTACTTCTTCTTCTGCTACAGCGTATACTTTTGATGCAGTGGCTGTATGAATATCTTTATTGGCTTTAAAGGCTTCGCACATTGCCGGATCGCCACTAATAGCTGCTACGATTCTCAGTTCGATCTGAGAATAGTCTGCAGAGAGCAGAATGTGGTTTTCATCGCGGGCGATAAATGCTTTTCTGATTTCCCGTCCTCTCTCAGTTCTGACAGGAATATTCTGAAGGTTCGGATTAATGCTTGATAATCGCCCCGTTACAGCTACCGCCTGTGAGTACGAAGTGTGTACTCTACCGGTTTTACTGTTAATCATAGTTGGCAAAGCATCTACATAAGTAGATTTTAACTTCGTTAATTCTCTGAAAGCAAGAATATTGTCTACTATTTTATGTTCTTGTGATAATTTGGTTAACACATCTTCTCCGGTAGCGTATTGACCTGTTTTGGTCTTTTTTGCTTTGGGATCTAATTTCAATTTTTCAAACAAAACTTCCCCCAGTTGTTTTGGAGAAGCAAGATTAAACCTGACGCCTGCTTGTTCGTAAACGGATTCTTCTGCTTCTTTTGCAGCGATTTCCAACTCTTTCGAGTAATTATTTAAGAAATCCGTATCTACTTTAACGCCGGTAAATTCGATATCAGTTAATACCGGAACAAGCGGGTTTTCAACTTCACCGAAAACTTTTTCTACTGCTTTTTCTTTTAATAATGGTGTAAACTGGTGTTTAAGCTGTAATGTGATGTCGGCATCTTCTGCAGCATATTCGGTAATTGTAGGGATATCAACATCGCGCATGTTACCCTGATTTTTTCCTTTTTTACCGATTAGTTTTTCAATTGAAATGGGCGTATAGTTTAAAAATTGTTCACTTAAAAAGTCCATACTTCTTTTACCATCCGGGTCAATTACATAGTGCGCCAGCAGGGTATCGAATGTTTTTCCCTTAAATTCAAAGCCGTACCATTTGAGGATGAGCATATCGAATTTAAAGTTATGGGCTACCCATGTAATTTCAGTATCATCAAACAAGGCTTGTAAGAGTTGAAGTTTTTGAATAGCTTCCTCTCTATCAGGAGGCATTGGGATATAATATCCTTTATTTTTTTCAAAGCTGAAGGATACGCCAACAAGTTCAGCTTCGTTTGCATCCAGGCCAGTCGTTTCGGTGTCAAAGCAAATTTCTTTTTGCTGCAATAAAACTCTTACCAATCCATCAATCTCTTCATCACTTTGTATGGTTTGATATTCGTGCGGCGTGGTTTCAATGGTTTGATGTGTGGAAAAAGTATAATCTTCTTTTTCTTCTTCAGATTCTGTGTTGGTGGTTGCCACAACATTTCCGAACAAGTCGGTTTGAACACCTGCGGCAGGAATTTTACCCGCCACAACGATTTCTTCACCTAGAATTCTGGCTCCGAGCGTTTTGAATTCTAGTTGTGTAAATACCTCTTTTAAGGCAGAACGGTTCCATTCTTTTAGTAAGAAGTCTTCTTCATGAAATGAAACAGGAACATTGGTAATGATGCGCGCCAACTTTTTAGAGATGATGGCGTTGTCTTTACCATTTCTTACTTTTTCGCCTAGAGCTCCTTTAATTTTATCTGCATTTTCCAGCACACCTTCAAGGGATCCCCATTCTTTTAAAAGTTTAGCAGCTGTTTTTTCTCCTACACCTGCAATACCAGGGATATTGTCTACTGCATCGCCCATCAGGCCCAGGATATCTACTACCTGATCAACATGCTCAATGTTCCATTTTTCGCAAATATCGGCAGGGCCTAGTATTTCTGCTTTACCGCCTTGATAACCGGGTTTATATATTTTAATATTTTCTTCTACTAATTGACCGTAATCTTTATCGGGTGTTACCATATACACATCGTATCCCTGAAGTGCAGCCTGCTTGCTAAGTGTTCCGATGATATCATCTGCCTCGTAGCCATCGGCTTCAATGATAGGTATATTAAAGCCTTTCAAAAGTTCTTTAATATCCGGAATTGCGATGATGAGATCTTCCGGAGCTTCCTGGCGGTTCGCTTTGTAATCTGCAAAATCTGTATGTCGTTCGGTAGGGGTCTGTGTATCAAAGCACACGGCCATATGTGAAGGCTTTTGGTTATTGATGAGCTCAAGAAGCGTGTTTGTAAAACCAAACTGAGCATTCACGTTTTTACCTTTAGAAGTAATTCTGGGACTTCTGATAAGAGCGTAGTATGCTCTAAAAACCAATGCCATTGCATCTAAAAGAAATAATTTTTTTTCCATACGCTGTGGTCCTTACTTTTTCATTTGTTTAAGTTTTTCCTGCATTGCAAACATCTGGTCTCTCAAGCGAGCTGCTTCCATAAAATCTAAATCTTTTGCAGCTTTTTCCATTGTCTTTTTCACGTTTTGAATTGCTTTTTCAAGCTGTGGAATCGTTTGATAGATTGTTTCTTCTTCTGCTACTTTAATAAAATCCGCATCTGCGAGTTTTGCTTTTTCATTTTCTGGATCATATCCCTTGATGTCGAGTACAGATGTTTGTGCGAAAACCTGGTCTTTTGATTTTACTACAGTTTTCGGAGTAATTCCGTGTAGTTGATTATAGGCGATTTGTTTTTCTCTTCTTCTGTCGGTCTCTTCCATTGTACGTCGCATACTTTCAGTAATCTTATCTGCATAGAAGATGACTAATCCTTCTACATTTCTTGCTGCCCTTCCTGCTGTTTGTGTAAGTGATTTCTCATTTCTTAAAAAACCTTCTTTATCGGCATCTAAAATTGCGACGAGAGAAACTTCCGGTAAATCTAAACCTTCTCTCAGTAAGTTTACACCCACCAGTACGTCAATGTCTCCAAGTCGGAGTTGTCTTAATATCTCTACACGTTCTAAGGTATCCACTTCGCTGTGAATATATTTACTCTTGATATTTATTTTATGTAAATATTTATCCATTTCTTCTGCCATTCTCTTGGTAAGTGTTGTTACCAATACGCGATCACCTTTTTTTACTCTCTTATCAATTTCTTCTAAGAGATCGTCAATTTGATTATGGCTCGGCCTTACTTCAATTGGTGGATCTAATAGTCCGGTTGGACGAACAACTTGTTCTACAACAATACCTTCACTTTTCTCTAATTCGTATTCTCCTGGCGTGGCTGATACAAAAACTGTTTGATCGATCATGTTTTCGAACTCATGAAAGTTCAATGGCCGGTTATCAAGTGCTGATGGAAGCCGGAAGCCATAATCAACCAAAACAAGCTTTCTGCTTCTGTCTCCTCCATACATTCCAGAGATTTGAGGGATGGTCTGATGACTTTCGTCAATCATACACAAAAAGTCTTTAGGGAAGTAGTCCAGTAAACAGAAGGGACGTGTTCCTGGTCTTCTACGGTCAAAAAATCGTGAATAGTTTTCTACTCCATTACAATATCCTAGTTCCCGAATCATTTCGAGATCATAATTAACTCTTTCGTTGAGACGTTGTGCTTCTATAAATTTTCCTTGTGATTTATAGTATTCAACCTGGGCCTGGCATTCATCCTGTATTTCATGAATGATTTCCTGTAGCATATCTTTTGGTGCAACATATAGATTGGCTGGAAATATAGCCGCTTCTGTTACACGTGCAATTCTTTTATTGGTATCAACGTCGATCGTTTCAATGCTTTCAATTTCATCGCCAAAAAAAGTAACTCTGAATCCATGGTCAACATAGGGTAAATTGATGTCTACCGTATCTCCTTTAACCCTGAAGTTTCCTCGTTTAAAATCTATTTGCGTGCGTGAGTACAGGGCATTTACTAAAGAATGTAGAAAGCCTTGCCTGGAAATTGTTTGTCCCTGAGTGATTCGTACGATACCGTTTTCAAACTCAGCAGGGTTACCAATACCATATATACAGCTTACGGATGCTACGACTATAATATCGCGTCTTCCGGATAATAGTTCGGTAGTGGTTTGCAAACGGAGTTTTTCAAGTTCTTCATTAATACTTAAATCTTTTTCAATATAAGTATCAGATACAGGCATATATGCTTCAGGTTGATAGTAATCATAATATGAAACGAAGTAGCCTACAGCATTATTCGGAAAAAATTGTTTGAACTCTCCATACAGCTGAGCTACCAGGGTTTTATTATGGGTTAAAACCAGGGTAGGCCTTTGTACATTTTGAATAACATTGGCCATTGTGAATGTTTTACCGGAACCGGTAACACCCAATAATGTCTGAAACTTTTCACCTTCTAAAAGCCCGTTGGTCAACTGAGCAATTGCTGTTGGCTGATCGCCAGACGGCTGATAGGGAGAATGTAATTGAAAAGGCATAAACTTAAAATTTCTTCTTCACTATATTATACGAAACACACAGTCAGTTTGGATGACTTATTCTATTTTTCTTTTCAGATAGCCAGAATAGTCTTGCAGTTTTATAGTATATTCTTCATGCATCAATTTAGATGTTAGCACAAAGTCGGCTGTTGAGCGATCCATTGCAACAATACAATTCCATGCCACAGCAACACGTAAAAGCGCTTTTACATCACTGTCATGTGGTTGTGCTTCCATTGGGTCCCAAAAGAAGATGAGTGCGTCTATTTCGCCCTGAGCGATCAAAGCTCCTATTTGCTGGTCACCACCCAGCGGTCCGCTTAGTAGTTTTTTAACGGGGCGATCGAGTTCTTCTTCTAAAAGTTTTCCGGTGGTACCAGTTGCTACTAACTCATGTTTTGCCAGAGCTACTTTATTAAAAATTGCCCAATCGATCAGATCCTTTTTCTTATTGTCGTGTGCCACCAGTGCAATTCTTTTTCTTGCGTGAAGCTTTCTAGATGTATCCATTTGGTTATAAGTTACTTGATAGGAGGTGTTAAAGATACTGTAAATGTATAAGTTGGTTATTTTTTATAATTTTTGAACGGCTTCGTAAGCAATTGAGTTACTTGTTTGAAAAACAAATGCTTACACATTGTTTTTATTTTAATTTAAAACTCCTTGGTTTAGAGCAGTTAATTGATTTTAACAAAGTTGAGCATCAATTAACAATTAATTTAAAAATAACCTTTAAATAGTATTGTGTATTAGGAAAATTGGACTTATTTTTACCTCGGTTTTTCATAGGATATTGGATTTTAAAAGCGGGGTTGAATTTCTATTCTGACCCCTTTTTTTATGTATATAGTTCATTATGAATAATTTGTATATAAAAAATGGCCTGCAACGTAATCGTTGAGACCATTTTTCTACTTTACTAACCCATCCAAGATTTTATGCTTCCTGCATTTCTTTAATTTTTTCTCTGATTTTAGCTTCGATTTCGTTGGCAAGTTCAGGATTATCGATGAGTAATTTTTTCACCGAATCTCTTCCCTGACCCAATTTATCGTTGTTGTAGCTAAACCAGCTACCACTTTTACCAACAACACCGAGATCAACACCCATATCCAGTATTTCACCTGCCTTAGAGATTCCTTCTCCGAAAACGATATCAAATTCTGCACTTCTGAAAGGAGGAGCCACTTTATTTTTTACCACTTTCACTTTCACTCTGTTTCCTACTGCTTCATCACCGTCTTTGATCTGAGCCATACGGCGGATGTCTAAACGTACGGATGAATAGAATTTTAAGGCGTTACCTCCCGTTGTGGTTTCAGGGTTTCCGAACATTACACCGATTTTTTCTCTCAACTGGTTGATAAAGATGCAAATCGTGTTTGTTTTATTAATAGTTGCGGTTAATTTTCTTAAAGCTTGTGACATCAGGCGGGCTTGTAATCCCATTTTACTGTCTCCCATTTCTCCTTCCAGTTCACCTTTAGGAACGAGGGCGGCTACTGAGTCGATCACCACTACGTCTAAAGCTCCTGATAGTATCAGCCGGTCTGCAATTTCAAGTGCCTGCTCACCATAGTCAGGTTGTGAGATTAATAAATTATCAACGTCAACGCCCAATTTGCGTGCGTAAATGCTGTCAAAAGCATGCTCAGCATCTATAATTGCACACATACCACCTTTTTTCTGTGCTTCAGCAATTACGTGAATAGCGATAGTTGTTTTACCAGAAGATTCCGGTCCGTAAATCTCCACAATTCTACCTTTCGGAAAACCGCCGATTCCTAATGCTACATCCAGGCCGATAGAGCCGGTAGAAATAGTTTCTATAGCATCCTGCGATTTTTCATTCATCATCATTACACTACCCTTACCAAAATCTTTTTCGATTTTGTCCATGGTAAGTTTTAGTGCTTTTAATTTTTCGCCACTCTTTTCGCTGTTTTTCTCGCTATTCTTTTCGCTTGACATATTTTGGATCGTTTATAATTTGAATGAATTAGTTGAGAGGTCAAAGATAAATATTATTTTGAAATAACTAATATTTTTAGCAAAAATTAGCTAATTATTTTATCTAACCACTTTTATGCTCATACGAGCCTATATTATATACGTAATATTATTAGAAATAAGTTGAATGTATAATAAATTCAATGAGACTTTTCTGTAGTTGTTGATAACTAATTGTGAAATAATTTTTTAAGAAAGTTATACACTTTTTCGCGCCTATTCCGCGTTATGTTTATCTTAGTGCGTGAATTTTGACCAATAGTTCTTAAAAAACGTTAAAATTCAACAGATTATAGCGCTGGTTTACAACTTTGTTGTTAATTTAGGCACGAATGTTGTTTAAACAGCCTCGGTTGCCGTAGAAACTTTTTTATCATTTAAATTGAGTTATATGAATTTCAAACATGCTTTATTAGCAGGTTTAACCCCAGTCCTGCTTTTCTCATGTGTAAGCCAAAAAAAGTACAAAGAACAGCTTGCAAAAAACGAAGAATTAACTGCAGCAAATGCTAAATTACAAGGTGATTTACAGTCTTGTGAAGATTTAAAAGCTGAAGAAGCTAAAAAAGCGGTTGCATTATTGAACGATATTGAAAGCCTGAAAAAACAAATCGCTTTCTTAAAAGAAAACAACAACTTAGCTTTAAAGCAATTAGAAGATTTATCAGTAATCTCTACAGCTCAGGCACAAAGTATCAAACAATCTTTAGATAACATTGGTGCTAAAGATGCATATATTCAAGGTTTACAAACAACCTTAGCTCGTAAAGACTCATTAAACATGGCTTTAGTGATGAATCTTAAAGGAGCTATCGGTAATCTTGATGATCAGGACGTAAACATCAAAATTGATAAAGGTGTAGTTTACATCGATATCTCTGATAAATTATTATTCAAAAACGGCAGCTTCGAAGTTACTAAAGAAGCTAAAACCGTATTAGGTAAAGTTGCTCAGGTATTGAAAAATCAATCTGATATTGAATTCATGGTTGAAGGTCATACTGACAACGCTGCTTACGCTAAAGGTGCAGACATGGATAACTGGGATCTTTCAGTTAAACGTGCAACTTCAGTGGTTAAATTATTACAAAAAGAGCATGGTTTAGATCCTGCGAAAATGACTGCTGCAGGTCGTGCAGAATACGTACCTGTTGCCAGCAACGATACTAAAGAAGGTAAAGCTGCTAACCGTCGTACCAGAATCGTAATCTTACCTCAGTTAGATCAATTCTTCAAATTATTTGAAACCAAATAATTCGAATAAGATTATAAAAAAACCTCCTCAGAATTTGTACTGAGGAGGTTTTTTGTTTTATATCATTCACTTTTAATTGTTTAAAGCTTCCTGTCGTTTGATATATGCCATTGCTATTTTTATCTGTTCGTAACTGTGTTCTTCGCCGAAGTAGTCTTTTGTTTCTTTAAGACTTACAAATGCGTGTTCTTTTATCAAACGTACCATTTTTTCGAGATCATTTTTCGGTACCAGCTTTTCCGCTTGTATTTTGCCCTGTTCAACACCTTCTGCGAGGTGTGAATATACAGTCGATTCCTTTATTCCTCTGAATTGAGCAATTTGCCCGATGCTCGTTCCGGCAATGAACAAATCGATAGAGGTTTTTCCGGATGTGCCTGACGTACCTTTTTTTCCGGTATATTTTAATAACCTGACATCTGAAGCCTCGAAATTCCGGAGTGCCTGTTCATTCCACTTCAGTAAGTCGCTTTCCTGAATAAAACCTGCTAATAATTGCTCTAAAAATTCCAGTTTCTTTTCTATCAGAAATGCCTGCTGATATTGTTGCGTGTTAAACTTCAGATAAAAAGAATCGGTTCCTTCCGGTTGTTGTTCTATATGCTGATACCAGTCTTCCAGAAAAGGAACCAGTTTTTTGCGGTAATATGCGCAACCGGACAATAAACGTTCTTTTATCCACTCGAAATTATTGCTCTTTTCTGTTTGTAATGCATGGCTTATCTGAGCGATGAAGTTTTTTCCGGTATTGTGATAAAAGTTGATGGTTTTATCCGTTTCCAGCACCCATAACATTTCCTTTTGTTTATCGGGAAGGTTCAGGTGTTTTACTTCTTCTACAAAATCATCCCACTGTATTAAACAGTCTTTCCAGTCAAATGCTTCTACTAACCGTAGCGTCAGATATCTTTTTTTTGCAACGTTCAACAGGTTCTGTAATTCTGTAGAGTGGCTGACACGCTGGTAGAAACGAACAACTCTTTCTTCTACCGTAATACTTGATCGGGATATTCGTGTATTGAGAACGAGCCCTTCTTTATTAGAAAGTCTGCTGAGGGCAACATATACTTGTCCGGCAGCAAATGCATCGCCGGCATCAATAATGGCTTTTTCGAAAGTTAATCCCTGGCTTTTGTGAATGGTAATTGCCCAGGCTAATTTAAGCGGATACTGTTTAAAACTTCCGAGCTCTTCTTCTTTGATGGACTTTGTTTTTTCATCATATGAATAGCGGATATTTATCCATTCTTCTTTTTCGAGCTCAAACGTGTAGCCGTTATCCAGCAGCTTGATCCATATTTTCGCATCACTGATTTTTTCAATCTGTGCCAGTTTGCCGTTGTAGTATCGGCGCTCCTCTCCTTTATCGTTTTTGATAAACATCACCTGTGCCCCTTCTTTAAGTGTCAGTTTAAGATCTGTAGGAAGCGCGTGTGAGGGAAAGTCTCCCTCAATAGATCCTTCAAAATGAAAAGCAGGTGTAGATAATAATTCAAGTTGTTGCTGGTTGATTTTATCGGCAGCTGCATTCAATGCTGTAAGGGTAATATAGTTTTCGTTCGACGGCGCTGTGAAGCCGGGGAAATAATGTTTATTAATTGCATCAATATCTTCCGGTAATAATTGGTTTAACCGGATTCTGTTGAGTAAGTTAATAAACTGAATATCTGTTTGGCGATAAATTTTTTCGAGTTCAATGATAATAGGCGGACTTTGTTTGAATGCTTTACTATCGAATATGAATCCGCTTTCGTAAAAGTTGCCGATACTTTGTTGCCATTCATTGGCTTTAATAACCGGCGGCAATTGATAGAGGTCTCCAAAATAAACGACCTGTACTCCACCGAAAGGGATATGCGGATTTTTTCGTACGGCTCTCAGCACAATATCAATACCGTCCAATACATCAGCCCGCACCATACTTACTTCGTCAATAATGAGCAATTCCAATTCGTTGAGCAATGTGCGTTTTGCTTTGGTGAGTTTCATTTGTTGAACGAGCGGATGGTCTTCGAGCCGTCCTTGCACGAATGGAATGATGGGAGAAAAGGGTAATTGAAAAAGGGAGTGTATCGTTACACCTCCGGCCTGGATGGCAGCTATTCCGGTAGGAGCAGCCACCATTGTATTCTTTAAGGTAGACTTTTGTAAATGTTTTAGCAGAGTGGTTTTTCCGGTACCCGCTTTTCCTGTTATAAAAATACACTGATGGGTATTCATTATAAACTCACAGGCCAACTCAAACTGTATATTTTTCTCCATTACTTTGAATAATATTTACCGGGATCAGCTAGTACTTTGTCCCATTGTTTTTGATGGCTTTGCTGCCATTTTATGTCCGGGTGCACATTCCAGTCTACTTTTTTCAGCGCTTCTTTTACTAAAGGCCGGTAGGTAGTGTTAATAAACAGAGGATGGAAGTAGTGCCAGTTTTCTTTTTGCGAAAATACTTTCCAAAAACTGTAAAAGTCAGTAAAAGACGAATTTTCCAACTGTAATAAATTAGATTCTTCATCAAACAAAGCTTCTTCCACAACTACCTTTCCTGTTATACCTTCCTGATACACAGTGTAACTCACAGCATCTGCAAAAATTTCGAAAAGCAACTCTTCCATGTACAACTATTTTACGTAAATAATGTTTAAAAAGATGATGGCGGCAAACTAGTAAATTTTGCTGTGATCCCAAGTTATATTCTGTAAATTGCGCACATGAAGGAGTATTTAAAAGGTTTGAATGAGAAACAGCGTGAAGCCGTTGAACGAATTAACGGGCCGTTGATGATTGTTGCCGGTGCCGGTAGTGGTAAAACAAAGGTTTTGACTACCAGGATTGCACATTTACTGGCATCAGGGGTAGATGCTTTTAATATTTTGGCGCTTACGTTTACGAATAAGGCAGCGAAGGAAATGAAAGAGCGTATCGAACATATTTTGGGTAATTCTGAAGCCAAAAACTTATACATCGGTACCTTCCACAGTGTTTTTGCGCGCATTCTCCGTGCTGAAGCACATCATATCGGTTATCCGAACAGTTTTACTATTTATGATACAGACGATGCCAAAAGTGTTATTAAAACGGTGGTGAATGAAATGAACCTCGATGATAAGCACTATAAACCGGCTACCGTCTACAGCAGAATTTCTTCTGCAAAAAACTCGTTGGTAGGTCCTGCTGAATATGCTACCGATTATCAAATACAACAGGAAGATAATCGCGCCAATCGTCCGGCGATGGCACAGATTTATGACGCCTATGTAAAACGTTGTTTTAAAAACGGTGCAATGGACTTTGATGATCTGTTGTTAAAGTTTTATGAACTGCTACGGAATGTTCCGGAATGTTTATCAAAGTATCAGCGTAAATTCAAATATATTCTGATCGATGAGTATCAGGATACCAACCCTGCTCAGTATGAAGTAATAAAATTATTAGGTGCTGCACATGAGAATGTTTGTGTGGTAGGTGATGATGCACAAAGTATTTATAGTTTCAGGGGTGCAACGATTCAGAATATCCTGCAATTTCAGGAAGATTATGAAGATGCCCATGTGGTAAAACTGGAACAGAATTACCGTTGTACCAAATCTATATTGAATGCGGCCAACGAAGTAATCCGAAACAACAAGGGGCAGATTCCAAAAGATCTCTGGACGGAAAATGCTCCCGGCGAAAAGATTACCATCGTTCGTACAATGACTGATAATGATGAGGGCAAATTTGTTGCAGATACTATTCAGGAACAAAAGTTAAGAAATCATTTCAGTAATAAAGACTTTGCTATATTATACCGTACGAATGCACAAAGCCGTGCTTTCGAGGAAGCTTTAAGAAGAATGGGTATTCCATATACCATGTTCGGGGGCATTAGTTTCTATCAACGAAAAGAGATTAAAGACTTTGTGGCTTATCTGCGATTGATAGTAAATAAACAGGATGAAGAAGCTTTAAAACGAATTATCAATTATCCGGTTCGGGGCATTGGTAAAACAACAATTGACAGAGTGTTACTGGCGGCTAACCAGAATAATATCACGATGTGGGAAGTGTTGGAGAAAGCAAGTATGTTTGGATTTAAAGCCGGCACACTGGAATCAATCAGCCAGTTTGTAACCATGTTACAAAGCTTTAGTACGATGCTTCAGCATAAAGATGCTTATGATGTTGCTGTTCATGTGGGAAAACAAACGAGTATCGTAAAAGAACTCTTTAATGATAAAAGTACTGAAGGGGTAGCCCGATATGAAAATATTCAGGAGTTATTAAACAGTATTAAAGAGTGGACCGAAAGTCCGGATAATGAAGATGGGGAACTTACTGATAAATCATTGGGGGCATATCTTCAGCAAATTACTTTGTTAACGGATGCCGACGACAAGGATCCGGATGCAGATACGGTAAAGTTAATGACGATTCATGCTGCGAAGGGGTTAGAATTCTCTTGTGTTTTTGCTGCTGGTCTTGAAGAAACCTTGTTTCCGAATGCTATGGCGATTAACTCGAGAGAAGAGTTGGAAGAAGAAAGAAGGTTATTTTATGTGGTAATTACCCGTGCGAAGAAAAAGTTATGGGTAACTTATGCTAATACGCGCTATAGATTCGGGCAGTTGGTTCAGAATGAGCCGAGCAGGTTTCTCGAAGAGTTGCCGGAAGAGAATGTTGACCGGTCATTTGCCGGTGGTGGTGTAAAAAATGCCGGTGGGTTTGGTGGAGGAAGTGCTTATGAAAGAATGAGTGGTAATCGTCCGGGAAGCGGTTGGTCAAATGCAAATGCGGCCAATGTTGCGGAGAAGCAATATGGTCCTCCGCCAAAAAAGAAACCTCCGGTACCGTCTTATGTGGGGCCTAAACCTGCTGCTAAAACGGTAGATCATCAACCTTCCAGCAACTTTGAACCGAGCGATACTTCAAACTTACAGGCTGGCCAGAAAGTAGAACATCAGAAGTTTGGTTTTGGTGAAGTGATAAAGGTGGAAGGATCACAATTGAACCCGATTGCAACTGTAAAGTTTGCTACAAACGGAGAAAAGAAAATAATGTTGAATTATGCTAAGCTGATGATTGTAGGATAATCCATACAAGAAAAAGATTCGTATAATAATAAAATAAATAGTCGTGCGACACAGAAAAGCCCGGAGTCTTAAGACTCCGGGCTTTTCTGTGTGTATCAGAAGGAGCTATACGCCCCGTTTTTAAAAAGATTTTTCTTTACTCTTATACGTAAATACGATACACACGGTTTATGTCAACTTTTGTTTTTATTAACACTTTTTTTGCCGAAATTTTCTTAATTTATGTCACCAATGTGTAGTAAATCATTCACCTATGAACTATCCGATCTACGCATTACACTATAAAACGATTGATAAGATTCATATACTTGAATCAAAGACTGCAAAACAAGTCATTATTGATCTACTAAACAATCTGATCAAACAAAAGCTGATTGTAATGCACGCCTGGTGCCTTACAGATCATCAATTGGATATAATTGCACACTTTCCCGCACCATCCAGTCTGAAAAAATTTGAGAATCATTTTCTCATTCCAAGCGCCGCTTCGGTTATTCAATGCCTGAAAGATGAAAATGACAGTCGACTCGACTGGATATACCCACATCTGGAAAATGCAAGTACACAATTAAAGTCAATTCATCCCTTTTTACTTTGGCAAACATCTACCGAAAAAAAACTACTCTCTCAAAAGAATAAACATGAATTGTATAATGCATTGAATGAAATTCATCGAATTCCAATTGAGTTCGGGTGGATACAAGATCCCTGCCACTATACGTATAGCTCATGCTACTCTTATGCCGGTGGTATCGGATTAATTAACCTTCGACTACTACACTTGGGTGAATAAACTATTGGTAGGCTTCCAGTAATTCTTTGGAGTTTCCTAAAAACAATTTTTTTCCGTCAATTACTGCCGGACGTTTCAAAAATGTATATTCAGATAAGATCAACTTCTTATAATCTGCCTCGGAAAGGTTCCGATCTTTTAAATTCATCGATTTATATTTTTGAGAACGCCTGTTAAATAAAGCTTCGTATGAACCCGCTATTTCCTTTAATTGGTCCAGATCTTGCTCATTAATATGTTCAGTTTTAATGTCTTGAAGCTTAAAACCTTTTTCAGCAGGATTTATTTCTTTGATAATTGTTTTGCAGGTACTACAGGTGGATAAATGGAAAAATTTCTTCATAATCAATAACTTGTGGACTAAATTGCTGAAATATCTAAAATAAAAGAAGGTAAAATTAAAAATTTATGCCGAATTTGTAATAATCTATAAAAGCTGACGACTAATAATAAAAAACTGTCTGTAGGTGAGTCATCAAATGAACCAAAATGACTTTATTGCGCTTATTCAAGAAAACCGAGGTATTATACATAAGGTAACCCATCTGTATTGTACCCAGGAAGAAGATAAGGAGGATTTATTTCAGGAGATCGTAATACAATTATGGAAGTCATATGGAAAGTTCAGAGGTGATGCAAAATTCAGCACATGGATGTACAGAATTGCGATTAACACCGCAATTACCTCCATTCGAAAAACTTCCAGAACAATACGAACCGTTTCTACTGAAGTCATTCCCGTCGAAATACAGTTAGAACAATACGACAAAGAAAAAGAAGCTCAACTCTACCAACTATATACCGCAATCAAAGAGTTGAATGAAATTGAACGAAGTATTGTGATGCTATATCTCGACGATAGGTCATATGATGAAATGGAAGAAATTCTCGGTATTAACCAGAATAACCTGCGGGTAAAAATGAACAGAATTAAAGATAAACTTAGAAAAATAACTAATAATAATTAATATGGAACTGGATAACCTGAAATCGCTCTGGCAAGAACAGGGGCAACCAGCTCAAAAAACTGTTTCGGCAACTGATTTGTTTGAAATCTTGAAAAAGAATTCAAAACATCCTATTGCAATGATTAAAAGAAATGTTTTGCTTGAGTTATGGGTGATGATTATTAGTTACACGGCCATGATTGTTTATTTTGGAACGAAAGAACAAGGCCTATATATTAACAATGCAATTTTTGTTGCTGTCTTTTTGTTTGCAGGACTCTTTTATTATTCCAGAAAGATCTCACTCCTCAACAAAATGCAGAATAATACAGATAAAATAAAAGTTAACCTGATCAAACATCTGAACCTGCTTAAAAAATACGTAAGGTTCTACTACTGGTTCGGAGTATTCTTATTACCCCTCGTTTACTTTATCACTTACATGATGGTAATTGTTGCGCGTGGACAAAAAGAGTTCCCTGAAAAAACCATGTGGGAAAATATTACGACGGAAAGTTCGCTCGTAGTGTTTATTATTACCGGAGTGATTTTAACGTTAATATCCCCATTCATTAATGGATGGTATGTAAAAAAACTTTACGGCAGTCATTTGAATAAACTCGAAAACCTCGTTAAACAAGTAGATGAATAATCTACTATAGGTATCAAAACCAAGAAAGAACCCCCAATTTTTTGGGGGTTAAAATTAAAATATTAAATGACTTCTGTGTTTGAGTGTTTCTTTCGACAGCTCTGCTACCAACTGAATCGAATGAATGTTCCTGATTTCGCTCAGTAATGTGCTAAAATAATCTTCTTCAACTTTTTCTCCCTTCATCAGCCACAGAAAATCCAGGTGTTTATATTCCGGAAGTAAATATTCTCCGTCAAATTTATTGCAATAGATATAATGCTTTAAAGCATGACTTTCACTGCCATGCTGGGCAATGGAGAAATAATATTTTCTCTCTTTCTTCATTAGCTGAATTTCGATATCATTATTGATTCTGAAATCAAAACCCAGGTGTACATTAATTGACCAGCAAAAATGATATTGCTTAATAGGGGCCATAATCCCTATTATGCGAGTGTCTTCAAAAAACTCATCAGTTATTTCTTCAAGGTCTAATTTCAGTTTCATTTTAAAACTCAATCGGTAATTTGATTTCTTCTTCTCCTCTCTTTACGATCACAATAGTCGATTGCCCTTTTTCAAAGCTGCCTAAAGCGTTCATGTAACCGTCCATTGAATTGGTGGCGATATCTCCGATTTTAAGAATAATATCTCCCGCTTTAATGCCGGCTTTCGCACCCGGTCTGCCTTCAGTAACTCCATCAATCTTTACACCCACTCCTGAATAACTGTAGTCGGGCATCACTCCCAAAGTTACGTTGAATTTACGAGTACCCATGGTTGGTTCTTTTGTGGCCTGGAAGGCGATTTCTGTAGCAGTTTCCCCTTTACTCAGCACCTTTTCAAGAAGTTGGGTAATTTTCAACATGCCCAAATAATTTATTTTATCAGCGTCGTCACTTGGTTTATGATAGTCTGTATGCGAGCCCGTAAAGAAAAACAATACCGGAATGTTTTTTCTGTAAAAAGAGGTGTGGTCACTGGGGCCTACACCACTGGTATCAAAGTTTACTTTGTAATCGCTTAAAAAGTTAGGTTGGTTGAACAATGTGCTCCAATATGGAGAGGTACCGAATCCGCCAATGGTAAATTGGTTTTCTTTCATTCTGCCTACCATGTCGAGGTTAATCATAAATTTTACGTTCGACAGGTTCAGTGTAGGATTATCAGCGTAATGCTTTGACCCTAACAGCCCTAACTCTTCAGCTCCGAAAGCGATAAATAAATAGTTGACATCTTTGGTTTTAAAAGTTTGTACTGATTTGCTCAGTTGCAACAATACAGCCGTTCCGCTGGCATTATCATCGGCACCGTTATGAATGGCCTTTACTCCCGAACGGTCGGTAGAATTGCCGTCTTCGCCATAGCCTAAGTGATCATAGTGAGCGCCTACTACAATTGTTTTAGCCGCCCCCCTGTCTAAATAAGCTATTACATTCTGACTGGTTCTGTATTGGTCAGAAACTTTTGCTTTAAAATGAAGATTATATACTTGTTCAGGATCTGCTAAATATTTGTTTGCCGCAGCTTTTGTTACATAAATCACCGGAATTTTACTTACCGGAGTACGGTCCTGCGCTGAAAAACTCAAATCTGCAATTTCTTTACTTTTATTATAAACAATCACTGCTTTTACTCCTTTTTCAGCTAACTGATCTGCATAATTTTTCACCGCATTCATATAGTCAAAATGAGGATGCAGCGTCTCGTTCTTTACAATTTCTCCCAGATCAACGATCCAGGTTGAATTAGGTTCAAGTAACGCAGGCGATACCAGTGCTTCGATATTCTCGGTAGCTTTTGTAAATGGAAACGGGAAGAAATCTGAATTCAACTTTAACTCCTGTTCATCAATGTAAAAAAAACTGGTGGCGTCTACTTTCTTTCCGTCGTAAATATCAAAATTCTGAATAGATGTTTTGGTAATACCGTTTTGCTGAAATTGCTGCTGAATGTAGGCTGCAGCCTTTTTCTCTGCATCAGTACCTGCTCTTCTTCCTTCTAAATCATCACTAGCCAGATGTTGTACCTGGGCCGTCATATACTCTAATTGCGCTTTCTCTGCTTTTTTTAGTTTTTGGGCATTGATAAAAAACGGAGAAATCAGGGCAAGAAAAAGGAAGAATTGTCTCATTTTGTCTTTTTTTAATTCAGGTAAAAAGTACACTTTTAAGTCAAAGTGCATACCAAATCAATGAGTATGAACTCACTGTTTTCAAGTAATACCGCCAAATTAAATATGATTTTCGTTAAAATGAAGCGGAAAACGATATTTCCTTTTTTTACGTCATTTTTTTTACGTTACTTTTGCAGATTGCCCTTTTCTCAACCGTATGCTAATGGAATCAGAAAATTAGTATTAAACCAGGAGTTTTAGCATGGCATTACCCCATCTTATTAAATATGTATATACCAATGGAACCGATGAAGTGATCAGACGTGGTAAAAAAATACACGCGATCGGTTACGTTGAAATGGTGGATTACGACGAATTGTTAGATGCAGTAGTTTTTCGCGTACGCGATGACAGCTATTCTACTAACTATAAAGTTCAGATTCAGAAGTTTAATGACCCGCGGGCACTCACCGTTCGCTGTTCATGTCCATACAACCTGGGGGATATCTGCCGCCATGAATCTGCTGCCCTTTTTCAGTTGCAGGAAATGTTGGATAAAAATCTGCTCAAGGCGGAAGATATTCAATATGATCAGAAACATACGGTGATCAAGATGAAAAGTATTGATCTGAAAACGATCAAGCTGCTGAGCTCCCCTGAAGCCTATCAGGAGGCAGAGGTTTACCTGCGTACAAAACGGGCTGATATTATTTATGCCAAAGATGAAACAGTAAAAGCACTGGTCAATTTTGAAAACGGCCTCAGTAGTGAAGTGGTGATCAGAAAAAATGAAGAACGCAACTTTGATACCTCTGCTACCAATTTCGATGAAATTCAACACCCGTTATGTTTACCTAAAGTAATTGTATTCTTACAGCTGCTGAATGCATACGGTCCGAACTACTTCGACAGTATCAGAAACTGGGATAAAGAAAAAGATAAATTACTCTCATTATACGGATACTCTTTGAATGATGATCTTACCGATAAATTCGAGTTCATCTACAAAGAAGGAAAACCCTTCCTGAGAGTACTTGATCCGTCTATTAAGCGGTTGAATCCTGTAGAAAGCTCTAAAAACTATGTAGCTCAACAGGTTCAGAAGGTAAATACACCGGCTGTTGTTGCCAAACCTAAAGAAGAGGAAGCACAGGCTCTGACAATCGCTCAAAGAATTGGTATTGTGTTACAGATCAAAGATTCTTTCCCCGGCTTTAATCTCGAAGCTGTGGCGGGTGAAGTAAATGATGAACAGGACGAGTTTGTTGGTAATGTTGAAAAATTAGATCTGTCAAAATATCTTCCATTAGACCCTTATCCGGAAAATGACAGGGCACTGGTGCCGTTATTGAGAAAAACACAAAGTGCTGAAATCACAAAATATCTCAATAAAAACTCTCCGTTCAGCGGAATATGGGAAAATATCATTCAACCGGAAGATGAAGAGTTAACCGATGATACCAAGCTGTTAATGGTAGAGTATCTGCATCCTAAAATCAAAAAGTTATTACTTGAAACGCCGATCAGTTTCGTATTGCCCGAACGAAAAGCGTTTAAAACACAATATTTAGATGAAGTTGGTATTGAAACCAATTTCATCGAACCGGTTTTTTATGTTCAACCCGCAGATGGGGGCGTAGAAGTATTGGTAAAGGTTAAGTTGAGCGGACAACTCGTAGGTATTGAAGAAAATGAAATGATCAGTCCCCTGGTGATGTTATACCAGCAAAACCTTTACTTATGGGCTTCTACAGAAATTGTTGATGAACTGATTCCAGTTTACCGTACCGGTAAATACTTTTTTACAAAAGAAGAATGGAGCCAACAGTTGAATAAAAAAATTTTACCCCTCTCTAAAAGATATCACCTTGAGTTTGATCACTCTTTAATTCAGGAGGTGAAAGAAGGCCAGCCTGAAAAAAGAGTGGTGTTGGAAGAAAAAGGCGACTACCTCGTATTCCAACCCTATTTTTCTTACAAAGGTTTTGAAACAAAACCGGGTGGAAAGGATATCTTATATGTTCCGGATAACGGTAAAATCCTGGTGGTTCACCGGGATAAAGAACTGGAAGATGCTTTTGTAAAAGAAATTGAAAACCTCCATTCTAACTTCGTAAAGCCTGAAGAGGGAACTCAGCTGGCTTTAAAAGGAGCGGACGTGTTGAAAAATAACTGGTTCTTTTTGTTTGTTGACGCTATGCGCGATCTCAAAGTTCCGGTGTATGGTTTTGAAGCGTTGAAAAATTTCAGATTTAATACGGCAAAACCACAAACGAAAATTCATATCAGCAGCAATACCGACTGGTTTGATGCAAAAGTAGATATCTATTTTGGCGAACAAAAGGTTACCATTGCTGATGTAAAAAAGGCGCTGGCAAATAAACAACAGTTTGTTCCATTGTCTGATGGCTCTCTAGGTGTACTTCCTGAAGAATGGCTTAAAAAATATTCACTTTTATTCAGAGTAGGTGAAGGGAAACACGATAAGATGAAACTTTCGAAATTCCATCTTAGCGTAATTGACGAGCTATATGAGAATAGAAACGAAGAAGAATTATTCATTCAACTCGAAGAAAAATACGAGCAGCTCCGGAATTTTAAGAATATCGAAGAAATTCCTGTTCCGGAACATTTAAAGCCTATTTTACGCCCTTACCAGGCACACGGTTTCCACTGGCTAAACTACCTGCGTGAAATCGGATGGGGTGGGATTTTAGCCGACGATATGGGTCTTGGTAAAACATTACAGGCACTTTCATATTTATATTACTACAGATATTCCGAAGGAAGTCTGAAAGCGCTCGTCGTTTGTCCTACTACCCTGATGTTTAACTGGGAGAATGAGATTAAAAAATTTACTCCGGGGCTGACTTACTATATTCATCACGGAAGTGAACGTACCCGCAACCGCGAGAAATTGGAAGAAGCAAACATTGTTATTACAACTTACGGAACTTTACGAAGTGATATAAAATTGTTGACAGAAATTGCGTTCGACTTTGCCGTACTCGATGAATCTCAGGCAATTAAGAATCCAACCAGTAAGGTAACGAAAGCGGCAGGGCTGGTAAATGCCCGGCACCGCATTTGTTTAAGTGGTACACCCTTACAGAATAACACCTTTGATATCTTTGCTCAAATGAACTTCCTCAATCCGGGAATGCTGGGAAGTATTGAATTTTTCAGACAGGAGTTTTCTATTCCGATTGATAAATTCGGCGAGCAGGATCGAAAGGATCATTTGCGCAAACTATTGTTTCCGTTCATTTTACGAAGAACAAAAGAACAGGTAGCAAAAGATCTTCCTGAAAAGATCGAAACTATTCTGTTCTGTGAAATGGGTGATGAACAGCGAAATATTTACGATGCCTATAGAAATGAGTTCAGAGACCGTATCATGGGAACAATTGAGTCAAAAGGTATCCAGCGCTCACAGTTAACAATCTTACAGGGCTTGATGAAGTTGAGACAGATTTGCGATTCACCGGCAATCTTGAATGAAGCAGAACGTTTTGAAAATCATTCTATTAAACTAGAAGAGTTGAGCCGCGAAATTGCTGAGAATATGGGAAATCACAAAACATTGGTATTTTCGCAGTTTTTGGGGATGTTAGGATTAATTCGGGAAAAGCTGAAAGAATTAAATGTTGATTTTGAATACTTTGACGGTAGCACCAGTGCTCCGGATCGAGAAAAAGCAATTAATCGTTTCCAAAACGATGAAAATTGCCGTGTATTCCTGATTTCACTCAAAGCAGGTGGTGTGGGTTTAAACCTCACTGCCGCCGATTACGTATATATAGTAGATCCGTGGTGGAACCCGGCAGTTGAACAACAGGCAATTGACCGTACACACCGTATCGGCCAAACCAAAAATATCTTTGCTTACCGCATGATTTGTAAGGATACAATTGAAGATAAAATTCTTACCCTGCAAGAACGGAAAAGATTACTGGCGAAAGACCTGATTACTGATGATGAAGGATTCGTGAAAACATTGTCGAAAGAAGATGTAGAGTATTTATTCAGCTAGTCAAGACAACTTGAAGCGGGTGCAGAAAAAAAGTTAAATTATTCACAGATTACCCACAAGTTTTTGGTAAAGAGGGCGTCTAACATAGTATAATAAGAATAATTTTATGCGATTCCCATTATCAAGGTTTGTTTTGGCGTTGATTGTAACCATTATAAGTGTGCCTGCGCTGGCCCAGAAAGGTTCGGTTTCCGGTACCCTAAAAGACACGATTTATGTTGATATACTTAGTAATGCCACCGTTACTATAAAAAAGGCGGCAGATTCTTCATTGGTAACTTATGCTTTGTCAAATGACAAAGGTGAATTTAATATTAAAGGCCTGGATATTGGTAGATATATAGTACAAATATCTTACCAATCTTACAGACCATATGTAAAGACTTTCTCCATTGCTGCTGATAATTTGAATGTAAATCTCGGCAGTATTCATTTAGATAAACTGGCTGACGAATTAGAAGCGGTTGTAGTGGAAGCTCCGCCGATTTCAGTAAAAAAAGATACGGTAGAATTTAAAGCGGATGCTTTTAAAACAGCCCCGAACTCAACAGCAGAAGACGTTCTGAAAAGAATGCCGGGTATGACTGTTGGCAGTGATGGTACTATTACTGCCCAGGGTGAAGAGGTAACTAAAATATATGTAAACGGTAAAGAGTATTTTGGTACCGATCCTAAAATGGCTACCAAAAATATCACAGCTGACATGATTGAGTCGTTCCAGATGTACGACGACATGAGCGATCAGGCTAAATTTACCCGTATTGACGACGGTAGCCGTACCAGAACCATTAATATCAAATTGAAAAAAGGAATGAACAAAGGTTACTTCGGTAGAGTAATCGGTGGTTACGGTTCAGACGATCGCTACGAAACCAGTCTTTTATTAAACATGTTTAAAGACGACAGAAGAATTTCAATTCTGGGCGGATCTAACAATATCAATAAACAAAACTTCTCCTTTAGCGATATCATGGGTTCATCAGGCGGTGGCGGTGGTAGCTTCGGTGGAGGTGGCGGCGGAAACCGTGGCGGCGGTGGAATGCGTATGGGCGGTATGAGCTTTGGCGGCGGTATGGGTCAAACCGGTGTAAATCGTAACAGTAACGTAGGGTTGAACTATAGTGATAAATGGGGATCAAAAATTGATGTAACAGGTTCTTATTTCTATAGTAATTCTAAAACCATTAACGAACAGGAAAGCTTCAGAACAACTGAATACAAAGCAGACTCTGTTTTCTTACAGGATTCAAAATCTGCCTCTAACTCTTTCAATGAAAACCATCGTTTCAATTTAAGATTAGAATATTACATTGACTCATTCAACTCTATTTTATATACGCCTACTTTAACGTTCCAGAATTCAGAAACGTTTAGCCAGGATACATCAGTGACTTTTTTCAGAGGAAATGGTCTTAACTACATGACCAATACTTCGAACAGAGTGAATACATCGAACAGAGAAGGTTATAACCTGAACAATAACTTACTTTACAGAAGAAAATTCAGAAAAGACGGTAGAACTTTCACCTTAAGATGGCAGAACAGTGTGAATGACGGCGACAACTATTCTTTAGTGATTGCTCCGATTTACAACCTCGATGAATTTGGAAATACAATTGGAATTGTAAGACAGGACGTGGAGCGCTTCCAGGCTACGAAAACCGTAAGCAATACCATTGCTACTACATTTACAGAAGCGATTGCTCCAAATAAAATGTTAGAATTTAACTATTCTTATACCGACAGAGATAATACATCTGACAGTAAAGCATATAATTTTAGCTCTACCGGAAAGTATGATTCTGTGAATCTACAGCAAACAAACTTCTTCGATAACTCAACTAATACACATAGCATCGGTACCAACTTCCGTATCGTTCAACCTAAATACAATATGCAGTTAGGTGCTGCAGTTGAAAGTACCAAAATGTCAAGCAGAAGTGTTCGTGCGTTAACAGGTGTTGACACTACGCTTACACACAGCTTCCTGAACTTTGCACCAAATGCCAGCTTTAACTATCAGTTTAGTCGTCAGAAAAATCTGAGAATGTTCTATCGTGGTAGAACGAGCCAGCCGAGCATCACTCAATTACAGGATGCACCCGACTACTCAAACGTATTACGTATTACCAATGGTAACCCTAATCTGAAGCAGGAGTTTAATAACAACGTGAATATTAACTATAACACGTTTAACTCAAACAGCTTTAGCTTCTTCAACGCAGGTGTAAGAGCTGATTATACGAACAACAAAATAGTAAACAGTATCATGGCTCCTCCGGCAGATATCTTAGAAACTGTACAGGCGGTAGCAGGGGCGGAATATGTAATTCCGGTGAACATGAACGGTATTTATTCGGTTTCTTCTAACCTCACATGGGGTATGCCATTAAAAGGTTCATTGCGTGGATCAAATGTAAGTTTAAGCAACTTTATGAACTATAACCACAACAAGAGCTTGTTACGTGGCGAAGAAAATGTTGCTAAAACATTAGGTATTACTCAGTCAGCAAATATCAGCATGGATATCAAATCAAAACTGAATATCTTATTAAATGCCAGCCTGACTTTCAATAGCATTAATTATACTGTAACTCCAAACAGTAACGAACGCTATTATACTCAAACGTATAGAACAGAAGCAACTTATCAGTTCCTGAAGAGAATGGTTGTGGCCTCTGATTTCAACTACTTAGTTAATACGGGCCGTGCAGAAGGATACAACCAAAGTATCCCTGTTTGGAATGGTAGTCTTGCCGTACAGGTATTCCCTAAAAAGAATGGTGAGGTGAAGTTCTCTGTAAGAGACATCCTGAACCAAAACCAGTCAATTACACGTACGCAGGCAGACAACTACTTTATTGATACCCGCTCTGTAGTGTTAAAACGTTACTTCATGTTGACGTTTACTTATAACCTTAACAGAGCCGGAGATAGAGCTCAGCAAAACAGCGAAAGCCGTTTCGGTCCGGGAAATATGAGAGGTGGAATGCCTGGCGGTTTCCCTACGGGCGGAATGGGCAGACCAGGTGGTAATGTACCTGCAGGTTCTCCCGGAGCTTCTATCAACTTCCCGTATTAGTGTTTTTTCTTGGTTTTGATAGAACACAATAAAAAGACCCTCCCCATAGTGATTGGGGAGGGTTCTTTTTTTTATTTCGTTAATGGCAGCAGCCTATGATTTACGCTTTCTGTAATAGCTGGGCTGTAAAGTAGATTTTCCGTAAAAAATAACGGAAAAAACGTTTAAGAGTAAAGATTGTACAAGATTAGCAGATTTGTACTGACTGTTTACCAATTCATGCTGACGTGTGGATTTGCTGTTTTTCATCATTTTTAGGATTTAGGTTAAAGGATAAAACGTTTTGTGAGTTAATTTATTGTATACGTAGATTTACTATTGCAATTTGCAACGAGCAATTTTACTTTAGTACTGTAAATCCGTGCCTATGCGTTTACCTCTACTTATTTTATTAATAGTATTTGGTTTACAAAGTATTCAGGCTCAATCTGTTTTTACCAATCCTTATACAGATTTGGTAGAACGGGTACTGAATGAACATCAAAGCATTACGGCTCCTATGCTCGATAATGCCTCCAGAAACCGAATTTCTTCCGTTGAAAGCCGAAGTGTTATCACTGCCGACGCTCCCGGTAGTGTTTTCAAAGTTGAAATCAATCACCCTACGAATGAGTGGGAATGGACATGGTCGCAACCCATCGGTCAGATAGAAGAGCTCGCCAAAGACAAATACAAACTGATGGTGAAGCAACTATCAAACTCAATCATCAATTTTCAACAAAAAAATAAATCAGCCGTATTACATATAAAGTCAACCAGCGTAGATAATTCTACAAAGGCTTATTTTGAGCTATTGCCCACTATTGAATCAGTAAGAGTTATTTTAGAGCTGAAATATGAAGGTGAATGGCTTTTAGAAATGAAAGTTGTTCAGTTGAAAACTAAAAACGAATATGCTATGAATTAGGATGTGAGTAGTTAATATAATTGAGTGCCTTTCTAATGTTCTCTTTTTGTTTTTCTGTGTACAACTCAGGGTTCCTTGCTTCTAACTGAAAAATTGTTTTTGCAACAAATCTGTTTACAATATGTCCGTTGACATTATGTTTTTTTAAACCTTTTAGCGCCGCATTGATATATCGTTTGATCGAGTCGTCATTTGGCGCATTGATGATTTTTTCTATAAGCTTATAGCGAAAATCTTCTAATGTTATGGCCATGATTTTTTAATGATTTTTGAAAGGGCTATTTATATAAATCTACTAAAATCTTCATACAATTCGAAATTATTTAAGAAATCTAAGTTTTATTTAACAGTTTACATATAGACGGCAGATGTAATTCTTCTTATACCGGTAAAAAATTGTGCAATCGTACTCTCATAGCAGTTTTATATTGAAAATAGTTACCGGAGGATTGAAATATTGGCCTGTTTCAGGAGATTCATATATTTTTCTAAGTACATCATATCCTTCGATTACTTTCCCAAAAGCAGCATAACCCAGTCCGTCTTCATTGTTTTTACCGCCATAGTCATAACCATATTGATCATCCATACAAATGAAAAACTCGGTGGTAGCTGTGCCTGCTTCGTTTCTTGCCAGCGAAACAGTCCATCGGGTATGTGATAAACCACTTTCTTTGGTGGATTCATGGGGAATACCTGTCAGCGTATCTTTCAGGTGTGCGCTCGTTCTCCACAGCCCCCCCTGAATAATATTTGCTTTATAAGTATCTGAAGGTTGATTAAAATTGTGCATCACACGGTAAAAAGATGATTTTTTAAACAGCCCTCTTTCTACAAATTGTACAAAACGATGCACCGTGTGCGGGGCTTTGTCGGGATAAAGCTCGATTTTGACCATTCCATGAGATGTTTCTATGCCAATAATCGGTTTTTCATCGGTGCTTTCTTTGCAACCAATCAACAACATCATCATTGAAATAAACAAAACAACTCTCATAATTAATCAGATTCGTGTAAAACTAAGATATATAATTCTATCAAGTGATTCAATTCAAAATTATCTTCGCATTCACAAATTGATATCAGAATGACAGGAATTGATGGTGTTGCACTCGAAAAAGTTATTGTACACAAAGTAGGGAATCCTTCCAGAGCAGAAGAGTTAGTTCTTTCGGAAGATCCGCTCACTTTGAATGATGAAATTGTCAGCGGCCTTTTAACTAAATACTTTTTAGGTTCATTTAATGAGCATGAGCTTTATCATTTCACCCATTTGAGTGATTTGTCGATGAATGAAGTATATCAATACTGTTTTCAGATTTTTGAAGACAGAGATACGTTTGTTGATAACTCACGTTTACTCGCCAGGTTTCTTTATGAGAAATCAACTCACAGTAAAGTAAAAGAAGGCGAATTGTATATTGTTATGTTTGATAAAGTTCCTTTTGAAGGTGATTATACAAGAGCTATAGGAATATTCAAATCAGAATCTAAAGAAACCTTCCTCAAGGTATTCCCTCACGGCCGAAACTATGAGGTGATTCATGAAGAAGGAATTAATATCAATAAGTTAGACAAAGGATGTTTAATATTACATGCTAACCTCGCCGAAGGAGGAAAGGTTTGTATTGTTGATCACACCAACAAAAACGGCGATACCAGGTATTGGGTGGAAGAATTTTTGCAGGTAACTCCGTATGCGGATAGCTATCACCAAACCGATAAATATCTGAACCTTTGTAAGTCTTTTATCACCAACGAGTATCCTGAAAAATTTGAAGTATCGAAGAGCGATCAGATTGAAATGTTGAATAAGTCAATCGAATATTTCAAAACAAAAGAACAGTTCAGCCTGGAAGAATTTACCGAAGAAGTAATGCACCATCAGGATATTGTGGATACTTTTATGGACTATAAGCGTAATTTTGAGTCTGCTAAAAGCTTTGAAATTGAAGATGAATTTGCTATTCACGTAAATGCGGTGAAGAAACAACAAAAAGTCTTTAAAACTGTTTTAAAACTAGACAAGAACTTTCATATCTACATACACGGCCGGCGCGATCTGATTGAAAGAGGAATTGATGACGAAACCGGAAGAAAGTTTTATAAAATTTTTTACGAAGAAGAAACTTAACATTATGGAATTCGGGCTTTACACTTTTGTTGAAAACATGTACGATGAAGTGGCTGGAAACAAGCTTTCGCCACAACAGCGGATGCAAGACCTGCTGGAAGAAGCTGAATTGGCAGAACAGGTGGGTCTGGATGTATTTGCTATCGGTGAACACCACCGCGAAGAATATCTTGCCTCTGCACCCGGTATTATTCTGGCCGCAATAGCAGCAAGAACAAACAAAATCAAATTGAGCAGTGCTGTTACCGTATTAAGTTCCGATGATCCGGTCAGAGTATATCAACAGTATGCAACGATTGATTTATTGAGTAAAGGACGTGCTGAAATAATGGTTGGCCGGGGAAGTTTTATTGAAAGTTATCCCTTATTTGGCTACGACCTGGTGAATTACGATAAGCTATTTGCTGAAAAACTCGATTTGCTCATGTTGGCAAATGAAAACGAAACCGTAGAATGGAAAGGTACCACCAGAGCACCGATCAATAATCTTGGAGTGTATCCACGGGCAGAAAAGCCATTACCGATATGGATTGCAGTAGGAGGAACCCCACAGTCTATCATGCGGGCCGCCTATCTTAAACTTCCTCTTGCATTAGCTATTATCGGTGGTGAGCCACATCGTTTTGCCCCCTTTATGAAAATGTATAAAGAAGAAGTGGTGAAAGCCGGCTTACCAAAAGATCAGATACAGACAAGTGTTAACACACACGTATTTATTGGCGAATCTGCTGAACACGCGGCAGAAGTTTTCTGGCCTTCTTATAAAAAACAAATGACTCAACTCGGACATGAAAGAGGATGGTTGCCAATGGAGAAAGAGCAGTATGATTACCTCAGGTCACCGAAAGGGGCATTAATGGTAGGAGACCCACAAATGGTAATCGATAAAATTTTGTATGAGTACGAGCTGTTCGGATTCACCCGCTTTATGGCACAAATGAGTGTCGGATCCTTCCCTCATAAAGAAATGCTGAAGTCGATCGAACTTTTCGGAACGAAAGTAGTTCCCGCAGTGAAAAAAGCTTTGGGTAAATAGTTCGTCTTTTATGCGATGAAAGAGCAGAAAAAATCGCTCTCAAAAATACAAAAAGTGAGAATTCTTGATTTCGGTCATGAGTTCTCTCTTTGTTTATATAAGTTAATGTATGGTATGTGGATTGTTGTTTTGAGATCAAAACAACCGCTATGCGTCTTAACACTCTCCTATTGCTTTGTTTGATTTTTTGGGGCTGTAAAGAAACTTCACAGCTGGAAGATTTTCCGCTGAACATCACAGCTCCGTTGATAGACGGCGATCCCTTAATTATCAGCTGGAACCTGGCCGGAGCAGATTCGTTGAAACTTGATAATGACCTGTTTTTAAAAAGTGATACTGCTTATTTTTATGTAGTAGGCAAAGATGCTGTTCGCTTAAGAGTTTTTAAAAAAGGGGAAGTGGTTTACGAAAAGTATATACGCTATAAAGTGGAAGACGGGGAAAGACTGGGCGATGTAGAGGTGTTAAAAAAACAATCACCGGTGCTAATTCCTCTCGACTACTTAGGGGTATATTTTTCACTTAGAGAAACTGTGGCGTTGATAGGCTCAAAAGAAAAAGCGAATACAATACTGGTAAATCTGTTGAAGAATTTATATGATAAAACAAAACGTATTCCGGTAACTATTACAAAATCAAATGAAGTAGATGAACCTTCCGTGGCTTTGGAAATGCTCAACCTTTTTGCGCATAATTTTCAGGCAGCAGGTTATCAGGTTGAATATTCCATCGAATTGCCCGAGAATAAACAGGAGCATTTTCTCGAGGCATTAAAAAAACACCTGAATGATCAGTTTATCAGAGCGATTATTATAGACTGGGATAAAGCCAGTGAAGTAACAAGAGAATGGGTAAAGAATATGAACCGGTCTATTATAACTACTGCAGGTACGACCGGCATGGCGGTAACCAGTGCACCTCGTTTGCACGAAATAAATCTTGAGAAATGGGTGAATTGCGAAACAAAAGATTCTGCTGTTTTTTTGAATGCTGAACTTTTCTCCAAAACGATCGAAGAGGTTAAGCCTTCCGATCAATATCACAATATTGTTAATCTTACATTACCGTCCTGCTCAAAAACATCCAATACTTTTGAATCGTCTTTATGGCTATTAGACTATTTATTAAGTAGTTTACAAAACGGCGTTGTGCAGGTTAATATTAATATAGGAAGTAAAACGATGACAAACCAAACGAATGCCGGCGGCCCTTTTCTGTTTGAAACACCCCTTGATAACCTCACTCATCATTCAACTACAAAAGGGAAAGATTTTTTTCCGGATGAATATTTACTGAAATCTGTGCAATCACCCTATTATGCCATGTGGATGTTTTCTGATTTGCTGGAAGAAGGAAATCAACTGCAATCTGTGTCGGTGGATTCTACAAAAAGCAATATTAAAGCATATGGTGTATTAACTGCAGCCAATAAGATGAAGTTTGTTTTAATCAATAAGGAGCTATCAAAATCAGGAAGAGTATTTATAAAAGATACTTCTATCCACAGAGCCTGGTCAACCCGTTTAACAGCACCGCAACATTCGAGTGTAAATGGATTAACTTATGGTGGTAGAAGTTTTGACACCAGTACAGACGGTGAATACAGCGGTACTTATTACACCGATAAAGTGGCAGGCAGGAAAACCGGTAACCGGATAGGAATGCCGGCAGTCAGTGCGGCAATCGTACAGTCGAAGCACTAAAATACTTCGTATATTTAGAGTATGACGAGATACGCATTTTTGTTACTCGGTGTTTTAACCTCCGGTAATTTAATATCACAAAGCAGGATTACCGATAGTTTAACTTATCAGACAGATAGCAGTTATCAGTTAACGGTTGCTTTTGAGAAGGCAAAAAAAGCAGATAAGAATGCTGCATATCCGGTAGTGACTTCAACCAACTTAAAAGAAATGAAGTTGTACAAAACCGGTAATAACAAACAATTAGATAAAATCGTGTATCTACCGAAACCGAAAAACCGCAATAAATCGGTAGTCATGTTTATTTTTGGAGGAGGTTGGCGTTCGGGGTCTGCAGAGATGAATCATCATCTGGCATTGGCCCTGGTTGAAAAAGGGTACACTGTAGTGTTACCAAACTATCCTTTGTCAACGCATATGCAATATCCCGCAGCATTGTATAAACTAAAGCACGATATTGCTTTTATCAGATATAACGCAAAGAAATGGAAGGTTCATCCGGATAAAATTGCAGTGGGAGGCTTTTCTGCCGGCGGAATGCTGGCAAGCTTATTGGCAACGTCCGGTGCCGGAATGTATGCAGATGAAAGGATTCATAGCAACGAGAGGTCGATTGTAAATGCCCTCATCAATATTGATGGTACTTTATCGTTTGTACATCCTGAAAGTGGAGAAGGAGATGATTCGGAAAAACTATCTGCAGCCACCATGTGGCTCGGCTATAAGAAAGCAGATAATTATAAGTTATGGGAAGAAGCTTCGCCCTTAACTCATGCAAATGAAAAAACTCCTCCTACCTTATTTATTAACAGTAATATTGACCGGATGCATGCCGGACGCGAAGACTATAAAAAAATACTGGATCGTTATCATATCTATCACGAGCAAAAAACATTTGACACGCCATTACATCACTTTCCTTTTTTTGAACCCTGGTTTACTCCGATGGTCAATGCAATTGATCATTTTTTACGAAAAGTATTCAGGCTAAAGTGATTCGTCAATTAAGTTATTTACCTGAGCGAAATGTACTAATGCGTTAGAACTGTTGACGTGTAGTTTCGTATAGAGGGTTTTCTCCAGATCCTGCACTTTATTCAGATCGCAGTTCATTTTTTCTGCTATTTGTACCTGACTGAGATTGCAACAAAAGAATTTCAGGAACCTCGATTCTTCTTCATTAAACATAGAAGGCGACACCTGGGAAAAAGGGTATAATGCCTGAAGGGTATTTTGTGCCCATTCAGGATAATGGGTTTTGTTTTGAACAACAGTTCTGAGTGCGTTGATGAGTTCTTTGGGTGGGGTTGTTTTGGTCAGATAGCCCAGGGCTCCGGCTTCGAACATACTGACGAAAGATTTGATATCGTTCTGAACCGTATTGGCGATAATTTTAATCTGCGGATAAGTACTTTTTAGCCAGATGGCGGTTTCTTTTCCGTCCATGATTGGCATCGACATATCAAGAAGAACAATGTCGGGTATTTCTGCCCCGTCTTTTAATTTATCCATGAGCATTTGACCGTTTTCTACTTCATAGAGAACCCTGAAGTCGGGAAACTGCTCAATAATAGCTCTGATCGCTGTAGCGATTAACGGATGATCATCTGCGATTACAATTGAATGCTTCATCATAGCTTGGACTTTTCAATCTTAATAATTAAACTGGTTCCTTTATTAAGCTGACTATCGAAGATATAAGTGGCGCCGAGCATTTGAGTTCTTCGTCTCATATTGTTCAGGCCGCTTCCTTTATTCTTATTATCATTCGTATCAAAGCCTATTCCATCGTCTTCGATTTTAAGCTGAAAATGATCGCTGTGTTCGGTTAGTACTATTTTTATGACATTGCATTTAGAATGCTTCAGGCTGTTTTGAATAAATTCCTGAATAATTCTAAGCAGAAAAATTTTAGTGGTTGGTTTCAGGGGGATGTGGATATTCACTTCCAGAATAGCTTTGCATCTTCCGGTAGAAATAATCCTTTCAGCTTCGGTTTGCAGTAACGAAACGATATCCGCTTCCTGTAATCTTTGATCGGTTAAGTTTTTTGATAATTCTCTGAGTTCTTCAATTGCATCGTCGAGTACTTTCAGAATATTATCTAATTCGGGTTGTAAGGGAACACTAATCGGATTCATTCCGACTTTGTGGGTATAAATGGTAGCAAGTGTAATCTTTTGGGCAACTGAGTCGTGAATTTCTTCTCCGATAAACCGCATGGTGTCTTCCTGTGTTTTTACTCTGCTGTGAAGGAGTTGAACATCGAATTGGTCATGCATCCGTTTCTTTTCTACATCATGTTTAATTTTTCTTTCGCGGAACTGAAAAATGAAAACGACGGTTCCTATAATAAAGATTAAAAGAACGGCGCTTACTAAAATGATAAAAATCGTTATTTCGACTTGCTCCATATAAAGCTAATTGAAAAGCAAGCATACATACAAATGTTTAAGGCCATTTGCAGATGCCAGTACAGTTTGAACAATGCTGGATAGTTGTTTCTTAGGGTATTATATAATCCAAAATAAGGCATAGTTCCCAAATAAAAAATTAATAACCCCAAACACACCCAGAACATTTGCTTTTCTCTAAAATAAAGGAGCTCGTTTGATTTCGTAAGGTGATAAAAATATCTAATAATCAGCACCAGTAAGACGATGTTTCCGCAGGTATAGGAGATGGAGTTGAACCAATAGACTCCTCCTTTCATGAAAAACTCATCAAAAATGAAGCTGATCACATAAATAAGTAATGCGGTGAAAGACCAGGTTTTATAATCTTTTTGTTGATCGTGTTTGAAAAAGATCCAAAAGAAGAATAAAAACTGAATGGGAATCCCGACATATTTGTACAGGTTTAACACAAACTGGATATTGGAAAGATCTCTTTGCGCCCATTTCGCCGTCATCTCAATAAGGAAAATGAAGCCTAAATAAAATGGAAAAAACTTCCAATGAGAATTTTTAATTTTTCTAAAGTAAAGGAAGCCTGTAAAACAGGCTAAAAATTCCATTGTATTCAGGCTCCACTTAATAACATTAATACTGTTCATTAATACTACTTGTTTGATGGAGGAAAGTCATCTCCGGGGTAAGGAGGAGGTATTAAATCTCCATGGTTATAAATCCAATCATCATCATCAGGATTGTTTTCACCACCGCGTTTTCTTTCCGATTTTTTGGTATAATATGGAGGATTATCGCAATCGGTCCACTTTACCGGGTTAAAATCTCTAAACTTCTCGCCATCAAAAATAGTAGGCACAAAGAAGAAGGTTAATTTGTTTGCGTACTCAACAGGAACATCTTTTAATGTTGGAGTACGTTTCATGGTTTCTGCATCCGGATACTTAGAGAAATAAATTCTCACACCCAGCGGCTTGTCACAGCCAATTTTTTTTGCAGCTCTTTCAATGCCGGCGATGAATGCATTCAGGCCTTTTAAATTGAAAGAAACAGACTTTGTGTCGTCTACTACTTTTCTTTCGCCATCCGGAGTTGTGATCAGCATTTTTGACTTTACTGTGTCGCCCGAATAATTATGCGAAATCATTTCTGCCGCTTGAAAAGAGATAACTCCTTTTAGGTGTTCATTAATCGGCTCTTCTGGTTTGGGCTGGTGCAAATCATGTTTAAAAAATACGAGATAAGCGATAATGCCCAATAAAACTAGGTTACTGATGATGAGTAGCTTTTTCATTACAAGCTATTTAAAGTGATTGATTGTCAAAAGTAATAGTATGCAATAAGTATTGATGACCTATTTAAGTAGTATTTTCTTTTGACGGGTTAAAATTGGTTGATAATCAAATGTTTGTGCTCTGATTCGAAACTTTTTATTATGATTTATAATAATCTGTAAACGAATCGATTTAATAACGCAAAAAATCTGATTTTATTTATTACCCCTAGTTTATATTATTCCAAATACCTTTTTGTTCATTCTGTGCACTGTCTTGAGCCAGCAAGAACAGCTTTTGATGCCGGCTGTTGGGTGGATAGTTTTTAGCCCAGGCATGTCCGTTTCTGACCAGTTCAAAATTTACAAACTGGTTTTGGCTGTTAAAGCAATAAACGAGGTACCGCTTGTAACGATCTAAACTGTCTTTATCAAAGCTGATATACACGACCGAATCCGGAAGTAATTGTATCAGCGCCCGTGTAGCACTGTCGCCGTAAATATGTTTCTTCTGTTGAAAGCTGTTTGATTTTTCCGGGGCATCAATTCCGATCAGACGGTATTTTTTATTTTGGTTGTGTTGATTGATGGCCCAAAAGGTATCCCCGTCAACGATTTTAGTAATTTTTAGCTGCTGACGCCCTGCTGATAAGTCGATAATAGTGTCGGGCCGGTTAACATAGCAGGCTGCCAGCACACCGGTGGTTAAAAGAATAATGGACGATAATATTCGAATCATTCTTAAAAATAAAAAACACTTACTAATAATAGTAAGTGTTTTTTTCCGATTGCCTGTGTAATCAAAATTATTTAAAATAGTAGTGTAAACCGATACCTCCCACTAAACCAAACAGACCACCTGTACGGCTAACACCGAACTGACCTAAACCGATTTCCGCTGAAATACCGAAATGTTTTTCCAGTACTACTTCAGCACCACCACCAAAACTGAATGAAACGAAACTGTCGCTTTCTCTGTAGCCTCCCCAGTAGTCATACTTGTAGGTAACTAAACCAATCGCACCGAATGCATATGGGTCTAAAGAAATACCGCCACCCAAATCAGCTGCATCGAGCCAACGGTGAAGGTATCTGCCTGCAAAATAGTTTCTGTTCCATGTACCAATGCCAAAAGGAGATACAATTGCCTGAACAACTGATTGGTCAGTGATCGCGTATTTAGCACTTAATCCAAAAGTCGGGAAAGAGCTTTGAAGCCCCACACCAAAATTTCTGTTTACGTCTTGTGCTTTTACAGCAAAAGTAGCACAGATAATAACTGTTAATAATGCAATTTTTCTCATGATTCGAATGTCCTACTCATTTGGCTTTTCGGTTACGCCCCGTTTAAATGGTTGCTGGTCTCCATAAAAATGTTTATATTTAATTACCCCGATCCCTTATCAATATCAAATTAAAAAAGTGGTAAGAGATGAGTACAATCGTCAATATTAGTTTAAGCAGCGACTCAACGCTGAAGCATTATGGCCGCCAGTTCAATGATGCTGTAAACCTGCTGAATGTAATTATCAGAAAATCATCCTTCCGTGAACTAGTCAATTCGTTTAAATATGACTGGAAACATGTTGATTTCCAAGTCGAAGACGCGTCTGTATACGAGCATCTTTTTGTTCGGAAAAAAATGCATGAAATGCAGGTGCATGTTCGAAATTCTTTAGGAAAATTTGGAAGAAAATCTACTGAAATATTGGGTACAACTGTGGTTGGCAGCCCGGTTACAGTGGTAAATGAACATTGGATTTCTAAACTTCCTTTAAACTGTTTTCACACTGTAATGGCTTTGTCGGCGCATCTTGCTCATGAATATTGTCATCAGTTGGGTTTCTATGATGGTAAACATACTAAACAGATTAATGTGGTTCCTTATTACATCGGCGATCTGGTTTATGATTTTGCCAATGATTTATTTGCTACGCAAAAGTAGATAAATAATATATATAAGTTATATCTATACTATGAGGGTGATTAGGTAATTTTTTCATTTCTCAAAAAAGCTTTGTAATTGTTTGATAGCTTTCTATTAATATATTTATAGAAAGCTAATTTATTTTTTCAGAAAATCAATTTTTGCCGACGAACAGCAAAATCATTTCATCTTATCATAAAGTATGCCTCTTCAATATAATTCATGAATATTCTTCACATTTATTTTATCATGAACATTTGATATTTATTTAATACCCTTCAGTTTGCCGGTATGCCTGAGCTTATTAATATTCATTCTCCCCATCTCTTCACTTGCTTCAGCATATGCTGTACAAAGCAGATTAATTGATTAGAAAGCCTGTTACTATTACTTGCAAGTTCGTTCTATTTCAATGAATTGCATGTTGAAAGACTCCGGAAACTATTGAATAATAAAAAAAATTATTGTTTTTCGATAGGTATTTCGTGAAAAAAGTATGTATAGTAAATACTGATTTATGAAAAATGCGCAAGTTATATTTAAGGTACTTACTGTAATGACCTGGTTAGTCATAGTCGGAAACAATAAAAGCCGGCACATTACTGACCTCTTATTATATAAGTCATCATAATTCTAAAGCAGCGAGTGATTTGTACAGAGCGCTTGATTTTTCTGTTATTTACAAATACAGGTTCATTTTTTGTTCAGTGACGGTTTTTATACTCGTTGCATTGGAAGTTATGAAAGCACAGATAGCCTATAAGGTGATTAAGCTCATGCAAAATATTAAAATGGAATCTCCTTTTAATATAAATATTGCCAGAAGCCTGGAATCAATTTGTTGCAGTATGTTTGGTTTATGGGTTGTTACAATAATTTATAACATCCAGATAAAAGGTTATCGAAAAAAGTGGGTGGTTTGCCTGGTGCTTCTTTGGGTGATGAGTTTATTTTAATCATATTGATATTATATGTGTTTGCGCAAATTATGAGAAGAGGCGTACAGATGCAAAAAGAAAATGAACTGACAGTTTAATGACGTACACACAATTTAATTTTTGAAGGTATATATTACTTCTTCAGATTAAAAAGATATTAATAACAAAAAAATAATCCACTAAACCTCTCCTATCTGCATAAAAAGCAACTAAAGAGAAATTTGTTGCTTAATAAAAAACGCTTTAGATAATTGAATTACCAAATGCATTTCATCTGATCAGATGAAATGCATTTTTGTTTTATAAATATTAGTAAATGCACGAATGCATACAATGTTTTTCGTAAATGCATTTATTGAAAATGTAGTTTTCGGTAATAGCGTTTTTGGCGGAGTAAATCACTTTTCTATGTTATTGCTGTGGTGAGTGGGTATAATGTATTTTAACGGTCGCTACAAAGCGCATATTGCATTGTGTGATGATTTGTAGTGTGTACATGTATGGTATAAAAAACGTTCATATTTTAAAACATTTATTCTTTTGTGCTATTTGAAGGAGTGAACTGATCCTTTAACTTTAAAAAGTTATGTACAATTTCATCATTTAAAATCAATCAGATTATGAAAAAAGTGAAGAAGCTTTCTCTTAACAAAGAGAAGATTTCAAAACTGAACAATGAAGACATGTCTGCTCTGAACGGTGGTTTAGCTGCTGCTACTAAAGGCGGTGGTGAAAACCATGTGTTCTGTACTTTAGGAACAGGTGCTTCTATTGTTTCGATCATTTACAGTGTTATATCAATCATTAAAGAAACAATGGAGCCCGATCCTCCTCCACCACCGCCACCAATTGATTGTTGCGGTACAGTGGTGAACAGATAATCTTTATATATAAGATTAAACTTAGCCGTGCAGAGAAGAGAATATTATACTGAGCAGTTGTTATTTTTCTTCTCTGCCGCTAATGTGCAACAACATTGATATGTTGTTGTGTTGATTGATTCAGTTTATAACGGTTGCTTGCGTGTACATCTTAATTATCACATTTCGTTCACTCATTTCTCAGTACGCGTCCTAAATTTTTTAACACCAAATTCAAATGTTTGTGAAAAAGATTAAACGTCTCTCAGTCAATAAGGAAATTATTTCCCGCTTGAATAACAATGATATGGAAGTATTAAAGGGAGGGTTTGCTGCAGCTACTGTAGGTAACGGTTCTGATAATAAAGCCCTCAATGCTTTCAGCATTACTACTACTTTTCCAAGTGTTACCATTACCATTATTGAAACAACACTTACTATAACAGTTCAGCCTTCTCCGGATCCTCCGGGTGATTGCTGTGGAACAGTAAACCGATAAACTATTCTCCGGTACTTTTCTTACATCCGGATATAGTTCTCCTTTTGAGTATAATAATAACGTGTTGAGTTTTCTCAAACGTCACCTGCTTTTATCTTAATGAGGCAGAACAGGAATTCTTTTGCATATACGCGACCATTATACATCTGTGATTTGTCAGCGTGTGTGATTGTATTCCTATGCCGCTATTAATAAATATTTATCCGGGAGAAAGGCTTTGTTCTATGACTCGGACTTGTTTTACGAATGGATTTAAGCGATCAGCATTGGATTTTCATCTCTTGTAAGTTTTTTGGATATCCAATTATTTAAACATTTAAAACAACAAGTTTATGAAAAAAATCAAAAAGCTGTCTCTTAACAAAGAGACCATCTCAAAGCTGAACAACGAAGACATGTCTACTTTAAAAGGTGGTTTGGCTGCTGCTACCAGTAACCAGGTTGTCGTTCAGGCAGATGCTCAGGTGATGTGCGGCTTAGGTACTGTTGCTTCTGTTATTTCAATCATCGGAAGTATTATTTCAATTATTAAAGATACAATGGGGCCTTCTGATCCTCAACCGCCAATCGATTGTTGCGGAACTGTAATTGTCAGAAAATAATTACAAACCAAAATACAGGGAAGAGAACTTTTACGCTGTTAATGCTCTTCTCATTTCTTTAATTAATTTAAATGTAACTCATGAAAAAAGTAAAAAAGCTTTCTTTAAATAAAGAAACGATCTCTAAGCTGAACAACGAAGACATGTCTACTTTAAAAGGTGGTTTAGCTGCTGCTACCAGTGGTAAACAAGCTCAGTTAGAAGCTCAGGCAATGTGCGGCTTAGGTACTGTTGCTTCTGTTATTTCAATCATCGGAAGTATTATTTCAATTATTAAAGATACAATGGGGCCTTCTGATCCTCAACCGCCAATTGATTGTTGCGGAACTGTAATTGTTCAAAAATAATTATAGCTAAAATTCAGTGGAAGAAAATTATCACCCTATTGAATGCTCTTCCCCGATTCTTTAATTAGTTTAAATACAACTGATGAAAAAAGTAAAAAAACTTTCTTTAAACAAAGAAACGATCTCTAAGCTGAATAACGAAGATATGTCTACTTTGAAAGGTGGACTTGCAGCTGCTACCACTGGTAAGCAAGCTCAGTTAGATGCACAGGTTGCTTGTACAGGTGGTACTGTTGCTTCTGTTGTTTCAATTGTAGCAAGTCTTATTTCTATTATCAAAGATACTTTGACTCCTTCACCTAGTCCTCAACCTCCAATCGATTGTTGTGGAACTGTGATTATTCAAAAGTAATTACGGTAAATATTACGGAGAAGAGAATACCACTATTTAATTCTCTTCTCTTATTCTTTTATTGTATAAATATTAAACAATGAAAAAAATCAAAAAACTTTCTTTAAATAAAGAAAAGATTGATCAGTTAAACAACGAAGATATGTCTGTTTTGAAGGGTGGTCAGGCTGCTGCTACAAACGCCAGCTTCCCGACAATTACCTGTACCGGCGGAACAATTGCTTCGATTGTTTCTATTATAGAAAGCGTGATTTCTATAATTAAAGAAACACTTCCGTCTCCGGAGCCGCAGCCACCGATTGATTGTTGCGGAACAATCATTATTCAAAAATAATCAGATTGTAATAATCATAGGAAGAGAAGAACGCCTTTCCTTTCCAAAACTTCTCTTCCTCTTTCACTCTTTAAATAAAAACACCGCTATATGAAAAAGAATAAAAAACTTTCTTTAAACAAAGAAACTATCTCCAGACTAAACAACGAAGATATGTCTGTATTGAAAGGTGGTTTGGCAGCTGCTACTAACGAAAGCTTTCCTACAGTTACCTGTACAGCTGCTACTATTGCTTCAGTAGTTTCTATTATACATAGTTTGATTTCAATTACTAAAGATCTTACATCTCCTCAGCCTGATCAACCACCAATTGATTGCTGCGGAACTATTGTTGGGTAATCATTAATCGTTTATTCTGACATTTATTTATAAATATTCAATAAGAGCCAAATGGATAGTACCCTCCATTTTCTCTTTTCATGATCATTATGAATAATATAGCTGTTGAATTAAAGTTAGAAGAGTTCAGACTGTATGTTGAACGTGAAATTGAGTACTTCCCTGTTATCGGCGTAAAAAAAGGGAAACTGGGGGCGCTGCTTTTTCTGATGCACTATTATAAAGAAAAGCAGATTGAAAACATTGAGCTGATCGAGGATGTTCTTTGGAGCGTGCTCAATAATGTAGAACTGATTTATGAAAGTGACCGACCCAGTCAGGAATTGGCTGAGCTGGGCTGGTTTGTTCATTATATAGAAAAAGAAGGATTGTATGAGATTGATTCGGATGAGTTATTAGAAGACATTGATGAAGTTGTTTACAAAAGTATGATGGATTTTGTAAGCCAGCAGAATTATGATACCGTTTTCGGATCTGTGCCGAATGCATTATACTTTCTGGAGAGAATGACTGCTAACGGAAGAGGTGCTGAAAAAGCCCGGCAGTTTCTCAATGAGTTTGTAGATGCAGTTCTCCATCAATTGCAGCATGACCGGGATTCTGTCATCATAAATGTTAATTATACCGGTATTTCACACGGGTTTTCAGGCCTTTTGTTGTGTATCATTAATTTGTACGAACACGGAGTACAGCCTGATAAAAGTGCTTTAATTATTAAAATACTACAGAAACTTATTTGGGAGAGCCGTTTAAAAGATTTTGAAGTAACGTCAAATTCATTTTTTCCAGTATCTCTGAAACATTATAAAACCGATGATTCTAAATGGTTCGACTGCTGGTCATATGGAGACATCGGTATTTTATTCGCACAGCTAAGAATAGCAAAATTATGGAACGATAGCCTATTAGAAAAAGAGGTGCTTGAGTTGATACGGCTTAAATCAATTGATAAAGTTGCTACAGAAAAAACTTTCAGACAAAATGATTATAGTGTGTGGTATGGAAGTAACGGCTTTGCTTTTTTTTATCAACAGGTTATTTCGATGGGATATGAACATGATTATTTGTTGGAGTCCTACAATTATTGGGTTAAAAGAACAATAGCATTCGCTGTAACAATTGATAAGGATGAAGACAATGATCCTGAATATCCAAGGTTGTTCAATTTTGGAGAAAAGTATCCCAGTGAAAAAGTTTTACTAACAGGGATACCCGCAGTAGGCATGTTGCTATTGTGTTATATAAATAAAAGTCACCTCAGTTTTATAAGATTTTTAAACTATTTGTAAAATGATACTAGTAGACAATCATACAGATATTTTAGAGCAGATTTTACAAAGAGTGAACAACGGGCTGCGTTTGCATAATAATAAGTATCCTGGCTTGTTAGACGGCCAATTGGGTATTCTCTTGTATAAGGCAACCATTGCTCATACTTATAAAAACACGGTTCTGCAAAAAGAAGTAGAAACTGCTTTCGAAGAAGTGTTAAACAATGCTTTTGAAGACCCTTTTACCGTTGTAAGTGGCTTTGGCTTAAACAGGGGCATCTTAGGGCTTTTGCAGTTGCGTCAGCTAATGATAGAATACGATTTTTATATTTCCGATGAATTCTCTTTTGTAGAATTCGATGAATATGTTTTTGAATGGACGGTGAACATGTTCAATGAAAAAAATCTCGATTATCTGCACGGTGCTTTCGGTGCTGTGAATTACTTTATCTGTAGTGGCCAGGCAGAAACGGCATTGAAATTTGTTCCTTATATATATAACTGTATTGAGAACAAGTTTATTCAGTCTATTACTGTTAATCATCAAAGAGGCGTGTTGGATACAAGTCTTGTACATGGACAAGCCGGCTTCTTACTCGTAATGCTGCGTTTAATTCAGGCTGACCCACAAAATACTCAGTTACGTGATGTGTCACGCGCATTGATATATACATTGATTAATACCTCTTCCGGTTCTGATGATGATGAAAAAAATAAAACACTTTTCCCCAGATACATTCTGCCAGACGGGTCTTTCGACTATACACCTAAATACGCCTGGTGTATCGGCGACCTTGGTATTACTTACATGCTATTTAAAGCAGTGGAAGTATTAAAAGATGATTTTATTTATGAGTTCGCAGTAAAAATAGCACCGGTTATTTCAAATAAATCTTTCGGGATGAACGATAAAAGAAACAATTCTTTTTTCTGTCATGGAACAGCGGGCGTTATTCATATGTACGAACATCTTTATGAAATTTCTAAACTTGAAATTTTTAAAGAAAAATCATCTTTCTGGCTGGAAGTGCTGATAACGGAATTAAATGAATTGGATCCTGATTACTTTGATTCCTCTATTCTCAACGGAAACATTGGTATAGGACTCGTATTGAACGATCTGATCAACAGCGATAGAAAATCATTATGGAGTAACAATATATTCTTGGTATAATATGAAAATAGGTTTATTAAATTTTGCAACAGGCGGTTTAGAAAACATGAATAAACTGGTAGAGAATTTAGTAGATTATTCATGTAAAGCCGACGAGTTAGGTTTTTCCAGAATATGGCTGGGAGAACATTATTATGTAAATAATACTATCTGGAACAATCCTGAAGTGCTATTGCCTGTGATTGCCGGAATGACGGAAAATATTAAAGTCGGTGCAGCCGGTCTTTTAATGTCGTACCACAATCCATACCGTGTAGCGCTCAACTTTAAACTGCTCGCCAACTTATTTCCCGGACGAATTGATTTGGGCTTTGCAAACGGTGGTGTTCCAGAGTTTGTAAGAAAAAAAATGCTGCCCGGAAGCAGAAAATTCCCACACGAAATGAAAGGATACTTTCAACGAAAGATGGGCGAAACTGTTTCTCTTCTGACCAAAGAAGAAGACTATATTTTTGACGGCCAAACTATTATTCCTCCTTACAAGGGAACCATCCCTTCGTTATGGGCGCTTAGTGTGAGAGGTGCGGGCGAAGATGCTCTCAGGTACGGAATTAACTTCTCCAAATCAATATTTCATATAGAAAATATAGATCTGAAAGCAGAAGCTGAAAAGATTATCCGATTTAAAGCTTTGTTTTTTGAAAAGTATAGTGTACTGCCCGAAGTTACTATTGCTGTAGCAGGTTTGTGCCATGAAACTTCTCAAAAAGCTGCTGAGATCAGAAAAGGAATACTGAACGATGGGGGTACCATTTCGTTTAACGAAATCATAGGTTGCCCAAATTATTTCTTCGATAAATTATCTGAATTACAGGAGCTGTTTCAGGTGGATGAGTTTACTTTCTTAAATAAAGCTTATTCCACCGAAGACAGAATACTGGGGTTAGAACTTTTAAGTGAAAAATTTAATTTAAGGAATAATGAAAACGTACAATTCATTGAAAATTTTGCCTAAAACGTTTTTAAGAGTTCCATTATGCTCGCTGAGCAAAACCGATGAATTCTTTAAAACGAAAGACGAAGATAAAGCCATCAGGTTTTTAACTCAATTCTTTAAGGTTAAAATAAACAACGATGCTTTAAAAATTGCATCGAGTGCATTACATGATGCTTTTTCAGAGTTTGTAATTGCCAAAAAAGAAATTTCACAAAAACAAAAACAACGGCTATTCTACTCTTTGTATAAATATTTTGTTCGTATGTGTAGCCGGCCTACACCTTTCGGATTGTTTGCAGGCTGTAATGTAAGTGATATTAATCAGGATGATACTGTAAATACGGCACGGTTAAATGCACAGGCCATTATGCCGTTTTTCAGATACGACTCGGTTTTTCTCTATACGTTGGTAGAAGAGCTACTCAAGAATGAGGCGATACTGATGAGTGGTAAGTTCTTTTTGAATACATCCATCTGGGAAAAAGACGATAAGGTCAGATACATCGAGAATGCCAATAATGCCACAGGAACCTTGTATGAACTTTCTACTGTTGAGCTGGATGATGGTTTGCAGGAAGTATTGCAACTGGTGCGTGAAGGCAAATCAAGAATGGAAATTATTGAAAAACTCAAATCATTCGGTATCTCAAAAAAAGAGATTAATGAATACCTGATGGAGTTGACCAGGAGTAATATTCTGGTGCACGAGCTGATCGCATCACTCATGAGCCCTGATCCTATGCCTGCATTGCTGGCATTTCTTAATTCCTTTAAAGAAAAGTCAACCATCCATCTTTGGGGTAAAAAAGTTACTATTGGTAAATTACAGAAAGAGTTACAATCCTTATATATCTTAAAAGATATTACTGGCGATAATCAGTTACACAAAAACTTCTCTAAGTTTTTAAAAGGTTTTCAACAGTCTTTGCTAAACGTTGATGACGCTGTTTCCATTTCTAAAAAGTTGAGAGTAGACTATCTGCCTGATTTTTCAAGTACCCGGGTGATGAATATTGATGAAGACGCGAAGGAAATTCTTTCCATGATTGCTGCGTTTCACTTTAATCATGACAATGCTTATTTAGAAGGGTTTAAAAATTTGTTTTCTGAGCGGCATGATCTGGCACCTGTACCACTATTAAATATTTTAGATAATGAAATAGGTATTAATTACCTGACCAATACGGGTATGAATGCAGCTGCATCAAAAAAAAGTTCGGCAGAGCATCCTTTGAGCAGACTTATTTTTGACAGATATTTTTCTTTTGCCGGTTCTGGCTCAACCTCTTTGAATCTTACCAGAGCTGATCTGGAATATGTGATTGCCAATCAATCGCGCCCCCATCGCTTACAAACATTATTAACAACCTGTTATAATCTGGTGGTTTTAAGAGAACAGGAACAAAATCAATATCGGGTAAGATGGTATGCAGCACCTTGTCATGGTTTTTTGAACAGGTTTCAATACATGTCTGCCGAAATCTCAAAACTTATTCAGGAAATTGTTGGCTATGATCAAACACTAATTGATGGAGAGGCTTTTGAATTTGTAGATATTTTACATAAGCCTACGCGCCACAGATCTGGTAATGTAACTCAGTTTGAGCGGTTGTTTAAATACAGCATTAATGTATTGTATGATGACAGCGACGAGTCAAATATTCTTTTAAGTGATATTGAAGTGTGCGTAAAAGAAGGGATCGTTCTACTCCGATCAAAAAGAATAAACAAATTTCTGATTCCGGTTTTATCAAGTGCTTATAATGTGGATACAGATCAGCATCCATACTTCAGGTTTTTAGTACATGTAGGTAAACAATTTATCATTAACCCGATGAATATATTCTGGCCTGAAAAATTGAACAATAGAAATTATTTGCCACGTATCGCATGTGAGAAGGTGATTTTATCAGAAGCTACCTGGCAGTTTTATGAAAAAGAGATTAAACAGTTGCAGACCGGAATGTCAATGCATGCATTTACCGAATGGAAAAATAAGTGGAAGCTGAATGATAAAGTGGTTCTGGTAGAGGGTGATAACGAATTGTATTTTGATTTTACCAATGAATTTAGTGTACGTGTCTTTCTGGATACTATACAACCCATGAAGTATCTGAAAATATTTGAATTTTTAGAGACCAATGATAATGTTGTGATTCGTGATGAAAAAAATGACGGATTTGCTTCGCAATGTTTTTACTTCTTTGTGCCGGAGAAAAAGGAGTATACACCTGATTTCAAGCAATTCTTACAGCCCGAAACTCACTGCGACCATGAAAAAAGATTCTTTTATCCGGGTAGTGAATGGATTTACCTGAAACTGTATTGTAATCAGATATCAGCTAATAAAATCATTCACCAGTATATACAACCTGCTGTTCAGGAGTTATATCAAAAGTCTCTTCCGGCTTTTGCATGGTTCTTTATCAGATATTCAGATCCGCATTATCACATCAGACTGAGAGTGAAAACCGCTGATTTTGTGGAGGTGTTTCCTGTGTTGTCAAAATATCTGAATAAGGCATCTGAAAGTCAGTTGATTTATAATATGCAATTAGATACTTATAGAAGGGAACTGGAGCGTTATGGCGGAAAAACGATAGAACCGGTTGAGCTGATTTTTCACTACGATAGCCTGGCCGTCATGAATGTGATAAACTTGTATCAGGGGAAAGTCATTCCGGGTGATCAGACTTCTTATTTAATTGGCATCCGGTTGATCGATTCAATGTTTGATGCATTGGGTTTCAACAAGAACGATAAAATAGAAATTATCAGAAGCCTTGACCATAGCTTTGGTACTGAATTCAATAAGTCTACAAATAAAGCGCTTAAATCGCAACTGGCTTCGATGTACAGAATAATGAGTAAGCAGATTGTGGAGGTATTGACAGACCAGAGTAATTATGCTCCTTTTAATGATTGGTCGGCTTCAATTAAAGCCATTACCGAAGTGCGTGAGCAAGCAATCAAACGGATTGTGGCAGAGTATACCGGAGTTACAAAAGATAACTGGAAAGAAGTTGCTGCAAGCCTGGTACACATGACGATGAACCGATTATTTTTTAAAGACAACCGGTTTCACGAAATGGCTGTTTACGATTTAATGAACTGTGCGTATAAATCTATTGCTGCAAGAAAAATGAATACACATGAAACAACTGGTGCTCATTAATAAAAAGAAAGAATTACCGGATCGTAAGCTCGTTAGTTACCACGATTTTACATTGAAAGGATTATGTGGCGTGTTTACAATCGGCTTGTTGGAAACTGACGATATTCACCTGGATACATCCTTGCCTGAAAATGACTATAATGTACTGGTGAAAATTTTAGCGGTTTCATCAAATTACCGTGATATATACTTATTGAATTTGTATAGCCATCTTTTAAAAAAAGAAGATGCTCCGCATTATGTATTCGGATCTGAATTCGTAGGAGAAATTGTTGCGGTGGGTAAAAAAATAGAACATCTGAAAGTAGGCGACCGCGTAATTCCTAACTGTGCTTATCCTGAAAAGGAAGCACCTTTTCCACTGATGGAAGGTATTCCTTCTAACAGCAGTTTTTCAGAGTTGTTAGTAATCAATGCCTTTAACGTGGTAAAAATTCCGGCTTCTATGTCGAATGCTGAAGCTGCAGGTTTTTCTGTAAACTTCTTTACGGTTTACAGTATGCTGCGTAAACTGGGTGTTGATAATGATAAACCTAAGAACATCCTTTTATTCGGTGTTAAATCGAACGTTTCGCTCACTGCTTTATTGGCGTTACAAAATAGAAGTGACGTTACATTGTACGGTACTTCTTCTAACGATGAAGGATTGAGTGAGCTATTCAGTTATGGATTAAACCGGTTAATTATCAGCGATTCAAATCACTCGGTAGATATAAATAAAATTATGTCGATACGTGCTATTGCAGAAGCCGGCGGCTTTGATTATGTTATTGATCCTTTTTCTGATATGAATATGAATGCTGCCGCACAGCTGTTAAAGAAAAATGGAAAATATGCCACCTGTGGGATACAAAATCAATTACCTGAGGGTGTAAATAAGTTTGACAGCAGTATTCTTGAAGTACTGATCAGAAAAAATATTCAACTCATATTTAATTGCCTGGGAATGGCGGAAGATATTGAGGCCGCTTTTGATGATTACAGAAACGAAAAGTTATCGGTACCGGTTTACAAAACATATCCGCTTTCACAATACCACGACTTTCTGCAGTATTCCTATGGACATTCTAAAAAGCCATTCGGAAAGTTAGTACTGTCGTTCGCTGAATAATATTTTAATTATCAAACTTTATATTATTGTGATTAAATACCTACAAAATATCATCAGGTTTGGTAGAAAAAGACGCTTTCGGTTTAATAAACAAACGAACATGATGGACTGCGGTCCTACATGTTTAAAAATGATTGCTGCATACTACGGTAAGAATTATAATATTGACACACTCAGAAGGATTTCGGGATATGGAATGCATGGTGTTTCAATGCTGGCGCTTTCTAAAGCTGCCCGTAAGATAGGTTTTAAAGCAGAGGGTATCAATATCAGTATGGAGTCGTTGTCGTCGATTGAGCTGCCGGCTATTATGCATTGGACGAATAATCATTTTGTTGTATTACTGGAAGTAAAAAAGAATAAATACAAAATTGCTAATCCTGAAGCAGGAATCATAGAATATACGGAAGAAGACCTCTTGCGTTCATGGGCGCAAGGCGATGGACAGTCTGGATATATTCTCTTATTACAGCCTGATGAGGAAAGTAAAGAAATAGAAGAGCAGCCATTGAAGAAGTTAGACTGGAGCTTCGTTACAAAGTATCTTCGTTTCAGAAAGATGGATATTACAGTGGTGTTTATTGCCTTGTTACTGGTGATGGTCATCAACTTTACATTTCCGTTCGTAGCCCAGAACCTGATTGATAATGGAGTAACGGATAAAAATCTTTCATTTGTTACTTTATTGTTGCTGGCGCAGGGAATGTTAATCATCAGCCGCACGGTGATTGATTTTGTCAGAAGCAGAATCATGCTCAAAGTAACCAGCTATCTGAACTTTCAGATTGTTTCGGATTTCTGGATCAAACTCACCAGTCTCCCGCTCAATTTTTTCGAAAAACATCGCACGGGCGATATTCTGCAAAGAATAAATGACTCAAACCAGGTGCAGCGGTTTTTCACGGAAACAACTTTTTCTACAATTTTTTCATTGTTAAACTTTTGCGTATACGCAGTGATTCTGATAACTTATAGTGTAGAATTATTTGGTATTTTTCTGATAGGATCTGCGTTGTACTTCCTGTGGATTACATATTTTCTCAAGTATCGTCGTGAAATAAATCACAAATATTTTACACTCGCATCGTTAGATAATACTACAAAGATTCAGATGGTGCAGGGTATTAAAGATATCAAACTGAACAATGCAGAGCGCGAAAGGAGATGGGAATGGGAGAATTTACAGGTAGCTATTTTTAATCTGAATTTACGAAGTCTGAATATTAATCAGCTGCAGCAGGCCGGTGCTTCGCTGATTCTTCAAATACAGGGTCTCTTTTTGAGCTACCTCGTAGCCCGCTATGTGATTGATGGAAAGTTAACGCTGGGTGCCATGTTATCTATTCAATACATACTGGCTCAGTTAACAGGCCCGATTACCCAATGGATCGGTATGATTCAAACGCTACAAGATACCAAAATCAGTATTGAACGTTTGAACGAAGTACAGCATGTGCAGGAGGAAAAATCAGATAAAGTAGAGTATTGTAAATATCTTCCTGCAGACAGATCTATTATAATAAAAGATCTGTCGTTTTCCTATCCGGATATTGACGAAGAAGTCGTTTTGAAAAATATAGATCTCGAAATACCGGAGAATAAGGTTACAGCAATCATTGGTTCGAGTGGTAGCGGAAAAACATCATTAATCAAGATGTTACAAAAAGTATATTCAAACTATAAAGGTGAAATGTATGTGGGGCGTGATGAGAAAGTACCGTTTAATAAAATAGAACCTTCTTACTGGCGATCAAAGTCAGCTTCTATATCTTCTGACAGCTTTATTTTCAACGGAACGATTCTGGATAATCTGACTATCGGATCGGGTGATATAGATTATGACAGAGTATATGAGAGCTGTAAAATTGCAAATATTCATGACTTTATTGAGTCGCTGCCAAGAAAATATTATACAGTAATTGGCGATAACGGTATGAGCTTTAGTCAGGGGCAGCGGCAGCGCTTGTTGATCGCGCGGGCAGTTTACAGAAAATCAGACTATCTGTTTCTTGACGAAGCCACCAGCGCATTGGACTCTCAAAATGAATATGAAATCATGCAGAATCTGCGAAGTAATGCTGCTAACAAAACGGTGGTGATTTCAACGCATCGCCTGAGCACCATTCAGCACGCAGATCAGATTATCGTTTTAGAAAACGGCGAAATTATCGAACAAGGTACACACGATTATCTGATGGAACTGAGAGGCCGTTATTTCAGATTGGCCAACGAGCAGTTTATTCATTCTTAAAATTTATTGATTATGTCTGTAGATATACGTGAGCGGTCTCCGATAGCAAATGGTTTGGTGCAGAATCATAAAAGTTTTATCGAAAAACACGCACTGTCGCTGTTTTTAATCATTCTGACGTTTATCTTTTGTTTTTCATGGCTGGTAGTAGAACAAAAAACCATTAAACAGGATGCGATACTGCTTTCTCCGGAAACGCAGCTAAATAATTGGCCGTTTTCTTCCGATTCTGCAAAAAAAATATTATCTTCAGAGAGAACCACCGGTTCTTTATACGCAGACCTGAAATCTGCTGATCATCTGTTGGTTTACGTTAGGATTGGGAGTAGGCGCGAAGAAATATTGCAGCATAACGATTCTTTATCTGTTGTATTCACTAATCTGCTTACCAATGAAGTGGCCGGTGTAAGAGCAAAACTGTTAAAAGACTATCCGATGGAAGAGTCTAAAAATGATTTTGCTATTGTGTCGGCTGATAAATTGCAGTTAGATCAATTTTTGTCGAACGTTTCAGGGGGAAATGAACTGAGAATAGAGGTTTTCTTTAAAATGAAACCGAAACGTTTGATTGAAAACTTATTTACTTTTTCTAATCCGGATTCTTTTCAGCTATAATTATGCATGTATTTATTAAAATGTTTTTATTTTCATCATTAATTTTTAGTTGTAAGCAAAAGAAAAAACAAGTTGTTGTTCAGGATCCCGTTCCTCAACGGGCAGCCTTTCTGCATTTGATCAATAAAATTGAACACTCGGTTCCCTATCTTTCCCAAACCGTTGATAGTGCCTGGTTGAATAACCTACAAAAAAATACTTTAGAACAAATTTCTGCTTCTACCGGAACAATAGAGTTCTTCAGATTAACTTATCCGATTGTTACAGGTATTAAAGATCCACACTTCAAACTGGCATTGTCTGACGATTCAGCCAGCGTCATCTTTGAGAAAAATAAAGTATTTCCTTTAAAACTCTATGTGGGCCCGGATGAGTTGTATGTAAAAAAAGATTACCGGAATGTTGCTGATAAAATAGAACACGGCCGGAGAATATTATCTATCAATCATCTTTCTGCAGATCAGATTATAAAAGAATTAAGTGCGGGCATTCACTATAATGAAAACGAACAACGATTTTTCTATTCACACCTCGAACGTAACCTGAATGAGTTGTTGTTATTATTGATGGATTATAAGAACGAATTTGTTGTAAAACTAGACGATGGTATTGAGTATACGATAGAGGGTGTTTATAAAAAAGATTTAAAGGATAAGGATACCGTTGAAAATGCAAGCTACCGGTTTTTAACAACCAATACTAAAAAGGTCGGTTATTTAAGACTGGCTTCTTTAGTAATTGAAGATGACTTGTCATACTACGATAATATTTTTAATGATTTTTTTGCACAGGCAAAAAATGAAACAATAAAAGATGTAATTATCGATATCAGAAATAATTATGGTGGAAGTACAAGAGTAATACGAAACTTGCTGGAATACATCGCCCGGGAAAAATATGTATTGGCAAAGGAAGCTTTTTATGACAAAGAAACCGGAAAGCCTGAAGTCAGAAGTGATGCTTATATCTACCCTTCTAAAAATAAAACACCTTTCAAGGGAAGAGTCAAATTGTTAGTGAATGAAAATACATTTTCCAGCGGACATATTTTTGTTTCTGTTTTTAAGTTTTACAAAATGGGCGTCATCATCGGTGAGCCGGGAGTAGAAAAAACGATCATTTCCGGCGAACTCAAAAAAGAAGTTTTTGAAAATGTCGGTACTGAACTGTGGTATCCCAACAGTAATTTTTTGTTGAACGGATACAAGAGAAACAAAGTACAAAGTGTGTTACCTGATTATATGGTTCGGCAAACTGTTGCTGACAGAATCAATCAGGTAGATCCTGTGCTGGATTTTGCTTTAGAGTTGATTGAGAAAGACCGGTAATTATAATTCAATAAAATTTTGAATCCAATCTGATTGCTGCCGGAGGCTATTTAGTAAAGTTGCTGTTTTGGTTTTTAACTGCAATCTTGTAATAACTGTTTTATTAAAGTTGGCGTATTTCTTTTTTGCTTCCACAAAATCATTTTTGATACCGAGCTCAACGGAGGTTGCAAAATAAGAAATGTGTAAATGCGGTAAAGCGACACCGAGAATCATACCTGGTAGGCCGTTAAATGATTCAGGACCACCGCGTGGCATCAGTTCAGTGGTATAGAATGCAACTACATAAATAGAATCCATCATAATTCCGTTGGCCCGCTTACATTCATAGCCCGCAATCTCTCTTATTTCATCGGTAAATTTCCATTTGATCTGCTTTAAACTATCACTTACATAAACCGTCTGGTCAAAAATTTCTTTTTCACTTAGCTGTTGAAAATTAGAAAAGTTAGTAACAATGACGTTCTTGTATCCCGCAGGAATGGCAAAATATTGTGAAAAGGTAATATCACTGTTAACCGGTTGATAGATGCTTAGGTTTGCTTCAAAGTTGAGTGCAAAAGTATCTGTCCAGAATTGAGGTGAGGACGTTCTGTATTTCTCCATGAAGCCGAAAATATCACTTTCTGCTATGGCTTTTGTTTCTTTCAGGTAAATAGGCATTGTAGCGAATGTATTTACTTTTCTTTCGTAAATAATTCTGCCCTCTCTGTATACATTCGTTACCTGAGCGGTGGTAATGAGTGAAGAGAAAATGAATAAAGTGATTATTAAGTATTTCATGAATTATTCATTTATTGATGGATACGTTTAAAGCGTGAAAAATTCCACGTTGCTCCTATCAGAAAAAATCTTTTGATGGCAAGATGACTGCTTTCTTCGAAAAAATTATCCGTCGCCGTTCTGTTATAAACCCTGTTTTGATTTAAAATGTCGTTGCAGGAGATTTTTACCATCAGCTGTTCGTTTTTCAGGAACTTTCTTCCTATCCAGGCATTCCATAAAAACCTGTTAAAGTTTTCGTCAAAGAACTGATTTTTCTGTTGCCATAAATAATTGACATCATTGCTGAGTTGATATTTGCCGAGGAAAAGATTGACACGTGAAACGATTGTTACTCCTAAATAATCATTTGGTTGACCTGTTTGCAGGCTTGAACGGTTTTTGGTATAGCTCAGGTTACTGGCTACGGTGATATCATAACTATTGGCTTTCGCTTTGTAAAAGCCTACTCCTCCCGATACCGTATGGTAATTGAGTTTATTTAAAACATCATTGACCAGGTTGAATGATTCTCCTCCGGTAATACTTCCCATTAATGTAACCTGTGATTTGATGGATTTTATTTTCTTTGAAATAAAACCATCTGCAGTATAGCTGCTGGTATTTTCACCCGGCAGGTTAATATATCGATACTCGTAAATACCGTTTGGTGTAATGTTGATACTCAAAGAAGCCGGATTGCTTAATATTTTAGCAGATCCTGCCATTCTCAAATAGGTTTCCGAGGCAACTTTATAGTTGGTGTATTCCAGCTGAAAACTATTGTCAAAGCTTGAGTTAAGATTCAGATTGTCACGGAAAAAAGTTGTTTGACTGTTGTTGTACCGAAATGGTTGAATTTTATCTCTTTCAGGAACAATTGTGTTGCCGTTATAAATGAGGTTCAGCGTTTTTCCGACACTGAGACGATAAGTGATGGTGGAGCTTGGGTTCCAGGTAGTGAAATTTCGTTTAAGCAAATGATCGGTAAACCTGTTTTCCATATGGAGATTAGTATTACCTGCACCACCACCTATTTTAACGGTTAGTTTGCGGTAAACATAGTTCAGGTCTACTTTTCCTCTATTGCGGTATTGATTCGTATGAAAGTTATTGCTGAATAAATAATCTATCTCACCGGCGTGCGATCCATTGTTATTAAATGATTGCTGATCGTCAATAAACTGATCATAATTGAATCTGTAGGTTACCAATAAACTTACTTTGCGTGAAAGCGGTTCCGTATAAGTAATGCTGGTACCGTGTGTGAATTTATCTTCAATTGATCTTTTTAGCAGCGATAATACAGCTGAACTGTCAATGTTGTTATTGAGATTATAAAAGTCAGTGCGCGAAAAATAATTTTGGTTACTGGTAGCATCGGTAAACCCATTTTCTAAATAAACAGCATAGCTACGACCGGTTTTTTTCAACCTTTGTTCCCAGTTTATATTCAGTGTGTAATACTTAGTGTTAATGTCTCCAGACTGATTTCTTGAATAATTGTTTAAGGTATATTCGTTATCAATATTTCTTTCTCCGGTTAAAAAAGCAGCGTTATTGTTTTTGTAAACAGACCCGCTGCTGAAAATTTTCAGCGTAGTTTTAGAGTTAATGGTTCTGATGAATTGCGCATTCAGGTATTGAGTATTTTCGTCTACCCTGCTGCTGCTTTCTGATTTTCCGTAAATTGTATTGGAGGGTAAATTGTTCACGCTATTTACGACAGATTCATTTCTGTTGTTGAATAACCTGAGTTGATAATTTGAATTGAGTGAATTTTTGTTTTTATCCCATTTTTGGTCGAGGTGTGCTCCGCCCGAAGTGATTTGCGGAATACCGGCACCGTTGTAGCTACCGTTTCCGGATTCCTGAACGCCTAATCTTTGTTTGTCAGCATTTTCAAGTCCGCTTTTTCCGGTATTACTACTGGTAATAAATGCAGCTTTTTTATGTTTAGGTTTAAAGTGATTGATAAAACCCTGTGCAGCATAAAAATTTTCAGCGCCGGCACCTGCTTCTGCTTTACCGAAAATTCCATTGTTTTTATCTTCCTTTAATTTCAGATTAATGGTTTTATTGCGTACCCCATCATCAATTCCGGTAAAAGTAGCCTGATCTGATTTTTTGTCGAATACCTGTACAGTTTCTACCATATCTGCCCGGATATTTCTGGTAACTAAGGTGGGGTCGTCTCCGAAAAACTCTTCACCTTCTACCAAAACGGTTCTTACCGTCTGACCGTGGGCAGTGATATTTCCGTTAGGGTCGATTTGTAATCCAGGAAGTTGTTTCAGTAAATCCTCTACCGTGGCATTTTTATGTACTACAAAACTATCGGCTTTAAATTCGGTAGTATCACCTTTGATTCTGATTTGTCCGTTACCGGATCTTACAATGACCTGTTCGAGTAGTGCTGCTTTGGGTAACAAATGAATTTCTTTAAGATCAATTGTTGCAGAGGAAATGTTCAGGTCTTTAAGCCGGATAAAGTAATCGAGGTATTTCGGATAAGAAAAATATACAATCAGGTCGGTATGCGGAATATTTTCAAATACAAATTCACCGGTTTTAGAAGACCGGTTATCTGCGATAATGATGGAATCTTTTGCATTGATAAGTATAACGGAAACGTCAGCCAGGTTAATGTTGTTCACACTGTCGGTAATTTTCCCTTTAATAACCTGCTGTGCCTGGATATTGGTATAAGTAAATATTGAAAAAAATAAAAATACGAGCTGTATTTTCTTCATTCCTGTTTAGTTGTGGTTTTGAGACAATAAATCAGTCATACAATTTAACAAGAATGCGGAAGAGAACTCTACTAACGTTCATAAATATGTCAATTATTTAAACTTTTTTTTCCAAATGACAGTAGTAATGGGGGTGAAATAAAAGACGGATGTATATTAGTCGGGTTATTGGGTATTTTTCATTGGAGAAAAGAGTCGTATATGTTGCCGTTTATGGATACGCGAATGTATGATACGGATAGTGTGTGCGGCTTTGTAAAACAGAGCGCTTTGCTTTGGATTTTATAAGGTACGGATCAGCAAAGCGCTTCTGAAGGAAAAGCTCATCATAGAAAACTATAGATGAGAAAAGAATTCATATATCAGGAAGGGATCAGCAGGAGAATTTCTCCTGCTGATGTATTAATTATAAATTTCAACACCGGTAACTTCGGTAGAGGTTTCTCCTAACCAACCGGCATCCTGATTCAAACCGGTATAAACTTTAATAAAGTCGATACCTTTTAGTTTTACTGAATTTCCGTTTTTATCAACAGCCCAGTTCAGGTCAATTTTAGCATCTGCATGTGTATTTGCGTGATTGTCGGCATAACCCCATCCATAAGCCGGTAATACCCAGTATTGAGCAGGAGGAGTTGCAGTGTTTGTGGCCGTTTTTGGTAACAAAGTTCCTTTAAAAGTAAGCGTATTTGCTTCGTGCCACAGCGGGTAATAAGATGCCTGCGTGTTAAACGTATTCCTCAGCACAAACCCTTCTCCACCCTGGTTATCCGTCCAGCGAACATCTCCATTTAACGGATCTGGTTTGTGATAAGTGATTTCATAGTTGTGAATTGTAGCGGGATTGTTATATTCGGAACCTGCGATTTCATACCATTCATCGTCAGGTAAACCATTTCCGTTTGCATCGTAAGAAACCATAATAATTCCGGGCTCTGCATTATTCGTTCCTGCATTTCCTTTTATTAGGAAATCACGTTTGTCTGCATTATTCATGATAACATGATCAAAACCCATCACCACATATCCACCATAAGCGCCGAGGGTAATCATACCATTTGCTTTCAGTGTATTTTCGGCTTTTAGTGCCATGTCTGCTGCGGTTTCACCTTCTGTCCATAAAGGAAGTTTATTCACCTGTTGGCCGGGCCCAGGTAAAAATTCATACACTTTGAAAACGCCATTGGTGTAAGATTGATCTGCTACCTGAATGCTTACGGTTTGTGCATTACTGCCTACTGCATTATAGGCTACGAGTTTTACATCGTAAGTACCGGGAGCAGAAAAAACGTGTAAAAGATTTTTATCTCTGGAGATGGTATCGTTACCGATAATCCATGCAATATTGGCTTCGTCGGCATAAGAGATTTGCGGTTGGATGCGTAACCATTTCCATTTGCTTACATTGAATCCGCCGGCAGGTACGGTAATGCTTACTGCAGGAGCGGCAGCATTAATACTGATGCTTTCACCGTTGCTGAAAGTGAAAGTCATGATACCGTCTACTAAAGAAATTGAAACAATGGCGGGAGCGTCGAGTCCGTTCTGACCTTCAGCGGGGATGCCGGTGTCTTCACCGTCAATAAACCAGTGACCGTTAAAACCAACTTTTACTTCGGGAGAATGACCTACAGAAGGTTTGCCGGTATCAACGCCATCGATGATCCAGGTACCGTCTTCGCTGATGGTAATGAAAGCGGAAGTATTTCTGACTTTAATAGAACTTCCATCAGAAAAATTGATGGTATAAGAACCTGTTTGAGCTGTATAACCGGTAACATAAACGCGGTTGTTAATGGCGCTCATCAGGGTTTCATAATTTTTAAGCTGTTGTTTTAAATCATCGACATCGTTGCGGAGTTCTTTAATGTCGTTTTTGTAACATCCTTGAAGGGCCATTATAGTGCAAGCCATCAGGACGCAGGTCAACTTTCTCATATTGCGTTATAGTTGTTTGATGATAACTCACTGGTAAAAGCTGTTGAAGGGAATCTGATAGTAGAACGTATCCATACGATACATCAAACTATGATCTGACATAAGATCAGTAGCCATATAAAATACCATAACGACGAAAAAATCGCGTAAGTAATAAGATTGTTCCGGGGTATCACCGTCAGAACGGGCTTTTAATTCGGGCTTTAGTTCGCGAAAGCCATGAATACGATCTCATGTTGGCAGGTCTTCTGACTTGCTTCCCTTGGCCTGACCTTCCCATCTTTCAACATAGTTGGCGACAGTGGTTTTGTAGTGGCCTTGGTTACGAAGCTTACAGCTGCGCGACAGTTCCGGAGTTACACCGGATTCCCATATTGTTCTGATTCTCAAAAAGAAGCAGACACCAACAGATGCCGCAAAGTTAGGGGAAATATTCAGGAAAAAATGAATTTGTTTTTTGGGGAGGGTTGAGTAGATAACCGGTTTTGGTGAAAAAGATAAAAATGAGCTAATGCCGTTCTCTTGACCTTTGTCAAAAAAAGATCAATTAATAAAGATGATTGTTATCATTTAATGTCCATTTCGCTCAAAAGTTTTTCGCTTCCACAACCCATAAATAACTATTTCTAGTGATTTTTATTTACTCCTTTTACCACTACATTTGTTCCTGCTTATACACTACTTATGAAAATTCAACGCCTGTTCATCCTTGCAATTCTTGTACTTTGCTCTTTCTCTGCATCTGCACAGTCTGACTCACCCATTAACTGGTTCTGGGAAAATTTTATAAAACATATTAAGTATCCCCCTGATATTTATAGCGATGTTCGAATGAAAAGTGTCACAGCTTGTGAAATTGAACTGTCATACCTCGAAGACGGAGAACCTGAATCTATTATCTTCTCCTCCAAATACATTTATCTCGATGAATATGGCATTATCAAAAAAAAAGAGAATTATCAAAGTATTCGAACAATTCGGCATAAAAAAAATGATTTTACAGGTATTCACGCCTTCTCCATTCAAAAAGAATCGATACCTCTTATCAAACAAAAACTCATCGAACTCACTTCTCAGTGTAACGATACTTATGATTACTGGAAAACAAAAGACCAGGCAATCGACTGGCTGAAGTTGAAGCTGAATATGTATTTCTATACCAGAAGTACACTGAATGATAAATACGTGTCTAACCCACGTATTGAAAAAATCAATGAGTGCGAGATCCTCTTGAACTATGATATCACCGGCAATGGTGGCAATAGGTGGGCAGAACCTAAAAAAGTTGGTGTCGCTAAGGAAACAATACCCATGAATATGGAAAGAATTTCCAGCGTTCTTTATAATTTTCAGAACGAATCTGCCAAAATTGAACAGTTCGACGGATACCTGAATAAAACACAATCGAACCAAAACTCAATCATAAAAATTGCCTACGCAGAAGAAAACCTCTATGAAAGAATTTTGAAAGCAATGAAGTTCCTTCATCAAAGCTGTGTCTCCGATGATGTGTTTGAAGAAATGGCTAAAACAGGACGATCTTTTGTGGAGGAAGAAAAAACTCCTCCTCCCACCAAAGAATCGATTGTTAAATATGATGATGGTACCATTAAACAGCGGGGATTCTTTACCACCAATAATAAAGCTACAGGTGAATGGAAGTTTTACCACCACAATGGCGAATTGCATGCTATCGGTAACTTTGAAGAGCACCAAAAAACAGGACTCTGGAAGTACTATTATGATACCGGTAATTTATTGGAAACAGGACTCTATTCCAATAATGAACGCCAGGGTGAATGGAAATCTTACAATGATTATAATAAAAAATTAAGCAGTCAGGGATTTTACAAAAATGGTAAAAAAGTAGGCCTCTGGAAAGAATTTAATATTGATGGAAGTACCGCCAGCATCGGTAGTTATGATGCAAACGGATTAAAAAATGGTCTCTGGAAAGAATACCATGAAAACGGAAAAATGAAAGAAGAATGCGAATATTTAAGTGGTAATCGTATCGGTGCCTATAAAAGCTATCATGAAAATGGCAAAGTATGGGTGATTGGTCAGTATGATATTAACGGAGACAGAGTGGGCGAATGGAAAGCATACTATGATGATGGAAAGTTGGAAAGTAAAAACCAATATGTGAATGGAAAAGTGCAGAGGAATTAAGCCGGTGATGGTCAGTAAGGGAATAAGGGTCAGCAACTAGTTGCTTCCGGGGCTTCTCTCTACAGTTGATATTGTTTAATATGCTAAGATCTTCATTTAAACGTGAAGGGAATGAAGAGGCGTATTTTGTTTTCTTAATTCCTTAAGGGTAAAAAAAATGCGTAGCCGTTTTCAATTTGTATTCTTAATGGTAAAAAAGTAAACCTCACTGTTCTACTCATTGCAAACAAATTGTATTTATTACTCCGCCTCTTTATGATCTGTCGTAACTTTGAGCTCTATCAAAGCCGCCATTAATGGAATTCGGAAAACTTTCTCCTGTTGAATTAGAAAAAGTTGTCTTTAAGTTACCAGACGATGCACCGTTGAATAAACGGGTTTTAACCGGTACTACTGCCTCCGCCTTTCGGATAAACCTGGGTTTAACAAACTGGGGATTTTCACAATGGGCCGGCAACTTGTATCCACCCCAGATAAAAGAGAAAGATTTTCTGCACTATTATTCGCGTCAGTTCAATAGCATTGAGTTAAACGCTACGCACTATAAATTGTATGGAGCCGGTACCATTGCAAAATGGAAACAGGCTTCTCCTTCAGGCTTTCTGTTTTGCCCGAAAATGTTCAAAGAAGTAACACACAAAGGCTCGCTGATGGGAACGAAGGCATTGGTGGAAGAATTTTGTGAGGCCATAAAATCATTTGACGATCGGCTAGGACCCCTCTTTATTCAGCTGCCTGAAACCTATAGTGCCAACCGCATGAGCGAATTACTTGAATTTCTGAATTATCTTCCGAAAACCTATACGTTCTTTTTAGAAGTACGTCACCCCGACTGGTTTTTGTCTTCTCAACTGTTTGATCACCTGCAGGCTTTGGGTATAGGTGCTGTGCTGACCGATACCGCCGGAAGAAGAGATTGCGCACATATGCAGCTGACTATTCCAAAGGCATTCATCCGCTTTGTGGCCAACGATCAGCATCCTACCGACTACAAAAGAATCGACGAATGGGCAGAGCGAATTAAATACTGGAAAAATAACGGATTGGAAGAGTTAAGCTTCTTTGTTCATTCTCCCGATGAAGGAAAAGTGCTGGAAATTGCGGCATATGCAATTGAGCGCTTTAATGCTGTGTTTGAGGCGGGGTTAAAACCTTTGCGTTTGGGGGGATACACGTTGTTTTAATGCAGCAGTACTTTCCTTTTATTATTAATAATTTTTCTTATATTTTGATAATTAATCTGTTAGAGAGTTTGATTAAATTGATTTACTAACCGATTAGTAAATTTCCTAATCAATTAGGAGTTTTGGGAAAAAAGATTTATTTTGTTGCTGACTTTTGTCGTGAAACGAACTATATCACTAAAAAAATCTCAATGAACAGATTAATATTGATTGGAAGTTTTATCGTGATGGCTCTGCTGGGCCTTGGTCAGAATCAATTTGTACTAAAAGGTCATATCGAGGCAGCATCTCCTGTTAAAATTCACCTCAGCTATCTTGATTATTCTGATAGTGTGGTTTCTGATAATGGTGTTTTTCGTTTTACGGGAATGCTCCCGCATCCGGCATTGTTTCGTTTTTATGTTACTGAAATTTCAAGCCAAAAGACTACCACGACCGAGTTTTTTGTAGAGAAAGGATGGATAAATTTATCTTCTCCCTTTTCTACCCTTAACATTGCTGTACCACAAATGGAGTTTGATCAATCGAACCGGATAATGAATGATCATTTGCAAAAGTTTTCTTCATTAGTTGGATTGTACCGGTATACTACCGACAGTCTTAGTAAAAGAAAAGACCTTGCAGAACGTGAAAGGAAAATTGGTAGCCAGCTGGCAAAAAAGATTATTGCTTTTGAAGAGATGTATGAAAAAGATTTTATTATCAGGAATAAGCAAAACTATGTAGGGGCTTATTTTTTGTACAGATATGGAGCTGGCTTTATGAATGATCGTGAAACTGACTCTGTTTTAAACTTGTTTGAACTACCTGTAAAGAAGGGTTATTATATTACTAAACTGGAAGAGAAGTTAAAGTATTCGTCATTATTAAGGGAGGGAGCAAAAGTACCAGACCTATACTTGTTAAATGATAAAAAGACAGCAGTAAACCTCAATACTTTACTTAACAATAAACTTACGCTGATTGATATTTGGGCAACCTGGTGCAAGCCCTGTATCGAAACACATGCGGTTCTGAGAGAATTATATACAAAATATAAAACTGCAGGATTAGAAATAATAGGTATTTCGCTCGATGATAACAAAGACAGCTGGAATAAATATATCGCAAGAGAAAAATTGGTATGGATGAATCTGATAGATCCCAAAGGCTCGAAAGGTGAAGCGAATAAAGTGTTTGATCTTGTAAATGGAAATGGTGTTCCTTTTTTCGCATTGGTGAATGAGAAAGGGGAATATGTCAAAGTTGATATGGATGAAAAAGAGCTGGAAGCTTTTATAAAAGAGTATCTTAAACCATAAAATAGATGCATCCTCATCGATCTGCAGTAAAGAAAAAACTCCTAAAAATAAATATTGAACAATAACAGCTCACGGCTTTGTTTTGTATGTTGTTGATTATCAAGAACAATTCATTGAGTATGTTTTAACGAACTCCTAATATCTCCTAATTCTTCAAAAATTAGGAGATATTGTTCTTTTTTTTCCTAATTTGGTAAAAATTAGGAAAGATATGAGGTTGCCCGCAAAACCACCTTTTGTTGCAAAAGGATTTATTTATTCCGATGGTCTGGATGAATTAATACAGCTCGGTCGTTTTTCGGAATTCCTGGATGTTTCTGACAGGAAATACTACTATTGGGATAAGTGGAAATATCTTGCATTGGAGTGGGGCATTGACCCGAAATTACTATGGTATACGGTAAAAACACATAGACTTTCTAATCGAAGAATACAAATATCTGCAATAGATGGATTTACTTTCCGCTTAGGAAATCCTTCGGTTGTTCAGGAGTTTCTACACCAATTTGACCTGAACCTTGGAGGTACTATTCAGGGGGAAAGTATTATTCCCGCAGAAGAAAGAGATAAATATCTCATAAGTTCATTAATGGAAGAAGCAATTGCTTCCAGTCAGATAGAGGGGGCTGCTACTACAAGAAAAGTGGCAAAAGAAATGTTGGAGAAAAACAGGAAGCCGAGAAATACTTCAGAGCAAATGATTCTTAATAATTATGAAGCAATGAAGTGGATCGTTAAAAATAAAGAACTTCCATTTTCTGTAGAAAATATAAAGCATATTCATGGCATACTCACGCGGTCAACACTTTCTGATGCAGAAGATGAAGGACATTTCAGAACAGGTAATGATATTAGCGTAGTAGATGTACAAACCGGAAATAGTGTTTATGTGCCACCGGATTTTAATAATTTGAATCAGCTAATGTGCGATTTCTGTAACTGGGCAAATAGTAATGAGAAAAATTCATTTTTTGTGCATCCCATTACTAAGGGAGTTATACTTCACTTTCTTATCGGTTACATACACCCATTTGTAGATGGAAATGGTCGTACGGCAAGAACAATTTTTTACTGGTTTCTGATTAAAAAAGGATACTGGCTGATTGAGTATATGTCCGTATCCAGAATCATACTCAATTCTAAAGCTCAATATGCACGGGCTTATCTATACACAGAACAGGACGAAAATGACCTGACCTATTTTTTACTGTACAACCTTAGGGCTATTCGTATTGCCCTCGAGGATTTAAAAAAATATATACAGCGTAAAACAGAAGAAAAGAGGAACTTGCTTGTTCTGCTCAGACACACAAACTTTAATGACCGTCAGATTGCTATTTTGCAAAACCTGATTCATGACCAGAACACTTATTTTACGGTCAAACAAATTCAAACGATGTTTGGAGTGAGTAATCAGACAGCGAGAAATGATTTGTCAGGATTAGTAGAAAAAGAGTTGTTAGAAGAAAGAAAAAACGGCCTGAAAAGTCAGTTTTTGCCAGTGGGTGATTTTTTGACAAAACTGCTAAAAAAGAAGTTTTAACTAAAATGAGATCAGCGCATTAATTTTATTGTGTTGAATATCAATAACAATCCGTTGTCTACACTTTTAATGATCTCCTAATATCTCCTAATTCTTCAAAAATTAGGAGATATTAGTAAGCCTTTATTTTTTTCTTTTGATGAACTGGTCAACACCTTTTTCCGGTTGCTCTATCCGGTACCCTGCTACCGATCCGTCGCCGTTCAGCAAGAAAGTATAAGTTAGCTGCGGTCGTATTCCAGATGCAACGAACTTTGTTTCAGTCAAAGGATATAATCCGAGCTCTTTACCACCGGTTGTAACGTACAATCTATAGTTTTTCACAGTAATTGTGGATGCTTCATTATTGTCTGAAATATAAGTTCCGGAACATTGCTGAAGCAGGCCTTCTGATACTCTTAAATCTTTCTCCATCGGTTGTCGGAATAATATTTTTCTGGTGTCTGAGTCAGGTATTCTCCAGCTACTGGTACCCATACCGTCATTTTGCAGTATAATGATCGTTCTGTCTGTATCCGGAAATCTTTCAATATAAGTCATATAACCCGGCCAGCTGCCACTATGGTAAACTCTTTTACCATAGGTTGAACTACTATCGATGAACCATCCGGCTCCGTATTTTGAAGGTTGTCCGGAGTTTAACAACGAACTGGTAAAGATGACAGCCTTCTCTTTTTCTGTAAATAATGTATGGTTCGACAATGCTTCGCTCCACTTTAGCAAGTCAGGCGTAGTAGAGTATAATCTTCCCTGGCCAAAAACACCATCAAACTTGTAACCATATTTCGAAAAGTCTGAAAAGCTTCCATCAGGCATTTCCGTATAAGCTTTTGCGAGTGCCGGAACTACTGTTTTGTCTTTATATACAAAAAGTATATTTGTATTATTCATTTTTAAAGGCTGAAAAATATGTTTCTGCAGGTAATCATTGAGTGAATGGCCAGAAACCCGTTCTATCACAGAACCCAGTAGAAGATATCCGGTATTACTATATTCAAACTTTTCATTTGCACTAAATTTTACAGCAGGTTTTATGTCTGCGAATCTTTTAATAACATCGGTATTCGTAACAATTTTGGAGGAATCCCAGTTGTCATTGAAGAGTATGGTATAATCGGGTAATCCTGATGTATGATGAACCAGATGATGGATGGTAATGCCATCATAAAAAGATAGTTCAGGTATATATTTCGAAACATTATCGCTGAAAGATAATTTCCCTTCCTTTTGCAGTAAAACTATTGCCGCTGCTGTGAATTGTTTTGTTACAGAGGCAAGGTTAAAAACAGAATGATCGTTCAGGGATGTATTGGGAGAACGGTTAGCTATTCCAAAGCTTTTCTGATAGATAATTTTTCCTTTTTCAGCAACTAATACATTACCATTAAACTCTCTGTATTTATACAATTCGGTATAAAACGAGTCGAGACGCGCAGCCGTTTCCGTAAATGATTGACTGCTTACTGTATTTTGCAGCGATGCGGTAATGGGAATCAGGACGAGAAGGGTAATTAATACTTTTTTCATGTACATTTTGTTTTTCTATGACAATGGAGCTCTCATTTTAACCAAGTTACGAACCTTTCGTAGATTGAGGTCGTTTTTAATGGTTAATTTTGTTCGTTAGCTTTGAGAATTGGGGGGATGACACTTGCCACGGGTATTAATAAGGATGAAGAATAGCGTGAGTTTTTATTAAAGAGTGTATTAGGATATAGTCATACGGCTTACTGCAAACTTAATGCGCTTAATTTCTCCTATGTTTGAAATGTTAATAGGAAATAGGAAGAGAATGAAGGTATGAAGGTAAAGCAGCGCAGAAAACAGCACTTCATTGGCTTTTCAACTTCATTTTCTTCATATTTATGATGGTGATTATAAGATAGAATGAGCCAAAGCGAAGCGGCAGGGGTATCTTAATTTCTTAATGGTAAAAACACCGATCAACAGAAGAAAATTCAATTCCTGTCAGCCTCGGTTTTCCCCACTACGTAGTCCTGGTAAGAATATTAACATTTCTACTGCTATACCGAACTGATTTAGGAGATGAGCGATTACCGGAATCCCGAAATATTTAGTAATTTTGCGCTTTAATTTACATAGACTTCATAACACATTATAATGATTCATTTCTTTGTGAACCCTAAGGATCTTGTGTATGGTGTTCAAACAGAAAATACTCCTTCTGCAGAAGACATTCAAAAGCTAAACTGGCTCTTCGGAAACGCGCAAAAACTCGACGAAACGACTGTAAACCGCACATTTGTGGGCCCACGTGCAGCAATGGTTACACCATGGAGTACGAACGCAGTGGAAATTACACAGAATATGGGTATTTCCGGTATTATCCGCATTGAAGAGTTTGAACCTGTAGCAGCCGATTTCAGCGATTTCGACCCGATGATTTCGCAGAAATATACCTCACTTACTCAGGATATGTACACTATTAATATTTCTCCGGAACCTATTCTGGAAATAGAAGATATTGATGCATATAACAAGCAGGAGGGATTGTCGTTAAGTGCTGAAGAAGTAACTTATTTAAATAACCTGTCAACAAAGATTGGTCGAAAGCTGACTGATTCTGAAGTTTTTGCATTTTCTCAGGCCAACTCAGAGCACTGCCGTCACAAAATATTCAACGGAACTTTTGTGATTGACGGAGAAGAAATGCCTACATCACTGTTTAAATTGATTAAAAAAACGTCTGAAACAAATCCAAACGGTATCGTTTCTGCGTATAAAGATAATGTGGCCTTTGTAAAAGGTCCGAAAGTGACTCAGTTTGCGCCGAAGTCGGCCGACAAACCTGATTTTTACACTGAAAAAGAGTTTGAATCAGTATTGTCGTTAAAAGCAGAAACCCACAACTTCCCTACTACTGTAGAACCTTTTTCAGGAGCAGCAACCGGTTCGGGCGGTGAAATCCGCGACCGTTTAGCCGGTGGTCAGGGAGCATTGCCTTTAGCTGGAACTGCTATTTACATGACTGCTTATTCCCGTTTGTTAGCAGACAGACCCTGGGAAAAAGCGATGCAGGAACGTCAGTGGTTGTATCAAACCCCGATGGATATTCTGATCAAAGCTTCTAACGGAGCTTCTGATTTCGGTAATAAATTCGGGCAGCCTTTGATTACCGGTTCTGTCTTGACCTTTGAGCATGAAGAAAATGGTCGTAAGTTAGGTTATGATAAAGTGATTATGCAGGCAGGCGGTATCGGATATGGTAAATTAGACCAGGCCAAAAAACATACTCCTAAAGAAGGCGACAAAATCGTAGTATTAGGAGGAGAAAATTATAGAATCGGAATGGGTGGTGCGGCAGTATCTTCTGCTGATACCGGCGCTTTCGGTTCGGGAATTGAGTTGAATGCCATTCAACGTTCAAATCCGGAAATGCAAAAACGTGCAGCCAATGCGATTCGCGGATTGGTGGAATCTGATAATAATCCGATCGTATCTATTCACGACCATGGTGCAGGTGGACACTTAAACTGTTTGTCTGAGCTAGTGGAAGAAACCGGCGGGTTGATTGATCTGGATAAATTACCGGTAGGAGATCCTACTCTTTCTGCAAAAGAAATTATCGGTAACGAATCACAGGAGAGAATGGGACTGGTAATCGGTGAAAAAGATATAGATATTCTGCAAAAAGTGGCAGACCGTGAACGTGCACCGATGTATACCGTAGGAGATGTAACCGGTGATCATCGTTTTACTTTCCAATCAAAAACCACCGGTGAAAAACCAATGGATTATGCATTGGAAGATTTCTTTGGATCGTCGCCTAAAACCATCATGAAGGATAAGAAAATAAATCGCGTATATGCCGATCTTTCTTATGATGTAAAAAATATTCCAACCTATCTGAACCAGGTTTTACAATTAGAAGCGGTAGCTTCTAAAGACTGGTTAACCAATAAAGTTGACCGTTGTGTGGGTGGCCGTGTTGCAAAACAACAATGCGCAGGTCCGTTGCAATTGCCTTTGAACAACGTCGGTGTAATGGCATTGGATTATAAATCTACTGAAGGTATTGCAACCACTGTAGGCCATTCTCCCTTAACAGCGTTGGTAGATCCGGCTGCGGGTTCAAGAAATGCAATTGCCGAAGCTTTATCGAATATCGTATTTGCACCGGTTAAGGATGGCTTGAAAGGAATTTCTCTTTCAGCCAACTGGATGTGGGCGTGTAATAACGAAGGTGAGGATGCGCGTTTATATCAGGCAGTGAAAGCTTGTTCTGATTTTGCAATTGAATTGGGTGTCAATATTCCTACCGGTAAAGATTCATTATCGATGAAGCAAAAATATCCTAACGGTGATGTGATTGCTCCGGGTACTGTGATTATCTCTGCTGCAGGGAATTGTACAAACATTCATAAAGTGGTAGAACCGGTTTTACAAAAAAATGCAGGTTCTGTTTATTATATCAACTTATCAAAAGATGCGTTCAAGTTAGGAGGTTCTTCATTTGCTCAGGTCAATAATAAGATCGGAACAACGGTACCTACTATTCAGGATGCTGCTTATTTTGCAAAAGCGTTTAATGCAGTTCAGGCATTAATAAATAATGATAAGATTGCTGCCGGCCATGACGTTGGTTCAGGTGGTTTAATAACGACATTACTTGAATTATGTTTTGCGGATGTAAACCTTGCTGCAAACTATGATCTTAGCGCGTTGAATGAAGTTGATACCGTGAAAGCATTCTTCAATGAAAACATTGCGATCGTATTACAGGCGAAAGATGATGTAGCTTTTGAACAATCATTAAAAAGCGCCGGTATAGAAGTTATAAAAATCGGAACTGTTGTAGAAGGAAAAGACGTTTCTTTCAAAAATAACGCTGATAGTTTTACATTTAATGTTGCTGAAACCCGCGATACCTGGTATAAAACATCATTCCTTTTAGATCAGAAGCAATCTAAAAACGGAATGGCGCAGGAGCGTTTCAATAACTATAAAATACAACCATTACAATATAATTTCCCTGCTCAATTCACGGGAAAAAAACCTGTGATAGACGCTGTTAAACCTCGCCCTAAAGCAGCAATTATTCGTGAGAAAGGTTCAAACTCAGAACGTGAGATGGCCAATGCGATGTACCTGGCAGGTTTTGATGTAAAGGATGTTCACATGACCGATTTGATTTCAGGTCGTGAAACACTGGAAGATATTCAATTCATCGGTGCAGTAGGCGGCTTCTCTAACTCGGATGTATTAGGTTCTGCAAAAGGTTGGGCCGGTGCGTTCCTTTATAATGAGAAAGCGAAGAAAGCCTTAGACAACTTCTTTGCCCGCCCTGATACAATGTCTGTTGGTATCTGTAACGGTTGTCAGTTGTTCATGGAATTGGAGTTAATTAACCCTGATCATGCTGTACACGGTAAAATGCATCATAACGTTTCGGGTAAGCATGAATCTAACTTTGTATCTGTAACATTACAGGAGAATAATTCAATCATGCTGAAAACCTTAGCAGGGTCTACATTAGGCGTTTGGATTTCACATGGTGAAGGAAAGTTTAAATTACCGAATACCGAAGATCAATACGATATCGTTGCGAAATATGCTTATGAAGGATATCCGCATAATCCGAACGGATCGGATTTCAATACGGCGATGATGTGTGATGCCACCGGCCGCCACCTGGTAACCATGCCGCATATTGAGCGTTCAATCTTCCAGTGGAACTGGGCACACTATCCGAAAAATCGCCAGGACGAGGTAACTCCCTGGTTAGAAGCTTTCGTGAATGCCAGAGTTTGGTGTGATGCGAATAAGAAATAAGAATTTGACAAATGATAAAAAAAGTCCCGCTTATACTAGCGGGACTTTTTTGTTTTATATCCTTTCCATAAGTTGAGTTAGTTTGTTTCTCCTTTAATATACTTTCTGATAATGTAATCAGTAATAGGTCTTAGCCTTAGTTGCTGATGAACCGGATGTTGGCCATCCGAAGTGTAATATTCTAATTCTCCATTGATCTTCACATACCATACGAACCCTCTTGAATTGTAACTGATCGTATCTGTTTGAGTAATTCTTTTTAGACGTTTAAGCTTTTCAGTATCCAGGGCAATAATTAAGGTGTCGCCTCTTTTTTGACCACAGGAAATCTGTTCGTATTGTTCACCCGTCCAATACATGCAGGACTCATTCAGCGAGAGGCTCATGGGTGAATTACTGTTATCTTGAGTATTACTAAACCAATAGATACTGCCAGAGATTAGTACTAGCAAAATAACGGGCCCAATCATCTTTTTTAAATTCAAATTTCTTTTAGTTGAGGAGTCTGCTACTGAATTTACTGCTGCACGGATAGCTTGTTCAGTATCTTTTGTACTTTCATTTTCTATGATTAACTCCACTTCTTTATCCTCTTTCAAATCTTCAACATCTTTTTGATCAGTTATTGCTTCACATAAGTTTACCACATATTTTCTTCCCAACTCAAAAGGTCTTGGTTTAAAATCAATTAACCAGGCTAAAAGTTCTACCGTCTTTTTTTCCGGGTCTTTAGTTTTGTTTTTTAAAAAATTAACGAGCGGCTTAAACTTGTCTGTCGGATAATCTTCAATTGCTTTCAGGGCAGTTTTTTTATCGGTTCCTTCTCCAAAGAAAATTTTTAAGATGCTGATATCCCGTTGTTCAAATCGCTCATTACAAATAATAAAACACTCATCTTTTAATTGAGCGGGAGTCGGTTCTATCATGTTTTGAGAAACATCATTTGTTTCTCTTTTTTTATTGTATAAGGCTAAAATGGCGTCGATATAATCACGATACATCTCAAAAAATTAAATAAGTCAAAAAGAATTATAGGAATTTATACGGCTTTTCCGGAATTAAACAGGAATCATCAGGTTTCGAAAGGAATGATCGGAATTCTCGGAATCGCTTGCAGATCAGCCCTTTATCCCATACTATCTTCGTTCTCGAAATCGGTTGAAATCTCACAGGCCATGAGATTTACTGTACAGCGCCGGTTTCACATTGAGTATTGAAAGCGGAAGTTAATAACCGTCTTTGGGAAGCGTTTACGGATTTCCGTAATCAATACTCATCTCTTCCCAAAAAAACGTGAGAGGTTTTTCCTCTTGCTCTGCTAACAACGCTGCACCGGAGCTAATGCCCGGGAGCAGTATCCATTCACTCATTCAAGAAATAATCAAATGTTATATTTATTTTTCGCCCTTTTAGTGGCGTTATGGCCGGGGCATGCACATAATCCAAATACAGGTACGAACTATACACAATCCAGTAACACCGGTGATGGTGGTGATGGCGGCGACGATGGTACGGGTGGTGAAACAGAACATATACCACCAAAACCTCCGAAACCACCAGTTCCATAACAGGCTTAACCAATAAGGCAAGATTTTTCTTGCCTTATTTTTTTGCCGCTAACGAAAGAGCATATGTTATTTTCTGTATTTTTAAAAAAATAGCGGTCTTGATAAAAATACCTATTTTTCTAATACTACTTGCTGCTGTCTTAGGTTTTCAAGGATGTAATGACTTTAATCAAGTCACTCCTCCCGAAGAATCTGTCGATTTTGGAAAAGGAGAATCATTTTTTAATATTAATAATGATTCGGCTTTTTATTACTTCAATCTGGTTGCTACTACCTCTTCCGATAGTTTAGAAATTGCCAGCGCCTACACATACATGGGCATTATTCAATATGGTGCCGGCGATTACTTTGGTAGTCAGGAAAGCTTACTACAATCATTGAAGCACTTAAATGAAAAAAAGGAAGATCATTTCCACTGTTTTTTCTCTACTTATAATGAACTGGGCAGAACGAGCGAACGTCTGAAAAACTACAATGCTGCTATAGATTATTACGACAGAGCTTTAAAATTTACCAATGACGGTGATTATGAATTAATTGTATTAAGTAATAAAGCAGTTGCTTTTGAAAAAAAGCAAGCATATGCAGCCGCTATTAATATCTATAATTCTATTATTGATCGGGCTACCAATAGTAAAAAACGATATGCCCGTATTTTATCGAATCTGGCGAGAACAAAATGGCTGGAAAATTCCCGGTATCAACCATTACCTGAGCTATGGGAGGCATTGAATATACGCCGAGAAGAAAAAGACAGTCTTGGCCTGAATGCCAGCTTTTCTCATTTGTCTGATTTTTATGCCAGACTACATGCTGACTCTGCGTTAATCTATGCTACCCGATTATATGGTACAGCGCGTCAGCTAAAAAGCGCAGACGATGAGTTAGAAGCGCTGAAGAAAATTATTAGTCTGGGATCTTCTGCTGTAAAAGACGAATATTTTGACAGATACCTTTATTTGAGCGATAGTATACAAACTGAAAGAAATAATGCAAAAAATCAATTTGCCTTAATAAGATATGACGCGGAAAAGGCAAAGGCAGACAATTTAGTATTACAGAAAGAGAATGCAGAAAAGAAAGTAAGAATTATATGGCAACAGGTATTGCTCTTGATTACGATTCTGTTAGCAGCCTTCGGATTTATCTGGTACAGGAGAAAAAAACAACAAACAATACGTGAACATCAATTGAAAACTTCACAAAAAGTGCATGATGTAGTTGCAAATGGTTTATACAGATTAATGGCAAAGGTTGAACATGAGCAGATTAATCAAAAAGATGATTTGTTGGATGAAATGGAAGTACTGTATGAAAAATCGCGTGATATTTCATACGACCAGATGGAGGCTTTACGTCCGGATTATCAGGAATCTGTATCCAGACTATTAAAGTCTTTTTCGTCGAATGACACGAAAGTCTGGATTATTGGAAACTCTAAGGAATTCTGGGATCAATTATCTTTAAAAATGAGAACACAGCTTGAGCATGTTTTACAGGAACTAATGATCAATATGAAAAAGCATAGCAAAGCAAAAAATGTAAAAATAATGTTTGATGTTAAACAGAAAGGTGTGGTTATCGACTATAATGATGATGGTATAGGCATGTCTCCCGATATTAATTATGGAAATGGGCTTAAGAATACGGAAAGCCGTATAACGGAAATGAATGGTAGAATTATTTTTGATAAAACACCCGCAAAAGGGTTGAATATTCAAATTTACATTCCAATCGAATAAGTAATATGATAAAAAAAGTACTCATTGCCGAAGACCACGAAAGTGCAAGTATTTCCGTTCAAAAAACATTAGCTGAGATTGGTTGCGATCAGGCTGATTATGTTTATTACTGCGATGATGCACTAATCAGGATTGAGAAAGCATGTCAGTCAAATAGTTCCTACGACCTTTTAATAACAGACTTGTACTTTGAAGAAGATCATCGGAAACAACAAATTTCTAATGGTAGAAATTTAATCATTGCAGCAAGAGCTATACAGCCAGATTTAAAGGTACTGGTATTTTCTGCCGAAGGAAGATCAGTTGTTGTAGAAAAACTATTCGGTGAATGCGACATTGATGGTTATGTCAGGAAAGCTCGTGGAGATGCAAAGGAACTAATGAAAGCAATTCATCAAATCGATAACAATCAAAGATACTTTCCAATACAATTCACTCAGGAGTTGAAACAAAATAATCATGAATTTACCGAGTATGATATGACTATAATATCACTTATGGTACAGGGTAAACGTCAAAAAGAAATTTCTGAATATCTAAGGGATAATAATATTACTCCCTCCGGTTTAAGCAGTATTGAAAAACGACTCAATTATATCAAAGACGTCTTCGGATTTTCTACAAATGAACAATTAATAGCACATTGCGTAAAGATTGGAGTTGTATAATATACTTCAATAGCCCCTTTTTACCTCCTCTTTTTAAAATAACATTTTTTTTGGGATTTACGGTTTTCCGTAAAAATTGATCAGCAGAGCCGGTTACTTTTAGTATGTCATTAAGCAATTCAATATGAAAGATTGCTACTCTAATGATAGCTCGACAGATTAGTTAATAAAAATCAGCGTAGTGAAGTTTTGATACTACTACCCTTTATCTATTCATGTAAAGCATTATTGTTAGAAATGATAATCCTTCATTAATATGTACTAAAAGCAATTATAATGAAAACTGGTTTCAGAATACCTTCAATAAAGAAGCGTATAGCTGCGAGAACTTCTGTTAAGCGTTATCTAAGACAATCAATGGGATTAAAAGCCCCAAAAGGTTGGGGTTGGATTACAGACCCTCGCAGGGCTGCTTACAATAGGGTTTATAGCAGAGTAACCGGAGGATGTATGGTTGCTGTCGTATACATCATTGGGATATTTATGCTCTTGATACAAATATTTTAATCTGCAATGAAGAGTTGCCTGTATATATCATTATTGTTAATCACGTCAGGTTGTGCCGAACGAAATGTATTTGTATGCGAAAGCGATCAGTCAGTAAAATATCACTATAAGGTAAACTGTATAGGAATACAAAAATGCCGATATAAGATTGTAGAAATATCAATTGACAGTGCAATGAATCAGGGTAAGTCACTTTGCAGTTGGGAAAATTAACGGCACTCGATAGCTGCAATATTCAATAAAACCAAATCAGATATAAAAATGTCAATTAATCTGCAAAAAATTACAATAAAAAATCAAGGCGATAGTCATTCAATTGATTTAAAGAAAAGAGAAGTTTTTCAAAAAGAAATTTTAATTAACCTCAATTGGTCTAATGGTGAATCAAAAAAAGGTTTTTTGGCTGGCTTATTAGGAAGGAATACAGATATTGATCTTGACTTAGGGTGCTTTTATGAGTTAAACAATGGTGATAAGCTGGTGATAGATGGTCTTCAGTTTTCTAAAGGACGGGGAGGTGCTAAAGATAGACTTACTAATCAGGGCAGGTATACTGATCGCCCATGGATTTGGCACACGGGTGATGACCGGGGTAGTAATATTGGTTCCGGAGAAAATATTTTAATTAACCCAATTGGTGTAAGAGATCTTAAGAGGGTTGTGGTTTATTGTTTCATTTATGATGGAGTAGCAAGATGGGCAGATACAAATGCTGTTGTAAATATAAAAGTTGCAGGAAATCCTGATGTAGAAGTAGAGCTCGGAAAGCAAAATAGTATAAAGAAATTTTGTGCTATAGCAGAGATTATGTTTAACCCGGATTCAATGAACGTAAAGAAGCTTGTAACATTTCATAATTCTCATAATGAGTGTGACAAGGCTTATAGTTGGGGTTTTAGATGGACTTCAGGCGCAAAATAAAACAACAATGGAATTAGATATTAACAAATGTCAGCATGTCTCCTTTGATATGTGGATGACCTTGATCAGGTCAAATCCATTATACAAAACAAAAAGGACTGAGTTATTAAAAGATGTCTTTTCAATAAAATCAGCTATCAATGAAATTGAAGCGATTATCAGGTTCTATGATAAAGAAGCTAATAGGATTTCAGAAAAAAGCGGTTTACACATACCTCGTGAAAAGATTTACTTGTCTTTATTAAAAGAAATGAATGTGTATGTGGCTAATGTGGAAAATAAAAAGTTTAAAGATTTTATCACAGCTGCCGATGAATTGTTTGTTAAATATAAACCGCTGTTGATTCAGAAAGATATCATATCGCTATTTAAAAAAATAGTCAGCAAAGGAAAAACTATAAGTGTTTTAAGCAATACCGCTTTCGTGAATGGAGCTGTTTTGAAGACGGCACTTCGGGATTACGAATTTGAGAAATACTTTTCCTTTCAACTATATTCAGATGAAACAGGCTTATCAAAACCTGGACCCGGAGCATTTGAATTGCTTTTTCAGAATGTATCAAGAATAAAAAATATTTACAGAAATGAAATCTTACATGTAGGAGACAGTATAATCGCTGATTTTAATGGTGCACGTGCTGCTGGATTTCAATCTCTTTTAATAAAAAAATAATGTTGTGAATTTTACATACAGTTTACATAAAATTAATCATAGGAATGATCTGATGTTTGATGCGTCTGGCTATAGCCTATTTAAGTTTGGAGATACTTCCTGGGCAGAAAAAATGGCAAATGCACTTTTTGATGGCTTTGTTAAGGAATATGGCAGTGTTCTGTTAAATCAAAAAGAAATTGTATTGCTTGCCAGTCCTTATTGTTCAATACCTACTGCATCTAATTTTCTTTGTTACTTTTTCAGAAAAAGGCTGAATGAGTTTCTCTATATGAATAAGAGAGATGCATGTTTAAATAGCAAAATTCATAGAAAACAAACTTATGTTGAAGATTATGGAAATCTGGATTATAAGCAACGTATTGACTTGATTTCAAATGACTCTTATTATATAGATAGAGAATTTGTAGAAGGTAAATTTTGTATTTTTTTAGATGATATAAAAATTACAGGAAGTCATGAATTTACAATAAATAAGATACTTAAGGAATACAATGTGTCTGGGAGATTTGTGTTTGTATATTTCGCAGAACTTGCCAATAAACTTATTCACCCGAGTATAGAAAATTATTATAACTATTATGCTGTTAAATCTCCTGAAGATATTGTCAGCATTATGAGGTCTTCCGTTTTTAAATTCAATACAAGGATAGTAAAGTATATTCTTTTAATGAAAGATATTGATTTTATGTTCGTGATTCAACGAGTTGAGAGTAAACAGAAACGTGAGCTGTTTGATTTAGCTATTAGCAATAATTATCATAAAATAATGGAGTATAAAAAAAATTTACAAAAATTAAACAATCTACTATGGCAATTAACTTACAAAAAGGACAACGGCAAAGTATTAGCGCACCAAAGTTTACCATTGGTTTAGGCTGGGATACTAACAACTCTACAACTGGAAGTGGATTTGACCTGGATGCTTCTGTTTTTATGTTAGGAGAAAATCGAAAAATTGTATCGGATCAACACTTTGTTTTTTATAATAATCTAAAATCTCCAAATGATGCTGTAGTTCACACCGGTGATAATCAGACTGGAGATGGGGATGGTGATGATGAACAAATTATAGTAGACTTATCAAGAGTTGAAGCTAGTGTAAATGAGATTTGTATAGTAGTTACTATCCATGATGCAATTTCACGTAATCAGAATTTCGGACAGGTGCGTAATTCCTGTATAAGAATTGTTGATTCAGTTTCAAACGAAGAGTTGTTGAAATACGAACTGGAAGAAGATTTTTCAATTGAAACAGCTGTAGAATTTGGACGAATTTATAAACGAAACGGTGAATGGAAGTTTGAGGCTGTAGGTGCAGGAATGAAGGGTGGGTTAGAAGATTATTTAAAGAAATATAATTAGAAAAGATGACAATAAATCTTCAAAAAGGACAACGAATAGATTTAAAAAAGAATAGCGTCGATCTGTTAAAAAATATATGTGTCGGGGTAAATTGGGGGGCTATTGAAAAAAAATCATTGTTTGGAAGTGTTTCGAAAGAGTCTGTTGATTTAGACGCCAGCTGTATTTTATTTGATGCTTCTGGACATGTGTTAGATGTAGTTTATTTCGGAAAGTTGATTTCGAGTGATGGTGCAATCAGGCATAGCGGAGATGATCTGACGGGTGATGTAGACGGTGATGATGGACTTGATAATGAAATAATAACTATTGATTTTTCCAGAATTAATCATTCTGTTGCCTATGCAGCCTTTGTTTTGAATAGTTTTCTTGGTCAAGACTTTTCAAAAATACCATTTGCTTCAATCAGGATTTATGAGGGAACGCCAACCAGTGTAGTGAATGGTATAGCTCAGTATAATATCGCTAAAGAACCGAATTTTATGGGTCATGTATCTATGATAATGGGCGTGTTCTACAAGCGAAATGGCGAATGGAAATTTAATGCAATCGGTGAGCCTACAAAAGACAAAAACTTAGAACAAACTATTGTAACTGTACAAAAAACATTTTTATAAATATGAGACGATTACCTGTTTATCTTCTATTAGATACCTCCGGATCGATGAGCGGCGAACCGATCGAGGCTGTAAAGAATGGTGTTCAGATGATGATGCATTCGCTAAGGCAAAATCCGCAAGCTATAGAAACTGCATTTGTAAGTATAATTACTTTTGATTCAGATGCTAAACAAATTATTCCACTAACAGATCTGGCATCTTTTCAAATGGTGAATATTCAGGCATGCGGTGTTACATCTCTAGGCGCCGCCATGAACTTGTTGGCGGATAGATTAAATACTGAAATTATTAAAACAACCACTGAACAAAAAGGTGATTGGAAGCCTCTGATTTTTATTATGACTGATGGAGTGCCAACAGACGATTGGATGTCAGGGTTTAATAATTTAAAGTCTGTAAATAAAGGTTTAATTGTTGGATGCGCGGCAGGACATGCAGCAGATGATAGCGTGTTGAAGCAGATTACTAACTCAGTGGTTAGGTTGGATAACGCTGATTCAGATAGTATCTCTAAATTCTTTCAATGGGTAACGGCTTCTATTTCTACATCTTCAACAAAAGTAGAAGAGTCTGGTAAAGAAGTAACCGGCTTAGAACACTTACCCCCACCTCCGTCAGAATTAGTAATAGTAGCATGATATGAATAGACGACTACTAGCCTATTTTCTATTAGACACTTCAGGTTCTATGCATGGAGAGCCGATTGAAGCATTAAATAATGGTTTCAATGGACTTGTGAATATGTTACGAATGGACCCGCAAGCAGTAGATTCCTTATTTCTGAGCGTAATAACCTTTGATAAAGTGGTGAAGAATCTGGTTCCTTTAACTGATCTGGTAACTTTTCAACCTGTAGAAATTCGTTGTCCTGAAAGTGGTCCGACACATACGGGTGAAGCACTTGAAATGTTGTACACTTTGGTAAATAGAGAGTTAATCAAAGGCTCTTCAGACCGTAAGGGTGATTGGAAACCGCTACTTTTTGTTTTTACAGATGGAAAACCTTCAGATATTGGAAAATATAAAGAGTTTGTGGCTAAAATAAAAAACATTGATTTTGGAATTATTGTTGGTTGTGCTGCAGGTCCGAAAGCTGAAGTTGAGTCACTAAAAATGCTTACAGAAAATGTTGTAAGGCTTGATACGACTGATGCCAATACTTTAACGTCTTTCTTTAGATGGGTAAGCTCCTCCATAGAGCTCGGTAGTAAATCTCAGGGTACGGGAGAGATTATTACATTACCGCCGCCCCCTGCAGAACTTGTTATTGAAGGATAAGTATTCTATAAATTTCTTTGAAGAATAAAACAATCCGGAGGAGAGATTACTTTCTTATAACTCCCTGATACATCCGCCTGCCTGATATTTAAAAAATCTATTAATGGAAATATTTTTAAAGAACCTGTTGGAAGAAAACAACATCGACCCTGCTAAAATTGCAAGTGATACTTTTTTAAAACTAACCGAAAACGCCAGAATCGCAGATTTAAGCAGGTCTATTACTGATAAAAAAAAACAGATAATAGATATTGTCAATATATACAAGGATAAGGAAGAATTTAAGAATTCCAGAATTGTTATGGATAATGCAAGTGCTAAGAAAGAATATGTTTACACATTTGATTTGACTCCTTATCCGAATATTGTAATTAAAGAGATAAAAAATATTGATTCAATAGGACTGAATTTTGATGCTGAGGCCGTATCTGTTTACGGAGTACCCTTGTTGGCTAATTCAGTTGAATTGTATTTATCCTTTTACAATAAGAATGATGAGAATCAGAGTGAGGATATTAAAACAGTTACTCTGTTAGTTAATGCAGATCCGAAAGACTTATGGAACAACATACCGAGCGACAAAAACCTGAGATATGCGAAAGGAGATATGGAATGCTTCGTTGGTTCTTTTTTAGATAGAAAAATTGTAATAGCATCAACAAGAGGAAGGTCGCATGCACATGAAGGGCTCTCTAGGGATGATCATTTTTGTAGTAAGGATTTGTTGAATGGATGGAGTATTATATCAGTTGCTGATGGTGCTGGTTCTGCAAAATATGCAAGAGAAGGTTCCAGGATCGCAACAGAAAGTATTGTTGAATTATTTAATAATGAAACTATTTTGTTAGAGTTAGATCATCTGATTCATCTCTATTTCTCTGATAGCAATCATGAAGATCTTTCGATTAAGACGGATAATCCGTTTGATACAGGTGAAGATACTCTTGAAAAAGAAAAAATAAAGATAAAATCTTCTATAATAAACATATTGTATAAGTCTGTAAGAAGTTTACACACGTTGTTGTCTGATTACGCAAAACAGGAATCTATTTCAATAAAAGATCTGAATACTACCTTGATTTTTACGCTGATAAAAAAGTTTGACTTTGGATATGCGGTTCTTTCCTTTGGGGTTGGAGATTGTCCTATCAACGTAATCTCAAAAGATTTTAATGAGGTTAAATTGCTAAATATGCTGGATGTAGGGGAGTTCGGCGGAGGTACGAGATTTATTACAATGCCTGAGATTTTTAACAATCCAAGTATGAGTTCCAGATTCGCAATTCATAAGTTTCAGGACTTTTCGAAAATATTTTTAATGACCGATGGAATTTATGATGCAAAGTTTGTAACAGAAAATAAGCTGGAAGATTTGGATACCTGGAAAGCTTTTATGGATGATTTGAATGGAATAAATGAAGATCAGTTTAAAGTTGATTTTGACAATGACATAAATATAGAGATCGATCTTTTAAAATGGATGGATTTCTGGAGTAAAGGGAATCACGATGATAGAACATTAGCAATCATTTACTAAATATAATATGAAAATTATAAAAGTTGCTTCTGTCATTGATTCTACAAGAATTTATGAATATGTTGATGATGGAAGCCCTAAGCAAGGGGGAGTTAAAGACGTCTACTTTTCGCCAGACAGAAAGTATGTTGTAGCTTTTTTTAGAAGTCCTTTAGACTTTAATCAAAAGGATAGAATTAAACGTATTGTTACTTTGTATCTGGATAATATCAAAAAAGGAAATGCTGCAGATTATTTTCTGGAGGATGTTTTTAGATGGCCTTATGATGCAGTGGAAAAGGAAGGAAAAACTGGTGTAATTGTACCTATTTATAGTTCCAGATTTTTTTTCTCTAAAGGATATCAAAATTCAGACACCATAAAAGGGGGAGAAAAAGTAGGAAAATGGTTTACTGCTCCTTCGTTTAGAAACAATCAATACCCACTTTCATTAGACAGGTCAGAATTGGGTGACTGGCTCGGTTATTTTCAAGTAGCTATAAACATATGCCGGGGAGTTAAGAAAATGCATCAAATGGGTTTAGCTCATTCAGATTTGTCTTATAATAATGTTTTGGTAGATCCGGTTACAAAATCTGCAAATATTATTGATTTGGATGGATTGGTGGTTCCCGGCTTATTTCCCCCGGAAGTAATTGGTACTGCAGATTTCATTGCTCCCGAAGTTTTGCGAACAAAGCATTTGAATATTACAGATCCAAACAGAATATTGCCCAATCAAAAAACAGATCTGCATGCGTTAGCTGTTCTGATATATATGTATTTACTAAGGCGTCATCCTTTACGGGGAGGAAAGATCTGGGATGTAGACTCTGAAAAGGATGAGCTTCTGGCAATGGGCGAAAAAGCTTTATTCGTCGAACATCCAATGGATATTACTAATCGGGTAAAGGTAGATCAATTAAGAAAGTGGGATGCGTTTTGGGGAGATACAAACAAGTTACCATATACTATTACCGGTCCTTATCTTTCAGAGTTATTTAAGCATGCTTTTGTAGATGGATTGCATGACCCTATAAAGAGACCGATTGCAAATCAATGGGAAACCGCCTTGCTTAAAACAGTAGATTTAATACAGCCTTGTACCAATCCTGTATGTGAAGAAAAATGGTATGTCTTCGATAATACATCCAAACCGCAATGTCCTTTTTGTGGTACGAGATATAAAGGCTCTTTACCAGTTATTGATTTATACTTTAAGTTTAAGAATGATACATGGAAGTCAGAAAATCATAGGTTAATGGTTTATCATAATCAATATCTTTTTAAGTGGCATGTATCCAGAAAGTTTATAAGAAATGAAAATATCTCTAAAGAAGATAAAACACCTGTAGGCTACTTTACATTTCACAAAGGTAAGTGGGTGCTTGTTAATACAGGGTTACAGGGTATGAGAGATCTTACAAATCAGAAAGACGTTCCCACAAACTCTATGATTGAATTGTCAAGTGGAATGAAAGTAAGGCTTTCTGATGAGGATGGGGGACGTCTTTTATATGTCACAATCATAAATCAATAAAATAATTATGGAAAAAAGTATTTTAGAGTTGCACCCTGGACTTTTATGGGGTTTTGGAATAACGGTGATCATTATGCTATTATTAGACCTGGGTGTTTTTAATAAAAAAATTCATGTCATATCTTCAAGAGAAGCTACTATATGGTCGGTCATATGGATCTGTTTAGCTATGTTGTTTTCTGGGGTTATTTACTGGGTTTTTAATACTGACTCTTCAGGAAATGAGCTCGCCATTGAAAAGTTTACTCAGTTTCAGGCAGCTTACTGGATAGAAAAAGCATTGTCTGTCGATAATCTTTTTGTTTTTATACTTGTGTTCTCATACTTTAAAGTTCCCCGGGAATTACATCACAAAGTATTGTTTTGGGGTATTTTAGGTGCTTTGGTTTTCAGGGCTGTATTTATATTCGCGGGTGTCGGAATAATAAATGTTACTTATTTGCCGGTTCTTGAACTCTTAGGTAAACCGGTTCAAATCAATATTGTACTTACTTTATTTGGCCTCTTTCTTATTTATGCTGGCATTAAGTCATGGGGCGGAGGAAATGATGAGGAAGATCAGGACTTTGGTAAATCTGCTGGAGCAAGATTGATAAAACGCTTATACAAAGTTAGTGATAATTATGACGGTGATAAGTTCTTTACTATTCAAAAAGGAATTAAGATTGCAACTCCTTTGTTGGTTGTTGTAGCTGTTATTGAGTTTACGGATGTGCTTTTTGCTGTGGATTCTATTCCTGCAATTTTTGCAATATCAAAAGATCCTTTTATCTTATATACTTCTAATATATTTGCCATTTTAGGTTTACGGTCACTTTACTTTTTGTTATCAAACTTCATTCATATGTTTAGTAAACTGCCGTATGGTCTTTCTATTATACTAAGTTTTATCGGAATTAAAATGGTTCTTTCCCCATGGCTTCACATACCTTCTACTATTTCTTTAGGTATTGTTGGTGGAGTGTTGATTATTTCAGTAATAGCTTCTTTAATGTTTCCGGAAAAAAAGATTCCTTCCTTGTAATTATACATTCATAAACCATACGACAAATGATATTAACAAAAAAGCTCGTCGTATGGTTTATTTCAATTCTTTAGTACAGTTAATTAACTTTCAACGAACTCATAATTTCTTCTGCGTAAGTTTTTATATCCGGCCAGGCGCTAGCAGGGCTGGTAAAATTGATTAGTAAAAGTTGTCCGTCCAGACTGGTAAAAAGAAAGTAAGTAAATGATTCTTTTTCAGTATATATTACTTTGATAAACCCTATGTTTTTTTCAAACTGCTCTATGACTCCATCTTCTATCCATTCAATACCTCTTTCTTTTTTCATATGACTCATATGAAATTCTTTAAATTCCTTTACCTGTCTGTTACTAACTCTCTGAGGCATCTTTATAAATTTTATACTGGTTTTATTTTCTTTATTTACCAGTATTACAGAGGGGCGCATGGTCGGGTCAGGATATTCTTTAATTATTTTTTCCTGTGATTCTTCTTTATACGAATCTTCCAGCGTTATTTCTACTTTGTCGTTTAAGAAAACTCTTGTTGATTTTGTATTTTGCCCAAAAGTAATATTGCTTAAAGACAATAGTATTAGTAAAAATGAAGCAATTTTTTTCAAATCAATAATTTACTTATGTTTTAAATCGTGTTCCGAATAACAATTATAAGTATAAAAATTGATTTAAAGAGCTTATTGATTGAATTAATAAGTAAAGATGGGGGCCGGCTGGTTATTATACATTGTAGTCAAAACTTCATCAATAATTTCTTCCGTTTTGTCGGGATAGTTCACTGATATAGGTGTTGATGAGTTTACCCATGTACGCAGCAACTTTAAATTCTTTTCCTTTAAACATTTCATCACCGGTATACCCATTTCCTGCAACGCAGCGGCATTACAGTGTTGTTCATACTGATTTTTCATAGGAACTACCAGTAATTTCTTTTTTAAGTAAAGCGCTTCGGCGGGTGTCTCAAAACCTGTACCGCAAAGAACTCCTTCCGAAGACGCCATGCTTTCTATAAAGGCACTATTATTAATCGGAAAAAAAGATATGTTGTTTATCGTATATGCCCTCTTACAATGCTTTGAAAATACCTGCCATTTGATATCGGCGCAGGTACTGAGAGCCTGTAAAATTCGTTCGTCACTATATGCAGGAAGATACACGGTGTAATGGCCAAGATTAGTAGGAGTGAGCGACCGGATCTGATTGCGTATAACCGGTGTGTATATCTTGTCGTTATAAGATTTGAAGTGGAAACCGAAATGATGAGTGGCCGGAGCATATTTGCTCATAATCGCCCGACCGATAATATCCTTATGTGAAGGCTTAGGTGACTGAGGTTGCATCACTGCTGCCTGATGGCTAAGCGCAATGCAGGGCTTGTTTTTAAGATAACATGCCCACGCAGAAACAGGTTCAAAGTCATTAATCACAATGTCATACTCGTCTACCGGAACAGTTCTGATTTCTCTTACTAATTGTCTGAAATTACTTTTCTTCAATGTGTCCACCAGATCTACGCCACCCTTTTTTCCAAATGTAAAACTTAATCCTCTGAAACGATAGTTGACTTCGAAAGGTAGCTCTATATCACATTGTGTTCCGCTGATTAAAATATCTACATTGCCTTTTTTTTGCAAAATAGGAATGATGTCGAAGGCGCGGCTGATATGGCCATTGCCGGTTCCCTGTATTGCATATAGTATTCTCATATTGCTTTCATCAGGTTAAATTCGTGTAACAGATTTGAAAAGAGAATTGAGTCATTGAACTCTTCTTCTTCTACCAGTATTTCTGAAAAATGACTTTTATCATAACGGTAAAGTGTCCATTCTCCGTTTTGAAATTCTAGAGCACTGAGATTTTCTATCCAGTCGCCAGAATTTAAATACATAATAGAACCGTTTGAATTCGAAATCTCTCTCATTTCCGGTTGATGGATATGACCACATACCACATAATCATACTGATTCATAATACCAATGTCAGCACTTGTTTGTTCAAAATTATTGATGAACTTGACGGCCGATTTTACACTGTTCTTGATTTTTTTGGAAAGAGAGAGTTTACCCTGGCGGAATATTTTTTCTGAGATGAAATTTACAAAGCTGTTTAATAAAATCAGACTATCATAACCGATCGCACCCAGCTTTGCCAACCATTTGGAATGCTGCATGGTTACATCAAAAACGTCTCCGTGAAAAATCCATGCTTTTTTATTATCCGGTAAGTCTAGTACAAGTTTGTTAACAATTTGAAGCGAACCCATTTTTAATCCGGCAAACTTCCTCAACATTTCGTCGTGATTACCCGTGATGTAATAAACTTTTTTCCCTTTGCTCGCCCAACCCATTAAATGTTTTACCACCTTCATGTGGCTTTTAGGCCAGTATCGTTTACTGAATTGCCAGATATCAATAATATCTCCGTTCAGAACAATTTGTTTGGGGTTAACGCTTTTTAAATACTGGAGTAGTTCTTTTGCACGACATCCGTAGGTACCGAGGTGAATATCTGAAAGAACAAGAATATCTACGTTTCTTTTATGACCTTTCATGGACATAAAAGTAGAAGTGCCGTATGATTTATTGTTTACAGAATCTTTACCAAATTATTAATTCGGGTATTTTCTGAGTTGATAAATACCATATAAATAACTGCTGTTGGGTTACAGCATTGTTTAATCGTTAGATATACAATCGATTACATTTTTTCAGATAAAGAAAAATTCAATGACGCAGCTTTTATCGACTGGAGGTGAATCGTGCCAGAAAATATCCGATTCCCTCATAAAGTGTATTAGAGAATATGTTGTTAAGTATAACTTAACCTCGGATCGTTAAAAAAATCGTTCACGAGATTGGGATTAGCATTCTCTAAACTTCCCAATTTCTCTATCTTTTCAACTTTATTTCCCGGCGTCTCCTCTGTATAAATATTATAAAAGAGAAGCCCGGATTCTGTAATATCATAAGTGCTGGTTTCTCCATCCGGTTGTTCTGCTTCGAGATTTTTTGCTGCTAACCCATTTACTGTACTATATTCTAAGGAGAAACAGGTCATGTTAAAGTGATGAACAATATCAGCGTCATAAATACTAATAGCTGTAACGCCTCCAAAGTACCATGGAGCCGGTGATGCATAGGTCATTTTTGTACCGTCACGGAATATCACTGTCCGGTTTTTACCAAACCTGTCTTTGATATGTTTACCGTTCAGGTTTTCGTGGCTGGCCGGAGATAATTGCCCCGGTTCCCCATCTCCCCAGAATTCAAATTCGAAGTTCGAATAAGCATTGTCACGCAGTTTAATGATCAGTGACTCAGGGGATTTTCTTTCGATTCTGATCGTTACTCCTGCTACAGATTCGTAGACGTATACCTGTTCACTCAATTTGCTGAGCCCGGGGCCGGTAGAAACTGTCTTACAACTACCTAATACAGGCGTTTCTTCTTCCTGTTCTCCTTTCGACTTTTTGCAGGAGGTTGATACGAGAACAGCGAACATTGCAAACAAAAGCCATGGTTGCGAAAGGTTTCTATTAAACATAGTATGTTTTGATTTTATTCTATCAGCTGTTTTTGGGGCTTTTAAGTATGTCCCAGACGCGGGTCATCGAAAAAGTCATTTATCTGGTTGGGTTTGTCTCTTTCTAAGCCTCCCAGTTGCTCTATTTTTTCAACTTTGTTTCCGGGAGTATCTTCTGTATAGATATTGTAGTAGAGAAGTCCTGTTGCTGTAATCTCATAGGTGCTGGTTTCTCCATCCGCTTGCTCTTCTTCGAGGCGTTTAGCGGCTACGCCGTTTATGGTACTGTACTCCAGTTTGAAACAGGTCATGTTGAAGTGATGAACAATATCTCCATCGTAAATGCTAATAGCGGTAATTCCTCCAAAATGCCATGGCGCTGGTGATACATAAGTCATTTTTGTACCGTCACGAAATATCATCGTACGGTTATTGGCAAACCTGTCTTTGATGTGTTTACCGTTCAGGTTTTCATGACTTGCCGGAGATAAGAGCCCTTCTGCTTCATCGCCCCAAAATTCAATATTGAAGTTTGGATAGGATTTGTCGCCCATCAAAATTGTCAATGATTCAGGTGCATTTCTGATAATACGGATTGTTGCTCCACCAGCAGATTCATAGAGATATATTTTTTCGCTCAGCTGACTTAATCCCGGGCCTGGATTAACTTGTTTGCAAGTACCAAATTGAGGAGCCTCTTCCTGATCTTCTTTTGATTTCTTGCAGGAAGTAAGTATTAGAGCAATAAATATCGCCGGTAAAAGCCATCTGTCTGATAATTTTCGAATAAACATGTATAGTGATAAATTTATGATATATGAAATGTTACCCGGAAGTATAAAGCGTATGGATTGTTAGGTATGTCCGATGCGGGGATCATCATAATAGTCGTTGATCAGGTTAGGTTGGTCCCGTTCCAGCCCTCCAAGGTTTTCCCGTTTTTCAACTTTATTGCCGGGAGTATCTTCTGTATAAATATTGTAATAGATGAGCCCTGTTTCCGTAAATTCATAGGTGCTGGTTTCTCCGTCTGGTTGTGCTTCTTCCAATAGCTTTGCGATTGTTCCATTCACGGTGCTATATTCAAGCTTAAAGCAGCTTATGTTGAAATGATGAACGATATCACCATCATAAACGCTGATAGCTGTAACTTCTCCAAAATGCCAGGGTGCAGTAGCTGTTATTGTCATTTTAGTGCCACCAGGAAAAATAAGCGTACGGTTGGTTCCTACTTTATCTTTAATATGTTTACCGTTCAGGTTTTCGTGACTGGCAGGGCTGGGGGTCTGGTGATCATCGGAGCCTCCCCAGAACTCAATAGATAAGTATGGATAATTCTTATCACTCATGTTAATCACTAAACCTCCGGGTGAGATCCTGTCAATACGAATAATTGCGCCGGTAGACGATTCATACAAATATTGGGTTGCATTCACCTGGCTCAATCCCGGCCCTAACGTTACTGACTTACAGGTACCCAGCTCCGGCACATCTTCTTTATCTTTCTTACAGGCGTTGAGTAAGAACGCTGTAACAGGAATAAGCAACAGATTCCCCGAAAAACGGGAGATACTTCGAAAAAACATAGTTTGGTTTTTAGTTTATATCGTACAACTGGTTCAATAGTCATCAAAAAATGTTTTTTTCTTAAAGAAAATGAATCTTAATAGGTCATTTAAAAAAAATAAGCATCCTTCGGGATGCTTATTGGTCTAAAAACAGGACTTGGATGTGTTATTGGGTTTTTATCATTTAATGGTGGTCTAATGAAGGAGTGATCATAATATGTGCTTTAAATGTTCCTTCATCCATCAGCCAGGGTTGACCCAGGTTATTGGGTTTGTTAGAAAGTCCCAGGTCCGCAGCTTTAGCAAAAGGAACATAAATTACATATCTTCTTTTGAAATCACTCATTTCGCCTGTTTCTTTATTTAACTTATTGAAAGAACCCCAATATCCAAAAAGTGCAGTGGGTGTTTTTGGCATGGAGAGTTTGCCTTCTGCAATTTCTTTTTCTCTGATGGCATCCCGTTCTTTACGTTTGTTCTCCGCTATTAATTCTCTGCCACGTTTCATGAAAGGTTCTAATGAATTATGATAACAATAAGCGGCAAAATAGCTGGGTGTTCTATAATCAGGTGCCAGACAGGTATAGTCGTTTGTTCCTTTGCGCAGTGTTACCAGCTCTCCTTTTGCATTATAACCGAGTACGGTTGCTGCTTCTCTGAATTCTGGCGGAGCAGCCTGTACCGCTACCTTAATCTGAACTTCTGCAGGAAGAATATTTTCTTTGCTTTGTGCAAAACTAATCATTGCTACAAACACACTGATCATTGTTAACGAAATACTTTTCATTTTTTATGGTTGATATGTTTAAAATATGGTTGATGATTTAGAATGGACGTCTGCCTGTTTCCTTAATCACATGAATCGTTTTTAATGCCTGAGTTGCCACCGCAGGGTTAGCATCGCTTGTAAGTTTTTCACATAACTGTAAAATTTCTTGCTTATGATAAGAAAAACCAAACCATGAGAGTGCCTCTAATGCTGCTACCCTAACCTGTTCAGCAGACTTTGTGTTACCGGCCAATGCCAATGCTGCTGGAACTAATTGATGATATCTATAGGCTCTTAATGTTCTTAAATCTGCAATCAGTTCTTTGTCAGTTGCTTTTTCATTTCGTAAGTTGTCTTCCATTTTTGACAACTTTTGTTTTTCGTAAGTGAGTTTTCTGGTTAGTTTTTCATGCAACTCTTTGTTGTCCGGATCATTTTTTAATAAACGGTCAGTTTCCGGTAATGAAATAGTGTTATTAAAAAACGGAATACTCCAATCCAGTTTGTAAATCACCCGCTTCATTTCCTGATTATTGATGTAATGAGTGAGTGTTTCTTTGAATAATTCATCATCGCCCTGCTCTGCAATATCATAAGCGGCTTTTCTTTGAATATATTCATAGTTGTCATTGAGTGCTACTGTAACCAGCTTCTTTAAATCGGTATTTTCGTACCGGCGAAGTAAAAAGTAAGCTTGTGTTCTAACCGACTCGTTCGTGTGCCCGGTCAGGATATTGTATAGTTGACTGGTGAATTGAGCTTCCGGTTGTGTTTTAAATAGTTCAGTAAGCGCATAAGATTGCAAATCGGCGTCACCATTTTTTAAAATCTTTTGCCACTCTTTGGCTGAAGACGTTTGACTACCCATCAAACTATTATAGTATTTCTGCTGTGGTGCCTGAAAATGATAGGTTGGATCACCCATGATATGTGTTTCCAGATAAGCGGTTTTTTTCAATAAATGACCAACACGCACACCATGTTGTAATATTCCCAATAATTGAATGCTCCATAAATCTTGTAAAACACCTACCGAGTTTGCAAATGCCGCAACGTTTTTACCGTTGGAGAATGGATAGTAACCTGCCAGATAATCATTGAGATGGAATGATCCTGTGAGGCAGGAATTCAGGTAGGCGACTCTTGCGTTGATATTCTGAAGGTCCCAGGTCTGCATATCCAGTTTGTCATTGAATATCGAGTCCTCGTCAATTTTCTCCTGAATGAAAGCATCTTCAAACCACTTATCGTTCAAACCCAATGATTTTTGAAACCCTGCTTTAACTTCTTCCAGATTTCTTCCGGCTTCTTTTGCATTTCTCATTTTTGAGCGTATGTAACGAGCAACATTTTCCATAGATGGTTGTGGTGCAGATGCATCCGGATATCCATTGAGTAGTTGTAAAGTAGCAGTTCCATGTCCGGTCATGAAAGCCAGATCCAGGTTTTCTCTTCTTAACTCAGTCAGTAAATTGTTCTTCATGAAATCGGCATTCCGGTAGTTCAGAAATTTAATGGAATGACCTTTGGTAAATAGAGCAGGAAATGTGGTACGAATTGCTGCTACTTCTCCCGCCCAGCTAATGGTTGAATTAGAGTTGTATCCGTGACCAGTAGATACAATCATATTGTTTAATGGATTGCTTTCCTTTTTTACAGCTACCACTTTTTGCAGATAATTTCTGATCTGCTCAATACTGCTTTGCTGATTTTCTGCCGGAGGTTTGATACGTGCAGAGTAGATATCCATTTCAATATACTGAGGACTCTCCGCTTTTATCTTATAATAGAACAGGTTTTTACGACTTGAATCTTCATCCTGCTTCAGAAATTCAAACTGAAGATCAAAGTCGTCATAAAACCGGTCAGATGGAACTGATGAACGATCCCATCTGATGGTTTCCACCATTTTAAAAGTAGAGGTAAGGTATTGTGCTTCTCTGATCATTGGTACCGGAATGTTACCAATGAATACAACTCCTTCCAAAGGACTTTTAGGTGCTTTATATAATTTTTTTAACACCTCTCTTATCTCTTCGGGATTTTTCCAGTTATGCGAAATAATATAAGTACCTAATCCATCTGCTTCGATACTGCTTTTATAAGCAAGTACTTCTTTTTCTACGGCTTCATAAGTTTTGTTATCAATGACGATCGCAAAACTGGAAGATGTTTTTACTGATGGGTTGATAATTGATTGTGCTTTTGCTATAGTTCCGGAGAAGATGATACTTCCGAGTAATAATAGCATTTTTGATCGAAACGCTACGCGTGCTAAACTTGTTGACATAAAACGATAACTATATTTTATTGATATTGTAAGATTTTTTTTGTTCTGAATGCCTCTTGTCTTGCTTTTTCAGAAGTTTGTTTTGAATCTATAACTTCCTGACAAACTTCGATTATCGCCTTTTTTTGTACAGATCTGTTAAACCACGACAGAGCCTCCAGCGCAGGTATGAGTTGTTCTTCATTCTTTAAGCTCGATCGAATAAATTCAATTATTACCGGTACATATTGGTGAAACCTATATGCACGCATGATGGTAATCGCGAAGCCGGCTTGTCTGTTCGTCGTTTGGGATTTGTTTAAATCGAGGTAAGCTTTGTCAAAGAAACTTTCCTTGCTCACTTTCTCTTTAAGTTCTTCAATTGCGATCCGATCGAAAATGGGTTGATGGGCGGCTGCACTGTCAATAGCAGTCAGTACAGACTCTTTGTCAAAGAAAAGCATAACCCGCTCTACATTGAAAACAGTTCTGTTGGTATGCCTGTCCTGAAAGTATAATTCTATCATTGGTTGAATAAATGAAGGGTGGCCTATTTCTCCCATTTCTGTAATGGCAATCCGGCGCAGGTATTCAAAATTATCTTGCGAAGCATCAATGACAATCTTATACCAATCGGCAGGTTGTATTTTTTTTAGCAAAAGAAAACAGGTTGTCCGTACTGTTTCCAGAGAACTGTTGTAGAAATAATTTCTGAGGAGTGCTGTTGCTTTTTCCTTCTTATCTAACTGACTGATTTTTGTTAAGGCCAGTGCCTGTATATCGGGATGTGGAGTACTTAGTTGCTTCTTCCAGTGCTGAATATTTTTATTATGTGTAATGTGATTATTCCACACAGTTACATCTTCTTTATAATTGAAGAAGAAGGTAGGATCTCCGAAAATATGCGTTTCCAGATAAGCCGTGTGTTTAAGAATATTGCCAACTCTGGTACCGAATTGCAATAAACCGATGAGCTGATTAGCCCAAAGATCTTGTAATACACCAACACTATTTGCTATTGCTGCTATGTTTTGGCCATTTCCAAATGGATAATGTGCGGCTAGGTAATCATTTAGCTGAAACGAACCGGTTAAACAGGCGTCAAGATATACGAGTCTGGCATTTATTTCGGCAGAACGCAGGTCTGCAATCGAAATAACTTTTTGAGCATGGTAAAGAGAGTCGGCAGCAATGGCAGTTGTATCAAAAATGTTACCGAACCATTTATCATTTAAGCCCAGTATTCTTTGAAATTGATTTTTTCTTTCGCTTTGCTGCGCCTCATCAGTTTCGCGTATTTTTTGCCTTACATAACGAGATACATTCTCCATAGAAGCCTGCGGATTGGAGACTTCAGGATGTCCACTTAGTATTTGTTCATCCGGTAAGCCATGCCCGTTTAAATAGGCAAAATCCAGTTCATGGTTTTTCAGCGCGCTCATTAATACCGGTTTAATATTCTCTTTATTACGAAAATTCATGAAACGGATATGGTTGGGCTGCTGATACAGATCTGCAAACTGAGTTCTGTAACCGGTTACCAGACTTCCCCAGCTGTTTAATGCATTCGAATTATATCCTTCACCTGTGAATGCCAGAACGTGACTGAGCGGATTGTTTTTTTGCCTTTCACTCACCAGCTTATTCAAGTACTTTCTGATGTAAGCAACACTTTCATCTATTGACGTTGCGGGTGCTTTTATTCTACCTGAATAAATATCCATGCTGATAGCATGATCACTTTCGGGAAGTAGTTTATAGTAATAAAGAAGTTTGTTTTCTTCGTCTTTTTTGATGAACTCAAATTTCAAATCGAAGTCATCGTAAAACCTGTCAGATGGTACAGATGACTCTATCCAGTCCATCTGTTGTGGCATTTTAAAAGTAGAAGTCAGATGTTGCGCATCTCTGATCATCGGTACAGGAATATTACCGATAAAAACAGCTCCTTCAAGAAAACTATCAGTGTACAACTTATGTAAATATTGTCGTATGTTTTCAGGCTGCGGATCTTGTTCTATAACCAGATGAACATTCAGCCCTTCTTCCAGGAGTATTGACCGATAGGCGCTGATTTCTTTAGACAACTGCTGATAGTGCTCATTGTCAATTACAATTGCAAAAGACGACTTTACTGATTGAGCGTAAGCATTGGAATATAAAAAAATAGCCAATAATATATAAATCTTCTGTATCATTATTAATTAAATACTCCGATTGAGATTGAATAAAATTGATTAGCTAAACCTGCTTTGTAATAAGTATTATCCCTTGTGTTTGAGAAGTGCGTATAAGACCCTTTTACATAAAGTTGTGATAATACCTTAGGAACTGAAAAACTATATTGTACATCGAGCCTGTTGGATAATTGATCTATACTGTTAAAATAGAAGTTTGGATAAGTGATCTGATAGGCGGCAAAGTTGTTTGAAAAAGATTTATGAATATATCTCAGTTGACTGCTTAATGCGGTCTGATAACTGCCATTATATTTTATCAACAGTTGACTTTTAGGAAAATGAATCCATTTACCAGACTCAAGCGAAACTTGTAAAGTAGTGAGTTGTTCCAGCCCGTTGGTGCTCGGATATAATTCTTCCGAACTTCTCAGATTCGTTCCCGCTCCCAAAATCCAGTTGACTCGTTTTTCTTTTCCGGTCAACAAAAGCTGATACCGGATATTTGTTTCGGTACGTATTTTTGAATTCATTTCAGACTGATGAATGACGATATAAGATTGAGTAGTGGTGTTATAAACCTGAACATATTCTGTATTGGAGATGTTTCTGTTAAGCAGATATACAGATAACTGGTGTTCTTTCGATGTGGAAACGGAGCTATAAACCAATTGCGCCTCTATATCATTGTATTGATGTTTTCCGCCATTAAAAGGAGTAGAAGTTCCATCGGTAACATTTTCAGTATTCTGCTTGAAAGAAATGATAGAGCGTAGCCTTTTGTTTTGATTAAAATCATATCCTACACTAATTCCTCCGCCATAGATATTGCCTTCATAAGCTCTGGACAAGGATCCCAGAATAATTGGTCCGTTGTACAAATACTCACCCATACCACTCAGTTTGAATATCTCTTTATTTCTTAAGTGATTTTCCAGAGAAATGGAAAGATCTTCTCTCTTTCTGTTGTAGTATCCGTTTATACCAAGTTTCCAATGATTGTGCAGGTCAAACATCAGAGAAGGAGTGAGTTCAATGTTGATTGTCTTGTCTAGCGGGCGCGGATCTTTTTGTCTTGCTCCGTTTAATACTTCATAAGTGAGTCCTATTCCGGCACGCGTATAGCGGTTGATTTTTGGCGATACGATTTTTGCCTGTAGCAAATAGTGTTGTTTCCTCCAGTCTCCATAGGAAGAATCTGCAACCTGGTAAGGATTGTCACTATAGGGATTATTCATTGAAGTCATGCGCGTTTGAAAATCTTCAAATTTTGAAAAATGAAAATTTCCATAAATCACCCAATTATTGAAAGAAAGAAATTTTTCAGATTGTACTTTAAAGCCTTGTGATTTTTCAGGCATATAGGCATCTCTGAATTTATTGTTTCCGGAGAAATATTGCAAAGAAGCATTACCGATGTTTATACTATCGTTATCTGCCAAAAAAACGGGGTTGTCAAAAAGCACAGTGTTTTGCCGCCACTGTGCTTTTTGCCATTCCGCTGCCGGCTGGGCGAAAGCACCAGCCGGCAAAAGAAGAACAACCAGATAAAAAAGAGTCTTCATTTTATATCCTTGAGTTATTACCAACCTTTAGGAGTTGGTGTGTTAGCTACTTCAAAGTCGTTCGAAGAGTTATTGGTATCCTGTAATATTTTACGACCGTTGATTTCCTGTTTTACTTTTCTGCGCAGAGAAGTTCCGGTATACGTAGAACCTACAGTGTTCATACCTGCATCAATGCCAATCGGAAGTCTTTTTTGCTCTGTACGGATATTGCTGTTCGCCACTGCATCTACTCCATCAATAATAGAAGCTTTTGGCACCTGTGCATAGAGTGAGCTTGAAGTGGTATTTGGTTCTGTGAATTTTGGTAAAGATGCAGCATCGCTATGTTCGAAGATGACTAATCCGCTACCGAAAACACCTGGCAGGTAATCGAATAAGGTAGTTGAATAAGAATGTAAAATGTCAACATTCGGAACATCAGGATTGTCAGTGTCTGGAGTGTTCGGATTTACATAAAAGAATACTTCAAAATCTGCAATACCCTGACCCAGGTTTACAGGAGAGTTCGCATTGCCATTCGGATCATCTTTATGATTGATCGCATCTGTTGCAATCACGATTGATTTACCCGGAGCTACAGGGTGTTCTTTACCGCTACCCGGAATTCTCAGGATTGTTGCGAGATAAACGTCATCACGGCCCTCCGCAATAAAACCATATACTGCTGTAGTAGAAGAAGAGGATGCTTTTGTATTACCAATCAATAATCCGTCTGCATATAATGTATCGGTAGAGTTATTATATATCTCTATGAATGCATCATAAAAATAGAAGGAGTTTGGTGCTCCTGAATAGTAAAACTCTTTAATTACCCATCCGCCGATTGCACTGCCGGTCAGCGTAATGGTTTTACTGCCTTCGGCAATAATTTGTACCTGCGGTTCTGTAGCATTCAGGAATACTTCCTGCGCAACACCTGTAAGTGCCTCTGCCGCTGTTGTTGATAATTCTTTAGAAACCGTAATCGAATAATTACCGGGTGTCAGACCTTCAAAATTGGCAGTTCCTGCTGCATTTGTTACTAATGCAGTTTGCTGATTGGTCGTTAAGTTTTTTAATACCACCGTTACTTCCGCAGCCGCTACGGCATTATATGTTGCAGGATAGTTTACTGTTACGGCATAATTTACACCATTGTCTACATCATTGTTCTTTTGACAAGATGTAACTGCGATGGTTCCGCATAAAAACAATAGAAAAGCACTAATTCTCATTTTTTTCATTTTAAATAGTTACAGCTTTATAGAAATTTCAGATCCAAAGAATATTGGTATGTTTCTTTTAGTATATATAGTAGGATATCTCGTACTGGTTTGTAATGGCCTGTTGTTGATTACATTGTTGGCGAAAAATGAAAAGTTCAATCCGTTCTTAAATTCTTTAGTCAGTTTCAGATTGAATAACCAAAGCGGCTTCCAGCTTTCTTTAAGAAAAATGGCGTCGTTAATATTTAAATAAATGTCAGCATCCCTTACCGGGTCGATTTCGGCAATTTCTTTAGGTGTCAGATAATTGAGTACCGGATTGTTTCCTTCTTTATCAAAAGGTATGTAGCCGATCGGATAAGCATTATAGCCCACATATTCATGCGCATCTTTCCAGATTGTTTGTGCTACCAGTGTCACCACAAACCCTAATTGCGGAATATTATGTATTGCTCTGACGGTGGTAATAAACCGGTCACTGACAGCGCCGCGGCCTGCTGCAAATACACCGATTCTGGTAGTAGCCCTGTCTGCCAGGTTTTGTTGAAAAATGTAATGGTTGTTAGAAGTTGATTTTGTCAACGTATAAGCTCCGCTAATGTTAAAGGAAGTATTGATTGAATTAAACCGGCCCAAATCCAGGTCAAATTCTACTCCTTTGTTGATTCGGTTGATATTGTTTGTCGGAATAAAATAGGATACAAACCGGGTATTCGTTTCCACCACATTACTGAGAGCCGGTTTTTGGTCAACCGGTCTTTCTGCAACTGTGTAAACAGGATAACGTGAAAACTGAACAGACTCCAGCGTAGTAGACATGCTGTAGCCATTATTAGTATGTTCTTTATAGGTGGTTAATGATAATCGGGCCGTCGGATTAATCATTTTTAATTCAATGTCTACCCCTGCTTCCAACTTGGTGTTTTTAGTTAATTGCAGTTGACGGTTTTGTGAGTTATATACCCGCGTGGCGATCAGCGCTAAACGCTCGTTCGGGTTAGTGGTGTAATGATTCAGGCTATAAAAATCATAATAGGCATTCTCCGGATATAAATAAAGTAAAGTAGGTGCTTTAGACGTAATACCATAGGCGGCACGAAAAGTAATACCTTGTGGTAGCGTATAAGTAGAAGTTATCCTGGGCGACAATGCCGAGAGATGATACGCTGATTCAAAAGGCTGAACAATATCATAACGAAGCCCGGCAGTGAGTTGCCATCTGGCATCTCCGATATTTTTAGTTATTTTATCCTGCAGGTAAATAGCTGCCTGATGTAAAGCCGGTATCTGATTATAAGCTCTTTCACGGAATGCTGCTCCCGAAGTATTGCGCGGAGGACGCGAGAAGGTTTTTCCCGAACCATAGTTGGCGTCCATCTTATATTCTACACCAGTCAGCACCGAATGATTAAAGCTGCCGGTAAGAAAATAGAAACTGTTCGAAATCCTGCCGTTTAAGTTAAGCGGTTTACCATTCACCCACATTCTGCTCAGATAAGTAGAGCGCAGATAAGGAACTTCCAGCACCGTATTATAAGTAGCATAAGATTCTGCGGTGATATCTGCTGTGTATTGCTGCTGCTGATAACCTTGCTGGTCAATATAATTTGCACTTAAAACATAGTCTAACTTTCTGGAAAATTTTTTATTGAAATTAATTGAACCGTTGGTAGATAATCTTATAGACAAATCGCGCGCGAAGTTAGAAGCAGAATCTACAATGTAATCAGGATCCATTTCATACTTATCACGGGAATATCCTAAAGCCAGCGTGGTATTGGTAAACCAGATTTTTCTCGCTCCGATCGTACGGCTGTATTGTGCCGATCCGGTAAGTCTTTTATAATTTCTGTATTTATTGGTTTCACTATCTAAACTCTCGGTATAATCAAGATCAACAAATAAAGCGCCTTTATTTTGCTTCAGTTCTATTCCCTTACCGGCCCAGAATTGTGTAAGGGCGGGATTGAACCTCGCTTTCACTTGAAATGGTTCCTTGCGCGCTTTGGTTTTAACAATCACTGCCCCTGACAAGAGGTCTCCATATTCAACAGACGGAATACCTCTGATCACTTCAACGGATTCAATATTATCGGCAGTAATTGTTCTCAGGTCAATACCCGATCCGCTGGAGGTGGAAAATGACGCACTGCCCCCTGACGTTGCCGTGTTAATTGCCTGCAGGTTAGCATTGTTTGAAAGAGCAGCTCCGTTGATTACAATAGCGGTACCCAACGAACCGAGATTGTCACTATCATACTGACGGATAGAAGCTCTGGTAACATTTGAAAAACTCGGATTACTTACCACCGCTCCCGGAACAAGCTGCAATACTTCCTGTAAGCTGGTGGCCTGCAGGTGCTCGATTGCTTTGCGGTTGATTTTTGTAGAAGTAACGCCGTCTTTGTTGTTTTCAACACCAATAACAACAACTTCCTGTAGCGAAACAGAATTACGTTTTAAGTAAATATTTATCGGCGTTGAGGATGTGTTCACGATTATTTCAGAAGCAAGATATTGTCCGTGTTCAACAGATATGGTTATGCGAATATTCGGAACTGCTGTGAACATAAAGCGACCCTGTTCATCGGAGAGTGTTTCCAGCCCCAGCTCTTTAATGGTGATTTTTGCACCGGCAAGTAATGAAGAATCGTTTGCGTCAAGTACTTTTCCTGTTAGTACAATCTGTTCCGCAACAGTTGTACCTGCAGGCATTGCATGTAAGTAAAGGCCGCTTTGCACAAGAGTTGTACAAAGAAGAATAGCAAAAAACTTAGTAATCATTTCATTTATTTCTGGTTACCAAAATGGCAGGCGACTTGGTTTGCACTATGTATAAATACACAGAACAGCAATAAGAATTGGATTAACTAAAAACTCATATGGATGAAGGGAGGTTATTCAACAGCAAAACTATTTTAGAGATCAGTGTTTGACTTACGATATGAGGAAGTAAGTTGTCGAATGAAGAAATAATAAGGAGATCGGTCATTAATTTTTTTACTGCATGTTATTAAATTACAATAACGTGACTGTTGTTCATGCAGATTATACTATAAAATCATCTTTAAAATTAAAAAAGCCTTCTTTGAATTAGAAGCATAGAATGTATACGTATGATAAGCTACCCGAAATATAATTTACTTTATTATTCTGAAGTGTTGAAGTAATTAAATTAAACAAATTAATGCCTGATCGGTAAATGTTAGCAGGAACAATATATTATTAAATAATAAGGTAAAAAGAACTTTAAGTTTGCTTTTAGTGTTTTATGCCTCATTTTTTGTTATAAATTTACCCGAAAAGTACTTATTTTATCATTGAAGTAAGCTATAGTGCTCTACTTCCGAAACTCCCTGTCAGCTAATACCACATTTAATCACCTGCCCTAAAGGAAACAATATTGTTCGGTGACGATCCGAAAATATGTAATCAGAATAAGCCTATCGTATATCCCTTCTGTACTTTATCGAAAACCTTCTACTTTAAATAATCAAAACATTAAACCCGCTGTTTATGAGGAAAGCCAAAGTCGCTACCAGATGGTTGATTTTTTTAGTGTGCACCTTCCTTTTCGTTCCTTTCAGTTGTAAAAAGTTTGATCAGATTTCAGTTGATAAAGTTTTATCCCGCAATTTAACGGTGGAGGAAGCCATGGCACATTATAAGAAAATTGCTGCCGTTAAAAAAAGTAATCGCCAGGATAAGCATGTATTGAGAAGGGCAGATTCGGGGGTTGCTACAATTGAGATTGACCCCAGCCCTATGTGGGATGTTTTTCAATACAGGATGATTGAATCCGGCAGTCAGGCAGTGCTCACGCCACTTTATCAACCGGATACCTATATAAAAGTGGATAGTAATAAAATGGTGGGTTATGGTTTTCTGAATTATCTGATGATGTATAAAGATAGCCTGGATAATGTAATCACGGAAAGAGTACTGCTAATACCTTCTTTGAAATGGCTGCAATCACAAACTGCCAGAAAGTATGATGGTGATATTATTGTAAAAAGTTTTGAGGGCCAGGTAAAACGCGTACTTCGTTTTGAAGATGGAGTGATCGTAAACAATAATCAACGCCGCGCTCCTTCAACCGGAAGTATGCTGCGGACCGGCGACGAACCGGAAGACACTCCAACTCCCGGAGGTGGAGGCGGTGATGATGATGTATGTTTGGTGGTAACTACTTATGTATTTCAATATGTGGCAGGATTGAAGTGTGGTTGTATGGGGCACGCGTACGGCGATCCTGTATGTACGTGTACGAGCCAGCCACCTACTCCGGGTTACACAGCTACTTTGGCGTATGAAACGGAGATTAGCTGTCCGATAGACGATGACCCTCCGGTAAATCCACCGGGAGGAGGAAGTGGCGGTACACCTGGTGATCAGCCGGGAGGTAATGGTCATGGTGGTGGTGGAACTTCAGGAGATGATTATCCTCCGCTCAATTGTAATCCCGATCCAAACTATACGGTGCCTACAGAACCGCCTCCACCCGGAACCGACTATATACTTCCCTGTTCCGAAGTAGAAGTGCCGGTAGAAGATCCCGATGATCCGCCACCACCGGTAGGAGGTGGTGAGGCTGAGGAAGAGGGAACTGTTCCTTGTGCTGATGCAGCAGAAGCTTATGGCAAAGTGATGCAGATAATGTCGCAAACTGCTGTTGGGGGAATGATTGCTGCTATGACACATACCCTCCCTACCGATAATGTTGAAAAGTCATTTTCATTCGGAAAAGATGCATCCGGACAGTATGCCACTACTCCTTTAAGAGTTGGTGCTGCAACCGGTACTTCGGTGAGTATACAGGTTCTGGATCAGAATATGACTGTCATGGGCGGCTTCCATACACACCCGTCTTTAATATATGATGTATTTTCTGCCGGTGATGTTTATACGATTGCAGAGGCCAATGCGCTCAATGAAAACTTTCAGCACTTTTTTGTGATCGGCGCCGGCGGCAGTACCTATGCATTGTCTATTATTGATCCGATTGCCTTGTCGCTGTTTTTGCGGGATTTCCCTAAAAGTAGTTTTTTTGATCCTGTAACGAATGACTGGAATGCTAACAGCATCATCGGTGTGGATGCTCAACTGGCATTTAACGACCTTGTTAACCTGGGGCGCTCTCCCGATGAAGCGATGGAAATGACACTGGCTTTTATTTTAAAAGAGTTTGATACCGGGCTCACTTTGTCTAAACAAAATGCCAACGGTATTTTTGAAGGAGTGTATGTCAATAACGTATCAAATACGGCGTCTTCACCTATTCAGTTAGTTAAAACAAGAATCTGTAACTTGTAAGCATCATCAGGAAAATAAACATTTTAATGCTGCATTCTGCCAGAATACTCTTCCATAGAGCAGGATGTAAAAAATAAAAAAATACTCATGAAAAAAGTAATATTTCTGATAGTTGTCTGCTTTTTTGCTTTTCAGGTTTCTGCTCAGGTGACTGATACATTAAGTTACCTGCAAACAGAAGTGGTAGCGAAAAAGAACTTATATATCGGGCAACCTTTGTCAAAGCTTTTATCAGATCTTCAGATACAGCCGAAATCTATTTTTGGAGGCATAGCGCATAATAATAAAACGATTGAGCCATATACAAAGTTTTATTATGGCGATCACGGAGCGGCTTCTTCGAATGCTTATTACATAACGATCAGCTGGGAGTCTACCTTACAAAAATCAGAGACTATGTCATTGCAGATGAATAACAACGGCCTACTCAATACTACCGTAAAAAATTATTATGCTAACAAAATCATTAAAGATATTACGGTCAGCAGAAATCCTGATTTCACTAACCGGCATCGCCGGGCGAATGATTAGTAGAGTATTCTGTTTCTTAAATAGAGAAGAAAACGAAGTTGTGAATTTTGGTAACGATTCATAATGTATGATTCGTGATTTGTGAATCTCATCAGGGTGATTCCCAATATCAAACATGCTTCTTTGGTATTGATAAATTATATGTTTTGTCCGGTTTTTTGTCAAAAAACCGGACATTTTAATTAAAATATTGATGGATTAGCGAAGGCTAAAAGTGCTGTTTAAAGTCGGTTTTCGCTCCTTTGGGTAGTGTATTTGTTCATCAGATTATTGAAGACGTACAGCCTGTTTCCGGTTTGACGGAGTGGTAAATTTAAATCAAGGAGGTTTAAAATAGGTTGAATAGTGGTACTAATAGTACATCTATGTGTTTCAGAATAAACCTGTTTTCCTTCATTAGATAGTTAAACTAATTGGTTAATTATTTACCTGCTATTTAATCTTATAGGTTTAAAATGTAAGATTATTCTCTGAAAATGAAATGGCAGGCATTCCCGTCTGATCGAGATACTATTGGTGAAAAAATTTTAAAAAGCCTGTTTTTACCTGGGGTAGTCAGCGGCTAATGCAAAGCTGTAACTACAGATCTTTATATCTTACTGCATGACGGCAGACCGATTGTGGAATGATAGAGCCGTTGATTTTGTTTTCCAGATCATAGAATCGAAAATTTGTGAGCCATTCTTATAACTTATAGCGAGTATGGATATTTCCGGGTAGGCTGTTACTGACAAAAATAGGGCAGCTATTCAGTTTTTTCTATCAATAACACAAAACAAAACCGGGTTTCAAGCAATTGAAACCCGGTCTTTGCTCCTCCAAGTAGAGTATTTGCTAACCAAATTATACAGGATTTACAGGATATTTTAGCCCTGCCGGAATGGCAATTTTAGTGTAAACGATATTCATTTGCTGGTTTAAAATTAGTTTGATAACAGTGTATAAGTACCTGTATATGTCAAAAAATAAACCTGTTTTACTATAAATGACTCTGTAATTAAACCAATTGGTTTAAT